>NZ_LMOL01000001.1:0-128 GCF_001424565.1 Arthrobacter sp. Leaf141
CGTCACCCGAACCGTCATGGCCTTGCCCTGATCGGCAGCAGCCAGCGTATACGCCGACGACGTCCCACCCGTCACCGCAACCCCCGCCCGGAACCACTGATACGCCAGCGTCACCGGCGCCGGACCCC
>NZ_LMOL01000001.1:210-54405 GCF_001424565.1 Arthrobacter sp. Leaf141
ACGTCCCGGCAGCAACAGTGACGGACGCCTGGCCGTGGTACGGCTGGAGCGGCCAGTCATAAACGCTGAGCCGGGCGGTGACTTTTTTGCCGGCGTCTGAAGTCTGCAGAAGGAACGTCCGCTGATTGGACCTGTAGTCCTGGACGCCATTCACGAACCAGTCGTAGTAGGGACCGAAATCGGGGACGGGGCTGAGTGTTCCGTGGTTGACGGTCAGGGTGTTTCCCGCGCTGGGTGTGCCCGAAATGGTGAACGGGGCCGATGCAGTGACGGCCTCGGCGCCCGATGCACCGGCGTGAACGGTCTCGGAGTAGGACGAATACCCGGCCTTGGTCCCCGTGACCTTTGCCCAGATGTCATACCCGGCATCGGCGGCAGTGGGCACATACGTGGTGGCTGTGGCGCCGGCTATGTCCTGGAGCTGGGCACCTTCCTTGGAGCGCTGCCACTGGTAGGCCAGAGCCACCGGAGCGGGTCCCCATGCGCCGGGATCAACTGTGAGTGTCTGTCCTGCCTGCGCCGATCCGTAAACGTAGGGCCTGCCCGGAGCCATCGACAGGCCGTCCCGCTCCAGCTGGATTGCTGCGGGCACCCGCTGCCCGGCTGACGTTGCGGTCAGGATGGAAGCGGCTTCCATCGTGGCGACGTTGTTGTAGCACTCGGGCTTGTACCGGTACTCCCGGGGTGCGCCGCCGTAGACCGTGTCGGAAACGCAGAGCTTGTATTTTTTGCCCACGGTCATGCGCCAGTAGATCTTGCCGTTGGCGTCCGAGGTCAGTGGCCCCATCTGGGGGCCGTCCCAGGCGCCGGTTGCGTCGTTGTATACCCACGGGACGTAACCGACGTCGGCAATGGGTGCGCCGTCCGGGCCCGTAACGGTTGCTTCGATCAGCGTTTCATTGCTCATCACAAAATTGGCGTTGGTCCACTTAACCCCGGCAGGAACAGTGGCTGTGGTGTAGGTGTCCACGGCAGCGGTCCCGTTCCAGTACTTCTCCAGGTAAAGCCGCTGCCCGGACTCGTCCCTGACGCTGATGTAGGCCTTGTTGGGCGGGACCTTGCCAAGCGTGTAATACCCGTTGGCATCGGGTTTGGTGCTGCTGACCTGCCCACCGCCGGCGGGCGACGCCTCGACGGAAACGGCTGTCAACGGCTGCCCTGCCTGGTTGGTGATCCGGCCGCTGATGGTGCCGTACGCCTCCAGCTGCGGGTTGAACGTGGTGGTGGGGGCAGCATCGGTCACGGCCACGGGCGTCGAGTTGTAGGAGCCCGACTCGTTGTTGTTCCACTCGCTGGCATAGGTTGCCGAGCAGGGCCCGCTGCTGCAGGTGGTCCACATCTTGTAACTGCCGGCTGCCGGTACGGTGAAGCTGTAGGACCCGTCGGCCGCTGTCCACGCGCCGGCCACGGAGGAGGCCGCGGAGTTGTTGGTGTAGGCCCCCACCCACACATCCCCCAGCGGCGTGGCCGTTGCCGTGGCGCTCAGCTTTCCCTTAACAACGCCCTTGAAGGTATAGGTCGCGGCCGAGGCAGGAACGGCGCCGGCGAAGAGGCCGGCGGCCACCAGCACCACCGCCGCCAGGACAGCCCAGGGCCGCGCCCACACCCCCTGCCGTGGTCTTTGGATCGGATGGTCGGCGGCAGATCGCGGCAACGGCATGGGTAAGGTCCTTTTCCCCAAGAAAGTGACAGAAGGGACCGAGCGGTCCGCTGCCATCGTAGGCGCCGGTCCGCAGCAGCGCCATGGGGAGTTCTGCCCGGCGTCGCGGCAGCGTGGCGTGAACGGACGACGGCGGCGCGCACCCGGGAGTTCAGGTTCAGACTCCTGGGTGCGCGGCTTCCTTAGCCCTGGCATCAGTGAGCAGGGCACCGGCCATCAGCGTGGCCGTCCGCACAATCGCTGCCCGGCGCCGGACGGCCCGGTCCGGCGCGCTCCCGGCCAGGAGGGCGTCGATCTGTGGCAGCACCGGCCAGCCGTCGCACAGCGTGACAACGGTGATCAGCAGGTCCGCCGCGTCCTCGCGGTCCACGCCCGGCAAAACGTCCATCACCTGCCCCACCTTGATGGCGCAATGATCGGTGCGGGTGGCTCTGCTGACGGTTTCCCGCCCGCGTTCCAGCCCTTCCCAGAACACCAGCCGGGGCAGCACGCCGTCCGTGGTGTGCCTGTCGAACAGCCGGCCCGCATAATCGCCAAAGGCTTCCGGGCCGGAGCCGCGGATGGGAACCTCGGTCATCACCCGGATCATTTCGGCGGCCAGGACGGCATCGAACAGGTCATCCTTTTTGCCGAAGTATTGGTAGATGCGCTCCTTGTTGACGCCCGCGGCGGCGGCGATCCGGTCCACCCGGGCTCCGGCGAGTCCGTTGGCGCTGAATTCCGCGGTGGCGGCAGCCAGCAGCAGCTCTTTGGTGCGTTCGGTATTCCAGGCCATGGCACCCATCCTACGCAATTTCCAACCAAGTAGTTGCAATTGGCCGGACGTCCCCGTAGTGTCGCCATCAACATAAGCAACTAACCAGTTGGAGATTTCGATGACTGCCGTGCCACAGCCCGCCACCGACACCCCTCCCGCGGCTGCCCTGACGCCTCTGCCGCCCGCACCGCCGTCCATCCACACCCGCGCCGTCATGACCTGGCTGGCCATCTTTCCGCTCGTTTCCATCGGCATGCTGGTCCTCGGTCCGCTGATGGACAGCTGGCACCCGGTGCTCCGGGCCATGGGGCTGACCCTACTGGTGGTTCCGTGCGCCGTTTACGTGGTGCTCCCCCGGTTCTTCCGGCTGCACGGGGCCCTGGCAAGTCGCCGCGCGGCACGCTGACAGCTGCCGTAAACGCCAAAGGTGCGGTGCCGGCGAAGCCGGCATCGCACCTTTTCCTGCATCTTCCGGTAACCCCGGCTGGGGCAACCGGGCGTGAACTAGCGCCTTGCCTCGAGGAGGTCGGCGCCGTCGTCGGACTTGGCAACGTCCCAGGCGTGGCCCTGTTCCTCATCCAGCTGGGTGGGCTTCTTGTTTTTCAGCGCGAAAATGTACACCAGCAGCGACAAGGCAATGGCCACCGTGACGTAGGTGAAGAAGAGCTCGATGTTGCCGGCCTTCTGCAGCGCCGCGCCAATCAGGGGAACCGTTCCACCAAACAGGGAGTTGGCGATGGCGTACCCCAGGCCCACGCCGAGGGCGCGGATGGAGGCCGGGAAGAGTTCGGCCTTCACCAGTGCGTTGATGGACGTGTAGCCGCCCACAATGACCAGGCCGCCGAGCATCAGCAGGAAGGCCGTGAAAGGATCCCGGGTCCCGCCCAGCGCGGACAGCAGCGGCCACGTAAACAGGACGCCGGTGATTCCGAACCACAGCAGCAGCGGCTTGCGGCCCACCTTGTCGGAGATGATGCCGTAGACCGGCTGCAGGCACATAAAGATCAGCAGCGCCCAGAAGTTGATCACGGACGTCTCGGTCTTGGCGATGCCGGAGGTATCGTTCATGAACTTCAGGATGAAGTTGGTGTACGTGTAGAAGGCAACGGTGCCGCCCAGCGTGATGCCGATGCAGATCAGCAACGGCTTGAGGTGCTTGGTCAGCAGGAGGCGCATCGTTCCGGGCTGGGCCTCGCCGGCAACCTTCACGTGTGCGGCGCGCAGCTGGTCGGAGGACAGCGTCTCCTCCATGGAGCGCCGGAGCCAGAGAACCACCAGTGCCGCCACCCCGCCGATCGCGAACGGGATCCGCCAGCCCCATTCGGTAAGCACGGTGCCGCCCATGCTGTTCTGCAGGATGATCAGGACCAGCAGCGCCAGCATCTGGCCGCCCACCAGGGTCACGTACTGGAAGCTGGAGAAGAACCCACGACGGCGGGACGTTGCCGCTTCCGACATGTAGGTTGCGCTGGTGCCGTACTCGCCACCGACGGAGAAACCCTGTACCAGGCGGATGAACACGAGGATGATGAGCGCCCAGATCCCGATGACGTCCTTGGTGGGCAGGATGGCGATGGCGAACGAGCCGGCGGACATCATGGTCACGCTCAGGGTCAGGGCGGCCTTGCGTCCCTTCCGGTCGGCGTACCGGCCGAAGAACCAGGCTCCGATGGGCCGCATCAGGAAGGTCGTGGAAAACACCGCCATGGCCTCAAGGCCCGCCTGGAGGTCACTTTCGGAGCTGAAGAAGTGGGACTGGAAGTAGGCGGCGAAGACGGTGTAGACGTAGAGGTCGTACCATTCAACGAGGTTGCCGGCGGATCCTTTCAGGATGTTGCCCACGGCCCTCCGGGTCTGGGCCGCCTCGTTACGCGGCGTTGCGTGTTGGGTGCTCATCAGTGAACCTTCCTTGGCGTGGACAGTCTCCCGAACGGTTGGAGGACTTCCACCAAGTTAGGGGTGATGCGGCGCACAACCAACGCCGGGACGGCTTTCCTAACACTTCCTTAGGATTCGCCCAGCCGGGCCCCGCCCATGCCGCCGCAGGTATCCGGCCAATGGCCCGCCCCGGGTAATTCCGGCCCGCACGCGATAGTCTCCAGTGACGCTTCCACCCGGCAGCGCAGAAAAGGACAGGCAATGGACGTGCTGATCGTCGAGGACGACGACGCCATGGCCGCTGCCCTGACCGCCGCGGTTGGCTCAGCCGGACTGCATACCACCCGGGTCTCCCGCGGAGCCGACGCCCTGCTCTCGCACCGGAACTTCCAGGTGATCCTCCTGGACCTGGGGCTGCCGGACATGGACGGGCTGGAGGTCCTGCGGAAGCTCCGCCAGGTCACGGACTGCCCCATCCTGATCCTGACCGCCCGCGATGATGAACGCAGTGTGGTCCTGGGCCTGCGCTCCGGCGCGGACGACTACCTGGTCAAACCCGTCAAGTTGGTGGAGTTGTTGGCCAGGATCGAGGCGGTGACCCGCCGGGCAGGGCGCGCCCGGGACAGCGCGCCGGCCACCATTTCCCTGGCCGGGCTGGAGATCGACGTGAACCGGCGGTCCGCCACCCGCGACGGCGCGGTCCTGCCACTGACGGCCACGGAGTTCGACCTGCTGGCCCTGCTGGCCCGCCATGCCGGATCCGTGGTCACCCGGGAACAGATCCTGGACGCGCTGTGGGGCGATGCGTTCCTGGCCTCGTCCCGGTCGCTCGACGTGCACCTTACCGGGCTGCGGGCCAAGCTGCAGAAGCCCGGCTTCATCATCAACGTGCGTGGGGTGGGCTATCGGGTGGAGGCTGATCCGGCGTGAGGATCCGGGTCCTGGGCATCCTGAGCGTGCTGTGCCTGGCGGTGGTTTTCCTGGTCACCGGGACCATCCTGACCTCGGCGTCCCGGGAGCTGACCCAGGAACTGCAGATCAACCGCGCAGCCTCGCTGAACCGGCTGGCGCAGGTGGCCTTCGATGCCTCGTCCGACGGCGACACCGCCCGGCTGCAGCGCGACATGGACACGTACTCGGGGTTGTACGGGGAGGGCATTGTGGTCCGGGTACAGCAGTCAATGCTGCGGTCCGGCGGCCTGGACGGAGACCGGGCGGACGTCGCTGCTGCGTTGTCGCAGGCCAGGCTCAACGTAAACGGCACCTCGCTGGCGCCGATTGAGCCGTTCGGTGCCGGTTCCCAGCTCATGTTCCGGCCCTTCGGAAGTGCCAGCCAAGTGCTGGGGGCGGTGGTCCTGGAAGTTGACCTGGACGCCGCCCGCCAAAAACTCCGGGAACGCTGGCTGCTGGTGGGAGCTGCCGCACTGGCGCTGGCAGCCGTCCTGCTGCTGGGGGCCGCACGGCTGACCGGCTGGGTCCTGCGGCCCGTCCTGCGGCTGGATTCCGCCGTGACCGAGCTGGAACGGACAGGCCGGGCAGGAAGGCTGCCGGAGGACGGCCCGCCGGAGCTCCGCCAGCTGGGCAGGTCCTTCACTGCCATGGCCGGGACGCTGACGGCCAGCCTCGACTCCCAACGCCAGCTGATCGCCGACACATCCCACCAGCTCCGGAATCCCGTGGGAGCCCTGCGGCTGCGGATGGACCTGCTCCAGCTGGAGTTGGCAACGGCCCGGGAACGCGGCGCCGCGGACAGTGTCATGGCGGAGCTGGAACGTGTGGAGGAAATCCTGGACGGCGTGCTTAAGCTTGCCGCCGCCGAGCACCGGTCATCCGAGGACGCCGCCCGGCCGTTCAGCGGTCCGGCCCGGCCGCCGGCCCAGACCATGGACCCGTACCCGATCCTGCAGGGGGAAGTGGAGCGGGCCCTGCCGGCGGCGGAGCGGGCGGGCTGCCGCCTGGTGCTGGCCCCGCCGCCGGCGCCCAGCGCGTTGGTGGGCTGCCATCCGGCGGAACTCGCGCAGATGGTGGCTGAGTTGCTGAACAACGCCGTCAAGTATGCGCCGACTGCAACGGTCACAGCGAGCCTCCAAGTTGACCCCGGCACTGCAGTGGTGGAAATTTCCGACGACGGTCCAGGGCTTTCCGCGCCGGACCGGGCCGCCGCCGCCACCAGGTTCTGGCGGGCGGCGCAGCACTCCGCGGTCCGGGGGACGGGGCTGGGGATCACTATTGTGGGTGAGCTGGCGGCAGCCAACGGCGGCCGGTTGGTGCTGGCCGCGGTCGAACCCCATGGCCTGGCGGTGCGGCTGGAGTTCCCGGTGCTGCCGGATCAGCGGCTGGCCACGGACCCGGGAGCCAGGCGTGGCTGACGCCGGTGCGGGGCTTTCACGGCGGATGGTCCTGCGGGGCGGGCTTGCCGCAGGACTCGCCCTGGGACTGCCGGCTGCGCTGGCCGGCTGCACAGGTGCCGGCCGCCCTGATCTGGTCACCGTTGCCGGTGGTGAGCCTGGCGGCTTCTACCTTGAGTTCGCGGCCCTCCTGGCCGCTGCGCTGGAGCGGCACGGGGTGGCCGGCAAAGCCACTGCCGTCCCCACCGGCGGCAGCCTGGACAACCTGGCGGAACTGCGGGCGGGCCGGGCCACGTTTGCCGTGGCCCTGGCGGACGCCGCGGGCACCGGAACGCCGGTTGAGGCCGGGACGGATCTTGCTGCCCTGGGCCGGGTTTATGAAAACTACGTTCATTGCGTGGTGCGGCGGGACAGCGGCATCAGTGCACTCGGCCAGCTGGCCGGCCGCCGGATCGCCGTGGGCCAGCCGGGCTCCGGCACCTCCCTGACCACACCAAGGATCCTTGCGGCTGCCGGCCTGTCCGCCTCGCCGGAAGGTGCGGCATCGAAGGCGGGGACCGTCGTCGTCCTCAACCTGGGGCTCAACGAGGGACTGGCCGCCCTGCGGGCTGGCTCCGTGGACGCCTTGTTCTGGTCCGGCGGTGTGCCCACGGCGGCCATCGCCGTTGCGGGGCAGGACGTGGCGCTCGGGCTGCTGGACCTGTCCGCGGTGCTCCCGGAGCTCCGCCGGCAGCACGGGGCGGTGTACGACAGGGTGCTGATCCCCGCCGACAGCTACCCGGGCGTGCCGGCGGCGTGGACCGTGGGCGCCGCGAACCTGTTGCTGTGCCGGCCCGACCTGGACGCCGCAACAGTGCAGCGGACCGTGAAACTGCTGGTGGACAACGCCAGTGAGCTGATCCCGGAATCAAGCCTTGGGGTGCAGTTCCTCAGCCCGGAAAGCCTGATCAACACGGCCGGCATTACCCTGCATCCGGCGGCCGCTGCCGCGTACCGGGAGTTGCACGGCTAGGGCGTTTCGCGGTGTTTTCCACATACGTCCGATGGGTCGTGGCTGCCGGATATCTTCGGGCCTAGCTTTGGAGCACAGCCTGTCAATGCTGACAGCGCAGGAGAGGAAACGATGGCCACGAAATCACGCAACGCGAGGGGTCAACGGCATCATGCCAGGTGTCAGCCGGGAAACCCCTTCGTCAACGCAGACCAACACGTGGTTCTGCCCTCGCCCGCTAATGTACGCGAACTGGAAGCCCTCACTCCGGCCTTTATCCGCTGGTTCCGGGCAGGCCCCGGTAATCCTGACGCGACGTTTGTCGTCGAGCATCTGGCCTTCTTCTTTCGCTTTTACCCGCGGGACGAAGAAACATCCTCCATCACTGCATTGCATCCGGAGAATGTGGCCGCGAAGATGGCTTCGCTCCTTCTGCATACAGTCCAGGAAGGAATAGTGGCCATGTACTGTTTGATGCACTTTGTGGAATTTCTCCGCGATTCCAGCCGGTGGACCGGCGACCAGGAATCGTTCCGGGCAGTCCACGGGCTCCTTACCGATTTCATCTGCATCGATCTCAGGGCGGCGCGCCAAAGCCTGGACAGGGCAGTACGCCGCGGCTAAGCCGGCTCAGCTTCCCGAATGCGCCTGCAGGAAGCTGTACACCTCGGTTTCGTCCACGCCGGGGAACGCGCCGGGCGGCATCGCGGCCAGCAGGTGCGAGTGGGCGCGGGCGGACGGCCAGGCGTTTCCCGCCCATTCGGACGCCAGCGCCGCCGGCGGCCGCTTGCAGCAGTTGGGGTCCGGGCACAGCGACTTTTCCCGTGCGGTGGTCTCCCGTCCGCGGAACCACTTCACGTGCTGGTACGGCACCCCGATGGACAGGGAGAACTCGCCGTTTGCGGAGCGCTCCGTCCGCGCTGTGCACCAGTACGTGCCGGACGGCGTGTCCGTGTACTGACTGTAGGCACTGAACTTGTCGGGCACATCGAAGACGGCCCGCGACGTCCACGCCTTGCACGACGGTTGGCCCTCGATGGCGCCGGTATGGTCCTGCGGGAACGTCACGCCGTCGTTCTCATAGGCCTTGTAGATGATGCCGCTTTGGTGGGTCTTCTGGAAATGGGTGGTGATCCCCAGATGCCGGGTGGCGAGGTTGGTGAAACGGTGCGCGGCCGTCTCGTAGGAAACCGCAAACGCGTCCCGGATATCCTCAACAGCGATCTCCTTCGCCGCCTTGGCCTTCTGCAGGAAGTCCACCGTCGTCTGCTCAGGCAGGAGCAGCGCCGCCGCGAAATAGTTCGTGGCCACGCGCTGGGCCAGGAAATCACCGTAGTTTTTCGGCGTCTCGTGCCCCAGCACGTAGTGGCCCAAGGCCTGCAGCAGCACGGAACGGGGGTCATGGTCCTGCCGTTGGCTTTGCGTCAGGTAAATTCGGCGGTTCTTCAGGTCCGTCACCGACCGGGTGGAATGCGGCAGGTCCCCTACGTGGTGGAGGCTGAAACCCAGGTTCTCCGCGATGTCCGCGATGACGTGCTGGGACAACGGACCGGAGGTGTACCCCACGGCGGCCAGCACCTTCTTCGCCTCCGCCTCGTACTCCGGGAAGTAGTTGCCGCGCTCGCGCATCATGGCCCGCAATCCGCCGTTGGCCCGCCGGGCCTCCTCGGGGGTTGCCACCTGTTCGTTCAGCTTGCGTTCCAGCTCGTGCAGCAGCCCCACCTGGGCTTCCAGCACATCCAGCGGAAGCCTTGAGCTGATGCGGATTTTGGGGATGTTCAAGGTCTCATACAAGGGCCCCCGCTGGTAGCGTTCCAGCTCGATCTCCAGGGCCGCCCGGCGGCTTGGCGGTTCGGCCCCAAGCAGCTGTTCGATCCCCACCCCCAGGGCAGCGGCGAGCTGCTGCAGCATCCCGAGTTTGGGTTCCCGCTTGCCGTTCTCGATCAGGCTCAGCTGGCTTGGCGCGGTTCCCACCGCGGCACCCAGGCCGTCAAGGGTCAGGCCTGCCGCTTTCCGCAGGTGCCGGACCCTGCGGCCCAGGCTGATGACGTCCAGTTCGGGGACGGCGGCGGGGACGGTGGACGGCGCAACGTTGCGGTTCCAGCTGGTAGGCGGCATTTATGCAGGATAAGCGAAGAAACGCATTTCTTTCCAGTCTTTTGATCTATTTTCCGGATTGCAACTACGGAAAAGTGTTGTTCACGGAAAAGATTTGCACCACCGTACCGGCCCGCCGGCAACCGCAGCGAAGCGGCCCGGCGGCCGGAACCCCGGCGCATAAACGAGGAGACAACGATGACTGCAGCTTTTGAGCCCGCCCAGCAGACGCCCGGCCAGCAGGCAGCGGCCCTGGAACTTGAGTGGGCTGCCAACCCCCGCTGGGAAGGCGTGACCCGCGACTACTCAGCCTCCGACGTCGTCAAGCTCCGCGGCCGGGTCACCGAAGAGCAGACCCTGGCCCGCCGCGGTTCGGAAAAGTTGTGGAAGCAGCTCACGGAAGAGCGGCAGACCGGCGGCTACACCAACGCCCTCGGCGCCCTCACCGGCAACCAGGCCGTGCAGCAGGTCAAGGCCGGGCTGCGCGCCATCTACCTCTCCGGCTGGCAGGTCGCCGCAGACGCCAACAACTCCGGGCACACCTACCCGGACCAGTCCCTGTACCCGGCCAACTCGGTCCCCACCGTGGTGCGCCGGATCAACAACGCCCTGCTCCGGGCGGACCAGATCGAGTTCTCCGAAGGCATCCAGACCGTCGAGGACTGGCTGGTGCCCATCGTGGCCGACGCCGAGGCAGGCTTCGGCGGGCCGCTGAACGCCTACGAACTCATGAAATCCATGATCCAGGCGGGCGCGGCCGGCGTGCACTGGGAAGACCAGCTCGCCTCTGAAAAGAAATGCGGCCACCTGGGCGGCAAGGTCCTGATCCCCAGCCAGCAGCACGTCCGCACCCTGAACGCTGCCCGGCTCGCCGCCGACGTCGCCGGCACCCCCACCGTGGTCATCGCCCGCACCGACGCCGAGGCCGCCACCCTCATCACCTCGGACGTCGACGAACGCGACCAGGAATTCATCACCGGCGAACGCACGGCCGAAGGCTTCTACAAGGTCCGCAACGGCATCGAACCCTGCATTGCCCGCGCCAAGGCCTACGCCCCCTACTCGGACCTGATCTGGATGGAAACCGGCACCCCGGACCTGGACCTGGCCCGCAAATTCGCCGAAGCCGTCAAAGCCGACTTCCCGGACCAGATGCTCTCCTACAACTGCTCGCCCTCCTTCAACTGGCGCAAGCACCTGGATGACGACACCATCGCCAAGTTCCAGCGTGAACTCGGCGCCATGGGTTTCACCTTCCAGTTCATCACCCTGGCCGGATTCCACGCCCTGAACTACTCGATGTTCGACCTTGCCCACGGTTACGCCCGGGACGGCATGAGCGCTTACGTCGAGCTCCAGGAAAAGGAATTCGCCTCCGAGTCCCGCGGCTACACCGCAACGAAACACCAGCGCGAAGTCGGCACCGGCTACTTCGACAGCATCGCCACCGCGCTCAACCCGAACGCGTCAACACTCGCCCTCGTGGGATCCACAGAAGAAGGCCAGTTCCACTAATCCCCAGCCGCCTTTCCCACCCACTTGCCCTATCACATATGGTCCCTATCGACAGCTGTTGGGAGCCATAAGTGATAGGGCAACGGGGTGGACAGCCAAGGAGCAACTCCCATGAACACTTTCACCGACAACTTCAGCATCAACGGAATCACCCTGACCGCGCAGCCCGTGTGCCGGCAGGACGAGGTCCTCACCCCTGACGCGCTGGCGTTCCTCGCCAGGCTCCACCGGGCCACGGCGGGACGCCGCCAGGAACTGCTCCGGGCCCGCCGGGCACGCCGCGCCGGAATCGCAGCAGGACAGGACCCGAGGTTCCTCCGCGAAACCGAGGACATCCGCAACGACCCCACCTGGCGGGTGGCTCCCCCGGCCCCCGGCCTGGAGGACCGCCGCGTGGAAATCACCGGCCCGGTGGACAAAAAGATGACCATCAACGCCCTGAACTCAGGTGCCAAGGTCTGGCTGGCGGACATGGAGGACTCCTCCACCCCCACCTGGCGCAACGTCATCAAGGGCCAGCTGAACCTGACCGACGCCCTGGAGCGCCGCATCGACTTCACCTCGGAGGAAGGAAAGGAATACCGGCTCCGCCCCGCCACCGAGCTGCCCACCATGGTGGTCCGGCCACGGGGCTGGCACCTGCCGGAAAAGCACATGCTGGTCGACGGCACCCCCATCGCCGGCGGAATCGTGGACTTCGGGCTGTTCTTCTTCCACAACGCCCGCCGCCTGCTCGCCCAGGGCAAAGGCCCCTACTTCTACCTGCCCAAGATCGAGAACCACCTCGAGGCCCGGCTCTGGAACGACATCTTTATCCTGGCCCAGGACCTGCTGGGCATCCCGCAGGGCACCATCCGTGCCACCGTGCTGATCGAAACCATCACCGCCGCCTTCGAAATGGAGGAGATCCTCTATGAACTGCGGGACCACGCCGCCGGCCTGAACGCCGGCCGCTGGGACTACATCTTCTCCCTCATCAAGAACTTCCGCACCCGCGGCCCCCGGTTCGTCCTCCCGGACCGGGCCCAGGTGACCATGACGCAGCCGTTCATGCGGGCCTACACGGAGCAACTGGTCCGTGCCTGCCACAAGCGCGGCGCCATGGCCATCGGCGGGATGGCGGCAGCAGTGCCCAACCGCAAGGACGAGGCCGCCAACGGCATCACCTTCGAAAAGGTCCGTGCCGACAAGGCACGCGAAGCCGCTGACGGGTTCGACGGCTCCTGGGTGGCCCACCCGGACCTCGTTCCGGTCTGCCGCGAGGTCTTTGACGAAGCCCTCGGCAGCAAGCCCAACCAGCTGGACCGGCTCCGGGCGGACGTCACCCCCGATGACCGGGCTCTGATCAACGTGGCCACCACGGAAGGGACCATCACCGAACACGGCATCAGGATCAACATCGAAGTGGGCATCCGCTACATCGAATCCTGGCTCCGCGGCAATGGCGCCGTGGCCATCCACAACCTCATGGAAGACGCCGCCACCGCCGAAATCTCCCGTTCCCAGCTGTGGCAGTGGATGTACGCCCACGCCATCACGGACCAGGGCGAGATCATCACCCAGCAGTGGGTGGAGGAACTCCTCGATGAGGAATTCGCCCGCCTGGAGCGCTTCGACGGCGACCGTTTCGAGGATGCCCGGGACATCTTCGAAGAGGTCACCCTGGCCCAGGATTTCCCGACTTTCCTGACGCTGCCCGCCTACGCCCGCTACCTCACCGAGACCCGCGAAAAGGCCACCGTGGAGGAACTCGCCGCGGCCTGACATCCTTCCGTCCGCCGGCCCGGCACGCCCCTCGCAACAAGGCACCCCGAAATCCGGGGCGCCGGGCCGGCACGGAACCCCCGTCCCACCCCCTCCCTGAGTGGGTGGGACAATCCCGTTTTGCTGGCGGGCGTTCGGGGCCGCGTACGACGGCGGCACCCGGCTCAGCGGCCCCGCGGCACCTGGCGCACGGACAAGGTGGTGCCGGCGAAGAAGACCAGTACGGAACCAAGGATCAGCAGCAGGGGCAGGGTCCAGGAACCGGACGCGTCATGGACGAAGCCCACCAGGGGCGGCGCGAGGGCCGCGAAGCAGTAGCCCAGGCCCTGCACCGTGGCGGACATCCGCCCGGCGGACGCCTGGTCCCGGGCCAGCCGGATGACTGCGATGAACACAACGGTGATGCCGCCGCCCTGGGCGATGCCGCCGGAAACGCTCCACAGCCACCACAGCCCGGGCGCCAGCAGCAACCCGACAGGAACCGCGACCCACAGCACTCCCAGGGTGATGGCCACCGTTTTCATGCTCCAGTACTTGGCGGCAAACGGAACGCCCAGGCCGCCCACGATGGCCAGGATCTGGAAAATCGAGGAGGCCGCGCCGGCTCCGGACGCGGACATGCCGAGTTCGTCGTGCAGGTAGCTGGGCAGCCAGGCGGTCACCCCGTAATAAGAGAAAGCCTGGCCTGCAAAGCCGGCAGTCAGGCCTGCCGTGACCCAGCCGGCGCCCTTCACCGGCGGCAACGGCGCAACTGCAGGCACCTGGCCGGACACCAGGAAGGCGTTCCGCGGTCCCACCGCCAGCGTCCACCCCACGATGGCGAGGACGGCCAGGACCGCCACGGCCGCGAGCGCCGTCCGCCATCCTGCCGCGGCTGCCAGCGGGGCGGTCACCACGGACGTCAGAAAGGACCCCACGTTCAGGGCGGCCGTGTAGATGCCCATAGCGGTGCCTTGCCGGCCGGGAGCAAAATCACGCCGGATGATCAACGGCGCCGCAATGTTGCCCACCGTGATGGCCACGCCGATCAGCACGGTGCCGGCCACCACCAGCACCGGCCCCCCGGCGGACCGCAGCAGCACACCGGCCAGGACCCCCAGGATGGTCAGCGTCACCGCGAACTCGGCCCCGAATTTTCTGGCCGCGAGGGATGCCAGCGGCGCCGCGAGCGAGAAGCAGAGCACGGGGATGCTGGTCAGCAGCCCAAGCATCACCGGTGAGAACGCCAGTTCCGCCTGCATCAGGTCCACCACAGGCGCTACGGCCACAAACGGCCCGCGCAGGTTCAGCGCCAGCAGGCCAATGCATGCCAGCAGGATCCAGCCGGCAGGAATCCTGGCGGAAAGCCGGCCGGTCATGGGCGGCGGGCGGGTCGGGGCCGAAAAATCATCACCCCCATTGCTATCACGGCGCCCTTCCCCGCTTCAGAGTGTTGCCCCGTGAGGGCCTGCTTTACGATGAACATCACGCCATTCCGGGACAAAGGACACCGCCATGAAGCACCGCCTAGCCATCCTCGACGATTACCAGGACGTGGCCTCCGGTTTCGCCGACTGGGCCGCGCTCGAAGCCCAAGGCATCACGGTCACCACGTTCCGCAAGCCGTTCGCGTCCCCGGAGGCCCTGGTGTCGGCGCTGGCCGGCATAACAATTGTCATCGCCATGCGCGAGCGGACCGCATTCCCCGGCGAGGTCCTGGAACAGCTCCCGGCGCTGAAACTGCTGGTCACCACCGGCATGGCAAACGCCGCAATCGACACCGGGGCCGCAGCCGACCTCGGCATCACCGTGTGCGGGACGCCGGGCTCCCCTGCCGCCGCGCCGGAGCTGACCTGGGGGCTGCTGCTTGCCCTCGCACGGCACCTGCCCGCGGAGGAGCGTTCACTCCGTGCCGGCACCTGGCAGTCCACGGTGGGCTTCGAACTCGCCGGCAAGACCCTGGGGATTGTGGGCCTGGGCAAGATTGGCCGCAGGATAGCCGGCTACGGCAAGGCCTTCGGCATGGACGTGGTGGCCTGGAGCCAGAACCTGACGGCAGAGGCTGCTGCGTCCGCCGGTGCCCGGCTGGTCAGCAAGGAGGAACTGTTCCGCGCCGCAGACGTGGCCACCCTGCACCTGAGGCTCTCAGCCCGTTCCGAGAACGTTGTGGACGAACCGGAACTGCGGCTCCTGGGGCCGGAAGGGCTCCTGGTCAACACCGCCAGGGGACCGCTGGTCAACCAGGACGCGCTGGTCAGGGCGCTGAACGGCGGCTGGATCCGCGGTGCCGCCCTGGACGTCTTCGACCAGGAACCCCTGCAGGCGGGCCACCCGCTCCTCACCGCACCCAACACCGTCCTCTCCCCGCACCTTGGCTACGTCACCACGGAAAGCTACCGCCAGTTTTACGGCGGCGCCTTCGAGGACGTCACCGCCTGGCTGGCCGGTTCGCCCGTCCGCACCATCACCGCCTGACAGGAAGATCCCATGAGCCACCTCCTTCGGCAGGCAACAGCGGACGACGCCGGCGCGCTGGCGGAGCTGGCGGCCGTCACCTTTCCGTTGGCCTGCCCGCCGTCGTCGTCGGCTGTTGACATCGCCGCGCACCTCGCGGCGACCCTCAGCGAAGCCTGCTTCGACGACTACCTCGCGGACCCGGACATCACCATCACGGTGATTGACTCCGAGGGTGCGCTGGACGGCTACAGCCTCCTGGTGGCCCGGCCCGCCACCGACCCCGACGTGGCGGCCGCCCTGACCCTGCACCCTTCGGTGGAGCTGAGCAAGTGCTACGTCCATCCGGTCCAGCACGGGCTCGGCGCCGCCGCCGAACTGATGCGCGCCACGCTGGCCGCAGCCGCCGCTACCGGCGCTGCGGGCATCTGGCTGGGTGTCAACAACCAGAATGAGCGGGCGCTCCGGTTCTACACCAAGTCAGGTTTCCGGCAAGTGGGAACCAAGTCGTTCCGGCTGGGCACCACCGTGGAACACGACTTCGTCTTGGAGCGTGCCCTCACCCCTGAACCGCCGGTGTGGGATATCCAACAGCGGCAGCAGGAATAGCCGCCGCTGCCGTGCGGTTGTGCCCACCATGAAGGTAGAGATCTGGTCAGACGTTGCTTGTCCCTGGTGTTTTATTGGCAAGCGCCGCTTCGAGGCAGCGCTGGCCGAGTTCCCGCACCGTGCCGCGGTGGACGTCCAGTGGCGCAGCTACCAGCTGGATCCGGCACTGCCGGAACACTACGACGGCACCGAACAGGACTACCTGAGCACCCGCAAGGGTATGGCGCCGGACCAGGTACAGCAGATGTTCAGCCATGTCACCGAGGTGGCCAAGGGCGAAGGCCTGGCGTATGACTTCGACTCGGTGGTGGTGGCCAACAGCTTCACCGCCCACCGGCTCATCCATCTCGCCGCCACGCAGGGCGTCCAGGATGCCGCCAAGGAGCGCCTGCTCAGCGACCATTTCGAGCACGGCAGGGACATCGGCGACCAGGACTACCTGGCCGCACTGGGCCACGACCTTGGCCTGCCCCAGGCTGAGGTGGCGGAACTCTTCACCTCGGACAAGTACGCAGCGGACGTCCGCTTCGACTTCGAGGAAGCCCGGGCCCTGGGCATCAGCGGTGTGCCGTTCTTCGTGATCGACCGGAAGTTCGGACTGTCCGGCGCCCAACCCGCGGCCACGTTCACGGAGGCGCTGACCCGCGCCTGGGAGGACGCCAACCCGCTGGTGCTGGTTGACGCTGCCAACGCCGGGGAAGCCTGCGGGCCGGACGGCTGCGCCACCAGCTGACTGTTTTACTGACACATCGGGGTAAAGTGTCTGTATGCCACGGATTACAGCCGCCAGCAACGCAGACCAGCGCGCGGACACGCAGCGCCGGATCCAGACGGCGTTCGGTGAGCTCCTGTTTTCCCACGGCCTGCCCGGCCTGACCATGACGGATGTTGCCCGGCACGCCGGGGTTGGCCGCACCGCCGTGTACAACTATTACGCGGACATCGAGGAACTGCTGATCGCGTACGCGCTGGATGAGACGGAGAAGTTCCTCACCGAGCTCCGTGACTCGCTGGCCACGCTCGAGAACCCCGTGGACCGGCTGGCACTGTACGTGCGCGCCCAAGTGGTGGACCTCTCCCGCCGCCACCTCCCGCCGGGCCCTGCCATGGGCGCTGTGCTGTCGCCGTCGTCCTTTGCCAAACTGGCCCATCACGTGGGCGACCTCAGCGTGCTGCTGCAGGGCATCCTGCGCGACGGCATGGAGCAGGGCTTCCTGCCGGCCGCGGACATCAGCCAGCAGGCGCAGCTGATCCTGGGGACGCTGTCCTCCAGCGCGGCCCGCGGCAGCGACGAGGCCGCGGAACTGGAGGCACGCGTAGCCCGGACGGTGCGCTTCATCCAGCTCGGTGCCGGCGCCAGGTTTGACGACGGCGGCCGGCCCGTCCGCCAGGGGCTGGACCCCGCACCCCTCCCCTGACTTGCGCTATCAGATGTGGTCCCCATCGCCCCGGTATAACGACCAGGACTGATAGCTCAACGCGAGGGCGGGGGCCTAGGGAGCGGCGGACGGGACGACGGGTGACTTATCGTCGTCGGCGATCCGGCGGCTGTCCCGCGGGCAGCTGAGCCGGCCGGGCGTCTGGTCCACAACCTCCGGCGCAGTCAGTGCGCTGTAGGCCTGGGACAGGATCACGTCCACGCTGCCATCGGTCCTGCCGTCCTGGAAGTAGTCCGAGCCCGGCAGGTTGCGCTGGATGCTGAAGGCCGAGGACTGGCCGGTGGGGCCGGAGACCACGGCGGCGATGCCCCGGTAGCCGGCGTCGATGTTGGCCACGGCGCCCACCACGAACTTCCGGGCCAGGAGCTCATCCGCCACGGCGCGGGCCAGGCCGGGGCGGCTGGTGGAGTTGTACACGTTGACGTTGATGGTCTCGTTGGGCGCGTAGTCAAAGGTGGCGGCAGGACAGGTGGCAGCAGTTTCCCTGGCTGCCTCGGCCGCCGGGATCTTGAGCTGTCCGTTCATGATGGCCATGGCGGTGATGATGGCTGCCGCGATCATGCCGACGAGGAGCACCAGCACCGCCCCGTGCACCGCGCGGCGACGCACCTTGGCGGTGCCGTCGTCGTCCCGGACCGCATCCAGCGCGGCACGAAGCTCCGGTCCGCTGACCACATGATGGCCGTGCAGGACCGTGGTGTCCTGCGGCTTTCTCCTAGCCATCGAGCACCAGGACCCTGGCGTGGATCGCGGTGCGCTGGTGCAATGCCGTCCGGACGGCCCGGTGCAGGCCGTCCTCTAGGTAAAGGATCCCCTGGTACTGCACCACGTGCGGGAAAAGGTCGCCAAAGAACGTGGAGTCCTCGGCCAGCAGGGCCTCGAGGTCCAGGGTGCGTTTGGTGGTCACCAGCTCGTCCAGCCGGACCGGGCGGGGCGGAAGCGAAGCCCACTCCTTGGGCGTGGTGTAACCATGGTCGGGGTACGGGCGGCCCTCGCCCACAGCTTTGAATATCACCATGCCACCCTAGGCATCCTGCCAGCCCAGCGAAAGTCTCCAGCGCCGGCGGCGGGCAGGTTGTAGCCAAAAAGCAACCATTGGCCACGTCCCGGGCGGGCCCGTAACGGGGGCCTGCCCGGCGCCGCCCGCCTGACAGAATGGGACCCATGACAGGTTTCCAGTCCCCCGCCGTGCCCACCGCCGAAGCCCACCACCCGGCAGCGCCGCCGCTGGCGCTTTTGCTCGACGTCGACGGGCCCGTGGCCAGCCCCGTCACGCGCTCGGTCAAACCGGAAATCATCAACGACCTGCTGGCGCTGGCCGCCGCGGGCATCCCCGTCATCTTCAACACGGGACGGTCGGACGCCTTTATCCGCGAGCAGGTTATGGACCCCATGATCCAGGCCGGCATCCCGGCCGGCACCCTGATCCATGCCATCTGCGAGAAGGGAGCCGTGTGGTTCACGTACACGGCGGCCGGTGCGGGCCCCCTGCATGTGGACCACGAACTTGCCGTGCCTGCCGCCTACGGCAACGACGTCAGGACCCTGGTGGCTGACAAATACGCGGAACACATGTTCTTTGATGAAACAAAGCGGGCCATGGTGTCCGTGGAGCAGCACATCGGGGTGGCCAGCGCTGACTACCTGGCCGAGCAGAAGCTGTTCGACGCCGATGCCATGGATTTGATGACGAGCCATGGCCTGGGTGTGGTCCGGTTGGACCACCACGTCCCCGATTCCGATGATGCAGTGGACTACCGGGTGGACCCCACCATCATTTCCACCGACATCGAGTCGGTCCGGCTTGGGAAGGACCTGGGCGCCAGCCGGGCGGTGGAGCTGCTGGCCGCGCAGGGCATCACGCCGCAGGCCTGGCGGACAGTGGGCGATTCCCGCACGGACTACGCCATGGCCGACTGGCTGCACCACAACGGCCATGCCGTAAAACACGTTGATGTCCGCCCCGCGGACGGCGTCCCGGTCAAACCGTACACAGTGCTTACCGCGGCGGACCTGGGACTTGCCGAAGACGTCATCCACGACGACGCCGGCGGAGCATTCCTGCGCAGCTGGCGGGAGGAATCCAGCCGCTGAACCGGGTGGCCCCGGGCAGTCAGGATCGGTCCGGTAAACATTGCGTTAGCCCGGCAGGACTATCATGCAGGTAGGAACGCAACATATACCAGCATGGAGACAACCATTACAGAAGCAACGGTTCAGGACGAGGTCTACTACGGTGGACAGGCGTCGGCAGCAGAAGAATTCCATGCAGAGGTCACATCGGCCGAGGCGCAGCAGCGCCTGAAACACCGCCCCGATGTTGTCCGGCATAAGGGCCGCTACGCCCTGATCAACGACACCAGGACGCCTTACCAGGCCATGGTGGAGGATCTGGTCTTCCTGCGCAACGTGCTCACCGACGCCGGACTGGCCTATCTGCTGGTCCGTGGCAACAACCACCGCCCCGTCATCGCCCTGGACTGGAAAGACCGGAAGAAGCTGCGGGCGGCGCTGGTTGAATCCTGCCGGGACGAGCCGTTCTACTCCATGACGGTGGACGCCAAAAAGAAAACGTCGGTCCTGGTGGCTGACGGGGAACTATCCTCCAACCGGCAGGCCCGGATCTTCCGCCTGTACAGGCCCCGGGTGGAACCCGTGGGCGGCTTCGAGTTCGGCGCTTCCGCGGGCGTCCAGATTGAGCTGTGGTCCTTCGAAGGGGAAGAGCTCACCCTGCCCATCGAGAACTCGCTCACCCGCCGCACCCTCCTGCGCCAGGACGCGGTCCGCGGCACGGTGGAGCGTTACGGCCACTCCTGGCCCACCATCGAGAACATGTTTGCCGACCACGCCAGCGACATCAGCTTCGACATTGACCTGGTGTTCTCCTGGGTGGACGGCAGTTCCCCCGAATACATCGCGGCGCGGCGCTCCCAGCAGAAGGACGTGGTGCTGGGCGAAGGCGACGACCACGAGGCCCGCTTCCGGCAGATCAACGAGCTCAAATACGCGCTGCGCTCGGTGTACATGTTTGCGCCCTGGATCCGCCGGATCTTCATCGCCACCGACTCCCCCGCGCCGTCATGGCTGGCGGAGGAGCACCCGGCAGTGACCATTGTCCGCAGTGAGGAGTTCTTCTCCGACCCGTCGGTCCTGCCCACCCACAATTCGCAGGCCGTGGAGTCCCAGCTGCACAATATCGATGGCTTGTCGGAGCACTTCCTGTACTCCAACGACGACATGTTCTTCGGCCGTGCCGTCAGCCCTGACCTCTTCTTCACGCCCGGCGGCATCACCAAGTTCATCGAAGCCGAAACCCGGATCGGCCTGGGCGACAACGCCGCCGAACGCAGCGGTTTCGAGAACGCCGCGAGGGTCAACAGGAAGCTCCTGTGGAACAGGTTCGGGCGGATCACCACCCGGCACCTGGAACACACCGCTGCTCCGCTGCGCCGCAGCGTAGTCTCCCGGATGGAGAAGGAGTTCCCGGACGAGTTCCGCAAAACAGCGGCCAGCCGGTTCCGGGCCGCCGACAACATCTCGGTCACCAACTCGTTTTACCACTATTACGCCCTGCTCACCGGGCGTGCGGTGACGCAGACCGCGGCGAAGGTCCGCTACGTGGATACCACCATGCGGAGCGGGCTGAACTACCTGCCCAAACTCCTGTCCAAGCGCAACATGGACTTCTTCTGCCTGAACGATGGCAGTTTCCCCGAAGTAAGCTCCGATGAGCGCGCGCAGCTGGTGACGGACTTCCTGGAGAAGTACTACCCCATCAAGGCACCGTGGGAGAAGTAACCGCTGGTCGTCCCTCCGTTTAACCCAAGAGGCCGGCACCTGGGTGCCGGCCTCTTTCTTCCAATCGGGACTGTTGCGCCGGACCTGCCGGGGAACTACGTGAACCGGGATGGCTGGCCGAGTTTGGGGCCGACCGCCTGCTTGCGGGTCTCCGGGATCCGGACGCCCGCGGCGGCCAGCCGCCTGGCTGTCTCGGCCGCAGGAACGTATTCGCCCACCGTCGCGGCGCTGCCCAACGGCACCACCGAGTGCACAATGGTGTGCTCGTAGACATGGACCAGGTTGAAGGACTGCCCCTTGTCCTGGCCCCGGGTGCCGCCGACAGGGACATTCAGGTCCTGCGTGTAGCAGCTGGCCGATGCCACCGAAACCGGTACCCCGGCGAAGCTGGCGGTGGTGGAGTAGTGCAGGTGCCCGGCGAGGATGGTCCGGACGTCCGAGTTCCGCACCACGGCCGCCAGTGAGGCCTGGTCCCGCAACTCCACCAGCACCGACAGATCCAGGACCGACGGGACGGGCGGGTGATGCAACGCCAATATGGTCCCATCCGGTGCCGGCGTTTCCAGCTCCCGGGCCAACCAGTCCAGTTGATCGGGGCTTAGTTCTCCGTGGTGGAAACCTGGCACCGTGGTGTCCATGGTGATGACCCGCAGGCCTTCGATGAAGTAGCTGTGATCAACCGGCTCATCCGTCCCGGGCTGGTCCAGCAGTCCGCGCCGGAAGTTAGCCCTGTTGTCATGGTTGCCCATGGCCCAGATGATCTTGGCGCCCAGTTCTTCACACGCGGGTTCAACGATGGCCCGCAACTTTGTATAGGCGTCAGGATCGCCTTTATCTGCAAGGTCACCGGTGAAGATGACCGCCTCCGGCCGCGCCCCTGATGCCTTGACCTCTTCAAAAAGTTGAATCAGCCTGGCTTCGCTGTCAACGACGCCATAAAGGGGGTCCGGTCCTCCCAACAAGTGGGGATCGCTCAGGTGGAGAAGGAAGTGGCGTGGCCGGGGATGTTCGGCCTCGATGTGCTCCATTGCTGCCTCTGTGGTCGGTGGGAAACGGCGTTTCCCTTCTACCTTCAGTAACGTTTATCCAACCAGACATCCGGCAAACTTTGGGCAAATCGCCGACGCCCATGTGGAAAAAGGTAAAAAAACTGCGCTTCTGCGCCGCAAATTCGCGGAACGCGCGGTTTTTCTTATCCCAAGGCCTTTTCGACGGCGTCAATGACCTCCGCCGAGTCCGGTTCCGTGGTGGGGGCAAACCTGTCCACAATCTCGCCGTCGCGGTTGACCAGGAACTTCTCAAAGTTCCACTTCACCATCCCCGGCAACAGGCCCTTCTTGAACGTGGTGAGCTCCGAGTAAAGCGGGTGCTGGCTCTTGCCGCGGACATCAGCCTTGACCGTCAGCGGGAAGGTGACGCCGAAGTTGCGCTCGCAAAACTCGGCGATCTCGCTGTCCGATCCGGGCTCTTGTCCGGCGAACTGGTTGCAGGGGACGCCCAGGATCTCGAAGCCGCGGTCCTGGAACTTCCCATAGAGCGCCTCAAGGCCAGCGTACTGGGGGGTGAAGCCGCAGTTCGAGGCCACATTGACCACCATCACCACGTTGCCTTTGAACCTGCCGAATTCGGTCTCGGTTCCGTCGTTAAGGGTCAGCGGGATCGGGTACAAAGATGCCACGGGTCTCGTCCTCAGAAAGTTGTCCATACAGGGTGTTCGTTACCAAAGACCCAACGTACTGGTGGGTGCTGGTGGTTTCCTGTACGCGGAATTCGGTGCGGCGAAGGACCGTTGCGGGAGGCGGGGCAGCAGGGGCGCAGTTACCCGAGCGTGGGACGTAGCGTCGGCGTCAGTGTTGGCCCCGGCGTTGCAGCTGGTTCAGTTTCCGAGCGGGCAGGGGCCGACGACGGCGTGACGGCCTGTTTCAGCGCGGCAGGTGGCGTTGTGGTCGGCGTAGTCGTGGCCGTGGCAGTTGCCGGCGGGGTTGGGGCCGGCAACGTCGCCGGCACCGCCGCCTTCGTTGGAGTGGGGGTTGTCGTTGGTATTGGCGTGGGGGTCGGCGTTGCCGTGGATGAAGGCGTAGGTGAAGACGTGGAAGTAGCGCTTGGCGCCGGAGTTGCAGTGGGCGACGGCGACGGCGTTGTCGGGGTCGGCGTAGGAGTCGGCGACGGCTTTGTCGGCGTTGGCGTCGGTGAAGGGCTGGGCGACGGTGTAACTGTCGGCGTTGGCCTTGGTGAAGGGCTGGGCGACGGTGTAACTGTCGGCGACGGCGAGGGGCTGGGCGACGGTGTAACTGTCGGCGACGGCGAGGGGCTGGGCGTCGGAATGACTATCGGCGACGGCGAAGTGCTGCCCGACGGCCCGGTCACGTCTTCGTCGCCGGGTTCCTCACTTGTGGACGGAATCGCGGCAGCCTGCCCGCCGGGAATGGTCCAGATGATGGATCCGCCGGTGGCTGGACCGCTGCCGGGAAGATACGACTGCGCCGGGGTGGAGTCGCCGCCCGTCACCGCACTCAGCGGAACCAGGCCCCACGTCTGCGGATTCACGTATTTTCCGTTGACGATCGTTTCGAAATGCAGGTGGCATCCGGTGGACCAGCCGGTGGAACCAACGTGTGCGATGGCCTGGCCCATCCGGACCGGATCTCCGGCGCGAACCGAGATGGACTGCAGATGGTTGTACGTGGTGACGAGCCCGTTGCCGTGGTCGATCTCCACGCGGTTGCCGCCGCCCCACGGGTGCCAGCCGGCAGCGCGGACCACACCCCGGTCGGCCGCGTACACCGGGGTTCCGCAGGCCGCGGCGTAGTCCTGGCCCAGGTGGAAATCGCCGCCTCCGCCGGTGAGGGGACTGACCCTGAAGCCGAAGGGCGAACTGGGGCTAAGCGCCGCAAGCGGAGCCATCAGGAAACCCGCTGGAGGGCGTCCGACTCCGCTCGTGCCGATGGCCGAAGGCAAGATGCCGGCGGTGCTTTGGCCGGTGATCGGCGATCTGGTGAAGGGTACTGCCGCAGTGGGATCCGAAAAAATGACCTGCGCAAGCGCACCCGCGCCCACGGTGCCGGAGGCGGGCTGGCCGGAGTCACCGGTTGCAGCGCCGGAGCCGGGAGAACCAAAAGCGCCCGTAGCGGCTCCATTGAAACTCGCGGCCGGGTCGACGGACCCGCGGGACAGGGCCGCCGCGTCACGAAGGTTGGTGCCGCCGGCAGGGGCGCCCGACTGGCTGACCACACACACCACAGCGGCCAACACGGCAGAACCTGCGGCAGCACGACTGGCAGCGCGGAAGGAACGTCGACGTTCCTGGCCGTTTCCGGCGCCCCAATGCTTGCCCAATAGATCGACTCCGATGGTGATCCAGCGCATGTTGCCCTTGCGCGTTCTCCCATGGGAACACACCTCCGGCGGCGTGTGAACCCTGCTGGGCTGCGGTGTGGCAATAATTGTGGAAATACGCCACCCCCGCCGGTTCCATGCGGACCAACACCACCCTGTCCTGGGTCCAACCGCCGCATTCGCCCGCGGCTGGGCAACAATGGGGCATGCGGAATTTCTTCAGCGAATGGCGTGACGAAGTCCGGAAAACCTTCTCGGGCAAGTCCGGGGCGCCACCGGAATGGACGCTGCGCCTGGCCGACGGCGATGATCCGGGCTACCACCTGCCGGGGTCGGCAGTCTGGGCAGTACATGGTTCCATGTCCCCCATTGTCGGGGGCATCCGGACGCTGCTGATGCAGTCCCTGCATCCTGGCGCGCTGGCCGGCGTCCACGAGCACTCAAATTTCAGGGAAGACCCGCTGGGCCGGCTGGCAAACACCATCCGATGGATCTTCACGGTCACCTACGGGTCGCAGGCAGCCGCCCGGGAAGCGTCCCGACGGGTACGGCGACTGCATGAACCGGTGCAGGGCAGCTACCAGGACAACCAGGGTGCCAGCCAAAGCTACAGCGCCAACGATCCGGATCTTGCCAACTGGATCCACATCGCCTTCACGGACGGATTCCTCGCGGCCCACAAGCTCTGGGGCGGCCCCATCCCTGGCGGCGCCGACGCCTACGTCCGGGAGTGGTCACAGGCAGGAACGCTGATGGGAGTGGAACATCCGCCCCGCACAGAAGCCGACATGCGGCGCCAACTCGACACATGGCACCGTAACGGCGACCTCCGCGTGGATGCCAGGGTCCAGGAAACTGTTGCCTTCATCCGTGATGCACCACTGCATCCCATGCTCCGGCCCGGATACCGGATTCTGTTTGCCGGCGCGGTCTACAGCCTGGAGCCCGAATACCGCCGGATGCTGGGCCTGACTGTTCCCCGGCTAGGGCCGTTCCCCCTGCCGGTAAAGCTGGCCACCAAAGCCGTTCTCGGCGTCGTCCGCCTTGCCCTGGGACCCATGGGTCCCAGCGAAGTCTCTGCCCGGCAGCGGCTGCGCCGGCTGGGCTCCCCGGCGGCGGACCGGCCTTAATGGGCCCCGGAAGCACCGGGGGTATCTCCGGCCGGCCCTTCCGCTCATTTGCCTACGTACACGTTCTGGTGAACCCGCTTCAAGCCTTCAGACTCGAGTTGGGCGGCGTCCGCGTTGTCCCGCACCAGGACGGCCGGTCTCCTGTCTGACCCGGTCACGGTCACGATCTTGTTGCTGGAGCTGCCGGCTGCAGCTGCGCATCCCGCGTAATCGGTGACGTGCCCATCGGCATTGACCACCGCCAGGCATGCCTGGGCGCCATCGGTACTCTGCGCTGCAAAGAACTGCCGGCCGTTATCTTCGACCAGGAACCGCAGGGTTGTGGCATCAATGTGTTCAGGAAACTGAAAGTGCGCATCGCTTGGGAGTTCGTCTTCAGGTCCGGCAGGAGTTGTCAGTGCAGCAATACCTGACCCGTCGCCGGCGCAGCCTCCGAGCAGCAGTGGAACCGTCAGTATTGCCATCGCTGCCGCTGGTTTGAGCTTCATCGCCTGTCTCCCCCGTTAGTTACCGTGCCAAGGATGCTAGCGCACGGCTATCGGCAGGTCTTGTCATACGCGGGAAGGCCTGAGCGGCCAAGCCGCATAGGCCTCGTAAGCCGCGGGGCGGTTAAACCAGGAAATCCGGCCCCATCATGATGGGACCGGATTTCCGTTCGGCGGAGAATGGGGGATTTGAACCCCCGAGGGCGTTAACCCAACACGCGTTCCAGGCGTGCGCCATAGGCCGCTAGGCGAATTCTCCAACTGCTTCTGAATCAAAAGCAGATACTAGATTACCTGAACCTTTCCCCATCGCCCAATTGGCGCCTTTTCCGGTTTGCGTACGGGGCCTGGCAGTGTCCGGAGGGCCGGCGCTTAAAACCGAAATGGACGCCCCCAATGCGCCCATTCCCGTGTGCCACCGTTGAGCTGCCGGGTCCGGCCCCGTTCTCCCAGGCCCCGCAGCTCACAACCTTGAGATTGCCCCAATCGGTGTACATACCCATGATCGGGGGTGGCGGGGGGATAAGCAATCAAATTCGCTGATTGGCCGGACTCAGCAGCCGCCACCGGGGCCCGCGCCCGCCGATTCGAGTCACGCCGGATGTTCGGGTAAAGTAACTGGCGGCCCCTCATGTGGCGTCATCCTGTTGAACTCCCCCAGGACCGGAAGGTAGCAAGGGTAAATGGGCTCTGGCGGGTGCATGGGGGGTCTTTACTTTTCCCCCACAGGGCGGCAGGTTGTCGGCCCGGATTGGTAGGGTTTTCTCTGTGACAGTTACTACCGCCCTCTACCGCAGATACCGTCCGGATTCCTTTGCAGACGTTATCGGGCAGGAACACGTCACGGAGCCGCTCATGACGGCCCTGCGTAAGAACCGCGTCAATCACGCCTATCTTTTCTCCGGCCCCCGCGGCTGCGGCAAGACCACCTCTGCGCGCATCCTGGCCCGCTGCCTCAACTGCGCCAAAGGCCCCACGGACACCCCCTGTGGCACCTGCCCCAGCTGCGTCGAACTGGCCCGGGGCGGCTCCGGATCGCTTGATGTCATCGAAATCGATGCGGCGAGCCATGGTGGCGTTGACGATGCGCGCGATCTTCGCGAGCGGGCCACCTACGCCCCGGTCCGCGACCGCTACAAGATTTTCATCATTGACGAGGCCCACATGGTCACGTCGGCCGGCTTCAACGCGCTGCTGAAAATCGTCGAAGAGCCGCCGGAACACATCAAGTTCATCTTCGCCACCACGGAACCGGACAAGGTGATCGGCACCATCCGGTCACGGACCCACCACTATCCGTTCCGCCTGGTTCCGCCAGAACCGCTGATGGCCTACCTTGAACTGCTCTGCAACCAGGAGAACGTGCCCGTGGCCCCCGGCGTCCTCTCCCTGGTGATCAGGGCCGGTGGCGGCTCCGTCAGGGACTCGCTGTCCGTCCTGGACCAGCTAATGGCCGGAGCCGGCCCCAACGGCCTGGACTACGAACTGGCTGTTGCCTTGCTGGGTTACACCCACGCATCGCTGCTTGACGACGTTGTGGAAGCGGTGGCGGCATCTGACTCAGCTACCGTCTTCCGCGCAGTGGACCGGGTCATCCAGACCGGGCACGACCCCCGCCGTTTCGTTGAGGACCTGCTGGAGCGCTTCCGCGACCTCATCATTGTCCAGGCCATGCCCGAAAGTGCGCAGACCATTCTTCGGGGAATGCCTGCGGACCAGATTGCCCGGCTGCAGAACCAGGCCCACAACCTGGGTGCAGCTGAACTGTCCCGCGCGGCTGACGTCACCAACACCGCCCTGACCGAAATGACCGGGGCCACGTCCCCGCGCCTGCACCTCGAACTGCTGTGCGCCCGGATCCTTTTGCCCAGTTCCGAACAGAACGAACGCGGCATGGCCGCGCGGATCGACAGGGTGGAACGCCGCATCAATTACGCCGGGAACGACGTCGGGGCTGCCGCCACCGCGGGTCCGGACGGCACCGCAACTGCCCCTGCCGCGGGCCCGAGCGGCTCTGCCCCGGCAGCGGCAGCGCCCAGGGCTGCAGCCGCCACGGCTCCGCCCGCGACTCCGGGTCCGGCCCCGTCTTCCACCTCCCTGGCAGGCCCGTCCGCCAACTCCACCCCGCGGGCCACGCCGCCGGCAGCAACCGCGCCGTCGGCCCAGACTGGGCAGTCCGCAGCCCAAACTGGGCAGCCGGCAGCCCCGGACACCAGCGCCGGGACGGCCGCCCCGGAACCTTCGTCCGCCAACCCGGATGAGGCTGAAGGTGCAACCCGGCAGCCGCTGACACCACCCAGGGTCAGCACCGCCGACTGGCCCGTCGAGGACACAGCTGGCCGCCGGCCCCAGGCCACCGAGGCATCCCCCGCATCCCCGTCCACCAGTGGCACCAGCGCAGGCAGTACCCGCGACGCCAGCGTGGCGGCTGGCAGCGGCGGCACCGGCAGCGGGGATTCGGCGCCCACCGTGTCCCGCAGTGCGCCCTCCGGATTGGGCGACGTCGAAGTGCTGCGCCGGGCCTGGCCCGAAGTGCTTCAGGCACTGTCGAAGATCAAGCGCAGCACGTGGGCGCTGGTCGAACCCAACGCACAGGTCAGCGCCTTCGATGGCACCATCCTGACGCTCTCGTTCTCCACGCAGGGACTGGCCGGCGCCTTCGGGCGTGCGGACCACGCGGAAAACCTGCGCCAGGCCATTCACAAGACCTTGGGCATCGACTGCCAGATCACCGCTGTTGCCGGCGGCGGACAGTCGAGCTCTGACCCAAACCCAAAAGCACCGGCCAAGGCAACGCCCCCGGCCACCCCCAGTACCCCGGCGGCCGCCAGCTCGGCTGACGTCGCCTGGGGCCTGGCACCTGCGCCCGCACCGGGCGCGGAACCCGCTCCAACTGCAGCGGAGGTGTCGGCGGCTGCGCCTGTATCTACGTCTGCGGCTGCCCCTGTGGAGGAGCCGGCCACAGCGGGACCTGACCAGGCACCTGCAACTGCAGCTGACCACACCGGGCCTACCGGCGCGGCAGCAACGGGACCTGCCGCGCCGGCAGATTCACCCGCGGCGGGAGGCAGCGCAGGTTCAGCGAACGGCCTGTCAGGCTGGCCAGTCACCAGCCAGGATCTTTCACGCCACAATGACACCGCTTCCACCAATCAGCCGACACCTGCGGATCCTACGGTAACGACTGGGGCCACTGCTGCCACGGCAACTGCTGCCCCGGAAGGTCCTGCCGGGACAGCGGCGGCCGCTCAGGAGCTGCCAACCGGACGCACCGCGGCTGCAGCGACCCCTGTTCCGGAATCGCCTCAGCCGGTGCAACAGGACACCCACGGCGTGGCAGGCGACTATTCGTACTCCGACGACGACTGGGGACCGCCCCGGGATGAGGACGCTCCCCCGCTGGAGGAGGAGCCGCCCATGGACTGGGCGCCGCCGCGCCAGTCCACGCCCCCGGCGTCCGCTGCTGCCGCCAGCTCCGGCTCAGGTACCGGTCGCGGCAGGGCACCGATCGCGGATGCTCCGGATCGCTCACAGAACAAATCTTCGGCACAGCAGTCCGCCCAGGCTGACAGCGGGACAGACCCCTTGGCCCGCGACCCCTGGGCCCGCGCCGTGGAGCAGGCCCCCGGAGTCTGGGTGGTGGGCGACACCAGTAACGTGGGCGCCACCGCGGAAACCTCCGAACCGGGAAGTCCGGGATCGGGTACTTCGGAATCCGGCGCTTCGGCACCGGGTACTTCGGCACCGGGCACTTCGGCACCGGGTACTTCGGCATCGGGCACCTCGGACCCGCAGCCGCACTACGAGCCTGCAACCGCTTCTGTTCCACCCTCAATTCCAGCTGGCCTGCCGGGAACATCATCAGGGCCGGAATGGGGCGCTGTCACGGGCTCTGACCCGGCGCCGGGTCAGGCGCCGGCGCCTGCGCCGGCCACTGAACCGGCGAGCGCTTCGGCGCGTGCGTCTGCGTCCGCTCCGGAGGCAGAGCCTGCACCCATACCTCCTGCCGCGCCGTCCGCTGCCGCCGCTCCAGCCGTGTCCGAGCGGCGCGAACCCGCCTACGCAATGGCCGCGGCAGCTGCGGCCCCGACTTCGACTGCAGCTGCAACTGCGGCCCAGGCCCAGTCACCGGCCGCCGTCGAAACCCGGCAAAGCCTCTACCAGCGGCTGTCCAACAGTCCGGAAGCCGAGGCCGGCCGGGCCAAGGCGCCGGCACGCGCAGTGGCCACCGCCACCTACGTCCAGGATGTCCCCAGCGCAGATGATGAGACCATCGAAGAGTCCGGGGTATTTGGCCGGGCCGCAGTGGAACGCATCCTGGGCGGCAAACTCATTGAAGAGCGCTCAGCCGATGGCAGCCCCATCGCACCAAGATACTGACCCCGTACGGTTTCGCCGCGGGCCGGCTGACCACAATCCACACCAAGTTAAGAGGAAATCGTGTACGAAGGTGCTGTCCAGGAGCTGATCGATGAGCTCGGACGCCTTCCCGGCGTGGGCCCCAAATCCGCGCAGCGGCTGGCCTTCCACATCCTTGAAGCCGACCCGCAGGACATGAAACGGCTGGTGGAGGCGATCACAACGGTGAAGGAACGGGTCAAGTTCTGCACAGTGTGCGGCAACGTCACGGAGCAGGAACTTTGCAACATCTGCAGGGACCCCCGCCGGGACCCCGCGATGATCTGCGTGGTTGAGGAATCCAAGGACGTCCTCGCCGTGGAGCGCACGCGTTCCTTCCGGGGCCGGTACCACGTCCTGGGCGGGGCCATCAACCCCATCGCCGGCGTAGGCCCGGAACAGCTGCGGATCCGGGAACTGCTGACCCGGCTCAACGATGGCGCCATCCAGGAAGTCATCATCGCCACGGACCCCAATCTGGAAGGCGAGGCCACCGCCACCTACCTTGCCAGGATGCTGAAAACCATCGGTATCGCCGTAACGCGGCTGGCATCTGGCCTGCCGGTGGGCGGCGACCTGGAGTACGCCGATGAGGTCACGCTGGGACGCGCCTTCGAGGGCCGCCGGAACGCCCTGACGTAGCAACACCTGGTTGGCGAAGCACAGGACTGAGCCGATTCCTCAGACCGGAAGCTTCCGGCTGCGTCCCGCCGCCCGCTGGCCGGCCGCCAGCACGACACCTGCGGCGGCCAACTGCGTCCCAAACCCCACCGGAGCCAGGGGCACCCCGCTACCGGCCTCCTCGCCGTCGTTCCCCGCCACGCACGGAACCTGCGTGCCCTCCGCGGCGGCCTGCAACTCCCCCGGCACCCAGTTGATGGCATCCACGCGAGGATCGGTTTCCCCTGCCAGCAGTGCCAGGAGCACCACCGGGTGGCTTGTGGCCAGCCACATTATCCGTTCCGTATGGTCAACCACGCTGGTGCCGCTTACCTCGGAAGAGCAGCTGTACGATGTGACCCGCCCCAGCTCATCCCGCTGGATATTGATGGTCACCAGGACCAATTCCTCCGCCCGGACCGTGGGCAACAACGCCACAACCGCTCCGACGTTTCCGACCAGGAGCAGTCCCGCCATCCCCCAGGCTAAGGCCCGGCCCCGCCAGTCCTCGAACCAGCACGCGGCGCCGGCACCAATACCGGCGAAAACCACTGCTTCCACCACCATCAGTCCAAACGAAACTGCGGCGACGGCAGGGCCGGAGTCCGTCAAGGCCGCAAACACTGTAAGGAGCAGCCCGGCGGCTGCAGCAAACACCGTTCCTTTGACCGTTGCCTGGGCCCAGCCCCGCCACGGACCATCGGCCCGGCCGTCGGGCGGCCCGGGTAGCACCGGAACCGCACCCCACCTGATGGCCAGCACGCAGCACGCCACCACCAGGGCTGCGGCGGTCAGGATGTAGGTCCAGCCGTGGGAATCCGGTGGCAGGCCACCGATGGCAACTGCGGCGCTCACCAGCAAGGCGCCCGCGCAGCAGCACACGGCGAGGACGGCCGCGCTCCACCCCCAAAACCAGCGCGAACGGGTGCCCTTGAGTCCGGCAGCGAAACCACGACGCAGGAGGAACCAGATATGGGGTGCCGCGGGCGACGGCGGCCCGCCGCTGACGTCGTCAGCGTCACCAACGCCGGGACTGCCATCCCCGATCGGCTCGTACCGGGGCTCACTGGCAGCCGGGTTGTCACCGTCAGTCATGGTACCCCTCCCTCCCGGTCGGACAGGCCCAACCCACTTTTTAGATGGCCGTCCCACTGGCTGTTCCAATCGTGATCCGCTGTGGTGTCCGTGTCCAGTACCGGCAGATGCCATACCGGCCGGGCGGACCACAGCGGGTCCTGGCGCGCCCTGGCGGCATGTGAGAATGGGCGTGGCCAGCGGATGGAAGGAGCACCGGCAGTGGAAGTACCTTCGGAATCTTCGTCCATGGCCCAAGGCCTTCGGATCGTCCGCATGGTGGCGGATCGGGAAAAACGGGGCAGGCGGCTGCTGGGCGTTTCCCAGCTCGCCGCGGAGCTTCACATGGAGCCAAGCCGCGTCTCCCGGCTGGCCCAGGAACTATGTGAACTGGGGCTGCTGGAACGCGTAGAGAGAGGACCATTCCGGACGGGGCCGCGGTTCTTCACGCTGGCAGCCTCGCTCAACACCGGTTGGATTCGCGGAGCCCGGACCGAGCTGGAGGCCCTCGTGGCCATGTCCGGGTTCAGGTTCAGAATTTCCGTGCGTGATGGCTACCGCGTGGTTCTGCTGCGGACGTCCAGCAACGATGCGCTGCCCGGAAGCTTTGTGAAGCCGGGCATGGTGACACCCGTCTGGTGTACCGGAGCGGGCCGGGCACTGCTCTGGGACCACGGACAGGCAGCGGTTGAGGACCTGCTCCGCGGGGTGAACTTCATCGGCATCGGCGGTCCGGGTGCGGCGCATTCGCCGGTCGAAGTCTGGGGACTGATGGAACGTGACAGGCCCCGCGGCTTCGTCACGGCTGCCGAAGAATTCGAGCACGGCATCCATGAACTGGCAGTTCCCGTCCGGAATCCTGAGGGCATCATCCTTGCCTCGCTCAGCGTCCTCGGCAGCGGTCCCGCGCTCCACGACAGCACCAGCCGCCTCGCCGGCGCCCTGCTGGTGGCCGCCGAACGGCTGGGATCCGGTGCCAGCCCTACCCTGGACGGCGCCGGCCCGGCGTCTGGCTGAACCGCGTTCCTTGCCCGGCGCGCGCGGGCATCCACCAGCTCACGGGTCATCCCCCGGCGCTTATCATTGTGCTTCGGCCTGCTCCGGCATCACATGGCCAAGCGCAGACTCAAGCCACTTTCCCCACGAAATCAGAGCCGCCGCGCAGGCCTCCCGCCGCGGCTCAAGCCGTGTTTTGGACCCCACGATCTGCAGCGCAGCCACCACCTCGCCCTTGAAATCCCGGATCGGAACAGCCAGGGAATAGAGGCCTGGCTCGGCTTCTTCGTCGACCACGGCGTACCCCCGGGCCCGTGCTTCCCGCAGCCGGCTGAGGAAATCCTCGGCGTCCACGGGTGTGCTGGGGCCGTGCCGAACGAAGTCGGCTGCGGCGAGCACGGTCCGGACCTCGGTATCCGAGGCTTCCCACAGCAAAGCCTGGCCCGCGTCGCTGCAGTAGGCGGGGTACGGCCGGCCCAGCCAGGAGCCCACCATGTTGCTGCTTGCCGGAACATTTTCGCCGATGGTCACGGTGCTGTCCCCATGCAGCACTCCCAGGAAACATCCTTCATCCGTCTCCCGGGCCAGGCCTTCCAAGGCGATGGCACCGTCCGTCTGCAGCCGCTGTTCAGTCAGCAGTTGGGCGTCGGTGAAAAGCGACCAGTCCAAGGCGTAGGACCGTTGATCCCGGCGCTCCAGGAAGCCTTCCTGCTGCGCACCGCGCAGGCTCCGGGAGACCTGGCTTCGATCCTTGCCCAGATCCGCGGCTATGCCGGCGACCGTTCCGCCGGGAAAGCCCTTGGCGGCGCGGGCACCGACCGCCAGGACGGCCATGATCCCCCGTCCCATGCTGGATGTCGTAGGCATGGCTCCGATTCTAGCCCCGCACTGCGTCGCCGGAATGCCCTCGCGCCCGGGCCGGAATCCGGCACTTCCGTGACCGCGGAAAGGCCCGATGGCCGGGATGCGGTCACAATTGTCCGCCGCGTTGCGGGCGGCGATAAACTGTCGGAGGAAGTCGCGCCATGCCGGCGTCAGGCTGCCAGGCCTCCAGAATTCCAACTGATCCAGTGAAGGTATGCGCATGAGTACGCCCACTACCGAAGTGCACAACGCAACCGAGCAGCAAGTGCTGCCCACCGGCCGTGCGGTGACCAAACAGCTCATCGTGCAGAAATTCGGTGGCTCTTCAGTCTCCGACGCAGCCGGCGTGAAGCGCGTGGCCAAACGCGTGGTGGACGCCCAGGCCGCCGGCAACGAGGTTGTGGTGGTGGTCTCCGCGATGGGCGACACCACTGACGAGCTCCTGGACCTCGCCTCACAGGTCACCGATTCCGCTCCCGCCCGCGAAATGGACATGCTCCTTTCTGCCGGCGAACGGATCTCCATGGCGCTGCTGGCCATGGCCATCAACAAACTCGGCGCCTCTGCCCAGTCGTTCACCGGTTCGCAGGCGGGCATGATCACCGACGGCATCCACGGCAAGGCCCGGATCATCGACGTCGATCCGCACCGCATCCGGACCGCCCTGGACAAGGGCAACATCGCCATCGTCGCCGGTTTCCAGGGCATGAGCCGCACCACCAACGAAATCACCACCCTGGGCCGCGGCGGCTCCGACACCACGGCTGTGGCCTTGGCCGCAGCACTGGAAGCCGATGTCTGCGAGATCTACACCGACGTCGACGGCATCTACACCGCCGATCCCCGCGTGGTTCCCTCCGCCCAGAAAATCGACACCATCTCCAGCGAGGAGATGCTGGAACTGGCAGCGTCAGGCGCCAAGATCCTGCATCTGCGGTGTGTTGAGTACGCACGCCGGTTCGGCGTTCCGCTGCACGTCCGATCCTCATTCAGCCAGCACGAAGGCACCTGGGTCATTCCCAGCGCCGAAGACAAGATCACCACTCAAGAGGGAGTTGCCTTGGAGCAGCCAATCATCTCCGGCGTTGCACATGACCGTTCCGAAGCCAAGGTCACCGTTGTTGGCGTCCCGGACATTCCCGGCAAGGCCGCAGCGATCTTCCAGGTCATCGCCGACGCACACTCGAACATCGACATGATTGTGCAGAACGTGTCCACCCACGGCACCGGCCGGACGGACATCTCCTTCACGCTGCCCATCGTGGAAGGCGCCGACGCGCTGGCTGCGCTGCATGCGGCGCACGACCAGATCGGCTTCGAGACCATCGAGTACAACGAGCAGATCGGCAAGCTGTCCCTGATCGGCGCCGGCATGCGCTCACACCCCGGCGTTTCAGCGACGTTCTTCAAGGCGCTCTCCGACGCCGGGATCAACATCAACATGATCTCAACGTCGGAGATCCGCATCTCCGTGGTGACCCACGCGGACCTGCTGGATGAGGCCGTGCGCGTCATCCACAACGCCTTCGACCTGGACAGCGACAGCGAAGCCACCGTTTACGGCGGCACCGGACGCTGACGCTGCGGCTTTGACCCGTTGGCGGCCCGGCAACCGGGCAGTCAGCGGGTCCCGCCGGTGTCCTCGCGCCGGACGGCGTAGTGATGTCCGGTTGAATCTGATTCCACTACAAAATGCGACAGGTCCTCTTCCGAGGCCTGCTCGAATTCGTCGTGCCGGTGCACCACCGGTGTATCGGCGTCGAGCCTGGTGGCGGGACCGAAGACGAACCGGAGCCTGTCGGTGAGGCCCATAAACCCCTTGAGTGCGTGTGCCACTGTTTCCACCCCCTTCCCTGCAGGGTAGGACTCGAGGCCGCCGTCATGGGCGAGCCAGTGACCCCATTTTACGCTTGGACCAGCGAAAAGGACCGGGCTTCCCCCGGCCGGAAGACGCCGGGAGGGGGGGACCTCAGGCTGTCACCGGAGGGATTTGTCGTCCGGGTTCCGGGGTACCACGTAGGTGCTGCCGTCCGGCCGGGTCAGCGTTTCCCACTGCTGGCTCTCCGCCTGGCGTTCGGCCAGCAGCTTCCGGTTGTCCTCCGTCATGGCGTGGCCCAGCGACGAACGGTTTGCCGGGCCGAACACGGCCCGGAGCTTTCCGGTGGCCCGCATGAACCGCTGCGAGGCGTTTTCCCTGCCTTCGGGGCTGGACTTACCCATGGACCTGGATTCCTTTCATCCACCGACTACCTGATCCCAGTGTAGGCTAATAATTAGTGCACTAACAATTGGAGGTCTGATGACCAACCGCGCCGACGCCCCGGCTGAGGATGACCTGCTCCTGGAACAGCAATTGTGCTTCGCGCTGACAGTTGCCGCCCGGAGTGTGGTGGGGGCCTATAAACCCGTGCTGGAGAAACTGAACCTCACCCACCCGCAGTACCTGGTGATGCTGTGCCTGTGGGAGGCCAGTCCGCGTACGGTCAGGAACATCAGCGACGCCCTGGCCCAGGAACCCGCCACCATTTCACCGCTCCTGCGGCGGCTTGAGGCCGCCGGACTGATCACCCGACGCCGCGCCGACGGCAATGAACGTGCCCTGGCCGTCGACCTCACGCCCGCGGGCGCGGACCTCCGGACCGAAGCGCTCAAGGTCCCGGGCACCATGATGGACAGGCTGGGCCTGACCCGCAGCGAGGTGGCCGGCCTGCACGCGTCCATGATGGGCCTCATCGCCGCCACGGCCGGTTCGCCGGAGGCGCGCACCGCTAGAATTGAACAATGACGGAAGTACCTGCAGATGCGTAGCGCGCGGTGGCACCTGGCACTCTTTGTGCTGGCGGCGGGCCTGCTGGCGTCCTGCTCCGGCGCTCCTGGCACGGTCGCCCCATCGTCAGCTCCTGCCGCCTCAGCCTCAGCCTCAGCCTCAGCCTCAGCCTCAGCCTCAGCAGACCCTGACCCGCTGCCTGATCCCGGGAGCACAGTACCTGCACCCTCGCCGGAAGCCAGCCCGCCGCCGTCGGCCGGCCCAGGGCAGGGCGACGCGGAACTTGCCATTTCCGTGGTTCCTGACGTGGGCCAGGAACCCGTGAACTACACCCTGGTGTGCCGGGCGGGAGTTCCGGCCGCCGAGAGCAGCCATCCCACTGCCCAGGCCGCCTGCGCCGCGTTGAAGGCCAACGCGGCGCTGCTCAGTCCGCCGAAACCCACGGCCGCGGTGGGCTGCACCCAAGAGTATGGCGGCCCCCAGAAGGCCACCGTGACCGGGGTGGTGGACGGCGTGCCCGTTGACACCGCTTTCAGCCGCAACGACGGCTGCGCCATTGGCGCCTGGAACGCCGCCCGCAGCATCCTGGGTCCAGCCGGTGGAGCAGTTTAGCGTCCTGGCGCCGGACCAATGGCAGGCGCTGGAGCGCGCCCACCAGGACCGCGTCAGCCGCTACGCCGATCCCTACCTTGCCCGCCGGTCCGCGGGCCGGAAGCATCCCGTGGAGGACTTCCTTTTCACTTATTACACCCAGAAGCCGGGCCAGCTGCGCCGCTGGCATCCCGGCGCGGGCACCGTGCTGCTCGGCCCACCGGCTGCTGCCCGCAGCAGCTGGAAGCATTACCGGACGCTTGACAACGGCGAACTCGCCGGGCTGGGGCTTGCCGCCGGAACCAGCGCTGTCACCATGGACCGGGCCGCCTTCCTGGCCGACCGCAGGGACGCTGTGGTGTTCGCGGACGTCATCCTGCGGGGCACCGCTGCCCGGCCCGCCCAGTTCGGCTGCTTCGGCCTGCATGAATGGGCGATGGTGTACCACCAGGACAGGTTTGACCTGCGCCACGAATACCTGCAGCTCCGGCTCGGCTCCGAGGGTACGGACAAGGTGGTGGAGGACAACCGGATCCGCTGCACGCACTTTGACGCGTTCCGGTTCTACACCCCTGATGCCACGCCGCTCAACGAGCTCGAACCGACCCGGGAAAACCAGCGGCAGCTGGAACAGCCCGGCTGCTTGCACGCCAACATGGACCTCTACAAATGGGCGTACAAGCTGACGCCGGCGTTGCCCAGCGAGCTGGTCATGGACTGCTTTGAGCTGTCCTGGCGGGTGCGGGCCATGGACATGAAGGCTTCCCCATACGATCTGGCCGAGTGGGGCTACCCGCCCATCCGGATCGAAACACCTGACGGCAAGGCGGACTACGTGGCCCGGCAGCGCGCTTTTGCCCAGGAGGCAGCTGTCCTCCGCAGCAGGCTGACTGCCGCCCTCCACACGGCAACGGCCGTCGAGGAAAGGGACGTTGACCATGCCCGCACCGCTTGAGCTTCGTTTGGCCATCCGCCTCAGTGACACCCCTGACGGCCCGCACCATGACTTCTCTCTGGTGGCCAGCGAGGGAGTGCTGGCCGACGGCTCCACCGTCCCGGATCCGCAGGCAGCCCTCGCGGCGGTGCTCCGGTACGGCGAAGGTATTTTCTTTCCCAAGCCGGGACCGCCCAGGATCTGCACCCAGCAGTACGGCGGCCCACAGCGGGCCGTTATCACCGGCACGTTCGGGGGCCGGCAGGTCCACACCGAGCTCTCCCTGACGGACGGCTGCGAAATTGCGCGGTGGCGGGCCCTGGCGCCCCTGCTGGGCGGAACCGCCACCTAACCTCCGCCGAATCTCCCCGCCTTCGAGGGAACAGCAACGGCGCACCGCTTGGAAAATGCGGCGCGCCGTTGGTGTTCACTGGCGAAGCTGGGGAATTTCAGCGGTCAGTGCCGCCTACACCCCCAGGTCTGCGTTGCCGGAGTTCTCCGGCAGCTCCTGCTTCTTCTTCTCCTTTTTGACCTTGTCCTTTTTGTCCTTCTTGGACGGGTCCGTCTGCTCGTCGTCAGGGACGACAACCGGCGCACCCGGGGTAACCACCACGGAAACGAAGGTGGGTTGGGCGCCGCCGGAGTAGTTCACGCGGCCGATGTAGGAACCCGGTGCCAGGTTCTTCCAGTCCAGCGTCACCTCACCGGCGGAACCGTTGGCCAGCCGGAGCGGGTTGGGGCTCACCGTTGCGTTACCCACGTTGGCGCCCAGCACCGCAGCGTCCAGGGAAGCCTTGGTGGGCTGCCCGTTGGGGCTTGCATAGAGATTGGCGAACATGGTGTAGACACCTGCCGGCGGGTTGACGACGGACACGGACTCGCTGGCGGACACCGTCTGGGCGGCAAGCTGCCGTCCGTCCGGGGCGAAGACCAGCAGGTCGAAGTCAGCGGTCTCGTCCGATGAGAATACGGAGAACTTGGCCAGCGGAGACCCTGCAGCCACAGTAACCTGCTTCACGGCGTTGGCCGGGTTGTTGGCCAGGGCCAGCGGGCCGGGGACCAGTTCAATGGCGGTGGAGTCCGCCTTGGACAGCCCATCCACGGTCATGCTGATCGGCGCGTTGGTGCCGGACACCACGGGGATCTTCCCCTGTCCGTTGCCACCCACCGAGCTGAAGGCGGCGTTGGCCGGGGCCACTGCCGACTGCGGCCGGACGGCCACCGGGGATGCGACGTTCTTGCCGGCGCCCTGCCACACCAGGCTGCCCATGGCGAACTGGCCGGTGGGTGCTGAGGTGTTTTCGAACTTGACCTTGAACGTCCGCTTTTCGCCGGCGGCGCTGAAGTTCAGGATCGACGGCGTGACGGTCACCTTGACGCCCGGCACATTGGCTTGCGCCCGGTAGAGGCCCGGGGTCAGGGCGGTGACGGTCCGGGTCACTTCGGTTTTGCCGGTCAGTGCGCCGAGGGCGAAGGATGCCACGTTCATGTCCCGCGGAGCGGTGCTCCCCAGGTCCGGGATGCCCAGGTCGAGGCCTGTGCCCTGGATGAACTTGAGGTAGTCGTTTTCGTTGGCGTCGTACACCAGGCCCGGATCGAGGACCTTGGCCACGGAGACCTGGCCGGCGCCGGTGGCGAAGACGTCAGTGTTTTTGCTGCCGTCCGCGTTCTTGACGTCAGCGGCCGTGGTCATCATTGCCGACTTCACGGTGGCCGGTGACCAGGTGGGGTTCTTGGCCAGGACCAAGGCACCGAAACCGGCCACATGCGGGGCGGCCATTGAGGTGCCGGACATCATGCCAAACTGGGCGCCGCCTTCGGCGATGGGTGAAACGCCAGCCAGGACAGCGACGCCGGGAGCGGCAACGTCAGGCTTGAGCAGATCCGAACCGGTGGCCAGCAGCGGTCCGCGTGAGGAGAACCCGGCGATCTGCGGCTGGGGTGCCTGCGGCAGTCCGGTGGTGTCCTTATTAACCAGGGCCGCCGTGATCTCCGGATTGGCCGCCAGCTTGTCCTTGATCTGCTGGGTTGCCGGCGGGTTCACGTGCACGGTGGGTACTGCGTGCTGGTCCACGTCCTCGGAGGATGTAGTGACGTTGACCAGGATCATGCCCACACCACCCGCACGCTTGACCTCGGAGCTCTTGGCGACGCGGTCCACTACCCCGCGGTCGCAGACCACAATCCGGCCCGTCGCTTTGGCGGGGTCCAGGGTGTTGGGTCCGCACAGTTCCGGGCTGGCTGCGCCTGCGGCAGCAGCGTTGGCGGCCAGGACCAGCCGGCTGGCCGGGACGTTGTTGGCCATCAGGCTGGCGCCGCGGAACTTGGTGCCGTCGGCGAATTCGACGGTTCCCTGCAGCTCAGTGGAGAAGGAGCTTGCGGCGACTGTGGTGAGCCACGGAGCACCGTGGTTCACGGTGCTGGCCGTGGGGCCGGAGTTGCCTGCGGAGGCAGAGACGAACACGCCGGCCGAGGCTGCCGAGAGGAACGCCAGCGCCACCGGGTCGGTGGTTGTGGAGGTGCTGCCGGAGATGGAGTAGTTCAATACATCCACGCCGTCCAGGATCGCCTGGTTGATGGCGGCCACGGAAGCGGAGCTGTAGCAGCCGCCCGTGTTGGGATCCGTGTCTTCCCAGCAGACCTTGTAGATGGACAGCTTGGCGGCAGGGGCCACGCCGCCGGTGATGCCCATGTCGCGGGCTCCCAGGTTGGCCCGGACATTGGCGTTGCCGGCCGCAGTGCTGGCGGTGTGGGTGCCGTGGCTTCCCACGTCAACGGGCGACAGGACTTCTTCAGGTGCTCGGTCCTCGACCGGGACGTAGGCCTTGAAGTCGTCAGCGAAGTAGCGGGCGCTCAGGACCTTGGAGTTGCAGGCGCTGCCGTCAAAGTCAGCGCCGGTGCCCTCACCCTTTTGGCACTCGCCAACGAACGTGTCGCCGTCGGACTTCAGCATGGCGATGTTGCCCTCGCCGTTGCGGTAGGGAACCCCGACGACGGGTGCGCCCTCGAGCGGCTTGACGTCGGCGCCCGCGAAGAAGGGGTTGGAGGGCGTGTAGCCGGAGTCGATGACACCGACCACCACGCCCTTGCCGGCGTTGTCCGTACCGCCGAATGACGTGTTCCAGATGCCCTGCGGACCGGACAGCTGGAGGAAGTCGGTGGTGGAGTAGTCAGGGGCGTTTTCGGTGTCCGGTGCCACCATCAGGACTTTGGGGTCCTTGGCCAGGTTCAGCGCCTGATCCGCGGACAGGTCGGCGGTGAACCCGTTGATGGCCGCGGTGAACGTGCGCTTGATCTGGACGCTTTCGTCCTTGGCCACTTCCTTCTGCCGGGTTTCCAGGTGCTGCTGGTACCGCTGGACCTCGGGCTTGGAAGCGTCCAGCTTTTTGCCGGTCTGGGGCTTGGTTGCGCTGAGCCCGTCGGTGCCGCCATCGTAGGTGGCCGCCGGCTTTTCGGCCAGCACTACGATGTACCGGCCCGCCTGGTAGTCCTTCGGGTCAACGTTTTTCTGCTGGACGGACGGGACCTGTCCCGCGCCGGGGGCCGCGGTGGCCGGCATGACGGCTACTGATGTGAGGAGTAATGGAATGCCGATGGAGAGCGCCGCCGCCCTCCGGACCCCTGGGCTTCGAAGGAAGCTCTTGCCTGCTGATTTCACGGGTGGTTTGAACCTTTCCTAAAGGAACGCTCCCGGCGGTGCCGGGCACACGAAGCCAGCCTGACGATGTGACAGATTTTGTCGGCCTTTTCCCGAGGCTGGCCGAACTCACACTACAGACTGAGAGCTAAATATGACATAGGTAACACGCAAGATTCATACGGTGTCACGTGAATTTACACAGCCTTTACACAGCCGGCGGGCGTAGTCTCCTGCGGCGGGCACGGTTGCGGGCCGGAGAGGGGTCAGGGCTTGCATAAGCGGCCGCCGGCATACGCCGGGCAGGCCGCGGCCAGCCGGTCCACAGCGTGCCGTGAAGGCGGGGCCGGGGCCTGATTGCCGGAAGGTGCCTTAGCGCGGAGTGCGCACCACGTCGCTGATCCATTGGCGGGTCTTCTCGTCAACGGGACCAGCCAGCCTGCTGTCCCGGGACAGACGGTCCGCTTTGACCTTCTGCAGCACCATCCGTCCCAGCCCGGCAAACACGGCTGCTGCCATCACGGGCAGGAGGAGCGACTTCGATTTCTCGGCCATCCAGCCATCCTAATGAAGGCCCTGCAACAACTCCAGACCCAACAGCCGCTGCGCCGGAAACGAGGCGGCCGTCACGGGCCGGCCGGCGGAAGCAGCCGGATGCGGAACGGGGCGCTGCGGCCGGTAGAATAGGTACGCAAGCTCGCGGAGCGCCCGTCCTCACTGTCCATTGCCGGCAGATCCCACCTTCGGAACGGCGTGAGACGGCATCACTCCGCTGCGCCCTTACCCAAGCTCACGCACAGGAGTTGCCGGATGCCCCGGATCGTTGTTGACGTCATGCCCAAGCCCGAGATTCTGGACCCGCAGGGGAAGGCAATCGTAGGCGCCCTCCCCCGGCTGGGCTTCACCAGCTTCAGCTCTGTCCGCCAGGGCAAGCGGTTCGAACTGACGGTGGACGGCGAGGTGACCGAGGAGATCCTGGCCCAGGCACGCGATGCCGCCGCGACGCTGCTCTCCAACCCCGTTATTGAGGACGTTGTCAACGTCGAGGTCGTCGAGGCCTGACATGACTGAACTTCCCCTCATCGGCGAAGCCGTCGCCGTCGCAGCGGTGCCGCGCCTGGCAGGCGCCCGGATCGGCGTCGTCACGTTCCCCGGCACCCTTGATGACCGCGATGCCGCCCGCGCCGTCCGGCTGGCCGGCGGAACCGCCGTCCCGCTGTGGCATGCCGACACCGCCCTCGGTGACGTGGACGCCGTCGTGATTCCCGGCGGCTTCTCCTACGGCGATTACCTGCGCGCCGGTGCGATCGCCCGGTTCGCGCCGCTGATGTCAAAGATCATCGACGCCGCCAACTCCGATGCGAAGCTCCCCGTCCTGGGCATCTGCAACGGCTTCCAGATCCTGACCGAGTCGCACCTGCTGCCCGGTTCCATGATCAAGAACGACCACCTGAAGTTCCTCTGCCGCGACCAGGTGCTGCGGGTCGAAAACAGCAACACCGCCTGGACGCTTGACTACCAGGCGGGCCAGGAAATCACCGTTCCGCTGAAGAACCAAGACGGCCAGTACCTCGCCGATGAAAAGACGCTGGACGCCCTGGAGGCCGAAAACCGCGTGGTGTTCCGCTACGTGGGTTTCAACCCGAACGGCTCCCGCCGGGACATCGCCGGCATCTCCAACGCGGCCGGCAACGTGGTGGGCCTGATGCCGCACCCGGAGCACGCAGTGGAAACCGGCTTCGGCCCCGAGTCGCTGGACGGCATCGGCGGCGCGGACACGGACGGGCTGGGCTTCTTTACCTCCGTTTTGACCAAGATTGTGGGAGGCGACAAGTGAGCACCGAAACCACCAAGAAGTTCAACATCGACACGGTGGCGAACGCCGAAAAGACGCCGGACACCGAGCTGCCCTGGGCCGGGCTGGGCCTGAAGCAGAACGAGTTCGATGACATCCTCAAGGTCCTGGGCCGCCGCCCCACCGGCGCGGAACTGGCCATGTACTCGGTCATGTGGAGCGAGCACTGCTCCTACAAATCCTCCAAGAACCACCTGCGCCAGTTCGGCGAGAAGGTGACCCCGGAGATGAAGAAGGACATGCTGGTGGGTATCGGCGAGAACGCCGGCGTGACCAACCTCGGGGACGGCTGGGCCGTGACCTTCAAGATCGAATCGCACAACTCGCCGTCGTTCGTGGAGCCCTACCAGGGCGCCGCAACCGGCATCGGCGGGATTGTCCGCGACATCATCTCGATGGGCGCCCGGCCCGTTGCCGTGATGGATCCGCTGCGCTTCGGCGCCATCGACCACCCGGACACCGCACGCGTTATGCACGGCGCCGTGGCCGGCATCGGCGGCTACGGCAACTCCCTGGGCCTGCCGAACATCGGCGGCGAAATGGTGTTCGACGCCGTTTACCAGGGCAACCCGCTGGTCAATGCCCTCGCCGTGGGCGTGATGCGCCACGAGGACATCCGCTTGGCCAATGCGTCCGGCAAGGGCAACAAGGTGGTCCTGTTCGGTGCACGCACCGGCGGCGACGGCATTGGCGGCGCCTCGGTGCTGGCCTCCGAGTCCTTCGACGACACCAAACCCTCCAAGCGGCCCGCCGTGCAGGTAGGCGACCCCTTCGCGGAGAAGGTCCTCATCGAGTGCTGCCTTGAACTTTTCAAGGGCTCCCTCGTGGAAGGCATCCAGGACCTGGGCGCAGCCGGCATCTCCTGCGCCACCTCGGAACTGGCCTCCAACGGCGATGGCGGCATGGCCGTCGAGCTGACATCGGTGCTGCTCCGCGACCCCACACTGACGCCGGGCGAAATCCTGATGTCAGAGTCGCAGGAACGCATGATGGCAGTGGTCACCCCGGAGAACGTCGCGGCCTTCGAAGCCGTGATGGACAAGTGGGCCGTGGAATACGCCTGGCTGGGTGAAGTGACCGACAGCGGCCGCCTCATCATCACGTGGGAGGGCGAGGTGATTGTCGACGTCGACCCCCGTACCGTGGCGCACGACGGCCCGGTCTACGACCGCCCGTTTGCCCGTCCCGACTGGCAGGACGCCGTCCAGGCTGACCTGTTCACCGGGTCCGTGCAGGACGCCGGGCGGCCCGCCGCCCCGGCCCAGCTTGCGGCGGCAGTCACCGAACTGGTGGCGTCCCCCAACATGTGTTCCAAGGCCTGGATCACCAACCAGTACGACCGGTACGTGGGCGGCAACACCGCCATGGCGTTCCCGGACGATGCAGGCGTGGTCCGCGTGGACGAGGAATCCGGCCTGGGCGTTGCCCTGGCCACGGACGCCAACGGCCGCTACACCTACCTCGATCCGTACCACGGCGCCCAGCTGGCCCTGGCCGAGGCCTACCGCAACGTCGCCACCTCCGGCGCCGTCCCCATGGCCGTCAGCGACTGCCTGAACTTCGGGTCCCCGGAGGACCCGGACGTGATGTGGCAGCTTGCCGAAGCCATCCGCGGCCTGTCCGACGCCTGCATGGTGCTGGGCATCCCGGTCACCGGCGGCAACGTTTCGCTGTACAACCAGACCGGCACCACGCCGATCCACCCCTCACCGGTGGTGGCTGTGCTGGGCAAGCTCGACGATGTCGCCCGCCGCACGCCGTCGGGCTGGCGGGAAGACGGCCAGGCCATCTACCTGCTGGGCACCACGGCCGTGGAGCTGGACGGTTCGGAATGGGCCAACATGCGCGGCCACCTGGGCGGCCTGCCGCCCAAGGTTGACCTCGACGCCGAACGGGCGCTGGGCGAGATCCTGATCAACGCCTCCCGCGACGGCATGGTCGACTCCGCGCACGACCTCTCCGAAGGTGGCCTCGCAGCCGCCCTGGTGGAGTCCTCGCTGCGTTACGGCGTGGGCGCCCGCATCGCTCTGCAGGATGTTATGGACCGGGACGGCGTGGACCTGTTCACGGCGCTCTTCTCCGAAACCCAGGGCCGCGCCGTGGTGGGCGTCCCCCGCTCCGAGGAAGTCCGCTTCACGGACATGTGCACCGCCCGCGGTTTCGCGCACACCCGGATCGGCGTGGTGGACGCGGACAGCGGAACCCTTGCCATCAACGGCGTGGACGAACTGGCGCTCGACGCACTCCGCGAAGCTCACGAAGGGACCCTGCCGAAGTACTTCGGCTGAACCGTAACACCGCCAGCGCGGGGTCGCCTCCGGCCCACCGGCCCTTCGGGACCGGGCCGGAGGTGGCCCCGCGCTGCTGTTACGGGCGGGGACTCAGTCCTCACTGTGCAGATCCCGCCGGCGGACCCCCAGCAACTCAATCTCCGGGCGGTACGCCACAAAACGTTCGACGGCGTCAAGCACCGCCACGAGGTGCGCCCGGTCAGCCGCCACCAGCCCGGCCCCGACGCGGGAGCGCCGGTACTGGTCGTGGTCCCCGACTTCCGCAACCGACACCTCGAAACGTCGTTTGGTCTCGGCCAGCAGCGGCCTGATCACGGAGCGTTTTTCCTTCAGGCTGTGAACATCGCCCAGGAGAATGTCGAACTCGATCCAGCCGATCCACATGCCTCATCGTAACGGCCGCCTGATCCGGCGGAGCGGCTCAGATGCTGAGTTCGCCCATGGTGTCCCAGCCCTCGCCGTCAACCTGGCGGCTGATGATCCGCGGCGTTTCCACCAGGGCCTGGCGCATGTCCACCATGGCCTGCTGGAAGTGGGCGCTGTTGACGTGGTCGCCGGCGGCGTCGTCCTTGAAGGCCTCCACCAGGACAAACTCGTTGGCGTCCGAGGTGCTGCGGGACCAGTCGAACCAGAGGTTGCCGGGTTCCTGGCGGGTTGCCGTGGTGAAGCCGTCCACCAGGTCGAGCCAGCGGTCCGACCAGTCGGGCTTGACCTTGAACTTGACGACAATGAATATCACTGGGGTGTTCCTTCCGTGGCGAGTGCTTTTGCCCCTTCAATGTACCGGGCGGTCACGTACCGCTGGGCAGCGCCGGCCACCACTGCACCTGCGGAATAGAACCAGTTGGCGGGCTTGCTGAAGGCCCGGATCCGCAGGTGCACGGCCCCGGCGGCGTCGATCAGCACCTCGAAGGACTCCTCGCCGCGCTCCGGATGGCCCGGCAGGGTCCCGTAGCCGAATCCGGCCGACTGCGGGGAGCCGCCCGGCACGGCTTCGCGGACCCACACCACCTCGCACGGCGCGTTGATGCGAAAGGGCCCGACGCCGAATCCGCTCACCACCCGTGCGCCCGGCCGGACGGTTGGGACGTCGGCCCGGACCCGGAGTCCGGCCCGCCGCTGCAGCTCCCAGGAAAGGATTCCCGCGGCAACGTGCCGGTACAGGTCCTGGCCGCTGCCCAGCCTTACTTCCTTCAGGACCTGGTGGTAGCCGGCAGGCGCAACACCATGTTCAGTCCCACCGACGCCCGGATAGTCCAGCGTGCCGCGCTTACTCATTGCCACCTGCAAGTCCGGCCCAGCCCAGCTGTTCCCGCTGCTTCCGGTTGAACCGCGCCACCACCAGGTCGTACGAATCCTCCACCATGTCCTTGACCATGCCGTCCGGCAGAGCGCCGTCCAGCCGGACCCCGTTCCAGTGGGTTTTGTTCATGTGCCAGGCACCGGTGATTTCCGGGTGGGCGGCGCGCAACTGCTCTGCCAGCGCCGGCTCGCATTTCAGGTTCACGTAAAAGTCGGCCGCATCGAGGGAAGACAGCGCAAAAAGCCGTGACTCGTGGGTTGCGCCACCGGCAATGTGGGCCCGGACTTTGAACACCGCCGTCTCCGGTCCGAAGGGGTAGTCCTCGTAGCTCCCCGGGAACGCCAGGCAGATTTTCCGTAAGTAGGCTGGATCCATACCTAGACCCTACAAAGCCGGACCGGGCGGTGCTAGTCTGCGGACATGGCACACGATCCGGGAGCCATCCCCGTTCTGGACCTCACCACAGCCCGGCTGCCCGGCGGGACGTTCAATCCGGAATTCATTGAACAGCTCCGGCACGCCACCCACGACATCGGCTTCTTCCAGGTCACCGGCTACGGCGCCGCCCCCGGCCAGGCCGAACACCTGCTGTCCGTCATCCGGGACTTCTTCAACCTCCCGCTGGCGGAACGGATGAAACTGGATAACCGGTTGTCCCCCCATTTCCGCGGGTATACCAGGATGGGCACTGAAGTGACCCAGGGCAGGGCGGACGCGCGGGAGCAGATCGACTACTCCCCCGAGCGGGAACCGGCCACCGGGCACCCCGCCGATGAACCGTACTGGCTGCTGCAGGGCCCTAACCTCTGGCCGGACCAGGGCTTTCCCGGCCTGAAACCGGCTGCCATGGCCTGGGCGGAGCTGATGTCGTCCGTGGGCATGGACCTGCTGCGCGCCATCGCTGTGTCCCTGCACCAGCCGGAGGACTACTTCGACGAACCGTTCCACGGGACCCCGGCCTGGATGGGGAAGCTGGTCCACTACGTGGGCGGGGTGGTGACGGCCGCGGGAAACCAGGGGGTGGGCTCGCACGCTGACTACGGGTTTGTCACCCTTCTGCTCCAGGACGATGTGGGCGGGCTCGAAGTGCTGCCGCCCGGCACGGCGGAATGGCTCCCCGTGGAGCCCCTGCCCGGGGCGCTGGTGGTGAACCTCGGCGAGATGCTGGAAGTGGCTACCGAAGGGTATCTGGCGGCCACCATCCACCGGGTGCAGGCCCCGCCGCCGGGCGTGGACCGCTACTCCGTCCCGTTTTTCTGGTCGCCAAGGCTGGACGCTGTCATCGGGCCCGTACCCCTTCCGCCGGAGCTGAAGGCCGCGGCGCGGGGCATCACGGACAATCCCGATAATCCCCTGCTGGCCTCGTTCGGCCGCAACATGCTCAAGGGCCGGATGCGGGCCCACCCGGACGTGACAGAGCGCCACTACCCGGAGCTGCGGGCGGGCTGAGACGCTTGAGCAGCACGACGCCGGGACCCGGGTTTCAGAGGTCGAATTTCCACGCCTGCTGAGCAGGGCAGGTATTCATCACCACATCCAGGCCCGCGTCCTTGGCGCGCTGCGCCGCTGCCTCGTCAATAACGCCCAGTTGCAGCCACACGGCCTTTGCGCCCACAGCGATGGCCTGGTCAACCACGGCGCCGACCTTTTCCGAATTGACGAAACAGTCCACCACGTCGATGGGCTGCTTGTCCGCAGGAATGCCGGCCAGGGTGCTGTACCCGGTTTCGCCGTGCACCGGATCGCCCGGCACGTTGACGGGGATGATCTCCATTCCCAGCCTGTCCCGGATAAACAACGAAGTTTCATAAGCTGCGCGCCATTCATTGGTGGTGAGGCCCACGATGGCCCACCGCCCCTTGGTCCTCATGAGGCGCTCAATCACTGCGGGGTCGTTGGTGTGGCTCATTGCCCCAGCCTACGCCGGTGGGCGCGTACGCCTGCGGACCCGGCTTAGCCGCGCGGACCGCCGGGCCCCGGCTTGTCCTTGCCGGCAGGGGCTTGGAGCCTCTCGCTGTCTTTTTGTTTGACCCGGCGCTGGTCCCTGGGGTGGGTGCCGTCGGCCTTCCGGGCGGTGCCTGGCGACTCTGCGGATTTCGGGGAGTCCCCCGGTGGGGACGCGGCGGCAGGCGGGGACGCGGCTGGCGCTGCCCGGGGTGGTGCCGCCGGGGCCGGCAGCGCCGGGGCGGCGGGTTCACGGGCTTCGGTTCCGGCCGCACCGGGGCCGTTGCCTTGGACGGCGTCCGGCAGCCCCAAGCTCCCGGCTCCCGCTGCTGCAGCCGCCGGGGCCGGCACCGCGGCACCGGAATCTGCACCAGCATCAGCGACGGCAGGCGGAACCGGGGACGGCGCAGGCACGGACCCGGGAGTTGATGCGGATTGCCGGGTGCTGTCCCCGCCTGACGGGCCGCCTGGTTCACCGGCCGTGACGTGCCCGGGCTGCGGCGCAGGCGCAGGCGCAGGCACAGGAACGGACGCAGGATCAGGAATGGGTGCAGGGGCAGGGTTAGCCGGGCCTGTCACCCACGGACCCAGTAGCTGCTGGACGGAGAAGCTGCCTGTTCCTGCGTGTCCGCCGGTGCTGGCGGCCACGCCTGTGGCGCCGAGTCCCATGCCGGCGATGACGGCCAGTCCAACGATCGTTGATTTGCCGCGGCCCAGCCTGCGGTGGCGGGCCACTTCGTCCGGGACGTCGGAAAGGAGGGCTGCCAGGCCAGGCCCGGGGGCCGGAGCCGGCGTGTGGGCCAGCCCGCCCAGGGACATCAGGGCAGCCTCGAGGGCCTCATTGTCCTGCTGGCCGGAGTCGTCCAGCAGTTCCGCCACGGTGCGGCGAAGGTTTCCGTCGTGGGCGCTCATGGCTTGAGGTACTCCTTCACGTCAGTGGTTTCCCGCAGTTTGAGGAGCGCCCGCCGCTGCAGTTGCTTCACTGCGCCGGCGGACCTGCCCATCACTTCGGCGGCCTGGTCCACGGAAAGTCCGGCCACCAGGCGCAGTGCCAGCACCTCACGCTGGTCTGCCGGCAGCACGTTGAGCAGTGCCACAACCTCGCGGGGCGCCATGCGGTCCAGGGCGGCAGCTTCAGCGGAGGCGGTGGACCGCTGGTCCAGGTCCGCGTCGAACGGCAGGGTGACGGGCGCCCGGCTTTGCCGCCGGTGGTCATCCACCATGCGGGCGTGCGCCACGGAGAAGATGAAGGTCCGCAGCCCGGCCGCCCCGCCGTGCACCGATTCCAGCCGGGGCAGCACCGCCAGGAAGACTTCCTGCATGGCCGCCTCCGGGTCCTCCACACCGCGGGCCACCAGGTATCCCAGCACCTGCGGGGCGTAGGTCCGGTAAACCAGGCTGAAGGCATTGGTCCCGCCGGCGCTCTCCGGGAGCAGCTCATCGGTCAGGGCATCAGTCACGGACGCAGCGCTTTCGGTCAGGAGGGCTTTTTCCGTGCCTACTTTACCCGCCGGTAACCATGGTTCCGGGACAGGGAAGAGCCGGTCCGGAACGTGATGGGGGACAAGTTCCGGGCCGGCTCTACAAAGGGGTAATCGTCCAGGGGCTTCCCGGGGTTACGCAGACGCTGGAAAAACTTTCAGGCTCAGCGGGCCGCTGCCACAATCCAGCGCGGTTTCCGGGCCGGTGCGCCCGGTCCCAGCGCCACCCGGAACACGTGGCCCCGGAGGGCGCGGGCGGTGTCGACGGCAGGGCGCGGCGTTTCGACCGGCAGGGCCGGGACCTGCGGGGCGGTTGGCCGGCGGCTCAGGTCCGTCACGAGGCCGGTGCCGGCGCACTCACGGACAGCGGCTATGCCGGCAGCTACGGCTGGTTTGTCAGCAAATGCTCCGGAGACCGCCATCACGGTCCCGTCAGCAGCCAGCAGCCGGAACCTGTACATCGACTCTGGATCAACAAAAACCTCGAAATTGCCCGCCATCACAAATCCTCCCGGCATCCTTGCCCCTCAACTGGTCCTCCAACCCTCCCCGACGCGGAAGACACCAACAAGGGCCGCGCGGTTAACCCTGTGTAAATTGCATGTCAACGGCGGGCCGGCGGCCTGGGCAGACGGCGGCGGCCCACCCAAAGGTGAGCCGCCGCCGTCGTCCCCACCCGCTCCCCAGCCTCGCAAGCTCGGCCAGGGAACCCTGCGGGCGTGGGCCCAGGTATTAGTCGTTGATGAGGTCGTTCACCACGATGGTCTGGTCCCGGTCCGGGCCCACGCCGATGGCGGAGAACCGGGTGCCGGAAAGCTTCTCCAGGGCCAGCACGTAGTTGCGGGCGTTCTCCGGCAGGTCGCTGAGCGTCCGTGCGCCGGTGATGTCCTCGGTCCAGCCTTCGAAGTACTCGAAGATGGGCTTGGCGTGGTGGAACTCGGTCTGCGTCATGGGCATTTCGTCGTGGCGCACACCGTCAACGTCGTAGGCCACGCAGACGGGGATCTGCTCGATGCCGGTCAGGACGTCCAGCTTGGTCACGAAGTAGTCCGTGAAACCGTTGACGCGGGAGGCGTGGCGGGCCAGGACGGCGTCGTACCAGCCGCAACGGCGGGGCCGGCCGGTGTTGACGCCGAATTCGCCGCCGGTCTTCTGCAGGTACATGCCCATGTCATCGAAGAGTTCGGTGGGGAACGGACCTGCGCCCACGCGGGTGGTGTACGCCTTGATGATGCCGATGGAGCGTGAGATCCGGGTGGGGCCGATGCCGGAACCCACCGATGCGCCGCCAGCGGTGGGGTTGGATGAGGTGACGAACGGGTAGGTGCCGTGGTCCACGTCCAGGAACGTGGCCTGGCCGCCTTCCATCAGCACAACCTTGCCCTCGTCCAGGGCGGTGTTCAGCACCAGGGTGCTGTCAATGACCAGGGGGCGCAGCCGGTCGGCGAAGGACAGGAAGTATTCCACGATCTCGTCCACCACCACGCTGCGGCGGTTGTAAATCTTGACCAGGAGTTCGTTCTTCTGGCGCAGGGACCCTTCCACCTTCTGGCGGAGGATGGACTCGTCAAAAACGTCCTGGACGCGGATGCCCAGCCGGGCCACCTTGTCCATGTAGGCGGGGCCGATCCCGCGGCCGGTGGTGCCGATCGCGCGGCTGCCGAGGAAACGCTCGGTGACTTTGTCCAGGACCTGGTGGTACGGCGCCACGAGGTGTGCGTTCGCCGAGACCCGCAGTTTGGAGGTGTCGGCGCCACGAGCCTGGAGGCCTTCGATTTCCTGGAAGAGCGCCTCGAGGTTGACCACGCAGCCATTGCCGATGATGGGGATGGCGTTGGGGCTGAGAATGCCTGCCGGCAGGAGCTTGAGCTCGTACTTTTCACCGCCTACGACGACGGTGTGCCCGGCGTTGTTGCCGCCGTTGGGCTTGACGACGTAGTCAACGCGGCCGCCCAGAAGGTCGGTCGCTTTGCCTTTTCCTTCGTCGCCCCACTGGGCTCCTACGATCACGATTGCTGGCATGGGATCCTCCCCCATTCGTTCGGGCAGCCCCGTGCCGCCACAAGGTGGCGGTCCCGGCGCGGCGCCGTTCATGAGAACGCCCCGGATGGACAGGTGCCGGCGGCACGCCGGCGCAAGAGTTCCGGGGCTCTTACCACCCAAGTTTAGCCGATCGGGGCGTTTGTCCACTCGCTGGCTGACCTGCGGGGCAATACGGGTGCGGGCCCCGGCAGATTGCCCACAACCCACCGGCGTTTCGTTTCTCCGGGCTTGGTAGACTGGACAGGATCGGCCAGGAGCCGGTCCACCCCATTTCAACCGCTTCCGGCGTGTGCGCTTCCCTGCGCCCGCGCCGGCTGGCGGCAGCAACGCCAATCCCTGCAGGAGATCCAGCCCTTTATGACAGCCCTGGCCCCCGAATCATTCCACGAACAGCTCCTGAGCCGCCGCTACGAACCCAACGTGGCGGTTGTCAACGAACTGTGCGACACCCTGCAGGCGGCCAAGCCCGGCACCATGGTCCCCTACGTGGATCCCATGCACGATGTGGACGAGTGCCGCATCATCAGCCTTTACTCCAACATCGGCGAGGCTGACGGGACGGGTTTCATCACCCCCGGCGACAGTGACGCCGCCACCCGCATGCTGGGCATCCAGTGGAAGCTGGGCCTGCGCCCCGAGTTCGTGATGCCGTGGAACGTCCACCCGTGGCACACGGCGGGCGAGCCCAACGGCAAGTTCACCCCGGACCAGATCTCGGCGGGCCTGAAGCCGCTGCTGAAGTTCCTGGCCCTGGTTCCCCGCGCCTCCGTGATCGTGGCGCATGGCACCGAAGCCAACCGCCTGGCCAACCTGCTGCTGAAGACCGAAGTGCCCATGATCTGGCGCCGCGGCCTGAAGACCTACAAGGTCCGCTCCCTGTCCGGCCGCGCGTTTGCCGGGTCCCCGGTCCGCCAGGAGGAGTTCCTAGAAGACATGCGTGTTGCTTACGCGGACGCCATGGCGCGCACGGGACTGGCCAAGGCCTAGTCCCACCCGTCGCTTCGGCTGGCAGTTTCGAACGCACGACGGCGGGCGGTGACCTTGATTTCCAAAGGGCGGTTTCTAGGGGTCGTTGCAACACCTGTTGGTTAGGTGGTTAGTAGTAAATCACGTAGGC
>NZ_LMOL01000002.1:0-28282 GCF_001424565.1 Arthrobacter sp. Leaf141
ATCGATGATGGCGTCAATCATGTCGGGATCGGACATGCGGGAGACGCCGCCCTGGGCGCGGATGTCGGCCGGAACGCGTTCCAGGGCCATCACGGCCACGGCACCGGCGTCCTCGGCGATGCGGGCCTGTTCAACGTTGACAACGTCCATGATGACGCCGCCCTTGAGCATCTCGGCCATGCCGCGCTTCACGCGGTTGCTGCCGGTAAGAGGTACACCAACCATGATTTCTCCTGGTCTCGGGTCTAATATCCTTTTGATATATTAGTTCGGAGATCAAGTATCCTACCCGCCAAGAGGGGTGTCAACAGCTTTCCAGGCCCCGGCCTACGCGGCGAAGAGTGCCTGCCGGACAGCATGTTCAAAGCCGCTGACGTGGACGCGCGCCAGCTCGGCCGCCCTGTCCTCATCGCCGTCAATGACGGCAGCCAGGAGGTCCAGGTGCTCGCGGACATGGTGGGAGAGATCCGGCAGCCGGTCAAGGACCATGCACCAGATCCGGGTGGCAAGGTTGTCGTACCGGATCAGGACATCCTCCAGGTGCGGGTTTGCTGCCGCCGCATAGATACCCCGGTGGACACTGGCGTCAAGGCGCAGGGTCTCCACCACCGAGGCGGAGCCCACGTCATAGGCTTCGACCTCGGCCACCACGCTGCGCAGGTGCGCCCGGGTTGCCGGCGACGCCACCCGCGCTGCACGGGCAGCAGCCAGGGGCTCCAGCTGGGCCCGGATCTCGGAGATGAACGCAAGGTCCGTCACTTCCACCCTCGTGGCGAAGGTTCCGCGGCGGGGGTAGGTGACCACCAGGCGGTCCAGCTCGAGGCGCTTCAGGGCCTCCCGCACGGGTGTGCGCCCCACGCCAAGGTCCTTGGCGAGGAGGTCGTCGTTAAGCAGGTCGCCGGGCTTGATATCCAGCATCACCAGGCGGTCCCGGATCTTGGCGTACGCAACGTCCGCCAGCGACGTTCCAACTGTTGCATCCGCAAATGCCAGATATTCAAATGCCACGGCGGCACCCCCTCTTCCCTTGGGCCACGAATGCCTATTGACCGCACCCAATGACCAGTATACGCTAGGTCACAATTCTAATATATCAGTTTAGAACCTAGGAATATATCTGAAGGAGGACCCGTGACCCTCGTGGATACCGGCTCATCTGCAAGCACCCTGACCAAGCCTCATGCAGCATCGGAGACGCCGGTGCAGAAGTTCGTGCTCACACTGTCGTGCGGCGAACGCGCTGGCATCGTGCAGGCAGTCACCACCTTCCTGTTTGAACGCGGCTTCAACATCGACGAGCACCAGCAGTTCGACGACGGCCTGCGCCAGACACTGCACCTCCGCACTGCTTTCTCCCAAACCTCTGCGTACTCGCCGGACCAGCTCGAAGAAGAGTTCCGGCCCATCGCTGAGCGGTTCGACATGAAGTTCAGCTTCCATGACCACACCAAGCAGCGCGTCCTGGTTATGGTCTCAAAGTTTGGCCACTGCCTCAATGACCTGATCTTCCGCTGGCGCGGTGGCAGCCTGGGCGGGGACCTCGTCCTGGTGGTTTCCAACCACGAAACCCACCGGGCAATGGCGGAGGCCGCCGGACTCGAGTTCGTCTACATCCCGGTGACGCCTGACACGAAGGCGGACGCGGAGCGTCAGCTGCTGGACCTGGTGGACGAGCACAACATCGACCTCGTGGTGCTGGCACGCTACATGCAGGTGCTTTCCAACGACCTTTGCCGCTCCCTGGAGGGAAGGGCCATCAACATCCACCATTCCTTCCTCCCCGGCTTCAAGGGCGCCCGGCCTTACCACCAGGCCTACGACCGTGGCGTCAAGCTCGTCGGTGCCACGGCGCACTACGTCACTGCGGACCTGGACGAGGGCCCGATCATCGAGCAGGAAGTCATCCGGGTGGACCACACGTACGGACCCACCACCCTTTCGACCATCGGTCAGGATGCGGAAGCACTGGCCCTGTCCCGCGCCGTGCGCTGGCACTGTGAACACCGCGTGCTGCTGGACCAAACCAGCACCGTGGTATTCCGGTAACCACCAGCAAAACCCGGCATCGCCCACACACGAACATCAGCAGGAGAAACCTCATGGCATCGACGCCTCGCATTGTCATCATCGGAGCTGGAATCGTTGGCACCAACCTCGCCGACGAACTTGTCACCCGGGGGTGGAACAACATCACGGTCCTGGACCAGGGTCCCCTCAACATGCCGGGCGGCTCCACGTCCCACGCCCCCGGCCTGGTCTTCCAGACCAACGCTTCCAAGTCCATGGCACTGTTCGCCAAGTACACCGTGGAGAAGCTCCTTTCCCTCACTGAAGACGGCGTCAGCTGCTTTAACCAGGTGGGCGGCCTGGAAGTGGCCACCACGGAGACCCGCCTGACCGACCTCAAGCGCAAGCTCGGTTATGCCGCTGCCTGGGGCATCGAAGGCAAGATCCTCAGCCGCGCCGAGTGCAAGGAGCTTTACCCCCTGATCAACGACGAGGACATCCTGGGCGGCCTCCACGTTCCCTCCGATGGCCTGGCCAACGCCGCGCGCGCCGTGCAGCTGCTGATCAAGCGGACCGAAGCCGCCGGCGTAACGTACCTGGGCAACACAGAGGTCACCGGCATCGAACAGTCCGGCCAGCGGGTCACGGGCGTCGAGACGCCCGACGGCGTGATCCCGGCTGACATCGTGGTCTCCTGCGCCGGATTCTGGGGCGCAAAGGTCGGCGAACTGATCGGCATGTCGGTCCCGCTCCTTCCCCTGGCCCACCAGTACGTCAAAACCACTCCGGTCCCCGCGCAGGAGGGCCGCAACCCGCTGCCGAACGGCGCCACGCTGCCGATCCTCCGCCACCAGGACCAGGACCTCTACTACCGCGAGCACGGCGACCGCTACGGTATCGGCTCCTACGCCCACCGGCCCATGCCCGTGGACCTGGACGAGCTGGGCAAGTACGAGCCCAGCAGCATCAGCGAACACAACATGCCTTCCCGGCTCGACTTCACCCTCGAGGACTTCCTCCCGGCATGGGAAGCCACCAAGCAGCTGCTTCCTGCCCTGCGGGAAAGCGAAATCGAAGACGGCTTCAACGGCATCTTCTCATTCACCCCCGACGGCGGTTCGCTGGTGGGCGAGTCGAAGGAACTGGACGGCTTCTTCGTCGCCGAAGCCGTGTGGGTAACCCACTCCGCCGGCATCGCCCGCGCCGTGGCCGAACTGCTGACCACCGGCAAGTCCTCCATCGACCTCGGTGACTGCGACATCCACCGCTTCGAAGAGGTCCAGCTGACCCCCGAATACGTCAGTGAAACCTCCCAGCAGAACTTCGTGGAAATCTACGACGTCCTGCACCCGCTGCAGCCCAAGCTTTCCCCGCGCAACCTCCGGGTGAGCCCGTTCCACGCCAGGCACAAGGCCCTGGGCGGAGTCTTCCTCGAAGGCGCCGGCTGGGAGCGTCCCTACTGGTTCGAAGCCAACGCCGACCTCCTCAAGGAGATGCCTGCCGATTGGCAGCCGCCGGCCCGCGACGCCTGGTCGGCCATGTTCAGCTCACCCATCGCCGCCGCGGAAGCGTGGAAGACCCGTACGGCAGTGGCCATGTACGACATGACCCCGCTCAAGCGCCTCGAGGTCTCCGGCCCCGGAGCCATGAAGCTGCTGCAGGAGCTGACCACCGCCGACATGTCCAAGAAGCCCGGCGCCGTCACCTACACCCTCCTGCTGGACCACGCCGGTGGCGTCCGAAGCGACATCACCGTGGCCCGTTTGAGCGAAGACACGTTCCAGCTCGGCGCCAACGGAAACATTGACACCGCCTACTTCGAGCGGGCCGCCCGCCACCAGACCGAAAACGGCACGGCCAGCGACTGGGTCCAGGTCCGCGACACCACCGGCGGGACCTGCTGCATCGGCCTCTGGGGCCCCCTCGCCCGGGACCTCATCGGCACCGTCAGCAACGACGACTTCTCCAACGACGGCCTGCGCTACTTCCGGTCCAAGAAGGTCGTCATCGGCGGCGTCACCGTCACCGCCATGCGCCTGTCCTACGTTGGCGAACTGGGCTGGGAACTGTACACCAGCGCAGACAACGGCCAGCGCCTCTGGGACGCTCTGTGGAAGGCTGGCCAGCCGTTCGGCGTCATCGCCGCAGGCCGCGCCGCGTTCAGCTCACTGCGCCTGGAAAAGGGCTACCGCTCATGGGGCACCGACATGACCACCGAGCACGATCCCTACGAAGCCGGCCTTGGCTTCGCCGTGAAGATGACCAAGGACGACTTCGTCGGAAAGGCCGCGCTGGAAGGCCGCTCCGAGGAGAGCTCCACCCGCCGGCTCCGCTGCCTGACCGTCGACGACGGACGCAGCATTGTGCTGGGCAAGGAACCGGTGTTCTACAAGGACCAGGCAGTTGGCTACGTCACCAGCGCGGCCTACGGCTACACCGTTGCCAAGCCAATCGCCTACGCCTACCTGCCGGCTGCGGTGTCCGTGGGAGACGCCGTGGAAATTGAGTACTTCGGCCGGCGTATCCAGGCCACCGTTACGGCTGATCCGCTGTACGACCCCACCATGTCCAGGCTCCGCGGCTAACAGTCCGCAGGGCCATCCACCAGGGACGCGGCGCGGACCCTCCCCTCGCAACCGGGGTCCGCGCCGCGTCCCTTCCCTTCGGGCATACCCAGCCCCAGCCAGGAACGGACCCATGATCAGTTCAGAAACAATCTCCGATTATCTCGCCAGGCTTGCGGCCCGCCAGCCGACTCCCGGCGGAGGCGCAGCAGCGGCACTTCACGCTGCCCAGGGCGCCGCGCTGGTCGCCATGGTTGGCCGCTACACCACCGGCGGCAAGTACGAGCAGCACGCCGGGACCGTGCAGCGCATCATCGAAGTTGCCGACCGGCTCCGCGATGAGGCCCTGCACCTTGCCGACGCCGACGAGGTCGCCTTCCAGGGCGTCATTGACGCCTACAAGCTCCCCACCGATACCGAGGCACTCAAAACCGCGAAGGCGGCGGGAATCCGGGACGCCCTCGTCCGGGCTGCCCGGACCCCCGCGCAGCTCATTACGCTCGCCGGAGAAGTGGTGGACCTTGCAGCCGAACTGTTCGAGGTAGCCAACGCCAGCGTCATCAGCGACATCGCCGCCGCTGCCGACGCCGCACGGGCAGCCGCAACAACCGCCCGCATCAACATCGACATCAACGTCGTGGCCATCAAGGACCCCGGGGTGCGCACGGCGCTGTCGGAACAAACAGACGGACTCGAAGAAAAGACCGTCCTGGCCGCGGACAGGCTCGTGGCACGCGTCCGCGAAAGGATCCTCAGTTGAACACTGCATTGCTCTCCGGGAAGAGCCTGGCCGGGCTGATCAAGCAGCGGGCCCAGGACGAAGCCCGCGCCCTGGAAAACGACGGCCTGCACCCTGCCCTCGCTGTTGTGGTGGCCACGGACGACGAATCAACGCACTGGTACGTCCGGTCCATTGAGCGGGCAGCGGAACGCGCCGGCGTCGGCTGCCGGATCATTGACCTGGGCCACGACGCCACCGAGCAGGCACTGGCCAGCGTGCTGGGGGACTTGAGCTCTGAGCCGTCCGTCAACGGCATCATCCTGCAGACCCCCCTGCCCCGGGGCGTCCGGATCGATGAGCTGGTGGGCCTGATCGCCCCGGAGAAGGACATCGACGGTGCGAACCCCTTGAGCCTGGGCCGCCTGGCCGTAGGCCAGCCGGCGTTCGCTCCTGCCACCGCACGCGCCGTGGTGGAGATCCTTGACCACTACGACATCCCCGTGGCGGGGCGGAACGTTGTTGTGGTTGGCCGTTCCGCTGTGGTGGGAAAGCCGCTGGCCCTGCTGCTGCTCGAAAGGGACGCCGCCATCACGGTGTGCCACTCGAAGTCGGGTCCTTTGGAGACGTACACCAGGGCCGCTGACATCGTGGTGGTCGCCGCCGGACGGACGGGCCTGCTGACCGGCGGCCACGTGTCTGCCAAGGCAGTAGTGATCGACGTCGGGACCAACGTCCTGGCCGACGGATCCCTGGTGGGCGATGTGGATGAAACAAGCGTCCGGGGCGTCGCAGCTGCGCTGACTCCCGTTCCCGGGGGCGTCGGCTCCGTCACCACGGCGCTGCTGCTGCTGCACACTGCAGAGGCCGCCCGGGCGCAGTCACTGGCCGGCCGGCTTCCCGTGGGTTAGAGGACCGCCCGGATCAGGTTCTCGAATTCAGAGACGTGCTTGGCGGTCAGCCGGGCAGAGGCTTCAACGTCTCCATCGGCGATGCATTCAAGCAGCTCGATGTGTTGGGCAATGTGTTCCGAGACCGGAGGCAGCTTTTCCAGGACGAGGCTCCAGATCCTGGTGGCCAGGTTGTCGTAGCGGATCAGGACGTCTTCCAGGTGCCGGCTCCCCGCCGCCCGGTAGATGGTCCGGTGGACCCTCATGTCCAGGCGCATAAGGTCCCGCTGCGCCAACCGGCCGGCCAGGAGCTGGTCCACCTCCCGGGCGAACTCCTTCAGTTCCTGCTTCACCCTGGGCGAGGCCACCCGCGCGGCCCGCGCCGCTGCGGCTGGTTCCAGCAGCTGACGGATCTCGGAGATTTCGGCCATGTCCGTAATATCCACTCCGGAGGCGAACGTCCCCCGGCGAGGGTAAGCCACCACCAGGTGATCGCCTTCCAGCCGTTTCATGGCTTCCCGGATCGGCGTGCGGCCAACACCGAGCCGCCGGGAGATAACGTCGTCGTTGAGCGGCTCTCCCGGCTTGATGTCCAGGACGATCAGTTCATCGCAAAGAACCCGGTAGGCGTAGTCGGCAAAAGTCTCGTCGTCCTGGCGTGGCGGCACCTCAGCGCCGCCGGTTTCGACGGGTAGTCCGCTGCTGCTGTTCACGTTCAGGTCCCTTCGACCGTATGACGGAGCCTTGACTGGGACGCTCCAGGAACATAGTATTCCCAGATCTAATATATCAATAAATCCGGATAGAAATGTCAGGATTGCCTTTGCAAATGTGCCGGTTGCCGCACACTGGAGGCAGCCCAGGTCCACCAAAGAACGGAGAACGATGAGCCACGGAGCTGTGCCGCAGGTGCGGCTGGAAGTCGTTCCCTCTGCCGACCTGCTGGAGCGGCTCCCCGCCGTTTTCGGAGCGCCCGGTTTGGTCAGCGTGACATGCCTTCCGCACCACGGCCCCGAGCGGACCGTCGCGGCGTCAATCGAGCTCGCCGCGCACGGCTACCGGACGGTGCCCCATCTCGCTGCGCGGAGCATCACCAGCCATGACGGACTGACCGGGATGCTGGAGCAGTTGCAGGCCGCCGGGATCCAGGACTTGTTCGCTGTTGCCGGCGACCGCCGGAGCCCTGCCGGTCCTTACGCGTGGAGCGGGCAGCTTCTCGAAGCCATCAAGGCCTTTTCACCTGACATGTCCGTGGGCATCGCCGGCTACCCCGAGGGCCACCCCGGGCTCAGCGCGGACCAGCTGAAGCACAGCCTTGAAGCCAAGGCGCCCCTGGCCTCCTGCATGGTCACGCAGATGTGCTTCTCCGCGAAGACCATCGGCCAGTACTTCAGGACGCTCCGCAGCAGCGGAATCGAGCTGCCTGTCTGGGTGGGCGTACCGGGCCCGGTTTCCACCAAAAAGCTCCTGACCATGGGCGCACGCCTGGGGGTGGGCCGCTCCCTCAAGCTGGCCCGCGGGACCGGCATGGCCCGCGCACTGTGGAAGCGGCATGACCTCCTGCACTATGACAGTTCCCAACTGATCCGCGACGTCCACCGGGAACTGGCAGGGGACCCCTTGTTTGCCGGCTTCAATGTGTACGCCTTTAACGACTTCCACAATCTGCCCGGACTCCTCCAGGGCGCTCCCCTGGCTTTGCCGACCGGCACGGCCCCCGACCCGATTTTTCCCGCCCGGACCTGAAGGGATAGTCCACATGGCTTCGAAGGCCCCCCGCGACAACATCGATGAGTCAAAGCTGACTCTGACCAAACCCAAAAAAACGGCAGTCGGCATACCCGCCGTCGCCAACGCCCTGAAAATTTCGCTCCAGCAGATGGGACCGCTGCGCAGCGTGCAGACGCTGCTTGCCGTGAACCAGGTGGACGGCTTCGACTGCATGGGCTGCGCGTGGCCTGAACACGAGAAACGCAATGCTGCCGAGTTCTGCGAAAACGGCGCCAAAGCTGTGGCAGAAGAGGGTACCCGCCGGCGCGTCACCCCGGAGTTCTTCGCCCAGCACTCGATCGCCAGCCTGAAGGAACGCGACGACTACTGGCTGGGCCAGCAGGGCCGCCTGACCCACCCGATGTTCCTGGATGCGGGTGCCACCCACTACCGGCCCATCGCATGGGACGAAGCCTACGACCTGGTGGCCCAGGAACTGAGGGACATGGACAACCCCGACCAGGCGGTGTTTTACACCTCCGGCCGGACTTCGAATGAAGCAGCGTTCGCGTACCAGCTCCTGGTGCGCGGGCTGGGCACCAACAACCTGCCGGACTGTTCCAACATGTGCCACGAGTCCTCCGGCTCGGCCCTCGTTGAAACCATCGGGATCGGCAAGGGTTCCGTCAGCCTGCACGACCTGGAGACAGCGTCGCTGATTTTTGTGGCCGGCCAGAATCCGGGGACCAACCACCCGCGGATGCTCAGCGCACTGGAGAAGGCGAAGAAAAACGGCGCGTACATCATCTCCGTCAACCCGCTCCCCGAGGCAGGCCTGCTGCACTTCGAAAACCCGCAGCACGTCTCCGGCATGGTCAAGGGCATCCAGCTGACGGACGACTTCCTGCAGATCCGGGCCGGCGGTGACCAGGCCCTGTTCCAGGGGCTGGGCAAGTACCTCCTCGAGGCCGAGGCGCAGGGCCGGAACACCCCCGGCCTGTCCACCGTCCTGGACCACGGATTCATCAATGACCACACGGTGGGCCTTGATGATTACCTGCGATACCTCGAAAAGGCCGAATGGGATGACATCGTTGAGGCCACCGGGCTGACACTGGAGCAGATCCACGCGGCCGGCGAGCGGCTCCTGGCCTCCAGCGCCACGATCGTCTGCTGGGCCATGGGCCTGACGCAGCACAAGCATTCCGTCCCCACCCTCAAGGATGTCGTCAACGTCCTGCTGCTCCAGGGCAACATCGGCAAGCCCGGCGCCGGAGTGTGCCCGGTCCGTGGCCATTCGAACGTCCAAGGCGACCGCACCATGGGCATCTTCGAGAAGATGCCGGAGGCATTCCACGACCGGCTGGACCACGAGTTCGGGTTCCGCTCCCCCCGGGAACACGGCTTTGATACCGTGGCAGCCATCCGTGCCATGCGCGACGGCAAAGTCCGCGTGTTTGTGGGAATGGGTGGCAACTTTGTCAGGGCAGCGCCGGATTCCGAGGTCACGGAGCAGGCCCTGGCCAACACACGCCTGACCGTACAGATCTCCACCAAACTGAACCACTCCCATGTGTCCACGGGCCAGCGGGCCCTGATCTTGCCGACCCTTGGGCGCACGGAAAAAGACACCCAGGCCACCGGCGACCAGCGGGTCACCGTGGAGGATTCCATGAGCGCCGTCCACGCCTCGCGCGGACGCATCAAGCCTGCCAGCGAGCATCTCCACTCCGAGGTGGCGATTGTCTGCAACCTCGCCGCGAAACTCTTCACCGACAGCAACAACATCCCGCTGCCCAACACCCCCAAAGCCGCTTGGCTTTCGCTCCGGGACGATTACACCCTGATCCGGAAGCACATCGAAGCCGTCTTTGACGGTTTCGAGGACTTCGAGGCACGGATCCAGCATCCGGGCGGGTTCGTCCTGCCGCACCCGCCCCGGGATGCCAGGAAGTTCGACACTGCCTCCGGCAAGGCGCACTTCACGGGCAATGAACTGGAGTACCTCAAGGTCCCCGAGGGCCGGCTTATCCTTCAGACACTGCGCTCACACGACCAGTACAACACCACCATCTACGGCAAGGACGACCGCTACCGCGGGATCCATGGCGGCCGGCGCGTGGTCCTGGTCAACGAAAACGACATCACAGAGCTGGGCTTCGCTGACGGCGAGATGGTCCACCTGATCTCCGAATTCCAGGGCATCGAGCGCCGCGCGGAGAACTTCCGCATCGTTTCGTATTCCACCCCCAAGGGGTGCGCGGCCGCCTACTATCCCGAAACCAACGTCCTGGTGCCGCTGGAATCGGTGGCGGACACCAGCGGAACCCCCACGTCCAAGTCGGTCGTCGTCCGCCTCGAAAGGGCCGGACAATGAGCGCCGACACGGCGACGGCCCTGCCCACCAAGGGCGTGGACCTGGTCCGCGCGGAACGGGCCATCCGCGAATACCTGCTGGCCATCGGCGAGGACCCTGACAGGCCCGGCCTGGTGGACACACCTGCCCGGGTGGCCCGGGCGGCAGGGGAAATGTTTGGCGGCCTCCACGAGGATCCCCTGGCCGTGCTGGATAAAACCTTCGACCTTGGCCATGGCGAAATGGTCATCGTCAAGGACATTCCCTTCTACTCAACCTGCGAGCATCACCTGGTGCCCTTCCACGGGGTGGCCCATGTTGGCTACATCCCGTCGGCGGAGGGGCTGGTTACGGGGCTGAGCAAGCTGGCCAGGCTGGTTGACGTCTACGCCCGCAGGCCGCAGGTCCAGGAGCGGCTCACCACCCAGGTGGTGGATGCCCTGGTGACTTCGCTGCGGCCCCTCGGGGCGATCGCCGTGGTGGAATGCGAACATCTCTGCATGTCGATGCGGGGAATCCGCAAACCGGGTGCCAAGACGATCACTTCCGCCGTGCGCGGCGAACTGCGGCTTCCGGCAGCCCGGGCTGAGGCGCTCAGCCTGATCCACGGCCGGTAGGAACCTCTGGACAGGCCTTCACGGCCGCCATAGTATGTAACTGATATATCTATTCGGTACTTCTCGAAATACCAGCATCCCAGTGATGGGCCGCCTCGTTCCCGTGAACGATGCTTCGACGTTACGGCGCTACGGCGCCTGAAACCTGGGGAGGTGACCGTCGAAGCATCGCTTTCGGGCACGAGGCGGCACATCCCGCCCCCGCACCACGCCTGCCCAAAGGAGCGCACATGCCAGGAAACAGAGCCGTCGCTTTTCAGGAACCTGGCATCGTCGAGATCATCGATACCGACTACCCAACGCTTGAACTCAGGGACGGGCCCGGCGTCAACCCTGCCAACGTGGGCCGCAAGGTCCCGCACGGAGCCATCCTGCGCACCGTGACCACCAACATCTGCGGCTCGGACCAGCACATGGTCCGCGGCCGCACTACGGCCCCACGGGACCTGGTGCTTGGCCACGAGATCACGGGGGAAGTCATCGAGGTGGGTCCCGACGTTGAGTTCATCAAGGTCGGCGACATCGTCTCGGTCCCCTTCAACATCTCCTGTGGCCGCTGCCGGAACTGTAAAGAGGGCAAAACCGGGATCTGCCTGAACGTGAACCCGGACCGTCCCGGCTCCGCCTACGGATATGTGGACATGGGCGGCTGGGTGGGCGGCCAGGCCGAATACGTCCTGGTCCCTTACGCCGACTGGAACCTGCTGCGGTTCCCGGACCGGGACCAGGCCCTGGAAAAAATCATGGACCTGACCATGCTCTCCGACATCTTCCCCACCGGCTTCCACGGCGCCGTCACCGCCGGGGTCGGCGTCGGCTCCACCGTTTACGTCGCCGGCGCCGGACCCGTAGGCCTTGCCACGGCAGCGAGCGCCCAGCTCCTCGGTGCCGCAGTGGTCATTGTCGGCGACATGAACGAGAAACGCCTGGCCCAGGCCCGGTCCTTCGGCTGCGAAACCGTCAACGTCACCAAAGGGGACCCGAAGGACCAGGTCGAGCAGCTCCTTGGCATCCCGGAGGTGGACTGCGGCGTGGATGCCGTTGGCTTCGAGGCCCGCGGCCACGGCCGGGATGCATCCCACGAAGCCCCAGCCACCGTGCTGAATTCCCTGATGGACCTCACCGCAGCCGGCGGCTCCCTGGGCATCCCCGGCCTCTACGTCACCGGCGATCCGGGCGGCATCGACGAGTCCGCCCAGCGCGGTTCCCTCTCGCTGTCCCTGGGCACCGGGTGGGCCAAGTCGCTGTCCTTCACCACCGGCCAGTGTCCCGTGATGAAGTACAACCGCCAGCTGATGACGGCCATCCTGCACAACAGGGTCCAGATCGCCAAGGCCGTCAACGCCAAGGCCATTCCGCTCGAAGAGGCGGCCCGCGGGTACGCGGAATTCGACGCCGGTGCAGCAACCAAGTTCGTCCTGAACCCCAACGGCTACGTCAAGGCCTGACACGCGGTGCGGATCGTCCGCAGCAGCAGTGCCACGCACCACCACATCCCCAGCGCATCACAATATCCAGGAAGGCGGCATGGATGCTCACCCATGACCTCCCCGTCGACATCGGCGCTTTCCAGCAGCCGGCAGCCCCGGCCGCGTCCCCAGGGTGGACCGAGGCACGCCGGTTGGCCTTCGAGTGCGCAATCCCATTGGCGCCGGTGGACGTACCCCTCGTGGCGGCAACCGGGCGCACCCTGACCCGCGCCGTCACCGCCCTGCAAAGCCTCCCCCACTACGCCTCGTCCGCCATGGACGGCTGGGCCGTGAACGGCACCGGCCCGTGGATCCTTACCGGACCAGGGCAGCACCTGTCAGTGGGCCAGGCTTCTGTTATCGCCACCGGCGGGCTGGTACCCGGCGGCGCCGAGGCCATCCTCCGCAAGGAGAGCGGCCAGGTGTTCCTGGCTGCTGCCGGCAAGCCGGTCCTCTCGCTCAATGCCGACGCGAAGCCCGGCGAACCACGGCGCGCCCAGCACATCCGTCCCGCAGGGGAGGAGGCCACTGCGGGTGAAGTGCTCATCCCGCGCGGCACCGTGCTCAACCCCGCGCACGTGGCCTTGGCCGCGGTAGCAGGCCACGACACAGTCCAGGTCCAGGCCAAACCGTCGGTCGCCGTCGTGCTGACCGGATCCGAGGTGATCACCTCCGGCGTGCCCGCGCCGGGCCAGGTCAGGGACACCTTCGGTCCGCAGCTGGGAACGATCGTTTCCATGCTGGGCGGCACTCCCGGAGATCCGCTCAGGATCGGGGACTCCTGCAACGAGTGGCTCGCAGCCCTTGGCGCTCCTGCTTCCGCCGGAAAACCAGCGGACGTCACCATCACCACCGGCGGAACCGGCCGGTCGGCCACTGACCACTTCCGGGCCGCTGTGGCCGCGCTCGGCGGCCGGCTGCTGCTGGACGGCGTGGCCATGCGACCGGGCCACCCGGCAGTTCTCGCGGAGCTCCCGGACGGACGATTCATCGTTGGGCTGCCCGGAAACCCGTTGGCCGCCCTGATGGCCCTCCTCAGCATCGGCGCCCCGCTCCTGGCTGCCTTGGGAAACATGCCCCTGCCGGCACTTGACCAGGTGGTCTCCGGCAACGACATCGAACCCGCGCCGGGCCGGACCCGGCTCCTGCCCTGCAAAATGATCCAGGGGCTGGCCTTCCCCACGGAGCACACAGGCTCGGGCATGATGCGGGGCCTGGCCAGGGCCGACGGTGTGCTGGTGGTCCCACCTGCCGGGGTCGATTCGGGCGGCCCGGTTCCTTACCTCCCGCTCCCCTGGAGCCCGGACCAGCGACGACAGGATACGCCTTGGCACGCATGACCCAGCGCCGGAGGATCCACCGCTTCCGGGTGGACAGCAGCGGCACCGAATACCCCGTCCGGTTCACGGAGGACGTGCTGGCGGCCGAGGAACCCCTGGAAATACGGGTGGGCGGCCGTTCCTTCTCCGTCACCATGCGGACCCCAGGGGATGATTTTGACCTGGTGGCCGGATTCCTGGTCTCCGAAGGCATCATCCGCCGGCAGGACGAGCTGATCTCCCTCCGCTTCTGCGCAGGCGAAACCGAAGGCAGGCAGACGTTCAACGTGGTCGAAGCCCAGTTGCGGCCTGACGTGCCGATGCCGGACACCATGCGCCACGTGTATACCTCGAGCTCCTGCGGCATCTGCGGCACCGATTCCATTGAGGCCGTCCGTAAGACCATCCACTTCGACGCCGCGCAGGACCCGTTCCGGATTCCCGTGGACGTCCTCGCGGAACTTCCCGACCGGCTGCGCGAGTCGCAGGCGCTGTTCGAGAAGACCGGCGGCGTCCATGCCGCGGGGTTGTTCCGGGTGGATGAGGCAGGACAGCCCGAACTGCTGTGCCTTCGGGAAGACGTGGGCCGGCACAACGCCGTGGACAAGGTGGTGGGCTGGGCCCTGCGGCAGGACATGCTGCCCCTGCGCGGGACCGTGCTGCAGGTTTCCGGACGGGCCTCCTTCGAACTGGTCCAGAAAGCCGCCCTGGCCGGCATTCCCGTGCTGGCCGCCGTGAGCGCCCCCTCGAGCCTGGCCGTGGACCTGGCCGCTGAGACCGGCCTGACCCTGGTCGGCTTCAGCAGGGGAACCAGCCTGAACGTCTACGCCGGCCGGGACCGGCTGGCACGTCCGCGCCAACCGGCAGGCGTGGTAACCCACGCCGGACTTTGACGTGGTGCCGGCCCACCCCGGTGGGGCGTTGCGTCCGGAAGGGCATCCCCGCCCGGGGGTGCCCTTCCGCCTTTTAAGCCCAGGAACCCGTGGGGGAAGGCCGCCGCTCCGCCAAAAGAAGCCGCAAAAGTCCGGCACCTGAGTCGGACTAGGATGAGGAAGAAGAGGCAGCATCAGGCTTCCGGCCCGGCGCCTGACATGGCAAAACGACACGAGGCATCATGGCCGCACGCAATGACCCCGATACCGAAAAGGACGCCGACTCACAAGGCGGGGGCGTCCAGTCCGTCGACCGCGCCCTGCAGATCCTGGAAATCCTTGCCAGGCAAGGTGACGCCGGCGTTACCGAGATCGCCGAGCAAATGGGCATCCACAAGTCAACGGTCTCAAGGCTGGTTGGGTCACTGGTGGGCCGGGAAATGGTCCGCCAGAACAGCGAGCGCGGGAAGTACCAGCTGGGCTTTGGCATCCTGCGGCTGGCAGCCTCCATTCCCGGGCGGCTCAGCCTGGTGCACGAGGCCGGGTCCATCCTGGAAAAACTCGCCGCGGACCACAAGGAAACGGTGAATCTGGCCGTGCTGCGCTCCAACTATGCCGTCAACGTGGACCAGGCCATGGGGCCGTCAACCCTCGCCACCTACGACTGGGTGGGCAGCCTGACACCCCTGCATGCCACCTCAAGCGGCAAGGTCCTGCTCGCCGGCCTCTCCGCGGATGAGCGGGAGCAAATATTAAGGACGGTGGGCCTGTCAGCCCGTACGCCGCTCACCATCACCAACCGCGCGGAACTGGAAAAGCAACTGCTGGGGGTCTCCCGCAACGGCTACGCGGTGGTTCATGAAGAGTTCGAACTTGGCCTGACCGCCATGGCCGTGCCCGTCTACAACCACGTAGGCAAGGTCATCGCAGCCCTGAGCATCTCCGGCCCGGCGTTCCGGTTTATGCCGGAGGACGACCCCGCGCTCATTGCGGACCTGCGGGAAGCCGGCCTGGCCATCAGCGCGAAGATGGGCTTCAGCCCCCGCTGAAGTGCCGGGCAGGGAAGACTACCCTGCGCGGCTGACGCCCGGCCCGCACACCACAACGCCTCCTCCTTCCTGGAATTTTCCAGAAAGGAGGAGGGCGTTTTCGGTGTGCCGAAGCTTACGGCATGTGGCCGGAGTCCCGTTCCGCCGCCTGATGGCCGGCGGCCGCCGAGTGGGCGTCGCTTTCCCCGTGCGCGTCATCGTTTTTGCCTTTGCCGAAGGGCAGTGCCTTCAGGAGCGGCTGCACCACAACCATCACCAGCAGGCCCCACGCCAGCCCCACGACGGCGGAGCACAGCGTGTTCACCAACCAGCCCAGGAAGCCGCCCACCACCGCGATCCCCGCGAAAGGGGCCTCCAGGGTGTGGATCAGGTCGTAGGGCTGGTGCCAGCCGAGATCGTGCGCGCCCTGCACCATGATGTGGCCACCGACCCACAGCATGGCCACTGTCCCCACCAGGGTGATGGTAGCCAGGACCGCAGGCATCCCCTTGACCAGCAGTCCGCCGAAACGCTTGGAACCGGCCGAGTCCTTGGCGCTCAGGTGCAGCCCGATGTCGTCCATTTTGACGATCAGCGCCACGGCGCCGTAAACGAGGACCGTGATCGCAAACGCGACAACCACCAGGATGAGGGCCCGGACCCACAGTGACTCATCGGCCACTTCGGTCATGGAGATGACCATAATCTCGCAGGACAGGATGAAGTCGGTGGTGATGGCGCCCTTGACCACCTTTGCTTCGGCCCCGGGTCCCCGGTCAACCGCAGGTTGGTCTTCGGCAGCCGCGTGGTGGCCGAAGAACTTGTGCCAGACCTTCTCGGCACCCTCGTAGCAGAGGTACGTTCCGCCCAGCATCAGGATGAACGGGATCACCGCGGGGATAAAGGCGCTGATAAGCAGCAGCGCCGGCAGGATGATGAGCAGCTTGTTCCGGAGCGAACCCCAGAAAATCCGCTTGATCATGGGCAATTCGCGGGACGGATCGGCCCCGGAGACGTACTGCGGGGTGACTGCGGCGTCGTCGATGACCACACCGGCGGCTTTGGCCCCGGCCTTGGCGGCGCCCGCGGCTATGTCGTCCACGGACGCGGCGGCGATGCGGGCCAGCGCGGCCACGTCATCAAGGAGCGCAACCAGGCCCCCGCTCACAGCTGGTCCCCAAGGTGGCTGGGGGCTGGCTTTTGGGCGTGGGCGCCTTGGACTGGGAGCACAATTAGCATGTTCGGAGTATATGGTGACTGGCAGCCCTTCGCAGGAAGCCCCGTCACGCTGCACCCTGCGGGGTTTTGCCTACCGCCGGAATGGGGCGGGCTCAGGCGGGGCGCAGCACACCCGGGACAGTTGAAAACCATCCCCGACCCGCCGAGAAGGATCCAGGCGCCGATCACCCGTTGCTGTTCCCTCCGCGCCCACCCCGGCTGTTGCCCGGCCGCAGGCCCGGTGGCAGGATGGCCGGATGGCGATCGAGGTCCGTCCGGCGACCGTTTTCGACGATGTCCGGACCATGGTGGGGCCCAAGCGGCCCGATGCCAACGTGTGCTGGTGCCTGAGCTACCGCATCCCATCGAAGGAGAACCAACAGCTGCACGGGACTGAACGCGGCGACCTGGTCCGGACGCTGGTGCGCCAGGACCCGCCGCCGGGTGTCCTGGCGTACGACGGCGGCGAGGCAGTGGGGTGGGCAGCGGTGCACCCCCGCGCGGACACCAGCTTTGCCGGGAACCGGCGGATCCCGCACGTGGACGAACTGGCGGTATGGTCCGTCTGGTGCATCCGGGTGCGGCCCGGGCACCGGAAGAAGGGCATCTCCCACGCGCTGCTGGCAGGGGCTGTGGACCTGGCCCGGAGCTACGGGGCGCCAGCCATCGAGGGCTACCCGGTGGACAACGCCGGCGCCAAGGTGGACCTCACCATGGCGTACGTGGGGACGCGGAAGCTGTTCGCCGACGCGGGATTCCGAAAGGCCGCGGACACCACGTCCGTGCTCAACGGATTTCCACGGGTCCTGATGCGGTTGGACCTTGACTGACAGGACCGCCGGTCACGGCTTCTTCCACCATTTGCCCGGCCAGTCCTCGTCGATGGCCCACAAGGCCAGCAGGAGGGCATCAGCCGTGATCAGCCCGGCGATGAAGTAAGCCCACCCCGTATAGTCCACGGCAATCTCCTGACCCGGTACGCCCCAGCCACTCGATTGCCTCCAAGTGTGCCACCTAGAGCGCCGGGATGGAACGGCTCCCGCCCGGAGACCTGAAGGGTTCCGCGAACCGGTGGTGCGCCTCTGTCTCAAGCTTCAGCCGGCGCGTCAGCAGTTCCACCCGGTCCGAGATCTCCGCGCCCACCATCAGCCGGTCACCCGGCCAGCTGGAAACCTCACGGGACTCGGCCAGCGCCCGCGACAGGGCCTTCGCCGCTGCCCGCACCCTGCGGGAGTGGGAGAAGAGCCGCCGGAGCGCCTGCAACTTCCCACCGGCCCTGGGCGGCCCACCCGGCCCCGGGGCATCTGCGGCGGGGCCGTTCCCGCCGGCCATCGCCGGCGCGGGCCCAGGACCTGCCTGCGCACCCGTCCCTTCGGAGGCGCCAGCGTGCCGGGGGTTCCGCCCCGGCAAGGCAGTGCCTTCCGCTGCGGTTTCGTCGTGGATTCCGGGCGCCGCATGGCGGCCACCGGCCTTCTGCGGTTGTTGCCCGGCCTCAACCGGCAGCCGGGCACCGGCCGACGCCGGGCTGCCGCCTGGCGCTCCGGCCGCACTCGCGGCGCCGGGCCCGCCGGCCGCCGTCGGCTGCGTGTCCGCCAGTTTTGCCCGGCTACCCACCGTGGTCCGCTGGTTCCTGTTCTTTCCCATGGCTGTCCCGCCCCTTCCCCAAGCGGCCCAGCTTCAGGTGGGGCCGCCGTCGGCCCGGTCTGCAGGAAAGCTGCGCCAGGATCCGAGTGTCTCCGCCCAGGCTCAACGTCAGGCCAAGCGGACGCAAAGATTGCCACAAGACTCCCTGCCGCCTCCGCGCCGGGCCCGGCACCGTTACTACGATTTCGGTGCGGTAGGGGCACTTTGCATGCCGCGCGGGCCTTAATGCGGTAGAAGTAGACCTATGGTCTCTCCCACCGAACTCCGCCGTGCCGTCGTCATCGAGGATGACCCCGACATCCGCGGCCTGCTGGTCCGGGTCCTGGCCAAGCAGGGGTTCGAGGTCACTCATGCCGGCACCGGGATGGCCGGCGTGGCCGAAGTCCGCCTGCAACAGCCTGACCTGGTCACCCTCGACCTGAACCTGCCGGACATCGACGGGCTGGAAGTCTGCAAGTTGCTCCGCGAGTTTTCCGATGCCTTCATCGTGATGCTCACCGCACGCGCCGATGAACTGGACAAACTGACCGGCCTGGACAACGGCGCCGACGAATACATCAGCAAACCCTTCAGCCCCCGCGAACTGCAGTCCCGGATCAACGCCCTGTTCCGGCGCAGGCCCTCCGCCGAGGCCGATTCGGCGTCCCGGAGCGAACTGCAAAGGGCCACCGAAGTGCAGCAAAGCCTGCTGCCCAAGGAAGACATCCGGGTGGCGGGCTATGACGTCGCCGGCCTGTTCAGGCCCTCCCGCAGCGTTGGCGGGGACTTCTACGACTGGTACCAGACCCCTGACGGCCTGCACCTGACCTTCGCGGACGCCATGGGCAAGGGCATGGGCGCCGCCCTGATCGCCGCCACCGTCCGGGCCGTGATGCGCTCCACCGGCCGCCGGCAGGACCTGGATGGCGCGTTCGCCGCCGCCAGCAAGGCGATCGCCACGGACCTGGACTCCTCCAATTCCTTTGTCACCTTGTTCCACGCCCGGCTGGCCGCTGCCACCGGGACCGTCAGCTACGTGGATGCCGGGCACGGACTCGCGCTGCACATCCAGGCCGGCGGCACGGCCCGCCGGCTTCCCTCCGGCGGACCGCCCGTGGGTGCCTGGGCGGGAACCCAATGGCCGCAGTCGGACCTGCTCCTGGCGCCCGGTGACTCCCTGGTGGTGGTGAGCGACGGCGTCCTGGATGTCTTCGAGTCCGTGGAAGCGTTCACCGCCGCCGTGCTCGAAGCGGCGCAGAACCAGGAATCGGCCCAATCCGCCAGCGGCGCCATCATGGCCCTGGCCCCCGCCGATACCGCCGAGGATGATGTCACCGTGGTGGTGGTCCGGCGGCTGCCCGAAGGTGCGGCGGCATGACCCGGTTCTGGACCCGGCTGGTGGTGGTGCTGACCGTCATCACGGGGCTGAACTACATCGGCTGGCGCTGGATGGCGTCCTTGAACTGGGAAGCCTGGTGGATTGCGCTGCCCCTGGTGATCGCGGAAACCTACAGCCTGATCGACGTGATGCTGTTCGGCATGACCGTCTGGCGGCTGAAGCTCCGCAAGGCCGCCCCGGTGGCGCCCGCGGACGCCACCGTTGATGTTTTTATCACCACGTACAACGAAGACCTGGACATGGTGATGACCACGGCCCTTGCTGCGCAGCGGATCAGGCACCCGCACAGCACCTGGATCCTGGACGACGGCGCCCGCCCGGAACTCAAGGCCCTGGCCGAGGAGCACGGGCTGGGCTACGTGACCCGCAGCGGGGACTGGACCGCCAACGTTCCCCGCCACGCCAAGGCCGGCAACCTGAACAACGCGCTGATGGTTACCCATGGCGAGTTCCTGCTCATCCTGGACGCGGACCAGATCCCGGAACCGGACATCCTGGAAAAGACGCTGGGTTACTTCACCAACGACAAAGTCGCCCTGGTCCAGACCCCGCAGTACTTCAGCAACGTCCCCGCCAGCGACCCCCTGGGCAGCCAGGCGCCCCTTTTTTACGGGCCCATCCAGCAGGGCAAGGACGGCTGGAACGCTGCCTTCTTCTGCGGCTCCAACGCCATCCTGCGCCGCGAGGCCCTGATGCAGCTGGGCCTGGTGGGGTACGTCAAGGAAACCGAGAAGAGCATCCGCCGGGCCCTGGCAGCATCCCGCTCCGCCATCCGGCAGGCCCGGAAATCCGCTGACGTGCAAGCGCCCCTGGTGGCCCAGGTCCTGGACGAAGTTGAAGCGGCCACCGTCGAGGCCCAACGACAGCTCGACGACGGCCAGTCCCTCAGCGAGCTCACCTACCGGGTCCGGCGCCGGGTGGACAGCGCCGTGCAGACCCTGGTGCTGGCGGACGTCGAAGCGCTGCAGTCCGACCTTGAGGAGATCTCCGCCATGGAACTCGCCCACGTGGGCGACTCCGGGGTCCCGGTCGTTGCGGACGATGCCGTGCAGCGGATGTCCGCCCGCGACTGGTCCCCGCTGGGCGCCCTGGAATCAGTCCAGGCGGTCCTCGACGCGCTGTCCGTGGAACGCAACGACGAGGCCCAGCCTGTGATGCCGCTGGCCACCATCTCCGTCACCGAGGACATGGCCACGGCGATGCGGATGCACGGCATGGGCTGGGAGAGCGTCTACCACCACGAGGTGCTGGCCTACGGCCTCGCGCCGGAGGACCTGCAGACCATGCTGACGCAGCGGCTCCGCTGGGCCCAGGGCACCATCCAGGTGCTGCTCCGGGAAAACCCGCTGGTGCAGAAGGGCCTGAAGCTTGGCCAGCGGCTGATGTACTTCGCCACCATGTGGACGTACCTGAGCGGCTACGCGGCAGTCATCTACTTCGCGGCCCCCATCATCTACCTCCTGCTGGGCATCCTGCCGGTCACCAGCCTCAGCTGGGACTTCTTCATCCGCTTTATCCCCTTTATGGTGGTCAACCAGATCCTGTTCGCCGTGGCCGGCCGCGGCATCCCCACCTGGCGGGGCCAGCAGTACAGCCTGGCGCTGTTCCCAACGTGGATCAAGGCCTGCTCGACGGCGGCCCGGAACGTCTGGTTCGGCCGTCCCCTCGGGTTCGCCGTCACCCCCAAGAACCGCCAAAGCGGTGGCCCCAGCTGGAGCCTGATCCAGCCCCAGATTGTGGTGGCGATCCTGCTGGCGGTGGCCGCCGTCGTCGGAATCATCCGCCTTGCCACCGGCCTGGCGGAACCGCTGGGCACACTGGTCAACGTCGCCTGGGTCATTTTCGACCTGGTGGTGATGAGTATCCTGGTCCGCGCCGTGCTCTACAAGGGTTACGAACCGGCCGCAGAACCTGCAGCAACAGAGAGGGAATCCTGATGGAATTTAGTTATGAGGCCAAGGACTCGTATGCGGAAGTGAAGGCGGACGGGCGGCTGAACATGGTCTCTGCCCCCAAGCTGCGCGAGTTCGTCACCGACGTGATCGCCGGCGGGTCCAACCGGATTGTGGTCAACCTCGAAAACACTGCCTTTATGGACTCCTCAGGCCTTGGCGCGCTCATCGGCTGCCTCAAGGCCGCACGGCAGGCCGGCGGCGACCTCCGCATCGCCGCGGTCCAGCCGCAGGTGCGGATGGTCCTGGAGCTCACCAGCATGGACAAGGTCCTCACGGCCTACCCTTCCGCCGAGCAGGCGTTCGGCAATGACTGAGGTCCTCGCCTCCCGCAGCTTCCGCGGGCCCGCCGCCGACGACGCCATCGAGTCCGTCCACAACGACCTGGACAGCCTCTGGCTGGACGTCCCCTTTGTGCACGACATGGACCAGATGACCTTTACGACGGCGGTCATCGAGTCCGCGTCCAACATCGTCCAGCATGCCGAGCCGGCCGGCCGGGACGCCGTGGAGCTGGGCGTGGACATCACCGTCCAGCCCACCTTCCTGCAGGCCCGTGTGAGCGCCTTCAACGCCAAGCCGCCGTTCGGCCCGATGGAACCGGCCACCCCCGGCGAGGAAGCCGAGTCCGGCCGCGGGCTCGCGCTGATCCAGGCCCTCGTGACCACCGTGACCTTTGAGCGGCAGGACGGCACCAACACCTGGGTACTGTCCAGGACATCGGCACAGACTTAGTCCGCGCCCGGGCGCGGACAGGACGGGGCGCCTGCTGGGCGCCGGGAGCCGGCCGGCCCTAGTTACCCGTTGGGAACAGCACCGACACCGTGGCGCCGCCGCCCGGTGTCCCGCTGATCACCAGGTCCCCGCCGTGGGCCTGGGCGATGCGCTCGCAGGTGGCCAGACCCAGTCCGGTTCCCGCGCCGTCGCCCGGCCGCCGGAGGCGGACCAGCGGCTCCACTGCCCGTTCCCGGTCTTCGGGGCTGATGCCCTTGCCGTTGTCCGCGACGTGCAGGATGACGCCCCGGGCCTTCCTGGTGGCGCTGATGAGCACCTGGAGCTCCCGGCTGCTGCTGCTGTAGTTCAGGGAGTTGGCCAGGAGGTTCTGGACCAGGGTCCGCAGCTGCGCCCTGTCGGCGAACATTTCCGCGTCCTCGCAGGTGATGCCGCTGGCCCCGCCAAGATCCAGGCCCAGGTCCTGGGCGGCTTCGGCGGCCACGGCCAGCAATGACACCCGCTCGCGGTTCAAGGCGCCGTTGGCCCGGGAGTAGTTCAGCACGTCCTCCAGGGTGCCCAGCATCCTGCGGCCGCCGCTGCCGATGTAGTCCAGGTACTCGGCCGCCGGGTGGCCCGCCGGGATATCGGGGTCGTCCTCCGCCAGCTCCACGTAGCCCAGGATGGTGGTGAGCGGGGTCCGCAGGTCGTGGCTGACGCGGCCGGCAAATTCCGCCAGCATGGTGTTGCTGCGCTGCAGCTCCTCGAGGGCATTGTTAAGCTGCAGCGTGCGGTGCTGCAGTTCCAGGAGTTCAACCACCTGCCGGGCCAGCACCTCCAAGAGGTCGATCTGTTCCACGGACGGCGCGTGCATCTGGTCGGAAAAGATGCACAGCGAGCCCAGCACCAGCCCTTCCGACGTCTCCAGCGGGACCGATGCGTAGAAACGCACTTCGGCAATTTCACCTGTCACAAAGGGGTTGCCCGCGAACCTCGGATCCGTGGACGCGTCCTGAACCACCGTGGTTGATCCACTGAGGAAAACGGCCGCGCACATCGAGTCCTCGCGGGAGCAGATCCCGGCGTTCACGCCTGAAGCGGCGATCTGCAGTTGCTGATCGGCGGTGATGATGTTGACGACGCTGTACGGCACCCCGCAAAGCGACGCCGCCAGCCGGACAAGATTGTCCAGCGAAGTCTGCGCCCGGCCGTCCAGGAGGGCCGGAACTTTGGTGCCGCTTTTCGGCAGCAGTCCGTATTCCTGCAGGTCAGAGTCACGCACCGCGTCGTCACCGGTCAGCATCTGCACAGCTGTCCCGTTCATGTTTCAGTTGCTCCCCAAAGTTGTTGCCAACGGGGCAAGGCCCCTTCCGGTGATGATACCCAATGCCCGGACGCCTTGCTGTAGCCTCTTGACACGGCACCGCACCCTGTCCTTCAATATTACGTATGCTGAAATAACAGTTCCATGATGCGGAAGCCTGGCGTGCGCAAGCCGATGGGTGCCGGGAACTCCGGCCTCCGCATAGCCGTCACCATGGATGCCAGCATTCCAAGGAAGCAGCCAGCATGAAGCTTGCCGAATTTAACGCCGCGGATCCCTCCGCCGCCGCCACCACCCTCCGGCCCTGCGTCGACGTCACACGCTGGGTGGACGCCGTGGCCGCGGCCCGCCCCTTCGCGTCCAAGGCCGCACTCCTCAAGTTCGCCTCCTCGGCGGCCGATCCATTCAGCGCCGCCGAGGTCGAAGCTGCCCTCGCCCACCACCCGCGGATCGGGGAACGCCCGACGGCGGCCGGAACCGAAGCGGCCATGTCCCGGTCCGAACAGGCTGGGGTGGACCCTGCCGACGCCGACGCCGCGACAGCCCTCGCCCACGGCAACAGGGAGTACGAGGAGAAGTTCGGCCGGGTCTTCCTGATCCGCGCGGCCGGACGCACCGCCCCGGAGATCCTTGATTCCCTGAACCGCCGGCTTACCAACTCCCCCACCGAGGAAGACACCATTGTGGCGCAGCAGCTGCGCGAGATTGCCGTACTTCGGCTCGAAGGACTGATCAGCGAATGAGCGTCTCCCACGTCACCACCCACATCCTGGACACCGGCGCCGGCCGCCCCGCGGCGGGAGTCGCCGTCGTGCTCTATGCAAAGGACGCCGAAACCTGGCAGGAGCTGGCCCGCTCCACCACCGACGCCGACGGCAGGGCCAAGGACCTGGGACCCGGGCAGCTCGAACCCGGGCACTACCGGCTCAACTTTGCCACCGGCTCCTATTACGCCGGGCTGGCGACGGCAACGTTCTTCCCCGAGGTGGACCTGGTTTTTGAAGTCTCCGGGCCCGAGCACTACCACGTGCCGCTCCTCCTGAGCCCCTTCGCGTACTCCACATACCGCGGCAGCTGATACCCGCCCGTTGCGCTATCACTTATGGTCGCCATCCGTCGGTTTTAGGAGCCATAAGTGATAGGGCAACGGGGGAGCGAATGTAGGCTTGATGGCATGTCTTTGAACCAACCCCCGGCCGAGCGGCGGGAAGTAACCGTCCGCCGTGCACCCAAGTATGTGCCGTTCCTGATCCTGGGGGCACTGGTGGGCGCCGGCGCCGCCGCGGTGGTGGCGTACGGCCTGCCCGGTGACCAGAGCTTCGATCCGGGCGCCGTGTTTGGCTTCTTTATGGTGATGTTCGGCGCCGGCGGCGCAATCCTGGGCGCCGTGCTGGCCCTGGTCCTGGACCGCCGCAGCGTGAAGCGGCAGCAGCGTGCAACGGTGGAGGCCGTGCCGGATTCCGAGCCGGACACCGATCCACGGTCATAAACGGGCCACCGGAAATCTCCTACCCCATCTCATGAGATAATCGACCAGTGGCACGCGGCGATGGAAAACTTTCCCATGATCTTCTCCCTGGCGAAAAAGGCCCGCAGGACGCTTGTGGCGTCTTCGGAGTCTGGGCACCAGGTGAAGAAGTAGCAAAACTCACCTACTACGGGCTGTATGCGTTGCAGCACCGCGGACAGGAGTCCGCCGGCATCGCTACCAGCGACGGCAAACGCATCAACGTCTACAAGGACATGGGCCTGGTATCCCAGGTCTTTGACGAGACGACGTTGAATACCCTGACAGGGCACCTGGCCGTCGGCCACTGCCGTTATTCCACTACGGGCGCCAGCCACTGGGCCAACGCCCAGCCCACCCTTGGCGCCACCGCCACGGGCACCGTGGCACTGGCCCACAACGGCAACCTGACCAACACGGCCGAGCTCAACGCCATGATCAGTGAGCGCAATGGCGGCCAGCTCAGCGGCGAGATGAAGCAGGGCAACACCTCGGACACCGCCCTGGTCACCGCGCTGCTTGAAGGCGAAGCCGGAAAGACCCTTGAGCAGACGGCAATCGAGCTGCTGCCCAAGATCAAGGGCGGCTTCTGCTTTGTGTTTATGGACGAAGGCACCCTCTACGCAGCCCGCGACACCTACGGCATCCGCCCGCTGGTCCTGGGCCGGCTGGAGCGCGGCTGGGTGGTGGCCTCCGAACAGTCGGCCCTGGCCACCGTGGGCGCCAGCTTCATCCGCGAGATCGAGCCGGGCGAATTCATCGCCATCGACGAGGAAGGCGTGCGGTCCCAGCGCTTTGCGGAGCCGACGCCGGCCGGTTGCGTTTTCGAATACGTCTACCTTGCCCGTCCGGACGCCGCCATCGCGGGCCGTTCCGTCTATGAGTCCCGGGTGGAGATGGGCCGCCAGCTGGCCCGCGAAAACACCCAGGAGGCCGACATCGTGATCCCGGTCCCCGAATCCGGGACCCCCGCCGCGGTGGGCTACGCCGAGGAATCCGGCATCCCCTTCGCGCACGGTTTCGTCAAGAACTCCTATGTGGGGCGGACCTTCATCCAGCCGTCGCAGACGCTGCGGCAGCTGGGTATCCGGCTCAAGCTCAATGCCCTGGAATCCGTGATCCGCGGCAAGCGTGTGGTGGTGGTGGACGACTCGATCGTCCGCGGCAACACCCAGCGGGCCATCGTCAGGATGCTCCGCGAAGCCGGCGCCGCCTCCGTGCACGTAAAGATCTCCTCCCCGCCCGTCCAGTGGCCCTGCTTCTACGGCATCGACTTCGCCTCCCGCGCGGAGCTGATCGCCAACGGCGCCACCATCGACGAGATTTCCCAGGCCATTGGCGCCGATTCGCTGGCCTACATCTCCGAAGACGGCATGATCGGAGCCACCCGCCAGCCGCGGGAACGCCTCTGCACCGCCTGCTTCACCGGCAAGTACCCCATCGAGCTGCCTGGTTCGGACAAACTGGGCAAGAACCTGCTGGAACGGACGGACCTGGGTGGCCTCGCGCCGTCGTCGTCCGCCCTTCCCGGCGAGACTGCAGCCCTGGCCGTCGATTCCCACAACGACCCCGCCGAAAAGGCAGGCGCCACCGGCTGCGATCCCGGCCCGGACGCCGAATTTGAGAACCTGCTGACCGAAGCCGACATGGTGCCTGACGTACACGCCAGCGCCGCCGGCGCCGACAAGAAAGAGTCCGTATGACTTCCGCCAACACCGCCGCCGGGCCCGCTTCCGAGAAGCAGGGACAGATCACCTACGCCTCCGCAGGTGTGGACGTTGAAGCCGGCGACCGCGCCGTCGAGCTTATGAAGGGTGCCATCAAGGCCACCCACAACTCCTCGGTGATCGGCGGGGTGGGCGGCTTCGCCGGCCTCTACGACGTCTCGAAGCTGCTGACTTACAAAAAACCGCTGCTGGCCACGTCCACGGACGGTGTCGGCACCAAGGTGGCCATCGCCCAGGCCATGGACATCCACGACACCATCGGGTTCGACCTGGTGGGCATGGTGGTGGACGACATCGTGGTGGTGGGCGCCGAACCGCTGTTTATGACCGATTACATCGCCTGCGGCAAGGTGGTGCCGGAACGCATCGCCGACATCGTCCGGGGCATCGCTGCTGCCTGCTCCGTGGCGGGCACCGCACTGGTGGGCGGCGAGACCGCCGAGCACCCGGGCCTGCTGGGTGAGCACGAATACGACGTCGCAGGTGCTGCCACCGGCGTGATCGAGGCCGACCAGCTGCTGGGCCCGGACCGGGTCCGCGCCGGCGACGTGGTGATCGGCATGGCGTCCTCCGGCCTGCACTCCAACGGCTACTCCCTGGTCCGCCGTGTCATCAACCACGCCGGCTGGGCCCTGGACCGCCAGGTTTCCGAGCTGGGCCGCACGCTGGGCGAGGAACTACTGGAGCCCACCCGCGTCTACGCAGCGGACTGCCTTGACCTGGCCCGCACCTTCCCGGTCAGCGCCTCCGCCGGCGGCGGCGCAGCTGTCCACGGCTTCAGCCACGTAACCGGCGGTGGCCTCGCCGCAAACCTGGCACGGGTCCTGCCGCAGGGCCTGGTGGCCACGGTGGACCGCGCCACGTGGGAACTTCCCGCCATCTTCAAGCTGGTCTCCGAGCTGGGCAACGTCCCGCTGGCGGACCTCGAGCGTACCCTGAACCTCGGTGTGGGCATGGTGGCCATCGTCTCACCGCAGGCCGCTGACGCCGCTGTTGCCCGCCTCAACGACCGTGGCCTGCCGGCCTGGGTCATGGGCACCGTTGCGGCCGACTCCGACTCTGTCGACAAAGCCGGCCCGGATTACGTCCAGGGCGCCAAGGGCGTGGACGGCGGCGCCGTCCGCCTGGTCAACGCCTACGCCTGACCCCGCCTGGCCGGTACCTTCCGGTTTCGCTGCGGCAGCCCTGCGAAGCTTTAGCAGGGCTGCTGCGGCGCAACTGCGGCCGGGCGCCTTGTCCGGATTCCGGAGCCGCCCGGGCAGGCACAAAAA
>NZ_LMOL01000002.1:28367-28453 GCF_001424565.1 Arthrobacter sp. Leaf141
CCCGCCACCCGAGCCGGCTCTGTTACTGCGCAACAGCGGCCTGGAGCCTTGTCCGGATTCCGGAGCCGCCCGGGCAGGCACAAAAA
>NZ_LMOL01000002.1:28482-39095 GCF_001424565.1 Arthrobacter sp. Leaf141
ACCGCCACCCGCACCGTTGGTACGGTGCCGGCGGCGGGCAGCTGACTGCATCCGGCGCGGGGAATCCTTCTGGATCCGGGTGCCGGAAAAGAAGCGCCGCACCCGCTGTGGTCACACGCGGGGCGTGCGGGAACAGCTGTGCGGCGGCGTCACAGCGCTGCGGCCCGAAGGCCGGAGCGGCAAGCGACAACTAGCCGATGCGGCGGGTGTGTACCCCGTCGTCGTCTTCTTCCAAATCATCCGCGTACTTGTCCACGTAGGCCGAATAGTCCGGTTCAACCGGTTCGTTGGCGAAACGGCTCGGCGCACGGACTTCAGAGCTCTTAAGCTCACGCTGGAGAGCTGTGTAGTCAGTGTTCGGGGAATAGTACTTAATGTCCCGAGCCTGTTTGGTAGCTTTTGCCTTTTGACGGCCGCGCCCCATGGCGTGACCCCCTTTTGTACTCGGACCGGAGGTGGTCACCATTGGCGTTAGTGAGGCCCCGGAATGTTTGGTCAATTTGTCGTACCCCTAGATTACATGCTTTAAGCTGCCACTGCTTGCCAGCCGCGGCCTCCGCAGCCGGATCGCAGCAGCCCCCCCCTTGCCGATCCCCCGGGTTTCCCGCTTTTTTGTTCGGTAGAGTCTTAAGAACAGCTGCCGGGACGGCCCGCACCGGATCCCGCAGTGCGAAAAACGCAGGAAGGTGCACCCCGTGAACCACCAGGATGTCCCACCCAGGCCTTCCACCCCGCCCGCCTCCGGCACGCCCTCGGCAGGCGGCGGCAGCAGCCCCGTCGGGGGCCCCAACCTGGCGCCCGCGGCTGACGCACCACGGCTGCCGAACCGGGCACTCAACCGGACAACCCTGTGGAAGGTGTTCTTCGCCGTCGTCCTGCTGCTCGTGGTGGGCGGGCTGGTATGGCTGGCGCTGTGGCTGAACTCCGGCCGGGATTCGAACGGGTCAACCAAGGACGGCGCCCTGGAAACGGCGGTCACGCCGGCCCCCACCGCATTGGAGTCCCCGAAAGAAGGCGTGGAGCCTGCCGGGTACGCGCTGGGCGACTGTTTCCGCGACTTCGATCCCGAGGCCCTGACGGCCACTGTTGTGCCGTGCAACACCGGCCACTCGGCGCAGCTGGTGTCGCTGTACCGCTACCCCGGCGACGGCACCTACCCCGGCTCGGACGCGCTCAAAGCCAAGGCGCAGGAGGCGTGCCAGGCCGCCAGGTTGTCCCCGGCGGCCGACGGCTACACGCTGGAGTTCCAGCGCAGCTACCCCAGCAGCACCAGCTGGGCATCCGGTGACCGCCGGGTGGACTGCTACGTCACGGCGGCCACCGGCAATGTCATCAATGCCAGCGTGCTGCCGTAGCCCTCAGTCCTTCCGCCGCACGGAAAGCCCGGCCCCTTCGAAGCGGCCGGCGCGGACCTGCTCCACAATTCCGTCACCCTGGTCACTGAGCGCAGCCAGGGTCCCGTCAGTGAGCTCGTCGACGTCGGCGGCGGTATCCACCAGCACCGTGTCACCATCGCTGATGTCGCCGGAGAGGATGGCCTTGGCCAGCCGGTCGCCGATCTCGCGCTGCACCAGCCGGCGGAGCGGGCGGGCGCCGTAGGCCGGGTCGAAGCCGGAGAGCGCCAGCCAGGACCTGGCGGCCTCGGTGACCTCCAGGGTGAGGCGGCGGTCCTGCAGCCGCCGGCCCATTTCCGCCACCTGCAGCTCCACAATCCGGGCCAGCTCCTCGACGTTCAGTGGGTCAAACAGCACCACTTCATCCAGCCGGTTCAGGAATTCGGGTTTGAAGGCGGCGTTTACGGTGGCCATCACGGCCTTCCGCTTGGCGTCCTGGTCCAGGGCCTGGTCCACCAGGAACTGGCTGCCGAGGTTCGAGGTCAGCACCAGGATGACGTTGCGGAAGTCCACGGTGCGGCCCTGCCCGTCGGTGAGGCGGCCGTCGTCCAGCACCTGCAGGAGGATATCGAAGACCTCGGGATGGGCTTTTTCCACCTCATCAAGCAGCACCACTGAATACGGCCGGCGCCGGACGGCCTCGGTCAGCTGGCCGCCCTCCTCGTATCCCACGTATCCCGGCGGGGCGCCAACCAGCCTCGACACGGAGTGCTTCTCGCTGTACTCGGACATATCGATGCGCACCATGGCGCGTTCGTCGTCGAACAGGAAGTCCGCCAGGGCTTTGGCCAGCTCAGTTTTCCCCACGCCGGTTGGACCCAGGAACAGGAACGATCCCGTGGGGCGGTTGGGGTCGCTGACGCCCGCCCGGGCCCGCCGGACAGCGTCCGAAACCGCAGTGACGGCCTGCTGCTGCCCGATCAGGCGGCGCCCCAGCTCGTCCTCCATGTGGAGCAGCTTCTGGCTTTCGCCCTGCAGCATCCGGCCTGCCGGGATGCCGGTCCAGGCCGAGATGACTTCGGCGATGTCGTCCGCGGTAACCTGCTCCGCCACCATCTGGGCCGACTTGTCCGTCACTGCGGCCTCGGCTTCGGCGGCTGCCTTCAGTTCGCGCTCCAGGGCGGGGATTTCGCCGTATTCGATCCGGGATGCGGTCTCCCAGTCGCTTTCGCGTTTGGCCTTCTCGCCGGCTATCCGCAGCCCATCGAGTTTGGCTTTGAGGTCTCCCACCCGGTTCAGGCCCGCCTTCTCGGCATCCCAGCGGGCGTTCAAGCCGTCCAGTTCCTCGGTTTTGTCGGCTTTGTCCGCCCGCAACGCGGCCAGGCGTTCCACCGAGGCCTGGTCGGTCTCCTTGGCAAGGGCCAGTTCCTCCATGGTCAGCCGGTCCACGGCGCGGCGCAGCTGGTCGATTTCCACCGGTGCTGAGTCAATTTCCATGCGCAGCCGGGACGCGGCCTCGTCCACAAGGTCAATGGCCTTGTCCGGCAGCTGGCGGCCGGAAATGTAGCGGTTGGACAGGCCGGCGGCGGCCACCAGCGCGGAGTCGGCGATGGTCACCTTGTGGTGGGCCTCATAGCGGGCCTTCAGGCCACGGAGGATGCCAATGGTGTCCTCCACGCTGGGCTCGCCCACGTACACCTGCTGGAAGCGGCGTTCCAGGGCCGGGTCCTTTTCGATGTTCTCGCGGTACTCATCCAGGGTGGTCGCACCGATCAGCCGCAGCTCGCCCCGGGCCAGCATCGGCTTGAGCATGTTGCCGGCATCCATTGACGACTCACCGGTGGCACCCGCCCCCACCACCGTATGGATTTCATCGATGAACGTGACAATCTGGCCGTCAGAGTTCCGGATCTCTTCCAGGACGGCTTTCAGCCGCTCCTCGAACTCGCCGCGGTACTTGGCGCCGGCCACCATGGATGCAAGGTCCAGGGAGATCAGGGTCTTGCCGCGCAGGCTTTCCGGCACGTCGTTGGCCACCATACGTTGCGCCAGGCCCTCCACCACGGCGGTCTTGCCCACGCCCGGCTCGCCAATGATGACCGGGTTGTTTTTGGTCCGGCGGCTCAGGACCTGGACGATCCGGCGGATTTCGGTGTCCCGCCCGATCACCGGGTCCAGTTTGCCGGCCCGTGCCATAGCGGTGAGGTCGGTGCCGAATTTTTCGAGCGACTGGAACGTGTTCTCCGGATCCGGGCTGGTGACCTTCCGGTCGCCGCGGACTCCCGGCACTGCGGCGCGCAGCGCTTCATGGGAGGCGCCGGCGTCGCGCAGGATCCGTCCGACGGAGTCGCTGCCGGCCGCAAGTCCCAACAGCAGCACCTCGGTGGAGACGTAGGTATCGCCCAGGCTTTCGGCCTCGGTGTTGGCGTTCTGGATTGCCTGCAGCGCCGGCCGGGAGAGCTGCGCCTGCTGGGTGGAGCCGCCGGATGCTGCGGGCAGGGCCTTGATGGCGCTGCTGGCCTGCACACTGACGGCATCAGGATCGGCGCCGGCTGCCTTCAGCAGCGCCACAGCCACGCTGTCGCGCTGGTCCATCAGCGCCTTGAGCAGGTGGGCGGGCTCCACCTGGGGGTTTCCGGCGGTGGAGGCGTTCATGGCGGCGGCCGAGAGGGCCTCCTGGCTCTTGGTGGTGAATTTGACGTCCAACGAGGGCTCCTTTCAGGGGCGGAAATTCTAAGTTGAGTGTACAACGCTCAACTTTGTGAAAGGAACCTTTTAGGCCGATCCGGACGGCAGGAACGTCTGCCCTCAGCGAACATGCGCCGCCAGCGTGGCTGGCGGCGACAAAACGGCGGCCGGCCCCTTGGGGGGAGCCGGCCGCCGATGGTTCTGTTCCGGAGCCTTACGAGCCAGCCACCCCGGAGACGCTGGTGATCCAGCTGAGGTTGCGGGCCACCGAGGCGTGGTCGTTGTAGTAGCGGGTAAACGTTGACGGGTTGGGTGTGGGCAGAATGCTCGATGTCGACAACACACCCACCAACTTGCCGTTCACCACCAGGGGCCCGCCGGAGTCGCCGCCCAGCGTGTGGCCGGATTGCGACTGGGTGCGCACCGAGACGCCCCCATACGTGTCGCTGCCCTGGCCCGCCACGGTGACGTTCGCGGTTTTGAAGGTGTAGGACATGGTTCCGGCGCCCTCGGTCTGGTCGCCCCAGCCATAGACCTTGGCGGCAGCACCGGTGGCGGGGACGCTGCCGGACAGGCCCACATAGGAGCCGTAATGCGGGGTGGAGAGCTTAAGGAGCAGGACATCCCCCGTGCTGGAGGCATAACGGCCGGCAACCGTCTTCACCGTGCCGCCGGTCTCCAGATACGTGGTGCCCAGCCGCACCGACTGCAGCGACGGGGAATCGCAGTGCTTGGCGGTGATGACCCAGTTCGCCGAGATCTGGCTGCCTGTGCAGCCCACATTGGTCCCCGTGGCGTCGAAGGAAATCTGCGCCGCGTAGGGTGCCGCCGAAATCGTCGTGGTGGCACCGCCCGCGATGTCCGGGCTGGCACTGTCTCCGCCGGCGGCCGGAGCAGCATGGGCCGGCAGCGGCCCCATCAGTGCGGCGGCCGCGGCGGCGGTGGCAAGAATCCTGGCGAGTTTCAAAGCGGTGGCTCCTTCGCGGATGCCTGGCGCAGCCGTCGTCGGGACGCCAGGTCGGTTCGGTGTAGGCGGGCGGGAAGAGGTGGTGACTGTCCGCCCCTCCGGAGACTACCGGTCTTTATTATTCTTGTCACGGGCTATGACAAACTTGTAATACGCAGCCGGGAGCGCGCTGGCAGGCTGGGCGCCGGAGCCGGCCTACTAGACTTCCGTCATGGCCATCTACATCGACCCGCCGCTTTGGCCTGCGCACGGGACGCACTTCTCCCATCTGGTTTCGGATGGGTCGCTGGCGGAACTGCACGCCTTTGCCGCCGCGGCCGGTATTCCCGAAAGGGCATTCGACGGCGACCACTACGACGTGGCGGAGCGCCGCTTCGATGACCTGGTGGCGGCGGGCGCCTTGCCCGTCGAAGCCAGGGTCCTGGTCCGCAAACTCATTGCCAGCGGCCTGCGCATTCCCGCCCGGCAGCGGAACAAGTCCCTGAAGGTCCCGCTTCAGGACCGCTGGGAGGCCGTTATGCCCGGCCACGACGCCCTCTTCCTGGACCTGCTGGACCGGTGGAGTGAACCGCACCGGCACTATCACGGCCGCACCCATCTGCTGTCCATCCTCGAAGCCCTGGACCTCCTTAACGAACCGGCTGCTGTTCCCAGGACAGTCCTTTTGGCCGCATGGTTCCACGACGCCGTCTACCAGGGAATCCCCGGGCAGGACGAAGAGGAGTCGGCGCGGCTGGCCCTGGACCGGCTCCGCGGCACCGGGCTGCCGGCGGCCGAGGTCGAGGAGGTGGCCCGGCTGGTCCTGCTGACCAGCCACCACCGCCCCGAAGCCGGAGACACCGACGGGGCGCTGCTCTGTGATGCCGATCTTTCCGTCCTTGGCGGCGACCCGGCGGAATACGCCCGGTACCTTGCCGCCGTCCGGCTCGATTACGCGCACGTGCCTGACGCTGATTTCGCCGCCGGCCGGGCCGCCGTCGTCCGCCGGCTCCTGGACCTTGAGCCCTTGTTCCACGGACACCGCGCAAGGGACCTTTGGTTGGGCGCCGCGCACCGGAACCTGCACGGAGAACTGGCATGAACGCACCGGGAACGAACCCCCGCCACGTGCATACCGCAAGTGCGGCGCACCGCCAACTGCCTTTCACGGTCAGGCTGGAGTGGGGTCACGACGGCGCCGCGACGGTTGCGCCCGGCACCGACCTCGCCGTGGTGGTGGACGTCCTCTCCTTCACCACGTGCGTCAGTGTGGCCCTGGACCGCGGCGCGGAGGTTGTTCCGTACCGCTGGCGGGATACGGGCGCCGAGGATTTCGCTGCCCACCATAATGCGCTGCTGGCCGGACCGCGTGACGGCGGCGGGCTGAGCCTGTCCCCCGCCAGCCTGCGGACCGCGCAGTCCCTGGGCCGGGTGGTACTGCCATCCCCCAACGGCTCCGAACTGTGCCACCAGCTGGCTGGCGAAGTGCACCTGGTTGCCGCTGTTTGCTTGCGGAACGCCGCCGCCACTGCGGACTGGGTGGCAGCCAACCTGCCGGCAGACGCTGTGATCGCCGTGATTGCGGCCGGTGAACGCTGGCCCGATGGCAGCCTGCGCCCTGCCGTGGAGGATGCGATCGGCGCCGGCGCGTTCATCACCGCCCTGGCTGCGCAGTGGCCCGCCAGGATTGCTGCGGACAATTCCCGGGGCGGACCCGAGGAAGGCGACTTTGACTGGCACGGGTATTCGCCGGAAGCGGTTGCTGCGGCGGCGGTCTTCGGAGCGGCCGAACCAAGCCTCCGGGAGATGCTGCACGGCTGTTCCAGCGGCCGTGAACTGGTGGGGGCGGGCTTTGCGGAGGATGTGGATATCGCCGCCGAACTGGACGGCAGCGACTCGGTGGCCATCCTGTCGGACGGGATTTTCCGGCGGCCCTGACCGGTTCCCACGGGTTGCCTCGGCGGCGTGGTCCTTTACGGCCGGCGCCGGCAGTGCAACACTGCTCGGATGAGCCTGCGCATCCAAGCCGTCTGCATTGATTCCACCGATCCCCGGGTCCCGGCAGCCTTCTGGGAAGCCGCCCTGGGTTGGCGGCGGACCTACGAGGAGGCGGACGAGATTGTGCTGGAGCCGCCCGCGTGCAGTCCCGAAGACGGGGTCAGTCCGGACCTGCTGTTCCTGAAGGTACCCGAAGCCAAAGGACCCAAAAACAGGCTGCACCTTGACCTCCGGCCGGAAAACCGGGACGCCGAAGTGGCCCGGCTGGAAGGCCTGGGCGCCAAGCAGGTCTCCGTGGGCCAGGGGCCGGACGTCACCTGGGTGGTGATGGCCGATCCTGACGGCAACGAATTTTGTGTGCTGCGGGCCCTGCGGCCGGACGAAATGCCGGGCTAGCTGCACTGCCCAGCCAGCTTCGGCCTACCGGTACGCCTGGACGAACGGGGTGTTGCTGGGCACGATCTGCTTGCCCAGCGGCATCAGGGACACCGGGATGAGCTTGAGGTTGGCGATGGCCAGCGGGATGCCGATGATGGTGACGGCCATCGCGATCGCGGTGGCCACATGGCCGATGGCGATCCAGATCCCGGCCACCAGCAGCCAGATCACGTTGCCCAGCAGGGCGAACGGCCCGTTTCCGCCCGGTTTGTCCACCACCATCTGCCCGAAAGGCCACAGTGCGTAGGCCGCGATGCGGAACGACGCGATCCCCCACGGGATGGTGACGATCAGCAGGCAGCAGATGATCCCGGCTGCGAAGTAGCCCAGGGCAAGCCAGAACCCGCCGAATACCAGCCAGATGATGTTGAGCAGAGTCTTCATCTGTCCATTGTCCCCCGACGGGTTGGCTTCCGCGGTGGGTGACCACCCTGAACGATCCCTGAAAAACCTAGGTGCGGACGCCGGGCTTGGCCGCGTGGACAAAGGCCCGGATCCTGGCCAGGTCCTTGACCCCGCGGGACGCCTCCACGCCGGAGGAAACATCCACACCCCAGGCCTGCGCCGCCCCGGCGGCGGCAGCCACGTTGCCGGCGTCCAGTCCGCCGGCCAGCAGCCAGGACCGGCCGGCAAGCACCGGCAAGGCAGCCACCGAAGCATAGTCCCACGACTCACCCGAGCCCGGGACCGCGGCGTCGATCAGGAGCAGGTCCTCACCCCAGTCCTCGAACTCTTCCGCAGTGGCACCCAGGGTGATGGCCCGGACCAACTTCATGCCGGCGTCGTGCACTTTGGCAACGTCTTCCCGGGTCCTGGTGCCGTGCAGCTGGATCCAGTCGAGGCCGGCCGCGCGGGCGATTGGGGCGGCATCCGCCAGCGGCTCGTCACGGAACACGCCGATGGGCGTCACACCCGCCGGGACCTCCGCGAGCAGCGCCGCCGCCTGGGACGGCGAAACCACTCTTGGGCTCGCGGTCAGGACAAATCCCACGGCATCCGCCCCGGCCGCCACTGCTTCGCGGACCGATTCGGGCGTGCTGAGACCACACACTTTGACGAACATTCCCGGCTCCTTCAGGTACGTTTACGTGTTGTCCCCCGGGTGGAGAGTAGCAGGGACGGCCCCTTCCCGCGATGCACGATGGCACCTCCGCCGGCTGCCGGGAACTAGGCTGGGCTGATGCAGATCATCCGCTTCGCAGACCTTAAGGCCACCCCCTGGCGCAACGGCGGCGGGGTGACCCGGGACCTGGCCAGCCACCCGCAGGGCGCGGCGGCCCAGGACTGGGACTGGCGGGTGAGCATTGCCGAGGTCACCAAAGCCGGTGATTTCTCCCCGTTCCCGGGCATGGAGCGGGTCCTCACTGTGGTGGAAGGTGAGCTGCTGCTGCTCACGGTGGACGGAGCGGACCATCCCCTGGAAAAGTACCGCCCGTTCCGGTTCGACGGCGGCGCACCGGCCGCCGGTTCGCTGCCCACCGGCGACATCCGCAACCTCAACGTCATCACCCGCAGCGGAAAGTTCAAGGGGTACACCTCCATCATTGAGCTGTCCAAAAAGCGTGCGCATCCCGTTTTTGCGGGGCAGCTTGCCGTGCTGCTGCAGGGGCAGGCAGCGGCCAGCGTGGCGGGCGGCGGCCCTGTGGACCTGGGCCGGTACGACGCCGTGGTGGGCGCCGACGAAAGCTCCCCCGAAATCCTGGGGCGGGGTTTCCTGGCTGTGGTCTCGGTCGACGCCGTCTGAGCGTTACCGCAGGTAGGCCAGCCTTTCCTTCCGCAAGCCGAGCCTTCCCACACTGGCTGGCCCGCGCGGCCGAACCCTAGACTCAAGCCATGACTTCCTCCACGTTTAACGCGCTCCTGTCCACCCAGATCGGCAACGAGTTCACGGCCTCGCAGCAGTACATTGCGGTGGCCACCTGGTTTGCCAACGAAGACCTCCCGCAGCTTGCCCGCTACTTCTACCGGCAGTCCGTGGAAGAGCGCAACCACGCCATGATGATGGTGCAGTACATGCTGGACCGGGACATCCCGTTCACCATCCCCGGCGTTCCCGCGGTCCGCAACGACTTCTCTTCGGTGACCGAGCCCCTGGCCCTGGCGCTGGAGCAGGAAAAGGAAGTCACCCGCAACATCGAGGCCCTGTTCCGGGCCGCCCGCGGCGAGAACGACGCCCTCGGTGAGCAGTTTATGCTGTGGTTCCTTAAGGAGCAGGTGGAGGAAGTGGCGTCCATGACCACGTTGCTGAACATTGCAGAGCGCGCGGACAACCTGTTCGACATCGAGAACTTCATCGCCCGCGAAACCGTGGGCGACAGCGGCCAGGACGCCTCGGCCCCGGAAACCGCGGGCGGCTCGCTCTAAGCCCACCCCCTAAGCCCACCCCCTCGGCCCAGCCCTGCGCCGCCCCACCCAACTGACTCGCAGTTGTTGTCGTTTTGAGCCTCGAAAACGACAACAACTGCCAGTCAGTTGGGCTGGGGCCTAGGCTTTTGTTATGGACTCACCCGAAGCGCGGCTGGCAGTGGCCTCCCTGCGGGAGCGGTTGTCAGGCCGCCGCCGCACAATGCTGGGCATCACGGGGGCTCCCGGTTCCGGCAAATCCACGTTCGCGGCCTGGCTGCAGCACCAGTTCGGTCCCGACGCCGCCGCAGTGGTCCCCATGGACGGATTCCACCTCGCCAACAGCATCATCGACGGCACACCGCTGCGGGAGCGCAAAGGTTCCATGGACACGTTCGACGCCGGCGGGTACCTCTCGCTGCTGCGGCGGCTTGTGCTGCGGGATGAAGAAGTTGTGTATGCGCCCGAATTCCAGCGGACCCTGGATGAGCCTGTGGCGGCTTCCATCGGCGTTCCCTCGTCCGTTTCCCTGGTGATCACCGAGGGGAACTACCTGCTCGCCTCGCAGGCGCCCTGGCCGGAGGTCCGCGCGCAGCTTGACGAGGTGTGGTTCATTGACACGCCGCCCGCCGTGCGGCTGGGCAGGCTGGTGGACCGGCATGTGGAGTTCGGGATGGACAGGACGGCGGCGGAAGCCTGGGCACTGGGCCCGGATGAGGCCAACGCCCGGATCATCGAGGCCACGCGGGACGGAGCGGACAGGATCATCCCTTGGGGCTGAGAACCCCGTGGCTGGAACGCTCCCCAACTGACTCGCAGTTGTTGTCGTTTTGAGCCCTCAAAACGACAACAACTGCGAGTCAGTT
>NZ_LMOL01000002.1:39115-39980 GCF_001424565.1 Arthrobacter sp. Leaf141
GAGGGGCACGCATTGGTGACCTTTGCCACCAATACTGGCCGCCCCCGATCGGGGTTGCTAGGCTTGCCGCAAGGCTCCACCGCTTGAGCCTCCGGACGACGGTTCAGTACCCGGCACGCGACAAGACTGGCCAAAGGAATACGTCATGTCGTGGATTATCCTCATCTTCTCCGGAGCGCTGGAGGCCGTCTGGGCCGCAGCCCTCAACAAGGCCTTCACCGCCACCGGCCGGCGCAGGCTGGTGCCGCTCGCAGTGTTCCTCGCAGCCGTCACCGCCAGCATGGCCGGCCTGGCCATCGCCATGCAGTCCATTCCCACCGGCACGGCCTACGCCGTCTGGGTGGGCGTAGGCGTGGTGCTCACCTCCGCCTACGCCATGGCCACCAAAGTTGAACGCCCGACGGCGGCCCGCCTGCTCCTGCTCACCGGCATCGCCGTGTGCGTGGTTGGCCTGAAGGTGGTGGCGTGATGCGCGGCGCCTCCTTCGCCTGGCCGCTGCTGCTGCTCTCCGCAGTCCTCGAAGCCGTGTGGGCCACAGCCCTGGGCCTCTCCAACGGGTTCACGGAGCCCGCTGCCACCGCAGTGTTTGCCGTGGCGGCAACCCTCAGCATGGTGGGCCTGGGCCTGGCCATCCGCCACATCCCGCTGGGCACCGCGTACGCCGTGTGGGTGGGCATCGGGGCCGCCCTGACCGTCGGCTGGGCCATGGCCACCGGCGCCGAGGCCTTCAGCATCGTCAAAGTGGTGTTCATCGCCGGGATCGTCGCCTGCGCGGCAGGCCTGAAAGCCCTGCCGGCCGGAAAAGACGCCTCGGCCCGCTGAGTTTCCCCACCTTGAGGCGGGCCGACGGCGGGTCCCGGGGACC
>NZ_LMOL01000002.1:39988-79967 GCF_001424565.1 Arthrobacter sp. Leaf141
GGTCAACGCACGGTCAGGCCGTCCGGGCCCCGCGGACCAGCTCGGCGCACCGCTCACCGATCATCATGGTGGTGATGTTGGGGTTGACCGTGGTCAGTTCCGGCATCACCGAAGCGTCCGCGACCCGGAGCCCGGTGACGCCCTTGACCCGCAGTTCGGGATCCAGCGGCGACATCCCATCCTCCGGCGCCCCCATCCGCACGGTGCCGGCCGGATGGTACACCGTGTTGTGGGTGGCGCGGATGTAGCCGGCGATCTGCTCATCCGTCTGGATGGCGGAGCCGGGGTACAGCTCGGTGCCCACCCACTCCGCCAACGCGGGCTGGGAAGCAATCTCGCGGGCCTTGCGGATGCCGGCGATCATCACGCGCATGTCGTGTCCCTCGGGATCGGTGAAGTAGCGCGGGTCAACCCTGGGTTTGTCGCGGAAGTCCCGGCTGCGGAGCTTGACCGTGCCGCGGGAGCGCGCGTGGGTGACGTTGGGAGTGAGGCAGAAGCCGTTCTCGGTGGTGGGAAACCCCTGCCGGAGCGTGTGCATGTCGAACGGGACGGACCCGTAGTGGAACATCAGGTCGGGACGGTCCAGGCCCTCCTCCGTGGGCGTGAAGATGCCCGCTTCCCACCACTGGGTGGAGGTTTCCGTCATGGGCTGTTTGGCTTCCCACTGGATGACACCCTCGGGGTGGTCCTGCAGGTGCTCGCCCACACCGGGCGAGTCCACCCGGACGGGGATGCCGAACTCCGCCAGCTGGGCGGCCGGCCCGATCCCGGAGAGCATCAGCAGCTTGGGCGAATCGATGGCGCCCGTGGAAACAACCACCTCGGCGCGCGCAGTGAGCTGGTGGGTTTTGGCGAACGCGTTATCCACCACTGCCACTCCCGTGCACCGGTTGCCAGCGTCGAACGTCAGCTCCTTGGCGCGCAGCCCGGTCAGCAGCGTGAAGTTGGCCCGGTCCATGATGGGGTGGATGTAGGACACGGACGACGACGCCCGGGTGCCGTCAGCCTGCCGGTTGATCTGGAAGAACCCGGCACCGTTGATCACCGTCTCGCCGGTGTTGAAGTGGACCTTGGGAATCCCGGACTGTTCGCAGGCGTCCAGGAGGGCACGGCCGGTGGGGTCCGACGCCGGGACGTTCATCAGGTGCACGGGTCCGCTGTCGCCGTGGTGCGGTGCGTCGGGGCCGGCGTCTTCGTTGGTCTCCAGCTGCTTGTACAGCCGGTACGCCAGGTCCGAGTTCCAGCCGGTGGCACCGAACCTCTGCTCCCAGTCGTCGATGTCTTCGCGGGGCGCCCAGAAGGCGATGCAGGAGTTATGGCTTGAACAGCCGCCCATCACTTTGGCGCGGGCGTGGCGCATAAAGGAGTTGCCGTTTTCCTGCTCCTCGATGGGGTAGTCCCAGTCGTAGCCGGATTCGAGCAGCTCCATCCAGCGGTCCAGCTGCAGGATTTCGGGCAGGTCCCGGTCGTCCGGGCCGGCTTCCACCAGGGCAACCTCCAGCGCGGGGTCCTCGCTGAGGCGGGACGCAACAGCGGCGCCGGCGGATCCGCCACCGATCACGATGTAGTCGAAGTCAGTCTTTACTGCGGAGCTCAATATCTCAGTTCCCCTCTGTAGCGGCGGCGTGGTCAGCGAACCAGCCGGTGACCTGCGGGTCGGTGTTCTGGTAGATGTGCTTGGCTTCCTGGTACTCGGCAAGGCCGGTGGGGCCCAGCTCGCGGCCCACTCCGGACTGGCCGAAGCCGCCCCATTCGGCCTGCGGCAAATAGGGGTGGAAGTCGTTGATCCAGATGGTGCCGTGGCGCAGTGCCCGGGCCACCCGCTGGGTTTTCCCGGCGTCCTGGGACCAGACGGCCCCGGCCAGCCCATAGTGGGTGTCGTTGCCGATCTGCACGGCTTCCGCTTCGGTGCTGAAGGTTTCCACGGTGACCACGGGCCCGAAGGCCTCATCCACCACCACGGACATGCCGCTCTTGACCTGGTCGAGGATGGTGGGCAGGTAGTAGAAGCCCTTTTCCAGGTCCCCGGTGCCCCAGGTGCCGCCGCAGCGCAGGCGGGCGCCTTCAGCGATGCCCTTGTCCACGTAGGCGGTGACCTTGTCGCGGTGGGCTGCGGAGATCAGCGGACCCGTTTCGGCGTCCGGATCAAACGGGCCACCCAGGCGGATGAGTTCCGCCCGGCGCACCAGCTCCGTCACAAACTTTTCGGCGATGGATTCCTCCACGATCAGGCGGGCCCCGGCGGAGCAGACCTGGCCGGAGTGTACAAAGGCCGCGTTGAGCGCGTTGTCCAGGGCGGCGTCGAAATCGGCGTCCGCAAACACGATGTTCGGGTTTTTGCCGCCCAGTTCCAGCGCTACCTTCTTCACCGATCCGGCCGCGGAGGCGGCAATGGTTTTCCCTGTTTCCAGGCCGCCGGTGAAGGAGACCAGGTCCACGTCCGGGTGGCTGGAAAGGACGGTGCCCACGGTTTTGCCGGCGCCGAGGATCAGGTTGGCCACCCCGGCGGGCAGGCCCAGCTCCTGCAGCACGTCCACCATCAGGATGGCGGTGTGCGGGGTCAGTTCGCTGGGCTTGAGGACAAAGCTGCAGCCAGCGGCCAGGGCGGGGGCGATCTTCCAGGAAGCCTGCAGGAGCGGGTAGTTCCAGGGGGCGATCAGCGAGCAGACGCCAACGGGCTCGTACTCGATCCGGCTGACCACCATGGGGCTGCCGGCGTCGACCATCCGGCCCGAATCCTGGCCCGCGAGCTTGCCGAAGTATTCGAAGCAGTTGGCGATATCGTCCATGTCGATTTCGCTTTCCACCAGGCGCTTGCCGGTGTCCAGCGTTTCCGCGCGGGCGAACTCGTCCTTGCGTTCCCGCAGCCGGTTGGCCACGTTGATCAGGAACGTGCCGCGCTCCAGCGGCGACTTGGCGGCCCATTCGCCTGAGTCGAAGGCTGCCCGGGCAGCCTCCACGGCGCGGGTGGAATCCGCTGCGGTGCCTTCGGAGACTGTGCCAACCAATTCGCCGTCGGCCGGGCAATGGATGTCCCGGGTGCCGCCGTCGGATGCTGCGGTCCAGGTGCCGCCGATGTATAGCGTCTCGGTGCTCATTTTGTTTCCTCCTGCGTTTCGAAGTCTGATTCCCAGTTGTCTTTAGCGACCTGATCCTCCACGAGCACCGTGTTGCCCGGTGCTGCGCGGTTCAGGTGCAGGAATTCAAGGTGTTGCTCGTAGTGGTCCAGGACATCGGTGATGACCTGTTCCTTGGTGTAGCCCATAAGGTCGTAGCCGTGGCTGCCCTCCAGGGAAAACACCTCCATGCGGTAGTAGTGGTCGTCCGGGTCGGCGCGGCGGGTGGCGTAGCTGGGGGTTTCGTACTGGACCGGATAGATCTGGTACTTGAACGTCCGCTCCTCCCCCATGGCCAGCTGCAGGTCGATGCTTTGGATGCCACAGGCCTCCACGGTGGCCACCGTCAAAGCCGTTTCCGCGCCCTGCGCCTTCAGTTCGGCCTCGACGTCCTGCAGCGCCGGGATGGCCACTGCCTCCGCGAAGCGTGTGGTCTGCCTGCGCCCGGGGTAGCTCATGGCCCGCGTGAGCCGCTGCCGCCAGGTCCGGCCGCCGCGCTGGTCCAGGGAGCGCCCCGTGATGATGCCGGGCAGGCTGGCGCGGTAGCTGTCGTTGAGCGAGTTTTCCACCCTCAGCGCCTTGTACAACCCCAGCATGATCAGCACCAGCAGCAAGGACAGCGGCAGGCCCATCACAATTGTGGCGTTCTGCAGCGTGGTGACACCGCCCACTGTCAGCATGGCCAGGGTCAGCAGGCCGGTGGCAACGGCCCAGAACACCCGCATCCATTCGGGGCCGTCCGAGTCCGCGTCCTTCAGGTGCGACGTGAAGTTGGACATCACCAGGGCGCCGGAGTCCGCGGAGGTCACGTAGAACAGCAGGCCCGTGAAAGTGGCGACGGCGGCCGTCACCGGAACTGCCGGGTACTGGGCCAGCAGGCTGTAGAAGCCGCGTTCCGGGTGGCTCATGGCGTCCTGGCCGAAGGCCAGGTTGCCGTTCATGATCAGGTCCAGGCTGGAGTTTCCGAAGATGGAGATCCAGAGGACGACGAAGATGAAGGGCACGGTCATGGTGCCCAGGACAAACTGGCGGATGGTGCGCCCGCGGGAGATGCGGGCCAGGAACAGGCCAACAAACGGTGCCCAGGCGATCCACCAGGCCCAGAAGAACAGTGTCCAGGCGTTCATCCAGTCCGTGGGCCTGTCGTAGGCGAAGGTATCGAGGGTCATGGCGGGGAACCGGCTCATCACGTCGCCGACGTTCTGGACGATCCCGTCCAGCAGGAAGCTGGTTTTGCCGGTGACCAGGACGAACAGCATCAGGCAGACGGCCAGGATCACGTTCAGTTCGGACAGCCGCCGGATGCCCTTTTCGACGCCGGACACCACGGAAACGGTGGCCATCACCACCGACAGTGCGATCAGGCCGATCTGCATCGCCAGGTTTTCGGGGATTCCGAACATAAAGTTCAGCCCGTAGTTGAGCTGGACGACGCCGATACCCAGGGACGTCGCGATGCCGAAGATGGTGCCCAGCAGGGCAGCAATATCCACGGCGTGCCCGATGGGCCCCTCAATCTTCTTGCCAAAGATCGGGTACAACGCGGAGCGGATGCTGAGGGGCAGGTTGTGGCGGTAGGAGAAGTAGCCAAGGGCCAGGCCCATCAGTGCATACAGCGCCCAGCCGGTGATGCCGTAATGGAACAGCGTCCAAACCAGGGCCTGGCGTGCCGCCTCAGCCGTGCCGCCCTCGCCCTGCGGCGGGGCCAGGTACTGGCTGACAGGTTCGGAGACCGAGAAGAACATCAGGTCGATGCCGATGCCCGCCGCGAACAGCATGGCCGCCCACGTGAACATCCCGAACTGCGGTTTGGAGTGGTCCGGGCCCAGCTTCGTTTTCCCGACCCGCGACAGTGCCGCCACCAGGACAAAAACGACCACTGCGGTGACGATCAGGAAGTAGTACCAGCCCATGTTGGTCGACACCCAGCCCACCATGGAGCCGATCACTGCGTCTGCGTTGTCTTTGGCGAGGATGGCCCACAGTGCGATGGCCACCACGCCGATGGCGGAGCCAAAAAAGACTGTTTTGTTGACTCTGGTTTTGGCTTCGGCGGCGGGCGCGGCGTTGGCGGCAGGAGATTGCTGCGTTTCTTCGGATGAGGGTCCCGCGGCGTGCGCGGGCGGTTGCGAATTCTGGCTCAATGGGTCCCATTTCAGTTTTGAGGCTGGTGTGGACGGCGGGGTTTGCGTGGCTCGTCGGGGCGCTCCGCAATCAGTCAGCCCGCGTCATGGTGGGTCTCGCTCACTTTCGACGCTATCAACGCCACCACCAAAGGGCCGACTTTTATGAAACCTGTCACGGGCAAGGCTGCCCGGCAGAATGTTCCGCAACGGAAGAAAACCGCATCCTGCCCCGTTGCATCTTTGACGGGCCGGCATCACCGGCCGGGGCACCGAACCGAAGGAAATACATGTCCACGATTGTTCATTTTGAAGTCCGGATCGCTCCTGACCGGCTGGCGGACGCCCCACGGTTCCTCAGCGAAACGCTGGCAGCGACACGCGCCTGGCCGGGTAATGAGGGGATCGAGGCCCTGGTGGACGATGCCGATCCGGGCCACATCCTTGTGGTGGAGAAGTGGGCCACCACCCAGGACCACAGCGACTACGCTGCCTGGCGCACCACGCCCGAAGGCGCCAGCAGTCTCGGTGAGATCCTGGCGGCCGCGCCTGCCAAGAAGATCTACTCCACCACCATGGACCTGGGTATCTAGCACCCGCGAGGGATGGCCGGCCCCCAATGCCGGCCATCCCCGGGGCAGCCTGCTGCTTTAGCTGGTCCGGTTCCGCGCCCTGACCAGCAGGAACGTTCCCAGCGCCGCAACGCCTACGGTCCCGGCCGCCAGCGTGACAGCCACTGCCGGCTGGGCGGGAGCGGCGGCGGCGGCGACTCCGGTGTCCACGCCACCCACCGGCATCACTGCCAACTGCCCGCGGACCGCGCCGGGGACGAACGCTGCCGTGTGGGTGTCGGCGGAGAACCCGGACGGGTTGGCTTCCAGCTGCTTGAGAGTGAAGCCCTCTCCGGTATCCGCTCCGTTGTCAGCCTTGATGCCCGTGGTGAAGGGGCCTTTAAGGCAGCCTGAGCTGGTGGAGTTGCCGTCGCCCACCGGGTTGGGGAACGCAATCCGCGGCGGACCGTTTTTGCCCTGGACGGCCTGGTGGATATGCGTGGCTGTCTTGGCGGCGCTTTGGTACGGACCGGTGACACCGGTCAGGCTGATGTCGTAGCAGATCACGTCCAAGTCCGAATTGATCATGAAGTTGAAGGTGCCCCACGCTCCCGGCTGCCCCGGCGCCGGCGCACCATCCGGTCCCACCACGTTCTCCGGCAGGGCCTGGACCGTGTACATGCTGGTGAAGGAATCAGGCCGGTCAACTGTTGTTTCAGCGGAGGCAGGAGCCGCCGCCACAACAGCAGCCAGTGCCATAGCCCCCGCGGTTCCCGTGAATGCAGCAATCCGTTTTTTGGCCAACGTGTTCATCGTGTCCCTTTGCTCTGCAGGCAGTCCCGGAGGTCGGGCTGCGTGAAAAGGTATACTCGCCAATGGCTGCGGGCGTTCACCGGCAGCCGAAGAAAGTTTTCTGGACCGGCACCGCAGCGATTCCTTGCCTCGGCAGTGAACGCCGGACCTCCCGGCACCGTATTCCCTGCAGAACAACCTGGCCTGCGGACGGACGACGATGCGACAGATCATGACCGACGAGAGGTGGATGGCCCCGTCCGGGCCCGCCATGGACGCATTCAACGTACGGGACGCCTTTGCCGAGCATGGCAGCGCGCTGTACGGTTTTGCGGTCAACTGCATCAGGGACCCTGCCGCCGCTGAGGAGTGTGTCCAGGAAACTTTTGTGCGGGCGTGGCGGGCCAGGGACCGGTACGAACCCGCCAAGGGCACGGAACGGACCTGGTTGTTTGCCATCGCCCGGAACGTCATCATCGACGAGCTGCGGGCCCGCGAACGGCGGCCCGTTCCCGTCCCGGATGCCCGGATGGACCTGGCCGCAGCGCCCCAAACCGGAGCGTCCGCCATCGAGGACAGGGTGGTGCTCCAAAGCGGCCTGGCCATCATCAGCCAGGAGCACCGCGACGTGATTGTTTCCGTGCAGCTCAACGGAATGTCCTACGCGGAGCTCGAGCAGCGCACCGGAGTGCCGGCGGCAACGCTGCGTACCCGCATGTATTACGGACTCAAGGCCCTGCGAAGGGCCATCGGCGATGAGGAGGAGGGACAGTGATGAACCAGCCGTCACGCGAGGATGAACTGATGGCTGCGGCCCTCGCCGGCGGCCTCAGTGCCGCCGAACGCAGGGAACTCGACGCTGCCTGTGCCGCCAACCCGGCCCTGCTGCGCGAGCTCGAGGCGCTGGAGGGCCTCAACCACCGCCTCGCGGAATCCGGCATCGATTGGACCGAGCACCAGGTTCCGGCCAGCCTCGCCGGAAAAATGGACGCGTTGTCCCGGGAACTTTCCACGCCGGAGGCCGCGGTGGAGGCGACCACTGCTGAGGTGTCTACGGCGGAGGTGTCTACGGCGGAAATCACCGGCACGCCGGGGGTACAGCCCGGAGTGCCGGCCGGCAACACGCCGCAGGCCGTAGGTACCGCGCAGCGGGAGTCCAGCCGGGCGCACGACGGGCAGCAACACGTTTTGAGGGCGCGCGACGGCGGCCCACCAACCAGTGGCGGGCGCCGTTACCGCGTGCCCCTGCTCGCGGCAGCGGCGGCAGCCCTGCTGGTCATCGGCGGGTTGGGCGGTTCGACGCTCGCCACCTTCCAGCAGGCACCACCCACCGGACCGCCGGGAACCCTCGGTGCCATTGAGGGGGTGCAGCTTTCGGGCAGCCCGGCCGGGACCTCCTTTGACGCTTCGCTGGTGGCGCACACCTGGGGAACGGAGACGGTCCTGGCCATCGACGGGCTCCCCGTGGGGGAATCCTTCGAAGTGGTGCTGGTCCGGACCGACGGCCGGGAGCTGGATTCCGGCACCTTCCTGGGGGCCGCCCAAACGGTCACCTGCAGGATGAACGCAGCGGTGCTGCGCGGGGATGTGGCGGCCCTGCAGATCAGGAACGCGGCGGGCACTGTTGTGGCGTCGTCCAACCTGCCGCGGGTGTAGCTGCGCCAGGCACGGGGCATCCCTAGACTGGGCCCATGGATTCACTCGAGTACGACCTGCCCGCCCTGACCATCCGCCGGATCTCCGTGGGCGAGGTGGACAACAACGTGTACCTGCTGACCGCGAAGGCTACGGGCGCGCAGGTGCTGATCGACGCCGCCGACGACCTTCCGGCCATCCAGGGGTTGCTGCAGGACGCGGCAGCGGATACTTCCGCGGAACCCCGGCTGGAACTTATTGCCACCACACACCGGCACTGGGACCACGTCCGGGCGCTGGCGGGACTCGTCGCGAAAACAGGCGCAAGGACGGCGGCCGGAACTGACGACGCCCCGGAACTGCCGGTCCCCGTCGATGTCCTCCTGGCGAACGGGGACGTGGGCAACTTCGACGGCTTCGACCTCACCGCGGTGCACCTGCGCGGCCACACCGCCGGTTCCATCGCATTTGTCTACGAGGACCCCGACGGGCCCGCCCACATCTTCTCGGGTGACTCGCTGTTCCCCGGCGGCGTGGGCAACACCCACACGGACCCCGCACGGTTTGGCCAGCTGCTGGGGGACGTGACCGAGCGGCTGTTCGACGCCTACCCTGATTCCGCCGTCGTCCATCCCGGCCATGGCAAGCCCACCACGCTCGGTGCCGAGCGGCCCAGCCTGCCCGAATGGCGCGCCCGCGGCTGGTAAGCCCCTTAAACACCAAGTGCCCCGCACTGCCGTGGTGAACGGCGGTGCGGGGCACCTGGACCAGGTCAGAAACCCTTAGCGGCTGCGGCGCTCGTTGGAGGCCGGAGCTGACGCACGGCGGGGGCCGCCGCGTGCGGGACGGCCGGAACCGCCCTTGCCTGCGCCATCCTTGCCGCCACCGTAGGAGCCGCCGGAGGTGCCGCCGGTGTTGGAGGACCAGACAGCCTTGTTGCCGGCCGAGCCGGCGTTGGCGGAGCCTGCCGCCGAACGCTGGCCACCGGTGCGGGCACCGGCAGGAGCACCGGCACGCTGGCCGGTGGCGGGACGGCCGCTGCGCTGGCCACCGGAGGAAGCCGGCCGGCCGGTGCCGCCACGGGGAGCCTCACTGCGGGTGACGCGTGAGTCCGTGCGGCCGTCCGAACCGCGGCCAGCCGCTGCACGGCCACCTGCCGCGGGGACGTCGTTGCGGTGGGTGCTGGCAGTGGTGCCGCGGCCCCGGGCGTTGCGGCGGGCCGCAGCTGCCGCGACGGCGCGGTCCTCGTTCTGCTCGCTGACGCGGTCGAAAGCGGCGCGTGCTTCGGTGCGGCCTTCGAAAGCCACGGCCCGGCGCTCAGCGCGGGGAACGTCGGAACGGACCGGCTCAGCCGAAACCTTGCCGCGTCCGCCACGGCCGCCGCGGCCGCCTGTGGTGGGTGCAGCCTGGCGGCGTGCGCGCTTGCGCTCGGCGTTGGCACCGGTGGAGGTGCCGCCGCCCTGCTGCGCAGCCTTTTTGGCCAGCAGGGCCGCACGGGTCCGCGGATCGATCTTGTCGGCCATTTCGCCCACGAGCTCGGCCACCAGGGGTGAGTTGGCGGTGACGCGCTCGAAGTTGACCTCAACTCCGGCGGCCTTCATCAGCTTCTTGACATCGGACTGCTGCTCCGGGAGGGTCAGCGTGACAACCGTTCCGTCGGAACCAGCGCGGGCGGTACGGCCCGAGCGGTGCAGGTACGCCTTGTGCTCGGTGGGCGGGTCCACGTGGATGACCAGCTCGACGTCGTCCACGTGCACGCCGCGGGCTGCGACGTCGGTGGCGACCAGGACGCGGACATCACCGGAGGAGAATTCGGCAAGGTTGCGGTCGCGGGCGTTCTGCGACAGGTTGCCGTGCAGGTCGACGGCGGGAATGCCGGCGTCCGTGAGGGTCTTGGCCAGCTTGCGGGCGTGGTGCTTGGTGCGCATAAAGAGGACGCGGCGGCCTGCACCGGACGCGAGCTCAACGATCAGCTGCTTCTTCACGGTCTGGTCGTTGACCACCAGGACGTGGTGTTCCATGGTGGTCACCGCTGCCTGCGGATCGTCCACGGAGTGCGTGAGCGGGTTGGACAGGTAACGCTGGACAATTTTGTCGACGCCGTTGTCCAGGGTTGCGGAGAAGAGCAGGCGCTGGCCCTGGGTGGGGGTCATGTCCATGAGCTTCTTGACCACGGGCAGGAAGCCCAGGTCAGCCATGTGGTCGGCCTCGTCGAGGACGGTGATTTCCACGGCCTCAAGGGTAAGGATGCGCTGGCGGATGAGGTCCTCCAGCCGGCCCGGGCAGGCGATGACAATGTCGACGCCGGCGCGCAGCGCCTTTTCCTGCCGGGCCTGGGAGATGCCGCCGTAGATCACGGTGGTGTTCAGGCCGGCAGCCTTGGCCAGCGGCTCGATGGTGGCGTTGATCTGGGTGGCCAGCTCACGGGTGGGTGCAAGGACCAGGCCCATGGGGCGGCCGGGCTTGCGGAAGTGCTTGGCTTCCCGCTCAGCGAGTCGTGCTACAAGCGGGATGGCGAAAGCGATGGTTTTACCGGAGCCGGTCCGGCCGCGGCCCAGGACGTCTCGTCCGGACAGCGTGTCCGGAAGGGTCTTGACCTGGATGGGGAACGGCTCAACAATTCCCTGCGCGGTAAGGGTGTCTGCAAGTGCCTTGGGAGTTCCGAGGGCAGCGAAAGTAGTCATGTATTTATACGGTCTTTCAGGCGGTATCCAGGCGGATATCGGCCCCCGGCGCCGGTTGGACCAGGGGTTCGCCGAAGAAAAGTCAGGTGATCAACCGGGCCGCTGCATAAAAGGGCAGCCGGCCGGGACCAAATGGAACGCGTTCATCGACGCAGGATGTGCCTCTCACATGAAAAAACCCACTTCCCGGTTCCGGGACTCCGCGGCATCCGCAGGGGATTTCAGGGGAGAAAGTGGGCATCACTGCACATCAAGTTCCTCCAGTCTAGCATCCCCCGCCCGCGACCCTTCCGGAACGCGCCTCCGGGCCGCTGGCAAGGGCCGTAAAACCCGTTGTGGAGGCAGGGCGCCAAAGCTGGTCCGGGCGTTGCCTTTGGGGGCGCCGCGGGGCAGGCTTGAGGCATGAGCGAACACGCGGCGCACCAGCAGGGAACGCACGACGCCGGGACCTCCGCCGAAGTGATCGGCACCGGGGCCACGGCCGCCGAATGGGACGAACGGTACCGTTCCAAGGCGCAGGTCTGGTCCGGTAAACCCAATCCCCAACTGGTCCGTGAGGCCGGCAGCCTGCGGCCCGGGAAAGCCCTGGACCTTGGCGCCGGGGAAGGTGCGGACGCCATCTGGCTGGCACACCAGGGCTGGCACGTAACCGCCGTCGACGTGTCCGCCGTGGCACTGGAACGCGCGCAGGCGCACGCCGCAGCCGCCCATAAAAAGGCCACCGACGAAGGCATTGCGGGCCGGATCGCCTGGCAGCAGGCGGATCTGGCCCATTGGCAGCCGGAGGGCCAGTACGAGCTGGTCACCTCCCAGTTCCTGCACTCCCAGGACCTGGCCTGGCAGGTCCCGCTGCGGGCAGCCGCTGCCGCGGTCAAGCCGGGCGGCACACTGCTGGTGGTGGGGCACCACCCGGACAAACTGCCCCCGTGGGGCGGCGCCCACACCCACGACGGAATGTTCTACACCTGCGAGGACCTGGCCAGGGAGCTGTCGCTGGATGCCGCGGAGTGGCAGATCGAGGTGCTCACCACCCGCGACCGTCCCATCACCGGACCTGAGGGCCAGGAGTTCACCATCGCCGACGTGGTGCTGCGCGCCACCCGGCTGCTATAGCCGGCGGCCAGCAGCAGGACCCGGACTCCGGCTCGGATCCCAGCCCGGGAAAGCCCCCTACCGAACCCGTGCTGCCTTCCGCGCCGGCCGGTCCGCCGCGGGGATCCGGGGCGCCACCACCACGGCAATGGCCGCCAGCAGGGCCGCCAGCCCAAACACGCCCACAAAGCTGCCGCCCATCGCCGCCAACCCGGTGAAGATGATTGCCGTGGCCGCCAGGGCCAGGGCCCCGCCCAACGAGTCGGCGATGCTCATCGCGGAGCTGTTGAAGCCCTGGGTCGCTTTGGTGGACAACGCCAGGGTGAGGACGCTGAGCCGCGGATACACCAGCCCCATTCCCGCTCCGGCAAACACCCAACCGGCAATGGCCACAGCCGCCGGCCAGTCCAGCCACGTGGTCACCAGCGCCACCACCACTGCGCCAAACACGGCTGCGGAGCCAATCCGGATGGCCGTGCGGTGGGCCAGCCGCTCCCCAAGCCTGCCCTGCACGGTGGAAGCCCCCGCCCAGGCCAGCGCGCCAACGGTCAACGTCAGCCCGGCGAACTGCGGTGAAAAGCCGTACCGCTCGATCAGCAGGTAGGGCAGGTACACCTCGGTGCCGAAGAACGCAGCGGAAACCAGGCCCCGGACCAGGATGACGCTGGGCAGCCCGCGGCGCGCCCGAAGGGTCCCGCCGGGAACCAGCGGGCGGACCGCCACCAGGGCCACGGCGACTGCCGCTGCTGCTAACAGGACGGGCGCCGCGGCAAAGCCGTCCACCCGGACCCCTGCGGACAGGTTCAACCCGAGCACGGCCAGCGCTGCCAGCGCCGCCCAGGCCAGCCGCCCGAATTCCCAAGGCGGCAGCACGGACCCGGCAGGTTCGTGCCGGCCCATCCCGCGGAGGGCCGGGACCAGCATGGCCAGGGCGGGGACCACCAGGAACACCACGCCCAGGAACACCCAGTGCCAGCTCAGGGCGCTCGCCACCACACCGGCGGCGAAGGGACCCACCAGGGACGGGATCACCCAGGCCGCGGAGAATGCGGCAAAGATCCTGGGGTGCAGCGCCGCCGGGTACACCCGCGCCACCATCACGTAAAGCGCCACCGTGATGGCGCCGCCGCCCAGGCCCTGCACCAGCCGGCCGGCCACCAGGACCGGCATGGTGAGGGCAGTCCCGGCGATCAGCAGCCCCACCACAAACATGGCCACGGAGAGGTAGAGCGGGGCTGTAGGGCCCCTGCGGTCGGACCAGTTTCCGGCGGCCACCATTCCCATGACGCCGGTGGCCAGTGGCCCTGCGAAGGCCAGGGCGTACAGGGCGGCGCCGTCCAGTTCCCGGCTGACCAGCGGCATGATAGTGGTCACCGCCAGGGACTCGAAGGCGCTCAGGAACACCAGTGCGCAGGCGCCGATGGTGACCCACACGTGCGGGCGCTGGAGGATTCCCGGGCTGGCGGGGTCTTGCGGTTTTTCGAGCACGGGTTGGGCCTGTTCGGTGGTCATGGAGGCTACGCTAAGACCTCAACCAAGGTTGAGGTCAAAAGCGCAGCGGGTGCCTGCCTGCGGGCGGCAACGGGTTTGGGGGAAGCATGGCACATGAGGCGGCAACGGCGCACCAGCTCCTGGGCGTCGGCGAGGTGTCGCGCCGCAGCGGCGTCTCGGCGTCGGCCCTGCATTTCTATGAACGCAACGGGCTGGTCAGTTCCGAACGGACGGCCGGAAACCAGCGGCGCTACCGGCGGGACACCCTGCGGCGGGTGGCGTTCATCCGGGTGTCGCAGCGCGTGGGGATTCCGTTGAAGGACATCCTGGCTGCGCTGGAGTCCCTGCCGGAGAGCCGCACCCCCACCAAACGCGACTGGGAACGGCTGTCCCGGCTGTGGCGGTCCGAGCTGGATGCCCGCATCGCGGCGCTGGAACACCTCCGGCACGATCTGGACGGCTGCATCGGCTGCGGTTGCCTCAGCCTGAAATCCTGCCAGCTGCAGAACCCGGGGGACGCATTGGCGGGCGACGGCGACGGGCCGGTCAGGTGGCGCAGCCCCGGCGCGGCCCGCCCGCATCAGTCCACGTAGCGGCGGATGCCGGCGCGGTAGCCGAATACCGCTGCGAGCGCGCCCACCAGCAGGAACATGATGCCAGCGGCAGTGAAAGAGCCGGTGGCCTGATGGAGTTGGCCCACCAGCAGCGTTCCGGTGGAGCCAAGCCCATAGCCCACGCCCTGCATCATGCCGGACAGGTGGGCTGCGGTGTGGCCATCGCGGGTGCGGAGCATGATCATGGTCAACGCGACGGCGGTGAGGCTGCCCTGCCCCAGCCCCAGCAAGCCGGCCCAGGCCCACACCAGGTCCAGCGGGCCGAAGATACTCAGCGCGAACCCGCCGCCGGTCATCAGCGCCACCACCGTGTTGATGGCCCGCTGGTCCCGGAACCGCGCGGCCAGGGCCGGGGCGAACAGGGAGCCCAGCATCTGCAGGCCGATACTGACGGAGACCATCAGCCCGGCTGTGGCACCGTCCACGCCGCGCTCGCGGAGGATGGGCGCCAGCCAGGCGAAGACACTGAAGGACATCATCGCCTGCAGCACCATAAACAGCGTGACCTGCCAGGCCACCGGGGACCGCCACACGTTGGCGCCCCCGCTGTGGACCCGCAGCCGGGCCGGCCGGCTGCGGAGGGCGGCGGGCAGGAAGAGGAGAAGGACGACGGCGGCCGGCACCGCCCAGGCCCACAGCGCCACGGTCCACTCCCCTGTGGCCGTGTACACGGGGTAGGTGAAGCCGGCGCCGAGGGCTGCGGACGCGCAGATGGCCGTGGTGTACAGCCCGCCCATCAGGCCCAGCCGGTGCGGAAAGTCCCGTTTCACCAGCCCCGGCAGGAGCACGTTGCACAGGGCGATCGCGGCGCCGCAGGCCGCGGTGCCGGCGAGGAGGGCGGGCAGGTGTCCGGCCCCGGGTCCACTGGTCCCGGGTCCGCCGGCCGGTCGCAGCAGGAGCCCCGCGGTGAGGACCGCCATGGCGCCGAGCAGCACCCGCTCCGGCCCGAACCGGCGGGCCAGTACGGGCGCCAGCGGCGCAAACACCCCCAGCAGCGTGACCGGCACGGTGGTCAGGACCACCACCGCCCAGCCGGGGAGTGCTGCCTGCGCGGTGATTTCCGGCAGGATTGCGGAGAAGCTGGAGAACACGGTGCGCAGGTTCAGCCCGATCAGCACCAGGCACACACCCAGGTAGATGGCCTGCCGCCTGCTGGCGGGCGGGGCATCGCCGCCGGTGCCGGTCCGGGGCCGGCCCGCGGCACGGGCTGCTGCTTCGCTCACCCGCCCATTCTTACAGGCTGCGTGGCCGCCGCCGGAAACCGCTCCGGGGTGCCCGGGAGTTATTCTGGAGGGGATGAGTGAATCCCCAGAATCCCCCCAGCAGCCGCATGTCCCCCGGCCCGTGACGCCCGGGACCCAGGCCTCGTTCGGCACCTACGGCGGCCGGCCGGTCAGCTTTGTGCGCCGCGGCACTCGCCTGCAGGGCCGCCGGCAGGCAGCCTGGGAGGAGCACGCGGAGCGTTGGGCCGTGGATGTGCCCCGGCACATCGCCAACACGTCGGTCCACCCGGACTACACGTTCGACGCGCAGGCGGAGTTTGGCCGCACCGCTCCATTGATTGTGGAAATCGGCTCAGGGCTGGGCGATGCCATCTGCCACGCCGCAGAGGAAAACCCGGACACCGACTTCCTGGCCGTTGAGGTGTACACCCCCGGCTTGGCCAACACCATCATCAAAATCAACAGCCGCGGCCTGAAGAACGTCCGCGTGGTGGAGGCCAACGCTCCCGAGGTCCTGGCCACCATGCTGCCGGCAGGGTCCGTCAGCGAACTGTGGGTGTTTTTCCCGGACCCCTGGCATAAGTCCCGGCACCACAAACGCCGCCTGATCCAGCCCGAATTTGCGGACCTGGCCGCCCGGGCGCTCAAACCGGGCGGGCTGTGGCGCATTGCCACCGACTGGTCGAACTACGCCGTGCACGTCCGGGACGTCCTGGCGGATTCCGTGGACTTCGAGAACCTGCACACCGGCCAGCGCCGCGGCCCCGAGAGCCCGCTGACCCAGGTGTGGCAGTCCGGCGTCGAATCCCTGGTGGGCGGCGCCCCGGTCCGTGAGGGCCGGGCACCGGTCAGCACCGAACACACCGGCCCCAACGAAGGCATCGACGAAACCGGTGGCTGGGCGCCCCGCTTCGAAGGCCGGGTCCGCACCAGCTTCGAGGCCAAGGCGCACGAGGCCGGCCGGCTGATCTTCGACCTCTGTTACCGGCGCCGGCTCAGCTGACCCGGATTCCGGCGACAATCTCCTTGAGCATGTCCAGCCGGGGCTCCACGCCGGCATCGAGGTAGGGCCAGACCACCACAACCCCCAGGAAGCGCCCACTCTCCCACAGGCCCACGGTGGCGGCCACCTTTCCGTTCCCGCCGGCGTCGTTATACCCAACAACGACGGCGTACGCGGCTTTGCCGGGCAGGTTCAGTTCGCCCTCGGCCAGCTGGGTCCCGGCCCGGTCCTCGAGGTAAAAATCAGCCATCAGGTGGGCCCAGCCGTTGGCCTGCGGTGCGCCCTGCACGGACGTGTCATCCTTGATGACCGTCACCAGGACCCCGTTGGCCAGGCCGTACTGTTCGGTGTCCGGACCGGCGGTGGAGTCGTCCAGCGGTTGGGTGTGCGGCGGGAACTCTGCCGTGAAACCCAGCGGCGATTCAATGTGCACGGACATGGTCACAGCCTCTCAAGCGTGGTGTCATTGGGGACTTTATAGTACGTGGAGACGTTGGTGGTGGCCTGGCTTTCGGTCTTGACCTCCACCTCGCCCACCTTCACGTCGATGCCGGCCTCGGTGGAGGCTGTCACCACGTTGTTGACCTGGACAGTGGCGGAACCGGCCTCGTAGAGCCTGGCCGCGTCGGCTGCCGCAGCGGTGTCGTTGCCCAGTGCGACGTTGCGCAGGTAGCTGTCCACCACCGCACGGTTGTCGCCGGAATAGTCCACGTCGATCTTCACGGTGCCCTGCGTTCCCACCGTCACGGAGGACTCCACCTTGGCTGCCTCCACGTCCCCGCCGGCCACCACACCCTGGGCCACGGTGCCGTCCAGGGAAACGGACACGGACTCGATGTTGCTGTCCTTGTCCATGTTGACCTGCAGCCCGCCCGTGCCGGAGGCCTCAAACACGCGGCCGTCCAGGTCAAGCTTGCCCTGGGCCGTCACCTCGGCGGTGGCGGCGGCCGTGCCGTCGGAAAGGTTCCGTTCATACGCCAGGTCCAGCTGGACAGACCCGGAGGCGGCGCCGGCCTCACCCTCGGCGGAGAGGGACAGGGTCCCCTTGGCCTTGTCGGTCTGGCCGGTGGAGCCGTTGTCGTCGGCGGAATCGTTGATGGTGTCCAGGATGTACCCGGGCGGGTTGGAAGCGACGTCCTTGATGTCGCCCACACTGTCCGGGGGAAGGTCGCGGTACATCTGTTCGCGGGCCGCCATGGCTTCCTCCACGCTGCCGAACGTGTACTCGCGGGACACCTCACCGTTCAGCGTCACCCCGGCGGCACCGGAGGGGTCATTAACGCCCAGGCCCATGTTGCCGTAAACCTTCATGGTGGCGGACCCGTCGGCATTCTCCACCACTTCCGTTCCCACTTCAGCGCCGCCGTGGACCCACGCCACCCGCGCTTCGATGGACGCGCTGCCGGTTTCGGAGTAGACGGGGATGTCGGCCTTGGCGAGGTCCTGGAGGTGTTCCTTGGCCTGTTCCTGGGCGGCGGCGGGGATGCCGCCGTCCATGCGCATCAGGTCCTCGGCAAAGGGGCCGTCCGCACCCTCCCCTTCGATCAGGTACTGCCGGTCCTCGGCGGAAAGGGACGCCCACCACGCGGCCTGCTCCTCCGGGCTTGCCTTCAGCATCGACGCCAGACCGGACTCCAGCTCACGGCGGTGCTCGGCGGCGGCCTCTGCCTTGGCCGCCTGCTCCTTCAGCCACTCCTTGGCCTGGTCGGCAAAGGACGTGATCCGGTCCCAGGTTCCGCCGCCACCACCGCCACTTTCGCCACCGCCGCCCGATGTTGAGGCCTGGTCCTGCTCATCGGCGTGCTGGCGCAGGATTTTGGAGTTGGCCCGGAGGCTGGCAACCACCCGTTCCAGGCTGGGGCGGTGGCTGCCGGTCCAGTCCTGGCGGAAACGCTCACCGTCAGTGCCCTTCCACGGCGCCGCCTGGATCTGGCTGTGCAGCGAGGTGGACCTGTTGCCCAGCAGGGCGGCGGCCTGGTCGACCGCTTTAGCCAGGGCGCGCAGCTGGCTGACGTCGGCGCCGTAAAAAGTCATGTGTTCCCCCGGTGACCTTCGCGGTACGTGGTTCGCGCCGCGCCGTGAAGTGCTGGTCTTCATCGTTGCACGGTCGCCCGGCCGGGGCGATGGGGACGGCTCCCCATCACCCCGGCCCCTTGCACCGGGAACTACCCCGCGCACCGCCGGCGTGGCACGATTGCATCTGTGTGGGGGAAAACTTAGCGCCACACAGCGCTCGCACGGAGGAACAGCCATCAAAAAAGAACTTAAACAGGCAGCTGACACCGCAGAGACTGTCACCAACTCGCGGTCGCTGGAACTGCTGGCACGCGCGGGCTTCGCCGCCAGCGGCGTGCTGCACCTGCTGGTTGGCCTGATCGCCATCAGGCTTGCCATGGGCGGCTCCGGCAGCGCCGACTTCAGCGGCGCCGTTGAGGAACTCTCGGCCCAGCCGGCCGGCCCGTTCCTGTTGTGGGCCAGCTTCGCCGCCTGCGCGGCGCTGGCGCTGTGGCAGGTCAGCGACGCGATTTTCGACTACAACCACCTTCCCGCCAAGGACAAAGCCGGCAAGAAGGCCAAGGCAGCGGCGCAGGCAGTGGTCTTCACGGGTCTCGCCCTGACCCTGATGTCCTTCGCCATGGGATCGGGCTCCGGCGGCGATAACAAAAAGACCGCCACGGACCTGACCATCGCCGTGATGAAGGCTCCGGGCGGTGTGGCACTGCTGGTGCTGGTGGGTGTGGGCATCGCCGTCACGGGCGTGGTGTACGCCATCCGCGGCTTGCGTAAATCGTTCGAAAAGCAGCTGCTGATGCCGTCCTCGCACACGGCACGCACCGCCGTGACGGTGCTGGGCGTGGCCGGTTATGTGGCCAAGGGCACGGTCCTGCTGCTGACCGGGATGCTGATCGCCATCGCCACGCTGCGGGCACACCCGGAGGAATCCACCGGCCTGGACGGCGGCCTCCGCGCCCTCCGCGACCAGCCATTCGGGGTTTACCTGCTCGCTGCGGTAGGCGCAGGCCTCATCTGCTATGGCGTCTACATGGTGGTCCGGGCGCGGCTCGCCAAAATGGAGAAGTAGCCCCAGGATCCCCTTTCGCTAGGCTGGAACCATGCCCCAGGTACGCGCCGAACGACTCATCCGCCTCGATCCCGCGACTGTCTTCGCCTTTTCGCAGACCACCGGCGCCTTCCGGCTGAAATGGGACCCGTTTATCTCCGGGCAGGGGTTCCTGGCCGGCGCCACGGCGGCGGGCAAGGGCGTGCAGACCAAAACCCGCTCCCGGCTGGGTCTTGGCATGGTCAGCGAGTACGTTTCCTACGCCCCGCCCCGGAATGTGGGCATGACAATGGTCTCCGGGCCGTGGTTCTTCGGCACGTTCGGCGGCGGCTGGCGTTTCACCGCGCACGACGGCGGCACCAGGGCCGTGTGGAAGTACACCTTTTCCTGCCGCCCACCACTGTTGCGGCCGGTGATGGAGCGGATCGGCACCTGGCTGCTGGGCCGGGAAATCGAGCGCCGCATCGAAGCCTTTGCCAGGGCCTGCGAGGACCCCGCACTGGTGGCGGAATTCCGCACCCTGGCCGCACCGCCGTCGAACGCCTGAGCGCCGAGCCCTGCGGAAACGCGCCTTACTCCACGGCCTCCTCCTGCGCGGGCCCTTCCTGCGCGGGGACTGGACCTGTTGACCCGCCGCCTTCCAGCCGGCACATCACCAGCTCCTGCCGCAGCGACGTGGCCCTGCCTTCCAGCTGGTCAATCAGGGCCGCCACCCCCATGCGGCCAAGTTCGTGTCCCGGGGAGGTCAGCACAGTCAGTTCCGGGTCCACCATGGCAGCCATCTCCGCCGAGGATGCCACGGACAGCACGGACAGGTCCTGGGGAATCCGCCGGCCGGCGCGCCGCAGCCCGCTGGCCAGGCCCGGCGCGGCCTGCTCGTTCTGGACGATCAGCGCCGTAACCCCCGGGTAGGCCGCCAGGATTTCCGCGGCGGCCGCTTTACCGGCGGCCGGGTTCGCCTCGCACGTGAAGGCCGTGGGCACCAGGTCCTGGCGCCGCATTTCCGCCTCGAAGCTGTCCCGCGAGCGGCTGACGGGACCGAAGGCGGCAAGGCTGCGGCTGCCGATGGCGTCATCCAGCAGGGCAATGTTCCGGTGGCCCAGGGCCGTCAGGTGCTGCACCGCAGCCACCAGGGTTTCCTCAAAGTTGATGTCCACGTAGGTGAGCTCCTCCGGCGCCCTGGTGCGGCCGATGAGCGCAAACGGCGTGCCGGATTCCTGCAGTTCCTGCACCCGCGGATCGTCCAGTTCAACCTCCATCAGGAGCACCCCGTCCACCAGCCCGTTGGCCGTCAGTTCGGTGGCCTGGCCGGCCTCGTTGCTGATGGGCCACAGCACCAGGTTGTACCCCAGTTCCCTGGCCGTGGCCGCAGCGCTGGTGAAGAACTGGATCACCGTGCCGCTCATGGAATGCTGCAGGGCCGGGAACAGCAGCGCAATGATCCGCGTGCGTTTGCTGGCCAGGGCACGTCCCACGGCGTTGCGCCGGAAGCCCAGTTCCCGCATGGCGGCTTCCACTTTTTCCCGGGTCCTGGCCGAGACGGGTTTGGTGTTGTTGATGGTGAACGACACCGTGGCGATCGAGACGTTCGCATGGCGTGCAACGTCCTGCATGGTGACCACGGCAGATCCTTTCGGAGGGAAATCCCGGGGAACACACGACGGGACGTGCCGGCGGCACCCTTCCAGTAAAGCGGTTAACTTTTTCCTTGACAAGGCCGGGCGGACGGCCCCAGACTCTTCTAAAGCCTTCCACCCAAACCCCGGCCCACCGCGGGTCGAACCATCGGTTAAGCGCTTTACTGAAGCTGTGACGATCCCGTGAACCGGCAAAGGAGCCACCCATGAAAACACCCCGCAGGATAGCCTCGCTCACCGCCCTTGCAGCCCTGGCACCGCTCGCCCTGGCCGGCTGCAGCAGCGGAGGCGGGGCCGGCGACGGCGGTGACGTGGACAGCCTCAGCATTGTTGACTACTACAACAACGACCCGGACAAGTCCCTGGTCCAGGCGGCCCTGGACCGCTGCGCTGCGGACCTCGGGGTGAGCATCAACCGCGAGACCGTGCCCGGCAAGGACCTGATCCAGAAGGTGCTGCAGCGTGCATCCTCGAAAACGCTCCCGGACGTGCTGATGCTGGATAACCCGGACGTCCAGGAAATTGCGGCCACCGGCGGCCTCTCCCCGCTCAGCACCTACAACGTGGACACGTCCGGCTTTGCCGACGGCATCCTCGAAGCTGCCACCTACGAGGGTGAGGTCTATGGCCTCGCCCCCACGGTCAACACCCTGGGCATCTACTACAACAAGGACCTGCTGCAGGCTGCCGGCGTTCAGCCGCCCACCACCTGGGAGGAACTGAAGGCTGCGGCGGCCAAACTCACCGAAGGCGACCGCTACGGCGTCGCGTTCTCCGGCATCGCCACCTATGAGGGAAGCTGGCAGTTCCTGCCGTTCATGTGGTCCAACGGCGGCGACGAGACGGACCTGACCAGCCCCAAGGTGTCCCAGGCCCTCTCGCTCTGGCAGGACCTGGTGACCGGCGGCTCCGCCTCCGCATCCGTGATCAACTGGTCACAGGCGGACGTCAAGGACCAGTTTGTGGCCGGCAAGGCCGCCATGATGGTCAACGGCCCCTGGCAGATCCCCGCGCTGCGCAAGAGCCCGGACCTCGCCTGGGACTCCGTTAAGATCCCCGTGCGCGAAGCCGGCCAGGAATCCGTGGCGCCGCTGGGCGGCGAAGTCTGGACCGTGCCTGAGACAGGCAACAAGGCCAAGCAGGCCAAGGCGGCGGAGTTCGTCGAATGCATCAGCAGCGACGAAAACCAGCTCGCCCTGGCGGAGGCCCGCTTCACTGTGCCCACCAGGACGGCGCTGGCCGGGGAGTACGTGTCGCGGGTCCCGGAAATGGCCAGTTTCACCGAACAGGTGGCTACGGCCCGCTCCCGGACCGGCAAACTCGGCGAGGCCTGGCCGGAGGCCGCCACCGTCATCTACGACGCCATCCAGCTCGCACTGACCGGCAAGGCCAGCCCTGCCGACGCCTTCAAACAGGCCTCGGCGGGGTAACGGCCATGAACCGCACGCAGGATGTGCAGGGCACGACGGCGGAAGGCGGGGTGGGGGTGCATCCGGAACGTCCCGGGGTGGCTGAGGGCGCCGCCGCACGGGAGCCCGGGGCAACGAACGCCGTCGCGCCCCGGGGCAGGAAGGTGACCCGCGAAGCCGTGACCCGGCTGCTGTTCGTGGCACCGGCAGGCCTGTTTCTGGTGCTGTTCTTCGGCTACCCGGTGGTTAAGAACATCACCATGAGCCTGCAGGACTACACCACCAAGACGTTCTTCACCGGCGAGGCCCCCTGGGTGGGGCTGGCCAACTACGCCACCGTGGTGAACAGCAACCTGTTCGGTCCGGCCATGGTCAACACGGCACTGTTCACCATCGGCTCCATCGCGGGACAGTTTGTGATCGGCCTGGCGCTGGCCTGCTTCTTCCGGCGGCGCTTCCCGCTGAGCAACTTCCTGCGTGCCATGCTGCTGCTGCCCTGGCTGCTGCCTTTGATCGTCAGCAGCGCCACCTGGCGCTCCATCCTGGACCAGGACAGCGGCATCCTCAACCAGTTCCTCACCAGCCTGGGCATCATTTCCCAGCCCGTGCCCTGGCTGACCAGCCCAACGGTGGCACTGATCGCCGTCGTGATGGTGAATATCTGGGTGGGCATCCCGTTCAACGTGACCATCATCTATGGCGGCCTGCAGGACATCCCCGATGAACTGTACGAAGCCGCGGCGCTGGACGGCGCCACGGGCTGGCGGGCGTTCCGGCATATCACCTGGCCCAACCTGCAGCCCGTGGTCAGCGTGGTGCTGGTGCTCGGCGTGGTCTACACCATCAAGGTCCTGGACATCATCCTGGGCCTGACCAACGGCGGTCCCGCCAATGCCACCCAGACCCTGTCCATCCGCTCCTACCAGGAGTCGTTCACCAACTTCGAATTCGGGGTGGGTGCAGCGTTCAGCAACATCCTGATCCTGATTTCGCTGGTGTTCGCCGTGATCTACCTGCGCGCCAACCGGCGCGCGGTGGACGAGTAAGGAGGCCGCCATGACCACCATGGACCCCACAGCCACCCGGACCCGAGCCCGGACCCGGACAACCGGCACCGGACGCACCGGCACCCCAAAAACCGAGCTGCGGAACGCCGGGTACACGGGCCTGGGCATCGTTTTCCTGGCCGTAATGCTGTTTCCCGTGTACTGGATGGTGAACGCCTCCCTGCAGCCCTCCGGCAACACCCTGACCGCCGGCTTTTTCCCGTGGAACCCCAGCTTCGACGGGTATGCCCGCGCCATCGCCGAGCAGGGCCCCAACCTGCTGACCAGCCTTGCCGTGTCCCTGGGAACGGTGGTGTTCAGCCTGGCAGTGGCGGCACCGGCCGCCTACGCGCTGGCCCAGTTCCGCTACAAGTGGGTCAACCTGGCCCTGCTGGCCATCCTGGTGTCCCAGATGATCCCGGGGATCGTGATCGCCAACGCCCTGTACACGGCGTACAACGACCTGGGCCTGCTTAACAGCATTCCGGGCCTCATTCTGGCGGACTCCACCCACGCCATCCCGTTTGTCATCCTCATCATGCGGGCTTTTATGACGGGCATTCCCACCTCCATCGTGGAGGCGGCCCGGGTGGACGGCGCGGGGCTGGTGCGCTCGTTCGTCTCGATTGTGCTGCCCATCAGCAGGAACTCGCTCATCACCGCAGGGCTCTTCGCGTTCCTGTTCTCCTGGAGCGACTTCCTCTTTGCCCTGACCCTGACCACCACGGATGAGGTGCGGCCGGTGACCCTTGGCATCTACCAGTACCTGGGGACACAGGTCTCCAACTGGAGCGCCGTGATGGCCACCGCCGTCCTGTCCTCCCTGCCGGCGATCGCCCTGCTGATCCTGGCCCAGAAATACATTGCGGCCGGCGCCACCGGCGGAGCCGTCAAATAACCATCGCCCGCACGGGCAGATCCAACCAGTTAGGAAAACGAATGACGCACACCACCGAGCCCGTCAGGGTCCTTGTCTGGGGCGAAAACCGCCACGAACAGGAACAGCCGCACGTCGCCGCCATCTATCCCGCCGGCATGCACACCACCATCCGCGAAGGCATCGAGGAGAACCTCGGCGCCAACGCCAGGGTCCGCACCACCACCCTGGCCGAGCCCGAGCACGGCCTTACCGAGGAAGTCCTGCGGGACACCGACGTGCTGGTCTGGTGGGGCCACGCCGCCCACGGCGAAGTCTCGGATGAGGTGGTGGAGCGCGTGCACCGGCATGTGCTGGCCGGCATGGGCCTGCTGGTCCTGCACTCGGGGCACTGGTCCAAGATCTTCGGCAAGCTGATGGGCACCTCCTGCACGCTGCGTTGGCGCTCCGGGCAGGACCGCGAAATCGTCTGGACCGTGGACCCCACGCACCCCATCGCACAGGGCATCCCGCACCCGTTCATCATCCCGGCCCAGGAAATGTACGGCGAGTTCTTCGACATCCCGGTCCCCGACGAGCTGGTGTTCCTGAGCACCTTCAGTGGCGGCGAAGCGTTCCGCAGCGGCTGCACCTTCAAACGCGGTTACGGCAGGATCTTCTTCTTCAGCCCGGGCGACCAGGACTACCCCGTGTACCACCACAAGGACGTCCGGCGGGTGATCGCCAACGGGGTCAGCTGGGCCAGGACGCTCCGGCCCGAACGCACCGATCCGGTGCTGCTGCGGTACGAAACCGAGGACTTCTACTCGGGCCACGGCTACCAGGGGGCGATGCACAATTGAGCGCCTTCGAACCTGACTTCGCGGTCCTCCCCCGGGCGACGCCGCTCAAGGTGGTCCAGGTGGGCGCCGGCGGCATGGGCAGGGCCTGGATCGCCGCCCTGCAGGCCAACCCGGACGTGGAACTGGTGGGCCTGGTGGACCTGGACCTGGCCACCGCCCGGGCCGCGGTGCAGGACGCCGGCCTGGCAGGGCTGGTCCTGGGCACCAGCGTTGCCCAGGTTGCCGCTTCCACCGGCGCCGAAGCAGTTGTGAACGTCACCGTCCCGGCCGCCCATCATCCCGTGAACGTGGAGGCACTGTTCGCCGGCCTGCCCGTGCTGTGTGAGAAGCCGGTGGCCCCTACAGTGGCCGAGGGCCTGTCCCTGGCGGCGGCCGCGGAAGCCAGCGGGCAGCTGCTGATGATCAGCCAGTCCCGCCGGTACTTCCACGGCCTCACCCAGCTCAAAGCGGCTGCCGGCCAGCTGGGCGGCATTGGCGTGGTCACCACCGAATTCTTCAAGGCCCCGCACTTCGGCGGCTTCCGCGAGGAAATGGCGCACGTGCTGCTGGTGGACATGGCCATCCACCAGTTCGACGCCGTCCGCTTCCTCCTGGACCAGGACCCCGTCTCCGTCTACTGCGAGGAGTTCAACCCCGCCTGGAGCTGGTACAACGGGAACGCGGCAGCCACCGCCGTCTTCCAGATGAGCGGCGGTACCCGGTACACCTACACGGGCAGCTGGTGCGCCGACGGGCTGGAGACCTCCTGGAACGGTGCCTGGCGCGTCAACGGCGCCGGTGGCACTGCCCTGTGGGACGGTGCCGGCGAACCGCTGGTGGCCGCCTTATCCGGTCCGGTTGCGCTGGAGCCGGCCAGCCATGCCGAGGAGATTTCCGGCGCGCTGGTGGAATTTGTGTCCGCCCTGCGGACCGGGACGGTTCCGTCCGGGGAGGTGCACTCCAACGTGCTCAGCCTTGCCATGGTGGAAGCTTCAGTGCAGTCTGCCGGCCGGCAGGAAAAGGTACTCATCAGAGACGTGCTGGACCGGGCCTATGCGGAGGCGCTGGCCGCCGAGCGGCGCCCCGATGTCCGGGCCACACTGGCGTCCTGGGAAACACCGCACGCCCGGATCGGCGGGCCGCGGCACGTGGAGCCGGCAGGCAGCCGGGCCGGCTGACGCAGGACAGGCATCTCCTGCCCCCGGACCAAAAGCCCGCCTCCCAATCCGGGAGGCGGGCTTTTGTGCGCCGGGGATTATGGGCCTCAGACCACCCGGGCCGCCACGGCACCGCTGCTGACAGTGACCTCGAACTGCGTGCTGGTGCCGTCCGGGGACGGCACGGCGATCCGGCGGGATCCGTCAGCAGCATTGAACGCCTTGAACACCATGTCCGTGGCCCAGTCGTAGTCCGGCCGGTCCGAGACCGTGCCCAGCGGCAGCACCGCGCCTTCCCGGACCCACGTGGCGGCCTGCATCACCGTGTACTCCTTGCGGTGCCAGCGCGGGCCGGCCAGCTGCTCGCCGGTTTCCAGGTGCGTCCAGGTTCCTTCAGGAAGGTAGAAGGACACGGTCCCTGAGGGGTCCATGACAGGTGCCACCAGAAGGTCCGGGCCCAGCATGTACTGCCGGTCCAGGTGCGCGCAGCCCGGATCGCCGGGGAACTCCATAAAGAGCGGACGCATCAGGGGGATGCCCTGGGTGTAGGCCTCTTCCGCCGCTGTCTGCAGGTAGGGCATCAGCCGCATCTTCTGTTCGGTGAAATGCCGCAGCACATCCACGGACTCCTCATCCACCAGCCACGGAACACGGTACGAGTTGGAGCCGTGCAGCCTCGAGTGTGAGGAGAGCAGGCCGAAGGCGATCCAGCGCTTGAAGATCTCCGGCTCAGGGGTGCCTTCGAAGCCGCCGATGTCGTGGCTCCAGAACGAGAAGCCGGACGCCGCCAGGGACAGTCCGCCGCGCAGCGATTCGGCCATGGCGGCAAACGTCGATTCGCAGTCGCCGCCCCAGTGCACCGGCATGGTCTGCCCGCCGGCGGTGGCGGACCGGGCAAAGACCACGGCCTGGCCTTCCCCGAGCTCCTTGGCCAGCAGGTCGAACACCGTCCGGTTGTAGAGCTGGGAGTAGTAGTTGTGCATCCGTTCCGGATCGGACCCGTCATGCCAGGCCACGTCCGTGGGGATGCGCTCGCCGAAGTCGGTCTTGAAGGAATCCACGCCCTGGCCCAGCAGTCCGCGGAGTTTGTCCTGGTACCAGAGCACGGCGTCCGGGTTGGTGAAGTCCACCAGGCCCATTCCTGCCTGCCACATGTCCCACTGCCACACGGACCCGTCAGGCCTTTTCACCAGGTAGCCCCGTTCCAGGCCTTCCTTGAACAGGTACGAACGCTGGGCGATGTAGGGGTTGATCCACACGCAGACCTTCAGGCCGCGTTCGTGCAGCCGGGCCAGCATGCCCTCGGGGTCCGGGAAGGTGGCCGGGTCCCAGATGAAGTCGCTCCAGTGGAAGGAGCGCATCCAGTGGCAGTCGAAGTGGAACACGGACAGCGGCAGGTTCCGCTCGGCCATGCCGTCGATGAAGGAAGTGACGGTCTTTTCGTCGTAGTCGGTGGTGAAGGAGGTGGACAGCCACAGCCCGTAGGACCAGGCGGGGATCCGGGCCGGCCGGCCCGTGAGCTCCGTGTACCGCCGGATGATGTCCTTGGGCGAGGGGCCGTGGATCACAAAGTACTGCAGCCGCTGGCCCTCGACGCTGAACTGGGTCCGGGACACCACCTCGGATCCCACCTCGAAGGAAACCTTCTCGGGGTGGTTCACAAACACGCCGTAGCCGTCGTTGGTGATGAAGAACGGCACGTTTTTGTAGGCGAGGTCGCTGGAGGTGCCGCCGTCCTCGTTCCAGATGTCCACCGACTGCCCGTTTTTCACAAAGGCGCCGAACCGCTCCCCCAGGCCGTAGACATTGGTGCCCACGCCGAGGCTGAGCTGTTCGTGCACAAAGCTGCGCCCGGCGTCGTCCGTAATGACCCCAACGCTGCGCGCGGTGGAACCGGTGAGCAGCCTGCCGTCGCCCAGGAATTCGACCCCCCAGTCCCCGGACGTGCTGATCCGTGCCGTCAGGCCGCCGGATGTGATGCTGGCCGTGCCGTCGCTGTCCGCCGTGGACAGTTCCGGGGCCGCGCCGGTGCGGTTGACGCCGAAGTGGGGTCCGCGGTCCAGGCCGCCCTGGTGGTGCTCGATGGTCACCCCGATCACGTCCGGCATCGGCGCCTCGAACGTCACCGTGAGCTGGGGCAGGTTCAGGGCGTCACCGCGGGAGGCGATGCGTTTGGTGGGGGCGTAAACCGTGAGGGTCCCGTCGCCGGCCACCACTTCGGCGACGTCGCGGGGGTGCAGCGCTGAGTAGCCCTTGCGGTACAGCCAGTAGCCGTCAGTGAATTTCATGGAGGTCAGTGTCCGTTCTCAGTGGGGGCGGGGGTGGCTTTGAGGACCAGGGCGCCGTAGGGCTCCAGGACCAGGTGGGGGCCGTGCGCGGCGCCCGTGAGCACGTCCACGGATTGTTCCGTGAGGTGCACGGCGCGCGGTTCCGGGCTGTGGTTCAGCAGGAAATGGCAGGTTCCGCGGGTGGCAAGTTCGACGTCGGAGGGCAGTTCGCCAACCACCGGTGAGGCCAGGCCGGCGGCAGCAAGCGCGTCCCCCACCAGGAGCGCCAGGGCGGCGTCCGGCAGGTCCGCCCCGGCGTACCAGGCGGTGCCGCGGCCGTGGCTGTTGCGGACCACCGCGGGTTTTCCGGCCAGGGCTCCTTCCGTGAAGGTGGCCACGGCGGTGGCTCCCGGCGCGTCCAGGCGCAGGTCCTCGGACCAGCTGGCCGCGGCCAGGCCAGCCGGCCCGGATTCGGACAGCTCAGGTCCAGCGGGGGCGGAGCCGGGTGTTCCCGCGGCCGGTGCCGCACCGAAGTCCAGTCCCACCGGGCCTGCCAGTGGGCGCCATTCCTCGCCGCTGGCCCCCAGCATTCCGGCCAGCACCGACGGGAACCGGCCCTGGCGGAGGTGGCCGTTGCCGTCCGCCACACCGCTGAACGGGCCCACCACGGCGCTGCCGCCCCGCTCCACCCAGCCGGCCAGGCGGGCGGCGTGCTCGTCGCGCAGAAGGAAAAGGCTGGGAACCAGGACCAGGTTGAACCGGTCCAGGTCGGTGCCGGGGTGCACCACTTCGGCGGAAAGGCCCCGGCGCAGGAGCTGCCGGTGGTAGGCCTGCAGCTGGTCCAGTACGGCCAGCCGGTCCGACGGGCGGTCCGGTGCTTCCGCCGCCCACCAGCTGTCCCAGTCAAACAGGATGGCGATCGGCGCGGGTGCGGGTTCGCCGGCCAGGAAGCGGAGCTCCTGGAGGCCGGAGCCCAGGGCTGCCACCTCGCGGAATACGCGGGTGTCGGCGCCGGCCAGGGGCACCACGGCGGAGTGGAAGCGTTCGGCGCCAAAGGCGGACTGGCGGAACTGGAAGAAACAGATCCCGTCCGATCCCCGGGCCAGGGCGGAATACGAGTCGACCCTGAGCGCGCCCGGGTCCTTGGCCGTGTTGTGCGGCCGCCAGTTGACGGCGGAGGTGGCGGATTCCATCAGCAGCCACGGGTTCCCGCCGGCCAGTCCGCGGCAGAGATCGTGCGTCAGGGCGCCGAGTTCCCAGGTGTGGGGCTGCGCCGGGTCCGTGTACCAGTTGTTGCCCACAAAGTCGGCTTCAGCGGCGAAGCTGAAGTAGTCGGCGCCGCGGAAGAATCCCATCAGGTTGGTGGTGATGGGCACCAGGGGTGACTGGCTGCGGATCACGTCCCTTTCCGCTGTGAACAGGCTGAGCAGCGCGTCGGAGGTGAAGCGCCGGAAATCCAGGAGCTGGGTGGGGTTGTGCAGGTAGGGGGCGGTGCGCGGCGGCAGGATCTCGTCCCACCCGCTGTACCCCTGGCTCCAGAACGTGGTGCCCCAGGCGGTGTTCAGTTCTGCCAGCGAACCGTAGCGGCGGCTGAGCCAGTCCTGGAAGGCTGCGGCGGTTTCGTCGTCGTAGCTGATCTGTCCCAGTTCGTTGCCCACGTGCCACATGGCCACTGCGGGATGGCTGCCGTAGCGGGCGGCGAGCGCGGCCGTGACCTTCAGGGCGGCGCTGCGGTATTCGGCCGACGACGGCGAGAACTGGTTGCGCGAGCCGTACCAGAGGGTGGCGCCTGACTCATCCGTGGGCAGCGTTCCTGGGTGGCGGTGGCCCAGCCACGGCGGCGGGGAGGCGGTGGGCGTGGCAAGGCACACGTTGATGTTGCCCTGGTGCAGCAGATCCAGGATGCGGTCCAGCCAGCCGAAGTCCCAGGTGTGTTCGGTGGGCTGCAGCCGCGCCCAGCTGAAGACGCCCACGGTGACCAGGTTGATCCCGGCTTCCTGCATCAGCCGGATGTCCTCCGGCCAGCTCTCCTCCGGCCACTGTTCGGGGTTGTAGTCGGCTCCGAACAGCAGGCCGGTGCGGTCCGTGATGCTGCTCAGGCCGTGGCTGCGAAGTTGCATGGGATTCCTTGGTTAAATGGGGGGTATGAGCAATCGAAAGGCTTCAACGGCGGCCACCATCAGTGACGTGGCCAAAGAAGCCGGCGTGTCCACGAGTACCGTGTCCTACGTGATGAGCGGCAACCGTCCCATCTCGCAGGAGACCCGTGATGTAGTCGAAGCAGCGATGCGGCGGCTGAAATACAGCCCCCGGTCCAGTGCCCGCGCGCTGGCGTCCAGCAGGTCCAATGTCCTGGGCCTGGTGGTCCCCCTGCGGGCGGATGTGAACGTGGGCGTGGTGATGCAGTTCGTGACCGCCGTGGTCACCACCGCCCGGACCCACAACCAGGACGTCCTGCTGCTGACGCAGGACGACGCCGGCAGCATCGAACGGGTGACATCGCAGTCCATGGTGGATGGCCTGGTGATGATGGACATCGAGGCCAGGGATCCGCGCATCCCGCTGCTGGCGAGGCTGCAGAAGCCGGCGGTCCTGATCGGGATGCCTGACGATCCGCGCGGCCTGAGCTGCGTGGACTTCGACTTTGCCGGGGCGTCCCGCACAGCGGTCCGGCACCTGGCGGAGCTGGGCCACCGGAGCATCGCGTTCATCGGTTCGCCGCCGGCGTCGCTCCGCCGGCATGCCACCTATGCGGACCGGGCCCTGGCGGGCTTCGAGGATGCGTGCCGCTCCCTTGAGATCCAGGACCTGGCCGTGGCCTGCGAGGCCAATTCGAAGGACCTGGCCAAGGCACTCGACAAGATCTTCGCCGCACCGCATCCTGCCACCGCGCTGCTGGTCCACAACGAGGGCCTGCTTCCCATCCTCCGCGAGAACCTCGCGGCCCGCGGCCTGGCTATCCCTGACAACATCTCGGTGGCGGTGATCGCGCCGGCTGACGTGGCCGCGGCAGCCGTCCATCCCTGGACGGCCGTGTCCATCCCGGCCATGGACATCGGCCGGGCCGCCGTGGAGATGGTGATGGACCGGCTCAGCCTGGCCAAACCCGCAGAGCTGCGGCTGATCGCCCCCACCCTGTCGGAGGGCGAGACCACCTCGCCGGCCCGTTAGCGGACTAGCTGGTTCCGGCCGTTGTCCTGGCCGTTGTCCCGGGGCCGTCATCCCTTGACCGCGCCGATCATCACGCCCTTGGTGAAGTGCTTCTGCACAAAGGGGTACACAATCAGGATGGGCACCATGGCCAGCACAATGACGGCCATCTGCAGCGCGGGACCGGCCGCCGCGCCGGAGCCCACATCCACCTGGCCGGGCACCGAGACACCCTGGAGCACGTAGGAACGCAGCACCACCTGGAGCGGGTTCATGGAGCTGTCGTTGATGTAGAGGATGGCGTTGAAGAAGGCGTTCCAGTAGCCCACGCCGTAAAACAGTGCGATCACGGCCGTCACGGCCTTGGACATGGGCAGCACGATCTGCGTCAGGGTGCGCCATTCGCTGGCCCCATCGATCCGGGCACTGTCCAGGATGCCGCGGTCGATCCCCATAAAGAATCCGCGCAGGATGATGATGTTGAACACCGAGATGCAGCCCGGCAGGATCAGCGCCCAGTACGTGTTGATCATGCCCAGCCCGGACACCAGCAGGTAGGCGGGAATGATGCCGGCACTGAAGAACATGGTGATGAGCAGCGTGAACAGGATGGGCGTGTGGGCAAACGATCCCGGCCGGGACAGCCCGTAGGCGCAGAGGATCGACACCAGCATGCTGAGCGCGGTGCCGGTTGCCGTGATGCCCACACTGACCAGCACCGCACGGGTGACCACCCCGCCGCTGAGGATCTGCTGGTAGGCGGCGAAGGAGATCTCGCCCGGGACCAGGACCAGCCCGCCGGCCCTGGTGATGGTGCCTTGGGAGGAAATGCTGGTCAGGACAATGGTGTAGAGCGGCCCCAGCACTGCCAGGACCACCACGGCGAGCACCACCACTTTGCCGATCTTCGCCCCGGCGCCGGGCTCTTCGTCCCAGACGGGCCGTTCAGGCTTGATCCGCGGCGGACGGGCGGGTTTGCCGGGCCGGGCGGAGACGGGGGTTTTGCTGGTCAGGATGCTCATTTGGAGTAGACACCGCTCTCACCGAAGATGTGGGCAATTTTGTTGGCTGTCAGGATCAGGGCCAGGCTCACCAGGCCCTTGATCAGCCCGGCAGCGGCCGCGTAGCTCCAGTCGCCGTTCTGCACGCCGGTGTAATAGACAAACGTGTCCAGGACCTCGGACGCCCCTGCGCCTACGGCATCGCGTTGCAGGATCATCTGTTCGAACCCCACGGTCAGGGAATCACCGAGGCGCAGGATCAGCAGCAGCACAATGACGCTGCGCAGGCCCGGCAGGGTGACGTGCCACATCCGCTTCCACCGGCCGGCGCCATCCACGGCAGCGGCCTCGTACTGGGCCGGGTCGATGGCACTCAGGGCCGCCAGGAACACGATGATGCCCCAGCCGGCGTCCTTCCAGACAGCCTGGGAGGTCAATAGGAACAGGAACGTGTCCGGGTTGGTCATGATGTCCACCGCCGGCCAGCCGTTGGCTCGGAGAGACTGGTTAAGCAGCCCGGCGCCGCCGAAGATCTGCTGGAAAACGGACACCACCAGGACCCAGGAGAAGAAGTGCGGCAGGTACACCACGGCCTGGATCACTGACCGCAGGCGCGGGTTGACCAGGGAGTTCAGCAGCATGGCCAGGGCAATGGGGATGGGGAAAAAGAACACCAGCTGGAAGGCCGTGATCACCAGGGTGTTCCGGACGGCGTGCCAGAAGTCGGCGTCGGCCAGGACTCGGGTGAAGTTTTCCAGTCCCACCCAGGGGCTGTCCGGGATGCCCACGTACGGGGAGTAATCCTGGAACGCCACCACGTTGCCCAGCATGGGCAGGTAGGCGAAGACCGCCAGCAGAAGCACCGCGGGCAGTGCCATCAGCACCAGGGAGCGGTCCCGTTTGAACCGCAGCCGCAAGTTGGCCCTCGGCCTGGTCCCGTCGCCTGTTTTTGCGGGGCCTGTTTTTGTAGGGCCCGTTTTTGTAGGACCCGTTTTGTTGGTGCCTGTTCCCTTGGCGCCCGCGCCGGGGGATCCGGCGGCTGCTGTCCCGGCCACGGCTCCCCCGGCCCGCCCGCTGCCGGGGCCCGGCACGGCCGGTGGCGCCGCCGTCGGCCGCTCCCCGGCGGCTGCTGTCCCGGCCGCCGCCGGACGCAGGCCCGCCTCCTGCGCCGGGGTGGCTGCTGCGCCGCTTTCCGTCCCTGTGCCCGTGCGTGCCACGGCTATGCCAGGAATCCGGCGTAGAAGTCGCGGAGTTCGTCGCCACCCTTGCTCTTCCAGGACGCGAGTTCGCTGTCCAGGTCCTTCATGGTTTTGCGGCCGCGGATGATGTCCTTGGCCAGGTCATCGAACGGCTTGCCGAGGGAACCGTACTTGGCCGGCTCCTGGATCTGGACGCCGAAGAAGACATCCTTCACCACGTTGGGGGCCTGCCGGGCTTCCCAGCCGGACTGTGCCTGCACCAGCCCGGGGTACTGGACCATGGAGTTGACCACCGGGGGGCTAACCAGGAACGCGTAGGTGCTGGTGACCTCGGTGCTGCCTTTGTCGGTGGCCTTGGGCACGCCCTGGGCGTCGCGGGTGAAGTGCACCCCTTCCACGCCGTTGTTGATCAGGACGTGTTCCTCGGTGCCGAACGGGGCGGCCATGAAGTTGGCCAGGGCCAGCATCTCCTCCACCTTTGCGGCGTCCGCCTTTTTGATGAAGCTGAAGATTGCGGCCGGCTGCGCGCGGAACAGCGTGGGCTTGCCGCCGTCCGGGGCGAAGTAGTCCATGGGCTGCTGGTCGAAGGACGGGTTGGTGGGCAGGACCCGGGCCAGGGCCTCGTGCCAGCCGCCCATGCCGTCGGATGCCATCAGGGTGGCACCGGATTCGAAACGCTGCTTGGCCTGCTGGGCGTTGCCTGCCACGGCGTCCGGGTGGACGGAGCCGTCCGCGAACAGCTTGGCGGTCCACTCGAGGGCCGCCCGGTACTCGTCCGTTTCGAACTTGTTCTGCAGCGTGCCGCCCACTTTTTTCCACTTGGGGACCACACCGTGCATGATCTGGGCACCGGTCCAGACGTCCTCGGAGCCCCAGCGGTTCTTGGATTCGTCGGTGAGTTCCTTGGCCACCTCGCGGAAGTCGTCGGCCGACTTGGGCGGTTCCACACCGAGCTGCTTGAAGAGGTCCGCGCGGTAGAAGAGGGCATCGGAGATGAGCGCGCCGGGGTACGGCAGGCCGTAGAGGCCACCTTCGAAGCACCCCATCTTCCAGGCCGCGGTGGGGATGTTGGCGAGGTTGGGGTACTTGTTGACCTTGTCGCCGGCCAGGAACTGCGACAGGTCCTGGAAAACGCCGGCGGCGGCCTGGCCGAAGCGGGGCGGCAGGTTCCAGGCCGGGATAACCATCCAGTCCGGCACGTCCTTGGGCGAAGCCAGGACGGTCTGCACCTTGTCCGCGTAGGCGTTGCCGTCGTTCACCTGGAAGTTGACGGTGGCGCCGAGCTTCTCATTGACCGCCTTGTAGTAGCCGTTCTCCGGAAGCGCCGGCGGCACGGCCCACCAGGCGGGGGTCATGGCGGTGTAGGTTCCGCCGCTGCCCGGGGTTTTGGCCACGGACTTCACCAGCGACGCCGGGACGCTGGTGAAGCCGGGGGTGGACCCGTTCACGGAGGCGATGTCCGGTTTCAGCAGCTCCAGCGGCTTGTAGGCCGGGACCAGCTTGGCCACGGTTTCAGCCAGGCTGCCGGAGGAGGTGGCCTGCGGTGCGGCGGTGCCGGAGCACGCGGTGAGCGCCGCGGGGGCCGCAGCCAGGAACACTGCGCCGCTGAGGATCCCCAGGAATGACCGGCGGTTTACAGCAGGGGATGCAGCCTCACCGAGCAACTGACCGGCTGTTTTTCGTGGGTGGCCCGTTGCGGGATCAACATGGGAACTGCGCATAACCAGCACTCCTTCGTGGAAGTCATTTAGACAAAGCTTCAAGCGATTCATCGAATCGATTCGACTGCGTTTAGCGTAGGCCACCACCCACCTTCGCGGCAAGGGATAAATGTGTTGCGACTCACAAGCACCAGTGCAACACTGGATTTTGCCGGATTTTGTATAAGCGATTCGATAACCAGCCGATAGGATTCCAGTGCCCCACCAGCAAGCCGCCTCCCCCGCCGTGGACATCAACGTTCCGGCGCCCACCCCACCGCAGGGGCCCGAGCCGACGGTGGAGGCTGCGGCCGCCGGGTCACCGACTGCCATCCTGGCGGCGCTGACACTGGCGCAGAAGGTGGCGATGCTGCACCAGCATTCGCCGGCCGTTGACAGCCTTGGCCTGGCGCCGTTCCACACCGGAGCCGAGGCCGCCCACGGTGTTGCGTGGCTGGGACCGGCCACCGTTTTTCCGCAGCCGGTGGGCATGGCGGCTACCTGGGACCCGGACCTGATCGAGCGCCTGGGCGAGGCCACCGGCCACGAACTGCGCGGCAAAAAAGCCACTGATCCGTCAGTCAGCCTGAACGCCTGGGCGCCGGTGGTGAACCCCCTTCGCCACCCGCTGTGGGGCCGGAACGAGGAAGGCTTTTCCGAGGACCCGCACCTCACGGCGGAGCTGGCCGGGGCATTCTGCCGCGGCATGAAGGGCCGGGACCCCCACACGTGGCTCACGGTGCCCACGCTGAAGCATTTCCTGGGCTACAACAATGAGCGGGACCGGAACGTCACCTCCAGCAACCTCAGCCCCCGGGTGCTCCACGAGTACGAGCTGCCCGCCTATCGCGGCCCCATCGAGGATGGGGTGGCCGGTGCCGTGATGCTCTCCTACAACCTGGTCAACGGCCGGCCTGCGCACGTGTCCGACCTGGTCCGGGAGCACCTGAGGCAGTGGCGCAACGGGGAAGGGATCACCGTGGTGACAGACGCCGGCGCGCCCGGTTCGCTGTTCCGGGCGGAAAAGTATTTCGACGACGGCCCTGCCGCGTACGCCGCAGCCCTCCACGCCGGCGTCGACAGCTTTACTGACGACGGTGACAACCCCGGCCCCTCCATCGCGTACCTCAACGGGGCCCTGGCGAAGGGTCTGATCGATGAAGCGGCCGTGGACGCCGCGCTGCTGCGACTCCTCACCCTCCGGGCCAGGACCGGCGAGTTCGCGCCGGAACGCGATCCGTATGCTTCGATCGGGCCCGAGGCCATTGGCACACCGGCCCATGTTGCCCTGGCCACGGAGGCCGCCGCGAAGGCGGTGGTGGTGCTTCGCAATGAACCCGCGGCCGGATCAGCGGACCGGCTGCTGCCGCTGGGTGACCCGGCCGGGTCCATCGCGGTGATCGGCGCGCTGGGTTCGCGGGTCCTCAGCGACTGGTACAGCGGAACGTTGCAGGATGCTGTCAGCATCGCCGAAGGCCTGGGCCACCGCTATCCCGGTTCCGTTACCGCTGAGGAGGGGACCGACGTTGTTGCCTTCCGGTGCGTGCGGACCGGAGGCTACCTGGGCGGCAGCGGCGGGGCGGTGCTTACCGCCCGTGCCGGGGCGCCCGGTCCGGAGCATTCGTTCGACCTGAAGGACTGGGGCTCGGGCGAACTGACGCTGCGGCTGGTGCAGACCGGAAAATTCGTCACGGATACCGGGGACGGCTACCTTCGGGCAGCGGCGGACCGGGTGGGCGGCTGGGTGGTCCAGGAGACGTTCCGGGCCGCCTACGCCGCCGACGGCACAGCTGCCCTGCAGCATGTGGGGAGCGGAAAATGGCTGCGGATCGAGGCAGGTACGGGCAGCGCGGCGCTGGTCCCGGACTACGGCCTGGCCGATTCCTTTGTTCTCCGCGTCCTCAGCTCCGGGCACGAAGCTGCCCGGAGCGCGGCGGCCCAGGCCCACACGGCCATTGTGGTGGTGGGCAACGATCCCCACCTGGGTGGCCGGGAAACGCTGGACCGCACGTCGCTGGACCTTCCGCTGGCCGACCAGGAGCTCATCCGGATTGTCCGCGAGGCAAATCCGCGCACCGTCCTGGTCATCGTGTCCTCCTACCCCTACGCGCTGGGCGGGCTGGCCGACACCCCCGCCGTCGCCTGGACCTCGCATGGCGGCCAGGAACTGGGCCACGGTGTGGCGGAGATCCTCAGCGGGGACTCCGGGCCCACCGGCCGGCTGCCGCAGACCTGGTTCGGCCGCGACGAGGACCTGCCGGACATCCTGGATTACGACATCATCACCTCGCAGTCCACCTACCTCTACAGCAGCGCCGAGCCCCTCTATCCGCTGGGTCACGGCCTGACCTACGGCGAGGTGCGGTACGGCTCCGTTGCCCTGCGGGAATTGTCCGGCGGGACCCCGGACCGCGCCGACACCGCGGAGCTCACCATCGAGGTCCATAACGCCGGTCTGCGGCCGGCGCAGGAACTGGTCCAGGTGTACGCCTCGGCGCCGGGCCACCCGTCCGGGTTCCCGCGCCGGCTCCTGGTGGGCCATGAGCGGGTGGACATTCCCGCGGGTGGCTCCGCCACGGCCGTTATCCGGGTTCCCCTGGAACGCCTGGCCACCTTCAACGTGGCTGCCGGGCGCCTGGTGGTGGAGCCGGGCAGCTACCTGCTCCTGGCCGGCGCCTCCGCTGCGGACCTGCCGCTGGCGGTGACGCTTGAGGTGGCCGGCAGCCCCACGCCGGGCCGCAGCCGCGGCGCGTGGTTCCGGGCGGAGACCTTCGACGCCTGCGGGAACCTGGCCCTGGTCCCGGAGACGCCGCTGGCCGGCACCGCAATCGCTCCCGCAGGATGCGGGCAGCCGGCCTGGTCCGTTTACCGGGGTTTTTCGACCGAAGCGGCTGCCGGCCAGGCTGCCGCCGGGGCGCAATCCGTGCTGCTGGACGTGGTGTCCTGCACCCCGTCCGGCCCGGCAGCCCGGGCCACCGTGCGGGTCCAGGTTCCCGGCCCCGCAGGTACGTGGAACACCGCGGGAACCGGTCACGTGGACGCCGCGTTCACTGGTGTCCTGCGGATTCCGCTGGGGCAGGGACCAGCCGTCGGCGCGGCAGGGTTCCGGCTGGTGTTTGAGGGTGGCGTGACCGTCAGCCGGGTGCAGCTGGCTTAGGCAGGACTGCCGGGCCGCCCCGGAAAAGGCGGCCCGGCGGTCCCTTCAGGGAGCAGCCGGTTGGCTACGCGTCCACCATGTCGGCCTCGGCGAACTCCACGGCCGCCACGATCTCCTGGGTTTCGGGATTGATCATGAACGCCTCGTCGTCCTCCTCGACCATCAGGAAGTCGCCGTGGTCGGTGCTGAAGTGCCAGGCCAGCGTCTTGATCCCGTGGTGCAGGTAGTTCGGGTCGCCCATGGTGATCGTTATGAGCGCAAACCCTGCCACCTCGCACAGTTCCCGGATGATCACTTCGAAGTCCGGAGCGTCAGCCAGCTCGTCGGCGTCGGCCTGTGCCTGGCGTTCGGCCAGGTCCGGCACAAGCGCCACGAGGCGGTCGATGTGGGCGTCCACCTCGTCGTCGGCCAGGACAAGAAGGTCGGCCTGGCCGCGCAGCCAGGCCGCGTTCAGGGCGGTGATGTTTTCGTGTTCCAGCAGCTCCTCGAACTCGCCGTCGAGCTCTTCCATCCGGAGGACGGCGTCGGGCGTCAGATCGGAGTCCTCAGTCCCGCCATCCAGGTAATGCTCGCGGTCAGTGCCGGAGAGGTTGTCGAAGAAACCGGCTGTTCGGTTGAACAGCGCCAGGTGGGCGGTGGCGCCCATGCCGGCCATGCCTTCGCGGATCAGCGTGTCGGTGTCCTCCCGGTCGATCGCCATAAAGACGTACTGCGCGAAGCCGCCCTCAAGCGCCTGCGTCAGGTAGAAGTCCACGTAGTAGCTGCGGACCGCCACGGGTGACATCTCGGCGGTGTGGAGGAGCGCCTCATGCATGGCATCCACCAGACCCACGTTGGCTTCGACGGTCTCCTCGTCGCCGGCTTCGATGCTGCTGCTGGTCAGGACAACGGGCTGCTGGCTGGTGATCATGGCGATCCTCACTGCTGGCGGTGGTGGTGGTGCTCGGATATTTGTCACGCTACGGGGGCCAGGGAGCCGTGGCGTTGCGGGGCACATGAACGTCAGGCGAAGTTTGGGCGGGACCTGGCACCCGGCCCGTGCGCACCGGTGCCGCACGGCGAACTAAGATGGATCAGATCACCAACCACCGGACCCGGCCCCGCCGTGGCCTGCTGAAAGTAGCGCGCACCATGCCATCCCAACCGGACGAGAGTGCGGCCCTGGCAATACAG
>NZ_LMOL01000002.1:80004-82620 GCF_001424565.1 Arthrobacter sp. Leaf141
CGGGGATGTCGTTCGACGCCGGCACCGGGCTGATGCTCGGCAAGGTCCGCGGCGGCGCAGAGGTGCCGTACTCCACCACCGCCAAGCTGGTCCGGAAGGCCGGCGGCTGGAGCTGTACCGTTGGCGTCTGCAGCTGCCCCGTCCGCAAGGACTGCAAGCATGTGGCCGCCCTGCTTTTCGCGGCCGAGGACAGCCCGGCGATCCGGGTCCAGCTGCTCTCCCCTGCCACCGCCACGCAGGTAGCGCGGGATCCAGCAGCCGTGGCCTTGACCGATTGGGAGGAAGCCCTCAGCCCGCTGATCTCCCGCACCGGGACCGCTCCGGCGGGCACGGGCGTCCCGCTGGCGCTGCAGTTCGAGATCGAGGAGCCCGCGCCGCACTTCTCCTACACAGGGCGCCGGGATCCGGTCCGCGGCGTCCGGCAGCTCAAGGCCCGGCCGGTCATCATGGGGTCCAAGGGCAAATGGATCCGTGGCGACGTTTCCTGGAACACGCTCAGCTACCTGAACTTCCGGCGTGAATGCAACGAGGCGCACGTCGAATGGATGCAGGAGTTCCTGGCCGCGCACTCGGCGTCCGCCAGCCGGATGCACAACTCCTCGGGGCTGTGGCTGGGGCTGAACTCCTACGCGGGCCGGAACCTGTGGAGCCTGCTGGCCGACGCCCGCAAGATCGGCCTGGCCCTGGTCCATTCGCGCGGCACCGAACCGGTCCGGATCGCGGAGTCCCCCGCCGCCGTCGGGCTTAACCTGGGCCGTTTCGGTACACCCGCCCCCGCGGAAGGCACACCGCCGGACGGCGGCCTGGAGCTCTCGCCCACCATCAGCGTTGACGGCGGCGAGGTGGACCCGGCCGCTGTGGGCACCCTGGGCCGGCCGGCGCATGGCCTCTTTTTCACCACCACGGCGGACGGCACTGTCCCGGAGACGCTGCCCGGCGTGACCGAGGGGCCGGCCACGGACACCGTGATCACCCTGGCGCCCCTGGAAAACGGGTTGAGCGAGGAACTTCTGGCGTTTGTGACGGCCGGCAGCGCGCTGCGGATCCCGGCCAAGGACGAGTCGCGGTTCCTCACCGGTTTTTACCCGAAGCTGAAGCAGACGGCACGGGTGACGGCGCGGGATGAGTCCGTGGAGCTGCCCACCCTGGCTGTTCCCACCCTCTCGCTGCTGGCGAACTATGGCGCCGACCACCGGGTGCGGCTGCATTGGGAGTGGCATTACAAGGCCGGGAAGCTGGTTACGGCCCAGCCGTTGTGGCGCCATCCGGGCGATCACGGCTACCGCGATGACACCGCCGAAGCGCGGATCCTCGACGGCATCGGGCAGCCCTGGGAGACGGTTCCGGCGCTGGGCGAGTCAGCCACCGGCGGCTGGGGCACGCCCCGGCTGGCAGCGTCCGTGGAACTCAAGGGCCTGGACACGCTGGCGTTCACCGAGGACGTGCTGCCCCGGCTCCGGGAGGCGCCGGACGTTGATGTGGACACCGCCGGTGACATCGCCGATTACCGGGAGGCGGAGGAAGCCCCCGTTGTGTCGATCTCCACCAAGGCCACGGAACAGCGCGACTGGTTCGACCTGGGCATCCAGATTTCGCTCGAAGGCCAGCCGGTCTCCTTCGCCGCGGTGTTCTCGGCGCTCGCTTCCGGGCAGACCAGGATGCTCCTGCCCACCGGCGCGTACTTCTCCCTGGACCTGCCGGAGCTGCACCAGCTGCGCGCCCTGATCGACGAAGCCCGCGAACTGCAGGACAACAAGGATGCGCCGCTGCAGATCAGCCGGTTCCAGGCCGGCCTGTGGGATGAACTGGCGCAGCTGGGAATCGTGGACGAGCAGGCGGCGTCCTGGCGCGCGGCGGTGGGCGGCCTGCTGGAAGGCGGCATCGAGGGCCTGCCGCTGCCGGCCAGCCTGGACGCGGACCTCCGGCCGTACCAGCTGGAAGGCTTCAACTGGCTGACGTTCCTGTACCGGCACAGCCTCGGCGGTGTCCTGGCCGACGACATGGGCCTGGGTAAAACCGTGCAGGCACTGGCCCTGATGTGCGCGGCAAAGGACCTGGCCGCCCAGTCCGCCGGCACTGACGGAACCGCTGCCGCCGTCGTACCCGGCAGCGTTGACGCTCAACCAACAGGTCCCGACGGCGGCGCCCCCTTCCTGGTGGTGGCCCCCACCAGCGTGGTGGGCAACTGGGCGGCGGAGGCTGCCCGCTTCGGTCCGGGGCTGAAGGTCCACACGGTCAGCGAGACGTTCGCGAAGAGCGGCCGGCAGCCGGCGGCGGCGATGGCGGGAGCCGACCTGGTGATCACGTCGTACGCGCTGTTCCGGATCGACTACGAGGCGTACGCGTCCCACGCCTGGTCCGGGCTGGTGCTGGATGAGGCCCAGTTTGTGAAGAACCACCAGTCCAAGGCGTACCAGTGCGCCCGGAAGCTGCCGGTCCCCTTCAAGCTGGCCATCACCGGAACGCCGCTGGAGAACAACCTGATGGAGTTCTGGGCGCTGACGTCCATCGTGGCGCCCGGGCTGTTCGCCAGTCCCAAGCGGTTTGCCGAAAACTACCAGAAGCCGGTGGAGAAAAACGCCGACAAGGGCCAGCTGGACAAGCTCCGGCGGCGGG
>NZ_LMOL01000002.1:82632-89987 GCF_001424565.1 Arthrobacter sp. Leaf141
GCAGATCCTCGAAGTGGTGCTCAATCCGCGGCACCAGAAGGTGTACCAGACGCACCTGCAGCGGGAGCGGCAGAAGATCCTGGGCCTGATTGAGGACGTCAACAAAAACCGGTTCACCATCTTCCAGTCGCTGACCCTGCTGCGGCAGCTCAGCCTGGACGTTTCGCTGGTTGACCCGTCATTGTCCGCGGTCCGGTCCAGCAAGCTCGACGTGCTTTTTGAACAGCTCGAGGACCTGGTGGCCGAGGGGCACCGCGCCTTGATCTTCAGCCAGTTCACCGGCTTCCTGGGGAAGGTCCGCGAGCGCCTTGACGAGGAGAACATCGAGTACTGCTACCTCGACGGCGGCACCCGCAACCGTGCCGACGTCGTCAACGAGTTCAAAAACGGCAGCGCCCCGGTCTTCCTGATCAGCCTCAAGGCCGGCGGCTTCGGCCTGAACCTGACGGAGGCCGACTACGTGTTCCTCCTGGATCCGTGGTGGAACCCTGCGTCGGAGGCGCAGGCGGTGGACCGGACGCACCGGATCGGGCAGGCCCGGAACGTGATGGTGTACCGGCTGGTGGCCAAGGACACGATCGAGGAGAAGGTCATGGCCCTGAAGGCGCGCAAGTCCCAGCTCTTCGCGGATGTGATGGAGGGCGACGCCCTGTCCGGCGGTGCCATCACGGCCGAGGACCTCGCCGGGCTGTTCCGGGAGTAGGGCACCCGTGGCGGCGTCCATTGGCGACACACAAACGTGCTGTCGACGCGCAGATTCCGTGACGCACCCCGGATAAGTGCCGCGCCAGGGAATCTGCGCCGCGCGGATGCTTTTGCGCGTCGGAATTACCCCCTAAGCTGAAACCAACGAAGTAAGTACAACGTTGGAGAAAATGTGCCACAGCAGCAGGCCAATGCCGTCCCCGCCGTGATTCCGCTGCGGCCGGACGCCTTCGCAACCCCCTACCGGGACCCCGTCTGGGACGGGCCAACGGATCCCGTCCTGGTCCGGGACCACCGCACCGGGGACTGGGTGCTTTTCTACACCCAGCGCAGGGCCACCCAGGACGGGCTGACCGGCGTGGAATGGGTGCACGGGACGGGCATCGGCGTCGCCCGGTCCGCTGACGGCGGAGCCAGCTGGACCTACCAGGGCACCGTGGCCGGCCTGGTGCCGCCCGGAACGGAACTGCCGGCAACGCTGTGGGCGCCCGACGTCGTCCGCCTGGGCGACCAGTGGATCATGTACCTGACGGTGCTGGGCGGTGTCCGCACTGACTGGACAGGTGGGGCCGGGATTGTGCAGCTGGCCAGCCGGAACCTCACCGACTGGGAATACCTGGGCCAGGTGGACCTCGACTCGCCCCGGGTGATCGACGCCGCCGTGGCCTTGTGCGGGGACGGCCGCTACCGCCTTTGGTACAAGGACGAGGCCCGCGGGTCCAACACCTACAGCGCGGTCAGCGACGCGCCGCACGACCCGTCGTCGTGGGCGGTCGAAGGCATCACGCTTCCGGGCCGCCCGCACGAGGGTCCCAAGGTATTCCGGCTCGGCGGCTGGTACTGGATGGTTGTGGACGAGTGGCGCGGCCAGGCGGTGTACCGGTCGGAGGACGCGGCAGGCGGCTGGCTGCGGCAGAAGGAGGGCGACGGACTGATCCTTGCCGCCCCCGAGTCCGTGGCCGGCCGGGCCGTGGTGGGCCGGCACGCGGACGTGGTTCCCCTGTCGTCCGACGGCGGCCCGGACCAGGCACTGGTGGTCTACTTCACGCATCCCCACTGGGGCGGCGAGGACATTGACACCATGGCACCGGACCCCAAAACCAGGCTCAGCCACGTCCGCGCGGCCGTGGTGGAGGTCCGGGACGGCGTCCTGGTCTGCACCGCCGGCTGAGACAGACGGCAAAACGAAGGCAGAGGACCGGCTCCTGGAACGGCCGCCCAGCGCCCCCCGCTGGTACGTCCCAAGGGCCCGGCCCTCTGCCTGGCTCGTCGTCCGGACGGCGCATTGGCACCATCCGGAAGGGTCTAGCTGCGCTGGGGGGACCCCAGCTCCACCGGGTCTTCATCGGTGAGGTAGGCAAGCTCCGAGTGGGCCGCGAGGTCGATGCCGCGCATTTCATCCTCGGGCTTGATGCGCAGGCCAATGGTCCGGTCCAGGATCTTGGCCAGGAGCCAGGTGATACCGAACGAGTAGGCCAGCACCGTGACCGTGGCCAGGGCCTGGGTTCCGAGGAGCTCGAAGCCGCCGCCGTAGAAGAGCCCGTTGACGGCGTTCGGGGCTGCGTCCGTGGCGAAGAGCCCAATCAGCAGGGTGCCCAGGATGCCGCCCACCAGGTGGACGCCCACTACGTCGAGTGAGTCGTCGTAACCGAGCCGGAACTTCAGTTCGATCGCCAGCGAGCAAACCGCACCGGCGATCAGGCCGATGGCCACCGCGCCCAGCGGGCTGACGGCGCCACAGGCAGGCGTGATGGCGACCAGCGCGGAGATGAGGCCGGACGCGGCGCCCATGCTGGTGGCCGCGCCGTGGCGGATCCGTTCCACCAGGGCCCACGCCAGGAGGCCGGCCGAGGCAGCAACTGCGGTGTTAAGGAAAACCACCGACGCCGACTGGCCTGCGGACAGGGCGGAGCCGGCGTTGAAGCCGAACCATCCCACCCACAGCAGGCCGGCACCGATCAGCACCAGCGGCCGGCTGTGCGGCTTGGTGTGTTCCATCTTGGGCCAGCCCGAGCTCCTGCCCAGGACCAGGGCCAGGGCCAGGGCCGCGGCGCCTGCGTTCATGTGCACAGCCGTGCCGCCGGCGAAGTCGATTGCCTTGATGCCGCTGGCAATCCAGCCGCCGGTGACGCTGCCGTCCGCAGAGGAGAACGCAAACACCCAGTGGGCGATCGGGAAGTAGACAATGGTGGCCCAGATGCCGGCAAACAGCATCCAGGCGCCGAACTTCATCCGGCCCGCCGCTGCGCCCGCCACCAGTGCGGTGGTGACGCAGGCAAAGAAGAGCTGGAAAGCTGCGAACAGTGCTACCGGGATGGACGCCTCGTCATCCGCGGCGAGCAGCTGTCCCAGACCGGGGAATTCGGTGATGTCGCCGATCAGCCCCAGTCCGCCCACTGAGTTGCCGAAGGCCAGTGAGTAGCCAAAGAGTGCCCACAGCACAGCCACCAGGCTGGCGCCGCCGAAGCACATCATCATCATGTTCAGAATGCGGCGTGAGCCCACCATGCCCCCGTAGAACAGGGCAAGGGCGGGGATCATCATGCAGACCAGCGCTGAGCTGGCCAAAATCCAAGCGACATTTCCCGAATCCATGGGAAACCCCTTTCGTGATGCGAGGAGAGAACGGAAATCGCCCGTGAATGCCGCTCCGGCAGAAGGGGCGCGGAATCAGAACCGCGTCCAGCGGAGGGCAGCTTTCGCCGTCTGTTTCCAGAGTAAAGCTGGCATCTCCGGGTGGGTTTCCGGTGTGTTAAATGATCGTTTCGGTTCGCCGCACGCATGTTTCAGGCGTCCCGCGGCCATCGGGCACGGCACGGGTTGTCCTGCAGGACGCGAAGTCGAAGTTTCGCCGGCGGCCGGGACGGCCTGCCCACGGCCGGTACCGCCGTCGAACACGTCCTGAACACCCGTGACCGAGTACGACCGAACGTGTTCGGATGCCTTGTTCCGTTCCGACCCCGCCCATAGTCTCGCTGTGCCCGGACTTCCCGGCTGCGGGACCGGCAACAGCTCCGCACCCCCATGACTGCGAGGTACAACAATGACGTTTTCCGCACGAAGAACCCGACGGGCCAGGAAGCCGGTGGCCGCGCTCGCTGCCGCGGTGACGGCGGTGGCCGGGCTGGCGTTGCTCCCCGTGGCACCCGCCGGCGCTGCAGACCCGCCCACTCCGGTGACCATCACGCCCAACCCGGCAAGCCGCGGAGCCGCGTTCGAGGGCTGGGGCACCAGCCTGGTCTGGTTCGCCAACGCGACGGCCGGCTACTCCCCCGAACTCCGCGAAGAGCTGTACCAGAAGGTCTTTGGGCAGGAAGGCCTGAACCTCAACATCGCCCGCTACAACGTGGGCGGCGGCAACGCCTCCGACGTAAAGAACTACCTCAACGACGGCAGCGCGGTGGAAGGCTGGTGGCAGCCGAAAACGGAAGTGCCCGCCGGCACTGCTCCGTCCAACCTGTACAACCCTGACGGCACGGTGGACAAAGCGCAGGCCAACAAGCTGGCCTTCCTGGAGCAGTGGAACCCGGATGATCCCGCGTCCTACAACCCGGACGCGGACGCCAACCAGCGCTGGTGGGTGGAGAAACTCGACGCGGAACAGCAGATCACCCACTGGGAGGCCTTCAGTAACTCCCCGCCCTGGTTCATGACCAAAAGCGGCTACGTCTCGGGCCAGCCCACCCCCGCCAAGGGCGAAAACCTGCTGCCCCAGGCGGAGGCCAAGTTCGCCGCGTACATGAAGCATGCCGTGCAATTGCTGGAGGAGGGCAGCGGCATCACGGTGAACACCATCGACCCGTTCAACGAGCCCAACTCCGGCTATTGGGGCACCGACATCGACGCTGCCACGGGCAAACCCCCCACCAGCTACACGCAGAAGCAGGAAGGTGCCCTGATTTATCCTGCGGCGCAGGACCGCGTCACCCGGCTGCTGGCCGCCGAACTGGCCAAGGCCGGCACCACCACCGGGGCCGTCATCTCCGGGATGGACGAGACGGATCCGGGCAAGTTCATGACCAACTGGAACGGCTACAGCCAGGCCGCCAAGGACGCCGTGGCGCAGCTGAACGTCCACACTTACGGCACCGGCGACCGCCGCCGGGTCCGGGACCTGGCCAAGTCTGCGGACAAGCCGCTGTGGATGAGCGAAGTGGGCGGCTCCTGGCGCGGCAACCCCGCACTCGGCGACTCCACCGGGGGCTGGGACCGGTCCAACATCGCGAACGGGCTGGGCATCGCCGGGCGCATGGTGGATGACCTGCGTGAGCTGGAGCCGGACGCCTGGGTGTTTTGGCAGCCCGTGGAGGACACCTACAAGCAGGAAAAGGGCGACGGCGGCTGGGGCTCCATCTACGTGGACTTCGACTGCAACTACGCCGGCCGTGAAGGGTCCTCCAACCGGCGGATCAACGACGGAGCCAGTGCCGAAGCCGCCAAGTGCAAGGTGCTGACCAACCAGAAGTACAACACCACCCGGAACTTCACGCATTACATCCGGCCGGGCGATTTCCTGATCCAGAACGACAACGCCAAAACCGCGAGCGCCCTGAAGGCGGACGGCAAGGGCGCCACCCTGGTGCACTTCAACGACACCGCGACCCCGGAGAAGGTCACCCTGGACCTGAGCCGCTTCGGTTCCATCGCCCCCGGCGCTACCGTGACCCCGGTGGTCACCACCAAGTCCCCGCTCGAGGACATCGAGCGGAACGCGCTGGTCAAGGGCGCCCCCGTCGCCGTTGATGCCGCGGCGAAGTCCGCCACGCTGGAGGTGCCGGCCGCTTCGGTGGTGACGTTCGTCGTCGACGGCGTCAGCGGGGTTGCCGCCGACGCCGCACCGGTGCAGGACGGCCACAGCTACCACCTCACCGGTGACGCCAGCGGCAAGGACCTGACGGCCCGCGCCGACGGTTCCGCAGCCATCCAGGACCCGGGGTCCAGCATGGCTGCGGTGGTCCCGCAGGTGTGGACCTTCAACGCCGTCCGCAGCGACGATGAGTACGCCCACAACCGGCGCTGGGTGCTGACCAACAAGGACGGCCGGGTCCTGGCCGGAACCGGCGGCGTGCTCAACGGCAGCCAGGCCGGCACCGCCACCCTGTCCGGAATGACCCTGGAGCAGGCAAAGGCCACACCGGCTGCGCAGTGGATCCTCACCACGGAGAACGGCAGGAAGTGGTCGCTGGTCAACGCTGCCGCGGCCAGTGCCCTGCAGGTGGCGGGCAGCCAGACGGCGGCCGGGACCGCGGTTTCCCTGGGCTCGTCCACCGGAACCACCGCCACGGCCACCGCCAACCCGCACCAGGTGTGGGGCTTCACCGACCTCGAAGACCTGCAGCTGCTGGGCACCACCAAGGTGGACCTCAGCACGCCGGTGGGGGTGGCGCCGGAACTGCCGGCGACCGTCATCCCCCTGTACGGCAACGGTGCGGGCCGGCCGATTGCGGTGCAGTGGCAGCAGATTGACCCTGCCGCCTGGGACAGGGCGGGCCGCGTGACGGTCACGGGTTCCGGGACTGACCTGTACGGCGCGGGCTTCAATGACGCCACCGTGACGGTGGAGGTGGGCCGCTACGCCGCCACCGATCCGGTATCGGCCACCGTGGGGGCAGGCTCCACCCTGGCCGCGCTCCAGGCGGCAGCACCGGGCACCGTGCCGGGCCAGATCGGCGCCGGACCGGCCCGGAACCGGCTCACGGCAACGTGGGACTGGAATTCGTTCGACGCCGCCGCGCTGCAGGTGCCCGGGACGTACACCGTCCGCGGGACTGCGGCCACCGGGGTTTCCGGGGAGCAGCCGCTGGCAGCCGTACTGACGGTGATCGTGGTGGCCAGCGAAACCGTGGACAACATCTGCCGGGCGGATCCCGCCACCACCGCCACCGCCAGTTTCACGGAAGGGTCCTACCTGGCCCGCAATACCTGCGACGGCAATGCCGGCTCCGCCTGGTCCAACTGGGTCAGCGCCGGCCGTGCGGGTGACAGCCTCACGTATGGGTTCGGCCGGGAGTACACGGTGGATTCGGTGACGGTGACGTCAGCCGAAAAGGCCGCGCAAAGCCTGAAGGTTCAGTACCAGGACGCGGCCGGAGCATGGCAGGACACGTCCGCCGGGACCATCACCGGGCTCAGCACCGCAGCCCCGGCAACCGTGGCCTTCAGCCCGGTGGCAACGCGCGGCATCCGGGTGGTGCTGGCCACCCCTGGTTCCTACACCAAGGTGGCCGAGGTGGCCATTCGGGGCACCCGGCCGGCTCCGGCCGGACTGCCCACCCTGGGCAGGCTGCTGGTGGACCAGCAGTCGGTGGCGGGGTTCGATCCCGATGACTCCGGGTACAGCGTCCTCACGGCCACCGCAGCCTTTCCCACGGTGGCGGCAGTCCCGCTGGACACCAACGCCCGGGTCACGGTGATCCAGGCAAGCAGCGGGAACCCGACGGCGGAAGTCACCGTCAGCGCCCCGGACGGCACCACGCGGGCATACACCGTGGCGTTTGTGACCGGCAAGGACGCCTGTAAAAACGGCGGCTGGGCCACCAACCTGGACCCGGGCTTCCGGAACCAGGGGGCCTGTGTAAGCCACTTCGCGGCCGGGAAGTAACCGCACGGCAAAAAGGGGCCCGCGGCGGGGTATCAATCCCGCCGCGGGC
>NZ_LMOL01000002.1:90027-102776 GCF_001424565.1 Arthrobacter sp. Leaf141
CAGGGAACCTGCGGCGCTATTCCAGCCGCGCCCACACCGCCGCGGGGTCCACGGCGGTGCCGTCGGCAAACACAAAGCTGCCGCCGTCGGACCACCGCGCGCCGGCAAGTTCCCGCTCCAGCCCGGCACCGCCCAGGCCCACGACGGCGGCATAGTCACCGTCGCGGGCGGCGCCGGCGGTACCAACCCAGGGGATGGTGAGCCGCTCCCCCATGGGGTGCGCGGCCTCCCGGACCCAGGTGCCGGCGTCGTCCAGTGGCCCGCCGGCACAAGGCGCGGCCAGGATCCTGCTCAAAACGGAATCCGCACCATCCTGGTCCACCGGCCAGCCGCCTATCCGCAGGCGGGAATCCGCCCCGGCGGCGGCCGTCCCGCGGAGCCGCACCAGCCGCAGCTCCACCGCCCCGCGGGTCAGCGACACCACGGTGGCCTCGGGCCCGGCGACCGCCACGCCGGCTGCGCCGCTGCCATGGTCGGGGCCGGCGTTGGGGTCCACGGAAATCCAGTGCGCCGTGAACCGGGATGCGCCCAACAGGACACCATCAAGGTCCGCCTGCGCCAGGACGGTAAAGCCGGTCCGGTGCGTCAGCTGCCCGGACCCGGACTGCAGCACCACCGCGTTGTCCAGGGATTCCGGTGCCAGGTCCGGGAAGGTGTGGGTGGAGTAGCCAAGCCGGGCATACAGCGGCGAATCCGCCACCGTGCTCCCGGGGTTGGCGTGGTCGGTGCCGTGGTTCCGGACCCGCACCACGCCGTCCGCCACCGTGCCGTTTACCTGCCAGCCAGGGGCGGCAATCAGCCGCCGGGTGTCCGCCGCCTCCACCGGCAAGGGCTCCTCCACGGCAGTCCACACGGGGTGATCCGCGGGCAGGGCCAGGCCCATCATGCCCTTCGCTGCCCAGTACGGCGACCCGGAACCGGAGTAGGACTGCTTCATGCCGGGGAACTCGCCGTGCCAGCCGATGGAGAGCAGCCCGTCCGGGGTGAGGGCGTCCCGCTCCATGAAGTAGGACAGGATCCCGGACGCCGCCCGCCGGGACACCCCGGGACTCAGCCGCGTCTGGCCCAGCAGCTGGCCGGACCAGAACGGCGCCGCGGCGGCGAAGCGGTAGATCAGGCTGCGGCCCTGGATCAGCGGGGCCCCGTTGCCGCCCACCAGGTGGATGGCGTCGGCCAGGAAATCCGCCAGCCGACCGCCGTCGAGGTCCCGCCGGGCCCGGACCCGGGGGTCCTGCGGCGCCATCAGCTGCAGCAGCTGCGGATAGACGTGGAAGGCCCAGCCCACGTAATGGTCGTAGGCGCGTTCGGGGCCGTCGGCAAACCAGCCGTGGCCGCGGTAGAGGGCATCGTGGGTTGCCAGGCCGGCGTCGATATCGGCGTCGGAGTACCGGCCGCCCACGCTGGCCAGGAACGTCTCCACCACAATCTGGAACCACACCCAGTTGATGGGCGGGTACTCCTCGCCGATCACCGTCTCGAACCAGGCCACCAGCTGTTCCTGGACCCGCTGCGACAGTTTGTCCCACAGCACGTCCCGGGTCAGGGCCAGGCCAACAGCCAACGACGCCGCCTCCACCTTGGCCTGCCCCAGCTCGCCGGGTGTGGGCCACCGGTCCGGATTGGCCGGGTTGGTGCCGGCGTCGAGGCCTGCTGCGTACCAGTCGGCCAGCCAGCCGGTTCCGTCCGGGTCACCGGCCAGCCGGAAGGACGCCAGCAGGAATGTGCGGGCGAAGGCCTCCAGCGAATCGCTGCGCGGGCCGTAGGCGCTGCTGGCGCCGGGAAGGTAGAGGTTGGCGTGGTCGGGGGTGGCAAACCGGTGCGCGGACCGCAGCATATGGTCCGCGTAGGCGCACCAATGGTCGCGGGTCAGGCCGGTGAGCGGGGACAGTTTCCGGTCCAGGGGCGGAAGGACAAGGGCGGGCGGGGCGGCACGATGGGTCATGGTGTCCTGGCGGGTCGGTGGCAGGGGCGGTGGATCGGCGGCAGGCGCCTGGTCAGAAACAGGTTGGCAGGAGCCGGGTCATGCGGGGGCCGGGGCTTGCGCGCCGTCCGGGCTGCCGGCGGTGAGCCAGCCGATGGCCTGGCGCAGCAGCCTGCGGTGTTCGGGTGAGGCGTAGGAGGCGGCGTCATGGCCCAGCGCGTCGTACACAGTGCGGCCGGAGCCGCCGCTGCCTGCGCCCGGGCGCTCCAGCGACCACACGGTGGGATGGTCCAGGCCGTTGTGGACGTGCGTGGCGTGCACGGTGATGCCCGGCGCGGTGCGCAGGTAGCTGTATTTCTCATCGGGCAGCACAAAGTCCGGGATGCCCGCCACCACGGGTCCGGACTCCGGCCGGACCGAGATGGCCGCCGGGCCGTAGTCGGGGTGCATGGACGTACCCCGGATCCACCGTCCGCCCAACCCGTCCTCCCATTCGGGCAGGTCGGTGAAACTGGTGGCGCTGGAATGGGACGCCAGCAGGGGCCTGCCCAGCCGGAGCCAGCGGGACAACCCGGCAGCGGCCTGCGGCGTCCCGGGCGAGGGTGCGCCGTCCCGCGGCAGGCCCACGTTGATGGCGAGGAGGGCCGGCAGGTCCGCGCTGGGCAGGTCCGCCAACGCAGCCAGTGCGGCGTCCACGTCCGGCGGCAGGACGGCGTCGAACCCTGCCTCCCGGAGGAGGTCCGCGAGCGCTGCGGAGGTTTCCGCAAAGGGATGCCACGGGTCGGCGTAGCGGCCGGTCCCGCTGAGCAGCAGCGCCGTGGGACGTGCCGGCGTTGCCCCCGCCATCACAGCGTTTCCTGCAGCAGGCCGGCGGCGGGGACGCGGGGCGCTCCCACGGAGGAGTCGCGCAGGATCAGGTCGGGGTTGAGGCCGACCCGGTGCACGGGCCGCTGCCTTCCCTCTGCGAGCCGCGCGGCCATCAGCTGCACCGCCACTTTCCCCACATACTGCTTGGGCGGCCGAACGGCGGAGATGGCGGGTTCGGCGAGGTAGGCCACCTCGTCGTCGTAGCCCACCACCGCCATGTCCCCGGGAACCTGCAGGCCGCGGTCCACGCAGTGCTGCACAAACGCCACCGCCTGGGTGTCCGAATGGACCAGCATGGCGGTGGTTCCGGTGACACGGCAGAGTTCAAGGACGTGGTCGAAATGTTCCGCCCTGCCGCCCGGGCCCTGCGTGGCCGAGTCCTCATGGACCGAGCCTTCCAGCGGGATCTTCATGGCGGCCAGGGCCTGCCGCCAGCCGCGCACCACGTGTGGGCTGGTGGGACTCGCGGAGTCCGTGAGGCAGCCGATCTGCCGGTGCCCCTCCTGCCACAGGTGCCGCACGGCCATGCCGGCTCCGAACGAGTGGTCAGTGGCCACCCACTCGAGGCGGTGCGCCGGAACCTCCGCGGGCGGCCGGCGTTCGGCGAGGACCACGGGGATGGGCAGCGTGTTGAGCCAGCGGAGCAGTTCACGGCCGTGTTCGCCGGTCATGTCCGGTGCCACGATCAGGCCGTCGATGTTCTGGGTGTCCAGCAGTGCCTGCACCTGCCGGCGGTTGTCGGCGGCGTCGTAGGCGGAGCCGCGGACCAGGATCCTCAGGTTCTGCTCTTCGGCTTCGGCCCGGGCGCCGCTGATCACCTGCGGCCAGTAGTAGTCCAGCGAGGGCACCACCATGCCGATGGAGTAGCTGTTCGACGCCGGCCTGGCCGCCGCCGACCGGTCCAGTGGGCTGCGGAGGGTGGCGCCGCCGTGCACCCGGGACACCAGGCCCTCGTCCGCCAGGATGTTCACGTCCCGCCGGATGGTCAGTTCGCTGACACCCAGTTTGGCCGCGATCCCCCGGACAGTGATGGCGCCGTGGGCCCGGAGTTCCTCCATGAGGCGCTCCCTGCGCTGAAGTGAAAACAGGGACTTCCCGGCGGGGACGGATGCTGGCGGGGTGCTCATGGTGTGGCCTCCACGGTGAGGGTGAATGCGCCGGCGGCGCGGTTGTCGGCGGACATCCTGAAGCGCAGGCGGGTCAGCCTGGCACCCCAGACGCCGGCCAGGAGCGGGTCGTCGAGCTGCCATTCGTCCACCAGCACGACGGCGGATTCCGGCTCCCAGCGCAGGGCGGCGCCGCGGGTGGCAGGGTTGCCGGGCGTTGCGCCGGTTCCGGGGACGGGTACGGGTACGGGGATCCCTGCCGGCGATATTGTTGCGGTGCCGGCGTGGGCGCCGGTGCCGATCCGCACGGTTCCGGCAGCAAGGTAGGTGATGGAGGTACCGTCCCCGGCCGCGCCTTCCTGCGGTGCAGCAGCCAGGTCCCAGGTGTCGGTCACCCGTACCTGCCGGGCGTCACGGTCCAGGGCCGCGGTGCGGACCCACTGCCCGGGGGCCAGCCCATAGGCGGCCCCCAGTTCCAGTCCCAGCACGGGATTCCCGGCAGCCGGCACGTGGACAACGTGCGCGGCAAACTCCTTGCCGGTGCCCTGCTCCTGCCCGGCGGGTGCCGGGACGCTGTGCCAGGCACTCTGCATGGCGCGGATGCTGTACCTGTCGGGCCCAAACGTTTGGGCCGTGTATGTGGGCTGACCGGCATCCACCAGCAGCGGCACACCGTCCACGGCCACCACCACGGATCCCACGTCGCGATGGTTGTGGTGCTCGCCGTTGTGCCCGCCCTTGGCTGCCAGGAACAGTCCGGTGCTGCTGCCGGCAGTTTCGCGGGCCACCATCACCTGCACCGAGGGCAGGTAGGCGAACGGCACCAGCGGGTACCCCGCGCCGACCACGGAGCCGGAGCCCGGACCGGCTCCCTCGCCGACGGATGGTCCAGCTGCCACTCCATGGGCGCCGGCGGCCAGGATCGGCCGCAACATCCTGCCCAGGCCCGCGGCCGGCGCCGGCTCCCCGGAGTCTGCGCCTTCGGCGTGCGCTGCCGCGTCGGCGTTGCCCAGCTGGCCGGCCCACCGGCGCAGCATGCTCCACGGCAGCGCCGGAGCTGCCTGCGCCGGACCGTCCGCCACGTTCAGGTACCAGCTGCCGCCGATGTGCATCCGGTGCGGGAAGGCCGCCATTTCGCGGACCACCGGCAGGTCGGCGTCGAGCGCCCCGCCGGTTGCCTCCGTGAGCAGCGAGAGTCCCTCCAGCGCCCTGCCCGCGCCGTTCCACCAGTAGGCAAAACCCTCATCGATGGCCCCGTCAGCCGGGATGGCGGCCAGGAACCGGTCCAGGCCTTCGATGCACCGAGCAACAGTCAGGGCCCGGACCCCGGGGTCGTCAACCAGGAACAGCGCAGCGGCCAGGAGGTTGGAATGGATCCAGGGGTTCCAGTTGTGGACATCGCCGTCCAGGCCAAGCCAGTGCCAGTCCAGCCGGTCCAGGAAGGGCCGGATCACGCGGGAAAGCACCTCGTCCCGGATCCGGCGCCGCAGTCCCGGCGCCCTGCCGTCCAGTTCGGCACCCAGCACCAGGTCCAGCCAGGCCAGCTGCGCCGCCACTTCCCCGGCGCCCAGGTCAAGATAAGGCCGGTCCAGATCCGGCAGCACGTCCCCCGTGCGGGTGAACACGTCCTCGTGCGCGGCCCAGCTCCACGAGCTTTGTTCGCAAAGCAGGAAGGCGCCGTCGATCACTTCATCCAGCCAGGCCGGTGCTGCCCCCGACGGTCCCTCCGGGTCAGGGTTTTGGCCGGGCTGCGCTGCCAGTGCCAGTACCACCGCACGCGTCAGCCGCTGCTGCCGGGCGCCCACCAGCCCCTCGTAGGCGGTGCGGTTGCCGTCCCGGAAATACCGGGCGTAGTGGGACACCAGGGGCTGCGGCCACGGTGTGCCGCGTTCCGCCCGGGCGTCCCGCTGCAGTTGGCCGGTGCGCGGTCCTGCCGCCGCGCACCATGCAGGATCGCCGACGGCGGGAGCCGCCAGCCGCCCGCGGGCGCCGGCCAGCAGGGACACCAGGTTGCCGACGGAAGCGGTATCGCCCCACGCGGCCGCCAACGGAAAGGCGGGAGGGAGTTCGGGAGAGCCGTGCTGGGACGTCATCGGGGAAACTCTTCTTTTGTTCGACTGTGATCGTTTCAGATTGAGTACGAATGGCTTGGTTGAACTGTGCTGTTCATGAGTATGTACTGGATTCCAGATGTGATGCAAGCCATGAACTGCCCGGTCTGGAGCAGTTCCCAAGAACGGAAAAGGAGGCCCGAATGCCGGCTAAACCCAAGGCAATGCTGGTGATGAACAGCGAAACCTACTCCGATCAGTTCGACGCCGCCCGGCTGGAGCGCCTGGCCTCAATGGTGGACCTTGGCAGCACGCCCTGGACCGCTTCCCTGACGGATCCGGGCCTCGCGGACCGGCTGGCAGAGGTGGAAATCCTGCTCACCAGCTGGGGGGTTCCCGCCTTGGATAAGGAAACCCTGGACCGCCTGCCCAGGCTCAAGGCGGTGTTCCACTGCGCCGGGACTGTCCGCAGCTTCGTCAGCCAGGAACTCTGGGACCGCGGCATCCTGGTGACCAACGGCGCCGATGCCAACGCCATCCCCGTGGCGGAGTTCACTTTCGCCTCGATCGTGCTGGCGGGAAAGAAGGCCCACGTCCTGGCCAACGATGCCCGGACCTTCAGGACGGACTGGAGCTACACCACCCGCCGGGGCGAGCTGGGGAATATCGGCCGTACCATCGGCGTGATCGGCTTTTCCCGGATCGGCCGCCGTGTGGTCCAACTGGTCCAGCAGCTGCAGGATGTGACCTGCCTGGTCAGCGACCCGCACGCCGACCCTGCAGCCGTGGCAGCCGCCGGTGGGACGCTGGTAACCCTGCCGGAGCTGCTGGCCGCCTCCGACGTGGTCAGCGTCCACGCCCCCGCCCTGCCGGAGACCCGGCACATGCTGGGCGGCCTGGAACTGCGCGCCATGAAGGACCACGCCACCCTGATCAACACCGCCCGCGGCTCCCTGGTGGACACCGCGGCGCTGGAGGCGGAGTGCGCCACCGGCCGGATCAACGCCCTGCTCGACGTGACCGAGCCGGAACCGCTGCCTGCGGACTCGGTCCTCTATTCACTGCCCAACGTGGTGATCACCCCGCACATCGCCGGCTCGCTCGGCACCGAAACCCGGCGGATGTCCGATGCCGCCCTCAACGACCTGGAACGCTACCTCACCGGCCGCCAGCTGCTGGCCCAGGTGGTTTCCGAAGATCTCTCCCTCAGCGCCTGACCCGGCATCACCGCCGCATCCGCGGCACCACCAAAATCCCCTTAAGGAGAACGCAATGAAGCGCACCACTCTCGCCGCACTGGCCCTGGCAGTCACCGCCGGGCTGGGCCTGACCGGCTGCGCCGGCGCAGCCGGCCCCGCCGAAGAACAGGGACAGGAAGGCAAAACCCGCCTGACCGTGTCCGTGTGGAACTACGAAGGAACCCCCGAGTTCAAGGCCCTGTTCGACAGCTACGAGGCAGCGAACCCGGCCATCGACATTGAGCCCGTGGACATCCTGGCCGACGACTACCCGCAGAAGGTCACCACCATGCTGGCCGGCGGCGACACCACCGACGTCCTGACCATGAAAAACGTGATCGACTACGCCCGCTACGCCAACAACGGCCAGTTGCAGGAAATCAACGGCGTGGTGGACACCGTGGGCAAGGATTCGCTTGCAGGACTGGATGCCTTCAACATCGACGGCAAGTACTTCGCCGCCCCCTACCGCCAGGACTTCTGGCTGCTCTACTACAACAAGGAACTCCTCAAGGCCGCCGGCGTGGACAACCCGGCCAACCTGACCTGGGACGAATACTCGGCGCTGGCCAAGAAGCTCACCACCAACGCCGACGGCAAAACCACCTACGGCACGTACCACCACATCTGGCGTTCGGTGGTCCAGGCCATCGCCGCGGCGCAGAACGACGGCGACCAGAACGGCGGCGACTACGGCTTCTTCGAGGACCAGTACAACACCGCCCTGGACCTGCAGAAGAGCGGCGCCACCCTGGACTTCGGTACGGCCAAGAGCCAGAAGACCAGCTACCGGACCATGTTCGAGACCGGCCAGGCAGCCATGATGCCCATGGGCACCTGGTACATCGCCGGCTTCCTGCAGGCCAAGAAGGACGGCAAAACCAACGTGGACTGGGGCCTGGCGCCGCTGCCGCAGAAGTCCGACGACGGCAAGGTCACCACGTTCGGTTCGCCCACCGCGTTCGCCGTCAACAAAAACGCCCAGCACTCCGACGAAGCAAAGAAGTTCATCGAATGGGCCGCCGGGGAAGAGGGCGCGAAGGTCATTTCGAAGATCGGCGTGGTCCCCGCCCTGCAGAACGACGCCGTCACCGACGCCTACTTCCAGCTCGAGGGCCTGCCCTCCGATGAGCTGTCCAAGAAGGCCTTCACCCCGGACAAGACCGCCCTGGAAATGCCCGTCAGCGACAAATCCGGCGCCGTGGACAAGATCCTGAACCAGGAGCACGACCTCATCATGGTGGGCGAGCGCCCGGTGGCGGATGGCATCGCCGAAATGGGCAAGCGCGTCACAGGCGAAGTCCTCGGCAAGTAGCTTCCGCCATGACCACCGAAACACTGACACCCGCACCGGTGCCCGTCAGCCGGGGCAACCGCAAACAGGCGCGGCGCAACACGCTGATCGGCTGGACCTTCATCCTGCCGAACTTCCTGGGCTTCCTGGCCTTCACCCTTATCCCCGTCATCGCGGCGTTCGCGCTCTCATTTATGGAATGGACCTCGTTCACGGCACCGCGCTGGGTGGGCCTGGAAAACTTCCAGCGGATGCTCCAGAGCGACACGTTCTGGGTGGCCCTGCGCAACACCGTGGTCTACGCGCTGGGCCACGTGCCCCTCACCATGGCCCTGGCCCTGGGCCTGGCCATGCTGCTTAACCGCAAGCTCAAGGGGATCGGCTTTTTCCGGGTGGCCATCTTCTTCCCCTACATCACCTCCCTGGTGGCGGTGGCAGTGGTCTGGAACATGTTGTTCAGCCCGGACAACGGACCCATCAACCAGTTCCTGAATGCGATCGGCATCGCCGAGGCTCCGGGCTGGACCTCCAGCTCCGACTGGGCCATGCCGGCAGTGATCATCACCAGCGTGTGGCGGGACATGGGCTATTACATGATCCTGTACCTGGCCGGCCTGCAGGCCATCCCCACGGAACTGTATGAGGCAGCCGAGGTGGACGGCGCCAGCGGCTGGCAGCGGTTCTGGAACGTCACCATCCCGTCCCTGCGGCCCACCACATTTTTTGTGGTGGTCATGCTGACGGTGTCCAGCTTCAAGGTCTTCGACCTGATTGTGGTGATGACCAACGGCGGGCCCGGGCGCGCCACCACCGTGCTGTCCCAGCTCATCTACCAGGAGGGCATCGGCGAAGGGAAGTTCGGCTATTCGTCGGCCATCTCCCTGGTGCTGTTCCTGATCGTGCTGTCCATCACCGTCCTGCAGTTCAAGCTTCAACAGCGGAGGGAACGCTGATGACCAACATGGCCGAAGACCTCAAGGCAGAGGCACCCTTCCTCAGCGGCGCCCCGGCACCTGCTCCGGAAGACCGGCGTCGTACGCAACGGGAATCACCGCGCGAACGGAAGAAGCGCACCACCGACGTGGTGATCTACGGCGTGCTGGCCGTGCTGGTTGTGGCGCTGATGGTGCCCTTCTTCTGGATGCTGTCCTCGTCGCTGAAGGAAAACAACCAGGTCCTCACCGTCCCCATCCAATGGATTCCCAGCGATTTTGTGTGGAGCAACTACACGGACATCTGGACCCGGATCCCCATGCTGGGCTACCTGCAGAACTCGCTCTACCTGGCAGTGATCATCACGTGCCTGCAGGTGCTGACCGGTTCGCTGGCCGCCTACGGCTTCTCCAAGGTCCGCTTCCCCGGCCGGGACGTGCTGTTCCTGGCGTATATCGGCACCATCGCCGTGCCGTGGCAGGCCTACATGGTGCCGCAGTACATCATGATGCAAAACCTGGGGCTGACCAACAGCTTCAACGCCCTGATCCTGCTGCAGGCGTTCGGCGCGTTCGGGGTGTTCCTGATGCGGCAGTACTACATGACCATCCCGGATGAACTCTGCGAGGCCGCCCGCATCGATGGCCTGAGCGAGTACGGCATCTGGGCGCGCGTGATACTGCCGCTGTCCAAGCCGGCCCTGGCCAGCCTGGCGCTGCTGACGTTTGTGAACACGTGGAACGACTACATGGGACCGTTCATCTACCTCACGTCCAACCGGCTCTGGACGGTCCAGCTGGGCCTGCGTTCCTTCGTGGGCCAGTTCGACGCCGAATACGCCATGATCATGACCGGGTCCGTCATCTCGGTGATCCCCATCCTGGTGATCTTCCTGATCGGCCAGCGGTACTTCATCCAGGGCATCGCCACGAGCGGCATGAAGGGATGACCGCCGTGGGAGGAGCCGGGCGGCGCGGGCTGCTGGGCCGCGTGCCCAGTCCGGGCTTCGAGGCGTTTGGCAGCATCTTCGGCTTCATCTACACCTTCCTGGCCGGGAATATGCTGCTGGCACTGGCCAACGCGCCGCTGGTGCTCTGCCTGGCCCTGGTGGCCGATCCGCTGGCGGCGTGGCCGTTTTTCCTGGCGCTCTCGGTGACGGTCCCGCCGTCGCTGGCCGGCCTGTTCGCGGCCTTCCAGGCACTGAACGGCGACGGCGGCGCGGTCAAGCCGGTCGCCGCCTTCCTGCGCGGCTACGCAGCCGCGTTCCGGCGGACGGCCCCGCTGGGCCTGGCCGCCGTGGCGGCGCTCCTGTTCCTCGGCGTGGACCTGGTGATTGTCCAGTCCATGCCCGCCGCCGCGGTGCTGGCTCCGCTGATCGTTGTGGCCGCCGCCGTCACCGTGGGCGTCACCGTGACGGCAGCGGCGGGCACCGTCCTGCTGCCCGGGGCCGGGTTGAAAGCCCTGCTCAAGGCCTCGCTCTACCTCTGCCTGCAGCGCTGGTACCTGAGCCTGGCCATGCTGGTCCTGCTGGGGATTATCGCCTCCGCCGCGCTGCTGCAGCCGGTGCTGGGCATTGCCTTGGCCCCCGCACCGCTGCTGTTTGTGGTCTGGAGCAACGGCGCCTACGCGTTCCACCAGGTGCTGCGGACGCCCTGACCCGGTTGCCTAACCCGGCGCAGTTCCCCGCGAGATGGCACTTCGCGGCAGTCCCGGCGGCAAACATTGCCGTCAAATGCCATCTCGCGAGGGGAATCCTGCCGCGGCGCGCAGTCTTGCCACCAGTGTTGCCGCGAGCAGTGCCGTGCCCAGTTCCAGCCCGATCACCAGCAGCAGCGGCCCGGCACCGACTGCAGGGGAAGCGGACGACGCCGGGCCCCCGCCGTGGGCGTGGCCGGCACCTCCCGCGCCCAGCAGCAGGACGCTGTGCACGGCCACCATCAGCACCGCCGCCCCGGCAATCTGCCGGAGCGGCCGCACGGCACCGTGCCGCCAGATATGGACGGCGCAGGGGACACAGATAGCGGCCAGCAGCACCATCAGCACGCCCAGCCAGGCTCCGTGGTTCCCTGCGGCCGCGAGCCACAGGTGCACCGCGCAGGACACCGCAGTCAGCCCGGCGCACAGCCTGCGGTGCAGGACCGGGCCCGCTGCGGCCGGCGGCTTCAGTGGCAGGAGGTGGATGGCGCACCGCCGGCCTCGGCGTGGCAGGCGGCGCTTGTGCCGGCGGGGACGTCCAGCACCGGGCTGCGGTCAAAGAAGCCTTCGGGCCGGAGCTTGAAGCCTACGGTGTCCACCGGCATGATGGGCCAGTCCTCCACCCGTGGGAAGTGGGTGAGGCCAAAGGTGTGCCACACCACCAGGTCCTGGCCGTCGAGGTCCCGGTCCTGCGCCACGTAGGCCGGCAGGCCGGCCCCACCGGGGTGCTGGTTCACAAAGTCGCCCGTGGGATACCGCTCGTCCTCGGCGTAGCGGGTGACCCAGAGGTCCTTGGTGGCGAAAACTGCCCGCCTGGCGATGGATGAGTCCGGGTCCGCCAGCAAAGTGGGCTGGTTCTGGGAATGGAGCTTGTAGCCCACCGGCTCACCCAGCCGGTTGCGGGACTCCGGGTTGGAAATGATCCAGGTCCGGCCGGCCTTGGCGTCGGCCTCGCGGACGCCATCGGATTCGCGGGCCAGGACCGTGCGCTTGCGGGTGAAGGCGTTGCCGCGCTCATTGCCTTCGCCCATGGCCTGCCGGACTACGTCCTCTTCCACCACCCGGTTGGTGAAGCCGTCCACGGCCATGTCCAGCCGGGCGCTGAAGAGGTGCTGGTGGAAGGGTGCGCCCAGGCCCGGGGCGAGCTGGGAGATGTTGTCCGACCCGCCCTCGGGAAAGGCGCTGGTGAACACCACGCCGGTGGCCTTGGCCTCGAATTCGATGGTGCCGTCCAGGTACAGGTACCAGTAGAACCCGTAATCGTAGTTGCCCACGGTGGTGAAGAAGGAGATCACCAGCCGGCGGTTGCGGCGGGTGTAGTTGATCCCGCTCCACAGGTCGCTGTGTTTGGCCAGGATCCCCCAGTCCTCCTCGTGCATGCAGATGCCGTTCCGGATTTCGCGCGGATTGCCCACAGCATCGCTGATTACGGGGCTGAGGTAGGTGATCTCGCCCAGGCAGTCGCAGCCGAGTTCGAGTGAGTTGGCGTACTGGCCCACCAGGTATTCGCCGGTGTCGAAGTAGTTCTGCCAGGACCGCACCGGGGAGGGATCGCCGTACGGAACCACCATCTCGGCAATCGAGGCGCGGTTGATGATGGGCCGAAGCCGGTTCCCGTCCTGGAACGCGAGGTTGTGCAGGACC
>NZ_LMOL01000002.1:102800-105734 GCF_001424565.1 Arthrobacter sp. Leaf141
TGGCCACCGTGAAGCTGGGGCCTTCGGGCTGGGTGATGCTGATCGGTTTCTGCGTGGTGCGCAACGGGCCGGTCAGTTCCGGATCCGTGTAGTTTCCGTGCTCAGCCGGAACGGGCATGGCCCCCAGGTCGAGTACCCGGGTGACCTCCTTGCTGACCACGTCCACGTAGGCCACCAGGCCGTCCACAGGGTGCGCCCAGGCGCTGTCGCCGGGGAAATCCTGCACAAAGGCCAGACCGCGCAGGATCCGGCGGCCTTTTTCCTCCGGGTAGTCGAAGACACCGGCGGACAGCGGGGCCACGCGGACCCTGGCCACGTCCAAACCGCGGTCAGCGAGCGCCTTGAGCCAGCGTTCGTCGCCGGCCAGCAGGTCTTCCACCAGCCCGAATTCCTCTTCCAGGACCGGCAGTTCACCGGTCAGCGAGGTATCCAGCACCACGGCGGACACCACCAGCCCGTGCGTCACCGAGACCACAACATCGGTGGGCGCCCCGCCGGAAATGTCGTGGACAAGGGCCCGGAACCGCCTGTCCGCAGGCTGCCCGCCTGCTGTTGGGCCGGCGTCGTCCGCGCCCTGGGCACCCCTGCGGCCGGCGGGTTCCACAAGGCCAAGGTAGGCAATCCGGTGGTGGGGCTCCAGGTGGCCCGATGCCCGGAGGATGGCTGCTGCGGCAAGGATCTCGGCTTCGTTGGCCAGGCCGAACGCGGCTGCTGTGGCGGATGGCGCAGGTGTCATGGGAACTGCCTTTGGTCAGGACCCTGGGGGTCTCCGGGCTTTATTTTCTATAGTTGTAGAGAATAAACCTCCGTACCATGGCTCACAAGAGTCGAAGCCAAACTATTTCCTGGGAGCAGCCGCGGTGCCGAAGATAGTTGACCATCACGAACGGCGCCTGGAACTGGTCGATGCCACCTGGCGGATCATCGCCCGCAACGGGCTTGAAGGTGCCACCCTCCGGGAAATCGCCCTGGAGGCCGGCTTCGCCAACGGGGCGCTGAAGCCGTACTTCCCCACCAAGGACACCCTGCTGGAATTCGCCTTCAGCCATGTGTTCAACCGGACCAACCAGCGGGTCGCCGGGGTCCTGGGCACCATGACCGGACTGGCCGCACTGCGCGCTTTCTGCCTGGAGGTCCTGCCGCTGGACGAGGAACGGATCAACGAGGCCCGGATCGTCATCCCGTTCTGGCAAAAGGCCGTCAACGACCCGCAAAAGGCCCGCATCCACCAGCAGTCCATGGCAGAGTGGGCCACCACCATCCAGCGGCTCCTGGCCGAGGCCCGGGCCGCGGGCGACATCCGGGCGGCCGTGGACGACGCACTCCTGGCGGGCCAGCTCCTGGACATGCTGCTGGGCGCGCAGATTGCCGCCGCCCTCTCCCCCGCCGGGTCCCCCATCGCCGGCCAGGCCGAGCAGCTGGAGGGCTACCTGGCCCTCCTGGCCGCCTGACCCCACCCGTTTTCCGTTTCCACGAAGGAGCTCCCCCATGGCCATCCCCCACAGCATCGACACCCCGGACATCCTGGTGGACGTGGACATCCTGGACCGGAACATCGCCCGGATGGCCGCCTCGGTGCGCTCCAGGGGCCTGGCCCTTCGGCCGCACGCCAAGACGCACAAGATCCCGGAGATCGCAGCCCGCCAGATCGCTGCCGGGGCGGCCGGACTGACGGTGGCCACCGTGGGCGAGGCGGAGGTCTTTGCAGCAGGCGGCGTGGACAACCACTTCATCGCCTACCCGCTGTGGGCATCAGCGGGTAAGGCGGAACGGCTCCGGCTCCTGGCGGAGAAGGCAACCGTGACCGTCGGCGTTGATTCGGCGGCCGGCGCCACCCGGCTGGGCACCGCACTGGGCGCAGCAGCGGGAACCGTGAGCGTCCTGGTCGAAATCGACAGCGGCCACCACCGCAGCGGCACACTCCCGCAGGAGGCGGCGGCGGTGGCGCAGGCCGCAGCCGCTGCCGGGCTGCAGGTGGCGGGGGTCTTCACCTTTCCCGGCCACAGCTACGCGCCCGGCATGCCTGCGGCAGCCGCCGCCCAGGAGCAGTCCGCGCTGGCCGCGGCCGCGGCAACCCTCGCTGCCGCCGGCTTCGACGCCGCCACCCTCAGCGGCGGCTCCACGCCCACGGCGCTGCTCACCGACGGCTCGGTCGCCACGGAAGTGCGGCCCGGCGTCTACGTCTTCGGCGACGCCCAGCAACTGGAACTGGACCGGTGCGCCCTTACGGACATCGCGCTGACCGTCGCCGCCACGGTGGTCAGCCACCACAGGACCGAACCGGGCAGCCCCGTGCGCTTTATCATCGACGCCGGCAGCAAGATCCTGGGCAGCGACAGGCCCGCGTGGGCCAGCGGTTTCGGCCGGCTGATGGACCACCTGGATGCCCGGATCATCGCCCTCTCCGAGCACCACGCCACCGTGGAGTGGTATGGCCCCGACCCGCTGCCTGCCCTCGGCGACCGGCTGCGGATCATTCCCAACCACGTCTGCCTGGCCATCAACCTGGTGGACGATGTTGCGGTGGTCAGTGGCGGCAACCTGGTGGACCGCTGGAAGGTCGCGGCCAGGGGCCGGAACAAATAGCGGGGCGGATTCCCGGGAATTCTTTTTTCGCCAGCTGTTGAAAAAAGGATCCTGCGGACGTAATCTGGGCTGACTGTGTCCCAGGACACAGGCAGGGGGATTTGCCAGGACCCGTCCCACGTCAGGATTTCCATGCCCGTAAGAGCTCCGGCCACGCCCGCCACACAGCACGTCACCACCAGCGTCGCCGGTTCCTTCGACCACTGGCGGCACCTGGTGGCCGAGTCGTTTGTACCGCTGGCCGCGCACAGCGAAGCGCCGGAAGCCTTCCAGGGGCAGCTCCGGGCCCGGGTGCTGGACCGGATGTCCATCGTGGAGGTCAGCGCCGCCGCGCACACGGTCCAACGC
>NZ_LMOL01000002.1:105746-107053 GCF_001424565.1 Arthrobacter sp. Leaf141
GCGGACTGCTGATCCAGGACAACCGCGAGGCCGTCCTGCGGCCCGGTGACCTGGCCATCTACGACACCAGCCGGCCCTACACGCTCACGTTCGAGGAACGGGCCCGGCTGATGGTGGTGATGTTCCCCTGTGATGCGCTGGCGCTGCCCAGCGACTGCGTGGGCCAGCTGGCGGCCGTGCGGATGGCGGGCAACGCCGGCCTGGGTGCCTTGGTGGGCCAGTTCATCCGGCAGCTATCGGAGAACCTCGACGTCCTCAACGGTCCCAGCGGCTCACGGCTGGCAGCCAACGCCCTGGACCTGGTGTCCACCCTCCTCCACGCGGAGATGGACATCACCCCGGACCGGCTGACCCCTCAGGCCCTCCTGGCGGTTTCAGCCCGCGAATACATCGAAGCCAACCTGTGGGATCCGCAGCTTTCGCCGGCCGCCGTCGCTGCGGCGCATTTCATTTCCACCCGCCACCTGCACAACGTCTTCCACGAGAGCGGCACCACGGTGGCAAGCTGGATCAGGGGCAGGCGGCTGGCCGGCGCCGGGCGGGACCTGCGGGATCCGGTCCACGCCGGGAAAACGGTGGGCGCCGTTGCCGCGCGGTGGGGTTTCCTCGACGCGGCCCATTTCAGCAGGACGTTCCGCGACGCCTTCGGCGCATCGCCCAGCGACTGGCGCCGCGGCGCCTGACCCGCGCCTTTACCCAGCGCCGTTACCCAGCGGCCCTGCCTAGCGCCCCTAGCCAGCGCCCCTAGATCAGGCCCTGGGCCAGCATGGCGTCGGCCACCTTCACAAAACCGCCGATATTGGCCCCGAGGACATAGTTGCCGGGGTCGCCGTACTCGTCGGCCGTGGCGGCGCAGCTGTGGTGGATACCCACCATGATCTCCGTGAGCCGCGCTTCGGTGTGCTCAAACGACCACGAATCCCGGCTGGCGTTCTGCTGCATTTCCAGCGCCGAGGTGGCTACCCCGCCGGCGTTGGCGGCCTTGCCCGGACCGAACAACACGCCGGCATCCTGGAAAACGGCCACGGCGTCACGGGTGGAGGGCATGTTGGCGCCCTCTCCCACGGCCAGCAGACCGTTGCGCACCAGCTTGGCGGCAGCATCGCCGTCGAGCTCGTTCTGGGTGGCGCAGGGCAGCGCCACCGTGGCGTCCACGTCCCACACGGAACCGCCCTCAACGTAGGAGACGCCGCCGCGCCGGACCGAGTACTCCTTGAGCCGGGCGCGGTCCACTTCCTTGACCTGCCGGAGCAGTGCCACGTCGATGCCAGCAGGGTCCACGATGTAGCCCGACGAATCGGAGCAGG
>NZ_LMOL01000002.1:107079-118279 GCF_001424565.1 Arthrobacter sp. Leaf141
GGAAACCACCACACGCTGCCCGTCGAACGAGGTGCCGCGGGTTTTGAGCATCTCCTGGGTGAAGATGACGGTACCGAAGCCGGTGGCTTCGGGGCGGACCAGCGAGCCGCCCCACGAGATGCCCTTTCCGGTCAGGACGCCGGACTCGTAGCGGTTGGTGATGCGCTTGTACTGGCCGAACAGGTAGCCGATTTCGCGGCCGCCCACCCCGATGTCGCCGGCCGGGACGTCGGTGTATTCGCCGATGTGCCGGTAGAGCTCGGTCATGAACGACTGGCAGAAACGCATGACTTCCGCGTCGCTGCGGCCCCGGGGGTCGAAGTCCGAGCCGCCCTTGCCGCCGCCGATGGGCATGCCGGTGAGCGCGTTTTTGAAGATCTGCTCGAAGCCCAGGAACTTCACGATGCCCAGGTACACAGACGGGTGGAACCGCAGGCCCCCCTTGTAGGGGCCCAGCGCGGAGTTGAACTCCACCCGGAAGCCGCGGTTGATCCGGACCCGGCCGGCGTCGTCCGTCCACGGCACCCGGAAGATGATCTGCCGCTCGGGTTCGCAGAGCCGTTCCAGGATGGCGGCTTCGAGGAATTCCGGATGCCTGTCATGGACCGGGCCCAGGCTTTCAAAAACCTCGGTCACCGCCTGGTGGAATTCCGCTTCCCCGGGGTTCCTGGCCAGGACGGTGTCCCGAATGGCCTCCAGCCGTGCATCCATGCAGTATTTCCTTACGTCGAAGCCAATCAGGGGGCTGCCGCCGGCAGTGCAGTGGCTGCGGCGGGTCCTCCATCCAAGCTAACGGATTGCGACCGGGCAGCAGTAGGCACCGATCGAGCTGTCCGCTAATGTCCGTATTGTGACACTTAGATTCCACAAAACGAAAAAAGTATGCACCGTTCGGGGTCTTGGGGCGGGTGCCTGATGGCCTATCTCTGCCTGCTCCTCTCCGGGGCCGCGCTGCTCGCCAACGGCCTCGCAACCCTGGGGCGCATCCCCCGCCGCGACGCAGGTGTCCTCAGCCTGGCCATCGGGTCGCTGCAACTGGTGCTCGCCGTGGGATACCTGGCGGCGGCCGCTGCCGGACCGGCCGGTGCGGCGTTGCCGGCGGAGACCCTGATGACCGCGGTGGGGATGGTCCTTTTTGGCCTGACCTATGTCCATGTGGGCATCGATACCCTGCTGGGTTTGGGCTCGCAGGGCCTGGGCTGGTTCTGCGGCATGGTGGGCTTTGTGGGCCTGCTGCTGGCCGGCAGCTGGTTCGCGTCGAACCCGTTCCTCGCGGTGCTCTGGCTGTGCTGGTCGCTGTTGTGGGGGCTGCTGTTCGGGTCCATGGCCCTGGGCTGGCGCCGCGTGGACCGGTTCACCGGCTGGGCCCTGGTCCTGGCCAGTCAAGCCACGGCGACAGTGCCCGGGTTCCTGGGCCTTGCCGGGCTGTGGCCGCAGCAGGGTGAGGTGGCTGCGGCGGCAGCGGCCGGGCTGACGGCACTCCTGCTGGCCGCGTTCCTGCTGGCCCGCCGCGGCACGGTTCCGCCGCGCGCCGCCGGGAGGGTGGCCGCCGGCGCCCTGCCGGACGGCGCCCGCTAAGCCCGTCCGGGCGCTGCCCCACCGCGGCGTTCAATCGCCAGTTCCACCAGGGTTCCGGCAGCAAACACGGCAGGGACAGTGGCCAGCAGGACTGCTGCGGTCCCTGCGCTGCCGCCGATCAGGGCGGTGAAATTGCCTACCACCTGCGCGAGCACCCAGATCAGCAGGACGGCGCCCAGCACCGGTGCGATCCTGGTCTGCCACAGCGGGCCGGTCTCGCGCTGCCGGTGGAAATACCGGACGACGGCGGCTGAACAGAGGATGTACAGCACCAGCAGTGCCGCGACGGCCAGTCCGCTGAACCAGGAGAACAGGCTCAGCACAGGGTCCAGCCCCAGGAGCGCGAAGGGGGCGACCAGCGCCACCGCCAGCGCGGTCTGCAGCCAGGCGGCAACGGCGGGCGCGTGGTGCCGGTTGGTGCGGGCCACGGCAGCGGGCATGGACCCGCGCAGTGCCAGTGAGTGGAGGTACCGGTTGATGCCGTTATGGAATGCGACGATGCCGGCCAGCAGGGAGGTCACCAGCAGGATGCCGGTGGCCACCCCGGCCCACGGGCCAAACAGGTCCACCATGGGCCCCAGCACAAAACTGGTGGAGTCCCCGGATTCCAGGGCGGCCCCGGCTGCTGCCATGACCTGGGACGGCCCGTAGTAGCTGACCAGCATCCAGGAGGTGAAGGCGAAGAAGATGGCGATGACGCCTACGGAAAGGTAGGTTGCGCGGGCCACGGTCCGCTGCGGATCCTTTGCCTCAGCGGAGTAGATGGCGGTGGACTCGAAACCGAACATGGACGCGACGGCGAACATGATGGCCACCCCGGGGGCCCCGGCGGCAATGGCAGCCGGGGAAAAGGACGCCGCCAGGTTCAAGCCTTCCGGGCCGCCACCCTGGAACAGGACGGTGAAACCGAACAACAGCAGCACTGCCACCTCAAGTCCCACCAAAACCGCCAGCACGCGGGCGCCGAGTTCGATGTTCAGCGAACCCAGCACCTGCACGCCTGCCATGGTGGCCAGCGCCGGCAGCCACCACGGCACATCAATACCCACGGACGCCAGGAGCCCGGAGAAGGCAGCCCCGTACAGCCCGTACATGGCGGCCTGGATGGTGTTGTAGGCCAGCAGTGCGAGCCACGCCGTCCCCGCGCCGGTCCGCGGGCCAAACGCCGCCGTGACGTAGGCATAAAACGCGCCATTGGCCCGGATCTTCCGGCTCATGGCCACAAAACCTACGGCGAAAACAGCGATGACGGCGCCCACCACCAGGTATGCACCCGGTGCACCCGCGCCGTTGCCCAGCGCCGCAGCAAGTGGCGAGGCCCCCACGATCCCGGTTAAGGGCGCCTGGGCGGACAGCACAAAAAAGAGGATGCCGAGGACCCCAACGCTGCCGGAGCGCAGGGCAGTGGAATGCTCTTTGGCACGTGTGTCCACGGTTCGTGGTTCGGAATTCGAAATGCTCATGGGATCCCTCTTTAACAGTCAAATTTGCGCCGGGGCCAGCTGTGGAATCCAGCTTGGCACCGGTGTCCGCGGGCGGTTTGTCCGGCAGCGACCGGAACTTGTTTGTCAGCGCAGCGCGCCGTTGGCGCTTCTTCCATTCCGGCGCGGGCAACGGTGGCATACTGCCGTAACCAGGTGCCGCCGGATCAAGCCCGGCGCGGGGTCCGAAGGAGCACTCGTCCATGCAGGAATCCGTCAGGGTGGATGCCGCGGCACACCAGCATGTCCTGGAAGCCATCAGCCTGGCCCAGGGCCCCGCCCGGGCTGTTGACCCGGCGTTCGCCGCCCGCCTCGAAGATCACCTTCCCGCCCTCTGCGGCCTGTTCCATTCCCTGTACGGCCAGCGCCCCGACTGGCTGGAGCAGCTCACCGCGCTGGTGCTCCAGTGCGCCGCGTCCTGGCAGGAGCGCCCGGCAGAGCTGAAGGCCGTGGATGCCGAACGCGGCGCCGACCCCGGCTGGTTCCAGGCCAACACCATGCTGGGCGGCGTCTGCTACGTGGACCGGTACGCCGGCACCCTGGAGGGAGTACGGGCCCGGATCCCCTATTTCAAGGAGCTTGGCCTCACCTACCTGCACCTGATGCCGCTGTTCCTGGCGCCGGAGCCGCACTCGGACGGCGGCTACGCGGTCTCCAGCTACCGGAAGGTGAACCCCAAGCTGGGCACCATGGAGCAGCTGCGGTCCCTCGCGGCCGAGCTGCGCGCCAACGGGATCAGCCTGGTGGTGGACTTCATCTTCAACCACACCTCCGACGAACACGAGTGGGCCCGCAAGGCCGCTGCCGGGGACCGGGAGTTCAGCGACTACTACTGGCTCTACCCGGACCGCACCATGCCGGATGCGTTCGAGGAGCACGTCCGCGAAATCTTCCCGGAAAACCACCCCGGCTCGTTCATCCGTACCGAAAACGGCCGCTGGGTATGGGCCACGTTCCACACGTACCAGTGGGACCTGAACTACTCCAACCCTGACGTTTTCCGGGCCATGGCCGGCGAAATGCTGTTCCTGGCCAACCAGGGCGTGGACATCCTGCGGATGGATGCCGTGGCGTTCATCTGGAAGGAACTGGGCACCCCCTGCGAGAATCTGCCGCAGGCCCACACCCTGCTGCAGGCCTTCAACGCGGTCTGCCGGCTGGCCGCGCCGTCGCTTCTGTTCAAATCCGAGGCGATTGTCCACCCCGATGAGGTGGCCCTGTACATCAGTCCCGGCGAGTGCCAGATTTCGTACAACCCGCTGCAGATGGCGCTGATCTGGGAATCGCTGGCCACCCGGGATACGTCCCTGCTGGGGCAGGCCCTGAAGCGCCGGCACAACATCCCCGACGGAACTTCGTGGGTGAACTACGTCCGCAGCCATGACGACATCGGCTGGACGTTTGCCGACGAGGACGCCGCCGAGCTGGGCATCAACGGCTTCGACCACCGCCGGTTCCTGAACTCGTTCTACGTCAACAGGTTTCCGGGCAGCTTTGCCCGCGGTGTTCCGTTCCAGGACAACCCCCGCACCGGGGACTGCCGGATCTCAGGGACGACGGCGTCGCTCTGCGGCATGGAGGACAACCCCTCGGAGGCAGTGGAACGGATCCTGCTGGCCCATTCGGTGGCCTTCAGCACCGGCGGCATTCCCCTGCTGTACCTGGGCGATGAAGTGGGCCAGGTGAACGATTACCAGTATTACCTTGAGAAAGGCCACGACACCGACAGCCGGTGGGTGCACCGGCCGCGCTATCCTGCGGAAAACTATGCGCACAAGGCCGAGGCCCGCACCCCGGAAGGGGCCGTGTTTGCCGGCATCCGGCGGATGGCCGCGGTCCGGGCCGCCACCCCGGAACTGGCGGGCATCCGGCTGATCGACTTCGCCGCCAACCACCGGAGTGTCCTGGCGTACCAGCGCCCGGGCGAAGACAGCCGGATCCTGGCTCTGGCCAACTTCAGCGACTCCCCCGTGATCCTGCAGGCGGCGACCTTCGCGGGTTTCGCGCCTGCCGCCGTCGACCTTCTTTCGGAAACCGAGCAGGACCTGGCAGACGGGCTGGCGCTGCTCCCCCGCCAATTTGTCTGGCTGCGCGTCACGCCCCTCTGACACCGGGCCACCCAACTGACTCGCACTTGTTGTCGTTTTGGGCCCTCAAAACGACAACAAGTGCGAGTCAGTTGGGGAGGCGGGCGCAGGCGTGAAACCATACGGAGCATGGCCCAGAAGATTGCGTACCAGGGTGAGCCCGGCGCCAACTCCAATATCGCGTGTCAACAGATGTTCCCCGAGCTGGAAAGCATCCCGTGCGCCAGTTTCGAGGACGCCTTCGAGCTGGTCTCCAGCGGGGAGGCGGACCTGGCGATGATCCCCATCGAAAATTCGATCGCCGGCCGGGTGGCGGACATCCATATCCTGCTGCCGCAGTCCAACCTGCAGATCGTGGGCGAGTTTTTCCTGCCCATCCATTTCGACCTGCTGGGCATCCCCGGCAGCACCATCGAGGGTGCCACCGAGGTCCACAGCCACATCCACGCGCTGGGCCAATGCCGCCGCCTCATCCGCGAGGCCGGCCTCCGCCCCGTCATCGCCGGGGACACCGCCGGTTCGGCCCGGGAAGTCAGCGAGTGGAACGATCCCCGCAAGCTCTCGCTCGCCCCGCCGCTGGCCGCACAGATCTATGGCCTGGAAGTCCTGGCCTCCCGCGTGGAGGACGACCCCTCCAACACCACCCGCTTTGTGGTCCTGGCCCGCGAAACCGGACTGCCGGCACGGGACGAGGTTCCCGGCCTGGCCGTGACCAGCTTTGTGTTCCGCGTCCGCAACGTCCCGTCCGCCCTGTACAAGGCGCTGGGCGGGTTCGCCACCAACGGGGTGAACATGACCCGGCTGGAGAGCTACATGGTGGGCGACGAGTTCGCGGCCACCATGTTTATGGCCGACGTCGAAGCACACCCCGAGGACCTCCCGCTGAAACTGGCGTTGGAGGAACTGGAGTTCTTCACCACCGAGGTGCGGATCCTCGGCGTCTACGCGGCAGCGGATTTCCGGGCGGACGCACCGGCGCCGGTGTAAAGGCCTACCCGCCCGGCACCGCGATGACGGCAACGGTCTGCTGTTGCCCGTCACGCATCTCCACGCCGGCGATGCTGGCGAGCTGGACCGGGGTGGCGCCGGTGATCCGCACCCGGCCGCTCGGGGTTGCGGTCCACGCGCAGGCCCGGTCCTCGCCGCCGGCGCGGTCCTTGACCCAGAGCGAGAACGTGCCGTCCACCGGCAGGCTCTGTCCGTCCACCGCAAGTTCCGTGCCCCAGGTTTTCCGCACCAGGCCCACGGTGAGCCGGACCCCGTCGCCCGCCTGGACGGAGTAGGTGGCGTCTGGTTTGGCGGGCGGGCTGAGCAGCGGCCCGGCCAGGATCCCGGCAGCCAGGCAGGCGGCGGCAGCCGCGGCCACCGCGGCTGTCCACCGGACGCGGACCGTACGGCGGCGGGCGGCCAGCTGATCCAGCAGGCGTTTGGGAACCGGCGGCGCACCGCTCTCCGCCGCTACAGCCGCCTGTTGCGGGCTTGCTGCCACGCCGGGAAGCACAACGGCGTCCCCCACCGGCACCGCGTCCAGCAGCGCCGGCAGGCTGGAAAGTTCGTCCAGCTCCTCCCGGCACGTGGCGCAGGACCCCAGGTGCTGTTCGAACAACGTCACGTCCGACGGGTCGAGGCCGCCCAGCAGGTAGGCGCCAAGAAGCTGGTGCGGTTCCATGGCGGTCACCGCTGGACCCCCATCTCGTCGAGGATGGTCCGCAGCGCCCGGACGGCGTAGAAAGCCCGGGACTTCACGGTTCCGCTGGGGATATTCAACTTTTCCGAAGCCTCCTTCACGGTGTATCGGCGGTAGTGGAGGGCCACCAGCACATCGCGGTGTTCGGCGCTCAGCCGCAGCAGCGCCTCCTCCATCAGGACCCGGGTGAGGAGCTCGTCCACCCGCTCGGCTGGATCCACCGGATCCACGGGGTCTCCGGTGGCCTCGGCCGGCCGGCGCTGGGACCTGCGGTAGTTGTCGATCATGATGTTGCGGGCCGTCCGGAACAGGTAGCTGCGCAGGCCGCCGGTGATCTCCGGGGCCTGCCGCCAGACGCGCAGCACCGTCTCCTGGACCACGTCGTCGGCGATATACGGGTCCCGGCAGGCGCTCAGGACAAAGCGCCGCAGGGCAGCGCCGTGGTCACGATAAATCGCCGCCACCACTTCCTCATCCAGCGACATGCCCTGCCTCCCGCGTCGAACCCGCCTGCCTCTAAAGACGTCCGAAACCACACAAAGGTTCAGTTCCGGTTCCCTGAACCATTCTTGCCCGCACGGCGTCTAAGAGGGTAGCGCCGGCCTCCGCGTTGGCTGGCTCGAGGCAAGGAGCAAAAGATGCACAAGAACCTCAGCTTTGGCCTGTCGGCTTTGGCGGCCGCCGCATTGCTGTCCGGCTGCGCAGTCGGCGGGGGAAGCAGTACGACGCCGGCGCCCACCCCGTCCACGGCGGCGTCGGTTCCGGCATCCGCCCCGGCGTCCGGCCCGGCGACGACGGCGGCCGCCACCTCCGGTGCAGCCGCTTCGGCGAAGCTGATGACGGCGGACTCCGCGCTCGGGCCGATTGTGGTGGACGGCAACGGCATGAGTATCTACTACTTCACCAAGGACACCAAGGACTCCGGCACCAGCGCCTGCACCGATGCCTGCCTGGCAGCGTGGCCACCGGTCACCACCACCGAAGAGACACCGGCCATGGACGGCGTAACGGGAACGCCGGGCACCATCACCACGCCGGACGGCAAAAAGCAGGTCACCATCAACGGCATGCCCGTCTACTACTTCGCCAAGGACAAGGCCGCGGGGGACATCCTGGGCCAGGGCGTCAACAGCGTCTGGTATCTCGTGGCCCCCTCCGGCGACATGGTCACGTCCGCAGCGGGCAAGTACTAGCGGCGGCGCGCCAGGCTGTGCCCTCCATGTCAAGGGTCCTGCGTAAAAAGACAAAGGATCCTGCCGGGCAGCATCGACACTGGAAGCAAGCTGCCAGGCCACCCGGCCGGCGCCCTTCCTACTCGAGGTGGAGTACCCCGTGGAAACCTATGATGCGCTGCTTGCTTCCATCGCCCCCGGCCGCGGGCCCACCCGCACCATCCATGACCCGGCCACGGGGGCTGCCGTGGGAGAGGCGCCCGAGCACACCGTTGAACAGCTGGACGCCGCAGTGGCCGCAGCCCGCGCAGCGCAGCCGGCCTGGGCTGCCCTGGGCCACGACGCCCGGTCCGCGGCGCTCCTGAAAGCAGCCGACGCCGTCGAACGTTCCGCAGAGGAACTGGCCCGGCTGCTGTCCCGCGAACAAGGGAAACCGCTCAACGGACCCAATGCCAGGTTCGAGGTGGGCGCCTGCGCCGCGTGGCTGCGGACAGCGGCCGGAACCCCCCTGCCTGCCGAGAGCCTGCTGGACGACGGCGAAACCCGCGCCGAGCTGCAGTACCGGCCCATCGGGGTGGTGGGCGCCATCGGCCCCTGGAACTGGCCCATGATGATCACCGTGTGGCAGATCGCCCCCGCCCTGCGGATGGGCAATGCCGTGGTGGTCAAGCCCTCCGAATACACACCCCTGAGTGTCCTGGCGCTGGTGAAAGTCATCAACGAGGAACTGCCCGAGGGCCTGGTCACCGTAGTCAGCGGCGGCCGCGAGGTGGGGGCGCGGCTGGCCGGACACCCCGATATCGGCAAGATCATGTTCACCGGCTCCACCGCCACCGGAAAAGCCATCATCCGGTCCTCGGCGGACACCGTCAAACGCCTCACGCTGGAACTGGGCGGCAACGACGCCGGCATTGTGCTGCCGGACGCCGACCCCAAGGCCATCGCCCAGGACCTTTTCTGGGGTGCCTTCATCAACACCGGCCAGACCTGCGCCGCGCTGAAGCGGCTGTACGTCCACGAGGACATTTACGACGCCGTCTGCGAGGAACTCACCGCCGTAGCCAAAGCCATGCCGATGGGCAACGGGCTGGATGAGTCGAACGTGCTGGGACCGCTGCAGAACAAGGCACAGTACACCATCGTCGCCGGCCTGGTGGAGGATGCCCGGGCCTCAGGGGCGCGGATCCTGCTGGGCGGCGACCCGGCAGCGGACCAGCCCGGCTATTTCTACCCCACCACGCTGGTGGCGGACATCGACAACAACAACCCGCTGGTGGCGGAGGAACAGTTCGGCCCCGCACTGCCGATCATCAAATACAGCACCGTGGACGAGGCAGTGGCCAAGGCAAACGCCCTGGACGTGGGCCTCGGCGCCTCCGTATGGTCCCGGGACCTGCAGGCGGCCCGGGCCGTCGCCGCCCGGATCCAGGCCGGCACGGTGTGGATCAACAGGCACGGCGCCGTGGACCCGCGCATCCCGTTCGGCGGCGCGAAGCAGTCCGGTTACGGGCTGGAGTTCGGGGTGGAGGGCCTCAAAGCCCTCGGCGTGCCGCAGGTCATCAACGGCTGAGCCGGCGTCCGCGGGCCCCGGCGTGCCGCGGGCCGGCTACGGGCCGGGCGGGCTACTGGCCGATGGCCCGCGGCCGCCACAGCACCATGGCCTGGGTCCGCGGCCTGGGCCGCTGCCCGCGGGCCAGGCTGACCACGTCACCGGCGGCGCCCGCGGCGAAGATGCGCGAGTCGAAGGACTGCGGCCGGCGGGCCAGCTCCCCTGCCAGTTCGGTCACCCGGTGCTGCAGTGCCGCTACCTGGTTCTCCAGCTCCAGGATACGTTTGATGCCCTCCAGGGAGACACCCTCCTGGGAGAGCCGCTGCACCTCCCGCAGCATGTTAATGTCCCGCTGCGAATAGCGCCGGGACTTGCCGGGGGCGCGGCTGGGCGAAACGATGCCCATCCGGTCGTACTGGCGCAGCGTTTGGGGGTGCATGTCCGCCAGCTCGGCCGCCACGGAGATCACAAAGATGGGCTGGTCAGCGCTGATGTCCATGGCACACGCTCCTAGAGCCGGGCCTTCGCGGCCAGGCCTTCCCGGACGTCAGCACCGGCGGTGGCTTCGGCAAACGCCTTGACGGCGGCCTCGGCTTCCTTGCTCAGGTTTTTGGGAACGGCGACGTCGATGGTCACCAGCAGGTCGCCGGCAGCCTTCGCCGTTGCCACACCTTTGCCCTTGACCCGCAGGGTACGGCCAGACGGCGTTCCCGCCGGCACGCGGACGCGCACCTTTTCGCCGTCAACAGTGGGTACTTCGATGTCGGCGCCCAGCGCGGCTTCGGGGAAGGTGACGGGGACGTGGATACGGAGGTTGTCGCCGTCGCGGGTGTAGAAGTCGTGCGGCTTCACGGACACGGCCACCATAAGGTCGCCGTTGCCTGCGGCACCGGGCTGGCCCTTGCCGCGGACGCGGATCTTTTGGCCGTCCTTGATGCCGGCGGGGACCCGCACGTCGATGACCTCGCCGTTCGGCTCCCGCAGGCCGATGGTGGTCCCCCGGATGGCGCCGGAGAAGGAAATGCTGGTGGTTGCGGTCCGGTCCGCGCCCTTGGCAGGCGGGCGCTGGAAACCTGCGCCGCCGCCGAAGCCGCCACCAAAAAGGTCAGCGAACTCGGGCGGAATGCCGCCGGATGACGGGTTGAACCCGCCCGCATGCCGGCCGGTGTTGCCGGTGAACAGGCCACCGAACATGTCCTCGAACCCGCCGTTGCCGCCGCCGGTCCCGCCGGGGGCGAAGCGTGCGCCGCCGCCCATGGCCCGGATGGCGTCATACTGCTGGCGCTCATCCGGATCCGACAGCACCGAGTAGGCCTCGGAGATGTCCTTGAACTTCTTCTCCGAAGCAGCGTCCCCCGAGTTCGTATCCGGGTGGTGCTGGCGGGCAAGTTTCCGGTACGCCTTCTTGATGTCGGCGTCGGAAGCGTCCTTGGCGATACCAAGGATCGCGTAAAAGTCCTTGTCCACCCAGTCCTGGCTAGCCAATGGCGTTTCCTTTCTCGTACTTCTCAGTTGTACCGACGCTCTACGCGGTCACCTCACCTTAGGCGAGATTGCCGCTTAGGCGCCGGACGGATGAGGGGCCCGGGAGTGGCATCGGGCCTGCCGGAGCGTGGAGGCAAAGTCCGTGAGGACTTTGCCTCCAC
>NZ_LMOL01000002.1:118315-160452 GCF_001424565.1 Arthrobacter sp. Leaf141
CGCCGAGGTGAGGATCAGGCCGGAACTGCGACGATGACCTGTGCGGCCCGGAGGACGCGTTCGCCAGACTTGTAGCCTGAACGGAGCACCTGGCTGACGGTGTCAACCTCGATGTCTTCGCCGGGCTGCTGGATGAGGGCTTCGTGGATCGTGGGATCGAACTCCACGCCTGTCTCATCGATGCGGACCAGGCCGTAGGTCTTCAGCGCGTTCTCCAGCTTGGTGGCGATCGCGGCGAAGGGGCCGTCGGTCAGGTCACCGTGCTGGCGGGCGGCGTCGACGTCGTCCAGGACCGGAAGCAGGGAGTTCAGGACGCCGATGACGGCCATTTCCCCTGCCACGGCGCGGTCGCGTTCAACGCGCTTGCGGTAGTTGACGTACTCGGCCTGCAGGCGGAGGAGGTCGTTCTTCAGCTCGGCCGCCTCAGCGGTGCCTGCGCCCTGGGCCACGGATTCCTCTGCCGGCACGTCAATGCCGTTGAGGATCTCCTCGGCCTGGGACAGGGCGTCGCCTTCTGAGTCCGCTGCTGCGGGCTCAGCGCCGCCGGCCTGTGCACCTTCGGGGTGCCGGGCCTCACCGGTTTCCGGATCAACCTTGCGGTTGTCCCGGATGACCGGCTCGGGTCCCTTGCCTTCGTGTCCCGCGGATGAGTTGTGCTCTTCCTCGTTACCGTGGTGCGGCATGGCTACTTCTTCGCTTCGTCTTCGTCGATGATCTCGGCGTCGACGATGTCCTCGTCGGCAGCCTTGTCACCGGCGGCACCGTCAGCGCCTTCAGCACCGGGGGCGCCGTCAGCGGCACCGGGCTGGGCGTAGATGGCCTCGCCGAGCTTGCCCTGGGAAGCCTGCAGCTTCTCGAAGGCAGTCTTCACGGCTGCGTCGTCAGTGCCTTCGAGGGCCTTTTTGAGGTCGTCGACATCGGCCTGGACCTCGGTCTTGACCTCTTCGGGCAGCTTATCGGCGTTGTCCGCGATCAGCTTGTCCACGGAGTAAGCCAGCTGCTCGGCGGTGTTGCGGGTGTCGGTGGCCTCGCGGCGCGCCTTGTCCTCTGCTGCGTGCTCCTCGGCGTCCTTGACCATGCGGTCAATGTCTTCCTTGGAGAGGCTGGAGCCGCCCGTGATGGTCATGGACTGTTCCTTGCCGGTGCCCTTGTCCTTCGCAGACACGTGGACGATGCCGTTGGCGTCGATGTCGAAGGTGACCTCGACCTGCGGGACGCCGCGCGGAGCCGGTGCGATGCCGGTCAGCTCGAACGTGCCCAGCGGCTTGTTGTCCCGGGTGAACTCACGCTCGCCCTGGAAGACCTGGATGGCCACGGACGGCTGGTTGTCGTCGGCCGTGGTGAAGGTCTCGGACCGCTTGGTGGGGATCGCGGTGTTGCGCTCGATCAGGTGCGTCATGACGCCGCCCTTGGTTTCGATGCCCAGCGACAGCGGGGTGACGTCGATGAGGAGGACGTCCTTGCGCTCACCCTTCAGCACACCGGCCTGGAGGGCTGCGCCAACGGCCACAACCTCATCCGGGTTGACGCCCTTGTTGGGCTCCTTGCCGCCGGCCAGTTCCTTGACCAGTTCGGAGACGGCGGGCATACGGGTGGAGCCGCCCACCAGGACGATGTGGTCGATGTCGGAAAGCTTGATGCCGGCTTCCTTGATGACGTCGTGGAACGGCTTCTTGGTGCGCTCCAGCAGGTCCTTGGTGAGGTCCTGGAACTTGGCGCGGGTGAGCTGCTCGTCCAGGTGCACGGGGCCGTCTGCGGTGACCGAAAGGTACTGCAGGGAGACGTTGGTGCTGGAGGAGGAGGAGAGTTCCTTCTTGGCCTGCTCGGCAGCTTCGCGGAGGCGCTGGAGGGCGATCTTGTCCTTGGACAGGTCGATGCCCTTGACCTTGAGCTGGTTCAGCAGGTAGTCAACAACGCGCTGGTCCCAGTCGTCGCCGCCGAGGCGGTTGTCGCCGGCCGTGGAGCGGACCTGGATGGTGGAGAAGTTGTCTTCGTCCTTGCCGACTTCGAGGAGGGAGACGTCGAACGTTCCGCCGCCGAGGTCGAAGACCAGGATGAGTTCGTCTTCCTTGCCCTTGTCCAGGCCGTACGCCAGGGCTGCTGCGGTGGGCTCGTTGACGATGCGCAGGACGTTCAGGCCCGCGATCTCGCCGGCTTCCTTGGTGGCCTGGCGCTCGGCGTCGTTGAAGTAGGCCGGGACGGTGATGACGGCGTCGGTGACCTTTTCGCCCAGGTAGGACTCGGCGTCGTTCTTCAGCTTCATCAGCGTACGCGCGGAGATTTCCTGCGGGGTGTACTTCTTGTCATCGATGGCAACGGTCCAGTCGGTGCCCATGTGGCGCTTGACGGAGGCGATGGTGCGGTCGATGTTGTTGACGGCCTGGCGCTTGGCGATCTCGCCGACCAGGACTTCGCCGGACTTGGAGAATGCAACGACGGACGGCGTGGTGCGGCCACCCTCGGCGTTGGCAATAACGGTGGGCTCGCCACCTTCGAGAACGGAGACGACGGAGTTGGTTGTTCCGAGGTCGATACCTACTGCACGTGACATGTGTTGCTTCCTTCTTTCTTGGAAACTGGATGGCGCCCGATCATTGAGCGTTCTGCACTCAACTTTACTCATGGACGGAAAGTTGTCAATCGAAAGTTGAGTGAGGTGCACTCAACCTTGGCGAGGAAGGTGCCATTGAACGCTGGCAGGGGTCCGGAAATCCGCAGTTTCCGGGCAGCCGGAGCGGACGACGGCGGCCCTTCCGTTCGCTATCGGAGAACGTTGCGCCGGGCTGCCCCGGCGGTCAACCGGCGGCGGGGGCGTCCAGGACGGCGGCCAGGAGGCCGGGAAAGCGGGCCTCCAGGTCCTCGGACCGCAGGGTCAAACGGCGGCCGCGGCCGTTGGCCTCGTTGCGGATGACGCCGGCCTCGCGGAGCACCTTCATCAGGTGCGACTTGGTGGACTTGGGCATGTCCGGATTACTCAGCGAGCAGTCGGCCATGTCCAGCGGGCCGGAGCGGAGCTGGCGGACGATGTCCAGGCGATCGGGATCGCTCAGGGCAAACAGCACTCCCGGCAGCAGGAGGCCTGCCCGGTCGGGGTGCGGAAGGTTCGCCGTTGTCGCCACGGTTCGATATTAGTTGAACCTTCGCAGTGATGCCAGTACGCTGACACTTCGAGTCTTTTCGAACCAACGCTCCTTTGAGGGCAAACAGGAAGGTGGCCGGTTGTGAGTCCCGTCCCCGGAAACGGTCGTCCCCAGGCACGCAGGCGGCTGGGCTTCGGCTTGGTCGCCGCTGCCACGGCAGCCATGATGGCGGGCGCCAGTGCACCCTCGCCGTTCTACCCCACGCTCCAGGAGCAGCTGCACCTGCTGCCGGTTGCCACCACAGGCGTTTTCGCCGTGTATGCCGTTGCCCTGCTGGCCGCCCTGCTGGTGTTTGGGTCCATCTCGGACCACCTGGGCCGGCGCCCGGTCATCAGTACTGCCTTCATCCTGCTGGCTGCCAGTGTCACCGCATTCCTCCTGGCGGATTCGCTGGCCATGCTGCTGGTGGCGAGGGTGCTGCAGGGCATCGCCAGCGGGGTGCTGCTGACCACCCTCTCGGCGGCCATTGCCGACCTGGAGCCGGAGGACAAACCCGGCGCCGGTGCAGCGTGGAACACGGTGGCGCCCCTGGGCGGCCTCGCCCTGGGCGCCCTCGCATCGGGACTGCTCCTGGACCTGCTGGCCGAACCCCGCGCCCTGGTGTTCATTTCGCTGTCAGGCCTCTACGTTGTGTTTGCAGCCCTGGTCTGGGCAGTCCCGGAGACCTCGCCGCGTACATCCGGCTGGGCCGCCTCGCTCAGGCCGCACATCACCATCCCGGCCGCAGCCCGGGGCGCCTTTGTCAGCGGCACTCCCGCCGTCTTCGCCGGCTGGGCCACCGGCGGACTCTACCTCTCGCTGGGCGCCGCGATTGTGCACACCACCTTCGGGATCCAGGAACACGTGTGGCAGGGCATCGTTATCACCACCCTCGCCGGCACCGGCTCCATCGCAGCGGCAGTCCTGCACCATTTCCCCGCACGCACCATCACCATTTTCGGCACCACGGCCTTGGCGGCAGGCACTGCCCTGAGCATGGTTGCCCTGGGCTTGAACTCGTTTCCTATCTTCCTCGCCACCGTTGTGGTGGCCGGCGCGGGCTTCGGTACGGCCTTTATGGGCGTCATCCGTTCCATCAGCCCGCTGGTGGAGGACCACGAACGGGCCGGCACGTTCGCGTCCCTGTTTGTGGTGGCCTACACGGCGTTCGGCATTCCCGCCGTCCTGGCCGGCCTGCTGGCACCGGTCCTGTCACTGCCCACCACCACCTACCTCTACGGCGGGATCGTCACGGTCCTGGCGGCGTTCGCGGCCATCAGCCGCGCACGCGCCGGCGATCCGGACCGGCAGGACAGCAGCGCCGACGGAACAGCCGGCCGGGCCGCCGTCACGGTTGGGGCCGACGCCGGCCGGTAAACGGGTCGCCTTCAAGCCAGCCCGGGCTCGCGCGGGAAACGACGCTGCCGCCACCGGTGACCGGTGGCGGCAGCAACTTTTGGAACCGAAGCCCGGGAACTCAGCGGGCCGCTTCGGCGGCGGGCTCCTCCTCAGCGGAATGCTTCGGAATGTGCTGGGCCTGCTGGGCGGGGCCGGCGGGAAGGCCGCGGCCCAGCTTGCTGGGCCACCAGATCTTTGCGCCAAGGTCGTAGGCCAGGGCCGGGACCAGCAGCGAGCGCACCAGCACCGTGTCCAGCAGGACACCGAATGCCACGATGAAGGCAAGCTGCACCAGGAACATGATGGGAATGACACCCAGAGCCGCAAACGTTGCGGCCAGGACCACACCCGCGGATGTGATGACGCCGCCGGTGACGCCCAGGCCACGCAGGATTCCCGGACGGGTGCCGTGCTTGAGGGACTCCTCGCGGACCCGGCTCATCAGGAAGATGTTGTAGTCAACACCCAGGGCCACCAGGAACACAAAGCCGAACAGCGGCACGGTGGCGTCGGCTCCGGAGAACCCGAAGATGTTGTTGAAAACAAGCGCCGAAACGCCCATGGCCGCGGCGTAGGACAGCACCACCGAAAGCACCAGCAGGACCGGCGCCACCACGGATCGCAGCAGCAGCATCAGAATGAAGAGGATCACCACCAGGACCACGGGGATGATGATCACCAGGTCGCGCTGGGCGGTGGTGTTGGTGTCCAGTGCAGTGGCCGTGACACCACCCACCAGCGCACCCGGGTCCACGTCCCTGACATCGGTGCGGAGCTCCTTGACTGCTTCCTCTGCCTCCAGCGAGTCCGCCGCGGAGTTCAGCGTTGCGTTGATCAGCACCTTGCCGTCGCGGACGTCCGGGTCCGCGGGAGTCCCCGGGGCGCCGGTGATGGGCACACTGCCGGGAGCCAGCAGATAGGCCTCCCCTACGCCGTCGGCCGATTTTACGGTGTCGAGGACGTCCGCGGCCTTGCTTTCGTCCGCCACCACGACGGCGGGGCTGCCGCTGCCTGCGTCGAAGTGCCGAGCCAGCGCGTCCTGGCCGTCAACGGCATTGGATGCGGTGAGGATAACGTCCGTTTGCGGCACGCCGTTGGCCTTGAGCTGCAGCAGGCCACCTGCGGCCAGCACCAGCAGGAGCACCGAACCTACCCAGATGATGCGTGGCCGCCGGGAAACCAGGGAGCCTGTGGCGCGCCAGAGGCCCTTTTGGCCTTCCAATCCGGTCACAAGCTCCGGCTCGCGCTCTCCTGCGGGGACCAGCTTGGGGCGGAAGGGCCAGAAGGCGGCCCGGCCAAACAGCGCCATCAGCGCCGGCAGCAGGGTGAGCGCCGCAAAGAGCGAGCAGAGGATGCCGGCTGCGGCCACGGGACCCAGCGCCTTGTTGGAGTTCAGGTCCGAGAACAACAGGCACAGCAGGGCAATGATCACCGTGGCGCCGGAGGCGAGGATGGGCTCGAAGGATGCCTTCCAGGCCTTGAGGACTGCCGCCGTCCGGTTGGTGGTGTGGGTCAGCGCCTCACGGAACCGCGCCACAAACAGCAGCGCGTAGTCCGTGGCGGCGCCGATGACCAGGATGGACAGGATGCCCTGGCTTTGCCCGTTCAGCTGGATCCAACCGGCCTTTGCCATGCCGAAGACCAGCAGGATGGCGGCGCACAATGCGAAGACCGAGGTCAGCAGCACCACGATGGGCAGCAGCAGGGACCGGTAGACGATCAGGAGGATCACAAACACGGCGCCCAGGGCCACCAGCAGGAGGATGCCGTCAATTCCGGCGAAGGCGGCGGTGAGGTCCGCCGCCAGGCCTGCCGGGCCCGTGACGTAGGTCTGCATGCCGTCCGGGGCGGCTTCAGCCACGGTGTCCCGGAGCTCCTTCACTGCCTCCTTGAGCTCACCGGAGGAATCGATGGGTGCCACAAACTGCACCGCCCGGCCGTCTTCGGAGGGGATCGGGCCGATGACGGCGCTGCCCAGCTTGAGCTCAGCCAGCCGGGTCTTCAGTTCCGCCATTTCACCCAGCTGGGCCGGGGTCATGGGATCTGCGTTTTCGATCACGATGATGCCGGGGACCTCATCCGAGTCCCGGAATTTTGACTGCCACTCCTGGGCGGCGGTGGCCTCGGCGCTGGCGGGGAGGAAAGAGGCCTGGTCATTGGAGGAGACCTCATCCAGCCGGCCGAACGTGGGCCCGCCGACGCCGGCCACCGCGAGCCACGTCAGCACCAGGAGGACGGGGACCAGCCAGCGAAGCCAGAACGGGACGCGTTCCGTTCCTGGGATGTGATTTTTCATGATGCCTTCCGGGCTTGGGCGTACTATTGATTCCAGAATAGACTATCTCCATGATGGAGATAAGTGCCAGTCAAGCTTTTCTGCAAGTGAGCGGGGCTCCCGGCTTGGTGAAGTAATATCCGTCAGTACGGCTGGCGCAATCCGACACCGGAAAGGAGATGGTGAACATGGACGGCAACACTCCCTCCGCAGACCCTGCGCCACTGCCCGGCCCGGCCTCCGGCTCGGGCCAGGGCCAGGGCGGCGGACCGCACCCGCTGATCCGGCTCCTGCAGGAGTTCACCCTTGAAGCCAACCGGTACGTGGATGCTGCCGGCGGACGCCAGGACATGCACCGCACGGACCTGAACGCGCTGGCGGTGATCATGCGCCACACCGCGAAGGGCAATACCGTCACGCCCGGGCTGTTGCGGAAGGAGCTGCACCTGAGCTCACCGGCCACCACCGCCCTGATCGACCGGCTGGACCACTCCGGCCACGTGGTCCGGGAGCGGCACAGCGCGGACCGCCGGCAGGTTCAACTCAAAATGACCCCCAAGGCCTTCGAGGACGGCGGGGCCATCTTCGCGCCCCTGTCCCGCTTTATGAACGGCGCCATGGCAGGGTTTTCGCCAGCCGAACTGGACACCGTGACCCGGTTCATGACGGCCATGGTGGAGGCCACCGTCTCGGCCCGGGAAGTGCATTCCGCCGACGCCCGCCGGCCCGGCTGAGCCGCGGACCCTTGCACCGGCACGTTTGCGGCACGGATCCCTGCCCCTGGGGGTAGCGTTTGGCTATGAGTGCGGAACAGCCCCAGGAAGATATCTACTCGCATGGCCACCACGAATCGGTGGTCCGCGCCCACGCCGCCAGGACGGCCGAGAATTCCGCGGCGTTTGTCCTGCCCCACCTTCCGCCGGGGACCACGCTGCTGGACGTGGGCTGCGGGCCGGGCAGCATCACCTGCGACTTCGCCGCCCTGGTGGCTCCGGGCGCAGTGACGGGGCTGGACCGCTCGCCGGACATCATCCGCCAGGCGCAGTCCCTGGCCGTGGAGCGCGGCGTGGAGAACGTGGATTTTGTGGCCGGTAATATCTACGACCTCGAGTTCGAGGATGGCGTGTTCGACGTCGTCCACGCGCACCAGGTCCTGCAGCACCTGACGGACCCGGTCGAAGCACTGCGGGAAATGCGCCGCGTGGCCAAGCCCGGCGGCATCGTCGCTGTGCGCGACGCCGACTTCCACGGCATGAGCTGGTACCCCGCCATCCCCGAACTGGACGAATGGATGGAGCTGTACCAGCGCATCGCCCGGCGCAACGGCGCCGAGCCCGATGCCGGCCGGCGCCTGGTCTCGTGGGCGCAGTCCGCCGGGTTCACCGACGTTGCACCCACCAGCAGCAACTGGCTGTACGCCACCGGGCAGCAGCGCCGGTGGCAGGCGCGGGTCTGGGGCGAACGCGTCCTGCATTCGGCCTTCGCTGAGCAGGCCCTGGAGTACGACTTCGCCAACCCCGCCGACCTGGCCCGGATCTCCGCCGGCTGGCACCGCTGGGGTTCCACCGACGACGGCTGGTTCCTGATCCCCAACGGCGAGGTCATCGCCCGGGCCTGATCCGGCCCCAAGCCCCCACCCGCCTCAGCAGCGGCGCCCTGGGGGCACTAGTATTGTCTGGTGCAATTCTCCCTTTGGCTGGCCCTGGCCGGCGCCGGCGTCCTGATCAGCTTCACGCCGGGAGCAGGCGCCATCAATACGATGAGCAATTCCCTGAGCGCCGGCTTTGTGCGATCAATCTGGGGCATCCTGGGACAGCAGCTGGCACTGGTGATCCACGTGGCGATTGTTGCGCTGGGAGTGGGGGTCCTGGTCTCCAGTTCGCCCGTCGCCTTCAACGTGATCCGCTACGCCGGTGCCGCATATCTGGTGTACCTGGGGATCCGGCAGTTCCTCAGCAAGCCGGACCCTGCAAAGCAGGAGGCGGCCGCGCTGCGCAACGAGCCGGCGTGGTCGATTTTCCGCCGCGGCCTCTGGGTCAACCTGTTGAACCCCAAGGCCATCGTCTTTTTCCTCGCGTTTATGCCCCAGTTCATCCGCACGGACGAACCCCTGCTTGTGCAGTACGCGGTCCTGACGGCCACCGTGGTGGTCATCGACATCCTGGTGATGTGGTTCTTCTTTGCGGCCGCCGCACGGTCTTTCCAGCGGTTCACCCAAACGCCGCGGGGCCAGTTGGTGCTGAGCAAGGTCTTTGGCACCCTGTTCATTGCCGTGGGAATCCTGCTGGCCCTGATCCACTGACCTTCGCGCCCGCACTGTCCGCGTCGCCCGACGTTGCCCGCAACGACGGATATGACGGAAATTCACAGGAGTTTACAAGCCCGTAAACCTTTATGAACGCACCTCTGGCCAACTGGCGTCCCAGCGCGCATGCTAGAGCAATGAACTCACCGTCGAGCCCATACCGCGTCATCGCCGTCTGCACTGGCAATATCTGCCGGTCGCCCATGGCCCAGATCATGCTGGGCGCAGCGTTGGAACGCGAAGGGCTCGAGGGGCTGGTGGAGGTGGATTCCGCGGGAACCACCGGCTACGAAGCCGGCCGGCCCATCGACCCCCGCGCCGCCCGCCGCCTGGCGGATACCCAACTCAGCTCAGGCCAGCACGTTGCCCGCGCGTGGGACCAGGCATGGTTCCGCCAACGCGATCTCATCCTGGCGCTGGACATCGACCACTACGCCTGGCTGAGCGAGGCCGCCCCGGACGGTGATGCGTTGCGGAAGATCCGGATGCTCCGGAGCTTCGATCCCGCAATGGCGGGACACGACCTGCTGGACCAGGGCATCGAGGACCCCTGGTACGGCGGGCGCGCGGATTTTGATGCGGTGTGGCATCAGATCCACACAGCCCTTCCGGGACTCCTAAGGCACCTCAAAAACGCCGTGGCTAGGGACCCGCAGCTCAGCAACCACTGAGGCGACTCCCCTTCCCCTTGTATTTGCAAATGAGAATGATTCTCATCTAAACTGTGGGCATGGACATTCTCGTCATCAGCTCTCTCGATGCCCTCTGCCGGCAGCAGGCATGCGAGGCCGCGGCAGCAGCACATCCCGGCAGCGTGGTGGTGGTCCAGGACCTGCTGGACGAGGGCCTGGTGATCCGCAGGACCGTCGACGCCGCAGGGCGCCAGGACCGCACGGAAACCATACTGGAACACAGTTGCCTCAGCTGCGCCGTGCGGCTGGACCTGGTACCCGCGGTGGAGGAACTGCTTGCCGCCAACGCACGGCCCATCATCATCGGGCTGCCCCCGGCCCTGCCGGCAGCGACTGCAATCGCCGCCCTTAACCGGGGCCTGGGCCGGCCTGCCCTGGTGGGGTCCGTCATTCTGGCCTGCGCTCCGGATGCCATGGAGGACCACCTCTGGGATGCCCACACGCTCTTCGAATCGGGCTTCACCCCCGCGCCGGGAGATGAACGCACACCCGGCGAGTTTATGGTGCGGGAACTGGACTTTGCCGACACCATCCTCCCTGCCCAGCCGGACATCATGCCCGCACATCCGGCCGGCCAGGAGCGCGGCCTGCACCTGGTCCAGGCGCTGGCGCCGCACGCACACATCGCGGCGGCCGGCGCGGACCTAAGGCGTGGCCGGTTCCACTACGGGGCGTCCGCGGCCCGGTGCGAACCGGGCACCGCCCCGGCACAGACCGGGCGGGCCCGGCCTGGCGCCGCGTCCCCGTTCACCACTGTCGTCCACCGCCTGGACAGGGAACTGCATCCGGGCAGGTTCCGCCTGGCCCTGGGAACCCTGGCGGCGGGCTGCTGCGTCCTCCGGGGCCAGTTCAACGTGGCATCGGCGCCGGGCTGCCGGATCACCCTCCAGGGCATCGGACCCCGGGTCTGGCTGGAAAACGCCGGCACCTGGCCCTCGGACAGCCCCGGAGCGGCTGCGGGCGTCCCGGCCACGGCGCCGGACTCGTTCATCGCCGCGACAGGCGAGGACCTGGACCCCGCCGAAATCTCGCGGCTCCTGAAGGACTGCGAGCTCACCGACAGGGAACTGGCAGCAGGGCACCGCCTGCCGGACCCATTCGGGCTGACGCCGGCCACGTAAGGCGCCGGCAGCGTCGCCCCCAACGCCACCCACCCAACGGAACAAGGAGAACACCATGAAAGTACGGAATTCGCTGCGGGCTTTGAAGAAGATCCCGGGCGCCCAGATTGTCCGGCGCCGCGGCAGGACGTTTGTGATCAATAAAAAGAACCCCCGGATGAAAGCCCGCCAGGGTTAGCGGTACGCTTCAGTCCATGAGCCCAGCCCCCGTCATCATCGCCATCGACGGGCGCTCCGGCGCAGGGAAGACAACGCTGGCCGTGGAACTGGCGGCCAGGCTGCGGGCCCACCACAGGGTTTCCCTGTTCCACCTGGAGGACATCTACCCCGGGTGGAACGGGCTCGCGGCGGGAATCGAACGGTACGTGGCCACAGTGCTCACTCCCCTGGCCCGCGGCGAGGCAGCAACGTGGACCAGCTGGGACTGGGAAAACCATTACGACGGCGGAACCCAGGTAACGCTTCCGGCGGAAATCGTGATTGTGGAAGGGGTAGGTGCGGCAGCTGCCGCTGCCCGGCCCTTCCTGAGCGCCGCCATCTGGGCGGAAGCACCTCCCGGGCTTCGCAAATCCCGCGCCATGGACCGCGATGGCGCCACGTATGAACCCTTCTGGGACCAGTGGGCTGCCCAGGAGGATGAGTGGCTTGCCACGGACGATGCGCCGCACCAGGCGGGCATTCGGGTCAACAACTCCGCAGGCACGTCGGCCCCGGAGCACGTGCTGCAGCTCCTGCCCTACCTCCCAGCCCTTGCCCCGGTGCTGGCCCCCGAACTTTCGGCGCGACGGGGCCTGCAGCTGCTCACGGAACGGCTTGAGGGCCTGCCGGACGCGCCCGCCCTTTTCCGCGCCCTGTATTCCGAATCACCCAACGCTGTTTGGCTCGACTCCTCGAATTCAGCCGCCGCTGTTCCGGAACGCAACCGCTTCAGCATCATGGCGGACGACGGCGGGACGTTCGGCCAATTCGTCACGCACCAATCCGGCACCAGCCTGATCAGCACCGGCTCAGCGGCAGCCACCGTACCCGGGCCGTTTTTCCGCTGGCTGCACACCGTGTGGGGGCGCCGGGCGGTACGGACACCGGACGGCTATCCGGCCCAGTTTGCCCTGGGCTGGCTGGGCTGCCTGGGCTTTGAGCTGAAACGCGAAACCGGCGGTTCAGACCTGTCCGCGGCCACCCCCGATGCTGCCCTGATTTTTGCCGGTCGCGCAGTGGTCATTGACCACGAAGAAGGCACGGTCTGGCTGCTGGCACTGGAGGCCCCGGACGCCCGGGACTGGCTGCACACGGCAAGGACCGCCGTGGCTGCCGTGCCGGCGGCAGACGGTGGCAGCACCGGCGTCGGACGCCCCACTGCCGGCAGCCGCCCTGCGCCGTCTTTCCGGAGCCGCGATTCGGCTGCCGCATACCGGGGCAAGGTCGATGCCGCCAAGGACCAGATCGCGGACGGCAACTCCTACGAGGTCTGCCTGACCACGGCGCTGGAAGCCTCGGTGCCGGCCGGGACACTGGACCCGTGGTCCACCTACCTGGACCTGCGGCACCGCAACCCGGCACCGTTTGCCAGCTACCTGCGGTTCGGCGGCCTGACGGTGGCCAGCACCTCGCCCGAGCGTTTCCTGAAAATCGCGGCCGACGGCGGGATGCGCGCCGAACCGATCAAGGGCACCCGCCGCCGGGGTGCCGACCCCGCCGAGGACGGGGCGCTGCAGGCGGACCTGGCGTCCTCGCCCAAGGACCGGGCGGAAAACATCATGATTGTTGACCTCTTGCGGAACGACCTGAGCCACTTTGCTGTCCCCGGTTCCGTCACCGTCAGCCGACTGTGCGCCATCGAAAGCTACGCCACCGTCCACCAGATGGTGAGTACCATCGACGCCCGGCTGCTGCCCGGTTCCTCCCGCGCCGAAGCAGTGGCGGCCTGCTTTCCGGCCGGTTCCATGACGGGCGCCCCGAAAATCAGTACCATGGCCATCCTGGACCGGCTCGAGACCGGGCCCCGGGGGCTGTACTCGGGCGCCATCGGCTATTTTTCGCTTAACGGGGCCACTGACCTGGCCGTGACCATCCGGACCCTGGTGATCAGCGCCGGCCCCGGCGGTGCCATGGAACTGGGCCTGGGCATCGGCGGCGCCATCACGTCGGATTCCGATCCTGAGGACGAGTACCAGGAAATCCGGACCAAAGCCTACGGCGTCCTGTCCACGCTGGGCGCGCACTTTCCGGACCCCTAGGCGGACGGACCGCTGCTACTGGACTGTCGCCGTCAGCCTGGCCACGTTATCCACGTAGCGGGCGGCCAGCGGCCGGTTGAGCCAGTCGGCAAGCTTCAGCTCGTGGGAAATGCCGCGGTAGGTGTTTTCCACTGCCCGCATCTTGGTGACGATGTCGGCGCCCATCAGCATGACCGAGACTTCAAGGTTCAGCGAGAAGGACCTCATGTCCATGTTGCTGGAGCCCAGCACCGCCACTTCGTCGTCGATCGTGAAGTGCTTTGCGTGCAGGACAAAAGGCGCCTTGTACAGGTAGATGCGCACTCCTGCCTCCAGCAGCGCCTCATAGTAGGACCGCTGGGCATGATGGACCAGGAACTGGTCGCCCTTCTCGGAGACAAAAAGTTCCACCTCCACGCCCCGCTGCGCTGCGGTGGTGATGGCATAGAGCAGGGAATCGTCGGGAACAAAGTACGGACTGCAGATGGAAATCCGCTGCTGGGCCGAGTAGATAAGGGTGTTGAAGAGCCGCAGGTTGTTCTCGGTGATGAACCCGGGACCGCTGGGAACAACCTGTGCCGTGACGTTGCCCGGTGCGGTGTTGGCCGGCAACTGCAGCTGGTCCTCCAGCGACTCGTCCGTCTCGCTGAGCCAGTCCGTGGCGAAAACGACGTTCAGGGTGGTCACGATGGGGCCCTGCAGGCACGCCATCAGCTCCACCCACTCGCGTCCGGCCCGGCGGTGCCGCGCGTTGTTGTAGGAGGGCTCGATCAGGTTCTGCGACCCGGAGAAGGCGATTTCGCCGTCGATCACCATGATCTTGCGGTGGTTCCGGAGGTCCGGCCGGCGCCACTGGCCGTGGATGGGCAGCAACGGAAGCATCCGCTTCCATTGGATTTTGCCCGCCCTCAGCCGCTTCAGCAGGTTGCGGTAGCCGGGAACCCGGAGGGTGCCGATGTGGTCGAACAGGACCCTGACCTCGACGCCGCGCTCTGCGGCCTCCTCGAGGGCCGTGAGGAGGTCGTTGGTGATGTGGTCCGAACTCATGATGTAGAACTCGGCGTTGACGAACTTCTTCGCTTTCCGCACGGCTTCGGTCATGGCCAGGATCGAGTCCGGGTAGCCGGGGATAAGCTCCACGGAGTTGCCGTCCACCATGGGCAGCGAACCCAGCCTGTGGTTCAGTTCACCGGCGGACTTCACCCACTCGGGGCCGTGGTACTCGCTTTCGGCGGCTGCCAGGGAGGATATCCCGGACCGGACCCTGTCGTTGACCTGCTGCTGCTGTTCGCGGCGGCGGCTGGAGAGCCGGAAATTGCCGAACAGCAGGAATAGGACAATGCCGAGGAACGGCACAAAGAAGATGCCCAGCAGCCAGGCCATGGCGGTGGTGGGCCGCCTGTTGCCGGGAATGATGCCGATGGCCAGCACCCTGATCACAAGGTCCGCCACGGCCAGGAGGGTCACCACCCACCCCGGAGCGGTACCGGCAAGCGAAAACGGCCACAACACGAGCAGACCCCCGGAGAATGAGCGCCCGGCGGACGGATTCCGGCCACGGCGTCAGCCCAGCTTATCCGGGCAACGCCGCACTAAGCTGGAGCCATGACCTCTCCTTCGCCCGTGGTTCTCGTTTTTCTCGACCCTGATGCTCCTGACGGCCGCCTGGCAGACGCGTCGCAGCCCCAGCTGATGGTCACCGATCAGGGCGCCGCCCGCGGCGACGGGATCTTCGAGACCATGCTGGCCGTGGATGGCAAGGTCCGCAAGATCCAGGCCCACCTGGACCGGCTGGCCGGCTCCGCCGAAGCGCTGGACCTGGACGTGCCGGGCGAGGACCAGTGGCGGCGCGCGATCGCGGCCGGGCTGGGCCAACATCACGTCCAGCATCCGCCGGCCGCGCCGGCAGCAGACGAACTGGCGGTCAAGCTGGTGGTGACCCGCGGTGTGGACGGGGCAGTGGCGCCCACCGCTTGGGTCCAGGTATCACCGGTAGGTGAGCTGGGCCGGCGGCAACGGGAAACCGGCATCGACGTGATCCTCCTGGACAGGGGTTACGACAGTGAAGTGGGGGAAAGAGCGCCCTGGCTGCTGTTGGGCGCCAAAACGCTCTCCTACGCCGTCAACATGGCCGCCCTGCGCCACGCGCACAAGCAGGGTGCCGACGACGTTATTTTCCACTCCTCCGATGGTCGCGTCCTGGAGGGACCCACGTCCACGGTGCTGTTGGCGCATGTGGAAAAGTCCGCGGACGGAACCACCGTCAAACGCCTGATCACACCTCAACTGGACAGCGGCATCCTGCCGGGCACCTCGCAGGGCGCCCTCTTTATCGCCGCGAAGGCCGCCGGCTGGGAGCTCGGCTACGGCCCGCTGGAGCCGCGCGACCTGTTGGATGCGGACGCGGTGTGGTTGATTTCCAGCGTGCGCCTGCTCGCCCCGGTCAACCGCATCGATGGCCAGGAAATCGGCACTCCTGCGCTGCGGAAGGAACTGTCGGACGAACTGAACCTGCTGTTTGCCGGCATCGAATAAGACCGGCGGGCCTTAAACGGGCGTCGGCGCCGCTTCCTGCTTCAACAGCTGGGACTCCAGGCCCGAGAGCAGGATGGTCAGGCCCTGGTCCAGTTCGGCGTACCCGTCGTAGTCAGCGAGAGCAGGGGCCAGCGCCCGGAGGCGGGGGAAGTCCTTGGCCGGGAGCCGGTGCAGGCCCAGCCGCAGGAGGGCCTCATTCTCCTCCGGATCCACCACAAACTCCTGGAGCTCATTGAGGATGTGGCCATACAGGAAGCCGTAATAGGCGCGGTACACGTGCAGCGCATCCGGTGGCTGGAACCCGGCCTCAATGAGAAGTGCCAGGATCTGTTCCAGGGGGCGAAGGGTCCCCAACGGCCGGAGACCCAGCGGGGTGGACAGAGGCCGCGTGACCAGGAGCGGGACCACGTTGGGATGCTCCAACGCAATGAGGCGCAAGCTGTGGGCGATCAGCCTCAGCTGGCCTTTCCAGTTCGGGTCATCGGCATGGACCGGCAGCTCGTTCAGCACCAGTTCCGATACCCCGTCCAGCAGTGCGGCCCGGTTTTCGGCGTAGCGGTAAAGGCTCATCGGGTCCCGCCCCAGCTCCTGTCCCAGGCGCCGCATGGTGAGCGATTCGAGGCCGTCGGCGTCCACCAGTTCAAGGGCCTTGGCGAGCACCACCTCTTTGCTCAGCCTTGCCTTGCGGGACCGGCCGCCTTCGGTGGTTGCGCTCGGGGAAGTCATGGATTCCGTTCCGGACCGGAGCTGTGCTGCCTCCCGGCAAATTGCCGGGCGCTTGCCCGATTCCTGGTCTACAGGTAAAGTCTACATTGTAGATGGAGCATTAGCGCCGCTCAGGGCCGCAACAACCGAAGTTGCCCGCATCAACCCTCCGGCGCCCCGTGCATGGCGCCGGTCATGGCTGCTGTAGCCGAACGGCGGCGCCACGCACTGAGCGAAGGGACGCCATCATGGCACATTCGCAGTTTGACCTTTTTCTCCACGAAGCCACCCACGTCGACACCGTCAACGAAACCAGCCTCGACCGGGACCGCCTGTACGGGCTGTACACCAGCTGGTGCTTCATCAACCAGCAGGCACCAGGCCCCGAATCCAATTTCTGGACTGCCATGAAGGCCAGGGTGGGCTCTGGCCGGAACGGCCTGCGCATGAAGGGCCCCGCCGCGACGGACTACATCATGGCCAGCTACCCGGGTCTGGTCTAGGAGCACCCACTGGACGGTTCAATGACTGGGATTGCTCCCGGCGTCGGGATCCGGCTGCTTGCTGCCACCGACGCCGGGGCAATGTCAGCTGCCTATCTCCGCAACCGGGGGCACCTCGCACCCTGGGAACCGGAACGGCTCGACCCGTTCTTCACTGCCTCCCACCAGCTGGACATCATCCACGCCAAACGGGCGCACCTGTCCGCGGGAACCGAGGTGCCGTGGGTCCTGGTCGACACCGACCAGCCGGGCTCAGAACTTCACGGGGACCGGATAGTCGGCGCCATCACCCTGACAGGGATCGTCCGGGGGCCGTTCCTGAGCGCCAATCTCGGGTACTGGGTGGACCGCGACCTCACCGGCCGGGGCATTGCCACGGCCGGTGTGCGTTACACGCTCGGTTATGCCGGCGCGGAACTGGGACTGCACCGCGTCCAGGCCGCCACGCTGGTCCACAATGCAGCATCCCGTCGCATCCTGGACCGCACCGGATTCCAGGAGATCGGGCTGGCTCCCAACTACCTCAAGATCGCGGGCAAATGGCAGGACCATCTGCTGCATCAGGTAATTCTGCCCCAGGCGGTCAGCGGCCTGCGGACCGGGCCTACGTGGGAATGATCCGGTAAAGGAACTTGGTCCTGACCATGACCCACAGCAGCCCCAGGAGCACGGCGTAGGCCGCTGTATTCAGCAGGACGTTCTCCTGCAGCAGGGCCGGAATGTTGGCCACCACGGCAATCAGCACCACATGCATGATGAACACATACAGGGTTGCCTGGCCCAACGGAATCAGGAACCACCCCAGTGTCCGCTGCACCGGCTTCCAATACGCCGTCAGGAACGCGTAGGCCGCCACCACCAGGACCAGCACGTTCAGCAGCCTGCCGGGTGCCAGGTAGGTGCGGCCGAAAAACAGGTCGTACATGATGCGGTAGGTGGCGTCCGGGATCACGGCGAGCCGGACGTCGAAGCCATTGGCCAGGTACGGGTTGCCCCAGGACAGGAACGCGAAGACAACGGCCAGGACGGTACAGGCAGCCACCACCCAAACCCGGGCCGAGAACCAGGCAATGATGCGGTGCCGGTGGTACCCCGCCACCAGCCCGATCACAAACAACACCTGCCATACCAGCAGGGGGAATGAATCCTCGAACTGCGAGGGGAGCAGCCGGAAACGGGTGGTTGCGCCGGCGGCGTAGGCAGCAATCGATGCACCCAGCACATACAGCCCTTTGCCCCGGCCCAGCGCGGCAAGGATCAGGGGGCTGGCGAGCAGCAGCACCACGTAGAGGCCCATCACGTTGAACTGCCACGGCCCGAACTGCAGCAGCAGGATCGCGGGCAGGATCCCCGGCGGTACGGGGAACTGCAGCAGGGAGCCCATGCCGGCGTAAAGGTCGTAGGTGCGGCCCGCACCGCCATGGCCGGCTCCACCCGTTCCCTGGTCCACGAACGTGGTCAGCACCTCGGAACGGAAAACCGGCAGCAGCGAAAGCAGGAAGACACCGATCAGCACCACAAGTGCCGTCACGTACAGCTTGCCTGCGCGGCGCGACGTCAACTCCAGCACGCGGCCGAAGTCGTCCTTGACGCGCGGCCCGTAGACCATGCCCACCACCAGGCCGGAGAACAGGACAAACAATTCGGCTCCCGAGACGAATCCCACCGCTTCCTGGGTAAAAAGCTGGAAGAGGGATGTCATGCCCAGGTGGTTGACCACAACAAAGACGATCGCCATGCCGCGCAGCAGATCCACGCGGGAGTCACGCTTGGACGGATCCGCATAGGCCCAGGAGGAAGCGTTGTTGATCCGTCCGGGAATCTGCCACAGCGCGGCAAGGAGGATCAGCAAAGCCGCTCCAACACTCCACGCGGCAACGCCGGACAACGTGTTGGGATGCGAATAACTGCCGTCCGTGGACACCTCCGTCACCGGCCCGGTCACCACAGGGGATTTTTTGAGCCGCTCCGAGGCAGCTGCAGCAATGTCCGGTTTCCCCGTCAGCAGCCAGTTAATGCTGGCGACCCCGGTGTCCCTGGTGCTGGTCCGCTCATCCCACACAACGGCGGCGGTCCGGGCGAATTCCGCCGACGTCATGGTGCCCACTACCTGGTCCCACCAGTTCACTTTGATGTCGGACTCTGCGGCACCTCCCGACGCCGGGCTGTAGAAGGCGGCGGTCTGGAGCAGGAACGGCTTGTCCTTGCCGGCTGCATACGTGCCGTAGAAGTCCTCACCGCCGGCCGATGTCAGCATTTCCCGCAACTCACCAGCGCGGGGCAGGGAGTTGACGGCGGCCCCGCCCGAGGTGTCGTCATGGTAGGCACTCAGGCCCACCCAATCAACGGAATCATCGCCCGGATAATACGGCCCGTAAGGGCTGTCGGCACCGTTCCAACTGCCGTCCCCGTTGCTGTCCAGCAGGCTGAACCCGTCGCTTCCGGGACCGGGGGCTGCCCTGCTCCGCTCGAACGGGTAGTCCTTGCCAAGGAAAGGGGCCCACACCATCAGGGCGCCGCCGTCGGACGCCCGGAATTTGCCGGCGAGCGTCCGGAACGCCTCCCGGTACGCTGCCGGTTGCTGGCCCCACTCCACCCAGCTGGAATTCATGTCGGGGGCGAACCGGATCAGGAGCTTGCCCTTGAACCCGCCGGCGAGCGTGCGCACCTCCGCCGCGAAGGCGGCAGCAGAGCCTGAATCCACCTGGTCCAGCGGGACGGTGGGCCGGACGGTGAGCATGGCATGCGCGCCCTGGGCGGACGCCTGGTACAGGAAGCCCTTGAGGTCGTTACGCTCCGCATCCCGGTACGGAAAGTCAATGTCGTGACCCAGGACTGCGGGCCGTGCACCCAGCCGGTCCGCGAAACCTGCGGCGGTATCTTCGCCCCATTCCAGGACGGCGCCAAGGAGGGGCCCGCGGTCGTCCGGAACCGGCGCAGCAGCGTGTGCCGCCCCGGCCGGCAGCCCGATGGCCAGCACTGTCATCATCATCGCTGCCAGCAGGGCAGCACAGGCGCGGAAAATCCGGGTGCCGGGCACGGCAGTGCCGCCACTCCGCGCGGCTGATCGATTGCTGATGGGAACCCCCCGGTCTGAAGCCAGCTGTCGGGGCGGCGCCCCCATGCAAACCTTATCGGTCCGGCCGCCGCGCCAGGACCCCGTGCCCGGCGCGGCTCGGTTACGGAACATGACGACGGCGGCCGTGCGGCACCGGGCAGCAAGTGTTACGTTTTTGGGGAGTAATGAGTACCGGCACTAAGCCCTGACTGGCCGGTCGGCAACCCTCCCTTCCGCGGCGGGGTGCCTCAGGTGAATACTCGGCATATCGACCATTCGAGCTGCAAGCGTGAGAGAAGGAGATCCGTCGTGTCCGACGCACCTGCCCCTGAAGAGAGACTGTCCTACCGCCTCATCAGCGGCCCGGACAACCGCGAGTTCTGCGAGCGGATCTCGGCCGCACTGGCGGAGGGCTACGTGCTGCACGGAAGCCCCGCCGCCACGTACAACGGCGGAGGTGTGATTGTGGCCCAGGCAGTTGTCCTGCCGGCCGCCATCGCCACGGCCGACGCCGCCGTGGCAACCGCAGTGGACAGCCTCGAATTCGACGGCGAGGGGCACGCATGAGCTACGCCGGAGACCTGACCCCGCAGGAGGCATGGGCCAAGCTGGAGCAGGGCGCCATCCTGGTGGACGTCCGGACCGAAGCTGAATGGGCCCATATCGGCATTCCTGACACCAAGGCCACGGACAACGATCCCTTGTTTATTCAGTGGACCTTCCCTGGCGGCGTCCCGAACCCCGCCTTCATCAGCGACCTCAGCCAGCAGGCTCCGGAGGATTCAGCCGCGGAACTGCTGTTCCTGTGCCGTTCCGGGCAGCGCTCCATCGCGGCTGCCACCGCGGCGACGCAGGCCGGTTTCACCTCATACAACGTGCTGGAGGGCTTCGAGGGCGAGCCTGACCGGTATGGCGAACGGACCGTCAACGGCTGGAAGAACCGCGGCCTGCCTACCAACCTGGGAACCAACTAAATGGCTTTTAATGACGACGCTGCCGGTTGGAACGCCGATACGCAGGCGGTCCGCGGTGGCCTGGACCGCACCAACTTCCAGGAGACCAGCGAGGCGCTGTTCCTGAACTCAGGGTTTGTCTATGAATCCGCTGCCGCCGCCGAGCGGGCGTTCACCGGCGAGGACCAGCGTTTTGTCTACTCCCGCTACGGCAACCCCTCGGTAGCCACTTTTCAGGAGCGGCTGCGGCTGCTGGAGGGCACCGAAGCGTGCTTCGCCACGGCCTCCGGAATGTCAGCGGTCTTTACCGCCCTGGGCGCCCTCCTCGCTGCCGGCGACCGCGTGGTTGCCGCCCGGTCGCTGTTCGGTTCCTGCTTTGTGATCCTGAACGAGATCCTGCCGCGGTGGGGCGTGGAAACGGTGTTTGTTGACGGGCCGGACCTGGACCAGTGGCGCGAAGCCCTGTCCCAGCCCACCACTGCCGTGTTTTTCGAGTCGCCGTCCAACCCCATGCAGGAGATTGTGGACATCGCCGCCGTCAGCGACCTGGCCCACGCTGCCGGCGCAACAGTCGTCGTCGACAATGTATTTGCCACTCCCCTGCTCCAGCGGTGCGGCCAGTTCGGCGCCGACGTTATTGTCTACTCCGGCACCAAGCACATCGACGGCCAGGGCCGCGTCCTGGGCGGGGCGATCCTGGGCACCAGGGAGTTCATTGACGGTCCCGTGAAGCAGCTCATGCGCCACACCGGGCCTTCGCTTTCCCCGTTTAACGCCTGGGTCCTCAACAAGGGACTGGAGACGATGGCACTGCGGGTCAACCACTCGTCGGCCACGGCCCTGCGGTTGGCCGAGTGGCTGGAGCAGCAGCCGGCGGTCAGCTGGGTGAAATACCCGCTGCTTAGATCGCACCCCCAGTACGGGCTTGCCGCGAAGCAGATGAAGGCAGGCGGCACCGTCCTTACGCTGGACCTGGGTTCGGCTCCCGGGCGGTCGGCCAAGGACGCCGCCTTTGCCCTGCTGGACGGCCTGCGCATCATCGATATCTCAAACAACCTGGGTGACTCAAAGTCCCTCATCACCCATCCTGCCACCACCACGCACCGGGCCATGGGGCCGGAAGGCCGCGCAGCGATCGGGCTGGGCGACGGTGTGGTGCGGCTGTCCGTGGGGCTCGAGGACGCCGATGACCTGATCGGCGACCTGGAGCAAGCGCTCAAGCAGATCTGACGGAACCCGGTCCCGGGGCGGGCTGCCGGAGCTCGTGGGCAGCCGTCGCCCGGACGGCCGCCGTGAGCTGGTTCAGCACCGGCGAGTCAATTTTCCAGCGCTGCCAGTAGAGGGCCACGTCCACCGGGTGCCCGGGCGCGAGTTCCACCAGCTCGCCGCTGCCAAGCCACGGCAGGCATTCCGCTTCGGGCAGCAGTCCCCAGCCCATCCCCAGCCGGATGGCCTGGGCAAACTCTGCCGATGACGGGACGTAGTGCCGCGGGGCACCGAGGGCCGTCCCGGTCATCCTGCGGAAGAACCCACCCTGAAGGTCGTCCTTCCGGTCGAAGTCCACCACCGGGGCGGTGCTGCCCGCAACGAGCTCCGGCCCGCCGGGCAACCAGTGCCGGACGTACCCGGGACTGGCTACGGCACGGTATCTCAGCGCCCCGAGTGGCTCGACGCTGCAGCCTTGAACCGGTTCCGGGTTCGCTGTGACGGCGGCGATCACCGCTCCCGTCCGGAGGAATTGCGTGGAATGCTGCTCGTCCTCGCGGCGCAGCTCAAAGGTGACACCCGGCTCCGGGGGGAGGCTTGCCAGCGCCGCCATGAACCAGGTGGCAAGCGAATCGGCATTCACCACCAGCGGGATGGGCGTGCTGGGGCTACCGGCGGCGCCACCGAGTTCGCGTTGCGCGTCCCCTTCCAGTTGCCGGAGCTGGCGGGCGTAGCGCAGCACGGCCTCGCCCGCCGTGGTGGGGCGGGCCGGGTTGGTTCGCTGCAGCAGGATCTGGCCGGCTGCGTCCTCCATCGCCTTGAGCCGCTGCGACACCGCAGACGGCGTGACGTGCAGGGTGCGAGCGGCAGCCTCCAGCGTCCCCTCATCCAGCACTGCGGCAAAGGTCTTCAACTGGTCGAGCTGGAACTTCTTCATTAGCTCAGCTTAGTAGTCCTAATTATCTTTAGCTGGAGTAATTTCGAGCCCAACCGTAGCTTTGGCTTTATGGACATACTTGTTGGGTTTGGCGCGGCGATGCTTGGTTGCGGCACAGGGCTGGCGCTGATTGTCGCCATCGGCAGCCAGAATGCCTTTGTGCTCCGGCAAGGCATCCGGGGCGAGCACGTGGCCGCCGTTGTCATCGTCTGCAGCGTCTCCGACGCGCTGCTGATTGCCGGGGGCATCGCGGGCCTCGGTGTCCTGATCCAAACCAGCCCGGTGGTGGTGGACGTGGCCCGTTATGCCGGGGCCGCGTTCCTGGTCACCTACGGTGTGCTGGCTGCCCGGCGCGCCATCCGACCAGGGGTGCTGACGGCGTCAGGTTCCCGGAAGGCACTCAGCGCCGGTGCCGCCCTGTCCACAGTGCTGGCCCTGACCTGGCTCAACCCGCACGTCTACCTGGACACGGTGCTGCTGCTCGGGTCGGTGGCCAACCAGCAGGAGCAGGACCTGCGCTGGTGGTTCGGTGCGGGGGCGATCGCCGCCAGCGGAGCCTGGTTCAGCGCCTTGGGCTTCGGCGCCCGCGTCCTGCGTCCGTTCTTTGCCCGGCCATCGTCGTGGCGCTTCCTCGACGGCCTCATCGCCCTGGTGATGCTCACGCTCGGCCTGCGCCTGGCGGCGGGTCTCTGACAGGTGCTTCAGGACTGGCGTACGCGGAGCAGTTCCGGCGTCCCCGCCACGTCAGCCAGCCCTGAAGTGCCGTGCATCGTGACGCCCACGGCATGGATGACCACGGCCCCCAGCCCGCCGTCGTCGGCCGCTGCTTCCTGCACCCGGCGCTGCTCAGCCGAGCCGGTGCCGCGCGCAATGATGTCCTCCGTACCCTGCCGGGCCAGGGCCAGTTCGCCCTGTTCCTGCAGGACCGGTGCCAGGTAGTCCACCAGGGACCGCACCACCATGACGGCGGGAGCAGGGCGGAAGGTCCCAAAATCGAGGAGTTCCCCGCGCAGCCCGCTGCTGCTGGCCTGCCAGGCCGCCATCCGGAGCAGCACCGTGGGCACCGGGACAGGGTCAATGCCGTCCCGCCACTCCCTGCTGGCCGTTTCCACCAGGGCCCGCACCAGCACCGCAATCAGCGCAGCATCCTCTGCGCGGAGGCAGACGTCCGCCACCCGCACCTCAACCGTGGGGTGGTTCCGGGACAGCCTGGCATCAAAATACAGCATGCCTTCATCCAGCATCACACCGCTGTCCAGCAGCCGGGTCACCACCCGCCGGTAGGCAGGGTACGTCCCGTAAATGCCGGCCGGGCCGGAAGTCGGCCAGCGGTTCCAAGCCTGCGTGCGGTAGCTTTCGAACCCGGTGGGCATCCCGTTCCAGAAGGGCGAATTGGCACTCAGCGCCGTGAGGACAGCCAGTTTGTCCCTGATCCGGTCCAGGACGGCGATGCCTTCCTCCGGCGAGGCCACGAAGCTGTGGACATGGAAGCCGCAGGTCAGCTGCTCCTGCGCGGTGAGGCCGAACCGCTCCTGCATCAACGCGTACCGCGGGTCAGGAGTGGTGTGGGTGGTTGAGGCCAGCGGGGACGTGGCCAGCGCAGCCACCCGGGCGTTGTTCCTGCGGGCGGCCTGGTCTGCCAGCAGCCGCCCGGCCTTGATCTGCGGGAGCAGCCCGGCGTGGTCGCCGCACGGACGGGTTTGGGTCTCGATCTGCTCCAGCTTGAGTTCGGCACTGAGCCCCATGCCCTGGCCGGCCGGCGAATCATCGGCGGCCAGGTGCCGGCCGGAGAGCAGCGCATCCGCGAGCGCCAGCGGTTCGCCCGACTCCGGGTCAACGATCAGGAGCTCTTCCTCAACGCCGAATGTTCGCATGCTTACATTGTGCGGCACTTCCCTGCCGGTAACCGGTTCCGGATTGCGGCGGATTCTGCCCAATCAATGCGGTGGGCGGGCGCGGCGTGCGGGCCAGTGGGCGGCGGGGCCCGGGTTTGTCGTGGTTGAGTGGGCAGAACCCGCCGCCCGTTCTCCACATAGGGCACGACGGCGGTGCCCAACCGGCCCAAAAGATGGCTGGCTCGTTCCATGGACCCCCTGGACTACCTGAAATCCGTCGGCGGCGTGGCACGGGTTGGCCTGCTCCGCCGCCAAGGCTACTCGGAGCGCGCGGTGCGGAATCTCGCCACAGCCGGAGCAGCCCAGCCGCGCAAGGGTGTCTGGGCCTTGCCGGACGCCGATCCCGCTTTCCTGCAGGCAATCGTCAGCGATTCGTTGTTGACCTGCGCTTCCGGGGCCATCCGGTACGGGCTGTGGATCAAGGACAGGCCGGTCCGGCTCCATCTGGCGGCCAAACACCGGCGCGGAACGCATCGCCCCAGGCACGGCGGGCTGCGTTTCGAGCCGCATCACCAACTGCCCATCGCCGGCATCGAGGACATTGTGATCCACGCCCTGACCTGCCTGCCGGAAGTCGATGCGATAGCGATCGCCCAGTCCGCAATGCGCTTCCAGGGTGTGTCCCGGGCTGCGCTGGAAGCCCAGCTGGGCGCCAGGTACTACGGTGTGGCCCGGCGGCGCCTGGCAAAGGCGGACGGCTTGTCCGAATCCGTGCCGGAGATCAGTGCCAAGCTGTTGTTCGACGCGGCGGGGCTTGAGTTCCGCCGACAGGTCCAAGTACCCGGAGTGGGGCGGGTGGACTTTATGCTTGGGGGCTGGCTCATCGTGGAAGTCAACGGCTACCAGTTCCACAGCTCGCGGGACGCCTGGCGCAAGGACATGGCCCGCCTGAACGCCGCGCAGGCCCTGGGTTACGCAACCCTCAGCTTCGCGCCCGAGCAGGTCTGGAACGCCCCCGATGTGGTGCTCCGGGACATCCGGGCTGTGCTGCGGCGGGGCCGTCCTGCCTGATTCTGCACCATCATCCGCCGCGGGCCGGGCCGGAAGCCCGGACTGGCGGGGCCCACCCGGGCCTGGGCGCGGATGATCGTGCAGAATCCGCCGGAACTAGTCCTGGAAGTACTCCACCTTGGCCCCGATGGTGTTCAAGCGCTCCGCGAGGTCCTCGTAGCCGCGCTCAATCACGTAGATGTTCCGCAGCTCGGACACTCCCCGGGCGGCAAGCATGGCCAGCAGCAGGCACGCGGCCGGGCGCAGGGCGGGCGGGCAGCCGACCTCTGCTGCGCGCCACTTGGTGGGCCCGTTGACGTAGATCCGGTGCGGATCCAGGAGCTGCACCTGGGCGCCCAGCCGGTTCAGCTCCGTGAGGTAGATGGCCCGGTTTTCGTAGACCCAGTCGTGGATCATGGTCTGGCCGTGGGCGTTGGCGGCGATCACGGCGAAAAAGGGCAGGTTGTCGATGTTCAGGCCGGGGAACGGCATCGGGTGGATCTTGTCCTCAGGGGCGCGCAGCGCGGAAGGCTTGGTGGTTACGTCCACCAGCCTGGTCCGTCCGTTGCGGGCCACGTATTCGCCGGAAATCTCCAGCTGCTGGCCCATCTGGCCCAGGGTGGCAAGCTCGATCTCCATAAACTCGATGGGAACCCGGCGGACCGTCACCTCGGAGTTGGTCACGATGCCTGCGGTAATAAGGCTCATCGCCTCGATGGGGTCCTCGGAGGGGAAGTACTCGATGTCGGCATCGATGTGCGGCCGGCCAACGATCCGAAGCGTGGTGGTGCCGACGCCCTCGATGCTGACGCCGAGCATCTGCAGGTAGAAGCAGAGGTCCTGGACCATGTAGTTGGGGCTGGCGTTGCGGATCACGGTGGTGCCTTCGCGGTGGGCAGCGGCCATGATGGCGTTCTCCGTGACCGTGTCCCCGCGCTCGCTCAGCACAAAGGAGCGGTCGCGGGTATCGGCGGATGGCGCCTGGACGCTGTAGAAGCCTGCCGTGGCCTCCACCGACAGACCGTACTGACGCAGAGCCTGCATGTGCGGTTCAACGGTCCGTGTGCCCAGGTCGCAGCCGCCGGCATAGGGCAGCCGGTACTCGGCGGTCTCGTCCAGAAGCGGCCCCAGCAGCATAATGACGCTGCGGGTCCGGCGGGCGGCGTCAACGTCCATTGCAGCCAGGTCCAGCACGGCGGGGCGGCGGAGGCGCAGGTCAGTGGCGTTCAGCCAGGTGCACTCAACACCAATGCTGCTGAGCACCTCAACGATGCGGTTGACCTCCTCGATCCGGGCAAGCCGGCGGAGGACGGTGGTCCCCCGGTTGATGAGGCTGGCGCACAGCAGGGCAACGCCGGCGTTTTTGCTGCTGTTGACGTCCACCGAGCCGGACAGGGTGCGGCCGCCTTCAACACGAAGGTGCGTCATCCGCGGTTTACCAACGTTAACGATGCTGCGGTCGAAGATGGTTTCCAGGCGCTGGATCATCTTCAGGCTCAGGTTCTGCTTGCCCTGCTCCATCCGGGCCACTGCGCTTTGGCTGGTGCCAAGCTCGGAAGCCAGCTGTCCCTGGGTCCAGCCCTTCTCGCTCCTGGCGTTCCTCAACATGGCGGCAACGTGTTCGGTAGTCTCCTGGCTCATGCCGCGAATATATCATGAATGAGTTACGGCGTGCCGCTTGGGCCACCCAAGGGCCCAGCGGCGCGCCGTATACCCGTTACGTGCGATACCAGGCAATCGCTGGCACCTATTTCCCGATGGCAGCCTTGCTCTCGCTCAGCCACTGGCCTGCCGCCTTTTCGGGTGTCAGCCGCTCGAAAAGCACCTCGGTGTTGATACGTGCCGTAATTTCAGCCACGGCCGTGGAGCCGGTGGGTCCGATGAAGGTGGGGGCAAAATCCTGCTTTCCGATCTCGTCCACGTAGGCCGCCTCGGCCTTGCCCTGGGGGGTCAACAGGTCACCGATGGCGGTACGCATGTCGGCATTGCTGGGCACACCACGGTCACTTTGGACCACCCGCGCCGATTCCTCATTGTTGACCAGGAAATCGATCAGCTTGGCCGCCGCCTCCGTATGCTTGCTCCGCGCCGAGACCGTGTAGAACTGGGAGGACTGCAGCCAGATGCCGTGGGTGGGGATTTCGCCGGGCAGCTTAAGCAGCTCCAGCGGGGCACCGGAGGCCTTGCTCAGGGCCGTCAGCGAGTTTGACCAGGTCAGCATCATGGCGGCCTGGCCGGTCCCCATCAGGGTCTGCTCGGTACTGACGTTGAGCTTTTCCACCGTTTCGGACGCACCGGGCGCGGCCCCCGATTGGCTCAGTTCCAGGGAGTAGTCGAAGTAGTCCCGGACCGTGCCCTCCTCGAGGCCCAGCGCGCCGTCCTTGGTGTACAGCGATTGGCCGCGCTGCCGTGCGAAGGCGTCCAGCGAGTCGTGGGTCAGGACAGTGGCAGTCCCGTAGGTGCCCTTGGGGCTTTTGGCGGTCACGCCTGCGGCAATCCGGGCGAAATCCTCCCAGGTCCACGTCCCGTCGTCGGGCATGGGGACGCCGGCGGCCTCGAAGACGGCCGGGTTGGCCACGATGGCCAGCGCGTTGGCGCCGGTGGAGATGCCGTACTGCTTGCCATCCACCTGCCCGTTCTGCAGGGCGCCCTGGTCGATGCCGGACAGGTCCAGGGCGTCGCCCACCGTGGACAGGTCAAGCAGGGCCCCGCGGTTGGCGTACTCGGCGGGGTAGGCGCCGCCCATGGTGATCACATCCGGGGCGTCATTGGCCGCGACCTGGGTGGCGAGCTTGTCGAAGTAGCCCGAAATGTCGCCGTACTCGGGCTTGACCTTGATATCGGGGTTTTGTGCTTCGAAGGCGGCGATGGCCTTGCTGGTCAGGTCCGCGCGGGTGGCGTTTCCCCACCAGGCGAACCGGATCTCCTGCTGCCCTGAGCCTGATTCGCCGGACGAATCATTGGAGCAGGCAACGGTGAAGCCCAAAAGGCTTAGGGCTGTTGCCACTGCAATGATCTTCCGGGTTCCACGGATGTTTTTACGCGCCATTGGGTATCCACCTTTGTCGAGAAACCGATTTCCCGAAACTATCAGTGTGTTTCGGGAAGATCAATGGTTTTGCCAACAGGATAAGGACCTATTGCCCCAGCCACACCATGTTCCACGTTCCGGCCGACACGGCAGCAGTGACGGCAAGGCCGGAGATCAGGGCACCACCGGCAACCACCCACACATCGAGCGCGCTAAAGGTGGACTCACGGGCCCAGGTCCGTTCGCCGCCGCCGAAACCCCTCGCTTCCATGGTCACGGCGAGCCTGGAGGCCCGCCGGATCGCCTGCACCAGGAGGCCGAAGCTTTGTCCCAGCGTGGCCTTGATCCGCTGGCCCACGCTGCCGCGCGAACCCACGCCGCGGGCCCGGCGCGCCATCCCGATGGTCTGCCATTCCTCCGCCATCAGCCCCACCAGCCGCATTGCCGCGAGCGTCCCCAGGACAAACCGGTGCGGCAGCCGGGCCTTCTGGGCCAGCGCGTCGGCCAGGTCAGTGGGATCGGTACAGCTCATCAGCAGCACAGCGGGAAGGGCGATGGCCAGGCCGCGGAGCAGGAATCCGGCGCCGGTTTCCAGCGAACCCTCGCTCATGGTCCAGATCCCGACGTCGATCAGCGTCCTTCCGCTGTCCGCTGCCAGGATGGAGGTACTCCAGCCGCCGACGGCCGCCGCCAGGATCAACGGCCAGCCACGCTGCCACAGCAGCGTCAGCGTGAGCCCCGCCAGGGGGAACAGCAGCAGTTCGCAGGCGAGCGCAACGGACGCGGAAACCCAGTCGATGGACAGCGCCAGAACCAGCGTGACCAGGAAAACGGCGGCAAATTTGCTCAGCGGGTTGGCGCGGGTCAGCACGGCGGTTCCGCCGGAAAGGTTCAGCTCCTGCCTCATGGCGCCACCCGCTCCGGAGCTGACAGTCGCAGCTCGGCCCCGCCCAGGGCGGCGGTGAATTCGGCATCATGCGTCACCGAGACCACAGCGGTGCCGGTGTCCAGGAGTTCGGTGAGGAACGATGCCAGCTCGGCCCAGGTGTTGGCGTCCTGCCCGAACGTGGGCTCGTCCAGGATCAGGACCCTGGGACTCGCGGCCAGGACGGTGGCCACGGAAAGCCGCCGCTTCTCGCCACCCGAGAGCGTGTAGGGATTCGCGCCCACCAAACCGGTCAGCCGCAGCCTTTCCAGCAGCTCATCCACCCGTTCCGCGCCATGGCCCAAGTGCCTGGGACCGAACTGCAGTTCGTCCAGCACCCGGCCGGTGACGAACTGGTGTTCAGGCTCCTGGAACACCGTGCCGATCCGCTCGATCAACTGCTCGGCCTTCCAGCGGTAGGGATCCGGGCCGGCACCCTGGCCCAGCCGTGGCTCCGCCCCGACGGTCCCGGCAACCGGAGCCAGTAATCCGCCCAGCGTCAGGGCGAAGGTGGATTTTCCGGCACCGTTGGGACCCGTGATGGCCAGCGCCTGCCCGGAAATTACCTGCGCGGCGATCCCTTCCTGGACGGGAACCGGCGGAATTTTGCGGAACCTGCTGCGGCGGGGCCGTTCACGGGACACCGCCAGATTGTCCGCGGCCAGGAGCAGGTCGCCGTCGGCCGGGGATGCCGCCGTGCGGTGGCGCGTGGCGGGGACATACCCCGGGACCCAGACACCGGCGGTTTTCAGCATCTCCCTGGCGCCTTCCAGCACGGTATCCGGTGGCCCGTCCAGGAGCACGGCCGGGTCCGACGCTGATCCCGGTTGGAGCACCACAATCCGGTCCACCAGGTCCTTCCACACGCCCACGCGGTGCTCCACCACCACCAGGGTGGCCCCCGTTTTGTCGAGGCACCTGGCCACGGCGTCGCGGACCTCCAGCACCCCGGCCGGGTCCAGGTTCGCCGTTGGCTCATCCAGCAGGATCAGGCCGGGCCGCATGGCAAGGATTCCCGCCAGCGCCAGGCGCTGCTTCTGCCCGCCGGAGAGGGCCGACGTCGGGTGGTCCAGCGAAAGGTGGGAAAGCCCGACGTCGGCCAGCGCCTCGTGCACGCGGGTCCAGATGTCGTCGCGGGGCACCGCAAGGTTTTCGGCGCCGAAAGCAACGTCGTCGCCCACCCGGGAAAGGACCACCTGCGTTTCCGGGTCCTGCTGCATCAGGCCGGCGCGCCCGCGCCGGGACCTGGGCGGGGCGCCGTCCACCAGCAGCGAACCGGACTCGTCCGACTCCGCCGCTTCGCCGTCGTCGTCCGCATCCCCCAGCACCCCTGCGAGGGCGTGAAGCAGCGTGGACTTACCGGCTCCGGAGGGGCCCAAAAGGAGGACCCGCTCGCCGGGCCGGATATCCAGGTCAAGGGCGTGGACGGCGGGCCTGGTACGGCCGGCATGGCGCCAGCCCCACCCGTGGGCACTGACCGCTGCGGGCCGGACCGCCGGGCTGCCGTGCTGGGAAGGTGCAGGCATCAGGAGAAGGCAGGCTCCGATGCGGCCTTCCGGGAGGCGAAGGAAGCCAGCACGCCGGTCCTGGCCAGGCCGCGGGTGGCGATCCAGGAGAGGGCGCCGGCGATGACTGCGCCGGAGATGGCGGTGAAGACGATGTAGGCGAGTTTGTCGCCGCCCGAATAGGCAATGTTCCAGCCCCACGGCGCGAACGAATCGTTCAGGCCGCAGAAGAGTCCGGCACCCGCGCCGGCCAGCAGGGAGACAGGAAGGTTGAACTTCCGGTAGACGAAGATGGCGAAAATGATCTCGGCGCCCAGGCCCTGGACGAACCCGGAAAACAGCACCGACGCGCCGTACTGCGAGCCCATAAACAGCTCACCCGTCGCGGCGATGGTTTCGCAGAAAAGTGCGGCACCTGGTTTCCGGATGATCAGCATGCCCAGGACGGCCGGGATCATCCAGCCGCCGGCCAGGAGGCCGGTCAGGGGCGGATAGACGGCGTTCATCGGCGCGGAAACGGCCGCGGCACCCTGGGACCAGGCCCAGAAAATGATGCCGCCGGCAATCGCGATCAGGGCTGCGACGACGATGTCCACGACGCGCCAGGACCTGCTGGTGGTCTTCTTGATTGCTGCAGTGCTCATGGTGGTCCTCCTGGGTAACAGGAGGGGAAAGTGGACACGGGTGGCGGTTGCTGCCGCCATTTTCCGCGCACTTCGAGAACTCGACTCCCTTGCGCCGGTACTAACCGGATCAGGTTCGAGGGTCTGCGGCTGTCCGCACTCTCAGCGCCCACCTGCGGATCCTGGCAAATGCCAGTGATGCCCGACGGCTGCGCTCCCCTGTCGTTGAATGTTTCAGTGGTTGGTTAAAGCTGCCCTGTTGGGCCTGCCCAGTTTACACCTGGGCGGGGTAGATTGTGGGCCATGACCGCCAATTCACCGCTTGTGACCGACTTCGATCCGGACTCCGCCGATGCCCAGCCTGAGGGTTCGCTGGACGCCTTCATTGCCAGGATCGAAGCCGAGACCAGGGAACTGCAGTTTCCCGGCTTTTCGCTGGATGACGCCCTGAACCTCGGGTTGCTGTTGGTGGAGCTGGGAAAGGAGCGGAGCCTGCCCATTGCCATTGATATTTCCAGGAGTGAGCAGGTGCTCTTCCACGTGGCGCTTCCCGGCGCCACTCCGGACAACGAGCAGTGGATCCGGGCGAAGAAGGCCACAGCGGCCCGCTACGAGGTGCCGTCCCTGCTGGTCGGCCTTCGGGGCCGGCGGAACGGCGGCCGGATCGAGGACAACGCCTGGTTCGACCAGTCCCGCTACGCAGCCCACGGCGGGTCTTTCCCCTTGTACGTGGCCGGCGTCGGGTCCGTCGCCACTGTCACGGTATCCGGCCTCCCGCAGGTCCAGGACCACAACCTGGTGGTCGAAGCCCTGCGCGAAATCCTCACCCCGGCCCAGGGCAGCTGAAAAGCAGCGGGTTCAGCATTCAGTCCTGTTGCCTGCCCTGCCGGCGCGGCACCGGCGGCGTGAGGCGGTAGCCCACACCGTGCACCGTCTCCACCCACCGCGGCTTCCTGGGGTTTTCCCCGAGACGTTTACGGAGGTTGCTGACGTGGACCTCCACCGCGCGTTCCTCCGTGGCGCCCACAAAGGAGCCGTCGTAGCTGTCATGGCGAAGGTAGCGCACCAGGTCGGCCTTCGCCTGGATGGTCCGCCGTTTTTTCATCAGCACCAGGAGGATGTCGAACTGGCTCCGCGTCAGGGCGACGGGTACGCCGTCCACGGCAGCCTGCCGGGTTCCCTCGTGCAAAGCCAGGCCCTTGTGGACGTAGTCGAAACTGTCATACGTCGCCTCCCGCGTGGACGTCCCGTCGCCGGAACCGGCAGTGGCGCCCCCTTGGCTGCTGCCCGACCCACCCGGGCTGGAGGCCCGCGGCCTGCGGAGCATCGCCTTGATACGGGCCCGAAGTTCCCGGGCGCGGAAGGGTTTGACGATGTAATCGTCAGCGCCCGCCTCAAAGCCAAGCAACGCATCCGCCTCGTCTGCACGCCCGCTGATGATCACCACGTAAGCGTCACTGAAGGTCCTGATGCGCCGGGACGCTTCAAGCCCGTCAAAGTCCGGCAGGCCGATGTCGAGGGTCACGATGTCAGGGTTGTGCGTCCGTACCTGGTCCAGTCCTTCAGCACCCGATGACGCCTGGTGCACGGCGAACCCTGCCTGCCGGAAAATCGCAGCAAGCGCAGCTCTTACGTCGTTGTCGTCTTCGATCACTACTGCTACACCGCGCTCCACAACTGCTTCCTTCCATGTAGTAACTGCCCCGCACGCACAGCCGGCCCTGACTTTATGCATTACCAGTGGATTCGGCACCGCCAACCCCGCGGATGGCTCAGTGGGGTATTCAGGTAAACACCAGCCTTGGCGTCAGGCCCCTTTCTGATGCGGACTCCTGGGGTGTCTTCAATGGTATTCTCCGTCAATTTCCAGGCCCGGCAGGGTGCCGGCATTTGATACGGACAAAAGTTTACGGCGTGCGATCCGCATCACATTACCCAGGTTGTGAATGGGGTCGACGATAATGCGCGTTGGTCATTTGTGAACAGCGTCACAGCGCGGCAAAACAGCAGGCCATCAGCTGCTGACGTGGGCGCACAGATCCTCAGCAACGGGCCTTGGATAATACTGAGGAATTCCTGAGAATCTTTTCGAGCATTGATCAGATCTTGATCTTTCTCAAAGTAGTTTCTGAGGAGTGGTTGATTGAATGTTTCTTGTTGGCTGAACCGGACGCAATGGTTTACCAACAGAGACCGCTGGGTTGGGTCATTCCAGCGGCGCCGCGAAGAAACCAAGTAGTGCATTGGAAAAAAATAGAGTACTGCCTACTCGGGTTTTTCCGCGAAGTTTTGCGTGGAATTAGATTTGTAGATTTCCGGCCTCCAAGTGGGGCCGGTACCAGCCGGAGTCGACGGCGGAAGCCTGCCTCTGAGACCGGGCCGGCCCCCCAGTCCGCCGTCGACTCCCCTTCTCCTGCCCGAACCGACCCAAACACCAACACGAGTGCCCATCGCGCCTGCCGCGCCTCAATCGCTGACGAGAGAGCCCGGTGGGCTTTTCCATGCCTGCAGTTCGAGGGCAGGGGCTTGATCCAGAGGAAAGAACCAGATCATCTTGAAGTCCTTATTTCACGATTCCTACACCCGCCAGATGTCGTTGATCGTTGTGGTGGGACTGGCGCTGTCCGCACTTGTGCCCGCAACCGTGCAGCTTTTTCCCGGCTCAGCCGGTTTTCCCGTTCTTGCCGCAGCAGCGGTCCCGTTCCTGCTGGCTCTCGCCCTGATCATCAAGCCAGGCATTGCCGGTCCCAACAGCGGGGCAGTTGCCTCGACTGAAAGGTTGGGCTCTGCGCTCCTGCTGTACCTTTCACCCGTTCTTTTGCTCAACGTTGTCTACCCGTTGGTCAGCCCCACAATGGCTGCCGTTGACGTGGATGGGGTACCCCTGACGCTGGTGGTGCTGGCATCCTCCATCACGGTGCCGTGGATGGCCCAGGCGGCATGCCTTCCCATCTACCGGGTCCTCGGCGATCTGATGGCCGAGCGGAACCTTGAGGCCATCACCCGGAAATTCTGCCGTTACTGGCCCATGATGTTCGTCCAGTCACTGCCGCTGGTTGCCGTCTTCGCCGTTCCCATGTGGTTGGCCTCAGGGTGGTCCGCCACCGTGATGCTCGACTATGTGGTGCTCTGCGTCCTGCATCTTCTCTTTGTGCAGTCCCTGGTACTGGCCAACGTGGCAAACCGCCGGGGCCTGTGGGCAGCGGCGTGGTCCGGTTACGCCGCCGCGCTTTTTATCGCCCCCACAGTGTGGTGGCTTCCGCCCCTGGTGGGCACGGCAACGCAGCTCCTGGCCATGCGCTCCGGCCTGCGGCACCTGGGGTTTACCCAGCGGCTCGGCATGCGGGTGTTCGGTCTCGACCTTGTCCGCGGACTCCTCATGGGAGCAGTTCTTTGGGCTGACAAGTTTGCACTCTTCCTGGTCACCAAAGGCGACTTCAACGTCGTCGCCGTGTTCGCAGCGATGCTGCCCGCTGTCGTCGCCTACAACTACTACTTCGTCCACCTTGCGCCCGGCGTGGACAGGGCCCTCAACGGCCTGCACCGGGACATTGCGGAGGCTCCCATCAGCGCTTTGAAGGGGAGCTCGCGCCGGTTGAGCCGTGTGGTTGACCGCTCCGTGTTGCTCACGGGTGCCATCGCAGCGCTGCTGGCACTGTCAGTGTCCCTGGTGATGTCCGGGGTTGATCCGCAGCAGTCCCTGCTGGCGGTGACCGCCACCCTGGCTTCCTGGGCCTTTATGGTCCTGACACTGCTCAGCTACGAACTGGACTTCATCGGCGAGAAGACCACCCCCCAGATCATTGGAGCCGTTCACTTGGCGGTCTGCGTCCTTGCCTTCGCCGCCGGCGGACTGCTTGGCCCACTCACCGGTGCAGCCGGCGGCTACCTGCTGTTGGGCGCTGTGGACTTTGTCCTCATCGGCATCGCCTGGACGCTCTACAAGCGTCACTGGAGCCAACCGGAATACACGCTTTTCTGGCGCCACGCCACTACCTGGTAACCAGCCCATCACCCGGCAAGGACCCGCTTTACCCAGCAACGCCACGACTGACTTCCAAAATGCTAAGGGGAACACCATGTACTCGATCGCGAGAAGCGGCAAGAAGAAGCCACGGACCTTGTCTCCGGCGGCGGCCATCGAGCCGGCAACAGCCGCCAAGCCCGTTTATGAGGACGTGGATGTTGCCATCGTGATGGAGTCCACCTATCCCTTCCTCAAAGGCGGAGTCTCCGCCGTGGTTCACGACATCGTGACCCACAACCCCGATCTCAGCTACGGCATCATCCACATCACGTGGGACTCGGACGCGCCGCTGACGGACCTCTACGGCATGCCGTCGAACGTCCGGTGGGTACGCACCGTGTTCCTCAGCATGGATGAGCACCGGCAGGACTTCCAGGGCGTCTCATCGAGGGATTTGGGAATGACGGCACCGGAGCGCGAAGCGCTCTCGCACAGGTTCTTTGATGCCCTGTACGCACTTTCGGAACACGGCGACGTCGAGGGCCTGTGGGAGCTGATTGACGAGGGGATGAACGAACGCACCCGGCAGTACCCCCTCTGGGCCCTTCTCGGTTCCAGGGAGTTTATGCAGACCCTGCAGGATCGTATGCCCCAGTTGAACCTGTCACTGGCAAACTCCTTCTGGACCCTGCGCAACTTCTTTTCCCTGGCCTACGCGGTGCTGGGCGAAACAATGCCCCGGGCCAGTGTCTACCACGCCCATACCACCGGCTACGCCTCGCTGCTCGGCGCAGCTGCGGCAAGGGACCACAACACGTCATTCCTGCTGACCGAGCACAACCTCTACGTCCGCGACACGGTCAACACCCTGCTGGACCGGAACATGGCTTTGTCCATCACGGCGGAGGATTACCGGACTTTCGACGTGACCGCAGAGCAGCGCGCGTGGATGGCGTGGTGGACCGAGATGGGCCGTTTCTGCTACCCCAGCGCACGACTCATCACGTACCTTTACCCGAGTGCCATCACCGAAGCTGCCCGGCTCGGCGCCGACATGGACAAGTCGGTGGTTGTGCCAAACGGCATGGTCATTGCCGAGTTCGACGAGAAGTTCCGGGCGCGTCAGGACGCACTGGCGAAGATGGAAGCGGAAGGCCCCGACTACGTTTGGCACCTTGTCTATATCGCCCGCGTTGTGCCCATCAAGGGACTGCTGGATCTGCTGTCCAGCATGGAGATCCTGCGCGACCGCGGGTATCCAAACCTGCACCTGGACGTTCTGGGGCCAACCGAACACGTGCCGGAGTACTACGAGGCCTGCCTCGCGAAGATTGATGCCCTGGGACTCAACGACCACGTCACCGTCCACGGCACTGTCCACGTTCGGGACATGCTGGACCAGTTCGACCTCCTGGTCCTCCCCAGCTACAACGAGGGACAGCCCATTGTCATTCTTGAGGCCATGGCGGCGGGAATTCCTACCGTCGGCTCCGATGTGGGCGGCGTCGCACAGCAGATCTCCGACAACCTCACCACCGCGGACGGACGGGTCATCGGTCCCTGCGGCGAAACGGTCACGCCCGGCGACGTGCAACAGATGGCCGACGGCATCCAGGCCGTCATCGGCAACCTGGCCAACTACGCCTCATACGCGGCAAATGCCCGCACCCGCGTCCAGGAGCTGTTCCAGATGCACGAGGTTATGTCCTCCTACAACCAGATTTACCGCGCCCTCGGCGACCTCCCGGTCATCGGGGAAGCGGCCCCGGTCCGGGGCGAAGAGCTGGCTCCGGTGGAACTGTGAGCGGCGTGGGCGCGTGGATCCGCTACGGTGATCCCATCCCTGCGGACCAGGTAGCCTTCGCGGCAAAGCACTATCGCGCAGCCATCCTCCAACCCTGGGAGACGGACGCCGCGGCAGAGCTCAAGCGGCTCCGGCCGGACATGACGGTCCTTTGTTATAAGTGCCTCTCATCCACCCGTGACTACGAACCCGGGCCGGTCTACAGTTCGGGCGTTGCGTACAACGAAGCCGAGGAGGAGGGCGGGGCGTGGTTCGCTACCCGGCTGGATGGCACCCGCATCGAGTGGAACGGGTACGGCGGGCACTGGCAGATGAACGTACGCGACGCCGGGTACCGTGCGCGCTGGGTTCAAAACGTCACCGCAGAACTCCTGGAGTCGCCGTTCGACGGAGTGATGGCTGACAACGATGTTTTTGAGGACTACTACCAGCTGAACCTGCCCATTCAGTCAGCTTCCTCGATGGCGGATCTTCGGGACGGGCTCGATCACCTTGTCCACGCAGCGGGCCAATCCCTGAACAGCATCGGGAAAATCCTGGTGCCCAACATCGCCGAGTCGCGCCGGGTGCCGGGCAGGTGGGCTTCCCACGCCGCGTACGGCGGCGGGTTCGAAGAAGTCTGGCTTGGCTACGGCGCCCGGGACCTTTTTGACCCGGTGACGGCAGAGGCACAGCTCCCGCAGGCTGATGGCCCAGGCCTGTCAATTCTGCGCGTCCCTACAAACGGCGATGACAACCACCCGAATTTCACATACGGGCTGGCAGCATTCTGGATTTTCGGCCGCGGCCAAGGCTCCTTCACTGCGACAGCACACGATGACTACAGCCGGACCCAACACATCCCCGAGCTGGACTGGTCCCTTGGCGCACCCCGGGAGAAACCGAAAGGCCGCCAGCATGTCTGGTCGCGTGAATTCAACGGCGGGTGGGCTGCAGTGAACTTCAACAAGGATGGCCGCCGGAAACGCCGGATCAGCGTTCCCCCGGGACTGGCGGACGCCGCAGGTAATCCTGCCCCGACGTCTCTGGTTCTGCCCGCGCAACGCGGGGTTATCTACCAGCGGGGGCAGAGCCATTAACATCCTCATCACCGGCGGTTGCGGATACATCGGTTCGCACACCATCCTTCATCTGCTCGAGGCCGGTCACAACATCACTGTCATCGACAACCTCAGCAACTCCCTCTCTGAATCCCTGCTCCGGGTACAGAAAATTACGGGCCGGGACATCTCTTTCGTTGAAGGGGACATCGCGGACAAGTCCTGCCTTCAGGATATTTTCGCCCGCGCCGATATTGGTGCCGTCATCCACTTCGCAGGCTTCAAGGCCGTCGGGGAATCCGTCAGCCAACCACTGCGCTATTACGGTAACAACGTCAGCGGGACACTGAACCTCCTGGAGGCCATGGACGCTCACGGCGTCCGCCGCCTTGTCTTCAGCTCCTCGGCCACTGTCTACGGTGCCAACCCGGATATGCCGCTCAGGGAGGACTTTCCGCTGCGCGCGACCAACCCGTATGGCAGGACCAAGCAGCATATCGAAGACATCCTCACGGATCTCCAGGCCGCCGATCCCCGGTGGCGGATTGCGCTCCTGCGCTACTTCAATCCAGTGGGCGCCCACCCCTCCGGGCTGATCGGTGAGGACCCACAGGGGCCGCCGAACAACCTGTTTCCGTACGTGACGCAGGTGGCAGTGGGCCGCAGGGACAAAGTGAGTGTTTTCGGCAGCGACTACCCCACCCCCGATGGGACCGGCATCAGGGATTACATCCACGTTATGGACTTGGCATCAGGCCACGCAGCAGCACTGGACTACCTCGCAAGGCACGAGGGACTGCATACCTGGAACCTCGGCACCGGTGAAGGCTACTCCGTCCTGGAAGTAATCAAAGCGTTTGAAGCCGCATCCGGTACCACCATTCCCTACGCCTTGGTGGACCGCAGGCCGGGAGACGCGCCAGTGAGTCTTGCCGATCCGTCGAAGGCCGACCTCGAGCTGGGGTGGACGGCGTCGCTGACCCTTGACCGCATGTGTACCGATGCCTGGCGGTGGCAGCAGGGAAACCCGGACGGATACAGGGCACCAAACGTGGCACCGTGACCCGGACGCTGCCCGGCCTGCTCACGGCGCCGGGAGGTACTTGCGTCCCAGCGTGAGCCAACCAGCCAGGGTTTTGTCCTGGGATGCGTTGGCGAACCGTAGCGGGACGCCCTTCGCAAGCGGGTTGACCGGCCTCATCAGCAGCGTGTAATACCCCGGCGGCACACCGCCGACAGTTGTTTTCCACTGCGCCGGAGTTCCCGGCTTCACCCCGGAGAGCTTCCATGAGGTGGTCCATGTCCGAACTATCTTCCCACCCGGATCGGCCGCAGCAACCTGGATCGGCCAGTCGTAATAGAAAGGTGCAACCCCAGCATTGTTAACCTTCACAGTGAGATCGCTCTGCCCGCTGACGGCTCCCCGGGTCAGTGCGAAAGCTGTCGCTTGGAACCGGTAACCCAGCGACTGGGAGGCAGCTTTTGCGTTCGCCAGGGTCTGACCGGTGTATCCCGGACTGAAGGCACGGTGGTTAAGCAGCCACGAGGCATGGGTGGCTGCGACGCTTCCGGAAAAGTCATTGTCCGCGCCGGACTCGATGACGGGGCAGCGCATCGGCGTTTCAAAGATGCAGTCCTGGATCTCCACCCGCAGTTCCCCGCCCACGGGTTGCGTGAGCCACTTGCCCGTCGTCCCGGATTGACGCAGTTTGTCCACAAAGTGCCAACCAATTCCCGGCAAGGTCTGCACGGCAAAAGAATCATCGTGATAGCCGACATTCAGGCTTTTGTTGGCTGCGTCGGGGTACCTGACCTGAAGCTTCGTTTTCCTGAACGCTTTGGTGTAGCTCGCGAGCACGCGACCCTGGGTGGCCGTTGATGCAAACCAGTTCTCCGGAGAGCCCCAACCGTCATGGGGGAAGGTGTGCCATTCACCCCAGAAGCCCAGAAGGCCCATCTGGATGAAACCGATTCGTGGATCACCGTCATAACGGGCCCCAAAGGCTGCAACGAATCCCTCAAGTGCCGACACGAGGCGCGGATCCTCATAATCCGGGGAGACGCTCACGCCACGGTTTTGATGGTCTGCGTAGCGGTGGGTGGACAGCCCGGACTGCAGCAGATATGCGGGGATGCCGGTGGCCTTACCCGGGTAGTCAAGATAAAAACGAAAAACCGCCTGGTGGCCGCGTCCCGCAATGGCGTTCAACTGGGTTTCCAGGCTTGCCCAATTAAACGTACCGGGTCCGGTAACAACCGCATTAACGGGAAGGTAGAACCATTCCATGGAGTGAGGCATCGAACTGTAAGCACCGGCGAACGGGACAAAACCAGCCAAGGGACTGCTCGCCGGTGCCGGCCCCGCGGCCAGGGGAACCCAATCGCCGGACGTGGCCGCTGCCTCAGCAGCAGGCACCGTTGAGGCTGATGGCACCACCAACAGCATAAACGCGACCAAACCAGAGACGACGGCGCCAACAGAGAGCCGCCGTCGAGGCAGCTTCAGCCAACGCTGGTTTTTCTGAGTATTCAATTGCACTTCCCCTGACAGACGGCGCACAGCACCGACGAGACCGAGCGGCGCGGAGCGCCTATGAGACCAGGACCTGCGGACGCCACCACCCAAGCGGCGTTTCACACTCACTTCGGACTGATCCTAGGGCAATTCCGGGGATCTTCACCCAAGTACAGCCAACAGAAATTGCGGGAGCCGCAAATGACCAAGAGAAGGACATATGATTCACAGCTCCACCCGGCATGATGAACGGCCGGACGAATCGATCAACGGACGCCGGCCCCCTGATTCCAGTGATATTCCGCCGTTACTGGACCGGCCCGTTCTTGACCAGTTCACGGAGGAACTTGAGGAACTTGCCTACACGAAGGCTTTCTTTGATTCCTTCATCGATTTAATGCCGCACCGCATCGAAAGACTTCGCTTGGCCCTGGTGGCGGGAAGCTTCGAACGTGCGCTCGATGCGGTGTTGAGCCTGAAATCATCAAGCCAGATGATCGGCGCCCGCCGGCTGGCCGGCCTGGCCGCAGCACTTGAGTCCGGCATCCGCGACGAAACCACTTCCTCGAATGCTGCAATGCTCCTTCCGCGGTATGCTGCCGGGTTCATCAACGACATCACACAATGCGGCGACCTGACCTGCCGCAGCCTCCGCGCCCACTGCTGACACATCCCACAACAGAAGAGAAAACACACATGACTGCATCACAAACCATCACCAAGGCCGTTATTCCTGCTGCCGGATTGGGGACCCGTTTCCTGCCCGCCACCAAGGCAATGCCGAAGGAAATGCTGCCGGTTGTTGACCGGCCGGCCATC
>NZ_LMOL01000002.1:160461-160687 GCF_001424565.1 Arthrobacter sp. Leaf141
CGACCTGCTGATGATTACGGGCCGCAACAAGCGCGCCCTGGAGGACCACTTTGACCGGGAACCCGGCCTGGAAGGTGCCCTGGAGCGGAAGGGTGACACGGACAAGCTTGCCGCCGTGGAGCACGCCTCCAACCTGGGGCCCATCCACTACGTGCGCCAGGGGGAGGCCAAGGGCCTGGGCCATGCGGTGCTGTGCGCCAGCCAGCACGTGGGCAACGAGCCGTTC
>NZ_LMOL01000002.1:160712-226233 GCF_001424565.1 Arthrobacter sp. Leaf141
GCAGCAGAAGACCGGTGGATCGGTGATCGCCCTGATCGAGGTTGACCCCTCGCAGATCAGCGCCTATGGCTGTGCCGACATTTCCGCGGTGGCGGGCGAGGACTACGTCCGCGTGAACTCCCTGGTGGAGAAGCCCGCTGTGGGTGAGGCGCCGTCCAACCTGGCCGTGATCGGCCGGTACGTGCTGCACCCGGCCGTGTTCGGTGTCCTGGAGAACACCCCGCCGGGCCGCGGTAACGAAATCCAGCTGACCGATGCGCTGCAGACCCTTGCCGCGGGCGAGGGCAACGGCTCCGGGGTGTACGGGGTGGTCTTCAAGGGCCGCCGGTACGACACCGGAGACAAGCTCAGCTACCTTAAGGCCGTCATCACCCTGGCCTCCGAGCGCGTGGAGTTCGGCGAAGACCTCAAAACCTGGATGAAGGCCTTCGTCAGCTAACAGGCGGCCGGGCCTGCCGCGGAGTCCGGGGCCCGGCACTTCGCTTTAATATAGTAATCATGCTTACTATTAAGGTGATCGACTGGAGAGGCTGGCGTAACCGGCCGCACCTGGGCGTGGGTCTGGCGAACGGACCAGACAGGGCGCCAGGTCATCACGTCAAAGGAGCACCATGAAGATTCCAGAAGCCAGAGGGCCCATCAGCCACGAGCTGTTCCGTGTCCTTGCGCGCCGTCCGGAGCCAACACTGACCGCTTCAGGACTGGCCGGACTCCGGCAGGAGATCCACGCCCGCCTGGCCGCAGCGGGGGACCTGGTGGTGGACGATGACATCCAGCTCACGCTCTTCTGCCTCTACGAGCTGCACTATTCCGGCCTGGACGGGGTGGACGACGCCTGGGAATGGGAGCCGGACCTGATTGGGGCACGCCAGCTCCTGGAGAAGCCCTTCGAAGATTCCGTGCGCAACGAGGCCGCCCCGCTGGTCCACGGGCTTCCCCATCATGGGGAACCGATGACCAGCGACGGCGTCGCGGACATCCTCTTCAGCCTGGCCGGCCGCGACGCCGGCCCCAGCGTCTCGCGTTTCGTCGCGAAGAAGGCCAGCCTGGCCCAGCTGAGGGAATTCCTTATCCACAAGTCCGTTTACCAGCTCAAGGAAGCCGACCCCCACACCTGGGCGATTCCCCGCCTGAGCGGACGGCCAAAAGCCGCCTTGGTGGAGATCCAGTCGGATGAATACGGCGGCGGCCGGCCTGAGCGGATGCACGCCGCCTTGTTCGCCCGGACCATGCGGGGCCTTGACCTGGACGACACCTACGGCGGATATCTGGACACCGTACCGGCCGTATCCCTGGCGGCGGTGAACTTCATGTCCCTGTGCGGCTTGAACCGCCGGCTGCGCGGGGCGATCGCCGGGCACCTGGCCATGTATGAGATGACCTCCTCACAGCCCAACCGCCTCTACAGCCAGGGATTCCGCAGGCATGGCTACAACAAAGCCGTAACCCATTACTTCGACGAGCATGTGGAAGCCGATGCAGTCCACGAGCAAATTGCCGGCCGTGACCTGGCGGGTGGCCTGGTGGAGGCGGAGCCCAGGTTGCTGGGCGACGTCCTCTTCGGTGCAACAGCTGCCCTTGCCCTGGACCTCCGGCAGTCCAGCCACCTGCTTTCCTGCTGGGAAAACGGTGGAACGTCCCTCCGGCCAACCGTGGCGGTTGCGGCGTGAACCCTGATGGGGGGCCGGCCGAAAGCTCAATCGTGGTTTGCCCGGATGGGCCTCTGATTATCCGCGGCAGCTTCGAGATTGTCACGCCGTCAGGGGATGCAGTCCCCCGCGACCGGCAAACCGTGGCATTGTGCCGCTGCGGCGCATCCGCCATCAAGCCTTATTGCGACGGCTCGCACAAGATGGTCAGGTTCCGCAGCGGACCACCTGCCGCCTGAACGGACCACCCCCTGGGCGGTCTGTGGTTGACAGACGCCGGGCCACGGGAAAGGATGCTTAGAAAGCGTTTTCTCACCGGAGGAGGGCGTGCGCCTTGCGCAGCCAGCACACTGCCATTGACCGTCAATCCCTGGTGCGCCGCCATAACGTGCACCAGCAAAGCCTGGACCCGCGGAGCCCTGTTTCGGTGGGGAACGGGGAGTTCTGCTTCACCCTGGACCTGACCGGAATGCAAAGCATGCCTGGCCGGTACCCGGTGGGTGCCCGCAGTGAACTCCCACCGGGCACGCTGCTGGGCACCCAGTCCCAATGGGGCTGGCACGCCGTTCCGGCCGACGGCGAGTACTCCTTGGCCGGTTCCACCGTCACGTACGATTCGCCGCGCGGCCCGGTGCCCTATGTTGACATGGTGGGTGACATTGTTGACGGCCGCGAGACGGACACGTCCCGCGCCGAAACCTGGCTGCGGGCCAACCCGCACCGGCTTGACCTGGGCCGAATCGGCTTCAGCCTTCCGGACAGGGACAACCCGGACATCCAGGCCGCGGACATCGTGGACCCCCGGCAGATACTGGACCTCTGGACCGGGATAGCAACCAGCACCTTCGCACTGAGCGGGCACCCCGCCCATGTCACCACTGCGTGCCACCCCGAACAAGACCAGCTGGGGTTCCGCATCGAATCGGCGGCGCTGGACCAGGGCCTGGCCGTCACGTTGGCCTTCCCGTACGGCTCCGAAGCCTGGCATAACGCCGCGGACTGGGACCAGCCGGCAGCCCACTCCACCCGGGTGGCGGAAGCCGAACCACAGCGCTGGGTGATTCAGCGGGACCTTGACGGTTCCGGCTACCAGGTGGCCATCACCGGCACCGGCCTGGTGGTTGAGCAGACGGGCAGGCACGAGGTGCTGATCCGCGCCGAACCCGGGCAGGAAGTCCTGGACTTCGCGGTCCACTTCGTCAGCGCCAGGCAAGGCGACTGCCTGCCCCGCGGAACGGGCGGCATCAGCGGCATCGGCAAACCCGCCACACCGGAACCAGCCGCTGCCCCGGCGGCGGCAACCGCAGCGGAAGCCGGCACCGCCGTGATCGATGCGTCCCGCCAAGGCTGGGCTGCCTTCTGGAAGTCCGGCGCCGCCGTCGACCTTTCCGGGACGGCGGATCCCCGCGCCCTGGAACTGGAGCGCCGCACCGTCCTCTCGCAGTACCTCACCGCCATCAACTGCTCCGGATCGTTGCCGCCCCAGGAAACCGGGTTGGTGTGCAACTCCTGGCGCGGCCGCTTCCACCTGGAGATGCACTGGTGGCACGCGGCTCATTTCGCCACCTGGAACCGGACGGCCCTGCTGCTGCCGGCGCTGCGCTGGTACGCCACGGTGATGGACAGCGGTCGGCAAACGGCCAAGGACCAGGGGTTCGACGGCGTCCGCTGGCCCAAGCAAGTGGGTCCGGACGGGCGGGAAAGCCCCAGCCCGATCGGCACCTTCCTGATCTGGCAGCAGCCGCACCCGATCCACCTGGCCGAACTGGCCTACCGCGCCGAGCCGTCCCATGAACTCCTGGCCGAGTTCGCGGAGGTGGTGTTCGCCACCGCCGACTTCATGGCGTCCTTCGCCCACCCCACTGCCCGCGGCTTCGAACTGGGCCCGCCCCTGGTTCCGGCCCAGGAAAGCTACGAATCCGTCCGGGGGACGGCCAGCAATCCCACTTTCGAACTCGCGTACTGGCAGTGGGCCCTCAGGCTGGCCTCGGCATGGCGCGAACGGCTCGGCCTGCCGCCCCGGGAGGACTGGGAAGCCGTAGCGGCCGGCATGGTGCCCCCCAAGGTTATGGACGGCACGTACGCGGCGATCGACGTCGAACCCTTCACCATCCGCACCGACCACCCGTCAATGCTGTGCGCCCTGGGCGTCCTGCCGCAGGCCGGACTGGTGAACCCGGCGATCATGCGGGCAACGCTGCGGGAGGTCCTCGCGGACTGGGACTGGGACAGCACGTGGGGCTGGGACTATCCCGTCCTGGCCATGACCGCCGCCCGGCTGGACGATCCGGAAGCTGCGGTGGACGCCCTGCTGCTCGATGCCGGCAAGAACCTCATCCTTCCCAACGGGCACAACCGGCAAACAGATTCGCTGCCGCTGTACCTGCCGGGCAACGGCGGGCTGCTGGCTGCGGTGGCGCTGATGGCAGCCGGCTGGGACGACGGTCCGGAGCGGTCCGCCCCCGGGTTCCCTGCCGACTGGAACGTTGCCTGGGAGGGCCTGGTCCGGTCGCCGTAGGGAACTCGTGCGCAGCTGCTTGCCGCTAGGCTGGGGGGAGTATGTTTTCCGTCCGCAAGGAGTACAAGGAATGAACCTCTTCATTAAGCTGCTCGGCACCGGCATCAGCCTCGGCGCCGGCCTGGTCGGCACCAAGCTGGTCAACGCCGTCTGGGAAAAGTCCACCGGCAAGCAGGCCCCCACCGGCAAGGACGACACGCCCACCAGCCTTCGCTCGGCGCTGACCTTCGCGCTGATCTCGGCTTCCGTCAGCACCGTCATCCAGGTGCTCACCAACCGTGGCACGCAGCGTGCGATCGCCAGGTTCGCCAAGAGCGCCGACGTCGTCTGACAGGCACAGGCAGCAACGCTTAAACGGATGACGGCGGGCCCGGATCATCCGGACCCGCCGTCAGTGTTTTAAGGCTCAGTCGCCGTCGCGGGTTTCGTCGGCGGCGGCCTTGGCGGCAGCTTTCTGCACCACTACCTCGAGGTCGTCGGAGGTGAGGAGCTCCCGGTGCAGGTGCTTGGTGCGGTAGCCGGCGCGGCCCACCATGTGTGCCGAGACGGGAACCGTCAGCAGCTGGAAGATCCAGGCCACCACCAGCACGGGCCATACCCACCAGGTGCGCATCTGCAGGCCGATGGCCGCCAGGAGGAGGAAGAGGCCCAGCACCTGCGGTTTGGTGGCGGCGTGCATGCGGCTGAGCAGGTCCGGGAAACGGAGCAGCCCGATCGCTGCGCCCAGGGACATGATGGCGCCCACGATCATAAACACAGCCGAGGCCAGGTCCACCCAGGCGTCCACTCCGGTGAAATCAGGATTCATGAGGCTGTTGTTCCCTTCGGTCAGCCACGAACCGGGCCACGGTGACGGACCCGATGAAACCGATGATGGAAATGGCAACCACCAGCATCAGGTTGTTCAGGTGCCGGTTCACGGCCATGTCCACACACAGCGCACCACCCAGGATGGCCAGCAGCACGTCCGCCGCCAGCACGCGGTCCAGCAGCGACGGTCCGCGGGCGATCCGGAGGATGGCGCCGGCGGCGGCCAGAGAGAAGATGATGGCGGTAGCCACCAGGACTGCCTGCATCATGCGGCCGCCTCCGTCCGGACAAGTTCAAGCTCTTCAGGGGTGCCCATGATCCGGATCAGTGCCGCTTCGATGCCGCGCACCTCGTTTTTCAGGTTCTCCACGGCTTCCGGGGAGCTGATGTTGATGGCGTGCAGGTACAGCGTGGAGGTTGACCGGTCCACCTCCACCACCAGGGAACCGGGAATCAGCGAAATCACGTGCCCCACGGCGGTGACCATCAGGTCCTGGCGGCTCCGCAGGGTCACCGCCACCACGGCGTTGGTGACCTTGGGGCCTCGGACCAGCGCCAGGTAGAGGATCTGTCCGCTGGCCACCACCACCTTGCCCAGGAAGGACAACGCAAACGGGACAGCCTGCAGGACGTTGAACCGGCCGCTGAGTTCAACCGGCGGAAGGTAGAACAACCGGGCGACGGCGATGGCCAGCAAGGCGCCGAAGAGCAGGTTTCCGGGGCTGAAGTCCTGCCACAGGGCGCCCCACACAATCACCAGCCACACCAGCAGAGGCAGTTCCTGGCGCAGCGAAATCCGGCGGCGGCTCATTTTCCTCCTCCAAGGGCGGGTGCCGGCGGAACCACCGTGTCATCGCCCAGGACTGCCTGGATGTACGGCGCCCGGTCCAGCATGTCCTGCGCGGCCCGGTCCGAGAGTTCAAACAGCGGCCCGGCAAAGACGGTCAGGGCCACGCCCAGCACCACCAGCCCCAGGGTGGAGCCCACCATGGTCCGGGGCATCAGCATGGCGCGCCGCGCCGTTCCCGTGCGGTTGGAGACCATCATGCCGGTCCGGCCGGCTCCGGCGGGCTGCAGGGCCTCCGGGTCTTCGGGGTCTGCCAGCAGAACGGGGTCCGGATGTTCGGCATCTGTGGGCCGGCGCCAGAAGGCACGGTTCCAGACCCTGGCGACGGCCAGGAGCGTGAGCAGGCTGGTCACGACGCCGCCAATCACCAGGGCGTACGCCAGCGGGGTGCCAAGTTCCACGCCTGCCTGCAGGAGCCCCACTTTCCCCAGGAACCCGGAGAACGGCGGGATGCCGGCCAGGTTCATGCCGGGGATGAAAAACAGCAGCGCCAGCAGCGGCGAGAGCTTGGCCAGTCCGCCCAGGCGGTCCACGGAGGAACTGCCGCCACGGCGTTCGATCAGGCCCGTAACCAGGAACAGGCTGGTCTGGATGGTGATGTGGTGTGCCACGTAGAACACAGCGGCACCCAACCCGGCTTTGGAGGACATGGCCAGCCCGAACACCATGTAGCCGATGTGGCTGACCAGGGTGAAGGACAGCAGACGCTTGATGTCGCTTTGCGCCAGCGCACCGAGGATTCCCACCACCATCGTCAGCAGGGCCGCCACCATCAGCGGCGTGTTCAGCGAGTCACCGGGGAACAGCAGCGTTTCGGTGCGGACAATCGCGTACACACCCACCTTGGTGAGCAGGCCGGCGAAAACGGCGGTGACCGGTGCGGGCGCTGTGGGATACGAGTCGGGAAGCCAGAAGGACAGCGGGAACACCGCGGCCTTGATCCCGAACGCCACCAGCAGCATCACGTGCAGGAGGGTCTGCGTGCCCTGGTCCAGCTCACCCAGCTTGATGGCCAGGTCCGCCATGTTCACGGTGCCCGTGGCCCCGTAGATCATGGCGATGGAGATCAGGAACAGCACCGAAGACACCACCGACACCACCACATAGGTGACGCCGGCCCGGATCCGCGGGCCGGTTCCGCCCAGGGTCATCAGCACGTAGCTGGCGGTCAGCAGGATTTCGAAACCCACGTACAGGTTGAACAGGTCACCGGAGAGGAAGGCGTTGGAGACCCCTGCCACCAGGATCAGGTAGGTGGGGTGGAAGATCGAGACGGGTGCGTCGTGGTCCCCGTCCGCCATGCCCTGCCCGGTGGCGTAGACCAGGACGGCAAGGCTCACGGCGGAGGAAACCACCAGCATGAGCGAGGAGAACTGGTCCACCACCATAACGATGCCGAAGGGCGGGATCCAGCCGCCAAGGGTCACGGCGAACGTTCCGCCGTCCCACACGCTGGCCAGCAGGAAGCACTCGAGCAGCAGCGTCACGGACAGCAGGGCGATGCTGACGGCCCGCTGCGCCCGCGAGTGCCGGATCAGCAGGAAGGTGAGCGCGGCGCCCAGGATGGGAAGGACGACGGCGAGTGGAGCCAGGCTTGCGATGTTCACTTAGCGTCTCCTTCCGGGGTGGGGGCAACGTTTTGGGAGCCGGGTTTTTCTTCCGCCGCGGCGTCCTCTGCGGGCATTTCCTTGCCGCCGGCCACCACCTTGGCCCTGTCCGCGGGGTCTCCGGGGCTGCCGTGATCCGACACGTCGCCGCCGTCGGTGCCAACCATGGTGAGCGGGAATTCGGAGGTTTCGATGGGGATCTCGGCGTCGTCTTCGGCGTCGAAGCTGGGGGTCTCGGCGACGCGGAGGTCCTCCACGTCGTCCTGGATCTCGTCCCGGCGTGCCAGTACCCAGGTCCGGTAGATGATGCCGAGCATAAAGGCCGTCACCGCGAAGGAGATGACGATCGAGGTGAGGATCAGCGCCTGCGGCAGCGGATCGTTGTAGTCCCCGGCTGCGGTGTCCTTCGAATACAACGGCGCCAGGCCTGCGTAACCGCCGGTGGCGAGGATCAGGAGGTTGGTGGCGTTGGCCAGCAGCATCAGCCCCAGCAGCACCCGGGTCAGGCTGCGTTCCAGGATCAGGTAGATCCCACAGGCGTACAGCGCTCCCATGATGATCAGGAGGGTCAGGTTAACGCTCATGCTTTGGCCTCTACGGTGGTCCCGGCAGGAATGCTGCCGGTTTCTTCTTCGTCTTCGGCGGCCGCCATGGACCGTTCATCGAAGTGCTCGTCGATTTCGGCTCCGAGGCTGCGCAGCACGTCCAGGACCAGGCCCACCACCACGATGTAGACCCCGATGTCGAACAGCGTGGAGGTGACGAACTTGATGTCCCCGAAGACGGGCAGCCAGAACTCGACGATGGCGCTCTGGAAGACCTGGCCGCCGAGGAGCAGCGGGGCGATCCCCGACAGCGCGGCCACGGCAAGCCCGATTCCCAGCAGCCCGCCCGCGCTGACCGGGGTGGCTTCGCGGAGTTCGAAGCGGCCACCGGCGAGGTAGCGGATGGTCAGCGCCAGGCCGGCCATCAGGCCGCCGGCGAATCCTCCGCCTGGAAGGTTGTGGCCTGCGAGCAGGAGGTAGAGGGAGAAGATGATCATCGAGTGGAAGACCAGCCGGGTGACCACCTCGAAGATGATGGAGCGGCGTTCCGGGGCGAGGGTCCGGCCGGCCACGATCCAGGCATCCCGCGTAGCCGACGCAAACTTGCGGCTGATGGCCAGCGCGGCGGCTTCACGCGAACCCGGATCCACTCCGTGCCGCCGGCCCACGGTGCCTTCGGCCACGGAGGCGGACATCTGGATCTTGTCGCCGCGGCCGCGGACGAAGATCAGGCTGGCGACTCCGGTGGCTGCCAGCGCCAGGACGGTGATTTCGCCGAACGTGTCCCAGGCCCGGATGTCCACGAGTGTGACGTTGACGATGTTCAACCCGCCGCCGCCTTCATAGGCCAGCTGCGGGAACTGCAGCGAGACCGGTGTGGCGACGCGGGCGCCCATGGCGTAGATCGCGGCAAAGACCATTGTTGTGCCGAATGCCAGGCCGATGATGACGCGCGCCACCCGGTACTTGCCGCCCGTGCGGTCCCGCAGCTCGGCCGGCAGGCTGCGCATGGCCAGCACAAACGCGACCAGCACAATGGTTTCCACCAGCATCTGCGTCAGCGCCAGGTCCGGGGCGCTCTGCAGTGCGAACATCAGGGCGATGCCGTAGCCGGTCACGGACACCATCAGCACCGCCAGGAAGCGCTTGTTGGCCTTGACGGCGGCCAGGGCGCCGATAACGATCACCGCGCCCACCACGATCTGGAGCGGGGAGCCCGGATCCACCAGGTACAGGTTGTCCGGGAGGGCCTTGCCGGAGAGAAGCATCACCGTCAGGGGCAGTGCGAAGGCCACGCTGAGGATCACGGCAAGGTAGAAGTACAGCGAACCGCGCTGGGTCCGGCCGGTGATCCACACAGCGACGTCGTCCAGCGCACCGATGGTCAGCTGGTAGCCCCGGTCCCCGTCCACCCAGGCCGGGACCAGGGACTGCAGCCGGGCCACAGCGTTGCGGCCGAAGTGCATGGCCAGGCCCAGCACGAAGGTGAGCGCCGTCAGGCCCAGTGCCGGGGTGAGTCCATGCCACAGCGCAAGGTGCCCTGCCTGCTCGGCGGGAGTGCCGGCGTCGGCCGCTGGTGAAGCGAAAAGGGCCGCGTACGGCTGGATCCACGCGTCCACCGGGACGGGCCACAGCCCGTACCCGATGGTCAGGAGGCTGAGGATGGCCGGCGCCGCGAGGAACGCGGGGCTGATGGCCTTGAACGGGGTGGGTTCCACGCCGGGTTTGTTGGCGAAGGCGCCCCACATAAACCGGGCGCTGTAGGCGAAGGTCAGGACCGATCCCAGGACCAGCCCGGCCAGGACCACCATGCCCCACGGGCCTGCTTCGGGGTCGGCTGCGTGGTGCACAAAGGCTTCGAGGACCGACTCTTTGGCCACAAAGCCGGCCAGCAGCGGCACGCCGGCCATGGAGGCGGCGCCGATGCCGGCCACCACGGCCAGGGCCCGGGAGGACCGGAAGACGCCGGAGAGTTTGCGCACGTCGCGGGTGCCGGACTGGTGGTCGATGATGCCCACCACCAGGAAGAGTGTCGCTTTGAACAGGCCATGCGCCAGCAGCATCGCCAGTCCGGCGAGGGCAGCGTCCGGCGTGCCGAGGCCCACCACCATGGTGAGGAAGCCGAGCTGGCTGACGGTTCCGTAGGCCAGGATGAGTTTGATGTCGGTTTGGCGCAGGGCGCGGTAGCCGCCCACCAGCATGGTGGCCAGGCCCAGGCCCAGCACCACCGGCTGCCAGTACGCGGTCTCGGAGAAGCCGGGGGCCAACCGCGCCACGAGGTAGATGCCTGCCTTCACCATCGCCGCGGCGTGCAGGTACGCACTGACCGGGGTGGGCGCGGCCATGGCGCCGGGGAGCCAGAAGTGGAAGGGGACCAGCGCTGATTTGGTGATCGCACCTACCAGAACCAGGACGACGGCGGCGCTCACCAGGGTGCCGGAGCTGCCGGCGACGAGCTGGGGGGCCATGTCCATGATGGCCGAGATGCGGTAGGTCCCGGCCGTGTGGCCCAGCATGATCAGGCCCACCAGCATGGCGAGGCCGCCGGCTGTGGTGATCATCAGCGCCTGCAACGCCGACCTGCGGGCGGCGAGCCGGGTGCGGGCGAAACCGATCAGCAGGTAGGAAAGGATGGTGGTGAGTTCCCAGAAGATGAAGAGCAGGAGCAGGTCATCGGCCACCACCAGGCCGAACATGGCGCCGGCAAACGCGAGCAGCTGGGCGCCGAAGCCACCCAGGTCCTGGTCGTTTTTCCCGAAGTATTTGGCGCAGTACACCAGCACCAGGGCTCCCACGCCGAGGACCAGCAGCGACAGGATCCAGGCCAGCGGGTCCATCCGGAAGGCGAATTCGAGGTGCAGGCCCGGGATCCAGGGGTTCACCTCGGCGATGGCCCCGGCGTCCGAGTAGACGGGACCGTGCTGGAGCAGCAGCCAGACAAAGGAACCGGCGGGAACGGCCGCGAGTGCGTAGAACGCGTTCCGGCCCCAGGCCCTGAACATAAGCGGCGCCAGGACAGCCACCGTAAAGTGCACGGCAAGGACTGTAATCACTGGTATCTCCGCAACGTCAGGAATTCGATTGTCAATGGTTGGAGCAGACGGCAAAAGTAAGGTTTGGGAGTGGCCAGTTTATCAAGGCCTGCGGGTTAGTCCTTAACATTGCGCCGTTGCGGGCGCATAATGCCCCGGCATCGCGGGGCTGCGTCCACCTGGTGTTCGCCACGGGCGGATACGATGCAGCTATGAACAGCGCCAGCGTGTCCGGGGCACCGCACCCGTCCTCGGAACTTGAAACCGGCAGCCAGGCTTCCAGCAGGGGCCGGATTGTGGCCTGGGCGGCCTGGGACTGGGGTTCCGCTGCCTTCAACGCGGTCATGACCACGTTTGTGTTCACCGTTTATCTCACCTCGGATGCGTTCGGCGGCGAGGACCGCGCCTCGGCGGTGCTGGGCGGTGCGCTGGCCATCGCGGGCCTCGCCATTGCCCTGCTGGCCCCCGTCACCGGGCAACGCTCTGATGCCGGCGGCAGGCGAAAGCTGTGGCTGGGGGTCAACACGGCCGCCGTGGCACTGCTCACCGGGCTGTGCTTTTTTGTCTTCCCCCAGCCCGGGTTCCTGATTCTGGGCGTCACCCTGATTGCGCTCGGCAACGTCTTTTTTGAGTTTGCCGGGGTCAACTACAACGCCATGCTCGCCCAGATCTCAACGCCGAAAAACATCGGCAAGGTCAGTGGATTCGGCTGGGCCTCGGGGTACCTGGGCGGCATCGTTGCACTGCTGATCGTGCTGCAGCTGTTCGTCCAGCCCAGCTTCGAGTGGTTTGGCTCCGCCACCGCGGACGGCCTGAACATCCGGCTGGTGGCCGTGTTCTCGGCGCTCTGGTTCCTCATTTTCGCTTTGCCTGTCCTCTTCGCCGTCCCCGAGGTGCCGGCAACGGCCGCGGCGGGGCGGCTGGGGTTCCTTGCCAGCTACGGGTTGCTGTTCCGGCGGATCAAGGCCATCTACGCCACCAGCCCGCACACCATCTACTTCCTGCTCGCCAGCGCCGTGTTCCGCGACGGCCTGGCCGCCGTGTTCACCTTCGGCGGCATCATCGCCGCCGGCACCTTCGGGTTCGCATTGCCGCAGGTGATCTTCTTTGCCATCTTCGGCAACGTGGTGGCAGCCGCAGGGGCGGTACTCGGCGGCTTCCTCGACGACAGGGTGGGGCCCAAGGCCGTGATCATCGGCTCCCTGGTGGGGCTCCTGGTTGCCGGCACGCTCATCCTGGTCCTGGGCAACGCCGACCATGTCTTCTTCGGCACGGCGTGGGCAGGCAGCACCACCTTCTGGGTGTTCGGGCTGTTCCTCTGCCTCTTTGTGGGCCCTGCGCAGTCCTCGTCCCGCGCGTACCTGGCGCGGCTTGCCCCGCACGGGGAATCCGGCGAACTGTTTGGCCTGTACGCCACCACCGGCCGGGCCGTCAGCTTCCTGGCTCCGGCGCTGTTCACCCTGTGCATCGCCATCGCCACCCCGCTGGTCGCGGCCGGAGAGGCCCAGCGCTGGGGGATCCTTGGCATCATGGTGGTCCTGCTGGCCGGCCTGCTGGTACTGCTTCCCGTGAAATCGCCGGGCAAAGCGCCCATCGCCGTGGTCCCGTCGTCCTGACGCATCTCCGAACCAGCCCTTGACGGCATTACGTTATCGATCACATAATAAAGGTGATCGATAACATTCTGCTTTAATGACGAGGAGTTCCGCCCATGACACCACCCCTTCCCCGCCCCCGGGCGGGAATAGTCGGCACGGGCGGGATCGCCAACGCCCATGCTGAAGCACTGCTGGCGGGGGGCGCCGAACTGGCGGTGGCAGTGGACATCGATGCCGGCCGCGCCGCGGCCTTTGCCGAAAAGTGGGGCATCAACGCCACTGCCCCGACCCTCGCTGACGCCGCCGCCGCCGGCCTGGACCTGGTGGCAATCTGCACGCCGCCGTCGTCGCACGCCCCCCTGGCACTGGAAGCCCTGGCGCTGGGCTTGAACGTGGTCCTGGAAAAGCCGCCGGCGCTGTCGCTGCGGCAGATGGAGGAACTTGAGGCTGCGGCGCGGGCCTCGGGCCGGCAGGTCAGCTGCATCTTCCAGCACCGGTTCGGCTCCGGCGCCAGGAAACTTGCGGCCCTGCAGGAGAGCGGCGCCCTGGGCAGCCCGCTGACCGGATACTGCAACACGCTGTGGTTCCGGGACCAGGACTACTTTGATGTGCCGTGGCGCGGTAAGTGGGATGTTGAAGGCGGCGGGCCCACCATGGGGCACGGCATCCACCAGTTCGACCTGCTCCTCCACCTGTGGGGGCCGTGGCAGGAAGTCACGGCATTTGCCGGCCGGCTGGCCCGGCGCACGGAAACCGAGGACGTTTCCACCGCAATTGTCCGGTTTGAATCCGGCGCGCTGAGCACGGTCATCAACTCCGTCATCTCCCCGCGGGAGACCTCGCAGCTGCGGTTGGACTACGAAAACGCCACTGTTGAACTGGAGCACCTCTACGGCTACGACGACGCGCACTGGCGTTTCACGCCCGCGCCGGGCAAGGAGCACCTTGCCGCAGCGTGGGCCGACGGCCAGCCGGTGACCCCCAGCGGACACGCCGCCCAGTACGCGCACATCGTCGCTGCACTCAGTGCGGGCACTCCGCTGCCCGTACCACCGGCCGATGCATACCGCACCATGGAACTCGCCGCCGCCATCTACGCGTCCGCCATCGGCGGCAGCACCGTTCGACGCGGCGAAATCACGGACGGAAACCCGTTCTTCGACCGCGCCGACGGCAACCTCGAACCCTGGAAACTTGAAAAGAGCACCGCATGAGCACCTCCGCCAGCCCGTTCTCGTGGACTGACGACGGCGCCGCCGTCGAACTTTCCCTCGACGGCGTCCAGGTCCTGACCTACACCTACGCGGCGGACGACCCGCAGGTGGAGTCCCCGCGCCCCTACTTCCACCCTGTACGGACCCCCGCCGGGGATGTGGTGACGGCGTACCGTCCGCACGACCACACCTGGCACAAGGGCATCGCCTGGTCCCTGCCGCACCTGGGGCCCGACAATTTCTGGGGCGGGCCCAGTTACCGGCGCGGCAAGGACTACCAGTGGCTGCCCAACAACGGAGCCATGCGGCACCGGGGGCCGGCCGCCGTGACGGACGACGGCCGGACGTTCCGTTTTGCCCACACCCTGGACTGGATCACGCAGCAGGACATCATGGTGGTGGCGGAGGAGCGTTCCTTCCACGTGGTGCCCGGCCCTGACAGCAGCTACACCCTGGTGTTTGCCACGGCCATGACAAATGTTTCCGGGGCCGATATCCAGATTGGCTCCCCCACCACAGAAGGCCGCGACAACGCCGGTTATGGTGGGCTGTTCTGGCGGGGGCCCCGGGCATTTGCCGGCGGCACCATCCTGGCTCCCGGCGGCGCCACCGGAGAGGAACTGCGCGGCAAGCGCGCACCGTGGCTCTCCTTTGTGGGCCAGCACGACGAAACCTGCCGCTACTCCACCCTGGTCATGGTGGACGATCCGGCCGCCGGAAACCCCCAGCCCGAATGGTTTGCCCGGTCCGAGCCGTTCGCCTGCATGGGGCCGGCCCCGTTCTTCAGCACCGAGGTCCTGTTCGCCGCCGGCGCCACGCTGCACTTCCGCCACGCAGTGGTGATCGCCGATGGCCAGTCGGACGCCGGCCGGATTGAAGCCCTGGCCGGAACCGCGCTGGAGGCCCTGGCCGCCGGCTCAGCCGTGGGGGCGGACCGGTGACCCGGCCGCCGGTTCCAGGGTTTCCAGGCGGCACGGCCGTGACCGGCCTCCGCGTCTACGACTGGGAGGCGGCGGATGGGTTATGCGGCGGCTCACCCCACCTGCACACCGTTTCCGCCGAGGCATACCTGGTCACGGCAGGCTCGGGGGCGGTCCATACCCTGACCATGGCCGGCGCTGAAGAGCACGTCCTGGAACCGGGTTCCCTGTTGTGGTTCAGCCCCGGCACCGTGCACCGCCTGGTCAACCCGGATGGCCTCACCCTGACCGTCATCATGTCCAACGCCGGACTGCCCGAGGCCGGCGACTCTGTGCTGACCTTTCCGCGCCGGATCCTCGAGGATCCGGAGCTGTATGCCGCAGCCGCGGCCCTGCCCGCGGGCGCTGCAGACTCCGCGGTGGCCGCCGCAGCCCGGCGGCGGCGGGACCTCGCCCTGGAAGGGTACGCCGAACTGCATACATCGGTGCGGCGCGATGGACCGGCGGCCCTGACGGCCTTCCACCACCTCGCGGCAGCACTGGTGCGCCCCAAAGTGGCCCAGTGGACAAAAATCTGGGAAGACACGGTGCGCCGGCAGGTGGAGGCAACCGGGCAGGCGCTGGCAGACCTGGCTGCGGGCTCCGCTGCGCCGCTCTCCGGTTCCGCCGTGGCCACCGCCCGGCAGCGCCCGGAGGAGGGGTACGGCATGTGCGGCCGGCTGACCACGTGGGCGGATTCCCGGCAGTCCTGAATCCACCCCACAAGGGGCCGGCGCAGACTAGGCTGGACGCATGAATGTGGATGAGACAGACCTTCCCGGCCTTGGCCGACGGAAGGATTTCATGACGGCGACAGGACGCCGGATCGGTGTCGTTGAGCTGCGCGAGGGGCAAACCGAACTCATCGTTTCCACCTGGGACGATCCGGATACCTGCCAGGCCTCAATCCCGCTGACCGGCGACGAGGCCGCCACCCTGGGAAACCTCCTGGGCGGGCAGCACCTGGCCATGAAACTGACGGAAGAGCACAAGGACATTCCCGGGATCGTCACGCGGCAGTTCTCCATTACGCCGGGCTCCCCCTTCCAGAACCAACCCATGGGAAAAGCGTGCATCCGAACGCGGTGCGGCGTATCCATCGTTGCCATCATGCGGGAGGGCGAAGTCCTGCCCTCCCCCGGCCCGGATGCCATCCTCCACACCGGTGACCTGCTGGTGGCTGTCGGAACCCAGGAAGGCCTTGACTCCGCGGCCAATATCCTGCGCAACGGCTGATCCCGGTGGACCCGCTGGCCCTGACCCTCATTGAACTGGGGGCCGTTGTGTTCTGCCTGGGCCTGCTGGCCCGGCTGGCCGGACGGATCGGAATGTCACCCATCCCGCTGTACCTCTTGGGCGGCCTCGCCTTCGGTGCCGGCGGCGTCATCAAACTCGACGGCATGCACGAGTTCGCCCACCTTTCCGGCGAAATCGGCGTGATCCTGCTGCTGCTTATGCTCGGACTGGAATATACGGCGGCCGAGCTTTTCACCGGCCTGCGCAGGTCCTGGCAGGCCGGCGTCCTTGACCTGGTCCTGAACTTCCTGCCGGGCGCCGCCTTGGCCCTGCTGCTGGGGTGGGGCGGCGTAGGCGCCATGGTGATGGGCGGCGTCACCTACATCTCCTCGTCCGGCATCGCCGCCAAGGTGATCACTGACCTGGGCCGGCTGGGCAACCGCGAGACGCCGGTGGTGCTGTCCATCCTGGTGTTCGAGGACCTGGCCATGGCCGTGTACCTGCCCATCCTGACCGCCACCCTGGCTGGCGTCAGCTTCCTGGGCGGCCTGACCACCGTGGGCATCGCCCTGGCGGTGGTCACCTTCGTCCTTGTGGTGGCGCTGCGCCACGGGCACCACGTATCCAAGGCGGTGCACAGCGAGAACTCCGAGGTGTTCCTGCTCAACGTGCTGGGGGCCGCGCTGCTGGTGGCCGGCGTCGCCTCGGCCATGCAGGTTTCCGCGGCGGTGGGCGCCTTTATGCTGGGCATCGCCATCTCCGGAGCCACCGCCCATAACGCCACCCGGATCCTTGAGCCGCTCCGGGACCTGTTTGCCGCCATCTTCTTTGTGGCCTTCGGGCTGAACACCGATCCCACGTCCATCCCGCCGGTGCTGGGATGGGCGCTGGCGCTGGCACTTGTCACCGCAGCCACCAAGATGGTCACCGGCATCTGGGCAGCCAAAAGGGCGGGCATCGCCCGGCCCGGCCGGTTCCGGGCCGGGGCAGCCCTTATTGCCCGTGGTGAGTTCTCCATCGTCATCGCCGGGCTCGCGGTCACTTCAGGCGCCGTCCCGGACGAGCTCGCGGCCCTGGCCACCGCGTATGTGCTGATCATGGCCGTGGTGGGACCGCTGGCCGCCCGCTTTGTGGAACCTTTGATGAAGGCCATCCTGGGCGGTCCCCGCGTCGCCGCCAAGGCGTAGCGGAAGCCGGCGCCGGACCCGGCCGGGTCCTAAATGTCCGTGCGGTGGAAGTTCAGGTGGCTGCGGCTGGCGGTGGGACCGCGCTGGCCCTGGTAGCGGTTGCCGTATTCGCCGGAACCGTAGGGGTGCTCCGCTGCGGACGTCAGCCGGAAGAAGCAGAGCTGGCCGATTTTCATACCGGGCCACAGTTTGACGGGCAGGGTTGCCATGTTGGAGAGTTCCAGGGTCACGTGGCCGGAGAACCCGGGATCGATGAAGCCTGCGGTGGAGTGCGTCAGCAGCCCAAGCCGGCCCAGGGAAGACTTGCCTTCCAGGCGGGCGGCGATGTCATCCGGCAGCGTCACCGTTTCGTAGGTGGAGCCCAGCACGAACTCGCCCGGGTGCAGGATAAATGCCTCGCCCTGCTCCACTTCCACCAGGCGCGTGAGCTCCGGCTGTTCCTCGGCCGGATCAATGTGCGCGTACTTGTGGTTGTCGAAAAGCCGGAAGAACCTGTCAATCCGGACGTCCACTGAGGACGGCTGGATCATTGCGGGATCGTACGGTTCCAGCACAATCCGCTGGGAGTCTATTTCGGCACGTATGTCGCGGTCAGAGATCAGCACGATCCCAAATTACCGTATGCATTGTTCCTGCTGCACGGCGCGGCTAATGTTGCCTCAGGATCTCAGGCGCCGGATGGTCTCCCGGATGGCCCAATTTAGCTGGGGAAAATAGTGAATAAATTCTTTGCGCCTTCAATTGTTGGCGCTTTCTGCGCCCTTGCGCTCGTTTCGTCGTCTGCAGGCCTCTCCGCCGCGCAGCTCGACGCCGGCCCCGGCACCGGCGGCCAGGTCCAGGCGCAGGACGCCCCGGCCGGGTCGACGGCGGGGCTGGAACCCGGCAGCCTGACGGGCACGGCGGCACAGCCCGCTCCCGCAGCATTGACGGTCGACGCTCCGGAAACTGCCCCGGCCGGAGAAACGGACGCTGCGGCACCTGCCCCCTTGGCACCCGACCTTTCGGTGCCGGTCCTTCCCGCGGTGGACGCTCCGGACCCGGAGGCGTCAGCTCCGGACACCCCACACACGGCGCTGGCTCCCGCGTCCGTTCCGGCGGCCCCGGCCCAACCGGCCGCGCCCCAGCCGGCTGCTAAGCCGGCAACCAACCCGGTCCCGGCCCCAAAACCCGCAGCCGAGCCGGTTGTCCCGTCCATCGGCCCGCTCTGGGCACCGGACGAGGAGCTCGCCGCGAACCAGGCCCAGCGCCGCGCAGCTCCCGAGGCCACAGCCAGGAGCCTGCAAACCGAGTCACTGGTCCCGGACAGCAACGCAGCCGCGATCCTCACGGTCTTCACAAAAATCAATGAATACCGTGTTTCGCGTGGCCTGAACCCGTTGAAATACCACGCCACCGTTGCCGGGTTGGCCCAGGAATGGTCCAACAACATCGCTTCCCGGGAGGTCATCGAGCACCGGGCAAACTTCTGGACCGATCCGCGGGCCATGAACCCCAACAACGGCGCGGGTGAAGTGATTGCAATCCGTACGGACCGGGATGCCGCGCAGCTGGTGGAGTGGTGGAAAGGCTCCCCCGGCCACAACGCCATGCTGCTCGATCCACGCTTCAACGTTATGGGCGCCGGGATCACCTACACGGACCGGCAGTACCGAATCTGGGGCGTGGTGAACTTCTTCGGCTACACCACGCTTCCGGCCGGAACCACCAACAGCCCGGGCGGCGCCGCCGTCACACCGCCGCTTCCTGCTCCTGCGCCCACCATGTGCGACGCGCCGGGCAAGCAGATGCCGCCCACCCTCAACCTGTCCGCTGCGGCCATCAAAGGCCCTGGAGACCTGGTCAGCGTCAACGCATCGGGGCAATTGGTCAACCGGGCATCGAACGGCGCCAGGTCCTACGGCGCGGCCAAGACCATCGGTACGGGATTCGGCGGTGCCAAGGACGTCTTTGTCACGGACTGGAACCGTGACGGCGCCTACGACCTGCTGGTCCAGTGGACCAACGGCAACCTGACCGTGCACCAGGGCATCCAGGCAGGCGGCTTTCGCGCCGCCGTGACAGTGGGCAGCGGCGGATGGAACACCTTGTCGCTCGCGGTGGGTGGCTGGTGTGCCAATAACCGGCTGCCCCAGATCCTCGCCCAGGACACGGCCGGGAATGTTTTCCTTTATCCCAACAAGGGCCTGGGCGACCTCTCGGCCAGGACCCTGGTGGCCACGATCAACCCCGCCCGGAAACTGTCAATGGTTGATTTCGACGGCGACGGCTTCCAGGACCTGGTCGCGGTCGCAAACGACGGCACCGCCAGGCTCTACCGCGGCTGGGGAACCCCGGCGCTGCGCGCGGAGGCCAGGCCCGTGATCGCGGCGGGGTGGCAGGACGTCACCGGGATCAGGCCCCTGCGCGGAGTAACCGGCACCAATTCCACGGGACTGGCGCTCAAACGCTCAGGTGATGTTGTCCAGTTCTGGGATGTCAGCGCGGGCCGCCTCGCATCACCGTCCAACATTCCCGGCCCGTGGGCAGGACACCGGCTGGCCCAGTAGGGCAGCAGCTAAGCGGCCGGCTGGAGCTCCATCACTGCCCGGAGGTTTTCCAGTTGCGCCACCTCGGAGCGAAGGCTGCGCTGGAGCAGCCTGCTCCGGAAAGCAGACCGGTTCAGGAACCCGAACCGGCCTTCGGGCGGAGCTTCGAGTGCGCACCGGACCCGCGTGCCGGCCGTTTCGGTGCTGAGGAAGTAGCCGCCCAGGCGGAGCGCGGGACCAGACGTGATCCGGAACTGGATCTCGGCCCCCGGCCTGGCCTCGGTAATCTCCAGTTCGGCCGGAATACTCAGCCCGGACCGCCCGGCCACCATCTGCCGGTACACGGTGCCTTTGGTGCCCTCGGAACCTTTCAGCAGGGCGACGCTCCGGACGCCGTCGCGCCACACCGGAAGGTTGGTCACGTCCAGCAGGTACAGGTACACGGCCATCGCATCGCGCCTGATGAGGACCTCATGTTCTGCGGTTGCCATGGATACTTCCCGTGATCGATGCGTGCCTGGCTGTTGACTGGCTGCGTCCCCCGACGCCGCAGCTACCGCTTCAGGTTAACCAGCGCCGCGGTGCCCGTTCCACCTGCAGCAGGGGACGTTATGGAAGAGTTACGCAGATGACGCGCAGCCCGTGACACGGCGGGAAGGCATGGGCGGCCGGGGCCCGACATCTGCGCTAAGCTAAGTTCTGCCCCGCTGAGGCGGCGGCATTGCGGCTGTAGCTCAATGGTAGAGCGCTAGCTTCCCAAGCTTGATACGCGGGTTCGATTCCCGTCAGCCGCTCCAATCTTCCCGCCTTCACCGGCACCACGGACGACGCCGGCACCCGGCCCGGCAGCGCGGGTCACCTGCCGCCGTATGCCCGCCAGCCGGCCATTAGGTCCGCCCGTGTAGGGTCAGAAGCCAGGAACCTATTCGGTTCCGCTACAGGAGCACAAATGGCTGAGAAGTCCCCGCGTCAAGCAGCATCCAAAAAATCCGGCAAGTCCATCAAGGAAAAGCGCGCAGACAAGAAGGCCGCCTCTGCGCCGGCCAGCTCCATCGAGACCACCCCCGGCAAGGCAGCCAAAAAGAAGTGAGCGGCCAACAGACCCGGCTGAGCCTGGGCGTCCTGGCCTCCACGCGCAAACCCGACGAACGCCGCTTGCCCATCCATCCCCTCCATTTCGAGCGGATCGCCCCGGAACTGCGCGAACACATCATCCTGGAACACGGCTACGGCGAACGGTTCGGCGTCGGCGATGCGCACTTAGCTACCCTCGTGGGCAAAATGGTGTCACGGGAGAGGCTGCTGGCGGAGGCCGACGTTGTGCTGCTGCCCAAACCGCAACCCGAAGATCTGGCGGAACTGCGTGACGGCCAGGTCCTGTGGGGATGGCCGCACTGTGTCCAGGACCGGGCCATCACCCAACTGGCAATCGACAAAAAACTGACGCTGATCGCGTTTGAGGCCATGAACCACTGGGCCAGCGACGGCGGTTTTGGCCTGCACGTGTTCCATAAAAACAACGAACTGGCCGGCTACTGCTCGGTGCTGCACGCACTCTCGCTCACCGGTTCCACCGGCGACTACGGCCGCCGGCTCAGTGCCGTGGTGATCGGGTTCGGCGCCACCGCACGGGGCGCCGTGACCGCGCTGAACGCCCACGGCGTCCACGACGTCAAGGTCCTCACCAACCGCGGAATTGCGGCTGTGGGCGCCCCGATCCACTCGGTGAACATCGTGCAGTTCGACCACGACGACGAAGCGCCCTTCCTGAGCCAGGTCATCACCGACCGGGGCCGGCTGCCGCTGGCGCCGTTCCTGGCCGAAAGCGACATCGTGGTCAACTGCACGCTGCAGGATCCGAACAATCCGCTGACCTATCTCCGGACGGAAGACCTCGCGGCGTTCAGCCCGGGCAGCCTGATTGTGGACGTCTCCTGCGATGACGGCATGGGGTTCAGCTGGGCCCGTTCCACCACCTTCGCCGAGCCCATGTTCACGGTGGGCGACCACATCAACTACTACGCGGTGGACCACAGCCCGTCGTACCTCTGGAATTCCTCCAGCTGGGAGATCAGCCAGGCCCTGCTGCCGTTCCTCGAGCCTGTGATCAGCGGCCCGGCGGAATGGGACCGCAACGAAACCCTGGCACGGGCCATCGAAATCCGCGCCGGCGTGATCCTCAACAAGGACGTGCTCAAGTTCCAGCAGCGGGAGGCGGACTATCCGCACGCCGCCAGGAACCAGGCCGCCCCCGCCGCGCAGCCCTGACCCTGGGCCCCGGCCGCCGGCTGGTCCACGATCCGGACCGGCCGGCGCGGGCAAGGCCACACTTTTACCTTTTCCGACGGCGGTTTTGCGATCGGTGAACGCCCAGCCTTCGGCCCGGCCTTCGCCAGCCTGCGGGCGTAGGGTCGCAAGGCAAGCGAACCCGGAAGTAAGGACTGGCATGACAAAGGTTTTGGACGACGTTGCAGGGTTGGCACAGGACCTCACCGGAGTTTACGAGGATCTGCACCGGCATCCCGAACTCTCCGGCGCCGAAGTCCGAACGGCAGGAATCGTGGCCGAACGGCTCACCGGGCTGGGCTGGGAGGTCCACGCCGGAGTGGGCGGGACCGGCGTCGTGGGTGTCCTGCGGAACGGCGACGGACCCACAGTGATGCTCCGTGCGGACATGGACGGCCTTCCCGTCCTGGAGAAGTCCGGATTGGGCTACGCCAGCACCGCGCGCGGCACCGGGCCCACGGGGGCCGATGTTCCCGTAATGCACGCGTGCGGCCACGACGTCCACGTCACCTGCCTCCTCGGCGCGGCCACCCTGTTCAGCGCCCATCGGCCGGCCTGGGCCGGAACCATCGTGGCGGTGTTCCAACCGGCCGAAGAAACCGGCGCCGGCGCCCGGGACATGGTGGCGGACGGCCTCTTTGACCGTTTCCCGGTGCCGGACGTTGTCCTGGGACAGCATGTGGCCCCGTTCCCCGCCGGTGCGCTGGGCGTGCATGCCGGACCTGCCTTCGCCGGGTCCGACAGCTTCTCGGTGACGCTGTTCGGCCGCAGCGGCCATGGCTCCCGGCCGGAAACCACCGTTGATCCTGTGGTGATGGCCGCGGCCACCATCATGCGGCTGCAGGCGCTGGTATCCCGCGAAATCGGCGGCAACGAGACAGCCGTCCTGACCGTCGGCCAGCTCCACGCCGGCACCAAGGACAACATCATTCCCGAAGAAGCCCAGCTGGGCATCAGTATGCGGACCGCGGATCCGGCGGTCCGGGAGCGGATGATCAGCGGGATTACCCGCATCATCAACGGTGAGGCGGCGGCTTCCGGCGCTCCCCTGCCGCCGGCGATCACCGCCGGGGAACACTTCCCCGTGGTGGTCAACAACCACGACGCCACGGCCCGCGTGCGGGAAGCGTTCGCCGCGGAGCTGGGTGGCGCCGTCGACCCCGGCCCCGTCACCGGCAGTGAGGACGTGGGCACCCTCGCCACAGCCGCCGGGGCTCCCCTCGTTTACTGGCTGCTGGGCGGCACCGATCCCGTGGTTTACGGCAAGGCGGTGCAGGACGGGACGGTCGCGTCCACCATTCCGTCCAACCACTCCCCGCATTTTGCCCCCGTCATCCGCCCCACGCTCGACGCCGGCATTTCGGCGCTGGTGGTGGCCGCATTCGCCTGGGTGGGCAAACCCGAGGGGTAGGGCTACGTGGCCGCCGGCCGGTCCACGATCCGGACCGGCCGGCGCCGGTCCCGAACATCCACCTTCAGGTGCAGTGAGCCCTTCCTGGCGAGCACAATCGCGACCGTCAGGGCGGCGAGCGCCGGCACGCCGCCGGAAACCAGCAACGCCACGTGCGGATCCGCATGTTCGGCGATCCAGCCGAGCATCGGCCCGCCCAGGGCCTGGCCGCCGATGAGGACCATGATGTACAGGCTCATCACACGGCCGCGGATACCCATGTTGGAGCTGATCTGGACCAATTGGTTGGAGCCGGTCAGGAACATCAGGCACCAGAACCCGGAGAGGACCATCACGGCGCCGAACCACACCATGGATGGCATCAGCGCCGCGAGGCACAGCATGGCACCGTACATTCCGGCGCAAAACACCACCGACCGCAGCCGCAGCTGCCGCCGCCGGGTGGAGGCAACCGCGCCGACCAGGGCACCGAGCGCCACCAGTGCGTTGAGGAGTCCGTAGCCGCCGGCGCCGATGTTATAAACGTGGTCGGCGAAGGCGGCCAGGATCACGGGCAGGCTCATGGCAAACACGGCAACAAAGCCGGCCATCAGCCACGGCCAGTAGATGGTGGGCTTGCTCAACGCGTACCGAAGGCCCTGCCGGAGCATTCCCTTGCTCTTGGGTGCCGGCGCGCTGACAAACAACTGGTCCTTGCGGAGCACCAGGAGCATGGCCACCGTGGAGCAGCAGGCCACAGCATTGGCGGCGAAGGCCCAGCCGGCACCCACGGCAGTCAGGAGCAGCCCGGCCAGCGCGGGGCCGATCAGGCCGCCCAGCTGGAACGTGGTGGAGTTGACGCTGATGGCGTTGCGGAGGTACTTCGGGCCCACCAGTTCGTTGACAAAAACCTGCCGGGCCGGCTGGTCGAGGACTGTCACCAGGCCCAGGACCAGCGCAATCACGTAGACGTGCCACACGGCGATGGCGCCGGTCAGTGCCAGTGCGGCCAGCGCAGCCGCGAGGACTGCTGCCATGCTTTGGCACAGGATCAGGATTTTCCGTTTGGCGAACCGGTCGGCGATCATGCCGCCCCAGGGGCCCAGCAGGAGTGAGGGCAGGAACTGGAGGGCCACGGTGAAGCCGACGGCGGTGACCGAACCGGAGAGCTCCAGCACCAGCCAGTCCTGCGCGATCCGTTGCATCCAGATGGCTATCACGGCGATGAAGTGGCCAACGGCGAAGATGCGGAAGTTGGGCACCTGCAGCGAAATGAACGTATGCCGCCAGGGCAGCCGTTCAGCTACAACCGGAATCGGCTGGGTCCGGTCCGCCGGCGGAGCGGCTGCTGCGGAATCGATGACGGGCTGGGCGACGGTTGCCTGCGACGGCGGTGGGGGTGCCACGGAAATATCCTCGGATAGCGTGCGGGTGGGAATGCCCTTAACGTTAGGCTGGCAACAGCGATTATGGAGACGTATTGTCCCTATAACTAGTATTGCGATCCGCAATACCTCAGCCAAGCCACCTTCCCCGGAGCCGTCCCATGTTTGAACCCGCACAGCTGCGGTCCTTCCTGGCAGTCGCCGAGACCCTGAGCTTCACCAAGGCCGCCGAGCGCCTTGGCCTGGCCCAGCCCACCATCAGCCAGCACATCCGGAAGCTGGAAACGGCCGCTAAACGGGTCCTGATCAGCCGTGACACCCGCGATGTCAGGCTGACGGACAACGGGGACGCGATGGCCGGTTTTGCCCGCAACATCCTGTCGGCCCACGATGCGGCGGCGCGTTATTTTTCCGGCTCCGCCATGCGCGGCCGGCTCCGGTTCGGTACGGCTGACGACCTAGCCATTACGGGTCTGCCGCGGATCCTGCGGGAGTTCCGCCAGATCTACCCCCAGATCAACCTGGAACTCACTGTGGGCCAGAGCGACCAGCTGTACCGGAAACTCAACGCCGGCCAACTGGACCTTGTCTTCGTGAAATGGGTGGCCGGAGCCAAGGACGGCACGGTGGTCCAGCATGATTCCTTTTCCTGGGTGGGCCTGGAGCAGACTGTTCTTGAGCCCGGCGCCCCGGTTCCGCTGATCGCCTATCCCTCCCCCAGCCTGAGCCGCAAGCTCGCCATCGATGCGCTTGAGGCCCACGGCCGGACGTGGCGTATCACCTGCACAACACGGCAGATCAGCGGCGTCCTGGCGGCAGTCCGGGCAGGCATCGGCGTCGCGGTAATGCCGTCCTCGCTGGTGCCAGGGGACCTGAAAATCATCACCCGCCGCTTCGACCTTCCCGCCGTGGGGGACGTGGACTTCACGCTGATCCGCAATCCACTGGCCAACTCGGAAGTGATCGATGCACTGACGTCCTCGATCGTGGGCAGGACCATCAACCGGCAGGCCTGACCCCTTGAAGTGGGAAATCCATTGATGGCACGGGCTTGCTGGCATATGCTGGGCTTTCCATGGTCAAGCAGCGGCCCTCCAGCACTACGGGCGCGCGCACCTGTTCGCTTCCGCGCCCGGGACAGGCAGCCAATGACGACCGCCAGGAACATCCAGCCCAGCCAGGCGCATGCGCGCCCGCACGCCGCGCTCCGGCACGCCGCCCGCCCGGCCGCGACCGGCACCAGGTACCCCACCACAGACAACGCCTATGTGGGCAAGCCGACCTGTGACAAGTGCCGCACCGACGAATTCATCTACCTTGAGTCCTTTATCCCGCCCTCTTACCGGCGCGACGGCAGCATCGCTGTCCTCGGCGAGGTGGCCTACACCTGCACGCGCTGCGAGGATTTTTCCGCCCACAGTGTCCCGGCCGCCTGGACGCCGCCCGGCTGGTACCTGGGCTGAACCGCGGCCGGCGTTAACCGGCAAAGCCGGGCCGCCCCCTTCAACGGGGCGGCCCGGCTTGTGCCGGTTTGGACGCTGCCGAAGCCTAGATCAGGCCTGCCGAGATGTGGTTCGGGGTGCCGAACCGGTGCGCGGTGATGCTGATGGCCTGCTCGTGGAGGAACGGCAGCAGTTCCACGCGTCCGGCTTCCGTGACCGGGTGGGAGTAGACGGCGACGTCGGGCCGGCCGCCGGTGGCCGCAGCCAGGGCAGCCGAGTCGCCGCCAATCAGGCGGATCCGGGCGCTGGTCAGCTTGCCGGACGCGGCGAGCAGGCCCACCGAAGCCAGCCAGCCGGCGTCGGACTCCACCACAACGCCTATGTTCAGCGCGGTGAAGACAGGGCGCAGCTGCGCCGGAAGCTCGACGGCGGTGGACACTGTAACCGCGGAGCCCGCCAGGACTCCGGCGGCCGCGGTCCGCACCAGGTCAGCCAGCGGCGCACCTTCTGAGAGGCGGATGGTCACCGGGAGGCTGCGGTAGCGGAAGATGTTCCGTTCCGCGCTGAGGCCGGAGACATCCCTGGCAGTGCCGAACTCGTTGGCCCAGGCCTCGGCGTCGGACGCCAGGGCCCGGTTGACGGACTCCAGCTCGGCCGGGGCAAGAGCGGCACTGGCTGCGTTGATGATCCGGCGCACGCCCGGGTGGCTGATGTCGGCCGTGGCGGTGCCGGTGGCCGGGGTCCAGGTGCCCAGGCCGGCCAAGTAGTTCGGTCCGCCTGCCTTGGTGCCGGCGCCAACGGCGGATTTCTTCCAGCCGCCGAAGGGCTGGCGCTGGACGATGGCGCCGGTGATGCCGCGGTTCACGTAAAGGTTGCCGGCCTCAATGGAATCCAGCCAGGTGCCCAGCTCGTCGGGGTTCAGGGAGTGCAGGCCCGCCGTGAGGCCGTATTCAATCTGGTTTTGGATGGCGATGGCTTCGCCCAGGGTATCCGCCGTCATCACGCCCAGGACGGGGCCGAAGAACTCGGTGAGGTGGAAGTAGGAGCCGCGCTTGACGCCGTAGCGCACACCCGGGCTCCAGAGCCGGCCGGTCCCGTCCAGCTTCCGCGGCTCGACGGCCCAGTTTTCACCGTCGCCCAGGGAGGTGAGGGCAGCCAGCAGCTTCCCGCCGGCCGGTTCGATGATGGGCCCCATCTGGCTGGTGGGGTCCTGCGGGTAGCCAACCTTCAACGAGGAAACCGCGTCGATCAGCTGGTTGTGGAACCGCTTGGACTTGGCCACGGAGCCCACCAGGATCACCAGTGACGCGGCGGAGCATTTCTGCCCGGCGTGCCCGAACGCGGAGTACGCCACGTCCTTGGCCGCCAGGTCCAGGTCTGCACTGGGGGTGACGATGATGGCGTTTTTGCCGCTGGTTTCCGCCAGCAGCGGCAGGTCCTGCCGGAAACCGCGGAACAGTTCAGCGGTTTCGTACCCGCCGGTGAGGATCACGCGGTCCACGTCCGGGTGGGAGATGAGCTGCCGGCCGAGTTCCCGCTCGCCCATCTGGACCATGGCCAGGACATCCCGGGGAACGCCTGCCTCCCAGAGGGCCTCGACCATCACGGCGCCGCTGCGGGCGGCCTGCTTGGCGGGCTTGATCACCACGGCGGAGCCGGCGGCGAGGGCCGCGAGGGTGGAGCCGGCGGGAATGGCCACCGGGAAGTTCCAGGGCGGGGTGACCACGGTGAGCCTGGCTGGGACGAACGTGGCGCCGTCGACCGTTTCCAGTTTCCGGGCTGACTCGGCGTAGTAGTGCGCGAAGTCCACCGCCTCGCTGATCTCGGGGTCGCCCTGGTCGATGGTTTTGCCGGTCTCGCTGGCCATCACCTCGAGCAGGTCGGCGCGGCGGGCCTCGAGGACGTCGCCGGCGCGGTGCAGGATCTCGGCGCGTTCGGCGCCGGACAGCGCGCCCCAGGCCTTGCCCTTTTCGACGGCGGTGCCGATCACGGTGTTGAGGGCGGCCTCATCCGTGATGGTTGCCGCCTGTACCGCTGCGTTGCCCAGGGTGGAACCTTCAACCCTGGCCAGGATGCTGCGGCCCCAGGTTCGGTTGGCGGGCAGCGACGGGTCAGTGTCGGGAGTGTTGTCGAACCCGTCGCGGGGCGCGGGCGCGGGGGCCGCGTTGCGGTCCTGGCGGCGGTTAGGCGGCGGAACGGTCTCATCCAGGGTGTCCAGGGAAGCCAGGAAGCGCTGCTTTTCGCGTTCGAACAGCACTTCGTTGTCGCTCAGTTCGAAGACGGCAGACATAAAGTTGTCCTGGCTGGCACCCTCCTCCAGCCGGCGGATCAGGTAGGCGATGGCCACGTCGAACTCGGCAGGGTGCACCACCGGGGTGTAGAGCAGGAGGGAGCCCACGTCCTTCTTGACGGCTTCGGCCTGGCCCTGGGCCATGCCCAGCAGCATCTCGAATTCGATGCCGGCCTCGACACCGCGCTGCTTGGCCAGCAGCCAGGCGAAGGCGATGTCGAAGAGGTTGTGGCCGGCCACGCCGATGCGGATGTTGTGGATCCGGTCCGGGTGCAGCGAATAGTTAATGACGCTCTTGTAGCTGGTGTCGGAGTCCTGCTTGCTGCCCCAGGTGGCCAGCGGCCAATCGTGCAGTGAGGATTCCACCTGTTCCATGGGCAGGTTGGCGCCCTTGACCACGCGGACCTTGATGGCGGCGCCGCCGGCGGCCCGCCGTCCCGCCGCCCAGCCCTGGAGCCGGATCATGGCGGACAGTGCGTCCGGCAGGTAGGCCTGGAGCACAATGCCGGCTTCCAGGTCCTTGAATTCGGGCTTGTCCAGGATCCGGGTGAACACCGCGATGGTCATGTCCAGGTCCTTGTACTCCTCCATGTCCAGGTTGATGAACTTGGCTTTGGTCCCGGGGCCGGCAAAGGAGGCGGCACGGGCAAAGAGCGGGGTGAGTTTTTCCACCACGTGCTCCACGGCCTCGTCGAAGGCCCAGGCGGAGTGCGGTGCAACGGTGGACGAAACCTTGATGGAGACGTAGTCGACGTCGGGACGGGCCAGGAGCGTATGGGTGCCTTCGAGCCGGCGGGAGGCCTCGTGCTCGCCCAGGACTGCCTCGCCCAGCAGGTTCACGTTGAGCTTGATGCCGTCCTTGCGGATTTTGGCGATGGCCGGGCCCAGTTTGGCATCCGTGGCGTCCACGATCAGGTGGCCCACCATTTCGCGCAGCACCTTGCGGGCCACGGGGATCACCACCTGCGGCAGGATCGGGGCCATGGTGCCGCCCAGGTGAACGGCGCTTCGCATGTACCACGGCAGGAAGGCCGGCACCTTGGGGGCCAGTGCTGCGAGGTTGCGTGCTGCCACCTGCAGGTCCTCGGGCCGGACCACGCCGTCCACGAATCCCACGGTGAATTCGAGGCCGTTGGGGTCTTTCAGGACACCGGCCAACTGCTGGGCTGACGCGTCAACGGGGACCTTCGCGGCTTCCGTCAGCCAGTGCCGGACCAACGCGATGGCCTCGGTGGCGAGTCCCTTCGCCTGCTGCACGTCGACGTCGACATGCTGCGCAGTCGCTGCCGGTTCCATTGCGAGGTGGGTCATGGTTTGCCCCGTTCTTTCTGAGGTGGTGAGGAGTCTCTTTCCACCAGTATGGGCTCGCGCTCACATAAGATAAAGCGATCTTTTCTAAGCAATACAGGTTAGAAAAGCCAACTCTTTTTTCGCCCCGTTAACCCAGCATTGCCCTATCACTTATGGTCCCCAAACGCGGCGTTTGGGGACCATAAGTGATAGGGCAACGGGGAGGGAGTGGGACAAGGCGGGAGGGGGCCAGGTCAGTCGGCGGGGCGGGCCCCTACGGCTTCGTGGCGGCGCGGACTGTTGGGGTTCATCAGCGAGTTGCGCCGGCCGTAGGCGAAGTAGATCACCAGGCCGATGACCAGCCAGACGCCGAACCGCACCCAGGTTTCCCAGTGCAGCTGGAACATCAGGAAGGCCGAGGCCAGGACGCCGAAGGCGGGAACCAGCGGCATCAGCGGCAGGCGGAAGGTGCGTGGGGCATCCGGGCGCTTGTAGCGGAAGATGATCACCGAGAGGCAGACCACCACAAAGGCGGCCAGGATGCCGATGTTGGTCAGGTCGGCCACTTCCTTGATGGGGAAAACGCCGGCCAGGAAGGCCGAGGCGACACCCGCGATCCAGGTGACGCGCTGCGGGGTGCCGTGGCGGTCCGTCTTGGCAAACCAGCCGGGAAGGAGACCGTCGCGGCTCATGGCGAACCAGACGCGGGTGACGCCCAGGAGGAACGTGAGCATCACGGTCAGGATGGACAGCACCGCGAACACGGAGATGATGGTGGCGATCACCGGCAGCCCCACACCGGTGAAGGCGGAGGCAAAGCCGGCCTTGGGGTCGATGTCCTTCCAGTTCTGCATGCCGGTCAGCACCAGGGTGGCGGCAACGTAGAGCAGCATGGCCACGATCAGCGACAGGATGATGGCCTTGGGCATGTGCTTTTTGCCGTCCTTGGCCTCTTCGGCGGCGGTGCTCATGGCGTCGTAGCCAAAGACGGCGAAGAACACCGTGGCGGAACCGGCCAGGACCGGGCCGAAGCCGCTGGGCATAAACGGGTTGTAGTTGTTGGTGTCGATGTAGAAGACGCCCAGGCCAATGATGAAGAGGATGAGGATGACCTTGATGGCCACGGCCACCAGTTCGAATCGGCCGAACGCCTTGGTGCCGCGGGACAGGATCCAGGTGACCAGGAGGCACACGAGGATGGCAGGGAGGTTGATGAGCCCGCCCTTGCCCTCGTCCGCGGTGGAGGTCATCCAGACGGGCATGTGGACGCCGATGCCGGAGAGGAAGGCCTCAAGGTAGCCGGAGATCCCGATGGCCACCACCGCCACGATCGCGATGTACTCCAGCAGCAGGTCCCAGCCGATGAACCAGCCGATGACTTCGCCCAGGGCCACATAACCGTAGGTGTAGGCCGAGCCGGCCCGCGGAATCATGCCGGCGAATTCCGCGTAGGAGAGGGCAGCCGCCGCGGACGCGAGGCCGGCAATCAGGAAGGAAATAAGCACCGCGGGCCCCACCCCTGGTGTTCCTTCGCTGCCGGCTGCCACCAGTCCGGCGAGGGAGAAGATACCCACGCCGATGATGCCGCCGACGCCGATGGCCGTGAGCTGCCACAGGCCCAGGGACTTGAAAAGGCCGCTGTGTTTACTCTCTTCTTCGATGTCGTCAATGGGCTTGCGCCGCATGATCGACTGGCTCAGGTCTTTGCTGGTCATGGATTACTCCTGCTTGGGGTGCGACCCCGACGCGGCGCCCGGAGATGGCTGTGACGGGGGTAACTGGGTTCCAACAGTATGCACAGCGGCTTCCGTTAGATAAAGTGACTACTTCTAACCGATATTCATTAGATTCGATAAGGAATTCCATGCTTGATGTCCGCAGGCTGCGGCTCCTCCGGGAGCTGAGCATCCGGGGGACGCTTGCTGAGGTGGCGGAGGCCCTGCAGTACAGCCCGTCGTCGGTATCCCAGCAGCTGGCCCTGCTGGAGAAGGAAGTGGGGGTTGAGCTCCTGCGCAAGACCGGCCGCCGGGTCCAGCTGACGCCGCAGGCTGAGGTCCTGGTGGCCCACACCGCCCAACTGCTTGAAACCATGGAGCAGGCCGAAGCGGACCTGGCCGCGTCCCTGACCACCGTCACCGGAACCGTCCGGATCGCCGTGTTCCAGTCGGCAGCCCTGGCCCTGATGCCCGACACGCTGACCCGGATGGCTGCCGCATACCCGGAGGTGCGGATCGAAATGATCCAGCGGGAGCCCGAAACAGCCCTGCATGAGACCTGGGCGCGCGATTTTGACCTGGTCATCGCGGAACAGTATCCGGGCCACGCCGCGCCCAGGTATCCGGAACTGGACCGGCTGAAGCTCACCACGGATGCCATCCGGCTGGCGGTTCCACCGGCGGCCGACGGCGGAACCACCATCCGCTCGCTCGAGGACACCGCGGACCTCGCCTGGGTCATGGAACCGCGGGGTGCCGCATCCCGGCACTGGGCGGAACAGGCGTGCCGCAGCGCCGGCTTCGAACCGGACGTCCGCTTTGAGACCGCCGACCTGCAGGCACAGGCGCGCCTGATCGAGTCGGGCAACGCCGTGGCGCTGATGCCGGACCTGGTGTGGACCGGCCGGGGCACCACGGCCCAATTGGTGGAGCTCCCCGGCAGGCCGCACCGGACCATCTTCACGTCGGTCCGCCGCTCCAGCGCCCAGCGGCCGGCCATCCTGGCGGCCCGGGAAACCCTTGCCGCCGCGGCCGCAGCGGTGGCAGCCGGGGCGGGCCGGTCCTCAGCTGCGCCTGTTGATGACCTGGAAGGCCACCGCGCCGGTCAGTAGTTCGGTGAACAGCAGGACCGCCAGAGCCACCTCCACCGGGGCGCCCAGGCCGATCGCCACCACGGCGGCGCAGGTCAACAGGACCGAGAACGGGCCCATCACCGCCAGCGCCCTGGTGAAGACGGCGTTATCGCGTTCATCCCCGGTCTGCGCGAAGGCCCACTCGAAGGTGGTGACGGACTGCGGCCGGCGCATGGCCCGCCACACGCCGATGCCTGCCGCGGCCAACCCCAGCGCACCACCCACCAGGAAGCCATTTCCCATGTTGCCGGGCCCGTATTCGCGCAGCAGGAGCCCTACCACCACAACGGTCGCGAGTCCCGTCAGGCAAAGACCCACCATCAGCGGCTTGTTTTGGCCAGGGAATCGTTCAGTCTGCATGGAAGATCTCCTCAACAGTGCGGTGGAAGTGGCGGGCGATGGCGATGGCCAGCGGCAGGGACGGGTCATAGCGCGCCACTGTCGGCTGCGTCACAGCGCCGCGGCTGGGCTCCGGCGTAGACTTGGTCCGTTATGAATCGAACAATGTTCAAGTCCAAAATCCACCGGGCCACCGTCACGCACGCGGACCTGCACTACGTAGGTTCCGTCACGGTTGACCTGGACCTGCTTGACGCTGCCGACATCCTGCCCGGGGAACTCGTGGCCATCGTGGACGTCACCAACGGCGCCCGGCTGGAAACCTACACCATCGCCGGCGAGCGCGGTTCCGGCGTCCTGGGGATCAACGGCCCGGCAGCGCACCTGGTGCAGGAGAACGACGTTGTTATCCTCATTACGTACGCCCAAATGACTTCCGCGGAAGCCCGCGCGTACACTCCCCGCGTGGTCCATGTGGATGCCGGCAACAGGATCATCCAGCTGGGCACCGACCCCGCCGAGGGCATCACCCCTGGGTTGGTGCGGCCGCCGTACGCCCTGGACAACTCGGCCCTGCCCGCGTAGTCCCTGTCCGGATGGCGGTATTTTCGCCGTCCACACCCGCCCTTCAGGCTCAAATCTGATTAGCTGGGGGTTGTGAACCCCCGTCTGTTGACCTTCCGCCCCGCGGTGCGCGTGCCGTGCTAGGCGTGCTGGCGGGTTTTTTTGTGGTGTGGACCATCATCCTGGTGGGCTGGTTTGTTGGCCGCCGGAAAATCCTGGGCGAGAACGCCCGCAACGTCCTCAGTTCGCTGACCTTCTTCGTGGCCAGCCCGGCTCTTTTGTTCGAAACCCTGAGCAAAGCGCACCTGCAGGAGGTCTTCGCGGCTCCCCTGCTCGTTACCGCAGTGGGCGCCATCGCCACCGCGCTGATATTTTTCACCATTGCCAGGTTGTGGCTCAAGCGCTCCCTGCCGGAAGCCCTGATGTCCTCCATGGCGGCCTCGCTGGCCAACTCGGCCAACCTGGGCATCCCTATTGCCGTCTACGTCCTGGGCGACGCGAGCTATGTGGCGCCGCTGCTCATTTTCCAGCTGGCTTTCTTCACCCCGTTGTTCCTGATGATCCTGGATTCGAGCACCAGCTCGCACCGCACCACTCCCCTTCGCTTCATCCTCATGGTCCTGCGCAACCCCATGATCGTCGGCTCGGGATTGGGCCTGCTGGTGGCGGGAACGGGAGTACAGATCCCCGCCCTGGTGATGGAACCAATCCACCTCATCGGTGGGGCCGCGATCCCCGCCATGCTCATCGCCTTCGGCATGAGCCTGAACGGGACCCGGCCACTGCAGGCCGACGCCGGCCGGCGCGTGGACACGCTGCTGGCCAGCGCGTTCAAGCTGGTGGTCCACCCCACCCTGGCGTACGTGTTTGCCCGGTTTGTGCTGGGCATGGAGGGGCATGCCCTGTTCGCCGTGGTGGTCACCTCGGCGCTCCCCACGGCCCAGAACGTATTCGTGGCAGCGAGCCGTTACAAAACAGGGCTGACGGTGGCCAAGGACACCGTGCTGATCACCACCGTAGTGGCCGTCCCTGCCATGATCGGCGTCGCCCTGCTCCTCGCCTGAGCCTTAAGCGCCCAACGGATTTACCCACCGAACCAGAACCGGAGAACCCATGTCCACCATCCTCGACACCGTCATTATCGGCGGCGGCGCCATGGGCTCCGCCGCCGCCTGGGCGCTGGCCCGGCGGGGCCGCCAGGTGACCCTGGTGGAGCAGTTCGGCCCGGGGCACAAGATCGGGGCCTCGCACGGTGCCACCCGGAACCTCAATCCCGGCTATGAGCGGCCCGAATACATCGCCATGCTCGCCGAATCGCTGGCCCTGTGGGATGAGCTCGAACAGGACAGCGGCACCACACTGCTGGAACGCACCGGCATCGCCAGCCACGGCCCGCACCCGCGGCTTCCTGCCGTGGCGGAGGCGCTGGAGGCGGCCGGCATCCGGGCGGAGATGCTTTCCCCCGACGCCGCGGCCGAGCGCTGGCGCGGCATCCGCTTCGACCGGCAGGTGCTCCACATGCCCGACGGCGGCCAGCTCAACCCGGATGCGGCTCTCCCGGTTTTCCAGCGGCTCGCCGCCGCCCGCGGCGCCGACATCAGGCACCACACCAGAGTGGCTGCCCTGGAGATCCTGTCCGACGGGGTCCGGCTGGTCCTCGAATCCGCCACGGGCACGGAGGTGGTCACCGCCGCCCAGGCCGTGGTTACGGCCGGCGCCTGGACCGGGAAGCTGCTGGGCGGGGAGTCCGGAGCAGGGCTGCGGTTCCCGCGGCTGCGGGTCACGCAGGAACAGCCCGCGCACTTCCGCATCGCAGACGAAGGGGCGTTCTGGCCAGGGTTCAACCACTACCCGGGTGCCGGGTCAGCCTACGCGAACTGGTATTCCCCGGTGTACGGCATGCAGACCCCGGGCGAGGGGATCAAGGCCGGCTGGCACGGGGTGGGTCCCGAGGTGGACCCGGACCGGCGCAACTTCCTGCCGGAACCGGTGCAGCTGGCCGCCCTGCAGTCCTACGCCCGCGCTTGGCTTCCCGGGGTGGACGCCGACTCGTTCGAGGCCATCAGCTGCACCTATACCAGCACCCCCGATGAGGATTTTGTGCTGGACCGGATCGGTCCGGTGGTCATCGGCGCAGGCTTCTCCGGGCACGGCTTTAAGTTCACCCCGGCGATCGGCCGGATCCTGGCGGACCTGGCCACCGGCACCCGGCCGGCGCCGGAAATGTTCCGCGCGTCCCGCTGACGGCTAGCTCCGGCGGGGCTCGTCGTGCCGTTTCCGGGTGCCGTGCTGGTCCTGGTGGGCGTCGAGGATCCTGGCGCAGCGGATGAAGCCCAGGTGCGAGTATGCCTGCGGGTGGTTGCCCAGGTGGGTTTCGGTGCCGGGGTCGTACTCCTCCGGCAGCAGCCCGGTGGGCCCGAACAGGTTGACCAGCTGGTCAAACAGGTCCCAGGCCTCTTCGATCCTGCCCACCGCGACATAAGCTTCGATCAGCCAGGTGGTGCAGATGTGGAACCCGCCCTCCAAACCCGGCAGGCCGTCGTCGTACCTGTACCGGAAAACCGTGGGCCCCACCCGCAGTTCGCGTTCCACAGCCGTGACGGTGTCCAGGAAGCGCTGGTCCGTGACGTCCAGCAGGCCCGAAAGGCCGATGTGCAGGACGGCCGCGTCAAGGTCCGGGCTGTCGTAGGCCACCGTGTAGGACTGAGCCGCCGCGTCCCAGCCTTCCTGCAGGACTTCGGCCTTGATGGCCGCAGCGGCAGGAGCCCATTCCGGTTTCGGCGCCCTTCCGTGGCGTTCGGCGGTACGCAGCGCCCGGTCCAGGGTGACCCAGCACATGACCTTGGTGTAGACGTGGTGGCGCGGGGCCCGGCGGGCTTCCCAGATGCCGTGGTCCGGCTCATGCCAGCGGGCCAGGACGGCAGCAGCCATCTGCACCAGGAGCTCCCAGTGGGGATCGGCGAGCGCGTCCTCCCGCTCACTGAGGCTGTTCACCAGCTCGGCGATGGGACCGAAGACGTCCAGCTGGACCTGGTGGTCGGCGGCGTTCCCGATCCGGACCGGCCGTGAGCCGGCGTATCCGGGCAGGCTGTCGATGACGGCCTCGGTGGACAGCGGCGCGCCCGTCACGGAGTACAGCGGGTGGAGCCACTCGGGGCCTGGGGCGTTGGCCAGGATCCGGCCCAGCCAGGCCAGGAATCCTGCGGCCTCACTGGTGGAACCCAGGTCAACCAGGGCATTGACGGTCATGGACCCGTCCCGCAGCCAGCAGTAGCGGTAGTCCCAGTTCCGGGTTCCGCCAATGCCCTCCGGCAGGGACGTGGTGGGGGCGGCCAGCACGGCGCCGGTTGGCTGGTGGACCAGGGCACGCAGTACCAGCGCGGAGCGGCGCACCAGGGACGGCTTGACGGCGGGCAGCGCCAGGTTCTGCACCCATTGTCGGGCGTGCAGCGCTACGCCGGCCCGGCGGCCGGTCTCGCCCGCCGGATCGGCGGGTTGCGGCTCGGTGTCACCGCAGCGGAGGTTCAGCACCACGGGCCCGTTGGCCAGGTTTACGGCGGCCGTGGCGGTGGCGTGGCGGCCATCGGAGGTGATGTTGAACGTGACGCCGGGTGCCAGCAGGATGATGGGCTCCGAGGTGCCCATCACGTGCACCTCATCGCCCCGGGCTTCCATGCTGAAAGGGGCGGTGGCGTAGTCAGGCCTGGGGGCGAAGGTGATGGTGGCGGCGCCATGGCCGGACAGGACGCGGACCAGGCTGGTGATGCCGTCCGGGGCCGGTTCAAGGTAGTCGGTGACGGTGACGTCTGCCCAGCGCGTTTCCACGATCATGGTGCTGTCCACATAGCGCTGCCCCAGGACCTGGGAGGCCTTGACAGGGGCCACTGTGAAGTGGCCGGCGGCGTCCCCGCCCAGGATGTGGGCGAACAGGGAGCCTGAATCCGGCAGCGGGTGGCTCATCCAGCAGATCTTGGCATCCGGCGTGACCAGGGCCGTGACGGAGCCGTTGCCGATCATCGAGTGCCGTTCCAGGCCCACGGCGTCCTCGCCGAAGAGCCAGGCCCGGCGCAGTTCAAACAGGATGGCCAGCACGCGGGCAAAGGATTCCGGGTCCCGGAGCCGGTGCGCGGCCACCGACTTCCCGGCGCCCACCCGCAGGCCCATGTCCGGGCCGCGGAGCGTTGCCATGGCCAGTTCATCGCTGGCGGCGTCCCCGGCAAACATCGCGGCGCTGGCGCCCAGCCGGGACCGGAGGTTCTCCAGCGCGTCTGCTTTGGCCGGCTCCAGGATGGACAGGTCCAGCACCGAGCCGTCCACGATGAAGGCGAGCCCGTGCCGGGCGGCGATCTCCCGGGCGGCCTTCGTCACGGCGGAAACCACGTCCGGGGCGGCCGGCCGGGTGTGGACTGAGACGGCAACGGGTTTGCGTTCCATCCAGATGCCTTTCATGAACCCCACCGCCTCGTTGAGTTCGGCGCCGACCTTCTGGAGGAGGGCTTCCGTGGCAAGGGTCTGGGCGTGCGCGAAACCCATGTCGAACTCCGCGCCGTGGGAGCCCACCAGGTGCACTTCCGCGGGCAGCCGGGACACAGCGGCAAGGTCGCGGAGCGAGCGGCCGGAGATGACAGCGGCGTGGGTGTTGGGCAACGCGGCCAGGGCGCGCAGCGCGATCGCGGCGCTGCCCAGCGGCAGGGTTTCGGTGGAAATGCCCTCCGCGTCGCAAAGGGTGCCGCCGTAGTTGCAGGCCACCAGCAGGCCGGGGACGCGGGCCAGGACCTTCAGTTCGGCAAGCAGTGCCGGCGTGAGTCCGTCATCCGCTGCGTCCGTCTGGACGAAGGCGCGCAGCAGGCCCAGGGGAAGTGACCGGGTGAGGAGCGCGGAGTCCGCCACGCTTTGGTTCAACGGCGTCGCCATCCTGGTGCTCCTCGCGGCAGGCCCGGCCCGGGGAAACTGCCGCGGGCTGCGGACTGCCGGGTGGTGCCCCGCCCCGGCATCCACGGACGCCGGAGGGGACACTGACCATGGTCCCGCCGGCCAGTTTCACCTGAATATCGGGGTGATTGCCGCCATGTTAAGTCGGGGCGCCGGTGGGAATCAGACCCGCAGCAGGCCGGCGGCTTCCGCCAGCAGCTCCACGGACCGCAGCCGGGAATCGGTCCCGGTGCTCTGGTGGGCCACGATGAGTTCGTCGGCGTCGGCGTGCCGGCCAAAGGAGTCCAGGTAGTCCAGCACCACATCCGGGGTGCCCACGGCGGAGTACGTCATCATCTGCGACACGTGCTGGCCCTGCGGGGAATCCAGCACCATGTCGGCCTCATCGTCCGTGAACTCGCGGCCGCCGCCGAAGAACAGGGACACGCGCGCACGCTTGGTGGCCTGCATCATGGCCTGCGCCTCTGCGGCGGAGTCCGCGGCGATGACGTTGACGCCGGCGATCACGTGCGGGGCGTCCAGCTGTGCGGACGGCTTGAATTCGCGTCGGTAGGTGGCCACGGCATCCTGCAGCGCCGCCGGCGAGAAGTGCGAGGCAAAGGCGTACGGCAATCCCAGTTGGGCAGCCAGGCGGGCGCCGAAGAGGGAGGAGCCGAGGATGTAGAGGGGCACGTCGGTGCCCTTGCCGGGGGTCGCTTCCACACCCTGGACCCGGGTGGGACCGGTGAGGTAGCCCTGCAGTTCCAGGACGTCCTGCGGGAAGCTGTCTGCGGACATCGGATCGCGGCGCAGGGCGCGCATGGTGTTCTGGTCGCTGCCGGGCGCGCGGCCCAGGCCCAGGTCGATCCGGCCCGGGTGCAGGGTCTCCAGGGTGCCGAACTGCTCGGCGATGGTCAGCGGCGAGTGGTTGGGCAGCATCACGCCGCCGGAACCCAGCCGGATGCTTTCCGTGTGGGCCGCCACGTGGGCGATCAGCACACTGGTGGCGGACGACGCGATGGAGGACATGTTGTGGTGCTCCGCGTACCAGACCCGCCGGTATCCCAGCTTCTCGGCCGCCTGCGCCATGGCCACGCTGCCAGCGAAACTCTCCGCAGCCGTCTGGCCTTTGCCGATGGTTGCCAGATCAAGGATGGAGAGGGGAAGAGTCACGGTGCTGCCGGCCTTTCAGAGCGTTGCGTTGGAAATGCCGGCCGGGTCACGGCAGGCACAGCAGGTATAACGACGGCGGCGCCCGGCTTATTTCGACGGGTTTCCGGAATACCCGGCACACTGGGGCTGTTGCCGCCTCCATGACCCCTGATACGAACCAGCTGGAACTTTCCGCCACCATCAGCCTTAAGGATCTCGGCACGGTGCACAGACTTGGCTTCGGCGCCATGCGCATCGTCGGCGATGGCGTCTGGGGCGAGCCCACCGACCGGGCGGCCGCCGTCGCGGTGGTGCGCCGCGCCGTCGAACTCGGTGTTGACTTCATCGACACGGCAGACTCCTACGGCCCGAACATCAGCGAGGAGATCCTGGCCGAGGCCCTGCACCCGTACCGGGAGGGCCTGAAGATCGCCACGAAGGTGGGTTTCACCCGCACCGGGCCGAACCGCTGGGTTCCGGTGGGACGGCCGGAATACCTGCGCCAGCAGACCGAGCTGAGCCTGCGGAAGCTCAAGGTGGACACCCTGGACCTCCTGCAGCTGCACCGGATCGATCCCAAAGTGGACGCCGAGGAACAGTTCGGGGTGCTGCGCGAGCTGCAGGACGAGGGCAAGGTCCGTGCGCTGGGCCTGTCGCAGGTCAGCGTTGCGGAACTGGAGGCGGCCGGCCGGCACTTCACTGTGTCCACTGTCCAGAACCGCTACAACCTGACGGACCGCAGTTCGGCGGACGTGCTGGAGTACGCGGAAAAGAACGGCATCGGGTTCATCCCCTGGGCCCCCATCTCCGCCGGTGAACTGGCGCAGCCCGGCGGCCCGCTGGATGCTGCCGCCAAGCGGTTGGGGGCCACCACGTCCCAGGTGGCGCTGGCGTGGCTGCTGCGCCGCTCCCCCGTGATGATGCCCATCCCGGGGACCGGCTCCGTGGCACACCTCGAGGAGAACCTGGCTTCGGCCGGTGTTGGCCTCGACGACGCCACGTACGCTGAGCTCGAAGCAGCCGGCAAGTAGCACCACTCGGATGCGGAAAGGCCCGGCCACGGCGGACCGGGCCTTTTCCGGCGCCGGGTGATGCCGCCACGAATATGACCGCCGCGGTCGCCCGGTTAACGGCGGTTACGCCGCGTATCTCCGGGTTGCGGAGGCCTTTGGCCTGGCGGGGAGGGCTGCCGGATAGTTGCTGCACAAGCACACTTCCGCTGCATCAGCCCTTACCTCCCAGGAGAAAAAATGGCCACCATTAAGGCAAAGCCGCTCGCGGCCGCGGCCCTGACCATCACCGCATTGCTGGGGCTCGCCGCCTGCTCGGACCCCGGCGCCTCCGCGGCCGCAGGGCCGGCCACCGGCGCCGCCACCACCGCGGCCGGCAAGCAGTTCAACCTGGCGCCCGAGCAGGACCGGTTCAAGGTGTCTGTCGACGCCGAGGCAGCCGCCCTGGTCCCCGAAGCCATCAAGGCCGACGGCAAGCTGACAGTAGTGTCCACGGGCGGCACCGCGCCGCTGAGCCTGTTCGCCAAGGACAACAAAACCGTGATCGGCAGCGAAGTGGACATCGCCCACGCCGTGGGTGAGACCCTGGGCCTGCAGGTCGAGGTGCTTCCGGTGGCCTGGGCCGACTGGCCGCTGGGCGTTGAGTCCGGCAAGTACGAGGCCGTGCTGTCCAACGTCACCGTGACCGAGGCCCGCAAGGAAAAGTTCGACTTCGCCACCTACCGAAACGACCTCCTGGGCTTCTACGCCAAGACGGACTCCGACGTCGGCGAGGTCAGGGAAGCCAAGGACGTGGCCGGCAAGCGCATCATTGTGGGCTCGGGCACCAACCAGGAAGCCATCCTGGTGCGCTGGGACGAGGAAAACAAAAAGAACGGCCTGGCGCCGGTGGAATTCCAGTATTACGACGACGACTCGGCCTCCACGCTGGCACTGCAGTCCGGCCGGGCGGACCTGACGTTTGCCCCCAACGCGGGCTCGGCCTACAAGGCCGCCCTGGACGGCAAAACCAAGCAGGTGGGCACCCTGAACGGCGGCTGGCCCCTGACGGCCGAGATCGCGTTCACCACCAAAAAGGGCAACAACCTCGCCGTGGCCGCCCAGGCGGCATTGAATGAACTGATCGACAACGGTACCTACGCCAAGATCCTGGACCGCTGGGGCCTCACCTCCGAAGCCATCGAAAAGTCGGAGCTGAACCCGCCTGGCCTGCCCAAAAAATAACGGGACCTCCCGCCGACTGAATCCCAGCCCCGCTCCGGCGGGGCTGGGATTCTTCGAATGTGGGCTCCCGGCGGGTTTGGCATACTCTGGCCAGATGGGGACAAAGACCGTGAACTCAGGTGAGCAGCTTGACAGGCAATCGCGCATTCTCGAGGCGGCCCTGGAACTGCTGTCACGGCACGGCATTTCGGGTGTGAGCATGCGTGCGGTGGCCCGGGAGGCCGGCGTCGCGCTGGGCCTGGTGAACTACTACTACGACGACAAAACCAGCCTGATACGGGCCGCCCTGCACCGGGTTGAGGAGCAGGACCTCCTGCTGCTGGCACCGGACCCCTCGGCCGAACCGGATGAACAACTCCGCAGGGCCCTGCGGCGGATCGCCGGTGCCGACCTCCTGACCACCAGGTACCTGTCCCTGCGCCTTCACCTTTGGGCCCTCGCCCAGGCCGACGCAGACTATGCCGAGATTAATGCCGCCGCCTTCGACGGGTATCTCGACGGGCTCGCGGCGCTCGTCTCGAAGGCCATCCCCGGGCTTGCCTGGCAGGAATGCCGGGAGCGGGCCGCAGACATTGTGGTGGTGCAGAACGGCATGTGGCTGACGTCGCTGCTGGGCGTGGATGAGGCCTCCATCCAGCGAAGCATCGCCCGCACGGAAGAGATCGCTTTCGCCCCACAGGCCGGCAGCCAGACCTAGGCGTCGGGCCCAGCCCCGCCCCAAGGCGGACCATTTCCAGCAACCGGTATCGGCCTGAGACATCTTGAACGTTTGTTCAAAAAAGCATTGAACAGTCGTTCAACTTCAGCTAATGTCCTCCGTATGACCTACGCCACACCTTCTGACGACGTGCCAGCAGCCACCCTGTTCATCAACGGCTCGTGGGAGCCTGCCGCATCCGGCGCGGTGCGCCACATCCGCAACCCGGCCGACGGCGAACTGGCCGCCACCGTATCCGAAGCCGGGCAGGAAGACGCTGAACGCGCCATCGCTACAGCCCGGGCCGCCTTCGATTCAGGAGTCTGGTCGAACGTCCCGGCCCCGGATCGCGGCAGCTTCCTTCTGAAGGTCGCTGCCGGACTGCGCGAACACCGCGAAAAGTTCGCCCGCGCCGAGTCGCTGGACACCGGCAAGCGGATGGTCGAAAGCCGCATCGATATGGACGACATCGCCGCCTGCTTCGAATATTTCGGCCGGCTCGCCGGGCAGCAGGCGGGCCGCATCGTCGACGCCGGGGACCCCGCCGTCGTCAGCAAAATCACCTACGAACCCGTGGGCGTCTGCGGCCTGATCACGCCCTGGAACTACCCGCTGCTCCAGGCGGCCTGGAAGATCGCCCCCGCCCTGGCCGCCGGCTGCACCTTCGTCCTGAAGCCCTCCGAGCTGACCCCGTCCACCGCCATCCTGGCCATGCAGCTGCTGCAGGACCTCGGCCTGCCGGACGGCGTCGCCAACCTCGTCACCGGAGCAGGCGCGGAGGCAGGCGCGCCGCTCTCCGAACACCCCGACGTCGACCTCGTTTCCTTCACCGGCGGCCTGGAAACCGGCAAGCGCATCGCGGCCGCCGCAGCCGGCACCGTCAAGAAAGTGGCACTGGAGCTCGGCGGCAAGAACCCCAACGTGGTGTTTGCGGACGCGGACTTTGACGCCGCCGTCGACAACGCCCTTAACGGCGCGTTCGTCCACTCCGGGCAGGTCTGCTCGGCCGGGGCGCGGCTGGTGGTGGCGGAATCCATCGCCGAAAGCTTCGTGGCCGAACTGGTCCGCCGCGCACAGGCGATCAGGCTTGGCGGCCCCTTCGACGAGGCGGCAGAAACCGGCCCCCTGATCTCCGCGGCCCACCGGGACAAGGTCCACGCCTACGTCCAGCGCGGCATCAACGAGGGCGCGCGGCTGCGGTGCGGCGGCGCGGCACCTGTTGGGGAAAAGTACGACGCCGGCTTCTACTACCAGCCCACCGTCCTGGACCGCGTTGCCAGGGGAATGTCCGTGGTCACCGACGAAGCGTTCGGCCCGGTGGTGACGGTGGAGACGTTCCGCACCGAGGACGAGGCGGTGGCCATCGCCAACGACACCGTCTACGGCCTGGCCGGAGCGGTCTGGACCCAGGACGCGGGCAAGGCGCAGCGCGTGGCGTCCCGGCTGCGGCACGGCACCATCTGGATCAACGACTACCACCCCTACCTCCCCCAGGCCGAGTGGGGCGGCTTCGGCCAGTCCGGCGTCGGCCGCGAGCTGGGCCCGACCGGCCTGGCCGAGTACCAGGAAGCCAAGCACACCTACCAGAACACCAGCCCGCAGGTAACCGGCTGGTTTGCTGACCACAGCAAGGAGAACTAGATGCACGTGGAAAACATCGGGGATCTTCCCGGGCGCGGGTTCGACTACGTCGTTATTGGTGGCGGATCCGCCGGAGCCGCAGTGGCCGCCCGGCTGAGCGAGGATCCGGACGTGACCGTGGCCCTCGTGGAGGCCGGCCCGGATGACCGCGGCCTGCCCGAGATTCTGCAGCTGGACCGCTGGATGGAGCTGCTGGAATCCGGCTATGACTGGGACTACCCGGTGGAACCGCAGGAGAACGGCAACTCCTTTATGCGCCACGCCCGCGCCAAGGTGATGGGCGGCTGCTCCAGCCACAACTCCTGCATCGCGTTCTGGGCCCCGCGCGAGGACCTGGACGAGTGGGAGTCGAAGTACGGCGCCACCGGCTGGAACTCTGCAACCGCCTGGCCGCTCTATCAGCGACTGGAAACCAACGAGGATGCCGGCCCTGACGCGCCGCACCACGGTGACTCAGGCCCCGTGCACCTGATGAACGTGCCCCCGGTGGATCCTGCCGGCGTCGCGCTCCTGGATGCATGCGAACAGACCGGCATCCCCCGGGCAAAGTTCAACACCGGAACCACGGTGGTCAACGGCGCCAACTTCTTCCAGATCAACCGCCGCGCGGACGGCACCAGGTCCTCCAGCTCGGTCTCCTACATCCACCCCATCACGGAGCGCGAAAACTTCACCCTGCTGACCGGCTTCCGCGCCCGCCAGCTGGTGTTCGACGCGGACAAGCGCTGCACCGGCGTCGACGTTGTGGACTCGGCGTTCGGCCGGACCCACAGGCTGTCCGCCCACCGCGAGGTCATCCTGTCCACCGGCGCAATCGACTCGCCCAAGCTGCTGATGCTCTCCGGCATCGGCCCCGCGGCGCACCTTGCCGGGCACGGGATCGAAGACCTGGTGGACTCCCCCGGCGTAGGCGAAAACCTGCAGGACCATCCTGAGGGCGTGGTCCAATTCGAGGCCAAACAGCCAATGGTGCAGAGCTCGACGCAGTGGTGGGAGATCGGCATCTTCACCCCCACCGAGGAAGGCCTGGACCGCCCGGACCTGATGATGCACTACGGCTCCGTACCGTTCGACATGAACACCCTGCGGTACGGCTACCCCACCACCGAGAACGGTTTTTCCCTCACCCCGAACGTCACGCACGCCCGTTCCCGCGGCACCGTCCGGCTGCGCAGCCGCGATTTCCGCGACAAGCCGATGGTGGATCCACGCTATTTCACGGATCCCGACGGCCACGACATGCGGGTCATGGTGGCCGGCATCCGCAAGGCCCGCGAGATCGCCGCCCAGCCGGCCATGGCCGAGTGGGCCGGGCGTGAGCTGTCGCCCGGGATCGGGGCACAAAGCGACGAGGAACTTCAGGACTACATCCGCAAGACGCACAACACGGTTTACCACCCCGTCGGCACCGTCCGGATGGGCCCGCCCGACGACGGGATGTCGCCGCTCGATCCCGAGCTGCGGGTCAAGGGCGTCACAGGACTGCGCGTCGCTGACGCCTCCGTGATGCCTGAACACATCACAGTCAACCCCAACATCACCGTCATGATGATCGGCGAGCGTTGCGCGGACCTCATCCGCACCGGCCGCACCGGCGAAACGACAACGGCCGAACTGGAGTTCAGCGCCTCCCACGCCTGAGTACCAGGCGTCATCACCATCGTGCTTTTCTGATCGAGGAGTCCAAATGTTGGAACCCAGCAAGAGTATTGATTCAAGCGGCATGGACGAGTTCGGCTACACCCAGACCCTGGACCGGAGCATCGGCAAGTTCGCCAGCTTTGCAGCAGGCGTCAGCTACATCTCCATCCTCACCGGCGTTTTTCAACTGTTCTACTTCGGTTTTTCCATGGCCGGACCGGCGTATGCCTGGTCCTGGCCCATTGTCTTCGTTGGCCAGCTGATGGTGGCGCTGTGCTTCGCCGAACTGGCCGGCCGCTACCCCGTGGCGGGATCCGTCTACAACTGGGCCAAACGGCTGGCGTCCGGTACCTCGGCGTGGCTGGCCGGCTGGCTGCTGCTGTCCTCCATCATGGCGCTGGGGTCCGTGGCCCTGGCGCTGCAGCTCACCCTGCCGCAGCTCTGGTCCGGGTTCCAGTTCGTTGGTGACGGCACCGGCCCGTTCGACTTTGCCATGAACGGCGTGGTGCTGGCCACCATCATGATCACCATCTCCACCCTCATCAACGCGTTCGGCGTGAAGCTTATGACCCGGATCAACAGCGTTGGGGTTTTTGTGGAGTTGGTGGCAGCCGTCCTGCTGATCCTAGCGCTTGGCTGGCATGTGGTGCGGGGGCCTGAGGTCTTCTTCGACACCACCGGTTTCGGGGAAGGCCATGACCTGGGCTTCTTCGGCGTCTTCCTGATCGGGGCCATGGCGTCCGGCTACGTTATGTACGGCTTCGATACCGCCAGCTCCCTTGGAGAGGAGACCAAGGACCCCAAACGCACGGCACCCAAGGCCATCCTGCGGGCCGTCACCGCCTCGTTCCTGCTCGGTGGCCTGATCCTGCTTTTTGGCATCCTCGCCGCGCCGGACCTCACCGATCCCAAAATCGGTTCTGCCGACGGCGGCCTGCAGCACATCGTGCTCTCCGTCCTGGGCGGACCCTTCGGCAAAGCCTTCCTTGTCTGCATCGTGGTGGCCGTGGTGGTCTGCACCCTGTCCGTCCACGCGGCCGCCATCCGGATGATGTTCGCCATGGCGCGGGACAACAACCTCCCCTTCAGCAGGCAGCTCAGCAAAGTGGATCCGGTCCGCAGGACCCCTACCGTCGCGGCCATCGTCATCGGCGCCCTGGCCGTTATGCCGCTGCTCATCAACGTTATGCAACCGGCGATCTTCACGATTCTGTCCAGCATCAGCATCGTGCTGATTTACCTGTCATATCTCCTGGTCACTGCGCCCATGCTGCGCAACCGGCTCCTGGGCAGGTGGCCCGGCGAAAATTCCGACGCCGGCTTCAGCATGGGCAAATGGGGGCTGCCGGTGAACATCCTCGCCGTCCTGTGGGGCGCCGCCATGACAGTGAACCTGATCTGGCCGCGCCCCGAGATCTACAACTCGGTGCCTCCGTTCGAGTGGTATCTGCAGTGGGGCGGGGTGATCTTCGTCGCCGCCGTCACCGCTGGCGGCGCCCTGCTGTACCGCCTGAAGATCCGCCATCAAACGGGTGTCCTGGCCGAGCATGCCGCGGCCGTCGCAGCCCATCCTTCGTCGGGTCCGGGCGGGGAGGAAGCACCGGCTGTCGCCGCCGGACTGGAGGCCAAGGTGCCCTAGAGCAGTTGTTCCCACACGGTCAGCTGCAGCCGGACCAGCTCCGCGGTGGATTCCGCCGCGGAGCTGTCCTGCTCACGCATGCCGGACCGGGCCGGCGGCGGTGACGGCATCGCCGGAACGGACAGGCGTCGCCAGGCCAAGGTTTTCCCGGAGCGTGGTGCCGCGGTACTCCGTGGGGTAGACGCCGCGTTCCTGCAGTTCCGGCACCAGGTGGTTGACGATGTCGTCCAGGCCCGTGGGGATGAGCCACGGCGAGATGTTAAAGCCGTCCACAGCCCCCACCCTGGCGAATTCCGCGAGGTGATCGGCCACGGCGGAGTAGGAGCCGGTAAACGTGGCGTCCATGCGGGAGGTCTTGGCGGAGACGAACTGCCGGATGGACAGGCCTTTGTCCTTCGCCTCGGCCCGCCACTGGTCCGCGAGCTGCCGCGCTTTGGCGCCGTGGAATCCGCTGCCGCGCGTCTCGGACGTCTCCTCCACCACGGGATCGATTTCGGGGAGCGGCCCGTCGGGGTCGTAGCCGGAGAGCTCCCGGCCCCAGAACTGTTCGAGGTAGGCCAGGGCCTGCTGCGGCCCGATCTGCAGGCTGCGGACCCACTCCTTCTTGGCCTGGGCCTCCTGGTCGGTGGCCGCGAGAATGAACTCGCTGGCCGGCATGATCTGGACGGCGTTGGCAGGACGGCCTGCCGCCAGTGTCCGGGCCACCAGGTCGGTGCGGAATTCAATGGCTTTCTCCAGCTTGGGATGCGCGGAGAAGATCACGTCAGCCTGCCGGGCGGCGAAGTCCCGGCCTTCCGGGGAATCCCCGGCCTGGAACAGCACCGGGCGGTACTGGGCGCTGCGCGGAAGGCGGGGCGTGACGTCCACGGTGTAGTGCTGGCCCTCGTGGCGTACGTGGCGGGCGGGGCCGGCGGGGGTCTCCCACGAATCCCAGATCCGTTTGGCGGTCTCCACAAAGGCTTCCGCGTGCTTGTACCTGTCAGCGTGGTCAAGGTAGCCGCCGCGGCGGAAATTCGCTCCGGTCCAGGCGTTGTCGGTGGTAACGATGTTCCAGGCGGCCCGGCCGCCGGAAATCAGGTCGAGGCTCGCCAGCCGGTGTGCCAGGTCCGCGGGATCGTTGTAGGTCGTGTTCTGAGTGGCTACCAGGCCGATGTTGGTGGTGACGGCGGCGAGGGCAGCCAGGGCGGTCTGTGCGTCGGGGCGGCCCACCACGTCCAGGGCGTGCGGCCGGCCCAGGTGCTCGCGCAGGCGCAGCCCTTCGCCCAGGAAGAAGGCGGCGAACAGGCCGCGCTCTGCGGTCTGCACCAGCCGGCGGAAGGATTCGAAGTCCGTTTGCGAGCCGGATTCGGCGGCCTTCCAGATGGTGCCCGAATTCACCCCCTGGAAAAAGATGCCGAACTGCAGGGTGCCCGAGGGCGCAAAAACGGTGGGATCGGATTTAGCACTGCTGTGCGAAGTCATGGTTTTTCCTTATTCTGCGGCGGCAATGGCGGTTGCGGCGGCGTCGGCGTAGCGGCTGGCGGGGCGGTCAAGGCCCAGCAGGTCCCGGAAGGTGGCATCCTGCAACGGTGCGCGCAGGGCGCCGCTGCGCCGCAGCTCCGGCAGGACCACGCGGGAGAGCTCGTCGAGTTCCACATCGAACGACGCCGGGTGGAGGCGGACGCCGTCGGCTACCGCCAGGATCGGTGCCAGTAAAGCGGCAAGCCCGGCCGCGCTGCCCGTAAAGAGCGCACGGCCGCTGTCCGCCGGCGCGGGGCGGTCTGCCGCTGCCAGCCCGCGTGAGTCCAGGACCACGTCAAGTTCGGCGATGATGGCCACCCCGGTGCGCAGCCGGCTGCGGGCATCCCGGACCTCTGCGGTCAACAGTTCGGGCGTGGGTGCGGTCACCAGGACCGCGTCCACTGCGGCGTCGTCCACCAGTCCGCTGCCCAGCAGGCCCAGCGGGGCGATGACCGGCAGCTGGCCCTGAAGCGGCCGCGGAATGATGGAAGGGCCCTTGATGGAATAGCCGGGGCCGGCCTCTTCCGGGGCGGTGAAGTCCACATAGTGGAGCTTGTCCACGTCGATGTAGCGGCCGGTGGCCACGTCGCGGATGACGGCGTCGTCCTCCCAGGAATCCCAGAGCCTGCGGGAAACCTCGATCGCAGCCGAAGCCTCTTTGGCCAGGCCTTCGCCCGTGACGCTGCGCCGGCCCACAGCTGCGGCGGCCGCCGGGGATTCGGTTGCCGTAGCAATCCAGCCGGCCCGGCCGCCCGAAACGTAGTCCAGGCTGGCCAGCTGGGTGGAGACGTGGAACGGTTCGGTGTACACGGTGTCCACTTCGGGAACCAAGGCGATGGACCGGGTCACGGGGCCGGCAAAGGCTGCGCGCTGCAGCGCGTTGGCACGGCCCGCTTCCGGGGCGTCCTTGAACGTGGCCACGTGGAAACCTGCGGATTCCACTGCCAGCACGGCGGCGGCGAGGGTGCCGGATCCGGCCCCGTCCCAGCCGGCGCCGTCGAGTTCGATGGCCAGGAAACCGGGGCGTGCTGTAGCTGCGGTGCTCACTGCTGGTCCTTCCGTTCGTAGGGTGTCTTTTCGCCGGCTTCGATGGCCACCGGAAGCCGGTTTTCGGCCGGCGGCAGCGGGCAGGTGGCAAGGTCGGTGTAGGCGCAGGGAAGGTTAACGGCGCGGTTGAAGTCGAGCTCCACCGATCCATCAGCGGCCGGAGCCACGGACACCGACCGGTTGGCGGCGTAGGTGGTCTTTCCGGAGGTCTGGTCCGTGAACAGCACCGTGAGGGATCCGGCCGTGTAACCGTTGAACGCGGTCAGCGACAGGTCCTGGCCTTCGAGCCGGAAACGCAGCTCGCCCGGGGCTTCGTAAACGTGCTGGATGCCCTCGACGGCGGCGCCAACGGTGGTGGTGCGCGGCGTTTCGAAGGGCACATACGTCGCGGGGACGGCAAAGGCCGCGTTCGGGGCGTAGGCAGGGGTCCCCTGGTAGGTGCCGAGCAGGGCGTTGTCCGGGTGCCGCGGCCGGACGATGTACAGCCCGCCGCGTTTAGCCAGTTCCACCACTGCGTTACCGGCTGCGAGGTTGATCCCGCCGCGTTCCGGAATGGGGCCAAAGGTGATGGTGGTGCCCGTTGCAGTATTGAGCTCCTGCCCGTCCTGCTCCAGGCTTTCGCCGGCCGCCAGGACCACCGTGACGGTGTCGGCATCCGCGCTCCAGGTGCCCGGTGCGCCGTCCAGCGGGGTGGGCGTGGCGTCAAGCCAATGCAAATGGGTGACGGCGAGGAAGCCGTGCGGGGAGGCCCGGTGCTGTTCGTGGGCTGTGTGCCATTCTTCCCACTCAGCGGCGAACAGCGTCGTTTCAGCGTGCGTAGTCAAGGGTGCTCCTGGTCTGGATGGAAGTGGCTGGGACAGCAGGTTCGGGGCGCAGCCCGTACGGGTCTTCGGCCTCCCACAAGGTGGTGGGAGCGGCGGCCCGCACGGCGGGGATGACTTCAAGGGCGAACCGCTCCAGGATGTCCAGCTGCTGCCCGAAGGGAAGGGTGGTGGGAAGGGAAATGGATTGCAGGTCGTGGCCGTACAGCCCGTGGTAGCTCAGGATCTTGTCCACCACCTGTTCGGGGCTGCCCACCAGGGCCGGTCCTTCCGCCACCGCGTGGTTGATGTCCCGGAAGGGCGAGTTGTTGCCGGGGACGTTGCGGTTGCGGGTCAGCGCCTCGTACACAGGCCCGAACTGGCGGATGGCCTCCTGCGTGGTGTCCGCGATAAACACACCACCGGCGCCGCTGCCCGAGCCAACATACTGGTGTTTCGGGTCATGGCCGTGGCGCTCGTATTCGTCCCGGTAGTGCTGGATCAGCACCTGGTAGTTTTCCCGCGGCTGGATGGCGTTCGCCGTGAACAGCGGGTCCCCCCACTTGGCGGCCAGGGCCGCCGATGTCAGCGTTGTGGCAGAGCCGTGCCAAATCCGGGGCGGGCCGTCAAACGGACGGGGCGTGGTGGTGGTGGGCTCGGTCAGGGGTGCCCGGAACCGGCCGGACCAGGTGAGGTTCTCCTCGCGCCACAGCCGGCGCAGCAGTTCATACTTTTCGGCCAGGAGCTCCCATTGGTGGTCCAGGTCCAGGCCGAAGAGCGGGTACTGGAGCACCTCATTGCCCTTGCCGATCACCAGTTCCAGCCGGCCGCGGCTGAGCTGGTCGATCGTGGCGTAGTCCTCGGCCACCCGGACCGGGTCCAGGACGGAAAGGACGGCGACACCGGTCTGCAGCCGGATCCGCTCCGTGACGGCAGCGATGGCCGCCAGCACCGTGGTGGGCGAGGAGGAGATGAACTCCCCCGCATGCCGCTCACCCACGGAGAACCCGTCGTAGCCCAGTTCCTCGGCCCGCTGTGCGGTCTGCACCACCTGGTTCAGCCGGTCCGCGGTGGAAACGATGTCCCCGGTGAGCGGGTTCTTCAGGTGCGGAATAATGTCCAGGACCTGGAACTTCATTTTGCGGCCCCGAAACTTTCCGCCGTGACCGTTGCCGACTCCGGCAGGGCTTCCTCGCTCAAACCCCAACGTTCCAGGACGTCCCCGTAGCTGCCGTCCTTGATGGCGGCGTTCAGCGCCTCGGTGATGACCGGGGCCAGGCCGTTGCCCCGGAGCGTGGTGGCTGCCACCAGGGTTTCTGCCGGCCAGCCGGCATTGACCTTGCCCACCACTTTGAGGTCGTCGCGGGTGTTTTCCCGGTACACGGTGGACGGGTAGGGGGCGATGTTCAGGTCCGTGCGGCCTGAGGACAGCGCCAGGATGGTATCGGCGTCGGACGAGTAGTACTGCAGCGTGGCCGGGGCCTTGCCCTTGTCCTCAAGTTCCTTGTTCCAGGCCAGCAGGATCTTTTCCTGGTTGGTGCCGGACCCCACGGAAACCTTCAGGCCGGAAATGTCGTCGGAGCCCTTGATGTCGTAGCTTGCGGATTTTTTGGCTTCGAACCCCATAAACGCGGCCCGGTAGGTGGCGAAGTCGAAGAGCTTCACCCGGTCCTTGTTGACGCCCACGTTGGAAAACACGGCTTCGAAGTCGCCCGACTGGGTTTTCAGCGGCCAGTTTTCCCAGGAGGTCACCTGGATGTCCAGGTCCAGGCCCAGCTTGTCCGCTACCAGCTGGGCGATGTCGATCTCCACGCCGATGGGCGTTTTGTCATCCGTGGCGTGGAACGTCAGCGGAATCGACCCTGCCGTGGTGGCGATGGTCAGCTTGCCGTCCTTGCCGATCAGGTCCGGCACCTTGGCGGCGAGCGCGGCGTCCTTCTCTGCCCGGATGCGCTGCTGGTCCGGCGAAGTGTTGTAGACCACTCCGTTGCGGGCCGCCGTCGGCTCCGCCGGGGCCGAGGCGTTTCCAGCGGCGGAGGCGCCGGGGTCGGCGCACGCGGACAAGGCTGCGGTGCCCAGGAGGACGACGGCGGGCAGGGCGGCAAGGGTGCGGACGCGGCGCGGGTGCCGGCGGCCGGCGCCGGGGAGACTGGAGGAGAAAGCCATGGTGGATCCTTTAGATGTTGAAGGCGGGTTCGAGGACCTTGGAGAAGAAGCTCCTGGTGCGCGGTTCGCGGGGGTTGGTGAAGAGTTCCTGGGGTGTGCCCTGTTCCACGATCTGGCCCTGGTCCATAAACACCACGGTGTCCGCGACGTCCCGGGCGAAGCCCATTTCGTGGGTGACGATGATCAGGGTGGTGCCGGACTTGGCCAGTTCACGGATGACGTCCAGCACTTCGTTGACCAGCTCGGGGTCTAGTGCGGACGTTGGCTCGTCGAACAGCAGGATCTTGGGGTCCAGGGCGAGTGCCCGGGCAATGGCCACGCGCTGCTGCTGGCCGCCGGAGAGCTGGCGGGGGTAGGCGTCGGCGCGGTCCTTGAGCCCTACGCGGTCCAGGAGTTCCAGGCCGCGGCGCCGTGCTTCCTCCTTGGTGCTTTTGGCTTTTCCGGGGCGCTGTGCCACCACCGGGGCTTCGGCGACGTTCTCGAGCGCCGTCAGGTGCGGGAAGAGGTTGAAGTTCTGGAACACCATGCCGATTTCGGTGCGCTGCTTCAGGATGTCCTTTTCCCGCAGCTCGTGCAGCCGTTCGCCGCGGACCTCGTAGCCCACCAGCTTTCCGTCGATCGAAATGTGGCCGCCGTCCATCTTTTCGAGGTGGTTGATGGTGCGCAGGAGCGTGGACTTTCCGGAGCCGGAGGGGCCCACAATGACTGCCACGCCGCCTGGTTCCACGGTGAGGCTGACACCTTTAAGGACTTCAGTGGTCCCGAAGGATTTCCTGACCCCGGTGATTTCCACCAGGCCGCGGGTTGGTGTTTCAGTCATCAGAGGCTCCTTGCCCGGTTGCTGTCCACGGCGTGGGTGGCGAAGAATTTGCGGGCCTTCTGCAACGGCGTCAGGGGCAGGTTGCGGACCGCTCCCTTGGAGTAGTGCCGTTCGATGTAGTACTGGAAGACGCTGAGCACCGAGGTGATCACCACGTACCAGAGCGTGGCCACCAGGAGCAGCGGGAGGACCTGCTGGGTGCGGTTGTAAATGACCTGGACGGTGTAGAAGAGCTCCGAGTAGGCCAGCACGTAGACGATCGAGGTGCCCTTGACCAGGCCGATGATCTCGTTGAAGGCGGTGGGCAGGATGGCGCGCATGGCCTGCGGCAGGACGATCCTGGTGGACCGCCGCCAGGCCGGGATGCCCAGCGCCGCAGCAGCCTCCAGCTGGCCCTGGTCCACGGAGAGGATGCCGCCGCGGATGATTTCCGCGGAGTAGGCAGCCTGGTTGAGTGTCAGGCCCAGGACGGCAGCGGCAAACTGGCTGATCAGGGTGGTGGTCTGGATTTCGAAGAACCGGACGTCAGTGAACGGGATGCCCAGGCTGATCTTTTCGTACAGGTAGCCCAGGTTGTACCAGAGCAGCATCTGCACCAGCAGCGGGGTGGACCGGAAAATCCAGGAGAACGTCCAGGACACGGAGACCAGCAGCGGGGAGGCGGAGAGCCGCATCAGCGCCAGGATGAAGCCCAGCACAAAGCCGAGCAATCCGGAGATGGCGGTGAGCTTCAGCGTTTCCACCAGGCCGTTGATGACCGATTGCGCGGTGAACCACTGGGCCACCACGCCCCACTCCCAGCGGGGGTTGGTGGCCAGCGACCAGGCGATCGCCACCACGCCCAGCGCCACGGCCGCGGTGCCCACCCACCGCCACGGGTGTTTGGCCGCCACCACGCGGTAAGCGGAGTAATCGGCGGCCTGCCGGCCCGGGCCACCTGCCGGCGGCTGGCTCCCGGCACCGGCAGCAGCCGGCGCAGGTCCTGCGGACGGGTCCGCAGCCTGTTCCGGCTGCGCCACCCTTGTTGTTGCTGAACTCATGTGCCACCTCGCTTCTGGTCTGTGCCCGGAGCATCCGCCCTGGTCCGCGACATTCTGCCGCGGTTGCTGGCTGCAAATCTAGGACCGCGCCGAGAGGCCCGGCAAGGCGGCAGGTTGCATTCCTTCACCTGGCTTCGCACGGCGTCATGAGTCCGTTTTTTGCCTTTCTTGACGCGGGATGACCCGGAGTTAACGGGCGTGAACAAGGCGCTCGACCGCCGTCGGGAACGCTGCCTACCATGGCACTCCGGCAGCCCCTTCAATGTCCGAAGGTCCCGCTGCCGCAACCCACCACCGCCTGCCACCAGGAGCCCCCATGCCAGCCACCATCCCGGCCATCGTCTTTATTGGCGGCGGGCCCCGTGCGGCAGGCGTCCTGGAGAGGCTGGCAGCCAACCGGCCGGAAGTCTTCGCCGGTCCCGTAAAGATCCACGTGGTGGAGCCGCACGTCCCAGGTTCGGGCCGGATCTGGCGCTACGACCAGGACCCGGGCCTGCTGCTGAACTCCATGGCCGCGGACATCACCATGTTTACCGACGACTCCGTAAGCTGCGACGGCCCGGCGCTGCCCGGGCCGTCGCTGGCGGAGTGGGCCGCCGGGATCCTGTCCGGCAGCATCACGGACGTCCCGGATTTCCCCCGCCCCCTCCAGGAGCAACTGCGCACCCTCACCGGCGCCACGTTCCCCACCCGCCGCCTGCAGAGCCAGTACCTTGAGTGGTTCTTCCGGAGGACCGCCAGGACCTTCGGCCGGAGCCTGACGGTGCACCGGACCACCGCGGAAGACATCACCGCCTCCGACGGCGGCGGCCACGACATAACGCTGGCAAACGGCCGGGTCCTGCACGCCGACCTCCTGGTCACCGCGGTGGGCCACACCGATTCCCTGCCTGATGCCGCGTCCGAACGGTGGCAGGACTTCGCCCGGCGCCACGGCGGGTTCCACGCCGCACCCAGCTACACCACCGACGTCGACTATTCGGCCATCGCACCGGGCCAGGACGTCATCGTGGCCGGCATGGGCCTGGCGTTTGTGGACCTCCTGGTCATCCTGATGGAAGGCCGCGGCGGCAGGTTTGAAGAAGCGGCCGACGGCGGGCTCCGCTACCTTCCGTCCGGACGGGAACCGCGGTTGTGGGCCGGGTCCCGACGCGGTGTTCCCTACCACTCGAAGATCTCCGCTGCCCTTGCCGGTGACGCGCCGGGTCCGTTGGAGTTCTTCACCGCGGACGCGGTGGCCGGGCTGCTGGAACAGCACGGGGAACTGGACTTCCGCAGCCACCTGTGGCCGCTGATCGCCAAGGAGGCCGGGTACGGCTACTACCGCGAGCTGCTGACAGGTGCACCCGGACGCGGCGCCCTGGCCTGGGACACGTTCGCAGTGAAGTACGCGGGCCTGGACTGGTACAGCGACGCCCGCCGGGACCTGGTGGCCGCCGCTGTACCCGATGCCGCGCTCCACCTTGACCTGGAACAGCTGGACCGCCCGTTTGAGGGACGCCTGTTCGAGGGCGCCGAGGATGTCCAGGCCGCCGTGGCCGGCTACATCGAGCATGACCTGGCCCTCCGCGACAGCCCGGACCATCCGGAAACCCTGGCGTTGTTCCTGGCCCTGCTGCGCGTCTACATGGAACTGGGACGGGTGGTTCCCGCGGAGCGGCTCAATGCCCGGTCGCAGCAGACCGTCCACGGCTGGTGGCACGGGTTCTTCAGCTTTGTGGATTCCGGCCCGCCCCCGCACCGGCTCCGGCAGATGCTGGCCCTGCACCGCGCCGGGCTGCTGCAGTTCCTTGGCCCCGGCCTGGAAGTCTCAGCCGATGAAACAACCGGCGCCTTCCACGCCACGTCCCGGCAGTCCGGCGCGGGCATCAGCGCCACCGCCTTCATCGAGGCCCGGCTGCCGGCCACCTCCTTGGCCCGGACCCGCAACCCTGCCCTGGCCGCCCTGCACCGGACCGGGCTCGGCACCGAGCAGCAGCTGCTGACGGCGGACGGGATCCATTCCACCGGCAAGCTTCTGGTCAACGGGGACCTTCAACTGGTGGGCGCCTGCGGCCAACCCCAGGCGGCGGTCTTCGGAATCGGGCCCGGCACCTCGGGCTGGGGCGCCGGCGCGTTTGCGCGGCCCTCGACCAACGCGGCACCGTTCCGGGAGAATGATGCCCTGGCCCGGCGGATCCTCGCCGCAGCGCAATCGCTCGCAGCAGCATCCGCCGCCGCTTCGGCGACCGCACCAACGCAGTATCCGCAACCAACCCGTCATCCCCAACCAGCCGCCGTCGGAAAGAACTGAAACCATGACTGCCGAACCCACTGTGGCGCACCACCCCCTCGACCCGGCCTCGCTGGCCGTCCTGAGCCTGCCCATGGATGACCCCAGGGTCCGCCCGCTCCTGGACGAGCTCGCCGTCGAATACGGCACCCGCTACAACGACCTCTTCGGCGACCGGGAGGTGGCCGACGAACTGAACCGGTACCCGGCAGCCGAGTTCGCCGCCCCCGGCGGGGCGCTGCTGATCATCCAGGAAAACGGCGAATCCATCGCCGGCGGCGCGTTCCGCCGCTACGACGCCACCACCGCTGAGTTCAAGCGGATCTGGACCGCCACCGGGCACCGGCGCCGCGGCCTGGGCCGGCTGGTCCTGGCCGAACTGGAGGCCGTGGCCGCCCAGGCCGGGTACACGGCCGTGTACCTCACCACAGGACCGAGGCAACCCGAAGCCAAGCACCTGTACCTCAGCACCGGCTACCAGGCGCAGTTCGACCTTGACGCGGATCCCGAGACCATTGGCGCGCTGGCCTTCACCAAGGAACTTCCCCCGGTTCCACAGCCCTGAGACGCACGCCACCACAAAGGGCCCTGCCGCCGCTAAGCTAACGCCATGGCCATCAAAACCACAGCAGAGAAGCTCGCCACCATCCAGAAGGGCTACACCCTGGAAGGCGCCACCATCGAGCTGGGGGCCGCCATCATCGACGGCGAACTCCACAAGGACGCGCCGGTGCGGCTGCCGCTGGCCATGATGAACCGGCACGGGCTGGTGGCCGGCGCCACCGGTACCGGCAAGACCGTCACGCTGCACATGATGGCCGAGCAGCTGTCCACGGCGGGTGTGCCGGTGTTCCTGGCCGACATCAAGGGCGACCTCTCCGGCCTGGCCACCGCTGCGCCGGGGAGCGAAAAACTGGCAGCCCGCACGGACAGCATCGGGCAGGCCTGGCAGGGCAAGTCGTACCCGGTGGAGTTCCTGGCCCTGGGCGGCGACGGGGTGGGGGTTCCTGTCCGGGCCACCATCACCTCGTTCGGGCCCATCCTGCTGTCCCGCATCATGGAGCTCAACGACACCCAGGAATCCAGCCTGCAGCTGGTCTTCTACTTTGCAGACAAAAACAACCTGGAACTGATCGACCTGAAGGACCTCCGCGCCGTTATCCAGTTCCTGACCTCCGATGAGGGCAAAGAGCAGCTGGCCGAGCTCGGCGGGCTCTCCAAAGCCACCGCCGGCGTCATCCTGCGCGAGCTGGTCAACCTCGAGGCCCAGGGGCTGGAGAAGTTCTTCGGCGAGCCGGAGTTCGACACCGCCGAGCTGCTGCGCACCGCCCCGGACGGGCGCGGGGTGATCAGCTGCCTGGAACTGCCCACCCTGCAGGACAGGCCCATGCTGTTTTCCACGTTCCTGATGTGGCTGCTGGCCGACCTGTTCGAGGACCTGCCCGAAGCCGGCGACCTGGACAAACCCAAACTGGTCTTCTTCCTGGACGAGGCGCACCTGCTGTTCAACGGCGCCTCCAAAGCCTTCCTGTCCGCCATCACCACCACCGTCCGGCTCATCCGGTCCAAGGGCGTGGGGATCTTCTTTGTCACCCAAACCCCCAAGGATGTGCCCGCGGAAGTGCTGGGCCAGCTGGCCAACCGGGTCCAGCACGCGCTGCGCGCGTTCACCCCCGAGGACGCCAAAGCCCTGAAAGCCACCGTCTCCACCTTCCCGGTCAGCGACTACGACCTCGAGGAGACCCTCACCTCCGCCGGCATCGGCGAAGCCGTCATCACCGTGATGAACGACAGGGGCGCGCCCACCCCCGTGGCCCTCACCCGGCTGCGTGCCCCCGAATCCGTGATGGGACCCAGCGACCCTGCCCTGGTCCAGCAAAGCGTTGGCGCGTCGGCACTGCTGGCCAAGTACGGCACCGCCGTGGACAACCACTCCGCGTACGAGAAACTGACCGGCAAGTCGGCCGCCACCACCGCCACCGGCCCGGCCGCTCCCGGCCAGCCCCCGCTGCCCGCAGGCGCACCCAACAAGGATGGGCAGGGCACCGGCGGGCCTGCCGATCTCGACGCCGAGGCCCGCCGGATCGAGGAAGAAATCCTGGGCCGGCCCAGCAGCAGGCCCGCCCCCACATCACCGGCGCCCGCCGAACAGCCCCGGGCGCAGGCGCCACGCCAGGCCCCACAACAGAACGCCGGCGGCGGGATGATGGGCGATCTCGGCGGGCTGCTGGGCGGAGCCCTGGGCGGCGGCATTAAAAGCATGGCCAGGTCCGTGGGCACCCAGCTGGGCCGGGAACTCCTGCGCGGCGTGTTCGGCACGTCCTCCCGGCGCCGCCGCTGAGCCAGCACCGCTGAGCCGCCGCCGCGGACTCCCCGCGCCTGGCGGAACGGCACCCTGCCGGCCGTCCCCCGGGCCTGCGGGCCGCCGTCGGACGCGTCTTTCCGGCGACGTCACGCCACGCGCCACGCGCACGCCGACTTTAGCGGGGTTGGCACGCACGTTAGTGTAAGGACCGTGCAGATGAGTCAAGCGTTGGTGAGGATAGCGGCCGGATGGCTGCTGGGCCTGATGCTTGCCGTCGCCGGCGCCGTTGTGGCGATCAACGTGGTGAACAATACGGTGGCCAGTCCGCAGCAACCGGTGCGCGAGTACCTGGACGCGCTGCAGAGCGGCGACGGGGGCCGGGCCCTGGGCCTGCTGCGGGCCACGGTTCCGCCGTCCAATGCCGCGATGCTGGACGGGACGGCGCTGCAGACGGCAACGTCGCGGCTGTCCAACGTGGACATCGGCGATCCGGAGGACCAGCCGGGCAACCGCGTGATGGTTCCCTTGGAGTACACCATTGACGGCAGCCGGCTCCGCAGCGAGTTTGTGCTGGAAAAGACCGGCACGGAGTGGCTTTTCTTTAACACCTGGGCGTTTGTCCCGTCCCGGCTGCCCACGGTGGACATCACGGTGGTCAACGGCAGCGAGGCGATCGTCAACGGCGCCGCCGTCAACATGCCCAACGGCAGGAACTCGTTCGCGGTGTTTTACCCCGGCGAATATGAGGCTTCCCTGAACGGGCAGTACTTCGCCGCGCCTGCCACCCGGGCGACGGTCACGGCCCGGGACGCCCCCGTGGCGCCCCTGAACCTGCTGACGCAGGCCACCGACAGGCTGAAGCAGGACGTTGCGGCAAAGGTAAAGGAATTCCTGGACGGCTGCGCCGGCGAAGCGGTCAAGGAGCAGAAACTCCAGCCCGACTGCCCGTTCTATTACGCCAGCAACAACCGGGTCCAGGACGGCACCATCAAGTGGAACGTCACCAAGTATCCCGGCGTGTCCATCGAGCCGTTCGACGGCCGGTGGGTGGTGGCGCCCCTGGACGGGAAGGCCACCGTGGAAGCCCTGCAGCAAAACGCGTTCACCGGCATCTGGTACCCGCTCAAGGAAGAAGTGGACTTCAGTTTCACCACCCGCCTGGACGTCACCCCGGATGCTGTGCGCGTCACCCCGCAGCTGAGCTTCTAGCCCGCCGCCCCCAACGATCCGTCAGGGGCGGCTGCTTTTACGGAAGCGGACGACGGCGGCGCGTCAGTCCATGCCGCGGAGGTCCAGTACCAGCCCGGTATCGCCGTCCGCCTGCAGCAGCACGGGAATGCCCCAGTCCTGCTGGTACAGGTGGCAGGCGGCGTGGTCGGGGATCTCGCCGTCCTCGGTCTCCGGACCGTCGCAGGCAGCGGCCCGGGCGGTGATGTGCAGGACACCTTCGGGGACGTCGGCCGAGAGCTCCAGGGTGCGGCGCAGGCCCACCGAGGTGCCGCCGCCGGACAGCAGCAGCTCCGGCGGGGTGGCGGAGATCTTCAGCTGGGTGGGGTCTCCCCACCGGTCGTCGAGTTTCTGGCCCGTCGGGGCCGTGAAACGGACCGTGAGCTCCAGGAGGCCCGGCGCCACCGGACTCTTGGGCCGCTGCGTCCGGGACGCGCCCTCGTCCACCTGCTGGGCTTCCTTGGGGATGGGCACGTACACCAGCTGGTGCCGGTTGGCTTCCACCACCACCAGCAGCGGCTCGGAGCCTGCGGCCTGGGTGTGGTCAACGATCACGTCGGACGGCTCGGCCAGGCCACGGGCCAGGGTGGACACAGTCCCGGCCACGGGATCGAACCGGCGTACGGCGCCGTTGTAGGTGTCGGCGATGGCCACGGATCCGTCGGGGAGGACGGTGACGCCCAGCGGATGCTGCAGCCGGGCCCCGGCGGCGGGGCCGTCGCGGAATCCGAAGTCGAACAAGCCCTGGCCCACAGCCGTTTCCACGGTGACGGTGCCGGCGTCGTCAATGACCAGCCTGCGGAGCGCCGAGGTCTCGGAGTCGGCTACCCAGATGTTCCCGTCAGCGTCTTCGGCCAGGCCGGAGGACTGGGCAAACCAGGCCTCGTGGGCGGCACCGTCCAACAGGCCCTCCAGTCCGTTGCCGGCCACGATGGAGACCGCGCCGGTGCAGGGGTCGAAGCCGAAGATCTGGTGGGTGCCGGCCATGGCAACCACCACGGCGTTGAGCTTGCCGGACCACACCACGTCCCACGGTGAGCTCAGCGAGACGTCCAGCGGGTGCGCACTGAGCTGGCCGGTGAAGCCGGCGGCGTCCTCGTCCACCCGGGCGGGGCCGGTCTCCAGCAGACGCTGGATGCCGTTGCCCACCAGTGTGGTGGCCTGCCCGTCGCGCAGCGAGAGCCCACGCAGCCTGTGGTTGACGGAGTCGGCGATGACCACGTCGTAGCCAACTGAGGCTGCCACATCGTCCGGCAGGAGCACCAGGCCCTGGGGCTCGTTGAACTGCGCCGTGGCCGCGTCACCGGCGGCCTGGCCGTCAACGTGGCCCTTGGTGCCGGTGCCGTAGGCGGCCAGGACCGTCTGGAAATCGGTACCCAGTTCCACCAGGCGGTGGTGCCCCGTGTCGGTGACCAGCCAGGAACCCTTGGCAGCGGCAGCACCGTCGTCGGACACTGCACTGGAGCCCGCGGAGCCGCGGCCCGGCGGCAGGAAAAGCGCCTTGCCCGGGAAGCGGAGCGTGCCGGAGGTGGCAACCGGTGCCACGTAGGGGCCGGAGCCTCGGTGCAGGGTGCCCTTGGCCTCATGTTCGGCGATCAGCTCGGGGATCAGCACCGCGAGGCCGTCCGCGTGGCCTTCACCGGACAGGTGCGCCACGATGTAGCCCTCGGGGTCGATGACCACCAGGGTGGGCCAGGCGCGGGCGGCGTACGCCTTCCAGGTCTCCAGTTCAGGGTCATCCAGCACGGGGTGGTGGATGTCGTAGCGTTCCACGGCGGCGGCAAGGGCCACGGGGTCGGCCTCGTGTTCAAACTTGGGTGAGTGGACTCCCACGGTGACCAGCACGTCGGAGTACTGCTCCTCCAGGGGGCGCAGCTCGTCCAGGACGTGGAGGCAGTTGATGCAGCAGAAGGTCCAGAAGTCCAGGAGCACAATCTTGCCGCGCAGGGCTTCAAGGTCCAGGGACTTGCCGCCGGTGTTCAACCAGTTGCGGCCCACCAGTTCGGAGGCGCGGACCCGGTGGTGGGTACGTACTGTTTCGCTCATCAGCGTCCTTCCAGCTTTGAATTGCGGTCAGCCAGCTTGGCGTCGCGTTCAGCCAATTTGGCAAACATATCGTTGTAAGCGGTCATATCGGCGTCGTTATTCCTGTCCGCCGCCCGGTCCACGCGTTTGGACTCGCGCTGGTCGGACCGCGACCACATGATCGCGACGCCGATGGCCACCAGGAGGGTGGGGACCTCACCGATGCCCCACGCCACGGCGCCACCTGTCTGCTGGTCCATCAGGGCCGACTGGCCCCAGGTCCGGCCCAGGTTGCCGAAGTAGTCGGCGGCCAGCAGGTTGGTGCCGCCCATGATGGACACCCCGAAGAAGGCGTGGAAGCCCATGGTGGCCAGGAGCAGGAGCAGCCGCATGGGGTACGGCGCCCGGCGCGGCAGCGGGTCCGAGCCGATCATGGTGAGCACAAAGATGTAGCCGGTCAGCAGGAAGTGCACGTTCATCAGCTCGTGGCCCACGTGCTCCCGCATGGCGAGGCCGAACAGGTCCGAGTAGTAGAAGAGCACAATCGAGCCGGCGAAGTTGGCGGCCGCAAACAGCGGATGCGTCACGAGTTGCGAGAACTTTGAGTGGACAAAAACCAGGATCCATTCCCTCGCGCCCCGCGAACCGTCACCGCGGGCGGGCAGTGCCCGCAGGGCAAGGGTGACCGGTGCGCCAAGCACCAGGAAGATAGGCGCCACCATGGTCAGGGCCATGTGGTCCACCATGTGCGCCGAGAACAGGATGCGGCCGTACACCGCAGGCGGTCCCGAGGTGATGAACGTCAGGACGGCCAGGCCCACCACCCAGTTGATGGTGCGGAACCAGTTCCACTTGTCGCCGCGCCGCAGGACCTTGGCGACGCCCAACGCGTAAGCAACCAGGCCGAACAGCGCCACGGCAATCCAGAGCCAGTCCAGCCGCCACTCGGTCAACCAGCGCTCCGGGGTCAGTTCCGGGGGCAGCTCGTAACCGGTCAGGATAAAGGCCGGGGAAGCGTCCGGCGCGTAGGTGGTGGGCTGAGGCGGGGCGGAACGGCCCAGCGCCACGGCGATACCGGACGTTGCGCCCATGATCAGCAGCTCCGCCAGCACCAGCTGCCACAGGACCCGGCGGGTGGACATGGCGGCGCCCTTGCGGCCCAGCTGCGGGATGACCCATTGCCGGTGCATAAACCCGATGCCGCCCAGCACCAGCGTGGCAGTGGTCTTCGCAAGGATGAGCTGGCCGTACACGGAGCCGAAGAGATCTGCCCAGCTGGTGATCCTGATGCTGGCGTTGATGATGCCCGACGCGAGGACCAGGACGAAGGCAAAACCGGCCAGCGTGGAGAACCTGCGCAGGACCGCCTCGGTGAGGTCCGTTGTTGCGCCGGCTTTGGCGCCGGTGAGGATTCCGGAGAGCAGCACCAGCATGATGATGCCGCCCACCCAGGCGCTGACGCCCACCAGGTGCAGGCCCAGCGAATTGATGGCGCCTTCGTGGTCCGAGGAACTGGATGAATGGCCGATCAGGGCGGTGGGTACCAGCCCTGCGAGGGCCAGGATCAAGGTCAGGGCCAGCCCGCCGAGGGAGCGGACCCCGAACAGGGCGGTGGTGACCACGGCGGCGATGATCGTGACGGCCAGCCAGGCCCGGCCCGTTTCGATGTCGGTCATGAAGTAAACCAGGGCCTTGGTGAACTCCGCGTCGCCGGAGACCGGCTGTCCCGCCACATCGGAATAGGTCAGCACCAGGACGGCGATGGCGGAGAGCGTCCAGATGGCACCGGCGCCCGCAGCAATCGACAGGGCCCGGGTGAAGGCCGGATGCTCGGCGGCCTCGCCGTCGGCTGCGGCCGCCCTGCCGCGGTTACGGCGGCCCAGGTGTTTGGGCAGGATCCCCACGGCGAAGATCAGGCCGCCGATAACAGTGGCAAGGGCGATGTTGTGGATGGCCTTGCTGGCGGGCAGGCCCCAGCGGACCAGCTCACCGGGGTCGGAGACCGACCGGGCCGCAGCGGCGCCGGAGAAAATCAGTGCGGCGGCCAGGCCCAGGAACAGGGCGCCGAGCCCCGCCAGCTGCCAGCCCAGCGAAATACCCGGGGCGCCGCCGTTGCGCCCCCGCCCTCCCTTGCCGGGAGGGGACTGAAGCGGCACGGAACGTGGTTTGGCGGCAGAAGACACCATTCCATTGTCCGCTACACCCGGGCGGGCGGCGAATCGGCTTAAAGCAAAAGGAGCGGCAACCGGATGGTTGCCGCTCCTTGCCGGTGCCGGCTGTGCGCCGGGCCGGAAAGCCTACTTCTTGTTGGAAACAGCAGCCTTCAGCTTCGAACCTGCGGTCAGCTTAACGCTGTGGCCCGCGGCGATCTGGATGGTCTCGCCCGTCTGCGGGTTGCGGCCGGTGCGTGCAGCACGGTCGGTGCGCTCGACTGCGAGCCAGCCCGGGATGGTGATCTTTTCGCCGGCAGCGACGGACGTCTCGAAGACCTCGAACAGGGCATCGAGGACGGAGTTGACGGCTGCCTGGCTGGTGCCGGCCTTGCCAGCTACCTCTGCAACAAGTTCACTACGGTTCTTAGCCATTTATGTCCTCCTGGACGGTTTGATCTGGAGCCTGCACACGGCATGCGCACAAGCCACTGTTCGAAAACTTACCAGCTTGGGCGCCGCGGTACGGCAAATTCCGCGTGTTTCCGCCAGTTTTTGAGGTTAATCACCGGAATTCCGGCCTAATTTGTCCCCATTTTGCGTTTCTGCCCGGGTCAACCGCTCCAACCTGTCCTGCCTGTGGTGGGGTCGGTGGCGTCCCGTCTGTCCCCCCTCGTTGTGGTATCGGTTGTG
>NZ_LMOL01000002.1:226300-226424 GCF_001424565.1 Arthrobacter sp. Leaf141
GGGTGTTTGTTTGTTAAATGTGGGAGGCCCCAACCAGGTGCTGGTTGGGGCCTCGACCGTGAATAGTGTTCCGGCGGCGTCCTACTCTCCCACACCCTCCCGGGTGCAGTACCATCGGCGCTGT
>NZ_LMOL01000003.1:0-139 GCF_001424565.1 Arthrobacter sp. Leaf141
GACGCGGTGGAAGGATTCGGCGCCGTTGGCGATGAGGTCCCTGGCCATGGAGGGTGGGATGGGGCCGTAGCCGTCAAGGATCGCGGGTTCCTCGGTGGCTCCGAGGAGGGCCATGACCGGGACGGTGATCAGGACCTGC
>NZ_LMOL01000003.1:244-392 GCF_001424565.1 Arthrobacter sp. Leaf141
AGGGCTGGTGGCATCGTCAGGCGTGGATCCGGCCTCCGTTCCAGAGGCGGTTTCCCCGGTGACTGCGGTGCTGGTGGTGGGGTGCTGTTGTGTGGGGGTGAGTCCGGCGGTGAGGAGGGCTTCGACGAGGTTATCGGCCCGGCGTTGG
>NZ_LMOL01000003.1:471-565 GCF_001424565.1 Arthrobacter sp. Leaf141
CTGGCCGCGGGAGATCGCGGTGAGCCGGTTATGGATCGCTTCGGCGCTTGGCGCGGGGAGGCAGGCGCTGAGCCAGGCCATTCCGTCCCGGGCC
>NZ_LMOL01000003.1:605-845 GCF_001424565.1 Arthrobacter sp. Leaf141
ACGGCCGACCGGACGTGGCGTTCCTCAATCGATTCGGGGTGGTGGCGTTCGCGCCAGGAACGCACCTTCGCCCGTAACCGTCCCGGGACCAGGACCGCCGCCACACACCGCCCGGCCAGGACACTGCCGACGGCCGGATCGGGGGCAGGCGTCAGGAGCGGGTCTGCCGGGTCAGCACCTGCAGGATCAGCCACATCGATCGGGTCCGGGAGTGCAGGATCAGGGAGGGTGGGATCCGGG
>NZ_LMOL01000003.1:898-1109 GCF_001424565.1 Arthrobacter sp. Leaf141
CGCCAGTGCCGCGAGCGTCAGCGGCTGGGTGGCGGCAAGCTGATAGCTGGTGCTGACCAGGTCCGCCGCGGCCCCGGCCCCAAGACCAAGGATCCCGCCGACCTCAGCGATCAGGGAGATTTCCCGGGCCCGTTGATGCTGGTTCGAAATCCCCGGCGGAGTCAGTGCCTCTTCAATCCCCACATACTCAGCAACAGTCAACGCCTTGACC
>NZ_LMOL01000003.1:1197-74129 GCF_001424565.1 Arthrobacter sp. Leaf141
CCCGGAACATCGTCCCTGCCGTCCGTGCCTGGAGCTTCGTTGCCGTCCATAACCCCAGCATAGGCAGGGGGTACGACAACCGGATCCGACCCGAAACCGGACGGAGCGGCCCCGCAAACAGCAGCCGGAACGGAGTCCACTGCCGTCCGTGCCTGGAGCCTCTTCACCGTCCATAAAGGCAGCATAAACAGGGGGTGTGACCTTCCGGCTGGGCCCCGAAATAGCCAGGACATCAAGGCCCCGCCCGAAGCCGGCGCCAGTCCCAAGCGGTCTGCGGGACGGACCCTGGCACAATCCCGGAACGGGACCGGAATCCCGTGCTCCCTGACCAAGCCATCCTGACCCTAAGCCAAGGATTGGCAGTCGTCGGGTACAGCCCTTCAGCCAAGGCACGGCTGACAATGCTGCAGCCCGGACCCCCGCCACACCAGGGCGTGCCCGGCGAAGTGCTGAACGTGGCGGCACAACTGCTCGCGTGCGGGGCGGGCGGGGATAGGCAGGCACCGGAAGCCCGGGTCTGCATCGGCTCCGGCAGGTGGCTGCGGGCAACCAGGATGGCTGCGCTCTCCGCCGGCAGCACGTCGCCACTCGCAGTCACAATCCATGGCTGTTCGCCGGCGGCGAGGCTGGACATGTTTGCCCGGTGCTTCGGCCTGACCCGGCCACAAGGGGAACTGCTCGACCTGGCCGCCGCGGGGGCCAGGACTGCTGCCATCGCGGCAGCCCAGGCGGTCAGCCCCTATACGGTCCGGGACCAGATCAAGCAGATCTCCCAGACAGGCGCCGTCCACAGCCGCGCGTCACTGCTGGCACTGGCCATGGGCACAGCGCCCCGGCTCTCCTGAAACACATACCCAAACATCACGCACCACAGGACCAGCAAAGCTTCCGGCAAAGTGTGCAGCCCGGACTCGACCAACCATTTCCACCTCAACCGGTAACGCACAAAAGGACGAAGCGCCCTATCCGCCGGCAAACGGCGGCAGCACGTCAACGGTGTCGTCGGCGCCGACAACCGTGGACCGGTCCCGGACTGCCACCTCGTTCAACAGGAAGCTGGAGCGGGCCAGGATGCGTGGCAGCGGGGGAGTGCCTGCGGGCGGCGCACTCCGTTCCACGGCTTCGATTGCCGCCAGGAGGTCGGCAACGGACGCGCCGGCGGGCAAGGTGAAGGACTCTTCCTCCAGGCCTGCGGCAGCGCGCGCGGCAGCGAAGTATCGTACGTTCATTGCTGTCAGCCCCCGATGGCGCTCATGCTGCGATCCGGTTGGACAAAGTCCGGAGCGTCGAGTCCCACGTGGTCCATGCCGTGGGCTTTGGGTTTGATCCACATGGCATCCTGCCAGCGCCGGGCCAGGGCATCATCGTCAGCCCCGGAGCGCAGCAGGCCCAGCAGGTCGAATTCCTCGCGCGAGAACAGGCAGCTCATGATCTTGCCTTCGGCGGTGATCCGGGTCCGACGGCAATCGGAACAGAACGGCTCCGTGACGGAGGCGATAATTCCCACGGTGCCCACCACCGGTCCGGACTGATCCGCGGTCCCGGGCTCCCGGCGTCGTACTTCAAAGCGTTCCGCCGGTGCGCCGTCACGTGCGCGGCCGTCCGGGCTGAGGACAAAGTCCTTGGAGAGCAGTTCGCGGATCTCCGCCGCTGTGATCATGTTGCGCCGGGTCCAGCCGTGGTCGGCGTCCAGCGGCATCTGTTCGATGAACCGCAGCTCGTACCCGCGCTCCACCGCCCAGGCGAGGAGCGAGGGGGATGCGGCGTCGTTGATGCCGCGCATCAGCACCGCGTTGATCTTGACGGGTCCCAGGCCCGCAGCCCACGCCGCGTCCACGCCCGCCAGCACCTGGTCCAGGAACGGCCGGCGGGTCAGCTGCGTAAAAGTTTCCTCATGCAAAGTATCCAGCGACACGTTGATCCGGGTCAGGCCTGCAGCCTTGAGCGGCGCAGCTTTTTTGGCCAGCCCAACACCGTTGGTGGTCATGGAAATGGGAAGGTCCGGGTGGTTGCGCCGCAGCGCCGAGATGATGTCCACGAGGTCGTGGCGCACCAGCGGTTCGCCGCCGGTCAGCCGCAGTTCGCGGACGCCCAGGTGGTCCACGCCGATCCTGACAATCCGGATGATTTCGTCCGCCGACATCACTGCCTGCTTGGCCAGCCACTCCAGCCCTTCGGCCGGCATGCAATAGGTGCAGCGAAGGTTGCACTTGTCCGTCAGGGACAGCCGCATGTCGGTGGCGCGACGGCCGTAACGGTCAGCGAGTCCCGCCGGGGCGTCTGACGGCCGGGCCGGGGGCACGCCGGGGCCCTCCTGGTCTGTCCCCTCCCGGGGCTGCGGCATGCCTAGCTGGACACTCATGATTTCAGGCTACGCCACCCCGGCAAGGACGCCATACCAGATGACGGACCTGACCGTTTCCAGTGAATCCCCGGATGCCGCCGCCGGGGGCAAATTACCGCCCTATGCTGGGTTTGTGGATATCTCCCGGAACGATCAGGCAACGCACGACGGCGGCGCTGGCGGTGGGCGGGCAGGTGGCAGTTCTTCGCCGTCGGGCCCGGGCGCGGGGCAGGAAAGCGGTCCGCGCACGGCCCGGGAAAATGGCCGGGAACAGGCGCAGGAGTCCACCCAGGCGGCCGCACCCCCAACCGTCCCGGTGTCCCGTTCCCGCTACGCCGCAGCCGCCGGAGTGGTGGCCGTGGGAGCGGCAGTTGTTGTGGGGGAGACGCTCGCCGGGCTGGTGAGCCCATCCCTGTCACCCCTGACCGCTGTCGGCGGCTCGGTGATCGACGCAGTTCCGCCCGGCGTGAAGGAATGGGCGATTTCGCTGTTCGGCACAGCAGACAAAGCGGCACTCCTGGTGGGCATGGCCCTGGTCATTGCGTTGCTGGCCGCCGTTGCCGGTGTGGTGGAGGACCGCCGCCGGTACGCCGGCGTGGCGATCGCAGGGATCTTCGGCCTCGCCGGCGTCGCTGCCGTCCTCACCCGGGCGCAGCTGACGCCCGTCGCCCTGGCCATGCCCGTGGTCACTGCGGTGGTTGCCGGTTTCCTGCTGAGCTTCCTCATCCGCAGGCTCCAGGCCTGGCTAGGGGCAAAGGAACCGGGAACTACGTCCGGCACTGTTGCCGCCAACCGCCGCCGCTTCCTGCAGGTGCTCGGTGGCGGCGCCGTGGCCACCGCCGTGGGCGGGACGCTGGCGGGGATCTGGCGGGACGCCGCGGACGGGGTCCGCGAAGCCAGGGCCCGCATCAGCCTCCCGTCACCCGCGGCCCCGGCACCGGCCATCCCCGCAGGAGCGGAGACAGGCCTGGCCGGCATGCAGCCGCTCGTTACGCCCAACGATGATTTCTACCGCATCGACACCGCACTCGCCGTACCCACCATCAACCCCGATACGTGGACGCTGAAGGTCACCGGATTGGTGGACCGCAACGTGGAGCTCAGCTTCGCGGACCTGATGGCCAAGCCCCTGACCGAACGCCACGTCACCATCGCCTGCGTGTCCAACAACGTAGGTGGCGACCTGATCGGCAACGCCCGCTGGCTGGGCTGGCCCATCCGGGAACTCCTCGCCCTGGCCGGGCCGCAGGCCGGTGCTGACATGGTGCTCTCCCGCAGCGCTGATGGCTGGACCGCCGGCACACCCCTCGAAGCCCTCACCGACAACCGGGATGCCTTGCTCGCGGTGGGTATGAACGGCGAGCCGCTGCCCGTGGAACACGGCTTTCCCGTCCGGATGATCGTCCCGGGCCTCTACGGCTACGTCTCCGCGACCAAATGGGTGACGGAACTGAAGCTGACGCGCTTCGCCGATGACGAGGGCTACTGGACGCCCCGCGGCTGGTCCGAACGCGGACCCATCAAGATCTCCTCCCGGATCGATGTCCCCCGCAGCAACGCGTCCGTCGCTGCAGGCACAGTCATGGTGGGCGGGGTGGCCTGGGCCCAGCACACCGGCATCGGCAAAGTGGAAGTACGGATCAACCGCGGGCCGTGGCAGGAAGCCGGCCTGGCCCCCGGGATCTCCGTGGACACCTGGTACCAGTGGCAGCTCGGGGTGGACCTCACGCCCGGCCAGTACGAACTCCAGGTCCGGGCCACGGATCTCAACGGCAGGGCGCAGGACGAGGCAGGCAGGCCCGTCGCGCCGGACGGAGCCACGGGTTTCCATACGGTTAGAGTTGACGTGAAATCCTGATGGCCGCAACCGAAGGCGCACCCATGACCAGCCAGCACTCCGCCGGCCATTCCCACCACGGCGCACGTTCCGTCGCCGCGCACACGGCTGCAGTGCGGCAACTGTTGACTGCACTCAGCTCCGACGGACGGACGGAAGTCCTTCCGCTGGTGCAGGCCCTGGGCCGTGCCCTGGTTGACGGGGTGATCGCCCCCGTCAGCCTGCCGCCCTTCGCCAATTCGCAGATGGACGGATACGCGGTGCGGTCCGCTGACGTGTCCGACGGCGGCGCGGAGCTCCGCATAGCCGCTCCCGTTCCAGCGGGGCAAAGTCCGCAGCCGCTGGCACCGGGAACGGCGGCACCCATCATGACCGGCGCTCCGATCCCGGCAGGTGCCGACGCCGTAGTACAGATCGAACGCGCCGTTCCGGACCGTTTCCTGGCGCCGGGTGGGAAGGGGACCGTCCAGCTGCCGGCCGTGGCGCCGGGGACCTTTGTCCGGGCCACGGGCAGCGATGTGGCTGCCGGTCAGCAGGTACTGGCGGCGGGGACCTTCCTTGGCCCCGCGCAGTTGGGGCTCCTGGCAGCCCTGGGCCTCCCGGAGGCCACCGTGCACAGCAAAGTCACTGTGCTCCTGGTGACCACCGGCGACGAGGTAGTGGAACCGGGCAAACCCCTGGCGCCAGGGCGGATCTACGACGCCAACGGCACCCTCCTTGAAGCCGCCATGACGCAGGCGGGCCTGCGGGTGCTGCGTGCCGGCATCGCCACGGACAACCCGGTTCACTTCCGGGAACTGCTGCGCACCGAAGGCGCCGCAGCGGACCTGATCGTCACCACCGGCGGTGTCAGCAAGGGTGCCTACGAGGTGGTGCGGCAGGCCATGGCGGACGAACCCGTGGAGTTCCTGCACGTGGCCATGCAACCGGGCGGGCCCCAGGGCATCGGCACCTTCGACGGCATCCCGTTCCTTGGCTTTCCGGGAAACCCGGTCAGCGCCCTGGTGTCCTTTGAGATGTTCCTCCGCCCGGCGCTTTCGGCACTGTTCGGCTCACCCGCCGTCAGGCTGCCGCTCCGGGCCAGGCTGGGCCACAGCCTGTCCTCGCCGGCAAACAAGCACCAGGTCCGCCGCGGCAGCCTCGCCCCGGACGGCACGGTCCGGCTGGAGGGTGGCGAAAGCTCGCACCTCCTGCACGCCCTGGCAGGCTCCAACGTCCTGGTACACGTCCCGGAGGGCGTCTCCGCGCTCGGCGCAGGGGAAGAGGTGGAAGTATGGATGCTGTGAATCCTGAACCGATCCCTGCCGCCCTGACGCACCTGCGTACCGATGGCAGCGCCCAGATGGTGGATGTCTCCGCCAAGGCCGAGACCACCCGCGAGGCCACCGCCACCGCCACCGTGCAGACCACCGCCGAAGTAATGGGCCTGCTCGGCTCCGGAGGACTGCCCAAGGGCGATGCGCTCGCCGTCGCCCGTGTGGCCGGCATTATGGCCGCCAAAAAGACCCCCGAGCTCATCCCGTTGTGCCACCCCTTGCCGCTGGCGAAGGTCACCGTTGACTTTGAACTGGAAGCAGCGGCCGTCACCGTGAACGCCACCGTTAAGACCCGAGGCGTCACCGGGGTGGAGATGGAAGCACTCACCGCGGTAAGTGTCGCGGCCCTCAGCGTGTACGACATGATCAAGGCCGTGGACAAACACGCGGTCCTGACGGACATCAAGGTCCTCGCGAAAAGCGGCGGCAAGAGCGGAGACTGGACCCTGTGAGCATAACGCCCCATGAAGTGAACAGTACGGATACTACCAGGGTCCCTGGCGGGGATACCGCGCGCCCTGCCGTTCCGGCGGAACCGCACACCCACGGTGAGGTGCAGGGCCGCAAAGCCGGTGTGGTGATCGCCTCCACGCGGGCCGCCGCCGGAATCTACACCGACGAAACCGGCCCCGTGATCACCGACTGGCTGACCGAACACGGCTTTGAGGTGTTTCCCGCCATGGTGGTTCCCGACGGCGAGCCCGTGGGCGCAGCCATCCGCGCCCTGCTGACCCAGCACCCCGCCGTCGTGATTACCAGCGGCGGCACGGGCCTCAGCCCGGACGACCGCACCCCTGACGTCACCCTGCCCCTCCTGGACCGGGAAATCCCGGGCATTATGGAGGCCATCCGGCGCGCCGGAACGGAAAAGACCCCGCTTGCAGCGCTCAGCCGCGGGCACGCAGGTGCGTCCGGCAGCACCTTCATCGTCAACCTGCCGGGCTCGCCCAAGGGGGTCATGGACGGCCTGCACGTCCTGGATCCCGTGCTGGGTCACCTCTGCGACCAACTGGACGGCGGACATGGCCACTGAATCAACCTTCGAGGTGGTCTCCGCGGTCCTGAGCGCCGACCCCATTTCCGTGGACCACGCCATCGCGGCCGTGGAAAGCGACACCGCCGGCGCCGTGGTCAGCTTCTCCGGCGTGGTCCGCAACCACGACGGCGGCAAGCCCGTGGACCGGCTCAGCTACAGCGCGCACCCCACCGCGCACCAGGTGATGGCCGACGTCGTTGCCCGCCTTGTGGCGGAGCAGTCGGCCGCCGCTGGGGGAGCGGAAACCGGCGCGCCCGCCCAACCGGTCAGGATCTGGGCCGCGCACCGGATCGGTACGCTGGAAATCGGCGACCCCGCCCTGGTCTGCGCCGTCTCCGCCGCCCACCGCGGCCAGGCTTTCGCGGTCTGCTCGGAACTGGTGGACCGGATCAAGGACCAGGTGCCCATCTGGAAGGAACAGTTCTTCTCCGACGGCACCGTGGAATGGGTGGGCGCCGGCAGCTGACCGGCGCCACGGAGAGGCTTCCCGGACCGCCGCTCACTGCTGTTCCTGCGAGGTAACGCACACCGCCCGGTTCCAGCGCGCGCCGGGCCCACCGGTAGGGTTAACCCATGACCCAAAAACACCCCGATCCCAAGCTGGTGGCCGTGCTGGGCGCCAATGGCCGTATGGGCGCCGAAGCCGTAAAAGCCATCAACGCAGCAGCGGACATGGAGCTTGTCGCGGCACTGGGCCGCGGCGATTCCCTGGACCGGGTTGCCGCCGCAGGCGCGCAGTATGTGGTGGACCTGACGGTTCCCGAAAGCACCGAGGAGAACGTCCGCTTCGCCGTGGAGCACAACATGCACGCTGTGGTGGGCACCACGGGCTGGGATGCCCACCGGCTCTCCGCCCTGGAGGCCCTGCTGGCGGAGCATCCGGAAACCGGGGTGCTGATTGCGCCCAACTTTGCCCTGGGCTCTGTGCTTGCGTCCGCGTTCGCGGCCAAGGCTTCCCGTTACTTTGAATCGGTGGAGATCATCGAGCTGCACCACCCGGACAAGGTGGATGCCCCGTCCGGTACCGCCGTGCGCACCGCCCAGCTGATCGCGGCCGAGCGCAGTGCCGCGAAGGTGCCGGCCAGCCCCGACGCCACCACCAGCGAACTTGCCGGCGCCCGCGGCTGCGACGTCGACGGGGTCCGCGTGCACAGCGTCCGCCTCCGCGGCCTGGTGGCGCACCAGGAAGTCTTGCTGGGCGGACCCGGTGAGCAGTTCACCCTCCGGCACGACTCCTTCGACCGGGCGTCCTTTATGCCCGGCGTCCTGCTGGGTGTCCGCAGCGTTGCGGACCACCCCGGCCTGACCGTGGGCCTGGACGGCTACCTGGATCTGGGGCTGTAGGCAGTGAAGGCGTTTTTTGCGGGATTCCGAAAGAACCGCACCAAAATCTGGGTTGGCGCGGTTACGCTGCTGCTGGTGTTCTACCTTGTGGTGTCGTTCCAGCGCTCCATCCTGCTGCTGGCGGACAACAACCTGGCGGCCAAGGCGATCGGTGCCGCCTACCTGGTGCTCCCCGTCATTGGCGCCTGGGCCATGATCCGTGAGCTGATGTTTGGTGCCCGCACCGAGCAGATGGCCAATGTCCTCGCCGCCGAGGGTGGCCTGCCCGTGGACGACCTGCCCCGCACACCTGCGGGCCGGATCATCAGGTCCGCCGCTGATGCCGAATTCGAAAAATACAAAGCCGAAGCCGAGGCTGCCCCCGGTGACTGGCGTTCCTGGTTCAGGCTCAGCTGCGCCTATGACGCCGCGGGCGACCGGAAACGTGCCCGCGCCTCGATGCGTGATGCCGTCAAGCTGTTCCAGGGCAAAGTCCCCGCCTGACAGGGTGGTGTGCGCTGACCCGGTGCGGCGCACTGAGGGGTGCCACACGCTTAGCCGGTGCGGTGCGGCCGGTTGCCCTGGAGTTCGTCCCGGGAATTCCCAGGGGTGCGTTCGGGCATGGCAGCCGGCCTGGGTCAGCCGGCCTGGGTCAGCCGGCCTGGCTGCCCCGGCCGGCCCGGTTCGCCGCGTGGCCCAGCAGCTCCAGTGGGCCCCGCCATTTAAGGAGCGCGAACAGCACTCCCACGGCAACGGCAGCGCCCGCCTGAGCGAAGTACATGCCCTCCTCCGTCCACCCCGCAGGGAGCGGCTTGAGGTAGAGGGCGGAGACCACCCATACGTGGAGGGTATAGAGCGTCAGCGTCATGGCGCCGGCGCCGCGCAACGGCAGCAGCAGGTCAAGGTCCACCCATTCGGCCAGCCTGCCCAGCAGCAGGCAAGCACCGATCACAGCCGCGGCCACGGCGGACGTGTGCAACAGGTCCAGGGTGGTCCCTGAATGCGGTGCTGCCGACGCCAGCCACCACCAGGACCCCTCCTGGGGTATCCCCGTGAGGTTGACCTGCAGGATGCTCTTCAGCGGATAGCCGGGCGCGTTCAGCAGGTCCTCCAGTGCTGCCCTGCCGCCCCAGTTCTCCATGGCCGTAACTCCAAGGGTTTTCGCCAGGACCGCGGTGACGGTTCCGCCCACCAGGAGCAGGACGGGAACCTGGGCCTTGCTGAGCGCCAGCCGGCCGATCACCAGGCCCACCAACAGGTACGACAACCATTGGAAGACGGGGTAGTAACCCGTGAAAAACAGGTCAGCGAGAAGCCGCGCCGGGGTCCCCAGATCCTCCCAGGAAGGGTTGTGTCCCAGTTTCAGCGGGGGAGTACCCGCCAGCAGCCAGGGCCGAAGCAGGTACGCCAGGACCGGTGAGGCGAGGAGCCAGCCTGCCGCCCAGGCGCACAAGGGCTTTAATCCCAACCCCATGAAGGGCAGGACGCACAGGAACAGCAACGCGTAATGGACCAGGATGATGGCCAGGTTCACTTCCAGCCCGCCCAGGGTGAGCCCGACGGCGGCAATCACCAGGGCGCGCAGTGCCACACCCCGCCGGGCTGCCCACAGCGGCGACCCGGCCAGGGGCTGGTGCTTTCCGGTGGACAGGGCGAGGCCCACACCGGCAAGGACAGCAAACAGGGCTGCTGCCCGGCCGGAAAAGGCCAGGCCAATCCAGGTGGGGGTCAGGTTGGCGTTCTGTTCAAACGTGGCCAGCAGGTGGGTGGCCATCATGCCCAGCAGGGCCAGGCCCCGGGCAGCGTCGATGCCGTAAAGCCGTCCTGTCGCTGGCCGGCCGGTGGGCTTTCCGGTCTTCCCGGTCGATCGGGCCTGACGGCTGGAAGTCATGACCAGATCGTCTCATACCGGGCCATGAAGGGCTGCGGCCCCGCAGCGCTCAAGCCACAAGGCCCAGGTCCCGGGCGGATTATCCAGCGGCCCATTCCATCCCGGGTGCGCACCCTTGAATTCGAATATATGTTCGAATAGACTGACCCGCATGCACACTCCACCACACCGGGTCCCTGCCCCCGAAACCGGCAGTACGGGGCTTATGAAAGCCATGAGTCCGGGCACCGTCGACTACCTTTTCCGGCAGCTCGTAGCCGGCAGGCCGGCCGAGGACGTCCAATGGGCCAACGAGGGCATCAGCCTCACCGCACAGCCGGAGGGTGCTGAGCTCGCGCGCCGGCTGGCCGAGACGGACCTTGACGCCCTCACTCCGCTGGAGCTCTTCAATTACGTCAGGGCCGCCCAGCGGCTGGCCGACTGGGCCGAAAACCTTCGGCAGGCAGCCGTTGGAAGATACTGCCACGCGCCGGAGCAACGGCCGGCCTGAGCCTCCCACGCCCGTCCGCAGAGCGGCTTCCCGGGGCAGGCGGCCACCCGCCAGCACCGCAAAGCGGCTTCGGAAGCCCCATCATGACTTATGAAGCCGGTTGTTTGACGTTCATCACGCCCGTGGCATTGTCCTAACCAGCATGGGACAGGGTAACGTTTTTTCCATGTCTGACTTTTCCGCGCACACCCCTGCCCTTGGTTCACTCCTGACTGCCATGGTTACTCCGTTCACCAAGGACGGCGCAGTGGACTACGAGCAGGCAAAAGCGCTCGCCACCAAGCTTGTGGATGACGGCTGCGACGGCCTGGTGGTCACCGGAACCACCGGCGAAACCTCCACCCTCACGGATGCGGAAAACCTCGGCATGTTCCGTGCCGTCAAGGAAGCTGTGGGGGACCGGGCCGCCATCATCGCCGGTACCGGCACCAACGACACGGCACACTCGGTTCACCTCTCCCAGGAAGCCGCAGCCCTCGGCGTCGACGGCCTGCTCCTGGTGACCCCTTACTACAACAAGCCCAGCCAGGCCGGCATCAGGGCGCATTTCGAGGCCGTCGCCAACGCCGTCGACGTTCCCGTGATGCTCTACGACATTCCGGGCCGCTCCTCCATCGCCATCGAACCGGACACCATGATCCGCCTGGCGCAGCACCACAACATCGTCGCCGTCAAGGACGCCAAGGCCGACTTCGTCGCCGCCGCACGCGTGATGGCCGAAACCGACCTCGCGTTCTACTCGGGCGACGACGGACTGACGCTGCCTTGGATGGCCCTCGGCGCCGTCGGCCTCGTCGGTGTCACCACGCACGTGGCCACCCGCCGGTTCCGCGAACTCATCAACGCCGTCAACGCCAACGACCTCGGCACCGCCCGGAAGATCAACGCCGAACTGCTGCCCGTGGTCCGCGCCACCATGACCCGGGTCCAGGGCGCCGTCGCAGCGAAACAGATTCTTAAATGGCAGGGAGTCCTGCCCAACTCGATTGTCCGTTTGCCCCTCGTGGAGCCGGACGAAGCCGAGATCGAAACCATCCGCGGGGATTTGGCGGAAGCGGGGCTGGTCTTCTCCTGAAAACGCTGACCCGCACCTTCCGCCTGGAAAGAAGTGCACTATGACCCAAGTCGCCCTCACCGGCCTCGTTACTCCTCCCCGCCTGCCCCAGGGCACGCTGCGGATCGTCCCCCTGGGCGGGCTCGGGGAGATCGGCCGGAACATGGCCGTGTTCGAAATCGACGGCAAGCTGCTGATCGTGGACTGCGGTGTCCTCTTCCCTGAGGAAACCCAGCCCGGCGTGGACCTGATCCTGCCCGATTTCTCCTACATCGAGGACCGCCTCGACGACATCGTCGCCGTGGTCCTCACGCACGGCCACGAAGACCACATCGGCGCCGTTCCGTACCTGCTCCGGCTGCGCGCCGACATCCCGCTGGTGGGCTCGCAGCTCACGCTTGCCCTCATCGAGGCCAAGCTGCAGGAACACCGCATCCGGCCCTACACCTTGACCGTCGAGGAAGGGCAAGTGGAGAAGTTCGGTCCGTTCGAATGCGAATTCGTCGCCGTCAACCACTCAATCCCGGACGCCTTGGCCGTCTTCATCCGCACCGCAGGCGGCACCGTCCTGCACACGGGCGACTTCAAGATGGACCAGCTGCCCCTGGACGGCCGCATCACCGACCTCCGGCACTTTGCCAAGCTCGGCGAAGAGGGCGTTGACCTGTTTATGTCGGACTCCACCAACGCCGACGTCCCCGGCTTCACCACCGCGGAAAAGGAAATCGGCCCCACGCTGGAACGGCTGTTCGGCCAGGCCAGCAAGCGGATCATCGTCGCCTCGTTCTCCTCGCACGTGCACCGCGTCCAGCAGGTCCTTGACGCCGCGGCCAAGCACAACCGGAAGGTGGCCTTTGTGGGCCGCTCCATGGTGCGCAACATGGCCATCGCGGAGAAGCTTGGCTACCTTGACGTCCCTTCAGGCCTGATTGTGGACATCAAGAACATCGATAACCTGCCGGACAACCGCGTGGTCCTGATGTCCACCGGCTCGCAGGGCGAGCCCATGGCGGCGCTGTCCCGCATGGCCAACGGTGACCACAGGGTGGTGGTGGGTGACGGCGACACCGTCATCCTGGCCTCCAGCCTCATCCCCGGCAACGAAAACGCCGTCTTCCGGATCATCAACGGCCTGCTGAAGCTCGGCGCCGACGTGATCCACAAGGGCAATGCGAAGGTTCACGTCTCCGGCCACGCCGCCGCGGGCGAACTGCTGTACTGCTACAACATCCTCGAGCCGCTGAACGCCATGCCGGTCCACGGCGAAACCCGCCATCTGATGGCCAATGGCAAGATCGCCATCGAATCCGGCGTTCCCGAGGCCAGCGTGATCCTCGCCGACAACGGCACCGTCATCGACCTCAAGGACCACCGCGCAGACGTGGTGGGCCAGGTCGAGGTCGGTTTTGTCTACGTCGACGGTTCCAGCGTGGGTGAAGTCACGGAAGCGGACCTCAAGGATCGCCAGACCTTGGGCGACGAAGGATTCATTTCCATCATCACCGTGATCAACCGGACCACCGGCAAGGTGGTCTCCGGCCCCGAAATCCACGCCCGCGGCGTGGCCGAAGATGATTCAGTCTTCGATGAGATCATTCCCAAGATCAACGCCGCCCTGGAAGAGGCAGTGCTGAACCGCACCGACCACACCAGCCACCAGCTGCAGCAGGTGGTCCGCCGGGTGGTGGGCACGTGGGTCAACCGCAAGCTCCGCCGCAAGCCGATGATCATCCCCGTGGTGCTCGAAGCGTAGGGCGCCTTACCCCCGCCAGGAAGGCCCGGTTCTTCGGAACCGGGCCTTCCTGCGTGGAACCGCACCCTGAAGGGCCCGAAATCCGCGGAATACCGGCCCGGTTCGGGTACCGTGGCTACCATGGCCACACGTACTACTTCCGCGCCCAACGGGACCGGCAAGGGCAGCTCCGGCAACAAATCCGGCGGCTCCACGGGCCGCGGTTCCGGCGCGGCTGCCGCCCGGACCGGCCGGGCTGCCGGCTCCGCTGGTTTCCAGCGCACCCGCCAGCTTCCCGTCGTCGAGCACCACCAGCCCTGGCTGCTGCGGGTGGTGGGTGGTGCCTGGCTGGGCATCGGGCACCTGGTGGGCGGCGGCGTACGCCGGATCGGCCACGACGTCAGCGACCTCCCCGCGGAGGAACGCCGCGACGGCGCAGCCCTGTTCAACCTGGCCCTTGGCGTCTTCATCGCCACCTTCGCCTGGTGGGGCCTCACCGGCTGGTTCCCCGACGCCGTCTACGCCGTTGTCAACGGCACCTTCGGCTGGATGTCACTGCTGCTGCCGCTGATGCTCTTTGTGTGCGCTTTCCGGCTGTTCCGTAGTCCGTCCGACGGGCGCGGCAACAACCGGGTGGGCATCGGCTTCCTGATCATGACCTTCGCCGGCAGCGGCCTGGCCCACGTCATCGGCGGCCAGCCCACCGTGGCGCAGGGCTTCGACGGACTCCGGCAGGCCGGCGGCATGCTCGGCTTCCTGGCCGCGACTCCCCTGGCTGCCATTCACCCCGCCGTGCCCCTGGTGGCCTATGGCGTGGTGGCCTTCGTGTCGCTGCTCATCATCACCGCCACCCCCTTCGGCGCGATCCCGCGGCGGCTCCGCGGCGGCTACGAGCACCTGATGGGCATCGACCTGATGGAACAGGACGGGGACAGCGACACCCACGACCGCAGCTACCTGGAGCGCCCGGCACCGGCGGCACCCAAAAAGAAGAAGCGCCGCCTCTTCGGCAGGGACGACGACGGCGATACAGGTTTGGAGGGCTACGTCGGGGACGAGGCCTTCGAGCATGCAGTGATCGATGACGACGCTGAAGCACCGAAGAAGGGCCGCCCGGCCCCGGGCGTCCGCCGTCCCACCCAGGCGGAAATCGCCGTCGAGAAGATCAAGGCGGCCCAGGGCCTGGGCAGCGCCGCCGCGCCGGCCGGGAACGCCACGGAGTCCATCCCGCTGATCACGCCCGGCATGGCCGCAGCCGGCCTGGCAGCCTCCGCGGCGCCCGCCGCAGCCCCGCACGTTCCGGCCAAGCCGGTCACGCCCGCGCCGCCGCCCACCCCCATCCCGCAGCGCACCGAGCAGCTGTCCCTGGCCGGCGACGTTACCTACACCCTGCCGTCGTCGGACGTCCTGACCCCCGGGTCCATCCCCAAGGAACGCACCGAAGCCAACGACGCCATTGTTGCCTCCCTCACGGAAACCCTGACCCAGTTTAATGTCGAGGCCCAGGTCACCGGGTTCAGCCGCGGCCCAACCGTGACCCGGTACGAGATTGAACTTTCGCCGGGCACCAAGGTGGAGCGGGTTACGGCCCTGTCCAAAAACATCTCCTACGCCGTTGCCTCCAGCGATGTGCGCATCCTGAGCCCCATCCCGGGAAAGTCCGCCATCGGGATCGAAATCCCCAACACGGACCGCGAGACGGTCTCGCTCGGCGACGTGCTCCGCAGCCAGAACGCCCGCCGCACCGACCACCCCATGGTGATGGGTGTGGGCAAGGACGTTGAGGGCGGCTACGTGGTGGCCAACCTCGCCAAAATGCCCCACCTGCTGGTGGCCGGTGCCACCGGTGCCGGTAAGTCCTCATTTGTGAACTCGATGATCACCTCCATCCTCATGCGGGCCACCCCGGACGAGGTGCGGATGGTTATGGTGGACCCCAAGCGTGTGGAGCTCACCGCCTATGAAGGTGTCCCGCACCTGATCACCCCCATCATCACCAACCCCAAAAAGGCCGCCGAGGCGCTGCAGTGGGTGGTCCGGGAAATGGATGCCCGCTACGATGACTTGGCCAACTACGGTTTCAAGCACATCGACGACTTCAACAAGGCCGTCCGCGCCGGCAAAGTCCAGCCGCCCGTCGATTCCAAGCGGGTCATCCGGCCGTACCCGTACCTGCTGGTGATCGTGGATGAGCTCGCCGACCTCATGATGGTGGCCCCGCGCGATGTTGAGGATTCCATTGTCCGCATCACCCAGTTGGCCCGCGCCGCCGGCATCCACCTGGTGCTCGCCACCCAGCGGCCGTCCGTGGATGTTGTCACCGGCCTGATCAAGGCCAACGTGCCCTCCCGCATGGCCTTCGCCACGTCCTCCGTGACGGACTCCCGCGTGGTCCTTGACCAGCCCGGCGCCGAGAAGCTGATTGGCCAGGGTGACGCGCTGTTCCTGCCCATGGGCGCCTCCAAGGCCATGCGTGTCCAGGGCGCCTGGGTCACCGAATCGGAAATCCACAAGGTGGTGGAACACGTCAAGGGCCAGCTGAAGGCCGTCTACCGCGACGATGTGGCCCCCGAGGCGCAGAAGAAGCAGATCGACGACGACATCGGGGACGACCTCGAGGTCCTGCTGCAGGCCACCGAACTGGTGGTCACCACCCAGTTCGGCTCCACCTCCATGCTCCAGCGGAAACTGCGTGTGGGCTTCGCGAAGGCGGGCCGGCTGATGGACCTGCTGGAGTCCAGGGGAGTGGTGGGTCCCTCCGAGGGCTCCAAGGCCCGCGACGTCCTGGTCAAGCCGGACGATCTTGCCCCCGTCCTCGCCGCGATGAAGGGCCAGGACGCACCCGCCGTACCTGACGCCCAGACTGCGGCGCTGAGCGATAACGCCAACGCCAACGTCGCCCAGGGCGGCTACGCCGAGGACCTGGTGGCCGCGGATCTGGACCAGCGCAAGCAGAACGTGGAATATTACGACGGCTCGGATTCGGCCCCGGGAGGCTACGGAGATGACGAGGAAGGCTCCGAGGACGCCTGGTCGCTGACCGGACGCTAGGCGCTGGCAGGTAGCCTAGGAGGGTGACTAGCACCGATGCAACCGCCGCCGGCTCCAGCCGTGCCGGGGTCTGGAACCTGCCCAACATCCTGACCATGATCCGCATCGCCCTGGTGCCCTTCTTTGTCTGGTTCCTGCTTGCCGACGCGCCTGGCCTGGAAAGCACCTCCGGGCCGTGGCGCTGGGCGGCAGTGGCCGTGTTCGCCGTCGCGATCTACACGGACAAGCTCGACGGCGACATCGCCAGGAGCCGGAACCTCATCACCGACTTCGGCAAAATCGCCGACCCCATCGCCGACAAGATGCTTATTGGGTCCGCGCTGGTGATGCTTTCCGTCCTTGGTGAGCTGCCCTGGTGGGTCACCGTGGTGATCCTGGTCCGTGAATGGGGGATCACGGCGCTGCGCTTCGTGGTGATCCGCTACGGCGTGATCCCAGCCTCCCGCGGCGGGAAGCTGAAAACGGTGGTCCAGACGCTGGCCATCTTCCTGTACCTGCTGCCGCTCGCCGCCATTGCCGGCTGGCTGACCTGGGTGGCGCTGGCCGTGATGCTGGCGGCCGTGGCCATCACGGTCTGGACCGGCGTCGAATACGTCGTTGAAGCACTGCGCCTCCGGACCAAAGGCAAACTGCAGGCCAAAACCGGCAACGGTCCGGCAGCACCATGAGCAGCCTGCACCTGCTGGCCGGGCAGGCGGTTGCGGCGGCGCTCGACGCCGGAACCACCGTGGCAACGGCCGAATCCCTGACCGCGGGGATGGTCTCCGCCATCCTGGCCGACACCCCCGGCGCATCAGGCATGCTGCAAGGCGGGGTGGTGGCGTACCGGAACTCGGTGAAGGAAGAGGTCCTGCACGTCTCCGGCAGCCTCCTGGCCAGCGCCGGATCCGTGGACGCGGACGTCGCCGCCGCCATGGCGGCAGGCGCCCGGACCGTCCTCGGCGCCGGCATCGGCGTGTCCACCACTGGCGTGGCGGGCCCCGAACCGCACGACGGCAAACCCGTGGGAACCGTTTACATCGGTGTCGCCACCGCGGCCGGCGCTGAAGCGTTTGGTTACTCGTTCGCCGGGAGCCGGGCGGAAATCCGCGGCCAGGCGTGCGCTGCCGCCCTCGAACGGTTGCTGGCTGCGCTGGCCGCCCAGGCGTAACACCATTCCCGGCAACCCTTTGAGTGCTGCCTGTGGGATGCGCCACATAGTTACCGGACGTAAAGTAGCCGGGAACAAATGCCACCGGCGATTAGTTATTACATTGTGTCGCTTCCGAAGAGCGGAGGCGCCTAGGATGAAATCACCACGTTGGCCCGCATCTCCGCGGACCTGACATAAGAGGGAGCAAGGCGATACAGATGGTAAAGCAGCCCGTATCCGTAAACGGCGTTGTCCGCTGGAAGGATGTGGGCCTCGCCGATCAGGCTAAGAGCGAACAGAAGGAGCGCAAGATGGTTGTACTTCGTCACGAAATCGGTGATGTCCTGCGCGATGTCCGCCAGCGCCAGGGGCGCACGCTCCGTGAAGTTTCGCACAGCGCCCGCGTTTCCCTGGGTTACCTCAGCGAAGTGGAGCGCGGCCAGAAGGAAGCTTCCTCCGAGCTCCTCTCCTCGATCTGCTCGGCCCTGGACGTTCCGCTGTCCACCATGCTCCGCGAGGTCAGCGACCGGGTGGCAGTCGCCGAAGGCGTCGCCGTGCCGGACACCGTGCCGCAGGAATTCTCCCAGCGCTACGGCCGCGACCTGGAGCGCGACCTCAGCTCGGAGCTGAACGACGAACTCTCCACCGGACTCCTGTCCGGCGCCCGCTAAGGGCATTCCAGCCGCTTTTCAGCAAACGCAGCGAAGCCCCCGACCGTCCGGTCGGGGGCTTCGCTGCGTTTTCTGGCCGGTGGCCCAAGCGGGCCCGATCCAGCAGGGCTAGGCGTCCTTGCTGCCCGGTTCCGCAGGTTCGTCCTTCGGGAAACCGTCGCGCTCATACGTTGCGTTCAACTTGGCCATGTAGCGGGCCAGTTCTTCCAGGTCGGCCACCGGCCATTCGCCCAGGCGTTCCTGGAATACCTGCCGGCGGGCGTCCTGGACCTGGTGCATCTTCTCCTCGCCCTTTGGCGTCAGCTGGATGGACTGGGCGCGCCCGTCCAATGGATCCGCTTCCTTGGACACCAGGCCGATGCTCTCCAGGAACGCAATCTGCCGGCTGACGGACGGCTTGCCCACGCCGATGTTCATGGCCAGCTCCGTCAGCCGGATGGGACCTTCGCGCCGGATGATGGTCAGCAGGCCGTAGGCGGCAGGCTCCATATCCGGGTGGACCTGGCGGGACAACTGGTTTGAAATGGCCCGGGCACGCCGCCAGAACACGCTGATCTGGTGCTCAACGTTCCTTAGGGCGGCGTCAACCACATCAATGTCTGCGGGGCGGTCAACTGATTGGCCGCCGGGAGAGTTGCTCATGGCAACAATTCTAGGGTCCGCGGCCGTGAGAGGATTTACCGATGCGGATCAGCGACTACTGGCGACTCATGGACGACGAGTTCGGCGCGGGCTATTCCCGCGTGCTGGGCAACACCCTGGTCCTGGCCGGGGTGGGTGGCCGCACGGCCCAGCAGGCGCTGGCCGCCGGGGTGGAACCAAGGAAGGTCTGGCTGGCCATGTGCGACGTGCAGGACGTCCCTGCAGACCGGCGCCTGGGCCGCGACATCAAACCCGCCGCCGACTGATCCCGGCTGCGTTTCCGGCCGGCCCAAGCGCCCTCCGCGCCTGCCGGGGCGAGCGAAAAATCCGGAATACCTGCTGACACGCCGGGCGCGGGTTCGAATACCTGTTCGGATAAAGTTATGCTTTTACCAGCGGGTTATCCACATAGCCGATGCCATCCGGCGGAAATGTCAGTGGGTCCCCCTAGCGTCAGAGATGACCAATAAACGGCCCTGAAGGCCACCATCGAGAAAGCATTAGAGGTGTCAACCATGGCGGCAGCCCCGGATCGTGCAAAAGCGCTGGAAGCAGCTTTGGCCCAGATTGACAAGCAGTTCGGCAAGGGCTCGGTCATGCGCCTGGGCGATGAGGTCCGTGCCCCCATCGAGGTCATCCCCACCGGCTCCATCGCACTGGATGTCGCGCTTGGAATTGGCGGCCTGCCCCGCGGTCGGGTTGTGGAGATCTATGGCCCGGAATCCTCGGGTAAAACCACCGTTGCGCTGCACGCGGTGGCCAACGCACAGCGCCAGGGTGGCATCGCAGCGTTTATCGACGCCGAGCACGCCCTTGACCCCGAATACGCCGCCAAGCTCGGCGTGGACACGGACGCCCTCCTGGTCTCCCAGCCGGACACCGGTGAGCAGGCCCTCGAAATCATGGACATGCTGATCGGCTCAGGCTCCCTGGACGTGATCGTCATCGACTCCGTAGCCGCCCTGGTGCCCCGCGCCGAAATCGAAGGCGACATGGGCGACAGCCACGTGGGCCTGCAGGCCCGTCTGATGAGCCAGGCGCTGCGTAAGATCACCGGCCGCCTGAGCCAGACCAAAACCACCGCCATCTTCATTAACCAGCTGCGTGAGAAGATCGGCGTGTTCTTCGGCTCGCCCGAGACCACCACCGGTGGTAAGGCGCTGAAGTTCTACGCTTCCATCCGCATTGACGTACGCCGGATCCAGACCCTGAAGGAAGGTGCCGACTCCGTCGGCAACCGGACCAAGGCCAAAATTGTGAAAAACAAGATGGCCCCGCCCTTCAAGATCGCCGAATTCGACATTATCTACGGCCAGGGCATCTCCCGCGAGGGTGGCATCATCGACATGGGTGTGGAGCACGGCCTCATCAAGAAGTCCGGTTCCTGGTTCACCTACGACGGCGACCAGCTGGGCCAGGGCATGGAAAACTCCCGCCGGTTCCTGCGCGATAACCCGGAGCTTGCCGCAGAGCTCGAACGGCTCATCAAGGAGAAGCTCGGTGTGGGTGTGAAGCCGGCTGAGGCCGAGTCCGCCGATTCGCCGAAGCTGAAGGCCGTCGACGGGTTTTAGCAGTTGACCGGATTCGGAGAACCGCGCAGCAGGCGGGCCCGCCGCTCCACCCCTGAGGTGGAGGAAGGCGGACCCGCCGGCTTCCCGGCGGATGCGGAGGCGGACCCGGAGGCGGTGGCCAAGGCCATCGTCTACCGGCAGCTGTCGGTGGCACCCAAAAGCAGGCTCCAGCTGGCCCGCAAGCTGGCCGAACGGGACGTTCCGGAAGATGTCGCAGAAAAGGTCCTGGACAAGTTCGAGGACGTTCGGCTCATTAACGATGCCGAGTTCGCGGACATGTGGGTCCGCAGCCGCGCGCAGTCACGGAAACTCGCCAAGGGCGCGCTCCGGCGGGAACTGGCAGAGAAAGGCATCGAGCCGGACACCGCGGAAGCCGCCCTGGAACAGCTGTCCGACGCCGACGAGGAACTGGCAGCCCGGAGCCTGGTGGAGCGCAAGCTCCGGCCCGGCCTGGACCTTGACGACCGCGCTGGGCGCGACAAAACAACCCGCCGGCTGGCGTCCATGCTCGCCCGCAAGGGGTATCAGCCCGCCCAGGCCTTCCGGATTGTGGCTGACGTCATCGATGCGCACGCGGCAGACACCGGCCAGCCGGTAAGCGGCTACCCTTAACAGGTGAGTTTGACCATTCCTTCCCCCCTTCCCGGCAACGGTTCCGTTGCAGCGCCCGCAACCGAAGCGGAGCCGGCTCCGCCGCTGCACTCCGGCCCTGCCGGCGCCCGCACCTACCAGGTGCGGACCTTCGGCTGCCAGATGAACGTGCACGACTCCGAGCGGATGGCCGGGATGCTGGAGGACGCCGGCTACGTACCGGCCGAAGGCGCCCAGGCAGACGTTGTGGTCTTTAACACCTGCGCGGTCCGGGAAAACGCCGACAACAAGCTCTACGGCAACCTGGGCATGCTGGCCCCCATCAAGGCCGCCAACCCGGGCATGCAGATCGCCGTCGGAGGCTGCCTGGCCCAGAAGGACCGGGACACCATCCTGAAGAAGGCGCCGTGGGTGGACGCTGTCTTCGGTACCCACAACGTGGGTGCGCTGCCGGCACTGCTGGACCGGGCCCGGCACAACAACGAAGCGCAGCTGGAAATCCTTGAATCACTGGACGTCTTCCCGTCCACGCTGCCCACCAAACGCGACTCGGTCTACTCGGGCTGGGTATCCATCTCCGTGGGCTGCAACAACACCTGCACGTTCTGCATCGTGCCCGCCCTCCGGGGCAAGGAAAAGGACCGCCGCCCGGGCGACATCCTCGCCGAAATCCAGGCCCTGGTGGCTGACGGCGCCATCGAGGTCACCTTGCTTGGCCAGAACGTCAACTCCTATGGCGTGGAATTCGGCGACCGGCAGGCCTTCTCCAAGCTGCTGCGCGCCTGCGGCGACATTGAGGGGCTCGAACGCGTCCGGTTCACCAGCCCCCACCCGGCCGCTTTCACTGACGACGTCATCGATGCCATGGCCGAAACCCCCAACGTGATGCCGCAACTCCACATGCCGCTGCAGTCCGGTTCGGACGCCGTCCTGCGGGCCATGAAGCGCTCCTACCGGTCCGCCAGGTTCCTCGGCATCCTGGACAAGGTCCGGACCCGGATCCCGCATGCCGCCATCTCCACGGACATCATCGTGGGCTTCCCCGGCGAGACCGAGGAGGACTTCCAGGCCACCCTTGACGTGGTGGAGCAGTCCCGGTTCGCCACCGCCTTCACCTTCCAGTACTCCAAGCGGCCGGGCACTCCCGCCGCCGACCTGCCTGACCAGCTGCCCAAGGCCGTCGTGCAGGAACGCTTCGAACGGCTCACCGCACTTCAGGACAGGATCGCCGCAGAAGAGAACCGCAGCCAGCTGGGCCGCCGGGTGGAAGTGCTGGTCACCGCGCAGTCAGGACGCAAGTCCGAAGAGACGCACCGGCTCTCCGGCCGTGCCCAGGACCAGAGGCTGGTGCACTTCTCGGTTCCGGCAGGGGCCCCGGCCCCGCGTCCGGGTGACCTGGTCACCGTCACCATCACCGAGGCAGCAGCCTTCCACCTCGTCGCCGATCCTGCTCCGGAGGACTACAGCCTCAGGCGCTCACGCGCCGGGGACGCCTGGGACCGGTCCCTGGCGGACTCCTGCGGCGCTCCCGCACCAGGGGCTGCAAAGGGTGGTTCCGGCGTGTCCCTTGGCATGCCTGCCCTGCCGCTGCGCACCCGCTGACCGGTGGCAGCCCCGGCCGTCATCGCCGTCGTCGGCCCCACCGGCTCCGGTAAGTCAGACCTCGCTGTTGACCTCGCCCTCGCTCTGGACGGCGAGGTCATCAACGCTGATGCCATGCAGTTTTACCGGGGCATGGACATCGGCACCGCAAAAATCACCATCGCCGAACGCCGGGGTGTGCCGCACCACCTGCTGGACATCATGGACGTCACCCAGGAAGCGAGCGTTGCGGACTTCCAGGAGCAGGCCCGGGCAACTGTGGCAGCCATCCATGCCCGCGGCAAACGGGCCATCCTGGCCGGCGGCTCGGGACTGTACGTCCGGGCGGCCCTCGACGTCCTGGAGTTCCCCGGCACCAGCCCCGAACTTCGCGGGCAGCTGGAAGCGGACCTTGCAGCCCAGGGAACGGCGTCGCTGCGCGAACGCCTTCGCACCGTGGACCCGGTGTCGGCGGAGCGGCTCACGGATGACCGCCGCATCATCCGTGCACTGGAAGTCCAGCAGCTCACAGGCCGCCCGTTCAGCGCCTTTATGCCCCGCCGGGAGTACTTCCAGCCGGCCGTGCAGATCGGCCTGGCAGTGGACCGGGAGGTGCTCCGCGTCCGGCTCGCTGACCGGGTGCACGGCATGGTTGCCAACGGCCTGACCGCCGAGGTCCGGCGGCTCGATGCTGAGGGCCTGCGGCGCGGCAGGACAGCTGCCAGGGCCCTCGGGTACTCCCAGTTCCTCAACGTCCTGGATGGAGTGGCAACAGAGGCCCAGGCGGCAGAGGAAACCATCGTGGCCACCCGCCAGTTCGCCCGCCGCCAGCTCACCTGGTTCCGTGCCGACCCGCGCGTGGACTGGCTGGACTGGAAGGACCCGGAGCTCGCGGCGAAGGCAGTTGCGCTCAGCCGGCATGCCTGATTCGGGTGCCGGCACCGTGGCCGGTAACCTAGGACCCATGGACGCAGCCACCGCACGCACCGCCACCCCGGCCCTGCCCGACCTTGCCGGCCTCCGGTTCGCCAAAGGACACGGCACCGGCAACGACTTCGTCCTGGTGGCCGATCCTGAGGGAACCTCCGTTATCGGCGCAGACCACGTTGCTGCGCTGTGCGACAGGCACCGCGGCATCGGTGCGGACGGCCTCATCCGCGCTGTCCCTTCCCGATTCCTGCCCGAAGGCCGCGACCTGCTGGCCTCCAGCCCCGACGCCGAATGGTTCATGGACTACCGGAACGGGGACGGCTCACTGTCCGAAATGTGCGGCAACGGCGTGCGTGTCTTTGTCCACTTCCTGCGCGCCGAAGGCCTGATCGACCTGCCCGACGGCGGCGCCCTCACCATCGGCACGCGCGGCGGCGTCAAGACCGTGGTCCGGACGGGCGACGGCTACGCGGTGGACATGGGCCCCTGGGAGTTCATCTTCCCCGGCGATGCCACCGCCAAGGCCATGGACTCGCTGGTCACCGCCGACGGCCTCGAAGTGCCGCGGCCTGCCCTGTCCATCAGCATGGGCAACCCGCACACCGTAGTTGCCCTGGCCGAACTTTCTGAACTCAGCGCCACCCGGCTGTACACAGCGCCCACCGTTGAGCCCGTGCCGCCCCACGGCACCAACGTCGAATTTGTGGTCCCCGCCGACCCGCTGGTGCACAACGGCGTCGGGTCGGTCACCATGCGGGTGCACGAGCGCGGCGTGGGGGAGACCCAGTCCTGCGGCACCGGGGCCTGCGCTGCGGCTGTGGCCATCCGTCACTGGGCTGGGGCCGAAGCCCCGGACACGTGGCAGGTCAACGTCCCCGGCGGTGCGGTGGGCGTGAAGTTCTTCGCCGGGCCCGGCGGCCACGAACACGTGGAGCTCAGCGGCCCCGCCGTTATTGTGGCGACAGGGACGCTTTCCTGACCTTCAGGATCCGGAACGTCTTGGCCGTGGATTCGCGGGTCACGCTGAACGTGGCGTCCAGCTCCGAGGCAAGCCACCGCTGAAGTGAATCCGAGCCGAGGTTCTTCTGGACCACCAACCAGGCGGTGCCGCCCGGGGCCAGCCGGGGCAGCCAGAGCCGAAGCAGGGAATGCAGCTCGTCCTTGCCGATCCGGATGGGCGGATTGGACCAGATGGTGTCGAAGCGCACCCCCGGATCCACCGCATCCGGAAGGGCTGCTGCCACATTGGCCAGCCCCAGGGCCGCCGCGTTTTCGTTGGTCAGCGTGATGCACCGTTCATTGACGTCCACGGCGTGGACTGTGGCTTCGGGTGCCAGCAGCGCCATGGTCAGGGCGATCGGGCCCCACCCGCAGCCAATGTCCAGCAGGTTTCCCTGCGGGGAGGGCGCCGGGACTTCGGCCAGGAGGACAGCGGTTCCCTTATCGATGCCGTCAGGGCTGAAGATGCCTGCGGAGGTGTGGAGGTGCCGGGTTTCGCCGGCGAGATCCACGGTGAGCGGCTTGCGGGTAAAAGGGCCGGCGGGTGATGCGCTGAAATAATGTGCTGACTCCATAACGAGCCAGAATAGTTCCCCTTGGAGCGTAATGGGAAACCGCGTACTTTGGCGCTCTGCTAGTGTTGGGAGCATGTTCCTGATCTTCGAGTAGCACGCGCCGGGCCCCGCCCGCCCCGTGCCCCGTCCCACAGCGACGCAGGTTAGCCAACCTTCCGCTTGTGCACCGGACCAGCCGCGATCCGCGCTGTTCCGGCCGCCGGACAATCCTCGAAGCATCAGCCTGGCTGGCGCTCCTGCCTTTTCCGGCCCTATTTCTTCCCTGCACCGGGAGCGAAAGCATGATGTCCCGTGCAGGCACGCCAACCGCAGCCCAGGGGGCTGCGCGAAAAACAGGAGGCATGGATGACTGCAGGCCGTCACCCCAGCTCAGAGACTTCACCACAGCACAGCGATCGGCACTATTCTGGAAATGCCGAATCTTCAAAGGAGACCATGACCGACCAGCCCAACCCCGGATCCGATCCCGCCGCCTCGGACCTCAGCCCCGCCGACATCCAGGCTGTGATCGACCGGATCCTCTCCAAGGACGTGCCGGCCGGCAGCAACGGGAAGTCGGACGACGGCGGGAAGGCAGTCTTTGGCAAAGCCCAGGCGATCTCCCACCAGGAGCAGGAGCATTCCAGCTACGACGGCGACCAGCAGGACCTTGAGGAACGCCGGGCGCTGCGCCGCACCGCAGGGCTGTCCACGGAACTCGAGGACGTCACCGAAGTCGAGTACCGCCAGCTTCGGCTTGAGCGGGTGGTCCTTGCCGGGCTGTGGTCCGAAGGGACCCTCGCCGATGCCGAGAACTCGCTGCGCGAGCTGGCGGCCCTTGCCGAAACGGCCGGCTCCGAGGTCCTCGACGGCCTGGTCCAGCGCCGCGCCAAACCGGACCCCGGAACGTTCCTGGGCTCGGGCAAGGCCCTGGAGCTCAAGGACATTGTGATGTCCACGGGCGCGGACACTGTGGTGGTGGACGCGGAGCTGGCACCATCCCAGCGCCGTGGCCTGGAGGACATCGTCAAGGTCAAGGTGATCGACCGTACCGGCCTGATCCTGGACATCTTCGCCCAGCACGCCAAGAGCCGCGAAGGCAAGGCCCAGGTTGAACTGGCCCAGCTCGAATACCTGCTCCCGCGCCTGCGCGGCTGGGGCGATTCGATGTCCCGCCAGGCAGGCGGCCAGGTGGGTGGAGCCGCCGCAGGTATGGGTTCACGTGGTCCCGGTGAGACAAAGATCGAGCTGGACCGCCGGCGCATCCGGACCCGGATGGCAAAGCTGCGGCGCGAAATAGCCGCGATGAAGCCCGCCCGGGAAACCAAACGGGCCAACCGCCGTCGTAACGAAGTACCATCCGTTGCCATTGCCGGCTATACCAACGCCGGGAAATCCTCGCTGCTCAACCGCCTGACGGATGCCGGTGTCCTGGTGGAGAACGCCTTGTTCGCCACGCTGGACCCCACCATCCGCAAGGCGGAGACCGCGGACGGCCTGGGCTACACCCTTGCCGACACCGTGGGCTTTGTCCGGTCACTGCCCACCCAGCTGGTGGAGGCCTTCCGGTCCACCCTGGAGGAGGTAGCGGACTCGGACCTGATCCTGCATGTGGTGGACGTCTCGCACCCCGATCCCGAGGGGCAGATCGCTGCCGTCCGCAAGGTCTTCACCGAGGTGGACGCGCGCAAGGTCCCCGAGATCATCGTGCTGAACAAGGCCGACGCCGCGGATCCGTTTGTGGTGGAGCGGCTCAAGCAGCGCGAACCCCGCCACGTGGTGGTTTCGGCGCGCACCGGTGAAGGCATCGACGCGCTGCTGCAGGCCATCAGCGACGGTATCCCGCGGCCCGGCGTCAAGCTGGAGCTGCTGATCCCGTACGACCGCGGGGACCTGATCAGCAAACTGCACGAATCGGATGCCGAGATCATCAGCGTTGACCACGTTGAGAACGGTACCCGGGCCGTGGTGATGGTCCGGGAAGGCCTTGCGGCCGAGCTCGAACCATTCGCCAGCAATGACTGATACCGGGCGGAGCGCCACGGGCACACCCGGCGAGGAGTTCGCCATTGAACTCCTCGACCGGGCGGTGTCCGGCATGGGCGGGCAGAGCCGCAGCGGCCAGCACGAGATGACCCGCCAGGTGGCCCGCGCCCTCGAAACCGGCAACCACCTGCTGGTCCAGGCCGGTACCGGTACGGGCAAATCGCTGGCCTACCTGATCCCGCTGATCGCCCATGCCATCGAAAGCAACAAACCGGCGCTGGTGTCCACAGCGACGCTGGCACTGCAGACCCAGATTGTGGGCCGCGACCTGCCCCGCCTGCTCAAAGCGATCACCCCCGCCCTTGAGCGGCCCGTCAAAGTGGCCCTGGTCAAAGGCCGGTCCAACTATGCCTGCCTGCACAAGCTCGAAGGCGGCTTCCCGTCCGAGGAACCCGCCGAAGGCCAGCTGTTCTCCCTGGCCGAAGACACCAGCGTGCCGCACTTTGCCGCGTCGATGGGCGGTCCCTCATCCCAGCTGGGCCGAGAAGTGGTCCGGCTGCGTGAATGGGCGGAGAAGACCACCACGGGAGACCGCGACGAGCTGCTTCCCGGCGTAACCGACAAGGCGTGGCGGCAGGTGTCCGTGACCTCCATGGAGTGCCTGGGGGCACAGAAGTGCCCCATGGCCGCCGAGTGCTTCAGCGAGCTGGCCCGCCAGGACGCCGCCGAGGCGGACCTGGTGGTGACCAACCACGCCATGCTGGCCGTCAGCGCGTTCGAGGGCCTTGCCGTGCTGCCCGAGTATGACGTGGTGGTGGTGGACGAGGCCCACGAACTCCAGGACCGGGTGACGGGCGCGGTCTCCGGCCAGCTGTCCGTTGCCATGATCCACGCCGCCGCCTCCGGAGCCCGGAAGCACACGGCCATCACCGTGGATGCTCTCAACGCCGCCGCCGGGAACCTGGAGTTGGCGCTGGACGGTGTCCCCAACGGCCTGCTGCCCAACGGGCTCAATGACGAACAACTCGACTGTGTGGACCAGCTCCGTGAAGCGTGCCGGGCGGCGCTGTCCGATTCCAAGGCCGACGGAAGCGCTGCGGCCGACGGCGGGCGGCAGCTGGCGCGGTCCCGGCTGATGCTCATCCTGGAACTGTGTGAGCGGCTCCTGACAGCCCGCGACAACCGCGAAGTGGTGTGGTTCTCCCGCGCCAGCAGCTTCGATCCCGGCCAGGGCTATTCGCCGCCGGACGAGACCGCCCCGGTCCTGGTGAACATTGCCCCGTTGTCAGTGGCGGGCCGCCTGCGTGAAGGCCTGTTTGCCGGCCACACCGTGGTCCTTACCTCCGCCACCCTTGCCATCGGCTCGGCGTTCGAACCCGCAGCCGGTGGGCTGGGCCTGGTGGGGGAAGGTGCCCCCACCTGGACGGGCATCGACGTCGGCTCGCCCTTCGACTACCCGCGGCAAGGCATCCTGTACGTGGCAGGGCACCTGCCCAAGCCCGGGCGCGGGGTCTCCCCGGAATCGCTGGCTGAACTCGAAACCCTCATTACGGCCTCCGGCGGGGGAGCCTTGTGCCTGTTTTCGTCCCGCCGCGCGGCAGAGGAAGCGGCGGAGGCGCTGCGGCCCAAACTGGAACAGACAGTCCTGTGCCAGGGCGATTCCACCATGACCGCGTTGGTGAAACAGTTTGCTGACGAGCCCGACACCTGCCTTTTCGGCACCATGTCGCTGTGGCAGGGCGTGGACGTGCCCGGCGGTTCATGCCGGCTGGTGGTGATTGACCGGATCCCGTTCCCGCGCCCGGACGATCCGCTGATGACCGCCCGCTCCCGCGCCGTGGCGCAGGCCGGCGGGAACGGCTTTATGTCCGTCTCGGCCACCCACGCGGCCATCCGGCTCGCCCAGGGCGCCGGCCGGCTGATCAGGTCCACCGGGGACAAAGGCGTGGTGGCAGTCCTGGACTCCCGCCTGGCCACCGAACGTTATGCGGGCTTCCTGCGCGGGGCGCTGCCCCCGTTCTGGGCCACAACGGATCCCAAGACTGCTGTGGCAGCCCTGGAGCGGCTGGCCCGGGAAAACGCCTAGCTGCAGACCCTGGCCGGACGCGGAGACAAGTACGGCCGGTGGGCAGGCAGCGACGCTGCCAGCCCACCGGCCGTACCGGCAGTTCGGGGGAACAGGAGTTTGGCGACAGTCAGAGGGACCGCAGCACCGAGACCACTTTGCCCATGATGGTGGCGTGGTCACCAAGAATGGGCTCGTACTGGGTGTTTTGCGGGAGCAGCCAGGTGTGGCCGTCACGCTGGCGGAACGTCTTGACCGTTGCCTCGTCATCGAGGAGGGCGGCGACGATGTCGCCGTTCACGGCGTCCGCCTGGCGGCGCACCACCACCCAGTCACCATCGCAAATGGCGGCGTCCACCATGGAATCGCCGGCCACCTTGAGCATAAAAAGTTCGCCCTGGCCCACCAGCTGGCGGGGGAGAGGCATCACGTCCTCCACCACCTGGTCCGCCAGGATGGGGCCGCCGGCGGCAATACGGCCCACCAGTGGCACCATGGCCGTATCCAGCGCGGTGGGCAAGACGGTGACGGTTGCGCCGCCCGCAGAGGCGCCGTTGGCCGGGCGTGACTCAGCTTTGGCTGCGCCGCCGTCCAGCGTGAGGGGCATCAGGACTTCCATGGCGCGGGGCCGCTTGGGATCGCGGCGAAGGTAGCCGAGCTTTTCCAGCTGCGAGAGCTGGTGCGTCACGCTGGAGAGGCTGGCGAGCCCCACGGTGTCGCCGATTTCACGCATGGACGGCGGGTAGCCGTTGTCATTGACGGACCGCTGGATGGTCTCGAGGATTTTCTTCTGCCGGGGGGTCAGGCCCTTGGCGGTCCTCTTCGGTTGCGGGGTTGCCCTGCTTCCGGCGGCTGCTGCTGCCATATTCGCCAATGCCTTTCGGTTGCCACCGGGCTGTCCGTGCCCCCGGGCCGGTTGGTCCCGTCCTCATTGTCAGACCCTGGTGATCAACTTCAGAGGTGGTTGTTCGTTGGTTCAAAACTAGGCCAGCCACAAGGCTTTTTCAAACATTTGTTCTAGCGAGTCTCGACATTGTTCGTTGATAGATGCTAAAACTGAAGAAGCAAAGTTCGAATATGTGTTCTATTCCTTGCTTGCCCCGTTCGAAGAAGATGCCGGATACGCCGGGGCGTGGCTGCTGGGAAGGACAACCGGGCAGCACAGTACGGTCCAGGAGGGCTCAGTTCATGTCAGCTACATCACTCACCCAGGTTTCACTTCCCGTGGTTGCACACCCCGCGGCTTCCATCCGCCAGGTTCCGCGTACAGGGGCTTCCCGTTCCAAGGCTTCAAAGGCCCTGCCGCCGCTCCGCCTCACCCGGCGCGGCCGGATTGTCCTGGTGGGCATCCCGCTGATGCTGCTGGCAGCGGTCCTGCTCTCCCTGGCCGGCTTCTTCACCTCGCCGGCCAAAGCGTCCGACTCCGTTGCGGATCTCGCCCCCACGCCCTCGGTGTCGGTGACCGTCCAGCCGGGCGACTCACTGTGGGCCATTGCCGGCTATGTGGCTCCGGACCGGGACGCGCGGGACGTCATTGCGGACATCGTGCAGCTCAACAACCTCACCGGCGGAGCAGTCCTCCCCGGCCAGCAGCTCTTCGTCCCCACGTACTAGCTTGTTCGAACGCACGTGCGGGCTGTTCGTCCCCACGTTCGGGCCAGCACCAACGGCTGGAAACAAGGACACCCCACCCGCAGGATGGCAGTCCCGGACCGTCACATTTTCCGGGGCCGGGCAGGGCCACTAAACTGTTCAGGTGAATGACCAGCTAGAGCGTTTGAACCGGCTTCCCCTCCGCAGCAACCTCCGTGGGCTGACCCCTTACGGGGCCCCCCAGCTGGATGTTCCCATCCTGCTCAACGTCAACGAGAACACCCATGGCGTCCCGGCGGACGTCCGTGCCGCCATCAGCGCAGCAGTCACCGAGGCCGCTGCCGGGCTCAACCGCTACCCGGACCGCGAATTCACCGATCTGCGGAAGGCCCTGGCGGAATACCTGGGGCACGGCCTGGACGAGGCCAACCTCTGGGCCGCCAACGGCTCCAACGAGGTCCTCCAGCAGATCCTGCAGGCGTTTGGCGGCCCCGGCCGGACCGCCCTGGGTTTTCCTCCCACGTATTCCATGTACCCGCTCCTGGCCAGCGGCACGGATACCGAATACATCGCAGGGGTACGCGCCGAAGGGTACGGCCTCAGCGCGGAGTCGGCTGCCCGCCAGGTGCGCGAGCTGCAGCCCAACGTCGTTTTCCTCTGCTCACCTAACAATCCCACGGGAACCGGGCTGGGCCTGGACGTGGTTGAGGCTGTCTACGAAGCCGGCAACGACAGCCAGACCATCGTCATCGTCGACGAGGCGTATCACGAGTTTGCCCACGAGGGCACACCCAGCGCCCTCACCCTCCTGCCTGGCCGGGAACGCCTGATCGTCACCCGCACCATGAGCAAGGCCTTCGCCCTGGCCGGCGCCCGGCTCGGCTACATGGCGGCGGCCCCGGAAGTCACCGACGCCCTCCGCCTGGTCAGGCTGCCGTACCACCTGTCAGCCATCACGCAAGCCACTGCCCTTGCCGCACTTGAGCACCGCGAGGCCCTGATGGCGGACGTGCAGGACATCATGGTCCAGCGCGACCGCATCGTGGCCGGGCTGGAGCTGCTGGGCCTCAAGCCCGCGGCGTCCGACTCGAACTACGTGTTCTTCGGCGGCCTCACGGACCCGCACCAGGTCTGGCAGGAACTCCTGGACGCCGGCGTGCTGATCAGGGACGTAGGGATCCCCGGACACCTGCGCGTCACTGCGGGCACGGAGAAGGAAACAACGGCGTTCCTGTCCGCCCTGGAGAGCATCCTTGCCAGGACGCCCGGGCTTCGCGCCTAGACTTGACCAACAGGGCGCACCCCGTCCCACCACCCCCACTTCCCTCAAAGGACCCTTGACCATGAGTTCCACCGGATCGAACGCAGCCGAGTCCCGGACCGCACGCATGGAGCGTGCCACCAGTGAATCGTCAGTGCTCGTGGAGATCAACCTTGACGGCACCGGTGTATCGGACATCGACACCTCGGTGCCGTTCTACGACCACATGCTCACAGCACTGTGCAAGCACTCGCTGATCGACATGACCGTCAAGGCCACCGGTGACACCCACATCGACGTCCACCACACCGTCGAAGACGTCGCCATCACCTTCGGGGAAGTCCTCCGCACCGCCCTGGGCACCAAGGCCGGGATCCGGCGCTTCGGCGAAGCCACTGTCCCGCTGGACGAGGCCCTTGCCCACGCCGTTGTTGATGTCTCGGGCCGGCCCTACCTGGTGCACGGCGGCGAGCCCGCAGGCCAGGAGTACCACCTGATCGGCGGGCACTTCACCGGGTCCCTGACCCGCCACGTTTTCGAAGCCATCACCTTGCACGCCGGCATCTGCCTGCACATGAACGTCATGGCCGGCCGCGATCCGCACCACATCGTGGAGGCACAGTTCAAGGCGTTCGCCCGGGCCCTGCGCGCGGCCGTTGAACCCGACCCCCGCGTTGAAGGCATCCCGTCCACCAAGGGCGCCCTGTGACGGGCCGGATCCTCAAGGACGGCGCGATCATCGACCCCTCGGCAGCCCAGCGGCTCGAGTCGCCCCAGGGCAAACCCACCGTCACCGTGCTTGACTACGGTTCCGGAAACGTACGCTCCGCCGTCCGCGCCCTTGAGCGTGCCGGAGCCGAGGTCATCCTGAGCGCCAAGCCCGGGGACGTGCTGAACGCGGACGGCCTGGTGGTGCCCGGCGTCGGCGCCTTTGAAACGGTGATGCGCGAGCTCAAAGCCGTGGACGGGATCCGCCTGATCGGCCGCAGGGTGGCCGGCGGACGCCCGGTCCTGGGCATCTGCGTAGGACTCCAGGTGCTTTTTGAAGCCGGTGTGGAGCACGGCACCGAAGCTGAAGGCATCGGCGAATGGCCCGGCAAGGTGGAACTGCTGCCCGCCGAGGTGGTGCCCCACATGGGGTGGAACACCGTGAAGTCTCCGGCCGGCTCCAAACTGTTTGCCGGCGTCGAAAACGAACGCTTCTACTTTGTGCACTCCTACGGGGTGCAGGAATGGAACTTCGACATCATCCAGCCGCGTATGGCGGCGCCCCTGGTGACCTGGTCCGAGCACGGCGCCCCGTTCATTGCCGCGGTGGAGAACGGGCCGCTGTGCGCCACCCAGTTCCACCCGGAAAAGTCCGGGGACGCCGGAGCCCGGCTGCTGCGCAACTGGGTGGACGCCCTGCGCCGCCCCGCAACCAGCGATGCCACCGCAGCCGAAACCGCTGCCCAGCCCGCGGCCGGCGGCGATTCCTGAATGTGGTCCATTGTCCTGATGGGCCTGGCCGGTCTCCTGGTGGGCGGCGCACTGTCCTTCCGCCAGCAGGCCAAACCGCTCTGGACCCAGGTCTCGTTCTACGTCCTGGCCGCGATGTCGCTGGTGGCCGCGTATCTCCTGACCCTGCCTGGCTCGTGACCGGGCCCGCGTACTCCGTCACCCAACCCTGAGGAAACTGATGACCACCGCAAACGACCTGCCGGTCCTGGAACTGCTGCCCGCCGTCGACGTTGTTAATGGACAGGCCGTCCGGCTGGTCCAGGGCGAGGCCGGCAGCGAAACCAGCTACGGCACCCCGCTGGAAGCTGCGCTGAACTGGCAGGACCAGGGTGCCGAGTGGGTGCACCTGGTGGACCTCGACGCAGCCTTCGGCCGGGGGTCCAACGCGGAACTGCTCCGCGAAGTGGTGGGCCGGCTGGACATCAAAGTGGAACTGTCCGGCGGGCTGCGCGACGACGAAAGCCTCGAAGCTGCCCTTGACTTGGGCGTCGCGCGCGTGAACCTGGGCACCGCCGCGCTGGAGAACCCGGACTGGACCCGCCGGGCAATCGACCGCTTCGGCGACCGGATCGCCGTGGGCCTCGACGTCCGCGGCACTACACTGGCAGGCCGCGGCTGGACCAAGGAAGGCGGGGACCTCTGGGACGTCCTGGCACGCCTTGAGGACGCCGGCTGCGCACGCTACGTGGTCACGGACGTCACCAAGGACGGCACCCTGCAGGGCCCCAACGTGGAGCTCCTCCGCCGGATGGTGGAGAAGACCGGCAAGCCCGTGGTCGCCTCGGGAGGCATCTCCAGCCTCGAGGACCTCAAGGTCCTCCGTTCGCTGGTTCCGCTGGGCGTCGAAGGTGCCATTGTGGGCAAGGCCCTGTACGCCGGCGCCTTCACCCTGCCCGACGCCCTCGACGTTGCCGGCCGCCGCTGAGGCGCAACAGGGAAACCGCATGACAAGCCGAGAGTCCGGTCCGGACAGCCCCGCGCCCCGGCACCTGCCCGGGCATATCGCCGCCGCGTTGGCCGGTGCCGGCGGCGCCGCCGACTCTGCCGGACAGCCCTGGGCAGGCCGCAGCCTGGCCGGCGATGACGCCCGGATCCACAATTTCGACGACGACGACGGCGCTGCCGACGCCGGTTACCTCGCCGCCGTCGCGGCACTCCGGTCCGGCACCGGCGACGAAGCCGGGGTCGTGGCTTCGCTGGCCACGGCCCGGGTGTTTATCCCGATCGTTGCGCAGCTGGCCGAGGAAGCCGAAACGGACTCGGGGCTGCACGCCGACAAGCAGGCCGACATGGCATTGGTCACCCTCAAAGCCGCGGACGGACGGACGGCCATGCCGGCCTTCACGTCAGCCGGGGCCCTTTCGGCCTGGCACCCGGACGCCCGGCCGGTGGCCGTCTACGCCGCCAGGGCCGCGCTGTCCGCGGTGGCAGAGGGCGCCGAGCTTATGGTGCTTGACCCAGGGGCCGGGGTCACCTTTGTGGTCCGCAGACCGGGCCTGTGGGCGCTGGCCCAGCAGCGCTCCTGGTCGCCGTCCTATGCGGACGCGGAACTGGCCACCGAAATGCGGCAGGCTGCAGCGGCCTTCCCCGCCGTCCGGGACCTTCAGCTGAAACCCGGCAGGGGAGTGGCCACCGCCGCAGCGGATGGCTCAACCCTTGCCGGTGGCGGCGCCGGTCCCGAGCTGCAGGTGGTGCTCTACCTGGCGGACGGGCTGGACGCTGCCGGGGTACAGCAGCTGGTGGCGGGGCTCCAGGGCGAGTGGTCGCGGAATGTATTGTTTGGGGAGCGGGTCGACTCGATCGAGGTCAAGTTGAGGCGCGCCATACACTAGCCGGCAGCCAGGCGGGAAACCCCGGGAGGCTGCGGCAGACCTAAGGATCATTTTCGTGAATTTCGCTCTCTACCGGGAGTTGCTCGCCGTCCAAGCCATCCGGCGCCTGCTGCTGGTGGGCATGATCGCCCGTATTCCCCACTCCGCAGCCGGCGTGCTGCTGACCCTGCACATCGTCCTCACCCTGGACCAGGGCTATGCCGCCGCCGGAGCCGCCGCCGCCGTGATGACCATCGGCATCGCCGTTGGCGCGCCGTGGCGGGGCCGCAGGGTGGACACCGTGGGCCTGCGGAAGGCCCTCATACCATCCGTGGTTTCCGAAGCGGTCATCTGGACCGTGGTGCCCCACGTCTCGTACCAGTGGCTGCTGCCCCTGGTGTTTGTGGGCGGCCTGCTCACCCTCCCCATCTTCAGCGTGGTCCGCCAATCGCTGGGCATCCTCGCTGAGGGGGACCAGCGCCGCACGGCCTTCGCCCTCGACGCGATCACCACCGAACTGGTGTTTATGATCGGCCCGGCGGCCGGCGCCATCATTGCCACCAGCGGCCACACCGTCGCCGGCCTCACCGTTGTAGGCCTGGCCACATCCTTCGCCGGCCTGTTTCTCATGTGGTTCAACCCACCCACCCGCAGCCCGGCCCAGACCGCAGACGCCGAGGGGGAGCGCAGCCGGGACGAGCGCCACGCCGCCGAAGCGGCAGTGGTGGCCGCGGCCCCGGCCCACCTTCAGGAGGCGGCGGCGGAACTGGTGCCGGCAGGTGCCCCAGCCCCGGGGATCCGGGGACGGGTGGCGCACAACTTCGCCTGGTTCACGGCGACCGTAGCGGCATTGTTCGCCGTGGCAGCCGGAACCGGGATGGTCCTCAGCGGCACCGATGTGGGCATCGTCGCTGCCCTGGAAGGAGGCGGACACCAGGGCGAAATCGGGATTGTTTTCCTGTTCTGGTGCGCCGCGTCCGTGGTCGGTGGACTGATTTACGGTGCCATGCACCGGCCCGTGTCACCCATCCTGCTGCTGCTCGGAATGGCCGCCTTCACCATCCCCATGGGCTTCGCGCACGATACCTGGACCCTGGCGCTGGTCTCCCTGCTCCCCGGCCTGCTCTGCGCGCCGGTGCTGTCCTCCGCGTCGGAGAAGGTCGCGGATCTGGTCTCGGAGGAACGCCGCGGCGAAGCCATGGGCTGGTACGGCTCTGCACTGACCGGCGGCGTTGCCCTGGGCGCGCCGCTTGCCGGGGTGTTCATCGACGGTGTCGGTCCGTCCGGCGGCTTCTTCGCCGTCGGCACCGCCGGAGTCCTGCTGTGCCTGGTGGGACTGGTGCTTCAGCAGGTTCGCCGGCGACGCGCAACCGCCTGAGCTGCACGGCCGGGGTTGGTAAAACCAACAACAACGGCCGCCGGCGCTGCGGCGTGGGCTGGATTGCTGTCTGAGCCGGCCCGCCGGCGCAGCCGCCAGGCCCGTAGAGCCGGTTGGTTAACCAACGACGGCGGCGGCAGGCCCGTGTGGGCCGGCCGCCGCCGTGGTGGTCATCAGTCTCCGGAGCCGGCGCCCCGGAAGGTGTCCGTCAGTTGACGGCGCCGGTGAACTTCTCGCCCGGACCCTTGCCCGGCGGATCCTGGATCAGGGATTCCTCGCGGAAGGCCAGCTGCAGCGACCGCAGGCCATCACGCAACGGGCCCGCGTGCTGGGAGCCGATCTCGGGTGCCGCGGCGGTTACCAGACCGGCCAGGGCGTGGATCAGCTTCCGGGCCTCGTCGAGGTCCTTGAGCTCTTCGGCGTTTTCCTCGGCGGCGAGGCCCAGCTTGACGGCGGCCGCGCTCATCAGGTGCACGGCGGCGGTGGTGATGACCTCAATGGCCGGAACTTCGGAAATGTCCCGGATCTGCTGCGAGACGCCACCGGCGTCACCTGCAGGCTCGAAAACATGTGAATTACTGTCTGGGGTGCTCATACTGGTAAGCTTGACACAGACCGACTGGATGCTGTTATTTCAGAGATTGTCCTTACGATCGGATTCCTGCGGCGCCCCGCGGCGTTGACAGGAATCTTTTTCTGTAGAATGGCATGCAGTTTGCAAGCGGAGTTCTCTCCCACCCGCGTCAGCCGTTGTCCTTCGATGTTCCTGAACATCTGATGGACGCAAGGTTGCCGGGTACCTGGTTGGGCATGGCGCCGGCAGTAGCCGGTGTGTGCGGGCAGTCCCTTAGTGGGGCAGTCCAGTCAACCTTTTAGAGGCCTTCGATTGCTCCGGCAATTGGGGGCCTTCTCTATTTGCCGGAATCCACAACAAACACAGGAGCTTTAACATTAGCGAGCCAAGAATCAATGAGCGTATCCGCGTCCCCGAGGTGCGGCTGGTCGGCCCTGCAGGTGAACAGGTAGGAATCGTCCGTATTGATGATGCACTGCGCCTGGCTGCCGAGTCCGATCTTGATCTCGTTGAAGTTGCGCCGCAGGCCAAGCCTCCGGTGTGCAAGCTGATGGACTTCGGCAAGTACAAGTACGAAGCCGCTGTCAAAGCCCGTGAAGCCCGGAAGAACCAGACGAACACCGTTCTGAAGGAAATCCGCTTCCGCCTGAAGATCGACACCCACGACTACGAGACCAAGCGCGGCCACGCCCTCCGCTTCCTCGGCGCCGGGGACAAGGTCAAGGCCATGATCCAGTTCCGTGGCCGTGAGCAGCAGCGTCCCGAGATGGGCATCCGCCTGCTCCAGCGCTTCGCCGACGACGTCGCTGAAGTCGGTGTGGTGGAGTCCAGCCCCCGCATCGACGGCCGCAACATGGTGATGGTGGTTGGCCCGCTCAAGAACAAGGCTGAGGCCAAGGCCGAAGCCCGCCGTGCCACCCAGCGCGCCGAGTCCAAGGCACAGAACGAAGCCCGGGCAACGGGCGGCCACATCGACGTTTCCGGCGATGACCAGGCACCCTTCACGCAGTCCCTCGCGGACCTGCTGCCCGAGGGCTTCGCCATCACCACCGAACCCGCCGCAGCAGTCGAGGCTCCGGAGGAAAAGCCGGCAGCCGCCGTCGAACCTTCCGAAGCCGCCGCGGCACCGGCTGAAGCCCCCAAGCAGGAGGCTCCGAAGCAGGAAGCCCCCAAGCAGGAGGCCAGCAAGGCCGCCGCGCCGAAGGCTGCCGCTCCTAAGGCCGCTGCTCCCAGGGCCGCTGCCCCCAAGGCTGCAGCCCCGAAGGCCGCCGCCCCGGCTGCCAAGCCTGCTGCTGCTGAAAAGACGGAAGCCGCCACCCCGGCTGCCGCTCCCAAGCCGGCTGCTGTGCCGAAGCCGATGGCCCGGCCTGCTGCCCCCAAGCCTGCTGCACGCCCTGCCCCCAAGGCAGCGCCGAAGCCGGCTGCGAAGAAAACCACTTAGTCCACAACTGCCGGCGGTAAGTCCCGCCGGCAGCCAGCAACCAGCACGCCGCCCGTAAGGGTGGCTGCTCGATAGAACTGCAGGCCCAGCCTGCGGACACGTAAGGAGATCGGTTCCCATGCCGAAGATGAAGACCCACAGTGGTGCTAAGAAGCGCTTCAAGCTGACCGGCAGCGGCAAGCTGCGCCGCCAGCAGGCCAACCGCCGCCACTACCTCGAGCACAAGTCCTCCAGGCTGACCCGCCGCCTCGCCGGCGACAAGATCGTCTTCAAGGGCGACGCCAAGGTCATCCGGAAGATGCTCGGCATCTAATTTCCAAGTTCTTTGACGGGCCGCCAACCGGCAGCCGGTCAGCTACCAAAAAGCCTTCTCAGGCCGCCGGGAAACCGGCAGTAGATGCTTGGGATCAGATTTTCGAAGGAGTACGCACGTGGCACGTGTGAAGAGGGCGGTAAACGCCCACAAGAAGCGTCGGGTTATTCTTGAGCGCGCAAAGGGTTACCGTGGTCAGCGTTCACGCCTGTACCGCAAGGCCAAAGAGCAGCTGCTGCACTCGTTTGTGTACAGCTACGGCGACCGCAAGAAGAAGAAGGGCGACTTCCGCCGCCTGTGGATCCAGCGCATCAATGCTGCATCCCGCGCCAACGGCCTCACCTACAACCGACTGATCCAGGGCCTGAAGGCCGCTGAGGTTGAGGTTGACCGCCGCATGCTGGCCGAGCTGGCCGTCTCGGACGCCAACGCTTTCGCCGCGCTGGTCCAGGTTGCCAAGAACTCGCTGCCCGCCGACACGTCCGCTCCGGCCGTCCAGGTTGAAGCCGCAGCGCCGAAGGCCGAGAAGAAGAAGCCTGCTGCGAAGAAGCCCGCTGCGAAGAAGCCTGCCGCCAAGAAGGCTGCAGCAGCCGAGTAGCAGCAAAGCGTTCCTTCGGGAAACGGCAGTTCAGGAACGGGTGGCAGCAGCCATTACAGTTCTTATATGAACGAAACCGGGCGCCCGCAAGATTTTCCACTTTCCAACCCCCGAGCAGATCGGGTCCGGGACGTGGCGAAACTTGCAGGGCGCCCGGCCCGTTTAAGGCGCGGCGAATTCCTGGTGGAAGGCCCCCAGGCGGTGCGGGAAGCCCTGAAGCTGCACCAGCAGCGGCTGGCCGCAGGTGCGCCGGGCATCGTGACCGAAGTGTTTGCCAGTGAGGCCTGCCTGGACCGCTACCCGGAGTTTGACGGGCTCGCGGAGGGCACCGATGCGCGGCTGGCAACCGAGGACGTCCTGGCAGCCATGGCGGACACCGTCAACCCGCAGGGAATTGTGGCCGTCTGCCGCTTTGTGGACGTGTCCCTCACTGACGTGCTCGACGCCGGCCCCCGCCTGATTGCCGTCCTGTGCCAGGTCCGGGACCCGGGGAACGCCGGGACGGTCCTCCGGGCCGCCGACTCCGCCGGGGCGGACGCCGTGGTGCTGACCGGTTCCAGCGTGGACATCTACAATCCCAAAGCCGTCCGCTCCACGGCAGGCTCGCTTTTCCACCTTCCGGTGGTCATCGGTGCAGACGTGGCGGAAGTGGTGGCAGCCTGCAAGGAACGGGGGATCGGGGTCCTCGCCGCCGACGGCTATGGCGCCCTGAACCTGGACACGCTCCAGGACGGCAGTGCCCGGCGCAGGCTGACCGGTGACGGGCCGGAGACCGGCTACGACCTGGCGGCCCCCACGGCCTGGTTGTTCGGCAACGAGGCGCAGGGCCTCTCGGAGGAAGAACTGGCCCTGGCCGAGCATCGGGTGGCGGTCCCCATCTACGGCGCTGCCGAAAGCCTCAACCTCGGCACCGCGGCCACCGTGTGCCTTTACGCCAGCGCCCGCTCGCAGCAGGAGCCAGCCGCGCAGCCAGCTGACCGGTAAGGCGCCGCCGGGCCGAACTGCCGTGCGCTCCAGGTTCCGGCCGGGTACGGTAATGCATGGGCGGAGCCAGGCTGGGTCCGCAATAAGTGCTGGATTCCTGATCCTGGAGAGGTGGATGCCACCGTGGCTGCCAATGGCGGTACCAAAGCGATCGTGGCGGCCCTGGCTGCGAACCTGGGCATCGCCGTCCTCAAGTTCGTGGCGTACCTGCTGACGCTGTCCTCGTCGATGCTGGCCGAAGCCATCCACTCGCTGGCGGACTCCGGCAACCAGCTCCTGCTGCTGGTGGGCGGAAAGAAGTCCCGGCGTGCTGCCAGCCCGGAGCACCCGTTCGGCTACGGCCGGGAGCGCTACATCTACGCATTTATCGTTGCCATTGTGCTGTTCAGCGTCGGTGGCCTGTTTGCCCTCTACGAGGCCTACGAAAAATTTCTGGAACCGCATCCCATCGAGGGCAGCTTCTGGTGGGTGCCACTGGCCGTGCTGTTGGGCGCGATCGTGGCGGAATCCCTTTCGTTCCGGACGGCGATCCGCGAATCCAACACCGTCCGCGGCAAGCAGACCTGGGTGAAGTTCATCCGGAGCGCAAAACAGCCGGAACTGCCCGTCATCCTGCTCGAGGACTTTGGCGCCCTTATAGGCCTGGCCTTCGCCCTGATGGGGGTGGGCCTGACCCTGCTGACAGGGAGCGGGGTGTGGGACGCCGCCGGCACTGGCATGATTGGTCTCCTGCTGGTGGCCATCGCCGTGGTACTGGCCATGGAGACCAAGTCCCTGCTGGTGGGGGAGTCCGCCGGTAAAGAGGACCTGGAGCGCATCAGGGCCGCCATCGAGGCCGACGGCGGCCGCATCATCCACCTCAAGACCCTGCACCTTGGACCCGATGAACTGCTGGTGGCAGCCAAGATCGCCGTGGACAGCACGGAGACGGGCCGGCAGATCGCCCAGGAAATCGACAGGACCGAGGCGCGGATCCGGGCAGCAGTGCCCATCGCCAGGGTCATCTACCTGGAACCGGACCTCAACCGGTCGGATACCGGCGAATAATCCCAGGAGTCCAACCCGGGATCAGACGGTCAGCGGCTTTTTGCGTTCCAGGAGGCCGCTGAGGATGGCGACGCCGAAGCCCAGGAGGGCCAGCACCGCACCGACCAGGGCCGGGGCGACGTAGCCCCAGCCGAGGGCGATGACCACGCCGCCCAGGAATGCACCCAGGGCGTTGGCCACGTTCAGGGCCGCGTGGTTCAGGGACGAGGCCAGTGAGGGGGCGTCCGGGGACGCGTCCAGCAGCCGGGTCTGCAGGGCCGGGATCAGCATGGACCCGGCGGCTCCCACCACAAACACCATGACGTAGGCGGACCAGGGCCAGTGCACGGCCACCGCGTAGACCACCAGTGCCACGGCAACGCCGGGCAGCACCTTGTAGATGGTCCCCATCACGGATTTGTCGGCCAGCCGCCCGCCCACCACGTTGCCGGCCACCATGCCCAGCCCATAGAGGGCTACCACCAGCGGGATCAGCGACGACGGGATCCCGGCCACCAGTGTCATGGTGTGGGCGATGTAGGTGTAGGTGGCGAAGAACCCGCCGAAGCCCACGATGCCGATGGCGATGGCCAGCCACACCTGGATCCGTTTCAGTGCGCCGAGTTCACGCCTGATGCTCGCGTCCGGGTGGGCCGCCTGGAACGGCACGAACTTCCAGATCAGGGCCATGGTGACCAGGCCAATGGCGCCCACCAGGATGAACAGCAGCCGCCAGCCGTAGGTTTGGCCCAGCCAGGTGGCGAAGGGGACACCCACCACGTTGGAGATGCTGAGGCCGGCCATCACCATGGAAATGGCCCAGCCGCGCCGGGACGCGGGCACCAGGGATGCGGCGATGACGGCGGCGACACCGAAGAACGCGCCGTGCGGAAGGCCGGCGGCAAACCGGGACAGCAGCATGGTGCCGTAGTCGGGGGCCAGGTAGGACGTGAGGTTGGCCAGCGTGAAGAAGAGCATCAGGCCCAGTGCCAGCTGCTTGCGCGGCAGCTTGGCTCCCACCGCCGCCAGCAGCGGCGCGCCCACCACCACGCCCAGGGCATAGGCGGAAATCAGGTGGCCGGCCTCCGGGGTGGAAATCCCCAGGCCTTGCTCCACCTCCTTGAGCAGCCCCATCATGGTGAATTCCGTGACCCCGATCCCCACCCCGCCCATGGCCAGGGCGATGATGGCCATGGCAAGGAAGGAGGAGGTGGCCGGGGACGCCGTGGACGTGCGGAGGTCGCTGCTCATGTGCCTGCTTCTCGAACGTGGTGCTTGATGGTGGGACATGCCACGGCAGTGGGGCGGTGGTACGGGGGTGGGCCTTTTGCGGAAACCGCGGTGCCGGCTGCGGTATTCCCGCCCGTGCGGCGCGCTGCCCGGTCCTTCCATTGTCCCTCATAGAATGGGGCGGTGACTGGACTGATACAGGTAGTGGGCGGAGCCCTGGTGGACAGCCTGGCCGAACCGGCCCGTTTGCTCGTGGCGCGCCGAAGCGCACCGGAGCAGCTTGCAGGGTTGTGGGAGTTCCCCGGCGGCAAGGTTGAGCCCGGCGAAAGCCCCGACGATGCACTGGTGCGGGAGCTTGCCGAGGAACTTGGAATAGCAGCCCGGTTGGGCGCTGAGCTGCCGGCACCGGAGGCCACGGGCTGGCCCCTGAACGCAAAGGCCAGCATGCGGGTGTGGCTGGCGGAGATCGTCACGGGTGAGCCGGAGCCTCTGGAGGACCACAACGAGCTGCGCTGGCTGCCGCTGGCGGATCCGGAAGCGATCCTGGCCCTGCCGTGGATTCCGGCGGACTTTCCGATCGTCAGGGCCCTGCTCGCAGAGCTGGGTGTTGCCGGCGAAGCTGCGCGGCAGGCTTAGACCCGGCAGGCTTGGACCCGGCAGGCTTGGACCCGGCAGGACTGGATCCGGCAGGACTGGACCCGGCAGATAGGGATGCGGCAGGCCTAGAAGAGGGCGTCCTGCCCCGCCGGCCCGGCGCTCGGACCCGCGGCCAGGGCATGCTGCCCGGCACGGCGGTGGTTGGCTGCCCCCGGTTCCGGGATGCTCCCGGCCGGGTACTGCGCCTCTTCGCCGCGGGGATCGTCCACGTCATCATGGCTGAAGCCGGACGTGCCCGTGAAGCCGTGCCGCGCCTTGAAGTACCGGACCTTGGCCGCCAGCCAGGTGCGGTATTCCTTGGAAGCGTAGGACCCCGTGCCGTACAGCCGCCGGTACTTGCCGGCAAGCTCCGGGTGCCTGGCGGCGAGCCATTGCATAAACCATTCGCGGGTGCCGGGCTTCAGGTACAGGGCGCCGGCGGAGACCCCCGTGGCGCCGGCCGCGGCCAGCGCGGCGAACAGCGAATCCAGGGCCTCGTCGCTGTCGGAGAGCCACGGCAGGATGGGCATGGCCATCACGCCGCAGGGCAGGCCGGCTTCCCGCAGCCGGGAGACCAGTTTCAGCCTGGCGCGCGGCCCCGGGGTGCCGGGTTCAATGGCTTCGGACAGCTCTTCGTCCGTCATCGCCAGCGAGATGCCCAGGCCCACCGGAACCTGCGAGGCAGCGCTTTTAAGCAACGGAATGTCCCGGCCCAGCAGGGTGCCTTTGGTCAGGATGGAGAACGGCGTGCCGGTCTCTGCCAGGGCGGCGATGATCCCCGGCATCAGCTTGTACCGGCCTTCGGCGCGCTGGTAGGGGTCGGTATTGGTTCCCAGGGCCACCTGGTGGCCCTTCCACGACGGCTTGGACAGTTCGCTGCGGAGCACCTCGGCGGCGTTGACTTTGACCACCACCTGGCTGTCGAAGTCCAGGCCGGCGTCGAAATCCAGGTAGGTGTGGCTTTTCCGGGCGAAGCAGTACACACAGGCGTGGCTGCAGCCGCGGTAGGGATTGACCGTCCACTCGAACGGCATCCGGGATCCCGCCGGCACCTTGTTGAGCACCGATTTGGCGGTGACCTCATGGAACGTGATGCCGGCGAACTCCGGAGTGGTGACGGAGCGGACCAGGCCCGCCAGGGGCAGGAGCGCCGGAGCTGCTCCCGCCGTGCCGGGGTCCGGTGCCGGTACCAGTGCTTGCGCATCCCATCTCATGGCTTCCATTCGAAGGTATGTTCGAATGATTGTCAAGGAGGTGCCGCGGCGGAGCCTCAGGATTCCGGGACGATTTCCCAAACGACGGTGACGGCGGCATCCACCCTGTCCTCGCCCGCCTCAATGGCGACGCCCTCCACCGCAGCGGCGCGTTGCAGGCCCGCCGCGGGCACCGGCCCCGCCGCGGGACCCCGCTCCGCCACGGACACCACCCTGCCCAGCCGGGCGGAAGCGAGGGCTGCGAACTGGGATGCTGCGGCCTGGGCGTTGCGCCAGGCAGCGTCGCGGGCACTGGCACGCACCGCTGCGTCGTCCAGGATGGCCAGCTGGAGGTTGTGCAGGCGCACGTCGTTGCCGCCGGCTGCTGCTGCGGCCGAGACCGTTGCCGACGCGGACTCCATGTCCCGGAGCTGGACCGACAGCGAGCTGGTGGCAATGTAGCCTGCCACCCGCTGGCCCTCGCCATCGCGCCAGACCAGGTCCGCGCGGACGCCGAGCCCGGTTGTCCGGATATCGGCTGGGGCCACGCCGTTGCCTTTGAAGGTGGCGGCCACGGCGGACAGGGCCCTTCCTGCAGCGGTATAGGCCTCGTCCACGGACGGGGCGCGGCTTTCCACGCCAATGGCGACCACCATCAGGTCCGGCGCGGCATCGGCCCAGCCCGTGCCGGTGACGGTCACGGTGCCCGGCATGGGCCCGGATGTTTCGAACAGCTGGTTGCTACTCATACGGTTCTCCTTTGAACACGTGGTGGCGGGGGTGGGAAAAAGCCAAAAAGCCGTCGGACCGAACCAGCAACGGCCTTCCGGGGTGGCGTGTGCACGGGGTAGCCGCCGGCGGCCAGCCCGGCGTTGCGCTCAAAGACGTTGCCGGTTCCGGGGTTTCCGGTGCGCGCCACGGACCAGCCGGCAGCCAACAGGTACAACGGGATGAAGGGCAGGCCCAGGCACCAGGCATACTGCGTGCAGTGGCGCTCCTCATGGCCCAGCAGCGCCGGCCGGGCCAGCATTCCTGCCGTGCTCCCGCGGCACAGGACCACGTTGCCCAGCGTGAAAGCACCGGCAACCGGTAGCCGCCACGCATACCCTTCGGCCAGGATCAGGCCCCGCGGGCCGGCGCTGAGCCGGGTCCTGGCGGCCAGTGCCACCACAACGCCGGCCAGGGTGCTGCCGTTGACCACATTGGCGGCCTGCCGCAGCCGCTGTCCTGCCGTGAGGGGCGGGCGGGGTCCCGGACCCGGCCGTAATGTCATGAGGCCATGGTAGCCGGAGCGTTCAATTAGACTGGAGAAAAAGGCCCACCGGTTTTTTCCGGTGTGCCCTGAACCTGGTCATTGGAAGCCCTGAAACCGGGGGCGTCCGTCCATGACCTGCCAGTGACGGGACGCGCCGCCGGGAAACCGGGACGGCTGCCCCGCCGCCGGCAGCCGCAACTCGTAGCTAAGAACAGTAGATGACTGAAACTTTGCCGGGCGCCGCCATCCCGAACCCCACGGATGAAGCCGCCATCAACGCCGCTGTAGACCAGGCCATCACCGCCATTGCCGGTGCTGGCACCCTCGATGGGCTGAAGGCGGTGCGGCTGGCGCACACGGGCGAAAAGTCGCCCCTGAGCCTCGCCAACCGCGAAATCGGAGCCCTTCCCAAAGACCAGAAAGCCATCGCCGGCAAGCTGATGGGGTCTTCCCGCGGCAAGGTCAACAAAGCGCTCGCGGACCGGACAGCCGAGCTGGAAGCCGAAAACGACGCCCGGATCCTGCTGGAAGAAACCGTTGACGTTACCGCCGCGCCCCGCCGTCGTCGTGCCGGCGCCCGGCACCCGCTCTCAACGCTGCAGGACCGCGTTGCGGACATCTTTGTGGGCATGGGCTGGGAAATCGCCGAAGGCCCCGAGGTTGAATCGGAATGGTTCAACTTCGACGCACTGAACTTCAAGCCGGACCACCCGGCCCGCGAAATGCAGGACACCTTCTTTGTGGAGCCGCCCGAGGCGCACCTGGTGATGCGCACCCACACCTCCCCGGTGCAGGTGCGCTCCATGCTGGAACGCGAAGTCCCCATCTATGTGCTGTGCCCCGGCAAGGTGTTCCGCACCGATGAACTCGATGCCACCCACACCCCGGTGTTCCACCAGTTCGAGGGCCTGGCCATCGACAAAAACCTGAGCATGGCCGACCTCCTGGGCACCCTGGAGCACTTCACCCGGCAGATGTTCGGCGATGAGGCCTCCGTCCGGCTGCGGCCCAACTATTTCCCGTTCACCGAGCCGTCCGCCGAACTGGACATCTGGCACCCCGGCGCCAAGGGTGGTCCGCGCTGGATCGAGTGGGGTGGCTGCGGCATGATCAACCCCAACGTCCTGCGCGCCGCCGGCATCGACCCGGACGTGTACTCGGGTTTTGCCTTCGGCATGGGGATCGAACGCGCCCTGATGTTCCGCAACGAGGTGGGCGACATGCGCGACATGATCGAAGGCGATGTACGTTTCAGCGAGCACTTCGGGATGGAGATCTAAGCATGCGTATCCCAATTTCCTGGCTGCGTGAATTCGCGGCAGTACCGGCCGGAGCAACGGCCGAAGATGTGATGGCGGAACTGGTCAAGGTCGGTTTCGAAGAGGAGGACGTGCACCGTCCCACCGACACCCTGCAGGGTCCCATTGTGGTGGGCCAGGTCCTGAGCATCGTCAAGGAACCCCAGACCAACGGCAAAACCATCAACTGGTGCCAGGTCCGCGTTGTCCCCGAAGGCCAGGAGCAGACCCTCACCGGCGACGGCATCGACCCCTACGGTGTGCAGGGCATCATCTGCGGCGCGCACAACTTCGTGGCAGGGGACAAAGTGGTGGTCACACTGCCCGGCGCCGTCCTGCCCGGCGACTTCCGCATCTCGGCGCGGAAAACCTACGGCCACCTTTCCGCCGGCATGATCGCCTCCGTCCGTGAACTGGGGATCGGCGATGACCACGACGGCATCCTGGTGCTGTCCCGGATCGGCCTGGACCCGGAAATCGGCACCGACGCCATGGAACTGCTGGGCCTCTACGACCAGGCAGCCGAAATCAACGTCACCCCTGACCGCGGCTACGCGTTCTCCATCCGCGGTGTGGCCCGCGAGTATGCCCACGCCACCGGCACACCATTCACGGACCCCGCCGCCAACGTGCAGGCGCCCCAGGGCCTCACCGGCGGCTACGCCGTGACACTTGACGACGCCGCCCCCATCTACGGCAAGCCGGGCTGCGACAGGTTTGTGGCCCGCACCGTCTCAGGCGTTGACGCCACCAGGCCCACGCCGCCGTGGATGACGTCCCGGCTGCGGCTGGCCGGCATCCGTTCCATTTCCCTTCCCGTGGACATCTCCAACTACGTGATGCTTGAACTGGGCCAGCCCACGCACTGCTACGACAAGGACAAATTGTCCGGCGGCATTGTGGTGCGCCGCGCCGCCGCGGGCGAGAGGCTCACCACCCTTGACGGGAAGGACCGGGCGCTCGACGCCGGGGACCTCCTGATCACCGACGGTTCCGGCCCGATCGGCATTGCCGGTGTGATGGGCGGCGCCGCGACCGAGGTGGGCGATTCGACGTCGACCATCCTGGTGGAGGCCGCCCACTTCGACGAGGTGTCAATCGGCCGCTCCCGGCGCCGCCACAAGCTGCCGTCCGAGGCGTCCAAGCGCTTCGAGCGTGGCGTGGACTGGCACGTGGCGGATGTTGCAGCCCAGCGTGTGGTTGACCTGCTGGTTGACCTCGCCGGCGGCACCGCCGACGCAACCGGGACGGATGTTGGGACCGCGCCCGGCGCCGTCACCATCACCCTGCCGGCAGGCTTCGCCGCGCAGCGGATCGGCATCGACTTCACCGCGGAGCAGATCACCACCTCCCTGGTGGACCTCGGCGCCACCGTTGAAGCGTCCGACGCCGGCTGGACCGTCACGGCGCCCAGCTGGCGGAGCGACCTGGAAACCAAGGAAGACCTGACCGAGGAAATCGCCCGGCTGGTGGGGTACGACAAGATCCCTGCCACCTTGCCCGTGGCGCCACCCGGCCGCGGCCTGACCCGGCTGCAGCAGCAGCGCCGGCGCCTCATCCAGGCCCTGGCGGACGCCGGCCTCACCGAGGTCCTGTCCTACCCGTTTGTCACCAAGGCAGCGAACGACACGTTCGGCGTCGCCGAGGCCGGCGCTGTCCGCAGCGCCGTCAAGCTGGCCAACCCCATCAGCGAGGAGCAGGGCTTCCTGCGGACCTCCATCCTGCCGGGCCTGATCGAGGTGGCCAAGCGCAACCACTCCCGCGGCTTCCGCGACCTCGCCGTCTTCGAAAGCGGCCTGGTGTTCCTGCCGTCCGGTACCGTGGGCACCGCGGAGATCCCGCCGTTGGGCGCCAAGCCTTCGGACGAGGTGCTTGATGGACTGTACGACGGCGTCCCGGACCAGCCGTTCCACGTCGCCGCCGTATTCACCGGACACGACTCACCGGCAGCCGCGGCCCACACGCCGCGCGCCTGGGACTGGGCCGACGCACTGGACATCGCCCGGTTTGCCGGCGACGTCCTGGGCGTTGACCTGGTGGCCAGCCAGGGCAGGCACCAGGCCTTCCACCCGGGCCGGGCGGCGCTGCTGTCGCTGCGTTCCGGGGAACCGGTGGGCTACGCCGGCGAACTGCATCCCAAGCTCCTGGCCGCAGCGGACATGCCCGCCCGCTCCGTGGCGCTGGAACTGAACGCGGACGCCCTGTTCCAAGCCGCGCCGGACGTGATTGTGGCCCGCCACATCTCCGCGTTCCCCGTGGCCACCCAGGACGTGGCACTCGTGGTGCCTGCCGACGTGCCGGCTGACAGTGTCCTCGCTGCGCTCCGCGAAGGCGCCGGCGAACTCCTGGAGGACGTGGCACTGTTTGACGTCTACGCCGGCAAGGGCATCGAGGACGGCCGGAAGTCGCTGGCCTTCGGGCTCCGGTTCCGGGCCGCCGACAGGACACTGACGGCGGATGAGGCCTCGGCAGCCCGCGAAAGTGCCGTGGCGCTGGCCGGCGAGCGGTTCGGCGCCGTCCAGCGCTAGGAGCCGCTGCGGCGGGAAGTCCTGGAAGGGCGGGATGCATGGCCTCGAGGTTTGTGGTGCGTGCCATCCCGCCCTTTTTGCTGCCGCCGCAGGCCCCAACAGCCGGCGCGGAGCTGGACACGTCAGAGCTGGCCCGCGCCGCGGCCATGGCACCGGCGGTGCGGGCTGTGTTCGTGGCCGGCCGGCTGGCCCAGCGCCGGTTCGCGGCGGAGCTCCTGGGAGTGCCGGCCGGCGACCTCACCGCCAGCTATCGCTGCCCGCGCTGCGGCCCGGACGCCGGCCACGGCAGGCCCGGCTACACCCTGGCCGGTGTTCCGGCGCCCCTGGTCCTCAGCCTTTCCCGGGCGGCGGGCTGGACCCTGCTGGCCGCCGTGACGGATCCGGCGCCGGGTTTTTTGCTCGGCGTTGATGTGGAGGACCCGGCCCGGACCGGTTTTGCGGGCTTTGCCGGCGTGGCCCTGACGGCAGCCGAGCAGCGGGCGGTGGCGCCGCTCCACGGGGACATGTTGCTGGCCGCCCAGGCCCGGCTCTGGGCGCGCAAGGAAGCCTGGTTGAAAATGACCGGCGAGGGGCTGCGGACGTCCCCGGCCGGACTGGACGTCACCGCCCTGCCGGGCCTGGCTGACTTGGCCCCCGCCCGGAGCGGGCTGCCCGCCCACCTGGCGGCCGCCGTCGCCCGTTCCGACGGGACGCTGCCGGAGCTGGCTGGAGACCCGGCACTGGAACAGCAGGCCTGAGCCCTCAGCTCCCGGGCAGTGGCGGCAGGGCTTCCTCGTAGAGCCACGGGTGGAGCAACGCCTCCGAATCAAGCCCCGTGGCCCGGTCCACGGCCAGGATGAAGTCGGCGGTGGCCACCGATCCGTGGCGGTGCGCCGTGGCCCATTCCTGCAGCAGCGCAAAAAAGGCCAGGTCGCCGCAGGCCACCCGGACCGCGTGCAGGGCCAGGGCGCCGCGCTTATACACCCGGTCATCAAACATGTGTTCCGGGCCGGGATCGCCCACCAGCAGGTCCTGGGCATCGGCGTTGAGCCGGCGCCAGGCAGCAGCCGCCCGGTCCGCCACACCCATCACGCCGGCCTCCTCGGACCAGATCCATTCGGCGTAGCAGGCAAAGCCCTCATGCAGCCAGATGTCCTGCCAGGAAGCGGCGGTCAGCGAATTGCCGAACCATTGGTGGGAGAGCTCATGGGCGACCAGGCGCTGCGCCTCCCAGTCCAGCTCAAGGTGGTTGGGGCCCAGGATGGACATGCCCTGCGCCTCCAGCGGGATCTCCAACACGTCCTCCGCGACCACCACCGTGTAGGCAGGGAAGGGATAGGGCCCAAAGCAGTTGATGAACGTGCGCATCATGGCCGGCTGGTGGGCCAGGCCAAGGCGGGCCTGGCCGGCGAGGGCCGGGGGAACGGCCACCAGCTGGGTGACCTGGCCGGGGTGGCGGCCGGCGTCGAGCTCCAGCAGCTGGTACCGGCCGATCTGCACGGTGGCGAGATACGTGGCCATGGGTTCGGCCTGGTCATAGGTCCAGGTCTCGCGGCTGGATCGGGTGGTGTGGCCCTGCAGGGTGCCGTTGCATACGGCCCGGTAGTTCGCGTCCGTGGTGACAGTGAACCGGTAGCTGGCCTTGTCGCGCGGGTGGTCGTTGCAGGGGAACCAGGACGGCGCGCCGTTGGGCTGGCCGGCCACCAGGACCCCGTCGGAAAGCTCCTCCCAGCCCACCTCGCCCCAGAAGCCCCGGCGCGGCGCCGGATTGCCTTCGTACCGGACTTCAAGCGTGAACGGCTGCCCGGGTTCCAGGGGTACCGGTGTTGAGACCACCAGCTGCTCGGCGCGCTGGCTGAAGCGGGCTGCCTTCCGGCCGTCCAGCTGGACTTTGGTGGCGCGCAGCCCGGTCAGGTCAAGGACAATGGCCGACGCCTGTTCCTGGGCCACGCCGCGCAGCACCGCCCTGCCGCTGAGGCGGTTGCTGGCCACTTTGTAGTCGAGGAACAGGTCGTAGTGCTCCACCCGGTATGCGCTGGTACCTGCACCGGGCAGGTAGGGGTCGGGCGCGCCGCCGCCCGGCAGGCCGATCGGGCTGCCGGCGGGTGGTGCTGTGGGACTCATGAACGACCTTAGGTTTGTGTCAGGCAGGCGGGGCGGCGGGGCCGGTCCACGGACTGACCGGGTTGCCCATCCAGTACGTGGCGGCAGGCACCGATTCGCCGCGCATCACCAGGGATGCCGGGCCTACGGTACCGCCGGCGCCGATGCTGGCCTGTGGCAGGATGACCCCGTGCGGTCCCATGGTGGCACCGTCTTCGAGCGTAACAGCGTCCAGGCTCATCACCCGGTCGTGGAAAAGGTGGGTCTGGACCACGCAGCCGCGGTTGACTGTTGCGTTGCGGCCCAGGGTTACCAGGTCCGCTTCCGGCAGCCAGTAGCTCTCGCACCAGGTGCCGGTGCCGATGCTGGCGCCGAGGCTCCGGAGCCACCAGACCAGGGCCGGGGTGCCGGTGGCTGCGCGGGCGAACCAGGGGGCGCTGACCATCTCGATGAACGTGTCCACCACTTCGTTCCGCCAGATGAAGGAACTCCACAGCGGATGTTCGCCGGCCCGGATCCTGCCCACCAGGATCCATTTGGCCAGCACGGAAGCCGCGGCGGCCGCGGCCCCGGCCAGGATCATCACCACGCCGCTGAGCAGGGCGGCCACGGCGTAGTTGAAGGTACCGGCCAGCCAATCGAAGGCGAGCATCACTGCCACGGCGATGCCAACGGTGAGCATCACGGGAATAAACCGGCCCAGTTCCCAGAGGGTCCTGGCCACTTTGAGCCGGAACGGCGGCTGGAAGGTGCGGGCGTCGTCGGAGGCAATCGCGGTACGCCGCAGCCGGACGGGCGGGCTGCCCAGCCATGAGGTGCCGGACTTCGCCTTGGCCGGCGTGGCGGACAGGACGGCCACCAGCGAGTTCTTGGGCACGTTCCGGCCCGCGGCCGTCATGCCGGAGTTGCCCAGGAACGAGCGCTTGCCGATCTTGGCCGGGGCCACACGGAGCCAGCCGCCGTCCAGTTCGTAGGACGCCACCATGGTGTCGTCGGCCAGGAACGCGCCTTCGCCCACGGTGGTCATCTTGGGGATCAGCAGGACAGTGGAGGCTTCGACGTTTTTGCCGATTTTGGCGCCCAGGAGGCGCAGCCACACCGGGGTGAACAGGCTGGCGTAGATGGGGAACAGCAGGTCCCGGGCCAGGTCCAGGACTCGTTCGGTGGCCCACACCTGCCAGCCAACCCGGCTGCGCACCCGGTGGTGGCCTTCGACCAGCCCGATGCCCAGCAGCCTCGTGGCGGCCAGGATCAGCAGGGCGTTGGTGAGTAACCAGGCCAGCGCTGCCGGTGCCAGCGCCAGGGCCAAGCCGGGAATCGCGGCAGAAAGCGAGGAGCTGCCCTGGATGAACGGGTACGCCACCGCGAGTGCGGCACCGGCCGCCACGATGGGCAGCAGGGCCAGGGCCGCCGAGGCCGAGGCAAACCCGGCAAACCACAGCCTGGCCAGGAACCTGCCCTGCGCCGGGGCGTCCGGGAAGGAGTGCCGGGCTTTGCCGCGGCGCACTGCGGGGGAGCCGGCCACCAGCTGGCCGGCCTTGACCTTCCCCAGCACCGCGGACCCGGCCTCCACCTGCGCCCCGGCACCGATCGAGGCGCCGGGCATCAGCGTGCTCCGGGCTCCCACCGTGGCGCCTGCACCGATCCGGACGGCGCCGATATGGACGCTGTCGCCGTCGATCCACCAGCCGGACAGGTCCACTTCCGGTTCCACGTTGGCCCCCGGTCCCAGCGTCAGCAAACCTGTAACCGGCGGCAGCGAATGGAGCTGGACGTCCCGGCCGATCTTCGCGCCAAGGGCCCTGGCGTAGTAGGGCACCCACGGCGCGCTGGCCAGGCTGATGGCGCCGGAAAGGTCCTGGATCTGCTCGGCCAGCCACAGCCGGAGATGAACCCGGCCCGAGCGTGGATACGTCCCCGGCCCGACACCGCGCAACAGGAACCGGGCTGCGGCCACCGACATCAGCATCCGGCCGGCCGGGCTGACGAAGAGCAGCCAGGCGGCGGCCACCCACCACCAGGAAACGGTGGGCGCTGCCGAGAAACCTGCCACCGCCGCGAGCACGTTGTTGGCGGCCATCACGTAGGTCAGCCACCGCATGCCCACCAGGATGTGCAGCGGGACGCCCATCAAGGTCTGGAAGATCTGCGATTTCCGGGCCGTGGGCCGGACGGGCCGTTCCCTGGCCGGCCCGGCCGTACCGCCCGGGTTGGACTGCCGGGCCACTTCCACCAGTGCTCCGATGCGGGGCGTGGCGTAGATGTCCGCAACGGTGATGGTGGGGTAGCGCCGGCGCAGGGCCGAGACCAGTTGCGCGGCGGACAGCGAGCCGCCGCCGTAAGCAAAGAAGTCAGCGTCGAGGGACGTGACCGGGCTGCCCAGCACGGCGCTCCACTGCTCCACGATCCAGGCGGCGTCGTCCGGCAGGTTCAATGGGGCGGCATCGGCTGCCGCGGCACCGGCGCCGGCCAGCGGCCAGGGCAGCGCGTGGCGGTCCACCTTTCCGCTGGTTTTGGTGGGCAGCGAGGGGACCACGGTCAGCAGGGGAACCAGGGCCGCCGGCAGGCTGGTGCCGAGCAGCGCACGGGCTGCAGCCAGGTCGATGTCCTGTCCGGAAGCGGGGGCCAGGTATCCCACCAGGATCTGGTTCCCTGCCGCCGTGGTGCGGACGGCCGCCGCGGCGCCGCCCACGTGCGGCAACGACTGGAGGGCGGCATCGATCTCGCCGAGTTCGATCCTGCGGCCGCCCAGCTTGACCTGTTCGTCCGCGCGGCCCTGGAAGATCAGGCCGGCCTGCTCGTACTTGACCAGGTCGCCGGAGCGGTAGGCGCGTTTCCAGCCGAGGCTGGGCATGGGGGCGTACTTCTCGGCGTCCTTGGCGGGGTCGAGGTAGCGGGCCAGGCCTACGCCGCCGATGATCAGCTCACCGACTTCCCCTTCGGCAACGGGCACCCCATCGGCGTCCACCACTGCCAGGTCCCAGCCGTCCAGCGGCAGCCCGATCCGGACCGGCCCGGGGCCGCCCAGCGGGGCAGCGCAGGCAACCACTGTCGCTTCCGTGGGGCCGTAGGTGTTCCAGACTTCGCGGCCATCCACGGCCAGGCGTTCGGCGAGTTCCGGCGGGCAGGCTTCGCCGCCGAAAATCAGCAACCGGACGCTCTCCAGCGATTCCGCGGGCCACAGCGCCGCCAGCGTGGGGACTGTGGAGACTGCCGTGATGCCGTGGCTGATCAGCCACGGGCCAAGGTCCATTCCGGTGCGCACTAGGGCCCGCGGGGCGGGCACCAGGGCTGCACCGTGGCGCCAGGCCAGCCACATCTCCTCGCAGGAAGCGTCAAAGGCCACCGACAGCCCGGCCAGGACCCGGTCCTGTGGCCCCAACGGCTCCCCGGTCAGGAAAATCCGGGCTTCGGCGTCCACAAACGCGGCGGCCGACCGGTGTTGGACGGCCACCCCCTTGGGCGTACCGGTTGAGCCGGACGTAAAAATGATCCAGGCGTCGTCGTCCGGGCCCGGCGGCCGCGCACCGGCAAAAGGCCCGGTGCGTCCGGTGCCGGACAGGACTCCGCCCGTACCCAGCACCCCCGCCACCTTGGCTTCACCGAACACCAGGCGGGCCCGTTCGTCGGGATCGTCAGCGTCCACGGGCACGTAGGCGGCGCCCACCAGCAGCACCGCGAGGATGGCGATGTAAAGCTCGTTGGTGCCGGAGGGGATCCGCACCCCGATCCGGTCCCCGGCGCCCACCCCCGCCTGGTGCAGCTGCAGCGCCGCAGCCCGGACTTCCACCAGAAGCTGGGCGTAACTGAGGGACTGCCGGCCGTCGTCTAGCGCGGAAGCGTCGGGGTAGCGGGCCGCCGTGTCCTGGAGGATGTCGATCAGGGTGCGGACCGGCGGGGTTGCCGGGAGGCCGGGCAGCTGCGGGGCGTGGACCAGGTCCCCGCCGGGCAAAGTTCCGGGCGCAGCATCCGCGGGTCCGGGCTGGCCGGGCACCCCCGGAGCCGGCCCCTCCGGTGGCGCCAAAGGCGCCGCAGCGGAGGTTGCCGGGCCGGAAAGGATGTTCCCCGAAGGGGCATGCTGCGAAGTCACCCGGGCATTGTGCCTGCGCCAGATGAACGGAAGGTGTCCGTGACGGCGGTTTACGTCCCGCTCCCGGAACGTCTGTGTGTCCGCTGTTCCATCCCGGGACGTGCCTAGGGCACCAGGAGGACCTTGCCGGTGGTCCGGCGGCCCTCGAGGTCGCGGTGTGCCTGTGCCGCGTCGGCGAGGCTGTACTGTGCGCCGATCCGGACTTTCAGGCTGCCGTCGGCGGCTGCCGCGAAGACCTCGCCCGAACGCCAGCGCCGCTCGGCGGCGTCCTGCAGGTAGTGCGCCATGGTGGGCCGGGTCAGGAACAGGGAGCCGCCGGCGTTAAGGCGCTGCGGGTCAACCGCGGGCACCGGCCCTGATGCGGCCCCAAAAAGGACCAGGGTGCCGCGGATGCGCAGCGCCGCCAGTGAGCCATCGAACGTATCCTTGCCCACGCCGTCGTACACCACGTCCGCGCCGGTGCCCCCGGTGATGTCCCGGACTTTGTCCGCGAATCCGTCGTACCGGAGCACATGGTCAGCCCCGGCGCCGGCTGCCAGTTCCGCCTTCGCGTCGCTGGAGACAGTGGTGATGACCCTGGCGCCGCGGGCCTTGAGCAGCTGGATCAGCAGCAGGCCAACCCCGCCCGCGCCGGCATGGAGCAGGACCGTGTGGCCGGCGGCCACCTTGAACGTCGAGTTCATCAGGTAGTGGGCGGTGATGCCCTGCAGCGGCAGGGCGGCGGCCGTCAGGTCATCCACACCGTCGGGAACGGGCAGTGCCGCTTCTTCGGGAACCAGGGCGTAACCGGCGTAGCACGCGATGCCCTCCGCGGTGGCGATCCGGTCTCCGGCGGTAAAGTCCTTGACTCCGGCGCCCACAGATTCCACGGTGCCTGCTGCTTCGGAACCGGGCGTGAAGGGATAGGGAACCTGGTAGGCGCCGCTGCGCTTGTAGGTATCAATGAAATTGACGCCCGCGGCGCCCACTTTGATGAGCAGCTGTCCGGAGCCCGGCGTGGGCCGCTCAACGTCCTGGTACTCCAGTACTTCCGGTCCGCCGGCCTGCCGTGCGACGATTGCGTGCGTCATAGCTCTCTTTCCCCGGGACCGGCGTTTCCGGCCCGGCTGCCGCTTCCATCCTAGGTTCTGCCCCCATCGGCGGGGCAAGGGGGCCGCCCTCCGGCGGCGGTGCATAAATATCGGGTCCATTGCATAACTATTGCTGTATAGTCGATGCCATGACTATTTCTGTTGCAGTGTCCGGAGCCAGCGGCTATGCCGGGGGAGAGGTTCTGCGCCTGCTCGCCGTCCACCCCGACGTCACCATCGGCGCCATCACGGCCCACAGCAACGCCGGCTCCCGCCTCGGTGAGCTGCAGCCGCACCTGCACGGGCTGGCCAGCCGCATCCTCGAGGACACCACCGTCGCTAACCTCTCCGGCCACGACGTGGTGTTCCTCGCCCTGCCACATGGCGCCTCCGCGGAGATTGCCGCGCAGCTGCCGGAGGGCACGGTGGTGATCGACGCCGGCGCCGACCACCGCCTCGCCGATCCTGCCGTGTGGGAAAAGTTCTACGGCTCACCGCACGCCGGAACCTGGCCTTACGGGCTCCCCGAACTGCCAGGCCAGCGCGAGGCCCTCAAGGGGGCCAAACGGATTGCCGTGCCCGGCTGCTACCCCACCTCCGCGCTCCTGGCGTTGACGCCGGGCTTCGCGGCGCACCTGCTGGAGCACGATGACGTTGTGATCGTTTCCGCCTCCGGAACCTCGGGTGCCGGGAAAGCCGCCAAGGTCAACCTGATCGGCTCCGAAGTGATGGGCTCCATGAGCCCCTACGGCGTGGGCGGCGGGCACCGGCACACCCCCGAAATCGAACAGGGCCTGGGCCTCGCTGCGGACAGCCCCGTGACCGTTTCCTTCACGCCCACCCTGGCACCCATGAGCCGGGGGATCCTCACCACCGCCACGGCAAAGGTCAAGCCCGGTGTCAGCGCCGACCAGCTGCGCCAGGCCTGGGCGGATGCCTATGACGATGAGCCCTTCGTCCACCTGCTTCCCGAGGGCCAATGGCCGGCCACTAAATCGGTGGTTGGTTCCAACCACGTGGCCATGCAGCTCGCTTTTGATGCCCACGCCAACCGGGTGATCATCACGTGCGTGATCGACAACCTCACCAAAGGCACCGCCGGCGGTGCCGTCCAATCCATGAACATCGCACTTGGCCTGCCGGAAACGGCTGGCCTCAACCTGCAGGGAGTAGCACCGTGACCATCACCGCACCCCAGGGATTCCGCGCCGCCGGCGTCACCGCCGGACTCAAGGCATCAGGAAACCCGGACCTCGCCCTGGTGGTCAACGACGGCCCTTCCAAGGCCGCTGCCGCCGTGTTCACCAGCAACCGCGTTGCGGCCGCTCCCGTGCACTGGTCCCGGCAGGTTGTCTCCGACGGCCGGGTGGACGCCGTGGTCCTGAACTCCGGCGGAGCCAATGCCTGCACCGGGCCCACCGGCTTCCAGAACACCCACAGCACCGCCGAAAAGGTTGCTGACGTGCTGGGCATTTCCGCCACCGACGTGTTTGTCTGCTCCACCGGCCTGATCGGCGAGCAACTCCCCATGGACAAGATCCTGCCCGGTGTCGAGGCCGCAGCCGCTGCGCTGAGCCCCGACGGCGGCCCGGACGCCGGGACCGCCATCATGACCACCGACTCGGTCCCGAAGTCCGCCCTCTTCATCGGCAGCGACGCGGACGGGCAGGAGTTCAGCATCGGCGGCATCGCCAAGGGCGCCGGCATGCTGGCGCCCGGCCTGGCCACGATGCTGGTGGTGCTCACCACCGACGCCGCTGTGGACGCGGACATGCTGGACACCGTCCTCCGCGACGCCACCCGTGTCACCTTCGACCGGGCAGACTCTGACGGCTGCATGTCCACCAATGACACCGTGGTCCTGCTGGCTTCCGGCGCCTCCGGTGCGGTGCCGGACGCGGAGGACTTCGCGGCCGGACTCACCCAGGTCTGCGCCGAGCTGGCCCGCAAGCTGATCGGTGACGCCGAGGGCGCCAGCCACGATATCGCCATCCGCACCTACAACGCCGCCAGCGAAGCGGACGCCGAAACCGTCAGCCGCTCCGTGGCACGGTCCAACCTGTTCAAAGCCGCCATCTTCGGCAAGGACCCCAACTGGGGCCGGGTGCTCTCCGCTGTGGGAACCACCGACGCCGTCTTCGACCCGGACGCCCTGAACGTCAGCATGAACGGCATCCGGATCTGCCGCAACGGCAGCATTGGCGATGACCGCGCGCTGGTGGACCTGGAGCCCCGCGAGGTCCTGGTGGAGATCGACCTGCAGGCCGGCACGGCCGAAGCCACGGTCTGGACCAACGACCTCACCCACGACTACGTGCACGAAAACAGCGCCTACTCAAGCTGACCCACGCCCGGAGGCACGCATGAACACCGAAACCCGCGAAAACACCTCGATGCTGGACGCGCAAAGCAAAGCCGGCACGCTGATTGAAGCCCTGCCCTGGATCCAGCGTTTCGCCGGGACCACCATGGTGATCAAGTACGGCGGCAACGCCATGGTCAACGACGAGCTCCGGCGTGCCTTCGCCGAGGACGTGGTGTTCCTGCACCACGTGGGCATCCACCCCGTGGTGGTCCACGGCGGCGGCCCGCAGATCAACTCCATGCTGGCGCGCCTGGGCATTGAATCCGAGTTCAAGGGCGGACTGCGCGTCACCACGCCGGAGGCCATGGACGTGGTCCGCATGGTCCTGACCGGCCAGGTGGGCCGGGAGCTGGTGGGACTCATCAACTCCCACGGTCCGTACGCGGTGGGCATGTCCGGGGAAGACGGCGGCCTGCTCCGCGCCGTCAGGACCGGAACCGTGGTTGACGGCGAAGACGTGGACCTGGGCCTGGTGGGCGAAGTAGTGGGGGTGAACCCGGAAGGCATCCTCGACATCCTCGCCGCCGGCCGCATCCCGGTGATCTCCACCGTTGCCCCCGAAATCGAAGCCGGCGCCGATCCTGCCGACAGCCGGGTCCAGACCACCGGCCAGGTGCTCAACGTCAACGCCGACACCGCCGCGGCTGCCCTCGCCGAAGCCCTGGGCGCCTCCAAGCTGGTCATCCTCACCGACGTCGAGGGCCTGTACGCCAACTGGCCGGACAAGTCCTCGCTCATCTCCTCGCTGAAGGCCTCGGACCTCCGGGACCTCCTGCCCACGCTGGAGTCGGGGATGATCCCCAAAATGGAAGCCTGCCTCAAGGCAGTGGACGGCGGGGTGGAACGGGCGCATATCGTTGATGGCCGCCTGCCGCACTCCATGCTCCTTGAAACCTTCACCACCGCCGGCATCGGCACCCAGGTGGTTCCCGACCAGGAAGTGAGCGCATGAACGACACTGTTGACATGGGTCCGGCCGGGCCTGACGCCAAAGCATCCGTGATGACCGGAATGGGCAGCGGCGCCGAGTGGCTGTCCCGCTACTCAAGTTCCCTGATGGGTGTCTTCGGCACCCCGCAACGGGTCCTGGTGCGCGGCGCCGGCTGCCTGGTCTGGGACGCCGACGGCAAGGAATACCTTGACCTCCTGGGAGGCATCGCCGTCAACGCGCTGGGCCACGCCCACCCGTTCGTGACCTCCGTGATCGCCAGCCAGCTGGCCACCCTGGGCCACGTCTCCAACTTCTTCACCAGCCCCACCCAGATCGCGCTGGCCGAGAAGCTGCTGGCCCTGGCCAAGGCACCGGCCGGCTCCAAGGTTTTTTTCGCCAATTCCGGCACCGAAGCCGTGGAGGCCGCCTTCAAGCTGGCCCGCCGCAACACCGGCACAGCGGACGCACCACGGACCAAGGTCATTGCGCTGGAGGGCGCCTTCCACGGCCGCACCATGGGCGCCCTGGCCCTCACAGCCAAGGAAGCGTACCGGGCACCCTTCGAACCGCTGCCCGGCGGCGTGGTGCATATCCCCTTCGGCGACCTCGAAGCCCTGCGTGCCGCCGTCGACCATTCCACTGCGGCCGTGTTCCTGGAACCCATCCAGGGTGAAGCCGGTGTCCGGCCGCTGAGCGCCGAATACCTGCAGGCCGCCCGCCGGCTCACCACCGAGGCCGGCGCGCTGCTGATCCTCGACGAGGTCCAGACCGGTGTAGGCCGGACCGGCACCTGGCTGGCCAGCGAAGACGCCGGAATTGTTCCGGACGCCATCACCCTGGCCAAGGGCCTGGGCGGCGGGTTCCCCATCGGCGCGCTGCTGACCATGGGGGAGAAGCCGTCCGCCCTGTTGTCCGCCGGCCAGCACGGCACCACCTTCGGCGGCAACCCGGTGGCAACGGCCGCTGCCCTGGCAACACTGCACGCCATCGAAAACCAGCACGTCCTGGCCAACGTCAACACCGTGGGGGAACACCTGCGCGCCGGCCTGGCCGCCGTTCCCGGCGTGACCGGCGTCCGCGGCAGGGGACTGCTGATCGGCTTCGACCTCGACGCCGACGTGGCACCGGCAGTGGTCCAGGCCGGCCTGGACGCGGGGTTCATCGTTAACGCCCCCGGCCCGCACACCATCCGCCTGGCACCCCCGCTGGTCCTGACGACCGCCCAGGCAGAGACCTTCCTCGCCGCCTTCCCGGCCATCCTCCAGACTGCTAAGGACGCCCAGTGACAGCAACCCCAACCCGGCACTTCCTCAAGGACACCGACCTCAGCCCGGCTGAGCAGGCGGAGGTCCTGGACCTTGCAGTCCGCATGAAAGCCGCGCCGTACAGCGTCCAGCCGTTCGCCGCGGAAGGCAACGGCCGCAAAACGGTAGCGGTGATCTTCGACAAGACCTCCACCCGCACCCGGGTCTCGTTCGCCACCGGCATCGCCGACATGGGCGGCAACGCCCTGATCATCAACCCCGGCGAGGCACAGATCGGGCACAAGGAATCCGTGGCGGACACCGCCAAGGTCCTGGAGCGTATGGTCTCCACCATCGTGTGGCGGACCGGGGCGCACACCGGACTCATGGCCATGGCGGAAAACTCCAGGGTGCCCGTCATCAACGCACTGTGCGATGACTACCACCCGTGCCAGCTCCTGGCGGACCTGCTGACCGTCAAGGAGCACAAGGGCCCGCTGCAGGGCCTCACCATGGCCTACCTCGGCGATTCCGCCAACAACATGGCCAACTCCTACCTGCTGGCCGGGGTCACCGCCGGCATGCACGTCCGGATCGCCGGTCCCGAAGGCTACCTTCCCACCGCGGAGATCGTGGCCGCCGCAGAGGAGCGGGCTGCCCTGACAGGCGGCTCCGTCCTGGTCACCACCGATGCCACCGAAGCCCTCACCGGCGCGGACGTGGTGGCCACCGACACCTGGGTCTCCATGGGCCAGGAAGCGGAAAAGGAAGCCAGGATGCAGCTGTTCCGGAAGTACTCCGTCGACGAGGCGGCCATGTCCCTCGCCGCGGACGACGCCGTGGTGCTGCATTGCCTTCCCGCTTACCGCGGCTACGAGATCTCCGCCGGCGTCATCGACGGTCCGCAGTCCATCGTCTGGGACGAGGCAGAGAACCGGCTGCACGCCCAGAAGGCCCTGATGGCCTGGCTGCTGCACCGGTCCGGCCTGGCAGTGGTGGCTGGCCTTGAGCCCGTGGCGGCTGGCAGCCAGTGACCGTCCCGTCAGCCGGGCCCGCCTCCAGCCCGGCCACCAAAACGGCCCGCCAGGCCCGGATCACGGCCCTGCTCACGGGCCAGTCCGTGCGCTCCCAGGCGGAGCTTGCGGCGCTGCTGGCGGACGACGGCGTCCAGGTCACCCAGGCCACCCTGTCCAGGGACCTGGTGGAGCTCGGCGCCGTCCGGGTCCGCGGCCAGGAGGGCGTGCTGGTTTACGCAGTCCCGGGTGAAGGCGGGGAACGGGCCGCCAAAAGCGGGGTGAGCCAGGAAATCCTGGACGCCCGGCTGGCCCGGCTCTGCAGCGAACTGCTGGTCACGGCGGAAGCCTCGGCCAACATCGCCGTCCTCCGCACCCCGCCCGGCGCGGCGAACTTTCTGGCTCTCGCAATCGACCATTCGGTGATGCCGTCCATCCTGGGCACCATCGCCGGTGACGACACCGTCCTGCTGGTCTCCCGGGACCCCCTGGGCGGACCCGACCTCGCCGCGCGCTTCCTGCAGCTGGCCGAGGAAGCCGGGCAATAAGCTTGATGGCAACAACACCAACCAAACCCTCAATTCAAGGAGCATTTAAGTGACTGAACGCATTGTGCTGGCCTACTCCGGCGGCCTGGACACCTCAGTAGCCATCGGCTGGATCGGTGAAGCCACCGGTGCCGAGGTCATCGCCGTGGCCGTTGACGTTGGACAGGGCGGCGAGTCGCTGGAGACCATCCGTCAGCGCGCCCTGGGCTGCGGCGCCGTCGAAGCCTACGTGGCCGACGCGTCGGATGAGTTCGCCAACGAGTACTGCATGCCCACGCTGAAGGCCAACGCCCTCTACCAGGGCCACTACCCGCTGGTCTCGGCCATTTCCCGTCCGGTGATCGTGAAGCACCTGGTCAAGGCCGCCCGCGAATTCGGCGCCACCACCGTGGCACACGGCTGCACCGGCAAGGGCAACGACCAGGTCCGCTTCGAAGTCGGCATCCAGACCCTTGGGCCGGACCTGAAGTGCATCGCCCCCGTCCGCGACCTCGCCCTCACCCGCGACAAGGCCATCGCCTTCGCCGAGGAAAAGGGCCTGCCCATCGAGACCACCAAAAAGAACCCGTACTCGATCGACCAGAACGTCTGGGGCCGTGCCGTCGAAACCGGCTACCTTGAGGACATCTGGAACGCCCCCACCAAGGACATCTACGACTACACCGCCACCCCGGAGTTCCCGCCGGCCCCGGATGAAGTCACCATCTCCTTCGAAGCCGGCGTGCCGGTGGCGATCGACGGCGTCCGGGTCACCCCGCTGCAGGCCATCAAGGAACTGAACCGCCGGGCCGGCGCCCAGGGCGTGGGCCGGATCGACGTTGTCGAGGACCGCCTCGTGGGCATCAAGTCCCGCGAAATCTACGAGGCCCCCGGCGCCATGGCGCTGATCACCGCGCACAAGCACCTCGAGGACATCACCGTCGAGCGCGAGCAGGCCCGCTTCAAGGCCACCGTTGGCCAGCGCTGGGCCGAGCTGGTCTACGACGGACAGTGGTTCTCCCCGCTGAAGCGTTCCCTCGACGCCTTCATCGAAGACACCCAGAAGTACGTCACCGGCGACATCCGCATGACCCTGCACGGCGGCCAGGCAATCGTCAACGGCCGCCGCTCCGACACGTCCCTGTACGACTTCGACCTGGCCACCTACGACACCGGCGACACCTTCGACCAGTCACAGGCCAAGGGCTTCATCGAACTGTGGGGCATGTCCGCCAAGGTGGCCTCGGGCCGCGACATCCGCGTCGCAGGAAAGTAGCCCCCGTGGCTGAGCACAAATCCGGGGTGCGCTCGGGGACCAATACAGGTGCGCTGTGGGGCGGCCGGTTCGCCGGCGGCCCCGCGGACGCCCTCGCGGCGCTGAGCAAGTCCACGCATTTTGACTGGCGGCTGGCCCGCTACGACATTGCCGGGTCCAAGGCGCACGCCCGTGTGCTGCACAAGGCCGGACTGCTGGACGACGCCGAACTCGACGGGATGCTGGTCGCCCTCACCCGCCTGGATGAGGACGTGGCGTCCGGTGCCTACCTGCCCGCCGACTCCGACGAGGACGTGCACGGATCGCTGGAACGCGGCCTGATCGAACGCGCCGGAACCCAGCTGGGCGGCAAGCTCCGCGCCGGCCGGTCCCGCAACGACCAGGTGGCAACCCTGGGCCGGATGTTCCTGCGCGACCACGCCCGGATCATCGCCCGCGGCGTGCTGGCCACCGTGGACTCCCTCATGGGGCAGGCCAAGGCCCACCACGGTGTGGCCATGCCGGGCCGCACCCACCTGCAGCACGCCCAGCCGGTGCTGCTGAGCCATCACCTGCTGGCCCACGCCTGGGCGCTGCTGCGTGATGTGCAGCGGCTCCAGGACTGGGATAAGCGGGCCGGCGTTTCGCCGTACGGTTCCGGCGCCCTGGCGGGTTCCTCGCTGGGCCTGGACCCGGAAGCGGTGGCCGCGGACCTGGGCTTCTTCTCCGCCACGCACAACTCGATCGACGGCACCGCGTCCCGCGACGTTTTCGCCGAGTTCGCCTGGGTCACGGCCATGATCGGTGTTGACCTGTCCCGGATCTCCGAGGAAGTCATCTTCTGGGCCACCAAGGAATTCTCCTTCGTCACACTGCACGATTCCTATTCCACGGGGTCGTCCATCATGCCGCAGAAGAAGAACCCGGATGTTGCCGAGCTGGCACGCGGCAAGGCAGGGCGCCTGATCGGCAACCTGACCGGGCTCCTGGCTACCCTCAAGGGCCTGCCGCTGGCGTACAACCGCGACCTGCAGGAGGACAAGGAGCCGGTCTTCGATGCCGCAGACACCCTGGAGCTGCTGCTTCCGGCCGTGTCCGGCATGATCGCCACCCTGACGTTCAACACCGAGCGCATGGCGTCGCTGGCACCGCAGGGCTTTGCCCTGGCCACCGACATCGCCGAATGGCTGGTCCGGCAGGGCGTGCCGTTCCGGGAAGCGCATGAGCTTTCCGGCGCCGCCGTCAAGCAGGCCGAATCCCGCGGCGTTGAACTGTGGGACCTGACAGACGAGGAATACGCGGACATCTCCGCGCACCTCACGCCGGAGGTCCGCACGGTACTGTCCACGGAGGGCTCGCTTAACAGCCGCAACTCCCAGGGCGGCACGGCACCGGCCGCCGTCGAACGCCAGCTCACCGCGCTGGAAGCCGAACTGGAAGCCGTCCGCGCCTACGCCGGCTAGCTCCCGCACGCCCCTCCCGCCTGTTGATCCGACAGGCGGGAGGGGCGTTCTGCGTTAACCTGCGGGGCAGCCCCGCTAGCATGGCGCCATGACCCAAACCTTCCGGCAGTTCCTCCGCGCGCTGCCCGACTTCCCCGCGGAACTTCCCGATTTCGACCCGGACACCGCGCCGGCGGACCCTGCCGCGCTGTTCCGGCTCTGGCTGGACCAGGCCCTCGCCGCCGGTGAACCGCAGCCGCACGCCTTCAGCCTGGCGACGGTGGCCGGCGGCGGGCAGCCGTCGGCACGGATGCTGATCCTGAAGGACATTGACGACGCCGGCTGGCAGTTCGCCACGTCCCGCACCTCCCGCAAGGGCCGGGAACTCACGGGATCGCCGGTGGCGGCCATGAACTTCTACTGGCATTCGCAGGGCCGGCAGGTGCGGGTGGCCGGTCCCGTGGTGGAGCTCTCCGCCGCCGCATCGGCCTCGGACTGGGACGCCCGGCCGCAGGCTGATGGCAGCAGCAACCCGGACTGGCAGCTCTACGCCCTCCGGCCCGTTGAGATCGAATTCTGGCAGGCCCGGCACAACCGCCGGCACCTGCGGCATCGGTTCGGGGAGGACGGTATCCCGCTCGACTAAGCCGTCGCGCCACGGGACCTGCGCCGGCGGTTCGCCTATGCCGCTTCGCGCGCCAGCAGCCGTTCCTTCACCGGCAGGCCCCAGCGGAACCCGCCCAGGGTGCCGTCCGTCCGGATCACCCGGTGGCAGGGAACAAACAATGCCGCGGCGTTGAAGGCGCAGGCGCTGGCCGCGGCCCGGACAGCCTTGGGGTTGCCGGCCAGGGCCGCGTATTCGCTGTACGTCACGGGCTGCCCCGGTGCCACAAGGCGCAGGACGTCCCAGGCATGCGCCCGGAACGGGCCGGACTGCTGCAGCACCGGCACGGCCATTGCAGGTTCCGGGTCTCCGCTGTAAAACGCGTCAACGGCCGGGGAGATGCCGGCCAGGCTGCTGACTGTTTCCAGGCCGTCCGGCCGCAGGGACGCGTGGATCTGGCCGGTCAGGTCAGCCGGGTCCGCTGTCCAGCCGGACGAGAGCACCGCCCCGTCCCGGGCGATGATGGTGAAGGGGCCATCGGGGGTGGTCATGGTCAGCAGTTGGGCTTTCATGGCGTCACTTTCGCGGAGGTTGGGGCCGGGGAACGGCGGGTGCGTGGAGTACGTCCGATGCCGGGGGGACGGGCGGCAGCGGCCCAGAGGTGCATGGTGGCGTAGGAACGCCAGGGACTGACTTCGCGGAAGTCCGGGGAACCGGCGTCTGTGCCCGCGGCCAGGGCCTTGATGCCGTTCCGGACGGCGGCGTCATTGGCGAGGAAAACGTCCGGGGCACCGAGCACCCGCATCGCCACGTAGCCCACCGTCCAGGGCCCCACGCCCGGCAACGGCAGCAGTTCGGCCGTGAGGCCGGGGACGTTATGGCCGTAGCCGATCTCCAGCCGGCCGTCCGCCATGGCCGCTGCGGCGTTCAGGAGGGATTCCGTGCGCCGCTTCGGGCCGCGGAGCAGGTGCCCGGAAGCCGCGATCTGCGCTGGGGTGGGGAACAGCCGGTCCAGCTCGTCCGCCGGAACGCTGCTGTGGCTGCCTGCAGCAGCCAGTTGCGAAAGTGCCGTCCGGGCAGCGGCCACGGTGATCTGCTGGCCGATCATGGCCCGGACCAGCAGCTCCTGCGGGTCCAGCGCCCCGGGCATCCGCATCCCGGGTGTCCCGGCGACGGCGGCGGCGAGCCGGGGATCCGCCGCCAGGGCAGCATCGATGGCCTGCGGGTCGGCGTCCAGGTCAAAGAGCCTGCGGACCCGGCTCAGGAGCGCCGGCAGGTCCCGCAGGTCCACCGCGCCGATGGTGAGGGTCAGGGGCCGGCCGGGCGTGCCGCCGTCGTACTCCACCGCGAAGCGCGCGTCGCCGTGCGGCAGCCGCAGCGTCCGTGCGTAGGACGTGGCGGTGCCCGCTTCGATGCCGGGGACGGCACGCACGGCAAGGAACGTGAAGATGCCCGGATCGAACGGCTGGCGGTACGGCAAAGCCAGGCTGAGGGCCGTGGTGCCGCCCCCGGCCTTCGCCGGACGGCCCTTGAGCCGCAGCGCAGTGGGGGTCATGTCGAAGACTTCCACCATGGTTTCGTTGAACTGGCGGACACTGCTGAAACCGGCAGCGAAAGCGATGTCCGCGAGCTTCATGGCCGTGGACACCAACAGCGTCCGGGCCGTCTGCGCCCTGCCGGCGCGGGCCAGCGAGAGGGGACCGGCGCCGAGCTCCTGGCTGAGGATCCTGTTCAGCTGCCGGGAGGAGTAGCCCAGCCGGGCAGCAAGGCCCTGGACGCCGTCGCGGTTGATGACCCCGTCATTGATCAGCCGCATCGCGCGGCCGGCAACGTCCTGTCGGATGTTCCAGGCGGGAGTCCCGGGGACCGCCTCCGGGAGGCAGCGCTTGCAGGCCCGGTAACCGGCGTCGTGCGCCGCGGCCGAGGTCTCGTAGAAGGTGACATTGGCGGCCTTGGGGGTCCGGGCCGGGCAGGACGGGCGGCAGTAGATGCCCGTGGTGCGGACGGCAGTATAGAACTGCCCGTCGAACCGGGTGTCCCGGGCGTCGATCGCCCGGTAGCGCTGCCAGAAGTCCATGCCTCCATCCTGCCAGCCCGGCGGGACTGCTTCTAGCGGAAATCGGACACGGCCGTGCGTACCCCTGGCCACTTCCCGGAGTGGGTAGAGTCGAAAAATGACCACGCCACAGCCCCCGTCCGGGCCGCCCCTGCGGGAATTGCTGGCCGGCAACGCCCTGGACCTGGCCCCGATGCTCCTGGGTGCCGTGCTGACGCACCGGACGCGGGACGGCCTGGTGGCTGTCCGGCTCACCGAGGTGGAGGCCTACCTGGGGCCGGGGGATTCACTTCATCCCGACCCCGGGTCCCACACCTACCGCGGGTCCACGCAGCGCAACGCGCCGATGTTCGGGCCGCCCGGGCACCTTTACGTCTACTTCACCTACGGGATGCACCACTGCGCCAACATCGTCTGCGGGCCGGTTGGCACGGCGTCCGCGCTGCTGCTGCGTGCCGGGGAGGTGGTGGCGGGCGGGGACCTTGCCCGGCAGCGGCGGCCCACGTCCAAGTCACCGGCGGACCTGGCGCGGGGACCGGCCCGGCTGGCCAAAGCCATGGGACTGAGCACTGCGGACAGCGGCCGGGACGCCCTGGCGGAGCCGTTCACGCTGGAACTGCCGCCGCACCCTGCCGGACCTGTCAGCTCCGGGCCGCGGGTGGGGGTAGCCGGTCCCGGCGGGTCGGGGGAATACCCGTGGCGGTTCTGGCTGACCGGGGACCGGACCGTGTCCACGTACAAGCCGGCCCGGCCCCGGACGCCGCAACCTGAGGCCACCATGTTTCACAAGCGTTAACGGAAATGGTTGTAGAATGGACGGTCTGTATTCCGCGATAGGGGAACGTTAATGCTCGACGCCGATTTGGCCCACGAACGGGATTATGTTGCCGGCCTCTACGCCCGGCTGGAGGAGCTGCGCGACGAGAAGCGCCGGCAGCTTGCCCAGGTCCGGCGCGCCGGAGCCGTAGGCACCATGCAGAACGTTTCGGAACGGGACGCTTTTGCCGCCCTGTATGAGGACCGGCTCGCGCAGCTGGATGCAGTGGATGACCGGTTGGTCTTTGGCCGGCTGGATCTGGACTCCGGCGAGGAACAGTACATCGGCCGGATCGGCCTCACCACCGAGGACCTGCAGCGGCTGATGGTGGACTGGCGCGCGCCAGAAGCCGGGCACTTCTACCAGGCCACCGCTTTCGACCGGCAGGGTGTACGCCGCCGCCGCCACCTGATCCTGCAGGGCCGCGAAGTCAAGGCCATTGAAGACGACGTCCTGGACGCCGGCATGCTGGCGGACGACGAATCGCTGCAGGGTGAAGGCGCCCTTTTGGCGGCGTTGAACTCCAAGCGCACCGGCCGGATGTCGGACATCGTCAGCACCATCCAGTCGGAGCAGGACCGCATCATCCGGTCCTCGATCTCAGGTGCCCTGGTGGTGCAGGGCGGCCCCGGCACCGGCAAAACCGCCGTGGCGCTGCACCGTGCCGCCTATCTCCTCTACACCCACCGGGACCGGCTCAAGACTGCAGGCGTCCTGCTGGTGGGGCCGTCGTCGTCGTTCATGAAGTACATCGAACGTGTGCTGCCCTCCCTCGGCGAGACTGGTGTGGTGATGGCAAGCCTGGGCCGGCTGATGCCCGGCATCCATGCCGTACCCGAACAGGACGCCGGCGTCGCCGCCATCAAGGGCCGCCTGGACATGGCCGCCATTGTGGCCAACGCCGTCGCCAACCGCCAGCGGGTCCCGGCCGGGGACCGGATCCTGGAAGTGGACGGCCGCAAGCTGACGCTGACGGTCCGCCAGGTCCGGCGCGCGCGGGAGCGTGCCCGCGCCACCGGGAAACCGCACAACGAGGCACGCGCCAGCTTCGTCAAGATCCTGCTCCGTGAGCTGACCGAACAGCTGACCGACCTTGTTGAAGCCGGGAACATCGGCAACAACGCTGACCGGGGCTACCTTGCCGAGGACGTCCGCAGCGCCCGCGACGTGCGGATCGCCCTCAACCTGTGCTGGATGCCCATAACGCCGGAGAAGCTGGTTTCCGAGCTGTTCAGCAAGCCGGCCATCCTCGAATTCTGCACCCCGCACCTCACCAAGGCTGAGCGGGCTTCCCTGCTGCGCCCGGCGGACGCGCCCTGGACGGAACCCGACGTCCCGCTGCTTGATGAAGCCGCGGAACTGCTGGGGGATCTGGACGCTACCGACGGCCGCGGCCTTGCGCAGCAGGAGCACGACAGGGCCCGCGACCTGGCCAACGCCAAGCAAACGCTGGAAAACATGGAGCACATGGGTGTTGATGTGCTGATGACTGCAGAGGAGCTCGCGGACCAGAACCAGGAGCGCGAGGACCGGCTCACGGCGGCCGAGCGCGCCACCAGCGACCGCAGCTGGGCCTTCGGGCACATTGTGGTGGACGAGGCCCAGGAGCTTTCGCCCATGCAGTGGCGGCTGCTGGTGCGGCGCTGCCCGCTGAAGTCGTTCACGATCGTGGGCGACATTGCCCAGACCAGTTCCGTGGCCGGCGCCAACTCCTGGCAGGGTGCCCTGGCTCCCATGTTCGGTGACCGCTGGCAGCTTGAGGAGCTGACGGTCAACTACCGGACGCCGTCCCAGATTGCCGAGGCAGCAGTCCGGATGGCCAACGCTGCCGGGCTGGTGGTTTCGGCGCCCAAGGCTGTCCGTGAGGGCCGCTGGTCACCTGTCATTGACGAGGTCCCGGCGGGCTCGGTGGTGGACCGCCTGGTGGAGGTCCTGCCGGCAGAGCTGGAAGCGCTCGACGGCGGCCTGATCGCCGTGATTGCCGACGGCGACCTCCTGCCCGCAGCCATCCGCGCCCTCCGCACTGCGTACGGCCGGCGGGTGGGCAACGGTGCGGGCAGCTACGAGCAGGACATTGTGGTCATCAGCCCCCGCGAGGCCAAGGGCCTGGAATTCGACGGCGTGGTGGTGCTGGAACCGGCCATGATGCTCAACCACGAGCACGGCAAGGTGGGCGACCTGTACGTGGCCATGACCCGGGCCACCCAGCGGCTGCGCCTGATAGCGGCCCAGCCCGTACCGGCAGGCATCGCAGGCTGAGGGCCTGCTCCCGGCGGTGCCGCCGCCTGGCGGCGCCGCACTCCTGCTAACTTAGAAGGCGTGCCAGAAATCAACAGCCTCGAACTGCAACAGAACGATCCCACGTTTGCCAACGTATGGCAGGAGCTGAAATGGCGTGGCCTGGTCCACGTCTCCACCGATGAAGCAGAGCTGGAGAAGCTCCTCGCCGGTGGGCCGGTCACGTACTATTGCGGCTTTGATCCCACGGCTCCCTCGCTTCACCTGGGCAACCTGGTGCAGCTGCTGGTGATGCGGCGGCTCCAGCTGGCCGGCCACCGGCCGCTGGGCCTGGTTGGCGGGTCCACGGGTCTGATCGGTGATCCCCGTCCCACGGCTGAACGGACCCTGAATACCAAGGACACCGTGGTGGAATGGGTGGGCTACCTGCAGGGCCAGGTCCGCCGTTTCCTGAGCTTCGAGGGGGACAACGCCGCCCGGATGGTCAACAACCTTGACTGGACGGCTCCGCTGAGCGCCATCGACTTCCTGCGTGAGGTGGGCAAGCACTTCCGTGTAGGCACCATGCTGCGCAAGGACGCGGTGGCCTCCCGGCTGAGTTCCGATGAGGGCATCAGCTACACCGAGTTCAGCTACCAGATCCTGCAGGGTATGGACTACCTCCAGCTGTACCGCGACCACGGCTGCGTCCTGCAGACCGGTGGCTCGGACCAGTGGGGCAACCTGACCAGCGGCACGGAACTGATCCGCAAGGTGGAGGGCAAGAGCGTCCACGCCCTGGGTACACCGTTGATCACCAACTCCGATGGCACCAAGTTCGGCAAGAGCGAGGGCAACGCCATCTGGCTCGACGCCGCGATGTGCAGCCCGTACGCCTTCTACCAGTTCTGGCTTAATACCGCAGATGCTGACGTGGTTGACCGGCTCAAGGTGTTCACCTTCCTGACCCGGGCAGAGATCGACGACGTTGCCACCGCTGTTGCGGAGCGTCCGTTCGCCCGGGAAGGCCAGCGTCGGTTGGCCTTCGAAGTAACGTCGCTGGTTCACGGTGTGGAGGCGACCGAAAAGGTCATCGCCGCGTCCGCCGCTTTGTTTGGCAACGGCGACCTGACGGTCCTGGATGAGATGACCCTGGCTGCCGCCACCGCGGAACTTCCTTCCGCCACGGTGCCGGCAGACGCTTTGGGCATTGTGGATCTGCTGGTGGTGTCGGGTCTTTCCGAGAGCAAATCGGCCGCCCGCCGCACGGTGGGGGAGGGCGGCGCCTATGTGAACAACCAAAAAATGACAGACCCGGATGCTGTTGTCGCCGGCTCGCAGCTGCTGCACGGCAAGTACCTGCTCCTTCGGCGGGGTAAAAAGAACCTCGCCACCGTCCAGGTGGACCCTGCCTAGGGTTCTGCGCCCCCGAAAACACCAATGCACGCCCCTCACCAGCCAACTTGCACGGCCGTTGAGGGGCGTGTATTGTTTTGCTGAGTCGCCGCCGCTGAGTGGCGACAAACCCCCAACATTGATAAGAAGCAATTCTTAGCCAGGCAGGGCCTGGACCGAAAAGTTGCTTCGATTTTCTGCTGGGCGGATTCATGGAAACAGAGTGAATTCCGGGAAAACAACCGGATTTGCAAAGCGAATATGAATGAAATAAGCTTGAAACATCACGGCGAAGAAATACGGAATAAGAATTCATTCAAATGAATTGTTTCGGGAATATTCGAACGTGTCTGTTGTTTGAGAACTCAATAGTGTGCCATGTTTGTTGATACCAATTTTTTGTATTGAA
>NZ_LMOL01000004.1:0-160 GCF_001424565.1 Arthrobacter sp. Leaf141
CCGTGGGGTGGTAAAAAGAAAACAAGACTGCTTGCGTCCACTATGTGGTTCCCAAACAACAAACCCACGTTTGTTGCAGGGAACAAAAACACAACACAATAACAACACCACAATGTTGTAACCACAGATTTCCCACCCCCGGGCAACACCCCAGGGGAAC
>NZ_LMOL01000004.1:327-151077 GCF_001424565.1 Arthrobacter sp. Leaf141
GCGTAACGGGGAGGGACAGACGGGACGGACAATGCAGGTCCGGTAGAATCGGGGCTCATGAACAGCCTCTTCAGCCACGGCCAGGACCAGCATGGAAGCCCTGTACAGCCCGGCAGTCCGGCGCAGCCCGGTCCTCCTGAGCTCGTCCCGGTCATCGAAACCGTTGTGGTGCCCGGAACCGTAGCCCACGCCTTCGCCGGCTTCACGGACCACACACACCTCTGGTGGCCCCTTGAAGAGCACGGGGCTTACGGGGCAGGGTCCTACGTGGAGTTCGAGGAGAACCTCATCCTGGAGACCGCCGACGATGGCAGGACCAGCATCTGGGGAACCCTTGACGACTGGCAGCCGCCGCTGTCCTTCCACGCCACCTGGCACCCCGGCTCAACGGCGCTGTGGTCCACTGAGCTCCGCGTGGTCTTCAGGGCCGTCGAGGGCGGCGCAGAGGTCAAGGTGCTCCATGAGGGCTGGGAGGGCGCCGAGGATCCCGCTGCCACCCGGGCAGGGTACGTTGCGGCGTGGCCGCTGATCCTGGCCCGCTACTCCCGCTTTATGGGGTCGGCCGGCTAGGACACCACAGCTAGGGTTTCGTTGGCGGGATGGCCGTGCTGGTGCGGATGACGAAGTCCGTGGGGTATTCGTAGTCGGGCGCAGGGATGGGTGCTGCATCGGCGTCGGAGTTCCAGGCCGTATCCAGCAGCTCAAGCGCCGTTGTAGCGGCGAGCTTGCCCTGGCCGCGGGGATTCTGGTCGATGGTGGTCAGCCCGAAGGCCTCGCCAAGTTCATGCCCGTCCAGGCCTACCACGGAGATGTCCCGGGGGACCTGGAGGCCGAAGTCCCTGGCCGCGAGGATGGTGCCCACCGCCATCTCATCCGACGCCGCGAAAACCGCTGTTGGCCGTTCGGAAGCCGTCCCCAGAAGCCGCTTGGCGGCCCTATATGCCCCCTGGATGGTGAAGTCCGCCGCGACCTGCCAGTCCGGATGGACCGGCAGGCCCGCCGCCGCCATCGCAGCCTGGTATCCGCTGAGGCGGATGCCCGGAAGCTTGAAGTCCCGGTTCAATTCAGTGTCCCCGGTCATATGCGCAATCCGCGTGTGCCCCAGCCGGATGAGGTGTTCGGTGACGAGCCGCGCAAGGCGGGCATCGTCGATCCTGATGGAGGCCGCACCGGGCAGGGCGCCGCCGATCGCCACGAGGGGCCTGCGGACGGCCAGGAGCTGCATGATCTCCGCCTCGCTGAGCACCAGGGCAACGGCGATCACGGCATCCAGGCGCTTCCGCAGCAGGAAGTCGTTCAGGACGCTGTTCCTGCGCTCCGTCTGTTCGCCCACGTTGTAGAGGGTGAGGTCGTAGCCGGCATCCAGCAGGGTCTCGGAGACGCCCTCCAGCACGGAGGCGAAGTACCAGCGCTGCACATAGGGCACCACCAGGCCGATGTTGTAGTTCCGCCCGGACGCCAGGCTGGCGGCGTGGTACGACGGGACGAAGCCCAGCTCCTGCGCTGCCCTGCGGGCCCGCTCCCGGCTCTTGGGCGAAACATTGGCCTTGCCGCCGAGCGCCCGCGAAACCGTGGCCACCGACAGGCCGGCCCGGTCCGCAACCTCTTTGATCCCCGGCATGCTAGTTCGTTGCGCCGCCCTGCCCCAGCGCAATCCAGGCCGTTTCGCCGGAAGCGAGCCAGCCGTCGGCTCCGTCGGCGGCGCTGCGGACCAGGACCTGGCCTGCAGGCAGCTCCAGCGGTTCGTGGTTAAGGTTCATCAGCACCAGCGTAGTCCCGTTGACGTAGCCCAGCGCGGATCCGCTGCACCAGTCTTCTGCCCAGAGCAGCGAGCCGCGGCCCAGGTCCAGGTTGCGGCGGAGTGCCAGGGTTTCCTTGTAGAGGGCAAGGTGCGACGCCGGTGATCCGGTCTGCAGGTCACGCGCCAGGGCGGCAAACGAGTCGGGGAAGGGGAGCCACGGGTCAGCCCCTGGTCCAAAGCCGAGGTGGGGTTCTGCCGCACGCCATGGCAGTGGGATCCGGCAGCCGTCCCGGCCCAGGCGTTCGCCGCCGGTCCGGGCAAAAGTGGGATCCTGGCGGAGCTGCTCGGGAATGTCGATACCGTCAGGCAGTCCCAGTTCTTCACCCTGATAGAGGTACGCGGCGCCCGGCAGGCCCAGCATAAACACGGACGCAGCCGCAGCACGGCGCCTGCCCAGGGCAACGTCCGGCTGCGGGTCTGCGGGGCCGATGCCGTCCCCGCCGCGCGGTCCGTGCCCGTTGTAGCCGAACCGGCTCGCGTGGCGGACCACGTCATGGTTGGACAGGACCCAGGTGCTGGGCGCGCCAACAGCGTCCAGCGCCACCAGCGAATCGGTGATGACACCGCGGAGGCGGTGGATGTCCAGGCCTGCATGCAGGTAGGGGAAGTTGAATGCCTGCTGCATTTCATCCGGCCGCACCCAGTCGGCCAGCCTGGGCAGCGGGTCCACGTTGGCTTCGGCACAAAGGATGCGGTCGTGGCCGTATTCGTTGAGGATTGCCCGCCAGCGGCGGTAGATGTCATGCAGGGCGGGCTGCCCGAACATGGGCGCTGCAGAACCCGGGAAGCCTTCGCTGCTGCTGCCGTCCGCGCGGCCGCCCCAGGCGGGCAAACCTGCCGCCTTGACCAGCGCGTGGGCCACGTCCACCCTGAACCCGGACACGCCGCGGTCCAGCCAGAAGCGGAGGACCCGCTCGAACTCGGCATGGACGGCGGGGTTGTCCCAGTTGAAATCCGGCTGGGAGGAATCGAAGAGGTGCAGGTACCACTGTTCCGGGCGGCCGTCGGTGCCAATGATGCGGGTCCAGGCCGGGCCGCCGAAGTGCGACTCCCAGTTGTTGGGCGGCTCGTTGCCGTCAGGGCCGCTGCCGTCACGGAAAATGAACATGTCCCGTTCGGGGCTGCCTGCGGACGCCTGCACGGCTGCCTGGAAGGCGACGTGCTGGTCCGAGCAGTGGTTGGGCACAAGGTCCACAATCACGCGGAGCCCCAGCCGGTGGGATTCGGCCATCATCACGTCGAAGTCGGTGAGGGTGCCGAAGATGGGGTCCACGTCGCAGTAGTCGCTGACGTCGTACCCGGCGTCGCGCTGGGGCGAGCGGTAGAACGGGGACAGCCAGACGGCGTCCACCCCCAGGTCCGCGAGCTGCGGCAGCTCCTCGGTGATGCCTGCGAGGTCGCCTACGCCGTCACCATTGAGGTCGCGGAATGACCGTGGGTACACCTGGTAGATCACGGCGGAGCGCCACCATCCGGGGATGGTATCGGCAGAGTGGATCAGCGTGAGCGGGCCCGCCGCCAGGGTGGTGTCCGGTGTCACAGTTTCGACAGTCATGAGAGTTACCTTAGAGCAGAATCCGGATTAAATGAAAGCGCTTCCAGTCTGGTTTGCAGGGCCTATTGATAGTTGAAGCCGTCCGCGCAGGTCAGGGGCTGGAAGCGCTTGCATCCGAGCCTGCGTCCACCACTGGCGCTCAACCTAGACTGGGTGGAGACGTGCGACGGCGGATGGAGGCTTTGTGGAAAGCGTGGTTGAGGAATTGGTGGCTGCCGTCGGGGCAGCTAAGGTGGACACCGCCGAAGGGACCCTGCGGCGGTACGCGGTGGACCAGGCGCCCATCATCGACTTCCACCTTCCCGTGGCCGTGGTGTTCCCGGCGTCGGTACCTGAGGTCCAGGCGGTGGTGCGTGCCTGCGCCGCCGCGAATGTGGCGCTGGTGCCCCGCGGAGCGGGGACGGGTGTGTCCGGCGGTGCCCATGCCACGCGCGGCTGCGTGGTCCTCTCCCTGGAACGGCTGGACCGGATCCTGGACCTGAGCCCCGACGATGAAACGGCAACAGTGGAACCGGGGGTCATCAACGCCGTGCTTAATGAGGCCGCGGCCACCCACGGGCTGATGTACGCGCCGGACCCTGCAAGCTACCGCAGTTCCACCATCGGCGGGAACGTGGCTACCAACGCCGGCGGTCTCCGCTGTGCCAAGTACGGCGTCACCCGGGACTCGGTGCTGGCCCTGGACGTTGTCCTGGCCGACGGCTCGCTGATCCACACCGGCCACCAGACCTTCAAGGGCGTGGCGGGCTATGACCTGACCGGGCTTTTTGTTGGCTCCGAGGGAACGCTCGGGATTGTGGTGGGCATCACCGTCCGGCTGAAGTACCTGCCGCAGGAGGTGCACACCGTGGCCGCCTTCTACCCCGACTTCAAGCGCGCCGCAGCGGGTGTCCTCGCCGTGGGCCGGGCCCGCGTCCAGCCGGCCATCATGGAACTGCTCGACGGCGGGACGCTGGCGCAGCTGGACGAAATCCACGGCTCGGACCTCAGCGCACGCGGCAGCTCCCTCCTCCTCGTCCAGACGGACGGCTTCGGCGCTGCAGCTGAAGCAGCCAGGATCCGGCAGGTTCTGCAGGACAGCGGCGCGGTGGTGACCACCGAGGAGAGCGCCGAAGCGCAGCGTCTGGTGGAACTGCGACGGCACAGCCGGGGCGCCGAGGTGGACGACCAGTACCAGGTGGGCGAGGATGTCGCCGTCCCGCGCTCACGGCTGGTGGACTATGTGGCGGCCCTGGAAGCCATGGCCGGGGAGCACAGGGTGCACCTGAAGGTTGTTGCGCACGCCGGCGACGGCAACCTGCACCCCACGTTCTGGGTGGACCGGGAGGAGACGGGTGTTGATGCCGGAGCCCTGGCCCGCCTGGAACGGGTGCTGGACGAATCGGTGACGGCCGCGCTGGCCATGGGCGGCACCATCACGGGTGAGCATGGCGTGGGCCAGTACAAGCTGCGCTGGCTGGGCCAGGAGCAGGCTGAACCCGTGCGGGAGCTCCAGCACAGGATCAAGGCGCTGTTCGACCCCGCCGGGATACTGAACCCCGGCAAGGCAATCTAGCCTTCCGTCATCCCAACTGGGTCGCAGTTGTTGTCGTTTTGAGGGCCCAAAACGACAACAACTGCGACCTAGTTGGGGGCTGACCCCCGGCCCTGCGGGAGGGCTCAGTGCGGGAAGGCTCAGTCGTCGGCGTCGGGGTATTCGCTGTCCGCTCCGTAGCGGGACTCCTCGGTCTCCACTTCGAGGATCTTGAGCATCCCGGTGTCCGGGTTGAGCATGATCGCTGCCTCGTCGCGGCGGTGCCGCAGGATGGAGTCGATGTAGGACTGCACGGCTTCGGCCAGCGGGATGTGGCGTTCCTGCTTCTCCGACATGTACCAGCGGTGTTCCAGGACCTCGTGCACGGCTTCCGCCGGTTCCAGTTTGCCGGACAGGTCCCGGGGTATGGACCGGACAATGGGTTCGAAGATCTGGCTGACCCAGAGGTGGGCGCTGTATTCCTCGTCCATGTCCGGGTTGTTGTCGGCCCGGAACGAGTCCATGTCGTTCAGCAGCCGTCGTGCCTGGTTTTCCTGGGCATCCAGCCCGGTGAGGCGCAGCAGCCGCCGCATGTGGTGGCCGGCGTCCACCACCTTGGGCTGCAGCTGGATGGTGGTCCCGTTCTGGGTGGTCTTGATGGCATATTCTTCAACGTCGAATCCCAGTTCGTTGAGCCGCCGGATCCGGGCACCCACCCGCCACCGCTCGCCAAGTTCAAAGGATTCCTTTTCCGTCAGCTCAGTCCAGAGCCGCCGGTAGCTGTCCATGATGAGTTCGCTGGTGGCCACGGGGTCCACTTTTTCCTCGATCAGGCCGCCGTCGAGCAGGTCCATCAGTTCACCGGCGATGTTCACCCGGGCGATTTCGAGGTCGTACTCACGCTGGCCGGTGGACAGGTCCGGGTAGAGCTCGCCGGTTTCGGCGTCGACCAGGTAGGCCGCGAAAGCGCCGGCGTCGCGGCGGAACAGCGTGTTGGACAGGGATACGTCGCCCCAGTAGAAGCCGATCAGGTGCAGCCGGACCATCAGGAGCGCCTGGGCGTCGATCAGCCGCGTCAGGGTGTCCTTGCGCAGCATCTGCGAGAACAATGCGCGGTACGGCATGGAGAACTTCAGGTGCCGGGTCACCAGCACCGGGTTGAGGGGGCGGCCGTCCATGGTGGTCCGGCCGGTGATGACGGCGACGGGTTCCACGCAGGGGACATCCAGCCGCGCCAGTTTGCGGAGCATGTGGTATTCGTGCCGGGCCACGTGCTCGGACGTTTCCTTGATGGCAATCACGGAACCGCCCAGATGGGCGAAGCGCACAATGTGCCGGGAGATGCCGCGGGGCAGCGCCGCGAGGTTTTCCGCCGGCCAGTCCTCCAGGGCGATGTGCCACGGAAGGTCCAGCAACTCGGGGTCCGCGGCGGCGGCCGTGATGTTCAGGGAACTGGAGACCGAGGCCGCTTTGTCATCGTCCGCGCTGGCCGCCACAAACCGCGGCAGTTTTCCGATCTGCGCGTAGTCGGTGGGTTCATCGTGCCACTGGGCGCTGTTTTCCTCGGTCATGGCTCAATTCTTCCGTACTTTGCGGTGTTGGGCTAAACATCGGGTTAAACGGCCGACGGCGGCCCCTCCAGTGAAGGGGCCGCCGCCGGTTACAGAACGAATCAGTCGCCGAGGCGCAGACCGGTCTTGGTGTCGAACAGGTGCACGTGGCCCGACTGCGGACGGACGTAGAGGGTCTCGCCCTTCAGCGGAGGACGGCGACCGTCGACGCGTGCCACGATGTCGTGGTCCTTGCCGTCGAGCGTGGTGTGGCCGTAGACGTAGGCGTCGGCGCCGAGTTCTTCAACGACGTCGACCTCGACCTTGAGGCCCTCACCCTGCGGTGCGGTCTCGAGGTCTTCCGGACGGGAACCAACGGTGACCGTGCTGCCGTGGGCTTCTTCGAGGATGTTGCGCGGCACGGGGTAAACCGTTCCACCGAACTGGACGCCGCCGTCGACGACGGGCAGTTCGAGCAGGTTCATGGCGGGGGAGCCGATGAAGCCGGCGACAAACACGTTCTTCGGGCGGTCGTACAGGTTGCGCGGGGTGTCGACCTGCATCAGCAGGCCGTCCTTCAGCACAGCCACGCGGTCACCCATGGTCATTGCCTCGACCTGGTCGTGGGTCACGTAGACCGTGGTGACGCCCAGGCGGCGGGTCAGGGACGCGATCTGCGTACGGGTCTGGACACGGAGCTTGGCGTCCAGGTTGGAGAGCGGCTCATCCATGAGGAAGACCTGCGGGTTACGCACAATGGCGCGGCCCATGGCAACACGCTGGCGCTGGCCACCGGAAAGTGCCTTCGGCTTGCGGTCCAGGTACGGCTCAAGGTCAAGAAGCTTTGCTGCTTCACGGACACGCTCGGCGCGCTCTTCCTTGGAAACGCCGGCGATCTTCAGGGCGAAGCCCATGTTGTCGGCAACCGTCATGTGCGGGTACAGCGCGTAGTTCTGGAAAACCATCGCGATGTCGCGGTCCTTCGGCGGAACGTCGGTGACGTCGCGGTCGCCAATGAGGATACGGCCTGCGTTGACATCCTCAAGGCCTGCGAGCATGCGCAGGGAGGTGGACTTACCGCAACCGGAGGGTCCAACGAGGACGAGGAATTCGCCATCGGCGATGTCGATGTTGAGCTTATCGACGGCGGGCTTTTCTGTGCCCGGGTACAGACGCGTAGCGTTATCAAAAGTAACTGTAGCCACAGTTATCAATCCCTTCACCGGCAGGTACGTGCCGGACGATCCGTTGTGAATGGTTCATGTTTGTTCAGTTTTGTTTTGCACCACTGCGTTCCGGCTAGCGCCAGGAGGCAGTGGGTAATGCCGCACGGTGTTTGTGCGCCACATCACAAGCAAGAGTATGCCAGACGCTGCCCGTTTTGTTGTCTTTGTTACGAACGTCACACGTGAAGTTCGGCACGGCGTCAGCTGCCGGTGTGTCCGGGATCCTCTTCGGCAACGGCCAGGCTGCGTTCCTGCAGGAGTGTTTCGAGGAGTTCCGCCACATGGATGGGGGCCTCCACACGGAACTGTGCCCCGGTGAAGTCGAAACCCACCTTGATGCCAACGTCCCCGGGTTCGAGCCGGGCCAGCGCATCCTCGTCGGTGGTGTCATCCCCGGCAAACAGCACCGCAGTGGCTCCGGTGATCTGGCGCAGGAAGGTTACCCCCTCACCCTTGGAGGCGTTGACGACTGACGTTTCCAGGACGCGTTTCCCATCCTTGAGGAACACCCCCTTGCGGTCCTGCAGCAGGGACCGGGCAGCGGCCACAGCATCCTCGGCGACGTCATCGGCCGCGAGCCGGGTGTGGAGCACCACGCCCGCCGGTTTGTCCTCGAGCATGGTGCCCGGTGCCACGGCGACGATTTCGGCGAGCGCGCTGCGGACCTCGGCCAGCAGTTCCGCCTGCGCCGCGTCCAGCGTGAGGCCGGCGGAACCGGGGCCCAGCCAGGCCTCGGCGCCGTGGCTGCCGATCAGCAGGGAGTCCACAGGTGGCGAGGCGACCACCCTCAGGCTGGCGAGTGCGCGCCCGGAGATGAGTGCCGTCGTCGTGCGCGGCAGGACGGCGAGTCCTGCGAACGCCGCAGCCGACCGTGGCAGCGGCCGGGCGTCGTCCGCGTGGCCCACTATCGGCGCCATAGTGCCGTCGAAGTCCAGGGCCACCAGCAGGTGTTCCGTGCGGGCAATTTCGCGGAGGGCTGCACGGAGTTCAGGGGACAGGGCCAGGGGGCCCTGGCCGGGGCGGGCCTCAGGTGTCATCGCGGATGACCTTCTCGTTCAGGGCCTGCAGGAAATCCGCTGACCAGTGGTCGACGTCGTGCTCCAAAATCTGCTTGCGCATGGACTTCATCCGGCGGGAGGCTTCCCGGGCCGGCATGTCCACGGCGGTCATGATGGCGCTCTTGAGGCCGTCAATATCGTGCGGGTTCATCAGCAGCGCCTGCTTGAGCTGGTCCGCCGCCCCGGCGAACTCGCTGAGGACCAGCGCGCCGTCGTTATTGTTCCGGGCCGTGACGTATTCCTTGGCCACCAGGTTCATCCCGTCCCGCAGCGCGGTGACCAGCATAACGTCCGCGGCCAGGTACAGGGCCACCATTTCCTCCACCGGGTAGCTGTGGTGCAGGTAGCGGACGGCGGTGTTTTCCAGGGTGTCGTAGGTGCCGTTGATGTGGCCCACGGTACCCTCCACCTCTTCGCGGAGCAGGCGGTACTGCTCCACGCGCTCCCGGCTCGGCGAGGCAACCTGGATCAGGGTGGCGTCGGCGACGGAAAGCTTGCCGTCCGCCAGGAGCTCCTCAAAGGCCTTGAGCCGGTGCCTGATCCCCTTGGTGTAGTCCAGCCGGTCAACACCCAGCAGGATGGTTTTGGGGTTGCCCAGGTCCTGCCGGATCTGGCGCGCCCGTTCAATGATGTCCGGCCGGCCGGCCAGTTCGCTGATCTGCTGGACGTCGATGGAAATGGGGAACGCCTGGGCGCGGGCGATGTGCGTGATTTCGCCGTCGCCGTCCTTGACGTGGACCTGCTGCTGCTTGACGCTGGCGCCAAGGAAGCGGCGGGCCGAGCGCATGAAGTTTCCGGCGTCGCTGGCGCGCTGGAAGCCCACCAGGTCCGCGCCGAGCAGCCCGTCGATGATGGCCTGCCGCCAAGGGAGCTGGGCGAAGATCTCCGGGGGCGGGAAGGGGATGTGGTTAAAGAATCCGATCCGCAGGTCCGGGCGGACCTTCCGCAGCATCCGTGGCACCAGCTGCAGCTGGTAGTCCTGGACCCAAACGGTGGCGTTTGTGTCAGCATGGCGGACGACGGCGTCGGCGAACCTTTGGTTGACCTTGCGGTAGGCGTCCCACCAGGTCCGGTGGAACTCCGGGGGTGCGATGACGTCGTGGTAGAGCGGCCAGAGGGTCGCGTTGGAGAAGCCCTCATAGTAGAGCTCCACCTCGTCGTCGCTGAGCTGGACGGGGACAAGGTCCATGCCGCCGTGGCTGAACGGTTCCAGCGTTTCGTCGGGGGCACCGTGCCAGCCCACCCAGGCGCCGTCTGTTTTACCCATCATGGGTGCCAGGGCCGTCACCAGTCCACCGGGGGAGCGACGCCACCCCGAGCCGTCGTCGCCGTTGTCGCCCGGAGCGCAACGGTCCACCGGCAGCCTGTTGGACACCACCATAAAGTCGTATTTCGTGGCGTCGCCGTGCGCGGAACCGGTGGTTCCTGGCCGGGATTTGGCGGCGGATTTGTCCTGGACGGGTGATTGCATTGCGGCCCCCTGGGGTTGCTTGTGCTCTCAGGCAACCCTAACGGGGCGGGGTCATCCGTGCTATTCATCCGTTGGGCAACCCGGCGGAATGGTTGAAAGCGCAAGCTCCCAGCTTTCTCCCCTAAAATGGTGGAGTTGCCACTGAGTGGTCCCCCCACGTCGATCGACCCAAGGAACACATGAGCCCCGCAAATGAAGTACGGAAGTCCAAGGCTGAGCGCACCGCGGAGGCGCGCGAGAAGGCCCGGATGATCCGCGAAGCCCAGCTGAAGAAGGAGCGGCGGAACAAGCTGCTGATCGGCTGGGGCATCGTCGCGGCCGTGGTGGCCATCCTGGTCATCGTGGGGCTGGTGGTCACCACCTCGCTCAAGCAGAACACGCCGATCGCGGACCAGGGACCGGTCCCCACCAGCGCCAACACCAACGGCGGCGTGACCCTGCTGGCGAACACCGGGGTCAAGGCCGCCGACGGCGGCTCCGTGGACATGGCCAACCTGCCGGCCAAGCCCGAGACCCTGCCCAGCCCGCTGGTCGCCCCCGGCGCCGAAGCCGAGACCGGCCAGCCCGTCAAGGTTGTTGCGTACGTTGACTTCATCTGCCCCGTCTGCAAGCGGTTCGAGGACACCTACAACGAGGCCCTCACCGGGCTCCGCAACGAAGGCAAAATCTCCCTCGAATACCGCCCGCTGGGCTTCCTGGACCGCCAGTCCAGCACCAACTACTCCTCACGTGCCGCCAACGCCGCCGCTTGCGTCGCGGACAAGGCTCCGGACAAGTACGGCGAATACGTGGACACCCTTTTCACTAACCAGCCCGCTGAAGGTGGCGCCGGCCTTTCCGATGACAAGCTGAAGTCCCTGGCCAGCGACATCGGCGCGGACATCGGCAGCTGCGTGGACGACAAAACGTTCCGCCCGTACGTCAAGTACGCCACCGGCCTGGCCGCCAACACCGGCATCAGCGGCACGCCCACCATCTTTGTGGACGGCAAGCAGTGGGACGGTACCACCGACCTGAATGCCGACATCCAGGCTGCGATCGACGCCAAGGCCTGATCCGCCCGAAGTACCCAAGGCCCGCTCCCGGTTTTCTCCGGGGGCGGGTTTTTGCGCAGGGCCTGCCGGACGCAAGCGTTTTTACCACCGGTGGGACTTTGGGCTACCCTTATCCAGTGCCGTTCAGGCGTTGCCCCATTGGGGGTGTGCCTCCTTAGCTCAGTTGGCCAGAGCACCGCTCTTGTAAAGCGGGGGTCGTCGGTTCGAATCCGACAGGAGGCTCCAACGGAGCCCTCCGTTCCGGCGATTCTGCCGGAACGGAGGGCTTTTCCTTTTCCCGGAAGCAGCCGGTCCCGCTGGTGCCCGATCCTGTCCGGCAATGTGGGCTAGGGTCAGTGCAACAAACCTTCGTGAAGGGTCGCCACCGGATGTCCGTGCGCACCGGGCGAAGGGTGCCGCCGGTACCCGCAGCCCGGCAAAGTTTCGCTGACTGGGCCTTTTTTGTGCTCGGCGGCGTGTCAGCCGTCTGGCTTGCCGCCGTCCTGGTCCGGGAGAGCTTCCTCTTCGGCTGGTGGCAGTTGCTCTTCCTCGTGGGGTTCTGGGTGGCGCTTGCCTACCTGGTGCTGCCCCGGCTGCACAGCATCCTGACCCGGATCTACGTCCCCGACTACTTCATCGGCCGGGCCCGGACCAGCGACGGGTTGCTGGGCGACCCGGTCAACCTCGCCCTCCTCGGCTCCGAAGCCCAGCTCCACACCGCCATGCAGGGCGCCGCGTGGATCCGTGCCGACGACCTGTCGTTCCGGACCGGGTTCCGCATTGTGAAGTCCACCGTCCTGCGGCGCAGCTACCTGGCCGCGCCCGTCAGCCCGCTCCTTCTGTTTAGCCGCAGGCAGGACTTCGCGTACCAGCAGGAAGTGGACGGCAGCCCCGGCAAACGACACCATGTCCGGTTCTGGCGCGCCCCCGCGGGGTGGTTGCTGCCCGGCGGCATCAGCGCCGATTGGCTCGCCGCCGGCACCTATGACCGGAGCGTGGGCTTTTCGCTTTTTACGCTGCAGGTCACCCACAAGATCGCGCCGGACACCGATGTGGAACGGGACCATATCGTGGCTACTGTCCTTGCCGCGCAGGGGGACGCGACGGTGAGCGTCATCCGCGATTTTTCCACCGGATACCACGCGCGCAACGGCGGCGGCGATGCCATAGTTACCGACGGCGACCTGCCCATCCTTGACCTGCGCCAGCTGGCTGCCGGCACCGCGGAGCCTGACCAGGGCACGGACAGCCGCGACCGGCGCCCCGCGCCGGTGGTGGTGGGCGCGGTCATGACCGCCGTCAGCGCGCTCGCCTCGATCCTCACCGGCATCGTGCAGCTGCTGGACGCGCCCATCACCGCCGCCGACACCGACCCTGGACTGGGTCCGCTCGCCACCGTGGTGGTACAGGTCGCGGCGTCCGCCGTGATCGCCGTGGGAGTGGTGATGGCGCTGCTCGCCTGGCGGGTCTTCCTGGGCAGTGCCCGGGCCAGGTCCACCGTGATGCTGCTCAGCGTGCTCTCCATCGCAGCCCTCGTCACCGCGTCTGAGTCCGGCAACCCGGATGACGTGCGGCAGAACCTGTGGAGCGTGGCGCTGACGGTGCTGGTGCTCCTGGCGCTCTCCAGCGACAGGGCAACCACCTACGTGAACCGCCGGCGCAAGGCGCCCAAACGGATCTCGGGGCTGCCCGGCGGAACGGCCCCGTTCTAGCTGCGCAGGCCTTGCCCGGGGCCAGCCCTGCGCCGCGCTTTCCCTTCCCGGGACGCACCTTCCGGCGGTACTCTGGGACCCGCCAGCACCACGACCGGACAGGAGTGCCAATGCCCAAGACCGGCAAGAACCACCACGCCCTGAAGAAGGAGCTGCCGTCCACCCTGCAGCGCTCCGGCCAGGAAGCCCAGGACACTTTCGCCAAAACCTACGACTCGGCCATGGAGTCCTACAACGACGAAGGCCGCGCCGCGCGGACGGCGTTCGCCGCCCTCAAGCACAGCCACGAAAAGATGGCCGACCATTGGGAGCCCAAAGCGGAGAACGGCCCGTCGGACGAACGGGCGGAGCAGGGCGGTTTGTCGGATAAACCCACAGCCGGCGGTGTGGACGCCAACGCCTCCAAGGCCCACCTCTATAAGCTCGCGAAGGAACTCGACGTCGCCGGCCGCTCCACCATGGGCAAGGACCAACTGGTCCAGGCCCTACGGAAAGCCAACGACGCCGCCACGCGCAGGGCCAGCGGCGGCTAGCGGTTCCCAGCTGACCAGGGCGCCCCGCCAACTGGCCCTTGCCGTTCCGCCCGCCAGGGTGTCGAATCAGAAGACACATGTGGGCCGGCTTGGACGCCAGGAGGAACATTGTCCGCCATTTCCTGCACGGCACTGCAATGAACCCGGCCGCCCAAAAGATCCAGCGCATCTACCTCACGCTGACCCTGGGCAACACCCTTGCGGCCTCGTTCATCTGGGGCATCAACACCCTCTTCCTGCTGGATGCCGGCCTCAGCAACCTGGAGGCCTTCGCCGCCAATGCGTTCTTCACGGCCGGGATGGTCCTCTTCGAGGTGCCCACCGGCGTCATCGCCGACGGCTGGGGCCGGCGCACCTCATTCCTGCTCGGGACGTTGACGCTGGCCGTATCGACCTTCCTGTACTACCTGCTGTGGCAGTGGTCCGCGCCGTTCTGGTGGTGGGCCGCCGTGTCCGTCCTGCTTGGCCTCGGGTTCACGTTCTTTTCCGGGGCCGTTGAGGCCTGGCTGGTGGACGCGCTGCGCTTCTCCGGATACGACGGTGACCTGGAGGCAGTGCTGGGCCGCGGACAGATGGTCTCGGGCATCGCCATGCTGGCCGGATCCGTGGCCGGCGGCGTCCTGGCGCAGGCCACCAACCTGGGCGTCCCCTTCCTGGTCCGCGTGGCGGTGCTGCTGGCCCTGTTTGCCGTGGCCCTGCGGCTGATGCACGACGTCGGCTTCACACCCGAGCGCTCTCCGCACCCGATCCGGGCCACGCGGGCTGTGCTGAAGGCATCCGTGGACGGCGGGCTGAAGAATCCGCCGGTCCGCTACATGATGCTTGCCGCACCCTTCACCGAAGGTGTCGGCTTCTACGTTTTTTACGCGCTGCAGCCCTACCTGCTGCAGCTGTTCGGTGACCCCCGTGCCTACGCGGTGGCCGGGCTGGCCGCGGCCATCGTGGCTGGAGCGGATGTGGTGGGCGGGTGGATGGCCCCGCGGGTCCGGCGCCTGGTCCGGCGGCGCACCACCATCCTGATCGCCAGCAACGTCATCAGCTCCGTGATCCTGGTGGTGCTGATGGTCACCGCCAACTTCTGGGTGGCGCTGGCCCTCCTGGCGCTCTGGGCCGTGGTGGGGTCCGCAGGCACCCCCGTCCGGCAGGCCTACCTCAACGACATGATCGAATCCAGGCAGCGCGCCACAGTCCTCAGCTTCGATTCGCTGATGGGGTCCGTCGGGGGCGTGGCGGTACAGCCTGCCCTGGGCCGCACGGCCGACCTGTACGGTTACCCGGCGTCCCTCGCCGTGGGCGGTGCCGTCCAGCTGCTGGCCGCCCCCTTCATTTTCCTCAGCCGCCGGCAACGCGCTGCTGCTGATGTCCGGACCGAGCCGGCACCGGACACGGACGCAACGGCAGGGACCGACGCCGGAACGGCACCTGCGCCTTGACCGTTTCCGGCGGGTGCCGGGCAGGGGCAGCCGCGGCAGAGTTAATCGCCGGGAGACGGGGACGAAACGCGGCCACAACAATCGCTGCGTAGGTTGGGCGCATGACAGCTCACAACGCAGGCCGGCTCCTTGACTGGCTTCGGGACGTCTTTACCTACGAATCCCCGGACCGCGCCGCCGACGCCATGGCCGACGCGACCCGCTGGGGCTGGTTGCCGGCGCTCAGCGGTGTGGCCGCCGGTGCGCACCACGCGAGGGCAAGCCATCACGGCGGCCTGGAGCCCGAAAACAGTCGTGGATTGGCCTGACGACGTGGCATCGGAACGGCCCCAGGTGATACTTGCGCCACTGCTTTAACACCTGTCCCGTGCCGGCGGAACGTGTGGTTTTTGCTGCCGGCCGGCGTCGTTACCTGCCATAACGGCGCGGGTGCCGAAACGACATCAAACGGATGACGGCGGGGCAAATTTCCGGTCTTGATGCATGGTGGCGTGATGCTGGGGAAGCTTCGCTAACGGTTGCGCGCCGAAGCGGAAACAAGCCTGTTTTCCGGGTCTGGAGGCTCCTAGCCTTGAGCTATCCACCCGCTCCTCACCCAGGAAAACGACAATGAAAAAACTATCAATCTGGCTCACCGCGCTTCTCATCGCGGCAGGGCTGGGCATCATCATCCCGGGGCCAGCCTCGGCAGCTACATCGTATTGCGGCCTCACTTGGGGGTCATTGGCCAAGGCAGCTCCTGACACCGGCGCAGGGTCCGTCACCAACGTCCGCTCCGGCCGTCAGGCCTGCTACGACCGGCTGGTGATCGACCTCAATGGCCGGACGGACGGCTACAGGGTTGAGTACGTTAGTGTCATCACCAGCGACGGCAAGGGAGAGGTAATACCCGTCAGGGGCGGTGCCCGGCTGCGGATCGTTGCCCTGGCTCCTGCCTACAACGACTCCGGGTCCGCCACCTATCTGCCGGCCAACCCGAAGGAAGTAGTCAACGTGGCCGGTTACCAGACCTTCCGCCAGGTGGTCTGGGCCGGAAGCTACGAGGGCCAGACAACTCTGGGCCTGGGCGTTCGTGCCAGGCTTCCGTTCCGGGCCTTCACCCTGGTCGGTCCGGGCGGCGGGTCCCGCCTGGTGATCGACGTGGCACACTTCTGGTGAGCCTGTCCCGCCCGGCGTAAATTCCCCGGTATGACCACAGAAAAGGTGCCGCAGCCCCGAACCAGGGACCGCGGCACCTTTCGTTGCGTACTGCCGATGGATTGGAAACATGATGCGACGCGGTTTTGGTCCGGCGGTGGATCAACGGGAGCCAGCTGGAACAGGCAGGCGCGGGCTGGCAGGGCGTCCGGGTCCAGGTCGGGCTGGCTTGCGGGGCCCTACCGCGATGGTGCCGCAGTTCCTACTCCGGGACCACCAGGGCCGGCGTGTCACGCCGGAGCGTCTCGCCGCGGAAGAACCCGGGCCGCACCTTAGCCATGACCAGCATAAACACGGCGCCCAGCGCCAGGATGCCGATGCCGAGGATAAACACCAGGCCCACCCCGAACACCTCGGAGCCGCTGCCGAATTCGGGCGCCCAGCTGTCGGCAGCGGTCTGGAGGAACACCACAAACAGGCCCACGCCGCCCAGGACCGGGCAGAGCAGCCGAAGGACGAAGTGGCGGACGCTGCTGAAAACGCTGTGCCGGAAGTACCAGGCGCAGGCCAGGGCGGTCAGGCCGTAGTAGAAGCAGATCATCAGCCCCAGGGCCAGGATGGTGTCATTGAGGACATTTTCGCTGACCACGTGCATCACGGCGTAGAAGCCCGCCGAGACGATGCCGGCGGCGATGGTGGCGTAGCCCGGCGTCGCAAATTTGCGGCTGATGCGGCTGAACGGCTGCGGCATGGCGCCGTAATGGCCCATTGCCAGCAGGCTGCGCGAAGGGGACATAAACGTGGACTGCAGGGATGCAGCCGAGCTGGACAGCACGGCCAGCGACATCAGGATGGCAAAGGGGCCCATGATGGGTGAGGCCAGGGCCGTGAAGATGTTCTCGTGGATGTCGGCGTTGTTCAGGCCGTTGCCGGTGTCCCCGACGCCGGCAAACATCATGGTGGCGATGCTCACCACCAGGTAGATGCCCAGGACGATGACGGCCGTAAGGGTGCCGGCCAGTCCCGAGGTCCGCTTGCCGTTGGCGGTTTCCTCATTGACCGTCAGGCAGACGTCCCAGCCCCAGTACACAAAGATGGACAGCGAGATGCCGGCGGCGATCTGGCCGAACGTCTCGATTTTGGTGACGTCGAACCATTCCCAGCTGAAGGGGATGGCGGTTTCGGAGGTGGACCAGTTGGCGAAGGCCATCCCCACAAACAAGCCCAGGACCACCAGTTGGAAGCCCACCAGGCTGTACTGCACCACTTTCGTGGTGTGCATGCCGCGGTAGCTGACCCAGACCGCAAGAGCCACAAAGACGAAGCAGGTCATTACGTTGACAGCCTTGTTCCCCGCGAGGTCGGCGAGGTCGGGGGAGCCCGTCACCTGGGAAAGGAAGAGGTAGAAGAAGTCGACGGCGACGCCGGCCAGGTTGGAGAGCACAATGATGTTGGCCGCCAGGAGGCCCCAGCCGCCCATCCAGCCCACCCAGGGGCCAAACGCCTTGGTCACCCAGGTGAAGGTGGTGCCGCTGTCCGGCGAGTCGGCGTTGAGCTCCCGGTAGGCCAGGGACACCAGGATCATGGGGATGAATCCGATGAGGAAGATGACGGGCAGCTGCAGGCCGGCCTCATTCACGGTAGGGCCCAGGGCGCTGGTCAGGGTGTAGGCCGGGGCGATGGTCGAAATGCCCAGGACAACCACGGCCAGGAGTCCCAGCTGGCCGCCCTTGAGGCCTTTGGCGGAGACGCCGGCGTCTCCGGAGGCGGGCGCGTTGCCGGGGGACTTGGCGCTGGTGCGGGTGGTCTCTGTCATGGCACCACTTTCTGGAAGAAATTGAGACGGCAGTCACTATATGAATGGCGTTCATTTAGTATGGGGTCGGACCGGCCAGGATGCAAGGGCGCAGCAAAAAGTGGTCCCCGGCACCCTGCTTGCCACGCTTCAGGGAAAATTAGTAAGCTCACTGAGAAATCCCGTCCGGGCCCGCGCTGAAGCGGCGGCAGGCTGGTAGCGTCGGGATTACTGGACCACTCGAGGAGGACGCATGAAAGCTTCACCGACACTGACCAACAACCTCCAGGCCGTCCTGGCGGACCTGATTGAACTGCACATCCAGGGCAAGCAGGCCCACTGGAACATCGTGGGAACGAACTTCCGCGACCTGCACCTGCAGCTGGACGAAATCGTCGACGCTGCCCGCCAGTTCGCCGACGACACGGCCGAACGTATGCGGGCCCTGCACGCCCTGCCGGACGGACGCAGCGCAACGGTGTCCGGATCCACCAGCCTGGCGCAGTTCCCGGAAGGCCTGATCAGTACCAAGGATGCAATCGAACGCATCGTGGCTGCGATGGAAGCTGCCGTAGGCACCATGCGCAAGGTCCATGACGAGGTGGACGAGGAGGATCCCACCAGCGCGGACCTCCTGCACGAGTTCATCGCCAGGCTCGAGCAGTTCGCCTGGATGGTGCAGGCGGAAAACATGAAGCCCACCGCCAGCGTCACCACCGCCGACGCCAAGTAGTTTCTGCAGCCTGTGGGCTGCCAACTACAGAGACGCCCGGCGTCGGAGCCTATGCTCCGGCGCCGGGCGTCTTTTGTCCTGGCGTCATTTGTCCTGGCGGGTTATGTCAAGCCGGTGTCATCCCCGCGTGGTTTCCCCGGTCGGGCCGCCGTGACGGCGCCCGCAGTCCCGCCGCTACTTGCCGGCCCGCGGAACCTTCCGCAGCACGGTGCCGGCCAGAACCGCCGTCAATGCCATCAGCACCAAGGCGATGGTGGCTGTGATGTGCACGCCGGAGTCGAAGGCGGCGCGTGCCGTGGCAAGCAGTTCCCCGGCGGCCGGCGCCTGCAGGGTCGCTGCCAGCTCCACGGCGCCGGCCAGCGTCTCGCCGGCCTGGTGGGTGGCGCCCTGGGGCAGGGAACTGGCCACGCCCTCGGGCAGCACCAGGTTCCGCTGGTAGGAAGCCGTCAGGATGGAACCCAGCACGGCGGTGCCCAGCAGCGAGCCCACCTCGTAGCCCGTTTCGGAGATCGCCGCCGCCGCCCCTGATTTTGCGGCCGGCACGGAGCCCAGGATGAGGTCATTGGAAATGGTTTCCGCGGCCCCCACGCCCAGGGCCAGGACCAGCAACGCCGCCAGCAGCAGTGCCGGTCCCGCGCTGTGGTCGCCGAACGCCACCAGTGCATAACCGGCGGCGCTCAGGCTCAACCCGCCGGCCACCACAAACCCGGGCCGGACCTTGCGGACCAGCGGGACCACCAGCAGGCCGGCCGCCACGGTGGCCAGGAGTGCCGGGATCATGGCCACGCCGGACGCCGAGGGTGACATGCCTTCAAGCAGTTGCAGGTGCTGGGCCAGGAAAAAGATGAAGCCGTTGAAGGAAAACAGGGCCAGCACGTTGGCGGTGATGGCCGTGCTGAAGACGCGGTTGGAAAACAGGCCCATATCCAGCAGCGGGGCGGCGAGGGTGCGCTGGCGCCGGACAAAAACCCAGCCCATGGCCAGGCCCAGGGCGATGATGGCCACGGCCTTGAGGCTGAAGCCGGCGGTGGCGATTTCCTTGATGCCGTAAACCACGGGGACCATCACCAGCATGGAGAGGACGATGCTGATGATATCCACCCGTCCCGGCCGGGGATCCCTGGACTCCGGGATGAAGAACGGGCCAAGGGCCAGGAGTGGCAGCATGATGGGAACTGCCACCAGCAGCACGGCACCCCACCAGAAGTGTTCCACCAGCCAGCCGCCGAAAATCGGGCCAAGTGCGGCGCCGCCCGAGAAGCCTGCCGCCCAGATGGCTACGGCAAGCCGGCGCCTGTTCGGGTCCGGGAAGATGTTCCGGATCAGGGACAGGGTGGAGGGCATCAGCATGGCGCCGAAGAACCCCAGGCCGGCGCGGCCCGCGATGAGCCACTCCGCGGTGGGCGCAAAGGCCGTTGCGGCCGAGACGGCCGCAAAGCCGAGGCTGCCCGTCAGCAGCAGGCGCCGGCGCCCGATCCGGTCGCCCAGGCTGCCCATCGCCACCAGCAGTGCCGCGAGGACCAGTGGGTAGGCGTCCACGATCCACAGGAGCTGGACGCCGGTGGTCTGCAGGCTCCGCGCGATTTCAGGGAGCGCAAACGTCAGCGCGGTGTTGTCAACCGCCACCAGCAGGACCGGAAACATCAGCAGTCCCAGCGCCAACCAGTCGCGCCACGAACCGGCTGAGGTGGGCGTTGCGGCTTCCGCCGCCTGGTCCTTCCGCGTGGAGGCTGTTGTTGTCATCCGCCGACTGTACCGTCCAGACGGTACAGTTACAAAATTTCTGCCAGTTGAGGGTTTCGCCGCAGCTTTGTGCATGATGGGAACCATGCCCCGAAAACCAGTCGCCCGTGATGCTGTCCTGGACGCCTTCGAAGCCCTGCTGATCGACGTGGGCGAACGCGCCGCCACCCTCGACGCCGTGGCCCGGCAGGCGGGGGTTTCCAAAGGCGGGCTCTTGTATCACTTTCCGAACAAGGAAGCGCTGATCAGCGCCCTGCTGGAGCGCCTCGACGCGCTCGCCGACGCGGATCTCGCCCGCATGGCGGCCGCCCCCGAAGGGGCAGCCGAATACTTCATCCGGACATCCCTCTTCTCCGACACCGCCATGGACCGGGCCTTTGTGGCCGCTACCCGTCTCGCGGAAGTGGCACATGCCGAAGCGCGGCGCCGGTTCGCGGGGATCCAGGGCCAGTGGCTGGACCTGCTGGCCGCCGACGTCGGGCCCGGCGTTGCGAAAGCCGTCCTGTACATGGGTGACGGACTCTACTTCAACGCCATGTGGGAAAGCGGCACCGAAGGCGTCAGTGAGCGCCAGCTGGCCGACGTCGAAAGCCTTATCCTCGCCGTGCGGAAACTCCGGGCCTGACTCCCCGGACGCGCACCCTTCCGCTGTGACCGGCGGGCTGGTTTGCGGCTGCGGCCCGGGCATAGGACAATAAAGGTCTGTGAGGGCTGTCACCCGGCCCGCACGGATGCTGAAAAACTAAATGAATTGCCTTTGATCTGCGGCGGGAGAGTCCTGCTGTCAAGGTACAAGCAGGCGCCGTAGGAGCAAATCCTCCCCAGGAATCTCACAGGCCCATGTACCGCCGCGGCGAGGCGCCTCTGGAAAGCAGCAGGCAGTCCATCTGTGCCCCGTTCCGGGATGCAGGACTGCCAGGCTCACCGACGGTGCAAGCGGGGCCAGCTTCGGCAGGCGGCGCGGAAACTCTCAGGTCCAATACAGAGCGGGGAGGAACCCGAATCGATGCGGCGCACCCTGCGCCGCCTAAGTTTATGGAGTTCCTTGTGACTGTCGCCCCGGCACCCGCCACTTTTGTTGACCGGCATATCGGCGTCCGCCGCGCTGCCGAAGTACAGGCCATGCTCAAGGCAGTTGGCCATGAGAGCGTGGATTCACTCGTTGATACCGCCGTCCCCAAAGGCATCCGGCAGGAAACGCCGCTGGAGCTGGCCCCGGCGGTGAGCGAGGTGGAGGTCCTGGCCGAGCTGCGCCGGATCGCCGCCAAAAACAAGACCGCCGTGCAGATGATCGGCCAGGGGTATTACGACACCGTGACTCCGCCCGTGATCCGCCGCAACATCCTTGAAGGCCCCGCCTGGTACACCGCGTACACGCCCTACCAGCCCGAAATTTCCCAGGGCCGGCTCGAAGCCCTGCTGAACTTCCAGACCATGGTCCAGGACCTGGTGGGCCTGCCCATCGCCAACGCCTCGCTGCTGGACGAAGCCACTGCCGTCGCCGAAGCCGTTCTGATGATGCGCCGCGCCAACAAGGACAAGGGCGCCAAGGACGGCATCACAGTGCTGGATGCCGACTGCCTGCCGCAGACCATCGCCGTGGTGAAGGGCCGCGCCGAGGCGCTGGGCTTCGAAGTCCGCGTCGCCGACCTCACCCACGGCCTGCCCGACGGCGCCATCAACGGCGTGGTCCTCCAGCAGCCCGGTGTTTCCGGCCGCGTTTTTGACCACTCCGCCGTCATCGCAGCAGCCAAGGAGCGGGGCGCCCTGGTCACGGTGGCCGCGGACCTGCTGGCCCTGACGCTGATCACGCCGCCGGGCGAGCAGGGTGCCGACATCGCCGTGGGAACCGCGCAGCGCTTCGGCGTCCCGCTCTTCTACGGCGGACCGCACGCCGCCTACATGGCCGTCCAGAAGGGCCTCGAGCGTTCCATGCCCGGCCGCCTGGTGGGCGTTTCCAAGGACGACGCCGGTGTCCCCGCCTACCGCCTGGCGCTGCAGACCCGCGAACAGCACATCCGCCGTGAGAAGGCCACGTCCAATATCTGCACCGCGCAGGCGCTGCTGGCCATTGTGGCGTCCATGTACGCCGTCTACCACGGCCCCGAAGGCCTTAAAGCCATCGCGGAAACCGTCCACGGACACGCGCGCACCCTGGCGGCATCCCTGCAGGGCGCCGGCCTCGAGGTGCTGCACGGCTCCTTCTTCGACACCGTCACCGTCCGGGTCCCCGGCAAGGCCGCCGAACTGGTGGCAGCGGCCGAGGGCAAGGGCATCAACCTGCGCTCCATCGATGCCGATACCGTGGGTATCTCCGCGGACGAGACCACCAGTGCCGCGGTCATTGCCGACGTGGCGGGCATCTTCGGGGCCGGCATCTCCCGGTCCGTGGACGGCTTCTCGCTGCCCGCCGCCGTGATCCGCTCCAGCGCGTTCCTGCAGCACCCGGTGTTCAGCACCCACCGCTCCGAGACGCAGCTGCTGCGCTACATCCGCAAGCTCTCCGACCGGGACCTGGCCCTGGACCGCACCATGATTCCGCTGGGTTCCTGCACCATGAAGCTGAACGCCACGGCGGAAATGGAAGCCATCTCCTGGCCCGAATTCGCCTCGATCCACCCGTTCGCGCCCGACTCCCAGACCGAAGGCTGGCGGGAACTCATCGCCGACCTCGAAGGCCAGCTGACGGAGATCACCGGCTACGACCAGGTCTCCATCCAGCCGAATGCCGGTTCGCAGGGTGAACTTGCCGGGCTGCTGGCCATCCGCGGCTACCACCTGTCCCGCGGCGATGACCAGCGCACCATCTGCCTGATCCCGGCGTCGGCGCACGGCACCAACGCCGCCTCCGCCGTCCTGGCCGGCATGAAGGTGGTGGTGGTGGCCACCGCCGCCGACGGCACGATCGACCACGCGGACCTTTACGCCAAAATCGAGGCCCACAAGGACGCCCTCTCCGCCATCATGATCACCTACCCGTCCACGCACGGGGTGTACGACGCCGACGTCCGCGAGGTCTGCGACGCCGTCCACGCGGCCGGCGGCCAGGTCTACATCGACGGCGCCAACCTCAACGCCCTGGTGGGGCTGGCACAGCCCGGCCACTTCGGCGGCGACGTCTCGCACCTGAACCTGCACAAGACCTTCTGCATCCCGCACGGCGGCGGCGGACCCGGTGTGGGCCCGGTTGCTGCCAAGGCCCACCTGGCACCGTTTATGCCGGGCAACGCTGCCACCTGGACGGAAGGCAACGACGTTCCCATTTCCGCCTCGAAGTACGGCTCCGCCGGCGTGCTGCCCATCTCCTGGGCCTACGTCCGGCTGATGGGCGGCCAGGGACTCACCGACGCCACCAAATCCGCGCTGCTCGCCGCCAACTACATCGCCAAGCGGCTCAACGAGCACTTCCCCGTCCTGTACACCGGCGAGGGTGGCCTGGTGGCCCATGAGTGCATCCTGGACCTCCGCGACCTCACGGCCAAGACCGGCGTCACGGCCGAGGATGTGGCCAAGCGCCTCATCGACTTCGGCTTCCACGCGCCCACGCTGTCCTTCCCGGTGGCCGGAACCCTGATGGTGGAGCCCACCGAGTCCGAGGACCTGGCCGAGATTGACCGGTTCATCGAGGCCATGGTCACCATCCGGCACGAAATCGACCAGGTGGCCCACGGCGATTTCGCCGTGGCCGACTCGCCGCTGCGGCGTGCACCCCACACGGCAGCTGCCGTCATCACCTCCGACTGGGACCGGCCCTACCCCCGCGAGCAGGCCGCGTTCCCCGTCCCGCACCTCCGGCAGGACAAGTACTTCCCGCCCGTGGGACGGGTGGACGGCGCCGCCGGTGACCGCAACCTGATCTGCTCCTGCCCGCCGCTCGAAGCGTTCGAAAACTAAGGACAGCACCGTGACCGAGAAATACACAGCACTGTACGACGCCCACAAAGCGCTCGGCGCTTCCTTCACGGACTTCGGCGGCTGGCAGATGCCGCTCAAGTACAGCTCCGAACTGGCCGAGCACCACGCGGTCCGGAACGGCGCCGGCCTGTTCGACCTGTCCCACATGGGCGAAGTGGAGATCACCGGCCCGGAGGCAGCCCAGTTCCTGGACTACGCCGTGGTGGGAAAGATTTCCGCAATGCCCGTGGGCAAGGCGAAATACTCGCTGATCTGCGCCGAAGACGGTGGCATCATCGATGACCTCATCATCTACCGCCGGCCCCAGGCAGCGGACGGTACCGACGTTTTCCTGGTGGTTCCCAACGCCGGCAACGCCGACGTGGTGGCCGCAGCCCTGGCCGAACGGGCCGAAGGCTTCGATGCGATCGTCAAGGACGCCTCCGCCGAAACCTCCCTGATCGCCGTGCAGGGCCCCAAGGCGCAGGACATCCTGCTGCGCCTGGTCCCGGCGGCTCAGCACGAGGCCGTTACGGGCCTGAAGTACTACGCCGGCGTGGACGTGACGTTCCTGGTGGGCGGCGCCGGACTGGACCTGCTGCTGGCACGCACCGGTTACACCGGCGAGGACGGCTTCGAGATCTTTGTGGCCAACAGCGACGCCGCCGGCCTGTGGCAGGCTTTGATGGCGGTTGCCGAACCCGGCGAATTGACGCCGGCCGGGCTGGCCTGCCGGGACTCGCTCCGACTCGAAGCCGGGATGCCGCTGTACGGCAACGAACTCTCGCGGCAGGCGGATCCTTTCGCCGCCGGCCTGGGACCCGTCGTCGCGCTGTCCAAGGAAGGCGACTTCGTGGGGAAGGCTGCGCTGGCCGCCCGCAAGGAAGCCGGCGCCGGCAGCACCTCCGGCCGCCGCCTGGTGGGCCTGAAGGGCCTGGGCCGCCGCGCCGGCCGCGCCCACTACCCGGTCCTCAAGGACAGCGTGGTTGTTGGCGAGGTCACCTCCGGCCAGCCCTCACCCACCCTGGGCTTCCCCGTGGCGATGGCCTACGTGGACGTGGCGCACGCCGCCCCCGGAACCGCCCTGGACATCGACCTGCGCGGCAAGGCCGAACCGTTCGAAGTTGTGGCCCTGCCGTTCTACAAGCGCGGCAAGTAAGCCGCGGTCCGGGCGAACGCGGCCGCCCGGACACCCACCCACTCCCGGGCCGGCTTTTCCCGAGGCCCTTCCACTTTCCGCACCAACCCTAAGGAACCCTGCATGGCAATCGTTGCCCCTGAACTTCAGTACTCCGACGAGCACGAGTGGGTGGCCCGCGAGGCCGGAAACCTGGTCTCCGTTGGCATTTCCGCCGTCGCCACGGACGCCCTGGGCGACATCGTGTACGTGGACCTGCCCGAGGTGGGCTCCACGGTCACGGCCGGCGAAACCTGTGGCGAGGTGGAATCCACCAAGTCCGTCTCCGACCTGTACGCGCCCGTCACCGGTGAGGTCACCGAAACCAACCCCGCCGTGGTGGATGACCCCGCCCTGATCAACAGCGATCCCTACGGCGCCGGCTGGCTTTTTAAGGTCGCAGCGGACCACGACGGTCCGCTGCTGTCCGCCCAGGAATACGCCTCCAAAAACGGGGGAGACCTGGGTGGCCCTGCCGTGGCCGCCGGTTCCTAGCCAACCGCAGCAACCGAAGCACCTGCAGCCCGGACACCCGGGCTGCCTGCGGGGGCCGGCCGGACATCCGGAACCGGCCCCCGCCCCATCCCCGTCACCCAGTAAGGACCCACCTCATGGCCGTTGGAGTTTTTGATCTCTTTTCCGTGGGGATCGGGCCGTCAAGCTCGCACACCGTGGGTCCCATGCGGGCCGCGGCCGTATTCGCCGAGGAACTGAAAGCCTCCGGGGACCTGGGACAGGTGGCCTCGCTGCGCGTGGACCTGTACGGCTCCCTGGCCGCCACGGGCCACGGGCACGGCACCATGACCGCGATCCTGCTGGGCCTTGAGGGCTACCACCCCGAGCAGATCCTGCCCGAAGAGGTGGAGGAACGCCTGGCCGGCATTGCCGCGACGGGGACGCTGCAGCTGGCCGGAACCGTGCCGCTGCCGTACGGTGTTGCGGACATGGTGCTCCGGCCGCTCACCATTTTGCCCCGGCACACCAACGGCCTCACGTTCACCGTTTCCGACGCCGGCGGGAACGTCCTGCACCAGGCCACCTTCTTCTCCGTAGGCGGCGGCTTTATTGTCAGGGAGGGCGAGGAAACTGCGGCGCAGCAGGAGCTGGACGCCTCGAAGGAGGAACTGCCGCTGCCTTTCCGCACCGCTGCCGAACTGCTGGCGTGGTGCCAGGCCAAGGGGCTGTCCATCGGCGAGATCATGCTGGTGAACGAGGAAGCGTCCCGGACGGAACAGGAAATCCGCGACGGGCTGCTGCACATCCACGCCGTGATGGAAACCTGCGTGGAGACCAGCCTCAAGCGCGAAGGGCTGCTGCCCGGCGGGTTGAAGGTCAGGCGACGCGCTCCCGGCTGGCACGCGCGGCTGATGAAGGAAGACAAGGACCGGGACCCCAAGTACTGGCAGGAATGGGTGAACCTGGTGGCCCTGGCGGTCAACGAGGAAAATGCCTCTGGCGGCCGGGTGGTGACGGCGCCCACCAACGGTGCCGCCGGAATCATCCCGGCCGTGCTGCACTACGCCCTGCACTTCGCGCCCGGGATGGACAAGGCGACGCAGGAGGACCGCGACGACGTTGTGGTCAAGTTCCTGCTCACGGCCGGGGCCATCGGGGTGCTGTACAAGGAGCAGGCCTCCATTTCCGGCGCCGAGGTGGGGTGCCAGGGCGAGGTCGGATCGGCGTCGTCCATGGCCGCCGCAGGCCTGGCCGAGGTGATGGGCGGAACCCCCGCGCAGGTGGAAAACGCCGCCGAAATCGCCATGGAACACAACTTGGGCCTGACTTGCGATCCCATCGGCGGGCTGGTGCAGGTGCCCTGCATTGAACGGAACGCCATCGCTGCGGCGAAGGCCATAAACGCCGCCAAAATGGCGCTGTGGGGTGACGGCTCGCACCGGGTGTCCCTGGACGAAGTCATCATCACCATGCGTGAGACCGGCAAGGACATGAGCTCAAAGTACAAGGAGACCGCCATGGGCGGGCTCGCCGTCAACGTGGTGGAGTGCTGAACGGCCCTAGTTGTTGAGCGCGGCCCACAGATTCAGGGTTGACGCGTAGCCAACCCAGGCGAGGTAGGGGAGCAGCAGCACGCCAGCCAGCCGGCTCACCGGGAAGGCCTTCCGGATCAGGAGGACCAGGACGACGGCGAGGGCTGCGATGTCCACGAACCCCAACCAGAGTGCCGGGGCACCGAAGGCCGGGTACAGGGCGAAGAACAGGGGCGTCCAGCAAAGGTTGAGTACCAGCTGGACCCAGTACAGCTTCAGGAAATTCCTGCTGGCCGGGCCGCCCTTGCGCCACACCAGCCAGGCGGCCACCGCCATCAGGATGTAAAGCACGGTCCAGACCGGCCCGAACACCCAGTTGGGCGGGGTCCACGGGGCTTTGCTGGCCGTGCTGTACCAGCCGTCCACGTTGCTGGTGGACGCCAGGCCGCCCAGGAAAGCCACCACGAACGACGCCGCCAGCAACCCGGCCAGGACCGCGGCCTGGACGCCTGCGCTACGCTGCGCCGGCCTGTCAGCCGGCAGTGACTCGGTCCGTTCCCCATTGGTCTGCATACGTTCCACCCTTCCGAACCGGGGCGGCCCCGTCAAGGCGGCAGCCAGTTGGTGGCAGGTGGCGGGCAATGCCGGTGCCCCCGCAGGCTTTAGACTTGATGCTGCATGTCCGCACGCACGCCACGAGACAGAACCGCGCACAGACCCTGAGATTGGACACGGCCCCCTTGCGAGAATTCACCGCACGATTCGCCACCGCCGAGGAAATTGAAAACTGGGACAAGTACGTCACGGCCAACCCTGACGGCGGCAACATGCTGCAGTCGGCGGCCTACGCTTCGGTTAAGAACGGCAGCGGCTGGAAGGTCCTGTTCCTGGTGCTGGAATCGGCCGGGACCGCCAGTTACAACCTGGTGCTGGAAAAGCGCTTCCCCCTGCTGGGTGGCCTCTGGTATCTGATCAAAGGCCCCGGACTTGGCGGGGCCGCCGAGCTTCCCGCAGCGCTGAAAGCCTGTGCGGCGCTGGTGCGTACCCAAAAGCTCAACGTCTTCACCATCAAGGTGGAGCCGGACATCCTTGCCACCGATGACGCCCAGGCGCACCTGGGCGCCGCCGGACTGGTCAAGGCGCCCAACATCCAATCGAATGACTCCACCGCCCTGCTGGACATCTCCGCGGACAGCGAGACGGTCCTCAAGGCCATCACCTCCCGGGCCCGCAATGCTGTCCGCCGGGCGGAGCGGGAAGGCTGCGAAGTACTGCGCCGCGAAGCCGGTCCGGAGACATACCGCGCCCTCTACGACCTCATGGCCGACACCGTGAAGGCCAAGGGGTCCATGCCGCTGCGCAGCTACGACTACTACGCCCGGTTCTGGGACGAGTTCTGCAGCCGCGGGCAGGGCAGTTTCTTCTTCGCCTACGAGGGCGGCAAACCCAGTGTGGGGGCCTTTGTCATCAACTACGGCGCCAAGGCCACGTACAAGGACGGCGGATCCCTGCAGGACCGCAAGCAGTACGGCGACTCGCACCTGGTCCAGTGGACGGCCATCCGCCACATGCAGGACCTGGGCTGCACGGAGTACGACTTCTGCGGTACCCCGCCCGCAGCGCGCATCAAGGACAAGACCCACAACCTCCACGGCATGGGAATGTTCAAAACCAGCTTCACCAAATCGGTCACCGATTTTGTGGGCTGCCACGACTACATCCTGTCTCCGCTGAAGCACCGGCTATGGGTGCGCGGTGGCGAAAAAGTGTTCCGCCGCCTCGAGACCGCCCGCACCGGCCAACAGTTCTACTGACGAGCAGTCCTACTGACCAGCCCCGGCACCTGCCAGGTCCCGGGACACCGTCCTGCACGTCCCGCACGCCAGGACAGCGAAACGCACCGAAGAAGGTAATCCCGTGAACGCACAGCACACCACCGACCTTGAGTTCGCCCTCCTCAGCGACGACGAGTTCGAGGCCTTCGCGCTGGCCCACCCCCAGAACAGCTTCCTCCAGTCCGTGGACTTCGCCCGCTTCCAGCGCGCCCGCGGCCAGCAGGTGGAACTGTTCGGCGCCCGCCGGAACGGCGAACTCGTCGCTGCCGGAAAGCTCAACACCACCACCACCCGGTTGGGCTACACCGTCCTGGAATGCGCCAAGGGACCCCTGTTTGACTACACCGACCCCGACTTGCTGCCCGCCGTCGTCGGGCTCCTCCGCCAACGCGCCACCGAACGCAAGGCAGCGGAACTGCGCATCTCACCGAACCTGAAATACGTGGCCCGCGACGAGGACGGCGCGGAGCATCCTGAGGTCCTGGACAACCGGCCGCTGCTGGCCCGCCTGGGCAGGCTCGGCTTCGCGCACCAGGGACTGGAGATGAACTTCGTCAACGTGAACTGGATGTTCGTCAAGGACCTTACCGCCGCGGCCGACGCCGAGGAACTGATCATGGGCACCAGTTACCGGACCCGGAAAGCCATCCGCAAGGCGGAAAAGAACGGCGTCTTCCTGGAGCAGGCCACGCTGGAGACCCTGGACGACTTCTACGGCGCGCTGAGCACCGCGGGCGATGGCAAGGGCTTCGTTTACCGCGAACGCGCGTATTACGAAAACCTGCTCCGCACCACGAACCCTGAGTTCACCAAACTCATGATGGCCAAAATCGACATCCCGGCGTACCGCAAATCCATCACGGAACGCCTCGCCGCCGAATCGGCCACCGCCGATGGCCTCCGTCGTGAAGTGGAGGAGACCGGCAGCAAAAAGAAGGCCAACCGGCTCAAAGTGGTCCAGGACCTTGTGGACAGCTACGAACGCAGCCTCAAGGACATTGAACGCTTCCCGGACTCCGTGGGCGTTGCCACCGTGGCCGCGATCCACTTCATCTGCTACGCGGACGAGGTGGTGTGCGTGATCGGCGGCACCGTCCAGGACTACATCTACTTCAACGGCGCCACGTCCCTGTACTGGGGCATGATGCTGCACGCTTTGGAGAAGGGGTATCCGCGGTACAACTTCTATGGCACGTTCGGCATTTCCGGGGAAGACCAGGAAGGCCACGGCGGTTATGAATTCAAGAAGGGCTTCGGCGGCGAAGTGGTCCAGCTGGTAGGCGACTTTGTCCTTCCGGTCCGGCCGGCGGTGTTCCATGCCAACAGGCTGGCCCGGCAGGCCGCGACCACCGGGCGTACGGCAGCAGCCGCCGCCCGAAAAGCCGCGGCCACCGCCCGCACGCTTGTGGCCCGCCTACCGCTGCGCCGCTCCTGACACACCAGATACCGAACACCGAACACCGCAACCGGGAGGAGGGGACCATGACCGACCGGCCAGGACACCCCGGCGCACGGCCGCACACTGACGGCCTGCCCAAGACTCAAGCGTTGACCGCTGCCCAGCTGCGGCAGGACGCCGCCGCCAAACGGATGCTGCGGCGCCTGGTGCAGGGCGAGAACCCGCCCACCGCGCCGCTGAGCATCGTGGACAGGCTGGCGGGCAGCCCCTACGCCAACCCCACCATCCAGGTGGGTGGTGTTGACACCTCCGCCCGCAAAACACTGGACTTCGCCCTGCACCTGGCCGAAACCATGTTCCGGTACGGCGCAGGAGCCCTCGAAGTGGAAACCAGCATCATCGCCGTCACGGCGGCGCTGGGCCTGAAAAACATTGAAGTGGACATCACCAACCAGTCGGTGGGCATCAACTACGCGCCCAAGGACCAGACCCCCATCGCACTGCTGCGCGTGGTGCGGTCCTGGACCAACAACTACGCCGGCCTGGCCAGGGTCCACCAGCTGGTAACGGACATCGTGGCCGGGGGAGTGGGCCGCGACGAGGCCATCCGGCGGCTGAACGGGATCATCACCAACCCCAAACCGTTCCCGCGCTGGATGGTCACCACGGCATTCGGCGTGTTTGCCGCCGTCTTCGTTGGTGTGCTGGGCGGGGGACCGGTCTCGTCCGCCATCGCGTTTGTGGCCAACATCGCCATCAGCCTGCTCGCCCGCCAGCTGGGGCGGTGGCGCGTCCCGGACTTCTTCATCACCGCCAGCAGCTCGTTTGTGGTGACAATGCTGGCCCTGACCCTGTGGCAATTCGGCCTGACCACCTCACCGGCCATCGTGGTGGTGGGCGGGATCCTGCTGCTCCTGCCTACAGGCAGGCTGGTTTCGTCGGTGCAGGATGCCATCAACGGCTTCCCGGTCACAGCCGCCGGGCGGTTCCTGTCCACCCTCCTGACCTTCAGTGCCATTGTGGCCGGCATAGCCGTGGCCTTTGTGGTGGGGGAGCTGACCGGGATGCAGCGGATCGACGTCACGCAGACCTTCCCCCCGGCCTACGACCTGTGGGTCCTGGTCCTTTTTGTGGCCGTGGCCGTCATCGCCATCGGCATTACGGAGCAGACCAGCTGGCAATTGCTGCTGCCCACCGCCGCGGTGGGTGTGGCCGGGTACCTGGTGCTGCTGGGCAGCGACCAGCTGGGTATCGGCGACAGGTTCTCACCCGCGCTCGCCGCGGTGGTCATCGGACTGCTGGCCCGGGTGGTGGCCCTGCGGCTGGGGGCGCCCCAGCTGGTGGTGGCCGTACCCGCGGCCCTGATCCTGCTGCCAGGGCTGACCATCTTCCGGTCCATGTACGTCCTCACCGTGGAGGAAACCCAGGTCCTGCTGGGCGCCGGCGGCATGCTCAGCGCCGGTGCGATCGTGCTGGGGACCGCCGGGGGCATCGTCCTGGGCGACACGCTGGCCCGGCCGCTGACCCGCAGCCTGGCCAGCAACGAACGGCGCCGCGCCCGGCGGCGCTGACAGGACCGCCCGGCGGCGCTGCAGGTCAGATCTGGCCGACGGGCAGTTTCTTTTCCGCCTGGAATTCGTCTTCCACCCGGCCCCGGGCCCAGTAGCCGGACAGCGACACCTGCCGGCGTTCCAGGCCACGCTGGACAAAAAAGATGTCCCGCAGGGCCTTCATGGCACCCCGCTCGCCGTGGGCGAAGACGTCAACGGTGCCGGCAGGCCACTGCGCCCCGGCAACCGCCGCGACCAGGAGGCCCTGGTCGCCGGCGGCTGCGCCGTTGCGGGCCAGCCAGGCCACCGTAACGCCGGCCGGCGCGGCGATGGACTGGATTCCGGCGTCGGACTCCACCTCAAGGAAGGCCAGGCCCACGGCGTCAGCCGGCAGGGACTCAATGCTCGCGGCAATGGCCGGCAGGGCCGCCTCATCGCCGGCAAACAGGTACCAGTCGGCCTCCGGGTCCGGGTTGTACGCGCCGCCCGGGCCCGTGAACGTGAGGGTGTCCCCTGGTTCGGCCGTAGCGGCCCAGGGCCCGGCCAGGCCCTCGTCCCCGTGCACCACGAAGTCGATAGCCAGTTCACGTGCCGCCGGGTCCACCCAGCGGAGGGTGTACGTCCGCGTGAAGGGCCACTGTTCGCGCGGCATGGTTTCCCGGATGGTCCACAGGTCCAAGGGCGCGGGGTAGGCAACGCCCGGCTGGGGGAACGCGATCTTGACGTAGCGGTCCACAAACCCGTTGTTCACAAAATCCGCGAACCCGTCCCCGCCGGCGACGATCCGCACCATGTGCGGGGACAGTTGCTCACGTCGCACCACCTCCAGGGTGATCTGCGGACGGCTTTTTTTGGTGGCGCTGGTGGCAGCGGGAACGGTGCTCATAAGGCAAGCCTAAGCTAGGGCGCCGGCGGGAGCTCCCAGGTTACGCCCGGAGCGCCCTGCTCCTGCAGCAGCCGGTTCACGGCACTGAACGGCCGGGAACCGAAAAACCCGCGGGACGCGGAGAGCGGGCTGGGGTGAACGCTGGCGACCACGGGTGTGCCGCCCAGGAGCGGCCGGATCCCCTCCGCGTCCTTGCCCCACAGCACCGCGACCAACGGCGTCGGCGTCCCGTCCGCTGCGGTGCGCCCCGCCACTGCGGTGACGGCCGCCGTCGTGACCGCCTCCCAGCCTTTGCCCCGGTGCGACCCTGCAGTCCCGGCCCGCACGGACAGGACCCGGTTCAGGAGCAGGACGCCCTGGCCCGCCCAGGCTGCCAGGTCGCCGTGGACCCGCGGCGGAAGGCCCAGGTCGGCCTCCAGCTCACGGTAGATGTTGGCCAGGCTTCGGGGGATGGGACGGGTGCGGCGGTCCACCGCGAAGGACAACCCCACAGCGTGCCCGGGCGTTGGATACGGGTCCTGGCCCATGATGAGGACCCTGACGTCCGCCAACGGTTGGCGGAAGGCGCGCAGGATGTTCGACGGCGCCGGCAGGACCGGGTGCCCGGCCCCGGCTTCGGCGGCAAGGAAGCGCAGGACGCTCCGGAGTTCGTCCTCCACCCCGGCCAGTGCCGCCGCCCAGTCCGGTGCCATCAGCCCGGGCAGGGGGCGATCCACCAGGGCGGCAAAGCCGCCGGCATCCGCGGGCTCCGGGTCCAGGTCGAAAAGTGCGTCGGTTTCAGCCACCGTCCCATTGTGGCAGGACCGCCCCCTATGTTGTGGCCCGGGCGGGCCCTTCACGGCTCCGGACCATCCACCGGAGCAAATGACAAGCCTGTTATTCGTCCGTACCATGGGGGTGGACATTGACTGCAACCAGCGAAGGAGTGCGCCGTGGCGGAACCAGCACACGAACACGTGCCTGCGCAGGAGCCGCGGACCTCTCCACTGGCGGATTTCACGCTCCGGGACTCGCCCCTGGGCGAGCGTGAACAGCGGATGCTGGCCCTGGAACGGCAGTGGTGGAAGTACGCCGGGGCCAAGGAACAGGCCATCCGGGAACTGTTTGACCTCTCCGCCACCCACTACTACCAGCTGCTCAACGCCCTGATCGACAGCGAGGATGCGCTGGCGCACGATCCCATGCTGGTGAAGAGATTGCGTAGACTACGTACGTCCCGTCACCGCGCCCGTACCGCGCGGCGCCTGGGGTCCGACGCATAGTCGCCCCCGCCAGGACGCCAGCAGCGACCAGCAAGGATGTCATTTCCCATGACCAAATACGCCCGCGACGAATTCGACAAGGTTCCCCAGACCGCGTCCCGCCAAGGTGTCCACCGAACGGCAACGGCCCCGTCCCGGACGCGGTTGTGGCCCATCCTGGCCGTGGGAATCGCCGCGTTGGCCATCGGACTGGTGTCCTTCCTGGTCCTCCCCAAACTCGGTTTCACCGGTCCCGGCAGCCAGGCAGGCACCAGCCAGGAAGCGCCGCTTGCAGGGACTGACGCTCCGTCGGCCGTAGCACCCGGGGACACCACCTCGCCGTCCGCGGAACCCGCTCCGGCCAGCACCGGGGGACCCGCCGCCGGTGCATCGCAGGAGCCCAGCGCCCCGGCAACCACCGCAGCGGCCGCTGACAAGACCCAGCCCGTGGCCGTCTATAACGCCGCCGGTATCGCAGGGCTGGCCACCAGTGTTGGCGCCACCGTGCAGTCCGATGGCTGGCAGCTGGGCCAGGTTGGCAACTGGGCCGGTGCCCCGCAGCAGGGCTCCGTCATCTTCTATGCAGGAGCCGAGCAGCAGGCCAACGCGCAGGCGCTCGCAGTCCTCCTGGACATCCCCACAGTGGTGAGCAGCACCGAATTCCAGGTGCCGCTGGTGGTTGTGGTGGGCCCCGGTTTCCAGTAACGCCCGTCCGGTCACGCCCGAATAACTATTCCCGGCAGCCCCGGCCGGCGCCAGCGGCAGCGGCCGGACATTGGCTAGAGTGACATTTCAGGCTTGGTCCGGATCCTGTGCCCTACGCGGCGCCGCTGACGGGCCCAATGGAAAAATGGGTGGGTCAGCATGGCACAGGGAACCGTCAAGTGGTTCAACGCGGAGAAGGGCTACGGCTTCATCACCGTGGACGGGTCCGGCGATGATGTCTTTGTCCACTGGTCCGCCATCCAGGGGGAAGGCTACCGGGCCCTGGACGAAGGCCAGCGCGTGGAACTCGACGTGGGCGAAGGCGAAAAGGGCCCGCAGGCCGATAACGTCCGGCCCGCAGGGTGATGGGCATTCCCGCGACCCGCCGTTTTCCGCTGACCCTGGCGCTGATGCTGGGCGCCTCCATGGCGTTGGCATCATGCTCCGGGATGACCGGCAACGCCCGCACCGATGGGGCCGCCACGGCCGCTGCTTCCGGTGACGGCGTCCTGCGGGTGGGCCTTATCCTGGACAACACCGGCGACGGAAGCCACCTCAACGATTCCCAGCAGGCCGCGGCCAGGCTGGCAGTCAAGGAAATCAACGCCGACGGCGGGCTCAAGGGCAGGCAGGTGGAACTCCTGCCTGCCACGGCGGGGCAGGACACGGCAGCCCAGGCCCACCGGCTGGTGGAATCCGAAGCGGACGTGGTCATCGGGCCTACCGATTCGAGCCATGCCGCCGAAGCCATCGATGTGCTCTCCCGTGCACGCACGCCACTCATCTCGCCCGCCAACACGGCTGCAGGCCTCACCGCAATCGACAGCGGCGGTTATTACTTCCGCACCGCGGCCGCGGACGTTGCCCAGGGCCCGCTGCTCGCCAAACTCGCCGGGGACGGCGGCGCCACCACAGTTTCGGTGCTGTACCAGGACAGCGCCTACGGCAAGGACGTGGCCACTGCCGCTGCGGAAGCGGCCCGCCAGGCCGGCCTGGACGTGGTGGCCAACACCGCGTTCAAACCCGGAGAGGCACGCAGTGCGGCGGCAGCAGCCGGTGCCGCGGCCCCGGGAGCCGTAATCCTCATCGCACGTGACGGCGCGGAAGGGGCCCTGCAGGAACTGGCCAAGGCGGGGGTTCCCGGCACGCGCCTCATCCTCAGCGACGGCGCCTTCGCCAGGTACGGTTCCGCGCTGGCCCCCAAAGCACTGACCGGGGCCCGCGCCCTGGTCCCCGGCAAGCTGCCCACGCCCGCCTTCCAGGCCAGGCTGCTGGCAGTGGCGCCGGACCTCAAAGACGTCTCCTTCGCCGCCGAAACCTTCGACGCCGTCACCCTGGCCGTGCTGGCTGCAGCCAAGGCGGACGACGACTCCGGCGCATCCATCGCCGCCAACCTGATCGCCGTCTCCGGCGGAACAACCGAGGCAACCGCGACGGCTCCGGCGGTGACGCCTTGCCTTTCCTACGCGGATTGCCTTCCGGCAGCGGGTTCGGGCCCGGGGATCAATTACGACGGCGAGTCAGGGCCGGTTGCCTTCGACGCCAACGGGGACATCACCGCTGCCACCTACAGCGTGTTCAGGTACGGCGACGACAACGTGCCGGCAGCCTCAGGCACCGAGACGGCGGGCCGGGCCGGGAGCTAAGGCACCGTCCCACGCCTCTTTGCGCAGAGCGGAACAGGGCTTCATTCGCTTGCACTCACACGTGGAGAGTGCTAATTATTGAGTTAGCACTCTGACGTATCGACTGCTAAGCGATGTCCGGTTCCGGCCGGCAGCGCCTGGCGCCGGATTCGGAGCGAGAGAAACACCTTCCTGAAGTGAGACCCGGACCCGGGGGCATACAGAGGCCACCGGCGAAAGGTCGTCCGTCGCGGGCACCGCAGCGAAGGTTCATTCTTAACGTCTGTCCCCGAAAGGACTACTGCCGTTATGGCCAAGATCATTGCATTTGATGAAGAGGCACGCCGCGGCCTTGAGCGGGGCCTGAACATCCTCGCCGACGCCGTTAAGGTCACCCTCGGCCCGCGTGGACGCAACGTCGTCCTCGAAAAGAAGTGGGGCGCCCCCACGATCACCAACGATGGTGTTTCCATCGCCAAGGAGATCGAGCTGGACGATCCTTACGAGAAGATCGGCGCAGAGCTGGTCAAGGAAGTTGCCAAGAAGACGGACGACGTCGCTGGCGACGGTACCACCACCGCCACCGTGCTGGCACAGGCACTGGTCAAGGAAGGCCTGCGCAACGTTGCCGCCGGCGCCGACCCGCTCTCCCTCAAGCGCGGCATCGAGAAGGCAGTCGAGGCAGTTACTGCCGAGCTGCTGAACTCCGCCAAGGAAATCGAAACCAAGGAAGAAATCGCTGCCACGGCATCGATCTCTGCCGGTGACGACGAAATCGGTGCGCTGATTGCCGAAGCCCTGGACAAGGTGGGCAAGGAAGGCGTCATCACGGTCGAGGAATCCAACACCTTCGGCCTGGAACTCGAGCTCACCGAAGGCATGCGCTTCGACAAGGGCTACATTTCCGCGTACTTCGTCACTGACGCAGAGCGCCAGGAAACGGTCCTCGAGGACCCGTACATCCTGATCGTCAACTCCAAGATCTCCAACGTCAAGGAACTGGTTGCTGTCCTCGAAAAGGTCATGCAGTCCAACAAGTCGCTGCTGATCATCGCCGAGGACATCGAAGGCGAGGCCCTGGCCACGCTGATCGTGAACAAGATCCGCGGCACCTTCAAGTCAGTCGCCGTCAAGGCTCCGGGCTTCGGCGACCGCCGCAAGGCCCAGCTGGCCGACATCGCCGTCCTCACCGGCGGCCAGGTCATCTCCGAAGAGGTTGGCCTGAAGCTCGAAACTGCAGGCCTTGAACTCCTGGGCCAGGCACGCAAGGTTGTTGTCACCAAGGACGAGACCACCATCGTTGAGGGTGCAGGCGACGCCGACCAGATTGCCGGCCGCGTTGCCCAGATCCGTTCCGAGATCGAAAACTCCGATTCGGACTACGACCGCGAGAAGCTGCAGGAACGCCTGGCCAAGCTGGCCGGCGGCGTTGCAGTCATCAAGGCCGGTGCCGCTACCGAAGTTGAGCTCAAGGAGCGCAAGCACCGCATCGAAGATGCCGTGCGTAACGCCAAGGCAGCCGTTGAAGAAGGCATCGTCGCCGGTGGCGGCGTCGCCCTCATCCAGGCCGGCGCCAAGGCGTTCGCCAACCTGCAGCTCTCCGGCGACGAAGCAACGGGCGCCAACATCGTCCGCGTTGCCATCGACGCTCCGCTGAAGCAGATCGCCTACAACGCCGGCCTGGAGCCGGGCGTTGTGGTTGACAAGGTCCGTGGCCTGCCCGCAGGCCACGGCCTGAACGCAGCCACCGGCGAATACGTCGACCTGCTGGCAGCCGGCATCAACGACCCCGTCAAGGTGACCCGCTCTGCCCTGCAGAACGCGGCCTCCATTGCCGGTCTCTTCCTCACCACCGAGGCAGTTGTTGCTGACAAGCCCGAGAAGAACCCCGCCCCCGCAGGCGGCGGCGACGACATGGGCGGCATGGGCGGCTTCTAGCCACCCCTTCGCCGGGACCAGTCCCGCCGTACACCAAAGCGGCCCCCTCCTCGGAGGGGGCCGCTTTGGTGTGTGGACTTTTACTTACGTGCGCTGGAAAGCATTTCGTCAACTTCCTTCCGGAAGCCTTCGGCTGCAGCTGACGGGCTAAGCCGGTCATACAGCACCTCGTCAGTGAAGCGCTTGATGACGTTCTGGACGCTGCCGGCGCCGACGGGCGGAACGGCGGGCGCGGCTTTGATGTCCGGGGAGATGTCCTTCAGGAAGGACACCACCGTGGTATCGGCCGGCTTCAGGTCCGGGGTGATGGCCTGGACGATGTCCGTGTTGGTGGGCACGCCGCGGTCCGTCATCAGGATCTTGCCGGCTTCAGGGTTGTTGGTCAGGTAATTGATGAACGTCGCGGCCTCGGCCGGGTGCTTGGATCGGGACGACGCGGACCAGAACATGGTGGGCTTGTAGTACATGCCATTGTCCGCCGAGGAGCCGTCCGTGCTGGGGGCCCGGAGCATCTTGATGCTGCCCCCGGTAGTGGCTTCAAGGGAACCCAGCTGGTTGGTCCACCACCAGGCCATGCCTACGCGGTTGGTGCCGAAGAGGCTTTCCTCCAGGCCGGCCCCTGAGTCCTCCGTCGCCACCGTGGCCGGTGGGCTGGCCTTCGAATCGCGCTGTTCCTTCAGCCGTTCCCAGAAGGAGGCGGCGGTTGCGGTGTCGAAGTCCAGCTTTCCATCAGCGGAATATAGGGCTTCGCCGTGCTGCCGGAGCCAAATGATCAGGTCCGCCTCGTTGCTGCCGTAGGCGGCGCCATAGGTCTTGCCGTCGCCGGACGCGCTGATTTTCGCTGCCGTGTCCATAAAGTCGTCCCAGGTCCAGGTGGCGTCATCGGGGATCGGGACGTTGGCGGCTTCGAAGACCTTGGTGTTGGCCATGATCACGTAGGCGTTCTGGCCGGTGCTGAGCCCGTATTGCGACCCGTCGTACTGGCCGGAGGCCAGGGCTTCCTTGTCCAGTTTTCCGGTGTCGATGCCGTCCTGCTTGGCGAGGTCCAGGAGGGCGCCGCGGCCGCCGTACTCTGCGATGTACTTCTGGTCCATCTGGATGACGTCAGGGGCATCGTTGGCGGCCGTCTTGGTAGCCAGCTTGTCCCAGTAGCCGCCCCATTCGCCGGGTTCGGATTCGATGTTGATGTTCGGGTGTTCGGCTTCGAAAGCGGCGATGACCTTTTCGGTCTGGGCGTTCAGGTACTCGTTGCCCCACCAGGCAAAGCGCAAGGTCACTTCGTCGCTGTTGGAGCTTCCGGCGGCACCGCAGCCGGTTGCAAGGATGGAGAAGGCTACGGCGGCTGCGCCGAGCCGGAAGCGCCTGCCGAGGCTGGTAGGGATCGTCATTGATGAACCTTCCTGGTGATGGTCTGCACGTTTCCCTGGGAGTGGGACATCCATTTCACTCCGCATGAGAAAACGTTTTCTCAGGTTGTAGAAGTGATTGTTTCCCACCGCAGGGGCCTCGTCAAGACTTTTTCGGTAACCGCTTTCCGAAAATTGCGAAGAACGTGTGTGCATCAGGGGTCAGCAGGGTGCGGTGTGCCCGGTGCCGGAACGGCACCATGCCGCCCGGAATCGGGAATGTCCTGGCTCTCTGGCAGGATGGACCGGTGACGATTACTGCAGCGGCTGACGGTTCGGCTTTGGGAAATCCCGGCCCCGCCGGATGGGCCTGGTACGTGGATGACGACTGCTGGCGGGCTGGTGGCTGGCCGCATGGCACCAACAACCAGGGCGAACTGATGGCGGTGCTGGACCTGTTCCGCGCCACGGCGCACCTGCCTGGCGAGGACCTGCACATCCTCTGCGACAGCCAGTACGTCATCAACTCAATCACCAAGTGGATGCCGGGCTGGAAGCGCAAAGGCTGGCGCAAGGCCGACGGCAAGCCAGTGCTGAATGTGGACCTCCTGAAGGACCTGGACCGGGAACTCGCAGGCCGGAAATACAGGTTTGAATGGGTCAAGGGGCACGCCGGCCACGACCTCAACGAGGCCGCCGACGATCGTGCCCGAGCAGCTGCGACGGCGTTCCAGCAAGGTGTGGCGCCCCGCAGCGGACCCGGTTTTCCGGACTCGGGCTACCCAGGAACGGCAGTGGTTGGCGCCGGGGTGGAACCACGTGTATCGGTGGATCCACACAGCGCGGCACCAGCTGCCGGGTCCGCCCGACCGGGTGCCCGGCCGCGGCTGGAACCCGGCTACGATGCGCCGGACCTGTTCAGCGAACTGGCCGCCGAGGCCTTTGACACTGCAGAGCCCGCGCAGGCCGCCGGCGGCGCCGGTGCCCCTGAGGCGATCGTGGAGGAACTGGAGCGCGAGCTTCTGGGCCCGCTGGTCCGCGGCGACATAGGCCGGACGGCTGTGCTGCTGCACCCCGACTTTGTGGAGATCGGCAGCTCGGGGCGGATGTGGACCCGGGATGCCATGACGATGGCGCTGGAGGAGGATCCGGGGGAGCGGACCGACATTGAAATCCTGTCAGCCGACCGGATCGAAGACACCTCGGTCCTGCTGACCTACCGGAGCTTCGGCCGCGCAGGCACTACCCTCCGGAGCTCACTCTGGGTGCTGGACGGCGCCCGCTGGCGGCTGCGGTTCCACCAAGGCACCCCTGAGGCCTGAGCGCGCAGCGCACCTCCGTCACCGGACCCCGGCGCCACAGGGCTGCACCGAACCGAAAGCTTCGCCCAGTCGAGCCGAAAGCTTCGCCGAGCCGAAAGCGTAGCCGAATCGAAAGCTCCGCCCAACCGAAAGCTCCGCCGAACCGCGGGCTCAGCCGAACCGCTGCGTGTTGCCTTGCTCGGCCTGGGCATACGTGGCGGCGGCGGACGCCAGGGCACTGTTGATGGACGCCAGCGAAGCTTCCACCCGGCCCTGCGTCAGGGTCCACTCGGTGATCAGTGCCTGGAAACTGGTGGCGGCGGCCCCCCGCCACGAACCCTGCAGCTCGTCCAGTCCGCTCTTCATGGCGTGGACGTCTGCACTGATCCGTTCAACGGTGGCCTGGACGGAAGCGGATTTCACCTGGAGAAGTTCGGTATCGACGGAGATGATGCTCATGGCGGGGCCTTTCGCTCCAGCGGGCACGTGCCCTGCCCGGAAGGTCCGGGCTGCTGCAATCGAGCCTATGGACACCACCGGGGCACCGCCACGGGACTAGCGCTGTATGTGGATAACCCCGTCGTCGCTGCCCGCTGCGCGGGCGTCCGCTGCCCCGTCGCCTGACGCGTCGGGGTCCGCTGCCGGAGTGTCCTCGCGGAAGGGGAGGCTGACCACCAGGGTTGCCCCGCCGCCGTCGGTATCCGTCACCCGCACCGAACCGCCGTGGGAGCCCACGATCGCTGCCACGATGGCCAGGCCCAAGCCGCTCCCGCCGGTTTCGCGGGTGCGGGAGGTATCCGCGCGGTAGAACCGCTGGAAAACTTTGCCGGCGTCCTCGGCGGAGATGCCCGGACCATGGTCCCGCACCTCAATGACGGAGGCCGGCCGGCCATCAACGGTGCGGACGCCCACGGCGAGTTCAATAGGACTGCCATCGGGCGTGTAGCGCATGGCGTTGCCTACGAGGTTCCCCACCACCTGGCGGAGTTTGGCTTCGTCCCCCAGCGCCGGGGCCGGGGCCGCAGGGCCGCCGTCGATCCCGGTGAGCGAAACCACCCTCGACCGGTCGCTGGCCTGGGTGTCCACCACGGCGTCGTGGGCTATCAGCTGGAGATCCACGGGCTTTTCCTGCAGCGGGCGTTGCTCGTCCAGCCGGGCCAGCAGCAGCAGGTCCTCCACCATGGAGCCCATCCGCTTGGCTTCACTTTCGATCCGGCCCATGGCTGTGGAGACGTCCTCGGGTGTGGTCAGGGCGCCGTGCCGGTACAGCTCGGAGAAGCCGCGGATGGTCACCAGCGGGGTGCGGAGCTCGTGGGAGGCGTCGGCGGCGAACCGGCGCATTTTCGCTTCCGATGCCGTCCGCGCAGCGAAGGCAGTCTCGATGTGGGCCAGCATGGCATTCAGGGAACTGCCCAGCCTGCCCAACTCCGTGTGGGGGTTGTCCACTTCCACGCGCCGGGCCAGGTCACCGGCGGCGATGGCGGCTGCCGTCTTCTCCACCCGGGCCAGCGGCCGGAAGGACCGGCTCACCGTCCAGCTGCCGATCAGCGATGCCAGCAGCAGGGTCAGCAGGCCCACGCCTGTCACCACCAGGGTCACGTGGCTGAGGACATCGTCGACGCTCTGCAGCGGCAGCCCGATGACAACGACGCCTTTCTCGCTGTTGTTCAGGACAACGTTGACGGCGACCACGCGCCAGTTTTCCCCGTCGGTGCCGCGCACCTGGAACGGAACCCGGTTCCGGGCTTCGGCCTGGGCTGCGGAGATGTCCTGGATGTCAGGATGGTTCTGCTTATCCCCGCCGAGCGGATAAGGATCCTGCTGGTCCCGGTAGAGGATGAGCGAATAGTCAGTGGGGACGCTGGGATTGGTGGGGGCCTGCAGCTGGCTGAACGACTGCTGCTTGCCGGCGAGGGCGACAGCGGCATTCAGTTTGTCGTCCACCTGGCCCTGCAGGTAGCTGTGCATCAGGGTCAGCGTCACGGCGCCGGTGACGGTCAGCGCCACCACCAGCAGGCCCATGATGATGGCCACCAGCTGGGACCGCAGGGACGCCGATTTCCATCGCTGTACCAAGGTCAGCGCTTTTCGGCCGTCCGGAGCACGTAGCCCACGCCGCGTTTGGTCTGGATCAGTGCCGGCGCCTCCGGGTCGAGGTCCACCTTGCGGCGCAGGTAGGAGATGTAGGACTCAACAATCGAGGCGTCGCCGTTGAAGTTGTACTCCCAGACGTGGTCCAGGATCTGGGACTTCGACAGCACCCGGTTGGGGTTCAGCATGAGGTAGCGCAGGAGCTTGAATTCGGTGGGGGACAGTTCGATCACGGTGCCGCCGCGCCGCACCTCGTGGGCGTCGTCGTCGAGCTCCAGGTCGTCCACGCGGATGACGGCGTCGTCGTCATCGAGGGTGGGCTGAGTCCGGCGCAGGACAGCGCGGATCCGCGCCACCACTTCATCCAGGCTGAAAGGCTTGGTGACGTAGTCGTCCCCGCCCACCGTAAGGCCCGTGACCTTGTCTTCCGTATCGTCCTTGGCCGTGAGGAACAGCACGGGGAAGTGCTTTCCGGAGGCCCGGAGCCGCCGGGTGACGGTGAAGCCGTCCATGTCGGGCAGCATAACGTCCAGGACGGCGAGGTCCGGCGCGTGCGCTTCGGCTGCTGCCAGGGCATCGCGGCCGTTGGCAGCCGAGACCACCTCGAACCCGGCGAACCGCAGGGACGTGGACAGCAGTTCACGGATGTTGGGTTCGTCATCCACAACGAGGAGCTTAGCCTCCGGGCCGGTCTTGTTCATGTTCCCATCATGCTCCCAGACACTGGGAGTTGTCTGGATGCACGGTGGAAGGCAGGTGGGAGCCGGACCCGTTGGTCTTCCACTCTTCCACCAAGGAGCCGGCGGCGATACACTGGCGCCCCACTATGCAAGGGGACGTCGATGGATGGCATAAAGCCGGCCGGCCCGGACCACCGGATACCCGCATTGCTGGAAGCCGACCTTCCCGCCGTCGCCGCAACGTCCCTCCGGCGCAGCGTCACGGACCTGGCGGAAGTGCAGGCGGAAAGCATCACCCCGCCCGGCGCCAACATGACCACGGGCGGGCTGTGGCGGATCACCGGCACGGCACGGGCACACGCGGGCGACGGTCGTCCCGGCGACCAGCCCTTCAGCGTCGTCGTCAAGCTCACGCAGTCGCCGCTGCTGTGGTCAGGCATCGACGTGGTGCCCCCGGACCTCCGCGAACAGCTCGGCCTGCGCTACCCGTGGCGCACGGAAGCGCAGGCCTACGCCTCCGGCCTGGCAGCGGCCTTGCCGGACGTCGCCTGGATGCCCGACGCGTATCTCATCACCGAAATCGACCCACAGCGGACCTTGATCTGGATGGCGGACGCCGCCGGTGCCGCTGCCAACTGGTCCGATGCGGCGTACGCTGACGCAGCGTACGCCCTCGGCAGGATCTCCGGCAGCCCGGAAGTAGCCGCGTGCGTGGCGCAGGTGGCGGACGCCACCACGATCCTCCGCCTCCGGTTCTACCTGGAAGGCGTGGGGTCCCAACTGCTGATCCCGATGATCCAGGGCAATGACATCTGGCAGCATCCGGCGGTTACCGGGGCCGCTGACGAAGCGGTCATCACCGGCCTGCGCCGGCTCGCGGACGACTGCTGGGACCTGATGGACGGGCTGGTGGCACTGCCGCAGCTCCCCGTCCACGGTGATGCGAGCCCGCAGAACCTGATGCTGCGCCGTCCCGCAGCGAACGGCAGCCGGACCGGGTTCGCCGTGGTGGACTGGGGAAACTTCGGCCGCGGCCCCGCAGGCTTCGACCTCGCCCAGCTGCTGGCCGGCCGTGTGAACTCCGGGGACCTGTCCGGCGACCAGCTGCACCGCCTCGCCCCGCTGTGCGGGGAGGCCTACTGCGAAGGAATGTCCGACGCCGGTGCGGAGCCGGTACCGTCGGAGGTCCGGCACGGGATGGTGGCGGCGCTGGCCCTGTTCAGCGGGTTGGGGGTGCTGCCGTTTGACCGCCTGGGCGGGCCGCCCACGCCCGGGCTGGATGACCTCGTGGCAGGCCGGTTGGAGATGGCCCGCTTTATCCTGGGCGCACTGGACGCCGGCTGGTAGCCGGCCTTGCGGCGCCGCGGGCCGGCGTATTTACCAGCCCATGGTCCCCGGCTCACCTTTGAACGGGCCCACCACCCGGTCCGTGATCCAGCCGCCGTAGAAGCCGCCGGCCTGCGGCCTGACGCGCTCGCCGTCGACTTCGCAGCTGTCCATCCGGCCAGGGTAGAGCGCCACATGGCCGGCCAGCGCCGCGTAGCCGGCCACGGGCTCCGGATAAAACCAGGCGGCGCCCTCCGCGGCGGCATCCCCGCCGCGGACGGTCAGGTACCGGGCAGCGCCCTTGAATTCGCAGAAGCTGCTGCCTGGGGCCGGTTCCAGCGCACCCGGCACAAACGCCGACGCCGGGAAGTAGTAGACGGGCGGGTGGCTTGTCTCCAGGACCCGGAGGGAGTCCGACGTGTCCAGGATCAGGGCCCCGCCCAGGAAGATGCGGATCCTTTCGCTGCTGGGTTCCACCCGTGGCGGCCGGGGGTAGTCCCAGACGGACTCCTGCCCGGGCAGGGGGACCAGTGGGGTCTTTGCAGTCGTCATGCCTCCAGTGTGCACGATCCATCCCGTGGGTGCGCCGGCGGGGCGGACCCACGCCGGGCCTGCGCGGCAGGGCGGACAGGCGGCCTGCGGCACCCGGGCGGGTTCCGCCGTCGGGAACCCCGGAAAGAGGCGGGCTGAAGCGCCGGCCGGGAACGCAAATCCGCCCCGGAACGTTCACCGCCGGACGTATTCCCCCTGCCCCGGGTCAGGAATACAGTGAGGGGTGTTGGGCCCGTCCGGTCAGGGGCCGGTGAATCCGGCTGCCGGCACGTCCCAGCATTCTTTGAGGCAACATCAGATAGATTTCCTGCCCAACCGAAGGGGACGAAACACCATGACCGATGGAAGTGCCACCGAAAGCAACGGCGCCACTGACCGCAGCATCCGCGACTGGGCTGACCTGGCCGAGGAAATGTGGTCCTACCTGACCGGCAAGGGCGCCGCGATCAACTACCAGTTTGTGGACATGACCGTGGAGGTACCCCGCGACATCGGACCGGACGCGCCCCGGGCAACGTGGAAACTCAACGGCAGCCTCAGAGTCACCACCAGCGACAAGGACGCCGCCGGGTCCGATCTGAACCGCAGCTGACGGTTATGGCCGAGTACCGCCTGGATATCGACGTGGACTTTTCCTACACGGACGGGGCAGGCACCGTCACCAACGGGACTGCCCGTGCGGCCGGCACGGAAGTGACGGTATCCCTGGACAGCCTGGCGCCGGTGGGCGGCGGCGGGCTGCCGTCCTTGGATGACGTCCGGCCGTTCGCCGACATGCTGGCCGGCAAAGGCGTGAGTGTGACGCTGGCCGGTCCGGACGGGACCATCCTGAGCCTGGGGGCGGTGAACAGCCCCGCGACACAGCGGCTCGTCACCCGCAGCGCCAACATCAAGCTGGGAAAGCTGGGCGCGTTGATGCCGCTGGCCCGGCAGGGCCGGCGCAAGGCCGCGGGTGTGCCCCTGCTGCCACCTGCCACCCCGCTGCCGTTGCTCCCCACGGTCCGGCGGAACATCACCCGCCGGATCACCACCACCCACTACACCCGGGGCAGTGGCCGGCCCCGGCTGATCTTTGTCCAGGACGCGGCCAGCTGGACCGGCCAGGTCCCCCGCGAGGTGACCCTGGACCAGGAATCGCTGAGCATCGGCAGCGACCCCGGTTCCGGGCTCCTGCTCGAAGGGCTCGACGGGCTGCACGCCGAGGTGGTCCATGACGGCCGGGACGAGTACATCCTGGTGCCGCACGGCAGCGTCAGCGGCAGCGTGTCCGGAACCGGCCCGTCAGTGCTCCGCACCGGCGCGCGGATCCAGATGGGGCAATGGTGCCTGGCGTTTTTCCGGGAGGAATTCGCGGACCATGGGCGCCCGCACGGCGGCCGGAGCGGCGGCGAACTGGCCTACGAACGTCCGCAGTTCGATCCGCGGACCGGCACCATGGAGCGGGACAGCAACGAAAGTGTCACCTAGGGATCAGCCCGGCCGGTCCGCATCCTTGGCATCGAGGATGCGGTAGGCGTACCCCTGCTCGGCCAGGAACCGCTGCCGTTTGGCGGCGAACTCCTGGTCCAGGGTGTCCCTGGCCACCAGGGAGTAGAAGCGGGCGGCCCGGCCATCCTTCTTGGGCCGCAGCAACCGGCCCAGCCGCTGCGCTTCCTCCTGGCGCGAGCCGAAGGAGCCGGACACCTGGATGGCCACGGAGGCCTCCGGAAGGTCGATGGAGAAGTTGGCCACCTTGGACACCACCAGGGTCCTGACCTCCCCGGCCCGGAACGCGTCGAACAGCTTCTGGCGTTCCTTCACGGTCGTGTCGCCCTTGATCACCGGGGCGGCCAGGCGCTCGCCGATCTCGTCCAGCTGGTCGATGTACTGTCCGATTACCAGGAGCTGTTCGTCGCGGTGCTTTTCCACCAGGCGCTCCACCACCAGGGTCTTGGACTCTGACGTGGAGCACAGCCGGTACTTGTCCGCGTCCTCGGCCATGGCGTAGGCCACCCGTTCGTCGTGGGGCAGGTCCACGCGGACCTCCACGCAGTCCGCCGGCGCGATGTAGCCCTGCGACTCGATGTCCTTCCACGGCGCGTCGTAGCGTTTGGGGCCGATCAGGCTGAAAACCTCACCCTCGCGGCCGTCCTCACGGACCAGCGTGGCGGTCAGGCCCAGCCGGCGCCTGGCCTGCAGGTCCGCCGTCATCCGGAAGATCGGGGCGGGCAGCAGGTGGACCTCGTCGTAGATGATCAGGCCCCAGTCGTGGCCGTCCACCAGCTCAAGGTGCGGGTACAGGCCGCCGCGCTTGAGCGTGAGGACCTGGTAGGTGGCGATGGTGACCGGCCGGACCTCCTTGACGGCACCGGAATATTCGCCGATCTCATCCTCAGTCAGGGTGGTGCGTTTGAGCAGTTCGTCCTTCCACTGCCGGGCAGCCACCGTGTTGGTCACGAGGATCAAGGTGGTGGTGCAGCCGGTGGCCATCGCCGCTGCGCCCACAATGGTTTTCCCGGCGCCGCAAGGCAGCACCACCACTCCACTGCCGCCGGACCAGAAGTTTTCGCTGGCCTGCTGCTGGTAGGGCCGCAGCTGCCAACCCTCTTCCTTGAGCGCAATCAGGTGCGGGGTGCCGTCCACGTAGCCGGCCAGGTCTTCCGCAGGCCAGCCGATCTTCAGCAGCAGCTGCTTCAGCTGGCCCCGCTGGGAGGCGTGCACCACAACGGTTTCGCCGTCGATCCGGGGGCCCAGCAGGGGCTGGATCTTTTTGGCCCTGATCACTTCCTCCAGGACCGGATAGTCGTCGGTGCGCATCACCAGGCCGTGCTGGGGGTCCTTTTCCAGCCGCAACCGGCCGTACCGGGACATGGTTTCGGCCACATCCACCAGCAACGAATGCGGTACCGGGAACCGGGAGTACTTCAGCAGCGTATCCAGGACCCGTTCGGCGTCCAGGCCCGCGGCCCGCGCATTCCACAGGCCCAGCGGGGTGAGCCGGTAGCTGTGGACGTGTTCCGGGGCGCGTTCCAGTTCCGCGAAGGGCGCGATCGCGTGCCGGGCTTCGGTGGCGAGCTCGTGGTCCACCTCCAGGAGGATGGTTTTATCACTCTGGACGATCAGGGGTCCGTCGTTCACGGGGGTCCTTTACTGGCGCAGTTCCCCTGCGGCCTCGATATCGATGATGCGGTGGACGGACAGGACCCGTTCTGTTTCCCTGGCAGGGTCAAACACCCGGACCCGGCCGCCGCTTACGGATAGCGGAACAACAATTTCCAGGTTGGCATTCCCCAGGCTGTCCACCACGTTCATGCTGATTTTCTGCTTGAGCCGGATGGCCCGCTGCAGCGCCTCAAGCCCCAGCTGGGTGGCCACCTCGCCGGAGTGCCCGTTGCCGGATGCGCCGGCACCGGATGTTCCGTTGCCGACGGCGGCCCCCACCTGCCGCAGCACGGCCAGTTGCGCCTCCACGTCCTCAGCCGGGGGCGCGGTCCGCGGCGCGGAATAGACCGGGCGGCCGTTCTCCTGCGGCGCGGTGGTCCGCCGGAGCCGCAACGCTGGCCCGTCCCCGTTATCCACCGCGGGGGAGAGGCCCAGGCTGCGGAGGGCCTGCGCGGCTTCCCGGGGAGCCACGGAGGCCACCAGCACCGTGGGAGCGATCCGGGCCAGGCCCAGGGCGACCGCGCGGGGGCCGGAGAGGAGCTCCTGCAGGGCGGCCTCGTCGTCGCTTTGGATGAAGCTGGCGGCGGGCCCCACTTGGAGCCTGCCATGCCGGGATGCCGTGTCCGCCACGAGGTACTCCAACGGCTGGGGCACGGCAGTGGCCGAGTGCTCGCGGAGGAAGGCGAGCAGCCCGGCGGCATCAAAACCGTTGTCCAGGGCCCGGCGGATGGACCCGGCCGAAAAGCGGTAGATCCCTGCAGGTCCTTGGCCCTCGGCGTCGGCCATCAGCAGGAGCTGCTCCGTCAGGGCCGGTGCCAGGTAGCCGGGGGCAACGGCGGTCAGGTCGGCCTGGAGCAGCACGTGGTTCAGTGCCGCGGGCAGGTGCTCGCCCAGGATGTCCAGCGCATCGTCCTGCTGGTCCGCCGCCACGGCACTGCCCAGCTGGGTCAACGCGCCGGATCCCACCAGGCCCAGGAGCTCGGCTTCGGCGAGGACGCCGCGGATCAGGGAGCTGAAGCGCCGGGCCATCCTGGGCTGCGACCATTCGGCGCGCTGGAGGACCGCGACTGCGTCCAGCACGGGCGCCGTTCCGTCCGGCGCCCCTGCCTCGTCGGTGAGCTCCTTCAGGATTTCCAGGATCCGTTTGCGCACCACCGGGGCGTCGGGGCGCTGCGCCTCGGCGGAGAGCGCCACGATGGCACCGCCGCCCGGGGCGCGGTGGCCCGTTGCGGGCCCGGCGCCGGGCTGGCCCACCAGGGAGGGCACCCGCTCGCTGGCCAGCCAGGCGTTGACCAGCCACAACCATTGCTCCTGCCGGGGCACAAGGAGCCATTCGAGGTCCGCCGGGCGCACCCAGGAACTGGTGTCCACGTCCAGCCGGATCAGGCCCGCCAGGGCGCACAGTTCCAGCAGCACCCCCGCCCGGGTCTGGTCAAGGCGCAGCACCTCGCTCAGCCTGCGGGTTTCGCGGACGCCCACGCCGCCGCTGCGCAGGGTTGCCAACGGCTGTTCGCCAACGGCGTGCAGCAGCTCGCCCACCAGGCGCAGGGTCTCCGAGATGGCGCTGAGGGCAGCGTTCCTGCGCAACGCGGCGGTGGTCCGGCCAAGCTCGGGGCGGGGCGGGGTAAGGCTGAAGTCGTCGATAACCACACCGCCGCGCAGCGACGTGCCCACGCTGTGCGGCAGTTCCACATGCGCCGCGTCCAGGGGCACCAGCAGGCCGCGGGCCAGCAGCCAGTCCACGGGCCCGACGTCGGCACCCTCGGTGGTGATCGACGCCTTGCGTTGCGCCTGGGGGACGGCGCCCATGGCCCAGTTCCGGAACCTGGCGAGCAACGCCGTGGTCCTTGCCGGTGCCCCTGCGAGGATATGGTGCAGTCCCTCCGGCGATGACGTCCAATGTTGCAGGGCCAGAGCTGCTTCCATGGGGGTGGTGGCATCGTGGATGTCCGCACCGCTGCGGTGCAGTTCGGAAACCAGCTGAACGGCGCGCTGCGCAAACGCGGGCTGGAGCCGGACCAGTTCCGTGTAGCTGCGGCCGAGCCCGGCCGGGTAAATCCCCACCACGTCCTTCAAGGAGCCCACAGGCAGGTAAAACCGGTGTTTTGCCGGCCCGGCGGCGGTTCCGGACGGTGGGGCTGCCCGGTGGACCAGCGCCATTTCCTGCAGGGTGGCCAGGATGCCGTCGACGGTGGCGGCGGTGGACCCGGTGATGAGTTTGCGGAGCCCCGCGGCGGACGCGCTGTGGCCGGTGTCCGTGTTGGTGCACAGGTGGAGGGTTTCCAGGACCTGCATCTGCGGCCGGTTAAGCCGTTCCAGCGCCCGCTGGACGCTGACCCGCGCACTGGCCCGGGCCGCCAGCGCGGCGAAATCCGGGACGCCCGGGGAGATAAGGTCCGGCCGCGCCGCAAACAGCGCCCGCAGCGAGTCATCGGTGCGGGCGGCCAAGTCCTTGCTGAGCGCGCGAATGAGGGACATCAGTCCAACGTTACCGCCGGTCAGGCTTTGTTGCCCGGCGACGCCCGGCAACACTGTCCAGAACCAGGAAGAGCATCAGGATGAATGCCAGCGGCAGCCCGTAAAGGGCGGAGTAGGTCACCCAGGGCGGAGCCACGGCGCCGGCGAAGGCCAGCGCCATAACGGCTGCAACGGCGGCCAGGGACAGCAGGGCAATGGCTGCGGCCGCAATCATCAGGGGCCTGCGGTAGCGCGGGGGTGTCATGGAAGTAACGCTACAGGCCCGCGGCGGCGGGGGTGAACGGCTCCCGTGGGGCCCGGTAAAGCGGGAATGTGGCACCGGGCAGGATAACCTTGAAGGATACAGACCAAGACGGTCCGCAGCTGCCATACCCTGAACCCGCACCACAGTGCGGACGCGGTGGTGGCCGGCCGGGTCCCCAGACATTAAGACGAAGAAGGTTGATTACGTGCCTACCGGCAAGGTCAAGTGGTATGACAAGGACAAAGGGTTCGGCTTCCTCGCCGGCGAGGACGGGCAGGAAGTATTCCTGCCCAAATCGTCGCTGCCCGAGGGTGTGACGGAACTCAAGGCCGGCACCCGTGTGGAGTTCGGCGTCGCTGACGGCCGGAAGGGTGCCCAGGCGCTGGGCCTGCGGGTACTGGACAAAACGCCGTCCCTGGCCAAGGCCAAGCGGCCCAGCGCCAAGGACCTGGCGCCCCTGGTCCAGGACCTCGTGAGTGTGCTGGATAACCTGTCCGGCACCCTGTCGGCCGGTAAGTACCCGGAAGGCAACAAGGGCAAGGCCATCGCCGCTGCCCTCCGCAAGGTCGCCGACGAGCTGGACGTTTAGGCAACCATGAACCCCCAAGCTGAACAGCCGGAAGCGGTGCTGCAGGACCAGGCCGCTGACGCCCCGGCCGCTGACCAGGCCACCCCTGCTGCGGCAGCCCCCGCACCGGCCGCGCCCAAGCGGGGCGCCGGTGTGCCCGTCTGGCGGGTTGGAAAGCCGGATGCCTTCCTGGCCGCAGCCGTGGATTCGGCCCGCGCCGCCGTCGAGGGCATCACCGAACCTGGCGCCGTTGGCCGGCACCTGGCCGCCAAAAGCGAAGGCGACCGCCTGGTGACGCACCTGTTCGAGTCCAGGCTCGCCGGCTACCAGGGCTGGCAGTGGTACGCCGTGCTGACCCGCAACTCCCGCTCCAAGACGGTCACCGTCAACGAGCTCGGCATGCTACCGTCCGGGGAATCCATCCTCGCCCCTGAATGGGTGCCGTGGGCCGAACGCGTCCGGCCTGAGGATGAGCAGGAACAGGCTGCCCAGGAGCAGGAACGCCGGCACCGGGACGCGCCGGCCCACAGCTCTGCTGATGCGGATGCCGCAGAAACGGACGACGACGTTGCGGACCAGGTGCCGGAAGGCCAGGAACACGACGCAGTTGTGTCAGCTGATGCAGCTAACGACAATGACGACGATGACGCGGACGACGCCGAAACGGACGAGGATGAAGACTCGCCGGACAGTGCCGGTTTCGGCGGCCGGGGAGACTAAGGCCCCGCGGGCCCGGTTTTTCCCGCCGAAGCCCCAGCACTCCGCACGGCATTTTCTGACCAAAGTACTCCGCACCAAGCACTCCGCACCACGGCACTCCGCACCACAACAAAAAGGCGCCGCCCGGCTGTTTAGCCGGGCGGCGCCGTCGTGCGTTCAGGACATGTCGCTGCGCGCTATTTGCGCAGTTCGCCCACCACGTAGTCGATGCTGGCCAGCAGGGCGGTCACGTCGTCCGGATCGATGGCAACAAACGTGGCAATGCGCAACTGGTTGCGGCCCAGCTTGCGGTAGGGTTCGGTGTCCACCACGCCGTTGGCTCGCAGGACCTTTGCCACCTGGGCGGCGTCCACGGAATCATCGAAATCAATGGTGGCGATGACATTGGACCGTTCGTCCGGGTTGGCTACGAACGGTGTTGCGTACTCCGAAGCCTCGGCCCAGCTGTAGATCCGGCCTGCCGAATCGGCGGTGCGCCCGGCAGCAAAGTCCAGGCCGCCGTTGCTGTTCAGCCACTGCACCTGGGCGTCCAGGGTCACCAGGGTGGAGAGCGCCGGGGTGTTGTAGGTCTGGTTCAGCCGGGAGTTGTCGATGGCCGTCTGCAGGTCCAGGAAATCCGGGATCCAGCGGTTGCCGGCCTTGATCCGCGCGGCACGCTCCAGTGCGGCCGGCGAGAACAGGCCCAGCCACAGCCCGCCGTCCGAGGCAAAGTTCTTCTGCGGTGCGAAGTAGTAGACATCGCTTTCGGCAACGTCCACGTCCAGCCCGCCGGCAGCCGAGGTGGCATCCACCAGGACCAGCGAGCCTTCATCGGCCCCCGCGACGCGGCGCACCGGGGCGGAGACGCCAGTGGAGGTTTCGTTCTGGGGCCAGGCGTAGACGTCCACACCGGCCTCTGCCTGTGCCGTGGGACGGGTGCCCGGCTCCGCCTTGATGATGGAGGAAGCCGCCAGGAACGGGGCCTTGTTGGTGGCGGCTGCGAACTTGGAACCGAACTCACCGAAGGACAGGTGCTGCGCCTTCTCCTCAACCAGGCCAAAGCTGGCAACATCCCAGAATGCGGTGGAGCCACCGACCCCGAGGACTACTTCGTAGCCTTCGGGGGCGCGGAAGAACTGGCTCAGGCCGGAGCGGACGGAGCCCACCAGGTTTTTGACCGGAGCCTGGCGGTGGGAGGTCCCCAGAATGGCCTTGGACGCGGCGGAAAGAGCATCGATCTGCTCCTGCCGGACCTTGGAGGGTCCGGCGCCGAACCGTCCGTCCCGGGGCAGCAGGTTGGCGGGGATCGTGATGCTGGTTTCGCTCACAGGTGCTCCAATTTCGGCGTGGAAGTTGTTGCGCCGGGACGGCTGGGTGCCGGCCGCCAGTGGTCAGCGGCCCTCGGCCCGGACCCTCCAATTGTGCCTGAAGTGGTGTTTCGGCGGGAACCGCACCCGTCATAGTCCAGTCATTGAGACAGTCCGGCAGAAGAGCCGAATCTATTCGGACAAACTCAAAATAGGCTAAGCTTTTCCACGGACTACGCCGCCGTCTGGGCGGTACGGTGGGACAACGCAAGGTACTGCGCTCGAGGAGCTGAGCTGGATGACGGATCTTATCGACACTACGGAGATGTACCTTCGCACCATTTTGGAGCTTGAGGAAGAAAACATCGTTGCCCTCCGGGCCCGCATCGCGGAACGGCTGAGGCACTCGGGGCCCACGGTTTCGCAGACCATCGGCCGGATGGAGCGTGACGGCCTGGTGGTGGTGTCCGGGGACCGGCACCTGGAACTGACCGAGACCGGCCGTAAGCGCGCCACCGAAGTCATGCGCAAACACCGGCTCGCCGAGCGCCTCCTGGCGGACGTTATCGGCCTGGACTGGGCGTACGTCCACGACGAGGCCTGCCGCTGGGAACACGTGATGAGCGAACGCGTGGAGAAGCGCATCTACGAGATGCTGAACCACCCCACGGAGTCGCCCTACGGCAACCCCATCCCGGGCCTCGCGGCGTTGGGTGGCCAGCCCGGCAACGGCTTCCGGGACGGAGCCGTCAGCCTGCTCGAAGCCATGAAGTCCTACGGCCCCGCCTCCTCGGTGACGGTGAGCCGGCTGGCGGAGCCCATCCAGGTTGAACCGGAGCTTCTGGTCCAGCTCGACGAAGGCGGCATCCGGCCCGGCGCGGCCGTTTCGCTGGAGCGCGTTGGCGACTACATCTCCGTCCGCGTGGCCGGCATCGAAGGTGCCCTGGAACTGCCCCCTGAAGTGGCAGCGCACGTCTTCGTCGCGGTCAACTGACGCTGCCCGACGCCGCACTTACCCAATCCCGAGCGGGTTACGCAAAGATAACGGAATTGTTACTTTGCGGGGGTAACGGATATAGTTGAACCTAAGCGTTGATACATAAGCGTTACTTGATCCGGAGCCGAGCTCTGCCAGCGGATCAGGCGCACAAGTCATTTCTGGCAGAGGCGGGGGAACCACAACCGGCAGCGGGGGCTGCCTTGGGGTGAAGTCCGTCAGCAGCAAGCCTCTCCAGTGAAGGATCCTACGGGATACCCCTGTGCCAAAGCTTGCCCGCGCGGACCGGGTCGAACGAACTCTCTGACCCGAATCCGACAGCTAACTCCGCAGGCTTTCCCAGAGAGGAACCGTTCTTGACCATGCAGACCTCCAGGGGACGCCGCCGTGCGGCCGTCCCCGCTTCGGCGCCACGGGCAGCTGAAGCCACCAGCACGGAGCGCCCGCGCGATTTCCACCGCGACGCGCGCCGCCGCAGGGGTCCCTTCCGGCAGATCACCGACTTCGCGTCGGCCAGCGGCATGGGCCAGAAAGCCGGCATCGCCCTGGCTGCCACGGGCCTGGTCCTTACCGTGACCGTCCCGGCCACCAGCCCCGTGCTTGCAACCGACGCACCCGGAGCCACCCCCGTGGCTGCCGCCGCAGTAACCCCGCAGCCCCGGATCTCCGCAGAAGCCGGCGCCCAGCTGGACTTCAGCCGCTCGGCTGTGGTGACCCAGGCCGATCCGGACGGCAAGCTCAAGCAGCTGCTCAGTGCCCAGTCCGCCAGCGCCGTCTCCCGGGCGGCCTCGGCAGGCAGCCTTGCTGCGCCGCTGGCCACGCTCACCACCGCCTCTCCCTTCGGCTACCGCGTCAGCCCCATCACCGGCGGCAACGGCGACTTCCACCGTGGCCAGGACTACGTGGCCCAGTGCGGCACATCCGTGCTTGCTGCTGCAACCGGAACCGTGACATTCGTCGGCTGGCACCAGTACGGCGGTGGAAACCGCGTGGTGATCGACCACGGCAATGGCCTGGAGACCACCTATAACCACCTCTCCTCCTTCACTGTGAAGGAAGGCCAGACGGTGTCCCGCGGCGATGTGGTGGCCCTGAGCGGCACCACGGGCGCTTCCACCGGCTGCCACCTCCACTTCGAGGTCCAGGTCAACGGCGAAGTCGTCGATCCTACCGGCTGGCTCTAGTCAAATGATGGTTCACTACCGGATCGCCGAGATCCGCCGTGACCTGAATGTGACATTGAAACGAAACTGCTGTACCGTCTAACTTGCGTCAAGTTTTCCGAACTTGACGCTCTTGAGTGGATTGCCTAGCTCTGCCACCGCTCAAGGTCCGTTCGCATTTCATCGTCTGGCAGGGGCGGGGGAACCAATTTTGGCCTTCAGCGGTATCGAAGGCCTTGGGGTTAAGTCGCAAAGCTTCCCAGGAAGCAGCGCGGCCGGGTGACTCCCATCCGAATCCGACAGCTCACCTCGCAGGCATTGGGAGAGGCCACCTTCTTGTCTTCACGCCACAATTCTGCGCGCCACCGTGCGCTCACGGTTCGCACCAGCCCTTTGGACAGTGTTTCCAAAGCCGTCAGTGCCAATGCCGGGACAGTAGGTCGCCAGGCGGCAGTATTCGCCGCCGCGTCGGGCCTGATCCTGACCATGGGACTGCCTGCCACAGCTGCTGACACCACTGCCGGAGTGTCCGCTTCCACCGAGTCCGGCACCGCCCAGACCGCGCTGGCAGTCACCGCCGCTCCCACCGCCACCGTTTCCTTCGAACGCACAGTGGTCACAACCATTGCTGCGCCGAAGCCGGAGCCGGTCCGAGTCCAGGCCACCCCCGCAGCCACCGCAACGGCAGCAGCCCCGGCCGCAGCCGGAGCTACGGCCGCGGCAGCAGCGCCGGCAGAGAAGGCCGCGCCCGTTGCGGCTTCGACTTCCGGCATCGCAGCCATCGCCTACACGGGCATCGGCCGTCCCTACGTCTGGGGCGGCACCAGCCCCAATGGCTGGGACTGCTCCGGATTCACCCAGTGGGTCTACGCCCAGGCCGGCATCAGCATTCCCCGCACGAATGCCTGGAACGCCATGACGCCCACGTCCAACCCGCAGCCGGGTGACCTAGTCATGCAGAATGGCGGCGCGCACGTTGGTATCTACGTCGGCAACGGCATGATGATCAGCGCGCTCAACCCCTCCCAGGGCACCCTGCTCCACGCAGTGGCAGCCACGGGCTCCTCATCGTTCTACACGCTCGGCAAGTAGTTCCTGGGGCTTCGGCCCCGGGAACTTTTTCTTTGCTCGAAACCGCTTCACGCCAATCACCAAATCCCCGTTCTGGACGCGCCGGAATACCCCCAAGATGCCGGCGCGGCCAACGCCCCGGGCCTGCCCACCAGCAGGGCCCGGGACAACGAAAGAGAGAACTGATGACTACTCGTGCAATCGCACGGCATCGCGCCGAGGTCACCAAAACCAACTCGATCACCGTCATTGCCAAGGCTGTCGGCAGCAACGCCGGAGTCTTCGGACGCCAGGCTGCCGTCATTGCCGCAGCTTCCGGCCTGGTCCTCACCAGCGGAATCGCAGCCAACGCTGCAGACGCCAGCACCCAGCGTGAATCAGCGCCGCTGTCCGGCCTGGAAGTTGAATCGACGGTTGACGCCCCCATCTCCGCCGCTTCGACCATCGCCATCACCTTCGAGAAACCGGCCGTGACCACCACGCCGGCTCCCGTTGTTGAGCCCGAGCCCGAAGTTACCGTCCAGGAAGCCGAGCCCGCAGCGCCCGCCGCCGCAGCCCCTGCTGCGCAGCCTGCTGCGGCACCGAAGGTCACGGCCACCGTTGCCTCGGCTCCCGCTCCGGCGGCTGCACCCGCAGCCCAGGCCCCCGCCAGCGGCAAGGGCGCGGCTATCCTCTCCGCCGCCTACGCCCAGCTGGGTGTGGTCCAGGACTGCACCATGCTGGTCACCAACTCCCTCGCAGCAGTGGGCATCAACTTCCACGACTGGCCTGCAGGCTACCTCTCCCTGGGCCGCACCGTGAGTGCCGCCGAGGCTCAGCCCGGTGACCTGATCTACTACGCCAACGGCGGCTCGGGCATGGCCCACATCGCTGTCTACGCAGGCAACGGCCAGGCAGTTCACGGCGGCTTCAACGGCAACCAGACCATCGTGTTCAGTGCCAACGTGGGCTCCGGCCCCGTGTTTATCCGCGTCAGCTGATTCCAGCGGGTTCCCGGGAACCCCAGGCCCGGCCGGCGTCAACCGCCCAAAGGCCACACTCCGAAGGACCTCCGCACCACGGTGCGGGGGTCCTTCGTGCATCCGCCGCCAGGCCCTGCCATGTGATGCCGCCCCGCAGGGAGCTGCCGCAACGACACGGAACCGGTGAACTCCGGAATTAGTTGATAGCGCGTTTCGTTGTTTACTCTTGTCATGTCGATCCATAGCCCGGACACGCCGGGGGCAGCCGGCCCTCGTGCCCCTGACGGGTGCGGCCGGAGGTACGTGCATGCGCACTCTCGTTCTGAATGCTGGATATGAACCGCTGGCGGTTATCACCTTCCGCCGGGCGCTGGTGCTTGTGCTCACGGGCAAGGCAAGCGTTGTGGCCGAAGGCGACGATCCCGTCGTGGGTCCGCAGGAGATCCTGGGCAGGCCTTCCGTTATCCTGCTGAACCGCTACATCCGTCCCCGGTATAACCAGTCAACAGCGGTAAGCCGCCGGGGGGTGCTGCGCCGGGATGGACATGCCTGCGGTTACTGCGGCAAGGCAGCGCACACCATAGACCACATCCAGCCCAAATCACGCGGCGGAGCCGACTCGTGGGAGAACCTGGTGGCGGCCTGCCTGCGCTGCAACAACGTCAAGGGTGACCACACGCCCGGCGAAATGGGTTGGAAACTGCGGTTTGTGCCTGCCCCGCCCCGCGGCGCCATCTGGCAGATCAAGGAACTCGAAAAGCCGACCCCCGCCTGGGACCCCTTCCTGTTGCCGGAGCGCGCTGCCTGACCGCTGCCACGGCAGCACATACCGGCTGTGCGGGCGGAGCCGTCCGTGGCTAGGCTGGGGGAGTGGACGGTACCCCGGTTGAATTTGATGCTGTAATCCTTGCCGGCGGCAGGTCATCCCGGCTGGGCGGAACCCCCAAACAGGACCTGGTTCTTGGCGCTGCCAGCCTCCTGGACCGTGCCCTCGAAGCAGCCTCCGGCGCGGCCCGCAGGGTGGTGGTGGGGCCGGACCCCGGAACCCTGCCGGACGGTGTGCAGTCCTGCCGGGAGGAGCCGGCCTTTGCCGGGCCGGCAGCTGCCATCGCGGCCGGACTGGACGCCCTGGCCGGGTTGGAAGCCTTGGCCGGACCGCACGCACACGCCCCGGCCGCTTTTGTCCTGGTGCTTGCCTGCGATATGCCGCACGCCGCGGAAGCCGTTCGGGTGCTGTGCGCGGCGCTCCCCGATGCGGCGGACGCGGGAAAGCAGGGGGTGATCGCCCGGGCAGCCGACGGCACCAACCAGCCGCTGGCCGGCCTTTACAGCACAGATGGGCTAAAAAAGGCGGCCGCTGCCTTGGCCGCCGATGGCCGCCTGACGAACGGCTCGGTCCGGTCCCTCCTTGCTAGTCTTGACGTGCAGCCCGTCACCGTCCCGGCCGGCTCCACAGCAGATGTGGATACGTGGGACGACGCCGCCGCACTAGGAATTGCCGCTGAAGGTCAGGAACCACATACGGGCCCTGACGCCCGCGGCCGCAGCTACCTTGGAGGCAGCACGTGAAAAGCCAGGAAGAGACCCTCGAGGAATGGTGCCGGGCACTGTTGCAGGCTTACGAACTTGAGGGCTTCCACGTGGATGTGAACGCCGTCCTCTCGCTCGCCGGCGTAGCAGCGCACTCGGTGGTCCGCCCGGCCGCGCCCCTGACAACGTTTATTGCCGGTTACGCCGCAGGCCTGGCGTCGGCACCCGGCCAGGTCCAGGATCCGGCAGCCATGGACGCCGTCCTGGCCGTGGCCCGGGGGTTGGCCGTCGCCTATGCCGAGGACGCCGCCGGGACAGCCGGCGAATGACCGAAGCCCACCAGGAAACGCAGGAGCCCGAGCAAACGGAGCCGCCAACACGCCTTGCCCACACGTGGGAAGAGGCGCGGCAGGCCGCCTTCGACGCAGCCACACCGATTCCGGCCGGACCGGTGGCGCTGGACCTCGCCCTGGGCAGGCGCCTGGAACAGGACATTGTGGCCTTGCAGGACATGCCGCACTACGCCTCCTCGGCCATGGATGGCTGGGCGGTCAACGGCAGCGGGCCGTGGATCCTGGCGGAGCAAGGCACCCGGCTGGCGCCCCACCAGGCAAGCCCCATCGCCACGGGCGGACTCATCCCGCCCGGAGCCAAGGCAATCCTGCGCACCGAGGCCGCCGTGCTGACCAGCGACGAGGACGGCCTGCCCGTCCTCACCAGCGGCCGTGCGGCCCGGCCCGGCGAACCCCGGAACGGCCAGCACATCCGCAAGGCCGGTGAGGAAGCGCTGACCGGAGACGTCCTGGTGAAGGCCGGTGTGACACTGAACCCCGCGCACATCGCCCTGGCGGCCCTCGCCGGCCACGATACCCTGCAGGTGCAGGGCAAACCGCTGGTCAGGCTGCTCCTGACCGGGGGTGAGGTGGTCCACAACGGCGTGCCCGGACCGGGCAAGGTCCGCGACACTTTCGGCCCGCAACTGTCCGGGGCGGTGGCCATGCTCGGCGGCATGGACGGCGGCCGGCAACGGATCGGCGATGCCTACGACGACTGGCTGGGAGCCCTGGAGGACGACGTTCCGGAGGTGGCCGGTGCGGCGGACCTGCCGGCCGACGTCGTGATCACCACCGGAGGAACCGGGCTCTCCGGCACCGACCACCTCCGCAAAGCCGTTGCCGGGCTGGGCGGCCGGCTGCTGATCGACGGCATCGCGATGCGGCCCGGGCACCCGGTGGTGCTCGCCGAACTGCCCGACGGCCGCTTTATCCTGGGGCTGCCCGGCAACCCCCTGGCCGCCATGCTGGCGCTGTCCACCGTGGGCGGGCCGTTGCTGGCTGCGCTGGGGCACGCGCCGCTGCCGCCGGTGCAGGAGGTGCCGTGCGGAACCATGATCGAACCCGAGCCCGGGCGCACCCGGCTGATGCCGTTCCGGCTCGTATATGGGATGGCCTCACCCGCGCAGCACACCGGGCCCGGCATGATGCGCGGCCTCGCCGCCGCCGACGGCGTGCTGGTGGTGCCGCCGCACGGGGTCCAACTGGGCGAACCGGTCCCGGCCTTCGCCCTGCCCTGGGGTCCGGACCTGCCGGCCCCCGCCGACCCGGCCGCCAAGGCCAAAGCCAAACCCAGGACTGCCACCCGGCCAGCCAGGCCGGCGGCAAAACCAGCTGCGGCCGGCCCGGTGGACTGGAGCGCACTCCTTGGTTGAGCGCCGGCCGCCACGTTGGGATGATGGATCGATGAGCAGGACGGAGCAGACATGGGCAGGGTGACACAGCGCCGCAAGGTGCACAGGTATGTCCTGGACGGCTCAGCGGCTGCCCTCGAGTTCCCGGTGCGGCACAAGGAGGACATCCTGGCGGTGGAGGAACCGCTGGAGATCCGGCTGGGCGGCCTGAGCCACTCGGTCACCATGCGCACGCCGGGCGATGATTTTGACCTCGTGGCTGGTTTCCTGGTCTCCGAGGGCATCATCTGGGAGCCCGGACAGCTGCCGTCCCTGCGTTTCTGCGCCGGCGAAGACGAAAACGGTGTCCAGACCTTCAACGTGGTCGAAGCCCAGCTCCGCCCGGACGTCACCGTCCCGGACCACGGACGCCGGTCCTATACCTCCAGCGCCTGCGGAATCTGCGGCACCGACTCGGTGGATGCGGTGACCAGGTCCTCGCACTACAGCCCCGCCGGCGATCCGCTCACCGTGGCCGCGGAAGTCCTGGCGTCCCTGCCGGACCAGTTGAGGAAAGGGCAGGCCGTCTTCGAACGCACCGGCGGTGTGCACGCCGCCGGACTGTTCACCATAGACGGCGACGGCGGCGCCCGGCTGCTGTGCGTCCGGGAGGACGTGGGCCGGCACAACGCCGTGGACAAGGTGGTGGGGTGGGCCCTCCGGGAAGGCCTCCTTCCGCTGCGCGGGACGGTCCTGCAGGTCTCCGGCCGCGCCTCCTTTGAACTGGTCCAGAAAGCGGCCCTGGCAGGTATCCCGGTGCTGTCCGCCGTCAGTGCGCCGTCGTCCCTGGCAGTGGAGCTCGCGGAATCCAGCGGGCTGACCCTGGCCGGCTTCAGCCGGGGCACCAGCTTTAACGTCTATGCCGGGGCCGGCCGCATTGCCCCACCCGGCGCTGCTGTTCAGCCATCCTGAGGGCCCGGGAGCTGCAGCCCGGGCTACCCGCGGCCCGTGTGCCGGGGTAGCTATCACCGAAAGCACCCGGTAGATTTATCCATCGAATGGACATCTTGGTCCACTTCCCAGCGCTAAAGAGGACCCAGATTGCATGACGACCGCCGGATCACGGAAGTCCGCCTTGAGAGGTTCCTGCGTGAGCGCATCAACCCCGCCGTATACAGCCGCAGCCTGCCGCTGACGCTGACCAGCTGGGAGGTTCCGGACGAGCCGGTCCCCGCGCTGGAGGCCATGCGCCAGGAATTCCTTCCACAGGAGCACAACGCCGCCTGGGGCAAGCCGTGGGGGACCACCTGGCTGCGCGTGCAGGGCGAGGTCCCCGAAACGTGGGGCACCGGGCCTGGTACCGCCGTCGAGGTGGTGGTTGACCTTGGCTTCACCACCGAGGTGCCGGGGTTCCAGTGCGAGGGCATCGCCTGGCGGGCAGACGGCAGCATCATCAAGGCCATCTCGCCCCGCAACCAGTACATCCCGTTGAAGCTGCTGGGCAGCGGCATGGCGGTGGACTTCTACGTGGAGGCTGCAGCCAACCCCGATGTGGCGCAAGGGTGGACGTTTGCGGCCACTCCTTACGGCGACAAGGCGACGGCCGGAACGGCTCCGCAGTACCGGCTGGGACGCATCGCGATCGCCGAACTGCAGCAGGAGGTCTGGGAGCTGCAGCAGGACATCTTGACCCTGGCGGGCCTGATGGCGCAGCTGCCCCTTGAGCTTCCCCGCCGGCACGAAATACTCCGCGCCCTGGAACGCATGCTCGATCTGATGGATCCGGACGACATCGCCGGGACTGCCGCCGCCGGACGGGAGGTCCTGGCCAGGGTCCTGGCCCGGCCCGCGTACGGATCCGCGCACCAGCTGGTGGCCACCGGGCACGCGCACATCGATTCGGCCTGGCTGTGGCCGGTGCGGGAAACCATCCGCAAGTGTGCCAGGACGTTCTCCAACGTGGTGGCCCTGATGGACGAGGACCCGGACTTTGTGTTTTCGTGCTCCTCCGCCCAGCAGCTTTCCTGGATCAAGGAGTTCTACCCTGAACTTTTCGCCCGCATCCGGGAGAAGGTCCGTACGGGCCAGTTCGTTCCCGTGGGCGGCATGTGGGTGGAGTCGGACACCAACATGCCCGGCGGCGAGGCCATGGCCCGCCAGTTCCTTGAGGGCAAGAGCTTTTTCCTGGCCGAGTTCGGCGTCGAATGCCGGGAGGCCTGGCTGCCCGATTCCTTCGGCTACTCAGCCGCCCTGCCGCAGATCGTCAAAGAAGCAGGCAGCCGCTGGTTCCTGACCCAGAAAATTTCCTGGAACCAGACCAACAAGATGCCGCACCACACGTTCAACTGGGAGGGCATCGACGGCACCCGCCTGTTCACCCACTTCCCGCCGGTGGACACCTATAATTCCGAACTCAGCGGAGCGGACCTGGCCCACGCGGAACGCAATTACCGCGACCACGGCCGCGGCTCAGTCTCGCTGGTACCGTTCGGCTACGGTGACGGCGGCGGCGGACCCACCCGGGAGATGCTTGCAGCCGCTGCCCGCACCGCTGACCTCGAAGGGTCCCCGAAGGTACGCCTGGGATCCGCGGAGAGCTTCTTCCAGCAGGCCGAGGACGACTACCAGGGCCTGCCCGTCTGGGTGGGTGAAATGTACCTTGAACTGCACCGTGGCACCTACACCAGCCAGGCCAACACCAAAAAAGGCAACCGGCGCAGTGAACACCTGCTGCGCGAAGCGGAACTCTGGTGCGCCACCGCAACAGTCCGGACCCATGGCGGCTTCGAGTATCCCGCAGCCGAGCTCAAGCGCCTCTGGCGCCTGGTGCTGCTGCAGCAGTTCCACGACATTCTGCCCGGCAGCTCGATCGCCTGGGTGCACCAGGATGCCGAACGCAACTACGCCGCCGTCGCGGCCGGGCTGGAGGCCGTTATCGCCGCAGCCGCTGCTGCGATGCTGGGCCAGGGCGGCCGGCAGTTCCTGCTGAACGCAGCACCGCACGCCAGGGACGGTGTGCCGGCCCTGGGCGCGGCCGAACGGTCGATCGTGCCCGTGCCGGCGACGGCCCAGGCCCAGGGCGGCAGTTACGTCCTGGATAACGGCGTTATCAGGGCAGAGCTGGACGGGGCGGGGTTACTGGTCTCCCTGGTGGACCATGCCAGCGGCCGTGAGGCCATCGCCCCCGGCCAGCCGGGTAACCTCCTGGAGCTGCACCGGGACACCCCCAATGAATGGGACGCCTGGGACATCGATGAGTTCTACCGCCGCAATGTCACACCGCTGACGGCTGCGGCGTCCGTCCGGGTGTCCACCCACGGGCCGGACGCCGGCGTGGTGGTGGAGCGGCTGGCCGGCACGTCCCCGGTAACGCAGCACATCACCCTTGCCCCGGGCAGCCCCGCGCTGTCCATCACCACCACGGTCGACTGGCAGGAGCGGGAGAAGCTGCTCAAACTCGGCTTCGGCCTGGACGTCCGGGCGGACCGTTCCGCCGCGGAGACGCAGTTCGGCCACGTTTTCCGGCCGACGCACACCAATACGTCCTGGGAAGCAGCGAAGTTTGAAGTCTGCGCCCACCGGTGGATCCACGTTGCCGAACCCGGCTACGGGGTGGCGGTCTCCAATTCGTCCACCTACGGCCACGACGTCACCAGGAACGTCAGGGCCGACGGCGGGACCACCACCACCGTCCGGCTGTCCCTGGTGCGGGCTCCGAAGTTCCCCGATCCCGAAGCGGACCGCGGCCGCCACGAGTTCACCGTCACCATCCGGCCCGGTGCCGCAATCGCCGACGCCGTCCAGGAAGGCTACCGGACCAACCTGGTGCCCCGGCTGGTCAGCGGGGCGGCGCCGGTGGAGCCGCTGGTGGCCGTGAGCAACGACGCTGTGGTGGTCGAAGCCGTGAAGCTTGCCGAGGACGGCTCAGGCGATGTGGTGGTGCGGCTGTACGAGTCGCTGGGCCGGCGCTCCACGGCCAGGATCACGGCAGGCTTCCCCTGCACCACGGTGCAGGCCGTCGATCTGTTGGAACGCCCCGTTGAGGCTCCCGGCGTGGATGCCGGCTCCGACGGCGCCGGCCTCCGGCTGCGGCCCTTCCAGCTGGTGACGCTGCGGTTCGTCCGGCAGCAGCTGCCCGCGTCCTGACTTTTTGCCTTGCCGCGCAGCCAACGGGAAGCGCGGCAAGGCAAAACAGCCTTAAACAGGCTGAGTGGGGGCGGTCCCCAACGGCCGCCACCACTCATCCCCCCAATGTGTGCAAAGGCCCCCGGGGCGAACGACGCTAAAGAAATTTATCCCCGTTCAGAAACGCGCTGCGCCCCACCTTCACACATTCATGATTGTTTCACATTCTAATGATTTTGTGAAAGGTCGGGAGATTACTTTTCGGTATATTTCCTGCGTCGGCAGCTTTTTCGCCGGGTCCAGACCTTTGCCGCCCAGATCAGCGCGAGGCCAAGAACGAAGCACAGGATGGCTGTGTAGTTGACCACAAAGGCCACGGCGTCGGAATTCGGCGGCAGGAATGGGAACAGCAGGGACAGCGCAGTGGCGATGGCGCCAAGGCCCAGGAGTGCAGCCGCAAAGCGCACCGGAACGGGCAGCCGGCCCAGCGCCGCCCGGACCATGGCCGGAAGCAGGACCAGGGCAACAAACGCGGGATAGGCCCGTCCTGCCGCCCCGTAGTACTCGGCCAGCATGGCGTGCCGCGCGTCCCTGTCGGAGACTGCCGAGAGACCCGCCGAGGAACCGGTGGTATCCATCAGCAGGAACACGCCCACCACCGCTACGGAGATGACCAGCAGGGCCGCCATCCCCACCCGGCCGGTCAAAAGCCGGTAGGCACCATCGGCGCCGAACCCACGGGTGGTCCGTACGCCGATAAAAAACACGGCTCCGAAAATGATGAAGCGCAGCGCCAGGTTGGTGAGGTTGATGCCGCCCAGGGCCGCATCAATCCACACGTATGGTGCTTCGATGCTGAGCAGGATGGCAAGGGTCATCAGCGCAAAGATGGAAAACAGCGACCTGTTTTCCCCCCGGAGGGCGCTGGGGATCCGGGCCAGGGCCACCAGCCCGCACACGGCCAGCGTTGTCCACTGAAGAATATCGATCATCCCAGGTTCTCCCAGATCTTTTCTGCCTGCTCGTGGTCCTGCTCCTGGCGCCGCAGCACCTTGCCGAGGGCCTGCAGCCGCTCGCCCGCCAAAACGGTCAGGTCGGCGTCGGACATGCCCTCCAGTGCTGCCTGCCGCGCCCCGGGTGGCCAGCCGGCCTCCTCCTCCGTAACCAGGCCCGTGGCAACCAGCCCCCCTGCTGGCCCCACCCCGGCCGCCTGTGAAGTGGCCAGGGCCAGCTCCGGCGTCAACCGGTTGGCGGTCAGCTGGGCTGAGTAGTTCTGCGGGGCGATGCCGGTGGCGGCTGAAACGCGGTGCCGCACCTCGCCGTCGTCAATGGCATCAACCCAGTTTTTAACCGAGGTGGCGTGCGGGGCCGGGCTGAGCGCCGGTGGCAGTCCGGCTGCTGCGCCCTCAGGCTCCACCGCGGTCCGCGACAGCACGGCCCGCAGCAGGTCGGGGGTGGAAATCTGGCTGACCAGTTCGCCCCGGGTGGGCAGCCGGGGCGGGCCGGCCAGCTCGCGGTACGCCTCGAAATCCGCGAGGGCCGCGACCGGGCCGATGTTGTAGGCGCGGCTGATGCTGACAAGGGTGCTTTCCGATACCTTGCCCCGGACCAGCTGCTGGGCGAGGGTGGTCCGCTTGATTCCGGAAACCCTGCAGACGTCGGCGGTGCTGGCGTTGGGCGCGATGCCTTGCAGCCAGCGCTGGAACGCCTTGGCGGGGAGTGGCATGGACAGCTCTCTGCAGAACGGACGGTGTACCCATTTTAGCCTGCCGGAATCTTCGGATTTTACGCAGGCCTCCGCTTCGACTATGCTTGAACGTCGAGCCCGCTGGTCCGTACACCCCCCAAGTCCGGACCAGCGGGTTCTTTTATGTCCTGCGGCCGCAATGCCTGAACCGCATGGCTTTTGCCGGCAGCTGCCAGGCAGGAATCCGGTTGCGGATGCGCCGGCGAAAGGACACACGGATGACTGCCACCCTGGTTGCCAAGGATGTTGCCGGCGGGCATGACCACCGCCAACTTTTCGCCAATCTTTCCCTGACCGTTGCCCCGGGAGATGTGGTGGGCGTGGTGGGTGCCAACGGCGCCGGGAAGTCCACCCTGCTGCGGCTCCTCGCCGGTGTGGACAAGCCGCAGGAGGGGACCGTTAGCCTGGCCCCCGCTGACGCCTTTGTGGGCTGGCTTCCCCAGGAACACGAACGGGTGTCCGGCGAAACAGTGGCAGGCTACATCGCGCGCCGGACAGGCTGCGCGCAGGCCACCATCGAGATGGAATCCACTGCCGAGGCCCTGGGTGCCGGCGCGCCCGGCGCCGACGATGACTACGCGCGCGCCTTCGACCGCTGGATGGCATCCGGTGCCGCGGACCTCGACGACCGCATTCCAGGGGTCCTGGCCGACCTTGGACTGACCGCTGGTGCTGACTCGGCCATGACCGGGCTGTCCGGCGGCCAGGCCGCACGGGTGGCGCTCGCCGCCCTGTTGCTGAGCCGCTTCGACGTCGTCCTTCTGGACGAGCCCACCAACGACCTGGACCTCGCAGGCCTGGCCAAGCTTGAGGCCTTCGTGACCGGCCTGCGCGGCGGAGTGGTCCTGGTCAGCCACGACCGCGAATTCCTGGCCCGCTGCGTCACCACCGTGGTGGAACTGGATCTGGCCCAGAACTCCGTGGCCGTCTACGACGGCGGCTACGACGCCTTCCTGGAGGAACGCGCGGTGGCCAAGCGCCACGCCCGCGAAAAGTACGAGGAATTCGCTGCCACCAAGGCCGATCTGGTGTCCCGGGCCCGGACCCAGCGCGAATGGAGCTCCCAAGGCGTCCGGAACGCCATGAAAAAGAGCCCAGACAACGACAAGATCCGCCGTGCGGCCAGCGTGGAGTCCTCGGAGAAGCAGGCCCAGAAGGTGCGGCAGATGGAATCCCGGATCGCCCGGCTGGACACCGTGGAGGAGCCGCGCAAGGAATGGCAGCTGCAGTTCACCATCGGCCAGGCCCCCCGGTCCAGCGCCGTTGTGGCGACCCTCCGCGACGCCGTGGTCCGGCAGGGCAGCTTCACCCTGGGGCCCGTGAACCTCCAGCTCAACGCGGGGGAGCGGATCGGCATCACCGGACCCAACGGGGCTGGCAAGTCCACGCTCCTGCGCCTGCTCCTTGGCAGTATCGAACCGGACTCCGGCAACGCAGCCATGGGCGCCTCGGTGGCCGTGGGCGAAATTGACCAGGCCCGCGGCCTGCTGGCCGGGCACCTGCCCCTGGCAGACGCCGTCGAATCCGTCCTGGTGGACCTGACCGCCGCGGAGGTCCGCACCCTGCTGGCCAAGTTCGGGCTGAAGGCGGACCACACGGCACGTCCCGTGGACTCCCTCTCGCCCGGCGAACGGACCCGGGCGGCCCTGGCCCTGCTCCAGGCGCGCGGGGTGAACCTGCTGGTCCTGGACGAACCCACCAACCACCTTGACCTGCCGGCCATCGAGCAGCTCGAAGATGCCCTGGACAGCTACGACGGCGCCCTGCTGCTGGTGACGCACGACAGGCGGCTGCTGGAGAACGTCCGGTTGGATGTACGTTGGGACGTGGACAGCGGCAAGGTCACCGAGCAGCACACCGGCAGCAGTTCCTGAAACTGAAGCACCCCGGGGGAACCACCACCAATCTAGGCGCGGAGCAGCAACCATGAGCATGGAACGGGTAGCCTGGGGCTCCCTTTACAACATCACCCGGGCCAAGAGCGGTTCCCAGCCGTTCTCCAAGGCAACCCTGAAGCGGGTCCTCGCGTTTGCCCGGCCCTACCGCGGCAAGCTGCTGGCCTTTGTGCTGCTGTCCGTGGCCATGGCCTTCCTGGGCGTCGCCACCCCCGTCCTGGCAGGGCAGGTGGTGGACACCATCGTGGCCAAGGCCGGCATTGACGAGGTCATCCGGCTGGCCGTTCTGATCGCCGTCGTGGCAGTCGCGGAGGCAGGCCTGGGCCTGGTGACCCGCTGGCTGTCCTCGGTGATCGGTGAAGGCGTCATTGTTGACCTGCGCACCAGGGTCTTTGACCACGTGCAGAAGATGCCCATCGCGTTCTTTACCCGGACCCGGACCGGAGCCCTGGTCAGCCGCCTGAACAATGACGTGATCGGCGCCCAGTCCGCCTTCGCCGGAACCCTGTCCGGGGTGGTCAGCAACGTGGTGGCGCTCATCCTTACCCTCATCGTGATGCTGGGCACCTCCTGGCAGGTGACGGTGCTGGCCATGATCCTGCTGCCCATCTTCCTGGTCCCGGCCCGCCGGATGGGCTCGCGCCTTGCCGACCTGCGCCGGGAAGCGGCGGAGCACAACGCCGCGATGGGCACGCAGATGACCGAACGGTTCTCGGCCCCCGGCGCCACCCTGGTCAAGCTTTTTGGCCGGCCTGCCGACGAGTCCCGCGAGTTCGCCGTCCGCGCCGGCAGGGTGCGGGACATCGGCATCCGGACCGCCATGCTGCAGTTCACGTTTGTGACCGCCCTGACCCTGGTCTCGGCGCTGGCGCTGGCCCTGGTCTACGGAATGGGTGGCTGGCTGGCCATCGCGGGCCAGCTGGCACCCGGCGACGTGGTGGTGCTCGCGCTGCTCCTCACCCGGCTGTACGCCCCGCTGACGTCCCTGTCCAACGCCCGGGTGGAGATCATGAGCGCGCTGGTCAGCTTCGAGCGGGTCTTCGAGATCCTGGACCTCAAGCCGTTGATCGCCGAGAAACCGGACGCCGCGGCGGTTCCCGCCGGTCCGGTGGCCGTGGAATTCGACGACGTCCGCTTCGCCTACCCGTCCGCCGACAAGGTCTCGCTGGCCTCCCTCGAAGAGGTTGCCACCCTGGACACCCGCGGCGGCGAGGAGGTCCTGCACGGCATCAGCTTCCGGGTGGAACCCGGCCAGACCGTTGCCCTGGTGGGCTCCTCCGGTGCCGGCAAGTCCACCATCGCCCAGTTGCTGACCAGGCTGTACGACGTGGATTCCGGCGCCGTCAGGCTGGGCGGCGGGGCAGCCGGCTCCGGGCTGGACGTCCGCGATGCCACCTTCGACTCGCTCCGGGACACCCTGGGCATGGTCACGCAGGACGGCCACCTCTTCCACGAGAGCATCGCGTCCAACCTGCGGCTGGCCCGCCCCGGCGCCACGGAGGAGGACATGTGGGAGGCCATCCGGCAGGCCCGGCTGGAAACGATGATCCGGTCCCTGCCGGACGGACTGGACACCGTGGTGGGGGAGCGCGGCTACCGGCTGTCCGGCGGCGAACGCCAGCGCCTCACCATCGCCCGGCTGCTGATAGCCCAGCCGCGCGTGGTGATCCTTGACGAGGCCACCGCAGCCCTGGACTCCACCAACGAGGCCGCGGTCCAGGCTGCGCTGGGTGCAGCCCTTGAAGGCCGCACTGCCGTGGTCATCGCCCACCGGCTGTCCACCATCCGTGCCGCCGACGCCATCCTGGTGGTGGAGGACGGCCGGATCGTGGAGCGGGGCACCCACACCGGCCTGCTCGCAGCCGACGGCCGGTACGCGGAGCTGTACCGGACCCAGTTCGCCGAAGCCACCGCAGTGGCGCAGGAAGCCGTCCCGGAGACGTAGCAGGTTACCGGGCCGGGCCCGCGGCCAGTGCCGGCAGGATGTGGTCCGTGAGCAGCGGGGCCAGGTCCGCGGGCCAGGCCGCGGCCAGGTCCAGCCAGCGGATTTCCGCGATCTCGGCGGACGGGCTGGCCTGCCAGGTTCCCGGCGCCAGGAACACGGTGGCTTCGATGTCCGTGTCCGCCTCATTCGCGGCGTCGGCGATCCACACGCCCATGGGCTGCAGGAGCGCCGGGTCGATACCGATGCCCACTTCCTCGGCCAGTTCCCGGGCAGCGGCCTGGACCGCCGTCTCGCCGGCTTCGGGCTTGCCGCCGGGATGCATAAACATGCCGGTGCCGCGTTTCCGGACGGTCAGGAGCCGGCCGGCAGGATCAAAAACGCAGACGGCGGACACCACAATGCGGTGCTTCATGCGTCCGTCCCCTGGCTGCGGTGCAGGCGCGAGGCGAGTTCCAGGTCCTTGCGGGGGCCGGTGATATCCCAGGTGTAACTGAACCGGTCAGCGTTTTCGTAGGCATACGCCACGCGGTATGCATCGGGGTCGCACCAGTGGCTGGCCGCGTTGGCCTCCGGGGCAAAGCCCATCCGGTGGAAAGGCCTGCCGTCCGGGAAAAACACGTCCAGCGCGTCGGCCCGGCCGGCGGGGCGCAGGAGGTACTCCCGCGAGGCGGGGCCCACGAAGGAAGGCCAGCGCATGGTGCCTTCTTCCCGGAGGGCCAGGCCGCCGTCGGGCGTGGGACTGAAGCGGACGACGCCGGCGAAGGTTCCGCGGGTGCCTGCTGCACGGTCCAGGAGGTCCCTTTCCACCACCCAGGTGCCGGTAACCGGGCTGGCCGGGCCACCCAGGAGGTAGGCGCGGAGATCAAACTCCGGAGGCAGTTCATTCAAGTGCCCTCGATTGGAATCGAACCAACGACACCGGCTTTAGGAGAGCCGTGCTCTATCCACTGAGCTACGAGGGCGGGCGTTCCGTGAACCGCGAGGCAGTCCGGCCGGACACGGATACAAGCATACAAGGTGCGGAGCCGTACTACGCTCAAGGCATGAATTCCGCCCCGTCCGCCGCGCCCGCGGCAGCCTTGGTTCCGGACACCGCCGCCACCCGCCAGTACGTGGGCGCGTGGGCGGTGCTGAGCGTCCTGCAGTATTTCGCCGCCGAAGCGGCGGTGATCGCCGCGTGGGCGGGACCGTTGCCCTATGACCTGCGGACCGGCTACATCAGCGACCTCGGCGCGCTGCACTGCGGTGTGTACGACGGGCGGGACGTCTGTTCGCCCCTGAACTGGCTGATGAACGCTTCCTTTGTGGTCCAGGGGCTGGGCATGGTGCTGGGCGCCATCCTGCTCACCTCCGGGCTGCTGTGCGTAGCGGCCCGGCCCGGGGCCCGCGTTGAGCCGGGCCGACGCGCACCCTGGCGGGCTGCCATCGCCGTGCGCCTGCTGACGGGCGCAGCCGGTGTGGGCACCGTGGTGGTGGGGCTGGTGCCCGAGGACGCAGGATCCGCGTGGCACTACATCGGCGCTGTGGTGTATTTTTTGGCCGGGGCGGCGGCCCTGCTGGTCCTGGGCGGACTGTGGCTGCGGAAAACAGCCATGGCCTGGTTCATCCTCGCCTGCGGCGCGGTGTCCCTTGCCGCGCTGGCGACGGGCGGACTTACCGGCATGGACGTGCCCGAGCCGGGAACCCTGGAACGGCTGATGGGCTATCCGGTGACAATGGGCATTGCCACGGCAGGCCTGGTCATCGCGCGGCGGGTCCACCGCCAGCGCAAGCAGCTGCGGGGTTAGGCTGCGGTCTTGCGCTTCCGGGTCCGCAGCACCACTGCTGCACCACCGGCCAGCAGGCTGAGGACCAGCAGCACCCAGCCCGCCACGGTGAGAACCGAGGCGAGGGCCACCTGCCCGGGGTCGGCTGGTTCCGTGGCCAATATGCCGTCAATGGCCACGTTGGCCCAGAGCCGGACCACCACAAACAGCAGCGGCAGGGCCCAAAGCGCCCACCGGAGGGCCTTACGGGCAACGTTGGTGCCGATCAGCAGCAGCCACGTAAACCCGAAAATCAGGGGAAACAGGGTGCCGGCAGTCTTGTGGACGTAGTTCAACTGCCCGCGGGCGTCGTCATTCATCACACTGTGCAGCCGGTCGATGTACGCGGGATCAAAACCGCCCACCAGCGAGTCGGGCATCGCCAGGCCAACGGTCAGCTGGCGGAGCTGGTCGAGGGTCAGCAGGTGCACGTACCAGAACAGGAAAAGGCTGGCCACCACGCCCGCGATCAGGATCAGGTTGGTGTTGTTCTGCGCCTTCTCCGGCGTCCGGGAGGTGGTGGGGTTCAGCACCGGCGGGAGCCGGTGCTGCGGCACCACCGCTTTGGATCCGTGCTTCCTGATGCGCTGGGCGGGGGTTTTGGCCATAACCCCATTATCCCGCCCCATAAACTGAAACCATGACCATTGGCAGGCACAGCGCCGTTGAACTTGACCCCGCATTGGACGATTACCAGCTGGCGGCAGCCCTGGTCCGGGAAGCCGGAATCCTTGCGTTGCTGATGCGGATGGCCGGGCTCCAGTCGCAGCAGAAGACCTCCGTCTCGGACGTGGTGACCGCAGCGGACCACGCCGCGGAGGCCTATGTGCTGGGGCAGCTGCAGCGCTGCCGGCCCCAGGACGGGATCCTGGGGGAGGAAGGCGCCTCCGTGCCGGGCACCAGCGGCCGGACCTGGGTGATCGACCCCGTGGACGGCACGTACAACTTCCTGCACGGCTCCACTTACTGGTGCTCCGCCATCGCGCTGAAGGACTCCTCCGACGTGGTGTTGGGCGCCATCTTCCAGCCTGAGGAGGACAAGTTGTGGCTGGGCGGCACTGCGCGCCCGGCCACCCTGAACGGCGAGGTCCTGACCGTGTTCCGGGACAACGGCGGACAGCGCAACGCCACGCCGGCAGCCGAACTCGGCGCCGCCACCTACATCCACCCCAACTGGCTGATGGACCCCATGTGCGCCATGCCCTGGCACGCTGCCGCCACCACCGCCGCTGCCCTCCGCATGCTGGGGTCCGGGTCCTGCGACCTGGGCCGCGTGGCCGACGGGCAGCTGGGGTGCTGGTTCCAGCACAGCTGCCCGGAGTGGGACTGGCTGCCCGGAAAGGCGATTGTCCGCGCGGCCGGCGGGGCCGTGGACACCGTCCGGGTCAACGGGCTGGAATGGTTTGTGGCAGGCGGAACGACGGCGGTCCGCGAGCTGCGTGCGGCCCTCGAGTCCGCGTCGGTGGCCTAGCCGGGGTCCCGTTCCGGCCGCGTCATCCACAGGCTGGAAGTGGGTGTCAGTCCCACCGCCTAGACTTGTAGGCACCATGGATATGTTGTTTGACCCCTACTCCGACGGACCTTTCAAGGCCGCCCCCGCAGCGCCAACCCACACCAGGGCGGTCCCCGAAGGGACGTCCACGGTGGCCGGACCGGGCGGTAGCCTGCCCGCCGGAGACCGGCACAACGCCGGCGGCAACGCGGCCGGGCAGCGCCACGGACACCACGGCCTGGACCCAGCCAAGCTGCTGGAAGGGCTGAACCCGGAGCAGGACGAAGCCGTCAGGCACGCCGGGTCGGCGCTGCTGATCGTGGCTGGTGCCGGGTCCGGCAAAACCCGCGTGCTCAGCAACAGGATCGCCTACCTGATCGCCACGGGCCGGGCCCACCACGGCGAGATCCTGGCCATCACCTTCACCAACAAAGCTGCCGCCGAAATGCGCGAACGCATCGAAGTGCTGGTGGGCGGCCGCGCCAAGATCATGTGGATCTCCACGTTCCATTCCTCCTGCGTGCGGATCCTCCGGCAGGAGGCGGCCAACGTGGGCCTCAAATCCAACTTCTCCATCTACGACTCCGCGGATTCCCTCCGCCTGGTCACGCAGGTGTCCAAGGCGCACGACCTCGATCCCAAGAAGTTCGCGCCCAAAGCCATCCAGCACAAAATCTCCGCGCTGAAGAACGAACTCATCGACGCCGATTCGTATGCTTCCGACGCCAACCACAACGACCCCTTTGAACGTGCCGTTGCGGACGTCTACAAGGGCTACACGCAGCGGTTGCGCCAAGCCAACGCCATGGACTTCGATGACCTCATCGCCGAGACCGTCTTTATGTTCCGGGCCTTCCCGGCGCTCGCCGACTCCTACCGCCGAAGGTTCCGGCATGTCCTGGTGGACGAATACCAGGACACCAACCACGCCCAGTACGCCCTGGTCCGGGAAATCGTGGGTGAGGGCCCGGGAGCGTCCGAACTCACCGTCGTCGGCGATTCCGACCAGTCCATCTACGCCTTCCGCGGCGCCGACATCCGCAACATCGTGGAGTTCGAGAAGGACTACCCGCAGGCCCGGACCATCAAGCTGGAGCAGAACTACCGCTCCACCCAGAACATCCTCAGCGCGGCCAACTCGGTGATCTCCCGCAACCCCAACCGGCCGGACAAAAAACTGTGGACCGCTGAAGGCGAAGGCCACAAAATCATCGGCTACGTGGGCGAAAACGAACACGCCGAGGCCCAGTTCATCGCCAAGGAGATCGACCGGCTCCAGGACGAGGACAACCTCCGCCCCGGCGATGTCGCCATTTTCTACCGCACCAACGCCCAGTCCCGGTCCATCGAGGATGTCCTGGTCAGGGTGGGCCTGCCGTACAAAGTGGTGGGCGGAACCCGCTTCTACGAGCGCAAGGAAATCAAGGACGCCCTGGCCTACCTCCGCGTCCTGGTGAACCCGGACGACGACGTCAACCTCCGCCGGGTGCTCAACGAACCCAAACGCGGCATCGGCGACCGCGCGGAAGGGGCGGTGGCGGCCCTCGCCAGCCGCGAACGCATCTCGTTCATGGCCGCAGCCCGCCGCGCCGAACAGGCCCCCGCCATGGCCACCCGCTCTGTCAACGCCGTGCTGGGGTTTGTGAAACTCCTGGACGACCTCGCCGAGGTGGCCGCCGGCTCCGGCGCCGCAGCAGCCCTCGAAGCTGTCCTGGAACAGACCGGCTACCTGGCAACCCTGCGCGCCAGCACCGATCCGCAGGACGAGTCCAGGGTGGAAAACCTCGCCGAACTGGTGGCCGTGGTGCGCGAATACGAACAGGAAAACCCGGAAGGCTCCCTGGGCGCCTTCCTGGAACAGGTTTCCCTCGTGGCGGACGCGGACCAGATCCCGGACGCGCCCGGTGCCGACATCGACGCCGCCGTGGCCGAGGCCAAACGCCTGGGCGTGGTGACCCTCATGACCCTCCACACGGCCAAGGGGCTCGAGTTCCCGGTGGTCTTCCTGACCGGTATGGAGCACGGCCTCTTCCCGCACCAGCGCTCCGCCACCGACCCCAAGGAGTTGGCCGAGGAACGCCGGCTGGCCTACGTGGGCCTCACCCGGGCCCGCAAGCGCCTGTACGTGACCCGGTCGGAGGTCCGCAGCATGTGGGGCCAAAGCCAGTACAACCCCGCCAGCCAGTTCCTGGAGGAAATCCCCGCCGACCTCGTTGACTGGAAGCGGGAAGGAAGCAGCAGGCAATCCTTCGTCAGCGGCGGAGCCATCGGCTCGGGGCGCTACAACGGCTCGTTCTGGGGCGCCGGGACGTCCCGCGGGGCCGCCGCCGACTCTTCGGCAGGGTTCAATGCCGATGTTCCCGCGATCATCGCGAAAAACCGGGTGCAGCCGCAAAAGGAAGTCATCGCCGTCAGTGTGGGGGACAAGGTCAACCACACCAGCTTCGGCAACGGCACGGTCCTGGCCCTGGAAGGAACAGGGGATAAAACCGTTGCCAAGGTGAAGTTTGACGTCGGCGAGAAGCGGTTGCTGCTCCGCTACGCGCCACTGACCAAACTGGACGCGTAGGCTCCCGCGCCGCCGGGTTGGCAGCCTTGTCCGGCCGCGCAGGCAGCGCTATTCTTCAGGAACCGGCGCCGCCACAGCACTTCGGCGCGGGATTTCGGCTCACAACGGAGCGGGACGATGAAAGTCCTTTTTGCCAGCCAGGCGATTGACGGCCATTTCAACCCCATGACGGGCCTGGCCATGCGCCTCAAGGAGCGCGGGCACGACGTTCGCTGGTACACCGGCCCCGTCTTCACAGCGAAGCTGCGCGACCTTGGCATCCCCCTGCTCCCGTTCACACGGGCCATCGAACACCGGGCCGATAACCTTACGGAGCTCTACCCGGAGCGCGCCAGGCTGAAAGGCCCGCGGGCAATCGGCTTCGACGGGGAGAAGGTCTTCGCCAGCAACATCACCAATTTCTTCGAGGACATCAGCGGGATTCGCGCGGACTTTCCCTTCGACGTGGCTGTGGTGGATGCCACCATGTTCGTCCACCGCCTGCTGTCCCATCTGCTGGGCACCCCGGTGATCAATTTTGTGGCGGTTCCCAACCTGGAGAGCGATCCGTTGGTACCCCCGCTCTTTTTCGGCTTCCGGCCGCCAAGCAACCCTGTCGAACGGATGGTGCAGGCCGCCGCAGGCCTGTTGTCCGACAACGTCATCCTGCGGCCGGCCAACCAGAGCTATCGCCGGCAACACGCCGCCTATGGCCAGCCGGTACCCCGGGAGGGACGGCTGACCGATGAACCGTACCGCTGTTCGGCCGCAATCATCCAGACCGGTACGGAGTCCTTCGACTTTCCCCGCCGGCACGCGAACCCGAAGGTCAGGTACGTTGGCTCGCTGCTGCCGTACCGGGCACCGCAGCCCGGTGCGGGGGAAGAAGACTGGCCCACCGGGTACGCCGCAACTGTGCTGGTCACGCAGGGGACCGTGGACAATGTGGACCCGGACAAGCTTATGGTGCCGGCCCTCGAAGCCCTCAAAGACCTTGCCATGCTGGTGATTGTTGCCACCGGCGGACGCGGAACCGAAGCCCTCCAGGCACGCTACCCGCAGCCCAACGTGGTGATCCGCGACTACGTCGATTTCCCGCGCGTCCTCGAATTCACTGACGTCTTCGTCTCCAACGGCGGATTCGGCGGCGTCCAGCTGAGCCTGTCCAAAGGCGTGCCCTTGGTGGTGGCCGGCATCAATGAAGGCAAAAGCGATGTCAACGCCCGGGTGGAATATGCGCGGGTTGGCATCAACCTCCGCACGGAACGGCCCGCACCTGCAGCCATTGCCGCAGCAGTCACCCGGATCCTCGGCGACCCGGGCTGGCGGCAGCGGGCCCTGACAGTGCAGGAGCAACCAGCCGCGGCAGATCCAGCGGATGTGGCTGCGGACGTTGTGGAAAGTGCCGTTCCGCAAGCGGCTACCTGAGCGATTGTCCCGGGCCGACGGGCATCCCCTGGCCGCCGCGCCGGGCATAATGGAGGCCATGCGACGGACTGTATTGGGGTTCCTGGCCGCACTGGTGCTGCTGGGGGTTTCGGCGTGCTCGGTCACCACCGAGGACCCCGGCTACGTCCCGCCCGCTCCACTGCCACCCCTGGCGCAGCTGGAACAGGCGCCACTGGCTGACCCGGAACCTTTCGGGTCCGGACAGGACGCCCTGGCTTTCAGCACCGCTGACCGGACCGTGGCCTGCGCCCTCACCTCAGCCCGGGGCGAGCACCTTGACCTGCCGTACGAGCAGAACAACTACAGCGACGCCGCCAACAACAAACTCGCCATCGTCCCCGTGGCCCATTGCGAACTGGCCACCTATCCGGCGCCCCTGCCGGAGGACGTCAAGGACGACTGCGCCGGTACGGGCCTGGGGTACCTGGGTGGGGTCGCGCTGCTGTCCCCTGACAAGGCGGGCTACGGTGAATGCCGCTCCGGCGTCACACAGCTGGAGGCTGCCTACGGACCCCGCGGTTCCAAGGCCGGCGTGATGGCCGAACTGCCCGTCCTGGCGGACGGCCAAAACCTGGAACGGAACGGGCTGCGCTGCTCCGCCTACAACGGCGGGGTGGCGTGCGGAAACATTTCGGCAGGCGTCGGATTCTTCGTTTCGCCCGGGAAATACGAGTTGATCCAGGCTCCCGCCGGTACCCCCTCTCCGGCGCCCGCCAAGCCCTGAAATTCCGCGTATTCACGCGGTTTTTCTACGTCCCATAGAATAGTGTGCTTCCTCACATAAGGGGTAGTCTGGAACGGCCCGGTCCCATCAAAGGACTAGAGTTCCCCATGGAGCATTACGCCGCGTGGCTTGTTTCCAACAGGCCGCCGGTGCGTGCATTCCGCAGCCCGGTCATCATCTGCGATGGTGCCCGACTGTACAGAAACTACTTCGACGTAGAAGGACACTAAACCGTGGACCTGTTTGAATACCAGGCGCGCGATATGTTCGAGGCGCACGGTGTACCCGTGCTTGCCGGCATCGTGGCGTACACCCCAGAAGAAGCAAAAGCAGCTGCCGAGAAAATCGGCGGCGTGACTGTTGTCAAAGCACAGGTCAAGGCCGGTGGCCGCGGTAAGGCCGGCGGCGTGAAGGTTGCCAAGACCGCCGATGAGGCGTTTGAGCACTCCACCAACATCCTGGGCATGGACATCAAGGGCCACACCGTCAACAAGGTGATGATTGCCCAGGGTGCCGACATTGCCGAGGAATTCTACTTCTCCGTCCTCCTGGACCGTGCCAACCGCAACTACCTGGCCATGTGCTCGGTTGAAGGCGGCATGGAAATCGAACAGCTCGCCGTCGAACGCCCTGACGCGCTGGCCAGGATCGCGGTCGATCCCGCTGTGGGCATCGACCAGGCCAAGGCCGACGAGATCGTCGCCGCTGCGGGCTTCTCAGAGGAACTGCGCGGCAAGGTCGCCGCGGTCATCCTCAAGCTCTGGGATGTCTTCAAGAAGGAAGACGCCACCCTGGTGGAGGTCAACCCGCTGGTCCGCACCGGTGCCGGCGACATCGTGGCACTGGACGGCAAGGTCTCGCTGGACGAGAACGCCGACTTCCGCCACCCCAAGCACGCCGCCCTTGAAGACAAGGACGCAGCGGATCCCCTCGAGGCCAAGGCCAAGGCCCAGGACCTCAACTACGTCAAGCTGGACGGCGAAGTGGGCATCATCGGCAACGGTGCAGGCCTGGTCATGTCCACCCTCGACGTGGTGGCCTACGCCGGCGAAAGCCACGGCAACGTCAAGCCCGCCAACTTCCTGGACATCGGCGGTGGAGCTTCCGCCGAGGTCATGGCCGCAGGCCTGGACGTCATCCTGGGCGACGAGCAGGTCAAGGCCGTCTTTGTGAACGTCTTCGGTGGCATCACCGCATGTGACGCCGTGGCCAAGGGCATCGTCGGCGCGCTGGCCGAACTGGGCTCCTCCGCCAACAAGCCGCTGGTGGTCCGCCTCGACGGCAACAACGTCGAAGAAGGCCGCCGCATCCTCACCGAGGCCAACCACCCGCTGGTTACCCTGGCCGCCACCATGGACGAGGGCGCCGACAAGGCCGCCGAACTCGCCAACGCAGCGAAGTAAGGGACGCGACAATGTCTATCTACCTCAATAAAGACTCCAAGGTCATCGTCCAGGGCATCACCGGCGGCGAAGGCACCAAGCACACCGCCCTGATGCTCAAGGCCGGCACCAACATTGTTGGCGGCGTCAACGCCCGCAAGGCCGGCACCACGGTCCTGCACGGCGAGAAGGAAATCACCGTCTTCGGCACCGTCAAGGAAGCCATCGCCGAAACCGGCGCAGACGTCTCCATCGTCTTCGTTCCGCCGGCATTCACCAAGGACGCCGTTGTTGAAGCCATCGAAGCCGGCATCGGCCTTGTAGTGGTCATCACCGAGGGTGTTCCCGTCCAGGACTCCGCAGAGTTCTGGGCCCTGGCCCAGTCCAAGGTGGACGCAGAAGGCAACCAGGTCACCCGCATCATCGGACCTAACTGCCCCGGCATCATCACCCCCGGCGAAGCCCTCGTGGGCATCACCCCGGCAAACATCACCGGCAAGGGCCCCATCGGCCTGGTATCCAAGTCCGGTACGTTGACCTACCAGATGATGTACGAACTGCGCGACCTGGGCTTCTCCACCGCCATCGGCATCGGCGGTGACCCCGTCATCGGTACCACGCACATCGACGCCCTGGCCGCGTTCGAAGCCGACCCCGAGACCAAGGCCATCGTGATGATCGGTGAAATCGGCGGCGACGCCGAAGAGCGTGCAGCCGATTACATCAATGCCCACGTCACCAAGCCCGTTGTGGGCTACGTGGCCGGGTTCACCGCTCCCGAAGGCAAGACCATGGGCCACGCAGGCGCCATCGTCTCCGGCTCGGCCGGCACCGCCCAGGCCAAGAAGGAAGCCCTCGAGGCCGCCGGCGTAAAGGTCGGCAAGACGCCGTCCGAGACCGCCACGCTGCTGCGCGAAGTCTTCGCAGCCCTCTAGGTTCACAGCACAGAGCGCGGGGCCATCTGCCATCCTCTTGGACGGCAGGTGGCCCCGCGTTTTTGTTTAAGTACGACGGCGGTCCGGTCACCTTCCCAGCGGAGGTGGCCGGACCGTCGTCGTACGCTGGTCCGTGCCGCTGGCGCCTAGACTTTTGCGCCGCTGAGCAGCTCGTCCAGGCGTTCGTAGCCCTCCGTCATGCCGCCCTCCATGCCGGACTGCGCCATGCCGTCGCGGGCCTCTAGGGACGGATAAACCGAATGGCCCCTCAGCCGGGTACGGCCGTTCCCGAGGTCCTCAAACGTCATGAACTCGATGCTGACCACGTCAGGGTAGCCGCCGAATTCAAACGTCTGGATGGCGAACTCATTTTCCCTGACGGTATGGAAAACGCCGCTGAACTGGTATGCCACGCCGTCGGGCCCTGTGTGCAGGTAGCTGTAGCTCCCGCCGGTGCGGAAATCGTAGTGGTCGATTTTCATCTTGAGCCCGCGCGGCCCGAGCCACTGGGCGATCAGGTCCGGCTCCTTGTGCGCGCGGAAGACATCGGCGACGGGGAAATCAAACTCCCGCTCGGAGTCGATGAAGGGCAGGCCTTCGGGGATTGTGAGGTTGAGTGGATTGCTCATGATGGTTCCTTCTCCTGGGTGCCGCGGCTGGCGGCGTTGGTTTGGAGTACGGCGTCCAGGCTGCGGAACTGCGCCTCGCGGACCAGCCTGTACTGGTCGATCCACGCGGTAAGCGCCTCGAGCCGTGCGGGATTCAGATGGACGGGCCGTCGTTGGGCGTCCCTGCTGCGGGTGACAAGCTGCGCCTGCTCAAGCACCTGGATGTGACGCGAAACTGCCTGCTTGGAAATGTCGAACGGTTCCGCGAGTTCGTTCACTGTGGCCGCCCCCCGGCTCAGCCGGGCGATGATGCCGCGCCGGACGGGATCCGCCAGGGCCATAAAGGCCGAGTCGAGAGCTTCGTCCCTGGCGTCCACTGGAACCTGCCTTCTAATCAACTGATTTGTTTATCAACTACTTGATTGATTAAGAGTACGCCCGGCGGTGGACCATCGCAAGGGTTTCGAGCCTTGTGGCAATCAGGGTAAGTTTGTTAGTATGTCAGTACAAACTTTGCTGAAGGAGAAAAGGTGCCACTGGTACGCATTGATGTTAATGAAGGACGCAGCCGCCAGGATCTGCAGCGGCTCAGCCGCGGGATCCACGACGCCATCCTTGGCGAGTACGGCATTCCGGAGCGGGACTATTTCCATATCCTGACCGAGCACCCTGCAGGCCAGATCGTTGCCCAGGATGCCGGCCTGGGCTTCGAGCGGACCGGGGGAGTGGTGATGATCCAGATCTTCACGCAGGGCGGCCGTTCGCAGGAGGCCAAGCAGCGGCTGTTCGCTGCCGTGGCCGGAAAGCTCGCCACGGTGGGTGTCGCCGGTGAGGACGTTTTTATCGGCTATGTGGAAAATACGGCCGGCGACTGGTCGTTTGGATTCGGCCGCGCGCAGTATGTCACCGGCGAATTGGCGGTCCCGGCAAAGTAGGTCGGCGGCGGGGCCGGTGGACTTTTCCGGCCGCCGAAATGTTTGTTGTAAGCATGTCAGTACAAACCTTTGACAGGACATTCGATCTAAGGCAAAGTAGTGCGTGTGGCCCCCGCCACGGCCTGCCAGTTCCGGAGCTCCTGCAGTTTCAGAGGTCCAGAGTTTCACACCAGAAAGGTCCACGATTACCGTGACCCATGAGCTTCTTACGATCGGGCGCATCAGCGTTGATATCTACCCGAACGATATCGGGGTGGACCTGGAGGACGTTACGTCCTTCGGGAAGTACCTTGGTGGATCGCCGTCGAATGTGGCAGTTGCTGCTGCGCGGCATGGCCGGAAGGCCGGGGTGATCACCAGGACGGGCGATGACGCGTTCGGTAACTTCCTGCACCGTGAGCTGCATAAGTTCAATGTGGACGACGCCTTTGTCTCCCCGGTACCGGATCTTCCCACGGCCGTGACGTTCTGCGCGATCAAGCCGGCCACCGACGAGTTCCCGCTGTACTTCTACGGCCGGTTCCCCACCGCGCCGGACCTCCAGATCGAGGCCTCCGGGCTCGACCTTGACGCCATCCGCGATGCCGGGATCTTCTGGTCCACGGTGACCGGCCTGTGCCAGGAGCCCAGCCGCAGCGCCCACGCCGCCGCCCACGAAGCCCGCCCCCGCACAGGCCTGAAGGAGGGCCAGTTCACCATCCTGGACCTCGACTACCGGCCCATGTTCTGGGCATCTGAAGAAGAGGCCCGCTCGGAGGTCGCAAAGATCCTGCCGCACGCCACCGTGGCGATCGGCAACGACAAGGAATGCGCTGTCGCCGTGGGCGAGGGCACCCCGGATGAGCAGGCCGACCGGCTGCTCGCTGCCGGCGTCGAAATCGCCGTGGTCAAGCTTGGCCCGGAGGGTGTGATGGCAAAGACCCGCACGGAGCGTGTTGTCTCCGCCCCGGTTCCCGTGGAGACCGTAAACGGGCTCGGTGCCGGCGACTCGTTTGGCGGTGCCTTCTGCCACGGCCTGCTCTCCGGGTGGCCGCTGGCTGAAGTCCTGGATTACGCCAACGCTGCCGGGGCCATCGTCGCCTCGCGGCTGTCCTGCGCCGATGCCATGCCGACGCCGGACGAGGTCACCTCGCTGCTGGCCGAACGCGGACGCCTGGTCCCCGGCCGGTTCGCCACCGAAGGAGCAACGCTGTGACCGTCACGTCCGTCTCCACCACCGCGGTCGATGATGATCCCCGCCGCTACGCGCACCTGAGCACCCTGCGGTTGGAAGACCCGGACGCTGTGGCCCGCGCCGCGAAGGCCCGGCGCCGCCACCCCGGCCTGAAATACGGCCGGCAGAACTTCATCGTGGCAGCGGACCATCCGGCCCGCGGCGCCCTGGCCGTTGGTCCCGACCCGGTAGCGATGGCGGACCGCCGCCTGCTGCTGGACCGGCTCCAGATCGCCTTGGCCAACCCGGCCGTTGACGGGGTGCTGGCCTCCCCGGACATCATGGACGACCTGCTGCTCCTGGGCGCACTGGAGGGCAAACTCGTTTTCGGTTCGATGAACCGGGGCGGCCTGGCCGGCCTGGTCAACGAGCTTGATGACCGTTTCACCGGCCACACCGCTGCGGCGCTGGCGGCTCTGGGTGCTGATGGCGGGAAGATGCTGACCCGCATCTGCCTGGGCGACCCGGACACGGTGGTTACCCTCGAGGCCACGGCCAAGGCCATCGACTCCCTGGCCGAACGCAGACTCATCGCCATGGTGGAACCGTTTCTGTCGGTCCGCGACGGGCAGGGCCGGGTCCGCAACGACCTGTCTGCCGACGCCGTGGTCAAATCCGTTGGCATCGCGCAGGGCCTGGGCTCCACCAGCGCCTACACCTGGATGAAGCTGCCCGTTGTGGCCGACATGGAACGCGTGATGGCGGCCACCACGTTGCCCACCGTCCTGCTGGGCGGGGACCCTGCCGGGACCCAGGACGAGGTGTTTGCCACCTGGCAGGCAGCGCTGGCGTTGCCCGGCGTACAGGGCCTGACAGTGGGCCGCACCTTGCTCTACCCGCAGGACGGCGATGTGGCAGGCGCCGTTGCGGCCGCCGCTTCCCTCCTGCACCACACCACATCAGTCCACACCGCCGAAGCATCGGAGTAGGCCCTCATGGCAACCATCACAGGAACCGGGACAACAGGTTCCCGCCGGATGACGGTGGCGCAGGCCGTCGTCGAATACCTGTCCAAGCAGTACACCGTCGATTCCGTCAACGGCGTGGACTACCGCGAACGCCTGATCCCGGGGACCTTCGGCATTTTCGGGCACGGCAACGTGGCCGGTGTTGGGCAGGCGCTCAAGCAGTACCAGCACCTTGACCCCGCCATCATGCCCTACTACCAGGGCCGCAACGAGCAGGCCCAGGTCCACCAGGCAGTGGGCTACGCCCGGCACACCCGGCGCCGCCAGACGTTCGCCATCAGCACCTCGATCGGCCCCGGCTCCTCGAACCTGCTGACCGGCGCCGCCCTGGCCACCACCAACCGGCTCCCGGTCCTGCTGCTGCCGTCCGACACCTTCGCCACGCGCGCCGCCGACCCGGTCCTGCAGCAGCTCGAACAGCCCTACGCGTATGACCTCACCGTCAACGACGCCTTCCGGCCGCTGTCCAAGTTCTTCGACCGGGTGACCCGCCCGGAGCAGCTGTTCTCCGCGTTCCACCACGGCCTGCGCGTCCTGACCGACCCCGCCGAAACCGGCGCCGTCACCATCTCCCTGCCGCAGGATGTCCAGGCCGAGGCCTTCGACGTCCCGGAGGAGTTCCTGGCCGAACGCGAATGGCGGATCCGCCGCCCCGAAGCAGACGACGACGACATCCGCCGCGCCGTGGCGGCCATCCGCGCGGCCAAGCGCCCGCTGATCATCGCCGGCGGCGGCGTCCTGTACGCCTACGCCAACGAGGAACTCGCGAAGTTCGCCGAACTGACCGGCATCCCGGTGGGCAACACGCAGGCCGGGGTCGGCGTCCTGCCATGGGACCACAAGTTCTCCCTTGGCGCCATCGGCTCAACCGGTACGACGGCGGCAAACGCCATCGCTGCCGAAGCCGACCTGATCATCGGGATCGGAACCCGCTACGAGGACTTCACCACTGCATCCCGGACAGCCTTCGCGAACCCGGACGTCAGGTTCATCAACATCAACGTGGCAGCCATCGATGCGTACAAGCACGGCACGTCCCTGCCGATCGTCGCGGATGCCCGCAAGGCACTGGTCAAACTCAACGCAGCCCTGGGCGGCTACCGCGTGGGCGCCGACCTGGAAGCGCAGGTCGCAGCGGAGAAGAAACGCTGGGACGCCACCGTGGACGAAGCGTTCGCCCAGGACTACGCGCCGCTGGTCAGCCAGAACGCCATCATCGGCGCCACCAACAAGGCGATGGACCCCCAGGATGTGGTGATCTGCGCTGCCGGGTCACTGCCGGGGGACCTGCACAAGATGTGGCGGGTCCGTGACCCGTTCGGCTACCACGTGGAATACGCGTACTCCTGCATGGGCTACGAAATCCCCGGCGGCCTGGGCGTGAAACGTGCCGCCCTGGCCGAAGCCGCGGCCGGCGGCGCGGACCGCGACGTGGTGGTCATGGTGGGCGACGGCTCCTACCTGATGATGCACACCGAACTCGTCACCGCCGTCGCCGAACGGATCAAGCTGATTGTGGTCCTGATCCAGAACCACGGCTACGCCTCCATCGGTTCCCTGTCCGAGTCCCTGGGGTCCCAGCGCTTCGGGACCCAGTACCGGGTCCTGGACAATGAGCAGCATTCGTTCGACGACGGCGAGATCCTGCCTGTTGACCTTGCCTTGAACGCCGAATCCCTGGGCGTGAAGGTCATCCGGATCGAGCCGGGCGAAAAGGTCATTGCCCAGCTCGAACAAGCCATCGGGGACGCCAAGGCCGCCCCCGAACGCGGCGGACCCATCCTGATCCACATCGAATCCGATCCGCTCCTGGACGCCCCATCCTCCGAGTCCTGGTGGGACGTTCCCGTATCCCAGGTCTCCGAACTGGACTCCACCAAAGCGGCCTTCCAGACCTACGTCGAGCACAAGAGCCGGCAACGCACATTCCTCGGCTGAACCCGGCCGGCAGCACTTCAGCATACGAACCTCCCACCACTCAAGGAAGAGTCCCATGACGCTCACCTCCACGCAGACCACCACCATCAACCACTTCATCAACGGCGCCCAGACCGCCGGCGTTGGCACCCGCACCCAGCCGGTCTACAACCCGGCCACCGGTGCCGTGTCCGGCGAACTCCGCCTGGCCAACCGTGCCGACCTGGACACCACCGTCGCCGCCGCCCGCAAGGCCGCGGACAGCTGGGGCGACATCTCCCTGGCCAAGCGCACCGCCGTGCTCTTCAAGTTCCGTGAGCTCGTCGCCGCGCACGTGGACGAACTCGCCGAACTGATCACGGCCGAACACGGCAAGGTCCTTTCCGACGCCAAAGGCGAGATCGGCCGCGGCCTGGAAGTCATCGAGTTCGCCTGCGGGATCCCCACCCTGCTCAAGGGCGACTATTCCGACCAGGTCTCCACCGGCATCGACGTCTTCTCTTTCCGCGAACCCCTCGGCGTGGTCGCCGGGATCACCCCGTTCAACTTCCCCGTGATGGTTCCGCTCTGGATGGCACCCATGGCCATTGCCACCGGTAACGCCTTTATCCTTAAGCCCTCCGAACGTGACCCCTCCGCCTCGATGCTCCTCGCGAAACTCTGGAAGGACGCCGGCCTTCCCGACGGGGTCTTCCAGGTCCTGCACGGCGACAAGGAAACCGTCGACGGCCTCCTGACCCACCCCGACGTGGACGGCATCTCCTTCGTCGGCTCTACCCCGATCGCCCAGTACGTCCACGAAACAGCGACCAGGCACGGCAAGCGCGTCCAGGCCCTCGGCGGGGCGAAGAACCACGCCATCATCATGCCCGACGCCGACCTTGACAACGCCGCCGACCACCTCGCTGCCGCTGCCTTCGGTTCCGCCGGGGAACGCTGCATGGCGATCTCCGTGGCCGTCGCCGTTGGCGACGCCGCCGACGCACTGGTCAGCAAGGTCCAGGAACGCGCCGAAGCCGTCAAGGTCAACAACGGCACCGCACCCGACGCCGAAATGGGCCCGGTCATCACCCCCGCCTCCCGGGAACGCATCATCCGGATCGTCACCGAAGCCGAAACCGCCGGCGCCGCCATGGTGGTGGATGGCCGCGACCTCGTTGTCCCCGGCCACGAAGAAGGCTTCTGGGTAGGCCCTACCGTGATCGACCACGTCAACACCGAAATGACCGCCTACAACGAGGAAATCTTCGGACCCGTCCTCGTGGTGGTCCGCGTCCCGGACCTCACCGCCGGCATCAACCTCATCAACGCCAACCCCTATGGCAACGGCACCGCGATTTTCACCTCCTCCGGCGCCCACGCCCGCACCTTCCAGCGCTCCGTGACCGTCGGCATGATCGGCATCAACGTGCCCCTGCCCGTCCCGGTGGCGTACCACTCCTTCGGCGGCTGGAAAGCCTCGCTCTTCGGCGACAAGCACATCTACGGTCCAGAAGGCGTCTCCTTCTACACCCGCGGAAAAGTCGTCACCTCCCGCTGGCCGGAACCCAAAACCGCCTCCGGCGCCTCCTACAACTTCCCCTCCAACTGACGCCCCGGCGCACGTCCCACCAGAGAAAGACACCGCTGTCATGACCGACGTAGAGAACAAACTGATCATCGGCACCGCGCCGGACTCCTGGGGTGTCTGGTTCGCGGATGACCCGCAGCAGACCCCCTGGGAGCGTTTCCTGGACGAAGTAGCCGAGTCCGGCTACAAGTGGATCGAACTGGGCCCCTACGGCTACCTGCCCAACGACCCCACCCGCCTGGCGGAGGAGCTGAAGCAGCGCGACCTGAAGGTCACCGCCGGTACCGTTTTCACCGCCTTCCACCGTGGCCTTGACCAGTGGGAAACCGCCTGGGAGCCGGCCCGCAAGGTGGCGGAACTGACCGCTGCCATGGGTGGCGAGCACATCGTGGTCATCCCGGCCATGTGGCGCGACGACGTCACCGGCGAAGCCGTGGAAAGCGGCGAACTCACCGAAAAGGCCTGGGCCGACTTGTTCGCCGGACACAACCGGCTGGGCAAGACCCTGCTGGAGGACTTCGGCCTGAACCAGCAGTTCCACTCGCACGCCGACTCCCACGTGGGCGCGCAGGCAGACATCGAACACCTGCTCGCCGCCACGGACGCCAAGTACCTGAACCTGTGCCTGGATACCGGCCACGCGGAATACTGCGGTGCCTCCAGCCTTGAACTGATCAAGAACTTCCCGGACCGGATCGGCTACCTGCACCTGAAGCAGATCAACCCGGAGATCCTCAAAAAGGTCAACGACGAGAACATGACGTGGGCGGCCGCCAACCTGGCCGGCGTGATGACCGAGCCGCCCAACGGGCTGCCGGACCTGCGCGCCGTCATCGAAGCCGTGGAAGCCCTGAACCGCCCCATTTTCGGGATCGTGGAACAGGACATGTACCCCGTGGCCTTCGATGTGCCGATGCCCATCGCCAAGCGCACCCGCAACTACCTGCTCTCGTGCGGTTCCCGCACCGTCGTGAACTGAACCCCTACTTACTCCGAAGGACAAAACAATGACTGAATCCCTGCGCGTAGCCGTCATCGGTGCCGGACGCATGGGCGCTGACCACATCCAGCGCCTCAACACCCGCATCCACGGCGCCGAAGTGGCCGCCGTCGTCGACGTTGACCTGGCCCGTGCCCAGGCAGCCATCGAAGGCATTCCCGGCGCCGTGGCCCTGGCCGATGCCGGGGAAGCGCTCAACAACGGCGACGTCAACGCCGTCCTGATCGCCACCCCCGGGTTCCTGCACGAGGACATCCTCCTCAAGGCCATCGCGAAGGACATCCCCATCCTCTGCGAAAAGCCGCTGACCCCCGACGCCGAATCCTCGCTGAAGATCGTCGAAGCCGAAGTGGCGCTGGGCCACAAGCGCGTCCAGGTGGGCTTTATGCGCCGCTTCGACGCCGAGTACGCGTCCCTGGGCAAAATCATCCGCGACCACGAACTCGGTGAGCTGCTGATGCTGCACCACCAGCACCGCAACCCCACCACCCCGCCCGGCTTCACCAACGAGATGCTGATCAACGACTCCGTGGTGCACGAATTTGATGCCATCCGGTTCTTCACCGGCGAGGAAATCACCAGCGTCCAGGTCCGGATGGGCAAGGCCACCAAAAATGCCCCCGCCGGCCAGCACGATCCCCAGCACGTCCTGATCGAAACCGAATCAGGTGTCCTGGCCGACGTCGAAATCTACGTCAACGCCCGGTTCGGCTACGAAGTTGCCACCCAGGCGTCCTTCGAGGACGGCATCGTCAGCATCGGCGGCGACAAGGGACCCTACACCCGCAGCGCCGGGCGCTGGGGAGGCAACATCACGCCCGGCTTCGAAGAGCGCTTCGGCGCCGCATACGACGTCGAAATCCAGGCCTGGGTGGACGCGGCACTTGAGGGCGGCATCGGCGGCCCCACCGCTTGGGACGGGTACGCGACGGCTGCCTGCTGCGAAGCCGGCGTCGAGGCGCAGAAGAACGGCGAAAAGGTTGCCGTCAAGCTCGCGGCCAAGCCGGACCTCTACAACTAGTCCTTCGACCGCCACGCCAACTGATCCACAATGGAGTGTTTTTGTGAAAATCGCCCTTGACCCCACGCCGTACCACCACTCGCACACCCTGCTTGAATTTCCGAAGGTGGTGGCGGACCTCGGCTACAAGTACCTGCAGATGACTCCGCACCAGGACCTGATTCCGTTTTACAACCACCCCAAAGCGGATGATGAACTGGTGGGCCAGCTCCGGAAGGCCTGCCGGGACGCGGACATTGAGATTGCCTCCGTGCTGCCGGTCCTGCGCTGGTCCGGGCCCGACGAGGACGCGCGGGAAGCCGCGGTGCGGTACTGGAAGCGTGCCATCCAGATCACCGTGGACCTCGGCGTCAGCACCATGAACACCGAGTTCAGCGGCCGGCCGGAAAAGGCCGAGGAATCCGAGCGGGCGTTTTACCGCTCCATGGAGGAACTGCTGCCGATCATCGAACGGGAAGGCATCGATCTGCTGATCGACCCACACCCGGACGACTTCGTTGAGGAAGGCCTGGCCGCGATCCGGGTGATCCGGGGCCTGAACTCCAAAAATGTGGGCCTGGTGTACGTGGCGTCGCACAGCTTCCACATGAAGGACGCGCCCCTGGAAATCATGCGGGCAGCGGGCGACAAGCTCCGCCTGGTCCACGTCGCCGACACCATGGACCACCACGCCTCGCACGGGCTGCGCTACATCACCAACCCACCCGGAAACCCGGTCCGGGTGCACCAGCACCTTAAAGTGGGCGACGGCGACGTCAACTGGGACGAGTTCTTCGGCGGCCTGAAGGAAATCGGCTTCCTCGACCGGGACGATACCGTGATGGTCTCCAGTGTCTTTGCGGAGGACGACCACGCGGATGAGGTCTCCCGCTACCAGCTGGACACCATCAACCAGTACATCCAAAAGGTGAGCGTATGACGTCCCCCATCCCCGTGGAGACCACAACCAAACAGCCCGGCAACCACAAGCGGGCGCTCCGGACGGTCACCATCATCTCCACCTTCGGCGGCCTGCTGTTCGGCTACGACACCGGCGTGATCAACGGCGCGTTGCCATACATGCAGGAGGACCTGGGCCTGACGCCGCTGACCGAAGGGCTGGTCACCTCTTCCCTGCTGTTCGGCGCCGCCTTCGGTGCGCTGCTGGGCGGCCGGCTGGCGGACCGGAACGGCCGCCGCAAGATGATCATGGTCCTGGCCGTGGTATTCCTCATCGGCACCCTGGCCTGCACCTTCTCGCCCACCACCGAGGTGATGATCGCGGCCAGGTTCATCCTGGGCCTGGCGGTGGGCGGAGCGTCTGTCACGGTACCCGTCTACCTGGCCGAAGTCTCGCCAAGTGACCGGCGCGGGCGGATCGTCACGCAGAACGAGTTGATGATCGTCACGGGCCAGTTGCTGGCGTTCATCTTCAACGCCTACCTGGGCAACACCTTCGGGGAAGCCGGCGGCATCTGGCGCTGGATGCTGGTCATTGCCACCCTGCCCGCCATCGCGCTGTGGATCGGCATGAACTTTATGCCGGAAAGCCCACGCTGGCTGGCTTCCATGGGCAGCTTCGGGGAGACCCTCAGCGTGTTGCAGCGCATCAGGTCCCAAGCCGAGGCCCGGGCGGAGTTCGAAGAGGTCAAAGCCATGGCTGTGGAGGACTACAAGTCCAAAATGGGCACGTGGAAGGACCTGGGTATTCCCTGGCTGCGCCGCATCTTTTTTGTGGGCCTGGGCCTGGCAGTGATCCAGCAGATCACCGGCGTGAACTCCATCATGTATTACGGCACACAGATCCTGGCGCAGTCGGGCTTCGGCCGTGAAGCCGCGCTGACGGCGAACATCGCAAACGGCGTGATTTCGGTCCTTGCCACGTTTGTAGGCATCTGGTTGCTGGGCCGGGTGGGACGGCGCCGCATGCTGATCACCGGACAGATAGGAACCACCGCCGCCCTGGTCCTGATCGGAGTGTTCTCGCTGATCCTGCCTGAGGGTTCCGCCCGGGGCTTTGTTATCCTGGCCCTGACGGTGACGTTCCTGGCGTTCCAGCAGGGTGCCATTTCGCCCGTAACGTGGCTAATGCTCTCGGAGATCTTCCCGCTGAAGATCCGCGGCCTCGGCATGGGAGCCTCCGCTTTCCTCCTGTGGATCGTCAACTTCCTGGTGGGCTTCGGCTTCCCCCAACTCCTTGCCGCCATTGGCTTGTCCAACACGTTTTTTGTGTTTGCGGTCCTGGGGGTCGGTGCGATCGCATTTGCCGCCAGGTACGTTCCGGAAACCAAGGACAAGAGCCTCGAGGACCTGGAGCACTACTTCCGGAATCTTGTGGTGAAAGAGCGCCAGTAGCCCTTACGACTCTTTTTACAACGCAAAACGGCCGCCCGTCATCCGACGGGCGGCCGTTCTGCGTTCCGTGCCACATAAGGGATAGAGCGCGCTAAAAGTATGCTTCTGAGGTCATTTTCTGCCTTCAAGCCAATTTGCTCACGTAAGTACATACTTATGTCAGTACAAACTCTTGACATGTGTGGTCCCAGTCACCATGATCAATGAAGACGGCAAGCGAACCGGTGCAAGGATGCGCCGGTCCAGCCGGAAAATCGAAGGAGATTTATCGTGAAGACGCTTTCCTGGCGTAAGGCGGCACTCATGGCTGCAGTTGTCCCCATGCTGGCCCTGAGCGCCTGTTCCAGCACCGGAGGCAAGCCGGTTGATGCGGGCAGCAATGCAGGCAGCGGCCAGGTGGCCACGACGGACCGGATAAAAATCGCACTGATCACCCACGCGGCTCCGGGCGATACCTTCTGGGACATTGTCCGCAAAGGGGCTGAAGAAGCCTCGGCCAAAGACAACGTTGAACTCCTCTACACTTCCGACCCGGAAGGCGGGCGCCAGGCCCAGCTGATTGAACAGGCCATTGACCAAAAGGTTGATGGGATCGCCGTCACCCTGGCCAAGCCGGACGCCCTCAAGGATGCGCTGAAGAAGGCAACAGCCGCCGGGATCCCCGTGGTCAGCTTCAACGCCGGCGAATCAGTCTCGGCCCAGCTCGGCGCTTTCACCCACTTCGGTTCCAACGAAAAGCTGGCCGGCGCTGCAGCCGGTGACAAACTCAAGGCCGAGGGCCTGCAGCACCCGATCTGCGTCATCCAGGAACAGGGCCACGTGGGGCTCGAAGCCCGGTGCGCAGGCGTCAAGGAGAAGCTCCCGGAGACCGAGATCCTTTACGTCGCCGGCACGGACATGACCCAGGTTTCCTCCACCGTGACGGCCAAGCTCCAGGCCACTGCGGACGCCGACTCGATCATCGGCCTCGGTGCACCGTTCACGCTGACCATCCTCAAGGCCGTAACGTCCGCAGGCAGCAAGGCCAAGGTGGCCTCGTTCGATATGAACGCCGACCTGGCCCAGAAAATCTCCGACGGCGAGATCCTTTTCACGATTGACCAGCAGCCGTGGCTGCAGGGCTACGGCTCCATTGATGCGCTCTGGCAGAACAAGCGCGGCGGGTTCAAGATCGGTGGCGGACAGCCCGTCCTGACCGGCCCCACCGTCGTTGACAAGGCCGCTGCTTCAGCTGCCCTGACCTTCGCCCAGCAGGGCGTCCGCTAAACAGTTTGTCCACGGGCCCGGGGGAGACCCCGGGCCCGCACGAAGGAGAACATCATGACTCAAACTTTGACCAGGCCGCCCGTAGTGGATGAACGTGTTGGCCGGCGGAATCCGTTGCAGAAGCTGTTGGGCCGGCCTGAGGTCGGTGCCCTCGTGGGCGCGATTGTCCTTTTTGTATTCTTCGCGTCCGTATCCCAGACGTTTATCCAGCCCAACGCGTTTGCGACGGTTTTGTACGGCAGTTCCACGATCGGGATCATGGCGGTGGGCGTTTCGCTGCTGATGATTGGTGGGGAGTTTGACCTTTCCACCGGCGTGGCGGTGATCAGTTCGGCGTTGACGGCCTCGATGTTCAGCTGGTACTTCAGCGTGAATGTTTGGGTCGGGGTGGTCCTGGCACTGGTGGTATCACTGGGGATCGGCTACATCAACGGGTGGATCCTGATGAAGACCAAACTGCCCAGCTTCATCGTGACGCTGGCGACGTTCCTGATGCTGACAGGCCTGAACCTGGGTCTGACCCGGCTGATCGGCGGGGGTGTGTCGTCCCCCTCAATTTCGACGATGGACGGGTTCGCGTCCGCACAGGCCGTGTTTTCCTCCTCGGTGAACATTGGCGGGGTGGAAGTTAAAAACACTGTATTTATCTGGATTGTGCTGGTTGCGGTGGCGTCCTGGGTCCTGCTCCGCACCAAAGTGGGCAACTGGATCTTCGCCGTCGGGGGCGACGAAAACGCCGCCCGCGCCGTGGGTGTGCCGGTCAAAGCCACCAAGATCGGGTTGTTTATGGCCGTGGGATTCTGCGGCTGGGTGCTGGGCATGCACAATCTGTTCGCTTTCGACGCGGTGCAGTCCGGTGAGGGGGTGGGCAACGAATTCCTCTACATCATCGCTGCGGTGATCGGCGGCTGCCTGCTGACCGGCGGGTATGGTTCGGCGGTCGGTGGCGCTGTTGGCGCGTTTATCTTCGGGATGGCGAACAAGGGCATCGTGTATGCGCAGTGGAACCCGGATTGGTTCAAGTTCTTCCTGGGGCTGATGCTGTTGCTGGCCACCATCGTGAACCTGATCGTCAAACGCCGTGCAGAGCTGAAGTAAGGACCCGGATCCATGAATGCCAACAGAATTGACCAGCAGACCCTGCTGCAGAACGAGCAGGACCCGCTCACGCACACCCCGGTGCACCTGTTGTCCCTTGACGCGGTGGGAAAAAACTACGGAAACATCGTGGCCCTTCGCGATGTCACGATGGCCGTGGACAACGGTCGGGTTACCTGCGTCCTGGGCGATAACGGTGCAGGCAAGTCAACGCTGATCAAGATCATCGCCGGCCTGCACCAGCACGACGCCGGGACATTGAAGATCATGGGGGAGGAGCGGAAGTTCACCTCCCCCCGGGATGCCCTGGACGCCGGGATCGCCACGGTCTACCAGGACCTTGCCGTGGTCCCATTGATGCCGATCTGGCGGAACTTCTTCCTCGGCTCGGAACTGACCAGCGGTTTTGGCCCTTTCAAAAGCCTGAACGTGCAACAGATGAAGGACATCACCAAAAAGGAACTCGCGGAGATGGGCATCGACCTGCGCGATGTTGAGCAGCCCATCGGTCAGCTTTCCGGCGGTGAACGCCAATGCGTGGCGATCGCCCGGGCCGTGTACTTCGGTGCGAAAGTCCTGATCCTCGACGAACCCACAGCGGCCCTGGGCGTCAAACAATCCGGTGTGGTGCTCCGCTACATCCTCCAGGCCCGCGACCGTGGGCTGGGTGTCATCTTCATTACCCACAACCCGCACCACGCGTTCCCCGTCGGAGACAGGTTCCTGCTCCTCAAGCGCGGCACCTCGATCGGCTACTACGACAAAAAAGACATCACCCTGGACGAACTCACCGCCCAGATGGCCGGCGGCGCCGAACTCGCCGAACTCGCCCACGAGCTCCAGCAGCTCGGCGGCCACAACGACATCGTCAAGGAAGTCCAGGCCGACGTCGCGGACGTCAACGAACACCGCTGACCGGACCAAAACCCACAAAAGACGGGACACAGTATGCCAATCCGCGTGGGCGTTATCGGCGCCGGCGTTATGGGCGCCGACCACGTCCGGAACCTCTCCACCACCATCAGCGGGGCTGAAGTCACGTTTGTGGCCGACCTCGACGCGGTCCGCGCCGCGGAAGCTGCGCCGCCCACGGCGCGGACCACCACCGATCCCTCCGAGCTGATCAACTCCAGCGACGTGGACGCTGTGGTTGTGGCATCCCACGATTCCACCCACGCAGGCCTGGTGCTCGAATGCTTTGAGGCGATGACCCCGGTGCTCTGCGAAAAACCGCTGGCCCCCACCCTGCTGGAAAGCCGGGACGTGGTGGCGGCAGATCTTGACATGGTGGCGGCAACCGGTGCTTCGCTGCTGTCGCTGGGCTTTATGCGACGCTTTGATCCGGGGTACGTCCTGCTTCGCGAGGCCGTGGCGGCCAGGTCGCAGGGCGAGCCGCTGATGGTCCGCTGCACCAGCCGGACCGCAGCGTCCGGCGCCGGCGCCAGTACCGAATCGGCCATCACCAACTCGGCGATCCATGAACTTGATGTGATTCCCTGGCTACTGGGCTCGCCGATCACCGAGGTGTCCTGGCAGGCAGGCCGCAGTTCCCGGCACAGCCCTGCCGGGCTGCGGGACCCCGCGCTGATGCTGATGCGCACCGGGGACGGGACCATGGTGACCCTGGAACTCTTTCTCAATGCGCAATACGGCTACACCACGGAGTGCGAGGTCGTCTCGGAAGGCGGCACCCTGGCGCTGCCGGAACCGCCGGCCCTTGCCAGCCGCCAGGACGGCCAAACCAGCGCCGGCATCCCGGAAGACTGGCGTCCGCGGTTCGCCGATGCCTATCGGCTGCAGCTCCAGGCCTGGGTATCCGCGCTCCGCAGCGCAGAACCGCCCCCGCTTGCCACGGCCCGGGACGGCCTGAACGCGGCGCTCGTGGCCCAGGCCATGACCCGTTCCCTGCATAGCGACGGCGCCTTCACCAAGGTGTCGTATTGACCGGCCCGGCAGCACGCCGCAGGCGTCCCAAGAACGCCAAGGAGGCGACAGCATGAAAAAAATCGTTTTTGGCCTGGTGGGTGTAGGCCGGATCGGCGTTATGCACGCCACTAACATCGCCGGCCTCCAAGCCGACCTGAACCGTGAGGGAATTGCGTTGGAGCTCCGGCTGACGGACGTCGCGCAGGAACACGCCCGCGCGGTCGCCGACGGGTTGGGGGCAGAGTTTGTGCCGTCCGTGGCTGCCCTGGTCAGCTCGGGCATCCACGGGCTTGTCATCGCCACCGGCACCGGAACGCACCCGGAGCTGATCAAGGCCGGCGTGGACGCGGGCATCCCGGTTTTCTGCGAAAAGCCGGTGGCCATGAACGTCCCTGACTCGCTGCCGGTGCTGGATTACGTCCGGGAACAAGGCGGCGTGGTGCAGATTGGGCATCAGCGCCGCTTTGATGCAGGCTACCTCGCGGCGCGGCAAGCGTACCGGGACGGTGAGCTGGGCTGGATCCATTCCCTGCGCGCCGTGACCTGCGACATGGCGCCGCCGCCCGTTGATTTCCTTGCCACGTCCGGAGGGCTGTTCCGGGATGTCTCGGTCCACGACTTCGACATCCTGCGATGGCTTACCGGCCGGGAGATCACCGAGGTTTACGCCAAGGGTTCCAACAACGGCGACCCCGCCATCGGGGCGGTGGGCGACGTGGACTCCGCGCTGGCCATCGTGACGTTCGACGACGGCACCCTGGGCAGCGTCGCGGCCAGCCGCTACAACGGCGCAGGGCACGATGTCCGGTTGGAGATCCAAGGGTCAGCCGACTCAATGATGGTGGGACTGGATGGCCAGGCAGCACTGAAGTCTGCCGAAGCCGGCGTGGCTTTTCCCGCCGGTGAACCGCACCGAACCTTCGCCGACCGCTTCCATCAGGCATATCGCGCCGAAATGCTTGCGTTTGTGGACCTGGTCCTGGGCCGCAGGGAAAACCCCTGCACCCCCGAGGACGCTGTGGCCGCCTCCAGGGTGGCCGACGCAGCCCAGGAATCCCTGGCTACAGGGGCCCCGGTGCGGCTCGACACTTCCGCAGCCGTCCAGCTGTAACAGCGACACCAGCAGGCTCCCCATAAGTCACGCTTAGGGGGAGTTTTGTGTGCCCGACGGGGACCCGGAGTGCAGCCGGGGGAGCGCGTCCACCAGCGGAGCCAGTTCCGGCACCGCCTGGGCTTCGCCGAGTGCCCGTTCCAGGGTTGCATCGTGGACGGGCCGTGCTTCGGCAAGGAGGCTGCTGCCGCTGCCGGTGAGCTCGGTGTAGATGCCCCGGCGGTCATCGTCGCACAGGATCCTGGTCAGGAGTCCCCGGTCCTCCAGCCGGTTCACCAAGCGGGTGGTGGCGCTGGGACTCAATGCCGTGGCCCGGGACAGTTGCTGCATCCGCATGTGCCAGCCGTCCTGCCGGCTCAGGGCGTCCAGGACGGTGAATTCGACAACGGACAGTTTCGATTCGGCCTGCAGGGATCGTTCCAGCTCACCTTCGATCAGGCCGTGCAGGGCCGCCAGCGTGCGCCACCCCTGCGCCCGGACCTCGACGGCGTCGTCCTTGATGCCCATGGTGTGCTCCTCGCTGCGGCCCGGAAGCTGCTGTTGTGCAGGCAAAATTAGTTGCTTGCGCGGGATAGTTGCTTGTGCAACAATAAATACCGCGCCTGCAACTATCTTAGGCGCCTTTCCACCCAACGTACAGCTCAAAGGAGCACCGCCATGCCTGTTGGCTTGCTAGCACTCGCACTCGGAGGGTTCGGGATCGGACTCACCGAATTTGTCATCATGGGACTGCTGCCTGAGGTGGCGGCGGACTTTGCCGTCAGTGAAGCCGCAGCCGGCTGGTTCATCTCCGGCTATGCGCTGGCCGTGGTGGTGGGCGCCCTCGGACTCACAGCAGCGCTCTCGCGGTTCGACCGTAAACCGGTGCTGGCCGCCCTGCTGGTCCTGTTCATCGCCGGCAACCTGCTCTCCGCCACCGCGCCGGAATACTGGCCCATGATGGCAGGCCGGATCCTCGCGGCCCTTGCCCACGGCGCGTTCTTTGGCATCGGCGCGGTGGTGGCCGCGGACATGGTGGCCCCCACCCGGAAGGCGGCGGCCATCGCACTGATGTTCACCGGGCTGACCGCGGCCAACGTGCTGGGCGTTCCCTTCGGCACCCTGCTGGGCCAGGCTGCAGGGTGGCGGGCAACGTTCTGGGCCATCACAGGCATTGGGGTGATCGCCCTGGCCGGCATCCTGCTCCTGGTTCCCAAGACGTCAGGGGCGCCGGCGGAAGCCAGCGGCCTCCGCGGGGAGCTGCAGGCCTTCCGTTCCGGCCAGGTCTGGCTGTCCATCCTGGTGACCATCCTCGGCTACGGCGGCATGTTCGGTGCCTTCACCTACATCGCCTACACACTGACCGAGGTCTCAGGATTCGCCGCCAGCACCGTGCCGTGGCTCCTGATCGTCTTCGGAGTGGGCCTGTTTGTGGGAAACACTGTGGGCGGCCGGGCGGCCGACCGCAATGTGGACCGCACCCTTGTGGTGGTCCTGGCCGTCCTGTCCGTGGTGCTGGTGGCCTTCGCGCTGACGGCCGGCAACCAGGTACTGACCGTGGTGTCCCTGGTGCTGATGGGCGGCTTTGGCTTTGCCACGGTTCCCGGCCTGCAGATGCGCGTGATGAAGTACGCCAGCACTGCCCCCGCCCTGGCCTCGGGCGCCAATATTGGCGCGTTCAACGTGGGCAACGCCCTGGGCGCTTGGCTGGGCGGGGTCACCATCAGCGCAGGGCTGGGCTACACCTCACCCATCTGGGCCGGCGCCGGCATCACCATCCTGGGGTTGGGCGTGATGGCGTTTGCAGCAGCCGCCGCCAAGCGGGGCAGCGCCAAGGGCGCGGGGGACAGTGCGGGGGAGGTTCGTGACGCCGGAGTAGTCGCCAGCGAAGCGGACGACGGCGGCCCGCACCAGTGAATCCCGCGCGACGCCGGCCAGCTGGCTGGCGGGGCCGCAGACCTGGCCGCAACCCGGCGCTGACCGGGTAGCCCGGCGGGCCCCGGCTTCAGCCTTTCTGCAGCTCGTCCGGCGGCAGCCCTCCCGGCAAAGGTTTCCCGGCGGCGGGATCCGACGAACGGCGTACCAGCAGTGCAGGCTCCAGCTTCCGGGACACGGCCGGAACGCCAACCCCGCCGGCACCATCGATCCGGTCGAGCATGGCCCGGGCCGCCAGCCGGCCGAGTTCGCCGGGGTGCTGGTCGATCGATGTCAGCCCGATCAGGGGTGACGCCGCCACCTCGATGTTGTCGCACCCCACCACTGCCATATCTTCCGGCACCCGCAGCCCCGCCCCCGCGAGTGCTTCCATTACGCCGATCGCCGTGAGGTCGTTGTGCGCGAAGACGGCCGTGGGCAGCTCGGCCCCGGTAGCCAGGAACTGCTCCATCACGGTCCGGCCACCGCGCTCGGTCATGTCGCTGTGGATCAACAGGGGCGGCAGGCCATGGTCCTTCATGGCGTGCAGGTACCCTTCGCGGCGGGCGGTGTAGGGGATCCACTCCGAGATGTCCACATGGGCGATCCGGCGGTGCCCCAACCCGTACAGGTGCTCCACGGCCATAACGCCGGACCGGAAGTCGTCTGTCATCACAGAGCCCACGCCCGGCAAGCCGAGGTCCCGGGTGATCACCACGGCATCCGTCCCCCGAAGCGCTGCTGCCAGTTCGTTCGCAGCACCCGTGTAGCCGGCCAGGATCACGCCGTCCACGCGGAGGTCAACAAAGTTCCTGACCGCTTCGATCTCGGTCCGGGGATCGGCGGATCCCACCGCCACCATCACCTGGTTGCCGCTGTCCACCAAGGCTTCGGTGATGCCGTCGTAGATGTCGGCAAAAACGGAGTTGTGCAGGTCAAGGAACAGCACTCCGAGCGTCCTGGTCCGGCGGCTGGCAAGCCGGCTGGCCAGCCTGTTCGGCGAATAGCCAAGGGCGCTGGCGCTGGCCTCAACCGCGGCCCGCCTGGCCGGCGAGACTTTGGGGGAATCCCGCATCACCAGCGAGACCAGGGCACGGCTTACCCCGGCGTCGCGCGCCACGTCCGCCATGGTCGCGGGCCGGCGGGCGCCGGAAGTCTCTTTCACAAGACTCCACTATGCCATTGCGGCCAGGTACCCCGCCGCGGCAGCAGGGGCATGGCAGGGTTCAGGCGCCGAACGGCAGCCGGGGGTCCACATCCTGCGCCGCCCAGCCCTGGCGGACCCAACCATGGTGCGGGTCATCACTGATGAGCCATTCCCGGACCGGGCCCGGACCGGCCATAACGTTGAGGTAATAGAGGTCGTAGCCGGGGGCAGCCATGGCCGGGCCGTGCCAGCCGTAAGGGACCAGCACCACGTCGCCGGTGCGGACCTCGGCGGAGACGTCGATGGGCCGCTCGTCCGAGGCGTAGACCCGCTGGTAGCCGATCGCGTCGGCGTCCGCCGGTGCTGCGGAGCCGGCCGCAACCCGGGTTTCGAAGTAGTAGATCTCCTCGAGGGACGTTTCGCCGTCCTTTTCCTCATCGTGCTTGTGCGGCGGGTAGGAGGACCAGTTGCCGGCGGGTGTGAGGACTTCGCAGACGATGAACCGGTCCGCTTCCAGGGCGGCGGGCGTGCCGAAGTTGTGCACCTGGCGTGAGCAGTTGCCGGCCCCGCGCAATTCCACGGGGGTTTCAGCCGCCGTCACCAGCCGCGTGGGGTAGCCGGCACCGGCGGGGGCTGTTGCCACGGCCACCCGGCCGCCGTCGGCCGAGGTAATGCTCACTTCCCGCGCCGTGCCGGAGTAAAGGACGTCGCTGGGGCCATGGAACACCGACCCGCGGCCGGCCAGGTGGTACTTGGTGCCGTCAACCGTGACGCTGAAGGCGCCGTTGAGGGGCACCACAATGCGTTCCTCGTCCGCCGCAGGGAGAACGACGGCGGTGCCCGCGGCCAGCGTCGCAACCTTCAGGCCCGTATGCGCCCAACCGGCAACGGACAGGACGGAATCGGACGTGCCGATCGAAACGTCCCACGGGCCGTCGGCGGCGGTACCCAGGGGATAGACCCAGTTGGTCATGGGGATTGCTCCTAATAAATCAGCGCTGTACGAGTGTCATTTCGAAACTGTAGGAATCGGCGCGGTACACGTGGTGCCCGGTTTCAACCCGCCTGCCGGTGTCATCCACTGCGGTGCGTTCCATGGTCACCAGTGCGTGGCCGGCTTTGGTGTCCAGCATCGAGGCCTGGTATTCATTGGCGATCATGGCGCCGATCCGCTGATTGGCCAGCCGGAAGTTGACGCCCCCGCGGCGCAGCACGGCGTAGAGGCCCTCAGCTGCCAGCAGGGCTTCGTCCATGCCCACAATGTCGTCGCGGACCCAGTTTTCCATCAGGGCCAGGGGTTTGCCCCCGACTTTCCGCAGCCTGGTGAAGTGGTAGACCTTGGAGCCGGCCGGCAGCTGGAGCGTGGCCAGGGTGGCTTCGTCCGCATCCACGTGGGAAAAGCTCAACACATCAGTGGTGGGTTTTTTGCCGTTGTTGGTGAGGTCATCAAACAGGCTGGACAGTTCCAGCGGCCGGCGGACCTGGCTGGAGACCACCTGGGTGCCGACGCCGCGTTTGCGGACCAGCAGGCCCGAGCGGACCAGTTCGTCCATGGCCTTGCGCATGGTGGGGCGCGAAAGGTTCAGTTGGGCTGCCAGGTCGATCTCGTTGTCCAGCCGGCTGCCCGGTTCGAGGATGCCGCTGTGGATGGCGGCCTCAATTCCCTGCACCACCTGGTGGTAGAGGGGCACGGGAGAGGAGCGGTCGATGCTGACACCCAGGTTGTTCGCCACGGTACGTTCCTGTTCCTTGGTTGCGGCCGGACGCCGTGCGGCGGTGGCTGCAGGCGGCTGCTTTGCCGGTATATGTTCTCTTGATAGGACATAGTTTCTTCCCTGATGGTAGCAGGGACGGACGGCGGGTCAAGGCCTGCCCTGCCGGTGACCAGGCAATTTGACCTGTCGTGACATCAGGACTTTTCCAGGACATGCCACCAGGGCGGGTTAGAGGTCCTTGCGGCAGGCAGCCTTGCTGAGTTCATACAGGCCGTTGCGGTCGCCGTCGGACAGGCCTTCCGGGGTGCCGATCTCCGGATACATCAGCTGGGCGGGGTCATCAACGTGGTCCAGGCCCATCACATGGCCCAGCTCATGCAGGATGACGGCGGTGGCGTATTTGTCGCCGTCAGGGTTGAGCAGTTCATCGGCGATCTGCGGGGCGTCAAGGTCCAGGCCTCCGGTCACAAAGGTCTTGGGGCCGCCGTCGAAACTGAAGTGGGTGCTGCCCCCGGTGCCGATCACGGGACCCTTCAGCTGCGGCGCCACCTCGGGGGTGGTCCACGCGATCAAAAGCGGTGCCCAGCGGGCGCCGTACCCGTCGGGTTGGAACGGCGGCCGCTGCGCCGACGGCTGCTCGTCAGTGGTGCCGTCGTAGACAAAAGAGATGCCGGTTGCTGCCGAAATGGTCTCGATGGCCCTCGGCACCAGCTCGGCCGCACCGTCGGGTTCGAGGTCCGTGTTGACCACATAGTGCAGAGGGCGGCAGGGGGAGTAGCCCACAGGTGTGCCGTCCCCGTTGACCAGCAGGAAATGGTAGGCATCGCTTCCGACGGCGGGCGGGGCCGGGGTGAGGAGCGGTTCGGCTGCCTCCTCGACGCCGGCAGGCGGGGCCGCAGTACTGACCTCTGCGGCCGGCGGGGCTTCGGCGTCGCCCGGCACGGCGCCTTCGCCCGGTCCCGCGCCCTGCCGAGTGCCGGGCCCGATCCGGAGGTCCAGGAACTGCTTGACCCGTGGATCGTCCAGCACCACTGCGGCCCCAAAAACGCCCGCCACGCAAAGCCCTGCGACCAGCACCAGCCGGTAGCGTGGTCGCGGCGTCCCGCTGCGGCCCGACGTGGGCTCCGCATGGCGTGGGGGCCGGCGCTGCATGGTCAGCCTTCCGTCGTTGGATGCACCAAAGCTAGCCCACCACGGTGCCGAAGGCGAGCCCCAGGACGTAGGTGACGGCGGCGGCACCGAGCCCGATGCCCAGCTGGCGCAGCCCCCGGGTCAGCGGCGACGTCCCCGAAAGCAGTCCCACGATGCCACCGGTACCCAGCAGGGCAAGGCCCACCAGGGCGCCCGCCACAACCAGCGTAGCAACTCCGGTCAGGCCGAACAGGAACGGCAGGATGGGAATGATGGCCCCGGAGGCAAAGAAGCAGAAGCTGGAGAGGGCGGCGCCCCACGCAGTGCCCACGGCCTCGTGTTGGTCCTCTTCCGCCGGCTCTTCCGGGTGCAGCGAAAGGCTGGGGTCGCAGTCGCAGGAGAGCTGTCCCATCCGCTCGGCCACCCGGTGTTGGGCTGCTTCCTGGGACATGCCGCGGGCCAGGTAGACCAGCAGGAGTTCGTTGTGTTCCAAGTCGAGCTTCGGTGCTGCAGCCAGGGTGACCTGGGTGGGCCGGGTGGCGTCAAGCAGTTCGCGCTGGGACCGGACGGAGATGAACTCGCCTGCACCCATGGACATGGCACCCGCAAGGAGCCCGGCGATGCCGCTGAGCAGCACCACGCTGCTGGCCACGCCGGATGCGGCCATGCCCATTACCAGCGAGAGGTTGCTGACCAGTCCGTCGTTGGCCCCGAAGACGGCAGCCCGGAAGGTGCCTGCCAGCCGGTTGCGGCCGCGGGTGGCCAGTCCGCGGACCACTTCCTCATGGATCTGTTCGTCAGCGGCCATGGCTTCGGTGGCGTTGGGGTCCTTGGCGTAGGGCGAGCGGCCCTCGGCCCGCTGGGCGAGTGCCAGGACAAAGACCGAACCGAAGTGGCGGGCCAGGAAGCCCAGCAGCTGGCTGCGGACCGATGCCGGCCGGGTGCGGCCCGCGTTGTCCCCGAGCAGGCCCAGCCAGTGCGCTTCGTGCCGGCCTTCCGCTTCGGCCAGGGCCAGGAGGATGGCCCGCTCCTCGCCCTGGCGGTTCTGGGCCAGGTCGCGGTAGACGGCGGCCTCGGCCCGTTCGTCGGCGAGGTACTGGCGCCAGCGCCTGATGTCGGCGGCCGACGGAACCGGGGTAACCGGGGTTTCCGGGGTGCCCGCGGGTCCGGCGGGGGCCGGTTGGTGATTGGGTGTGGCGTGCTGCGGCACGGAGGACTCCTGGGCTGGATGGGGCACGGTTTCGGCTCCATTGCCACGCCAGTTTACTGCGGATTTCCGCGGTTTTTCGGCTGGCAACCCTAGCTCCGGGGTTTCGGTCCGCCGTAACTTTTCCATCAGGTGGGGAAGCCGCCGGCACGCCAGCCGGGGACCCCTTGACCGCCCCCGGGCGTGGTGCTGAGATGAAATGGGCGGCGCGGCCGGCGCCCACCCGATGTGCCACACCGTCAATCAGTGGAGGTTCTGTGATGAGCACCAGCGGACAGCACCCGGACATGCCGCACCTCGACGCCGTGGAGGCGGACCCCGCTTACGACTATGCCGGGGAAACGCCCGCCGGCGCCGCCCTGGACCCGGAAGATCCCTTCCCCGATGCGGAAGAGCCCGCGGTCCGGTCCCGGCCGGTCAACGACGCCGAAGACCGGGAGGTCCCGATGGACCCGGACGAAGTCCGCGGGGACGAGCAGGACTGACCCGGCAGGACTGCCACGTGCGGGACCAACCGGGCAGGACTGACGACGGCGGCACCTCCTTCTGCTGGGAAACAAAAGGAGGTGCCGCCGTCGTGCGACCCGGTATCAGGAGGTGGTGACCGCGTCTGCGGGCGCCGGCTCGCTGTCCTGGCCGGCGACGCGCCGCTGCCAGTTCCGCATAACGTGCGGGTCCGTGGGCCTCGTGGCCAGGGACACCACAACGTAGACGACTGCCGAGGCAACCAGCCCGTAGTAGATCGGCTCGTTGGCGTAGATGCCGTCCAGTGGAGCTTTGGCGTTGATTTCCAGGACGATCATGGTGCCGAGGGTGACCACCGAGCCGACGGCCATGGAGGCGGCGGCGGCGATCCCGGTGCCGCGCTTCCACACGAGGCCGCCGAGGATGGCCACCAGGAGCCCGCCCACCAGGATGTCGTACGCGATGGTGAGGGCCGCCACCACGTCCTTGGTGACGATGGCGATCACAATGGCGATGATGCCCAGGGTCAGGACCCAGATGCGGTTGGCCCGGACATCGTGCTCCGGGTTGTCGGTGTCGTCCGTGTTGATGTCCTTGCCGAACCAGCTGGCCACAAACGGCAGGACGTCGGCGCGGGCCACTGTCGCTGCGGCGATCAGGGCGCCGGAAGCGGTGGACATCATGGCTGCCACTGCGGCGGCCAGGACCAGTCCGCCGATGCCCACAGGGAGCAGGTTCTGGGCCACTTCCGCGTAGACGTCGTCCTTGGCGGCGATTTCGATGTTGGCGAGCGCCACTCTGGCGGCCATACCGATCAGGGCGCCGGCCACGCCGTAAAGGATGCAGTAGATGCCGGCGGTGGCACCGCCCCAGCGGGCAACGGTGGGGGTCTTGGCCGTGAAGACGCGCTGCCAGATGTCCTGGCCGATCAGCAGGCCCAGGGTGTACACCACGAAGTACGTGATGATGGTCTGGACACCGATGCCGTCGATCTGGAAGAAGCTCGCATCAACGCGGCTGCGGATGCCGTCCAGGCCGCCGGCGGCGTTCAGCGTGAAGGGCAGCATCAGGAAAAAAATGCCCACGGTCTTGATGACGAACTGGACCTGGTCCGCCAGGGTGATGGACCACATGCCGCCCACGGTGGAGTAGACCAGCACAATGGCGCCGCCGACGGCGATGGCCAAGGCCCGGTCCATGCCGAACAGCACCACAAAAATGGTGGCGTAGGCGCCGGTGGACGTGGCGCACAGCATCAGCGTGTACGCCAGCATCACGATGCCGGAGGCCTGGGTGGCCTTGCTGCCGTAGCGCAGGGTCAGCATCTGCGAGACGGTGTAGATCTTCAGCTTCTGGATGATGGGGGCAAAGAGCAGGCTCAGGAGCAGGACGCCCGCGCCGATGGCCACCACCAGCCACATGCCGGAGATGCCGAACTTGTAGCCCAGTCCCACGCCGCCCACGGTGGACGCGCCGCCCAGGACCACCGCGGCCATGGTGCCGGTATAGAGGAATGGGCCGAGGCGGCGGCCGGCCACCAGGAAGTCGCTGTTGGACTTGGTGCGGGACTTGCCCCACCAGCCGAAGGCAAGCATGGCGAGTAGGTACACCACCACAATGGCGATGTTGATGACGTTTGCATCCATGTTGGCTCCTCGGAGCAGGTTGTTAAGCGGGCCGGGCGGGGAAAGCCGGGGCGCCGCTGCTGGGGGTGCGGATGAGAGCGGAGTCGCAAATATTGCCTGATAGGCAACAAGTGTTTTCAAAAGCGTAGGCTGTGACGGCCGTAACAGTCAAGGGCGCCCTGAGGCGCCGTGGCGCGCCCGCCATGGAAGCGTCACAGTGGCAGCAGGCCATTAGTATTGCTCCAGAGTGGGGCCGGGTGGCCGGCCATGAAAGGTTCGTACATGAAGGCACTGCCAGTTGAACCGAGCAACGTTCCGGTGGCCATCGGCTCGAGGATCCGGGCGGCCCGGCAGTCCCAGCGGCTCACCATCGAACAGGTGGCCGATGCCACCGGCCTGACCAAGGGCTTCCTGAGCCGGGTTGAGCGCGACCTGACCTCCCCGTCGGTGGCCTCGCTGGTCACCCTGTGCCAGGTCCTGTCGATCTCCATCGGCGAGCTTTTTGCGGCCCCCGAGACGCACCTGACCAAACGCAACGACGGGCCGCGGATTTCCTTGGGCGGCCAAGGCATCGTTGAGCGGCTCCTGACTGCCCGGTCCGAACGCCGCCTCCAGATCATCCAGGCCGTTATTGAGCCGCACGGCCGCGGCGAGTCCGAACTGTATGCCGTGGACTGCGACGTCGACGTGCTGCACGTGATCAGCGGCAGCATCCGGCTCATCCTGACCAATGAGGAATACGACCTCGATGCGGGGGACACCGTCACGTTCCCGGGCCGCGAGCCCCACACCTGGGTGAACCCCACCGACCAGCCGGTCGAGGTCCTCTGGGTGCTGGTCCCGGCGGCCAGCCGCTGAACAGGGACAACTCCGCGTAACGTGGTCGGGTGGAACCCTAAGGATAGGCTAGCCTTAGTATGTGAACCCTAAGTCCAGCCCCGCGATCCCGCACGCCTTGAAGGGCGCCGGCATCACCGTTGCCTATGGCGGCACGGATGTTGTCCACGATGCGTCGCTGACCCTGGTGCCCGGCCAGGTCACCGCCCTGGTGGGCCCCAACGGCAGCGGCAAGTCAACCCTGCTGCGCACGCTGGCCCGCCTGCAGGACCCCAGGACCGGGACGCTGACCCTGGGCGGGAGCCCCGGTGACGAAGCCGCCGACGCACTCTCCCTCTCGGCGCGCGAGTTCGCCCGCCACGTGGCCCTCCTGACCCAAAGCCGGCCCACGCCCGCCGGCCTGAGCGTCCGCGACGTTGTCGAGTTCGGCCGCTACCCGCACCGCGGCCGCTGGGGCAAGGCCGATCCGGCCGGTGCCGCCGTCGTGAATCAGTGCCTGGCCCTGACCGGCACCGGCGGAGTGGCGGACCGCGGCGTTGACCAGCTCTCCGGCGGCCAGCTGCAGCGCGTCTGGCTGGCCAGCTGCCTGGCGCAGGAAACCGGCGTGCTGCTGCTGGACGAACCCACCACCTACCTGGACCTCCGCTACCAGGTGGAACTCCTGGACCTCATCCGGGACCTCGCCGACCAGCAGGACATCGCCGTGGGCGTGGTCCTGCACGATCTTGACCAGGCCGCGGCGCTCGCCGACCGGGTCGTATTACTGAGCCAGGGGCGTGTCATTGCGTCCGGCACACCAGCCTCCGTTCTCACCTCCGCGCTTCTGAGCGGGGTTTACGGAATCCGGATCGAGGTCGACACCGATCCAAGCACCGGCCGGTTGCGCACCCGCGCCATCGGCAAGCACCACACCCGTACCGAAAGACTGGTTACATCCCCATGAAGAAGCCAATCCTGGCCTCCGCCGCTGTTGCAGCGGCGCTGGCCCTCTCCGCCTGTGGAACCACGGAACCTGCCGCCAACCCCTCGGCCTCCGGAGCCGGCATCGAGCTGACCGACGCCAGCGGCACCACCATCACCCTCGACGCCCCCGCCACCAAAGTGGTGGGCACCGAATGGAACGTCGTGGAAAACCTCGTCTCCCTCGGCGTTGACCCCGTAGGTGTTGCCGATGTCCCCGGCTACAGCGCCTGGGCCGCCGCCGTTCCCCTCGACAACGAGCCCAAGGACATCGGCACCCGCGGTGAGCCCAGCGTGGACACCGTCGCGTCCCTGGCGCCCGACCTGATCGTGGCCACCACCGACCTGCCTGCCGCCGCCGTCGAGCAGCTGCGCAAGATCGCCCCGGTCCTGCAGGTCCGCTCCGCCAACGGCGAAGGCCAGATCGCCCAGATGAACACCAACCTGGACCTGATCGCCAAGGCCACCGGCACGGAGGACAAAGCCACCGGGGTCAAGGCAGCATTCGACGACGCCGTGGCCAAGGGCCGCGAAACGCTCGCGGCCGCAGGGCTCGCCGGAGCCAAGGTCGCCTTCGCTGACGGCTACGCCCAGGGCAACCAGGTAGGCATCCGGCCCTACACCAAGGGCTCCCTGATCGGCGACGTCACCGCGGAACTGGGCCTCGACAATGCGTGGACCCTGGAAGGCGACAAGGACTATGGCCTGGCATCCACCGATGTCGAAGGCCTGACCAGCCTCAGCGACGTTGAGTTCCTCTACATCACCAACAAGGTGGACGGCGACCCGTTCGCCGACGTCCTCGGCGCCAACCCGATCTGGCAGTCCCTGCCGTTCGTCACCGCCGGCAACGTCCACCGCCTGTCCGACGGCATCTGGATGTTCGGTGGCCCGGCGTCCATGACGGCCTACGTCGATGCTGCCGTTACGGCCCTTACCAAGTGATCGCATGAGCGCCGCTGTTACCGCCGAGGCGCCCGTCCGGCGGCGCTCCGGCGGTAACGGCGCCGTGGCCGGGGTCCTGGCCGGCGCGCTGGCCCTGTGCGCAGCGCTCGCGTTGATCGACCTCACCCAGGGCACCGCGGCCGTTGGTCCGGTGGAACTCTGGAACGTGTTCCTGGGCTCGGCGGACCAGGATTCGGCAGCCGTGGTGATGGCCTCGCGGCTCCCGCGGATGCTGGCAGGCATCGTTGTGGGCCTGGCCCTGGGCGTGGCCGGCGCCGCCCTGCAGTCCATCAGCCGCAACGTCCTGGCCTCGCCGGACACCCTGGCGGTCAACGCCGGCGCCTACTTTGCCCTGGGCATCGCCTCCGTCACCGGCTTCACCCTCCCGCTGCTGGCATCCTCTGCAGTGGCTTTTGTTGGCGGCCTGGCAGCCGCCGCAGTGGTCCTGGGCCTCTCGGGGCTGGGAACCGGTGCGCTGCGGCTGGTCCTGGCCGGCAGCGCCCTGGCCCTGGGCCTCGGCTCCATGACGTCCGCCCTGCTCCTGCTGTATCCGCAGGCCACCGAAGGCCTCTACCAGTGGGGCCAGGGCAGCATCAGCCAGGGCGGCACCTCCGGCGTGGTCCAGGTGGCGCCGCTGCTGGTGATCGGCCTGGCCGGGCTGCTCCTGCTGGGCCGGCGCATGGACGCGCTGGGCCTGGGGGACGACGCCGCCAGGAGCCTGGGCGTCAACGTCCGGTCCACGCGGGTTGGTGCAGTCCTGCTCGCCGTCCTCCTGTCGGCCGCGGCCGTTACCCTGGCCGGGCCCATCGGCTTTGTGGGGCTCTGCGCACCTGCCCTGGTCCGGCCCCTGGCCAACCGAGTCCAGCGGCTGGGCCGGGCTGTTTTTTTCCTGCCCCTTGCCGGCCTGATGGGCGCCAACCTGATCCTCGCCTCGGACGTTGCGCTCCGCGCGGTGGTGGGCGCCGATGCATCGGTGCGGGTGCCCACGGGCGTCATCACCTCGCTGGTGGGGGCCGTGTTCCTGATCGTCCTGGCTTTCCGGGCCAAGGACTCCGGGTCCGTGACCCCTACGGACCACCACCCCCTGCCGCCGCGCTGGCGGTACCTGCTGACGGTTGCCGTCCTGGCTGCTGTGGCCCTGGCTGTGCTGGCAGGCTCCCTGCTGCTGGGCGATGCCAAGCTGCTGCTCGGGGATGTCCTGAACTGGCTGGCGGGGGAGAGCGGCAAAGTGGTGGGCTTTGTCCTGGATACCCGGGCGCCCCGTGTGGCCGCAGCCATGGCCGCGGGAGCGGCCCTGGCCCTGGCGGGAACGCTGATCCAGTCCATCACCCGCAACCCGCTGGCCGAACCCGGGTTGCTCGGGGTCTCCGGCGGTGCCGGACTGGCCGCCGTCCTGGTGGTCTCCACCGTTCCCCTGGTCAGCCCATGGGGAATTTCCCTGGCGGCGCTGGCCGGGGCGGCGCTCGCGGCGGCCCTGGTGTTCGGGCTGGCAGCCCGGGGCGGCTACCAGCAGAACCGGCTGGTGCTGATCGGGGTGGGCGTCTCCGCCGGCACCCAGGCCTTGGTCAGCCTCGTGATTGTGCTGACGGATCCGTTCAACGCCACCAAGGCCCTCACCTGGCTGGCCGGTTCCACCTACGGCCGCACCTTCCTGGACGTCCTTCCCCTGGCCGCCGGGCTGTTGGTCTTTGTGCCGATGACGGCGTTCCGGCACCGTGAACTGGACATCCTGAGCCTGGACGAGGACACCCCGCGGCTGCTGGGCGTCCCGCTGGCACGCGCCCGGCTGCTGTTCCTGGTGGTCAGCGTGATCCTCACGGCGCTGTCCATTGCGGCGGTGGGGGCCGTGGGGTTCGTGGGGCTGATCGCGCCGCACGCCGCCCGGGCCCTGGTGGGCCGGCGCCACACGCGGGTCCTGCCCACGGCGATCCTGCTGGGCGCCATCCTGGTGGGAGCCGCGGACGTGCTGGGCCGGACCGTCATTGCCCCCGCCCAACTGGGCGCCGGGCTGCTCACTGCCGTACTGGGCACGCCGTACTTCATCTGGCTGCTGTGGCGCTCGCGGGCCCGGCAGGCCGGCTGACGACGCCGGAAAAATCCGGCCATGGCCGGGGTGGGTGCTGCGGCACCCGCCCCGGCCATTTCCGTTTCCGGGGCTGCCGTCGTCGGACGTTTCGCCAACTTTCTGTAAACACTTGATGCCCATTAGACAACTGTGGCGTATGATGGCAATCACATCAGTCCCCAACTCCGCGAAGGAGAGCCCCTCCCATGGAAGAGCTGCGCATCGAAGCCAACGGCAACCTTGGCCCCATCGATTCATCCCGAATTCCCCGCTACGCCGGCGCCGCGACCTATGCCCGGCTGCCGCGGCTGGACCAGGTGGCCAAGGCTGATGTCACCGTTGTGGGTGTTCCCTTCGACTCCGGCGTCTCCTACCGCCCCGGTGCCCGGTTCGGCGCCAACCACGTCCGCGAGGCCAGCCGGCTGCTGCGCCCGTACAACCCGGCGTGGGACGTCAGCCCCTTCGAAAACATACAGGTGGCGGACGCCGGCGACATGGCCGTCAACCCCTTCAACATCAACGAGGCCATCGAAACGGTCCAGCAGAACGCGCTCGACCTCACCGCCGGCGGCAGCAAGCTCGTCACCCTGGGCGGGGACCACACCATCGCCCTGCCCCTGCTGCGCGCGGCTGCCGAACGCGCCGGCGGGCCCATCGCCATGCTGCACTTCGATGCGCACCTGGACACCTGGGACACCTACTTCGGCGCCGAATACACCCACGGCACCCCGTTCCGCCGCGCCGTGGAGGAAGGCATCCTGGACACGGAAGCCATCAGCCACATCGGCACCCGCGGACCCCTCTACGGCAAAAAGGACCTCGACGACGACCACCGCTTCGGCTTCGGCATCGTCACCTCTGCAGACGTCTACTACCAGGGTGTCCTGGAAACGGTGGCCAAGGTCCGCGACCGGATCGGCAACCGCCCGCTCTACATCTCGGTGGACATCGACGTCCTGGACCCCGCACACGCCCCCGGCACCGGAACACCCGAGGCCGGCGGCATCACCAGCCGGGAGCTCCTGGAAATCATCCGCGGCTTCCGCGGCATGAACCTGGTGGGCGCGGACGTTGTCGAGGTCGCCCCGGCGTACGACCACGCCGAAATCACCGGCGTGGCCGCAAGCCACGTGGCTTTCGAGCTGGTGACCCTGATGGCGGACAACGCCGTGGCCGGCAACCGGTTCGGCGCGGAATCCGGTTACGCGGCCCAGGCGCTTGGCCGCGAACCCCGCCAGCCTGCCGGCTTCGCTGCAGCCGGCAAGGAGTAAGGCAATGGCCGACGCCGGATCCACGCTTCCAGCCGCAGGTTCAACCCCCGCCGGGGTACCAGCCGCTGTGGCGGCTGACGCTGCCGGCGTGCCACCCGGTCCGGTGCGCAACGGCGGTGACCTGGTGGTGGAAACCCTCGAAGCGTTGGGCGCCAAAACCGTCTTTGGCATCCCGGGCCAGCACGCGCTGGGCCTGTTTGATGCCATGGGCCGCGGCAACCTGCACTTCGTTTCGTCCCGAGTGGAGAACAACTCGGCGTTCGCCGCCGACGGCTACTCCCGCGCCACCGGCGAGGTGGGGGTCCTGTTCCTCTCCACCGGGCCCGGCGCGCTGACGTCACTTGCCGGGCTCCAGGAGGCATACGCCACCGGAGTGCCCATGGTGGTTGTCGCCAGCCAGATTCCGTTGGAAGGGCTCGGCGCCCGCCGCAAGGGCATGCTGCACCAGCTCGATGACCAGAAGGCCTCAGCAGCCAACGTCACCAAAAGCCAGCGGCTGATCCAGCACGCGTCAGGCATCCCGTCCGCCATCCAGGATGCCTGGACCGAGGCGATCTCCTCCCCCCAGGGTCCGGTGTGGTTGGAAATCCCGCAGAACGTGCTGCTGGACCCCATCATGGTGCCGCCTGTGGAGGACGCATTGGCACTGGCAGCCGACAACCCGCCCCGCGTGGAGCTGGTCCGGGAAGCCGTTAAATGGCTGGAAGCTGCGGAACGGCCGGCCATCATCGCCGGCGGCGGGACGCGCCGCGGTCGGGCCGAGGCCACGCTGCTGTCCCTCGCCGAAAAACTGCAGGCTCCGGTGATCTGCACGCCGGGCGGCAACGGCGCCTTCCCCTGGAACCATGACTTGTCGCTGCAGTCCTGGATCGAGGACCGGCACATGACCGACGTGCTGGAGGATGCCGATGTCCTGGTGGTCATCGGCTCATCGCTGGGCGAGGTCACCTCCAACTACTTCACGTTCGCGCCGCGGGGCCGGATCATCCAGATCGACGCGGAACCCCGGGTCCTGGAGTCCAACCGGCCCGGCCTGGGCATCCGGGCGGACGCCGGCCAGGCGCTGTCCGCCCTGGACGCCGCCTTCGACGCCGGTCGGTCCGTACCGGCAAACTGGCACGGCGCAACTCCGGCGTCGGTGGTGAAGGACGCGCTGGCCAACGTGCGGGCCCGGCTCGAATCCCAGGACCTGGCCAAGGAACTGGGGTTTATGGCCGGTATCCGGGAGGCTGTCCCCGCGGACATGCAAACGTTCTGGGACATGACCATCTCCGCCTACTGGGGCTGGAGCTGCTGGGATGCGCGCGAGGGCCAGTTCCACTCCGCGCAGGGCGCGGGCGGACTGGGCTATGGCTTCCCGGCGGCAATCGGCGGCGCCGTGGGCCTGCAGACGCTGGGCCGGCCCGCACGGGTCCTGGCGGTATCCGGCGACGGCTCCTCGATGTACTCCATTTCCGAGCTGGCCACCGCCAAGCAGCACAACGTGCCGGTCACCTGGTTGATTGTCGACGACGGCGGCTACGGCATCCTGCGCGAGTACATGGTGGGTGCATTCGGCCAGGCCACGGCCACCGAGCTGGCCCGGCCGGACTTCGTCAAACTCGCCGAAGCGTTCGGCGTCCCGGCCCGGCGGGTTGCCCCCGGGGATGTGGGGGACGCGCTGAAGGCATCCTTCGCCGGGGACGGGCCCAACGTCGTTGTGGTTGAAACCCTGCTGAAGATGTTCGCCCCGACGCACCTGGGCGACTGACGCTCCCCACCACCCCCGCAGGACCCTTGCCGATGGCAGGGGTCCTGCGGCATTTCCGGGGTAGCCCACAATGATAGTTTCCCAAAGCAACCAAATTAAGATATGGTTGCTTGAGGCAAACAACTAGGGAGTAATCGAGTCATGGCTGTAGCTCCGGACACGGCAGCGGATCTGGTGTACCAGATCTTCGACCTCCAGCGGGCCGTGCGCTGCATCGCCACCGCCAACGTGCGGGGGCAGGAAACCGGCGTCGCGCTCCAGGGCGTCCTGCGATTTGTGGGGGAGGGGGAATCCCGGGCCACGCGGCTTGCCGAGCGGCTGGGCGTCAGCGCCCCGGTCCTTAGCCGGCATATCGCCGACCTCGAAGACCACGGCTTTGTGGTGCGCAGGCCGGATCCCGACGATGGGCGGGCCCAGCTTGTGGCGCTCACCCCGCAGGGGGCGGACAAGCTCCGGCACATCGAGGAGCAACGGGCAGCAGCGCTGCAGGACCTCCTGCGTGACTGGAGCGAGGAAGACGCCGGCACCACGGCCACCACCTTGCACAAACTCACACAATCACTGAAGAACTCAGCCCGGGCAACGGCGGCCGGCACCACCATCAACACCCTTTAGGAGCAGATCCATGGCAAGCCAAACTGCCACCCAGACCAAACCGGCGGGCCAGCCGCCGTCGCCTGCCGGAGCAACCGAAGCCGCGCCGGAAATGACGCACCGGCAGATCATGGAGGCCCTCACCGGCCTCCTCGCCGCGTTCTTCACCGCGATCCTCAGCAGCACCATCGTGGCCAACGCGCTGCCCACCATCATGTCCGACCTGCACGGCACCCAGACGGACTTCGCCTGGGTCATCACCGCAGCACTGCTGGCCAACGCCGCCACCACCCCCATCTGGGGCAAGCTTGCAGACCTTTTCAACAAGAAGGTCCTGGTCCAGCTCAGCATCATCATCTTCGTTGCCGGTTCCGTGATGGCCGGCCTCTCGCAGACCATTCCGCTGCTGCTGGGCGCCCGCGTCATCCAGGGTGTGGCGATGGGTGGCCTGACCGCCCTGGCGCAGGCCATCATCGGCACCATGATCCCGCCGCGCAACCGCGGCAAATACTCCGGCTACATGGGCGCCGTGATGGCCGTTGGCACCGCCGGTGGCCCGCTGCTGGGCGGATTCATCGTGGACAGCCCGCTGGGCTGGCGCTGGACCTTCTTCGTCTGCGTGCCGCTCGCCGTCGTCGCCCTGATCCTGCTGCAGGTCACCCTCAAGATCAACCACGTCCGCCGGCACGCCAGGATCGACTGGCTCGGCTCCATCCTGCTGACCTCGGGCGTCAGCCTGCTCCTGATCTGGGTTTCCTTCGCCGGCAAGGCGGACTACTACGACTGGTTCTCCTGGCAGTCGGCCCTGATGGTGGGCGGCGGCGTGCTCCTGCTGGCCCTGCTGGTCCTGGTTGAATCCAAGGTGGAACAGCCCATCATCCCGCTCAAGATCATCTCTGAGCGGACCACCGCGCTGGCCATCATCGCCTCCGTGGCTGTTGGTGTGGCAATGTTCGGCTCCTCCACCTTCTTGGGCCAGTACTTCCAGGTGGCCCGCGGTGCCACCCCCACCGAAGCCGGCCTCCTGACCCTGCCCATGATCGCGGGCAACCTGATCGGTTCCGTGGCTTCGGGCCTGCTCATCAGCCGCACCGGCAAATGGAAGGGCTTCCTGGTAGCCGGATCCATCCTCCTGATCGGCGGCCTGGGCCTGGCCGGGACCATGGACCACACCACCGAACTCTGGCACGCAGGCGTCTTCACCGCCGTCCTGGGCCTGGGCCTCGGCATGCTGATGCAGAACCTGGTCCTGGCTGTGCAGAACACCGTCCGCGCCTCGGACATCGGAACGGCAAGCGCCTCCGTGGCCTTCTTCCGCTCCGTCGGCGGCGCCATCGGCGTCTCGGTGCTGGGCGCGGTCCTGGCCAACCGGGTCAGCGAACTCGCCTCCCAGGGACTGGCCGCGGCCGGCATCCCGGTGGCCGGCGGCGGCGCCGGCAGCAGCCTGGACCTGGCCCACATGCCCGAACCGGTCCGCGAGATCATGCGGGCGGCCTACGGCGACGCCACGGCCGAGGTCTTCCTGATCTCCGCCGGCGTCACGGTGCTGGCGCTGCTCTCCGTGCTGTTCATCAAGGAGAAGCCGCTCCGCCGCACCGTGGACATCCAGCCGGATGCCACCGCCAAGGATTCGGGCACAACGCCGGAACCCGCCGCAGCAAAGCACTGACCGCACGCGGGGGTACTCCCGTCGGATGATCTTTCCCGGGGCGGTTCCGCCCCGGGAAAGAGTTTCGTAGAGTGGGAAGGCTAAGGATGTCAGCCCCGGCTGCTACTACTTAAGCCTCCTGCTTTTCACATTCTTCCTAAGGACCCGTGGGCATGCTCCTCACCCTCATACGGCGGTTTTCCAAGCCATACACGCCGTATCTTGTGGCCGTCATTGTATTCCAGCTGGCGTCCACCATGGCTGCCCTGTACCTTCCCAGCCTGAACGCCCAGATCATCGATGAGGGCGTCACCCGCGGGGACACCGACTTCATCTGGCGGACCGGCGCCGTGATGCTCGCCGTAGCCTTTGTGCAGGTTGGCACCGCCATCGCCGGCGTGTACTTCGGGTCCAAAACGGCCATGGCAATCGGCCGCGACCTGCGCCGGGCCGTGTTCCGCAAGGTCACCAGCTTCTCCGCCAAGGACGTCAGCACCTTCGGCGCGCCCACGCTGATCACCCGCGGCACCAATGACGTCCAGCAGGTCCAGATGCTGGTGCTGATGGGCCTGAACTTCATGGTGGCCACCCCCATCATGTGCATCGGCGGCATCATCATGGCATTGCGTGAGGACCTCAACCTGTCCTGGCTGGTGTGGGTCGCAGTACCGCTCCTCACAGTGGTGGTGGGCTACCTGGTGGTCCGGCTGATGCCGCTGTTCCGCTCCATGCAGAAGAAGATCGACCGGATCAACGCTGTGCTGCGCGAACAGATCATCGGTATCCGCGTGGTCCGCGCCTTCGTCCGCGAACCCTACGAAACGGAGCGCTTCGGGGCAGCCAACAAGGAGCTCACCGACGTTTCCCTGAAAATCGGCGCCTTGTTTGTGCTGATGTTCCCCGCCATCGGCATGATCCTGCACCTGTCCACCGCCGCTGTCCTGTGGTTCGGTGGCCAGCGGGTGGACTCCGGCGATATGCAGGTGGGCGCCCTCACAGCCTTCCTGCAGTACCTGCTCCAGATCCTCGTCGCGGTGATGATGGGCACGTTCATGGCCATGATGATCCCGCGCGCCTCCGTGTGCGCGGACCGCATCGGCGAGGTGCTCGATGTCGAACCCTCCATCCACGATCCCGAACGTCCGGAAGCCCCGGCAGCGCTGGAAGGTGTGGTGGAGTACCGCAACGTCACCTTCGCCTACCCCGGTGCCGAGTCGCCCGTGTTGAGCAACGTCAGCTTCACCGCCTGGCCCGGCCAGACCATCGCCATCATCGGCTCCACCGGCTCCGGCAAGAGCTCCCTGCTGTCCCTCCTGCCCCGCCTCTACGACGCCGGCGAGGGCGAGGTGCTCCTGGACGGGGTGCCCGTCAGTGCCCTGGACCGGGAGGAAATCACCAAGCGGGTGGCCCTCGTCCCGCAGCGGCCCTACCTCTTCTCCGGAACCATCGAGCACAACCTGCGCTTCGGCAAGACCGAAGCCACGGACCAGGAGCTGTGGGACGCGCTGCGCGTGGCCCAGGGCGAATCGTTTGTGCAGGAGAAAAAGAACGGGCTGGACGCCAGGATCTCCCAGGGCGGAACCAACGTTTCCGGCGGCCAGCGCCAACGGCTGTGCATCGCCCGGGCCCTGGTCACCAAACCCAGGGTCTACCTCTTTGACGATTCCTTCTCCGCACTGGACGTGGCAACGGATGCGCGGCTCCGCGCAGCCTTGAAACAGACCACCGCGGACGCCACGGTCATCATCGTCGCCCAGCGGATCTCCACCATCACCGAAGCGGACCAGATCCTGGTCCTGGACAACGGCCGGATTGTGGACCGCGGCACGCACGAGGAACTCCTGGAAACCTCACCCACCTACCAGGAAATTGTTGAATCCCAGCTGAGCGTGGAGGAAATGGCATGAGCCCCCGGAAAAAGGACTCCACCGCCGCAGACCAGGCTGCGCCGGAATCGGCCGTGACGGCCCCGGACCTGGATGACGACGATTTTGTTGAAGAGGAATTCACCCCGTCAGAGGCCGACGGGGACATGTTCGGCGGCATACCCGCCAAAAAGGCCCAGCATTTCTGGCCTTCCGCCAAGAGGCTGATGGGGCTGCTGCGCCCGGAGGCCCTTGGCATCTACCTCGTGGTGGCCCTGGTGGTGGTCGCCGTTGTCCTGAATGTCATCGCCCCCAAGATCCTGGGCCAGGCCATGGACGTGATCTTTGCCGGTGTGGTGGGCAAGCAACTGCCTGCCGGCGCCAGTAAGGACGAGTTCGTCGCGGGCCTCCGCCAGGCGGGGGATGCCAATTTCGCGGACATGGTTTCGCGGATGGAGCTGGTACCCGGGACGGGCATCAATTTCGACAAACTGACCATGCTGATCGCCATGGTCCTGCTGATGTACTTCGTGGCCAACATCTTCCTGTGGCTGCAGGGTTACGTGCTCAACGTGATCGTGATGAAGGTGATCCGCCGGCTCCGTGACGACACGGAAAAGAAGCTCAACCGGCTGCCGCTGAACTACTTCGACACCCGCCAGCGCGGCGACGTCCTCTCCCGGGTAACCAACGACGTCGACAACGTCCAGCAGGCACTCCAGCAGGCATTCGCGCAGCTGATCAACTCGCTGCTCACGGTCATCGGCATCGTCATCATGATGTTCATCGTGTCCTGGCAGCTGGCCCTGATCGCCTTGGTGGCCCTGCCCCTGTCCGGTGTGGCCGCAGGCATCATCGGCGTCCGCAGCCAGAAGCTCTTTGCCGCGCAGTGGAAAAACACCGGTGCCCTGAACGGCCAGATCGAGGAGTCCTTCTCCGGCCACGACCTGGTCCGCGTCTTCGGCCGCGACGCCGATATGCTGGCCCGCTTCGAGGAACGCAACGAAGCCCTGTACAAGGCCAGCTTCGGCGCCCAGTTCGTCTCCGGCATCATCTTCCCGGTCATGCAGTTTGTTTCCTACCTCAGCTACGTGGGCATCGCCGTGGTGGGCGGCCTCAGGGTGGCGTCCGGCTCCATGTCCCTGGGTGATGCCACCGCCTTCATCCAGTACTCCCGCGAATTCACCCAGCCGCTGGGCCAGATGGCAGGCATGGCCAACATGCTGCAGTCCGGCGTGGCCTCGGCGGAACGGGTGTTCGAGTTCCTGGACGCTGACGAGCAGGACAGCGAGACCGCCACCGAGCACCTGCCGCCAAAGACGGACGGACACGTGGACTTCAAGGACGTGACCTTCAGCTACACGGAAGACAAAAAACTCATCGAGAACCTGTCCTTCACCGCGGAGCCCGGCCATACCGTGGCCATCGTAGGTCCCACGGGCGCAGGCAAGACCACCCTGGTGAACCTGGTGATGCGCTTCTACGAGCTCAACTCCGGCGCCATCACCCTCGATGGCGTGGACATCACGCACCTCAGCCGGGCCGAGCTCCGGTCCAAGGTGGGCATGGTGCTCCAGGACGCATGGCTGTTCGGCGGCTCCATCTACGACAACATCCGCTACGGAAACCTGGACGCCACGGAGGAAGAAGTCATCGCCGCGGCCAAAGCCACGTTTGTTGACCGGTTCGTGCGGGCGCTCCCGGAGGGTTACCAAACGGTCATCGACGAGGAAGGCAACAACGTCAGTGCCGGCGAGAAGCAGCTGATCACCATTGCCCGCGCTTTTGTGGCCAACCCATCGCTGCTCATCCTCGACGAAGCCACCAGCTCCGTGGACACCCGTACCGAACTGCTGGTGCAGAAGGCCATGGCTGCGCTGCGGACGGACCGGACCAGCTTCGTTATTGCCCACCGGCTCTCCACCATCCGCGACGCCGACACCATCCTGGTGATGGAAAACGGCCGGATCGTGGAGCAGGGCAACCACAAGGTGCTGCTCGCCGCCCAGGGCGCCTACTACCGGCTGTACCAGTCGCAATTCGCAGGCTCGGACGCCGGGGAAATCCCGGTGGATGACTCGACGGCGGTCCACAGCTGAGCGCCGGCACCGCAGCCCCGGTCCGGATTGAAGTCCCGGTGCCCATGCGCTGGGGCGACATGGACGCTTACGGACACATCAACAACGTCCAGATCGTGAGGATGCTGGAGGAGGCGCGGATCGCCGCCTTCGGCCCTCCCCGGGGAGCCGGCCAGCCAGGCGTTGACCCGCAGGTTTCCCTCTTCAACGACGTCCCGGACGGCACCATGGCGCTGGTGGTTGACCACAGAATCCGTTACGTCCGGACGCTGGAGTACCGCAACATCCCCGCCGTGGTCCAGGTGTGGATCGGCGCCGTCAAGGGCGCCAGCTTTGATATCCACTACCTTGTCCTGGACCCGGTGACGGGCGAGGACTGCGTGAAGGCAAGCAGCCACCTGGCGTTTGTGGACGAGGCCACCGGCCGGGTCCAGCGACTCACTCCCGAGCAGCGGCAACGGCTGGCGCCCTACGTGCACTAGCAGCCGCACCCCCATCACATCCACTGAAGGAGCACCATGGCAAAGAAAAAGACCTGGAAAGAAATGTCGCCGGCCAGCAAGGCCGGAACCATTGTGGTGGGTGTGGCGCAGGTGGCGCTGCTCCTGGCAGCCCAACGGGACATTTCCCGCCGCCCCGCGGAACTCATCAACGGACCCAAAGCGGCCTGGCGGCTGGCCGCGTTTGTGAACTTCATCGGGCCTACCGGCTACTTCATCTTCGGCCGGAAACGGGCTGCGGGCCTCTAAGCCAGGCGGCCGCCCGTCCGGGCGCCGGGTTACACCGGTACCCGGAAGGTAAACACCGTTCCCTCACCCAGGGTGCTGTCCACGTCGATGGAACCGCCGTGGGCTTCCACGATTGCCTTGCTGATAGGCAGGCCCAGCCCGACGCCCGGAATGGCGGTGCGGCGGACGTTGCTGGTGCGGAAGAACTTCGCAAACACCTCGGATGCGTCCTCAGGGGTCATCCCCATGCCAGTGTCCGTGACCCTGCAGGCCACGTTTCCGTCCTCCTCCACGAGGCTGACCCGGACGCTGCCGCCGTCGGGCGAGTATTTGATGGCATTCGACACCAGGTTGTCCAGGACCTGTGAGATCCTGGCGCCATCCACGTGGGCTTCCAGGGTGTCCGGGACGTCCGCCGTCAGGACAATACCCGAGGCGGCGGCTTTGGGCAGGGCCGATGAGACGCTGCTGCGCACCAGCTCAGCCACGTTCACCGCATGGGGTGTGACAATCAGCTGCCCGTTGCGGCTGGCCAGCAGATCCGAGACCAGCGTGAGGAGCCGCTCCGAGTTCCGGCGGATGATATCGAGCATTTCGCGCTGTGAATCGTCCGGCTCGTCGAAGAGCAGCAGTTCAACGTATCCGAGGATGGATGTCAGCGGAGTACGGAATTCATGGGAGACGCTGGAGACGAAGTCATCCTTTGCGGTCAGCGCATTGACGAGGTCTGTGACGTCACCGAACGCAATGACGGAACCGGCAAATTTGCCGTCTTCGTCCTTCATCGCGCGGGCAGTGGTCACAAAGGCCCGCTGCGCTGCTCCCTCGCCCAGCCACACGAGGTAGTCAGTGAAGGTCTCGCCGAGGACGGCACGGCGCACCGGCCGGTCTTCCACGGGAATGAGGGTGGTCCGGTCCGCTGCGTAGACCAGGAGCTGGGACTCGTTGGGGTCTTCGATGGTGCTGGGCCGGGCCAGTTCATGGTTGGCGCGCTGCTTGCGGTTCATCAGGATGTCGTGCCCGTCGGCGTCCACGGCGAGTACGCCCAGGTGGACGGTGTCCAGGACCGTGTTGAGCAGGGCTTCCTGGCGCTGGCTGGTCCGCAGGTTGGCCTGCAAAAGCGCGTCCTTGTCCTGCAGCTCCTTTTGTTGGCGCATCATGCTGCGCGTCAGGACGCTCACGGACACACCGATACCCAGCATCATGACCGGAAGCAGCAGGGCGCGGGTCAAGCCTTGGGGCGTCACGTCGCCCTTAAGGAACAGCGGCACCCAGATGATGGCAAGGGGCGCCAGGAAGGAGAGCCAGACCGACGTTTTCGGGTAGTAGCTGGAGGCGCACAGCCAGATCACCGGGAAGACCGCCAGGAGGCTGATGCCGGTCAGGCTGTCCTGGCCGCCTTCGCGGCCCACCGCGATGGAAATGAAGTCAAGCAGCGGTATGACCAGGAAGCTGGTGTACGGCAGCCGGTCCCACGGCACCAGGTAGCAGAGGGCCATGATGAGGAGCTGGGAGATGACAAAGGAGCCGAACAGCACGTTGTCCATGGTGCCCGGGAAGAAGGCCCACACCAGGAAGACCGTCAGCAGCGTGGTGATGAACAGCGGCATCTGGCTCATGGCCACGCGGTCCGTCAGGCGGAGTTCATGGAAGGGCCGCCTAAGCCGCCAAAAGCGCCCGGCGGACCATAGCTCGCGGTCAGACATGGCGGTGGGGCTTCTGGGGCAGGAGTTGCAGGACCATACAAGCAGGATATATCCGCACCGGGCTATACTTCAGACGTTGGCTGCTGAGGGGACACTATGAGTGAAGCACGTGTGGGACTTGTCATTGAGGATGATCACGATATCCGGGAACTGGTCCGCACTGTGCTGACCCAGGCCGGCTTTGAGGTGACGGTAGCCAGCACGGGCGCAGAAGGCGTCCTGGTGGCTAAAACCCTGAACCCCGACGTGATTACACTCGACCTGGGCCTGCCCGACATCGACGGTTTCGAAGTGTCGAGGCAGATCCGTGAGTTCTCGGACGCCTACATCGTGATGCTGACGGCCCGCACCGAGGAACTCGATACTTTGATCGGCCTGGAATCCGGCGCCGATGACTACCTCACCAAGCCGTTCCGGCCCCGCGAGCTCCGGGCCCGCGTTGCTGCGATGATGCGCCGGCCCAGGTCCGCAGCGGAGGCAACGGACACGTCAGCGCCTGAGGTGTCCGCCAACAACCACGTGCGGCCCGAACGGGGCAATTTCAGCCACAACGGCCTTGACCTGAGCTACGCGTCCCGGACTGTGCTGGTGGATGGGACGGAAATGAACCTGACCCGGACGGAATTCGAACTCCTGCACGCGCTGCTGGAAGCCGGCCGGACTGTCCGGACCAAGGCGGATCTGGTGCGTCGGCTGCGGGACGAGGATTACGACGTCGGAAGTTACATCAGCGAATCCGACGAACGATCCGTGGAAGTCCACATGGGCAACCTGCGCAAAAAGCTGGGCGATTCGCCGCAAAGCCCGCGCTGGCTCCAGACTGTACGCGGTGTGGGTTACCGCCTGGCTCCCGGCGAGCACTGAGACTGTAGCCTGTGGATGGTCTGCCGGCCGCAGTGGTCGATGGGCCGCAGGAACGTCGCTGCCAGGTTTGGCAGCACCACCGCGATGTCGCCGCTCCGGGCGCCCCGCCGGATTTCGCCTTCGAGGTCCAGCGCCAGTCCTGCCAGGCGTTCCGCGCCCACCATCTGGCTGGACGTTTTGAGGCTGAGGACCGCGTCCACTGAGCCCTCGAGGTCTCCCGTGGTGAGGGCGAGCCGCAGGCGGCTTATCCGCTGGGGAAGGTATTCGATGAAGTGGCCCACAAAGACCTTGCTGTAGCCGCCGTCGTCCTCCAGCTCTTCCCGCAGCCGGTCCAGTACGGACTGGTCCACCAGTGGCCGCGGGGTGTCATCTGAGGTGCTCAAAACGGTCCTTTCCGGTGGTGATCGGCGTCGGGGAAACCAGGGAATCAACGGGGTCATTTGCTCTTCTTCAGGTTAGGTGGATGGCCTTGGCGGGTCAGGTTTTCAGCGAATAATTGTGGGTTTCTTGATAAGACTGCGGCTTTTACCCCTAATATCGAACCCAGTGCTTTCCGCACCAAAAATGGCGGCTTTTTGCTGCCGGCTGACTGGGGACAACTGCCATGATCCGATCGCTGAAAACCGTTGTTGCTGGGTTGCTTGCCGGGACGGTCCTGGTGGTGTCCGGGGTGTCCGGCATCGCGCCGGCCGCTGCGGCACCGGCTGCCCAGGTCACGCTAAGTCCGGGGTCCGGTCCTGCCGGCTCCGCGGTTACGGCGACCGGGACGGGCTTCAAAGCCTCCACCAGTGGAACCGTCACAGCGGGCGCCAGCTCATTTTCCTTCAAGACATCCGGCACAGGCTCATTCAGCACGGGGATTGTGATCCCCGCTGGAGCCACCGGCAGCCTCACAGTCACCGCCAAGACGTCGGCCACTAAAGCGTCGGCGCTGTTTGTTGTGCAGCCCGCGGTGGTGACCGAGCCGCAACCTCCTGTGATCAGCTCGGCGAAACTCCGCTTTGGTGTGGCGACTCAGGGTGGGGCCTCCGCCGGGGCGGAACTCGATGCTGTGGGCGTGCTGGCGGGGGAGAGCCCCTCCATGGTCCTGATGTACAAAGACTTCCTGCAGGCACCGCCGCTGGCCGAGCTGGATGCGGTTTCGGCCCGCGGCGCCACGGCATTGCTCACCTGGGAACCGTGGGCCTGGGGCGGCGGCGTTGAGCAGCCCGCCTTTTCCCTCGACCGGATCACCGCGGGAGATTTTGACGCCCACATCCGTGCATGGGGACAGTCGCTGGCCTCGTGGGGCAAACCGGTGATGCTGCGGTTCGCCCACGAAATGAACGGAAATTGGTACCCATGGGCTGAAGGCGTCAACAGCAATCAGGCCGGCGACTACGTGTCCGCGTGGCGGCACGTCCATGACGTGGTGGCGGCACAGGGTGCGGCGAACGTGCAATGGGTCTGGTCGCCCAACGTTCCCTACTGGGGTTCCACGGACCTTACCGGGTTGTATCCGGGAGCCGGGTACGTCGACGTTGTGGCGCTGGACGGCTACAACTGGGGGACGTCCGCCGCCTGGAGCAGTTGGGTCTCGCCGCAGGACCTGTTCAGCCCGGGTATTGCCCAGCTGCGGACGTTGGCGCCGGGCAGTCCGATACTTGTAGCGGAGACTGCAGCCAGTGAGTTGGGTGGTTCCAAAGCGGCCTGGAACAGGGACCTGGTGGCGTACCTTGCCAGTCAGCCGGACGTTATGGGTTTTGTGTGGTTCCATCTGCAGAAGGAAGCGGACTGGCGGATCAACAGCAGTGAATCGTCGGCGACTGCGCTGAAAGCCGCGCTCCTGGCTCGAAGGAGCTAGCCGGCACTCGGGGATTACTGGGATTACGGGGCTCCGGACTCTGGTTGGTGATCCCCACGCAGGACCACAAGCACCATTGTGTCCGGCACGCATCAAGAACCTGGGCGCCGGAGCCCAGGATTGGCTCAAGATTGCGGCGTCAGGTCCGGGAATCCAGGAAATTCTCCAGTGTTGACTCCAGCGCTGAGCTGTCCCTGAGCTCGCATTCCCACACTGTGAGGACATCCCAGCCCGCCTTCTGGAGTTGTTTCCGCTGCTCCGCGTCCCGCTCCCGTGTCCGGGACCGCTTGGCCGCCCAGAATTCGGCGTTGGCCTTCGGTGCGTGCTGGCCCACGCGGCAGTCGTGGAAGTGCCAGAAGCAGCCGTTGACGAAGATGACCTTGCGCCGGCCTGCGAATACAAGGTCAGGCCTGCCAGGGAGCCGGACCGACCCGGACCTCCCATGGAGACGGAACCGGTAGCCTTTGGCGTGCACCAGCCGGCGTACCAGCAACTCCGGTTTGGTGTTTTTGCCGCGGATTCTGGACATGTTCCAGCTGCGCTGCTGGGGTGTGAGCTTGTCCGACATGGCCAGTCCGTTAGGTGGTCACGGGGCTTTAGATCTCTCGTTCCGGCTGCTGGCCGAGCTGGAAATGCCTGCCGCTCACGGACGCCGGCACAATCTCGACGTAGAAGTCCTTCAGTGTTGGCACCCAGGACTGGAGGCCAAGCTCTTCCACGGGAGCCAAGTCGGCGGAGGTGTTCAGCACCCTTGCCTTGCCCCGGACCACTACGGACCAGGCTTCGTCGGAGAGGACACCGTCGGCTTCAAAAAGTACGGCGTCGTTGATGGTGAGTTGGGCGAGCTTATTGCCCGGGGCGGTCCGCAGGTAGATCTTCCTCGCGGCGGTCACGTAATTCACGGGGAAGATATCTGGTTCGCCGGCAACGGAAACCACCAGCCGCCCGTGCCTGGTGTTGTCCACCAGATGCCAGGACTGGTCGTCGGTGAGGTCCAGGACCGGATTGCCATCCTTATGTTCAAACATCATGCCCCCATTCTTCTACGACTTGTAGAAATTGGCTAGGGTTTTTGATGAAATTCGAATCCAGCGCCTGGTTGTTTTGCGGGGCCCGCAAAAGTGAGACTCCCGTCCCGGAAGTTCTTAACGCGGCCGAAACAGGCCTGTGACCAGCCCGTATCCCGCGCTGGATAACGTCGCAGCAGACCCAATCCGGCGACGAAAGCGACGCGCAATATGACCAGCGATAAACTCAATACGCAACTGCTGGAACCGGTGATGCCTCCTGGACCTTCCGGCGTCGGGCCTTCACCCGCGACTGAAACCGTAATGAACGCGGCCGCGCTGAATGCCACGAAAGAGAGCCTGGAGGACTATACGCTTCGGTTCGCGCCGCGGTCCTACCGGAAGTGGAGCGCCGGCGTGGTTGCGACCAGTGCGCTGGGCGGCATCGCCTACCTCGCCGACTTTTCCATCGGCGCCAACATCGGCATCGCCTACGGCACTGTGAACGCCATTTTTGGCATCGCGGTAGCTGCAATCATCATCTTCGCGACGGGCTTTCCGCTGGCGTACTACGCAGCGCGCTACAACATTGACCTGGACCTGATTACCCGCGGTTCCGGCTTTGGCTACTACGGCTCAGTGGTCACCAACATCATTTTCGCCACCTTCACCTTCATCTTCTTTGCGTTGGAGGGCTCGATCATGGCCCAGGGCCTTGAGTTGGGACTCGGTATTCCGCAATGGCTGGGGTACGCGGCATCCACGGTGATCATCATCCCGTTGGTGATCTATGGCATGAACACCCTGGCCAAGCTCCAGGTGTGGACCACGCCCTTGTGGCTGCTGCTGATGGTGGTGCCGGTGGGGTACCTGCTGATGTCACACCCTGAGAGCATCGACGGGTTCTTCGCGTACACCGGGGCGTCGGGCGACGGCGGGCCCAACCTGGCGTCCGTGATGCTGGCTGCCGGCGTGTGCCTGTCGCTCATGGCCCAGATCGCCGAGCAGATCGACTACCTCCGCTTTATGCCACCCAAAACCGCCGCGAACAAGGGCGCCTGGTGGCGGGCAGTGATTCTGGCCGGACCGGGCTGGGTCATCTTTGGGGCCATCAAGCAGATTGTGGGGATGTTCATTGCCATCTACCTGATTGCGTCGCTGGACCCGGCCGCGTCCGCGACAGCCAACGAGCCCGTGCACCAGTTCCTTGGTGTGTACCAGGAGATGATGCCGGCTTGGCTCGCCATGACCTTGGCTGTGGTGCTGGTGGTCATCTCGCAGATCAAGATCAACGTCACCAACGCCTACTCAGGCTCCCTCGCGTGGACCAACAGCTTCACCCGCATCACCAAGACGTACCCGGGGCGGATGGTGTTCGTGGTGGTCAACCTGCTGATCGCCCTTGTCCTGATGGAAGCCAACATGTTCAGCTTCCTCAACACCATCCTCGGGTTCTACGCGAACTGCGCCATGGCCTGGGTTGTCACCGTGGCGTCTGACATTGCCATTAACAAGTACCTGCTGAAGATCTCCCCGAAGGTGCCGGAGTTCCGCCGCGGCATGCTCTACGCCGTGAACCCGGTGGGATTTGTGTCCATGCTGGTTTCCGCCGGGGTTTCGATCGCGGTGTTCTTCGGAGCCTTCGGTACTGCCATCCAGCCGTTCTCGCCCATCTTTGCGGTGGGTTTGGCGTTGGTCCTCCCGCCTGTGCTCGCACTGGCCACGAAAGGCCGCTACTACCTACGCCGCACGGATGACGGCATCGATCTGCCCATGTTCGACGCCGACGGGAACCCCAGTGACGCCAAGCTCCTCTGCCACGTAACGGGCATCGAATTCGAACGGCCCGACATGGTGCGTTCTGCCAAAAATGCGCCCGACGGCGGCCCCCAGTACGTATCCTCGCTCGCCTTGTCGACCGACAAGACAGGGGAGCTGGTGCTACCGCCGCAAAAGTAGTGGCTTAGGCATTACCCTCAGACGACGAAAGCCGGTGCCCGTTGGGTGCCGGCTTTCGCTGGCTTGTGGTGGACTTTTCGTTGGATTGTGCTGACTGGGGTGTTTCGAACGGGCTGCGTCTAGTGCTCAATGTAGTGGTGTTTTTGGCTGTGGATAACTTTGATCACATAACTGTGACGTGGGTTACTCTTAAGGCACTATTCGGGGGGATGACGCCGTTCTTACGATTCGGGGGATTAGCGCCCATGAGATCACCAAGCGTTGTTTGGCCCCGAGGCCTGAATCCCGGAGCCCTGACTGTGCTGGTGTGCTCGCTGCTGGTTTGGTCTCTGCTGGTGCTCGCCGGATGCGACTCCGGCGGATCTCCCGGCCAGACATCGAGTGCGTCCGTTACGGCATCGGCGGGTCCAAGCGAGTCGGCAACCTTGAGTGCCACCCCTACCCCCACGGCCACCCCGTCCGGCGCCTACAAGCCCGCGGACGCGTCCGGTCCGGCCCAAAACGTCCCAGTTCCCGTGCTTCCGGAAGTGGCAAAGACCCGGACCAAGGAAGGACTAGAGGCGTTTACGAGGTACTGGTATGAAACCCTTAGCTACGCGTACGAAACGGGAGATACGGCAGAGCTAATGGCTGCAAGTGGAGAAAGTTGCCTATTCTGCCAAGGCTTGATCGAAGGGGTGTCCGCGTCATGGAGGGATGAACGATGGATATCGGGAGGAAAAATTGAGACGCCTGCCATTACGGCCACCCTTGAGACCGATTCGACTGGCTATGCAATTGTTCAAGTCATTCAGCAAGAGATTCAGATCCACAAGCCCGACGGAGGCTTGTATCAAGCGCCAACACCCTCGACTAATTCCGGTAGTCGAGTCAGCACTTCCTTCGTCAACTCAGAGTGGACCGTTGCTGAACTAAGCCTCATCAAATAGCTATGAAGTCAAAACTGATTCCAGCTGTGGTCGTGGGTTCGGCGCTTCTGCTGAGTTGCCTCGCATCTACGGCAGCGAAAGCTGATGACCCACCCATCGTCGTTGGATATGTTGAAACAGGAGTGGGAGTCGGTGCGACGAACTGGGTCGTTGATCCTGGGACTGGACTCGTTGTGCGCAGCAACTCCGGCGACGTTCCTACCAACCCCAACGAATACAAATACGAACTCCAATGCCACCTCGGTGGCGGCGACTTCGATACCCCCTGCCTTGCACGGCAAATCGACTGCACCAACGGTCCGGACGGTACGGATGGCATACCCGTAACCTGGCTGTCCCGGCCCAGAGGAGTCCCCGGCGCCGTCTGGTCCTACTACTCCGGCCCCACCTGCCTTTACGACGCCCAACCCGAGGACGTGCTGCTGCGCATCGCAGCGGACATCCAGCAACAGTTCGAGAATCTGCCAGTGAACGCCGGAACGGTCGTTGCCCAACCAAGCCCACACACACTCAGGGGTGCGGAGACGAACTTCTACGCAGAGACCACGGAACAGGCATTCGATGTAACGATGTTCGGCCAGCCGGTGCACGTGGTGGCTACTCCAGTCCAGTACACGTGGAACTACGGCGACGGTACCGTTTTCGGCCCTCAGCCATCCATGGGCGGGCCGCTCCCGCAGGACCGATGGGGCGAGGCAACCCGGACCAGTCACGCGTACATGGCCACCGGTGACTTCCAGGTTGTCCTTACCACTTCCTTCCGCGGGACGTACTCAGTGAATGCCGGCCCGGCGTTGCCCATTCCAGGCCAGGGCTTGTTCGGCGCGCCACCGCGGACCGTCAGCGTCTGGCGCTCGCTGACCAGAAACTACGCCGATGACTGCATCACAAATCCGCAGGGCCAAGGCTGCCCGGGAGTCGTCGGAACCCACTGACCCAAGGCCCGGTGCGGGCTGTGATCCCGGTCGCATCCGGAATAGCCGCTCAAGCGCGCCCGTTGGCAGAAGCAGAACAACTTAGCCTTTGAAAGGATCTGCGCATGCTGTTTTCACCTCTCACCCTCGGCGAACTTGAGCTTCCGAACCGTTTGGTTATGGCACCCCTGACCCGTGTCCGCTCCGGCGAGGCAGGCATCCCGGGCCCCCTCGTCGTCGAGCACTACCGGCAACGCGCCTCCTTGGGCCTTATCGTCAGCGAAGGTACGTACCCATCGCCCGCCGGACGGGCTTACTCGGGCCAGCCTGGGATCGTTACCGATGAGCAGATTGCCGGCTGGAAGAAGGTCACGGACGCCGTACATGCCGAAGGTGGCCGCATCTTCGCGCAGATCATGCACGGCGGCCGGGTCTCGCACGAGGCCATCACAGGTGGCCACGAGATCGTGGCTCCCAGCGCTGTTGCCATCGAGGGTGACGTCCGCACCCCTCTCGGAAAGCTCCCTTACCCCGTGCCGCACGCACTGACCACTGACGAACTTCCCCTCGTCATCCAGGAATTCGTCACCGCGTCGCTGAACGCAGTCGAAGCAGGATTCGACGGCGTGGAGCTCCACTCGGCCAACGGGTACCTGCTGCACGAATTCCTTGCACCCAACACCAACGTCCGCACGGACAGCTATGGCGGCTCGCCGGAAAACCGGGCGCGTTTCGTCATCGAGACGGCCAACGCCGTGGTGGCAGCACTCGGCGCCAACCGGGTCGGCATCCGGCTCTCCCCGGAGCACAACGTCCAGGGCACGTCCGAGGTAGACGCCGCGGACATCAGGGCCACCTACGAGGTGCTGGTGGACAGCATCGCCCCGCTCAACCTCGCGTACCTCAGCGTGCTGCACCAGGATCCGGCCGGTGAGCTGGTCCAGGATCTCCGTGCCCGCTTCGGTGGCACGTTCCTCGTCAACAGCGGTTTTGGCGTGATCACGTCGAGGGAAGAGGCTGTTTCGCTCGTGGAGGATGGCCACGCTGACGCCGTTGTGGTGGGCCGACCCGCGATCGCCAACCCGGACCTGGCCCGCCGCTGGAAGGAAGGCCTTCCGCTCAACGAACCCGACCCGTCCACGTTCTACGCAGACGGAGCCGAGGGTTACACGGATTACCCGGCCTACTCGGCGTAATCACGGCACAAGCAGCACAGGCATGACGACGGCGGCACCCAAGTTGGGTGCCGCCGTCGTTAGTGCTGGCCGGTGTGCTGTCCCGTCAGCTGATGCCGATGCCATCCGACGACTTCGGCGCATGTGTTCAAGGTGGCCCGCCGGGTATCCGTAGAGTGCCGACGGTGATGAAATTTTACCCCGCAATCCAGCCTTTTTCCAGCATTTTTGGTGTTGATCGAACCTGTTACAGCACAGCCTCGCGTCCTGTTCCTTCCATCATCACCAGGCGCCCGTCGGCGATTGAGACGAGGACGCTTTTGGGCTTGCCGCTCACTTTTGTGATCGCCTTCAGCCCGCGGTTAGTCACCTCAACCCCAACCTGCGCGCCCTTGGCCGGCAGCTCAACTGACACCTCGGACGCTATGCCGAGGATGGGGTTGGTGGACACCCCGAGGTCGCGGCGCGCCTCTTTGCCGTTGACCGTCACGGTGATGTTGGCTTCCTCGAACCCCTCCTGAAACACGATAAGCAGTTCGCGCATGATGGCCTCTTCCTCGAGCATTAAGTGCCTGTGACGGCACCTCCACTACAGCACTTTGCGGGCGGGAGCGGAATACCCTTACCGGTTGCACCATGCCGCCAACGGCCCGGCTCCGGTGGAGCCTGCGGAGCGGGTAGGGCAAGATGTTCAGGTGACTCAACTGCCGCACGCCCCGTCCTCCGCACCGTCTGCCGCATCAGGGCCGGACTCTTCGATCCACGCCCAGATCGCCACGGAACTGGGTGTCAAAGCCTGGCAGGTCAAGGCCGCCGTGGACCTGCTCGACGGCGGGTCAACCGTGCCGTTCATTGCCCGCTACCGCAAGGAAGCCACCGGGACGCTTGATGATACGCAGCTCCGCGAGCTGGACGAACGGCTCCGCTACCTCCGGGAACTGGCGGACCGGCGTCGGGCAATCCTGGACGCCATCGAGGCCCAGGGTCAGCTGACCCCTGAATTGAAGTCAGCGGTCCTTGCCGCGGACACCAAATCCCGGCTCGAGGATATCTACCTTCCGTTCAAATCAAAGCGGCGCACCAAGGCCCAGATTGCGCGGGAGGCAGGGCTCGAGCCGCTGGCTGACTCGTTGTTGAAGCGCCCGGACCTGGATCCGGAGCGCGAAGCGGCACACTACCTGAGCTCCGAACACAGCATTGAGGATGCTTCGGCCGCGCTGGCCGGAGCCCGGGCCATCCTGGTGGAACGCGTGGCGCAGGACCCGGATCTCGCAGCCACCCTGCGCGAGCGGTTGTGGACTCAGGGCCGTATGGTGTCCCGCGTCCGGAAGGGCAAGGAATCGGATGGCCAAAAGTTCGCTGACTATTTCGACTTCACCCAGGCTCCGGCCGGCATGCCCTCCCACCGCGTGCTCGCGCTGCTGCGTGGCGAAAAAGACGGGGTGCTGGAACTGGACCTCACCGAGGCGGATCCCTCGGACGACGCCGGCCTCACCGCCGCCCGCACTCGCTATGAATCGGCGGTGGCCAAGTGCCTCGGGGTTGCCCAGCGCGGCCGGCCAGCCGACACCTGGCTGATGCAAACTGCCCAGATTGCCTGGAAGTCCCGCGTGCTGGCCCGGCTCACTGCGGACCTGCGCGGCCGGATGTTTGCTGCGGCGGAGGACGAAGCAGTCCGTGTTTTCGCCGCAAACCTGCGCGACGTCCTGTTGGCGGCACCTGCAGGGAACCGCGCCACCCTTGGGCTTGACCCTGGCCTGCGGACCGGCGTCAAAGTCGCGGTGGTGGACGGGACCGGCAAGGTGGTGGCTACCGACACGATCTACCCCCATGCCCCCGCCCGGAAGTGGGATGAGTCCCTTGCCGCCCTGGTCCGTTTGGCGCGGCAGCACTCCGTCGAGCTGATAGCGATCGGCAACGGGACGGCATCCCGCGAAACAGACAAGCTGGCGGCCGAGCTGATCAAGCAGCTGCCGGACGTGGACCGGACACCTCAGAAACTCGTGGTTTCCGAGGCCGGTGCCTCCGTCTACTCGGCCTCCGCGCTGGCCGCTGCCGAGTTGCCGGGTATGGATGTTTCCCTTCGCGGCGCCGTGTCCATTGCGAGGCGGCTCCAGGACCCACTGGCCGAGTTGGTCAAGATTGACCCCAAATCCATTGGCGTGGGCCAGTACCAGCACGACGTGACGGCCTCGAAACTGGACCGCAGCCTCGACGCGGTCGTGGAGGACTGCGTTAACGCGGTGGGCGTGGACGTCAACACGGCCTCGCCTGCGCTTTTGGCCAGAGTGGCCGGCGTGGGGCCTTTGCTGAGCGAAAACATTGTGGCGTTCCGTAACGAAAACGGACCCTTTGCCCGCCGTGCTGATCTGAAAAAGGTTCCACGGTTGGGTGCCAAAGCGTTCGAGCAGTGCGCAGGCTTCCTGCGGATCACGGGTGGCAAAGAGCCGCTGGATGCCTCAAGTGTCCACCCGGAGGCGTATTCGGTGGCCCGCAAAATCCTGGTGGCTGCCGGGTCGGCTCCCGCTTCTGCCCTGGATCCGCGGGACTTTGTGGACGACGCGTTTGGCCTGCCCACCGTTCAAGACATCCTCGCTGAGCTGGACAAGCCCGGCCGGGACCCGCGGCCCGCCTTCGCGGCAGCCACGTTTTCCGAAGGGATTGAGAAGATCTCCGACCTTCGTCCCGGGATGGTGCTGGAGGGAACCGTCACCAACGTTGCGGCGTTCGGTGCATTCGTGGATGTCGGTGTCCACCAGGACGGGCTGGTCCATGTCTCGGCCCTGGCCAACAGGTTTGTGTCCGACCCCCGCGAAGTGGTCAAATCCGGGCAGGTGGTCCGCGTCAAAGTCTTGGAGGCTGACCCGGAGCGGAAGCGGATCTCCCTGGCATTGAGGCTCGACGACGAACCGTCCGCCGGCGGTCAGCGGCCCGGCCGTCCTGCTGGTCCCGGCCGCCGGGCAAAGGACGGCGCGGAGGCGTCGGGGACCGGATCGGCCCGACCTGACCGAAGCGGGTCAAACAAGCGCAGCCGTGGGCAGCACAAGGATACGAGCGGTCCGGAAGGTACAGCAAGCGCTAAGCCGCTTCCCCGCCGGCAGGTACCTGCGAGGCCTTCGCAGGCTGCAGCTGCTGACACCGCCATGGCGGAAGCACTCCGCAAAGCAGGGCTGGGCAATTAGCTGCCGCTTGTTGTCTTCTGGACCGGCCCGGCGGCAGCTGCACTGAGCAAGCGTGGCCGCCCGAACTGTGTGTGGACGCCGGGTGAGTACAGCACTGATTCGGGTGGCCCGGAAACACCCAGTCCTGCTGCGGACACCAGGGAATCTGAGATCAAACCGGCTTTTGCTCGATACAAAGGCCAAGGCCTATGCGTATTGGGAACATAAAATGACTTACCCCTAAACGCACTGTGCATGCCGAACCGAGCCGTGAGATGGATGGACAGCGGATCGTCGGCCACTTCACTGCGGAGCGGCTTTACGTCGAAGGTGCTGTGGGCGGCGTCTTGGCCGAACCGGCGGACCGTGTATCCCCTGGCGCCCTGATCTGTCCCCGCACCCCGGTAACCGATACGGGACCAGACGTATGGGACTCCTGCGGCTCTGGCCGCGATCACAACGGCGAGGCGGTCGGCATCGAGGCTGCGGAAAACTACGCCCCGGACCCCGTCCGGCCCCCGGGAGTACAGGCGGACGTTGACTTCGTTGAAGCTTCCGAAATACGGGATCCCGGGACCGCTGCCCAGTCCCGCCTGCCGCATCCGGAAACCAATAAGGCCCACCCAGGCGCTGCCGTCAAAAGTGTCCGGCCGCACCCCGGCTGGCATGTGGAGGCCGGCCGCTGATTCCGGTATCCGCCAGTGCAGGAAGACCGCGTCCTCCCAACGCTGATCCATGATGGGGAAACCCGACAGCGGTGGCGGGCTTGGCCAGCCGGTCTCGTCAGCAGTGTTCACCGTCTCTGCCATACGAAGCTCCAGGCGGAGCCCACCTTAGTTCAGCGGCCGGGTGCCGGCGGGGAGTTGGCCGTTGGCCAGGAGTTCCGCTGCAGCATCGGCCAGAGCAGTCAAGGCCACCCGCTGGGTCCAGGGACCATAGGAGATCCGTGAGATACCCAGTTCCTTCAACTTTGCGGGTGCAAGGGAGCCGGGCACATTGATGACCGAGACCTTGTTCCATCCGATGCCGGATACCAAAGCATTGACTGTTGCCTCATCCAGAAGGCCGGGAACAAAAACGTTGGTGGCGCCGGCTTCAAGATACGCTTTTCCGCGCTCAATGGCGTCAGCCAGGACATCCGCAGGGTCACGGTCTTCAGCCTTCAAAAAGGCATCGGTCCGGGCGTTAAGCACAAAGTCGACGCCTTCGGCGGCACCTACTTTGACGACAGCGGACATCTGTTCCACGGCGTCGGCCAGCGGGCGCATCTGGTCCTCGATGTTTGCCCCCACGATGCCCACACCGATGGCCCGCCGTGCTGTTTCACCCGGGTTGCCATAGCCGGACTCAAGATCTGCAGAAACCGGCAGGTGGGTAGCTGCAGCGATGCGGCCAACCGCCGTGATCATTTCGTCGACAGGGATGTTTTCGCCATCCTCGTAGCCCAGCGATGCGGCGATGGAGTGGCTGGCAGTAGCCAAGGCCACCGTTCCGGGAACATCCGTAATGACCTTGGCGCTGATGGCATCCCAGACGTTGACCACTTGGAGAATTTCGGCAGACTGGTGGAGTCGGAGCAGTTCAGAGGCCTTTGCGGCGGTAGTTGCAGTCATGACTGAAGCCTAGTTGATCTGCCTGCTGCCTGGCGGGGCAACGCCTGCTGCTTGCTGGCCGGCTGACCGCACTGATTCAGGCGGGGGTGGCGGCTTAAAATAGCGGTTGTGCCGTGGGCTTCGGGTTGGGTCGATATGGCGTGGCGGTATAAAGGTCGGGATGCCGTGAGCGACGGTTATGGTCCACAGCTCCTTGTGGATGATGTGGTGATGATGTGAGCAGAGCAGGACACCATTGTCCGCCGCAGTGGTTCCGCCTTGGGACCAGTACGTGATGTGGTGGGCTTCGCACCAAGGCGCCGGAATGGTGCAGTCAGGAAAGGCGCAACCCCGGTCGCGGGCGATGAGGGCGAGCCGCTGGGCCTGCGTGAACAGACGTGATTTCCGACCGACGTCGAGAATCTCGCCTCGGCTGCCGAGAACTACGGGGATGATGTCCGCATCGCAGGCAATCTTCCGCAAGGTGGCAGCAGCGACCGGTCCAGTGAACACAAACGCCCCAGCCCCTGTCCCGTTCGTGGAACCAACTCCGGAAGGGCTTCGCAGGGTATTCGCGTTGCTGGCCGTCGCGTCTGGGGTGGCCGTTGCCGTAGTGGCGCCCTTATTGGTGGTGCGACTATTGGTGGTGCGACGGACGCCAAAGGTTTTTCCGAAGTTTGATCCGCTGAACTGCCGGCTGGAATCGTCGCCGTCAGACCGTACCGGAAAGAGATCCTTATGGTCGATGGTCGCTATTATCTGGGGCCGGTTGCCGCCCGTTACAGGCAGGAGCGCGGTGGTCAGCCCGGCTTTGAGGCCACAGACGAGGCCATCCAGTTGTTGCTGCGGGCGCGTGCGCCGCTCAAGATTTGCTTCAGCCTCCCGCCACACGTTGGCGCTGGCACTGTTGGGAGACACGGCTTCGCTGGCGCAACCTCTGTCTGAGCTGGGGTTGTCCGGGCTGCTGTCTGTGCCGGGCGTGCTGCTTCGCGGGTTGGTGGCTGCGTTCATGACGGTGAGGAAGTGTTCGAACTGGTCCGTGGTGGCGAAGATTTCGAGGTGGTGCAGACCGTTCCGTTGTTTGCGGATGAATGCGCCCTGGGTGTGGCGCAGGGCTTCTTCTGTGGGCTCACTGCCGTCAGCGTCGATGGTTTCGGCCCACTTTTGGGCAACCCGGACCAGGACGTCCGGGTCTGATTTGCTGGCTATGCCCGTGAGATGCTGCTCCACTTGTCCGAGGATTTCAGCATTGGCGCTGTGCTGAAGCCGGTCCAAGGTGGAGGCGATGATGGTGGCGGCATACGAGGAAATTTTGGACGCCGCCGACTCCGAGGCAGCGGTGTCCGCGGGAACATTGAGGTCCTCGGGGTCGACAGTCTCTGCCGGGATTGACGTGTTCCCGGGACAGCCGGTACCTGCCTTGGTAAAAGCCGCTGCAAGGTGCTCGAGCGGTGCCGGAAGCTGTTCTCCGGTAAGCGTTGTGGCGGGGAGGATCTGATGCGCGAGGTTGAGCCGGCGCCGGGCTTCCCTGACGGAGATCCGGAGCCGCACGCGAAGGAACTCCGCGGTGTTTCTGGTGCCGTCGTCATTCGGGGACGGTACAACCGCCCGCGGCCAGCCCGCGTCTGTTTCGTTGAGCGTTTCAACACCTTTGGCGTCCCAGCCCGTCACCCACCCTGCTTTGCCTGAGGCGCCAAGGCTGTCGCGGGCTGCTGCAACGGCCGCGGTGCGTGTCCGATCCACCGCATCGGCGGCGAGTAGTTGGAGATACTCAACGGTCCGCGAGAGGCTTTCGATGCTTCCGGCCACATCGGCTGCAGTTGCAAAGCCCACAGTAGCGAGTGCTTCGGGAGCCGCGCCCGCTGCTGCGGCGAGCACTTGGCCAAGCCGCGCCAATTCGTTGGCAAAACCAGTAGCGTCACTTTGTCGAGCCCAGCGCTCAGCCTCACTGTTAGGCACAGACCCGGACGCGGGATCACGCCAGAGTTGAGCCGCACGTGCCCGTGCCGTGGGCGCCGGCGCAGCCCAGGCCTCTTCCTCAGCCGGGGCCACGGGCGGGGGACCAGACCACGATCCAGCCGCACGTGCCCGTGCCGTGGGCGCCGGCGCAGCCCAGGCCTCTTCCTCAGCCGGGGCCGCGGGCGGGGGACCAGACCACGATCCAGCCATACGTTCGCGTGCCGAGGGTGCAGGCCAAGCCTCTTCCTTAGCCGGGGCCGCGGGCGGGGGCGAGGGACGAACCTCGGACCAGGCAGCCGGCGCAGTCTCAGCTTCAGTCCCGGGCCAGGGTGCAGGCCCAGACCCAGCCGTAGCCCCTGACCCGAAAGCCCGGCCAGGAGGCGTCATCTCTGAGTAGGAGAGCGGGGGAAAGCCGCCCCGCGCAGGCTCCAGGGACCTGGCCGGGAACGGGCGGGGCGTGACGGGACTTGCGAGGGGAGTGCCGGCGTTGTGCGGGCCGTGACGGAAGTCTTCAGCCCGGGGAGCAAGCGGGAACAGCTGGGCGGTGCCGCCAATCTCGCCTGGCCATTCTCCTTGGGCTTCCATACATCAATTTTCCCAAGCGCGGGTTAAAGTTTCTCCCCAAAGTTTTCGTATGTGGATAACTTTGACCTCGAAATAGGCGAAGAAACCAAAACAACCAGGCAGCTCGGCTACGGGTGCCGGACGCCGCTCCCCGTAAGGACCTCGCGGTAGCCTTCGCGGAACGAGGGGAACGCAAACTCCATGCCGCTGCCCCGCAGCAGATGGTTGCTGCAGCGCTTGTTTCCGCCGCGGGCCGGCCCCGCGTCGCCCACTGCAGGCTCGGGCAGGCCGATGTGAGTTGCCAGGAAGCTGAGGACACTCCCCAACTCTGCAGGGTCGTCATCCACGCCCACGTAAACAGGACCAGGCTCAGCGGCCATGGTGGCCAAATGGACCACTGCAGCCGCCGCATCGTCACGGTGGATCCGGTTGGTATAGCGGACCTCTTGGGGAATCACTGCCGCGCCGCTTCGGACCTGGTCGATCAACCGCGTTCGACCCGGGCCGTAAATACCGCCCAGCCGCAGTGATACAGGAGCCGTGCCCGTCCCCGCTAGCCGCGTCCTGAGCAGTTCCTCGGCTTCGACGAGGATCCGGCCGGAGAACCCACCGGGCGCCGTTGGCGTGGATTCGTCCACCCAACCACCACCCGCGTCACCGTAGACGGCAGTGGAGGATACAAAAAGCACCCGGGCCGGCCGGACGCCGTCGCGCTCCAGCGCGTCAAGCACGTTCGCCACACCGCCCAGATAGGCGGCGCGGTATGCGTCCTCTGTTGGCGAGTCGGCAGCGACGGCAATTACGACGACGGTGGTATCCGTCGGCACTGAGGGCAGGCCCGGAGCCGATAGGTCAGCCGCAACACCTTCGATGGCGGCTGGAAGTTTGCCGGGTGTCCGGCGCCAGCCCACCACGCGGTGGCCGAGCGCGGCGAACCGCAGGCCCGCCTCGGTTCCGAGATCGCCGCACCCGGCCAAAAGGATGGTCACCGGTTACGGAGCCTCCACCGGGAACAGGACGCGCGGGTCCTGCAGGAGCGCCGGGTTGGCGAAGGCTGACCGGTCGATGATTTCGTTGACGGTGAAGTTCCGGCCAAACCTGCCATCCGCCAGAGTGATGGGGCGGCCCACTACTTCACCCACAGCAAACTTGGCGCCGTCCTCGAACGGGACGGCCACCGGAGTCCTGCCGGGGAATGTGTTGAACGCAGCTTCCTGCTCAGCCCGCTTGCGGGTGGGCTTCTTCACCTTCTGCTTTGGTGGTGCCTTCCGCGGCTGGCGTGACGGGCGGCGCGAGCCGTCCTCCACATAGACGGGGGAGTAGTCGTCCCCACCTGCTGCTGCGGCGGCTGCCGCAGCAGCAGCCCGGGGCAGCGGAAGAGCGACGGTGTCGAGCGTCTGCGGATCGATGTTCTCGTGCGGGTCCCGAAGGATCCAAAGAATATCGCCCTCCGGTTCCTGCGGCAGGAATTCGTGCTTGGGCAGCGGCCAGATGTAATCCATGTCCGGGACCGCATCCGTGAAAACGGAGGAGTAAAACTTGGGTTCCTTGCGCGCCAGCTTGGAGCGGTGGCTCAGGTGGAAATCGGCGTCGCCCAGCCACCAGGGCATGGCGATCTTCTCCACATAATCAGGGTGTGCGGCCTGGGGTGCGAACTCTGTGATGTTTGCCCGGGTGTTGTCAGGGTGGCCACGTTTGGCCCACTCATCCACCATGGCCAGGCCGTAAAGTGTCAGGGCCGGAACGTGGCCCATCCACATCCGGACGGCCGGATGGGTCTGCCAGCCGTATCCGGGAATGACCAGGGCGCGGAGCGTCTGAAGCGCCTCGACACGCTGCTTGCCCAGCCGGGCGGTGTCCAGTGCTGCGGCGCTTTGCCGGAAATCGGGGTACGGAAGGAAGGTTTGCATCCATTCAGTCTGACGGCAGCGGCCGGATGTGCCAATTGCAGTGCCGAAGACCACACCTCCACAGACAAGGCGTTCACAATGTGGACCCATGCATACCGGAGGTGCCGCCGCACACTAAGATACCCGCAACACCCCGGCGTCCTGGAAGCTAATCATGACAATAACACCTGTAACTCCTGCCCCAAGCACCGCCCAAATGCTGCCGCGCTACGGGCAGATGCTTCCCCCGGAGGCCAATGGCATCCTGGTCCTGGACGAGTTCATCATCGATCCTTCGGCCGCCCGTACGGAGCAGAATGGGTTCCTGGCGGGCATGGCGGCCGTTGCACGGACGGTGCGCCGGATCGCCGCGCTGCGCGTCATCATCGCCGTGGTGGCCATCGCCAACCTGCCCCTGTTCCTGCTGTCCAGCGGCTGGTGGATCTACGGCGTGTCCCTCACCCTGGTGGTCGCAGTCCACGCAGCGGTCAGCCTCATCAACAAGCATGAGCCGCGGCTGGAGCAGGAGGCGGCGCTGGCCATGCACCTGCACCGGGAACGCAGCGCCAACTACCGCAAGGTCCGCGACGCTGTGAAGTACATGATCGACACGCCCAGCAGGATGAATGAGCACCTCTACCTGGAGCTGCTGGCCGCCAAGCGGGTGGCGCTGAACCTGGCGCACGGCACCGTGGCACTGCTGGACACGAGCGACGACGCTGCCTGGAAAGTGCGCATTGTCAGGGAGTTGCCTGCCGCCTGAGCCCGCTGCCGCAACTGGCATCCCCCGCGTCGGCCCGGGACGTCCACCCGGGTAGGACGCCGTGAGTATGGGTAGACAGCATTAAAGAACGACGCCGGCACGCCCCTTGCGGGGTTGTGCCGGCGTCGTTTGCGGTCAACGGAATTTGTCTATCGCCGACCTGTTTGGGGAGCCTTTACAGGCTGGATGTTGTGCCAGGGCCGGGGCGCCACGTCAGGGCCGCCAAGTCAGCAGCTTCAAAGAGGTCGGCACCTCAGAGAGGACTGGCTGCGCCACCGGGGTCTGAACGGGCTTCACCAGAGGCGTTGCTGTCAGGCAGGGAGTTGCAGGACCTGGCCTGCGAACACCAGGTTCGGGTCGGACACCGTGTCGAGGTTGGCGTCTGCGAGGTGCTGCCAGCCCCCTTCGATGCCGAGCTTGCCGGCCACGATGCTCAGGGTGTCGCCGGCTTCAAGGGTGTAGGTCTCGCCGCTCAAGGCAACCGGCGTGGCGTGGCGCGCCGGCGCCTCGGCAACAGGAGCCTGTGCGGGAGCCGCCTGGGCCGGGATGCTCTGCGGCTGAACGGGGGCAGCCTGAACAGGTGCTGCCTGTGCCGGAGCCGCCTGAACGGGAGCTGCCTGTACAGGGGCAGCCTGAACGGCAGCGGCCTGTGCAGGGGCTGCCTGTACCGGTGCGGCCGGCGCTCCGCCGCTCAGGCCTAGTTGGGATGAGCAGGACGGCCATGCGCCCCAACCCTGTGCAGCCTGGACCTTCTCGGCGACGGCAATTTGCTGCTCGCGGCTGGCGTCGGCAGCACTGCCCGTGCCGCCGTACGCGGCCCAGGTGCCGGCGCTGAACTGCAGCCCGCCGGTGTAGCCATTGCCGGTATTGGTGGCCCAGTTGCCGCCGCTCTCACACTGCGCCAGGGAGTCCCACGTGGAGGCAGGTTCGCTGGCGTTTGCGGCTGTGGTGGAAAGGGCCAGGCCCGCTGCGGAGATGGCGGCGACAGTGAGTCCACGGCGCGCGGCAGTACGGAATGCTGTGTTGTTCATGGTGGTAATGCTCCTGAAGGCCCACCAGCGCTGGCTCCGTCCCCGGAGGTTGTCGCGCCACTGCCCGCCTCTTGACGAATAGAGGTCAATTATCGGTTGCTGCCGCTGGGCAGTTCTGGTGTAGGCAGCACCGGGCACTCATTCGCCCGCCGTGCGGGCATGCATTTCACGCTAAGACATCACCTGGGCGTTATCAAATCGAGACCGATCCTGAGTGTTTGCTGGTGGTCCTCCTCCCGGACGGGCGCGAACGGCGCGGGTGCAATATCCTGACCGGATGGAAAACTTTGCGGCTGGTACCGCCATGCCCGGAACCGAAGAAACCGAATCCGACGTCCTGGTCCCGGCCCGCCTCCTCCCCGTCGCGGAACTGCACCTGCACATTGAGGGCACCCTCCAACCTGAACTGATCTTTGCCCTGGCTGAACGCAATGGCCTCGAGTTGCCCTATTCGGGCCTGGACGAGCTCCGCGAACGCTACGAATTCACGGACCTGCAGTCCTTCCTTGACCTGTACTACGCGAACATGGCCGTGCTGCGGACCGAACAGGACTTTGCGGACATGACCCGCGCTTACCTGGAGCGTGCTGCGGCCGCCGGTGTGCGGCATGCCGAGATCATGATGGATCCGCAGGCGCACCTCTCGCGCGGCGTCGCGCTCGAAACCTGTGTCAACGGTGTCGCGTCTGTCCTCGCCACCTCGGAGCAGGACTTCGGTGTCTCCACCCTGCTGATTGCCGCCTTCCTGCGTGACCTGTCCGAGGAATCCGCCCTGGAGGTCCTGGACAACCTGCTGGCGATGGGTGCGCCGATTGCCGCCATCGGCCTGGACTCCGCCGAAGTGGGAAACCCGCCAGCCAAGTTCGAGCGGCTCTACGCGAAGGCGCGCGAAGCGGGCCTTCGGCTGACGGCCCACGCAGGCGAGGAGGGCCCGGCGTCGTATATCATCGAGGCGCTGGACGTGCTGGGAGTGGAGCGCATTGACCATGGCATCCGCTGCATGGATGATCCGGACCTGGTGGAGCGCCTGGTGGATGGCCGCATCCCGTTGACGGTGTGCCCGCTGTCCAACGTCCGGCTCCGCGCCGTGGATACGCTGGCTGACCATCCGTTGCCGGCCATGCTGGCCGCAGGCCTGAACGTCTCGGTGAACTCGGACGATCCCGCGTACTTCGGTGGCTACGTGGACGACAACTTTGCCCAGCTTGAAGCCGTCTTCGCACTATCCGAATTCGACAAGGCCCGGCTGGCAGCGAACTCCATCCATTCCTCGTTCGCTTCTGAGGAGCGGAAAGCGGAACTTCTGGAAGAGCTCAATGGGGGAGAAGTCCCGCACCCGTAGTCCAGGGTTTTCCGGCGTCACCGCAGCCGCCGAATGGGATGGAAGTAGCGCCGTGTGACAGGTGGGACACGGCGCTTCGGGGCTGGCCTTGAGCGTGCCTGCATCCCGCTAAACTTGGTGCCACAGGTGTGTCCTGGGACTGCGGGGCGGCATCCGTTCCGGCACTCCGGGGTCCTGCAGCCGGCCCCATACCGAGACCTCCGCCTCACTTGACGCTATTTGGGCTTAACAGTCGGTCACGACACGCAGAATTAACCAATTTAAGTCGCGAGATGTAACGGGCTGTTGGCAAAATGCCAGAGACCGATCGCTTTTATACAAGGGGAACCATGGCCACGTCCACTGCAGAAAACACCTTCCTTCGACTCAAGACCGTGTTGGACGTCCTCACCGAAGGTGTGTGGTCCGGTGATGTGCTGAACGCGGGCCAGGTCCTCGCTGAAGCGACGGCACGCGTACCGTTCAACGATCACGAAGGTGAGCTTCTCAGCGGCGGCATTCCCCGCGGGCACAAGACGCTCACGTCTGCCACGGCCAAGCTGGTCAAGGCCGGCTGGCTGGTCAAGGGCCGCTCCGGCTGGACCATCACCGATGACGGCATGCGCGCCACCGTTGCGTACCCGGACGCCCTGACTTTCGCCTCGGCGCTCGACGCCGGCGCTCCCGTTCCGGCCGGAACGCCGGTTCCCGCCGCGCCGGCAGGATTCGTCCGCCGGACCACCGCAGTAGAAGCAGTTGCCGAGCCCGCTAAAAAACCCACCAAGCGCACCCCGGCCAAAAAAGCGGCTGAGGTCGTTGAGAAGGCTGCAAAGGTCATCGAGGACGCTGTCGAGCCCGTGGTCAAGGCTGTCCGCACGCGCAAGTCACCTGCCAAGGCGAAGGCCGAAGCGGTGGCGCCTGCCGCCGTCGAGCCCTTTGAAGGCCCGGACGTCGAAACCCACCCCCAGCCTGAAGCCGTGGCCGTTGCCGGCGACTTCAACACCATCCTGGGCGCCCCCGAAAACTGGGCCCCGCAGTATGACGAAGCGCAGATGGAATTCGACTTCCTGGACCAGCTCTGGAAAAAGAGTGTCGAACTGCCGGCCGGGTTCTACACCTTCAAGATCGCCCTGAACCGGTCCTGGGAAGAGAACTACGGCGCGTATGGTGCTTTCGATGGCCCCAACCACGAGCTGCACCACAACGGCGGAACTGTCAGCTTCCGGTACAACCACAGCACCCGCGACATCACCATCAACTGACCCTTTCGCCGCCCAGGCAGCAGCGGTTCCGCCGCAACGCGGCACCAGCGCTGCCTGGCTGAGGCGCGGGCAGCGACCTGAAAGAAGGACCGCCATGGCCGGCAACGCAGGCCCCGGCCCGGGGAACATCCGGCTGGACGCCCGGGTGTTTGGCGTGGTCCAGGGTGTGGGCTTCCGCTACCGGACCATGGGCCAGGCCGAGGAGTTGGGGCTCACCGGCGAAGCGCGGAATCTCGACGACGGTTCCGTTGCCGTGGTGGCCGAAGGGCCGGAGGCCCAGGTGCGGAAGCTTTTGGCCTGGCTCACATCCGGTCGCGCCCCCGGGAAGGTGGAGCGGGTGGACGATGCCATCACGGCGGCTTCGGGAACATTCAGCCGGTTCCGGGCTTACTGAGCGGGCCGGTACAGCTAGGCGCCCTCCCGCGGGCTGAGGCCGATGAACGCGCCCAGCTCCTCCAGGGCAGCCGGCCGGTGCGGCATGTAGCTGGTGAGTTCCGGTGACCGGACCACAACTGCCCGCCACTGGCCGCGCGAGACTGCCACATTGATGCGGTTCCGGTTCAGCAGGAACTCGGCACCGCGCGGCGCCTCCGCCACGGCCGAACACGCCATGCTCACCAGCACCACAGGCGCCTCCTGGCCCTGGAACTTGTCCACGGTACCCACCCGGACAGCCGGCAGCCCTGCATCCTCAAGATGCTTCCGGACCAGATGGACCTGGGCGTTGTAGGCAGCCACCACCAGCAGGTCCTCCTGCACCAGCGGCCTGGGGCCGGCGTCCGCGGCAGGGGTCCACTTGAGCCCGAGGTGCCGATGCGCCTGGCGGACAATTTCGGCTGCTTCCTCCGTCGAACTGGTGGTGTTGCCGCTGTGGTCCACAAAAACTGTTTCCACTCCCGGCGGCAGCCCCGCAAGGTCCCGGCCCAGTGCAGCAGGGGCCGAGTGCAGTTTCCCGTCATAGCTCAGGCGTGAGACTGCCCGGCACAGCTCCGGGTGCATCCGCCAGCTGTCGGCAAGGAAGTAGCCCAGGTTGGCCGGCAGCGTTGCATGCCCGGCGGCGAGCCAGCCCAGGGCTGACTCGTCCACCGGCTCGGGGTGGGCTCCTTGGGTCACCTGCGGCAACTGCTGCGGGTCACCCAGGAGGAGCAGCCGGGTGGCTGCAATGGACACGGCCAATGTGTTGGCAAGTGAGAACTGCCCGGCTTCGTCGATAACCAGCAGGTCCAGGGAACCCGCCGGCACTTCCTTGCCGGTCATGGTCCACGCGGTGCCGCCCACCAGGCAGCCGCCGGGAGCGGCAAGAAGTTGGGAGACGTCGCCGTCGCCCGTCAGGGTCCAGGGGACAGGGTGCGGGGCTGCGAGCTTCTTGGCCACCACGGCAGCGTCCACGCCGCCGGTGTCGATGGCCCGGCACAGCAGGTTTTCCACCACGTTGTGGGATTGTCCCACAACGCCGATCTTCCAGCCGGCCGCCACCAGTCGGCCGATGACATGAGCCCCCACGAAGGTTTTGCCGGTACCCGGCGGGCCCTGGACGGCGAGGTAGGAGCGGTCCAGATCCAGCAGCGACTCCACCATGGCTGTGGCGTAGTCGGCGGCACCGTCGGGGCCGTTGCGGACCTCCACTGGCCCCGGGAGGCTGACGAACCGTGGCGGCAGCTTGCGCAGGATGTCCAGCCCAGGTTGGGCGGGGATCGCCGGTACCGCTGCCCCCACGCTCCGGGCGATGGTGGCGATGGCGGCCTCGATGCTGACGGTGGCCAAGGGCTGGTCCTCGGTGAGTGCCACCGGAAAGTGCGGATAGGCAGGCACCTTGGCCGTTTCGCGCTCGGCGATGGTGATCACCGTGTGGGCCGGATTGTCCGGCGCCGGTTCCAGTTCGAGGATCCTGGTCCCGAAGGTGAAGGCCTTGGCCAGCGGGGCCGAGTCGGGTGCGGCCATGCCGTCCGGGGCAGGATCGTTGTACAGCCGGCACCAGGCCGAGCCTGCCCGGAAATCCGAACCTTCGGTCATGGTGCCCCGCAGCTTCAGGACCCGGGTGCGCATCCGTTCCCGGGGTTTGGCCAGCGCCCAGCCCGACAATATTTCGGCAGAGGCCACTACAAACACGTTCCGTTGGTCGGACCACGCATCCACCGGTGCTTCCACCCGGTCGAAGTGCTGCCACCAGAACTGCTTGCGTTCCCGCCGGTGGTAGCCGGTGGCGGCGGCCACCATGGCGATGGCCCGTTCGTCGTCCGTCCACGGCCGGTTGTCCGGCAGGTCCGCGAGGTAGGCGCGCAGCCTGGCTTCCTCCGCGCTCTCTTCCGGCCCATCCGTGGCTGCCGGCCGTTCGGATACCGCGCGCGAGGCCGCAGCGTGCCCGGTGGCTGCCCCGGAAAGCGTGCCGCCGTCGGCAGTCGCCCCCACAGCCAGGAGCCAGTCGCGCAGCCGAAGGGTGGAGAGGCAGTCGTACTGGTTGTAGTCCGAGATGGACGCCAACACCGTGGCGGCTTCGTCCGGGTGGCCGGCATCCCGTTCGGCGCAGTAGGCGGCGTAGGCCACCACCGATGCGCCGGCGTCCTTCACGTCCCCGGAGCGGAGATTGTCGCCCATGTACAGCGGCTCGAGCTTTTTGATGGAGTAGGACGGCTCGGAAATCCGCAGCGAATGCCGGACGGTTGCGTAGAGATCCACCAGGAGCCCATCGCGAAGCCAGCCGTCCACGGTGTCTTCGCCGGCCTGGTGGGCCAGGGACAAGTGCCGGAGTGCAGTTTTTTCGTACGCCGCGTAGTGGTAGACGTGCATGTCCGGGTAGCGGGACCGGCGCTCTTCCACGTATGCCAGGAACTCAAGGAAGGCCTTCCGTTCCCCGGACCGCGAGTGCGCCCAGAACGGGCGGAACACCGGATCAGCGCCTGCAGGGGGAGCTTCGATCACGCCAAAGAGATACTCGATGCCCCAGGCGCCGGTGGCGGGGTCCTGCCAGAGGGGGTCGCCCTCGAAGTCGAAGAAAATGTCCCCGGGGCTGGGAGGTGGAAGGGTCCCGATGGTGTGCTCCGGCAGCACGGAATAGGACACCGTGTGCGCGTCGCCGTCCTTGGTGTACGTCCTGGAACCCGCCGGGGCGTCCAGTCCCAGCTGCATCCTGGCCTGTGCACGCAGCCGTGCCACGGAACCGGATGCAGCGGCCACGGGCATCGCAGCGAGCTGGTCGACGGTGGCGATGCCTTCCGCATTCAGCTTCCTGCGCCTGACCACGCTCATGCCCGCCACCATCAGCAGGTCCCGGTGCGCCTGGACCTGCTCCGCGCAGTAGTCGCACCGCCCGCAATGGACGACGCCGGGCTGCCGCCAGCGGACGGGGTCGGCACCAGACCGGTGCCGGGCAGTCAGTTCGCGGAAGCGCCGCCGTCGTTCACGGAAAACGGGCAGGAGGTCCGGCAGCGAGTGGCTGCTGCGAAGCCAGTCCGAACCCACCCGGGTGCCCAGCACCAGGGTGACAACGGGGGAAGGGTCAAGTCCCATGCCCAGCAGCTGGTCCCCGTAGGCAGCCAGCTGCAGGAGGGCCCCCACCTTGGCATGCCGGGCCAGCTTGGTGTCCCAGACTTCGTACCGTCCGGTTTTTCCCGTTCCTGCGGCCTCGTTGACCAGGAAATCCGCGTAGCCCAGGAACTCGCCGTCGAAAAAGGTTGCCTGGAACACCACGTCCGCCCCGGACCTGAGGGCAAGTTCGGTCTCGGCATGCCGGGCCTGGAGTTCGCCGCGAAGGTTCGGGCCCCGCTCCAGGGAGTAGACGCCGGTTGCACGGTTGGGGTCCCAGGTCCCGTACCTTGCGGTCAGGCTATCCAACACTGTCTGCTCGTGGCGGTCGCCCAGCGCGCCTGCCCTGGCCTGCATCTCGTCGGCGGGGAACACAGCTTTTTCGGCGCGGCCCAGTTTCTCGTCGAGAACGCGCAGCGTGCGGTACTCACATTCGCTGGCAGCCACCAGGTCCGTGGCGGAATACACCAGGTCCGGCGCCGATCCGGCGTTATCAGGCTCAAGCAGAAACATGGGGCCTCCCCAGGAGTTGCAGGGCCGGGGGACTGTTCCTCCGGCCCTGCAATAAACCTAGCAACGGGGGCCGACAAAACGGCGGGTTAAGCCAGCCGGGCCACGTTGCGGCGCTCGGCCAGGTGCCCCCACCCAACTGACTCGCAGTTGTTGTCGTTTTGAGCCCCCAAAACGACAACAACTG
>NZ_LMOL01000004.1:151095-216215 GCF_001424565.1 Arthrobacter sp. Leaf141
CACGGCGGGGGATAGGGTGACACTCCCCGAATCGCTGGAACCGGGTCGGCTCTGGAAGGGTGGTCCCATGACGGAAACCAGCGCTGACCACACCAACGCCTCCGGCCTGGCCCGACGGGTCCGGGCCGCGATCTGGGTGGTGCTGGCGGCCGTGGTGGTTGCCGGCGTGACGTGGTATTTCGTTATGGCCGGCCAAAGCCAGGCCCGCGACGTCCAGCCGGCTGCTGCCGCGCAGGTGGTGCGCGCTGACAGCCACCGGCTCACCGCTCCCATGGAGGAGAAGGCGCAGCTGGTGGAGTTCCTGGACTTCGAATGCGAAGCGTGCCGGGGCGCCATTCCCCTGATCGAGAGCCTGAAGGCTGAATACGGGGACCGGATCACTTTCGTCCACCGCTACTACCCGCTGGCCGGGCACCGGAACTCGGTCACCTCGGCCCTCGCGGTGGAGGCCGCCGCCCAGCAGGGCAAGTACCAGGAGATGGCGGACCGGCTGTTCGAGACGCAGCCCCAATGGGGTGAAAGCAGCGAGTCAAAGGCTCAGCAGTTCCGGACGTACGCGCAGGAGCTGGGCATGGACCTCGCCGTCTATGACGCCGCGGTTGCCTCCGACGCAACGCGGCAGCGGGTGGAACAGGACATTGCCGACGGCAAAGCGCTGGGCGTCACCGGAACGCCCACGTTTTTCCTCGACGGCAAGAAGCTCCGGCTGGATACCGAGGCGCAGTTCCGGCAACTGCTGGACGACGCCGTCCGTTGAGCAGGCAGCCCGGCCGGCGATGGCGCGGGTAGGCTCGGTCCGGTGACGGAACCTGCCTTCGAACGGTATGCCCGGGATGTCCTGGCGCCCGCCGGTATCCCCTGGTCCGTTGGTGGCGACGCTACCAACGAGGATTACGAGGGAGCGGTGGCCCAGCTGGGGGACCAGCGATGGCGGGTCCGGACCGCGCGCATCACACCACGGAAACCGGGTGCCTTCCTGGCCTTCTGGCGCAGGGCAGCGGACGGCAGCACAGCACCGTTCCCGGCGGACGCGCAGGACGGGCTGTTGGTGCTTGTCGACGACGGCGGGCGGCGAGGCGGGTTCCGTTTCACCGCTGACCAGCTGGAGCGTCTCGGCATCACCTCATCCGCAGGGCACCCGGGCAAACGCGGCTTCCGCGTCTACCCGGCGTGGAGCACAGACCTCAACCCGCAGGCCGCCCGGACCCAGCGGTCCCAGGCCCCGGCCTTCTTCGAACTGGACTGACCCCAGCAGCCCCAACAAGCGGCAGCACCAGCAACTCCAGCAGGCCCAACAAAACCGGCCGGTCCCCGCGAAAGGGAACCGGCCGGCGTCGTACACGTGGGGGAATTACTTGATACCGGCCCGCACCTGGGCTTCGTCATGCTCGGCGTGGGCCTTCTTGATCAGGGCAATGAACTCGGTCTCGTTCCGGATGAGGCGCTTGTACTTCTCCGGAAGGCTGCGGATCTGCTGTTCCTCGCGGCACATCTTGGCGAAGATCTTGTCGCGCTCGCCCATGTTGGTCTCGTAGTTGAGGTCCAGGTATTCGGTGGCGTGGCGCTTGGCACCGGAAACAGCGTTTTTGGCCTTGCCCTTGGGGCTGAAGATGGACGCCAGGATGGTGATGACCAGGACGCCCAGGATCACGGACAGGGACAGGCCGGTGCTGATCTCCACCACGTTCACCGGCTCGCCGTCGTTGATGAACGGCACGTTGTTCTCGTGGAGGGCGTGCAGGATGAGCTTGACGCCGATGAATCCGAGGATGGTGGCCAGGCCGTAGGAGAGGAAAATGAGGCGGTCCAGCAAGCCATCGATGAGGAAAAACAGCTGCCGGAGGCCCATCAGGGAGAACGCGGTGGCCGTAAAGACAATGAACACATTCTGGGTGAGGCCGAAGATTGCGGGGATGGAGTCGAGGGCAAACAGGATGTCCGTGGCACCGATCGCGATCATCACCAGCAGCATGGGCGTGAGGACTTTTTTACCGTTCTCCATGGTGAACAGCTTGTCGCCGTCGTAGTGTTCCGACGCCGGCAGGAACTTCTTGGCCATCCGCACAATAAAGGAGTCGGAATCGTCGTCGTGGTTGCTGGGTTTGAGCAGGTTGCCGGCAGTGATCAGCAGGATCAGGCCGAAGAGGTAAAACACCCAGGCGAAGCTGTTGATGAGGGCGGCGCCCAGGAAAATGAACCCGGTCCGCGCGATCAGGGAGAAGACGATGCCGAACAGCAGTACCTTCTGCTGGTCCGCGCGGGGCACCTTGAAGCTGGCCATGATGATGAGGAACACAAAGAGGTTGTCCACGGACAGGGCCTTCTCCGTGACGTAGCCGGCGAAATATTCCGTGCCCATGGTGGGCCCGCCGAACCAGAGGACGCCGAGGCCGAACAGCACCGCGATGCCCACGTAGATGCCGGACCACAGGGCCGATTCCTTGAGCGTGGGGGTGTGGGCCTTGCGCACGTGGAAGAAGAAATCGAAGGCCAGCAAACCGACGATTCCCACAATGGTTAAAATCCAGACAAATGGGGCTACTTCCATGCTGTGGGCCTTTCGTCGCCGTACACACTCGGCCCGGCCGGGGGGATCCAGCGGGCCGTCTTTGCTGGTCCAAGGGTACCGTTCAGCATCCGGCCTGACGGCCCAAACGGGTCTGGACGGTATTATCCCGAGCAACGCCACAAGCCGGACCGCCCGGGTTCCCGGCACGTCCACGAAAGAAGGTCGCCCCGTTGCGCATCCGATCCCTTGCAGTGCCCGGACTGCCCTTCCCCCCTCGAAGCTGCCGGCGCCGCGGCACCCGTGGCGCCCGTCGTCGTCGGCGGTGAAGTCCGGCTGACCGCAGCCCCCGGTGCTGATCTTTTCCTTGATCCGAAAGGGGCGTCGGACCCGCGGCCGGACGCCGAGCGCTGGACGGCTCCCGTCCAGGGCGACTTCCAGCTGCAGGCCCACGTGGCTGCAGGCTTCGCCACCGATTTCGATTCCGGGGTCCTGCTGGGCTGGTTCGACGACGACACCTGGTTCAAGGCCTGCGCCGAGCGTGACCCTTCCGGCATGACCCGTGTGGTGTCAGTGGTAACCCGTGACGGCGCATCGGATGACTGCGACAGCTGGCCCATCGACTCCACTGGGACGTACCTGCGGATCAGCCGGTTCGGGGCGGCCTTCGCCCTGCACGCATCCACCGACGGCCAGAACTGGAACATGGTGCGCTACTTCCGGCTGGGCCGGCCCGCGGCAGAACCGGTCCGGGTGGGCTTCGTGGCGCAGTCACCGGCGGGGCAGGGAACCTGGGCCACGTTCCGGGACATCCGCTTCAGCCGTTACACCCTCGGGGCCGTCCGGGACGGCTCCTAACGCCAGGGACGACACAGGAGCCGGCCCGCCCTACGGCGCAGTCCGCACCAAGGTCCGCCGACAGCCCGTCAAGCTGATCCTCCTGCAGGGCGATGAGCGGGGAAATGACGACGGCGGGACGTCCCGTGGTGTTGTGCAGGTACCGGGCCGCCACCTGGTAGATGGCCGACTTTCCGTAGCCAGCGGGCATCACGGCGAGGACATCCCTGCCATCGGTCAGTGCCTCCATGCCGGCCAGCTGCCCGGCGTGCAGTCGGAGCAGGGAAAAATCGGCGGCGGCCAGCTTAACCGGCCCCAGGCCCGCATGCCCATGCTTCCTTGACTTCCCGGACACCCTGAACAACTGTGGAGGGAACCGCGGTGTCCGGAAGGGCGGCGGCCGGACCAAGCCAAGGAGCATGCAGCGTGAAGCGCGAAAACCCGAAGGTCAATGAAGCCGACGAGTCCGGCATCGAGGTCACCGGCCACCCCAAGGCCTGGGCAGCGGGCGTGCCGGGTGTCTACCACTCGATGCAGCCCGCCCTGACACACATGGGCGTGGACCGGGCACGGAAAACCCTGCTGGCGTTGAACCAGAAAGACGGGTTCGACTGCATGAGCTGCGCCTGGCCGGACCCGGGCCACCGCAAAACGTTCGAGTTCTGCGAAAACGGCGCCAAGGCCGTGACGTGGGAAGCCACACCCGTCCTGGTCCACAGCGGCTTCTGGGCGGAGAACCCCGTCAGCGAACTGCGGCAGCGCTCCGAATACTGGCTGGGCATGCAGGGCCGGCTTACCGAACCCGTGTACAAAAAGGCCGGGGCGGACCATTACACACCCGTCAGCTGGGAGCAGGCCTTCACCATCGTGGCGGACAGGTTGGCAAGCCTGCCCAGCCCGGACCGGGCAGCCTTCTACACCAGCGGCCGCACCTCAAACGAGGCCGCGTTCCTTTACCAGCTGTTCATCCGCGCATACGGCACCAACAACCTGCCCGACTGCTCCAACATGTGCCACGAATCCTCGGGCTGGGCCATGGGCCAGACCATTGGGATCGGCAAGGCCACCGTCTCCTATGGCGACTTCGAAAAAGCGGACCTGATCATCGTGATGGGCCAGAACCCGGGCACCAACCATCCGCGGATGCTCACCGCACTGGAGGAGGCCAAGGAGGCAGGTTGCCGGATCGTGGCAGTGAACCCGCTGCCTGAGGCCGGACTGATGCGGTACAAAAACCCGCAGAAGGTCAAGGGCATCATTGGCCGCGGCACGGAGCTGGCGGACCAGTTCCTGCAGATCCGGATCGGCGGGGACATGGCCCTGCTGCAGGCGGTGTCCAAACGGGTGCTCGATGCGGAAGACGCCCATCCCGGAACCGTCCTGGACCACAAATTCCTGGCGGAGCACTGCGAGGGCCTGGCCGAACTCCGGGCCCACCTTGCCGGGCTGGACGAAGCAGCCGTCCTGGCCGCCACCGGGCTGCAGGCGGCGGACATCGACGAACTGGCCGCCCGATACCTTGCCGCGGACAAAGTGATCATCACCTGGGCCATGGGCATCACGCAGCAGAAAAAAGGCGTGGCCACCATTAAGGAAATCATCAACCTGCTCCTGCTCCGCGGCAACATGGGCAAGCCCGGCGCGGGGGCCTCACCCATCCGCGGGCACAGCAACGTCCAGGGGGACAGGACCATGGGCATCTGGGAACAGATGCCGCCGGCCTTCCTGGACGCCCTGGGCGAGGAGTTCAGCTTCGACCCGCCCCGCAAGCACGGCTTTGACGCCGTGGAAACCGTCCGGCAAATGCGCGACGGCGGCGTGGACGTATTTGTGGGCATGGGCGGCAACTTCGTGGGCGCCATTTCAGACACGGCCGCGGCTGAGGCCGCCATGGAAAAGACTGCCCTCTCGGTGCAGATCTCCACCAAGCTCAACCGGTCGCACACGGTCACCGGTGCCGAAGCGCTGATCCTTCCCACGCTGGGCAGGACGGAAATCGACCTGCAAAAATCCGGGCCGCAGTTCGTCTCCGTGGAGGACACCGTGTGCGCCGTCCATGCCTCCCACGGCGTGGTGGAACCGGTGGCGCCGGGGCTGCTGTCCGAGGTGGCCATTGTCTGCCGGCTTGCCGCCGCGGTGGTGGGGGACAGGACCTCGGCGGACTGGGCAGGATTTGAAGCGGACTACGACCTGATCCGGGACCACATTTCCCACGTGGTGGCAGGGTGCAGTGACTACAACACTAAGATCCGGCAGAAGGGCGGGTTCGTTTTGCCCAACGGCCCCCGCGATTCCCGGACCTTCAGTACGCCCACCGGCAAGGCGATCCTCACGGTCAATGAACTCGAACACGTGGAGCGTCCTGCGGGCACCTTGATCCTGCAGAGCATGCGTTCCCACGACCAGTTCAACACCACCATCTACGGCCATAACGACCGGTACCGCGGGATCCGGAAAGGCCGCGAAGTGGTGTTTGTAAATCCCGACGACCTCGCCGAGCTGGGCCTCGCGGACGGCCAGCACGTGGACGTCCACGGTGTGTATGCCGACAACGTGGAACGTGTGCTGCGCAACTACCGGCTGGTGTCATACCCGTCGGCAAAGGGCTGCGCCGCCGCCTACTACCCGGAAGCCAACGTCCTGGTGCCGCTGGATTTTGTGGCGGAGGGGAGCCAGACGCCGGCGTCCAAAGCCGTCGTCGTGCGCCTGCAGCCGGTACCGGCGCTGGAAGAGGAGCCGACGGCGGGCGGCTAGCGGGTTCCAGGCATCGGATCCTGCCGCTACACGCTGTCCAGGGAGCCATTCGTGCGGTAGTTCCGGATGGCGTTGAACTGGTCCCACAACGTCACGGCCCAGATGACAACTACCGCGTCAGGATTCACCCAGGCGGGGGTTGATCCACCCAGGCCGGCTCCGGGGGCAGCACGGAAGTCGGGGGCGCCTTCGCGGCGCGCCGGACCGGCCGGGAGGTCCGGCGCATGCGGAAGCCCGGAAGATGCGCGCAGGCCTACAAGGGGCGCAGCGCTCTACTGCGCGGTATCGGCCCAACCGCCCGCGGCCGGGCCGCCGTCGTGCCCTTGGCTGCAGAGCTGGAACGCAGTGCGGGCGGCCTTTTCCACTGCGGCAGCGGAGGCCTCGCGGGATCCGGCACTGCCGGAACCGGCGTCCAGCCCGGCTGCATAGCCCACCAGGAACGTGGTGACGGGGGCGGCCGCATGGATCACCGAGCCGGCCGATTCGCGGGCCAGATCCAGCAGGAGTGCCTGGTCCACCTTCAGGTCAAGGATTTGCAGGGCCTGCGCCAACCGGTGGCTCCACTGGTCCAAAACCTGGGCTTCGTCGTCGCTGACTGCCATTTCTCCGCTCCCTGTCGCAGGATGTTCTCCGTTTGCCGACACTACAAGGATTCGGGACGGAAGTCACCGGTTGGCGGGGGCCAGGTGCACACGGTCAAGATACTCACCTCCCTGGCGGAAGGCGGCCACTACGACCTCATTATGCTTTCCCTCAAGGGCCCTGCCTTGGCCGCGGCACTGTCCGTCGACGCCCACATCCGGGCCAGGCTCTGGGAAAAGTGGGCCTTCATTGCGGCGGACGTCATCACGTGCCGCCGCGGAGCGCCGGGTCACGGAAATAACTCCCGGCCGGGGCGGGTTACGCTTTTCAAAGCCCGCCCGTACCCTGTCCCTGAAGGAGCCCCCGTGAGTGCCATCTCCGTCCGTCACCGCCCTGATCGCGACCGCTTCGAAATCCTGGATGCCGGAAATGTGATCGGAAAGGCCGTCTACAGGGATTACGACGGCGACGGGCAGGGTCAGCGGATTTTCTACCATACGGTAATCAACGAGGAATACGGCGGACAGGGCCTCGCCGGCCAGCTCGCCACCGTAGCGCTCACCGCCACGGTGGAGGCCGGCCTGGGCATCGTGCCGGTATGCCCGTTCATCAAGAAGTTCCTGGTGAAACATCCGGAGTTTGCCGGGAGCGCCGTTCCGGTCAGGCCGGCGCATCTGGCGTTCCTGGACGCGGCGCTCGCAGCCCCCACGCCCGGATGACCCGGGCGGACAAGTAGTCACTCCGTAAACAATCGGGTACCCCAAATGCTTGGGGTTCCAGAACTGTCCCGGCTAATTTGAAGGCAACCGCTTCCTGCGGCCGCCGGCTGAACGTCAGGACAACTTCAATGGCGAATGAGAACCCCCCAACCAGACTGTGGCAGTCGGCCGCCGGTGTGGCTGTGGCCGGCCTGCTGTTGGCTGGATGCAGCAGCCCGTCCCCGCAGGCTCCCACGCAGGTTCCTGAAGCCGGCGGGCAGCAGGGGCCAACACTGACACCAACCCCCACGCCGTCCGTCAGCCCCACCCCAACGCTGTCGGTCACGCCAACTCCTACGCCCACCCCCACCGCCATTCGCCGAAGGGCTGGCCGGCTGTCGTGGCGGAAGTGCGGTCCGGTGTCGGGCAGTTCAGTGTGACGGGCTGCGAATTCAGTGCAACGGGCACAGGGTTCCTGATTGCGCCGGACCTGGTGGTCACCGCTGCCCACGTGGTGGATGATGCGTCCGCCATCAGCATTGCCTTCGGTGGTGAGCCTTCCGTCGAAGGAGTTGTCCTGGGGTTCAACGAACTGGCGGACCTGGCATTGGTCAGGATCAACAGGCCCGTCGCGGGCCATCAACTTCAGTTCCAGGAGGCCCAGCCGCCCATCGGGACCGACGTCGCCGCCCTGGGTTTCCCGTTGGGGGAGCCACTCACTCTGACCCGGGGGATTGTGAGCGGCCTGGACCGTGAGGTGAACTTTGGCAGCGGACGGATTGGAAACATGATCCAGACGGATGCAGCCATCAACCCGGGAAACAGTGGCGGACCCCTGCTGGATGAGCAGGGCTTCGTTACGGGCATCATCAGCGCGGGGACCGTTGGCGCCGAGGGCATGTCGTACGCGGTCGCTGCCCCCAGGGCGGCGGAAGCAGTCGCGGAATGGCAGCTTCGCGGGGTGGTGCGGGCGCCGGTCACGTGCGGGAACGCGCCGGCGCCGAACTCCGGCTTTTTTCCCATGACCATCAGTTCCAACCACGATCAGGCGACCAACATCGGCCAGGCCCTGCTGCTGCACGGCCAGGGAATCAACCGTGGCGCATATTCTGCTGCCTTCAAGCAGTTCACGCCGGAACTGGGGGCCAGCTTCGGCGGTGAGGCGGAGTGGAGCAAAGGGCTCGGTTCCTCATATTGGACCAAGCTGGACGTGGTGAACGTGACCGGAACCGGCGATTCCCTGGTGGCCAACGTCAGCCTGAGGACCCGGCAGGACGCAGCGCACGGGGTGGCGGGCCAGACATGCTCCGACTGGCGCATCGCCTACACCGTGGTCTGGGACGGGGCCGCGTGGCTTATCGCCGGAACGGCGTTGCCGCACGGCAATCCGCAGGCGTGCGTCTGAGCGGGACGCGCATCGTCAGCCCCCGACGCGCAAAGCGGCAAGGTACTTTGCGCGTCGCCTGCTGACCTGCCTGCCAGACTGTTACCGTGAGCAACAAACCGCGGCCCTCCCTGGCCCTCGCCGGCCTCAGCCTGGGCGCCTCGCTGAACCCGCTGAACTCGTCCATGATCGCTGTGGCCTTGGTGGTGCTGCGCGCCGACTTCGGTTTGGATGTGGCCGCGGTGACCTGGGTGGTCACCTCCTTCTACCTGGCATCGGCTGCCGGGCAGCCCGTGATGGGCAGGCTCGCGGACCGGTTCGGGCCGCGGCGGATGTTTATGCTCGGCATGGGGCTGGTGGCCGTCACCTGCGTGCTGGCGCCGCTGGCCCCGAACTTCGCGCTGCTGTGCGTGGCCCGGGCAGTGATGGCACTGGGCACCGCCACCGCGTATCCCAGCGCCGTGGTGATGGTGGGCGCCATCGCCCAACAGGCCAGGGTCGAATCGGCCAAACCATTGGGCAGGCTGCAGATGGCCAATACGTCCGCCGCGGCCGTGGGGCCCGTGGTGGGCGGGTTGCTGGTGGGTTTTGTGGGTTGGGAGGCGTTGTTCCTCATCAATGTGCCGCTGGCTGTGGCTGCCCTGCTGATGGTGCGGCAGGCAGCGCCGGCGGATGAGGTCCGCGAGCGCGGCAGCGTGGCCTCGCTGCTGCGGGACTCCGACCTTCCCGGAATCCTGGCCTTCATCGGTGCGCTGCTCCTGGTGATGATGGCCGCCCTGAACGTTGCTCCCGGGTACCGCTGGTGGATGCTGGCCGCCGGAACAGCCCTCGCCGGCCTCTTTGCGTGGCGCGAACTCCGCTTCAGCCCGCCGTTCCTGGACCTCCGGCTGCTGGGCCGGAACAAGCCCCTGCTGCTTGTGTACCTGGGCTTCGCGGTGTTCAGCAGCGTGTACTACTTTGTGTTTTTTGGCCTGCCCCAGCTGCTGCAGGAAGCGGGCGGGTACGCACCCGGCGTCGTGGGCCTGCTGATGCTGCCCCTGGCGACCATGTCCGTGGTGGCCACACCTTGGGCCGTGAAGGCCATCGGGAAATTCGGCGTGCGCCGGGTGCTGATTGCCGGCGTCGTCCTCCTCTCCGCTGTGGCCGGGCTGATGTGGCTGCTGACCGGCACCCTGGCCATCCCGGTGGTGGTGGTGCTGGCGGCTTTGATGGGTATCCCGTACGGGACCGTCAGCATCGCCTCCAACCAGGGCATGTTTGTATCCACCCGGCCGCAGGAACGGGGCGTGGCCGCGGGGATCTTCCAGACGTGCCGGTACGTGGGCGCCATTACCGCCACGGTGCTGATCGGGGTGTTTGCCGGCGGCGGCGTGGACCAGGCCAGCTGGGCGCGGATGGTGCTGGCCATGCTGGTGTTGTGCGCGGTCACGTTCGGCGTGACCCTGCTGTGGCGTCAACGCACTGACTGACCGAAGGTCAAGCCCCTTGGCGGGCACCGGGGGGTTACCGTGGAAGCATGGACTTCCCGAGGGCAACGCTGTATCTGGACATCGCCGCCAAGGGGCTGGGCCTGCTCGGTGTGGCGCTGATGATCTTTGGCCGTGACGGTTGGTTCTTCGCCGGTGTGGTGGCCGTGTTCCTTGGTGTGGTGCTGGGAGGCTGGAACATGCTGGCCGGCAGGAGGATGCGCCGCCGCGGCTGGGACGGCACCCGCCACGGCTGACCGCCGTCGGCCGTTACGTATACAGCAGGGACCCAGGCGTGGTGAGTTTCTCCCCGGTTTCCAGCCACGTTTTCAGGCCGGAGAGGATCATGGGCCAGCCGCCGTAAAGCTGGTCGTTGGCGCCGTCGCGGAGGTCGCTGTGGGTGACGATGAGGCGGCAGGAATCGCCGACGGGCTCGATTTCCCAGGTGATGGTGGAGGAGCCCTCGGCCTTGACGTCCTCGCCCCACAGGGCCTGCATGGTCTGGACCAGCCTGCGGGGCGGGTCGACCTCCAGGTTCACTCCCTCGCCAAGGCGTGCGCCGCCGTTCGACATCACAAATTTTCCGCCGGGCGTCCAGTCCGCTTCGAGGGTGTTGCCGAACTGGTACTGGCTGCGGATATTGCTGTCCGTGATCGCTTCCCACAGCCGTTCCGGCGTGGTTTTGATGTAGATTTCGAAGATTTTTTCCATGGGACTTTCCAATCTGGATTTGAGGTCGCTGAGGGCAGCGGCCCATGGTGCAGCGAATTTACTGACCCAGCGGTCGTGGACCAGCCGGATGGGAACGGGGTTGAGGAAATGCAGCTTTTCCCGCCCCCGACGGCGGGTCACCACCAGGCCCGCACCCTCAAGGATGCGGAGGTGCTTGGCGATCCCGAAACGGGTCATGGTGAAGTGCGACTCGAGGGCCCCCAGCGGTTGCCCGTCCTCGCGGAACAGCGCATCGAGCAGATCCCTGCGGGTGGGGTCGGCGAGTGCCTTGAACACATCATCCATACTCCCCAGGATAGGTGACCATATGGTCACCTATCAAGGGGTTGGGTGTAGTAAGTGATTGTTGACTCTGCGGAGCTTCTGAGTAGTCTCACTCGCGTACACGTTGAACTGTATTGCCGGTGGGTGTCCAGGACCGGACACGGATCCCGGCGTTGAGCGCCCGCAGCTCTGCAGCTGGACGGTCCGGCGGCGCGGCCAGTTATCTGACTGCGGCCAGCAAGGCCGCCGGTAAAAATCGGAGCCCGTTATGAAAACCACCACAGCACGCAGTTTTGCCCATACCACCCTGCTCGCCGCCGCACTCGCAGCCATCCCGACGGCGGCCGGTGCGGTTCCGCCGCAGCCGGGCACTCCCATGGCAGAAAGTTTCTCCTACGACTTTCCTGCCGGTGTCGCCTGCGCCGGTTTCGACCTGCGGGTGGAGGCCTCCGGCGCCACCGGACGGGTCAGGGAGCTGCTCGATCGGAACGGTGACGTAGTACGGGAGCTGACCACGGGCCGGGGCTACGACCTGACCTTCACCAACCTCGCCACCAACAAAACATATTTTGTTCGTTCCAGCGGCTCCAGCCAGGTGACCATCCCCAACACCGATGGGACCTTCAGTTCCGTCATCCGCGGCTCGGCCCTCATCATCCTTTTCCCTGATGACAAGCCGGCAGGACCCATCAGCTACGTCATCAAGGGCCGCAGCGCCTTCGACTTGCTGGCCAACAGGAGTACCTTCACCTCCCTGGAGATCCAGGGGAGGATAACCGACGTCTGCGCGGTACTGGGATAGGTAGCAGACGATAGCGGGCTGGGCCCGAGGCTAGGAGGTAGGTGCCTGCGTCTCGTCGCGGGCGCTGCCCTGGACCGGCCGCGGATCCAGCCACAACCGCTCCCGCGGCCCGGCCGGGTACGCGTGCCGTTTCCCGCCGAACGCGATGGCCAGCGCCACCACAACCGGCAGGGCGGCGGCGACCGGGACCAGCAGCGGCCCGCCCGCCACCAGCGCTGCCGACCCGTACAGGGCACCGATGGTGATGCCCAGCTGGATGGTCAGGACGGTGAGCCCGTTGGCGGCCTCCTGGTATTCGCCGCCGGCGCGCAGGATGGCGGACTGGTTGTAGATCCCGATCGCGCCGATACCGGCACCCCAGACGGTCATGAGGATCAGGGCCACCACAAAGTTGCCCACCGCCAGCGGCAGGAAAGCCATCGAGACGGCGATGGCCGCCGTCGTGATCAGCAACGAACGGCGCGGCCGTGAATCAACGGTGAGGCCAGCGATCCAGATGCCCAGCAGGCCGGCGAGCCCCAGGACGGTCAGGGACAGGCTGATGGCGTAGTCGGGGAAACCGGCCGCGCGGATGAACGGGGCAATGTAGGTGAACAGCGCGAAGTGCGCCAGGACCAGCAGCGGCCAGGCGATGGCAATGGCTTTCACTCCGGGCTGGGCGATGGCCTTGCGGAGGGAGGGGCGGACGGCATCCGGGATGCGCTGGACCCGCGGCAGCAGGAAAAACGCCAGCACCGTCAGGAGCAGGCCGAATCCGGCCAGAACCAGGAACGCCGACCGCCAGCCCACCAGCGTGCCCAGCGCCGTGCCCACGGGCGCGCCAATGGCCAGGCCCAGGCTGTTGCCGCTGAACACGATGGCCAGGGCCTTGCCCACTTTGTCCGCCGGCACCACGCGGGTGACAAACGGCGCCATGGTGGTCCACAGCAGCCCGTGCGCCAGTCCGCCGATCAGCCGCGCCACCATGGCTGCGGTGAAGTCCGGAGCCAGGGCCACCATCGCGTTGCCAGCGCGAACGTCAGTACCAGCGCCACCAGCAGCGTATGCCGGGGAATCCGGGCCAGCAGCCGGGCCGCCGGCACCACCGTCACCACAATCACCGCGGCGTAGGCGGCGGCAAGATAGCCGGCCACCGGCTCGGACACGTCCAGGCCCGCACTGATCTGGGGCAACAGGCCGGACGGCAGGAGTTCGGTGGTGATGGCGGTGAAGGCGATGGTGGCCAGCACCAGCAGCGGGGCGTACGGGAAACGGGTATTTTCCGGCGCGGAAATCGCGGACGACATGGGAGGGGGGGATCCATTCAGGGGGAGAGGTGGAAGACGGCTCGCTGGCCGGTCAATTCCTCCCCTAAATTTACAGGATTCCCGGCGCCGCTGGGCGTATGACGCCGGGCGGCGTTACGCGCCGTCATACGGACCCAAGCGGCGTATGTGGCCGCCCTGCCGGTACGTTGGAGGGGAGGAAGCTCCGGTCGCCCGGGTCGGGGCAACAGGACCAGGGAGGCGCCATGCGCTCAATGGATAGGGCGGCAATCGGACGTGGGACGGTGGCTGCGTGACGGCGCTGCGGGTGAGCCTGCCCGATGAACGCCTCCTTGCGGCACTTGAGCCGGTTGACGGCGTCGAATTCATCCAGTGGGACCTCTCGGGGACCGCGCCTGAGGGACGCCTGGACCTTCTGGTGCCGCCGTACATGGGCAAGCCTGCCGGGCTCGCTGCGCTCAACGGCGTCGACGTGCGGCTGGTGCAGAGCCAGTCCATCGGGTACGACGGCGTCGCTTCCGTCCTGCCCGACGGTTGCCGTTTCGCCAACGCAGCCAGCGTCCACGAGACGTCGACGGCGGAACTCGCCTTGGGAATGATGATCGCCAGCCAGCGGGGGATTCCCGATTTCGCCCGGAACCAGGTGTCAGGCACGTGGGACAGCTCCATGCGGCCCAGCCTCGCGGACCGCCGCGTGCTGCTGGTGGGTTACGGGGGAGTGGGCAAGGCCATCGAGGACCGGCTCCTGCCGTTTGAAGCGGTGGTTACCCGCCTGGCCAGCCGTGAGCGGGACGAACCTGCCGGGAAAATCCACGGCATCGACTCCCTGTACGGGCAACTGCCGCTGCACGAGATTGTGGTGGTCAGTGTTCCGCTCAGCGATGCGACCCGGCACCTGGTGGATGCAAGGTTCCTGGCGGCCATGCCGGACGGTGCCCTGCTGGTGAATGTGGCCCGCGGACCGGTGGCTGACACGGCGGCGCTGCTGGCCGAAACGCAGTCCGGCCGGCTCCGGGCGGCCCTTGACGTCACGGATCCCGAACCGCTGCCTGCGGACCACCCGCTGTGGACCACCCCCGGCGTGCTGATCACACCACACGTGGGTGGCGCCAGCACGGCCATGTTTCCTCGGATGGTCCGGCTGATCCGGCAGCAGATCGACCTGCTGAAGGACGGAAAAGAGCCGGTGAATATCGTCCTCGGCTGACGGTCGGGAAGCGTCCTGCACGCACCTACCCAAGAGCGGGACCGGCTCCTATGCTTGCCTTATGTCTACCTATGAAGTCCGCCGCAGTGCGGTCATTCCTGCCAGCGCCAATGAGATATTTCCGCTGGTCAACAGCTTCCGAGAGTGGACCGCCTGGTCGCCCTGGGAGAGCGTGGACCCCGGCATGGACCGGCGGTATTTCGGACCCGACACCGGTGTGGGTGCCGGTTATGAGTGGAGCGGCAACCGCAAGGCCGGCAGCGGCACCATGGAGATCGTGGAGTCCGTGCCGGACAGTACCGTCAAGGTCCGGCTGCAGTTCACCAAGCCGTTCAAGGCCCTGAACCCCACCACCTTCACGTTCAGCTCCGTTCCCGGCGGCACCGAGGTCCAGTGGCGGATGACCGGCGAGAACAAGGGAGCTGCCAAAATCTTCGCGTTCTTCGTGAACATGGACAAGATGGTGGGCTCGGACTTCGAGCGCGGCCTTGCATCGCTGGCCGGCACCGTGGCGGCCAGGAAAAAGGGCTGACTTATGGGGACCGTGGCCGAGGCGTTGGCAGCAATGCCGGAGCCGGGCCGCGGTTGCCTTGAGCGGGTAATCCGGATCGCCTATGACCTGGCACCGGAGGCATGCGAAGGGGTCAGCTACGGCATGCCGGCACTGAAACTGGACGGTAAGCCCCTCATCGCCGTGGTGGCAGCAGCCAGGCATCTGTCTATTTACCCGTTCTCGGGTTCCGTAGTGGCTGCCGTTGCCGGAACGCTGGAAGGGTTTTCGCTGTCCAGGGGGACCATCCGTTTCTCACCCGAACATCCCGTTCCGGACAGCGTGGTGGCTGAGATTGTCCGGCTCCGGATGGCGGAAATCAGGGGCTGAGCCGCGGCGCTATGCCAGCAGCATGGCCACGGTGTTGCGCAGCGACGATGCGACCAGGACGTCGTCCTGCTCCGCCACCTTGTCGCAGAAGATCTCGGGGCAGTACCAGCCGTCGAAGCCGGTCGCCTTGGTGGCGTCCACCCATTCCTGCAGCGGAATGTTCCCGGCTCCGGTCCATACGTTCCGTGAAGAGGACTGGTCCGGGACGTCTCCGGCTGCAACCGGCAGGCCATCACAAACGTGGACAGCGGCAATGATCTCTGCCGGAAGGGCAGCGACTTGTTCCACGGTGTCGCCGGTGACCCAGAAATGCCAGAAATCCACGCACAGCTTTGCGTTGGGCCGGTCAATGGTTTCGAGAATCTGCAGGGCCTGGGCCAGCCGGTTGACAGGAGCCCAGGCCAGCGGCTCAAGGTAGAGGCCAACGCCGTGGTCGGCCGCAATGTCGGCAGCCAGGGCCACCCGCCGGGCGGTATCGGCGAGGGCGTCCTTTTCATCCATGCCCAGTGTGCCGCGGAAGCGGGCATCTCCGGGGGCCAGGATCCCGGCCTTGAAATCGTGCACCACGCGGACGTCCACGGGGCCTGTGCACATCTGGACGAAGGGCGCACCCACCACTTGCGCCACCTGGGCCAGCCGGGTGGCGTCCCGGATGAAGTCCTGGTCCGGCGCCTCCTGGATTGCCCCCACACCGGAAACCGGGAATCCAGCCAGGGCGGGTAACAGGTCCTGGGCGGTATAGCCGGCATCGAGGAAACGGAACAGCTTCGGGGTCTGCAACTCCACCGCGTCATAGCCCGCCGCTTTGGCCACGGCAATATCGCGCAAAGTGGTGCCATGGAACGCGGCAGTTGAGTTCATCGAAATCTTCATTGGTTCCTTCAGTTGCGGTTGCCGGGGCAATAATTGGAGCGCTCTAATACTTGTGGAACTTTGTCATGACAAAGTCTTGCTGTCAATGGCGATTCGCGGCACGCCATGAGGGGCAAGGGGCTGGCCGGATTCCTGAAACCTGGGTTTTCCGGCGCTTCAGCGCAGGTCATTGCGCACCGTAAGGCCTGGGAGTACTGTGTGCCCACGGCATGGCGGGCGGCACAGCGTAAGAAGGCGATCCGGATGTGGTTCGGCGGCGTTTCCCAGGAACGGTCCCATCAAAAGCAGGGCAAGGACCAGCGGATAAAACCACCACGGCCCCGTTTGGTCCTTGTGCCTTCGCTGGTTCTGGTTGTTGTCGTTGCCGTGGCCGGCTGCAGCGCTGCGGAACCCGCCGGCGCCGGGCCGGAAAACGTTGGCCAACCCGTGGCGGAAGGGACGGCAGGCGCCAATGAGGCGGCTTTCCTGGATGCGCAGACGCAGGCGACGGCCACCAAAGCAAAGACAGTGGGACCTGCTCCGAACTCCGCCGGCCAGGCGGCGCTGGCACCGGGCAGCCCCGATCCAGGGTGCCAGTTGCTGTGGCCCCGTCGGCAATTTCCCGTGCCGGAATCCGACGCGGAACGCCCCTACCTGGACCAGATCGTTGCCTGCGCGGATGGGGCAACGCTGCGGATCACCAACAACTCCAAAATGGTGTGGGCCTTCTACAGTCCTGACAAAACCACGGTCACACCGGTGGCGCCAACGGACACGATGGTGTTGTTCCACCAGGTGGCGTTCGAAAAGAAGCTGCATCTGTCGGCATTTATGGTCCCCGGCGAGACAGTTTCGGTCCCCATCGGGGCGGCGGAGGGCCTGTCCTGGTTGCTGGATCCGTTTTTGTCACTGGCCTGGACCGGCGGTGCCTGGCTTGAACAGGGAACCGCAAAGGCCGCGAAAGCCGGGACCAAGTACCTGTTCGCCCGCGGCTCCCCGGGCCGGAAGGCGGTGTGGGATTGCACGGAGGCCGTTTACAAGGCGGCTGCTGCGGGGGCCTCCGATGTTGCAACCTGGGATACCGGAAAGACGCTTAAAACCGGGCTTGGCCTCTCCTTCGGTGCCGGCAAGTGCGCCACCTCCTGGCAGGCGGCCCGGCAGTCCGCGGCGGACCTTCCGCCGCTGGCGGCGATCCAGAATGCGCGTGGGCAGGCGCAAATCCTGGAGGCCGACGCCGGGCTGATCAAGCAGGGTGCCAAGGCCTTCAAGCTGACGCTCTGCGCCGTACGGCGGGTCTTCTGCAAACCCTAGGGCTGGCGCGGGGGCCGGGAGGCCAGCGGTTCGACGCCGGTGCCCCGGTTGCTTTCATAGACCAGTACCAGGGCTGTTCCCACGCCCACGGCGGCCATGGTGGGGCCCGCCACGAAATACAGCGGCAGCAGCGTAGCTGTCCACACACCAGCCGCATAAAGCCACACCCACGGCCAAGGGTTCCCGGCGTCGGTCAGCGGGCCCCGGCGGGGCAGGTCACCAGGTTTCCGGTTCGGCCTCAGCTGAGAAAGGGTTCTTTTCCTGCGCCGCTCTACCAGCCCGTGCAGCCAGTTCCACAGGGGGCCGTTGAGTACCGCTATGTAAAAGGCAGCGATGAGCGCTGCTGCCACAGCGTTGGACGGCCAGGTGCCGGGCGCCTGCCAGCTGAAGCCCCCGTAGGAGCAGAACCAGGCTACCCACCACTGCACCTCCGTACCGTCCGCCGGGCTGCACTGCAGTGCCGCCTGCAGCGGCTTCAACGTGCTCAGCCACGACATGATGGGCGGGGCAAGCCCCACCCCGGCAATAGATGCCAAGGCCCGGGTAGCCGCCAGGCTTTTGACCATGACCCGGTGGGGACGGAGCCTCCGGTCCTTAGGGTTGCCGATCGGGATGCCTACGGGGGCGGGCGCCGGCGCTCCGCCGCCCACCACTGGCGGCAGGACGAGCCGCGCCAGTGGGTCGATGACCTCGACCCGGTTCCGCGAATAGACGATGTGATCGTAAATCAGGGCTGCCCGGTTGTAGATGGCGTGTTCCTCGGGACCGGGCCCTGGGGCGGGGTTTTTGGGATTTTTCCGGTCAAACAGGTTCTCGAACACCGGCCGCGTGCCGTTGTGGTCCGTGCTGATGGGACCTGCGGGGACAAAATCGAACTTTCCCCACATGTTGATCCAGCGGAACCTGGTGTTGTGCATCCAGTCCTCAACGGGATCTGTTCCGTTGCCGCCCCATTTGGCGTACCCCAGTAGCCCCACTCCACTGCCTACGGTGACGAAGTTGGTCACTTGGGCGCTGCAGCCACTCAGCCCTTTCTGGAAGAGGACCTGGGCACTCACTGCTGCACCCTGGCTGTGCGCCACCAACGTGATCGGGATGCCCAGGGCATTCCAGGGGGAAAGGGTCCGGATAATGCGCTGGCGCATTGCCGCAGCTTGCAGCGGCCGGCGGAGCCACACCTGGGGATCACCAAGAAACTCGGCGAACAGGCCGACGAAAGCTCCCACGAAGCGGCCCAGGCCGGGCACGTTTGCCAGGAAGATCACCACTCCCAGCAGGGCCAAACCCGGAATCAGGACCACAAAACCCAGAACGGCGGTGCTGGCAGACAGGATGACCTGTTTGATGCGCTTGAGCAACCAGAAGGGATTGCTGCGGGACGGACGCCCCGCATAAAGGTTCCACCACAGGAGCTCCATGGACCGGCCGTAAACCTTCGGCATCATGGTCCAGGCCCACGAATACGTGTCCGTGGCGGTGGCGGGAACGAAGTCCGCGCCCCAGGAGGCCTCGGTGATCAGGATGGTGGCGTATTCGGGGTGGTGCTCCGCCCCGGGGCCTGGGTTGTGGCGGCGCAGGACGCGGGCGCGGATGGAGGGAGTATCGATCACGGCGGAGGCGTCGGTGATGATCAGCGGCGCACACGTCAGGCAGCCCACATCGTCCAGTGCGTAGTCGCGGAAGCTCTGCGCCAGCGGCTGTGCCCATTCCTGCAGCGTCCCGCCCTTCAGCGCCTTGCCCATGCCGTGGACAAACACCACCACCTGGTCCGGGGGTAGCTCCCCGGTGCTGGAAACAGGTGCCTGCCCGGGAAGGCGCCACCAGGACCGGAGTGCCGGAATCACGCGATTGAGGGACCACATAGGTAAATAGTGCGCGGAAAATGATCCGGCGGAACCGGGAAAAAGCGCCGCATTTAGGGGATTCCCCGCACATCGGGGTGCGGGTTGCCGCAGGGCGCCGCGCCCGGCGCAGCCAGATGGCAAGTGCCGCATAAATTCCCTATATCGCCGCAGCCCGTTCAGTTCCATAATGGCCTCATAAGCTACGGGGATTCCCGCGCCACGATGCCGGCCAATGACGGCCGTACCGGGCGCCCGGGTCCCAAGTGGCCGCCCCGGCAGTCGGCGGAACGGGCGGCGACGCGGCCCGGCAGGGGGCCGCAACAGGGGGCGCGCAGAACCGCCGGAGGGAAAAAGCACAAAGGAAATCATCATGCTGAAGGATTCAAATATCATGGCGGTCCTCGCGGCCAAGGACATCAACAGGGCCAAGGATTTCTACCGGGACAAGTTGGGAATGGAGCCGTCCGGGTCAATGGAGGAGGACAGCCTGATGTACACGGCCGGCGGTGGCACCGGCTTCCTGATCTACCAGACTGAAAACGCCGGTTCGGCGAAGAACACCCAGATGGGGTGGGAGACGGACAACCTGGAACGCGACATGGAGGAACTCCGCGGACGTGGTGTCACCTTCGAGGAGTACGACTTCCCCGGGCTGAAGACGGAGAACGGCGTGGTTGCCAATGAATGGGGCAAATCCGCCTGGTTCCTGGACAGCGAAGGGAACATCCTCAACCTTTCCCAGCGCCTCTGAAGCGCCGGGACAGGAAGCAGCAGCAGTACGACGGCGGGATCCGGCGCGCTGGGCCAGCCACGTTGGGAAGGTGGCGGGGAAGCGGTGGCCGGGTGCCGCCGTCGTGCGCTAACTAAACCGCGGGTGCCCGCTTGATGGCGGAGCGGAGCGTGGTGCGCAGCGTGAGGTGGTTGCGCCGGCTGACCACAATTACTGCAACGAGCGCGGTCAGCAGCACGATGATGCCGCCGGCGGCCACCGACCAGCGGGCGCCGAACTCGGATCCGATCCAACCCATCAGCGGGGCGCCCAGGGCGGTGCCGCCCTGCAGGATGGCCAGGTAGAGCGCCAGGACCCGGCCGCGGAACTGCGGTTCCACGGAAAGCTGGATGCTGGTGTTGCAGCTGTTCAGGAACGTGATGGACGCCAGGCCCACCGGGATCAGGATGACGGCGTACAGCCAGAATGTCGGCGATACGCTGCCCAGGATGGTGAAGAAGCCCAGGCCAAGGGCGCCGCCCAGGAGCAGGCGGAGCCGGGGCCCGGACCGGCGTGCCGCCAGCAGCGCACCGGCCAGCGTACCCACGGCCATGATGGAGCCCAGCAGGCCGAACTCGCCGGGTCCCATCCGGAATTCCGTGGTGGCCATCAGCGCGTTGGTGATGGGGAAGTTCATCCCGAAGGCGCCCAGGATCCCCACCAGCACCATGATCAGCACCAGGTCCGGGCGGCGCCGGACGTAGGCGATGCCCTCGGCCACTTGGTGTTTGCTGCGGCTGACGGGGGCAGGCGGCCCCAGTTCCGAGGTGCGGATCCGGAACAGCGAGAAGATGACCGCGGCGAAGCTTGCGGCGTTGATCAGGAACACCGGGCCGGTGCCCACCCAGGCGATCAGCACACCGGCGATGGCGGGGCCGGTGAGCCGTGCGGTGTTGAAGGAAGCGGAGTTCAGGGCCACGGCGTTGGCGATGTTGTCCTGGCCCACCAGCTCCGAGACAAAAGCCTGGCGTGCGGGTGCATCGATGGCGCTGGCGATGCCCAGGCACAGGGCGGCCACATACGCGTGCCAGAGCTGGGCGGTGCCGGTGACCACCAACAGGCCGATGGCCAGGCCGGTCAGGCCCATGGCCAGCTGGGTCCAGAGCAGGATGACGCGTTTGCGGTACCTGTCAGCCAGCACCCCGCCGTAAGGTCCCAGGAGCAGCATGGGCAGGAACTGCAGGCCGGTGGTGATGCCCACGGCGGCGCCGGAGTGGTTGGTCAGGACCGTCAGGACCAGCCAGTCCTGGGCCACGCGCTGCATCCAGGTGCCGATGTTTGATACCAGCGCCCCGCCCGCCCAGATCCGGTAGTTGGGGTTTTCCAGGGCCCGGAACATGGCGCTCATTTGCCGCTCATTTCCTGCATCAGCTGGGCTGCCCGGCTAAGGACGCCCCGGTCCTCGTCACTCAGGCCTGCGACCCGCTGTGCCAGCCACGCTGTCCGCTGCTCCCTCGCCTCGGCGAGGACGGCCCGGCCGGCGCCGGTGATGGTGATGTTCACCTGCCGGCCGTCGTCCGGGTGGACCTGTCGGGAGACAAACTCCTGGTCGGCGAGGGCGTTGACGATCCGGGTCATGGACGGCGCCTGGACATGTTCGAGGTCCGCCAGGCCGCGCAGGGTGAAGGGGCCGTTGCTGTTCAGGTGGGCCAGCACGGTGTACTGGCCGGGGGTGATGGCATCGCCGGTGGCCTCGATGCGGAGCCGGCGGGATGTCCGCATCACGGCGGTCCGGAGCTCGATGGCCAGGCTGTCCTGCGGGCTGTCCGCAGGAGGGGTGTCTTGAGTGGGGGAAATCGTGGTGTCAGTGCCGGCCATATCCGCGGGTGCGCCTCCTGGCGATAATCGTTAGCAATGCTAATTAGCTTCGCTAACAAGTATCCTCCCGCAGGGTCTTCGCGGCAAGGTGCGCGCGGGTGTTCCTCGTCTCAAGCGAACGGTTCCGATAGTTTCCACCCATTCCGCGAAACCGGAAGTGCCCGGCGGTTGATGGCGGGATGGTCTGCGTAGGTCCTGACGCACCGCCGAAGGGTCCCGGCCGGCGGTCCCGCGGCAACCTGGCGTCATCTCGAAAGCGGTTGCTTTCGCCACAGACTGTTGTTATTGCGTAAACTTTACGATAGTTTCTTGTTGTGATGCAGGTCGCACGGTGGGGATGCCGGCGGCCACATGCCAACCAAAGGACAATGATGACCAGCGAGCCACGCAGCAGCACCCCGGAACAAAGACTCAAGGCCCTGCATCAGCGGCTCGGCGGCATCGCCTACGGCGGGGACTACAACCCCGAGCAGTGGCCCCGCGAGCTCTGGGATGAGGACGTCCGCCTGATGAAGGAGGCCGGCGTCAACCTGGTCACCCTCGCAGTGTTCTCGTGGAGCAGGCTTGAAACGGCGGACGGTGTCTACGACTTCGACTGGCTGGATGAAGTGATGGATCTCCTGCACGCCAACGGCATCGGCGTGGACCTGGCCACCCCGGACGCCGTGCCGCCCGCCTGGCTGATTACCCAGCACCCTGACATCCTCCCGGTCCTGGCGGACGGGTCCACCTTCGGGTTCGGCTCCCGGCAGCACTTCGACGTTTCGCATCCTGTGTACCGGGCCAAATCACTGGCCATGGCGGAAACCATGGGGGAGAGGTACGCCACGCACCCCGCGCTGTGCATGTGGCACGTCAACAACGAATACGGTCCCGTGTCCTACGGCCCGCACGCGGACCGGGCATTCCGGATCTGGCTGCAGGAGAAGTACGGCAGCGTGGACCGGCTCAACCAGGCCTGGAGCACGGATGTGTGGGGCCAGGTCTACTCCGACTGGGCCCAGGTCAACGCGCCGGCCCAGCCCCGCACCTGGTCCAACCCGTCACGCAGGCTGGACTACCACCGGTTCACGTCGGACAGCATGCTGGCCCACTACAAGGCGGAGCGGGACATCCTGCGCACGCACACCCCGGACCTGCCCATCGTCACCAACTTCATGCGCTTCTATAAAAACAACGACTACTGGGCCTGGGCAGCCGAGGAGGACTCCGTGGCCCTGGATATCTACCCGGACCCGCGGGAGGAAGACGCCCACGTGGCGGCGGCCCTGAACTTCGACCTGATGCGCTCGCTGCGCAAAGGCCAGCCGTGGCTGGTCATGGAACAGGCCACCGCCGCTGTCAGCCAGTGGTCCGTGAACGTGTCCAAGCTGCCGGGCAAAATGCGGCTCGGCTCCTACCAGGCCATCGCCCAGGGCGCCGACTCCATCCTGTTTTTCCAGTGGCGGCAGGCCAAGGGCGGCACCGAGCGGTACCACTCCGGCATGGTCAACCACGCCGGTCCCAACACCCGGGTGTTCCGCGAAGTCTGCGGACTGGGCCAGGAGTTGAAGAGCCTTGGCGGCATCGCCGGAACGCGGTCCGCTGCGAAGGTGGCAGTGGTCTTCGACTGGGACTGTTGGTGGGCCCTGGAGCTGGGGAATTCGCCGCGTTCCGACCTTAACTATGCGCAGGAAGTACTCCGCCTGTACCGGCCGTTCTTCGACGCCAACATCACTGTCGACTTTGTTGATACCAAAAGTGACCTCACCCCGTACAGCCTGGTGGTCCTGCCGGCCACGTATTTACTGACGGATGGTGCCGCGCAGCGGATCGAGGACTACGTGGCCGGCGGCGGACGCCTGGTGGCCAGCTACCTGTCCGGCATGGTGGACCAGGACAACACCATCCGCTTGGGCGGCTACCCGGGAGCCCTCCGCACGGTCCTGGGCGCCTGGAGCGAGGAACTGCATCCGCTGGCTGGCGAGGGGGAGGAAGTAAAACTGCGCACGACCGACGGCGGCACAGCCTCCGCCGGTTACTGGACCGAGCACCTGCACGCCGAGTCCGCTGACGTCCTGGCCAGTTACGGCTCCGGCCGGCTGGAAGGTTTTCCCGCGGTCACCCGCAACTCGTTCGGCAAAGGTACTGCCCTGTATCTGTCAGCCAGGGTAGACGACTCCTACCTGGCGGACCTGCTCGCAACCGAACGCCAGGGTGCCGGAATCCGCCCGGAACTTCAGGCACCTCCGGGAGTCCAGGTCCGGCGTCGTACTGGTGCTGCACGCAGCTACCTCCTGGTCCTCAACCACAACGATGCCCCGGCTCTGGTTGACCTGCAGGCCGGCGGCACCGACCTCATTACCGGGAACCCTGTCAGCGGCAGGGTGGAACTGGCCGCGAACGGCGTCCTGGTCATCGACGAACCCACCCCACAGACGGCCCGCTAGGAGGCACCATGGCCATGCGATTGGAAATTCCCCCCGAAGCGGTCACCGCAGACCCGCCCGGCAAAGGCGGCAAAAACAGGAACGGCGGCCGCCGCAACAAGCCCGGCAGCTGGAAAGTCGCCATCACCCGTGACTGGCGGCTCTACACCCTGGTTCTGCTGCCGCTGATCTACTTTGCGGTGTTCCGCTACCTGCCCATGGCCGGGAACGTGATCGCATTCCGCCAGTTCCAGCCCGGCGGCAGCATCTTCGGCGAAAAATGGGTGGGCCTGAAGTACGTCACCTTGTTCATCAACGATCCCAGCTTCTGGCAGGCCTTCCAGAACACCATCATCCTCGGCGTCCTGACCCTGCTCTTTTGCTTCCCCATGCCCATCATCTTCGCGCTGATGCTCAATGAACTGCGCTCGCAGAAGTTCAAGAAGCTGGTCCAGACCGTGGCGTACCTGCCGCACTTTATGTCCGTGGTGATCATCGCGGGCATGATCCTGCAGAACTTCTCCATGACCGGCACGGTGAACCAGGTGGCCAATTCCCTCTTTGGCACCACCGTGAACTTCACCCAGGACGCGGGCTGGTTCCGGCCCATGTACATCAGCTCCGAGGTGTGGCAAACCATGGGCTGGGGCGCCATCCTCTACCTTGCGGCGCTGACCCGGGTGGACGAATCCCTGTACGAGGCGGCCCGGATCGACGGCGCCAACCGGTGGCAGCAAACCTGGCACGTCACGCTCCCGGCCATCCGCCCCACCATCATCACCCTGCTGATCCTGAACATCGGCACGTTCATGGCTGTGGGCTTCGAGAAGATCCTGTTGATCTACAACCCGCTCAACTACGAAACCTCCGATGTCATCTCCACCTACCTGTACCGGGTGGGCCTGGAATCGAGCAACTTCAGCTACGCCGCAGCGATCGGAATGTTTGAATCCGTCATCGGCCTGACGCTGATCCTCTCCGCGAACGCGATCTCCAAGCGGCTCGCAGGAACGAGCCTGTGGTGAAAGGGACAACCATGAAGGACACCCTCCTGAAGCGGAACCGGGCCGGTAGGGACACGGGAGTCCTGGTCAAGGACATGAAGGTTTCCCGCAGCATGTGGGTCTTCCGGGGCGTGAACCTGGTCTTCCTGCTGGCCGTGCTGTTCCTGACCGTGTACCCGTTCCTGAACATCGTGGCCCAGAGCTTTTCCAGCGAAGGCTTTATCAACGCCGGGCAGGTCAACCTGTTCCCCATGGGCTTCAACGTGGAGACGTACCGGCTGATCCTGGCCGACTCCACGTTCTGGAACAACTACGGCAACACGGTGCTGTACACGGTCGTGGCCACCACCATCTCCATGGTGCTCACCACCAGCTTCGCGTACGCCATCGCCAAGAAGGACCTCAAAGGCCGCAGCGTTTTTATCGGCATCGCAGTGTTCACCATGTTCTTCAATGGCGGGCTGATCCCCAACTACGTGCTGATCAGCTCGCTGGGCATGCGGGACACCCTGTGGGCCGTGGTGCTGCCCAACGCCATCAGCGTCTTCAACCTCCTGATCATGAAGTCGTTTTTCGAGAACATGCCGCGTGAACTGGAGGAAGCCGCCGCGATTGACGGCCTCACCCAGTACGGCGTGCTGTTCAGGGTGGTACTGCCACTGAGCAAGGCGATTGTGGCCACCATGGTCCTGTTTTACGCAGTGGCCAACTGGAACTCCTGGTTCCAGGCCTTCCTCTACCTGGACAACCCGGACCTGTTCCCGGTGACCATCTACCTGCGCAACATGATCGCCGGGGTCACCACCGCAGGATCCGCGGGCGGGACGGCGGAAAACGTGGGCCAGATTGCGGCCAACATCCAATCCGTCACCATCGTCCTGACCGTTATCCCCATCCTTTGTGTCTACCCGTTTGTGCAGAAGTACTTCTTCTCGGGCGTCATGCTCGGTTCCGTCAAGGAATAACCCCTTACGAAAGGAAAGCCCATGATCCGCAGACGAGATTTCCTCGGCCTGTCCGCACTGGCAGCTTTTGGCCTGGTGGCCGCCGGCTGTGACTCCGATTCCGGCAGCAAGGTTGACACCACCAAGGCCCGCAACGGCGCGATGGACAGCTTTGGGGTGGGGGATACGTTCAAGGCGACGGTGCCGCTGAGCTTCACCTTCCTTTTCAGCGACCAGCCCACCTACCCGTATAAGAAGGACTGGCTGCTGTTCACCAAAATGGCGTCGGACAACAACGTCACCCTGGAGACCACCATCGTCCCCAGCAGCGACTACGAGCAAAAGCGCAGCCTCCTGATCAGCTCCGGCAGCGCCCCGGAAATCATCGCCAAAACCTACCCCGGCCAGGAGAGCGCCTACGTCTCGTCCGGCGCCGTCCTGCCGGTGAGCGACTACGTCGACCTGATGCCGCACTTCCAGGACAAGGTGAAGAAGTGGAAGCTGGAGGCGGAGATCGCCGGCCTGACACAGGAGGACGGGAAATACTACGTCTTGCCCGGCCTGCATGAGGAACTGTGGCCGGACTACACGCTGGCATTCCGCACGGACATCCTGGAAAAGGAAAGCATTGCCGAACCCAAAACCTGGGACGAGTTCCGTGAGGTGCTGCGGAAGCTGAAAAAGGCGTACCCGGACGTGGTGCCGTTCTCGGACCGGTTCAACGGCAACAGCGTCCTGAACATCGCCGGCAGCGCGTTCGGCACGGTGGCCGGCTGGGGCCTGGTGGACGGGCTGAGCTTCGACGAGTCCGCCAAGGAGTTCAGCTTCGGCGCCGGCAACTCCCAGTTCAAGGAGCTGGTGACGTACTTCAACTCCCTGGTGTCCGAGGGCCTGATGGACCCGGAAAGCTTCACCCAGACCGACGATTCCGCCATCCAGAAGTTCACCTCGGGCAAGTCGTTTGTTATCAGCGCCAACTCCCAAAACATCATCACCTACCGCACGTCCATGGAGCAGTCCCTGGGCAAGGGCAACTTCTCCGTCCGCAAGATCACCGTACCCGGCGGGCCGGCGGGCGACATCATCGGCGGCTCCCGGCTGGAAAACGGCATCATGCTGAACTCGTCCGTCAAGGACAAAGACAGCTTTGTGGCCCTGATGCAGTACCTGGACTGGCTTTTCTACAGCGACGCCGGCCAGGAGTTCGCCAAGTGGGGCGTGGAAGGAACCACATTCACCAAGGAGGGCGGCAAGCGCAAGCCCGCGGCAGACATCAACTTCCAGGGCCTGAACCCGGCCGGCACCAAGGACCTCCGCGTTGACTATGGTTTCTCCGGCGGCAACTTTGCCTACGGCGGCACCACCGACCTGCTGCAGTCCACCTTTAACGAGGAGGAGCTGGCCTTCCAAAAGGCGATGCAGGCCAAAAAGCCCAAGGCCGTGGCGCCGCCGGTCCCGTTCAGCGACGTGGACCGTGAACAAGCCACCCTGGTGCTCACACCGCTCAAGGACCACGTCAAGCAAAACACGCTGAAGTTCATCACGGGCCAGCGCAGCCTGGGCGAGTTCGATGCCTACCTCAAGGAGCTGGACGCCAAGGGCATGTCCAAATACGTAGAGTTGGCCAACAAGGCGTACAAGGCGTACGCGGACAAGAAGTAGGACGGACGACGGCGGCGCGCGGCTTCCGGCGGTAACCGAAAGGCAGCGCGTGGTTGCGAAGAAGACGGAGTACGGTTCCGGCCCCCTGTTCAGGGTGGCCGGAACCGTTGCCGGTGTGATGATGGGCTCCATCCTCCTGGTGGCAGCCAACGCTCTGCTCCTGCTGGTGCCTCTGCTGGGATTCCAGCCCCTGCTGCTGATCCTGGCCTGCATCCCCGTGGGGCCCGCAGTGGTGGCGGCCATGTACGCGTTTAACCGCCTGCTGGCCGGGCAGGACACCGGCGTGTTCCGGGACTTCGTCCGCGGCTACCGCCGGAACGCCGGCCAGGCGCTCCTGGTCTGGCTGCCGTACCTGGCGGTGCTCGCCGTCGTCGGGTTCAACCTCCTGGTGCTGCCGGGCGGGGACGCCGCGGCCCCGGTGGCCGGCGGTGCCCGGATCGGCCTGGTGGGGCTTGGGCTGCTGGTCCTGACGGCGGCGGCCACTGCCCTGTTGCTGCTGTCCCGGTTCACATTCCGGGTGCGGGATCTTTACCGGCTGTCCTTGTACAGCATCGGGGCCCGGAAACGGGTGTCACTGGGCAACGCGGGCATCCTGTTTGTGGCCGGATTCCTGCTGCTCATTTCCACGGCGTACCTGCTGCCGGTCATCGCCGGGGCCGTGGTGTTCCTGGTCTGCCTCAACTCCCGGCCGCTCCTGGCCTTCATTGAGGGGAAGTTCACCGCGCACCAGTGAGGCCCACCCGGACCAGGAGAGGCCCGGCTGCCTGCCTACAGCGGCGTGACCGTCACCGGTGTCAGCATTTCCCGGCCGAAGCCCACCACCGTGCGGGGGCCGTGCAAAATGACCTCATGCGTGGCAACATCAGCGGTGCTCGACGTAGCCACATGCAGCTTCACCAGTCCCGGCGTGACCACCCGCTGCAGGTCCAGGCCCGTGAAAGAGGTCCGGTCGGCGTGGACGGTGAACTCCAGTTCCGCTGACGCACCTGCGGCGAGCTCCACCCGCGCGTACCCGATCAGCTCCCGGACCGGCCGGACCACCTCGCCCACCGGGTCCGCCAGGTACAGCTGGACCACCTCGGCGCCGGACAGGGACCCGGTGTTGGTGACGGTGCAGCCCACGGTGACGGTCCCCGTGGTGGACATGGTGGGTGCGCTCGCCGTGTGGCCGGAAAAGCCGAACGTGGTGTAGGAAAGGCCGTGGCCAAAGCCGAACAGCGGCGAGGGGTCCAGGGCGCTGACGCCGGACGCGCCGGCGAGGCTGCTGTGCAGGTAGGTGCCGGGTTGGCCGCCGGCCGTCCGGGGGACCGAAACGGGGAGTTTGCCGGTGGGGGTCCGTGCGCCCGTCAGCACATCCCACAAGGCTTCCGCCCCCTCCTCACCCGGGAAGAAGCCCTGCACCAGGGCGCCCGCCCGGTCGGCAAACTCACCCAGCGCGTAAGGCCGGCCGCTGAGGACCACCACCACCGTCCGGGTCCCGGCAGCCTCAGCAGCGGTCAGCACCCGGTCCAGCAGCAGCCGTTGGTCCCCGGGCAGTTGCAGGTCGCCCACGTCGTTGCCTTCGCCGGAAGTGCCGCGGCCAAAGAGGCCCGCGTTATCTCCCACCACAATGACGCAGGTGTCCACGGCAGCGGCCAGGCGGCAGGCCTCCTCGATCCGGTCCTCCGGGATCACCTCGCAGGTCCCGGACGCCGCGCTCTGTACCGCCCCGCACCGGCCGGCGGCGGCCGCGGCGACGGTAGGAACAGTAATTCCCATAGGGATGTCAGGGTGCGAAGCGCCCACATGCGCATCAAAGGAATAGCAGCCCAACATGGCGAACGGGTCCTGGGACAGCGGGCCCACCACGCCCACCGACGCCAAAGCTGCAGCCGGCAGCGGAAGGGCGGGGCCGCCGTCGTGCGTCCTGTTGGTCAGCAGCACCAAGGACTGGGCTGCGATCTCCCTCGCCAGCGCCCGGTGTTCCGCGGGGTCAAGGTCGATGGTCCCGGCAGCCAGGGCAGGCGGGGCAGGGTCAAAAGCGGCGGAGAGGAGCCCGGCTTCCTGTTTCTGGATCAGCACCCGGCGCAGTGCGGTGTCCACCAGGGCCTCGGGCACTGCACCGGATCGGACAGCCTCGAGCAGGGGTGCGCCGTAACAGTTCATGGTGGGCAGTTCCACATCCACGCCTGCGGCAAGCGCCAAGGCAGCGGCCTCGCCCGAATCGGCGGCCACGCCGTGGGTGGCGTTCAGGAAGGCAATGCCGAAGTAGTCTGCCACCACGGTGCCGGTGAACCCCCATTCGTCCCGCAGCAGCGCGGTGAGCAACGCCCGGTTCGCGGCGGCCGGAACGCCGTCCGTGTCCGTGTAGGCGTGCATCACCGAGCGCGCCCCGCCATGCCGGATCGCCATTTCAAAGGGTGGCAGCATCACATCTGCCAGTTCACGCGGGCCCATGGAAACAGGGGCGTGGTTGCGCCCGGCGCGCGAGGCGGAGTAGCCCACAAAGTGCTTGAGCGTGGCTACGATGCCGGATTCCTCGAGTCCGCTGACGTAGGCGGACGCCACCGTGCCCACCAGGTAGGGGTCCTCGCCGATGGTTTCCTCCACGCGACCCCACCGCAGGTCGCGGACCACGTCCAATACGGGGGCCAGTCCCTGGTGGACGCCGAGGGCGCGCATCTGCCCGCCGATCAGCCCGGCCATGCGCCGGACCAGGCCGGGGTTGAAGGTGGCGCCCCATGCCAGCGGGACCGGGAACGCCGTGGCTTTCCACGCCGCCAGCCCGGCCAGGCATTCCTCATGGACCTGGGCCGGAATACCGAAGCGGGAGGCGGCCATGATCTGTTCCTGGGCTGCGGCCAGCCGCCGAGCGCCTTCGAGTGGCTCCACCGGGACTGTCCCGTACATGCGGGTGATCTGGCCCAGGCCTTGGGAGATCATTTCCTCCCAGGTCCGTTCGTCGCCCGCCATTTCGTTCTGCAGCGGTGCCACGGAATCGCCGTCGGTGGAGGCGTTCACCCAGACCCCTGCCAGTTGGGCCAGCTTTTCCGGGAGCGTCATCTGGAGCATCAGGCGTTCGACGGCGGCGCCTGGGTCCGCAGGATCCTGCGCCAAGGGGAAGGCTTGTTTTTCGGCGGCACCGCTGGTCACGGGCTTCTCCTCAGGGTTGGCTATCAATTTCTAAGAAAGTATCAGAAAATTCCAGTAAGTTTCTAGGGGCAAAGTCCTTGACGTGGCTGTGAGCGCATCCCTACGGTTGAGGAGAGGCCGAAAACATGCCTTGACGGCTCGGCAGAAACTTATGCGCAGAGATGGAAACTTTCGTCCCGAGAGTCCGTGACAGTCCACTTGCGCAACGAACATCCACTGCAATGACGGAGAAAACATGCGGACGTACAGAGTGGCCATCGTCGGAACCGGCGGCATCGCGGCGGTGCACGCCGACAACCTCTCCCGGACCGGAGGGCGGGCGGAGCTGGTAGCCGCCTGCGACGTGGACCGGGAACGGCTGGACGCGTTTGCCGGGCAGCACGGAATTCCCGGCCGCTACCTAACGCTGACTGAACTGCTGCAGGAGGCAAAACCGGATGTGGTGCACCTGTGTACCCCGCCGATGCTGCACATTGACCAGGCCATCGAATGCCTTGAAGCGGGCGTGCACGTCCTGTCGGAGAAGCCGCCGGCCCTGAGCCTTGCAGACTTTGACCGGCTCGATAAGGCACAGGCCCGCGGTGGAGCGCAGTTCTCCTGCGTGTTCCAGCACCGGTTCGGCGATGCGTCAGCCGCGGCGCAGCAGCTGATCGGCGGCAGCGATTTCGGCCGTCCGCTGGTGGCCCGCTGCGATACCCTCTGGTACCGCCCGGACAGCTACTGGGACCTTCCGTGGCGCGGAACCTGGAATGCTGAAGGCGGCGGCCCCACCATGGGCCACGGGATCCACCAGTTCGATCTGCTCCTGCATCTGATGGGCCCGTGGGCCGAGGTCACTGCCATTGCGTCCCGGCAGGACCGGGCCACCTCTACGGAAGACCTGTCCGCGGCAATCGTCCGCTTCGAAAACGGCGCCGTGGCCACCATCATCAATTCGCTGCTCTCGCCCCGGGAAACCTCGGACATCAGGATCGACTGCGAGTTCGCCACAGTGGAGCTCAGCCACCTATACGGCTACAGCACGGACAACTGGACCGTGACTGCCGCGCCCGGCCACGAGGATGCAGTGGCCGGGGCATGGAGTGCGCAGCCTTTGGAGCGGGGCAGCGGCCATGTGGCGCAGTTCCTGGCCATGTATGACGCGCTCGACGCCGACCGGCCGCTTCCGGCGGGCGCCGCCTCAGCACGGCAAACCCTTGAGCTTGCTGCCGCGATCTACGCTTCGGCGTTCACCGGCGCCGCGGTGAGCCGCGGCCAGATTGTGCCGGGCCACCCGTTCTATACCGGCATGGACGGGGAGGGACTGGGCAGCCGCGTGCTGGACGGGACCGCCCTTCGCGCTGCCAGCATCTGACCCAACCACTTTTTCAGGAGAAAACCATGAGCACCCTTGCAACCGCCACCGGCCAGGTGAGCCACACCGATGACGGCGCCGCGCTCGCGTTTACCGTCGATGGCCGCCCCATCGCCACCTATACCTACCGGCCCACCGATGACCAGTACGAAAGCCCCCGGCCGTTTTTCCACCCGCTCACCACCCTGGGCGGGGACGAGGTGACCATCTCGCGGCCATGGGACCACGTCTGGCACAAGGGCCTGTCCTGGGCACTGCCCAACGTGGGCAAGGACAACTTCTGGGGCGGCGCCACCTACACCCGCGCCACGGAGTACGCCAACCTGGACAACAACGGCGCCATGACCCACCAGGACTTCGGGGCGATCGAGGAATCCGCGGGCGGCATCACGGCAACCGAATCACTGGCCTGGTCCGCCCAGGACGGCGCCCCGGTGATTGCCGAGGACCGGCGGTTCCGTATCGAAGTCCTCGCTGACTCCGGCGCCGCCACTGAAGGCGCAGCCACCGGAACCGGCGCGTACGCCATCCTCTTCGAGACCACCATGCGCAACACCTCCGGTGCCACCATCACCTTCGGCAGCCCCACCACCGAAGGCCGGAACAACGCCGGTTACGGCGGCTTGTTCTGGCGGGGCCCGCGGTCCTTCACCGGCGGCGAATTCCGGAACGCGGAGGGAACCGGCGCGGACGAGTTTATGGGCACCCGGACCCCCTGGATCGCCTTCACCGGCAAGCATGACGACAGCTGCCGGGAATCCACCATCGCTTTTGTGGAGGACCCTGCGAATCCGGGCGCGCCCAACCAATGGTTTGCGCGTTCCTCGATGTTCGCCTGCCTGGGCTCAGCCCCGTTCTTCAGCGCGGAAGTGCCCCTGGCGGATGGCGGGTCACTCACGTACAGGTACGCCGTGGTGATTGCCGACGGCGGCGTGGACGCGGACCGCGCCGAAGCTTTGGCGGGAGCCGCGCAGGCAGCCCTGGCGGGGTGGGCGTGAGCATCGCCTCCAGTTTCCCCGGCGCCACGGGGGTTTCCGAAGTCAGCATCTATGACTGGCCCGGCGCCGACGGGGCAGCAGGCGGGTCCCCGCACATGCACACGGCTTCCACCGAGGCGTACGTGGTGCTGAGCGGGGCCGGCCGGTTGGAAACCCTGGATTCACGCGGATTCACCTCCACGCCCCTGCGGCCAGGAGTGGTGCTGTGGTTCACCCCGGGAACGGTCCACCGGGCCATCAATGACTCCGGCGACCTCACCGTCCTGGTGGTGATGCAAAACGCCGGGCTGCCGGAACACGGGGACGCCGTTATGACCTTCCCGGGCGCCCATCTGGCTGATCCTGAGGCGTACCGGCGAGCGGCGGTGCTGGAGTTTAAGGATGCCGACGCGGGACTGGGCGCGGGCGAGGAGGCAGCCCGCCGGCGTCGTGACCTGGCGTTGGCGGGTTATTTGGAGCTGAAGGACGCCGTGCTGGCGTCCGGACCTGAAGCCCTGGCGGACTTCCACGCCGCGGCGGCTGCTTTGGTGGCCGGCAAAACCGCCGCCTGGGCCCGGTTGCTGGAGCAGGGGGCGGCGCGCCAGGCGGAAACCACCCGCGGACAGCTGGCGTCTCTGGACGCGGCCGAAAGTTTCTATTTGGGAGCCGCCCGAACTACCATGGGAAAACGGGAAAACCATAGGATCTACGGCATGTGCGGGCGAATCCAAACATGGGAACTTTCCGATAACTAGTACCGGGCCGGCCCGGGGAACAGGCGGCGGCGTGAGCAAGCAGGAAACCGGGCGCGCAACCATCAGCGAGATTGCCCGGGAAGCGGGGGTGTCCGTCCCCACGGTGTCGAAAGTGCTGAACGGGCACGCCCATGTGGCGGCAGAAACCCGGGCACGGGTGGAGGAAATCATCGCCCGGCGCGACTACGCCCGCCGCCCCGCCAAGCGCCGGCAAAAGGCCGGCCTGGTGGACCTGGTGTTCCCCGGGCTGGGCTCCGAGTGGGCGCTGGAGATCATTGAAGGCGTGGAGCGGGTGGCGCAGGACGCCGGCTACGGCACTGTGGTGAGCAGCCTGAGCATGGACGGTTCCCGGATCCGTCCGTGGCTGGCCAACCTGGCGGAACGCAAATCGGACGGGCTGCTGATGGCCGTTTACCAGCTTGATGCCAAGCAGATCCAGCGGATCAAATCACTCGGGATCCCCGTGGTACTGATCGACCCTGTGGGCCAGCCGGGTCCGGACCTTATGACCGTAGGAGCAGCCAACTGGGACGGTGCGTTTTCCGCCACGGAGCACCTGCTGCAGCTGGGACACCGACGGATCGCAATGATCGGCGGCCGCGAGGACCTGCAGTGCAGCAGCGCCCGTGAGGACGGGTACGTCTCCGCACTCCGCCGGGCAGGCATTGCAGCGGACCCCGCGCTGATGCTGCCGGGGGACTTCTCCATCGGTGCCGGCGAGTCCGCCACCCGGAAGCTTCTGGAGCTGCCGGACCGGCCCACGGCGATCTTCACCGGAAACGATGACCAGGCCCTGGGAGCCTACCGGGCAGCCCGTGCTGCGGGCCTGCGCATCCCGGAAGACCTGTCCATCATCGGATTTGACGATATCCCTGCGGCGGAGTGGATCGAGCCAGGCCTGACCACCGTCCGCCAGCCTGTGGTGCAGATGGCCGAAACCGCCATGCGGGCATTGCTCCGGCACCTGGATGGGGATGAGGAACTGCCGCAGCGGATCGAGCTGGGCACCGAGCTGGTGGTGCGCGGCTCAACGGCACCGCCGGGTGCCACGGCCGCCTAGATCTGGTGCGCGTCCCGGACCGAAGGGGGAGTCTGGCCCTGGAGGACCCAGCGGTTGCCGTCCGGATCGCTGAAGTAGGCAAACAGGACACCGCCCATGTCCTGCACGTCGCTGATTTCGGCACCCCGGTCCAGCAGGTCCGTGCGCAGCGCCGGCAAATCCGGGGACACCAGCTGCAGGCCTTCCAGGCTCCCGGGTGCCATCGACGTCATGCCCGTTCCGATCACGATGGACGTGGCGGAACCCGGGGGAGTCAGCTGGACCACCCGCATGCCGGGAATGTGCTCAACGTCGTGGTCCAGGGCGAACCCCAGCTTTTCCGTGTAAAACGCTTTGGCCCTGTCGACGTCCGAGACGGGCACCTGGACAACTTCGAGTCGCATCTGCATGGGCGCCACTCTACAGTCCGGCGCATCGGCGCGGAATAGCAGGCTGGACCCCAAAAAACTCTGACTTCCGGCGGACGCGCGAGGGCAGCGGAACGCTCTTTTCCGTGGCTGGCGCCTAAGCTACCTGACGGCACATCTGCCGGTACACAACGGGCTGCGCGCGCAGCGGGCCTTCATTAAATGGGGAAAGCATGTCGAACCACCAGACCCTCGCGGGTCCTGTTCCGTCCGTCCTGACGCCGGCGCCGCCGAAGAAGCCGCGCCGGTCCACCTTCATCGTCGGTGGCGCAACAGCCGTTTTCCTGGCAGTGATGATCGTCGGGGGCTTAACGGCCTCACCCCGTTCCGACGGCGCCGACCAGGAAGCGGCCGCCGTCGAAGCCACGGCTACGCCAGCCAGCGCGGCAGCGAGTGTGACGGCGTCAGCCGGCCCGACGCCGTCGGACGATCCGACGGTTGAGGAAACCGGTGCACCCCTGGACCCGGAATCGCTGCCCGCCCTGACGCCGGGCGTAAGCGCGGTGGCGCCGAACGCCCAACCTGCTTACGGCACCAAGGCCGCTGACCTGCTGGCCACGCTGCCCATCAAGGGTCGCGCGCCCAGGACCGGGTACGACCGCGTGCTGTTCGGCCAGGCCTGGGCGGACGTGGACCGCAACGGCTGCGACACCCGCAACGACATCCTGCAGCGGGACCTGACCGGGATCGTGTTTACCAACAGTGTGCCCTGCAAGGTCCAGTCCGGAACCTTGGCGGACCCCTACACCGGCCGAAGCATCAGCTTCCTCCGCGGCCCAGCCACCAGCACCGCCGTCCAGATCGACCACGTGGTGGCGCTCAGCGATGCCTGGCAAAAGGGCGCGCAGCAGCTGAGCACGGAGCAGCGCACGTCGTTGGCCAATGATCCGCTGAACCTGCAGGCCACTGACGGTCCCACCAACCAGCAAAAGAGCGACGGCGACGCCGCCACCTGGCTGCCACCGGACAAGGGATTCCGTTGTGAGTACGTGGCCCGGCAGATTTCCGTGAAGGCCACCTACTCACTGTGGGTCACGCAGCCGGAGCACAACGCCATGGCCACCATCCTGGCCGACTGCTCAGGCCAGTTGGCGCCGACAAACCAGCAGGCACCTGCGCCGGTTGTGCCTGAGCCTGTAGCTCCGGCACCTGCCCCGGGTGCCACCTACTTCTCGAGCTGTGCGGCAGCCGAGGCTGCCGGTGCTGCGCCGTTGTACTCAGGCCAGGCCGGCTACCGTTCGGGCTTGGACGGGGACAAAGACGGAGTTGCCTGCGAATAGCCCCGACCAGTGGCGCCCGAATCCCGGTGGGTGGACCGATAAGCGTTGTCGATGAGCGGTGTGAGCTCTTCGAGAACGGTCCGGTTCCCCGGAAGCAGCCCGTGGGCGAGGAACTCGGATTCCAGGGTGGCAACCCCCTCCGCAACAGCGGCGAGCTTGGCGTCCACCGCCAGGGAAAATGCGTGCCAAAACTTGCGGGCCGAGCGTTCCTGGCGTTTTGTCGCCAGATCAGGGCCGGCGGCCGCCCCGCTGCCCGTGCGGCCATGCGGGCCCAGCGCGGGTTCCGGAACCGCCAAAACAATGCGGAACTGGCGGTCGCCAGCCGCGAAAGCCAAGGCCATGGCAGCGCCCTCGCTGCTGAACCGGATGGCCGTTGCACCATAGGCATGGAGTGCCTGTTCGATGTGCTCCCGGGAGGCCTTGCTGCTGAACGAGTCGCCGCGGGTGTAAAAGGCTCGTGAAGCGGCGATGGTCGTCATTGCTCCACTATGCGCTTCTTTTCACCGTCATGGGACGGTTCGGGAATAAAACCGGCTTCTTTGGGGATTCTGCTGCCGATCACGCGAATAGGTCTAGGTTAGGCGGACCGGTACTTGCCGGGTTAAACCCTCAAGGAGGGTGCATGAGCTCCATCCAGTCCAGCTCGTCCCAGTTCATGCGGTATTTGGAAAGCGTGGGCGGCTCGGAAGCCGACGTCACAGGGCCAAATTACGTGGTCAGCGACACCGACACGGTGGAGAGCGTGGTTTCCAGATTGCGGATGGAGCAGTATGCCAACGGTGGGCGACGGCGGGATCCCGCCATTCTTCACGCGTCCGCCCAGGTGCTGATCAGCAGGCGCGATGAACGCTCTACCGGCCACGGCCACGACGTTTCCCGCGAAGGTGCGTATCAACTCGACATTCATCACGGCGGTGTCGAACCCACCAGGGAAAGCATTCCGCGGTCTGATCTGAATGAGGCGAAAGCGTGGGCCATGTCCCGGCTTGACGCCGAAGGGGCCGACTTCGGGGCCATTTACTTTCCTTCAGGTGGGAAAGGCGGGCCGGGAACAGGCGCCCTCACGTTCCGGTTCGACCGCGCCGTTGGCTGGTATCACTAGCTAAGTACGGGCGCGCTAGCGGTGCGGCAGCTTTTCCGGCGATTCGGTGGGGCCGGCTTGGTGCTCGAGGAGGGTCTTCAACCGGGCCAGGTCAAGTCGAACCAGGCGAGCGTCCTCCTCGAATTCGGCGTCAGTCATGCCTGGCCGCCGGAAGATGGAGAACACAACCTCGGCGCCTTTATTGTTGCGGAGTACACGCAGCGGATTATGTACCACTGTTCCGTCCGGCAGCGTCACGTCGTGATCGAGGATGCCCCACTCAGTAGGGCCAACGAACTTCACCTCGACGGATCCCATCGGGGAATCGGTAACCCAACGGCCGCCGTCATTCCGGATGCCGGTACTCAACCCTGCTGCCCACAGCGGAAGGTTCCGCGGCTCGGCGGCGAAGGCGATGACCGCCTCAAATCCTGCGTCGATTGATTGGGAGATGTGAACTACCGGCCAGGTCATGGACCCTGAATCTACCAGTCACCGGTTCCCGTGGTTGAGCTTTCCGGGCCTGCCGATGTCAGGAGAGGCGGCTGGCGCTGAGAGGATGGACCGTGACGTCGACCATCCCGAGCAGTACCGCTCGACTCGTTTTGTCCCCGCTCTCGACCGACGATATCGACGATGTGTTTGTTGTGTACGGCGATCCGGCAACCTGGGAGCATCTTCCGTCCGGGCGGCATACTGCACGCGAGCAATCGGAAGCACTGGCACGGCGCCACCGGCAGAGTTGGGAACGAGCAGGTCTCGGTCCGTGGGCTGTCAGGATCAGCGGGGCCGGTGCCGATGAGGACCTGCCCGCCGGAACGTTCATCGGAGCCGGAGGGGTGTCCATGACGGAGGGTGGTGTGTGGAACCTCGGGTATCGTCTGACTCCACGGAGCTGGGGGCGGGGTCTCGCCACCGAACTGGCTGAGGCCGCAGTGACAGCTGCAGGTGCGGCACTCCCCTTGGTGCCGGTGACGGCCCGAATACTCTCCAATAACCGCGCTTCCTCTGTCGTAGCGCAACGGGCTGGACTCGCTCGCCGCTGGGAAGGGCCCACCACGGGCATCGGCACTGAGTTGGCGCGCTGGGAGATCTATGCAGACCGGGTACTCACGGAGTCCCAGCTTGAATGGCTCATCGCGCGCAATTAAACGAATGGCAATCGGATAGTCCTGTTTTTCGCACGGAACTCATTCTGTTGACTGGCTTTCGGGGCCCGGCTGCAGAATAACCACACCATCAGGGCAACACCCCAGATGAGGAACAACGGGTCCCAAAGAAAAACATGGCCCGCCATCGCTACCCGGTCAAAACCGCCGTCGACGGGGATGGCCCCCAGCAGAACCGCGCCGCTGACGGCGATGTTCAGGCCGCCGTAGACCACCAGCAAGGGGGCGCCGACCCAGCAGACGGCCCGCCAGAGGCGTGGCCACGGCGCCCGGCCCGCGGCGACCGCTACGGGAATGACCGCTGCCAGCAGCTTCACCAGGCCGACCGTTCCCAGCACCAGGCCAGTCACGGCGGGAGCGTCTTCTGCGGCCTCGACGGCCCAGGCCCCCACTGTCGCCAGCAGCCAGCGGCCCCCGAAGGCCCAGTAAAAGCTCGAGGCAGCATGCAGCACTCCCGCGCAGCACGCCGTCACAACGGCGATACGCGCGATCCTTGAGCGGTGTCCCGACGTGCGGCGGCCTGCGTTGGTTGAACCCGTGGAGGTCATACGCCGAGGATAGTCCGGGTGTGCGGACGCTTATGATTCTCAGATGGGGGAAAGTCCAGCGCGGAGGAGATCCGCAGCGCGCAAACCGATCTACGTTGAAACCTGCGTCCGGGCCGACATGGAACGCATCTGGGAGTTGAGCCAGGACCCGGGTCTGCACCCGCGCTGGGACCTCCGCTTTTCCGGGATAGTCCCTGAGGCAGCCGACCCCGACGGGCGCCTACGGTTCCGGTATGAGTTCCGGCTGCCGATGCACACGATCCGCGGAACCGGCATCTCCCTCGGCAGCCGGCACCGGGCCGATGGCCAGGCCACATCCGTGCTCAGGTTCACTACCGCCGACGTGCTGTCTCCGATCGGCGAAGGATCAGGGTACTGGCGGTATATCCCCACTGAAGAAGGCGTGCGGTTTGTCACCGGGTACAACTACAGCCCGGGGATGGGGAGGATCGGAACAATCTTCGATGCACACCTCATCCGGCCGGCGCTGGGCTGGGCCACCGCCCTCAGCTTTGACCGGCTGCGGCTGTGGGCGGAATCAGGCATCGAGCCCGAACGTGCACGCAACCGGTGGATCATGGACGCCGCGGCACGAACTTGTGCCGTGGCCGGCGGCCTGGAAATGTTCCGCAGGGCCGTAGGACGCAGACGAGGAAGTTGGGCGTTGATTTCCGGTGCCGCCCTGCTCGCTGCGTTTTTGGTCCCGCCACATTGGACGGTACCCAGGGCTTCACGCTGCCTCCGACAGGCGCCGGACCACCATTCCGGTCGGGCCCCCTCGGCCCTCAGCGATTTGCCGTCCCCATCGGCTGCCGACAGCTGAAGAAGGAGCAAAAAACCATGGCTTCAATTTTCGAACTCGCCCTTGGGCCCGACTTCGCGAAGCTGCACCCGATGCTGCAGAAACGCTTTGGCGTCGACGTCGGGAGCGCCTATGCGTGCATCGGTGAAGGGGTCTTCTCGGAAGTACGCAGCGGTGGCTGGTGGACGCTCCCGTTCCTTCTCCTCGGCGCCCATCGGAACATCCTTTTTCCTGACCAGGGAACGGATATCCCGTTCACGATTGAGAACTATCCCTACCTTGACGGGTTCGGCAGGCCCACGGTCACCTTCGTCAGAACCCTGGCGCTTCCCAACTCGCGGAAGCACCGTTTCGACGCCACCATGGTCTACAGTCCCGGGCGCGGTTGCATCGTTGACTACCTCGGCACACACCAGCACTTGGCAACGGACCTCAAACTGAACGTCCTGGCGGACGGATCGCTGCACCTTCAGACAACAGCCCAGCGCTTCTATGAAGGCTTCCTGGGCTTCACTTTTCCCTCCGGCCTGACCGGCACCGCTGATCTCCATGAAAACTTTGACGACGAGCGGGGTGTTTACACCATCCAGATGCAGGTCCGGAATCCGCTGCTCGGGTTCCTCTTCGGGTACCGCGGCGAGTTCACCTGCACCTTTCCAGCCCTCACGGACGAGCCATTTCCGGACCACCTCAAACCCGTCCGGGAGGAAATCCGTGACTAGCAAGCAAGGAGACGCCATGAGGATCCACGGATGACCTCCCAACAGCGTGTAGCCATCAGCGGTTCATTACTTGCCCTCGGCTTGGTCTTGATCGCCTGGATTGGCTCCCTACTCTGGTCTGCCATCGATGAGGAGGCCGTTCCCACCGACTCGGCGTTCCATGCGATTCCGCCGCCCAGCGCAGTAGAGGAAATTTCCACGCAATGCGGATCAGGCGGCTGCTGGCGGGAAATGGTGGTGGACGTTGAACCGCGGCAGACGGCACAGTCGCTTGCAGCCGAAATGGGGCTGACGTCGGAAAGCTGCGAGCCCCTCAACCTGTGGACACTGCGGGAGACCTGCACCGGGATTTCCAGTGACCGCGGGGGGCTCAAAATCTACCTGCGGTATTCCTTCCCCATCTCCTAGTGAACGGATGATTGATTATGGATTTGTCCTTCCACATCGATGACCCCGACGCGGCGCTCAAAAGCCCGCCCGCGGAAACGAGCTGCAGCCCTTAGACGTCGAACCGGATAATCGCTCAGAGGCATGAGTGCTCACCCCTCAGCATCTGAGTAGTCCGTTGCCTCTTTCCGCTTTTCGTGCCCGGTCTGCTGGGCCAACCAACGGAGGGCCGCGTTCTCGCTGGTGAAGTACGCGGTGGGAGTGAGTGATTGCCGGGCAAAGGCTGAGAGGACAGTCCCCATGGGGTAGTCACCCTTGATGGCAATCGTGGAGAATCCCCGGTAGGCGTTCATACCTGCCCTCGCTTCTGCTGCGACTCCTGTGACGCCTTCAACGTCGACCAGGATCGGCGCTGTTTTCCCGCCAGCGAGTTTCTCGAGCGTACGGGCCGCCTGGACAGCGATTTCGTAGGTGACGAAGGTCCCCTGAACCCAGTTGAGCCGCAAAAGCCCGTTTGTGTAGGAAGCAACGAAATGGTCCATGGGACAACTGTGCGTGTTCGAGCCAATGGCGTCAAAATTGCTGTCAACAGGGACGTTAGTGGTTCTGCTCTTGTACTTAAGAAGCGGGAGCGAGGCCCACGGTCCCAAGCCACTGTTCGAACGTCCAGGTGCCTGGCGCGATGCTGCGGACCTGCTCAAGGTCGGCGGCATAGCCCGGAGTCTCGGCGAACCAGCGGAACATGGCCTGCATGTCGTCCCGGAATGGGCCCTGCAAACCCTACGTCACCTGCAAGTTGGCGCAGTCGAAAGGGACCCAATAAGTGTCGATCAGCGCACCGCCCCGGCTGCCTCGCCGGCGGGCACCTCGGCTTTCGGCGCCGGACGCGGCCCACGGCCCAGGATTCCACCCACGACGGCGACCCCCACCGTGAGCATCGACGTCGCCAAAACTCCAAGGCCGATGTGGAGCTGCAGCAGCCCGGCTCCGGCGGCGGCACCCGCCAGGATCAGCACCACCGCCATGAGCCGGCGGCCCCAGAACGGGTGGGTGCCGGCGCCGAAGCGGGAGTCGGCCGCAAGGCCGGTGATGGTGGAGGTAACCACCACGGTGGGCACATCCTTGACATTGAGGTGCCGGGCCGTGGCGGCCTGGACGCCCATGGCCACCGCAAGGATTCCCGTGATGGCCACGATCAGCGGTTCACCGTGCCGGGGTGTCCCGCCGGCCAGGAACACCACCGCCACGGCGAGCATCACCACGCCGACGGCGAGCAGCAGCCCGGTGGTCCGGTGGTTCCAGCCCGTTGTGCTGGGCCGCAGCGTCCGCCCGGCCAGCAGGGCGCCCAGCATAAATCCAACCAGCGCCACGATGGGGCCCAGGATGGGCAGGTCGTCGCCGCCCATCAGCGCCATCCCCAGGATCACCACGTTGCCGGTCATGTTTCCGGTGAACACACGGTCCAGGCCCAGATAGCCGACGGCGTCGATCACCCCGGTGGAAAACGTCAGGACCAGCATCAGCACCAGGTGCAGCCTGGCCGGGTTGGCGGGGGAGAGTCGGGCGGGCATGCGGGTGCCTTTCGGTGGTCCGGCGGCGATAAACGCTATCGGTTGCTCAAAACAACCTGTCCAGTATGCGCCGGACGCCGCCGGTGTGGCGCCCATGTTACGGAAAGTACGCCAAACTGGAAGCCAGTCCCATCAACCGAAAGCAGCACACTGTGATCACGCTTCACCAAGACGCCGAAGGCTTCGTCCGCATGAGCCGCCACTACCCGGCCGCCGTCCGCATCGCCATCGCCTTCACCGACGGCAGCACCGGCGAATTCTCCGGCGAGGCCCTTAACGCCGCCTACGACGCCGCGCTCGCGGATTACCGCGCCAAAAACAACCTGGACGCCCGGGGCTACTCCCGGACCACGTCCGGACGGTCAAACTCAGGCAACAGGATCGATTTCGTGCCGGTCCACCCGGGCCTGGGCAAGTAACCCTCCCGTCGTTCAGGTAGCCACGGCCGCCCCAGGGGCGGCCGTGGTCCGCCTGCCCACCAGGTGGGGGGTTCCCACCATCCGGGATGGCGTCGCGGTCCCCTCGGCCCGGTCGATGGCCCGGTTGACGGCCTCGGCGGCGAGGACGGGGCCGTCCTGGCTGACGGACGATAACTGGACGTAGCTCAGCCGGGCGAAATGGCTGTTGTCGTACCCGAGGACGGACATGTCCGACGGAACACTTTTCCCACCGTTCCGCAGGCTTTCGAGGATTCCCAGGGCCACGCGGTCATTAAAGGCGATCACCGCCGTGGGCGTGCTGGCCCCAAGAAGCCCTCCGGCGAGGATTCCCTCTTCCTCCGTGGCCCCGCCGGGAACAACCACGGGCTCGAGTCCCAGCCGCGTCATTTCCTCCCGGAAGGCCGTGCGGCGCCGGTCCGCTGATACCGCGGTGCCGCCGTCCACGTGCACGATCCGGCGGTGGCCCAGTCCGGCGAGATGTTCGACGGCGATCCGGATCCCTGCGCGGTCATCGCTGCTGACGGAGTCCACGGTTTCCCCGACGTCCTCCCGCAGCAGGCTCACCACGGGCACCCGACGCGCGTAGGCCGCCAGCGTTTCGTTGCCCAGGGTGGACGAAATCAGGATGAGGGCTTCACAGCCCCAGTCGAGCAGGGCTTCCGCGGCGCGCTCCTCCGACCTGCCGCTGGCCACCGCGCTCAAGGCCAGTTCGTAACCCCGCAGGCCGGCCGCGGCGTACGCCGCATCAACGATTTCGGCATGGAATGCATGCGAGGTGGAAAAACTCACCCCCAGCAGGCGGGTCCGGCCGCTGCGCAGCATGCGGGCCCGGCTGTCCGGCCGGTAACCCAGCTTCGCCGCGGCCTCCAGCACCCGTTCCCTGGTGGCGGCCGAGGCCCCCGCGGCGTCCCGCATCACAATGGACACCAGGGCCCTCGAAACACCGGCCGCCTGCGCCACGTCCATCAGGGTGGGTCGTTTCGAATCAGTCATAAGTCCTCCTTCCAGCAGTCTATAGAACGATCTAGACAAGTGCCGGAAGCCGTGCCACGATATGTCTACTAGAACGATCTATACGAACTTCAGGAGAACAGTAATGGCTTACACGCAGCGTCCGGTCACCGTCGACCGCCCCGTCCGGGTTGGGCTCATCGGAGCCGGCTGGATTGGACACTTCCATGCCGAATCCATCGCCCTCCGGGTCCCGCACGCCCGGTTGGAAGCAATCGCCGATCCCGTTGAAGCCAATGTCGCGGACGTGGCGTCCCGCCTTGGTGTTGAAAATACGAGTGCAGACGCAGCCGATGTGCTGAACGATCCGGACATCGACGCAGTACTGATCGCGGCGCCCCTGCGTTTCCACTCCAGCCTCATCGCCGAAGCGGCTCGGGCCGGGAAGGACGTCTTCTGCGAGAAGCCCGGCGGCAGGAACCTGGAGGAGCTCGACGCCGCCTTCGCTGAGGCTGACGCTGCGGGCGTCATTGTCCAGTTCGGTTTCAACCGGCGGTATGCCAAGGATTTCGCCGCTGCACGCAACCTGATCGACAGCGGCGCTGTGGGAACCCCGCAGCTGCTCCGGTCCCTGACCCGCGATCCCGGCACGGACGCCGGGCTGTCGGCGCCGGAACGCGTCGCGCCGGACACCATCTTCCTGGAGACCCTGATCCACGACTTCGACACCCTGAACTGGCTCAACCCCGGCGCGGTTCCCGTCCGTGTCCACGCCGTGGCCGATGCCTTGGTGGCACCCGGGGCGAAGGCCGGCGGACTGCTGGATACCGCCGTCGTCACCGTCACCTACAGCAACGGGGCCATCGCGGTGGCCGAGGCGAACTTCAATGCGCTCTACGGCTACGACGTCCGGGGCGAAGTGTTTGGCTCCGCCGGCATGGTGACCGCGGGCGGCCCGCAGGCATCCAGCGCCACCAGCTATACCGCGGCCGGCATCGGCGCGGCCACAGTGCGCCTGAACGTGGACCTGTTCCACGACGCCTACACCGCGGAACTGGCCGACTTTGTGGACTCGGTCCGGGCGCGGCGTGCAGGCAGCCCCACCACATCAAGGCAGGCGCCGGGCGGCACCGATGCACGCAACGCCCTTGCCGTGGCCCTGGCCGCTGCCAGGTCCGCCCGGTCCGGCCTTCCCGTGGAGGTCTCAGCCGTGGCTGATCTGCAGCCGGCAGAACCTGACATCCAGCCGGCGGGCCACCGGGCATGAGCTTCCGGCTGGCCGTCTGCGCCGAAATGGTTTACGGCGGGCTCCCGCTCATCGAGCGGGCCCGCCGGATCCACGAACAGGGGTTCGAGGTGGAGGTGTGGGATACGCGGGGCCAGGACATCAAAGCCCTGGCCGCCACCGGCGCACGGTTTTCCTCCATGAGCGGGTACTTCGGTGGCAGCCTGATCGACCCCGATGGTGCCGACAGCATCCTGTCCTCGGCCGAAGCCCTGATCCCCACCGCCCATGAACTGGGAATCGAACGGATGGTGGTGCACCCGGCGGAGCTGGGAGAAGGCGGCCGTGCCGTCCGTCCGCTGCAGCGCTCCACCGGCGAAATGTGGCTGACAGGCCTCCGCACCCTGGAAAAGCTGGCGGTGCTGGGCGGGAAGCATGGCGTGACGTTTGCGCTGGAAAACCTCAACACCGTCCTGGACCACCCCGGCATCCCGCTGGCCCGGGCAAAAGACACCCTGGCCCTGGTCTCCGCGGTGGACCACCCGAACGTGAAGATGATGCTGGACCTGTACCACGCCCAAATCGGGGAGGGGAACCTGATCGAACTGGTCCGGGCCGCGATGCCGTGGATCGGCGAGATCCAGGTGGCCGATGTTCCCGGCCGGTGCGAGCCCGGAACCGGCGAGATCAACTACCAGGGTGTGGCGAAGGCCCTCGCGGAAGCTGGTTACAGCGGAGTGATCGGCATGGAAGCCTACGCGTCGGGAGGTCAGGGCCTCGACGCCGGGGATGCTGCCCTTGCGGTCTTCCGGAGCGCCTTCGAGGTGTAACGAACCCGCTGTCCAGGCACCAGGGACCGGGCTTCCCCACCCGCCCGGCGCCCCTCGCCGGGCGGCGGGCGCCGTGGTAGTCTCCCCGCTATGGCCCTGGACCTGCCCCTGCACAGCTGGCTTCTCGACTCCGATCCCGCGCTCCGCTGGCAGGTGGAACGTGACATCACCGGCGCCCCGCCGGGTGTTTGGGAAGCCACCCGGGCCCGGATTGCCACCGAAGGTTTCGGCGCGCAGCTCCTGGCCCTGCAGGACCTTGACGGGCAGTGGGCCGGCGGCGCGTACTTTCCGAAAGACTTCGATTTCGAAGGGCCGGAAGCCGCCAACGATGCGGGCCAGCCGTATACCGCCACCACCTGGGCGCTGAACATGCTCCGCGAATGGGGCCTCGACCCTGCCCCGCTTGCCGGGACGGCAGAGCTGCTGGCGGCAAACAGCCGCTGGGAGTATGACGACCTGCCCTACTGGGATGGCGAGGTGGACTGCTGCATCAACGCGTTCACGCTGGCCAACGGTGTGTGGCTGGGTGCCGACGTCGCCGGGATCGCCGAGTGGTTCCGGGAGCATCAACTTGCCGACGACGGCTGGAACTGCGAGTGGGTGGCCGGCTCCACCCGGTCCTCGTTCCACTCCACCCTCAACGTCCTCAAGGGGCTGCTTTACCACCAGGCTGCCACCGGACAGGACGAGCTGCAGACGCTCCGGAGCCGGGGCGAGGAGTATCTCCTGACCCGCAAGCTGCTGTACCGGGAATCGACGGGCGAGGTGGTGGCGCCGTGGGCACCGCGGTTCGTCTATCCGTTCCGCTGGTTCTACAGCGCGCTGAACGCCGCGGACTATTTCCGCGCGGCCGCCCTGCACGACGGCGTTGCGCCGGATTCGCGGCTGGCCGACGCCATAGCGGTCATCAGGTCAGCCCGCCAACCGGACGGCACCTGGCTGCAGGAACGGCGCCACCCGGGCCGGGTCTGGTTCGAAGTGGACGTTGACGCCGGACAGCCGTCCAAATGGCTCACGTTCCACGCCCTGCGGGTGCTGGACTGGTGGGACGCCGCGCACGCCGCAACAAAACACCAGCAGGAGTAGCGCCGGGCGCCGGAAAGGGATGACGACGGCGGGACGCGCCCGCCGCCGTCGGCCGCACTGCGTGATTACACCAGCGCCAGGTTGTCCGCCACTACCGTGCCGCGGTGGATGACCGTCCGGTCCGGCAGCCGGTCCATGACCGCGGCCGTGACGGAATCGCCGGACACCAGGACCAGGTGGGCGGGGTCCCCAACAGCCAGTCCGGGCCGGTCCGCAACCGATCCCAGGCGCGGGGCCTGCGGGTCCAGCACTGCCGCCCCGCCGACGGTGGCCACCGCGACGCAGTGCTCGATCAGCTGGTCCGCCCGGAATTTGGACGTGAAGGCCAGCTGCCAGGTCCGGTCCAGCATGTCCGCGTTGCCGTACGGGGACCAGTAGTCCCGCTGCCCGTCTTGGCCCAGGCCCACCCGGACGCCCGCGGCAACCAGCTGTTGCAGTGGCAGGGGCGCGCCGGCCGGTGCGACGGTGGCCATGGAAACGTCCAGCGCCCCCATCCGGTCCACCAGGTCCTGCAGCTGGCCGGCGGGCAGCTCGGCCAGGCCGTAGCCATGGGAGATGGTGACCAGGCCCTGCATACCCAGCGCCTTGGTGCGTTCCAGGATCAGCTCGGCGCTGAAGAGGCCCAGCTGGCCCGGTTCGTGCAGGTGGATGTCGATGGGAACACCGTATTTTTCGGCCAGGCCGAAGACGATGTCCAGGTGCCGGACCGGGTCCCGGTCCAAAGCGCACGGGTCGATGCCGCCCACCACGTCGGCGCCCAGCTTCAGGGCCTCCTCGAGGACTTCCGGGCTGCCCGCTTCGCGGAGCAACCCGGCCTGCGGAAAGGAGATGATGTCGACGTCGGCACGGTCCCGGTGCTCCTGTTTCGCGGCCAGGACGGCTTCCAGGCGCTCCAGCCCGGCGTCCACATCCACCTGGGCGTAGCTGCGGACCCGGGTGGTGCCGCGCTCAATCATGGCGCCGAGTGTCAGGGTGGCCCGTTCGGCGATGGTGGCTTCGGCGTTGCGCCAGTTCTGCCGGTCGTTGAGCATCATGTTCCACACGCCCGGCGAACCGGTGTGCGGCCGGAACGGCAGGCCCAGCCGGGTGGAGTCCAGGTGGACGTGCACATCCGAGAAGGACGGCAGCAGGATCCGGCCGCGTCCCGCAACCTCGGTGGCGCCGGGCGGGGCCGGGAGCGCTGCACCCATGCCGGCGATAGCGCCGCCGTCGAGCATCACATCCGTTGCTTGGGCGCCCCAGGGCCGGACGTTGCGCAGCACCACGCTCATTTGGTCAGCCCGGTGGCGGAGAAGTCGTACAGGCCGTCGGCCCGCTGGGTCCAGGCCAGCGACTTGTCCACGGCGAAGTTGTTGGCCGGGACGTAGAGCGGGATGAAGTAGGCCTTGTCATTGCTGTAGGTGAGCAGCTCCTTGAAGACGTCCAGCCGGGCCGCGCCGTCCACACCCCGCTGGGTGACCGCGAGCCCCGCCGTTTTGGGATCCTGGGCGTAGTTGTTGTTGCCGGCCTGCTCGTAGAAGTCGGTGAGGGGCAGGTCCCCGTCCAGGGTTGATGGTGCCCAGGTATTCAAGTAGATGCCTTTCAGCTGGCGGTTGCGGACCTTCAAAGTATGGCTGGCCTGGTCGGCGCCCACCAGATTGACGTTGACCCCGGCCGCGCTGAGGTACCCCTGGATGGCCTGCGCTACCTCCCCGCTCAAGGGGATCCGGCCGTCCAGCGCGTACTCGAAATCGATGGACTCGCCGTTGTAGCCGGCCTCGGCCAGCAGTTTTTTAGCCTGGTCCGGGTTGTAGCCGCCGTCGGACAGGCCGTCCGCAAACCCCTCAACACTGGGTGCCAGCATCTGGGTGGCGGGCTCGCCGAGGCCGGACAGGACGGTTTTGACGATCGCCTCCTTGTCGATGGCCAGGCCGATGGCGCGCCGCACCTTCTCCTCCTTCAGGACACCGGCCGTGGAGTTGACGCCCAGGAACACCACGCCGTTGGAGAGCTCCGACTGGACGTTGACGCCGCCGGACCCCTTCACCGACTCTGCCTGCGCCGGGCTGATCTGGGCCACGTCCAGGGACCCGGAGAGCACACCGTTGACCCGGGATTCATCGGAGGCCACCGGCACCAGGCTGATTGCGTCGAGTTTGGCCGGTTCGCCCCAATAGGAGTCGTTCCGCACCAGGTCATACGAGACCCCGCGCTGGATTTTCTCGAACTTGAACGGCCCGGACCCCACGGGTGCTGCCGCAAAAGCGGCAGGCCCCATGGCCGCGTAGGCCTGGTCCGGGACGATGGAGATCAATGAGGTATTGCGCGGGAAGGCGGAGAACGGCGCCTTCATCTCGAACCGGACCTTGGTGTCGTCAACCTTCGCCACGGACTTCAGGGAGCTGAGGTAGCCGAAGTTCTCCGACGTGGGGTCCGCCAGGATGCTGCTGAAGGAAAACACCACGTCATCCGCCGTCAGCGGTTCGCCGTTGGTGAAGGTGACGCCTTCGCGGAGGGTGAAGTCCCAGCTGGTCATGTCCGCGCTGGGCGTCCATTCGGTGGCGAGCTTCGGTTCCAGGGATCCGTCCGCGGTGATCTTGGTGAGCTGGTCAAAGGTGTTGAAGAAAACGGACAGCACCACCAGGCTGCCGGTTTTGACCGGGTCCATGGACGTGGGGTCGGTGGGAAGGGCGGCCACGATCCTGCCGCCGGTCCCGCCGGTTGTGGACGATGACGCGTCGGAGCTGGATTCGAACCCGCCGGCGCAGCTGGACAGTGCCAGCGCGGCGGCGAGGCCCACGGAGAGGACCGGCAGCACGGAGCGGAAGGGGGAGCGGGGTGCGGAAGCAGACATGCGTTCTCCTCGAAGGATGGGTGGCCGCGCACGGCCGGCGGAAAATTGGGAACGGGAACGGTCAGGGATGGACCAGCAGGCACGCCGACTGGTGGGCGGAGACCACCGGGAAATCCACCTGAGTGGGAACCGGCGGCAGGAGGGAAGGCACGACGGCGGCGCAGGACGCTTCTGCCTGCGGACAGCGGGTACGGAAGGCGCAGCCGGAGGGCAGGTTTGCGGCGTCCGGCAGGTCGCCGGTCAGGACGACCCGCTGCCGGCTGGCAGCCTTGTCCGGATCGGCCACCGGGGCCGCGGACATCAAGGCCTTGGTATAGGGGTGCTGCGGGTTGGTGAAAACGTCCGCGGCCGGGCCCGTTTCCACGATCCTGCCCATGTACATCACGGCCACGCGGTGGCTGATCTGCCGGACCACCGAAAGGTCGTGGGCAATAAACAGGTAGGCCAGGCCCAGTTCGGCCTGCAGGTCCTGCAGGAGGTTGATGACCTGGGCCTGCACGGAGACGTCCAGCGCGGAGACGGGTTCGTCCAGGATGAGCAGCTCCGGTTTGAGCGCCAGGGCCCGGGCAATCCCCACCCGCTGCCGCTGCCCGCCGGAGAACTCGCCGGGTTTCCGCTGGCCCATGGCTGCGGTGAGCCCCACCTGTTCCAGCAGGGCGGTCACTGCTGCTGCCGTGTACTGGCCGTTGATCCGGAGCGGTTCCGCAATGATCTCGTGCACCGTCAGGCGCGGATCGAGGGACGAGTACGGGTCCTGGAACACCATCTGTATCCGCGCCCGTTCCTGCCGGCGGCGGCCATTAAGCAGCCCGGCCAGGTTGCGGCCGCCCACGGCCACCGCACCGGAGCTGGGTTTGTTCAGGCCCAGGATGGCACGGACCAGGGTGGACTTGCCGCAGCCCGACTCGCCCACCAGCCCCAGCGTCTCGCCGGGCGCCACGTGCAGGGACACCCCGTTGACGGCTTTGAGGGTGGTGCGGGAAAACAGTGGTCCGCGGACCGGGAATTCAACGGCCAGGTCCTGGACGGTCAGCACGTCCAAAAACGGCGCTGCGGGAGTATCTGTCCTCATGCCTGCTGTCCTTTCAGGAGAAGCTGTCCGGCATTGTCCCCGGCGAAATGGCAGGCCGCCGCGCGGGGCCCGGCGGGATGGCCGGGACCGTGGGCCCCGGCAGGGGGAGTGGGCAGCAGTTCCAGGAGGGGCGCGGTGGTGGTGCAGGTCCCCTGGTCCAGGCTGGCGTGGCAGCGCGGTGCGAAGGCGCAGCCTGCTGGCCTGTCGGCGGCTGCCGGGGGCGAACCCGGAATGGTGAACGCCCGGCCGCCGGCAGTGCCCTCGCCCAGGACACTGGCCAGCAGGCCCACGGTGTAGGGGTGTGCCGGGCGGTGGAAGAGGTCCCGGACGCCGGCCGTTTCCACTACCTTGCCGCTGTACATCACGGCAACCCGGTCGGCTGCCTCTGCCACCAGGCCCAGGTCATGGGTGATGAGGATCATCGCCGAGCCGGCCCGGCTGCGGGCCGCAGCCAGGACGTCCATCACCTGCGCCTGGACGGTGACGTCCAGGGCCGTGGTGGGCTCGTCGGCGATCAGCAGGGCGGGGTCGTGTGCCATGGCCATGGCGATCATGGCCCGCTGGCGCATCCCGCCGGACCACTGGTGCGGGTAGGCGGCCGCACGGCCGGCCGGGTCGGGGACCCCGACGGCGGCGAGCAGGCGGTGGACCTTTTCTGCGGTCTGCTTCCGGTTCAGCCCGGTGGCGTGCAGTTTCACGGCCTCCGCCAGTTGCCGGCCCACACGCTGCAACGGGTTCAGGGCGGACATCGGATCCTGGAAGACCATGGCCAGGTCCTTGCCCCGGATCCGGCGCAGGTCCCGTTCGGGAAGTTTGGTCAGGTCCCGGCCCCGGAACAGGATCCTGCCGGCTGAGACGCGAACGCCCGGCGGCAGGAGGTCCATGATGGCCAGGACGGTCAGGCTCTTGCCGGAACCGGACTCGCCCACCAGGGCGAACACCTCATCCTGGTGTACCTCGAAGGAGACGCCGTCCACCAACCGGACCGGGCCGGCGTCGCCCGTTGCCTCAATGGCGAGGTCCTGCACCTGCAGGAGCGGGATGCGGGATTCTGCTGCGGGGCTCATGCTGTCCGTCCCTTCCGGAGGAGGGCGCCGGTGGTGCCCTCGGCGGTGAAGCGCTGGCTGACAAACTGGGCGCCGGCCACGGTGAGGAACATGGCCAGGCCGGGCAGGATGGCCAACCAGGGGTTGCTGCCCAGGTATTTCTGGCCTTCGAAGATCATGGAGCCCCAGCTGGGGACCGGCGGCTGCACCCCCAGGCCCAGGTATTCCAGTGAGGACTCGATCAGCACAATCGTGGCGATGTCCGTTGCGCCGATGATCAGGGTCTGGGAGAAGACGTTGGGCAGGATGTGCCGGCGGATCACCCAGCCGTGCCCGCCACCCTGCGTCAGCGGCGCCAGGACAAAGTCACGGTGCCGCAGCGACCGGGCCAGGTTCCGGCTCACCCTTGCGTAGCCCACCCAGTAGGTCAGGCCCAGCGTCACGATGGTCACGGTGGCGCTGGGGCCGGTGACGGCGGCCACGGCGATCAGCAGCAGCACCACGGGCATGGCCAGGTTGACGTCCGCCAGAGTGGTCACCGCCGAATCGAGGCGGCCGCCGAAGTAGCCGGCAGCCATGCCCAGCGTGGTGCCGATCACCGCATTGAGGATCACGACGGCGAACGCGATTCCCAGCGTCACCGCACTGGCCAGGGACAGCCGGCTGAGCAGGTCCCGGCCCAGCGAGTCGGTCCCCAGGAGATGATCCGGGTCCGTGAAGGGTGCGCGCATCGCTGCCGAGAGGTCCTGGCCGAAGGGGTCGAAGCCCGGGAGCAGCGGAACCACCGCGGCCAGCAGCAGAACCAGGCCCAGCATGGCGGACCCGATGACGAAGGCCGGGGAGGTGCCGCGGCCCTTGCGCTTGGCGGGCGTGGGGGTTGCGGGAGTTCCCTGGATGTCCGGGTCCGTGGGCGCGGTGGCGGGAACCTGGGTTCCGGCGGGAAGGAGTTGTTGGGTCATGCCAGGCTCACTCTCGGATCGACCTTGGCGGACAGGAGGTCCACGGCCAGGTTCACGGTGACGAAGATCAGGGCCACCACCAGCAGGCCGGCCTGGACAATGGGGAAGTCGCGCTGGCTGACGGCGTCGGTGAGGACCTGGCCCAGGCCGGGCCAGGCGAAGACGGCTTCCACCACCACGGTGCCGCCCAGCAGCGAACCCAGGTTCAGCCCCGCCATGGTGAGGACCGGGAGCAGGGCGTTGGGCAGCATGTGGGACACCAGCACCCGGGCCCGGCTTTGGCCCTTGGCGAAGGCGGTCCGGACGTAGTCCTGGCTGGCCTGGTCGCTGAGCGCGGCGTCCATCAACCGGACATAGAGCACAAACTGGCCGGTGGCGATGGTGAGGACCGGCAGCACCAGGCTGGCCGGGCTCATCCGGCCCAGGGACGGGAGGAGGCCCAGGGCCACGGAAAACACCAGCACTGCCAGCAGCGCGAAAAAGAAATCCGGGACGGACTGGCGGAGCGATCCGCCCCAGATAAACAGCGAGCGCAGCGTCCGGCTGCCGGTGAGCTGGATGGCCAGGGCAGCCGCCAACGCCAGGACCAGACCCAGCAGGAAGGACCAGAAGGCCAGTTCAAAGGTGGCCGGAAGCCGTTCGATGACCAGGTCCAGGGCCGGCTCACGCTGCCGGTAGGACTGGCCGAAGTCGCCGGCCAGGACGTTGGCCAGGAAGGCGCCGAACTGCACGTGCAGGGGTTCGTTGAAGCCGAGGGCCCCGTTGAGCGCGTCCACTTCGGCGGCGGTGGCGTTGTCCGGCAGCAGCAGGCCTGCCGGTTTGCCCGTGGCACGGCCCAGGACAAACGCGAAGGTGAGGACGCAGAAGAGCGTGAATGCCGCCTGGGCTATCCGGTGGAGCAGGTAGCGGGGCATGGTGCCCCCTCTCAAAAGTCGGTGGTGGGAACCCCTGGGGCAGGGACTCCGATCACAGCGTAAGGGCAGTTTTTGGGCATTCCGCCGAGTTGACCGGATCGTCATGGAGGTTAAACATGCCGGAAACTTTTGAATACCAAATAGCGCCATATTCGCTTTATTGGGGATGAAAGTGCACGATTGGCATACCAAACCGGGTTTTGACCCCGGCGTACAGGAGTGCAGACATGGAACAAGCAGAAGCCGCGGACCTCGGTCCGGGCCTGTCGGAGCGGGTGGCTGCCGCGCTCCGGGAGGACATCATCTCGGGCCGGATCCCCGGCGGCAGCAAACTCAACGAACGCGAGCTCTCTGCCCGGCTACAGGTCTCCCGCATCCCCCTGCGTGAGGCGTTGCCCTTGCTGGAAGCGGAGGGGTTCATCCACTCCGAAGCCCGCCGCGGCAGCGTAGTGCACACGTTTACGCTGCGGGACGCTGTGGAGGTGTTTGACCTCCGGCTCCAGCTGGAACCGTTCGCTGCTGCGTCCGCTGCCCGCCGCGTGGCGGCCGGGGCAGACCCGGCCAACCTGCTGGCCGCGCTGGAATATGCCCGCACCGGCGAGTCCGGGCACCAGGCGTCCGGCCGCAACTCGGACCTGCACGAGGAAATTGTCCACCTGGCCAGCCACGACCTGCTCCGCCGGCTCTCCAACCTGCTCAACGGCAGGGTGCGCTGGCTGTTCCGGCTCACCCCGGAACGGGATACACCGGGCATGTGGGAGGAACATGCGGAACTGGTCCACGCCATCGCCGACGGCCAGCCCGCCCTCGCTGAGGCGTTGGCTGGCGCCCACGTGGAACGCGGCCGGCACGCCTCCCTTCCCCACCTGGCCGGGCGCCTGCCCTCCGAGGCCCCGGCCCGCAAAGGCCGCCGGCCCCGCAGCCAGGACTGATTCCACCAGCCCTGTTTTTGCACCCGTCCGCAGGAGTGCCACCCGTTCTGTTCCCGCACCGGCTTCCTTCGTGTCACTTCACCCGTTTGCTTCGCTCCACCCACGTCCAGCTCCGACGCCCAGCGCGCCGCCGAATCCCCTCGAGGTACCCATGACGCTTGTGCTCACCGCTTCCGTTCTCGAAACCCTGGCGCACCTGCCGGCCACCATTGCCGCCGTGGAGCAGGCCTTCGCCGACATCACCACCGGCACGGCCTGCCAGCCCGCCCCCACGTCCATGCAACTGCCCTCTTCGGACGGGCGGTACATCCTGATGTCCGGCCTGGCGGACACCCAGGGCCTGGCAGGGGTGAAGCTGCTCTCCGACCTTCCGGCCAACCGTGACGCGGGGCTGCCCAGCCAGCGCTCCAGTATCCTGCTGGCGGACCAGCAAACCGGTGAGACGCTGGCCCTGCTGGATGGCCGGGTGCCCACCAGGGTGCGGACCGCTGCCGCCAGCGCGGTGGCCAGCAAACACCTGGCCCGGCCCAACAGCTCCACGCTGGGACTTATCGGTGCCGGTGCGCTCGCCGTGGCCCACGTGGAGGCGATGCTCTGTGTCCTGCCCATTGACACCGTGGTGGTGTGGTCCCGGAGCGCCGCCACCGTTGAAGCATTCAAGGCGCGCATCAGTCACCTGCCGGTCAAGGTGGTGGCTGCCGGCACCATCCGCGGCACCGTGGAAGCCGCCGACGTCCTCTGCACCCTGACGCCGTCTGTGGAGCCGTTGGTCCGCGGCGAATGGTTCCTGCCCGGTTTGCACGTCAATGCCGTGGGGGCGCGCCCCCGCCCCACCCACCGGGAAATCGATGCCGCCGGAATCGCCCGGTCGGAGCTCTTTGTGGACAGCATCGCGACGGCCCGGGAAAAGTCCGGCGACCTGCTCATGGCCATCGAGGAAGGCTCGGTGACCCTGATGGACATCCGCGGTGAGCTGGGGCAGGTAGTAGCAGGGCAGGTCCCCGGCCGGACACACGATGCAGCCATCACACTGTTTGATTCGGTGGGGGTAGGAATGCAGGACGTCGCCATCGGGCGCCTGCTCTACGATGCGGCGGTCAGCCAGGGGCTGGGACTGGACGTCAACATGGCCGGCTGAGACTTCCCGGCTGCCGGTGGCTAGGCTGGCAGCCATGGACTACCAGCTCCGACAGGCCACCCCCGACGATGCCGAGGCCGTGGTGCACCTGCACACCCTGGCCCACGAACAGGCCTACGCACATCTGATGTCCGCGGACTTCTTTCGGAGCCGCCGGGCCAGCATCCCCGAGCGGGTGGAGCGGCGGCGGCCCTATCTGGCCGTGGACGAGCCGCGCATTATCGCCCTGGACGCGGACAACAGGCTGGTGGGCCTGGCCGACGCCGGCCCGCCGCGTGACGACGATGGTCCAGAGGACCTGGAGCTGTACTCGATCTACACCCTGGACCACACCCACGGGACAGGGCTTGGTGCGGCCCTGCTGGAAGCGGCGATCGGCGGTTCAGCCGCTTATCTGTGGGTGCTGGCGGAGAACCCGCGGGCGTTCGCCTTTTATGCCAAGCACGGCTTCCGGCCGGACGGGAAGACGGGGCTGCTGCCGCCCGAGTGGGAAAAGGTGCCGGAACTGCGGATGACGCGCCCCGCCGTCGGCCGCTGAACGGCCGCTGAACGGCCGGCCGCAAAACCGGCCGCCGGAACCGTAGCCGGTCAGCGTGTCGCGGGCTCCTTCCGGAGGACCTTGCCCAGCACCAGGACCGTCAGCCAGGTGACCACGGCGCAGGCCACGGTGCCCCAGGCGATGTCCGTCAGCGCCACGAGGGTGGGGAATCCCTGCAGCACGGCCAGCCCGGTCAGCGCCCACGTGGCGTAGGTGAAGAAGCCGAAGAGCGCGGCACCGGTGATGCGCTGGCGCAGCGTGGCCCGCCGGTCGTTGGGCCGGATGCCGTAGTGCACCATGCCGGCCACGTAGATGAGGTAAAAAGCAACGGCAGCTACGTAGTTCGTGTCCGCGGCGATCAGGTCGCCGATTTGGGCCTTGTACTGCGGGTTGGCCACGCCGAGGATCCAGACCACGTCCAGGGCGGCGAAGATCACGGCTGCGACGGCGTAGCTTTGCAGCCATCGTTTGAGGTGCGGTTTCATGCCTGGCTCCTGGGGTCGGTGTAGAGGCCTTCCACGATGTGGCGGGCCCTGTCGGTGAAGGCGCTGCGTTTGAGTTTCATGGTGGGGGTGACGTTGCCGTTGGCCTCGCTGAGGTCGGCCAGGAGCAGCACAAAACGGCGGACCTGCTCCGAGCGGGCAATTTTGGCGTTCGCGGAGCTGACGGCCTGGCCAATAGCGGTGAGGAGCCGGGCGTCCTCGATCTGGATGGCCCCGCCGTCCACCGGGATCTTCAGGGCGGCGAGTTCGGCGAAGCCTTCGCGTTCGGCCCAGGCGGTAACGGACTCTGGGTCCAGCAGCACCAGCCCGCCCAGGTACGGTTTGCCTTCGCCCACCATCACGGCGTGCGCCACCAGCGGATCGCCCTCCACGTAGCCTTCCCAGATGGAGGGCGAGACGGTTTTGCCGCCGGCGGTGACAATGACGTCCTTGAGCCGGCCCTTGATGGTGAGCCTGCCCTGCGCGTCGAGTTCGCCCAGGTCGCCGGTGTGGAAGAAGCCGTCCGTGAAGGCGGCGGCGTTGTCCGCAGCACGCCGGTACCCGGCGAAAACACCCACGCCGCGGGCCAGCACCTCGCCCTCCTCCGTGAGCCGGACGGTGGTTCCCGGCATGGGCACCCCCACGGTCCCGGCCTTGATGGCCCCGGGCAGGTTTCCGGTCAGCGGCGCGGTGGTTTCGGTCAGGCCGTAGCCTTCGATCACGGGAAGGCCCAGGCCGCGGAAAAACAGGGAGAGCTCGGCGTCCAGGGCCGCGGCCCCGGAGAGCAGGTAGTCCAGCCGGCCGCCCACCAACGCGCGGAGGCGGGCGTAGAAAAGCCTGTCGAACACGGCGTGCCGGGCACGCAGGCCCAGCGGGGCACTGACTGTTGGGTCGGCGTCGTGCGCTTCCGCAAAACGGCCCCACTCGACGGCGGTGCGCTGCGCCGCAGCCCAGACCCGTCCCAGCCGCTTTTTCGCCGCAGCCCCGGCCGCCGAGGCCTGGATTTTCTGCAGCACGCGGGGGACCACCACCAGGAACGTGGGCCGCAGGGCACCGAGGGCGGGCACCACCTCGCGGGGATCGGCCAGGTGCGCGATCCGCATGCCGTTGGCCAGGCAGATCAGCTGCAGGCCGCGGGCCAGCACGTGGGCCATGGGCAGGAAGATGATGGTGTTGCCGCCCTCGCGGACCACCGCCGAGTACGCGGCCGCCACGTTCAGGACCTGGCCCACAAAGTTGCCGTGGGTGATCAGGGCGCCCTTCGGGGCAGCGGTGGTGCCGGACGTGTACACGATGGTGGCCACCGAATCGGGGCCGGCCAGCAGCCGGCGTTCCTCCACCTCGGCATCCACGACGCCGGCACCCCGCTCCACGAGGTCCGCCAGGTCCGCGCCCGGGCGGGAGTCCATGGTCCAGATGCCCAGGTGGTCCAGCCCTGCCTCGTCGAAACCGCGGGACAGCAGGTCCGCGTGCGTTTCCGTGCCGGCCACGGCCAGCCGCACCTCGGCGTCAGCCAGGATGGCGATCACCTGGGGGAGCGCGGAGGTTTCGTAGACCGGGACCACCACGGCGCCGGCAAACCAGGCCGCCATGTCCGCCAGGGCCCACTCGTACCGGGTGGGCGACATGATGGCGAGCGAATCGCCGGGCTGCACGCCCGCGGCGATGAAGCCCTTGGCCAGGGCGCGGACCTCGTTGGCAAACTGCTGCGTGGTCACCTGCCGCCAGGGGTCGGTGATGGCGGCGCCGGACGTCCGGACCTCGAAGGCCACGTGGTCAGGGCTGGTGCCGAGCCGTTCCAGCAGGAGATCGGTGGCGTTGCGGTGGCCGGCAGTGTGGACCAGGGGTGGGGAGGTGAACTCTCTCACGGGGTGTCTTTCTCGGAAAGGGTGAGCAGGTGGTGCTGCATCAGCTGCAGGACGGTGTTGAGGAAGGTGCCGATCTCTGCCTGCTGGTCCTGGGGGAGCGAGGCCAGGTGGTCGCTGGTGGCAGTGACCAGCGGGCGCATCAGTGCGCTGATGGCCGCTGCGGCTGCCGGGGTGCAGGTGACGTGGACCTGGCGCCGGTCCTCTGAGCTGCGGAGCCGCTCCACAAAACCGTGCAGCTCCAGCCGGCTGACGATCGCGGTGGTGGTGGCTGCGGTGGCGCCGAGCTGGGCGGCCAATGCGCCCACTGTCATGGGCCCGGCCTGGGACACGGCTCCAAGCGCACGGTAGTCGGTCAGGTTCAGCCCCAGGTGCCGGGCCACCTCGCGCTCCGTCTCATTCGCCATGGTGAGCAGCGCCTGGAGCATAAAGGCCGACGGATGAAGTAGGGGAGTGTCCGGCGGCCCTTCGTGAGATAGCATGTCTCTATAGTAATCAAATTGGTTTGAACATCAAAGACTGTTGATTGTCAGGATGCTTGCCAAGGGGGAACCGCCGTGCTGCAGCGCACGCCGGGCCGTATGAAAGGAACACCCATGACCACCAAGAGCCGAAATGCCCTCATCAGCATCCCCATCGTGGTGGTGGTGGGTGCCCTGATCGCGCTGGCCGGCAGCCAGGGAGGATCCACCATCGGCGGTGTCTCCGTCTTCGCGATCGGGGTGGCTGCCGCGTTTGTGATCCAGTGGCTGGTCTTCATCCCGTCCTTCGCCGCGCAGACGGAAAAGTTCTACGACTTCACCGGCGCCCTGACCTACATCGCCATCACCATCTTCCTGGTGCTGGCCTCACCGGGAGTGGATGCCCGCGGCCTGATCCTCGCTGCCATGGTGGTGTTCTGGGCCATCCGGCTGGGCAGCTTCCTGTTCCTGCGGGTGATGAAGCATGGCAAGGACGACCGGTTTGACGAGATCAAGCCCGACTTCCCCCGCTTCCTGAACACCTGGACGGTGCAGGGCCTCTGGGTAGTGCTCACCGCCGCGCTCGCCTGGGTGGCCATCACCTCGGACAAAAAAGTGGGCCTGGACTGGTTCACTGTGGTGGGCGTCCTTGTGTGGGCCGTGGGCATCGCCATCGAAATCACCGCCGATATCCAGAAATCCGCTTTCAAGGCAGACCCCGCCAACGAAGGCCGGTACATCTCCACCGGTCTCTGGTCCAAGTCCCGCCACCCCAACTACTTCGGCGAAATCACGCTCTGGGTGGGCGTTGCCATCATCACCCTGCCCGTGCTCCAGGGCTGGCAGTGGGCCGCGCTGATCTCCCCGGTGTTTGTGGCCCTGCTGCTCACCAAGGGCAGCGGCGTCCCGCTCCTGGAAGCGAAGGCCGACAAAAAGTGGGGCGGCCAGGCCGACTACGAGGACTACAAGAAAAACACCCCGGTCCTGATCCCCAAACTGAAGTAGGACTTCGGCTCGGAATTGTTCACGGCCGACGGCGGCACCCGGGTGGGTGCCGCCGTCGGCCGTTAAGCGCTGGCCAGGGAAGCGGCCCGTCAGTTACGTTGGACGATTGAAATCTTTTAATGTGGGGGACTTATGCCGGTACGAAACGCCGTTCGGAGGACAGCGGTGGCAGGCCTTGCCGCACTCACGCTGGCTTCCTGCACCGCGGTGCCTCAACAACCTGCGCTGGCGATTCTTGACCGGCCAGCCACGAATGACGATGCCGTCCCGGCGTTCGTCGACCTTTCCGACATGGCTGCTGACAGTGTGCGTCTGGCTGCCGAGGACGGGGGCTTCCGGTTTTACCTTGCCCGCCCAGCCCGGGACGCCGGGTTCTGCCTGATCCAGGTGGCCGACGGGGATGGAGACCGGTGGGGATCGGCCTGCAAATCCGACGGCGGGCCCGTCCTGACGGCGAACCTGCTGGGCTATGGCGGCGACGCTGCTGTGGTGGCCGACGATGCCGACGCCGGGGATCTCGTGGCGCAGGGCTACGAGGCGGTCCAGGACAACATCTTCCTCCGGCGCTGAGCCGACGAACTCGACACGCAAGTTCATTTTCGACCCGCTCATTCCCTGCCGCGACAGGTATATGGGTGGCGCGATGGAAGGTGCGAGTCGGTGCGGAATGTGCGCGTCGAAACCACGGGAATCAGATGGTTGACAGCGCTGTCAGGGGAGCGTTACCGTTGGGAAGCGCCATCACTGACAGCGCTGTCAATCCAAAGGAGCACCATGGAGTCCGTTAGCCGCGCAGTTCGCCCGGCCGCCGTCTCCATGACTGACGTGGCCCGCCATGCAGGGGTGTCACTGAAGACCGTTTCCCGGGTGGTCAACGCGGAGCAGCATGTCAGTGGCGCCGTCCGCGAAACCGTCCAGCGGGCCATCGAAGAGCTGGGTTACCAGCCCAACGGTGCAGCCCGGGCCCTGGCGTCCAAGCGGACCAGGCGCATCGGCATGATTGCCGCCAGCACCTCCTTCTCCGGCCCGTCCGCCATCCTGGACGGCGTCGAAAAGGCCGTCCGCCAGCAGGGCTACTCGCTGGCGCTCGTCCGGACGCAACCGGACGAAGGCTACGAAGTCCAACACGCCATCGCCCAGCTCATCGGCCAGGGCATCGACGGGCTGATCCTTTCCCAACCCGTGGGACCGGATAATCCGGGAATCCAAGGCCCCGCCGGCGTTCCCCTGCTGAGTATCGACTACCCCGACGCGCGGCACAGCGCCGGGGAAATAGTTGTCGGGACCGATGAAGTGGACGGGGCGCGGCAGGCCGTCAACCATCTTTTGTCCCTGGGGCACCGCACGGTGTGGCACCTGGGCGGTGACCCGGCGTGGGCCGCGGCCCGCCAGCGCGCCCGCGGCTGGCGCGAAACGCTGGAAGCGGCCGGCGCCTCCGTCCCCGAACCCGTTTTCGGCGACTGGACGGCGGCCTCGGGGTTTGCGCAGATGCAAAAAATGCTCGACGCCGGCAGCCCCACCGCCGTCTTTGTTGCCAACGACCAGATGGCCATCGGCGCCATCCACGCCCTGGAGCGGTCCGGCCGGAGCGTCCCGGGTGACGTCAGCGTGGTGGGATTCGACGATGCTGACGAATCCGCGTTCCTCCACACACCCCTGACCACCATCAGGGCGGACTTCCAGGACACGGCGCGCCAAGGCGTCTTCCGCCTCATTGAGGCCATTATCGGCCGGGACGAGGCGCCCAGGCAGTTCACGCTCCCGGTCCACCTGGTGATCCGTGAGTCCACCGCTCCGCCACGCAACGGCGGCTAGCCAACTCCGCTCCCTCTGCCATCCCGCGAGCCTGAAAGGCACCACCATGCCCATCCCCACCGACAGCATCCTCTTCGGCGCTGCGTACTATCACGAGTACCAGCCCACCGAGAGGCTCGACGCCGACATGGACCTGATGAAGGAGGCGCACTTCACCGTCATCCGGGTGGGCGAATCCGTCTGGTCCACGTGGGAGCCGGACAACGGGGTGTTTGACCTCGACTGGCTCCAGCCGGTCCTGGATGCGGCGCACGCCCGCGGCATCCGGGTCATCCTTGGCACCCCCACGTACGCGGCGCCGCCGTGGCTGGCGCGGTTGTACCCGGAAATCAACGTGCACCGGTCCACCGGGCAGCCCATGGGCTGGGGAGCCCGGCAGGAAATCGACTACACCCACCCGGCGTTCCTGTTCCACGCGGAGCGGATCATCCGCAAAATCATCGCCCGGTACGTGGACCACCCGGCCGTGATCGGTTTCCAGGTGGACAACGAGCCCGGCAACGAGATCTTCCACAACCCGGGCGTCTTCCAGAAGTTCATCGGGCACCTGCGCAAGCAGTACGGCACGGTGGAGGAGCTCAACCGGGAATGGGGCCTGACGTACTGGTCGCACCGGCTCTCGGACTGGGCCGATCTGTGGACCCCGGATGCCAACGCGCAGCCGCAGTACGCACTCGCGTGGCGTCGGTTCCAGGCTGAGCTGACCACCTCCTACATCCACTGGCAGGCGGAGGTGGTGCGCGAGTACGCCCGGGAGGACCAGTTCGTCACCACCTGCATCTCCTACGAACGGCCAACAGCCCAGGATGATGCCTTGACGTCCCGGCTGGACGTGACCGCCGGGAACCCGTACTACCGGATGCAAGACCATTTGGCGCTGCCGGCCGTTGCGCCGACTCGGCAATCGTGGACCACCGAGGGCACCTGGTCCCTGTATGCGACGGCGGACCGGATGTTCTCCTCCAAGCAGGCGCCGTTCCTGGTCACCGAGACCAATGCGCAGGCGATTGGGCACGCGCACCAGAACGAGCCGGCCTTCGATGGGCAGTGGCGGCAGGCCGCGTGGGCTTTGGTGTCCCGCGGGGCCTCGATGATCGAGTACTGGCACTGGCACACGCTGCATTTCGGGGCCGAAACGTTCTGGGGCGGGGTGCTGCCGCACAGCCTGGAACCGGGCCGGGTGTACCAGCAGATCAAGGAGCTGGGCGCGGACTTCGCAGCGGCGGGAGACCTGGTCACCGGCCTGACTCCAGACGCTGACATTGTCCTGGTGTACTCGAACGACGCCAAGTGGGCGCTCCAGGAGAACCCGCAGCTGCCGCTGCCCGGGCCCGACTGCCAGCCGGACCCGCGTTCCTACGAAGGCATCTTCGATGCGTTCTACCGCGGCGCGTTTGAGGCGGGGCTGCAGTCGCGGCTCCTGCACGCGAGCCAGATGACGGATTTGGATCCGGCGGAGTACGCGGCGGCCCAGCCGGTGCTGGTCGCTGCCGGGCTGGCCATCGCTTCCGATGCAGAACTTTTGTGGCTGCGTTCCTACGCTGCCGCCGGAGGCCACCTGATCCTGGGGATCCGGACCGGGTACCAGGACCAGGAGGCCCGGGCGCGGCTGGAGCGCAAGCCCGCGCACCTTGCTGAAGCCGCAGGACTCTTCTACGACGAGTTCAGCACGCTGGCCGGGCCGGTGGATGTGGTTGCCCCTTCCTCATCCGAGCCAGGCTTTACGCTCAGCCCGGGGGCCGCCGGCGCACGGTGGATCGATGGGGTGCAGGTCCAGGGCGCCGAGGTGCTGGCGTCCTACGACCACGTCCACTTCGGCCGGTGGCCGGCCGTGACCACTTCCGAGCATGGTTCAGGGCGGATCACCTATGTGGGGACCGTCCCCAACGAGGCGCTTGCCCGCGACATTGCGGCCTGGGCTGCCCGGCAGGGGAGTGACTGGCGTCCGAACGCCGACTCGCAGACCGTAACGGGTGCAACCTCCCGTTCCGGCGAGCAGCTGCGGTTCGTCCACAACTGGTCCTGGACGCCGAGCAGCTTCAAGTTGCCTGGCGCAGTCCGGGATGTGGTCTCGGGGGAGTCGTTCGGATACGGCGACGAGCTTGAACTGGGCGCGTGGGACGTGCGGGTTCTGGTGGAGACAAAATAGGGCATTCAACGCCCGACGGCGGCCCAGCTGCGCCGCCGTCTCCGACCGCTTTTGGTGTGTGACTCACTGCATAGTGGCTGGTTTTGGTCTCGTGTGGGTGTTGGGTGGGGTGGTGGTCCTTGTTTTCCTTGTGTTTGCGGGGTTT
>NZ_LMOL01000004.1:216291-216407 GCF_001424565.1 Arthrobacter sp. Leaf141
TCAACCCCCATTTTGAACGGCCTGGAATATGGTTCGCTTGTTTGCGTGCCGGTTTTTTGGGTGGGGTGGTTGCTGTTGAAGCGTGATTCTGCTGAGAGATGCGGGTTTGCAAAGCT
>NZ_LMOL01000005.1:0-202 GCF_001424565.1 Arthrobacter sp. Leaf141
CGGCCCGATGCCCATGGACACGGTGGGGAATTCCCAGAAGTCCGGCATCAGCCGCGGGTGCGGGTAGGAGGACAGGGCGTGGCCCTGCCGGGACTTTTCCTGCCGGAACCCGTCCAGGTCCTCCTCGGTCAGCCGGCCCTCCATAAACGCCCGGGCGTACATGCCGGGGGAGGCGTGGCCCTGGAAGAAGACCTGGTCCCCG
>NZ_LMOL01000005.1:343-83421 GCF_001424565.1 Arthrobacter sp. Leaf141
AAGTCTCTTCCGGATCACGATCAGGCAGCTGGTTAGTCAACCCGCTGAGGATATGGGAGGTATCTTCTCCTGCAGCCACGGAGGCCTCATTTCATCGTTGAATGATTGGCGACTGTTTTTCATGATGTGAGAAAACAATCTTGCACAACGAGATTATCCAGAGGGGCCAACCCGGTCAACCGGAGCGGTGGTCCGCGGGGTTCCGGTGGCGAGATACCGCTTGCCCACCGATTGTGACCGCCGGCATGCCTGATCAACCTTGACCGAAGGTGATACAGATCATACTATTATTTCACTATTCAATATCTTGATTCCGCATTGTGGAATAACAGCGAGGGTCATTCGATCCGGTCTCACCACAGCGGCAGTACTCCCAGAATTGGAGCCCCCCAATGCAGACCAACCCCCCGGTCGGCGTCGAAACTGCAGACCTGACAGCGCCGTCAGTGCTTCCCACCCACCCCTCCGCTGGCGGTGATGCGCTCTGCGAGGCCGCCAGCGCCGCCTCCGGCGTCGAGATCAGTCCCACTCTCTACAACGCGGATCTTGCCCCCACCAAAAAAGCCGGCCGCAGCTGGTCCGGCTACAGCATCTTCACCCTGTGGGCCAATGACGTGCACAGCCTGGGCAACTACGCCTTCGCCATCGGCCTGTTCGCCCTGGGCCTGGGCGGCTGGCAGATCCTCCTGGCCCTGGGCATCGGCGCCGCCCTGCTGTTCGGACTGCTTAACCTCTCCGGCTTTATGGGCGTGAAGACCGGGGTTCCCTTCCCGGTCATGAGCCGCATCAGCTTCGGCATCCGGGGCGCACAGATCGCCGGCCTGCTCCGCGGCGCCGTGGCCGTGGCCTGGTTCGGAATCCAGACCTACCTCGCGTCCGTGGTGTTCCGCGTGATGCTGGTGGCCATGGTCCCGTCCCTGGCCGACCTGGACCGGAACTCCATCCTGGGCCTGTCCACCCTGGGCTGGATCGCCTTCGCCATCCTCTGGGTGGTGCAGCTGGTCATTGTCAGCTTCGGCATGGAAATGATCCGCAAATACGAGGCTTTCGCGGGTCCGGTCATCCTGGCAACCATGGCGGCCATCGCCGTGTGGATCTTCATCGAAGCCGGCGGCGCCATCGCCTGGTCCGCCAACAACGCGCTGGAGGGCCCCGAAATGTGGCTCACCATTTTCGCCGGCGGCTCGCTGTGGGTCTCCATCTACGGCACCTTCGTGTTGAACTTCTGCGACTTCACCCGCTCGGCGAAGTCGAAGAAGGCAGTGGTCCGCGGCAACTTCTGGGGCATCCCCATCAACATGCTGCTGTTCGGCGTGATCGTGGTGGTGATGGCCGGTGGCCAGTTCAGGATCAACGGCACCATCATCCAGAGCCCCTCGGACATCGTCCAGACCATCCCCAACACGCTGTTCCTGGTCCTGGCCTGCCTCGCCCTGCTGGTCCTGACCATTGCCGTGAACCTGATGGCCAACTTCGTGGCCCCCGTCTACGCCCTCACCAACCTGTTCCCCAAGCGGCTCAACTTCCGCAAGGCAGCAATCGTCAGCGCCGTGATCGGCCTGGTGATCCTGCCCTGGAACCTCTACAACAACCCGCTGGTCATCCTGTACTTCCTGGGTGGCCTGGGCGCACTGCTGGGCCCGCTGTTCGGTGTGGTCATGGCCGACTACTGGCTCATCCGCCGCGGCAAGGTCAACGTTCCCGAGCTCTACACCGCGTCCCGCGAAGGCGCCTACTTCTACAAAAACGGCGTCAATCCGCGGGCCATCACCGCAATGGTCCCGGCGGCTGCCGTGGCGCTGCTGATCGCCTTTGTTCCTGCGCTGGCCGCAGCCGCCCCCTTCGCCTGGTTCTTCGCCGCAGGCATCGCCGCAGTGGTGTACTTCTTCGTCGCAGACCGCGGGCAGCGACTGGTGGACCAGGACGGCGAGGCAATCGCCGTCGCCAGCACGCACTGACCGCCCACCCTCCAGCCAAGGAATCCCATGCGCATACTCGTTGCAAACGTCAACACCACCTCCTCCATGACCGAGGCGATCGCCGCCCAGGCCCGCAGCATTGCGGCGCCCGGGACGGAGATTGTGGGCCTCACCCCGAGGTTCGGTGCGGACTCGTGTGAAGGAAACTTCGAAAGCTACCTGGCAGCAATCGCCGTGATGGATGCCGTGACCTCCTACCCCGAGCCGTACGACGCCGTGATCCAGGCCGGCTACGGCGAGCACGGCCGGGAGGGGCTGCAGGAGCTCCTCGACGTTCCGGTGGTGGACATCACCGAAGCGGCGGCCAGCACCGCGATGTTCCTGGGCCACAAGTATTCGGTGGTCACCACCCTGGACCGCACCGTCCCGCTGATCGAGGACCGGCTCAAGCTCGCCGGGCTGGACGCCCGCTGCGCCTCGGTGCGGGCCAGCGGCATGGCCGTCCTTGAGCTGGAAGAGGAGCCGGAACGCGCGGTGGAGGCCATCATCGGCCAGGCGCTGCGGGCTGTCACCGACGACAAAGCGGAAGTCATCGTCCTGGGCTGCGGCGGCATGGCCGGACTGGATGAGGAGATCCGGCGGCGCGCCGGCGTGCCGGTAGTGGACGGGGTGGCGGCAGCGGTGACCATTGCCGAGTCCCTGGTCCGCCTGCGGCTCTCCACCTCCAAGGTGCGGACCTACGCTGCGCCGCGGCCCAAGACCGTCATAGGCTGGCCCCTGAACAGCGCACCGGTGGACGCCGCGCGCCAGGGCAGCTAGGTACAGGAGATCGGCGTGGAGAGTCCCCATCCCAACGGACGCGTGGCAGTGGTCACCGGGGCCGGCTCCGGCATCGGCCGGGAAGTGGCCCGGCAGATGCTGGCCGCCGGCTACCGGGTGGCCCTCGCCGGCCGTCACCGGGAGCCGCTGGACGACGCCGCCGGCGGCCATCCCGCCGCGCTGGTGGTGCCGTGCGACGTCACCCGGCCCGACGCCGTCGAACGCCTTTTTGCGGACGTCCTGGGCACGTGGGGGCGCGTGGATGTCCTGTTCAACAATGCCGGCGTCTTTGGTCCGGCGGCGGGCGTGGACGAGATCAGCCTGGCCGACTGGGACGCCACGGTGGCGGTCAACCTGACCGGGTCCATGCTGTGCGCGGCAGCGGCGGTCCGGGCCATGAAGGGGCAGGAGCCGCAGGGCGGCCGGATCATCAACAACGGTTCCATTTCCGCCCACGTGCCGCGGCCCAGGACCGTTGCCTACACCGTCACCAAGCACGCCATGACGGGGCTGACCAAAAGCATTGAGCTGGACGGCAGGGGCTTCGGGATCACCTGTGGGCAGATCGATATCGGCAACACCAGCACTGGGATCATGGACACCATCGGGGTGGGCTCCGGCGCGCTCCAGGCGGATGGCAGCCGCCGGGTTGAACCGATGTTCCCGGTGGCCGACGCCGCCCGGGCCGTGCTGATGATGGCGGACATGCCGGCCTCCGCCAGCGTGGGTTCCGTGGTGGTCACGGCCGCGGGAATGCCGTTCGTGGGCCGCGGCTGAGCCTGCACCCGCAGGAATCCGGGCCGGCTTCGGCCGCCCGGGAACCGATGTGGCCTAGGATCAGGCCATGACCGCAAACAAGGGACTGGCTCTTTTCCGCACCTGGTTCGCGCTGCTGGGCTTCGTGGCAGTCCTGTTCCAGTTCCTGTACCTGATGCAGAACGTCCCGGGCGCAAGCGCCGGCAACTACTTCAGCTACTTCACCATCGAGTCCAACATCATCGCCTTCGTCACGCTGGGCATCGCCGCCTGGTTCGCCTGGAAGGGGGCGAGCCCCCGCTGGCTGGAACTGCTCCGCGGCGCCGCCACCGTGTACATGACCATCACCGGAATCACGTACAGCCTGCTGCTGAGCGACGTGGACGTGAACACACCACTGCCCTGGGTCAACGTGGTGCTGCATTACACAGTGCCCACCATCATTGTGATCGACTGGCTGGTGGACCTGCCCAAGACCAGGATCTCCATCAGGACCTCGCTGCTGTGGCTCGCATTTCCGCTGGCCTACCTGGTCTACAGCCTGATCCGTGGCCCCTTCGCCGACTGGTACCCCTACCCGTTCCTCGATCCCCGGCTGGGCGGCTATGGCACCGTGGCCGTGATGTCCGTCCTGATTGCCGTGGCGGCGTTCGCCTTTGCCGTGATCGCAGCGTTGTCCACCCGGCTGCAGAACCTGGTGCCGCACCCCGCCACCGCAGCGGCAGGGACCAGGGTGGCCGGCACCGGGCAGGGCCCGGACCGGATTACCGGCACTGGTCCAGGTACCGCCACAGGTCCCGGCAGCGTCAGCTAAGGCAGCAGCTAAAGGGGCAGCAGCGCCGACAGGTCCGCGCGGAGCCCGGACGCTGCCACCTTCCCTGCCGCGACGGCGTCTGCCCAGCGGATCCTGCCGCTGACCATCCCCAGCCAGGTGGCGGCGTCGCACTCTATGACGTTGGGCGGGGTGCCGCGGGTATGCCGGGGACCCTCGACGCACTGGGTGACGCCGAACGGCGGCACCCGCACTTCCACGGAGTTGCCGGGCGCGCGGGCCGTGACTTCCTCCAGTGAATACCGCACCGCCGTTGCGAGTGTCTGGCGCGGAACCGCTGCGTCCGAGGGGGCTTCCTGGGCGCGCTGCCAGGCGGCGAGCGCGGCAGCGCCTTCCTCAAGATCAATCCGACGGCGGGCTATGGCCATGCGTCGGGCCTCCTTCCGGTGGGGTGGGTCAGGGCTGGTCCAGCAGGGCGGACACCGAAGGGCCCAGCCGGATCTGGCCCACGGGCCGGCCACCGCCCAGGACGGGTTCCACAACTTTGGCCAGGACGTCCGCCACCTTATCCGGGTCCACGGCACCTGCGGCCGCGAGCAAGGTCAGCGCCACCAGCGAGGTGGCCCGGAGGTTGCCGTCCAGGACCTTGATGGCCACGGAAACGCCCTGCGGCGTGGCCATGGCCAGGACGCCTTCCGCCCCGATCTTGGCGATGACTTCCAGGTCCTCCATCACCACGGTGTTGGCCTCGCCCTTGCCCTGCACTGCCCATGGGTAGTCCAGCATGGAGGTGGCAATGGTGGCGGCCCGGGCGTTGGAGTGTTTGTCCCCGGGGGCCTTGGCCAGCTGCGAGTACGCGCGGGCCAAGCCTTTCAGGGACAGTGCGGCCACGGGGGCGCCGCAGCCGTCAACACCCAGGTGCGCGATCCGTTCGTCGGCGTTTTCCTCGATGGCGGTGCGGACAGCCTGCTGCAGCGGGTGGTTGGGCTCAAGGTAGCTGGCGGTGTCCCAGCCGTTTTCGGTGCACGCCCAGAGGAACGCGGCGTGCTTGCCGGAGCAGTTGAACGCCAGCCTGGACCTGCCGCGTTCGGAGCGGACCAGCCAGTTCCGTGCGGTTTCGTCCTGTGGCCAGGCCTCGGGGCAGAGCAGCTGGTCCTCCCGGACGCCCGCAGCCTTCAGCATCCCGGACACCACATCCATGTGGTCCAGGGACCCGGTGTGGCTGCCGCAGGCCACCGCCACCTGGGCGCCCCGCAGCGGGACGCCGCACTGCATGGCGGCCAGGGCCTGGAACGGTTTGAGGGCCGACCGGGCATAGACGGGGGTGGAGATGTCGCCCAGTTCCGTGACCACGGAGCCGTCCGCCGCGAGGAGCACGGCGGAGCCGAGGTGGCGGGACTCCACAAAACCGCTGCGTTCAATAACGGCCAGTTCGACGGCGGAGTCCACGGTGAAGGTGGCGTGCGGGTTGTGGGGCATGCTGCTTAGTCTATGGTCCGGCCGGGCCTGCACCGCGCTACTGGACGGTGACCATCACGGACTGCCAGCCGGATGCGCCGTCCGGCACGGGGTCGGCGCGCTGGTCCGTCTGGACCTCGCCGGTGCCGTCCGTTGCCCGGACCTTGATGTAGTGCGGGCCCGGGGTGGCGTCCCACTGGTAGGACCACTGCCGCCAGGTGACCAGTGAAGCCTCCGTGGACAGCTCGGCTTCCGCCCAGTCGTTGTTGTCGATCTGGACTTCCACTTTGGTGATGCCGCGGGTCTGCGCCCAGGCGGTGCCGCCCACGGCGACCTTCCCGGCCGGGACCTTAGCGAAGGACTTGGGCACGTCCACCCGCGCCATGGTCTTGATGGGTCCGCGCTCGGACCAGCCGCGGTCGGTCCAGTAGGCCTTGCTGTCCGCGAACCGGGTGACTTCGAGGTCAACCACCCATTTGGTGGCGGACACAAAACCGTACAGGCCCGGGACCACCATCCGGACGGGGTAGCCGTGCTCCAGGGGCAGCGGTTCGCCGTTCATGCCGATGGCCAGGATGGCGTCCCGGTCATCCTGCAGGACTTCCAGGGGCGTGGAGGCGCTGAAGCCGTCAATCGAGGTGGAAAGGACCATGTCGGCACCGTCCTTGGGCCTGGCCCGGCGGAGGACTTCGCGGATGGGCAGGCCCAGCCACTTGGCGTTTCCGGCCAGGTTACCGCCCACGGGGTTGGACACGCAGGTGAGGGAGACGTGGGTTTCGATGAGTTCGGCATCCAGCAGGTCCTGGAACGTGAGCCGGACTTCCTCCTCCACCATGCCGTGGATGCGCAGCTCCCAGTCGGCGGCATTGATCTCGGGGACGCTGAGCGCTGTATCAATCCGGTAGAACTCGTTGTTCGGGGTCAGCCAGGACGGCATGCCGGCCACCGGGGACTGCACGCCCTCGGGAACTGCTGCGGCAGCCTTGGCCGGGGCGGGCAGCTGCATCGCGCTCCGGGCCTGGGCAATGTTGCTCCTGGCCGCGCTGAGCAGCCGGCCGCCGGTTGCCGCGATACCCGCACCAACGGCGGTGATGCCGGCCGCGGCGAAAAACCTCCGCCGGCTGGTGGCGGGCCGCCCGTCGTCCGCGGACTGGTCGGCGGGGGCTTCGGGCCACGCCTTGAGGCGCCACAGGGGAGCCACAAGCAACCGGAGGGCCACCAGGCCGGCCAGGGTGCCCAGGACGCTGGGGATCGCGTCGACAGGGTTGACGCCGGCGCGGGTCACCACGGCGCCCACAATCACGGCGCCCATAAACAGGACGCCCAGGACACCGAGCGCCCATTTACGGAACGCCACCACACCCAGCACGCAGGCCAGCAGCGCAATGGTCACACCCATGCCGGCGAACAGGGCCGCCTTGTCATTGGTGCCGAACGTGGCGATGGCGAAGTCCTTCATCCACGGCGGCGTGAAGTCGATGAAGGTTGACCCCAAGGCAAAGAGCGGGGTTGCCCTCGCCGTGAAGAACGCTCCGATGAGTTCTGCCACTGCCAGCACGACGGCGGCAGCCACCACGCCTGCCAGCGCCGCCATGGCGGTGGTTCCCTTGGGCCAATTCCGTTGCGTCTTCATGTCAGCTATTCGGAGTGGCGGGTGCCGCGGATTGTCCGGGCAGGTTGGCAAAGACACAGCTTAGGCCCGCTAAGGGTGCACCACGTACCCTTGTTGACTGTGAAGGTACTCGTCATTGGCCCCGGAGGCCGCGAACACGCCATTGTCCGCTCCCTGCTCGCCGACCCCAACGTGTCCGAGGTCCACGCTGCACCCGGCAACGCCGGCATCAGCAAACTGGTCCCGACGCACCGGATCGACGGCAACGATCCGCAGGCCGTGGCGGCGCTCGCCACCCGGCTCGCCGTTGACCTGGTGGTGGTGGGACCGGAGGCGCCGCTGGCGGCAGGGGTCTCTGACGCCGTCCGCGCCACCGGCATCCCGGTGTTCGGCCCGGACAAGGCAGCAGCCCAGCTTGAAGCGTCCAAGGCGTTTGCCAAGGAAATCATGGCCGAAGCCGAGGTGCCCACGGCCATGGCCCTGGTGGCCACCAACGCAGCCGAAGCTGCTTCTGCCCTGGACACCTTCGGCGCACCTTACGTAGTGAAGGACGACGGCCTGGCCGCCGGCAAGGGCGTTGTGGTCACCAAGGACCGCGACGAAGCCCTGGCCCACGCGCAGACCTGCTTCGACGCCGGCGGAACCGTGGTCATCGAGGAATTCCTGGACGGCCCAGAAGTGTCCCTCTTTGTCCTGTGCGACGGCCACAACACCGTGGCACTGTCCCCGGCACAGGATTTCAAGCGGATCTTCGATAACGACGAAGGCCCCAATACCGGCGGCATGGGCGCCTACACCCCCCTCGAATGGGCACCCGAAGGGCTGGTCCAGGAAGTCATTGACCGCGTGGCGCAGCCCACCGTCAACGAAATGGCCCGCCGTGGCACCCCCTTTGTGGGTGTGTTGTTCGTGGGGCTGGCCCTGACCACCCGCGGCACCCGCGTCATCGAATTCAATGTCCGCTTCGGCGACCCTGAAACGCAGGCCGTCCTGGCCCGGCTCAAGACCCCTCTCGGTTCCCTGCTCCTGGCCGCTGCCAAGGGCGAACTGGACCGGGTGGATGAGCTGCGCTGGTCGAAGGAAACGGCTGTCGCCGTCGTCGTGGCGTCCGAAAATTACCCGGACACCCCCCGGACGGGCGACCGGATCCGCGGCCTCAAGAAGGCGGAAGCGCTGGACGGCGTGCACGTCATCCACGCCGGCACGGCGCTGGACAACGACGGCAAAGTGGTCTCCGCAGGCGGCCGTGTCCTGGCTGTGGTGGCCCTGGGCAGCGACCTGGTGGAAGCGCGCGAAAAGGCGTACGACGGCGTGGAGCTGGTGCAGCTGGACGGCTCGCAGTTCCGCAGCGACATTGGCCGCAAGGCCGCACGCAACGAGATTAAGGTCTCCACCGCCACCGGAGCCCTCCCCGTGACGAAGGCGAAAGGCCTGGCATGAGCGAGACACCCGAGTTCCGCGGTCTCAAGACCGAAACCCTGGACCTGCCCGGCTGGACGCACGTCTACTCCGGCAAGGTACGGGACCTGTACGAGCCCGCCGACCCCGCCATCCTGGAGCAGGTGGGCCAGGAGTGCGTCCTGGTGGTGGCCAGCAACCGGATCAGTGCGTTTGACCACGTCCTGGCCAGCGAAATCCCGGACAAGGGCCGCATCCTCACGCAGCTGAGCCTGTGGTGGTTCGGGCAGCTGGGCGTGGAACACCACGTCCTGGCGTCCACCGTTGCGGACGGCGTGCCGGAGGCCGTTGCGGGCCGGGCCATGATCTGCAAAAAACTGGACATGTTCCCCGTGGAATGCATTGCCCGCGGCTACCTCACCGGCACCGGGCTCGTGGAGTACCGGGCCAGCGGGACGGTCTGCAGCATCCCGCTGCCGGACGGCCTGGTGGACGGCTCACGCCTGGAGCAGGCCATCTTCACACCGTCGGCCAAAGCCGAGGTGGGGGAACACGACGAGAACATCACCTACGAGGCAGTAGTGGGCATGGTGGGCGATGACATCGCGGCCCGGCTCAGCGAGCTGACCCTGAAGATCTACACGACGGCGGAGAAGATCGCCCGGGAACGCGGCGTGATCCTGGCCGACACCAAGGTCGAATTCGGCTACGACGCCGTGTCCGGGGCCATCACCCTGGGCGACGAGGTCCTGACGCCTGACTCGTCCCGCTTCTGGGACGTGGCCACGTACCAGCCGGGACAGGCGCAGCCGTCCTACGACAAGCAGTACGTCCGCGACTGGCTGACGTCCGCCGAGTCCGGCTGGGACCGGAGCTCCGACACTCCGCCGCCGGCACTGCCCGCAGAGGTGGTCAGCCGGACCCGCAGCCGCTACGTGGAAGCGTACGAAAAGATCACCGGCCAGGCGTTCGCCTGACCAGCCGGTGCTAACTGGCCCCGGCAGCCGCTGCGGCGCGCTGCTGGGCCAGCTTGATCTCCAGGACGGCATCCAGCGCCTGCTGGACCCGGTCTGCGGCTCCGGCCGCGCTGAACGCCTTCTGGGCCTCCTGCAGGTGCACCAGGGCCTCGTCCGTCTCGCCTGCGGCTTTCAGTGACTTCCCCAGCAGCAGCGAAACCTCACCGGCCGTGTGTTTGGCCAGGGAATCACTTTCGCTGTGGATGCCGCGCAGCTTCTCGACGGCAGCCACGATGTCCCCGGTCAGGTACAGCCAGCGGGCGCGGATGAACGCCACTTCCAGCTCATCGCTTTTGGTTCCGCCCACAATGGAAAATGCCAGTTCGGCCCGCTCGATGGAGGACAGCGTCTCCGGCTCCACGATGCCGGAGGAAAGCCGCACCGCCGCCGAGGCCTTGTTGAACCGGGCCCACAGCTCAATGTCGTTGGCGGGCGAGAGCAGTTTCGCTGCCCGTTCGTGGTGTTTGACGCCCTCCACGTAGTCGTGGCGCATAAATGCGACGTTGCCGATCACCCAGGCCACCTCGCCGGCGAGCTGCGACATGGAGTGCTCATCCACCTGCTCGTACAGGGCCTGGCAGAACTTCCAGGCCTCGTCCAGCCGGCCGCTTTCGGCCAGGGCGCCGATCAGGATCCGGTGGGCACCGATCAGCACGGTGGAGTTCCGCGGCAGGCTGACGGACAGCTTGACCGCTTCGAGGGCGTGCTCCACGGCGACGGACAGCTGGCCCTGGCCATGGCAGACGGCGGCCAGCATCTGGCGGGCACGGACGCCGAGCCCCACCGATTCGGTGGCCATGGGGTGCTCAAGCAGGCGTTCGATGATGTTGCGGCATTCCTGCAGGTCACCCTGCTTCATGAGGCATTCCGCCTGCATATAGGTCATGTTCCACCAGGCACTGGTGTTTTTGCCGTCCAGCGCGATCTGGGCGGCGGCCGCAGCGTGGCTGGCAGCGAGTTCGTAGTCCCGCAGGTCCCAGGCCTGGCGGGCGTACAGCCCGGCCAGTACGTACTCGGCGTCGCTGACGGAAATAGGCTGGCTCCAGGCTTCCAGCGCCTTGGGCGCCAGTTCCAGCCGGCGTGCCAGTTCCTCGATCACTTCTGCTGTCGGTTCCCTGCGGCCCGTCTCCAGCAGTGAGATGTAGCTGGGGGAATACAGATCCCTGCCCAGTTCGGCCTGGGTCAGCCCCCGTTCGAGACGCTCCGCGCGGAGCTTCTCCCCGAATCCGTTACCCACGGGATATCCTCCTCTTCTGGGACTGTCTTTGTGCAAATGCTTGACAGTCCCTGTGGAAAACATTTTACAATGTATGTCAACAAGGACAGTGCTGGCTTTGTAACGAATCCGACTCGTATTGAGGAACCCAAACATGTTCAAGAAGATCGCATCAGCAGCCGTACTGGCTGCCGCGCTGGCATTCTCCGCTGCGGCCCCGGCCGTCCTGTCCGCCGGGTCCGTCGTGGACAACTCGGCAACCTCCGTAGCCATTGGCAACTGGCCTGATCCCGCGTCCAAGAAGACCAAGACCACCACGGAGCCCACCACCACCACCGAGCCCTCGGGAACCACTTACACGGCTTCGCGGATCGGCAACTGGCCGGACCCCGCGTAAACAGCTTCCTCACCTAAACGGAGGCAGGGAACGGCCCCGGAGCGGACGCTCCGGGGCCGTTTTGTCTCCCGGCGCCGGGAGTATCAGTTACGGACTGTGTCCTGCGCCGTTATGGAACCGGGATCTGAGGGAAGCAGGCAATTAATACAAAAAGAGGGCCTCCGTGTGGAGACCCTCTTTTTGTAATTGGTCGGGATGACAGGATTTGAACCTGCGACCTCGTCGTCCCGAACGACGCGCGCTACCAAGCTGCGCCACATCCCGATCCGCTGCAAAAGCAACTTTACAAGAATAGCGGATGCCGGGTCCCGATGCGAAATCGGCGCCCGCTCAGACCAGGGAGTCCTTCCATGCGCCGTGCAGATCGGCGAACCGGCCGCCGCCGCTGATCAGGTCGGTGGGGCTGCCGTCCTCCACAATCCGGCCGTCGTGGACCACCAGAACACGGTCCGCGGTTTCCACCGTGGACAGCCGGTGGGCGATGATCAGCGCCGTCCGGCTCTCCGCGTCCGTGCCGGCCAGCAGCCGGGCCAGGCCGGTCTGCACCAGGCGCTCGGACGGGATGTCCAGGGAGGACGTGGCCTCGTCCAGGATCAGCACTGCCGGCCGGGCCAGGAATGCCCGGGCGAAGCTGATGAGCTGCCGCTGGCCGGAGGAGACCCTCCCGCCGCGCTTGTTGACGTCGGTGTCGTAGCCCTCCGGAAGTTCCAGGATGAAATCGTGGGCGCCCACCGCGCGGGCGGCGTCCTCGATTTCCTCCCGGGAGGCTTCCGGCCGGCCCAGGGCGATGTTGTCAGCCACCGACCCGCTGAAGAGGAAGGCTTCCTGCGTGACCATGGTGATGTTCCTGCGCAGGTCGGTGGTGCTCAGGTTGCGCAGGTCCACGCCGTCCAGGGTCAGGGAGCCGGAGGAGACGTCGTAGAAGCGGGCAATGAGCTTGGCCAGCGTGGACTTGCCCGCGCCGGTCTGGCCCACCAGGGCCACCGTCTGCCCGGCGGGGATGTGCAGGTCCATGGTGGGGACAATGACAGGGCCGTCGCCGTACCGGAATTCCACGCCGGTGAAGTCGACGGCGCCGCGGGCGTTCTTCAGCGCCACCGGGTTTTTGGGCGGCCGGACGGTGGGCACTTCCTCGAGCAGTCCGGAGACCTTCTCCAGGGCGGCCTGGGCACTCTGGAATGAGTTGTAGAACATGGCCATCTGGTCCACGGGTTGGAAGAACCGCTTGGTGGACAGGATCAGCGCCAGCAGTACACCCACCGCGAGTTCGCCGCCCAGCACGCGGAAGCCGCCGAAGAGCAGGACCACGGCCACGCAGACGTTGCCGATCAGCACCAGGCCGGGTTGGAAGATGCCGTTGAGGTTGATGGACCGGACCGTGACCAGCCGGTAGTCCTCCGCCAGCTCGCCGTACCGGTCGGCGTTCTCCTTCTCCTTGCGGAACGCCTTCACGGCGCGGATGCCGGTCATGGTCTCCACAAAATGCACAATCAGGCGGGCCGAGACAACGCGGGATTCCCGGAACGCAATCTGGGAGTGCTTCTGGTACCAGCGGGCCAGGAAGAACATGGGGACACCGGCGGCCAGGACCAGGAGGCCGCTGCGCCAGTCCAGGGCAAACACCGTGATGGCGGTGAAGATCATAAACAGCAGGCCGGAGGCGAGTGAGCTTACGCCGGAGTCCAGGAGTTCGCGGAGCGCCTCGAGGTCCGAGGTCTGCCGGGCGATGATCCGGCCTGAGGTGTACTTCTCGTGGAATTCCAGGCTCAGCCGCTGGGTATGGCGGAACACGCGCAGCCGCAGGTCCAGCAGCATGGACTGGCTCAGCCGGGCGGTGGAGGTGACGTAGAGGGCCGTGAGTCCCGCTGTCGCAATCGCGGCCAGCAGGTACGCGACGCCGGTGAACACCAGCGGGAGGTTGTCGCCGGCCTGGAGGGCGGGCAGCGCGTTGTCGATGCCGAACGCGATCAGCGCCGGGCCGGCAACGCGGGCGGCCTGGGACAGGACCACCATGGCAATGGTCAGCCAGAACCGCAGCCGAACGGGCCGGATCAGGGATCCCAGAAGTGCCAGCGACCGCCGTCGGACGGCCTTGCTTTCGTTTTTGCTGAGGTGGGCGTTGTCCTCGTTGGCGGTGCCGAAGGTAGCGGAGCTCATCGGGTGGCCTCCTCTGCCTGGTCTTCAAGGGCTGACAGTTCGGAGTCAAGGTCCCGCGGTTCCGGGTCGAGGCTCGCGATCACGTAGCGGTAGTGGCTGTTCGTGGCCAGCAGTTGGGTGTGCGTGCCGACGGCTGTGATCCGGCCCTCTTCCAGCAGGGCGACGCGGTCGGCCAGGGCCACGGTGGACGGGCGGTGCGCCACGATCAGGGTGGTGGTGTCGCGCAGCACCTCCCGGAGCCGGGTCTCCACGAGCTCTTCCGTGTGGACGTCCAGGGCGGACAGCGGATCGTCGAGCACCAGGACCTGCGGGCGGGCTGCGATGGCGCGTGCCAGCGCGATCCGCTGCCGCTGGCCACCTGACAGGCTCAGGCCTTCCTCGCCGATCAGCGTGTCCAGGCCTTCCGGCAGGGAGTAGGCGAAGTGTGCCTGTGCCACGTCCAGGGCCTCTTCCAGGACCTCGTCGGTGCGGTCCCGGGCGCCCAGGAGGACGTTGTCGCGCACGGAGTTGGAGAAGAGCGTGGTGTCTTCGAACGCCACGCCCACCACCCGGCGGAGGTGCGGGACATCGAAGTCGCGCAGGTCCACTCCGTCGATGCTGATGCTGCCCCCGGAAACGTCATAGAGCCGGGGGACCAGCTGGATCAGGGCGCTTTTGCCGCTGCCGGTGATGCCCACCAGGGCCATGGTCTCGCCGGGCCGGACCTCCAGGTTGATGTCCTTGAGGATCGGTTTGTCCGGTGCGTCCTCGAACGCGAAGGTGGCGTTGGTGAACCGGAGTGCCCCCGCCAGCCGGTCGGGCCGTTTGGCCTCGGCGGGGGACGTGATGGTGTTGGCGGCGTCCATCACTTCGTAGTGGCGGTCGACGGCGGTCTTCGCCGTGAGTGCCATGGCGAGGAGCATGCCGGAAAACTCCACGGGGGACGCAATCACGGCGGCGGTGGCGAAGAAGGCCACCAAGGCGCCGATGCTGAGCTGGCCGCTGGCGCAGAGCATCACGCCCACTACCAGGCCGGCCCCGAGGGCGAGTTCGGGCAGGAGCGTGACCACCATGGTGAAGGACGCCTGATGGCGGGCCTTCTCTATTTCGGTCTGCCGCAGCTCCTCGGCCTGTTCGTTGAAGTTTTCCAGGGCTTCGCGGCTGCGGCCGAAGGCCTTCAGCACGCGGATGCCGTGCACCGATTCCTCCACCGTGGTGGCGAGGTCGCCGGCCTGGTCCTGGCTGCGCCGGGCAACCTTGCTGAACCGGGTGCGGAACCGGAAGCTGTACGCCATGATGGGGACCGCCGCCGCCAGGAAGATCAGGGCCAGCTGCCAGCTCATGGAGAACATCACCGCGATGCCGATGACCACCGTCAGGGTGGTCACCACCAGCATGATGGCGCCAAACGCCATCCAGCGGCGCAGGAAGTTCAGGTCCGTCATGGCCCGGGAGAGCAGCTGGCCGGATCCCCAGCGGTCGTGGAAGGAGACGGTCAGGTCCTGCAGGTGGCCGTACAGCGAAACCCGCATTTTGGTTTCCACGGTGGTGGCGGGGTTGATGACGAACTGGCGGCGGAGGGCCACCAGGCCGGCCTCGGCGATGCCGAGGACCAGGATGACGGCGGCGGAGATCCACACGGCATCCGTGGCTCCGCCGGGCTGCAGGGAGTCATTGATCAGGACCCGGAGCACCTGCGGAATGGTCAGTGCCACCACGCTGGCCAGGAGTGCGCACAGGAGGCCCATGACCAGCCGAGGGATGATGGGCCGGATGTGCGGGTAGAGGCGGCTAATGGATCTGAAGAATGATGTTTGCTTGGCCATGCCCGCTTTTCAACCTAAACCGAATGTGATTACCCTTGGCAACTACCTTATGCCATTGAGTGAGACGATTCACAGGGGTTCCGGCTTTGGTGGTGGACTTGCCCAGTTATTATGATCCGCAATGCGCCGGGCCCAAACCCCACGCTACCCGCAGCCCCCGCCGCCCCCGCCGCCCGTTTCCCCCCGAGTTGCACTATCACTTGTGGTCCCCAAAACCCCGTGTTGGGGACCACAAGTGATAGCGCAACTCGGGGTGGAGAGGGGTTGAGGGGGTGGTGGCACGGGTGGGGCTGCGGCTTAGGCTCCGGCGGTGAGGGTCAGCAGTACTGCTTCGGGGCGGCACGCGATGCGAACCGGTGCGAAGCGTGAGGTGCCGATGCCGCCGGAGACGTTGACCGGCGTCGTGCGGCCATTGCTGTGCCAGTCGTTCAGGCCCTTGGCCCGCCAGGTGGGCAGGTCGCAGTTGGTCACCAGGGCGCCGTAGCCGGGGATGCAGATCTGGCCGCCATGGGTGTGGCCGGCCAGCAGGAGATCCGCGCCCTCGGTAGTGAAGTGGTCCAGGACCCGCTGGTAGGGGGCGTGGATGACAGCGACCTTGAGGTGGTCGTTGGCGTCCTGGTTGACGGTGCCGCGCGGCCAGCCGGCGTACTGCTCCCGGTTCAGGTGCGGATCATCAACGCCGGAGAAATCAAACCGCATGCCGTCCAGCACCAGCGACTGGCTCCGGTTGGTCAGGTCCACCCAGCCGCCCATGCCGAACCCTGAGCGAAGGCGTGGCCAGTCCAGTTGCGTTGGGCCGCCCTTCCTCTTGGAGGGGCCCAGCAGGTAGGCGGCAGGGTTGCGGGGGGTGGGCGCGAAGTAGTCGTTGGAACCCGGCACAAAAACACCCGGAAATTCCAGCAGGGGGCGCAGTGCTTCGAGGAGCGGATCCACTGCCTTGACGTGGCTGAGGTTGTCACCGGTGTTGACCACGAGGTCCGGCTCCAGGGCGGCCAGGGAGCGGAGCCATTCAGCCTTCCTGTCCTGGCCGGGGACGAAGTGGATATCGCTGAGGTGCAGGATGCGGAACGGCCTGCGGCCGGCGGGCAGGATGGCCAGGGTCTCATCCCGGACAACAAACTGGTTCTTTTCCCACAGGCCGTACGCTGCAGTGGCGATTCCCGCTGCGGCGCCGGCGCCTGCGGTGACGGCCAAACCGCGCCCCAGGGACTGGGCGCGGCTTACCAGGGCGGGATCAATCCTCATGTGTGGTCAGCCGTTCCCGTTCCCGTTGCCGTTCCCGTTCCCGTTGCCATTTCCGGTGTTGCCCTCGGTGGTGGGGGCCGGAGCGGGCTGGGTGGCTGCGGGAGCGGGTGCCTGGGTGGCGGGGGTCGGGGCCTGCGTGGCGGGCGTGGGGACTGACCGCTGCGGGGCGCCGTTGATCATGTTGCTGGGCGGTGCGGGGAAGGCCTCGGTCCCGTAGTTCGGCGCAATCTGCGTCATGAAGTTGGAGAACATGGGCCCGGCAATCATGTAACCATCGATGCCTTGGTAGAACTTGCCGTTCACCGTGATGTTCTGGCCTGGACGTTGCTGTGCACCCAGCGGGTCGCCGAACCAGGCGGCGGTGGCCAGGCCTGTGGTGTGGCCCACCACCCAGGTGGAGCCGTTGTTGTTCGAGGTACCGGTTTTGGCGCCGATGGGGAAATTGGTGCGGGTGGAGAGCCGCGGCTGGATCAGCGAACCTGAACCGCGGTTCATGACTTCCTGCAGCGCGTAGTTGACGCCTCGCGCCACCTCCGGCTTGATCGCGTCGCGGCAGTTGGCGGACTGGGCGGGCAGATCCGCGCCGGTCTGGTCCTTCACACCCGTGATGGCGATGGGCTCGCAGTACTTGCCGTCGTTGGCGAACGTGGCGAAGGCGCTGGCCATGGTCAGCGGTGCGGTCTGGGTGGAGCCCAGCAGGTTGGCCAGCGTGGACATGTCGATGTTGGGGTTCGGCGCGGCGATGTTGCCGGCGTCGTCCAGGACGATGTTTCCGTTCTGGTCCAGTTCGGGGAGTCCGCTGTGGAGGCCGACGGCGTCCACAACCTTCTGGATGCCGCAGAAGTCCAGCTGGGCTGCCGAGGCGAACGTGACGGTGTTGATCGAGTTGTAGAGCCCCTCAAGGACAGACAGCGGCCGGTACCACTGCGGCTCTGCGTTCTGGAGGTCATCGGCTGTACCAAGGCCCTGGTTCTTTTGTGCCGTGCTGTAGCCGCCGGTGACCTGGCCGCAGGTGTTGCGCCAGTTGAAGCCCAGCGGGTAGACGCGCTGCGCGGAGTTAACCACGGTATTCATGGTTTTGCCCTCGTTCAGCCACTCGGCAAACGTGAAGGGCTTCATGGTGGAGCCGGGCTGCGCGCCGCCCATACCGTTGAGGTCGTTGCCGTCCTTGTCCAGCTTGTCCACGTTGAAGTTCACCTGCGAATCGAACCCGCCCTCGGCCGGGAGGAAGCTGGTGTTTTGGGCCATCGAGACGATCTTGCCGGAGCCGGGCTGCACTGTAACCATGGCGGCGCCCCATTTGTCCGGGTTGGCGCCGGCGGCCGTATTGACCTGGTCCTGTGCCACGTTCTGGGCTGCGGGGTCCAGGGTGGTGGTGATGGTGAGGCCGCCGCCGTAAATCAAGCGCTGGCGTTCCTCTTTGGTGGCACCGTACGCCGGGTTGTTCTCCAGCAGGTGCAGGATGTAGTCGCAGAAGTACGGCGCGGTGGAGGCGTACGCACAGCCTTGCTTGGGCTGGGTTACCACGGGCTCCACGGGAGTCGCCACGGCGGCGTCGTGCTCTGCCTGGGTGATTTTGTTCTGGCTCAGCATCAAACTCAGCACCAGGTCACGGCGGGCCTTGGCGTTCTCCGGGTTGGTCACCGGGTCAAACGCCGAGGGGCTGTTGACCAAACCGGCCAGCAGCGCGGCCTGGGGGAGGGTGAGGTCCTTGGCGGAGGTGCTGAAGAAGTAGCGGGAAGCGGCTTCGATGCCGTACGCGTTGACGTTGAAGAACACGATGTTCAGGTAGCCCTCAAGGATCTGGTCCTTGCTGAACTCCTTCTCCAGCGCGATGGCGAGCTTCATCTCGCGGAGCTTGTCGCCTACGCCCTTGTTCACGCCGTTGAGCTTGATGTCTTCGTCCTTGCCTTCGGCGGCAAGGTTGGCGTTGAGGACGTTGTTGACGTACTGCTGCGTGATGGTGGAAGCGCCCTGCTTGTTGCCGCGCGCCGTGGCAACAAGCGCACGGAGGATGCCGGTGGTGTCAACGCCGCCGTGCTCGTAGAAGCGGCTGTCCTCCACCGCGATGACGGCTTCCTTCATAAACGGCGAGATGTTGTCCAGGGAGACCTTGGTCCGGTTCTCCTTGTACAGGCTGGCGATCTCGCTGCCGTCCGCGGCCAGGATCCTGGTGGTCTGGTTGGGCGGATCAACCTTCAGCTCCGCGGGGAGCGTGTCGAAAAACTCGATCGAGCCGCTGGCGGCGCTGCCGGAAACGGCTGCCGCGGGGACCAGCAGGCCCGCCACCAGGACACCGCAAATAGCACTCACGCCAAGGAAAACAAGGATCTTTCCCAGGGTGGTGGCCGTGTCAAAAAGGGGGTTCGTGCGAGTCGCCATGTTTTCCACTTTACCGGCAAGGACTAGTCTTTAGCTCATGACCAAATGGGAGTACGCGACGATTCCGCTCATCATTCACGCTACAAAGCAGATCCTGGACCAGTGGGGCGAGGACGGCTGGGAGCTCGTCCAGGTTGTCCCCGGGCCGGACGGCAACGGACTGGTTGCCTACCTGAAAAGGGAGAAGCAGTAATATGTCAACCCCCGCAGAAGCCCCTGCCGGCGCGGAAACAGCGCCAACATCGGCAGTGGAGCAACGGCTCGCCGAACTGGGACTGACCCTCCCTGCCGTGGCCGCACCCGTGGCCGCTTATGTTCCCGCAGTGATCTCCGGCAACCACGTTTACACCTCCGGCCAGCTGCCGTTTATTAACGGCAAACTCGAAGCTACCGGCAAGGTTTCGCTGGGCACCGAGGGGCATGCCGACGAGCCCACCGTCTCACCCGAGGACGCCCACCGCTATGCCGCTGTCTGCGCAGTGAACGCCCTCGCCGCGGTCAAAAGCGTCATCGGCGATTTGGACCGGATCACCCGCATCGTCAAGGTCGTAGGCTTTGTCTCCTCCGACCCCACGTTCACGGGCCAGCCGGGCGTCATCAACGGCGCCTCCGAACTGCTGGGCCGGGTCCTTGGCGACGCGGGCCAGCACGCACGTTCCGCCGTCGGCGTTTCCGTTCTTCCCCTGGACTCCCCGGTGGAAGTCGAACTGATCGCAGAATTCAGCTAGGTCCGGTCCTTCCCTTGCCACAACTAGCACGACGCCTCTTCGCCCTTCCCCAGGAATTGGAGGGAGCGGCTCAAAGCTGGCTTGAACACGGCGAACGGACCCCCCGGGCAGCCCGACTGGCATCCTCGGTGGTGCTGCTCCGGGATTCGCCGACGGGGCTGGAAACGTGGCTGGCTTACCGGCCCGGTTCCTCCCCGCTGGGCGTCCTCGCGTTCCCCGGCGGTTCGCTGGACGCGTCCGACGACGACCCCATCGGTTGGTTGGGCCCCTCACCGCAGCAATGGGCTGACCACATGGGTACGGCCGACGTCGGATTGGCCCGCCGGCACGTGGTGGGCGCCATCCGCGAACTGTTCGAGGAGACCGGTTTGCTGCTGGCGGGCCCGGACATGTCCGGAACCGTCGAGGCCACTTCCACCCCGGAGTGGATGCGCGCCCGGCTTGCCGTGGCCGAACAGGAGCGCAGCCTCGCCCAGATCCTGGACAAGCGCGGGCTCCTGCTGCGGACCGACCTGCTCAAGTCGCTGGTCAACTGGCGCACCCCCGACTTTGCGCACCGCCGTTTCGATACCCGCTATTTTGCGGCCACCGTGCCCATGGGCCAACAGCCCAGCCTCCTGGACGGCCGCGGCGTATGGGGCCGTTGGGTCAACGCCGGCACCGTCATCGGCGGGCGCGGCACCACCGCCCTTGGTGATGAAGTGGGGCAGGAAAACACCGTGGGGCTGCCGCTGGGCCAGTTACTGGTCCCCGGTTCAGAGATCATGCTCGAAAAGATGGCGGCCGCCAATGGCTGCATCGCCTACCTCAGCTACAAACGCAAGGCCCACGTGTACCAGCCTGCCCTCGTGGAGGAGGACGGACACCTGATGCTTGAGGTCGAAGCCGCCAAAACCACCCCCGGCGAACCGCAGCGGGAGCGCTGATCCAGCCTTCGCAGTGACCGGCCGGGCAGACTGGACCCACGGATCCTCTGCGTGCTGCTCCTGCGTCGCTTTGACGCACGCTGCCGGATCCCCGGGTCCAGTCTCATGGCGGACGCCCGCGTTAAACGCGAAAGGCCGCCCTGGTCAGGACGGCCTTCCGAAAGGTGCGTTGTCTAGCGTGAACGCTGGCGCAAGCGCTGCATGTCCAGGATGACGACGGCGCGGGCCTCAAGGCGCAGCCAGCCGCGCTGGACGAACTCGGCCAGTGCCTTGTTGACCGTTTCGCGGGACGCGCCCACCAGCTGTGCCAGTTCTTCCTGGGTGAGCTCGTGAGCCACCAGGACGCCGTCCGTGGCGGGACGGCCAAAGCGGTCGGCCAGGTCCAGGAGTGCCTTGGCCACGCGGCCGGGAACGTCGGAGAACACGAGGTCCGAGAGGGAATCATTGGTGCGGCGCAGGCGGCGGGCCAGAGCCTGCAGCAGCTGGGCCGAGACCTCCGGGCGGGTGCGCAGGAGCGTATTGAGGCTCTCGTTCCTGAGGCCGGCGAGGCGGGTCTCCGACACCGCGGTGGCGGTGGCCGTGCGGGGGCTGGGGTCGAACAGTGCCATCTCGCCGAAGAGCTCGCCCGGGCCGAGGATGGCCAGGAGTGATTCGCGGCCATCCGGGGACGTCCGGCCCAGCTTCACCTTGCCGGAGACGATGAAGTAGAGCTGGTCGCCCTGGTCGCCTTCGCGGAACACCGATGCTCCGCGGGAAAGGTCCACCTCGGTCAGCTCATCCGTCAGCAGACGGAATGCGTCGTCGTCGAGCGTGGCGAAAAGGGGTGCTCGGCGCAGTACCTCGATGTCCATGAAATCTCCTGAATAAAAGTGTCGGCTGTGGCGCTTGTGCCATTGTTTCAGAATTTTCAAGGTTCTGTGACGAACTTGGCACCGGAAACGCCCGCATGACGCCTGCTGATGACGGAATCCACAACATATCCGACCCCGGAGGAAGGCGGGAACCGGCGGTGCAGGACGGGCCCGAGGGGCCGCGTTGGCTCCACAGTGGATTGTCAGATACCCCCACTAGAATGGGGGTTCAACTTCTGATAAGGAGCCTTCGTGGCTGGCTTGACTGTCCTGGACCTGGTGCTGATCCTGGCGCTGCTGTCGTACCTCGTATACGGGCTGCGCAACGGCTTCCTGGTGACGGTCGGCGGGATCGCGGGTTTCGCGGCCGGGGCCGTGGCAGCCTTTTTCGCCGTCCCCCTGGTCAGCGGGTTCGTCCCGGACCCCGGCTGGCGGCTCACTGCCATCGTCGCGGCCGGCGTTGTCCTGGTGGTCCTGGGCCACAGCCTCGGCACCATGGTGGGGCGCCTGATCCGCGGCGCCGTGCGGATTCCGCCCCTTCGCGCGGTGGACCGGATAGTGGGCGGCGCGGCCAACCTTGCGGTGTCCGCGCTGGTGATGTCCATGCTGGCCTTCAGCGTGGGCTCGTTGGGCGTGCCGGTGGTGTCGGAGCAGTTGGCCGATTCGAAGGTGATCCGCTTCATCGACGGGCTCACGCCCACGCAGGTGAAAGCCACCATGGCGCAGCTGCGCTCCACGGTGGTCGGCAACGGCATTCCGGTCCTGCTCCAGGGCCTCGGCCAGGGGCCCGCGGTGGCCGTCCCCAACGCCAGCACCGACACGCCCGCGCTGAACAAAGCCGCGGAATCCGTGCTGCGGATCGCCGGGACCGCCTACCAGTGCGGACAGAACCAGACAGGCACGGGCTTCGTGGTGGCCACCGACCGCGTCGTGACCAACGCCCATGTTGTGGCGGGCGTGTCGCAGCCCGTGGTGGAGCTGCCCGGCGGTGACGCCATGCCCGGCCGCGTGGTCTACTTCGACACCCGGCATGACCTCGCGGTGCTGGCCGTGGACGGCCTGCCCGCCCCGGCACTGCCCTTCAGCGGCGACCTGCCCGGCGGGAGCCCTGCAGCGTTCGCCGGGTATCCGCACGGCGGCCCGTTCCAGTCCAAGCCCGCCACCGTCCAGGACATCGCCACCATCCTGGTGCCGGACATCTACGGCAACGACCCCGCACCGGAGGACATCTACCGGCTCGCCGGGGACATCCAGCCCGGCAATTCCGGCGGGCCACTGCTGACCACCAACGGTGAAGTGGCTGGCGTGGTGTTCGCCAAGGCCACCTCCGACACCGAGATGGGATTTGCCATCACCATGGACGACCTCAACCCGGTGGCGGCCCAGGCGTCCGGGCTCTCGGCACCTGTTTCGTCCGGGCAGTGCATCCAGAAATAGCACCCGCCACTGGCCTGGCGCCTACAGCACCTCGGCCAAGTACTCGATAGCCAGCCGGTAGCCGGTGACTCCGGCGCCGACGATGACGGCGGCGCACACTCCTGACAGGTAGGAATGGTGCCGGAACTCCTCGCGCTGGTGCACGTTGGTGATGTGGACTTCGACGGTGGGCAGCTGCACCGCGGCGAGGGCATCGCGCAGGGCCACGGAGGTATGGGTAAAGGCGCCGGCGTTGATGACGATGCCCGCCGCGTTGCCCCGGGCAGCGTGGATGGCATCGAGCAGGACGCCTTCGTGGTTGGACTGGACGCATTCCACGGAAAAACCGTGGGCCCGCGCGGCGTTGGCGGCCAGTTCCTCAATATCCGCCAAGGTGGACGTGCCGTATTTTTCCGGTTCCCGGGTGCCCAGGAGGTTCAGGTTGGGACCGTTGATAACAAGGATGGCGCCGCGGGCGGCATCGGCGGCGGTATTGGCGGAAGTCATGGTGCCAATCTAGCCGTTTGCCCCCGCCCCGGGCATTTCTTACGCCGGCCCTCCTTCCACGCCGCCCCCTGCCCACGCCCACGCCCGAGATGGCACTTCGCGGCAGTGTTCGGGGGAAACATCGCCGCGAAGTGCCATCTCGCGCAGGGTGGGAGGGCAGGGGCCGTGGGTTTAGAGGGCCGTGACCTGCAACAGCACGCCGTGCTCTGGGTGCAGCGGCGGCATGGGCAGCCCCACCTCGGCCAGGAACGTCCCGGTGGCCACCGCCCCGCCGGCCAGCCATTCCGGCGGCTGGACGTAGGCAAAGGTGTGGTTGTGGCCGGCGTCCGCCGCTGTGGGGTAGATGGCTTCCACGCGGTAGCTTCGCCCGCCCTCCAGCCCCGGGATGCCGATCCGGCCCGGCTGTTCGGCCGCGGCGGTGCGGGTGCTGACCAAGGCGAACAGCGCCGCCGTCGTGCCCTCAGCTGCCGGCCCGTCGGCCACCACGCCGTGGAGCAGCAGCGCGTCCCCGGGAAGGTCGGCGTGGACGCGGGTGCCGCTGTGGAGCAGGCCCCGGTGTTCCTTGTAGAGGCCCACAAAGCGGCGGAGCTCATCGCGGTCCTTGCCCTGGACAGTGCGGACGTCCCATTCCATCCCGAAGTGGCCGAAGAGGGCCGTGATGGCGCGGAAGGAGAGGTCGTGGGTGCGGGCGGTGGTGTGGGACGTGGTGGGGCCGATGTGGCTGCCCACGAGTTCGGGCGGGACCACGGCCCCGGTCCAGCGCTGGATTGTCTGCCGTTCCAGGGCGTCGTTGCAGTCCGAGGCCCAGATCCTGTCGGTGCGCTCCAGGATGCCAAGGTCAACCCGGCCGCCGCCTGAGGAGCAGCTTTCAATCTCGACGCCGGGATGGGCCGCCCGGAGCGCGTCGAACAGGCGGTAAGCGGCGAGGGTCTGCCCGTGGACGGAGGGCCGGCCGGCATGGCCGTGTTCGGTCTGGTCCCGGTTCTGGTCCCACTTGAGGTAGCTGATGTTGTTGCCCGCGAGCAGGGCATCGATCCGGTCGTGGACATACTGCCAGGCCTCAGGGTTCACCAGGTCTATGACGTGCTGGTTGCGCCATTCGAGCGGGAGCCGGCCGCCGTCGCCGGGTGCTGCCGCCGACGGGCCCACGATCCAGTCCGGATGCGCGCGGGCCACGTCCGAATCGAGGTTGATCATTTCGGGCTCCACCCACAGCCCGAACTCCATGCCGCGGGTGTTAACCGCGTCGATCAGCGGGGTCAGCCCGTCCGGCCAGACCGTTTCGTCAACAAACCAGTCGCCCAGTCCCGCGTGGTCGCTGCGGCGGCCGCGGAACCAGCCGTCGTCGAGCACAAAACGCTCCACGCCGAGGTCGGCGGCTGAATCCGCCAAATCCACCAGGGTGTCCAGGTTGTGGTCGAAGTACACGGCTTCCCACGTGTTCAGCACCACAGGACGCGGCTTCCCGGCGGGCAGGCCCGTCGCAGCGGCAGGCAGGACGTGGTGGGCCCTGGCGCGGAACCAGCTGTAAAAAGCGGCGGTGACGCCGTCGAGGCCCGAGCCGGAGTAAGCGGCAAAAAGCGCTGGTGCGCTGTAGCTCTCCCCGGGTGCCAGGACGACTTCGGCAGAGCCCAGGAGTTCGGCCGCGCCGATGACGGTGCGGCCGTCCCCGACGGTATCGGCGAAGTGTTCGTGGTTTCCGCTCCACGCAAAATGGGTGGCCCAGACCTGGCCGTGGCGGTTGCCGAAGCCCGTGGTGCCGGCGGCGAAGAGGAGTGAGGAGTCATGTCCGGTCCTGCCATGGCGGCCGGCCCGGACCCAGGTGCCCTGCTGGATGTCCCGGCGCTGGGGGTGGCGTTCGCGGCACCACCGGCCGGTGAGGTCCAGCAGTTCGGTGGCTGCCGGTGCAACCGGCAGGACGGTGGCCAGCTCGTCCACCTGGAACGGCGTGCTGCCGTGGTTGGTGAGGGTATGGCGCAACTCGAGGAGGCCGCCGTCGTGCAGGGTCAAGGTGGACGCGACGCTGATGCCCGTGCCGTCGTCGGCCTGGACGATTGTTGCCGTGCTGCCTTCCTGCACGGCTGAGGTGACCCGGAGCCGGGAGGAGAAGTCCAGTCCGCCGGACCCGTCGACGACCCGGTGTCCGCGCACCGCCGGACGGCCCCGCCAGGACGAGGATGCCTGTGGGAGGAGTGCGGCGGGCACGCGGGCATCGACGGCGGAGTTCGTTATCGGGGCGGTCAACAGTCCCAGGTCCGGAAGTGTGCTGCCCAGGTCGGCCCCCCAATGGATGACCTCTGCCTCCCCGCTGTCGAAGCTGATCAGCAGGCTGGTGCCGGCGGAACGGAGGTGCAGGGGATCCATGAACGTCTCTTTCGGGTCAAAGTCTGTTGGCCGCCGCGGAAGGTGCGGGGCTGGTCTGGTTACTACGGTAATGCCGCTCCGGGTGCCGCCGTGGCGGCGGCGCCCGGAGCCTGGGGTGTTACTTGAACAGGGCGTTGACCTGTTCGTTTGCTGCGGTGAGGGAGCTGGCTGGCGCCTTGCCGGAAACTACCGCGTCCATCGCCGGCTTCATAATGCCATCCACCTTGGCAGCGTTGTCGGCGATGGGAAAGAGGAAGGTGGTCCCGTCGTCAACCTGCTGGCTGAAGGCGGTCACATCCACGCCTTTGGCCTTGAAAGCCTCCACGGCTTTGTCCGCAGAGGTGGTGATGGCAGGGAACACCACAGCCTTGGACGCGACGACGTCCTGGCAGGCGGTGGAGCCCAGGTATTCGACCCATTTGATGGCCGCTTCAGGCTTTTTGGTGCCGGCGTAAATGGAATCCGCCAGGCCGTTGTACATGCTGGCGCGCTTGCCGCTGACCCCCTTGGGGGTGGGCGCAATGCCCACCTGGACGTCCTTGTAGCCGGTGTACTGGCCGATCATCCAGGAACCATTCGCATTGATGACCGACTTGCCGGCGGCGAACGTGTCGGCCATGCTGGCGCCCACTGTGGTTTCGAGCTTGGGCATGTAGCCCTTCTCCACGAGCCCTGCGAACCAGTCGATGCTTTCCTGGAATTTGGGGTCGTCGTAGTTGAACTTCTTACCCCACGGGTTTTTGTCCGTGTGGGTCCAGCCGGTGGTGCCCGTAAGGTAGCTCCATTCCGTCTGGCCCTGCCCGGAACCGGAGCCGGTCAGGCCCAGGCCGTAGACCTCGACGTTGTTTTTGTCGAAGCCGGCCTCGTCACCGCGGACCCCGTTTTTGTCCACGGTCAGGTGGGCGATGGTTTTCTCGTAGGAGCCGCCGTCGTCCGGGTTCCAGGTCAGGTCCGCCATCTGCGCGGCGCTCACGCCGGCGTCCGTGGCGAGCTTGGTGTTGTAAAACAGCGCGATGGTGTCCCAGTCCTTGGGCAGCCCGTAGCGTTTGCCGTCCTCGCCCACCCAGAGGTCCGCGAGGCCTGCGTTGTAGGCACCGGTGTCCACGTTGTCCTTGGCGACGGCGTCGTCCAGGGCCAGGAGCTGCTTGTTTTTGATGAATTCGGGGTACTTGCCCAGGTGGTCGGTGAAGACGTCCGGCGCCGTACCGGCCACAAAACCGTTGGTGAGGGTGCCCCAGTAGTCGTCCCAGCCGCGCTGGGTGACCTTGACGGTGATGTCGGGGTTGGCCTTGGTGAAGTCCTCGGCGCACTGCTTGTAGGCGGGAAGCTGGTTGGCATCCCAGAGCCAGTAGTTGATTTCGCCCTTGCCGGCCTCGGCTGATGAGCCGCCGCCACAGGCGGAGAGGGCAAGGACTGCAGCGGCTGCGGCAGCCAGGCTGCCAATGGTCTTCTTCTTCATGGTGGGCCCTTTCAAAGGCGTGTTGTCCGGGCAGGCCGCCATGGCATGCCGGAGAAGGGGTTATTTGATGCCGGAAAAACCGATGGAATTCACGATCTTCTTGCCGAAGATGGCGAACAGGATGAGGACCGGAAGGGCCGAGACCAGGGTTGCGGCCATCAGTCCGGACCAGTCGGGGGCGCCTTGCGGCGACTGGGATTTGAAGACGCCGAGGCCCACGGTGAGGACCCGGACGGATTCGTCCTGGCCCACCAGCAGTGGCCAGAAGTATTCGTTCCACTGCCCGATGAAGGTGAGCAGGGCAAGTGTGGCGAGCGGGGCCGCGGCGTTGGGCAGGATGATCTGGAAGAAGATCCGAAGATGGCTGGCGCCGTCGAGCTTTGCTGCTTCCTCCACCTCCCGGGACATGTTCAGGAAGAACTGGCGGAGGAAGAAGATGGCGAACGGCGTCATAAAGATGTAGGGGAGCACCAGGCCGAGCATGGAGTTCAGCAGCCCCATGTTTTTGATCAGCAGGAAGTTGGGCAGCGCCGTGAAGATGGGCGGCACCATCATGGTGGCCAGGAAGAGGCTGAACACCACGTTCCGGCCGCGCCAGCGGAGCCGGGCGAAGGCGTAGGCGGCCATGGCGCTGAAGAACACGGCGCTGGCGGTGGTGATGGCGGCAAAAAGCACCGAGTTGCGCAGGTAAATCCAGAAATCGATCTGCGCGCCGGAACCGCCGTCTGCGATCGCTTCCTCGGGGCTTTGCAGGCCGAAGACCCGCTTGAAGGCGCCGAGGTTGAAGTCTGCCGGCAGAAGGTTGGAGGCGTTGGTGGCCAACGATCCGTTGGTGGACAGGGCGGTGCGCAGGACCCAGTAGAAGGGCAGGACGGAGACGGCCACGGCGATGGCCACGAGGACCCAGGCGCCGGATTTGCGCCAGTTGATCGGCCGACGGCGGCGGGTACTTTTGACGCGCGACGTTGCGGGTGCGTGTGTGGTGGTCATGGTGGTGGTGTCCTTAGTCCAGGTCCGATTCGTTGCCTTTGAGGAACTTCATCTGGATGAAGGCCACAATGGCGAGGATGGCGAAGAGGATGACGGCAAGTGCCGATCCGTAGCCGAAGTCCGATTCGGTGAACGCCTTTTGGTAGATGTAGAACTGCAGCACCCGGCTGGCGTTGACGGGGCCGCCCTGGGTGGTGACGGCCACGGTGTCGAAGACCTGGAAGGAACCGATGATGGTGACAATCAGGACCAGTGCCAGGACCGGGCGCAGCAGCGGCAGGGTGATTTTCCGGAACGTTTGCATGGGGGAGGCGCCGTCCAGGTTGGCCACTTCATAGAGGTGGCTGGGAATGGACTGCAGTCCGGCGAAGATCAGGAGTGCCGTGTAGCCCATGTGCCGCCAGGTATTGATGAGGGCCTGGGTGGGGATGGCCCATTCCGCGCTGCCGAAGAACGCGATCTTGGGCAGGCCGATGCTGTCGATCAGGAAGTTGACGATCCCGATCTGGTAATCGAGCAGCCAGAACCAGAGCAGGGCGGCGATCACGTTGGCCATGAGGTAGGGCAGCAGGAGCGCGCCCCGGATGATTGTTGACTTAGCCACCCGGTGCATCAGAAGGGCCAGGCCCAGGGCGAGTGCCGTCTGGAGCACGATGTTGATCAGGACGTACTGCGTGGTGACGCCGAGGGCGTTCCAGAAAAGCGGGTCCTTGGCGATGGCCTGGTAATTGGCGACGCCGATCCATTCCGGCTCACCCAGGATGCTGTATTCGGTGAAGCTGAGGTAGATGCCGCGGAGCGTGGGGACCAGGTAGAAGAGGACAAACCCGATCATGGCCGGCGCGATGAAGAACAGTGCGATCTTGACGTCGCCCCGTCCACGGCGCCGCCGTGTCCCGGGCAAAACCTGCTCCGCTGGACTTGCGTTCCTGGTAAGGGTGGTCATCTTCGACCCTTCCTGCGTGTGATGGATGTAACAACTGGGGATGAATCTACACGAGTAGATACATAGTGGCAAGGAAAAGTTTCCTGCCTCAATAGTCCATGCACAGGCTCGAATGCCTGGTATCAACTCGAGTAGATCACTCGGTTCCGCGCTGGTGCTGGCGGAAAGCGCTTCCACCGGCGGCAGCGTGCGCACCTGCGCCCCTGCCGCCGTCGTGCCCTGCGATGGCTAGCATGGACCCTATGACTTCCACCGCAACCCAGGCGCCGCGCAGCGGCCCGGTGACCCGCAAGGACGTGGCCCGGTACGCAGGGGTCAGCACGGCAGTGGTCAGCTACGTGGTGAACGGGGGCCCCAAACGGGTAGCTCCGGCCACCGAAGCCAAAGTCCAGGATGCCATCCGGGTCCTGGGCTACCGGCCCAACGCCGCGGCACGGGCCCTGAAACTGGGCTCCAGTGAGACGCTGGGCCTCATCATTCCTGACATCACCAACCCGTTTTTCTCCCTGTTCGCCCATGCCGTGGAAGACGCCGCGGCGGCGTTAGGCTATGCCCTGGTGCTGAGCAACTCGGACGGCAACGTTGCCAGGGAACGCAACAATGTCCGCAACCTGGCCGCACGCCAGGTTGATGGCGTACTGCTGGCCAGCGTGCTGTTCGAACCGGACCTGGCATCCCTGGAAACGGCAGATATCCCATCTGTGCTGCTCAACCAGGAACGCGACGCACCTGGTTTCAACAGCATCGGCGTGGACCTTGCCGCGGGGGCCCGGATGGCTGTGGAGCACCTGATTGGCCACGGTCACACCAACATCGGCCTGGCTATGGGAACCAACGTCTCCGGCAGCAAGGACGGCCGTGAGCAGGGCTGGCGGGACGCCCTTCGGGACGCCGGGTTGCGGGAGGGCCCCATCACCTACAGCGAGTTCGACAGGTCAGGGGGATACGTTGCAGGACAGCGGCTGCTGGCATCGGTCAACCGGCCCACGGCCATCTTCGCCAGCTCCGACATGCAGGCCATTGGCATCCTGCGTGCGGTGCGGGAAGCCGGACTGGACGTTCCAGGGGACATTGCACTGGCGTGCTTTGACGGTTCGGTCGAGTCGGAATACTCCTGGCCGCCCCTGACCACAGTGGTGCAGCCCGTGACCGCCATGGCGGAAGCCGCGGTGGCCTCGCTGGTTGGCGCCGGCCGCGGCGAACCGCCCCGGCACCGGTTGTTTGCCACGGAACTGAAGGTCCGCCAGTCCTGCGGCTGCCCGTGACAATGCCCGGGGCCGTCGCGCCCGATTAGTCCCTGGCCCTTGGTGGAGCCGGCAGGCTCCGGGCCCGCCCCACTGGACTGGGCCGCAGGATTCCGGGTTCATGAAGACATCTTCATGCACGCTTCATGCTGGCCTCATACGCCCCTGCAACGATAAACGCATGCAAATGATTCGACGCGTGCTTCTGATGGTGGCGGTACTGCTTGTCCCCGCGCTCCTGGCAGTGGCCGGCACCATGCTGGCGGCCCCGGCCGGTCCGCCCCAAGTGGACAGCAGGACGGTGGAAATGGGGGCCGGTCCGGACGGCAAGCCGGCCCCTGGCCTGGAGCCCACGCCCACACCTGATCCGGCGCCTCCGCAGGCACCCGCACCGCCGGCTCCGGAGCCTCCCGTGCCGGCTGCGCCCGAGGCTCCGGCCGTGCCACCCCAGCCCGTGCCGGTGGTCCCGCCGGTAGTGATCGATGACGATGACGATGACGACGTGGGGGACGACTGATGACGATTGTGGGCGAACCGACACAGGCGCCGGCACCGGCGCAGCCAAGCCGGAAACCCCGCGGAAGTGCCGGCCGGGACCGGCAGGGTTCCAGCATTCCGGCCCGCTGGCGGATTGCCGCTTGGATCCTTCTGACCACCGCGCTGACCCTCCTTGCGGTGCTGCTGACCATCAGGTCGCTCCTGCTGAACGGCGCCCAGGCGCAGGCGCACCAGGAGATCAGCCAGGAACTTCAGGAATTCCGGGCGTTCGCCAAAGAAGGGGTGGATCCCACCACCGCGAAACCGTTCTCCTCGATTGAGAAGATGCTGGAAACCTACCTCAGCCGCCAGGCGGCCGGCCGGAATGAGGTCATTCTGGGCAGCGTGGGCCAGCGCATCCTTTACACCCCCACAGGGGCACTGGCGTCCCCGCCCGGCGGACACAGACTACCGCAGGACCAGACCATGCTGGACCGCATCCGTTCCGGCACCGCAGCGTCCGGCATCGAGCAGACCGCCGGCGGTGAGCTGCATTGGGCCAGGCTGCCTGTCACCTCGGGCGCCGACACGGGCTACCTCATTGTGGGCGACTACATGGCCCCGCGCCAGGCTGAAGTCAGCGGCACCATCTTCACCATCTTCTTCGTTTCCCTGGGTGGCCTGCTGGTCACCGCCGGCAGTGCCTGGCTGGTGGCCGGGCAGATCCTGTCCCCGGTCCGTGAAGTCCGGAGGGTGGCGGACGACATTTCCGAGACGGACCTCACCGCAAGGGTCCCGGTCCACGGCAAGGACGATATTGCAGCGCTCGCCGTCACCTTCAACACGATGCTGGACCGGCTGGAAACGGCCTACCGGACGCAGCGTGCATTTGTGGATGACGCGTCCCACGAGCTCCGCACACCCATCACCGTGATCCGCGGCCACCTGGAGCTGATGGAGGACAACGCCGTGGACCGGCAACGGACCCTGGCGCTGGTGGACGATGAACTGGCCCGCATGGGCCGGATCGTGTCCGACCTCCTGCTGCTGGCCAAAGTGGACCGGCCCGGTTTTATCCAGCTGCGGCGCCGCGAAACCGCCACCCTCCTCCTGGACATCGAAGCCAAAGCGCAGGTCCTGGGGGACCGGGGCTGGCCCATCCTGGAGATCGCCGAGGGGCCGGTGCTGCTGGACGCCCAGCGGATCACCCAGGCCGTGCTCCAACTGGCCACCAACGCGTGCCAGTACTCCCCGTCCGGCTCCGTGGTCAGCCTGGGCTCCCGGTTCGAAGGCGAAGGCAGCGGACGCCTCTTCACCGTTTGGGTTGCAGACCAGGGCAAGGGCGTCGACGCCGAAGAGGCCGCCCGCATCTTCGGCCGGTTCCACCGCGGGCACGCCGCCCACCAGACGGACAGGGCCCGTCCCGGCGCAGGGCTGGGACTTGCCATTGTCCGGAGCATCGCCGAGGCGCACCACGGAACCGCATGGCTCCGCAGCACGCAGGGCGAAGGGGCCACCTTCGGGATCAGCATCCCGGCCCCGGACGGCACCGGAGTTACCGAAGACCAGGAAACACGCCACAACAACGAGGAGCAGGCCGCATGCGCAAGATCCTGATTGCCGAGGACGACCGGCGGATTTCAGACTTCATCGAACGTGGCCTGCGGGCAGCTTCATACACGTGCCTCACCGTTGATGATGGAGCCAGCGCCCTGCTGCTGGCCCGGTCCGGGGAGTTCGACATGCTCATCCTCGATATCGGGCTGCCCACCCTGAGCGGCTTCGAAGTCCTCGAACGGCTCCGCAGCGAAGGCTCCCGCACGCCGGTAATCGTCCTGACGGCCAGCGACTCGGTGGCGGACACCGTCTACGGGCTGGAAAGCGGCGCCAACGACTACATGACCAAACCGTTCCAGTTCGCCGAACTCCTGGCCCGGATCCGGCTGCGCCTCCAGGATGACAACGATCCCGTCCCGGTCCTGACCCTGACGCACGGCGACATGGTCCTGGACCTCCGTAGCCGGCGGGTCCACTGCGGCGACGACGTCGCTGACCTGACCGCCCGGGAGTTTTCCCTGCTGGAAGTCTTCCTCCGCCACCCTGGCCAGGTCCTCACCCGCGAGCAGCTGATTTCGCATGCCTGGGACATGGATTTCGATCCGGCGTCGAACGTGGTGGACGTCTACGTCCGCGCCCTGCGCGGCAAAGTGGGTGCGGCGCGGCTGGAAACGGTACGCGGCGCGGGATACCGGTTGCTGTGAGCGAGGTCTATTACGCAGCCGAACCGCGCACGGCACCCCGGCCTCCCGGGAAGGACAAGGGCAGCAAGCCTTTCGGCTTCCTTGGCGCCCCGGCGCTGATCGCCCTGGCCGCCGCGCTGGCCTGCATGGGTGCGCTCGCGGTCAACGCCGCCAACGGATGGGGCCTGGGCGTCCCGGCAGCTGCAACGCTCAGCATCTTCGTTGCCGCCGTCTGGTTCTGGATCTTCTCCCCGGTGGAGGACACCTACGTTGCCTTGGGTGCAGCCGTGGCGCTGGTCATCAGCGGCACCCTGCCTGCCCAGAGCCTGTTCGATGCGCTCGGCGAGGACTCCATCTGGCTCCTGATGGCCGCGTTCGTGATTGCAGGTGCTGTGGCCGCCACCGGACTGGCAGCCCGCGGCGCTGCGTTCATTGTTTCCGGCGCACGTTCCGTCCGGCAGTTGGCCTACCTGTCCAGCCTGGGCCTGGTGGTCACGGCGTTTGCCATCCCCGCCACCTCAGGCCGCGCGGCGCTTGCGCTGCCCATCTTCCTGTCCCTTCGGGCCGCCCTGAAGGACCGGCCCCGGGTGGTGCGGATGCTGGCGATCCTGTTTCCCACCGTCATCCTGCTCTCGGCAGTGGCCTCGTTCCTCGGCGCGGGAGCCCACCTGATCACCAGCCAGGTGCTGCAGTCTGCCGGGTTCCAGGGTTTCGATTTCGCGTCCTGGCTGCTGCTGGGCCTGCCGTTGGCCCTGGCCGCCTCCTTCCTGGCCACTGAACTGGTGCTCCGGCTCTTCACCGGCCCCGCGGACCGTGCCCTGCGCCTGGACATCAGCACGGACACCCTGCAGCACGGCACCGGCACCGGCACCGGGACCGGGACCCGGATCACCGGGCCACTGGACCTCGACGAGCAACGTTCGCTGTTCCTGCTGGCCGCCGTGGTGACGCTGTGGTGCACCGAACCCATCCACGGATTGGACCCTGCCCTGGTGGCGCTGATGGGTGCCCTGGTAGTCAGCTCGCCCCGCTATGGTTCCGTGAAATTGGGAGCGGCCCTGAAAAAGGTGCCGTGGTCCATGCTGCTGTTCATGGCTGCCACGTTGGCGCTGGGGTCCGCCCTGGTGACGTCCGGCGCCGCCCACTGGCTGGCTCAGTCCATCCTGGGGCCGGTAGCGTTCCTCGGCGCGGCCAAGCCGTACGTTTTTGTGGTGGCAGTGGTGCTGATTTCCACTGCCGCGCACCTGGTGATCCAATCCCGGTCCGCCCGGTCTGCGGTGCTGATCCCCATTGTGATCGCCGCTGCAGGGCCGATGGGGGTGGAACCAATGGCGGCAGCATTCGCCTCCACCGCCGCCGCCGGGTTCTGCCACACCCTCACCAGTTCCGCCAAGCCGGTGGCGATCTTCGCCGAAACCAACGGTGAACCGAACTACGACCCGGCCGACCTCCTCCGGCTGTCAGCGTGGCTGGCCCCCGTGAGCGCCGCCGTCGTTATTCTCTTCAGCTTTACAGTGTGGCCCCTCCTGGGCCTGCCGCTGTTCACTCCCGCACAACCCTAGGTAAAGGTGCCCTCATGGTTATGTCAGTTCCCCAGCGAATCCTGGTTGCCCCGTCCGGTTTCAAGGAAAGCCTTGATGCCGTTGAAGTTGCCGCGGCCATTTCCGCCGGCATCAGGCGCGTTATCCCCGGAGTCCACATCACCGCCATTCCCATGGCCGACGGCGGTGAAGGCACAGCGGCAGCGCTGGCCGATGCCACCGGCGGCAAGATCATCCGGGCCAGGGTCACCGGACCGGTGGGCGCCGCCGTCGAATCGTATTTCGCAGTCCTGGGCGGATCGGACCGACCCACGGCAGTGGTGGAAATGGCAGCAGCCGCCGGCCTGCGGCTGGTTCCCGCCGATCTCCGCGATCCAGGGACCACCACAACGCGGGGGGTGGGGGAGCTGATTCTTGCCGCACTCGACCAGGGCGCCGAACGGATCGTGGTGGGCTGCGGGGACTCGGGAACGTCCGACGGCGGGGCCGGTGCCCTGCGTGCCCTGGGCGCCAGGATCCTGGGTGCGGACGGCGCGGAGATCGCCGAAGGCGGTGCGGCCCTGACCGGCGCAGAAGTCCTGGACCTCTCCGGCCTGGATCCGCGGCTGGCCGGCTGCACGATGGAACTTGCCCTGAACCCCTTCAACGTTTTGTGCGGGCCCGGGGGAGTGGCCCGGGTGTTTGGGCCCCAGAAGGGTGCCGGGCCGGAGCAGGTTGAAGTGCTGTCCGCCGGACTGGACCGCTGGGCCGCCCTGTTGTCCCGGACCACGGGGGTTTCCGAGGAGTACCTGCGGACCGGGCCGGGTACGGGCGCCTCCGGCGGGCTGGGTGCCGGCCTCGCCGCTGTGGGTGCCCGGCTGGTGCCCCGTTTTGACCTGTTGCTGGATTCCGGGCTGGCCGGGGTTGACCTGGACGCGGGCATCGCTGCCGCGGACCTGGTGGTTACCGCAGAGGGGGCCATCGACTTTCAGACACCACGGGGAAAGGTGCCCGCGGAAGTGGCCAAGCGCGCGCAACGCGCAGGCGTCCCCGTTCTCGCTTTTGCCGGTTCGATCGGCAGGAACGCCACCGACGTCCATGCGGCAGGCATCGACGCGATTGCCGGGATCATTCCCATTCCCATGGACCTGGACAGGGCTGTTGCCGAAGGCGCTGCCCTCCTGCAGGAAGCCACCGAACGGACGTTCAGGGTCCTGCTCCTGGGCTCCGCGATCTCATCCCGCCTTGGCAGCGCTGCCTGAGCCGGCCAGCCGCAGCCGGCCCACTTTTTCCTGCAGCACGCGCCGGGCTTCCGTGCCGAGCCCTGGATCGCTGATGATTTCATCCGCTTCCTCCAGGCCGGCGATGGTGCTCATGCCCTGGGTGCCCCACTTGGTGTGGTCGGCCACGACCACCACCTTGCGGGAGGCCGCCACAAATGCGCGGTCCGTTTCGGCCTCCAGCAGGTTGGGCGTGGTGAAGCCCGCGTCGGGGTCCATACCGTGGACGCCAAGGAACAGGATGTCCAGGTGCAGCTGTTTCAGCGCCCCGGTGGCGATGGGCCCCACCAGGGCGTCCGACGGCGTCCGCTCGCCTCCGATCAGGATCACCGTGGAGGCGTATCGGGCCGGGCCCGCTGCCGCGGAGTGGTGGAACAGGTCCGCGATGCGCACCGAGTTGGTCACCACGGTGATCCTGGGCCCGCCGGCCAGTTCCTTGGCCAGCGCCCACGTGGTGGTCCCGGCGCTAAGTCCCACCGCCATTCCCTCATGGACCAGCCCGGCAGCCTCCACGGCAATGGCCCGTTTTTCCGCTGTCAGCTGGGTGGACTTGAGCTCGAACCCCGGCTCATGGGTACTGGCATCCCCCGGAAGCTTTGCGCCGCCGTGGATCCGCTCCAGTTTCCCGACGTCTTCCAGCACCTCGATGTCCCGCCGGACCGTCATGAGCGAGACGCCCAGCTGCTGGGCGAGATCGGACACGCGGACCACCCGTTCTCGCTGGACGGCGTCCACGATGGCCTGGTGGCGTGCTGCGGGGAGCATGGGGTTCCTTTCGGGCTGCGGGTGGGGAAGGGCTTTCCCCGTTACCTTCCATCTTGGTCTACCCCTTGCTGGAACCGAGAGTCAGCCCCGCAACAAAGTGCCGCTGGAGCACGAGGTAGATCACCAGCGTGGGGATGACGGTGATAACGGCGCCGGCGGCCAGCAGGTTGTAGTTGTTCAGGAACTGGCCCTGCAGGTTGTTGATGGCCGTGGTGATCGGGAGCCGGTTGCCGCTTTGGATGAACAGCAGCGGCCAGAAGTAGTCGTTGTAGATAAAGATGACCTGCAGGGTGCCCAGTGCGGCGAACGCAGGCCGGCAAAGCGGCATGATGATTTCGCGGTACTGCCGCCAGATGCCAGCACCGTCCACCAGGGCAGCCTCGGTAAGGTCGGCGGACAGGGCCTTCATGTAGTTGGACAGAACAAAGGTGCAGAACCCCATCTGGACCGCAGTGTTGACGGCAATCACCACAATGTAGGTGTTGAGCATGTTGCCCGAATCGCTGAACGAATACGGCACCTCGAAATGTTTGGCCATTTCGAACAGCGGCGCTGCCAGGACCTGCGGCGGGAGCAGGTTGCCGGCGGTGAACATGATGAGCAGCGTGATGTTGAACTTCCAGCTGACCCGGCTGACGGCGAACGCCATGAGCGAGGCGAAGAAGAGCGTCAGCAGCACGGCCGGAACGGTGATGATCACCGAGTTCAGGAAGTAGGTGGAGAAGCCGCCCTGGGTCCAGGCCTGGATGAAGTTGTCGAAGTTGAAGGCTCCGGCCAGGCTGAAGTAGCCGTGCTCGTTGGTGGAGGCCACCGGCCGGAGGGCGGTGAAAACGGACCAGCCCAGCGGAACCAGCCACATGATGGCCAGGACCGTCAGGAAGATGTGTGTTCCGTAGTGGCGTTTGGCCCGGTTGCCGGACCGGCCGGCAGCGCCCTGGCGCGTGGTGGCGCGGGTTGCGGTGGTGCTCATTCTTTGCTCTCCTTGCCGAAGGTGCGGCTGAGGTAGAAAACGATGGGGACGAGGGAGATGACCAGGAGAACCACTGCCAATGCAGAGCCCACGCCGATCACCTGGCCTTCACCCACCAGGTTCTGGATTACCAGCGCGCTGAGCATTTCCAGGCCGTTGGTGCCGCGGTTGATCACGTAGACCACGTCGAACGCGCGCAGCGATTCGATGATGGTGATGACCACAATGACGATGTTGATGGGGCGCATGGCGGGGAACACCACGCGGAAGAACGTCTGGTACGCGTTGGCGCCGTCAATGGAGGCGGCTTCCTTGAGGCTGGGGTCCACGCCTTTGAGCCCGGCCAGGTACAGGAGCATCACGTAGCCGGCGTGGCGCCAGGTGGCGGCGATCATGGCGGCCCAGATGTTCACCGATGAATCCCCGAACCAGTCCACTGCCTGCGGGGTGCCGGCCGTTCCGAGCAGGAAGTTCAGGAGTCCGTTGTCCCGCTGGTAGAAGAGCTGCCAGATGATGCCGATCAGGGCCAGCGACAGCATGACGGGGGCGAAGAAGATGCTTTGGTAGATCTTGCTGCCGCGGATGTTCTGGTCCAGGAGGACAGCCAGGAGCAGGCCCAGCGGGGTGGCCACCAGCGCCAGGAAGCACAGCCACAGCAGGTTGTGCTGGACTGCCGGCCAGAACGGCGGGTAGTCCTGGGTGATGTATTGGTAGTTGTCGACGCCGGCGGGCCGGATATTGCCCAGGTCCAGGCCGTTCCAGCGGGTGAAGCTCAGCCCCACGGACATCAGCATGGGCAGCCACACCAGCATCAGTTCGATCAGGGTGGGGATGCCCACCATCAGGGACAGGACCACTTTGTCCCGGGTGGAGAGCCGGCGGACGCGCCCGCTTTTGGTCTTGCGTGCAGGAGCCCCGGACGGCTCCCGGGATTCCGGCGGAATCAGTTCTCGTGCTGTGGTGCTCATGGAAGTCTTCCCTCTGTCTGTCAGGTGCACGCCGGCAACCGGACCCGGTTGCCGGCGGTGGAACTACTGGGCGGCGTAGAGGGTCTTGGCCTGGGCCTCGAGGTTCTTGACGTCCATGGAACCGTCTTTGATGAAGGCCTGCAGGGCAGGGATCATCACGTTGTTCGCCATGGCCGGGAGGGCATCCCGGTCAAAAAACTGGCTGATGTACTTCGCATCGGCGATGGTGTCGGCGCATTTTTTGTTCAGCGGCGAGAACTTGGACGTGTCCGTGCCCTTGGCGGTGGCGATGTTGGACGCATCCACGGCGGCGTAGGCGTCCTGGGCCTCGGCGGTGCCGAGGAACGCCATGAAGTCGCGGGCGGTCTGGTTCTCGCCGCCCTTCTTGGACAGCAGCAAACCGTCGATGGGGGCTTCGACGGCGTCGCGGCCTTCCATGGCGATCTCCGGGAACGCGAAGAAATCGATGTCGGCCAGGACAGCCGGGTCGGTGAACTGCTGGGTCACGAAGGAGCCCAGCAGGTACATTCCCGTCTTTTTGGCTTCCAGGGCCTTGGCGGCGTCCTGCCAGGTCTGGCCCAGTGCTGCCGGATCCTGGAAGGGGAGCAGTTCGGCCCACGTTTCGAAGACGGAGCTGACCTTGGGCTGGTCCCAGGATTCCTTGTGGGCACAGAGGTCCACATGGAACTGGTAGCCGTTGAGCCGCATGTTCATGTAGTCGAACGTGCCCATGGCGGGCCAGCCGTCCTTGTCAGCGAAGCCGATGGGAATGATCCCGTCCGCCTTCATTTTGGTGGCCAGCGCCTTGAGTGCATCAAAGGTCTCGGGGACCTCGTAGCCCTTCTCGGTCCAGAGGCTCTTCCGATAGAAGAACCCCCACGGGTAGTTGTAGTTGGGGATGAAGTACATCTTGCCGTCAGGTCCGGTGGAGGCCTTCTTCAGGGCGTCGGAGTAGTTGGCCCCGACACTCTCCCAAACATCATCGATGGGGGCCAGCAGGCCCTTTTCGGCGTAGTACTGCATGCGGTAGCCGGCGAACCAGGTGAACGTGTCGTCCGGGGAACCCTGCAGGTAGGAGTTGATCTTGTTCTGGAAATCGTTGTGCGGCACGGTGTTGATGGTGACGGCCTTGCTGTTCTTGGCCGTGAAGGCGTCGGCGACGGCCTGGTAGGCCCGCTTGGGCACATCGTCCGAGGAGCCGGAGCCGAACGTCAAACCGGAGGAGCTGCTGCCCGATGCGGAGGGGCCGCTGCCGCCGGTGCATGCTGCCAGGAACGGGATACCGGCAAGTCCGGCTGCACCGACCCCGACCGTTTTGAGGATGGTCCGCCTGCTGGGAAAAGCAGCCGCCGACGCATCAAACTTTGAAGCCATGTTCTCTCCCTTGAAAAATAGCCGTGTGTGAGACACCTCACACGACCTGACTATAACCTCTCAAAAGTGAACATGGAAGCACGTGAAATAACACTTTGGCGTCGGGAAATTTTTGAATCGTCACAAAAGGCAGCGGCCCCTTGATCGCCGTCCTGACGGGGATCATGGGGCCGCTGTGATGGCCCGCCGGGGCCATGCTGCGGGTGTTACTTTTTGAGTGAAGCTGCGATCTGCTGCATCACCGTGTTGTCCGCCAGGGTGGTGGCGTCCCCCGGGTCGCGGCCTTCGGCAACGTCCTTGAGGAGTCGCCGCATGATTTTTCCGGAGCGGGTTTTGGGCAGCTCCGGGACCACCAGGATGTTCTTCGGTTTGGCGATCGGACCGATTTCCTTGCCCACGTGGTTCCGCAACTCCTGGACCGTGGCGTCGCCGTCGTCCACGGCATCCCCGCGGAGGATGACAAACGCAACAACGGCCTGGCCTGTGGTCTCGTCAGCGGCACCCACCACGGCTGCCTCGGCAACAGCGGGGTGCGAGACCAGGGCGGATTCGATCTCGGTAGTGGAAAGCCGGTGGCCGGAGACGTTCATGACGTCATCCACCCGGCCCAGGAGCCAGATGTCGCCGTCCTCGTCCTTTTTGGCGCCGTCCCCGGCGAAGTACATGGTCTCGAAACGGGACCAGTAGGTTTCCTTGAAGCGTTCGGGGTCGCCCCAGATGCCACGCAGCATGGCCGGCCAGGGTTCGCGGATCACCAGGAAGCCGCCGTGGCCGTTCGGGACCGACTGGCCCATCTCGTCCACCACGTCCACGGCGATGCCGGGCAGCGGAACCTGGGCGGAGCCGGGCTTCGCGGCCGTGACTCCCGGGAGCGGGGCGATCATCTGGGCGCCCGTCTCGGTCTGCCACCAGGTATCCACGATGGGGGTCCGGTCCCCGCCGATGACCTTCCGGTACCACATCCATGCCTCGGGGTTGATGGATTCCCCCACGGACCCCAGGAGCCGGAGGGAAGACAAGTCGTACTTGTCCGGGATGTCCCGGCCCCACTTCATGAACGTGCGGATGGCCGTGGGCGCCGTGTAGAGGATGGAGACCTTGTACTTCTCCACGATTTCCCACCAGCGGCCCTGGTGCGGGGAATCGGGGGTGCCCTCGTACATCACCTGGGTGGCGCCGTTGATGAGCGGGGCGTAGGCGACGTAGGAATGCCCGGTGACCCAGCCGACGTCGGCCGTGCACCAGTACACGTCCGTTTCCGGATGCAGGTCGAACACCGCCCGGTGCGTGTAGGCGGTCTGGGTCAGGTAGCCGCCGGTGGTGTGGAGGATGCCTTTGGGCTTGCCCGTGGTGCCGGAGGTGTAAAGGATAAACAGCGGGTGCTCGGAATCATGGCCCACCGCGGTGTGCTCGGTGGATGCCGTTTCCACGGTGTCCGCCCACCACAGGTCCCGGCCTTCGTGCCAGTCCACGTCCTGGCCGTTGCGCTTGACCACCACCACGTTCTGCACGGTGTGGCCATCGGCGGCGAGGGCCTGGTCCACTGCCGTCTTCAAGGCGCTGGGCTTGCCGCGGCGGTACGTGCCGTCCGCGGTGACCACCAGTTTTGCTTCGGCGTCATCGATCCGGGAGCGGAGCGCATCCGCCGAGAAGCCGCCGAACACCACCGAGTGGACGGCCCCGATCCGGGCGCAGGCCAGCAGGGTGATGACGGCTTCCGGGATCATGGGGAGGTACACGGCCACCCTGTCGCCCTTGGCCACACCCAGGGACTCGAAGGCGTTGGCGGCCTTCTTTACTTCCTCGGTGAGCTGCGCGTAGGTGTAGGTGCGGGTGTCGCCGGGTTCGCCCTCAAAATAGATGGCAACGCGATCGCCCAGGCCGTTTTCCACGTGCCGGTCCAGCGCGTTGTAGGCGGCGTTGACTTCGCCTCCCACGAACCACTTCGCGAACGGCGGGTTGGACCAGTCCAGGGCTTCGGTGAAGTCCTTGTCCCAGGTGAGCAGTTCACGGGCCTTCCTGGCCCAGAAGGCGGGCCGGTCCGCTGCGGCATCCTCGTATTCCTGCGCGGAGACCACGGCGCCGGCGGCGAACTCCGGGCTGGGCGGGAAGGTGCGGGTCTCGTGCAGCAGGTTTTCGAAAGCATCGCCCTGTTGCTGGCCTGCCGGAGCGGTGGCCGTGGAGCTTGGAGTGTCCTGGGACATGTGAACCTCATCATTCATCGATCTTTGCTGCGCGGGACACCGGGCAGGCCGGGTCCGGCCGTTGCGCGGCGCCGGGCACGGGCCAGTCACGGGCATCCCGCAAAGAGCTGTTCCGGAATCAAGCGTAATGCTTGATGCCGGGCCCTGTGTGCCGTGTCACAGACCGGCCCGCGAGCGGCAGCCATTAAGCGGTGAATGGTGTTGGCGGCGAATTTTTTTGGCATCCGTGGCGGCGCGTGGCCAGCTAGTGAACAGGTGGGCTGTTGGCTAGGCTGAGATGGAATCGTGACTTTACTGCAGTGCGCTTCGGCAAGGCCCTTCCAGGGCCCGCCGCTGCGGATCCGCTGCCACGACGGCGCCATCTGGGTTCCCCCGGACCCTGGCGCCGCCACGCTAAGGAGAGACAAATGAACCAGCAGAGCTTCGGCCAAAAGACCGGCCCCGAGACGAAGGCAGGGCCCGGCGCAGGTCCAGCGGGCAGCGCAGCGCCCGGTGGGCAGACCGGAAACCCGTCCGGTACGGTCAACCCGGTGCCCGGCAATGACACCAACCAGGCAGTGACGGGTCCGTTCACCGTCCGGGACCTCGCTGTCTTTGCTGCCACGCTGGTCATGTTCGTCGCCTCGCTGCTGCCAATATTCGGCGGCTTGAACCTGTGGAACCTGAACAACCTCTTTTTCCTGGGCCTGGGCATCGTCCTTCCGCTGGGCGTCAGCGCGCTTTTCGCCTCCCGCCGGTTGGCGCCAACCACCAGGATCCGGGTGGGCTCGCTGTCCATCGACCAGTTCGCATCCGTGGTGGCCTCCTTTGCGGTGGCCTTCTTCTTCCTGGCCGCAGCCAGCAGCTACGCCCCGGTGTTCCTTGTGGGCCTAATCGGCGCCTTGATCCTTTTTGCCGCCACGGTGCTGGGCCGGTTCCTGCCGTACATCTCCGCTGACTTCAAGGGCCGCGCCGAAGCGCCCGCCCACGTGGTGGCCCGCGAGGCCGCCGTGCCGGTTCAGAAGCCCCGCACCCCCAAGGCCCCGAAGCCTGAGGCCGTCACCAAAACGGGCACCGGTTCGACCACCGCAGGCGCCACCCCGGCCGGTTCCACCACGCCGGGCCTGGGTGGAAAAGTGTTTGGTGGGTCCGGCACGGGTTCGTCCGCTGTACCGGCTGCCGGATCCAGCAATGGTCCTGCCGCGACGGCTGCGGCCGGTGCCGCCGCGCCCGCCGCGCCCGCCGCGCCCGCCGCGCCCGCTGCCTCCACCGGTGCAACTGCCGGCAGCGTCGGCGCCTCGTCCGCCGCAGCAGCGGGATCCGCCGCATCCGTCCCCTCCGCATCCGGTACCGCCGCGCAGGCCGGACGCACCTCCGGTGACTCAGGACCCGCGACCCAGGCCGCCGACGTCGTCCGCCCCGCAGCTGCCACCGCAGACGAACCCCACCATCACGGTTCTGCTGCCGCCAACGCGTCCGCGGCCCCCGCCACCGGCGTACTTCCGGCCAGCACGCCGGCCGCCGCCGGTTCGTCCGCCCCCGGGGACCCGGCCGGGCAGCGCACGGAGCCGCCGGCAGCCACCGCAGTGCATCAGCAGGTCCGCCGCGATGAGCCCATCGGCGCCACCGTGGATCCCGCGAACCGGCCCGAAGAGCAGGACGACCAGCCTGCCCACGAGGCCTTCTGGTTCGCCGTGGCCCAGCACCGCACCGCGTTCGATCCCCGTTCCGGCGAACCGGCATTTGTGATCGAACCCGGCGGCTGGGTCCTGGCCCTGGAGGACCGAGGGAACGAGTTCCTGGTCCAGCACACCGACGGCCGGCTGGGTATCCTTCGCGACCTCAGCAACATCGAGCGCGGCTAACTTCCATGGCCGCGCCCCGGGTTGCGAAAACACCGGCGGCGGTTCCGCCAGCCGCAGGGCAAGCCACCGGGATGCCGGTGGTTTCGTCCGAGTCGGTGCTTGCCCTGAAACGGCGGGCGCGGCGCATCAACAGGGCACTGGCGGAGAAGTATCCGTACGCCCATGCCGAACTCGACTTCCGCAATCCGTTTGAGCTGCTGGTGGCCACCGTGCTGTCCGCGCAAACCACCGACGTGATGGTCAACCAGATCACGCCGCTGCTCTTTAACCGGTTCCCGGACCCCCAGGCCATGGCGGAGGCCGAAGCCGAAGAGCTTGAAGCCATCATCAAGCCCACCGGATTCTTCCGGGCCAAGGCACGGAACCTCCTGGCCCTTGCCACCCGGCTGGTGGACGAATACGACGGCGTGGTCCCCGGCCGCCTTGATGCGTTGGTGACCCTCCCCGGGGTGGGCCGGAAGACGGCAAACGTGGTGTTGGGCAACGCGTTCGGTGTTCCGGGGATCACGGTGGACACGCACTTCGGCCGGCTGTCCCGGCGGTTCGGGTGGACGCAGTCCGAGGATCCTGTGCGGATCGAATCGGACGTGGCGGAGCTCTTCGAACCCAAGGACTGGACCATGCTGTCCCACCGCGTGGTGTTCCACGGCCGCCGCGTCTGCCACTCCCGGAAGCCTGCCTGCGGGGCCTGCCCGGTCGCCAACTGGTGCCCCAGTTACGGCCTGGGCGAGACGGATCCGGCCAAGGCAGCCAAGCTCCTGAAATATGAGCTGGCGCCCGGCAGTGAGGCACTCCTGGAACGGTTGCTGGCGGAGACGGGCAATGCTGCCGAAATCCGGATGGAATCCCAGAGAAGGAACCCTTGAGCGCCCGCAACGACCTGATGGATCTTGCCAGGCGGGTTGCCGGCGGCACAAACCCCGCACCGGATCCGCGGTGGGCTGCACTGACAGTTGATGCGCAGACCGCCCGCGAAGCCGCGGTGCTGATGCTGTTCGGACAGTTGGACGATGTTCCGGCCGTATCCGGCAAGCCCTTGGCGCCGGCAGACCTAGATGTGCTGTTGCTGGAGCGGGCCCACACCCTGGGCTCTCATCCGGGGCAGGTTGCCTTCCCCGGCGGCGGCCTGGACGCGGGGGAATCAGCGGTGGCGGCGGCACTGCGGGAAGCCGAGGAGGAAACGGGACTGGACCCGGCCGGCGTCGAAGTGCTGGGTACCCTGCAGCAGCTCGGACTGGCGTACAGCAACTTCCTGGTGACGCCCGTGCTGGGCTGGTGGCAGGCACCCTCGCCTGTGCACGTCGTTGACTACGGCGAGTCAGCCCAGGTTTTCCGGGTACCGGTGCGCGACCTGCTGGACCCGGACAACCGCGCCATGGCCACCGTGCACCGTGCAGGCCGGACCTTCGACAGCCCGGCGTTTGTGGTTAACGGGGTGGTGGTGTGGGGTTTCACCGGCATTGTCCTGAGCGGGCTCTTTGACCAGCTTGGCTGGGCCGTCCCGTGGGACCATGACCGGCTGCACCCGATGGACGGGTGACGGCTGGTTCCGATTGCGGCTGGTTCCGATTCCGGTCAGGCCTGCTGCTGGCGCAGGTCCACCACAATTCCGGTGGCTGCATTTTCCCGCATGGCCTTGACGCCGTCCCGGAGCGTAGCCAGGGACTTGAAGTTCGGTGAGACGGCCACCGTATTGCCCTCTGCGTCGGTGAGCCGCAGCCTGTACGAGTTGTCGCCAACCCGGTGAATTTCGAATCTGCCAGCCATCGACCGGACCTCCTGTGTGCGTCATTGCATACGTCATCGCAGCACCGGTCTGCATCAGTCGCCAGTAAAAACTGTAGTGGGCGTCACAGTGCCCGTCGAGCTACCGCCCGGTAGGTTACTCCGGGTTCCGTAGCATCCGGCGCGTGTTGACTACTTGGCGTTGTCGTAGGAGTCCACCACGGCTACGCTGACCGGAAATTCCACCGGAATCCGGCCGAACAGCAGCTCCTTGGCGGCGCTGGCGGCGTCCTCGATGGCCTGGATGCACGCCCCCACCGCCGCTTCCGGTGCGTGGACCATCACTTCGTCGTGCAGGAAAAAGACGAGTTCCGCCCCGGCCGCACCGTCCGCCCGGATGGTGCGCAGCCGCCGTCGTAATTCCGCGAGCCAGCACGCCGCCCAATCCGCGGCGGAGCCCTGGACCACAAAATTCCGGGTGAACCGCCCTCGTGAGCGGGCAATGGACTCGGCGCGGCGCTGTTCCTCGGCGGTGGTGGACTGCTGGCTCCGGTACCACAGGGGAGACGGCGGCGGGCTGCTTCGGCCCAGCCGGGTGGTGACGGTTCCGCCCGCTTCACCTGCGCGGGCGGCGCGTTCCACAAAGTCCACGGCACGCGGATACGTCCGGGCGAGCTGCGGCATCAGCCGGCCGGCTTCCCCGGAGGTGGCCCCGTACATGGCCCCCAGCAGGGCCATTTTGGCTTTGGCGCGGTCGCCGCCGAAACCCTTGGCCGCGATCCCGGCATACAGGTCCTGGTCCCGGGCGGCCTCGGCCATCACCGTGTCCTGGGCCAGGGCCACCAGGACCCGGGGTTCAAGCTGCGAGGCGTCAGCAACGATCAGCTTGTGGCCCGGATTGGCGTGGACGGCGCCTCGGACCTGGCGCGGAATCTGCAGGGCGCCGCCGCCCCGTGAGGCCCAGCGGCCCGACACCACACCGCCCACCACGTATTCGGGCCGGAACCGGCCGCCGGCAACCCAGGCGTCCAGCCAGGCCCAGCCGTTCGCCGAATGCAGCCGGGAAAGCTTTTTGTATTCCAGCAAGGGGCCGATGGCGGGATGGTTGGATTCCTTCAGTTCCCACTGCCGGGTGCTTTTGACCTCGATGCCGCTGCGGTGCAGGGCGCGCATCAGCTCCTGCGGTGAATCGGGGTTCAAACCGGGAGCGTTCAGCAGCCCGCGCAGTTCGCCGGCCAGCTGTTCGAGCTTTACGGGGCGGCGGCCGGCGGCAGGGCGCGGGCCGAGGTAGCCTGCCAGCAGATCCTCGTGCAGGTCCTCCCGCCACGGAACACCCGCGTGCTGCATTTCGGCGGCGATCATGGCCGCCGCGGATTCGGCAGCAAGCAGCAGGAAAAGCCGGTTGCGCCGGTTATCCTCCGTGCCGGCCTGCGCCAGGGTGTCCTGTTGGGCCGCGTATTCCAGCCGCAGCTCATCAGGCGTGAATCGTGGCGTGGCATTGGTGCCGGGGTCCTCGAACAGGGCGCCCTGGTCTGCCGGGGGAGGAGGCGGCAGTAACGCTTTGGGCGGGAGAAGGGTGTCCTCGGCGGGCGTCCGGTCGGCACTTTTCGCATACGCCGTGTGGGCGGTGAACTCCGAGAAAGCCAGGATGTTGCCGCACAAGGACAAGTCGTAGCAGCGTTCCAGCTCCACCCCTGCACCGAGAAGCGCCGGGTACCAGTCCTGGGTGCGGTGCCAGATCCAGCGGGGCGCCTGCCCGCCCGGTGTGTTGTTTTCCAGGCCGCGGACGACGGCGGCCAGTTCCGCTGCGGGGATCAGCTGCGGTTCCGGATTGGCTGGCAGTGGATCGCCTGCCTGGGTGAGCTCCTGCAGTGACGCGCCGTTGGGGTGGGCGGCGAGCAGCAGGTACATGCTCCAATTGTGCCCTGTCCGGCGGGGGTTCCTGATCGGTGGCCCGGGTTGGGGCGCGGGTGGCCGGCGCTGCGGCGCGGGTTTTCCACATAGGGGCAGGGGCACCTGCCGGGTGTGTGCATTTCGGTGGAAAGTGGCAGTCATGAGCAAGCACCAGCTGGGTCCGCCCCACCCGGGATCAGGGACTTCGGAACTTCCCACCACAGGCGGCAGCGTTGACGCGTCCGGCGCCCACGTTCGGATGGCACCCGCTGGACCTGCTGGATCTGGCGAACCTGCCGAGACCGCCGCACGACGGTCCGCAGCGTCGGGTTCGGCCGGATTTTTTGGGACCAGCCTCCGGGGCCGGACCCGCTCCCGTCCACAGGACAGCGATGAGCCGGCGGGTGTGTGGCTGCCCGGGGAAGCAGGGGAGGTACTGCTTTTCACCGGATCCGGCTTTCTGCGGGCGGAAGTGGAGCGGATCGCTGCAGCAGCGGGCGCCCATCTTCGGATCGCAGCGGATTCAGGAGAGGCCGCGCGCTACTGGGACCAGGTGCACTCGGTACTCGTGGGAAGCGATATCAGGGCGCTGCCGCCGCGGCGCAGGGCGCCAGCCGTCGTCATCGGGCTGGACGGGGAAGGCGACAGCCTCTGGCACCTGGCCGCGGCCTTGGGGGCCGAGCGTGTTGCCGTCCTTCCGGATGCTGCCGCCTGGCTTGCCGGCCATCTCAGCCGGGCGCGGGCCCCGGGACCCGGCGGTTTGGTCCTCGGGGTGACAGGAGGCTGCGGCGGGGCCGGGGCAACCACCGCCGCCATCTGGATTGCGCAGGCCGCAGCAGCCCTGGGGGCAAGGGTGCTGCTGGTGGATGGCGATCCGTGGGGTGGCGGGCTGGAACTCGCCCTTGCGGCCGAGGAATCGCCCGGCCTCCGCTGGCCTGATCTTGCCGAGGCGCGCGGCAGCATCGACTCCGCCCAACTGGCGGACGCGCTGCCCGTCTGCGGAGGTTTCGCGTTCCTGTCCTGGCCCGCCAGCCGGGAGCAACCAGTGTCTGTGCCACCGGCAACCACGGCGGGTGTTTTGGAAGCGGCCCGCCGGGGCTACGAATTGGTGGTGGTGGACATCGGCCGGGGCTCCGGTCCGTTGCGGACTTTCGCCTGGGACTGCGACCGCATCATGGTGGTGGTCCCGGCCCAGCTGAAAGCGGCCGTGGCTGCTGTCCGGTTGCTTCACGAACTGCCACCAGTGGAGGCTTCGCTATTGATCCGGAGCCGGCGCGGGGCAGACCTGGACGCGTTGCAGATCTCCGATGCCGTGGGGCTCCCGGCGCACGGCCGGTTACCGGACGTGCGCGGCGTGGCTGCGGCAACCGAGTCGGGCCAGCTTCTGGGCCTGGGCAGGCGTCGCCGCGTCAGGGCCTTTACGGCCGCGGTTTTGGATGGCCTGGGCGACGGCCTGCCCGGTGAGGAAGGACCGTGAGGGAACGGGCCGAGCCTTGGGGAGGGGAGGAGGGAGGCGACCGCGATGCAGTGCAGGCGCGCCGAGCCTGGTCGGGCGGAATAACCGGCCGCCGGGCCGGGACTCCTTCTGCAGGCAGGCAGGACGCCGGTCCATCGGTGGATTCCGGCCTGCTCGAATCGGTCCGTGCTTCCGTCATGGCGGATCCCGGGGCTGTCACACCATCCCGTGTGGCTGCGGCGGTGCAGGCCACCGGCAGGTTGCTGGGAACTGCCGGCGCGCTGGCCGCCGTCGAACGGATCAGCGCGGAGCTGAACGGGCTGGGCCCGCTGCAGGAGCTGACCCGTGATCCCGCAGTCACCGACATCTTTGTGAACGGTCCCGGGTCGGTCTGGGTGGATCGGGGGCAGGGTGTTGAACGGGTACGGGTGTACTTCGATGGAGAGGCGCAGGTCCGGGCACTGGCGTGCCGGATGGTGGCTGCTGGTGGCAGGCGGTTGGATGACGGCTCACCCTGCGTGGATGTGCGGCTGCCGGGCGGCTACCGGATCCACGCGGTCCTGCCGCCCGTGTCCACTGCCGGCACGCTGCTCAGTATCCGGATCCGCAGGGAGCGGGTGTTCAGTATGGCTGAACTACGGCTGGCAGGCATGTTTGACGGGCTCCTGCAGGACGTACTTGAGGCAGTGGTGCGGAACCGGCTGAACTTCCTCATCAGCGGCGCGACCGGGTCAGGCAAAACCACGCTGCTGGCCACACTGCTGGGGCTTTGCGCTCCGGCTGAGCGGCTGGTGCTCATCGAAGATGCATCAGAGCTGAATCCCGTGCATCCCCACGTTGTGTCCCTGGAGTCGCGCCACGGGAACGTTGAGGGCGGCGGCACGGTTGATCTGGGCGAGCTGGTGCGCCAGGCACTTCGGATGCGCCCCGACAGGCTGGTGGTGGGCGAGTGCCGCGGGGCGGAAGTCCGGGACCTGCTGGCGGCGATGAATACCGGGCACAGCGGCGCTGGGGGGACCATTCACGCGAACGCTGCGGCCGCCATCCCGGCCCGGCTCACGGCCTTGGGAGCACTGGCCGGGCTGAGCCCGGAAGGAGTGCGGCTGCAGGCCAACAGCGCCCTGGATGTGGTCATCCATCTTGACCGGACTGCCCTGGGGAAGGCAGTGACGTGCGTGGGGATCATCGGAGCAGGGCCGGCCGGACTCATGGTGACGCCGGCCCTGCGGCTGGAAGGCGGCCGGACGGTGCGGGGCCCGGGATGGGCTGTCCTCGCCGGACGGCTGGAGCTGGATCAGGAGTTCGTGTGATGGAACTGGCCCTCGCCGTCCTGCTCTTCCTTGCTGCAGCACTGACCCTGCGGCCGCCAAATGGAGCGAGGGCGAGGCTCCGCCGTGTCCGGCAAACCGGGCCCCGGGTTGCCGCATACCCGCCAGGCCCGGTGGTCAGGGTTGGCTCCGGCTTGCGGTGGCCGCCGGGCCGCAGCCAGTCGATGCAGTCCCCGTCCATGACCTTGCTGGTCCAGCAGCTGGCAGCCCTGCTGAAAGGAGGACGCGCCCCCGCGCGCATCTGGGACGAACTGTCCAAGGTCCAGGACAGCAGCGGCGGACGGGGGCGTGGGAACTTGTCGGCAGGCTCAACAGCCATGGTGGCTGCGGCGCATGCCGCGGCTTTGGGCGGCATGCCCGTGTCCGCGGCGCTCCGCCGGGCACTGCCAAAGGTGTTTCCCCGGCAGGGGAGCGAAACCCGGATCTGGTGGAACCTGGCTGCGTGCCTGGACATTGCCGAAGCGAGCGGCTGTCCTCTGGCCGACGTCCTCACCAGGTTCGCGGCGCAACTGGAAGCCGAAGACGACGCAGAAGCCGCACGGCACACGGCGCTGGCCGGCCCAAAGGCCACAGTCAGCCTGCTCACGTGGCTCCCCGTCCTGGGGCTTGGCCTTGGCTCGGCGCTGGGAGTCGATCCCTTGTCTGTCCTCCTGCAGACACCGTTGGGGCTGGGTACGTTGGCTGCCGGCCTCGGCCTTACCGTCGCTGGAAGGCTTTGGTCCGCACGGCTGGTGGCGGCTGCCGCCGGTGCTGGACAGCCATGAGTGGCGAAGCTCCCGCGCTGGCACTTTTTGCCGTGCTCGCAGTAGCGGCCTGGATTGGTGTGTCCGGAAACGGGCGGTCAAGGCGTTGGATCCGGAACTGGCCGCCACCTGGAACTGTTGATGGGGACAATGAGGCGCGCCGCAGGGGTCCCTCCGGTGGCGTCGAAGGGCTGGCGGACACAGCCATGATCCTGGAGCTCGTGGCGGCCATGCTCGAAGCGGGAGCCGGGATCGGGCGCGCCCTTGAGCTGGTGGCCGCCTCAGCAGACCCGATGTATTGCCAGGCCCTGCGCCCGGTGGTCGCGGCCCTTGCAATGGGCGCCGACTGGGAGACCGCATGGGGGAGTACGGGCGTCCGGCCCCAAGGAATCCTGGACCTGCAGGAGGCCCTCGGATTCGCCGCCCTGACCGGGGCGCCGTCGTCGGCCATTCTCTATGCCCAGGCGGCCAGGCTGCGGCGGGAACGCTTCCGGGCGGCGGAAAAACGCGCCGCGACCCTGGGCGTCAAGCTTGTTCTCCCGCTGGGGTTGTGCTCCCTGCCGGCCTTCATTTGCCTCGGTGTCGTTCCGGTGCTGCTGGCACTGCTGCCATCCGGTGCCTGAGCGGACGCCGCTGTCCCGTCCTCCACAGAGTCGGGCCGCGGCAGGTTATCCACTTAGCCCGATTGCCTCCTTTCAGCAGCACGCCTGCCCCTGAAGACTCGATGGGAGCCGGTCATCCGACCGGCAACACGGAAGGAAAGCTCATGGCCATGAACCATCGCCACCCACATTCCAACGCTTCCGATGCCAATGGCGGCCCGCCGCCCGGAGCAAGGGAGAGACGGCGCGGAAAGCTCTTCAGGGGTTCCGGGGAGGAGCCGGTCCGGGCCGATCTTCCGGAGAATGTGGTGGAGCTGTATCCGGGTGCCAGCCTGACACGCCACACGCTGATGAGTGGTCCCCGGCTACGCACTGCCCGGATGCGACAGCGCTGCGGCAATGCTTTTGCCCAGGCCGGAATGGCCACAGCGGAGTACGCCATAGCCACCCTGGCCGCCGTCGGCTTCGCCGGCCTGCTGGTGTTCATTCTCCGCAGCGATGAAGTCCGGGGTTTTTTGCTGAACCTGATCCGGACGGCATTGGCGCTTCCGTGATGGTCCGCGGGGCTGCAGTTGGCGGGTGCAGGGACCGCTCCGGGGGCAGTGTCACGGCCGAGTTCGCCGTCACGCTGCCGGCCGTGGTTGCCTTGCTGTCCATGTTGCTTGCGGGTGCGGCGGCAGGAATTACCCAGCTGCGGCTGGAGGCGGGCGCCAGGGCCGGGGCCCGCGCACTGGCCCGCGGCGATGGACCGGACACGGTCCGCGGGACAATAGCCGCCCTGGCTGGGCCCTCAGCGTCAACGTCCGTATCGTCCCAGGGCGGCTGGTTGGGAGTAAAAGTCACGGACCGGGTGGGTGGCACCTTGGGCGGGATCATCCCGTGGACCCTTACAGCCACTGCCTCGGCACAGAGCGAGCGTGGGGTGCCCGACGTCACTGGGACCTGGCCGGGCCCCTGACTGTCCACCGGGTAATGATCGGGTTCCGCACTGTCGGGAAGATGAGAGCTGCACCAAGGCAGGCGGACACCGCGTCCGTGCGGCGTGGAAGCAACGCCGGCAGCAGTCAACAAAGCCCGCAGGAGGGGCCTTGGAGGAAGAAAACCAGTTCAGGAGATGGCATGCCAACGGTAAAGAAACGGGCTCATCCAACGGATGAGCGCAGGGAGCGCGGCTCGGGGACGGTGCTGGCCTTGGGGCTTGCGGTTGTGGTTATGCTTGCCACCGCGCTGGTCCTCCTCTTGGCCCAGTCTGCGGTGCTGGCCAGCCGTGCGGCGGCCGCAGCCGATCTGGCAGCGCTCGCAGCCGCGGACGCCCACCGCGGAATTACGGCGGGGGACCCGTGCGCGGCGGCGTCCGTGGTTGCGGCGCGCCATGCCGCCGCGCTGCTGAGCTGTTTACCGCGCTCCGACCTGTCGGTGGAGGTTCGGACGGAAATGCTCCGGCGGACCCTGCTGGGTCCGGCAACGGGCCATGCCAGAGCCGGTCCGCCGCCGTGACCGAAGTCAGGTGAGCCGTTGTGAACTGCTGGTCAGGTCTGCCGCCGTGAACTGCAGGTCCGGTCCGGCGCCGTGAACTCCTGGTCAGCCGGTGCTGCCGTCGGCTGGCGCTGGCCGGTTGTGGTCCTGGCCCCAACCGGCGGAACCTGCAGGAGCCGGCGGCATCGCTTCGGTTGCGTCCTTCAGGAGCACCCCCAGGAGCGTCACGGCGCCGGCCTTGTCCAAAGGGTTGTTTTTGTTCCCGCACTTAGGGGACTGGACACAGGAGGGGCAACCGGACTCGCATTCGCAGGCCCGGATGGCGTCGCGGGTGGCCGTCAGCCAGACCTTGGCCTTGTCGAAGGCGCGTTCGGCGAAACCTGCCCCGCCAGGGTGTCCGTCATAGACGAAGATGGTGGGCACTCCGGTGTCGGCGTGCAGCGCTGTGGAAACCCCTCCGATGTCCCACCTGTCACTGGAGGCCACCAGCGGCAGCAAGCCGATGGCCGCATGTTCGGCGGCGTGCAGGGCGCCGGGAAATTCGGCTTCGACGAGCCCAGCCCCGGTCAGGGACCGGTTCCCCACCTCGAACCACACCGCCTTGGTAAAAAGATCCCTCGCGCCGAGTTCCAGCGGCTCCTCGCCGAGGACCTCGTTGGAGATCAAAGCCTTGCGCTGGAAGGAAACCACCTGCGTGGTCACCTTGACCTCGCCGAAATGCACCGAAACGTCGCCCCACGTGGCGGTCCGCTGGGTCTCGAGGACCTCGATCTGGGTGACATCGCGGGCCGTGGTGTAAAAATCGGGATTGGCCCGGCGCACCATCACGCAGTGGTCGTCCTCGTTGAGGTCCTCCACCACGTAGCTGTCCCCCTGATGGACGTACACGGCCCCGGTGTGGGCCTGGTAGTGCGTTTGCGGGGAATCCATGGTCCCCAGCAGGGACCCGGTGTCGGCGTCCACGATGTTGACCGGCCCGCCGCCGTCCGCCCGGAGATTGACCATGGCGGCGGCACTCTGTGAATGCGTCCAGAACCACCCCGCGGGCCGGCGACGGAGGTATCCCTGCGCCACCAGCTGATCCAGGAGTCCCTCGGCCGAAGGACCAAACAGGGCCAGTTCGCCGGTTCCCAGCGGAAGTTCAGCTGCCGCGGCGCACAGGTGCGGTCCCAGGACGTAGGGGTTGGATGGGTCAAACACGGTGGCTTCCACGGAAACGTCGAAGATCGCCTCCGGATGGTTCACCAGGAACGTATCCAACGGATCGTCGCTGGCCACAAAGGCGGCGATGGCGTCCTGCCCCGCCCGGCCGGCCCGGCCGATCTGCTGGAACAGGGACGCCCGGGTCCCCGGCCAGCCGGCAACGAGGACGGCGTCGAGCCCGGAAATATCGATGCCCAGTTCCAGCGCCGAGGTGCTGGACACCCCCAGAAGTTCCCCGGAGCGGAGGGCCCTCTCCACCGCCCGCCGCTCCTCAGGAAGGTACCCCGAGCGGTAGGCTGCCACCCGCTGCGGCAGGCTGGGATCCACCTCGTCCAGAAGGCGCTTGGTGATGGCCGAGATGGTCTCCGCCCCGCGCCGCGACTTGATGAACGCGATGGTGCGGATGCGCGCCGACACCAGGTTGGCCAGCAGGTCCGCTGTTTCGGCCACAGCGGTGCGCCGCACGTTGGCGCCGTTCTCGCCCCGGGCCTCGGTCAGCGCCGGCTCCCAGAAAGCCACTGTGGTGGCCCCGTGGGGCGAGCAGTCCGTGGACACGGCCTCCACCGGGGCGCCGATCAACCGGGAGAACGAGGTATCCGGGTCCGAAGCCGTGGCGGAAGCCGCGATGAACACCGGCTCCGGGAAGGACGTTCCCGCCCCGTAGTAGGCACAGATCCGCCGCAGCCGCCGCATCAGGTTGGCCACGTGCGAGCCGAACACACCCCGGTAGCTGTGCGCCTCATCAACGATCACGTAGCGCAGCCGGCGGAAGAACCCGGCCCACCACGCATGGTTGGGAAGGATCCCGAAGTGCAGCATGTCCGGGTTCGCCAGGATGAAGTTGGCGTGGTCCCGGATCCAGCGCCGGGATGCCGGGTCGGTGTCGCCGTCGTAGGTTTCCGCGCGGACGGTAGGCAGCTTCAGGGCCCGGATCGCATTAAGCTGGTCGGCCGCCAGCGCCTTGGTGGGGGAGAGGTAAAGGGTCACGGCGCCGTCGTCGTGGATCCTGCCGGGTTCAGCGAGCACCCGCAGCTCCGAACGGTGGATGGCGTCCAGGGCAGGCAACTGATACGCCAACGACTTGCCAGACGCCGTTCCGGTGGCCACCACAACATGCCTGCCGGCGTGGGCCACGTCTGCCGCGTGGACCTGATGCTTGTAGGGTTCGTGGATCCCCAACGTGCCATAGGCCGCCACAACGTCGGGGTGCACCCATTCCGGCCACGTCGCGTGCACTGCTTCGCGTGCCGGGATGGTGCGGACATGACGGAGCTGTTCCGGATCCGGGCCGCGGCCCAGCAGGGGAATCAGGGAGTCATGGGGGTTCACCCCGACATTCTTTCATCCGGCGGCACCCGGCGACGCCGAATCCGCCCAAGGGGTAACCGGCGGCCGGCGCCCGGCCGTCAGCTGAGGGAAAGGTCCCCGCCGTTGTGGTCTGCCGAAAGCATCAGAACCCGGGAGACTGCGGTCCAGCCGAGGTGGGAATACAGTTTCTGGCCGTCGCTGGAGGCCAGCAGCAGCCCGTTCAGCACATCATGGCCGAAGGCCTGCGCCGCGAGGGCCCGCATGATGAAACTGCCCAGGCCGCGGCGCTGGAACGCCGGGTCCGTAACAATCTTGTCGAACACCGCGGTGTTGCCCACCACAAACAGCCTGCCGCTGGCGGCGATGGTTTCGCCGGACCGCACTTCGGCGTAGTGCACGCCGTCCGTTTCGGAGGTGGACAGTTCCAGGTCATCGTCAGGCAGCCACGGATCCTCGGCGTCCTGGGTTTCCATGTCCACAATCATCATGGTCTGCGAATCCGAGGTCACGTTGAGCCTGTGCTGCTGCGCCAGCCGGGCGTACCGGGCGGTGTCGTTGGTGAGGATGGTCAGGACCATGGCCGGCGCCACCGCCACCTTGGCTGCCAGTTCGGCAAATTCAGCGTCCGAGGGGTCGGCTGCAAAGAATTCCCAGTCCCCGCTGCTCTCGGACCGCAAGGCGGCAGGGAACCGGCCCTCGGTGGAGGTGCGGTAGCCGCGGCAACCCGCCCAGCCGGCCACCCATAGTTCAAGAAGGCCTGTGATGTCTTCAATCGTGGTTTCCGGGCTCATGGCATGAGACTATTCCAGCCCGACGGCCAGCAACAGTGGCTGCAACAGTGCTTATCCAATCGTGATGCGCCAACGCCCCGGCCGCAGGCACCCTGCGGCGGGCGGACGGTGTCCGGGAACCCGAGCCGGTACCCTTAAATACGTGGCTTTAGACCGAATTGTGCTCTTTTACGGCTTTACCCCCCTCTCAGACCCGGACGCCGTCCGGCTCTGGCAGCGTGCCCTCTGCGAGAAGCTCGGCCTTACGGGCCGGATCCTGATCTCCCGGGACGGCATCAACGCCACGGTGGGCGGCGAAATCGGCGCGGTAAAGCAGTACGTAAAGACAACCCGCGAATACAAGGGCTTTGCAGGCATCGACATCAAATGGTCCGACGGCGGCGCAGCGGACTTCCCGCGGCTGAGCGTCAAGGTGCGCGATGAGATTGTCTCCTTCGGCGCGCCCGGGGAACTCAAGGTGGACGCGAACGGTGTGGTGGGCGGCGGGAAGCACCTCCAGCCCGAGGAACTGCACGAGCTGGTGGCCAACCGGAAACAGGCCGGCGAGGACGTGGTGTTCTTTGACGGCCGGAACGCCTTCGAGGCCCAGATCGGCAAGTTCAAGGACGCGGTGGTGCCCGATGTGGCCACCACGCACGACTTCATCAAGGAGTTGGAGTCAGGCAAGTACGACGCGCTGAAAGACAAACCCGTGGTCACCTACTGCACCGGCGGCATCCGCTGCGAGGTCCTGTCCAGCCTGATGGTCAACCGAGGTTTCAAAGAGGTGTATCAGCTGGACGGCGGGATTGTCAGGTACGGCGAGACCTTCAAGGACCAGGGTCTCTGGGAAGGGTCGCTGTACGTTTTTGACAAGCGGATGCACCTGGAATTCAGCGAGGACGCAAAAACCATCGGCCAGTGCGTCCGCTGCGCAGCCCCGACCAGCAAATTCGAGAACTGTTCCAACCCCAGCTGCCGCACCCTGACGCTGTACTGCTCCGAGTGCGCTGCCAGCCCGGAAACCCTGCGCTGCCCGGAAGGCTGCGCCGCCTAAGGGAACCGGCGGAACCGGTAAGCGTAGTTGGCTGCGGAGCCGGCCTCCACCGTGACGTGCACTGCCGTGTCCGAGGCAAGGTAGACGATGCTTTCGCGGTTGATGCCGCATCGCTGGGCCAGGTCCGCGAGGTCCATGGCGTCGGTGCGGAAGGTAAACACAACGCGCCGCAGGCTCCGGCAGGCCAACGCCAGCGCATAGGTGCCGGCCGCCAGAACCGGAGTGTCCTCCTTGAGGACCTCGCCGGGCGCCAACACGCCGGCACCGGCGTACGCCACCGGCTGGGAAGCATTGGGCAAGGTCCGGGCCACCCAGTCAGCCAGCCCGTCCGGCGGCACAGGTTCCCGGCGGAGCGGATCGTAGGTGATGTCGGGTTCGGGGGTTGCGGGCGCGGCGGTGGATTGGGGCGCTGAACGCGGCAGGCCGTCGTCGTACGAATATTCGCAGCCAGTCAGGGCGACGGAGGACCCAAGCACCAGCAACCCCACTGACGCACGCCCAAAGGTGGCCGTGAGGGTCCGTGCCTGCGTAGCCCGTGCCCTTTGCAGGCCACGGGGCGCGGAGGATTCCCGCACGGTGGGCATACGTCGACTGTATGCCTGCGGTGGCGGCCGGGCCAGTGCTGCAGGCCTTATTGCGTGGGCGTCACCTGGTACGCAAAGATCAGCGGCGCGTCGACGCTGGACGCGCTGATGTCCAGGGTCCCGGCCGACGGGACCGTGAAGCGTGTGGTCTCGAGGCTGCCGTTGCAGGCCGCACCTGCGTCCACTATTTCAACCCCGTCAACGGACACGGCGAAGAACGCTTTTCCGCCGCCTTCGCAGGTCACGGACAGGGTGTACCGACCCGCCGGAACATCCGCCGCTTCCTGGCTGATCCGGTCCCGGTTGAGGATTTTCCCTTCATCCTGGAGGAGGGTGCCTGGGTCGGTGGGCAGGGCCGTGGCCCGCCACTGTGGGACGTCTGCATTTTCCACGGACAGCCCGGTCGAGCATCCCGACAGTGCCGCTGCCATGACCAACGCCCCCAGTGCGGCCCAGGCGGCGGGCCTGCGGGCCGGCGGGCGCAGGGGCCCGTACAGGCCGGAGGGCCCGGCAGGACGGCGCGCACGCAGGAGGGCAGGGAGGCAGGAAGGCATGCTTCCACGCTACCGCCTGCGCAGGGTGGCATGGCACCTCGGGAGCCGGCGGAGGACCGGACTAAACTTGGCCGGTGCCTAAATCCCCATTCGAGTTCACCGCCGGCAACACCCCCGATGCCCCGCGAAGCGACCGGCCGCACCTGCTGCAGGCCCTGGCCGCGGACCTGCGCCGCGCCGGTTACACGCTGGACGGCGTGGCGCAGCTGCTGGGCCCGTCAGCCTCCGCTGCCCTGAACCGGGACCAGATCATCCCGGCCCAGCTCGCCACGGATGCCGCCGCCAGCCGTGACAGCGGCACCGGGCCGCTGGCCGCCGTCGTCCGTCTTTGGCTCCTCGCCGAACCGCAGGAACGGGTGGCGCTCGACGCCGCGCTGCCGGGCCTGGGTGCGGACGGCCTGGTGGAGCTGGGACTCGTTGAGCCCGTCCCCGGCACCGCGCGGTTCGCAGCGCGCGCCGACCTGCGCCCCTACGGCTGGGATGTCAACACGGACGGCAGCGGCGGCGCCGAACTCTGGGTGGCCAGCGACCTCGCCGCCCACCAGCAGGAAGGCGTGCTGCGGCACGACCACGTGCTGGGCATCGGGCAGGCCTCCACCACCCTGGTCCAAACCACCGTGCGCCGCCACACGGAACGGGCCCTGGACCTGGGCACGGGCTGCGGCATCCAGGCGTTCCATCTCCTGCATCACTGCGAACACGTCACCGCCACGGACATCTCCGAACGGGCCCTGGCTTTTGCCCGCTTCAATATCCTGCTCAACGCCGAGGCCCTGTCCGTGGACCCGGACCGGCTGGCGGACCGGGTGAGCCTTCGCCTGGGATCACTGCTGGAGCCCGTGGCCGGTGAGGAATTCGACCTGGTGGTTTCCAACCCGCCGTTCGTGATCACCCCGCGCCGGTCAGGCGAGGACGCCGCCGGCCAGTTCACCTACCGGGACGGCGGCCTCCCCGGTGACGACATCGTGGCCTCCCTCGTGGCAGGGCTTCCCGGCCTGCTGTCCCCGGGCGGGACGGCGCAGCTGCTGGGCAACTGGGAAGTGGAGGCCGGCACTGAATGGCACCACCGGCCCCGGGCCTGGGTCAGCCCCGGCACCGACGCCTGGTTCATCCAGCGCGAGCAGGTCAGCCCCGAACAATACGCCGAAACCTGGCTGCAGGACGCCTCCGAGTCCCGGAACCGGGACCACTACCGGGAGGCCTACGGGGCCTACCTCGCGGACTTCGCAAGCCGGAACGTGGCAGGGATCGGGTTCGGCATGGTCTGGCTCCGCCGGCCCGCGGCCCCCGGCCAGGCCACCATCAGCCGGTTCGAGGAAATCACCTACCCCATCGAGCAACCCATCGGCCCGCATCTGGGCGCCGCCGTGGAGCGCAACGACGACGTGGCAGCGGACAGCATCGAAGCGGCGCACCTCATCGTGGCCGAGGACGTCACGGAGGAACGGCACCAGCGTCCCGGTGCCGAGCACCCGGGCGTGATCCTGCTCCGGCAGGGCGCCGGCCTGCGCCGGACCAACCTGTTGAGCACCGCACTGGCGGGGTTTGTGTCCGCCTGCGACGGCGACCTGACCGCCGGCCAGATCGCCGGTGCGCTGGAGGCCCTGCTGGGCGGAAGCCTGGCCGGGGAGGACGGATTCGATGCCCTGTCCTTCCGGCAGGAACTGCTCGCCGAAGTGGAAAACCTGGTCCGCGACGGCTTCCTCCTTCGGGCGGCCGGCTGACCCGTTCCGGCCGCTTCGCGGAGGCCGGTGTTTTCCACAGGAATGCGCACATTGGCCCAAAATATGGTGAACTAGGCCAATATGGGCTCATCTGCCCCAGCAACCTTTTTCTGTAGGAGCATCGTGCCAAGCAAGGCCAAAACCGGCAAGAAACTCGTGATTGTGGAGTCTCCGGCCAAGAGCAAGACCATCGCCAAGTACCTCGGCGAGGGTTTCATCGTTGAGGCCTCCATCGGTCACATCCGTGACCTGCCGCAGCCGTCCGAGCTTCCCGCGGAACTGAAAAAGACCTCCGTCGGCAAGTTCGCCGTCGACATTGACCACGATTTCAAGCCTTATTACGTCGTGTCAGCGGATAAAAAGAAGAAGGTGTCCGAGCTCAAAGCCGCGCTCAAAGATGCCGACGAACTTTACCTCGCAACTGATGGGGACCGCGAGGGCGAGGCCATCGCGTGGCACCTGCTGGAAGTGCTGAAGCCCAAGGTTCCGGTGTACCGGATGACGTTCGGCGAAATCACCAAGGAAGCCATCCAGCGCGCCATGGGAAACCTGCGCGACGTGGACACGGCACTCGTGGACGCACAGGAAACCCGCCGTGTGCTGGACCGCCTGTACGGCTACGAGATCTCCCCGGTGCTGTGGCGCAAGGTGGCCCGCGGCCTGTCCGCCGGGCGTGTGCAGTCCGTGGTGACCCGCATGGTGGTGGACCGCGAACGCGAACGCATGGCGTTCCGCGCCGCGTCCTACTGGGACCTGACCGGCCAGTTCGGGGCCGGGTCCGGCTCCTTCAAGGCCAAACTGGCTGCCGTGGACGGTGCCAAGGTGGCCACAGGCCGGGACTTCAACGACGACGGCGTCCTCACCTCCCGCAACGTTGCCCACCTCAACGAGGAGCTGGCCACGTCGCTGGCAGCAGGGCTCCAGGACGCCGCGTTCGCCGTCCGCTCCGTGGACACCAAGCCGTACACCCGGCGCCCCGCCGCGCCGTTCACCACGTCCACGCTGCAGCAGGAAGCCGGCCGCAAGCTCCGGTTCTCCTCCAAAAGCACCATGCAGGTGGCGCAGCGGCTGTACGAAAACGGCTACATCACCTATATGCGTACCGACTCCTCCTCGCTGAGCGACGAGGCCGTCACGGCCGCCCGCCGGCAGGCATCCGAGCTGTACGGCCCGGAGTACATCCCGGCCACCCCGCGCGTCTACTCCGGCAAGGCCGCCAACGCCCAGGAAGCCCACGAGGCCATCCGTCCCGCCGGCGACTCCTTCCGCACCCCGGCGCAGGTGGCCAAGCAGCTCTCCGGCGACGAGTTCCGCCTCTATGAACTGATCTGGAAGCGGACCGTCGCCTCCCAGATGGGTGACGCCAAGGGTTCCACGGCCACCATCCGCCTGGGCGCCACCGCCACGGACGGCCGCGACGCCGAATTCTCCGCCTCCGGCACCGTGATCACCTTCCCGGGCTTCCTGGCCGCCTACGAGGAAGGCAAGGACGAAAGCCGCGGCGACGACGACTCGGACGACGCCCGCCGCCTCCCGAACGTGGGCAAGGGAGACGCGCTGACGGCGTCGGACATCCTGGCAGTTGGCCACGAAACCTCGCCGCCGCCGCGCTTCACCGAAGCGTCGCTGACCGCGGAGCTGGAGAAGAAGGGCATCGGCCGGCCGTCCACGTACGCCTCGACGATCTCCACCATCCAGGACCGCGGATACGTCCGGAAGCAGGGCTCCGCGCTGGTGCCAAGCTGGATCGCGTTCTCCGTGATCCGCCTCCTCGAGCAGCACTTCACCGACTACGTGGACTACGAATTCACCGCGGACATGGAAGGCGACCTGGACAAGATCGCCAACGGCCAGGCTGTCGGAGCTGCCTGGCTGCGGCACTTCTACTTCGGTGAAGACGCCGACCCGGGCCTGCTCAGCATCGTCAACAACCTCGGCGAGATCGATGCCCGCGAAATCAATTCGATCCCCATCACGGACGAGATCACGCTGCGGGTGGGCAAGTTCGGCCCGTACCTGGAAAGTTCCGCCGCCACGGTGGATCCCAAAACCGGCGAAATTGTGGAGAACTCCCGCGCCAACGTCCCCGAGGACCTCGCACCCGACGAGCTCACCGCAGCCAAGGCCGTGGAACTCATGGAGACCGCTGCGCCGGAGGAGCGGGTGCTGGGTGCTGACCCGCACACCGGCCACACGGTGGTGGCCAAAAACGGCCGCTACGGCGCCTACGTCACCGAAGTCATTCCGGAAATGACCGAGGAACAGATCGCCAACCAGCCGGTGGAGTATTACAAAAACGGTAAGCCGAAGCCCCCCAAGAAGCCGGTTAAGGCGAAGCCGCGCACCGGTTCGTTGTTCAAGTCCATGACCGTGGACTCCGTCTCCCTGGATGAGGCGTTGCAGCTTATGAGCCTGCCGCGCGCGCTGGGCGAGGACGCCGAAGGCAACCTCATCACCGTCCAGAACGGCCGGTTCGGCCCGTATCTGAAGAAGGGCACCGACTCCCGTTCCATCGGCACGGAAGAGGAAATCTTCACCATCACGCTGGAGCAGGCGCTGGAAATCTACTCCCAGCCCAAGCAGCGCGGGGCGCGCGCAGCGGTTCCGCCGCTGGCCGAGTTCGGCCCGGACCCCGTCTCGGAGAAGAACATCGTGGTGAAGGAAGGCCGGTTCGGCCCGTACATCACCGACGGCATCACCAACATCACCGTCCCGCGGGCCACCTCCCTGGAGGAACTCACCCGGGAACAGGCTGTGGAGCTTTTGGCTGAGAAGCGCGCCAAGGGCCCGGTCAAGCGCACGACGACGGCCCGCAAGGCACCTGCCAAAAAGAAGGCCGCTGCCAAGAAGTAAGCCGTGTCCCGGACCGGGGATCAGCCCGGTCCGGGCGCGGATTGTCTCCGGTCCGGGCTGCCCGGCCGGCAGGCAGGAATTGCGGTGCTGCGAGCAACGTGATCGGGTAGGGGGATGAGTGAACAGCCTGCAATGACCGACCCCACGCCCCTGAACGACCTCGAGGAGAAGCTCGCCCAGGGCGGCCAGCCCGAGGCCAGCCCCGTGGACGTCATCCTGTCGTTCCTGAACAGCGAGGTCTACATCCTCAGCCCCGATGGTGTGGAAGGCCTGGACGCACAGGTGGAGCCGCTGGTCCTTGGCAACGCCGACGGGGATCCCGTCCTGGCTGTGTTCTCCCACCCCAGCCGGGTGGACGGACAGTTCCTGGAAGCGGCCCCGAACGTGCTGGGCACGCAGGGCGCCGCCATCATCGCCAACATCGGTGAGGAGCTGGGCATGGTCATCAACCCCGGCGCCGCCTACGGTTTCGAAATTAATCCCGAGGGCGTGGCCAACATCAAACGCGACTTCAAGCGCGCCGACGAGCTCGCTGATGACGCCGCCGCGGATCCGGCCGGAGCCTGAGCCAAAACGTGTGACGCAGGACTTGTGACGCCGGGGTGCGTGCCGGGATGCCGGCGCGGTTGCCCGCAGGGGGAATAATGGCAGGATGCGGCTAGGCGTCCTTGATATTGGATCAAACACTGTCCACCTCCTCCTGGTGGATGCCCACCCCGGCGCGCGCCCTGTGCCGTTCGCTTCGCACAAGCGGCCGCTGTCCCTGGTCCAGTACCTGGAGCCGGACGGCAGCATCAGTGACGAGGGCCAGCATGAGCTGACAGAGTTTGTTTTGGAGGCATGGGAGTTCGCCGCCCGGCACAAAGCCGATGACCTCTTGGCGTTCTGTACCTCCGCGATCCGCGAAGCCACCAACGGCGCGGCGGTGCTGGCCCGGGTGAAGCACGAAACCACCGTCACCCTGCAGGAACTGACAGGCAGCGAAGAAGCGTCCATGACGTTCTTCGCGGTTCGCCGCTGGCACGGCTGGGGCGCCGGTCCCATCCTCAACCTGGACATCGGGGGCGGCTCCTTCGAAATGGCGTTCGGCCAGGACGAGCTGCCGGAGATGGCCACCTCCGTTCCGCTCGGCGCCAGCAGGCTGACACGCGACTGGCTGTCCGAGGACCCGCCCTCGGCCCGCAGCGTCAAGGAACTCCGCCGCTACATCCGGGCCACGCTGAAGCCTGCAGTCAGCAGCTTCGACGGGCTTGGCAGGGCCAACGTGGTGGCCGGAACCTCCAAAACCTTCCGTTCGCTGGCCCGGATCGCCGGCGCAGCCCCCAGCGCCTCCGGTCCCTACATCAAACGTGAACTGCAGGCCTTCGACCTTGGCGTCTGGGCGCAGCGGATCTCGGCCATGAAGGCCGAGGACAGATTGCACCTGCCGGGTGTCTCGGAGGCGCGCGCGCACCAGCTCCTGGCCGGCGCCCTGGTGGCGGAGGCGGCGCTGGAACTCTTCAAATTCAAGAAGGTCCGGATCTGCCCCTGGGCGCTGCGCGAGGGCCTCATCCTGCGGCGGCTGGACCAGCTGGTGTTTGCCGGCCCGCTGGAGCCCGCGCCGCACGTTGCTGCGGCCGCAGGCCGCATTGCCGCCGAGGCTCCTGCCGGCGCTTGACCGTTGGTTTTCCCGGCGCCTGGCTCTCGGCGCTGGCGTTGGCGTTAAAAGCGAAAGCACCGGGGCCGGCAGCAGGAAAATGGGGGGAAACCCGCTGCCGGCCTCCGGTGCCTCGGGCAGGAATCCCCATCCCTGCCGCATCACTCGCACCCTCAATGAGGTAATAACTACATTAGGGACCCAACTTGTGAAGTCCCTGCAGTGGATCTGGGAGCCGGCTGGGAATCTTCACATCTGCGCCGGAACAGCCGAACTGCAATGATGGAGTCATGAGCAACCGAATCGCATTCCTTGGCTGTGGATCCATGAACGAAGCCATCCTTGGTGGCCTGGTGGAATCGGGAACAAGTCCCGCAGACATCGTGGCCACCGTCCGGAGGGCCGGTCGCGCTGCGGAACTTGCCGAACGCCATCCGGGAATCACCGCCATTGCCGGCGAAGAGGAACCGGACAACAACAAGCAGGCCAGCATTGGCTCTGCCGTGGTCATCCTTGGCGTCAAACCGGTGGGCATCGCCGACCTGGCCCGCGAAATCAGCGGCTCCCTGTCGCCGGACACCATCGTGGTCAGCGTCGCGGCGGCGGTGTCCCTTGCCCAGCTTGAAGCTGCCCTGCCGGATGGCCAGCCCGTCATCAGGTCCATGCCCAACACGCCGGCCCGGCTTGGCCGCGGCGTGGTATCGGTCTCCCCTGGCACCAACTGCTCCCCGGACCAGCTGCAGCTGGTCAAGGAGCTCCTGCAGGGCACCGGAACCGTGGTGGAGGTACCCGAGGAGCACGTGGACGCGCTCTCGGCCATCAGCGGCTCCGGCCCGGCCTACGCGTTTTACCTCGCCGAGGCCATGGCGACCGCTGGCGAGGAACTGGGTCTGGACCGCGAACTGTCCCAGCTCCTGGCCCGCGAAACCGTGGCCGGAGCCGGCTTTATGCTGGCGGAACCAGGCGCCGATGCCGCCGCGCTGCGTAAATCGGTGACCAGCCCCAACGGCACCACCGAACGCGCCATTGCAACGTTCGACGAGCAGGGCATCCCCGCGATCATTGCCGCCGGCGCCCGCGCCGCCGCTGACCGGGCAGCGGAAATCACGCAACAGCTCGGCTGAGGCCCTGGTCCACCGCCACCGCCCGGGATCAGGGCCTTGCCGCGAAGCGTTCCAGCAGGTCCACGTGGCCTGACACGATCAGCATGTCGCGGGAGGAGACCTTGGTTTCGGGCCGGGCGTAGGTGAAGTCCTCGCCGGGAGACTTCACACCCACGATGGTCACCCCGTACTTGGAACGGACCTTCGACTCGTCAAGGGTGAAGCCCACCGTTTCGCGGGGTGGGTACATCTTCACGATGGCGAAGTCGTCGTCGAACTCGATGAAGTCCAGCATGCGGCCGGACACCAGGTGTGCGGCCCTGACGCCGGCGTCGGCTTCGGGATAAATCACGTGGTTGGCGCCGATCCGGGTGAGGATCTTGCCGTGGGAGGGCGTAATGGCCTTGACCCACAGGTGTTCGATGCCGAGGTCCACGAGGTTTACGGTGATCAGCACCGAGGACTCGATGGAGGTTCCCACTCCCACAACGGCGGAGCTGAACTCCTGCGCGCCCAGCTGGCGGAGCGCGTCGATGTTGGTGGCGTCCGCCTCCACCACGTGGGTGAGCAGCGGTGCCCATTTCTGGACCAGGTTCCGGTCGCGTTCGATCGCGAGCACTTCGCGGCCCTGCTTCACCAGCTGTTCAGCGGTGGACGACCCGAAGCGGCCAAGCCCGATGACCAGCACGGGTGCGTTGTGGGCCGGCCTGCGGGGAGCGTCTGGTGAACTAGCCAATGATGGGCCTCTCTTCGGGGTAGTGGAACAGCTGGCTGCGCTGGCGCAGCGCCAGTCCGGCGGCGAGGGTCACGGTGCCCACACGGCCGGCAAACATCAGCGCCGTCAGGACATACACGCCTTCCGGCGGCAGCTCGGCGCTCAGGTTGGTGCTGAGCCCCACGGTGGCGAATGCGGAGATCGTCTCGAACAGTACCCGGTCCATGGATTCGCCGCTGATGTGGAGCAGCAGGAACGCTGACACAGAGACCAGCGTGGCTCCGGCCACGATGACCGAGATGGCCACCCGCATGGTGCCCTGCGGGATGGTCCGGCCATAAACCTTTACGTCGGCGTCGCCGCGGGCTTCGGCAACGATGGCCAGGAACATCACGGCAATGGTGGTGACCTTGATGCCGCCGGCTGTTGAAGCGGAGCCGCCGCCGGCAAACATCAGGGCGTCGGTGAGGAGCATGGTGGTGGACTCCATCTGGTTCTGGTCCACCAGGTTGAAGCCGCCGGACCTGGTCATCACGGACGCGAACAGGGAATGGGTGATCTTGTCGCCCAGGTCCATGCCACCGATGGTCCGGAGGTTTTCCCATTCCATCAGCCCCCACAGAACCGAGCCCGAGACCAGGAGGATGAACGAGACCTGGATGGTGAGCTTGGTGTGGAGGTTCCACTTCTTCCAGTTCAGCCCGTTCTGCTGCAGGACCATCACCACGGGGAAGCCCAGGCTGCCCAGGAATACACCCAGCATGAGGGGAACCAGGATCCAGAGGTCCGTCTCGTAGGGGACGATGCCGTCAGAATGGGGCGTGAAGCCTGCGTTGTTGAACGCGGAAATGGCGTAGAAAATACCGTGCCAGACGGACTGCCAGAACGGTTCGCCCAGGGTGAGGAACCGAGGGATCAGGGTCAGCGCCAGGATCCCCTCGATCACCACCGACGTGGTGATGACGATCCGCAGCAGGGTGCCCACCTCACCCAGGCGGCCAGCGTTGTTCATGGCTTCCTGGGCGATCAGCTTGCCGCGGACGCCCAGCCTCTTGCTCACCATCAGCGCGAGCAGCGAGGCGAGTGTCAGCGTGCCGAGACCGCCGACGAAGATGCCCACCAGGATGACCAGCTGACCGAAAAACGACCAGTGCACCGCCGTCGACACCACTGTCAGGCCCGTGACGCAGACTGCCGAGACGGCCGTGAACATGGCCTGGTACAGGGGTGTGGGGGTTCCCGTGGCTGAGGCGAACGGCAGGGACAGCAGGAACGTGAACAACAGGCACACCGCGGCGAATGCGCTGAGGGCAAGGCGGGCGGGGGAGGTGTTGGCGATGTCGTCAATGAAGTCGCGCAGCCGCGTGAAGATCCAGAGGCCCTCCCGGTCCTGCGCTGCGGGGTGCCAGCTGGCCGGGTTCCGGGGCCTCGACTGGCTTTGCGTCATGTGTGCTTTTCCTCGGTCGAAACTGCTTCCCTGAGTAGTAAACCACTAATACCGGCGTAATGGCCGGGGCTTCGGGGCACCGCGCTCCGGTAGCCTGTGATTGATGACATACCTGCCCGGTCTCAGCCAGCCCGCGCCGCCAACCACTGTGGCGTGGAGCCCTGCCATGACGGCCTACAACTTTGGTCCCGGCCACCCGATGGCGCCTGAGCGGATGGACCTGACGGCGCGGCTGGCCGGCAGCCTGGGCCTCTTCGACCTGCCGCACGTGGACGTCGCGGCCCCGGAAGTGGCCACGGACCAGGAACTGTCGACAGTTCATTCCACCGACTTCGTGGCGGCCGTGCGCCGCGTCAGTTCCGATCCCACCCAGACTGACCAGGCCCGCGGCCTGGGGACCGATGATGATCCTGCCTTCGCCGGCATGCACGAGGCCGCCGGCCGGCTGGCGGGCGGCTCGCTGATGTCTGCCTCGCGGATCCTGGATGGCTCCGCGCTGCATGCGGTGAATTTCGGTGGCGGCATGCACCATGCGTCCCGGGAGAGGGCCAGCGGGTTCTGTATTTACAACGACGCGGCCCTGGCCGTGCAGCGGCTGCTGGACGGCGGCGTCAGCAAAGTGGCGTACATCGACGTGGACGCCCACCACGGCGACGGGACGCAGAGCATCTTCTGGGACGATCCCAGGGTGCTCACCGTGTCGCTGCATGAAAGCGGCCTGACCCTGTTTCCCGGGACCGGCTTCGCCAACGAGACCGGCGGGACCAATGCCGAAGGAACGGCGGTGAACGTTGCGTTGCCGTCAGGGACCGGGGACGCCGGCTGGCTGCGGGCCTTCCACGCCGTGGTGCCGCAACTGGTGGCTGCCTTTGCGCCGGAGGTGATTGTCAGCCAGCACGGCTGCGACTCGCACCGCGGGGACCCCCTCACGCACCTCAATCTCAGCGTGGACGGACAACGCGAGGCGGTCACCGCCGTCGGGAATATGGCTGCACGCCATTGCGGCGACCGCTGGATCGCCACCGGCGGCGGTGGATACAACGTGCTCCAAGTGGTTCCCCGGGCCTGGAGCCACCTGATAGCAATCGCCGCGGGCCGTCCGGTGCCGTTGCGGACCCCTGTGCCGGATGACTGGCGCCGGTATGTGGAGGAGAAGTTCGGGACCGCTGCGCCGGGCCTGATGGGCGATGACGTGGAGCTGTGGTGGCGTTCCTGGGAGGTGGGATTTGATCCCAACGACGCCGTGGACCGCACCGTGATGGCCACCCGCAAGGCCGTTTTCCCGGTGCATGGGCTGGACCCGTGGTTTGACTGAAACCGCCCCCGGCCGGGGCACTGCATCCGCCGAAATAGTGGATGCCTTTCGGCGTATATGTCGCTAGGGTGGGAGGCATGGTGACAGACGACGTATTTGCCGTCATTGCGGAATCGACCCGGCGGGACATTTTGGTGTCCCTGCGTGCCGGCGACAAGGCCGTGGGGGAATTGGTGGAGGAGCTGGCCGCGAGCCAGCCCACAATTTCGAAGCACCTGAAAGTTCTGCGCGAGGCCCAGCTGGTCAGCATGCGGGCCCAGGGCCAGAAGCGTTACTACGCTCTGAACCGGAAGCCGCTGGAGGGCATTGCCAGCTGGCTGGAGACGTTCGACGTCGGCGGCGGGGCTGCCGCGGAGACGGCCCCTTCCGTACAGCCGCCTGGGTCGGGCCAGGCTCCGGCGTTTGTGGTCGCAGCACCGGCCCCGTCTGCAGAAACCACAGCCCGCCCCGCCGCAGCCGACATACCGCTGGCAGCCGTTGCGGACTCCAGCCCGGCGGATGTCCTGGTGCGGGACGGTGCCGAGTTGAGTGCCGCCGTCGTGATTCCCGGCGGCACCGGCACCCCGCTCAGCGACGACACTGTGCCCCAGCAGATTGGCCGCACCGTGGGCCGTGCCGCCACGAAGGCCGCGGACCTGCTGGCGAACCTCCCCAAGTTCGGCCGCAAGAAGTAGCCCTCACCCAACTGACTCGCAGTTGTTGTCGTTTTCAGCGCTCAAAACGACAACAACTGCGAGTCAGTTGGGAGGGAGGGGGCGGGGCCGGGGTGGGCTCGGGCTACCTGTTGAGCAGGCGGACGTGGTCCGGGGTGAGCTCCGAGATCCGGCTGACGCCCAGCAGCGCCATGGTGCGGGCCATGTCCTTCTCCAGGATCTGCAGGGCGCGGTCCACGCCCAGCCGGCCGCCGGCCATCAGGCCGTAGAGGTATGCGCGGCCAATCAGCGTGAAGTCCGCGCCGAGGGCCAGTGCCGCAACGATGTCCGCGCCGCTCATGATGCCGGTGTCCAGGATGATCGCGGCGTCGGAGTTGTCCTTGGTGAAGGCTTCCTTGACCTCAGGCAGCAGGTGGAACGGGATGGGCGCCCGGTCCAGCTGGCGGCCGCCGTGGTTGGACAGCACCACACCGTCGGCCCCGTGGTCCACCACGCGGCGGGCGTCCTCGGCGGTCTGGATGCCCTTGACCACCAGCTTGCCCTTCCAGGTCTCGCGCAGCCAGTCGAGGTCCTCAAACGTGAGGGTGGGATCGAACATGGAGTTGATGAGGTCCGCGACGGTGCCGGTGTAGCGGGACAGCGATGCGAAGGTCAGCGGCTCGTGGGTGAGGAAGTTGAACCACCAGGCCGGCCGGTAGGAGGCGTCGAGGACGGTCTTGACGGTCAGTGCCGGCGGAATGGTCATGCCGTTGCGGACATCGCGCAGCCGGGCGCCGGCGACGGCGGTGTCCACCGTGACCATCAGGGTGTCGTTGCCCGCCTTGGCGGCGCGTTCGATCAGTTCCAGGGACCGGTCGCGGTCCGTCCACAGGTAGAGCTGGAACCAGTTGCGGCCGTTCGGGGCTGCCGCTGCGACGTCCTCGATGGACGCGGTGCCCATGGTGGAGAGCGTGTAGGGAATCCCGGCGGCTTCGGCAGCCTGGGAGCCGGCGTACTCGCCCTCGGACTGCATCATCCGGGTGAAGCCGGTGGGGGCGATGCCCACGGGCAGGCGGGAGGTCTTGCCCAGGATCTCGGTGCTCAGGTCGATGCTGGAGACGTTCCGGAGGATGCCCGGACGGAACTCGATGTCCAGGAACGCCTGGCGGGCGCGGCGGAGGGTGATTTCCTCCTCGGCGGCACCGTCCGTGTAGTCGAACGGTGCCTGCGGGGTGCGGCGCTTGGCCATGTCGCGCAGTTCCCAGATGGTGCTGGCGCGCTTGAGCCGCGCCTCCTTGCTGAACTCCGGCTTTTTGAACTGCATCAGCGGGGCCAGGTCCGAGTACTTGGGGATCCGGCGCTTCAGGGCCGCGGGCACTGACTTCGCAGCGGCGGCGGGAGCGGAAACAGGCGCGGCCGGAACGTCCGTGGCGGCCGTGGCCGGTGTGGTTTCCGGATTGTTGGGCTGGATGGTGTGGGTCATGGCGTCCTCCATTGGGCCGGCAGGTCCGCGGCGGAACCTCTGTGGTCTAACCACACTGTAGGGCATGTGGTCCAACCACATCAACTACCATTGCATCATGCGTACCCACCAGCTGGTCCTGACCTGGATCGAGAACGAACTTTCCGCCGGCCGGCTGATGGTGGGCGGCCGGCTGCCGGCCGAACGGAGCCTTGCCGAGCAGCTGGCCGTGTCGCGGACCTCGGTCCGGGAAGCCATCCGGATCCTTGAAGCCATGGGGGTGGTCCGTGCCGGGGTGGGCTCGGGCCCCGAAGCCGGCACCGTGGTGATTTCGGATCCGACGGCGGCCCTGGGCTCGGCCCTCCGGCTCCACGTGGCCACCCAGCACCTGCCGGTCAAGGACATCGTGGAAACCCGGGTGCTGCTCGAATCCTGGGCGGTGTCCCAGGCCAGCCCGGACGCCCCGGGGCTCCGGAACGCTGCGGCGCTGCTGGCCGGGATGGACGAGCCGGGCCTGTCAGTGGACGAATTCCTGGCCCTGGATGTGCAGTTCCACCTGGCATTGGCGGATGCTGCCGGCAACGCCGTGGTGAGCGCCATGATGGGCTCGCTGCGCGAATCGATCCAGGGTTACGCGGGGCGGCTGACCGCCAACCTTCCTGATTGGGCGGCCACCGCGTCCCGGCTCATGGCAGAGCACCACCAGATCCTCGACGCCATTACCGCGCACGACGGCGGGCGGGCGGCAAAGCTCGTGGCGGCCCACATCGAGGGGTACTACCAGGAGGCGGGGCTGGGTCCGTCCGCCTGACCCTCAGGGGCCAGACGGAAAGGGGCCAGACGGCGCGGAGCCAGGCGGCGGCGGAGGGTGGTCGGGCCGGACCGGGAAAGCTCAGCCGTGGACTGCCTGCCGTGGAGCCTTGGCCGGTCCGGTGGAAGCCCGCACTTCCAGCCGTGGCTGGTAGCGGCTGCCCGGGGCGTCGTTGTCTTCCTTCCGGATGAGGGCCCGGAGCTGGTGCCAGGCCTGCTCGCCGAGTTCGGTGATGGGTACGGCCGCCGTCGTCAGGGCGGGGGTGGTGTACTTCGCGAAAGGGATGTCGTCGAAGCCTGTCACCGAAATGTCCCCCGGGACCTGCAGGCCGCGCTCATGTAGCCCGCTCATCAGGCCCATGGCCACGAGGTCGTTGAAGGCCAGGATTCCCGTGGCGCCGCTTTCCAGGACGGCGTCCACTGCCCCGTGGCCGGTGTCGAAGTCCGAGCCGCCTTCCAGCATCCTGACCTCCACCTGGGGGTGGGCGGCCTTGAAGGCCTCCAGGCCCTGGAGCCGGAGCCCGTTGGAGGCACTGCGGGGCGGGCCGGACAGGAACGCAAGGCGGGTGTGGCCAAGTTCCACCAGGTGTTCGGCGATGTCCTGGACCCCCTGCCCGTAATCCACCACCAGGCTGGGGATGTCGTCGGCATCGGTGGTCCGGTTGATCAGCACCAGGGGCCGCAATGACGGTGCGATCTCTTCCAGTTCGGCATCCGACATGCGCGGGGCGCAGAGGACCAGCCCGTCGCACCGGCGCCGGGCTTCGCCGGCCAGGATCGCTTCCTCGCTGGAAACCTCGAAGGAATCGGCGATGAGGACGCGGTAGCCGTCCTGCGCGGCGGCGCGGCTCAGGCCACGCAGGATGGCCTGGAAGGTGGGGTTGGCCAGGTCCGGGACCACAATGCCAATGGTGTCTGTTTTGCCCAGCGCCAGGCTGCGGCCCACAGGGTTGGGCTGGTACTTCAGCTCCGCAGCGGCTGCCCGGACGCGGGCGGCGATATCCGGGTCCACCGTGAAGTTACCGTTCATCACGCGGGAAACCGTGGCGTGCGAGACGCCTGCCTTGACGGCGACATCTGCGATGCCGATCCTGCCGGTTGCCGATCTCCTGACCATGGTGGTCCCTTCGTTTTATGCCGGGGCAGGGGGCGTTGGCCTCCTGCCTCCGGTGGCGGCATCCCACGCCGGGGTGCCGGGTAATGAGTCACAGCATATAACGGTGCGGGAAAACGATTTCTACTGTTTTCCCGCGTTTTCCCACACTATCCGGACGGTTTTCCGCCCGGATGGCACGACAGTGCCGAAGAAAACGGTTTCTGCCAGTGTCCATATGGTTGACGGATGGTGCCGGAGGTTGATACAAATCATATAGCGATCTGAGAAAACGCTTTCTCGCCGGGCGGAACAAAATGCCCACGCCGAACCTCCTGGAGCCGCCCACGCGGCCGGGTACACGTCGAAAGGGACCCCATGGTCAGCACAGCCGAGTCGAGTTCACCAGCAACGGCACCCCAGTCCGCTCCCACGGCCGGCACCGCTGCCGCAGGGACCGGAAAAGCCCGCCTCGCCCTGATCGGCACCGGCGGCCGGTCCGAAATGTACATCCGCGCCGTCTACGGCGAGCACGCCGGGACCGCCGAGCTGGTGGCGTTTTCCGACGTCAACCCCGGCCGGGTGGAGTTCTACCAGAAGCTGATCCAGGAACTGGGCGCGCCGGGACCGGTGGCATCGTTTGATCCCGCCGACCTCACCGCATTCATCCAGGCCAACAACATCGACCGCGTTGTGGTCACCACGCCCGATTACACCCACGCCGACTACATCGTCGAAGCCCTGCGCGCCGGCGCCGACGTGGTGGTGGAGAAGCCGCTCACCATCGACGCCGAAGGTTGCCGCCGGATCACCGCCGCGGTGCAGGAGACCGGCCGGAACGTGGTGGTCACGTTCAACTACCGCTACTCACCGCGCAACAGCGCCCTGAAGGAGATCATCCAGAGCGGCGTGATCGGCAAGGTCACCTCCGTCGACTTCAGCTGGGTCCTGGACACCGTCCACGGCGCCGACTACTTCCGCCGCTGGCACCGCGAGAAGAAGAACTCCGGCGGCCTGCTCATCCACAAGGCCTCGCACCACTTCGACCTGGTCAACTGGTGGATCAATGACGTCCCCGAACGCGTCTTCGCCTCCGGTGGGCTGAAGTTCTACGGCGACAAAAACGCCGCGGAACGCGGACTTGGCCCCCGTCCGGAACGTGGCACACCCGACGCCGATGCTCCCGCCACCACGGCGAAGGATCCGTTCACCCTTGACCTGCGGGATGACGAGCGGCTCAAGGCCCTCTTCCTGGACAACGAGCACTACGACGGCTACCGCCGCGACCAGGACGTCTTCACCGGTGGCATCACCATCGAGGACAACCTGGCGCTCGTCGTCGAATACCAGGGCGGGCCGCGCCTGAGCTACTCCCTGAACGCCCACAGCCCGTGGGAGGGCTACCGCGTTTCCGTCAACGGCACCGAAGGCCGCGCCGAACTTGAGGTGGTGGAGCGGGCCGCCGTCACGTCCAGCACGGACAAAAAGACGGTGGTGGACCCGAGCGCAACCCCCATCGAGGAAGACGACGCCATCCGCCGCAACGGCGAGCGCCTGGTGGTCCAGCGCCACTGGGAAGCTGCCTACGAGGTGCCGATCGTCAACGGCGAAGGCGGACACGGCGGCGGCGACGCCCTGCTGCTGTCCGACCTGTTCAACGGACCCGGCGAAGACCCGCTGGGCCGGCCGTCCGGCTACCTGGATGGCCTGCGTTCGGTATCTGTCGGCATCGCCGGCAACCGCTCCCTGGAATCCTCCCTGCCCGTCCGCATCGAAGACCTCGACCTCGGTGTCGACCTTCGCCGCGGCGCCTAATCCGTGCCCTGAGAACCTGAAGGAACAACCATGAGCAGGATCTTTGTTACCGGCGGCTCCGGCCGGCTGGGCCGCAGTGTGGTGGGCGGGCTCGCAGCAGCCGGGCACCACGTCATCTCGGTGGACCGGGACGCCGTCCCGGCGGACCAGTTGCCGGCCGGCGTCGACCAGGAAACCGCCGACCTCCTGGCGCCGGGCGAAGCCGCCCGGCTGATCCGGGAAACCCGGCCCGACGCCGTCATCCACCTTGCGGCGATCGCTGTCCCGTTCAGCGCGCCGGAGGACGTCATTTTCGCAACCAACACCCGGCTCGCGTTTGCCGTTGTGTCGGCGGCAACGGACGCCGGCGTGCACAGGATCGTCACGGCCAGCAGCCCCACCGTGCTGGGCTACGGATCGCCGGCCGGCTGGCTGCCGGAGGCATTCCCGCTGGATGAACGGACCGTCCCGAAGCCCTGGAACGCGTACGCCCTGTCCAAGCTGATCGCCGAACAGACAGTGCAGATGTTCGCTGCGGCCCAGGGCCAGGGGATCCGCTACGCGGCCTTCCGGCCCTGCTACGTGATCTCGCCCGAAGAGTGGGAAGGCGCGCCAACCCAGCAGGGTCACACGCTGGCCGAGCGGCTGGCGGACCCCGCGCTCTCCGCGCCTGCCCTGTTCAACTACGTGGACGCCCGGGACGTGGCTGACTTCCTGGACCTGCTGCTGGCAAAAATGGACACCATCCCCAACGGCGAAACCTTCTTTGTGGGCGCTGCCGATGCCCTGGCCGTTGCCCCGCTGGCGGAACTGATGCCGGCGTTCCTGCCCGGCAGCGAAGCCATCAGTGCCGGCCTCACCGGCACCAGCCCAGCCTTCTCCATCGCCAAGGCCCAGGACCTCCTGGGCTGGCAGCCCAAGCGCAGCTGGCGCACCGAACTCAAATCCAACATCCCCAACGAAGAGCCCGCCGCGCTGGTCAGCGCCGGCAGCGGCCCCAAGGAGACAGCATGAAATTCGACGGCGTACTTTTCTTTCCCGTCACCCCCTTCACGGCCGAAGGTGCCGTGGACACGGACCTGCTCAAGGAGCACATCAGCTCCCGGCTGCCTTTCGGCCCCGGCGCCGTTTTTCCCGCCTGCGGCACCGGTGAATACCACGCCCTGAGCCTCGAAGAGGTGGGCACCGTGGTGCGCGCCGCCGTCGAGGTTGTGGCCGGGAAGGTCCCCGTCGTTGCAGGCGCCGGCGGCCCGCTGGGCCACGCCCTGGCCTCGGCCCGGGTTGCCGAGGAAGCAGGCGCCGATGCGCTCCTGGTCCTGCCGCCTTACCTGGTGACAGGTCCCACCGACGGCCTGGTGGCCTACATCGAGGCCGTGGCGGACGCCAGCTCACTGCCGGTCATCGTCTACCACCGCGGCAACGCGAAATTCACGGCAGCGTCCATGGTGCGGCTTGCAGCCAACCCCAAGGTCATTGGCTTCAAGGACGGCCTGGGCGACGTGGGCCTGGCCCAGGAGATCGTCTCGGCGGTCCGCGCCACCGGCCGGGAGGACTTCGCGTTCTTCAACGGCCTGCTGACTGCGGAACTGACCCAGGGCGCCTACCGGGGCCTGGGCATTCCGCTCTACTCCTCCGCCGCGTTCGCCATGGCCCCTGAAATCGCCAAGGCCTACTATGACGCCTACATTAACGGTGACGAGGACCGGCGCAACGCCCTGCTGGCGGGCTTCTACGCGCCCCTGGTCCGGCTCCGCGACCAGACCCCCGGCTTCGGCGTCTCGCTGATCAAGGCCGGGCTCCGCCTGGCCGGGCTCCCCGTGGGCCCCGTCCGGCCACCGCTGACCGACCCCACCGAGGACCAGGTCCTGGAGCTCAAGGCCATCCTCGCCAAGGGCTACGAGCTGGCCGGCAGCTGATGAGCGCCCCCGCCGCCGGGGCGGTCCGCACCGCACCGAGGATCACCGGGCTCTCCACCCGGCTGATCACGGTGCCCCTGCGCCTGAGCTGGGGAGCGGACGCGCCGGAAAACCACGTGATTGTCACCGAACTCCACACGGACGACGGCGGCACCGGCCACGGTTTCTCCTGGACGCCAACCATCGGCCCGCACGCCGTCAAGGCGTTGCTGGACCACGACATTGCCCCGTTCATCACCGGGCTCCCGGCCCACCCCGAAACGGTGTGGGACGCCTTGTGGAAGCGGCTGCACGAAGCGGGCGGCGGCGGGCTCACCACCATCGCCATGGCCGGGGTGGACCTTGCCCTCTGGGACCTGCAGGCGCGGCAGGCCCACACCTCCGTTCCCGGCCTGCTGGGCCAGCGGCAGGAATCCGCCGAAGTTTACGGCTCCGGCGTCAACCTGCACTACACCCTTGACGAACTTGTGAACCAGGCCCGCCGCTGGGTCGCCGCCGGGCACCGGGCCGTCAAGGTCAAAGTGGGTAAGCCGGACGTGCGCGAAGACGCCGAACGCCTGGCAGCAGTGCGCTCCGTGCTGGGGCCGGACCGCAAACTCATGATCGACGCCAACCAGCGGTGGGACCTGCCCACCACCTTCAAAGCACTGGACGTTTTGGCTGAATTCGGCCTGGAATGGCTGGAGGAACCCATCCGGGCCGACGACCTGTGGGCCTACCGCAGGCTCCGCAAGCATTCGCCGGTCCCTATCGCCCTTGGCGAAAACCTGCACACCATTTACCGGTTCCGCGATTTTATTGAAGCGGAAGCGGTGGACATCATCCAGCCCAACATCATCCGGGTAGGCGGCATCACGCCGTTCCGGCGGATTGTGGAACTGGCACGGACCAACAGCATCAAGGTGATGCCGCACCTGCTGCCCGAGCTTTCGGGGCAACTGGCGCTGACCCTGGCAGAGCCCACGCTGGTGGAGGATGTTGAACAGGCATCCTTTGAACAGCTGGGCATCCTGGCCGGACCGGCGCCGGTGACCTTCAGCGACAGCCGGGTGAGCCTGACGGACCAGCCCGGCCTGGGATTCAGCTTCCGGGATCCCTGGCAGCCCTGATCGATCCCGCAGCCACCACACCAGATACAAGGAACAGGTACCCCACGTGACTACTGCAACGCTTTCCCTGTCAGACCTCACCGCCGCAGCCACTACGGCGGCCAGGATTTCGGCCGCCGCCTCAGACGCGGAGCGGGCCGCCTGGCTCACGGCCGTGGCTGATGCACTGGATGCCAACTCCGCCGAACTGGTGGAGATCGCCGATTCCGAGACCCGCCTGGGTGTTCCGCGGCTCACCGGCGAGGTGGCCCGCACCTCCGGCCAGCTGCGCCTGTTTGCCAAGGTCATCACCGAGGGCTCCTACCTTGAAGCGGTCATCGACCACGCTGACCCGGCCGCCACGCCGCCCAAGCCGGACCTCCGCAGGCTGCTGAAGCCGATCGGCCCGGTGGCTGTTTTTGCTGCGTCCAACTTCCCGTTCGCGTTCTCCGTGGCCGGCGGCGACACTGCCTCTGCACTGGCGGTGGGTTCCTCAGTGATCGTCAAGGCGCACTCCGGCCACGTCCGGCTGTCCGAGCGGACCGCGGAGATCGTGACCGCAGCCCTGCTCGGTGCCGGCGCCCCTGAAGGCCTGTTTGCGCTGGTCAGCGGCCGCGAAGTGGGTACCGCGCTGGTCCAGGATCCCGCCATCAAGGCCGTGGGCTTCACCGGATCCATTCCCGGCGGGCGGGCGCTCTTTGACCTCGCCACCTCCCGGCCCGAACCCATCCCGTTCTACGGCGAGCTGGGCAGCCTGAACCCCGTGGTGGTCACCGCCGCCGCGTTGGAGAACCGCTCCGCCGCCCTCGCGGCTGGCCTTGCGGGTTCCTTCACCCTGGGCGCCGGCCAATTCTGCACCAAGCCGGGCCTGGTGTTCATTCCGGCCGGCACCACGTTTGCCGCCGACCTCGCCGAAGCCAGCAAGGACAAGCCTGCCCTGCCGATGCTGACCGGCAGGATCGCCGAGGCCTACCCGGGCGGCCTGCACAGCTTCGCTGCCGTCCCCGGCGTGGAGGTGGTCAGCGGCAGCGTTGACCAGGACGCCGCCGCCAACGGTGCAGCCCCGGTGATCTTCTCCACCACCGCAGCCCACGTGCTGGACCGCCCCGAAGAACTCCTCGAGGAGTGCTTCGGGCCCACCACCATGTTGATCGAGTACACCAACCAGGCAGAGCTGGCCGAGGTCCTCGCCAAGGTTCCCGGCAGCCTGACCGCCACGGTCCACGCCGAGCCCGGCGAAGACGTCGCTTCTGTGGTGGAACAGCTGGCCGGCCTGGCAGGACGCGTGCTGTTTGACGGCTGGCCCACCGGGGTGGCAGTCAACTGGGCGCAGCAGCACGGCGGCCCGTACCCGGCCACCACCTCACTGTTCACCTCGGTAGGGGCCACCGCGGTCCGCCGGTTCCAGCGTCCGGTGGCCTACCAGGATGCCCCCGAATCGGTGCTGCACCCCGCCCTGCAGGACGCCAACCCGCTGGGCATCCCGCGCCGCGTGGACGGCAAGCTGGTCCTGCCGTAACTCCAGGGACCTGCAGCAGGCTGCTTCATTCAACAGAAAACCCCGGGACGGATGTCCCGGGGTTTTCTGTCTGCCGGGCAGGCCCTACAGCTGCAGCGTGAGGGGCCGTGCCAGCCCGTTCACGGTGGCCGCGGGCCAGCGCGGATCAGCCGTGAGGACCTGGACGCCCGAGCCGGTCAGCTGGACCGTATCCTCGATCTTGACGCCGGGTCCTGACGGGTTCCACGTGAAGGGCTGGTCCTGGACCACGGTATCGGTGACAGCAGCCGTGACCCGCGGATCCCGGCCCGCGTAGCCGGCGGGGCCGCCCTGGTGATGCTGTTCCCACTGCTCGGCGCCGAAGCCGTGCCGGACATAGGCGGACTTGATCTCGGTAAAAACCCGGTCAAGGGTGGTGCCGGGGACGGTGGCGTCGAAGATGTCGGCTTCCACGGCCGCGATGCGGGCCTCGGCGTCGCGCTCGGCCGGACTGCCGGCGTCGAACCTGACCCACCGGGTGATGTTGGCAACCAGGCCGTCCCGGCGGGCGCACACCACGGCCATGGCGCGGCGGCCCAGCGGCGAGTGGGTGGCCAGCGGGTGCCGGAACTGGCTGCGGGCGCTGCCGTTGCAGAGCAGGACCAGGGGCTCCGCACCGGCGGCCACCACCCGCCCGGCCAGGGCTGAGGCGATGTCGAACTCCGTGGTGCGGGGTGTTGCGGTGGACAGGACGTCCGTCAGGATGACAGCCAGTTCGGCGCCCAGCCTGGCGTAGCGGTCGCTTTCCGCCGGCAGCAGCTGCTGCCTGGCGGCCCGGAGTTCCGCCGCGACATCAGCTTCGGCCAGGGGAGCTGAGCCGGGTGCCCCCAGGGCTGCCGCGGCCTCGTGCAGGCTTCCGTACCAGGGCGCCGTGTGGAGGGCGACGCCGGACGGCAGCTCCTCGGCGGCGATCCGGCCCGCTTCGTTGTTGAAGGTGACCAGGTGGTCGCCGTCGCGGTCCACCAGCATCGCGGCAACGGGGTCGCCGGCGAGGCTGATGTGGACGCGGCTGCCGTCCAGGTACCAGGTGAGGGCCGTGTGGGTGGAGAGCAGCAGGGAATCCCGGCCGGCCGCGTCCAGGATGTCCAGGACCCGGCGCCGTTTGATGGCCCGGTCCGCCGCGGAGGCAGGGGCAGCGCGCGTGCCGGACTCCGGTGCGGGTGGCTGCAGCTGGCCGGGGTTAACTGTTGTCTGGCTCATGTGAGGTCCCTTTGCTGCTTGATCAGTGCTTCGATGTCGGGGGTGCCCAGGATGCCGTCCGCCACCAGGACGGTGACGCGGCGCCGGACGGGATTGCCGGGGGTGGCGATAACCGGGGTGTCCCAGGCGAGTGACTGGCCCACCCCGGGGTAGCCGTCAACGCGGACGAACCACGGGTCCGTGGAGCCTGTTTCGGCGAGGAAGACCAGCGTGGCACCGGCCGCGGCACCGCCGTCGTCCGTGGTGAAGGACCCGGACCAGGCCAGCCAGGGCGCCACGCTGCCATGGACAGCGGACTCGCCCTCGCTGGCCGCGGTCCGGACGGAGGCGTCGGTGCAGGCGGGGAACCGCCAGAAGAAGCCGCCGTAGCCGCCTTCGTGGCGGCCGTTGGAGCCCGGGCTGCCCAGGCTCACGGGATGTCCGCCGGCGGGGGAGAGCGCGAAGTCCAGCCCCAGCTGCCACACGCCGGGCCCGACGCCGGACCAGGACCAGGTGCGTTCCTCCACCAGGACGGGGGTGCCGTCCGGGCCCTGCCAGGACAGGGTCTCCTGCAACGTTCCCGGCTTCCCGTCCGCTGCGTCGGTCTGCGCCGCGGCGGTCACCGTGATGCTGCCGTGGTCAGGACGCCAGACGTACTGGCCGGCTGCGCGCGTGTAGGTGCGGCCGCCCCAGAAGTTGATGCCGTCCACATCCTGGAGGGCCACGCCGGCGCCGAGGTGCCACACGTGGTCCAGCGGCTGGTGGTCCGTGACCACGGTGCCCGCAGCGGTCCGGACAGGGTGCAGGTAGGGCCGGGGTGAGGACACCGCACGGATGCGGCTGCCGTCCTGGTACCCGGCCACGGTGTGGCCGGACAGCTTCAGGGTTCGTGCGGGCGGCAGGGAGCGCGCCCAGGGGACGCCGAGTTCTGCAAACGTCGCCTGGGACTTGGCTGCCCGGTCAATGAGGCCGGCGATGCCGTGGACCACGGGATGGGCGTCGTCGCCTTCGCCCTCCCAGGTCAGGTGCGCGTCGGGGATGGCCTGCGGGTCCGGGGCGGTACGGATGGCTTCCAGGACAGCGGTGAACGCACCGGTGTCTGCAAGGGAACTGAGGAGCGGAACACCGGTGGCCCGGGCCGCGAGCAGGTTCTCCAGCAGGTCCGTCCGGGTGTGCTGCTGCCGTTCCTCGCCGTCCGGGGTGCTGATGAGCACCTCGTCCCGGGTGTAGAACAGGGTGATCTCGCCGCGGGTTCCGTGGATGGTGACGGAGGGGTCCAGTTGCGTGGGAGCGCACAGGGTCAAGGCGCACAGCAGGGTAGTGCCGGTGGCGGTGCGGACCCGGAGGACCGAGGTGTCGTCGCTTTCGGTGTGATGGGCCCGGTAAAGGTCAGCCTCCACCGAGGCGACATCCGCCAGCGTGTGGGCCCCGGCCAGGTGCAGGCCCGTGGCCACGGCATGCGCCAGGGCGTTGGTGGCCACGCCGTCCACCACGTCGACGCCGCCCAGGTTCCGCTTCCCGGCCCAGCGGGAGCGTTTGAAGTATCCCTTGGTGCGGAGCCACTGGCCTGTGGCGCTCAGCCCCAGCACGTCACCGATGGTGCCCGCCGCGACGAGCTCCCGGATGGCCGGCAGCGCGGTGGAGCCGAGGCTCTGGAAGCCCACCTGGACGCGCCCGCCGGACGCCTCTGCGGCGGCCAGCATGTCCTGGAACCGGGCCAGCGATGCGGCCGGCGGCTTCTCCACGTAGACGTCCACCCCGGCCGCCAAGGCAGCGATGGCCAGGGGCGCATGGGTCTGGATGGGGGTGGCGAGGATGACCACGTCGGCGCCCGGTCCGTCGGCGAGCAGGGCGTCCAGGGTGGGGAACACGGCCACCGATCCGGCAAGTTTGCCTGGTTCGGGCGGGTTGGGGTCGGCGACGGCCACGAGTTCCAAGGCGCCGGCTGCTTCCAGCCGCGCGAGGTTTGCCAGGTGGCGCTCGCCGAAGCCGTGGACGCCTACAAGCGCGATGCGCGGAATGGCCGGCGGAGTGGCTGCTGCAGCCGGGG
>NZ_LMOL01000005.1:83460-197537 GCF_001424565.1 Arthrobacter sp. Leaf141
TGGGAGGCGTCGTCTGCAGGTAGCGGGGCGGTGGCGCCCAGGGTGCGGCCGAGGAATTCGAAGGCCTGGTCCTGCATGGCGGCCGTGAAAACGTGCCCGCCCGGCCAGAACGCTCCGGTGTACCTGTCCGCCGGGTGGAGGTTTTCAAGGATGGTGTGGGCCTGGCGCATGCCGGCTTCGGGAAACAACTGGTCGGCCAGCGCGTACTGGACCAGGAAGGCCGCGGCAGGGGAGCGTGCGGTGAGTTCGGGCCAATCGCCCAGTTTCCACAGCCCGGGTGTCTGCAGCAGCCAGGAGTGGGCATCGAGGTAGGCGGGCAGCAGCGATTCGAAGGTAGTCATCATGCAGGTGATGGCCGAGGCGCGGATCGCCGGGGTGAGCGCAGCCAGTGCAAGGGACCGGCCGCCGCCACCCGAGAAACCCATGCAGCCAAGCCGGCCGGCGTCCACGCCTGGCAGGCCGGCCAGGATGTCCAGTGCGGCGAGATCGTCATGGGCCACCATCCCGGCCAGGCTGGTGCCCAGCAGGCCGGCCGTTTTGGCGACGGTGTCCTCGTGGATGCCCGCGGCAGCGTTGTACAGGTCAGCATCGGAGGGCACGACGCCGTCCTGCCGCCATTGCGCCCGCCTTGCCTCCAGCCCCGCCCCGGTCCGCCACGGCGGGGTGGACAGGTCGAAACCGCGGCTGCCCCAGGCGAACGAATCGTGGGCCAGGACGGCGAATCCCCGCCGGGCGGTTTCCGTGGCCAGTGCCTGTCCGTCGTACAGGTTGGCCCGGGCTGCGGCCGCCGACGGGTGGCTGTCCGGCAGCTCCACCAGCCGGTCCGCGCCGCCGAACTTGTTGCCGCCATGGCAGTGCAGCGCCAGTACCCCGGGGAGCTGGCCGGAACTGCCGGCCGGCCGGACCAGCCAGCCAGTGGTGCGGGGGCCAAAACCCAACTGCCAGCTGAGCTGGGAGGTGGTGACGCCGTCGTGCTCTTCCTCCCACTGCACTTGCACCTGCGGCGCTGCCGACGCGCCGGGAACCCCCAGCGCGTCGGCGAACTCCTGCGAAGCCGGCGTTCCGGCCCGGTACCGCGGATGGGCCCGGACATAGGCAGGCCAGTCCTCGTAGGCGGCAATCGCGCTGGGCCGCACTGTGTTGTTCACGAAACAGCCTCCGGACTGTGGTTGATGTGCACTGGCGTTACGTGGGGCCGGTCAGCCCAGGTTCTGGTTGACCTCGGAAATCATGGCCTTGGCGGCCTCCTGTGGGGAGACCTTCCCGAACAATACGTCCGTGTTGTACCGGTTCAGTACTTCCAGCGTGGCGGACGAGCCTGCGGGGAACGGCGGGGGAGCGGACACATTGAGCTCCGCGATGCGGTCAAGATAGCCCGCCTCCTTCTGCTGGGCGTCCTTCAGCAGCGGCAAAATTCCGGCTTTGAGCTCGGTGTTGGCCGGCATGCCGCGGTCGCTCTTGATCTTGGTGGCAGCGTCCATGTTGTTGACCAGGTAGTTGATGAACAACGCTGCTTCCTTGGACTGGGCGGACTTGCCGGAGATGGCGTATTCCATGGAGGAACGGAGCCACGCGCCGGGCTGCTTGCTCTCGCCGGGCATCTTCATCATGACCAGCGGCGCACCGGAGTAGGACGTCATCTGGTTGCTCCAGGAAATCTTCATGGCCTGCTTCCCCTGGCCCATGAGGGTCAGTTCGGGCTGGGCCGAGCCGTCCTCCACGGTCTGGGATGCTGACGGTGCCCCGCCGGTGTCCATCAGCTTCTTGTTCAGCTCGAACCAGCGGGCCAGGGTGTCCTCGCTGATGCCCATTTTTTTGCCGTCGTCGGTGTAAAGGGTTTCGTTGTTCTGGCGCGCCCACACGGCAAGGAACGAATCGTTGGACATCGGCGTGGTGCCGAAGGTGCCGGCCGGTGACTTGCTGGCCACTTCGGCCGCGATGTCCACGTAGTCGTCCCAGGTCCAGGTCTCGTCATCCGGCAACGGCACACCGGCGGCCTCGAAGACCACCGGATCGATGACCATGGACATGGAGTTCACACCCGCGGTGATGGTGTACTGCTTGCCGTCGATCTTGCCCAGATCCACGGTACCTTCGGCGAACTTGGACGTATCCAGCTGCTCGCTGACGGTGCCGAGGTCAAGCAGCACGCCCCGGCTGGCGTATTCGCTGGGGTAGGAGCCGCTCATGGCAAAAACATCAGGGGTGGTGCCACCGGCGATCTGGGTGGCCATCTTGTCCCAGTAGGAGCTGAACTCGGTGTTTTCGCCCTGGACCTTAATGGTGGGGTTGGCGGCCTCGAAGTCCTTGATCACGTCCAGGGTGGTCTTGGCGCGGGAGTCGTTGCCCCACCAGGCGAACCGGATGGTGACCGGATCATCCACGGTTCCGACCTTTCCGGCCTGCGGACTGCTGCCGCAACCTGTCAGGACCATTGCCAGTGCCGCCGTCGCCCCGGCAACCCCCATTACAGATCTATTAAGACGAAACCGCATTGTCCTGCCCCTTTGCTTGTGTGATCTAGTGTTGAGTGACGCCCAACACAGAAAACGTTTTCTCAAAAACTAACAAAGGGCTATACAGGAGTCAAGAAAGCGTTTACTTTGGTACGGAGCCGCTTTTTCGACAGCACCACTCCTGCAGCGCAGGGCCACCCGTTTTCCGGTACACGGATGCAGCGGGCCCGGCAGCAGGGGGTGCCGAACTTATCGCCCTCGGCGATTTTCACCTACGTGGAGGCCACGATGACCAAAGGAGACCACATGGCCGCGAAGCACATACCCAGGACACCGCGCCCGGCAGGAATGCCGGCAGCAGCGGTCCTGATGACAGGGACGGAGTCCCCGCAATGAGCGCCATGAGCGAGCTCAGCTCCATCAGCCGGCGGAAGGGCAAGATCACCGCCGAGGAAAAGAAGGCCAACGGCCGGGACAACAAGGCCGCGTACATCTTCCTGCTGCCGTGGCTGGTGGGCCTGGTGGCCATCACCATCGGCCCCATGCTGATGTCCCTCTACCTGTCCTTCACGGACTACAACCTGCTCCAGCCGCCGGAATGGACCGGCCTGGAGAACTTCACCCGGATGCTGACCGACGCGCGCCTGCACAACTCGCTGGGTGTCACGTTCACCTACGTGTTCATCGGCGTTCCGCTGCAGCTGGCGGTGGCCCTGCTCATCGCGCTGGTGCTGGATAAGGGCCTGCGCGGCCTTCCGTTCTACCGCTCCATTTTCTACTTGCCGTCGCTGCTGGGCGGTTCGGTGGCTGTTGCCATCCTCTGGAAGCAGATCTTTGGCACCACAGGCTTGGTCAACCAGGTCCTGGCGATGTTCGGCATCCAGGGGCCGGGCTGGATCTCGGATCCCAGCACGGCGCTTGGCTCCATCATCCTGCTGCACGTCTGGACCTTCGGCGCCCCCATGATCATCTTCCTGGCCGGCCTCCGGCAGATCCCGGTGATGTACTACGAGGCAGCCAAGGTTGACGGCGCGTCCACCCTCCAGCAGTTCTGGCGGATCACCCTGCCGATGCTGAGCCCCATCATCTTCTTCAACCTGGTGCTGCAGATCATCGGATCCTTCCAGTCGTTCACCCAGGCGTTCATCGTCTCGGGCGGCAACGGCGGACCCTCCGACTCCACCATGTTCTTCACGCTCTACCTCTACCAAAAGGGATTCGGCCAGTTCGACATGGGCTACGCCTCGGCCATGGCATGGTTCCTGCTGGTCATCATCGGTGTATTCACCGCCATCAACTTCATCGCTTCTAAGTATTGGGTTTTCTATGACGACTAAGCTGGAGACGCTGCCCACCCCGGAGAAGAAGTCCGGAGGCGCCGGCAAGCCTACGAACAACCGCAAGGCCCGAGTCCGCGAGTCCAGGGGAACCCTGGCGTTCAGCCGGGCCCAGCGCACCAAGGCGCTGACGAAGCATGCCATCCTCATCCTGGCCGGCGGCCTGATGATCTATCCGCTGCTGTGGATGGTGGTGTCCTCCCTGCGGCCCAACGAACTCATTTTCCGCGACCCCGGCCTGTGGCTGAGCAGCCTGGAAATGTCCAACTACACGGACGGCTGGTCCGCCCTGACCCACCCGTTCGGCCACTACATGCTCAACTCCGCCATTGTGGTGATCGGCTCCATCCTGGGCAACCTGATCTCCTGTTCCATGGCCGCCTACGCGTTTGCCCGGCTGCAGTTCACCGGCAAGAAGCTGTTCTTTGGCATCATGCTGCTGACCATCATGCTGCCGTTCCACGTGGTGATCGTCCCGCAGTACATCCTGTTCTCGCAGATCGGCTGGGTTAACACCTTCTGGCCGCTGCTGGTTCCCAAGCTGCTTGCCACTGATGCGTTCTTCGTGTTCCTGATGGTCCAGTTCATCCGCGGCATCCCCAAGGACCTGGACGAGGCGGCCCGGATCGATGGTGCCGGACACCCGCGGATCTTCCTCCGCGTGATCCTGCCGCTGATGGTGCCGGCCCTGGCCACCACCACCATCTTCACCTTCATCTGGACCTGGAACGACTTCTTCGGCGCCCTGATCTACCTCACGGACCCGGACATGTTCACCGTTCCCGTGGCGCTGCGGGCCTTCGTTGACTCGCAGTCCGCCACGAGCTGGGGATCACTGTTCGCCATGTCCATCGTCTCGCTCCTGCCCGTGTTCCTGGTGTTCCTCTTTGGCCAGCGCTTCCTCATCAAGGGCATTGCCACCACCGGCATCAAATAGGCCTGCTGCCCCGCAGCACCAGCCCTCCCGCAAGCGGGCGGCCCGTCGATCCGGCGGGCCGTCCGCTTGTCCGCTGTCCGGATGAGGCCGCTCCCGGGACTTTCCGGTCGCGTTACCGGGCTGCCGGGCCGGGCCGGAAAATTGCCGCAAAAACGTCTTGTAATACAAGTTAGCCACTTGTACTATTAGGTCCAGTAAACGTTTTCGCAGTAACCCGGCGGCTCACGCCCAACATCCCGCATCCATCCCCAGCACCAGATCAACGAAGATCGGAGTTACCAGTGCAGCTCTTTTCCCGCACTGCGCCGGCCGCCAAAAAGGCAGCAGCCGCACCATCCCACGGCGCTCCCCGCCGAATCCGCAAGACGGCCCTGGTGGCCGCGGCCGCAGCCGCCGTCATGGCGCTCAGTGCCTGCGGCGGAGGCTCGGCACCGCAAAGTGCCGACGGAACCGTGGAACTTCGGTTCTCCTGGTGGGGCGGCGACAAGCGCGCCCAGCTGACTCAGGACGCGATCGCCAAGTTCGAAGCCGAAAACCCCAAGATCAAGATCAAGCCCGAATACGGCGACTGGAGCGGATACTGGGACAAGCTGGCCACCCAGGTGGCAGCGAACGACGCCCCGGACATCATCCAGATGGACGAAAAGTACATCACGGAGTACTCCAGCCGCGGCGCCCTGCTTGACCTGTCCAAGTACGACATCGACACTGCCAAGCTTGATGAGGCAGCCCTCAACGCAGGCAAGAGCGAAGACGGCCTGACCGGCATCGCCGCCGGCATCAACGCCGCCACCATCCTGGCCAACCCCAAGGTCTTCGAAGCCGCCGGCGTTGCCCTGCCGGATGATGCCACCTGGACCTGGGCCGACTTTGAGCGCATCGCGGCTGAGATCACGGAGAAGTCGCCCAAGGGCACCTACGGCGCTGCGGCCTACGGCACCGACGAAGCGTCGCTGGGTGTCTGGCTCCGCCAGGACGGAAAGTCCCTTTACACCTCCGACGGCAGGCTGGGGTTTGAACCCCAGGACATTGCACAATGGTGGGCTTTCCTGAAGGACATGAGCAAAAAGAAAGGTGTCCCTTCAGCCTCCGAGGTAGTCGAAGCCGAAGCTGCGGCCCTGGACCAGAGCGGCCTCGCCACCGGCAAAAACGGCATGGCCTTCTGGTGGTCCAACCAGGCCCCGGCTTTGGAAAAGGCTTCGGGCAGCGACCTGAAGATCCTGCGCTTCCCCACCAACACCGGTAAGGCCGACGACGCCGGCCTCTGGTACAAGGCATCCCAGTTCTGGTCCGCGTCCTCCCGGACCAAGCACCCTGAAGAGACCGCCAAGTTCATCAACTTCCTGGCCAACAACGTCAAGGCCGGCGAATCGCTCCTGGCCGACCGCGGCGTCTACCCCAACACCGACGTCCGGGCAGCAATCGAGCCCAAGCTAACGCCTGCCGACGTCAAGGTGGTCAAGTTCATCGACCAGATCAAGGACGAGCTGGGCGAGGCTCCGGCGCCGCCGCCGAAGGGCGCCGGCGCCATCCAGGAGATCATCAAGCGCTACACCTCGGAGGTCCTCTTCGAACGGTTGTCCCCTGAGGACGCCGGCAAGAAGGCATCCGACGAAATGAAGTCAGCCATCAGCAACTAGGTTTCAGTTACAACACCCCGGCCCCGGCAGGAACTCCACGGTTCCTGCCGGGGCCGGGGNNNNGGGGCCGGGGTGTTTTGCGTCGTTTCTGATCGGATGCCGCCTGCCGCGCTTCGGGTTTCAGCCATGACGCCAGGCCGCTCCGATCGATGCGGGTTTATGTCTGGTGGTGGTTTCGCTGTGGCTTTTGGCGCGGGTCAATGTGCGGTGGCGGAATGAACCAGGGGACGCCGTTTGCGACGTGTACCTGCCATTGCTCCTTGTGGATGAGGTGGTGGTGGCTGGTGCAGAGAAGGGTGCCGTTATCGGTGTTGGTGGGTCCACCGTGTGACCAGTAGGAAATGTGGTGGGCTTCGCACCAGGGGGCGGGGATGGTGCAGTTGGGGAAGGCGCAGCCGTGGTCGCGGGCGGTGATGGCTTTGCGGATGTGGGGTGGGAAAATCCGGGTGGTCCGGCCGATGTCGAGGATGCGTCCTGCGCTGCCGAGGAGGATGGGGATGATGTCGGCGTCGCAGGCGATTTCGCGGACGGTCGCAGGGGTGACGGGTCCAGTGAACGCAAACGATCCGGCGCCCGGGATGCTACCGGGGTCCGGGACCGGGCGGCCGCCGGTTGTGGACGTGCCATAGCCGTAACGGGGTCCTTTGCCGGTGGTCTGTTCCAGACGGTTCAGGAGGTCACGGTAATCGATGGTGACCAGGACCTGGGGGCGGAGTCCTCCGGCGCTGGGGAGGTTGCCGGAGGTGAGGGCTGTTTTACAGGCCCCGACCAGGCCGTCGAGGAGTTGCTGGGCGCGGGTCCGCCGGTCCAGGTTGAGATCCGGGTCCACAGTGGCTGTGGCCGAACCGGTATGTCCGGGTTCACTGCCGATACCCGCGTTCCCAGCGTCGCATGCCCCATCGGAGTTGTTTGCGTTGGTGGTCCTGGGGTTGGTGGCCGTACTCATGGCGGTGAGGAGACATTCGTATTGGGCGGGTGTGGCGAAAATATCCAGGCGGTTCAGTCCGCGGCGGGCGGGCCGGATGAAGACTCCTTGCCGCTGGCGCAGCTCGTGTTCACTGGGTTCGGTGCCGTCGGCGTCGATCGCTTCGGTCCAGTGCCGGGCGATACGGGCCAGGAAGTCGGCGTCGTTGTTGGCGGCTGCCTGTGTGAGGGCGTGCTCCATCCGGGTGGTCACGTCTTCGGTGACGTGGTGGCTGACGTGGTCCAGGGCCAGGGTAATGATGGTCGCAGGGCGGGAGGCGACGGACCCGGTGGTAAGGGCGGCAGCGAGCTGCGGGCGTGCCGGTGCTTGGGTGTGGCCGGTGAGCCCCGACTGGGGCAGTACCGCGGCGGCAAGACTTATACGACGATGTGCTTCGGCGACGGGAATCCGGAGCCGGACGCGGAGGAACTCGGCGGTGTTTTTACACCCGTCATCAGCCGGTGAACCCATGGCCCTATCGGGGGAGGCCTGGGCTGTGGCGGCAGTAAATGCTGCGTCGCCCAGGCCGGCAGGGTCGGGACTGCCATGGGGCCAGGATGGGTCGCTCCCAGCAACGTCAGCGGAGCTGCCGGTGGTGTTGTCCCAGCCGGTGATCCAGGTCCGGCCCGTCCCGGTGCGGCTGGCGTCTGCGATGGCCTGCGCGCGCGTGCGGTCCACGGCGGAGGCGGCGAGGATCTGCACGTACTCCAGAGTCCGGGAGATCTCCTCAATCTGGCTTGCGTATTCGGCTGCCTCGGCGAAGGTGGCAAGTGCCAGCTGGCCCGGCCCAGCCGCGGCGACCGCCTGCAGCGCAGTAAGCGCTTTTGCGACGCCGGCCTCATCCGTGCTGCAGGAGGAGCTCCCTAAAGTCGGACCAGCGCCGCACGGAAGCGCGGCGTTTGCGCCGTGCCCTGTGTGCTGAACCTTGGAAGCGTCCATAAGAAAATTCTCTCAAGGGGGTACGACATTTAAGGGCCTGCCCGGGCGCCGGGCAGTCACGGTGCCGGCGCGGCGCTCCGTTTTTCCCGGCGCAAGGCACGGCAGAATTCCACGCCGCGCAGAAGCTGCCAATCGGACCCTGTTGCCGGTAGCGTGCAGGACATGGACCACAAGGAGACCCTCCACAGCTACCTGCGGATCCGGCGCCAGGATCTGCTGGGCAAGCTGGACGGCCTGGACGAGTACGACATCCGCAGGCCACTGACCCCCACCGGTACCAACCTGCTGGGACTGGTGAAGCACGTGGCCAGTGTCCAGCTGGGCTACTTCGGCGAAGTGTTTGGCCGGCCGAGCGGACGCCACCTTCCCAGCCTGGACGATGACGCGGCCCCGGACTCGGACATGTGGGCCACCGCCGCGGAGAGCCGGGACGACATCGTTGAGCTGCATCACTTTTCCGCCGGGCACGCGGACGCCACCATCGAGGCGCTGCCCCTGGACGCCGCGGGCGCCGTCCCGTGGTGGCCAGTCGAGCGCAGGGCCGTGACATTGCACCGGATCCTGGTCCACCTATGCGTGGAGACCGCCCAACACACCGGCCACGCCGACATCCTCCGTGAACTGATTGACGGCCAGGCCGGCTTCCGGCCGGGCGATCCCAACCTCACCGACCGTGGTGCGGACGGCTGGGCGGAGCACCATGCCCGAGTGGAAGCCGCGGCCAGGGCGGCGTCCAAAACGCAGCCCTGACCGGCCCCCGGCTCAGTCCTCCGCGATGACCGCCACCAGCCCGGCCCCCACGGAACCGGCGAAAGCCTCGCCGGTCAGCACATCCGTGCCGGCAGCCCGGACGCTGGCTGCCTCCCGGGTGTGGTTGATGGCGAAAAGGTAGCTGCTGCCGTCCGCCGCGCGGCGCCGGGTCAACTCCACGCCGGGGTCGGCGGCGGCCACCGGGCCAACCCCGGATTCGGCAAGCAGCCTGTCCACCACGGACTCGATGCCCTCCGGGCCGGGGAACGTGGCGAGGTACCACGCAGCGCCGTCGCCAACTGCGTGCCGGGTCAGGGCGGGAACCCCTTCGAGCGGGTATTCCGTGAAGGACCGGATGGCCTCCGCGCCGGTGAGGTGGACGTGTTCGCTCCAGACGGCGGCAACGGTGCCGTCGTCCAGCTTCAGCGCGGACCCGGCCAGCAGCGGGTGGAATTCCTCCACGCGGATGCCCAGCAGGTCCCGGAAGGCGCCGGGGTAGCCGCCCAGCCGGACGTGGTCCGAGCCGTCCACAATGCCGCTGAAGTAGCTGACCAGCACGGTGGCGCCGGCCGCCGCAGCAGCAGCAACCGAGGCCGCGGCTTCGTCGCTGACGGCGTAGAGCGTGCAGACGAGCACCAGGTCGTAGCCGGCCAGGGAAGCCGACGGGTGCACGATGTCAACGGAGACGCCCCGCAGGAACAGGGACCGGTGGAAGGCGCGCAGCACATCCAGGTACTTCACGTCCTGGCTGGGCTTGGAATCTATTTCGCTGGCCCACCAGGCCTCGTAATCAAAGACAATGGCCGCCCGCGATTCCACCCGGGAACCACGCACGGGCGCCAGCCGCTGCAGCGCGCCGCCGAGTTCCACCACCTCGCGCCATACCCGTGTGTCCCGGCCGGCGTGCGGGACCATGGCCGAATGGAACTTCTCGGAGCCGGCAAAGCTCTGCCGCCACTGGAAGAACATCACGGCGTCCGCGCCCCGGGCCACGTGCGCCAGCGAGTTGCGGAGCATTTCACCGGGCATCTTGGGCTGGTTGCGCGGCTGCCAGTTCACGGCCGACGTCGAATGTTCCATCAGGATCCACGGGTCGCCGCCCGCAATTCCCCGGGTGAGGTCCGCGCTGAACGCCAGTTCGATGTGCCGTTCGGGGTCGGCCGCCACCAGGTAGTGGTCGTTGGCGATGACGTCCAGGTCCTTGGCCCAGTCGAAGTAGTCCATGGATTTGGTGGCGCTGGACGCCATGAGGTTGGTGGTGCAGGGGACCGCGGGCGTGATCTCCCGCAGGACCGCCACGAGGTCGCGGTAATAGTCCATCAGCGCCCACGAGTTGAAGCGCTGGAAGTCGAGCTGCTGGCCGGGGTTCAGGGTGCTGGGCGCGGCGGACGGCGGCAGGATCTCGTCGAAGGCGCCGTAGTTCTGGCTCCAGAACGCGGTACCCCAGGCGGCGTTCAACGCGCCGATATCGCCGTAGCGCCGTTCCAGCCACACGCGGAACGCCGCTGCGTCTTCCGGGCCGTAGAACTCAGAGACGTGGCAGCCCAGTTCGTTGTCCACATGCCAGAGCGCCAGGGCGGGGTGGTCCTTGTAGCGTTCGGCCAGTTTGCGGGTGATCCCGGTGGCGTAGCGGCGATACGCGGCCGACGACGGGGTGTAGTGCCGCCGTGAGCCCGGTCCCAGCACGGTACCGTCAGCCGTCACCGGGAGGATTTCCGGATGTTTGCGGACCAGCCAGGCCGGCGGCGCCGCCGTGGCGGTGGCCAGGGCCACCTTCACGCCGATGCCCGCCAGGTTGTCCAGCACCTCATCCAGCCAGCCGAAGTCGTAGGTGCCTTCGCTGGGTTCCAGCAGCGCCCACGAAAAGATGCCGACGCTGAGGAAGTTCACGCCGGCTTCCTGCATCAGCTCAAGGTCTTCCAGGCGCACGCTGGTGGGCCACTGCTCAGGGTTGTAATCGCCGCCGAAGCCGATACCGTCCACGTTGTTCCACACGCTTGCCGGGCCGATGGGTTCCTGCGCTGTCATGGGACTCCTTTGTCTGCTGAAGGGCCGGAATTTGGTAGGACATCTGATCATTGGAAAACGCTTGCCCAAATTCCGGAATAGGGATATTGTATCGTTTCAGAAGCCGTGTAAGCCAGCTCACTGCCCGTGTTGTGGTGAGACCGAAGGTATTACACACATCGAGCAAGGAGGCTCCCGTGATCAACAGAAGGCACTTCATCACCACCGTCGCCGTCGGCACCGCATCTGCCGCGGCACTGGCTGCGTGTGGAACAGGATCCAGCAGCTCCGGCGAAACCGGTTCAGCGGAAAAACCCGTCACCATCAACTACACCTGGTGGGGCAACGACGACCGCGCCGAGCGCACCCGCAAGGCCATTGCCTTGTTCGAGTCCAAAAACGCGGACATCAAGGTCAACGGCAACTTCACCGACTTCGCCGGCTACTGGCAGAAGCGTGCCACCGAAGCTGCCGGCGGCGGCCTGCCGGACGTAATGCAGTGGGACCTGTCCTACCTGCGGGACTACGGCCAGCGCAACCAGCTCCTGGACCTCAGCACCGTGAAGATCAACACGGACGCCTTCGAGAAGTCCCTGCTGCCGTCGGGCCAGATCAAGGGCAAGACCTTCGGCATCCCCACCAGCACCAACGCCTTCGCCGTTTACTACGACCCCGCCAAGCTGGCTTCACTGGGCATCACCGAACCGGATGGCAGCTGGACCTACAAGGAATTCAACGAATTCCTTGTGTCCGTGGGCAGCAAGAGCAACGGGGCCCTCTTCGGCAGCACCGATTACACCGGCGTCTGGTGGATGTTCAACGTCTGGCTGCGCCAGAACAACATCGAAGCCTTTACCTCGGAGGGCAAGCTCGGCTTCAGCAAGGACGACCTCAAGAAGTGGTGGAACCTCACCGCCGACCTGCGCGGCACCCCCGCCATCATTTCCGAAGAGCGGGTCACCCAGCTGGCACCCAAGTCACCGTTCGGATCCAACGTCACGGCCACGGAGGTCACGTGGGACAACTTCATGGCGGGCTACCTCGGTGACAGCGGCGCCAAGGAACTCAAGCTTGTGCCGGTTCCGTCGGACGACAAGGACAACCTGGGCCTGTTCCTGAAGCCCTCCATGCTGATGGTTGCCAGCGCCAAGACCAAATACAAGGACGCGGCAGCCCGCTTTATCGACTTTATGGTCAATGACCCCGAGGTGGGCCAGATCTTCAAGACCTCCCGCGGCGTTCCGGCGTCCAAGACCCAGCGGGACGGAACCACCTTCGAAGGAACCGACAAGGTGGTGGTGGACTACGAAACCTCCATCGCGCAGTACCTCAAGGACGCTCCCGAACCCCCGATCGTGGGCTTCGGCACGCTTGAAACCTCTTTCAAGCGGGTTGCCTCGGACCTGAACTACGGCAAGCTCGACATCAACGGTGCCGCCGATGCCTGGTTCAAGGAAGCCGAAGACCTCATCAAGCAGAATGCCTGATCCAGGCTTCACTACTGACGGACTGAACTCGTGACTCAAAGCCCAACCCTGAGCAGGCGTTCAGCGACGTCCGCTTCCTCGCTGCCGCGCAAGTCGCGGCAGCGAGGGGTGGACGCCCGCGCCGGCTATTCGTTCCTCTTGCCCTGGCTGCTGGGATTCATTGTCCTGACCCTTGGACCGATGGTTTCCTCGCTGTACCTGTCCTTCACCAACTACAACCTGTTCGACCCGCCCAAGTGGATCGGGCTGGACAACTACGCCACCATGTTCCAGGACGAGCGGTTCATGCAGTCCGTGGGCGTGACCGTGGGCTACGTGGTTTTCGGTACCCCGCTCAAGCTCGCCGCCGCCCTTGCCGTGGCGATGCTGCTCAACAGCGCCCGCATGGGCCAGGGCTTCTACCGGTCCGCGTTCTACGCCCCGTCCCTGATCGGCGCGTCCGTGTCCATCGCCATTGTCTGGAAGGCAATGTTCGGGGACTCAGGTCCCGTGGACCAGGGCCTGTCCTTCTTCGGGATCAACCTGGGCGGCTGGGTGGGCAACCCCACCATGACCATGCCGATGTTCATCCTGCTGACGGTGTGGCAGTTCGGCGCCCCGATGGTGATCTTCCTCGCCGGGCTCAAGCAGATCCCCGCGGACCTCTACGAAGCCGCGTCCATGGACGGTGCCGGCCCGGTGCGTAAGTTCTTCAACATCACCTGGCCCATGCTCTCCCCGGTGGTCTTCTTCAACCTGCTGATGGAAACCATCCACGCGTTCCAGATCTTCAGCTCGGCGTACATCATTTCCAACGGTGAAGGCGGACCCGCCGGTTCCACCCTTTTCTACACCCTCTACCTGTACCTGCGCGGCTTCTCCGATTTCCGGATGGGTTACGCCTCGGCGATGGCCTGGCTGCTCCTGATCGTTGTGGGCATCATTACCCTGATCATCTTCCGCACGTCCAAGTCCTGGGTCCACTACAGCGGGGACGCAAAATGACAACCATGGCAACCCCCACCCAGTCCACACCCGACGCCCAAATGCCCCAGTACAACCCCAAATCCGAGTCCATGGGCGCCAAGCGGGTCAAAAGCACCCTCTTCCACATCGTGGCCCTGGCACTCACGGCTGTGGTCCTGTACCCGGCGTTGTGGATGGTGGCGTCCTCCTTCAAGCCGAACTCCGAGATCGGCGGCACCAACACCTCGCTGTGGTCCAGCAACTTCAGCATGGACAACTTCGTTACGGCGATGGACGGGATCGGCGGGGTCAGCACCCTGCAGTTCTTCACCAACTCCCTGATCCTGGCCGTCGGCGCCGTCGTCGGCACCGTCCTCTCAGCCAGCGTTTCGGCATACGCCTTCGCACGGATCAAGTTCCCCGGCCGCAGCGTGTTCTTCGGCATGATGATCGCCACCTTGCTCCTGCCCTTCCACGTGGTGATCATTCCGCAGTACATCATCTTCAACCAGCTGGGCCTGGTGGACACCTACGTCCCCCTGCTGATCGGTAAGTTCCTCGCCGCTGACGCGTTCTTCGTGTTCCTGATGGTCCAGTTCATGCGCAACCTCCCGGCAGAACTGGACGAGGCAGCACGCATCGACGGTGCCGGCCACGTGCGGATCTTCACCTCGATCATGCTTCCGCTGATGAAACCGGCGCTGATTTCGACGTCGATCTTCTCCTTCATCTGGAGCTGGAACGACTTCCTGGGCCCCCTGCTGTACCTGAACACCCCGGACAAGTACCCGCTTCCGCTGGCGCTGCGGCTCTTTGTGGACCAGACCCAGTCCTCCGACTACGGCGCCATGATCGCCATGTCCGTCCTGGCGCTGCTGCCGGTGCTGATCTTCTTCCTGATCTTCCAGCGGTACATTGTTGAAGGCGTCTCCACCCAGGGCCTCAAAGGCTGACGGAGCAGGAAATGAGCATCATGGACAGCACCACACCCGTACCGGGCCGGCCGGAGCCCCTCCCGGTGAACCGCTTCGCGCTGTTTTCCGAAACCCTGCTGGCGGGGGTGCTGGTGCTGGTGCTGTCCATTCCGCTGGTCACCATCCCCGCAGCCTATGCCGCCGGCATCGCCCACCTGGAACGCCACCTCTCGGGCCGCGACGATTCCGTCCGGAGCCTTTGGGGAACGTTCCGGGCGGCGCTGCCCGGCAGCTGGAAACTGGGAATCACGACGGCGGCCGCCGCCGTCGTGATTATCCTCAACCTTCTCCTCGCCTGGGTGGGCCAGCTGCCGGGCCCGGAAGTGGTGCTTCCCGCCACCCTGGTCCTGGCCACCTGCGCCACCATTTTGCTGCTGCGCACCGCGTCCGCCTGGTCCGACTTCGCCGGGGACCGGGCCGATGCCAGGGGAACCTGGCAGTCCGCGCTGGCCGCTGCGCAGTCGATCTCCCTCCGGGACTGGACCGGCTCGGTCCTGCTGGCCGTGGCGATCTTCGGTTCCGTGGTGTTTGTCTGGATGCTGGTGGCCCTGTTTGTGGTGGTCCCCGGCATGCTGGTCCTCGCTTCCGCTGCCGTGAAAATCCGTTCAGCCCGCGCCTGAAGCACCCGCGGGGCCCATTCCGGCGGCCCGCCCTGTTTTAATGCCCATCACTACCGAGTTGAGCGACGTGTCCCCCGAGCAGCACCCCGCCGAAAGCTCCAGCTCCGCCAACCCCCGGACCCGTTCCGGCCCGCTGCCCGCCGCGGGCCAGCTGCGCTGGTACCACCCGCTGCTGCGGCACAACTACCGGCTTTACCTGGGCATGCAGCTGGCAGGCAGCGTGGGAGTCTGGATGCAGCGGCTGGCCCAGGACTGGCTGGTGCTGCAGCTGACCGGCAGTCCCGCGGCGGTGGGCGTGGCCGTGGCGCTGCAGTTCCTGCCCATGCTGATTGTGGGTCCGCTGGCCGGACTGGTGGTGGACCTGTTCCCGAAGCGCAGGATCATGATGGTGTGCCAGTCGGTCATCATCCTCCTGGCGCTGGGCCTGGCGGCGTGGGTCGCCTCCGGCTCCATCACAGTTTGGGCGGTGTACGCCAGCTGCGTGGCGCTGGGCATCACCGCGGCGGTTGACCAGCCTGCCCGCCAGGTTTTTGTCAACGAGGTGGTGGGGGACGCGGCGCTGCGGCCGGCGATCGGGCTCAACAACGCCCTGGGCCAGCTGGGCGCCATGGCCGGGCCGGCACTGAGCGGAATCCTGATTGCCCAGGCCGGATCCGCAGCGGCCTTTGCCGCCAACGCCCTGATCGGGGTGCTGGTGCTGGGCCTGATTGCGGCCATGCGCAGCGCTGAGCTGCACCCCGGCACTCCTGCGGTGCGGGGCCGAGGCCAGCTCCTGGCCGGTTTCAGCTACGTGCGGGACCGGCCCAGGCTGATGCTCACGATCTTGCTGGCCGGCCTGCTGGGTGCGTTTGGAATGAACGGTCCGGTGGTGCTGGCTGCCTTCGCGGAACGCGTCTGGCACAACGGGGTGGCAGGCTTTGGCCTGTTCAACACCGTCAGCGCCGTGGGCGCCCTTGCCGGCGCGCTGCTCGCCGCGAGGCTGGGACGGATGGGCCGGAAGGGCATCGTGGCCGCCGCCGCAGGCTTTGGCATCGCCCAGGCTGCTGCGGCATTGATGCCCACCGTGGAGACGTTTATGGTGATGCTGGTGGTGGTGGGGCTGATGACCCTGCTGTTCCTGACCAGCGCAGCCACCGCCGTCCAACTCGAGGCCGGGCCGGCTGTCCGCGGGCGGGTCATGGCCCTGTATCTGCCGTTGCTGATGGGCGGGCACGCCCTGGGTGGACTGCTGGCCGGCTGGCTGACGGAACAGTTCGGCGTCCGGACCGGGCTGGTGGTTACGGGCGCACTTTGTGTGGTGTCCGCCGTCGTGATTGGCCTGCTCCTGTGGCTCCACGGCCGTCGCGTGCGGGTCCGCAGCACCGCCGGTGATTGAAAAAGTAAGATTCTGTGAGGTCTTGACGCGTAATTCACATCACACTTAGTCTGGTTCGGAAAGCGGTTTCTATGGACGCTCCACTGCCAGAACAGAGGATGAACAATGATGTTTCGCGCCAAAAAGCCCGCCCTTCCCGCAACAGCGGCCCTGCTCACGGCGGTGGTCCTGGCCGTCTCGGGTTGTGGGGGTGCGCCGGCGGACCAGGATGGGCCGGTCACGCTGCGGTTCAGCTGGTGGGGTTCGGACACCCGCCATAAGCTCACCGAGAAGCTGATTGCTGCCTTCGAGGCTGAAAACCCCAACATTAAGGTGAAGGGGGAGTATGGCGACTGGAGTGGTTACTGGGACAAGCTGGCCACGCAGGTGGCCTCCCAGGATGCGCCGGACGTCATCCAGATGGACGCCGCCTATCTGGGCGAGTACTCCGGGCGCGGTGCCCTGCTGGAGCTCAAGGACGTGGATCTGTCCAAATTCGACCAGCCCGTGGCGGATTCCGGCAAGGTGGACGGCAAGCAGTATGCCGTGACCAGCGGCGTGAACGCCATGGTGGTGCTGGCCAACCCGGCCCTGGTTGCCGCCAGCGGTGTCGCACTGCCGGATGACAAGACCTGGACCTGGGACGACCTCGATTCCACGGCTGCGGACATCACCAAGGCCAGCGCTGACGGCGTATACGGAACCGGGCAGGTCAACAGCGACGCCGCTGCCAACCTGTGGTTCCGGCAGCACGGCAAGTCCCTGTTCACCAGCGAGGGCAAACTCGGCTTTGACGAGGCAGCCCTGACGGAGTGGTACGAGTACCAGGCCAGGATGCGCGATTCGAAAGCTGTTCCGCCCGCTTCCATCATTACCGAGGATGCCAGCGCCTCAATTGACCAGCAGGGCCTGGCCACCGGACGGTTCGTGATGAACATGTACTGGTCCAACCAGCTGGGTGCGCTCAGCAAGGCATCCGGGCAGGACCTGGCCATCCTCCGGCCGCCAAGCGTTGCCGGCAAGGCCGCGGAAGCCCAGCAGTTTTACAAGTCGTCCATGTTCTGGTCCGCCAGCTCCAGGACAAAGCACCCGGCCGAGGCGCAGAAGTTCATCGACTTCGTCACCAACAACGCTGCCGCCGGTGACATCGGGCTTGCAGACCGGGGCATTCCGGCCAACTCCGACATCAGGGCAGCCGTGGCCGACAAGCTGACCCCGGCCGATGCCAAGACGGCCAAATTCATCGACGAGATCTCCAGTCAGCTGGGCGGTGCGGTCCCCGTGCCGCCGGCCGGTGGCAGCGCCGCCGTCGAGGCCCTGACCCGCTACTCCCTGGAAGTCCACTTCAGCCGGTTGTCACCGGCGGAGGCCGCGAAGCGGGCCCTTTCGGAAGCGCAGAGCGCGCTCCTCTAGGCGGCCGCCCACCTACCCACCCCGCGAGATGGCACTTGGCGGCAGTCGCGGTGCCGAACATTGCCGCGAAGTGCCATCTCGCGCAAGGGTCTGTTGGGAGCGGATGCTTATCCTGTTGTGGGCGTGAACACCCAAGCGCCCGGGTGGACCCGGAAGTCCCGGGTGGATCCGGCATTGCCTTCGTCTTCCGGGCCGGAGCGCACGACGGCGGCCGGCGCCCCCGGGCCTTCGACCTTGTAGGTGCCGGCCGGCAGGCGGACGGCAGCGGTGACGCCGGCCGGAACCGTAAGTTCCAGGTGCATCAGCCCGCCGGCCCGTCGCCAGGCCACGGCGACGTTTCCGCTGGCCACCGGGACTGAACCGTGGGCGTGCGCCAACCGGCACAGCGGCGGCTCCACCAGGACCTCGCTGCCGCCGGGCACCGTGAAGCGGACGCCCAGCAGGTGCTCCAGGATTTCCTTGACCACGGAGGCCGACCAGGCGTGCGACTGGCTGTAGTCGGTGCCCTCAACCAGGTCCCAGGCTTCCCAGGTGAACGAGGCGCCGCGCTCCAGCAACGCAGCCCACCCTGGCTGGTCCTTGGTTGTCAGGAGGTCAAGGACCGCATCCGTCAGGCCCGCCGCCAGCAACGCCCGCACCAGCCGGTGCACCGTGAGCGGGCCCTGTTGCATCCCCATCCCAGCTGCCCGGCGTGCATCGCCGGCTGTATGCGCCGGGTCCGTGATGCCCAGCGAGAGCGGGAAGGACGTTGCATGCTGGGAGGCGTGGGAGCTGGGTGTGCCGTCGGCGTGCAGCCCATCCACCATCACGCCGTCCACCCGCAGCCGGGTACGGATGAAGTGCCCAAGGGTGCGTGCAGCCGCTGCATACCGGATGCCTGCTTCCTCCTGGCCGGCGGCGGCGCAGAGTCCGGCCGTGGCCAGCAGCGCCGAATAGGCCTGGGCGTTGACGGTGGTCTTGGCGGCACAGGCCATGTCGTACCCGAACCGGCCGGGCTCCGGCCAGTCAACGATGCCGTGCAGGTAGGGCCCGGAGCCGCCGCCCAGTTCGGTGACCAGTCCCGCCGTCGGCCCTTCCGTGGCGAGGTGGCGCATTGCGTAGTCCGCGGTGTCGCGCAGGTGCGGCAGCAGATCCCCGACCAAGGCAGTGTCACCGGTCCGGTGATGGTATTCGGCCGTCCATTCCGGCAGCATCAGGGAGAAATCCGGGATGTCCCGCTTCCCGTCGCCGTTGGGATAGACGGCGTTGTAGCGGCCGCGCTCGGCCGGGTCCTGCCAGTACCGGGCCGCGGACCAGCCGAACTCCCGAAGCGCCTGGGCGGTGTAGGCGTGTTCGCCGAACAGGGCCATGGTGGCGTAGGAGATATTGACCGCATCGGCCAGGAATTGGCCCTTTTCGCGGGTGGGGGTGTCCACGAACTGTTCCTGCACGCCGTACAGCGCCGAGTCGCGCAGCAGCCCGAACACGGCATCCAGCGTGGCATCCGAGCTGCCGAAGCTGCCCATTTCCGGGTGCCGGGCATGCACCACAACGGCACCCATCCGGGTCACGTCGCTGGCATCCACGCCGGGAAGCTCGAGGTACCGGAAGCCCAGGTGCACGGCGGCCCGGAAGCGTTGCGGCCCCGCCGCCTGGGTGTAGGGGAAGGACATGTCCGTGTTTTGGCTGGCTGTTTTGCCGGCATCCACGCGGCCGTCCGGCCGCAGGGTGTAGCCGGCCCGGATCAGGACCGTCCGGCCCGGGACGCCGGCGCGGAAAACGACTTCCGGCCGGCCGGGCAGGACCTGGCCGAAATCAGCCACCAGCGTGCCGTCCTCGGCCCGCAGGAAAGCCTGCGGCGCCACGAAGTCCTCGGCCATCGACGTCCGCCGGGGGTGCAGCAGGGGAAAGTCCGCCACCGGGTGCCTGCCCAGGCTGATGGCGTGTGGAAGGTCCGTGATGGCGGGCGGCGCCGCTGCTGCCAGGCCGTCCAGGTGCTCCACGGGGTCGCCCTCATCGTTGCGGTAACCAGCCTGCCGGTAGGGCGCTTCGCCCGCGTGCCAGTCCGGCCCGGAGCCGAAGACCTCGCGCCGGCCGTCGTTGTAGTCCACGCTGAGCCGGACCAGCAGGCCGGGCAGGCCCGCCGCCCGGCCCTGGCCCGGGCCGTACCAGTGCAGCACGGCAGTGAGCGGAACCGGGATGCCCGTGGGCTGCGCGGCGAGCAGGGCCGTGACGTCTGCCGCATCATAGTAGCCCTCGCCGGGGTAGCCGAACGAGGTGCTGGACAGCGCGGGCACGCCGGCCAGGGCGAGCTGCGCGTGATGGTTGGCGGCCATAAACAGCCGGGCCCGCCGGACGGTGCCGGTCAGCGGGAGATCCTTACGGAAGATCGTCCACTCGTCCGGCTGCCGGTGTGCCGTGGTGTGCGGCCAGTGGGCCAGGCACGCGGCGGCGTGGTTTTCGGTGCCGTCGAACCGGTGGTCCAGCAGCAGGGCATCCTGCGGGGCGGTCTTTCCGGCCGGCGCTACCGCTGCGGATCCGGTGATGCGCAGCGAGGCGTACTCCGCCTGGCTGCGCGGGCCCTGATGCAGGGCCAGCTGGCCGTGCGGGGTAAACGCGGGGGAGTCCGGCCCCGGGTGGGGTGGCGCGCCGTTCGCAGCGGGTGCTGCCGGGGCTCCTTCTGACGTCTGTACCGCCAGCAGTTCCTCGCCGTCCAGGGCCGCGGTGACGGTGGTTCCGTCGTCCGAGACCACGAGGTTGTGCCAGGACCCGGCGTACAGGTCCTTGCCGGGCAGCCGGGCCTGATGGACCTTGCCCCGGGGCGCGGCCTGAGCCGTGGCCAGGACCTGGGTATCCGGGGTACCGGGGGCCGGGATTTCCCAGTCCGGGGCATGCCGGAGGACCAGGGTGCCCGCCGAATTCAGTTCCAGCAGCAGGCCGGTGCCCGGGCCGGAGCTGCGCAGGATGATCCCGGCCCAGCCCATGGCCGGCCGGAGCCGGGCCGCCAGGCGGAAGCTGCGGACCGGCGGGACCGGAACCGGAAGGAACGGCGTGCCGGCCACACGCAATGCGCCGGCCAGGATGGCTGCCGGAACGCGGCCGCCGGGCGCGCGCCGGAGCCATTCGGCGTCCCAGCCGTCCGCGGCGGGCCCCGTGGTGAACGCAGTCGGGCCGCTCCAATCACCAGGGATGCCCGCTGCGTCCAGCACCTGGACCTGCCACGCGTAGTCCGTATCGCCGTCGAGGTCCGGCCCGCCGTACGGAACACCCCGGTGGCCGGCTGCCGGGACGGTGCCCGAGCGCCACAGCACCGCTCCCTGCCCATCCTGCACAACAATCCGGTAGCCGGTTTGGCGGGCCAGCGCGGGATCCGCCCCGGCTGGTTGATCGAACTGCCAGCTGAATGCCGGGCGCAGCGACGCCGTCAGGCACCCTGTCAGCCCATCGGTGAGCAGGCCAACGGCGAGAAGGTGGCCTGCGCCGCCGTCGGCCGGGTCTTCATCCAACCCTGCCAGCGGTCCCTCCGTCGCAGGCATCAGGCGGGCAGGGTAAAAGCGGTGGGAACGGTGCTTGCCCAAGGCAGCCCCAGTTCGCTGAAGGTGGCATGCCGGCTGGTTGCCTGCTCCAGGGCTTCCTCGATGCCCGTCACCACGGCGTGGGCCGCGTCGGCGTCACCGACCCATTGGACGTATGCGCCATCGATCGGCGCGGGCAGCGGGGCGGTCCGGATGGCCTCGAGCACCAGCATAAAGGCGCCACTGTCCAGCAAGGGGCTGATCAGCCGCTCGCCGTTGCGGCGGTGGGCCAGGAGGTTGCCGGTCAGGTCATCGCGGCCGAAGGTTTCCTCCGTGGTGCCGGCGGCCGTCCGGACGGTCAGCCGGTCCTCGGTGTAGTGGAAGACCGCGGTCCCGGCGGAACCGTGCAGCGTCACATAAGGCTCCACCGACTCCGCCGCGCACAGGGTCAGGGCGCACGTGATGGGCAGCCCGGCCGCGGTGCGGATGCGGATGACGGACGTATCATCCGATTCGATGCTGTTGGCCCGGTACAGCTCCGTTTCCACCGACACGACATCGGCAGTGGTGCGGGCGCCGGCGATCCGGAGGGCCGTGGCTACCGCATGGGCCAGGGGGTTGGTGGCGACGCCGTCCACCACATCCACCCCGTCGATGCTGCGCTTGCCGGCCCAGCGGGAGCGCTTGTAGTAGGCCTTGTCCCGAACCCAGCGGCCAGTGGCTGAGATGCCCTGCAGGGTGCCGATGGTGCCGGCGGCCAGCAGTTCCCCGATGGCCCCGAGTGCATGGGAGCCGAGGCTTTGGAAGCCGATCTGGACGCTCCGGCCATTGGCTGCCGCGGCGTCGGCCAGCCGGTTGAAGTCCGCCAGGGACGCCACGGGCGGCTTCTCCAGGTACAGATCGGCGGACGTGGTGAGCGCGGCAAGGCCCAGCGGCGCGTGGGTCTGGATGGGGGTGGCCACGATGATCAGGTCCAGGTCCTGCGTGCCGGCCAGCAGCTCCGCCAGGCCCGGAAATACAGCCGCCGACGGCGGGACGGAACCTTCGGCGGGTGGCTGCGGATCAGCCACCGCCACCAGGTCAACCTCACCCGCCGCTGCCAGCCGCTCCAGGTTGCGGAGGTGGTGCGTGCCGAACCCGTGCACACCCACCAACGCGACCCGCGCGGCAGGAGCGGCCAGGGGTCCGCCTTCCGGGTCGGCTTTCGGGGACAGTGTTCCGGCGGGCGTGCCCATGGTTCTCCAGTTCCGCCCCCGTTCCGGGGCAAGGTGATGGTGCCGGCCACGATGCCAGCAAGCGCTTTCCACGTTCAAGTGTGCGCCATGCCCGGCCGGACCGTCCAGCTCTGTAACGATTCAAACCAAGGCTTGACGTTACTGCCGGCAAGGGTCTACATTTTCGAGAAACCGATTACTTACGTGACGTGGACCACGCAAGCCCACAATTCTGCAACGATGGAGAAGGGAGTTGAGCCATGCTGTCTGGAACCTTCAGCGCCCGGGCCTACTCGTTCTTTGACACCCTGCTGTGGATCGCCTGCCTGAACCTGCTGTGGATCGTCTTCGCCCTGCTGGGTCTCGGCATCCTGGGCGCAGGCCCGGCCACGGCCTCGGCGCAGATCCTGGTGCGCAAGCGGTCCAGGGGTGAGGCCGCACCCCTGCTGCGTGGCTTTGTGGCCGGCTACTTCCGCAACTTCGTCCGGGCCAACGCCCTGGCGCTGCCGCTGATGGGAGTGTCACTGGCGCTGTTCCTGAACTGGAACTGGTTCGCCGGAGCAGCCGGGGTTCTTGCCGAGGTTATGGCAGCCCTGATCTTTGTGCTGGCCCTCGTTTTTGCCGGCATCGCCTGCCATGTGTTCCCCATGTATGCGCGGTACCAGCTGCCGCTGGCGCAGTACCTGCTGATGTCATCACGTTTTGCGGTCCGGCACCTGGCCGGCACCGTGATCCTGCTTTTCGTCTCTGCGGCAGTTTTTTTTGCCAGCAGCAGCCTGCCTGGCCTGATTCCGTTCTTCAGCATCGGCGCCTGGCTGTACATCACCGGTTGGCTCTGCGACCGGTTCTTTACGGCCAACGATGAATCGGTGGCCGACGCCGGGGGAGCAACCGCCACCCCGGCACCTGAACCGGCGGCTGCGGCCACCCTGGTGCCCGGGGCCACGCCGGGCCGGGTCCTGCAGGGGACTACTCCCACCTAAGATCCCGGCGCACGCGGGCCGGTGGTCCGGTGTTGCCAGCAGCCGGCCCGCTTGGCCATCGTGCCCATCCCTTGCCCTTGCCCTCATCCGTCCCATCCCGCCCTGCCCTGGCTGGCCTTTGCCGCGCAGCCGGCCGGCCCAAACCGGCCGGCCCACACCGGTCGCCGCACAAACCGGCCACCGCAAAACTGAAACGTATCAACCCAGCACGCCTTACTGAACTGACCCGCACAAGAACCCCGAAGAAGTGGAAAAGGAACAATCATGATCCGTAGGAAACTGACCCTGGCTGCCGCCGTCGTCACCGTTGCCGCCGTCTCCCTCACCGCCTGCAGCGGCGGCGAAACGCCCGCCGCAGACCTCACCAGCGTGTCCATCATGGCCCCGTTCCTCGAAGCGCAGCCGCCCGGCGCGGATGGTGCCGTGCAGAAGAAGCTTGAGGAGCTGACCGGCAAGGACATCAACATCACCTGGACGCCCAACGCCTCCTACGAGGACAAAACCAACATCACCCTGGCGTCCTCCGAGATCCCGCAGGTCATGGTCATCCAAGGCAAAACGCCCGGTTTCGTCAAAAACGCCGAGGCCGGCGCCTTCTGGGACCTCACCGACAAGCTGGCTGCCTACCCCAACCTGAAGACCACGTTCCCGGACATCCAGCAGAACGCCAGCATCAACGGCAAGGTCTACGGCGTCTACCGCGGCCGCGCCCCGATGCGCGCCGCCGTGATGTTCCGCCAGGACTGGCTGGACAAGCTGGGCCTGCAGCCGCCTAAAACCACCGAGGACCTGTACAAGGTGGCCAAGGCCTTCACCGAACAGGACCCGGACGGCAACGGCCAGAACGACACTTGGGGCATCACCATCCCCAAGTGGGGCGCCCTGGGCACCAACAGCCCGTACGACATCATCGAGGAATGGTACGGCGCCGGGAACCGCTGGACCGAGAAGGACGGCAAGCTGATCCCCAGCTTCGAAACCGACGAATTCCTTGAAGCCAACAGGTTCGTCAAAAAGATGGTGGATGAAAAGCTCATCAACCCGGATTTCGCCACCTTTGATGGCACCAAATGGAACGAACCCTTCTTCAACGGCAAGGGCGGCATCATTGTCGACGTCGACTCCCGGGTCAGCGTGCTGGTGACCCTCTTCAAGCAGGCCGACCCCAACAACTTTGAAAACAAGGTGGGCTTCGTGGGGAACCTTGAGGGTCCCGACGGCGAGCTCCACGCCCACCCCTCGGACGGGTACTCGGGCTTCCTGGCCATCCCCAAGACCAGCGTCCGGACCGAAGCGGAACTGACCAAGGTCCTGGAATTCCTCAACACCATGAACGGCAAGGACGTCGCAGTCCTGCTCAACAACGGCATTGAGGGCGTCAACTTCGCCCTGGAAGACGGCAAGGCTGCCACCATCAAGCCTGAAACGGAGGAAGGCAAGGCGGTCAGCACGGATATCAAGAGCTTCGCGCAGCTGGGCATGAACGTGGCCGGCAACACCTTCTACCCGGTCAAGCAGCCCACCGACTACGAGCAGCAGGTCTTCGACAAGCGTACCGAAGTCATGGCCGAGGACCTCAAGAGCGCCGTCTACAACCCGGCAGCACCGTTTGTATCCGCCACCTACGTGGCCAAGGGCGCCCAGCTGGACAACATCGTCTCCGACGCGCGGATCAAGTACCTCGCAGGCCAGACCGATGAGCAGGGGCTGAAGGACGCCATCAAGCTCTGGAACACCAGCGGCGGCGACAAGGTCAAGGACGAGATCAACAAGCTCTGGCAGGACAACAAGTAACAGCCAGTTCCTCCGGGGTCCGGGGCCGGCACTGACGTGCGGTCCCGGCCCGGCCTGACTCCACCACTTCCAGAAAGGAGGCCCTGCATGTCACAGCTGACAGACGCGCTGGCCTCGAACATCGGCGCCGGCGACGGCCCGGGCCTTGGCAAGGGCAAAGGCAAGCGCCCCGGGAAACCTGCCAAGGTTCCGCGGGGCAAGTTCTCCGTCCATTTTGCGCACTACAAATGGCTGTACCTGCTCCTCCTTCCCGGGGTGCTGTACTTCGCAGTGTTCCGCTACGGCCCCATGTACGGGGTCAGCATCGCGTTCAAGGAGTACGTCCCGTTCCTGGGCGTCAACGGCAGCCCGTGGGTGGGGTTCTCGCATTTCCAGGACTTCTTCGCCAACCCGGACTTCCCCCGGCTGCTGGGCAACACCCTGATCCTGGCGTTCCTGAACCTGGGCATAGCTTTCCCGCTGACCATCGTCCTGGCCTTGCTGCTGAACGAGGTCCGGCTCAGCATCCTCAAGCGCACAGTCCAGACCCTGGTGTACATTCCGCACTTCCTGTCCTGGACCATCGTCGCGTCGTTGAGCTTCCTGCTCTTCGCCCTGGATATCGGGCCGCTGTTCCAGCTGCTGAACAACCTCATGGGAACCGACATCGACTTCCTGTCCGACCCCGCCTGGTTCCGGCCGCTGATTGTGCTGCAGGACATCTGGAAAAACACGGGCTGGGGCACCATCATCTTCCTCGCCGCCCTGGCCACCGTGGACCAGGACCAGTACGAGGCCGCCATCATCGACGGCGCCGGACGGTTCCGGCGGGTCTGGCACATCACCCTTCCCGGGATCCGTTCCACCATCATTGTGATGCTGATCCTGGCCATCGGACAGACCCTCAACACCGGGTTTGAACAGATCTACCTGATGACCAACGCCTTGAACCGTGAAGTGGCCGATGTGTTTGATACCTACGTCTACTTTGTGGGCATCACCCAGGGCGCCTACAGCTACTCAACGGCCGTTGGCCTGTTCAAATCCCTGGTGGGCATTGTGCTGATCTTCGGCACCAACGCCCTGGCCAAGCGGTTCAACCAGAGCGGACTGTTCTAATGAAGATCCACAACACCACTGGCGGCCGGATTTTCGACGTCGCCAACTACGTTTTCCTGTCCCTGATCGGCATCGTGACGCTGCTGCCGTTCATCTACGTCTTCGCCGGTTCCTTCGCCACGGAAGCGGAGATCACCAGCCGGCCGTTCTTCATCTGGCCCGAGCAGTTCACCCTGGGCGCCTACGAATACATCTTCTCCACCCCGGCGTTCATCCGGGCCCTTGTCACCACCGTGCTGGTGACCGCCGTCGGCACCCTGGTGCAGCTGGCCTTCACGGTGACCATGGCGTACCCGCTGGCCAAAAAGAACCTCCGCGGCCGGCAGGTCATCCTGTCCCTGGTGGTGTTCGCCATGGTGTTTTCCGGCGGTATGATCCCCACGTTCCTGCTGGTCAAGGACCTGGGCCTGCTCAACAGCTACTGGGCGCTGATCCTGCCGGCGGCCATCAACCCGTTCAGCCTGATCATCATCAAGAACTTCTTCCAGGAGCTTCCTGCGGAGCTCGAGGAATCGGCCAAGATGGACGGCGCCACGGAGGTGGGGATCCTCTGGCGGATCCTGCTGCCGCTGTCTAAACCGGTCCTGGCCACATTTGCGCTGTTCTACGCCGTGGGCATCTGGAACGACTTTATGTCCCCGCTGCTGTACCTGTCCGATAACTCCAAGTGGACCCTGCAGATGTACCTCCGCCAGGTCACCGCGGCCTCGGACCTGCTGGGCACGGGGAACGTGGATCCCAACTACATCCCGCCGGAGCAGGGCATCAAGTTCGCCGTGATTGTGGTGGCCACGCTGCCCATCCTGATTTTCTACCCGTTCCTGCAGAAGCACTTCGCCAAGGGAATGCTCATCGGCTCGGTCAAGGGCTAACCCCCACTTGCCCTATCACTTATGGTCCCCAAAACCGGGTTTTGGGGACCATAAGTGATAGGGCAACACGTTGTTTGGAAAGGAATGCAATGAAGATCCTGCTCGCCGGAGACTCCACGGTGGCCGCCTGCCCCGCCTACGAGTTCCCGATGTCCGGCTGGGGTGCCCACCTGGCCCCGCTCACCTACACCTGGGCGGCGGTGCACAACTTCGCCAAGGGCGGGGCCAGCACCGAATCCTTCCGGGCGGAAGGCCTCTGGGACCGGCTCCTCGCGGAAACGGGGGAGGGCGACCTCGTCCTGATCCAGTTCGGCCACAACGACCAGAAGCAGCAGCACCTGGCTGCCCGCACGGGGTACGCCGCCAACCTCCGCACCATGGTCCAGGACGTCCGGAACCTGGGCGGGCTCCCGGTCCTCTGCACCTCCGTGGAGCGGCGGCACTTTGTTGCCGGGCCGTCGTCGGGCGCGGTGCCGGCGGAGAGCCTGGAGGATTATCCGGAGGTGGTCCGCGAGATCGGGCTGGAGCTGGGGCTGCCGGTGCTGGACCTCAATGCCTGGACGCGGGCGCTGTACCGGCAGCTGGGGGAGTCAGGCTCGCGGGCGCTGTTCTGCCACTTCGGACCCGGGGAGCACGCCCACTGGCCGGAAGGGCTGGCGGACAACACACACTTCTCGCAGGAAGGCGCCGCCCGGGTGGCGCGCGAGGTGGCCCGGCAGCTCACCTTGGCCGGGTACGGCCCCGGCGGCGCCGGAGCTGTTCCGGCATTAAGCACGACGGCGGGACGCGCCTAGGTGGGCGCCGCACCAACCGTCCTCTACCGGAACGCCCTGGCCGGGCCCGCGGATGCTGCCGGCTGGGTGGCCGAAGGGCCCTTGGGAATGGGTGCCCGGGACGGTGCCCTGGAACTGTGGGGAACCAGGGACGACGCCGAATTCGGTGATCACGCGCACTGGACCTTCTGGTGCCCGGTGGAATTCCCGGACCGGATCCGGATCAGCTGGGACTTCCTGCCGCTGGCGGAACCGGGCCTGGCCATGCTCTTCTTCGCTGCCGTGGGGCAGGGCGGGACGGACCTGTTCTCCCCGGACCTCGCGCCGCGCACCGGCTACTACCCGCAGTACCACTCGGGGGACATTGACGCCCTGCATGTGTCCTACTTCCGGCACAAGTACGCGTCCGAGCGGGCCTTCCGGACCTGCAACCTGCGCAAAAGCGCCGGCTTTGAACTCGTGGCGCAGGGCGCCGATCCGCTGCCGCCTGCGGAGGATGCCACGGACTTCTACCGGCTGGAGGTGGTCAAGGATGGTCCCCTGGTGGCGTTCAGCGCCAACGGACTGCCGCTCTTCGACTGGACCGATTCCGCTGCCACCACACTGGCCGGCGGCCGCATCGGGTTCCGCCAGATGGCACCGCTCCGGGCGGCCTACCGCAACCTGGTGGTGGAAGCCCTGGCCTGAACCCGCGGCGGCCGTGCCGCCTCGTGCCGCCTCGTGCCGCCTTGTGCCGCATCGTGGCGTCCGCCGGGGCGTCCGCCGGGCCAGCGGTGCCTCAGGCAGGACCGGCAGTGCTTTGGCGGACCACCAGTTCCGGGGTGAACACCACGGCGCGGTGGGTGGCGTTCTGCGAGTCGACCTCCTCGACAAGGAGTTCAATGGCGGTGCGCCCCAACGCTTCGGTGGGCTGCCGGACGGAGGACAATGGCACCACGGCGGACACGGCAAAATCGATGTCGTCATAGCCGATCAGGGCCACGTCTTCGGGGATCCTGACGGTATGGGTCATGGTGAGGGACTGCATCACACCCAGGGCCAGGAGATCGTTCGCGCAGAAGATTCCCTCCGGCAAACCGTCCAGGCCGCGCTCCACCAGCATGTTGCCCACGCTCCGCCCGGCCAGCACTGTCTGGCCCTCGGAACCCAGCACCTCCAGCGTGGCACCGGACTCCTCGTCCACCGCCCGCCGGGCACCCTGGAGCCGGTCCGCCACCTGCCGGATGCTGGTGGGTCCGCCCACAAAGGCCAGCCGACGGCGGCCCGTGTCCAGCAGGTGCCGCGCAGCAAGGTACCCGCCGGCGTCGTCATCCACGGCGACGGAACTGAACTTGGACTCGTCCGCCTGCCGGTCCACCAGGACCGTGGGTACACCGCGCTCGCGGAGCAGGTCCAGGCGCTCGCTCACGTCCCCCACCGGCGAAATCAGCAGGCCCTGGACGCGCTGTTCCTGGAACAGGTCGATGTAGTTCGCCTCCCGGCCGGCGTCGTGGCCGCTGTCGCCAAGCAGTACGGCGCTGCCCTGCAGCGCGGCGGCGTCCTCTGCCGCGCGCACCACGGACGTGAAGAACGGGTTCCCCACGTCGAGGACAATCAGCCCGATGGTCCTGCTGTGTCCGGCACGCAGCTGGCGGGCCGCGTCATTGCGGACAAACCCCAGCTCGTCGATGGCCCGCAGGACGCGGTCCTTGGTCCGTTGGGACACCCGGTCCGGGTAATTGAGCACGTTGGAGACGGTACCCACCGCCACGCTGGCCTGGTTGGCGACGTCCTTGATACTGGCGGTGCGGTTCATGATTCTCCGTGCTGGTAGGCGAAGGTGCCGGGTGTTCCGAACCGCTGCTTGGACAACCGGACGGAATGCTTGACACCCACTCAGGTTCAAGAGTACTTTGAATCGTAACAATGAAACGATTCAAAGATTGCGAAATTCAGGAGGGTTCCAGATGAGGGTGTGCTTCCGCTCCTCCGTCCAGCCGGCACTGATCGACGAGTACCGTCGCCGCCACGCCGCCGTGTGGCCGGAGATGCTGCAGGCCCTCAAGGATTCCGGGTGGCACAACTACTCGCTGTTCCTTGGCGGGGACGGGCTCCTCGTGGGCTACGTCGAGTGCGACGACTTCGATGCCGTCCGGGCCCGGATGGGCCTGACGGAGGTCAATGCCCGCTGGCAGGCGGAAATGGCCACCCTGTTTGAGGACTCCGGCCAGGCGCCCGATGAAGGCTTCCAGGTACTGGAGGAAGTCTTCAACCTTGACGGCCAGCTCGCAGCGGCGGGCACTGCCCCGGGCTGATCCGCCCCAACCGGGCCGGCAGCCCCACCCGGCGGCCGCCCACCACAACCAGCCCGCCCGCGCCGCACCAATCGGCGCCGGCAGCGGGCCGCCACCAAACCACATGCAACACCAGACACCGGAAAGATCCATCATGAATGACGTAGCAATGGCGCTGGGCAGGCTCGAGGAGCTTGCCATCGAGGTCCCGTCGTGGGCCTATGGAAATTCAGGCACCCGGTTCAAGGTGTTCGGCACCCCCGGCACGCCGCGGACCGTGCACGAGAAGCTCGCGGACGCCGCCAAGGTCCACGAACTGACGGGCCTTGCGCCCACCGTGGCCCTGCACATCCCCTGGGACAAGGTGGACGACTACGAGGCCCTCAAGGAATACGCCGCGGGCCTCGGTGTTGGCCTAGGCACCATCAACTCCAACACGTTCCAGGACGACGAATACAAGTTCGGCTCGCTGACCTCCTCCAACGAGGCCGTGCGACGCCGCGCCGTGGACCACCACCTGGACTGCATCGACGTCATGCACGCCACCGGGTCCAAGGACCTGAAGGTCTGGCTGGCTGACGGCACCAACTATCCGGGCCAGGACGACATGCGCGGCCGCCAGGACCGGCTGGCCGAGTCCCTGCAGGAAATCTACGCAGCCCTGGGCGAGGACCACCGCCTGGTGCTCGAGTACAAATTCTTCGAACCTGCCACCTACCACACCGACGTGCCCGACTGGGGAACCTCCTACGCGCAGACCCTGGCCCTGGGCGAGAAGGCGTTTGTCTGCCTGGACACCGGCCACCACGCCCCCGGCACCAACATCGAATTCATCGTGATGCAGCTCCTGCGCCTGGGCAAGCTCGGTTCCTTCGACTTCAACTCGCGCTTCTACGCGGACGATGACCTGATTGTGGGAGCAGCGGATCCGTTCCAGCTCTTCCGCATCATGCACGAGGTCATCCGGGGCGGCGGCTTCGGCAAGGATTCCGGCGTGGCCCTCATGCTGGACCAGTGCCACAACCTGGAAGAGAAGATTCCGGGCCAGATCCGCTCGGTGCTCAACGTCCAGGAAATGACGGCCCGCGCCCTGCTGATCGACACCGCGGCGCTGACCGAAGCCCAGCGCGCCGGCGACGTCCTGGCCGCCAACGGCGTGTTCAACGACGCCTTCTACACCGACGTCCGGCCCATCCTGGCCGAATGGCGTGAATCCCGCGGCCTGCCCGCGGACCCGATGGCCGCCTTCAAGGCCAGCGGATACCAGAAAAAGATCAACGAGGACCGCGTGGGCGGCCAGCAATCCGGATGGGGCGCATAAACAGCCATGAGTAACAAGACTGTCGAAGACCTGATTTCCCGTTCCAACCGCCTCGGCGCCGATAAGCGGAACACCAACTTTGCCGGCGGCAACACCTCCGCCAAAGGCACCGAGAAGGATCCCGTCACCGGCGAGGACGTCCAGCTGCTCTGGGTCAAGGGCTCCGGGGGAGACCTGGGCACCCTGAAGGCCGGGAACCTTGCCGTGCTGCGCCTTGACCGGCTGAACGCCCTCAAGAACGTCTACCCCGGCGTCGAACGTGAAGACGAAATGGTGGCCGCCTTCGATTACTGCCTGCACGGCAAGGGCGGCGCCGCGCCCTCCATCGACACTGCCATGCACGGACTGGTGGATGCCGCACACGTTGACCACCTGCACCCGGACTCCGGCATTGCCATTGCCACCGCTGCGGACGGAGAGGCGCTGACCACCAAGATCTTCGGCACCAAAGTGGTGTGGGTGCCCTGGCGCCGCCCCGGCTTCCAGCTGGGCCTGGACATTGCCGCCATCAAGGAGGCCAACCCGCAGGCCATCGGCACCATCCTGGGCGGCCACGGCATCACCGCGTGGGGCGAAACCAGCGAGGAAGCCGAAGCCAACTCGCTGTGGATCATCGAGCAGGCCGAGGCCTACATCAAGGACAACGGCACAGCCGAACCCTTTGGTGCAGCGCTGCCCGGCTACGCAGCCCTGCCGGAAGCAGAGCGGAAGGCCAAAGCCGCCGCCCTGGCACCCGTGATCCGCGGCCTGGCCTCCACCGACAAACCGCAGCTGGGGCACTTCAGCGATGACGCCGTCGTCCTTGACTTCCTGGCCGCAGCCGAACACCCGCGCCTGGGCGCGCTGGGCACCTCCTGCCCGGACCACTTCCTGCGCACCAAGGTTAAGCCGCTGGTCCTGGACCTGCCGGCCGACGCATCCATCGAGGACTCGATCGCCCGCCTGCACGAACTGCACGCGGACTACCGCGAGGACTACCAGGCCTACTACGACCGCCACGCCGACGAAAACAGCCCGGCACTGCGCGGCGCGGACCCGGCCATTGTGCTGGTTCCCGGTGTGGGCATGTTCAGCTTCGGCGCGAACAAGCAGACCGCCCGCGTGGCCGGGGAGTTCTACATCAACGCCATCAACGTGATGCGCGGTGCCGAGTCGATCTCCACCTACGCCCCGATCGAGGAATCCGAGAAGTTCCGGATCGAATACTGGGCGCTGGAGGAAGCCAAGCTGGCCCGCCTGCCCAAGCCGAAGTCGCACGCCACCCGCATCGCCCTGGTGACCGGAGCGGCGTCGGGCATCGGCAAGGCCATCGCCACCCGCCTCGCCGCGGAAGGCGCCTGCGTGGTCATTGCCGACCTGAACCTGGAGAACGCCGAAAAGGTGGCAGAGGAACTGGGCGGCCCGGACGTCGCGATCGGCGTCCAGGCGGACGTCACCAACGAAGCCCAGGTGGCAGCGGCAATCGACGCCGCGGTCCTGGCCTTCGGTGGCGTGGACCTGGTGGTCAACAACGCCGGCCTGTCCATCTCCAAGCCGCTGCTCGAAACCACAGAAAAGGACTGGGACCTCCAGCACAACGTGATGGCCAAGGGCTCCTTCCTGGTGGCCAAGGCCGCCGCGAAGGTCATGATTGCCCAGGGCCTGGGCGGGGACATCATCTACATCTCCTCGAAGAACTCCGTCTTCGCGGGCCCGAACAACATCGCCTACTCCGCCACCAAGGCGGACCAGGCGCACCAGGTCCGGCTGCTCGCAGCTGAACTGGGCGAGCACGGCATCCGCGTCAACGGCATCAACCCCGACGGTGTGGTCCGCGGCTCCGGGATCTTCGCCGGCGGCTGGGGCGCCAAGCGCGCCGCCGTGTACGGCGTGGACGAGGAAAAACTGGGCGAGTACTACGCCCAGCGCACCCTGCTCAAGCGCGAAGTCCTGCCTGAGCACGTGGCCAACGCCGCCGCCGTCCTCACCAGCAGCGAACTGTCCCACACCACCGGCCTGCACATCCCCGTGGATGCCGGTGTGGCAGCAGCCTTCCTGCGATGAGCACCAGGCCTGAAACCGGTGCCGGCGGCGGCGTGTTCGCCGCCGTCGACATCGGCGCTTCGTCCGGCCGGGTCATCCTGGGCCGGACCACCGGCGGCACCGTGGACCTTGAAGTGGTCCACCGGTTCCCCAACGGCGTGGTGGAGCTCGACGGCGGCCTCCGCTGGGATTTCGACGCCCTGTTTGCGGAGGTCCTAGCGGGGCTCGCTGCCGCGGCCACCGTGGCTGCGAGCCAGGACGAAACGATCACCAGCATCGGCATCGACACCTGGGCCGTGGACTACGGCCTGGTCAACGCCGCCGGCCAGCTGACGGCCCAGCCGTTCAGCTACCGGGATGACCGCAGCCGCGCCGCCGTCGCGCCTGTGCACGCAAAACTGGATCCGGCCCGCCTGTACGCCACTACCGGGCTGCAGTTCCTGCAGTTCAACACGCTGTACCAGCTCGCCACGGAACCGGACCTGACCGGGCTGCAGGCCCTGCTTATCCCGGACCTGATCGCCTTCCTCCTGACCGGGCAGCGGCGGACCGAAGCCACCAACGCCTCCACCACCGGCCTGTTCGACGCCGTGGCGGGGGAGTGGGCCACCGGGTTCCTGGCCGAGTTGGGCCTGCCCAAAAAGCTGTTCCCGCCCCTGGTCCAGCCAGGTGAAACCGTGGGGACGCTGCTGCCGGACGTCGCGGCCAACGTTGGCCTGCCGGCCACCACCACCGTGGTGGCTGTGGGCTCGCACGACACCGCTTCCGCCGTCGCCGCGGTCCCGGCCCAAGCGAAGGACTTCGCCTACATTTCCTCCGGGACATGGTCCCTGGTGGGGCTGGAGCTGGACGCGCCGGTGCTGACCGAGGCCAGCCGCGAGGCGAACTTCACCAACGAACGCGGCGTGGACGGCACCATCCGTTACCTCCGGAACATGGGCGGGCTGTGGCTGCTCAGTGAATGCCAGCGGTCCTGGGCTGCTGAAGGGTTCACGCAGGACCTGCCGGCGCTGCTCGCAGCCGCTGCGGCGCTGCCGCCCGGCGGCCCACAGGTCAACCCGGACGATCCCTACTTCATCGCGCCGGACAACATGCCTGCCCGGATCAGCTCGGCAGTTAAGGTCACCGGGGATATCCTGCCGGCGGATCCGGCGGCGGTCACCCGGTGCATCATGGACAGCCTGGCTGCGGGGTACGCCCGCACCATCCGCGACGCGGAACGGCTCGCGGGCCGCACCGTGGACGTGGTGCACGTGGTGGGCGGCGGATCCCAGAACGGCTTGCTCTGCCAGTTGACGGCGGATGCCACCGGCAAGCGCGTGGTGGCCGGCCCGGTCGAGGCCACGGCCCTGGGTAACGTCCTGGTCCAGGCCAGGGCTGCCGGCCAGGTGTCCGGCGGACTGGCGGACCTGCGGTCCCTCGTGGTGGGTTCGCACGCACTGCTGGAGTTCACCCCGGAGCTTGCCAGGCGATAACGCCCGTGCGGCGGGGTCCGGAACTCCGGGCCCTGCCGCAGGGTGGGATTTCCTGCCGGACCCCTTCTCTCCATCGATGTAATTGTCTAGGGTTGGATTCCGTGCGCACTGAACATTCCCTGACTTATGACTCGCCCGCAGCCGACTGGCTGGCAGCGCTGCCGCTGGGCAACGGACGCCTGGGAGCCATGGTTTTCGGCGGGGCGCCGGTCCCCGGGCAGCCCGGACTGGAGCACCGGTTCCAGCTCAATGACGGATCGGCCTGGTCCGGCTCCCCGCACAGCCAGGACCTCGGCCCTGCATTCAGCCGGGAATCAGCGGACGCCATCCTGGCCGCGGCGCGGGGGCAGATCAGCGCCGGTGATTTCGGGGCGGCTCACGAAACGATGAAGCAGCTGCAGCACCGCAACTCGCAGGCCTACCTTCCGTTCGCCGACTTTTTCCTGGCGGTCGCAGTTGCCGGCGATTCCGGGGGCCCCGCCGGCTACGGCCGCAGCCTGGACCTGGCCCGTGCCGTCAACAGCACCCGGTACCAGCAGGCGGGCCACAACATCCGCATCGAGGCATTTGCGGCCCACCACCCCTCAGTCCTCGTGGTGACGGTGGAGTCCGGTGCGCCGCAGGGCATGGACCTGGCACTCCGGCTCGATTCCCCGCTGCGCATCCTCCGGCGGACCGCGGCGGCAGGAACCGCGGCCATGGAACTGAAGCTGCCGTCCGGCGTCGCGCCTTCCCACGACGGCGGCGCCGTGGACTACTCCGATGATGATTCGCTCAGCCTCCAGGGCGCCGCCGTGATGTCCTGGGAACACGACGGCACCGACGCGGCGGCGGACGACGGCGGCCTGGCCGCCACCGGCGTCCACCGCGCCACGGTGTTCATCACCACCGAAACCACGTTCCACGGCCTCGGCCGGCAACCGCAGGGCACGGCGGCCGGCGCTGCCGACGCCGCCCGGGCACTGCTCGCCAGCGCAGCGGCAACCGGTCCGGCAGGATTACTGGAACGGCACGAAGCAAGCCACGCAGCCCTGTACGACAGCTGCAGCCTCACCCTTGACGTGCCCCCGTGGCAAGGCACCAACACGGCCGAGCGGCTGCTGGCCGCCAACCGGAATCCGGCCGGGCCGCTGGCGGCAGATCCCGGCCTGGCCGCGCTGCTGTTCAACTACGGCCGGTACCTGCTGATCTGCAGTTCCCGGGCGGGCCACCCGGGCTCGCGGCCGGGAACCGCCTGGCAGGGCACCCCCGCCAACCTGCAGGGCATCTGGAACGCCGAGCTGACCGCGCCGTGGAGCTCCAACTTCACCACCAACATCAACCTGCAGATGAACTACTGGGCCGCGGAACCCACGGGCCTGGCTGCCTGCGCGGAGCCCCTGTTCGCCCTCATTGAAGCCCTTCAGGTGACCGGGGCCCGCACGGCCAGGGAGTACTACGGCGCCGACGGCTGGGCGGTGCACCACAACTCGGATATCTGGGGGTACAGCAAACCGGTGGGGCACGGCAGGCATTCCCCGGAATGGTCCTACTGGCCCATGGCCGGGCTGTGGCTGGTCCGCCACCTGTGGGAGCACCTGCAGTTCGGGGCCGCCGGGCCCGGCTTCGCCCGGGACGCCGCCTGGCCCGCCGTCCGTGGCGCAGCAGCCTTCGCCCTGGACCTGCTGCTGGAGAACCCGGACGGGACGCTGGGCACCATCCCGTCCACCTCGCCGGAAAACAGCTTCACCCTCCCCGGCGGCGGTGGCCGGGCTGCCGTCGCGGAGTCCTCCACCCTGGACCTGACGCTGATCCGGGACACCTTCCTGATGGTGGACGCCCTGGCGGCCGGGCTGGGCCAGCCGGACGACGCCGTTGCTGCCGCCGCCCGGCGTGCCCTGCCCCGGCTGCCGGAACCCGCGCCCGGGCGCAACGGCCGCCTGCGCGAATGGCTGGCCGACCCGGAAGAGTGGGAGCAGGACCACCGCCACGTCAGCCACCTCTACCTCGCCTACCCCGGCGATACACCGCTGGCACCGGAGCTCGAGGCGGCCGTCAAAGCCAGCCTCGACGGCCGCGGCGACGAATCCACCGGCTGGTCCCTGGCCTGGAAAATCCTCCTGCGGGCCCGGCTCCGGCAGCCGGAGAAGGTCAGCGACCTGTTCAGGTTGTACTTCCGGGACATGGCCGCCGAACGGTCGGGTCACAGCGGCGGGCTGTACCCGAACCTCTTCGGGGCCCACCCGCCGTTCCAGATCGACGGCAACTTCGGCTTTGTGGCCGGCGTGGCTGAGTGCCTGGTCCAGAGCCACCGGACCGCCGCCGGGGTGCAGGAAATCGAGCTGCTTCCAGCCCTGCCGGCCGAGCTTCCCGCCGGCAAAGCCAACCGGCTCCGCGCCCGCCCCGGGGTGGAAGTGGACCTCGAGTGGCGGGACGGCCGGCTGGTCGGGGCCACCCTTGCCGCCCAGCGCGAAGCCACCGTCCAGCTCCGGTCCGGGGACAAAATCCTGGCCCTCCGGCTGCTGCCCGGAGAGCCGGCCGCCATCACCCTCGGAGCCGGCGGCGGGCTGGTACTGAACACGGCGTCATCACGGCATGACGCTGCGCCCCAAACGACCTAGGATCAGCAGAAAACCACTTCCACCAGCAACAGGACCGGACCACCGCATGCCACTCTTTGACCTGCCCCTCGCCCAGCTGCGCAGCTACAGCAGCCACGTCACAGCACCGGATGACTTTGCGGCGTTCTGGGACGCCACCGTCGAGGAAACCAGGGCTTTCCCGCTGGCGCCAACGTTTGAACCCGTGGAGAACCACCTCACGGTCATCGACACCTTCGACGTCACGTTCGCAGGCTTCGGAGGCGCGCCCATCAAGGGCTGGCTGCACTTGCCGGCGCACCGCGACGCCGGAACCCGGCTGCCCGTGGTGGTGCACTACGTGGGCTACTCGGGCGGCCGAGGACTGGTCAACCAGGACACCCGCTGGGCGCAGGCCGGGTACGCCCACTTCATCATGGACACCCGGGGCCAGGGCTACGGCGGGACCCTGGGGGAGACACCGGACCCGCATCCCTCCGCAGGCGGAGTGGCCCACGCAGGCCTGATGACCCGCGGCATCGGGAACCGCGAGGACTACTACTACCGGCGTGTCTATATGGACGCCTTCCGTGCCGTGGAGGCTGCCCAGGCCCACCCCGCCGTCGACCCTGCCAAAGTGGTGCTGGCCGGCGTCAGCCAGGGCGGCGGCATTGTGGTGGCCGCTGCCGGGCTTGCGGCCGGCCGCCTGGACGGGGTCATCGCCGCCTTGCCGGATGTCCCGTTCCTGCAGGACTTCCCCCGCGCCATCGACATCACTCCGCGCGGGCCGTACCCGGAGATCGCCGCGTTCCTGGCCCGGCACCGGGACAGCTACGATTCCATCCTGGACGTGCTGCGCTACTTCGACGGCGTCAACCTGGCCCGCCTCGCCACCGCGCCGGCCCTTTATTCGGCGGCCCAGATGGATGACATCTGCCCGCCATCCACCGTGTTTGCCAGCTTCAACGCCTACGGCACGGGGGAGCCGGGCGCACCCGCGGCCGGCGTGGCCAAGGACATCGAGGTGTACAGGTTCAACAACCACGAGGGCGGCCAGGAGCACCACTGGATTAGGCAGCTGCAATTTCTCCGCAAGATGCTGGCTTAGCCCTTCCTGTCCCTACCGCGCGGTGGGGGACGGGACTATCCTGTGCCTGTTGGCCACACCAGGCCTGCGGAGGTGCTGGGGCTTTCCGTGACATTTAGTCATCGGGAAAGTGAAACCACATGGACACAGCATCCAACGCCGCACCTCCAACAGCGGCACCCAGCCGGTTCCGGCGGGTTGGCATCATCCTGCCGGTCCTTGCGGCAATCACCATCGCGTTTGCAGGCCTGGCCGGGCCCGCGCAGGCTGCCGGAACCAGCTCCTACGGAACAGGCAGGGCGGAGGTCACGCTGAGCGCCAATGCGTTCGGGCTTCCCTTCGCGGACGCCCCGGTCCTGGTGGCGGCAGGCGTCGTTCCGGCCGCGCCAGGTACAGGTGTCCCGTCGGGAACCGTCAGCCTGTTGTCCGACGCCGATGGCACGGTGCTTGGCGTGGGGGACGTCGACACCGAAGAACCGTTCCTTGGGCTGGCGCTGATGGACTCGCCGGTCCTCGCCCTGGGAACGACCTTCTTCAAGGCCAGATACTCGGGGGACAGCACCTTCGCCCCCAAAACCATCAGGTTCTCGATTACTGCCATCAGCGGGCCGGGGACCAGGACGGCCATCACCGTTACGCCGGCTGGCACATCGGTGTTCGGTGCACCCGTTACCGTCACGGCGCGGGCCACGGCGCTCCCATCAGGGCCACTGACCGGAACGCCGCTGGGAAGCCTGGTGCTGATTGTCGACGGCGTCGAGGTCCAGGCCCAGGCCCCCGGACCGGGCTGGCAGTCGGTCTTCACCATCAACAACCTGCCCGCGGGCCAGCACGTGTTCACCGTAGAATTCAGGCACGCGGAGGGCGACTACTTCGGGTCAACCTCCGGGCCGGTGACCCACACCGTGACGCCTGCCCTTGCCGCGGTGAAGGGTGAGTTCCACAGCTCGCACCACGGCGACATCCGGCCGGGGACTGCTGTCACGGTGCAGGCCGTCATCATGCCGGCTGTTGGCGGCGGCGCAACGCCCACGGGGTGGGTGCAGTTCTATGACTGGAACACCAAGGTGGGCGCGCCGGTGAAACTGGTCAACGGCAAGGCCGGCTACACCCACACCTCGCTGCGCTACGGCAAGCACGTCCTGCAAGCGAAATACCTCGGCTCCAGCACCTACCTGCCGGCGTTCACCCCGGCCAGGACGGTCACTGTGGTTGGCTAGGTGACCGTCGCCGGCCAGGTGCCGGCCGCCGTCGGACGATTCCTTGGCTTGTCCGCGCAGCAGGTCCTTCAAGGGCCGGTCCCGCGGACAAGCCTGGGACGGAGTGTGACGCCGGAATTTTGCGCTGCCCGCGCCGCCCGGTTAGGGTCTTTCCATGACTAACCGTTGGTATGCGTATTTTTCGTTGGCTCTGGAGGGGCCCGCGTCTAACTGACACGCATCCAACTTTCCTTCAGAGCCAACAGGGCAGAGACCATTCTCTGCCCTTCGCCATTTCCCGGCGGGTTCTGATTCTGGGCCCGCTTCCTCTCCCGGAACAGGACCCATCATGAGCACCGCATCAGCCGCCGCACCCGCAGCAAAATCCACGTCCAACCTGCGCGTCAGCGAATTCACGGCCCTCCCCACGCCCCAGGAGCTCATCGCCGAGCTGCCGCTGGACACCCGGGAAGCCACCGTGGTGGAACGCGGCCGCGACGAGGTCCGCGCCATCATGGACGGACTGGATGACCGCCTGCTGGTCATTGTGGGCCCCTGCTCCATTCACGATCCCAAAGCCGGGCTGGAATACGCCCGCCGGCTGGTCAGCCAGGCGGAGCAGCACAAAGCCGACCTGCTGATCGTCATGCGGACCTACTTCGAAAAGCCCCGCACCACAGTGGGCTGGAAGGGCCTGATCAACGACCCGCGACTGGACGGCAGCCACGACATGGTCACCGGCCTGCGCACCGCCCGGCACTTCCTCCAGCAGGTCACCGCGCTGGGCCTGCCCACGGCCACCGAATTCCTTGAACCCATCAGCCCGCAGTACATGGCGGACCTCATCGCCTGGGGCGCCATCGGGGCGCGGACCACCGAAAGCCAGATCCACCGGCAGCTCGCTTCGGGGCTGTCCATGCCCATCGGGTTCAAAAACGGGACCGACGGCGACCTCCAGGTGGCCATCGACGCCTGCGGTGCCGCCGGGGCTGCCCAGGCGTTCCTGGGGATCGACGGCGACGGCCGGGCCGCGCTGGTGTCCACCGCCGGAAACCCCGACACCCATGTCATCCTCCGCGGCGGCCGGAAGGGCCCCAACTACTCCGCCGTGGACGTCCAGGCCGCCTCCGGCAAGCTGGCAGGCAAGGGCCTGAACCCGCGCCTGATCGTGGACGCAAGCCACGCCAACAGCGGCAAGAGCCACCACCGCCAGGCAGAGGTGGCCCTGGAAATCGGCGCCCAGCTCGAGGACGGCGGCCCGTCGGCACAGGCGATTGCCGGCGTGATGCTCGAAAGCTTCCTGGTGGGCGGCTCGCAGAACCTGGACGTTGCCGAACACCGCGCAGGGCGGGACGCGCTGGTCTACGGCCAGAGCGTCACCGACGCCTGCATGGACTGGGACGTCTCCGTGTCTGTCCTGGCCCAGCTGGCTGCCTCCGCACGGAAACGCCGGACGGCAAAATAAGCCGTCGCACTACTTTCACATCTGCCACAGGAACATCTACAGTATCTAAATAAGTGGTTGGTGGATGGGCTCAGCATCAAGAACACCGCATTGGCAAGTACCTGGGGTCTCTGTGTCCATCCGTCAGCAAAGGAAAATAGGGAAATGTCGGCAGAACAGAACTTCTCCAACGCGAAGTTCCTGACAGTGGCTGAAGTAGCCCAGGTCATGCGCGTCTCCAAAATGACCGTGTACCGGCTGGTGCACTCCGGTGAAATGCCGGCGGTGCGCTTCGGCCGGTCCTACCGGGTCCCCGAGAATGCCGTGGACCAGTACCTCAAGGGTGCTGTTGTCGACGGGCATACCGAAACCGCCTGAGGTTTTCAGCCTTAATGGGGCACCGTGAGCCTGTGGTGCGCTTTGTTGTCAGAAGCCGCCCCCGGAAAGCGGTACCCTGTTAAGGAACGTTTTACGTCATTGTTGGAATCTGTCGGTTGTGCAGTTCGTAGCTTTGTCCACGGACCATCCCAACAGACAGGTACTGCATCTAGTTTGTGAGGAACTTTCGTGGGTTCAGTTATTAAGAAGCGTCGCAAGCGTATGGCCAAGAAGAAGCACCGCAAGCTGCTTCGCAAGACCCGTCACCAGCGCCGCAATAAGAAGTAGAGATACTTCGTACAGCGTGGAAATGCCCGTCGCCTTCCAGGTGGCGGGCATTTTGCTGCCCTCTCCCAACTAGGTAGCAATTGTTGTCGTTATGAGCGCTCATAACGACAACAACTGCCAGCTAGATGCGGGGGCCGCGGATCCGGGCGAAACCTTTCCACAGGCCGTAGACGGCGCCGCAGGCGGTTGCCACCTTCAGGCCGAAGGTCGCGGCGCGGCGGCCGGCGCGGAAGTCGTACACTGGCCAGTTGTTGTCCCGGGCGTGCCGCCGGAGCCGGGCGTCCGGGTTGATGGCCACCGGGTGCCCCACCAGGCTCAGCAGCGGGATGTCGTTGTAGGAGTCGCTGTAGGCCCAGCAGCGCGACAGGTCCAGGCCCTCGGCTTCCGCAATTCCCCGGACGGCCACCGCTTTGGCGGAGCCGTGCAGGATGTCACCCACCAGGCGGCCCGTGTAAAGGCCGTCCGCCACTTCACCCACGGTGCCCAGGGCTCCGGTGAGTCCCAGCCGGGTGGAAATCACTGTGGCGACTTCGATGGGAGTGGCGGTCACCAGCCACACCCGCCTGCCCACCCGGAGGTGTTGCTGGGCCAGGGCCTTGGCCCCGGGCCAGATCCGGGAGGCGATCATCTCGTCATAGACTTCCTCGCCGAGCGCCTTGATGTCGGCAACACTGATGCCGGCGGCGAGGGTGAGGGCTGAATCGCGGACGGCATGGACGTCGTCGATGTTTTCGCCACGGGCAACAAACTTGAACTGCTTCCACGCCATGCCCGCGGCCTCCCGCAGCGTGAACGCCCCGCGCTGGTGCATCTTCCTGGCCACGTGGAACAGGCTGGCACCGCGCATCAGGGTGTTGTCCACGTCGAAGAACGCCGCCTCGCCCTGCTGCGGCGCAGCAACCGGGCTTGTGACGACGGCGACATATCTCTCCACGGGCATGGACTCGAGTCTAGTCAATCCGCAGGCCCGGCGGCGTCGCGTCACCGGGCAGCGTCAGCGGGGCTACGGTTAAGGCATGGCTGCACCCACCGTTGTCCTGATCACCAAAGCCGACTGCCACCTGTGCGAGGAGGCCCGCCGCACCGTGGGCAGGGTGGCCGCTGAACTGGGGCTGGAGTGGTCCGAGGAACAGGTGGACCAGCAGCCGGAACTCCGCGAGCGGTATGCCGAGGAGATTCCCGTGGTGCTGGTGGACGGGGTGCAGCGCGACTTCTGGAAAATTGATGAAAACCGGCTGGCCCGGCTCCTGCGGCGCGCGCTGGCGGAGTAGGGACCGCACGTGGCAGGCGGCCGGCCTTTGCGGGCAGGTGCTTTGTTGGCACTGGCGCCGGGGCTTTAGAGTGGAGTTCCAACGTGATGCAAGGAGGGGCTGGTGACTTCGCTGGACCCAACGCCCCAGGCTGTCCCGGACCTGCCGGACGCCTCGGCCAAGCAGATTCCCCCCGCGGCCGTGGCCCGGTTGACCATTTATCTGCGCGCCCTCAATACGCTCCTGGCTGACGGTGTGGAGCGGGTCTCCTCCGAGTCCCTGGCCGAGGCCTCCGGCGTCAGTTCAGCCACGCTGCGCAAGGACCTCTCCCATGTGGGTTCCTACGGCACCCGCGGTGTGGGCTACGAGGTGCAGTACCTCAGCCGCCACATTGCCGCCGCCCTGGGCCTGACCCACGACTGGAAAGTCGCAATCGTTGGTGCCGGCAACCTGGGCAAGGCATTGGCAAGGTATGGCGGGTTCGAGTCCCGCGGCTTTGACGTGGTGGCCATCTTCGATGCCGACCAGATGGTGGTGGGGAACGAGGTGGGCTGGCTGCGTGTCAGCGACGTGGCAGACCTTGAAGCCGTGCTGCAGCGCACAGGGGCGAACATGGTGGTGCTGGCTTTGCCGGCCGCCGTTGCCCAGGGCGTCTGCGACAGGGTGGTGGCGGCCGGAGTGAACAGTGTCCTCAGCTTCGCCCCCGTGATGCTGCAGGTCCCCGAGGGCGTCAACCTGCGAAAGGTGGACATGGCCACCGAACTGCAGATTCTTGCGTACCACGCACAGCGGGCGCAGGCCCCGGGTCAGACCGCCTAGGTTCCGGCGGTTCCGGGGCCCACGCCCGCAGGGGTGGTGGTTTCAGCCGGGCTTAGCGGCCGTACGGGCTGCCGCCGTATGGGTTGGCAAACGGCTGCTGCTTCCGAAAGTAGGGCGCAGCCTTGGGCAGGTAAAGCAGCACGATTGCCACAATGCCGGCCACGGTGCCCAGGGTGCCGATGGAGGGGATGCCAAAGAGGCCGATGATGGACAGCGCCGCGAAGACGGTGCCCAGGATGCGGGCCCAGTTCTTGCCCTTGCGGACAAAGAAGGCCACCAGGAGGTACAGGGCAACGCCGATGATGGCGAAGACCACCAGGGAGCCGGTCATAAAGCCCTTGACGTCTTCATAGGAGACTCCGCTGCCCTCAAGCTGATCGTCGATGGGACCGCGCATTGCAGGATCATCCAGCTGGCCCAGGCCGGTGAACATCGAGATTACATAGATCACGGCCGAGGCGATGATGAGCCAGAAGGAGATGGTCACCAGCTGCGGAACGCCATTGGTGCCGGCATCCTCAGGCTGCCCGTACGGGGACTGCGCATAGGGCGACTGGCCGTACGGGGGCTGTCCGGCAGGCTGCTGGTTCCAGGCGGGAGCCTGCGGTGGGTTCTGGCCGTACTGCGGTGCGTCCTGGCCCGGCTGCTGGCCGTACTGCGGCGGGTTCTGGCCGTACTGCGGTGCGTCCTGGCCCGGCTGCTGGCCGTACTGCGGCGGGTTTTGGCCGTACTGCGGTGCGTTTTCGCCATAGCGGGGCTGGCCGGGCTGCGGCTCGCCTGACTGCGGATCATTCGGGACGGGAGGAGTGCTCATGAAGCGGTCCTTTGCTCTCGGATTTCCAGGTGGGCTGCCGGGGGAGCGGACCTGGGCCGTACCCCCAGCATGGCTTCCTTCCACCGTACCCTTGCGGGTGCGCGTTATGGGTCATTCCTGGGAGGTATTCCGAGGGCCCGCGGGCTGCGCGGCCGGGGCGTTAAACGCCGAACCCCGGCACTGGACCTGACGGTCCGGTGCCGGGGTTCCGGGTACTGCCAGTCAGGCAGCGGGGGCGATCAGTTACGCGGCCGGAGCGATGAAGGCCAGTTCCAGGCTGATGGCAACCTTGTCGCTGACCAGGACGCCACCGGTCTCCAGGACGGCGTTCCAGGTGAGGCCGAAGTCCTTGCGGCTGATGGTGGTCTCGGCGGAGACGCCGGCGCGGGTGTTGCCGAACGGGTCAACGGCCACGCCGTTGAATTCGGTGTCCAGGGTGACCGGACGGGTAACGCCCTTGATGGTGAGGTCGCCGGCGAGTTCGTAGCTGTTGCCCTTGGCAACCAGGCCGTTGGAAACGAAGGAGATTTCCGGGAACTGCTCGACGTCGAAGAAGTCGCCGCCGCGGACGTGGCCGTCGCGGTTGGCGTCGCCGGAGTCGAAGCTGGCGGTCTTGATGGTGGCGTTAATCCGGGAATCGGCGACGTCCTCGGCCAGCTCAAGGGTGGCGGCTGCGTCGGTGAACTGGCCGCGGACCTTGCTGATGCCTGCGTGCCGGACGGTGAAGCCGATCTCGCTGTGGGAGTTGTCGAGGGTCCAGGTGCCGGTGGTGATGTCTGCGGGAAGTGCCATGGTGTGCTCCTTGAGGTGTTATGCCGGGTTCGGTTCGCTGGGACTCGATAACTTGAAGTCTCAACTAACTGCTGCATCCAGTATAAACATGCATTTGCATGTTTTGTTCCCTCCCGCGGAACATTTCTTCAAAAACTTAAGTTCTACTGGATGTAGAAGATTTCGGATCGCACGCCATCTTTGAGAAACTGGTAAACATGCCCCAAGCCACTGTCCATCTGCTCCGCCACGGCGAGGTCCATAATCCTGATGGCGTCCTGTACGGCAGGCTGCCCGAATTCCACCTGTCCCGGCTGGGCCAGGAGATGGCCCAGCTGCTGGCGGAATACTTCCGGGAACGGGCCGCCGCCGGTGCCCGCATCACCTACCTGGCAGCGTCACCGCTGGTCAGGGCCCAGGAAACCGCCGCGCCCACGGCTGACGCCCTGCACCTGCCGGTCCATACGGACAGCCGGATCATCGAGGCCCAGAACTACTTCGAGGGCATGAAGGTCAGCAAGGCGGAGCTTCGCCGGCCCCGGCACTGGCCGCACCTGGTCAACCCGCTGCGGCCCTCCTGGGGCGAACCGTACAAGGAGCAGGCGGCACGGATGATGGCCGCCGTCCAGGACGCCAGGCTCCAGGCCATCAGCCTGGCTGCAGGCGATTTCGGCGCTGACGGCCCCGAGGCCATCATGGTCAGCCACCAGCTCCCCATCTGGGCCACGCGGCTCAGCGCGGAAGGCCGCCGGCTGTGGCACGATCCACGCAAGCGCGAATGCACGCTCACGTCGGTGACCTCCCTGGTGTTCGACGACGGCGGGAACCTTGCGGACGTCCGTTACAGCGAGCCCGCTGCCGCACTCCTCCCCGGTGCGGCCAGCACCCCGGGAGCCTGACCATGGCCCGGAACATCGACCGGGGGACCGGCAACCTGCCCCTCACCTCGCGCCGCAGCATGCTGGTCACCGGCGGCCTGGCCCTGACGGCCCTGACAGTTGGCCTTTCCGGCTGCGCCCAGGAGGACGCCCTGGCCAAGCAGGCCAAGGCAGGGGACAACAAAAACTACGTGGCCGGTGACGGCTCCGTCACCGAATTCGCCGCCGCGGACCGCAAATCCGCCATCCAGGTCAGCGGCACCCTGTTTAACGGCACTGACGTGGCACCCGCCGACTTCCAGGGCCAGGTCACGGTGCTGAACTTCTGGTTCGCCGCCTGCGCGCCGTGCCGCGTCGAGGCGCCGCTCCTGGAGGAACTGCACCTGGAGTTCAAGGACCAGGGCGTCCAGTTCTTCGGCGTGAACCTCCGGGACGAGAAAGCCACGGCTGAAGCGTTCGATAAGACGTTCAACCTCACCTACCCCAGCTTCGACGACAAGGACGGCGGCGTGCTGCTGGCCGTCTCGGGGCTGGTCCCTCCCGGCGCGGTCCCCACCACCCTGGTCCTGGACAAGCAGGGCCGGGTGGCTTCCCGCGTCCTTGGCGAGATCCAAAAAGGCACGCTGAAAGCCCTCATTACCGCCGCCGTGGCAGAGTAGCCCCGGGCGCCCGTGAACAGCCCCTTCGCTGAAACCATCCTCAACGGCTCGCTGCTGCTGGCCATCCCGGTGGCGCTGCTGGCCGGCCTGGTGTCTTTCCTCTCACCGTGCGTACTGCCCCTGGTGCCCGGCTACCTGGGATACGTGACCGGGCTCAGCGGCGTTGACCTGCAGAAGCAGAAACGCGGCCGGATGTTCGCCGGAATCGGGCTCTTTGTCCTGGGCTTCTCCGTGATCTTTGTCCTGCTGGGCGGCGCGTTCGGCCAGCTGGGCACCCTGATCACCGGCTCGCAGAACGCCTGGATCACGCAGCTGCTGGGCCTCCTGGTGATCATCATGGGTGTGGTCTTTATGGGTGGCCTCGGCTGGCTGCAGCGCGACGCCAAGATCCATGCCAAGCCGCCCGCCGGCCTTTGGGGCGCCCCGTTGCTGGGGCTGACCTTCGGGCTGGGCTGGGCGCCGTGCATCGGCCCCACCTACTCCGCAGTGCAGCTGCTGAGCCTGTCCGGCGGCTCCTCCGCCGCCAAGGGCGCCTTCCTGGCCTTTGTGTACAGCCTGGGCCTGGGCATCCCCTTCCTCCTGATCGCCCTCGCGGTCCGCCGGGGGATGGGTGTGATGTCCTTCTTCCGCAAGCACCGCCTGGCCATCCAGCGGACCGGCGGCGGCATCCTGGTGCTGCTGGGCATCCTGATGGCCAGCGGTGTCTGGGGAACCTGGGTGACCGGGCTGCAGTACTGGTTCCAAACCGATGTGAAGTTGCCGATCTGATGAGCGAGCGTGTGAAGGTAAAAAAGAAATCCCCGGCCCCCGTCGCCGCCGCGAAAGCGGACGCGGCGCTGCCAGCCCTCGGGATCAAAGGTATGCTCCGCTGGGCATGGACCCAGCTGACCAGCATGCGCACGGCGCTGTTCCTGCTGCTGCTCCTGGCTGTTGCCGCGGTGCCGGGTTCCCTGTTCCCGCAGCGCCCCGCGAACCCCTCGATCGTCGCGCAGTACATCAAGGACAACCCGGACTACGGCAAGGTGCTTGATGCGCTGCAGCTCTACGATGTGTATTCCTCCGCGTGGTTCTCGGCGATCTACCTGCTGCTTTTTGTCTCCCTGATCGGCTGCGTGGTGCCCCGCGCCATCGCCCACTTCAAGGCGATGCGGTCGCAACCGCCGCGGACCCCCAAACGTCTCTCCCGCCTCCCCGAGTACGGCACCCTGGTGATACCGGCCGACGCCGGGATCCCGGCGTCGGACGCCATCAACGGCGCCGCCGGGCTGCTCCGGAAGCGCGGCTACCGCGTGGACGTCCGGGACGCGGACGGCGCGCGGCCTTCGATCGGTGCCGAACGCGGCTTCGCCAAGGAGGTGGGCAACCTCATCTTCCACACCTCGCTGATCGGTGTCCTGGTCTCCGTGGCGCTGGGCGGCCTGTTCGGCTACAGCGGCCAGCGCATCCTGGTGGAGGGTGACACGTTTGTGAACACGCTGGTGGGCTACGACCAGTTCACCCCCGGCACCAACTTCCAGTCCGGGCAGCTGGAACCGTACTCCATCCAGCTGAACAAGTTCGACATCACCTTCGACCGGGAATCCCAGGGTAAGTTCGGCCAGCCCATCGACTTTTCGGCGGCTGTCACCACCAAGGAAAACCCGGACGCCCCCGCCCGGGACGAGACCCTCAAAGTCAACGACCCCATCACCCTGGGCGGCACCAGCATCTACCTCACCGGTAACGGCTACGCCCCCGTGGTGACCGTCCGCGACGGTGACGGCAACGTGTCCATGCAGGGCCCGGTGGTGGCCAAGCTCCAGGGCGACAACTACTACTCCTCCGTGGTGATCAAGGTTCCCGACGCCGCCCCGGACCAGCTGGGCTTTGTGGGCTTCTTCCTGCCCACCGCGTTCATCACTCCGGAAGGCGTCTCCTTCAGCGCCGACCCCGAACTCTTCAACCCGCAGCTGACGCTGAACTCCTACTACGGGGACCTGGGACTGGACAACGGGGCACCGCAGAACGTCTTCGAACTCGACGTTGAGGACCTCACGCCGCTCAACGCCCGGAACCTCGACGCCGGCGGCATCACCCTCACCCCCGGCGCCTCCTACACCCTTCCGGACGGTAAGGGCAGCATCAGCTTCGACGGCGTCAAGCGCTACATCGGCGTGGACATCCACCACAACCCCGGCCAGGCCTACGCCCTGGCGTTCGCGCTGCTGGCTGTCGCCGGGCTTATCCTGTCCCTCTACATCAACCGGCGCCGCGTCTGGGTCCGGACCGGGACCCATGAGGACGGCCGGACCATGGTGGAATACGGCCTCCTGGCCCGCGGCGAGGACCACCGGCTGGCCGCCGAAGCGGCAGCCCTGAAGGGGCTGTTCGCCACCGAATGGCAGCTGGAACCCGAATCCCCGGACGCATCCCAGCAAACTCCCAGCAGCAAGCGCGATAATAACGCAGGCTCCCCCACCCCAGCAGGCCCCGCCGGGCCCGAAAAGGACCAGTAATGCCGTTCGGAATCAACGAGACCATGGGCCAGTACAGCGAGCTCTTTATGCTGCTGGCCGCTGGCACCTACACCATCGCGTTCATCGCGTTTGCCTGGGACCTGGCCAAAAGCAGCAAGGCCCTGCGCGCCATCGACCTGAAGGCCGCGCAGGCCGAGTCGCCCACCAGGGTGCCGGTTGCGGCCGGGGCGGCGCAAGCCGGTTCCCGCTCCGACGCGTCGCATCTGGCCGGGCCTGCGGGCCGGGCCGAACGGCCGTCGTCGTCCGCGGCTGCCGGAAACGGCGGTGGGGTCATCACCGCCGACGGCGACATGAAGTACGCCGCCGAGCGCCGCGCCCCCGCGCGTATTGCCGTGGCCCTGACCGTCCTGGGCGTCCTCATCCACGCCGCCGGCGTCATCACCCGCGCGTTGGGCGCCGGGCGGGTGCCGTGGGGCAACATGTACGAATTCCTGACCACCGGCGCGTTTGTGGCCGTTGCCGTCTTCCTGCTGGTGCTGATCCGCCGCGACCTGCGGTTCCTGGGAACCTTTGTGGTGGGCCTGGCCATCATCATGCTGGTGGCGGCATCCGTTGCCTACTTCACCCCGGTGGGGCACCTGGTGCCGGCCCTGCAGAGCTACTGGCTGATCATCCACGTCTCCATCGCGGTGCTCTCCTCCGCCCTGTTCACCCTGACGTTCGCCATGTCCGCGCTGCAGCTGGTGCAGTCGCACCGGCAGAAGACCGTGGCTGCCGGCGGCGCGGACAAGCTGGGCTTCATGCGCCTGGTCCCGTCCGCGCTGAGCCTGGAAAACCTCTCCTACCGCATCAACGCCATCGCTTTCATCGGCTGGACCTTCACGCTGATGTTCGGTGCCATCTGGGCCGAGAAGGCCTGGGGCCGGTTCTGGGGCTGGGACACCAAGGAAGTCTGGACCTTCGTCATTTGGGTGGTCTACGCCGGCTACCTGCACGCACGCGCCACCAGGGGCTGGACCGGAACCCGGGCAGCCTGGCTCTCGATCGTTGGCTACCTGTGCGTGGTCTTCAACTTCACCATCGTGAACCAGTTCTTCAACGGCCTGCACTCCTACTCGGGGCTGTAAGGCACCTGCAACGCCCCGGAGGGGGCTGCAAACCACAACGGGCCCTGCCTGGCTGATTCAGCCGGGCAGGGCCCGTTGTGTGTTGTCGGTGTTGCGGTGTTGCCGGGGGAGTGGGCTGCTACTTCAGCCCGTCTGCGTCGTGTTCGTCGGATTCGTGTTTGTCCGTGCCGGTGCCCTCTTGCCGGTCCCGGGCTTCAAGGTCGGCCTGCAGTTTCTTCAGCCGCTCCGCCTCAGCCTGGTTGCGCCGGCGGGACTCGAGGTTCCGCAGGAATTCGGGATCGTCGTCCGGGGCGGTGGGGTGGCGTCGGGCCTGCTGCTGCGGCGGGGTGCCGCGCGGGCGGCCGATCAGCAGCCACAGGATCGCGCCGACCACGGGCAGGACGATCATCACTACGATCCAGGCCGGTTTGGAGATGCCCCGGGTCTGACGGGCGTCGGTACGGATCACATCCACGAGGCCATACACGAAGATGACGAGGACTGCGACGGCCAGAGCCACACGGAAGAGCATGCCATCAAGTCTATCGTTACCTGCAGGGCAAGGGCCCGGGCGGGAGGCCGCTAAACTTGACTGTGGCCTTTTTGAAATATTCCCTCATCCGTCTTGCGCTGTTCGTCCCGCTTTTTGTGTTGTTCACGATCCTGCAGTTGGGCGCCCTGATGTCAGTCATCTGCGCTGCGCTGATTGCGTTCGCCGTCAGCTACCTCTTTTTCCAGAAGCAGCGTGACGCCGCCGCAGCCAACCTGCACCACCGGTTCTCCGGCAAGGCCAAGCCCATGCGGTCCGCCGGGGAGGTCCAGGACGCCAACGCCGAGGACGCCCTGCTGGACGCCAACCCGGACATCGCCATCAGCAACAACACCAAGGACCCCGGGGCCCGCAGCTAGCGTTTGCTAGAAGCCGTGGCTGAGCACCAGGCCTGCGGCGAACAGCACGCTGTATCCGAGGTTGATCAGGCCGGTCTGCTTCAGGACCGGGATCAGGCTCTTGCGCTTGCGGCCGTTGATCATCAGCCAGGCGGGCATCAGGCACGCGGGGATCAGCAGCAGGACAATCAGCATCCACGGGCGGGTCGGGGCCAGGATGACCACCAGCAGGATGGCCACGGCCAGCATCAGGACGTAACTTTCCCGGGCGTGCTTGTCGCCCAGCCGGACGGCCAGGGTCTTTTTGCCGGCCTGCAAGTCCGTGGGGATGTCCCGGACGTTGTTGGCCATCAGCAGGGCGGTGGCGATCAGGCCGGTTCCCACGGCGCCGATGATGGCAGGCAGGTCGATCTGGCCCGCCTGCGTATAGGTGGTGCCCAGCGTGGCCACCAGGCCGAAGAACACAAACACAAACACGTCGCCCAGGCCCATGTAGCCGTACGGGTTTTTGCCGCCGGTGTAGCCCCAGGCCGCCATGACGCAGCCCAGCCCCACCAGGATCAACCACCAGCTCTGGGTGATGACCACCAGGACCAGGCCAAACGCCATGGCCACGCCAAAGCACGCGAACGCGGCGAGTTTCACATGGTTCGGCTTGGCGGCCCCTGACCCCACCAGGCGCAGCGGACCCACCCGGTCATCATCCGTGCCGCGGATGCCGTCCGAGTAGTCATTGGCGAAGTTCACGCCCACCTGCAGCAGCAGCGCCACGAGCGCCGCCAGGATGGCGTTGAACAGAAGGAATGAATCCATCCCGTAGGCGGCGGCGGAGCCGATCAGCACCGGCGCAATCGCGGCAGGCAGCGTCCGGAGTCGGGCGCCTTGGATCCATTGAGCGGCTGTGGCCACGGTCAGTACCTCATGTTGGTTCGGGAAAACGGCAGGCCGGCTACGCGGCCGCCGCAATGGTGCAGGTCCACTCTACTTTCCCGCGTGCCGGGCGCTGAGCTCCGCTGTCATGGCCAGCCGGTCAGGTTTGCCGTTGGGGAGCATCAGCAGGTCCGGCGCCACCAGCACGGTTTTGGGGGCGAGGTGCCCCAGGGCATCGTGCCATTCGGCGGCCAGCCCGGCGGCGGGGTCCCCGCTGCCGCCCTCCGCCCCGGCGAACGCGACGTAGGCCGCCACGGCCTGGCCCCATTCCGTGGACGGAACGCCGGCCACAAAAGCCGCGGAGACGCCGTCGTTCTTCTCCAGCTCAGCCTGCACCAGCGCGGCGGAAACCTTAACGCCGCCGGTGATGATCACATCGTCAGCCCGGCCCAGGACGGTGAGCCGGCCGTCGCCGTCAATGCTGCCCAGGTCGCTGGTCCGGTACCAGCGCACGCCGTCCTCCTCGAAGAAGGTGCGGGTTTCCTCATCCGGGGCCTCAAGGTAGCCGGCGGTGATGGTGTCGCCGCCCAGCAGGATCCGGCCGTCCTCGGCCACGCGCATGGAGACGCCCTCCATCGGGTAGCCGTTGTAGACGCAGCCGCCCGAGGTTTCGGCCGAACCGTACGTGGTGACTACGCGGACCCCGGCCTCCGTGGCGGCTGCCAGCAGCGACGCCGGCGCGGGCGCACCGCCCAGCAGGATGGCGTTGAAGCGGCGGAGCACGGCGAGGGTCTCGGGGGAGGGGTGGTCCAGCAGCCGGCGCAGCTGCGTGGGGACCAGGGACGTGAAGCGGATCTTGTCCGTCAGTTCCAGGGCCGCCTGGGTGAAGGCCTCCGGCGTGAACCCGCCGGACATGTCCATCACCCAGGGCCGGGTGCCGGCGAACAGCGACCTGACCAGCACCTGGATGCCGGCCACGTACTGGACGGGCAGCGCCAACAGCCACTGGCCCTCGCCCTTGAGCGCCAGCGCCGTGGCCATGGAGGACGCCGCCAGGGATTCCACCGTCAGGATGGTCGCCTTGGGCGTGCCGGTGGATCCGGAGGTGCGGACCACCGCCACGGCGTCGTCGCAGCCGGGGGTTTCGACGTGTCCCACCACCAGGGCGCCGTCCGCGCCGAGGGAAAGTTCGACGGCGGGACCCTCACCGTGGAGGGCGGCCGCCAGGGCCTTGAGTGCGGGATCGATGTCCAGGGGCCCGCCGGGGGCTGCCGTGCTGTTCTCTGCACTGTTCATTTGCATTGCCTGCCTTAGAAGTAGTGCGGGAAGTTGGACCAGTCGGGGTCGCGTTTTTGCAGGAAGGCTTCCTTGCCCTCCACCGCCTCATCCGTCATGTAGGCCAGCCGGGTGGCTTCGCCGGCGAACACCTGCTGCCCGGCCAGGCCGTCGTCGGCCAGGTTGAACGCGAATTTGAGCATCCTGATGGCCTGCGGGGACTGCCGGGCGATGTCCGCCGCGTACTCCAGGGCCACTTCCTCGAGCCGTTCATGGTCCACTGCTTCGTTGACGGCACCCATCCGGACCATGTCCTCCGCGGAATATTCGCGGGCCAGGAAGAAGATTTCCCGGGCCGCCTTCTGGCCGATCTGGCGGGCCAGCAGCGCCGAGCCGTAACCGGCGTCGAAACTGCCCACAGTGGCGTCCGTCTGCTTGAACTTTCCGTGCTGGCGGGACGCGATGGTGAGGTCAGCCACCACGTGCAGGGAGTGGCCGCCGCCGGCCGCCCAGCCGTTGACCACGGCGATCACCACTTTGGGCATGGTGCGGATCAGGCGCTGGACCTCCAGGATGTGGAGCCGGCCCGCGCGGGCGGGGTCGATGCTTTCCTGGGTCTCGCCGTCCGCGTAGCGGTAGCCGTCCCGGCCGCGGATCCGCTGGTCCCCACCGGAGCAGAACGAGTGCCCGCCGTCCTTGGGCGAGGGGCCGTTGCCGGTGAGCAGGACGGTGGCCACGTCCGGGCTCATCCGGGCGTGGTCCATGGCGCGGTAAAGCTCGTCCACGGTGCCGGGCCGGAAGGCGTTCCGGACCTCGGGCCGGTTGAACGCGATCCGGACTGCGGGCAGGTCCCGGACCCATCCGCCGTCAGCATCCCGCTCCACCTGGCGGTGGTAGGTCATGTCCTGGAAGTCGTCGAATCCGGACACAACCCGCCAGCGGGTGGGGTCGAAGACGTCGGACACCGGTGCGGGGATTTGATTGCTCACCGTGCAAGTCTAGTAATTGGCCTCAGCTGATGCAGAACTCGTTGCCTTCAGGGTCCGCCATGGTGTGCCAGGAGTGCGGGCCCTGGCTGGCGGTCCACAGGAACGTGGCGCCCCTGGTTTCGAGCTCACTGCGCACCTCGTCCTTGTCCCGGCCTGCCAAGTTCAGGTCCCAGTGCACCCGGTTTTTGCCGGTCTTTTCCTCCAGTCCGATCTGGAAGAGCAGCCGACGGGTGGGGGCCTTGGACGCTATCTCCTCCGGCGGGCGGATGGCGGCGCCGTCCTTCCACACCAGGTTTCCGCGGTGCGTGATGGTCTGGTCCCCGGTGGCGAACCCCTGCTCGATCATGGACCGGATGAAGGCTGCGTCCTGCGGTTCCACCGCCCACTGCAGGGTTTCGGCCCACCAGTCGGCCAGCTGGTGGGGGTTCCGGCAATCAATGACAATCTGGATATTCAGTCCCATCCAACCAAGGTACGGTGGCAGGTGCTCCGGTGGAAGGTTGCGCTTGCGTGCCAGGTTCGGATCGGGGTGGCATGCGGCTGCGGGGAAGCGCTGCCAGGCCTTGCGGGAAAACGCCTATAACGTTGGAAAGTACTCTTGACAATATGTCATGACATGGGTCACAGTTTACCAGGAAAGGCTTTTCCCCCGGCGGTGTTGCCGGTGGCGGACAAGCCTCCAGCCAAGGGCTACGAGCTGGCCCAGGAGCATTAGCGAGAGACAGGACAAGGCATTGTCAGAGAAGACAAGAATCTCCAGCATCACCCGCCGGCAGTTCGGCATGACGGCACTAGGACTCTCAGCCCTGGCAGCGGGCCTCTCGGCCTGCGGCAGTGGCGGCGGCTCCACTGACGGCGGCGCCAAGACCCTTCAGCTGGTCCTCTCCGGCGACACCAACCAGGGCGGCGCGTTCGCAGCCGCCGCGGCCAAGTACAAGGAAGCCACCGGCATCACCATCGAAGTGGTGGACGTCCCCACCGCGGACATCACCACCAAGCTCAAAAACGCGGCCACGGCCAACGACCTGCCGGCCCTGGCGCGGGTCACCAGCGTCGACCCGCTCTGGGTCAACCAGCTCCAGGACCTCACGGACATCGCCAAGTCCCACGGCATCAGCGAAAACTTCCTGCAGGAATCCCCGGACGGCATCATCCCCGCCATCCCGTCCGACCTCACGGCCGTGGGCCTGTTCGTCAACAAGAGCCTGTTCGAAAAGGCCGGCGTGGCGTTCCCCACCGAGATCGACAAAGCCTGGACCTGGGATGAGTTCATCGCGGCAGTCACCGAAGTGCGCGAGAAGGCCGGCGCCAAGTACGGCGTGGTGATGGACCGCTCCGGCCACCGCCTGCGCGCCATGATGTACGAGTTCGGCAGCACCGCCTTCGCCAAGGAGGGCGACAAGTACGCTGCGGACGACAAAGCCGTGGAAACCCTTGAGTACTTTGCCAAGATCAACGACGACAAAACCATGCCCAAGTCGGTCTGGCTCAGCGGCGAGGACGGCAACGCGATGTTCAAGTCCGGCCAGGTGGCCGCGTACTACTCCGGCAGCTGGCAGGTTGCGGACTTCAACAAAAACATCAAGGACTTCGAGTGGATGTCGGTGCCGCTGCCCAAGCAGCCGGTCAACGCCACCAACCTCGGCGGCGGCTTTATGGTCGCCTTCAAGGACACCGGTGCCGATGAGGAAGCCAAGAAGTTCATCGACTGGTTCTACGACGACGCCAACTACACCGAGTTCGCACAGCTGGGCGGCTACATCCCGGCCAAGGACCTCAAAGTGGAGTACCAGTTCCAGCAGCCGTCCTTCGACCTGTACCAGAAGCAGATCGCGGAGAACGATGCCAAGGGCGACAACGCCATCAAGCGTGTGGTCATGGAAGCCTACGCCGAGGCCCCGTTCTCGGGTGACCCGCTGCGTGAAGAGACTGTCAAGATGCTTTCCGGCAGCCAGGACGCCAAAACCACGGTGGAGAACATCGTGAAGCTCTACAACGGCGCCTGAGTTCCATGGCACAGCCAACCATCACCCCGGCCCCGGAGCAGGCTCCTGCCCCGGCAGTCCGGAGCAAGTCCCAGCAGAACCGCCGGAACCGCTACGTCCTGGCACCGCTGATCCTCCTGGGCGTCAACGTGGTCCTGTTCCTGGTGTTCTTCGTCTGGCCCGGAGCCCTGGGTTTGCTGTATTCCTTCACGGACTACCGGGGCGTTGGCAAGCTGAACTTCATCGGCCTGGCCAACTTCCAGAAGCTCTTCGCGGACAGTACCTTCTACGCTGCGCTGGGCCGGACGTTCGTTTACACCGTGCTCTCGGTGCCGCTGGTGTTTGTGTGTTCCCTCGGGGTGGCCTCGCTGCTGGTCAGCAAGGCTGTCCGGGGGCGCACCGCCGCCAAGATCATCATCTTCCTGCCCTGGCTGATCTCTCCCATCGTGGTGGGCGTCATCTGGAAGTGGCTGTTCGGCCAGGACTTCGGGTTTGTGAACTTCCTGATCACCAGCGCCGGCGGCAGCGCGGTGCCGTGGTCCAGCAATGGGAACCTGGCCCTGATGGTGGTGATCTTCGCCTCGGCCTGGGGCGGTACCGCATTCAACATGCTGCTGTTCATCGCGGCCCTGAAAAACATCCCGGAGGCCCTGCTGGAGGCCGCCGAACTGGATGGGGCCAACGCGTGGCAGCGCTTCCGGAACGTCACGTTCCCGGGCATCGCGCCGACGTCGTTCATGGTCATCCTGCTCTCCACGATCGGCTCCATGAAGGAGTTCGCCATGATCCAGGCGCTGACCAACGGCGGCCCGGGCACGGAAAACACCCTCATCGTGCAGTACATCTACAAAACCGGCTTCGAGCAGTCGAAGGTGGGCTACGCCAGCGCCGCGTCGATGGTGCTGATGGTGGTCCTGCTGGCGATCGCGCTCATCCAGCTGCGGTTCAACCGGAAGAAGGCCTGACCCATGGCAACAGCTGCCAACCTCCCGCCCGCCGTGGCGGAAGAACCAGCCCTCGGCGCCGAACGGGCCGCTGCCCGGCCCCGTAACCGCAAACGGAAAAACAGCGAAGCCGTAGGCCGGACCTCCCTGCCGCTGACCGTGCTGATGTGGGTCATCGCCGCCCTCTACGCAATTCCGCTGCTGTGGTTCCTGCTGAGCTCCTTCAAGCCCGGCAGCGAACTGTTCAGCTACCCGCTGTCGCTGATCCCGCGGGAATGGACGTTCCAGGGCTTTGTGGACGCGTGGGAGCGGGTGGACTTCGCCCAGTACTTCCTGAACACGGCCACGGTGGCGATCGTCACCACCGTCCTGACCGTCTTCTTCAGCGCCTGCACCGGTTACGCGCTGGCCAAGTACAACAACAAGGGCACCCGGCTGTTTTTTGTGTGCGTCCTGGCCACCACCATGCTGCCCACCGAGGTGATCCTGAACCCCACCTTCACGGTGATCCGGGACCTGGGCCTGTACAACTCGCTGGCCGGCATCATCGTCCCCTCCGTCATCACCGCCACCGGCGTGTTTATGTTCCGGCAGTTCTTCCTGACGGTTCCCGATGACCTGCTGCACTCGGCACGGATCGACGGCGCCAGCGAGCTGGCCATCTTCTTCCGGATCATGCTCCCGCTGTCCAGGCCCATCCTGTTCACCCTGGCCATCTTTTCCTTCCAGTGGCGCTGGAACGACTACATCTGGCCGCTGATCGTGCTCAACGATCCCAAGTGGTACACGCTCCAGGTGGCGCTGCGCAGCATTGTGGGCGCCGAGAACATCGACTGGCCGGTCCTGCTGGGCGCGTCCGTGATCTCGCTCCTGCCGCTGGTGCTGGTGTTTTTTGTGTTCCAGAAGTACGTGCTCAACGCCGACGTCAGCGCCGGCCTCAAGGACTGACCCCGTTCCGCCCCGGCGGGACCTCTGAAAGGTAAGCATTTTGCAGACAGTTGTGGCCGACGCCGGTTTCCTTACCCGGGTGGCAAAGGCGGCAGACGGTTTTGTGGCGGCAATGCTGGACACGGACGACGGCGGCGCGCAGGTTTTGGCGCACCGGCCCGCCATGTCCCGGCTGCTGGCGTTGCTGGCCGTCTACACGGAACCCGGTTCCGCCTATCACGGCCAGGATTGGCTGGGTGCGGACATGGACGCCTGCCTGGCCCGGCTGGAACAGCTGCAGGGCCCCACGGGCCTGTTTGACGGCACCAACCTGTGCTCGCCGCCGGACTCCGCGTTCACCCTGAACGACGTGTGCCTGGCCCTGGGCCTGATCCGGGGCGGCGCGGCGGCAGCCGCCGATCCGTTGCTGGTGGGGGTGGCGGAGCGGCTGGGGGGCATCATCGCCCGGGCCACGGACGCCATGGTGGCCGGCGGCGTGCACACCCCCAACCATCGGTGGGAGCTCTGCGCCGCGCTGGCACAGATGAACCAGCTGCAGCCGCGGCCGGACATCGACCCGCGGATTGCGGAGTGGCTGGCCGAAGGGATCGACCAGCTGCCGGACGGCATGTACTCGGAGCGCAGCCCGCTGTACGCAACGGCGGTCACCAACCCTTCCCTGCTGGCCATCGCGGACAGCTCGGACCGGCCGGAACTGCTGGACCACGTCCGGGCCAACCTCACCGCGTTCCTGCCCTGGTTCAACCCGGACGGCACGGTGGAATCGGTGCACTCCCGCCGGCAGGACCAGTGGCAGGCCTTCGAGGCGGCCCCGTTCCTGCCCTTCTACCGCCGGCTCGCTGCCCAGGACGGGAACCCGGAGTTCGCGGCGGCCGCGGCCTGGCTGGAGGGCTTCCCGCTGCACGAACCGGCTAAGCTGCTGGCGCTGACCCGGCTGGATCCTTTGGTGGGCCAGGCGCTGGAGGCTGGGCCGGCGTCGGCCGCCGTTATGCCGCCGCCGCTGGTCCCGGCGGAGACTGCGCTGGAAAGCTGCGGTGTATTCCGGTTCCGGGAGGCCGGCGCCGTGACCACGGTGTTCGGCGGCTGCGACCACCAGGAACCCGGGGTGGTATCCGGGCTGGCCACCAACCCCACGTTCCTGCGCTTCGCGGCGGGCGCGGCGGCCCTCTCCGGCGTGCGTCTTTCCCGCAGCTTCTTCGACCTGGGCCCGTTCCGCAGCCAGCACACCCGCCGCACGGGCAGCTCCGTCGCCCTGTCAGAGGAGCTGGCCGCGAACTTCTACCTGCCCCTGCCTGCCGCGAAACGCCGGGCGGACGGCATCTACGCGCTTGAACATGAGGGCCGGTTCAGCGCCGCCATGGACTTCAGCAGCCGCCCCACGGTGGTGCACCGGCTGTCCACCAGCGTGGATGTCAGCGTGGCCGGCGCCGCGACGGTTGTTGACGTGGCCTTTGACGGCACGGACACCGCCTACGCCCTGGAACTGACCTTCGCACCCGGCGGCGAGCTGGAGGGCGTGGTGCCGCTGGATGAACCGGACACCTACCAGCTGGTGGCGGAGACGGGCCGGTACCGGGTGGGGACGGACGTCATCGAGTTCGGCCCTGGCCTTGCCGCCGATCCCGATTCCCCGGCGGCATACAACCCCGGCGAAAGCTACCGGTACCTCGCGGGCACCAACGCCGCAGCAGGGGTGAAGGTGTTTATCACCGGGCGCACCATCGGCACCCGCCGCTTCACGTTCCGGGCAGCGGGCGCCTAGGCCTGCAGCTGCTGCATCTGCTCAAAGAGTTCGGGCGGGATGGCGTACAGGAACACCACTGCCAGCAGGTTCTTCGCCGCGTGGACGAAGTAGGAAAACATCAGGTTCTTCCCGGTCCACACATAGACGAACACCAGGGTTGCGGCCATGGCCAGGTAGGGGAGCAGGGCGGTGAGGGTGATGGCTTCCCGGCCGGCGATGTGCAGCGCGGCGAACAGCACCACGGACAGGGCGCAGCAGAGCCAGATGTTCAGCCGCCGGCTCAGCTTGCCGATCAGCAGGTGCCGGAAGATGAACTCCTCCACGAACGGGCCGGCCACCACCAGCAGCGGCACCATCAGCCACGCGGGCACCTGCTGCATCAGCCGCTGCAGCCCGGCCTGGTTGACGGACGTCTGGACCTCACCGCCCAGCGCCACCAGCACAGCCGTCAGGATCATCATCACGATCACGCCCGCAGGCACCATCAGCACCGTGAACCAGGGCCGCGTGGCCAGCACGCGGAGGTCCCGGCCCACCACCTTCCGCGCCGCCAGGAACGCCAGGATGCCCACCGAGGCGTAGAACAGCAGGTTCAAAGCGTAGGAGGCCGCTGCGGGTGACGGCGACAGCTGCGCCACCAGCGGGGCCAGGAACTCCCCGGCCAGGGCGAAGATCCCCGCGAAGCCGATGTAGAGAATCACGGCGGCATAATCCAGGCGGGAGAAGCGGTACAGCTGCGGCTGCAGGGCAGGGGAAATCCGGTGGGCGGTGGCCATGGTTTCAGCCTAGTCTCCCCTCCCGTTGCCCTATCACTTATGGCTCCCACCTGGTCCTTTTGGCGACCATAAGTGATAGGGCAACGGGGGGAGGCCGGGGTACAGGGGCGGGGGCGGATCCGGTACTGCAGACACCGGAAGTGTTGTGCGCGTCACGTGGCACCCTTCGCGTCTTGTACGATGGACGAGCCGCGCGAAGCTTCGGCTGTGCGAAGGATCATGGATGTAATCGGTTGCCCCCGGGGCTAAACACCGAATTATGTGATCTGGATCATTCGCCCCCGGATGCGGCCAACCCCCAACCTACAAGGAATCGTTGTGCCTCAAAGTACCCCCTCAGATCTTAAGAACACCCCGGCCGCGGCCACGTCTGACCCGTCCCTCAGCGCCGAGGGATACAGCAAAACGCTGGGCCGCCGCCACGTCACCATGATCGCCATGGGCGGCGCGATCGGCGTCGGCCTCTTTATGGGAGCCGGCGGCCGCCTCGCCTCCACCGGCCCCGCCCTGATCTTCTCCTACGCCATTGCCGGCGTCATCGCCTACCTGCTGATGCGGGCCCTCGGCGAACTCATCATGTACCGGCAGACCTCAGGCTCGTTCGTCAGCTACGCCGGCGAAATGTTCGGCCGCAAGGGCGCCTATGTGTCCGGCTGGATGTACTTCATCAACTGGGGCATGACGGGCATCGCGGAACTGATCGCAATCGGCCTGTACTTCCAGTTCTTCTTCCCCAACGTCCCTGTGGAGGTCAGCGCCATTGCCGCGCTCCTGCTCCTGGTGGCCGTGAACCTGCTCAGCGTCAAGGCGTTCGGCGAGTTCGAATTCTGGGCCTCCTGCCTCAAGGTGGGCGCCATCCTGATCTTCCTGGCAGTGGGCACCTTCATGGTGGTCACCAACGCCAAGGTGGGTGACGGCAACGCCTCGGTGAACAACCTCTTCGCTGCTGAAGGCGGCATGTTCCCGAAGGGCGCCCTGGTGATGGTGCTTGTCCTGAACGCCGTGATCTTCGCCTACAATGGCATCGAACTGGTCGGCATCACCGCAGGCGAGATGCAGAACCCAAAGCGCGAAGTGCCCAAGGCCATCCGCGCCGTTGTGCTCCGCATCGTGGTGTTCTACGTCGGTTCTGTAACCCTGCTGGCCATGCTGCTTCCCTCCGACCAGTACGTGGCCGGGACCTCACCGTTCGTCACCGTGTTCGGCCAGATGGGCCTGGGCTGGGTGGGCGATGTGATGAATATGATCGTCATCACCGCGGCCCTGTCCTCCTGCAACTCCGGCCTGTACTCGATCGGCAGGGTCTTCCGCACCATGGCCAACAACGGCCACGCCCCGCAGTGGCTCACCAAGATGTCCTCCCGCCACGTCCCGTACGCCGCCATCCTGGCCATCGCGGCGTTCTACCTGGTGGGCATCCTGCTGAACATCTGGCTGGGCGGCTCCTACGCCTTCGACCTCGCCCTGAACACCGCCTCGATCGGCGTGATCTTCACCTGGGGCGCCATCTTCGCCAGCCAGATCGCGCTGCGCCACCGCAAGGGCGTCACCTCCAGCCTGCCCATGCCCGGTTCGCCGTGGACCAGCTGGGCCGGGCTGGTGGCACTGCTGGTGATTGTGGTCCTGATCGGCTTCGACACCATGACCAACAAGGGCGGTGAGGTCTTCTACCTGGGCCTCTGGACCCTGGCGACCATCCCGTTCTTCGCCCTGGTGCTGTGGCTCGGCTGGCAGAAGGTCAGGAACAACGCACCGAAGAACGAGCTCTACAGCTAGGAATTCTTCGGCAGCCGCCAGGCTGGTTGGAAACGTACGACGGCGGGACGCCCCTAGGGTGCCCCGCCGTCCGGCGTTTAACGGGAGAGTCCGTCAGGGCGCCGTCGTTTTGAGGTGGCGGGCGAAGTGGTCCTCAATCCGCTGCCAGGCTTCCGGTGCAGACTCCGGATCCGGCCCGATCCCCAGCACCCGCATCAGCGGCCGCAGGACGGCGGGCCCGGCCTCGGATTCGTTGAGGAACGCATGGCCGGCGTGGGGAAACTCCTTGACGTCGTTTTCGATCCCCAGATCATCAAGGACGGTTTCCAGCCTGGCGGCGGCACCCTTGAGGGTTTTGTCCCTGGCACCGTAATTGGCCACGATGGGGCAGGCGTCACGGAGGGCCTCCTCCGGATGCCCGGGGAGCTTCCCGTAGTTGACCGCCGCGGCGTCAAACCCGTCGCGGGCCGCCAGGAGGGCAAAGCCGCCGCCCATGCAGAAGCCGATCACGCCCGTCCTGCCGGTGCTGTCCGAGGCGCCGGCCAGCCAGGCACGCGCCACGGAAATGTCCGTAAACGCCGTACCGTGGCCGCTGACCAGGCTTTGCATCGTTGCCACCAGGCAGCGCCTGCGGCCGTCGCTGAAAAGGTCGACGGCGAGGGTCAGGTACCCCGCCCGGGCCAGCCGGTCCGCGTGGCCCATTGAGTTCGCGTCCAGGCCGAATGCCTCGTGGATCATCACCACGGCGGGGAACGGGCCCGGCCCCGGGGGCGTGGCCAGATAGCCGCGCAGGTTGGTGGAACCGCCGGCAACTGCGCTTTCGGCGCTAAGGTCAATGAAGGTCATGGGGCAAGGCTAGCGGCGGCTGCCGGCAACAGGCCGCAGGGCTGGCTGTGCGGAATGGACTCGCCGGCTGGAATCCCTGGCTGCTGCGTCCGCACAGCAGAACGGCGGCGGATCCCGTGGGATCCGCCGCCGTCTATGCGCTGCGTTCCAGCAATGCAGCGGGCTACCCGAAGGCGGTGCCCGGCTGCCTCAGCCTGAACCTAGTTGCGCTTGAATTCGTCCTTGACGCTTTCGCCGACCTTCTTTGCGTCGGCCTTGACCTGGTCAGCCTGGCCTTCGGCCTTGAGCTTGTCATTGTCGGTTGCGTTTCCTGCAGCTTCCTTGGCTTTTCCGCCCATGTCTTCCGCTGCGTTGCTGATCTTGTCTCCGAGGCCCATGCTGGTTGCCACCTTTCGTTGCGTTGATCAAATACTGCATTTTCACCATAACACGAAGCTTGCTTACTAAATCAAGCTGGACCGGACTTTCCCTGCCTGTAAGTTGTCGGCGGCCACGGCTAGGCTCGAAGCATGGACCAAAGCACAAACGTCACCCGGCACATCCAGGCAACACCTGACCAGGTCTGGGCCGTGATCACGGACATTCCCGGCTCGGCCACCACACTGTCCGGCGTCGAAGCTGTCCAGCCGCTCACGGACGGTCCTTACGGCGAGGGAACACGCTGGAAGGAGACCCGGAAAATGATGGGCCGGTCCGAGACCGTTGAGATGTGGGTGGCCCAGGTGGATCCGACCCGCAGCACCACGGTCAAAGCGGAGCAGGGCGGTGCCGACTACAGCACCCGGTTCAGCTTGGCACCACGCGAGGGCGGCACTGACCTCACTGTCACCTTCGGCACCCACGTGGACAACCCTTCGGCGGCCATGCGCGTGATGTTGGCCGTGTTCGGCAAGGTCGGGCTGGCCATCACCCGCAAGGCCCTCGCCAAGGATCTCGCGGACATTGCGGCCAAAGCGGAGTCGCTTTAGTGGCGGCCACCCGGGCACGTGCCCCCAAGGTCGCCGCGCCGCAGCTCTCCCGGGCACTCCTGGCGGGCGTGGACCTGATGGACCTGGAGTCGGCCGGATTCCACAGCGGCGAACGGTATGACGGTGTCCGGTTCCACCGGGCAGCAGCGGACGGTCTGGACCTGGGCGGTGCTGATTTTTCCGAATGCGAGTTCCAGGGCATCTCCTTCAACGACACCCAGCTCCGCGGCGCCACCTTCCGTGACTGCATCATCGGCGAGCTGTACGCCCCCGTGTTCCGGGCCGCCCGGAGCGCCTGGCGGGACGTCGAGGTCCGGAACCCCCGGCTGGGGTCCGCGGAACTCTACGAAAGTGGCTGGCAGTCGGTCCATATCGATGGCGGCAAGCTGGACTTCCTCAACCTGCGCGGCGCCAAACTCACCGACGTCCTGATCAGCGACTGCATCATCAACGAACTGGACCTTGGGTCGGCCACCGGAACGCGGGTGGCACTGAAAAACTGCACCATCGGCACCCTTGACGTCAGCGGCGCAAAGCTCAAGGACGTTGACCTCCGCGGGACCGAATTCCGGTCCATCAGCGGGCTCGGCAGCCTGGCAGGTGTGGTGGTGGACGAGTACCAGTTAAGCCTCCTGGCGCCGTTGCTGGCGGCGCACCTGGGGTTGACGGTCCTGTAACGCCCCGGCTGGGGCGCTTCGCAACGACGGGTGCCCCGTGTACTATTTACAGAACGAACGGTCGGTAAGTGGTTTTCCGCGTTGCCGGGCGCCGATGACAGTGCTGTTGATCGCGTGAAGGGTGTTTCCATGGCTGCAACCGCAGGTCCGCAGGCTTTCCTTGTTGGCGGGGTACGAACCCCGGTGGGCCGGTACGGCGGCGCGCTGTCAGCCGTCCGCCCCGACGACCTGGCGGCCCTGGTGGTCCGCGAGGCGGTGGCCCGGGCCGGGCTCGATCCGGACAGCATCGACGAGGTCATCCTGGGCAACGCCAACGGCGCCGGTGAGGAAAACCGGAACGTGGCCCGGATGGCCACTGTCCTGGCCGGGCTGCCCCTCCACATTCCCGGTATCACCGTCAACAGGCTCTGCGCCTCGGGGCTGAGCGCCATTATCCAGGCCAGCCACATGATTAAGGCCGGCGCCGCGGACATCGTGATCGCCGGCGGGGTGGAATCCATGAGCCGGGCGCCGTGGGTCCAGGAGAAGCCGGCCGCCGCGTTCGCCAAACCCGGCCAGATTTTCGATACCTCCATCGGGTGGCGGTTTGTGAACCCGGAGTTCCAAAAGGGACCGCTGTCCAGGGATGGCAAAATGACCTTTTCCATGCCGGAGACCGGCGAGGAAGTGGCCCGCGTGGACGGCATCACCCGCGAAGACGCGGACGCCTTTGCCGTCCGCTCGCACGCGCTGGCGCTGGACGCCATTGCCGCCGGCCGCTTCAGGGACGAAATCGTGCCCGTGACGGTGGCTACCAGGAAATCGGAGACCGTGGTGGATACCGATGAAGGCCCCCGGGCCGGTACCACCATGGACGTCCTGGCCGGGCTGCGGCCTGTGGTCCGCGGCGGGAGCGTGGTCACCGCTGGAAACTCCTCCACCCTGAACGACGGCGCATCCGCCATCATTGTGGCCTCGGAAGAAGCCATCAAAAAGCTGGGCCTGGTCCCGCGTGCCCGCATCGTTGACGGCGCGTCGGCCGGCTGCGAACCGGAAATCATGGGCATCGGCCCGGTGCCCGCCACCCGCAAGGTCCTGGCGCGGAGCGGGCGCACCATCGGTGAGGTTGCCGCCGTCGAACTTAATGAGGCCTTTGCCACCCAGTCCCTGGCCAGCATCCGCCGCCTGGGCCTTGACCCGGACATTGTGAACCGCGACGGCGGCGCCATCGCCCTGGGCCACCCGCTTGGTTCCAGCGGCTCCAGGATCGCCATCACCCTGCTGGGCCGGATGGAGCGCGAAGATGCGGCGCTGGGCCTGGCCACCATGTGCATCGGTGTGGGCCAGGGCACCGCCCTGCTGTTGGAGAAAGTCTGATGCCGGGCGCCGTGGACCTGGCCGCCGAAACCTTCTCCGCCCTGCTGGTGGAGGAACGCGCCGACCGGGTGGTGGTGCTGCTCAACCGGCCGGAGGTCCGTAACGCCATAGACCAGCAGATGGTCGACGAGCTGCACGTGGTGTGTACGGCACTGGAACAGAACCCGCGGATCCTGGTCATCGCCGGTACAGACGGTGTTTTTGCATCCGGCGCCGACATCAGGCAGTTGCGGGAACGGCGGCGGGACGATGCGCTGCAGGGTATCAACTCCACAATTTTCATCAGGATTGCCAAGCTGCCCATGCCGGTCATCGCCGCGCTGGACGGCTACTGCCTGGGCGGCGGCGCGGAACTGGCCTACGCCGCCGACTTCCGGATCGGCACGCCGTCAGTGCGGATCGGCAACCCGGAAACCGGGCTGGGAATCCTCGCCGCTGCGGGGGCCGGCTGGCGCCTCAAGGAGCTGGTGGGGGAGCCGGTGGCCAAGCAGATCCTGCTGGCCGGACGGGTCCTCGGCGCCGAGGAGGCCCTGGCCGTCAATCTCATTTCCGGGATCCATGACACGGCGGACCTGATGGCCGCCGCCCACAGCCTGGCGGACCGGATCGGACGGCAGGACCCGCTGGCAGTGCGGATCACCAAGCAGGTGTTCCATGCCCCGGCTGAAGCCCACCCCCTCATCGACCAGCTGGCCCAGGGCATCCTCTTCGAATCGCAGGCCAAGTTCGACAGGATGCAGGCCTTCCTGGACACCAAAGCTGCCCGGGGTACCCAGCCCGGCGGAAAGAAGGACTCATGACCAACCCCCAGCTTTCCCCCGGCCTGCCGGGGTCCATCGGTGTCCTGGGCGGCGGCCGCATGGGCGCCGGCATCGCCCACGCATTCCTGGTCAAGGGTGCGGACGTGGTGGTGGTGGAGCGCGACGCCGAGGCTGCCGCCGCCGCCCGCGACAGGGTCCTCTCCGCCGCGGCCAAGAGTGTTGAACGCGGCGCAGTGACGACCTCCGTGGATGACCTCGCGGCGCGCCTGGAGGTGGTCACCGGCTACAGCGCGTTCGCGGGCCGGGAGCTGGTGGTGGAGGCGGTTCCGGAGGACTGGGAACTGAAGGTCGCGGCGCTCCGGGGGATCGAGGAGCAGTTGACCGCCGGTGCGTGCATCGCCTCGAACACATCCTCGCTGTCCGTGACCGGGCTGGCCAACGAACTGAAGCGGCCCGAGGACTTTTTGGGCCTGCACTTCTTCAACCCCGTCCCGGCCTCCACCCTCATCGAGGTGGTCCTGGGCGAACGGACCTCCGCCGGGCTCGCCGCCGCAGCGCGCAACTGGGTGGCAGCGCTGGGGAAGACTGCTGTTGTGGTCAACGACGCGCCGGGGTTCGCGTCCTCCCGCCTGGGGGTGGCCATTGCCCTGGAGGCCATGCGGATGGTGGAAGAGGGGGTTGCCTCTGCCGAAGACATCGATGCGGCTATGGTCCTGGGCTACAAGCACCCCACCGGACCGCTGCGGACCACGGACATTGTGGGCCTTGACGTGCGCCTGGGCATTGCCGAATACCTGCACTCCACCCTGGGGGAGCGCTTCGCCCCGCCGCAGATCCTGCGGGACAAGGTGGCCCGCGGCGAACTGGGCCGCAAGACCGGCCGCGGGTTCTTCGACTGGCCCGCCCAGTAACGCGTTCCGGCTAGTCGAAGAAGCCCACGATGTAGCCGATGAAGTAGAGCAGGAACAGCACCACGCCGGCACCGATGGCACCCACCCAGAAAATCTGCTGACCCTTGCCGGAGCCTTTTTGGCGCGGTTCCGACGTTCCAGCCACCGAGCCTTCGCCCGGCGGTGTTTCGCCCGGTGGAACGCCGCCGCCGGGTTCCAGGCCTGTGATCTTGTCGTCCTCGGGGTCCGGATTGGTACCTGACACGTCAACTCCCTCGCTCGCGGTCCTGCTGTCCCCACACTAACGGGCAGCGGAGTGTGGGCCTAGGCTGATGCAGTGACTTTTATGAACCCCGTAACCTTGACCGGCCGCCGCGTGATCCTGGAACCGCTGGCGCCGGAACACCATGACGGCCTGGTGGACGCAGCCGCGGACGGCGAACTGTGGCGTCTCTGGTACACCTCGGTGCCCACCCCGGAGGGCATGGCAGCCGAAATCCGGCGCCGGCTGGACCTCCAGGAGCAGGGCAGCATGCTGCCGTTCACCACGAGGCTGGCGGACCCGGTCACCGGCGGTCCGGGCCAGGTCATCGGGATGACCACCTACATGAACATCGACGCCGCAACACCGCGGGTGGAGATTGGCTCCACCTGGAACGCGGCGTCCTCGCAGGGCACCGGCACCAACCCGGAGTCCAAGCTGCTCCTGCTGGAACACGCGTTCGAGGCGCTCGGCTGCCCGGCCGTGGAGTTCCGCACGCATTGGCTGAACCACCAGTCACGCGAAGCGATTGCACGGTTGGGCGCCAAGCAGGACGGCGTGCTCCGGAACCACTCCCGGACCTCGGACGGGATACTCCGCGACACCGTGGTGTTCTCCATCCTGGAGCACGAGTGGCCCATGGTCCGCGCCGGGCTTGAGTACCGGCTGGCCCGGCGCGGGTAGGGCGCGGCTACCTCCGTGCGAGCTGTGCCGGCTTGACTGCCCCCATGATCGCTGAGGCGTAGGCGCGATGCCCGGCCTGGTTCGGGTGGAAGTTGTAGTCCGCAGTGGGCAGGGCAAGATTCAGTTGCAGCCATGGGTCGGCGGAGTTGACCTGGTGTCCTGCGAACCGTGCCGTCATATCGACGTACTGTGCGTTGACGTGGAAGGCAGTGTTGGCGGTGTTCACGGCCGCTTCGATCGTTGTATTCAGCCGGATGGTCGCCCCATTCATCAGCTGCTGGTTTTCTGCTGGAATGGGAGCAAAGGGGCTGGCCGGATCAAAAAGGAACGGATAGCCCAGGACTGCAATCCTCGCGTTTGGTGCTGCCGCATGGATGGCAGCGTAAGTCTGGGCAAGGCCGGCCTGGAGCAAACCGAGGTTAGTGGGCGACGTGAGGTAGTCCAAGGTGCCGGCGCAGACAGCCGCGGGCTGGGTGGCGCAGACTCCAAGGGCGTAGGAGAAGCCCACATCGTTGGCTCCGGCGGTGATGCTGACCAGTTCAGTATCCGCGGAGATCGCCCCCATGAAGGCCAGGGACGCGAGTTGCTCCTGCACTGTGGGAGTTACAATGACGCGGTCATAGAAGGGGCTGGCCTGTGACAGGACCGCTCCATGGCAGGCACCGTTGGCCACGAGGTTTACCCGGCCCGTTTTTCCCACCACGTCCACGTAGCCCGGATTGCTCTGCCAGCAAGCCACCCCCGCGGGGCGTAAGGCTAAGCCGGCGCCTGTTCCTGCCGTGTATGAGTCGCCCAGCGCAACATAGTCCGCCTGCGGAGGCGGCGCTGCCTGCGCAGGGATTGCCGTGAAACCGAGTGCCATTGCCATGGTGGCAAGGACGGCCGCAAAGGCCCCCCGCCGCCGTCGTAAAGCCAAAATTGCCATGATGTTCTCCTTTGAACAACAGCCTTCCTACGTGGCGGGCGGTGGGCTCGCAAGTGACACCGTACGCCTGATTGCGCCGCAGGTCACCGGCTGGTGTGCACGAAGTGCCTCCCGGGCTGTGATTAGCTTTCGGAATGAGGAATTCGGGCAGGTCCGTCGTCTGGGATGGCGCCGTTAATGCGTGGCACGTAACGGGCGGAGTGTTCCGCATGGGGCGCCGGGAATGGCTCACCGCGGCAGGCTGGCAGCAGGCGCACGACGACGGCATCCGCACCGTGGTGGACCTCCGTAACGCTGCGGAGGTGCGCCGCCGGGACACGGACCCTTCCGTTGTGCCCGCCGACCTACACGGCATCACTGTGGTCGCGGCGCCCACCGAAGTGCCCGGCGACCCCGACTTTGCGGCCGTCTGCGGTCCTTACTTGAACAACCCCGCCTATTACGCGGACAACGCCCGGCTGTTCCCGGACAAGCTGGTGGATGTCTTCCGGGCGCTCGCGGCAGCCGCGGACAGGGGTGCGGTGGTGCTCCACTGCGCGGCCGGCCGGGACCGCAGCGGCATGGTTGCCGCAATGGTCCAGGACCTCGCCGGCGACACAGACGCGGAGATTGCGCAGGGATACCGGCAGGCGGCGCGCGGCATCAACGAGCGCTACCGGACCCACGGACCGCCCCATGACCGCGAACGCTACCTCGACGAAGCAGAGCTGGCGCCGCTCCTGGCCGCCCGCGGCGCGCTGGTGGTGCAGTTTGTCCGGGAGCTCGACACCCGGGCGTTTCTCCTGCGACACGGTTTAACGCCCGATGAACTTACAGCGGTCCAGTCCCTGGCCGGAGCGGGAGTGGCGAAATGAAATCAGTTATCAACAGGCAGTTCCTGCCGCTGGCCGCGGCGGCAGCGCTGGTGGCGTCGTCGGCGTGGCTTGCAGCACCCGCGTGGGGCACACCGGCTGCCCCCTCTGCGGAAGACTCATCTTCTGCACCAGCCCCCGCCGGACCGGCGGAAGGCGATCTCACCACGGCGGTCCAGCGGGACCTTGGCCTGACGCCGGCGGAGTTTTCCGCCGCCGGCCAGCTGGCATCCGCCGCTGCAGACATCGAGGCTGCCCTTCGGAACGTGCCGGGCTTCACCGCCCTGCAGGTTGTGGACGGGCGCATCGTCGTATCCGGGGACGGGCCCGGGCTGGCCGCGGCAGTGGCTGGATTGGCACTGGACGCTCCGGTGGACCTGGCAGTGGATTCCGGCGAACGTGCCGCCCTTGAGGCCGCCGCCCAGGCCACCGAGCCCTCCGCCGGTGACGGGGCCGCCGCCGAGGCGTCGGCTGACGCGGCTGCCGGCAGCCAAACTGCGGCCAGCACGGAGCAGCTGTTCCAGGACTACGTCAGCCAGGTGGGACCCGCGGGACTGCAGGCAGTGGTGGCGTCCGGCGCCGGATTTGTCATCAGGACCGGCGGCATCAATCAGCCCGAGGCCGCTGATGCCGCTGCCGAGGGACAACCCGGCGCTCCCGGTGTTACTGCCGGCACCGAACGCGGCAAGCTGTCGCCGGCACGGTTCGCCTCCCGGTTCACCAACGTTAAACTCGACGCCGGGCCGCCCCTGGCCGCGGAAGCGGACGTGCTGGGCGGTACCGGGTTCTTTTCGGACCAGGGCGTGACCTGCTCCACCGGGTTCTCCGTGTTTAGCCCGGACGGCCTGCCAGCTGTCCTCACCGCCGGACATTGTTCCACTGACGGCGCCGCCCGGACCGCAACCCTTGAGCCCCGCGGCCCGGCCGCTGCGCTGCTGGGGACCTTTGGTTTCAGCCAGTTCGGTGGCGCCGGCAACTCCCGGATCATCGAAAACCCAGACGACGCCGAGAACCCGGGCAACGTGGGCGCAGACATCTCGGTGGTGGCCCACCTCCAGAAAGGCATGGACCCCGTGCCGGCAGCCAGCACCTGGGCTGATGCTTCCGCGCCGGGCCCGGACGTGAAGATCATCGGCCAGGCCAACCCGGTGGTGGGCATGCCCGTGTGCCGCTCCGGCCGGACGTCGGCGTGGTCCTGCGGCAGCGTGGATGAGGTGGGCATCTTTGTGGTGCCGGGCCCCGGCTCCTGGGCTGATCCCGGCGACCTGCGGGCATTCCACGGCTTCCTGTCCTACGGCATCGAATCCAGTGGCGGCGACTCCGGCGGGCCCTACCTCAGCGGCAGCTACGCGGTGGGCACCCATTCCGCCGGCGACGCCCCGGATGCCGCGGGCAACGTGGTCCGGAATTTCGCCGTTGCGTCCACCCTTGCCGACAACCTGAAGGTGCTGCCCGGTTACGGCCTTGAGGTATTCCTCAACAAGCCCGCCGTCACCGCGCCCGCGGCCGGCAAAAACTACACTGCCGGCCAGCCCGTCACCGGCACCGTCCCGGCGGCACCGGCATCAGCCGTGGCAGCCGGATCCAAGGTCCGCGTCACTGTCCGCGGGGAAGCCCCTGTTGATGTTCCGGTCGACGCCGGCGGGAACTGGAGCTTCGAGGTCCCCGCAGGGTTCACCGGGAAGCTGCGGTTCACTGCCGAGGCCGTCAACGGGTTCAGCACGTCCGGCCCGGCCAGCTTCAGTTTCGCGGCTCCGCCTGCTGTCCCGGCTGTCCCTGCCGTCCCGGCTGTCCCTGCCGTGCCGGCTGTCCCTGCCGTGCCGGCTGTCCCGGCCCAACCTGCTGCGCCCGTCAAACCGGCGCCTGTTCCCGTGAAACCGGCGGCTCCCGTCGAAGCCAAGCCGGACCCGCTGCCCATCGTGGTGGCGCCGGCCGCTGCCGACCCAGCCACAACCGCCCCAGCCACCGCTGACCCCACCGGCGCCGCGGGGGGCCCGGCCGCCGTCGTCCAGCCGCCGTCGGACACCCCCGCTGACCTGGCCATCACGGGCGTTGGTGGCAACGGCAGCACGGCGGGGCCCACAGGTGCTGCGCTTGCCAACACGGGCGCCGCCGTCGCCGGAATGGTGTGGATCGGGCTGGGCACCGGTCTGGCCGGCGCCTTCCTGCTGATCCTGGTGGGGCGCGGAAGGAAGCCGGCAACGCGGTAAAGCGCCGTTACCTGCGGTCCAGCAGCAGGTTGGTGATGCGGAGGGTGCAGAGCCGCTGGCCGGCATCGTTGGTGATGAGCACTTCGTGGGTGGTGAGGGTGCCGCCCAGGTGGATGGGCGTGGCGGTGATGGTGATTACGCCTTCCCGGGCCGAGCGGTGATGCGTGGCCGACACGTCCACACCCACGGCGGTCTTGCCCAGGGTGCTCGCGTGGATGACCGCCGCCCAGGAGCCCACTGCCTCGCCTACGGCCAGTGACGCCCCGCCGTGCAGCAGGCCGAACGACTGCCGGTTCCCCGCAACGGGCATGGTGGCCACAACGCGCTGCACGGATTCCTCGACAATCCTGACCCCCATCTTCTCGTCCAGTTCACCCAGCGTGATCTTCCACAGCTCCGGACCGGCCGCTGCCTCAGTCCCGGTGGTGGATGCGTCGCCCATGAACTCTCCTTCTGATGGCTGCAGCCGGCCGTTGCCTGCTGATGTGCGCCGCCGCACATTCATGTAGTCTACCTATATTACCGAACGGACGGTCAGTAATGATCGCCGTCAAGTCTGCCCCCTTGCCGGAAGGACCCGTCAACGATGACCACCACAGCCACAGCCCCACAGGCTCCCGCCAACACCGTGGAAACAGTCCCCAGCTTCGTCAAGGACTCCTGGTGGACCCCCGGCCCGGACGCCGACGGCGCCGCAGTCCCCGTCCGCGACGCCAGCACCGGGGAAATCCTGGCCAACGTCAGCACGGCTGGTCTGGACCTGGCCGCCGTCGTGGATTACGGCCGCACCACCGGCCAGGCCGAACTGGGCAGGCTCACCTTCCACCAGCGCGCACTCAAGCTCAAGGAACTGGCGCAGTACCTGAACGCCCGCCGCGAGCACTTCTACGGCTTCTCCGCCCAGAGCGGCGCCACCAAAATCGACTCCATGATCGACATCGACGGCGGAATCGGCGTCCTGTTCACCTTCGGCTCCAAGGGCCGGCGCGAACTGCCCAACTCGCAGGTGGTGGTGGACGGGCCCATGGAGGTGCTGTCCAAGGACGGCTCATTCGTCGGCGAGCACATCTATACCCGCATCCCCGGCGTCGCCGTGCAGATCAACGCCTTCAACTTTCCGGTCTGGGGCATGCTGGAGAAGCTGGCCCCCGCCTTCCTGGCCGGGGTCCCCACCATCGTCAAGCCCGCCACCCCCACAGGCTATGTTGCCGCTTCCGTGGTGAAGGCCATCATCGAATCCAACATCCTGCCCAAGGGTTCCCTCCAGCTGATTTCCGGCTCGGTCCGGGGCCTCCTGGACGTTTTGGACTACCGCGACCTCGTGGCGTTCACCGGCTCCGCCTCCACGGCGCTGTCCCTGAAATCGCACCCCAATGTGGTGGAAGGCGGGGTCCGGTTCACCTCCGAGACCGACTCCCTTAATGCCGCCATCCTGGGCCCCGACGCCGTTCCGGGCACCCCCGAGTTCGACGCGTTCATCAAGTCCGTGGTCACCGAGATGACCGTCAAGGCCGGCCAGAAATGCACGTCCATCCGCCGGACCATCGTCCCGGCGGACCTGGTGCAGCCAGTTATTGCGGCGATCGGAAAGCGTGTGGAGGAGCGCGTGGTCCTTGGTGACCCCCGCGCGGAGGGCGTCACCATGGGCGCCCTCGCCTCCGTGGAGCAGCTCGCGGATGTCCGCGCCGCTGTGCAGTCAATGCTCGACGCCGGCGGTGAACTGGCGTACGGAACGCTCGATTCGCCGTCGGTCATCTCCACGGACGGCACCACGGGCGTGGTGGAGGCCGGCGCGTTTATGTCGCCCGTGGTCCTGAGCTGGGACGACGCTGAAACCGAAGCCATCCATTCGCTGGAGGCCTTTGGCCCGGTGGCGTCAGTGATCGGGTACAAGGACCTGCCCGACGCCGTCCGCCTCGCCGCCCGCGGTGGCGGCTCCCTTGTGGCGACTGTGTGCACCAACGATCCGGCTGTGGCACGGGAACTGGTCACCGGCATCGCCGCCCACCACGGCCGCGTCCTGATGCTCAACCGCGAAGACGCCAGGTCCTCCACCGGACATGGCTCACCGGTGCCACATCTGGTCCACGGCGGTCCCGGCCGGGCCGGCGGCGGTGAAGAACTGGGCGGCATCCGCTCGGTCATGCACCACATGCAACGCACTGCCATCCAGGGCTCACCGAACATGCTCACCGCTGTCACCGGCGTCTGGCATGCCGGCGCGGACCGCAACTTCACCGTGGACACCGAAGGAACGCACCCCTTCCGGAAGGATCTGGCGTCGCTGCGGATCGGCGACGCCGTCCGCTCCGACCTGCGCCAGGTCACCCTCGAGGACATCACGGCCTTCGCCAATTCCACGGGGGATACGTTCTACGCGCACACCAACCAGGAAGCGGCGGAAGCGAACCCGTTTTTCCCGGGCATCGTGGCGCACGGCTACCTGCTCCTGGCATGGGCCGCCGGACTCTTTGTTGAGCCGGCTCCGGGCCCCGTCCTGGCCAACTACGGCCTGGAAAACCTCCGGTTCATCACGCCGGTCGCCGCCGGCGATTCCATCCGCGTGACGCTCACGGCCAAGAAAATCACCCCGCGCGAGACGGACGAGTACGGTGAGGTGGCCTGGGATGCCGTCCTCACCAACCAGGACGACGAAACCGTGGCCACCTACGACGTCCTGACCCTCGTGGCGAAGTAGCCCCGCACCCCCGTTGCGCTATCACTTTTGGTCCCCAAACCCAGGGTTTGGGGACCAAAAGTGATAGCGCAACGGGGGTTTTGGGGTTTTGGGGGTTTGGCGGGGCCTTTAGGGAATCAGGACTCGGCGCCGTCGTGGGTGCCGTCGTCGCTGCTGTCCTCTTCGGCGGCCGTGGCCGTCTGGTCCGACAGGTCCAGGTTTCCGCGGGCCTCGTCGATGGAGGGCTCGTCCGCAGGCACGCTGTAGGTGTCCGGGCGGATGCCGTGGGCCTGTTCCTCGATCAGGGCCTGCTCTTCGCTGAAACGGATGGCGTTGGCCTCGTCGCCTGAATCGCCGGCGATGTCCTCACGGAGTTTCGACGGGTCCGGGACGATGAATCCGGCAGCTGCTTCTTCCTTGGGGTGGCTCATTTTTGTACCTTCCGTTCGGGTTCGTCATTCCACCGTAGTCCGGGCACAGGGGATTACCAAGCACGCTTAGCATCGCGTGGCCCGCGCAAGGGGGCTGGACGAACCGAAAGGTCAGGGCTGGGCGTGCAGGCCGTCAAAGGCCATGGTGATGATATTGTCCGCCAGCCGCTCGGGGGAGAGGGAGCCGCCGGGTTTGTACCATTCCACGATCGAGTTGATCATGCCGAAGACCAGGCGGCTGACGGTGCGCGGATCGATGTCGTCACGGAGCGAGCCCTCGTCGCGCGCAGCGGAAATCAGGCCGGCCACCTTGTGGTCGAACGTTCGCCGCCGTTCCAGGGCGTCCCGTTCGATTTCGGTGTTGCCGCGGAGCCGCAGCAGCAGCGTAACGAACGGCAACCGGTTCACCAGCACCGAAACAGTCTGGCGGAGGACAAACTCCAGCCGGGCATCGGCGGCCCCGGACGCGGCCTCCGGCTGTTCCAGGATGGCTTCCAGGCCGCCCAGCGCGTGGTCCAGGGCAAGCTTGAGGAGGTCGCCCTTGGACGGCACATGGTGGTAGATCGCAGACTTGGAAATGCCCAGGTTCTCAGCCAGGATGCCCATGGACGTGGCGTCGTAGCCGTGCCGGTTGAAGACGTCGACGGCGATGCGCAGCACCGATTGCTGGTCGTAGCCGGGCCGGCCGCGTTTGGTGCCCGCGGGCGGGCCGGCCGTGCTGGATGCTTCAGTGGTGCTGGACATAGACGCTAGTTTCTCATGAACGGTCGGTTGGTCCGGGCCGACAGGGCTGCCGGCCCGGGCGGGTCGCTCCGGCCAGCTATACCTTGGGCCGCAGGTCGTAGATCCGCCGCAGTTTGCCGTTGGACCGCTCAAGCGCGCCCGGCTCCACGATGTCCACTGCGCATGAAGAACCCACGTGGATCTTGATCTGCTCCCGCAAGGTGCGGGCCGCCGTCGTGCCCTGCTCCTGCGTGACCGTTTCACGGCGCTCGATCCGGATCGTCAACTGGTCCATGCGCTGGCCTTCAGGGCGGGTGAGCTCGAGCTGGAAGTGCGGGCTGAGCTCGGGGATGCGGAGGGCGATTTCCTCGATCTGCGACGGGAAGAGGTTCACGCCGCGCAGGATGATCATGTCGTCGCTGCGGCCGGTGATGCGGCCCATGCGGCGGTGCGCCGGGCGGGCGGTGCCGGGCAGGAGGCGGGTGAGGTCCTTGGTGCGGTAGCGGATGATGGGCAGGGCTTCCTTGGTGAGCGAGGTGAAGACGAGTTCGCCGTGCTCGCCGTCGCCCAGTACGTTTTCCTTGCCGGCCAGCGGGTTGAAGGGGTCGATGATCTCCGGCCGGAAGTGGTCCTCCCAAATGTGGCTGCCGTCCTGCGTTTCCACGGCCTCGCCGGCGACCCCCGGGCCCATCACCTCGGACAGGCCGTATATGTCGCAGGCCTTGATGTCCATGGTGACCTCGAGCTCGTGCCGCATTTCCTGGGTCCAGGGCTCGGCGCCCAGCACCGCGAACTTCAGCGACGTCGAGGTGGGGTCGATGCCCATGTGCGCCATGGCGTCGGCGATGGTCAGCAGGTACGTGGGGGTGGCCAGGATCGCGTCCGGCTGGAAGTCCTGGATGAGCTGGATCTGGCGTTCGGTTTGGCCGCCGGACATGGGGATCACGGTGCAGCCGAGTGCTTCCGCGCCGGCGTGGGCGCCCAGGCCGCCGGTGAACAGCCCGTAGCCGTAGGCGTTGTGCACCTTCATGCCGGGGCGGATGCCGGCGGCACGGAAGCTGCGGGCCACCAGTTTGGCCCAGTCGGCCAGGTCCTGTTTGGTGTAGCCGACGACGGTGGGCCGGCCCGTGGTGCCCGAGCTCGCGTGGATGCGGGCTACTTCGCGCTGTGGCACCGCGAACATTCCGAACGGGTATTCGGCGCGGAGGTCATCCTTGGTGGTGAACGGGAAGTTGCCCAGGTCGCTGAGTTCGCGGAGGTCGGCGGGGTGGATGCCGGCGTCGTCGAACTTGCGCTTGTAGAGCGGCACGCGGTCGTAGGCGTACGCGACAGTGTGCTGCAGGCGGCTGAGCTGCAGGGCTTCCAGTTCGTCGCGGGAGATGGTTTCCTCGCGGTCCAGGTCGGCGCCGGTGCCTGTTGGGGAGACGGGTGTTTCGGGGGCGTGCAGGGTCATGGCGTTCCTACTTCCTGGGGATGGTGCGGCTGCGGCCGCGGAACTCGGCAATGAGTTCGCCGGGGGTGCCGGGGATGGTGTCTGCGGCTGCGTCAGCGGCGAACACCTGGATGTCGTAGATGCCGCTGCGGCCCGCGCTGGAGCGGAGGCTGGCTGCTGCGGTGATGACCTGGCCCTGGTAGGCGGGCTTGAGGAAGTTGATGTCGACGCCGGATGCCACGGTGATGGTGTTTTCCGCACCGGGCGCCGGGTTGGCCGGGTTGCAGGCCAGGGCGAAGGCGGAGTCGGCGAAGGCGAAGATCATTCCGCCGTGGGCCATCCCGAAGCCGTTGAGCATTTCCTGCCGGAGGGTCATCCGGATGGTGGCGTGGCCGTCGCCCACGGCGAGGACCTCGATGCCCATCCAGGCGGAGGCGTGGTCGTTCGCCAGGATGGGATGGGGGAGCCCGGACAGTGTTGTTTCAGCCATGCGTCATTGCCTCCAGCTTTATTTACCGAATGTTCATTAGGTAATCCCATCGGGGGGTCCGGTGTCAAGGGCGCCCCTCCCCCAACTGACTCGCAGTTGTTGTCGTTTTGAGGGCGCAAAACGACAACAACTGCGAGTCAGTTGGGTGAGGAGGGGCTGGGAGGGGGCCACACGCAGGGGGCGTGTCCGGCACCACGCGGGCCGGACGGCCCAAGCCCGCCAACAAGTGCAAGGATGGATGGACCGGCACCAGCAAACAGCAAAGGGCGGACCATGGCCAAAGGCATTTACGTCAGCGCAACCACCCCCGGCTCGGGCAAATCCCTGGTGGCCCTGGGCCTGGCGGACACCCTGCACCGGCATGCGGACAGGATCGGTTTCTTCAAGCCCGTGGTCCACGGCAAGGTGGCGGCGGACGATCCCATGGTGGCCCTGATGAAGTCCCGGTTCGCCCTGGAGGATGAGCGCTGCCGCGGCGGGCTCACGTTCGAGGAGGTCCGCGGCCTGCTGGCGGATGGCCGGCGTGCTGACATCGATGCCCGCTGCGTCGAGATCTTCGCCGAGATTTCCCGGCACTGCGACGTGGTGATCGTGGAAGGAACAGACCTCACCGGCCAGGACGCCGCCGTCGAGTTCGACCTCAACGCCCGCCTGGCCAACAACCTGGCCGCACCCGTGGTGGCGGTGGTGGGCGCCAAGGGGCGGACCGTGGCGGAGGCTGCGGCCGCCGTCGAGGTTGCCAGGAAGGAGCTCCTGGCGGAAAAGTGCTCGCTGCTGGCCATCATGGTGAACCGCGCCGACCCGGAAGACCTGGCGGACATCGCCGCTGCCGTGAAACCCGGCGCCTCCGGCCGGCCCGTGTACGTGCTGCCCGAGCTGGACGAAATTGCCCGCCCCACCACGGGTGAGGTGGCCGCGGCGCTGGGCGTCCGGCAGATTGCCGGCCGCGCCGACATGGAGCGGGACGTCCGGGACATCAAGGTGGCGGCCATGAACGTGGGCAACTTCCTGAACGTGCTGGACGAGGGCGCCCTGGTGATTGTGCCGGGCGACCGGGCCGACGTGATGGTGGCCTGCCTGGCATCCTCCTTCTCGCCTGAATTCCCGGTGCCGTCGGGCCTCATCCTCACGGGTGGGCTGGCTCCCGACGCCAACATCTACCCGCTCCTGGCGCAGGCTCCGTTCCCGGTCTTTGCCTCCAGCCAGGACACCTACACCACGGCCCGCCGGGTGGCGGAGGTCCGGAGCGAGATCTGGTCCGGACACCGCCGCAAGGTGGCCTCGGCGTTGGGCCTGTGGTCCCGCCGCGTTGACGAAGCCGAGCTGGTGGAACGCCTGCACCTGCCCCGGGCGGAGCGGATGACCCCGCTGCGGTTCCTGCACGACCTGATCGAACGGGCCCGGACCCAGCGGCGGCACGTGGTCCTGCCCGAGGGGACGGACGTCAGGATCCTGCGTGCTGCCGAGATCCTGCACCGCCGCGACGTCTGCGACCTGACCGTCCTGGGCCCGGAAACCGACGTCCGCGAGCTGGCGGCAGGCAGCGGCATTGACCTTTCCGGCATCAACGTGGTGGACCCGGCAACATCCCCGCTCCGGCAGCAGTTCGCGGAGAAGTACGCCGAGCTGCGGGCACACAAGGGCGTGGACTTGCCCAAAGCCCTGGAAATCATGCAGGATGTCAGCTATTTCGGCACCATGATGGTCCAGCTGGGAGTGGTGGACGGCATGGTGTCCGGGGCCGCACACACCACGGCCCACACCATCCGGCCCGCCCTGGAATTCGTCAAAACGCGGGACGGCGTGAAGATCGTGTCCTCGGTGTTCCTGATGCTGATGCCGGACCGGGTCCTGGTTTATGGCGACTGCGCCGTGAACCCCGATCCCAATGTGGAGCAGCTGGCGGACATCGCCCTGGCGTCCGCGGAGACCGCCGTGCAGTTCGGGGTGGAGCCGCGTGTGGCCATGCTGTCCTACTCCACCGGCGGCTCCGGCTCGGGGGAGGCCGTGGACGAGGTGCGGCAGGCCACCGACCTGGTGCGCCAGCGCCGCCCGGACCTCGCTGTCGAGGGTCCCATCCAGTACGACGCCGCCGTGGACGCCTCGATTGCCGCGTCCAAAATGCCCGGCTCCACAGTGGCCGGGCAGGCAACGGTGTTCATTTTCCCGGACCTGAACACCGGCAACAACACGTACAAGGCCGTGCAGCAAAGCTCCGGCGCCGTGGCCGTGGGGCCCGTCCTGCAGGGCCTGCGCAAACCGGTCAACGACCTCTCCCGCGGCTGCACCGTGGAGGACATCGTCAACACCGTGGCCATCACGGCCATCCAGGCGCAGGCCTGACACGGCGCCGCTGCCGCAGGAATCCGCGGAGACGGACGACGCCGGCACCTGGCTAAGGTGCCGGCGCCGCCTCCTGCGGGACTAGCTGTTGTCCGGTTTGGCCGGGCTGTCCGGGTCCTCCTGCTTGGCGGGCTCGTCGGAGAGCCCCTGCGGGGTCAGGTCCAGGTCTGCAGGGTTTTCCGGCTGCTCTGCCGCGTCACCGGTCTGGCCCGCCTTGGCGCTTCCGGTGTCGTCCAGGGCAGGGTTGGCGCCTTCAACGCCGGTGGGATCCTTGGTGCCGGAGCCGGCGTCCTGCTCTTTCCCGCTGTCCAGCGGCGCGGTGCTGCTGGACCCCGTGTTGGTGGGGTCGTTGTCTTCGGTGTGGTTGGTGCTGTTCGGCATGGAATTTCCTCCCGGGCGTGGTGCAGCGTGTGTGTTGACCATAAGCACACGGTCCGGCCATTCGCAACGGCGGGTGGTTTGATGTGAACTTTCCCGCTGAGCCCCGGAAAGTACTTGACATATTGGAAAGTACTTTCTTAGGGTGGAGTCAACAACAAGGCACCCACCGGAAGGCACACCATGGACAGCCAGAGCCCCACCTCAGCCGAAGCACTTGAGCTCCTGGCCCGCGCCGAAAGCCTCGGCAGATCGGCCACCAGAACAGCCGGCTGGCCGGCCGCCGTCACATTCACCAGCCTGGCCATCCTGGGCTCGCTGCTGATGGTCGGCTTCCACATCGTGGCCACTACAGGCTACGGAGCCCCGCTGCTGGCCGGGTCCATCGGTGTCTGGGCTGCAGTGATCTCCTGCATCATTCCCATCTTCCAACGGTCCGCGAAAACCGGTTTCACCCGCCGGTTCCTGACCTCCTTGTTCGGCTTCTTCTTCCTGTACGTGCTCGCCATCGTGGTGGGCGTTGTCCGCTTCAGCGACGGCAACCTGGCGTACTACATGAGCGCCGCCGTCGTGCTTGCAGGCTTTGGCCTGTCCCAGGCGCTCCGCGAACTCCGCTCATGAGCACTGGTCCTGAACACCCGCGGCACCGGCTGGATGACCTGGTCCACTCGCCGGTGAGGTTTTCCATCATGGCGGCGCTGGCCGGGGCGGAGACCATGGATTTCAAGGACCTCCGCGATGCCATCCAGGTCAGCGACTCGGTGCTGAGCAAGCAGCTGTCCATCCTGGAGAAGGCCGGGTATGTGCAGATCAGCAAGAGCTTCGTTGGCAAGCTGCCCCGCACTTCCGCCAGCCTGTCCGAAGCCGGCACGGACGCCTGGCGTGCGCACCTGCAGACCCTGCGGGACATCGCCGGAGGATAGGGTCGGTGCAGGATCCGCAGCAGCGGGGGACCGCCCGATAGGCTGGGACCGGAACTGCAGGCGCACGGCTCAGGAGGCCCCACTCATGCTCGTACTGGTCATCAACTCCGGTTCATCCTCGCTCAAGTACCAGGTGCGCGACGTGGCGGCGGGAAGCGTCCTGACGGAGGGCCTGATCGAAAAGATCGGCGTGGGCAACGGCGGCGGCGGGGACGGCGAAACCCAGGGCCCGCGCGACCACGCCGAAGCGCTGGAGCAGGTGGACGCCGCCATCCAGCAGGACCTGGGCGACCTGACGCTCGACGCCGTGGGGCACCGGGTGGTGCACGGCGGCGAGCGGTTCGCCGAACCCGTGCTGATCGACAACGAGATCACCCGCGCCATCGAGCGGCTCAACCCGCTGGCGCCCCTGCATAACCCGGCCAACGTGCTGGGGATCCGGGCCATTGCCAAAAAATGGCCGGACATGCCGCAGGTAGCGGTTTTCGACACCGCTTTCCACCGCACCCTCCCCGAGCACGCCTGGCGGTACGCCGTCCCGGACGAGCTTTACACCAACCACGGCATCCGCCGGTACGGGTTCCACGGCACCTCGCACGAGTACGTCACCCGGCAGGCGGCCGCGCTGCTGGACCTGCCCGTGGACGAGTTCGACGGCGTGATCGCCCACCTCGGTAACGGCGCGTCCGTCACGGCCATCCGCGGCGGCCACTCGGTGGACACGTCCATGGGCTTCACTCCCCTCGAAGGCCTGGTCATGGGCACCCGGTCCGGCGACCTGGACCCCTCCATCCTGGTGTTCCTGGGCCGTGCAGGCTGGACCCCGGAAGACCTGGACACCCTGCTCAACCGGGAGTCCGGCCTGAAGGGGCTGGCCGGCAACAATGACATGCGCTCCGTGGTGGACGCCGCGGAGTCCGGCGACGCCAGGGCAGCCACCGCCCTGGCCGTCACGTCCTACCGGCTGGCCAAGTACATCGGCGGCTACCACGTGGCCGTGGGCGGGGCGAAGGCGCTGGTGTTCACCGCCGGCATCGGCGAGAACTCGCACCAGTTCCGTGCCCTCGTGGCGGACCGGCTAAGTGCCTTGGGTGTGGAGCTCGACGCCGGCCTGAACAGTGTCCGGACCAGGGAACCGCGCGTGATTTCCACGCCGGAGTCAGGGTTGCCGGTCCTGGTGGTCCCCACCGATGAGGAGCGGGCCATCGCGGAGGCGACGGCCGCAGTCGTCAATCTCCCCGCGGCCACCTAACCCACGGCGGGAACCCGTTCACGCCCGGCCCTTCAGGATCAGGTTCCAGTAGACCTGCGGGAAGATGTCCCGGTCCACCACCCAGGACAGCCGGCTCTCGTTCCAGGTGGGGACGCGGGGGATGCTGGGCCGGGGGCGGTACCGGTCATCGAACTCCGCGAACACCACCGTGGAGCGCGACACCGTAAAGGGGCAGACGGAGTACCCGTCGTACTTGGCCGGCAGCGCCTTGCCCTTCCGGGCGGCGACGAGGTTCTGCGCCACCACCTTGGTCTGCTTGCGCAGGGCCCCGCCGGACTTTGAATTGGTGGTGCCGGCGGCGTCGCCCAGCGACCAGACATTGGGGTAGCGGAGGTGCCGCAGGGTCTGCCGGTCCACGTCGACGAAGCCGCCCGGTTCGCCCGGCGCCGGCAGGTCCGTGGCCTTGAGCCAGTCCGGCGCCGACTGCGGCGGCACGGCGTTCAGGACGTCGTAGCGGAGGGCTTCCTCCGCCCCGGACCCGGTGTCCCGGATGGTGGCCACCTGCGAGCCGGCGTCCACTGCCACCAGCTCGCTGTTGGTCCGGAGTTCGATGCCGTATTCGGCAATCTTCCGGTCCAGCTCGTCGTCTATTTCGGGGACACCGAACACGGTGGGGTAGGGCTGGACCATCACCACGCGGATGCTGTCCAGTACGCCCTGTTCGCGCCAGTAGTCGCAGGCAAGGTACATGGGTTTCTGGCTGGCGCCGCCGCACTTGATGGGCCCGGCCGGCATGGTGAACACGGCGGTCCCGGAGGTCATGCCGCTGAGAAGGGTCCAGGTCTTGGGCGCCAGCTCAAACTCGTAGTGCGACGAGCCGTGCGCCGAGTGGACGGCCTCGGCCAGCCCGGGCACAGCGTCCCAGTCATATTGCAGGCCCGGGCACACCACCAGCTGTCCGTAGGCCACTTCGGCGCCGGAGGCCAGGGTCACGGTGTTGGCGTCGGCGTCGATGGCGGCGGCGCCGTCGTGGATCCACGTGACGCCCGTCGGAGTGACGGACAGCTGGCTGCGGATGGCTTCCGTGGCCTGCGCCCGCCCGCCGGCGATATGGGAGAAGAGCGGCTGGTAGAGGTGGTGGTCCTTGGGCTCGACCACCGCCACATCCGTGACGCCGTAGCGGTGCAGACGCGCGGCCAGGGAGATCCCGGCGTTGCCACCGCCGATGATCAGGACCTCGTGCCGGGCGGCCACGGCTACTTCTTCTCGCTCAGGGCCGAGGCCTTGTGCGCAGCGCGTGCACCGGTTTTGGCCGACTCCACCACATACTGCGGCTCGTCCTTGCTGGCGCGGTGCGTGTTGCCGTCCAGTTCGAAGTCGCTGGTCTTCTTTTCCACGATTTTCCCGTGCGTCATGCCCTGGGGCGTGTTCCATTCCACGGACGTTCCCTTGCTCAATGACATCTGCTCTCCTAGCGGGGTGGTGCGGTGGGTTGGGGCTCGCCGGCGGGTGCCGTGCCCCCAGTATCCGCCGTGGGGGCCGCCGGCTCAACGGGTGCGTCCGACGCCGGCAGGCCACCTATGGCGGGTTGCGTCGCCGGTGCGGTGGTAGGGGCAGTCCCTGCCGGGTCCGCCGGGGCCGGGGCCGTCCCCGTTGGAACCGGTACGCTGCCGGAACCGGAGCCGGAACTGGAGCCTGTGGGGCCGGTGGCCGGCTGGCCGCTGGGGGCAGGCGTTGCGCCCGGGCCGGGTGTTGTCCCAGGGGCGGGCGTTCCGCCGGGACCGGCGGAAGTGGCCGGGGAGGGTCCGGTGGACGGCCCGGTGGACGGCCCGGTCCGGGCCGCAGCGGGATCAGCTTTGACGATCGCAGTGATGCGGTCCTTGTAGGCCGAAAGCCGGCCCTGGATGGAGGCCAGCGGTTGGTTGCGGAGGGTCCGGCCATAGTCGGCGATCTCCGCCCACAGTGCCTCGAGCTGCCCCTGGCTGTCCGTGCCGAGGGGGCCGTCCAGCGTCAGGACCAGCTGGCTTGCCAAGGCGTACGTGAGGCAGTCCCTGCAGTTGTAGTTGGCTGCCGCGGACAGGTTTTCCGGAACAACAACGTCCGCCTCACCCACAATCAGCACCACCTGGAAGCCGACGGCCACGGCCGCGCAGTCCGCGCAGTCGGCGAAGGCGTAGGCCTCGTTGCGGGTGTCCACGGGCCCGCCGTCGTCGGCCCACACGAGCGCAAACGCCACGCTGTACTTGACCGAACCGTCAGTGGTGTTGACCGCCAGGGCCTGGTTGCCGTCGCCTTCGGGCGCGGCGGGCCGGTCGAACGGGAACACCCACGACGGCGCCGCATCCGTCCCGGAGCCGGCGGGCTGCGCGGACCCTGCCGCCGCCTTTTCGGCCGGAACCAGCACCATCCCCAGCCGTGGGTTGTCCCGGGTGGGCATGGGCTCACCCTGGGGCCACAGCGCCACGGTGCTGCCGGCAGTGCCTTCGCGCAGGATGGTGCTGCCCTGCGGAAGGACAGTGGCCGCGGCGTCGGCGAGGGTGCCGCGTTCGTACGGCTGCACGGGCCGGTACGTCCCGCCGTCGGGCCACCATGCCCAGGCCAGCCCGGCAAGCAGCGCCACGATGGCACCCATGGCTGCCGTCCGGTGCAGCGCCCGGCCGGCCGTTTTGCGCCACATGCCGGTGACCAGCTGCCGGAGCAGCCGCAGGAAGATGTACAGCATGCCCAGGACGGGGAGGACGACGGCGGCGATCGCCAGGGCGCGCACCGCGACGCCAGCCGGGTCCCCGGCGGCGAGGCTGGCGGCGAGCAGGCCCTGCTGCGTGGCGGCGCTGGCCCAGGCGGTGCCAAGCAGCCGCGGCAGGGAAAGCACCATCATGGCCACGCTGAACAGGAGCAGCGGAACCGTAATGAGCACCCAGAGCGTCACCACGGCGCGTGCCCACGGCTTGAGCGCGCGGCTTTCGGGTTTCCCCCAATGCCACGGCAGCAGGCCCAGCAGCGTGGGCTTGATGCGCTGGAACAGGTCGGGGACGCCGGTGGCGTCCGCCAGGATGTGGTATCCGTCGTACCGCACCAGCGGCAGCAGCTGCCGGACCATCTGCAGGAGCTGGGTGACCACCACCAGCAGCAGCGCATCGAAGCCCGTGGCCCACCACAGCCCTGTGATGAGGACGGCGATGATCGCGTTGAAGTAGAGCCCGCCCAGGTCAGTGCGGAGCCGGCCGCCCCGGCCCAGCCGGTAGGAATCGGTGACGTCGGTGAAGAAGGCGGGCCAGATCAGGTACAGCCCGGCCCCCATGGCACCGGGTGTTGCGCCACCCCTGCGGGCAGCGGCGGCGTGGCCGAATTCGTGGAAACCGGCCGAAAGGATGGTGACAGCAAAAACCAACAGCAGCAGGACCGGGTTCGCGAACGCCTCGTGCGTGGCGGAGCCCAGCCCCCGCACCATCAGCACCCACCAGCTGGCGGCCAGGAATGCCGCCGTCACGGCCACCACGATCAGCGGGTTGAACAGCACCGCAAACGGGGCGGTGATCCTGCGGGTGCGTTCCGGGTCCGTCACCGTAAAACGGAAACGCATGCCCAGGAGGGGGTCCGCTTTCCTGACCTCCGGCTCCGAGCCGTCCGCCAGCCGGAGCAGGCCCATGGGCAGCAGCTGCGATTGCATCAGGGTGCCCACGTTCGCCGCGCTGACCAGCCTGCCGAAGCCCTGGCTGGTGTGGTGGGCGATTTCGGCCTCGCTCCGGCTTCCGTCCGCCGCCGCCAGCACCAGGTAGAGCAGCCGGGTCAGCTGCAGGGTCTGGCCGTCAGCGCGGCGCACCAGATACGGCGCTTCGCGGTAGCCGGAGCCGTCGGACTGGCCAAGGAGCTGCACGCCGTCGGCGTGGGAAGGATTCCGCCGCTGTGTGGCGGGAGTTTCGGCAGGGGACAGCGGCGGGCCGGCCTCAGGGCGCGGCCCGCCGGTGGTCAGGCTCATCCGGACTTACTGTTCGAGGTTGGACTGCTGGTCAGCGGAGGCGTTCGCTTCGCCTTCAATGTGCTGGGTGATCAGGGCGTCCTGGTCGGCCACGGCGAAGGCGTCGCTGTCGATCGAGCCGATGTTGGCAGCCACAGCAGCGTCTATCGGGGCTGCCACGTTGGCGTTGGCTGCGACGGCGCCGTTGATGGGGGCGGCAATGTCGGCGTCTGCGGCCAGATCCACGTTGACGTTCAGCAGGTCCCCGTCCAATGCGGCTGCGGGATCGGCGGGCACAGCGCCCACATCCGGCAGGGTGCCGTCCGGCAGGGAACCGTCGGGGAGGACGCTGCCACCTTCGGAAGCGCCGCCGGCGGTGTCTTCGGGAGTGCCGCCGTCGACCGTGTCATTGCCCTGGTTGATCACGCTGTCCTGCGCGGACCCGGCATCGGCGTCCGCCACGATGCCCTGGTCAATCATGACGCCCTGGTCCGCAAGCGCCTGGGATTCGGAGCCGAAGGAAAGGATGTTGGCGGAGGCGGCGGCGTCGATCGGCGCGGCGACGTTGGCGTTCGCCGCGACGGCCAGATCGATCGGGGCGGCGGCGTCGATGCCAAGGTCCAGATCGGCGTTCAGGTCCAGGACGGAGGCAACTTCCTTGTCCGGCAAGGCGGTGGCCTGCTCTGACAGGAGTTCGTCGTCGGTGAGGGGACGCAATTCTTGTTCCATGCTTGGGCAACCTCCGGTCCGCGCGGGTTGACCTGCCCCCAGCGGGCAGCCCGACGCCAGCCAATAGTAAGCATGATTAGCATTGTTTGGGTACCCGCACGCCCGGGCACGGACCGATGTTACCGGCGCCGGCTACGGAGCACCCGCCGTGACGTTGTCCAGCAGCACGGTGACGGGGGCGTTGGTGGCGCTGCTGGAGAGGTACGTCATCAGGCCGATGCCGCCGGGTGCCTGCAGCGCCGCCGTGGTGTCCGTCGCGGACCGTTGCCAGTTGACCGGTTCGGCTGTTCCCACTTCCCAGACTTTCGCCCGGACGGTGGTGGTGCCGGTCCCGGTGACCTGGAGGCGGACGGCCAGGCGGTCGCCCACGGCGTAGTTCAGGCCCACGATGGTGGTGCCTGTTTGGATCACGGTTTCGGTGCCGCCGGCGTTGGTCCTGACCAGGGACAGGTTCACGGCGCCCGTGGCGGTCAGGCCCGCCTTGGCACGGTATTCGCCGGCGCCGGCAATCCGGCGTCCCGCCACGGAGAGGTACAGCCCGGAGCCCGAAGCGGGTTTGTCGGTGGCGAGCTCCAGAGTCAGGTTGGTGGCGGACGAACTGACCGATCCCAGGGCCACGGTGTTGCCCGACCCGGCCGTGGGGATCCGCAGCCGTCCCGTGCCGTTGGCCACGGAGTAGTTGCCGGCGCTGCCCGGAACTGTCCAGGCCCCGCCGGTTTCCGCGCTGCCCAGCCCGTTGCTCACTGTCCTGGTGAACGTGTCCTGCGCGAACGGGCCGGTGCCGGCCGCCGTCGTAATGGCCTGGGTGGCCGTGCCGGTGGCGCCGCCGTTGTCCGTGACCGTCAGGGTGACGTTGTAGGTGCCGGCGGCCGCGTAGGCGTGCGACGGCGAGACACCGGTGCCGCTGCTGCCGTCACCGAAGTCCCAGGCGTAGTTGGTGATGGTCCCGTCCGGGTCGCTGGCCGCGGCGGCGTTGAACCCGCAGGTCAGGCCGGTGCACGACGGCGTGAAGGAAGCCGTGGGCGGTGTGTTGGTGCCCGTGGCCCCGACGGTGAAGGCATCCGAAAAAGCGCCGTCGGTGGCGACGAAACCGGCGCTGAGGGTTGATTCCGTGAATTTCAGGTCCAGCAGCCCGTGGCTGGGGCTGGCGTTCAGGGCGGAATAGGCCGCGAAGTACGGCGCTTCCGGATCCGCAGTGTTGACGTCCCGGAGCGCCACGCCGCCGGTCCCCACCGTGGCGAAGATGGCGCCGGCGCCCTTGGCCAGGGAATTGTCAGTGTCCCGGACGCAGGCCGGGTTATAGGTGCCGGGCTGCAGCCCGGCACAGCCGGCGGCACTGGCGAGTTGCTTGCTGCGCTGGTAGTGGTGTTCGTGGCCGTTCAGGACCAGGTCCACTTTCCTGTTGAGCAGCAGGTTGGTGATGTCGGTGCCGGCAACGCAGCTGTACTGGCCGATCGACAGGCAGGGGGCGTGCATTGATGCCACCACCCACGGGATGGCAGCGGACCGGGCGCCGTCAATGGCCGCAGCTGTCCAGTTGTACCGGGCGCTGCCGGCCGCGTAATCCCAGGTGCCGTCCGGGAAGGGGATGCCGGGGGAGATGAACACAAAGCGCACCAGCGGGTTCTGCTGCGGGACGTCCACGTAGTACTGGCGGGCGTAGGTCCCCACGGCGCCGGGCAGCTGGTTGGGCAGGCAGGCGGCGAAGTCGTTGATGTTGCCGTTCTGGCCGTTACTCTCATGGTTGCCGGAGACCAGCTGGAACGGGAAGCCCGGCCCGGTGCGGGAGGTGACAAAATCGCACCAGGCCTGCTCCGCCCCGGTGGCGCCGTAGGAGAGGTCGCCCATGGCCAGGTGCAGGTCCGGTTTGAGCTGCCCCACCCGGGCCAGGACGTCCGCTGCCGCCGTGGAGCTTGAATAGTCGCCGGCCGCCGTGACGTGCAGTTCGCCGGCAACCGCGGGGATCGGGGCGGCTTCGGCGGCGTCGGTGCTGCCCGGCAGCAGTTCCGCCAGCACGGGATGCAGCGCCACGGTGCCCGCCATAACAACGGCGGCGCTCGCCAGGATGACGGTGGCGCGGTGCCAGAACCCGGCGGTCCGCGGCTTTGCTGGGTTTTTCGGTCCGTTCACGGCTGCTTCTCCATCCGGCGGAATGCAGCACACATATTTTGTGTGTTTTGTGAACCATAGGCCTGGCTCCGGCAGCATGCCAGAGCGCGCGGTACCTGGATTTCCGGCCCGGACTACCCGGTTCCGCGCCTGCTGCGCGGAACCGGCCAGGGCTATTTCAGTCCGGCCCCCGGCAGCAGTTCCTTGGCGCCCACGGAGTCCGCGATGAAGGCGTAATCCCAGGCCCGCTCGCGCCACTGGACGTACCGGCCGGACGCGCCGCCGTGGCCGCCGTCCATTTCGATCTTCATCACCACCGGTTCGGATCCGGTGGTGTGGTTCCGCAGTTCCTGCACCCATTTGGCCGGCTCCACGTACAGGACCCGGGTGTCGTTGAAGGAGGTCACAGCAGCGATCCGCGGGTACGCCACATCACGCACGTTCTCGTATGGGGTGTAGGACTTCATGTACGCGTACACCTCGGGGTCGGTGATGGGATTGCCCCATTCCTCCCACTCCAGCGCGGACAGCGGCAGCTCCGGATCCAGGATGGTGGTCAGCGCGTCCACAAACGGCACCTGGGCCACCACTGCGGCGTACTTCTCCGGCGCCATGTTGGCGATGGCACCCATCAGCAGGCCGCCTGCAGAGCCGCCCAGGGCAACAATCCGGGCCGGGTCCACCCAGCCGGAGCCAGCCAGCCAGTCCGTGGCGTCAACAAAGTCAGTGAAGGTGTTCTTTTTGGTGAGCTTCTTGCCGTCCTCGTACCAGTGCCGGCCCAGCTCGCCGCCGCCGCGGATGTGCGCGATCACAAACACCACGCCGCGGTCCAGCAGGGAGAGCCGGGCAATCCCGAAACCGGGATCCATGCTCATCTCATAGGAGCCGTACCCGTAAACCAGGCCGGCCGCCGTCGAGTCCCGCGGAACGGCCCTGTGCCGCAGGACCGACAGCGGGATCCTGGTGCCGTCAGCGGCGTCAGCCCATTCCCGGGTTGCCACGTAGTCGCTGCCGTCGTAGCCGCCCAGCACGGGGCTTTCCTTGCGGAGCAGCAGCTCGCCGGCTGGCAGCTCAGGGGTGGGCAGCACAAAGTCGTAGACACGCGACGGCGTGAAGTAGGACGTGTAGCCCAGCCGGATCACGGGCGCCGCGTAGTCCGCGCCGCCCACGCCCGCAGTGTAGAGCTCCTCATCAAAGGCCGGCTCCACGGGTGCCTGCTGGGCCGGCGTGCCCAGCCCGGCCAGCCCCAGCACCTGGACGCGCTCGATGGTGTCCTTCCGGATGGACACCACCAGGTGCGTGGCGGTGAGGCCCGCGCCGTTGACGCGGACGTGCTCGGACGGTTCGATGACGGTCTGCCAGGTCTGCTCCGCCAGCGGCTTGGCGAGCTCGGCCGGGTCCATGATGGAGACCATCGAGTTGATGGCACCCCGGTTGTGGGTCAGGAGGATTTGCTCGGACTTTTCGCCGTCCGGTCCTTCAAGCAGAAACGGCTCCGCTTCGTAGAGCACCCGCTCATCACGTGAAATGACGGTATGCAGCTGCTGGTCCGGATCATCGAAACGCAGCAGCCGGGTCTCGCTGTATTCCGAGCAGCCGATGCCCAGGACCAGGAAACGCCGGTCGGAGGAGAGCTCAAAGCCCAGCCACATGGCGGCGTCGTCCTCCTGGTAGACCACGGTGTCCTGCTCCACCGGGGTGCCCAGGACGTGCACGCGCACCTGGTACGGGCGCCACGAGTCATCCACCACGGTGTAGAAAATGCGGGTGCCGTCCGGGGAGAAGGAGACCCCGTAAAACACATTCTCGATGACGTCCGGAAGCGGTTCACCGGTGCGCAGGTCCTTGATGCGGAGAGTGAAGCGTTCGTCGCCGGAGTTGTCCACGGCGTAGGCGTAGAGGTTGCCGTCCACCGTCACCGCGGAGCCGCCCACGGAGAAGAAAGGCTGGCCTTCGGCTTCCACGTTGCCATCCAGGAGGACTTCCTCGCCGGGAATGTCCGTCCCTGCCGCCACGGCGGGCGGGGTCCAGTCAGCCACCTTGTCCGCAGAGTCCGTGGCCTTGACGCGGCACTGGATGCCGTATTCCTTGCCCTCCACGGAGCGGCTGAAATACCACCAGCCGTCCTTGCGGTGCGGGACGGAGAGGTCGGTTTCCTGGGTGCGGCCCTTGATCTCCTGGAAGATCGCCTCGCGCAGCGGTTCCTGGTCCGCAGTGACGGCTTCCTGGTAGGCGTTCTCAGCCTCCAGGTGGGCCACCACCTCCGCGGATTCCTTGTCCCGGAGCCACTCGTAGTTGTCCACAAACGTGTCCCCATGATGGGTCCGCTCCGATGGGACCTTCCTGGCCACCGGCGGTGAAGCCTTGACGGGTGCAGGGGTGCTGGCGGAATCCTGGAGCGGCGTGGAGGTCATGGCTTCAATATATCCACCGGCCCCGACAAACCGGGGCCCGTTCGCTACCGGGTGATCCCAGCCCGCCCCACCCCCGGCCCCCACCCCCGTTGCCCTATCACTTATGGCTCCCATTCCGCCTGTTTGACGACCATAGGTGATAGGGCAACGGGGGATGGAAGGGGTGCCGGGGCCGGGCGTATCCTGTTCGAGCCAAGGCATATCCGCCCCAGCGTGAGAAGGGAAGCTCCATGACCATCCCGCCCGTGCACGAACCCGAGCCGTTTCCGCCCGAGCCAGGGCCCACCACACCGGACCCGACGCAGCCCGGCTACCCCGGGCCGCCGTCGCCCGATCCCTTCCACGCCCCGGACCCGCCGGGACCCCTGCCGGTGCCCGACCCCGGCCCGGCACCCTTGCGTCCGGACCCCACCCGGAGCTGACACGCCCGGAGCCGGGCGCCTGTCAGGTGTTGAGTTCCAGCATCAGGGCGGGTAACTCGCCCGCCAGCTCGCCCGCCAGGAATCCCAGCGGGCCCAGCCTGCTGGCCAGGCGGTCTGCGGCGGCCGCATGCAAATGTGTCCCCCAGCAGGCCGCCTGGGCGCCGGTGGTGCCGCGGGCGCGCAGGCCCGCGATCGCGCCCGCCAGCACGTCTCCGCTGCCGGAGGTGCCCAGGCCCCCGTACCCTGTGGTGATCTCCCAGAGCCCGCCGTCACTGGCGGCAACCACCCCCTGGCAGCTCACCACGGCGCCGAACCTCCGGGCAATCTCCGCGACATCAGCCGGCAGGTCAGCAACGTCCCGGCCCAACAGGATCGCCGCTTCCGTCGGGTTGGGAGTGAGGATCAGCCGCCCGCGCCACTGATCCGGTGCCTTCTCCAGCCGTGGCAAAGTGCCCAGGGCAAAAGCATCCAGCACGACGGCGGGACCCCCCTCGGCGGGATCCCCACCAGCGGATTCCTCCCGGGCCAGCACCGCCCGCAGGAGCTCCCCGGCCAGATCCAGATCGTCCAGGCCCGGACCGATCAGCACTGCATCGGCCTGGTCCAGGTCCTCGCCGAGGAGTTCCACGCCGTCCGCCGTGACCGACCCGCCGGCTGACTCCGGAAGGGGCACCGTCCCGCATTCGGGCAGGGCCACCCCCACCTGGACGGCCGCGGAGGCAGCCACTGCCAACGTCAGCTTTCCCGCTCCCGACCGGAGCGCAGCCCTGCCGGCCAGCAGCGCGGCGCCCGGTGTTGCACGTGCCCCGCCGATCACCAGCACCGACCCCCGCGAGTACTTGTCCGATCCCGGCGCGGGCAGCGGCCAGTCCCGCAGCAAGGAGGGGGTCACCGGCGTGGGCCCGGAATCAGCGGGGGCGGACACTGGCGTCTCCTGCGTGCTCGGTCACTGATACGCCCTGTTCGCTCAGGTGGCTTGCATCATTGAAGCTCTCCAGTGTCCACGGTCCATGTCCTTCCGGCCTGACAAACCGGGTGATGGACGCATTGAACACGGAGGTGCCGGCGGCAAGGTCCAGCAGTTCCTCCTCCGACATGCCCTCCAGGACATAGCGGCACAACAGGATGACGGCGTCGTGGCAGACCAGCACCACCCGGTGTCCGGTACCGGCCGTGTTCAGTTCGGCCAGGACGGAGCGCAGCCGCAGGGCCACATCCGCCCACGATTCCCCGCCAGGCGGCCGGTAGTAGAGCTTCCCCAGCCAGAGCCGCCGTTCGGCTTCCGCCGGGAAGCGTTGCTCCACCCCGTACCGGGTCAGCATGTCCAGGATGCCCAGTTCCCGGTCCCGGAGCCGTTCATCGGTCCGCAGTTGCAGCGGCCACCCGGCTTCTTCCACGGCGATCCGGGCGGTTTGCCGGGCCCGGGCATACGGCGAGGACACCACCAGGTCCGGCACCCGGTCAGACGGAAAGCTGGCCAGCGCGCGGCCCAACGCCGCCGCCTGGTCCCGGCCGGTGCCGGAGAGGCTGACGTCCGCGTCGCGGGCGGGCACGTCGATGACCTCCACCGCCGCCTGGTCCGCCGCGCTCGCGGCGACGTTGCCTTCGCTCTCGCCGTGCCGGATCAGCAGCAGTTCCACGGCCCCGGCCTGCCGGACCTCCGCGGTCAGCCCGTCGTCGTTGTTCATGAAGGTTCACCCCGTTCAAACAGCCCATGCAGGATGCAGGGACACTATTGTGGCCGTACCCATCAGGCCGGACATCAAACGGGGGCTCCCGGGGGGAGCCTTACGGCGCCGTGAGTTCCGCGATCCGGCCGTCCCGCAGCGCAGCACCCACGGCCGCGACCCCGCCGTAATCGGGAAACAGCACCGACTGTCCCGCCACGAATCCGTCTCCGGCGGTGGGGAGGGTTATGGTCCCGATCGCATTGACGTCCAGGTTCCGCAGGCTGTAGGCCAGAACGGCCACCTGCAATGGGTCGAAGCCCTTATCCACGGTCAGGCAGCAGCCTGCAAACTCCACCAGGGACCTGACCGCCGTGACATCGTTCAGCGCTCCGCCGGCAGTGAGGCGGGCCAGGATGGCGCGGACCAGGACCTGCTGGTTGCGGACCCGCTGGAAGTCGCCGTCCACAAAGGCGTAGCGTTCGCGGGCAAACTCCAGGGCGGCCTGCCCGTCCAGGTGGTTGATCCCGGGAGTGAAGACGTGCCCGGTGTCGTGCGTGGACTGGAACGGCAGCGCCACGGGCACATCGATGCCGCCCAGCCCATCCGTCAGGCCACGGAATCCGTGGAAGTCCAGCATTACGGTGTGCGCGATCGAGATGCCCAGCAGCGACTCCACGGTCCGTGCCGTCAGGTCGATCCCGCCCACCTCCAGGGCGGCGTTGATCTTGGCCCCGCCGTAGTCAGGGATCTCCACCCAGAGGTCCCGGTTGATGGACACGAGGGACAGGGACCTCCGGTCGGCAGGGATGTGGGCCACCATGATGGTGTCCGCCCGGTGGTCGATGGACTCGCCGGTCGCCGCCGTGAACGCGGCCGCCTCCCGAGCGCTGGCGCGGCTGTCACTGCCGATCACCAAAACGTTCATGGCAGCGGCCGCCAGGTCCGGGATGGGCTCCGGCGCGGGCGGCGGCAGGGGCACGGCGGGGGAGGGGCCGACGTCGGCCGTTGCCGTGGGCGATTCGCTGACGGGCAGCGGCAGGTCCTGGGCCGTGACGGGCGGGGTATCCGCGCCGGTCCGGGTGAGGTTGATGGCCGCGACGACGGCCACAACGGCCAGGGCGACCGCCAGGAGGGCCGCTATCCACCGCCGCCGGTGCAGGGCCAGGGCCAGGCCGCCGGCTGAGCTCATGTCGTCCCCCACTTCGCTGTGCAGTAGTGGGATCAGTGTCCGCCCGGCACGGCCCTTTTGGCTATGGAGTTGGCCAAACTGTCACCTCCGGAACCGGGAAGCAGCCCGCCAACCCCGTTGCGCTATCACCTATGGTCCTTAAACCGGGGTTTTAGCGACCCGGAGTGATAGGGCAAGTGGTCCTAGGCGGGGGCGTTCAGCCGGGCGTGCCGCAGGATGGAAATGATGGCCGGCGCCAGCTCGTCCTCCATCTGGTGGTACACCTCGGGGGCCCGGCGGTAGGGGTCGATGATGTCGTTTTCCGCACTGTCTCCGGGCAGCGACAGGTGCCGTACCCCGGCCGCGCGCGCTGGCAGGGACCGCCACAGGGCTGCGTTGCCGTCGGCAGCGGGTGCGGGGCCCGCCACCTTCGCCGCTGCCCGCTCGTCCAGCACGTTGAGCATGCGGGCGAACTCGCGGATGGTGAAGGTCCGTTTGAGCATCGAGGCGTCCAGCTGCAGGACCTCGCCGCGGTGCCCGGAGGTCATGGTGAGCACCAGGTCCACTCCGCGCAGGATCCCGGGGGTCAGTTGGCGGGCGGTGAAACCCTCCGGTTCGCCGCCGTACGTCCGCACCATGTCCGCCGACAACGGCTGCATCGGATCGCCCACCATGGCCCGGGTTCCGGCGCTGGTCACTTCGAAGCCGCCCGGCACCACCTGGTTCAGCCCGGTCTGCAGCAGCCGTTCGGCCACCGGCGACCGGCAGATGTTGCCGGTGCAGACGGTCAGGATTCGTACGGGGTCGGACGTGTCCAAGGAAATTTCTCGCTCCAGCCGGTGGGGTCTTTGTTTTTCAACTTAACACGCGGGGGCCCGGCGCCGGCCCACCCGGGCGGGTGCCGCCGTCGTGCCCTCCAGAACCAAGGGCCCCCGAAGCTACCCACGGGGGAGCAGGAGGACCATAATGAAGGTAACGCGATCGGACTCAGTCCCGCTTGCCGGGCTGAAGCCGACCCAGGAGGCGGCCCGGATGAAACAGGTAAGTCCTTATACGTATTCAAGTGCGCTGGGTGACACCGAATGTGTCGCCGGTAGCTTCCGGGTGGAATTGCCCGGTTGGACGTTCACTTGGTCTGACGGCATGTACCAGCTGCACGGCTACCAGCGCGGTGAGGTGGTGCCCAGCGTCGCGCTGCTGTTCGCCCACAAACATCCTGATGACCGCGCCAAGTGCCGGGACATCGTGACGCAGGTGGCGCAGGACGGCGGATACTTTTGTATGTACCACCGGATCATTGACGCGCGCGGCCGGATCCGGCGGGTGCTGACATCAGGTGACGGCATCCTGGACGCGTCCGGGACCGTGGTGGCGCTGGAGGGCATCATGGTGGACCTGACCACCACCCTGCAGCGGGAAACGGAGCAGAGCTCCAGGGACGCGGTGGCCGGGGCGCTGTCCACCCGCAGCGTGGTGGACCAGGCCTGCGGGATCCTGATGGGCCAGCTGAAGATCTCCGCCGAGAGCGCCTTCAAAGTCCTGGCCCGCAACAGCAGCCACCGGAACATCAAGCTGGTGGTGGTGGCCACCGAGCTGGTGCAGCTGGCCGGCTCCCCGCAGGCCCACGACTACCTCGATGCTGCGGTCAGGGCGCTGGCCTCTTAGCCGCGCCGGCACAGCATGGAAAACCCCCACCCATCCAAAAGTCAGCAGGCTTACGAATAAGGGGCATCCGGGTCACCTCCTGGCCTGGAGCATCCCTACCGAGAGGTAAGCCATGACCGAAGTTACTGCGCATCACGGACTTTTCAAGGACACCAACCTGCACGTTGACGACACCGGCGGCTCCGGCCGTCCGGTGGTCCTGATCCACGGGTGGCCGCTGTCAGGCGAAGCCTTCAAGGACCAGGTACCTGCCCTCCAGGCGGCCGGCTACCGCGTGGTCACTTACGACCGGCGCGGTTTCGGCAGGAGTGACAAGCCCATGACCGGGTACACCTACGACACCCTCGCGGAGGACCTGCACGCGGTGGTGGAACAGCTGGACCTGCAGGATGCCACCCTGGTGGGCTTCTCCATGGGCGGCGGCGAAGTGGCCCGCTACTTCAGCAAATACGGTGCGGACCGGGTCCGCAGCGCAGTCTTCGCCTCGGCCGTGCCGCCGTACCTGATGCACGGCGAGGACAACCCCGACGGGCCGCTCACCAAGGAGCAGGCTGAGGGAATGACGGCGGACCTGACCAAGGACCAGGATGCCTTCTATGACGGATTCACCAAGGACTTCTTTTCCGTCGATGGCGTCCTCAAGGTCACCGAGGAGCAGCGCCAGGAAGCCTTGGCGCTCTGCCGGCAGGCGGATAAAAAGGCCGCGCTCGCCTGCATGGCGGCTTTCGCCGGCACCGACTTCCGGGAGGACCTGCCCAAGGTGGGCGTGCCCGTCCTCGTCCTGCACGGCGACGGCGACGCCACCGTGCCGCTGGAGGGCTCCGGTGCCCGCACCCATGCAGCACTTTCCAACAGCGAACTGCACGTGATCAAGGATGCCCCGCACGGCTGCAACGTCAGCCACGCTGACGAGTGGAATGCCGCCGTCGTGAACTTCCTGGCGAAGTAGCACCAGCAACCACAGCAAAAAAATTGTCCCGCTGTCCGGATGGACGGCGGGACAACTTTTGTGCCTGAGGCGTCAGGAGTGGTGCTCCACCCAGCAGGCCAGGATGGTGGTGGACAGCTGGTAGGCCAGTCCGTTGCGGGTGATGGCGTCCGGCCCCAGGGTGGCCGGCAGGTCCGATGCGTCCACCTGGAGCACAAAGTTGTCCTTCTGGAACACGGCGGACCCGTCTGCCGTTTCGTACGCCGGGAAGCCCAGGTTGGCCAGCCCGGTGATGGGTTTGGCGTCCTTGGCCAGGGCCTGCATGGCGTCGAAGTACTTCAGGGCCGTGGTCTGGTCCGCTGCTTCCTTCACCGAGATTTCCAGGGCGCCTTCGTCCAGGTGGTAGATGCAGGTGAAGGTACTGTCCGCCCAGCTGTTGATGGTGTGCGGGTCGGTCTCCAGCTTGAGGATGGTGGTGAGCCGCTCCATCGGCTGGTCACCGCACACCATCTTGGCGGCCTCGCTGGGTCCGTCGGCAGGCCGGGGCGAGGACGTTCCGCCGCCGTGGTGCCCGCCGGCGTGGCTTCCGGAGGGGGAGGCGTCTGCGGAGGAAGCAGCGTCCGACGACGGCCCGGTCACCTGCCCCGGGGCGCCCGCCGCAGCAGCGCAGCCGGAGAGCAGCAGGGACGACAGTGCCAGGGACGCCAGCAGGGGAGCGTGCTTCTTCATGACTCTTCCGTCCTGGCCGCCTGCCCTGGGGGCGTGCGGCCGGTTGTCAGGCTGGGAAGTCCAGCCCGGGTGGATCACTTGAGTTTCGCGTAGACCACGTAGTTGTCGTCGAAGAGGCCGGTGGCCGGATCATAGCCGTCGCAGGTGATGAGCCGGAGCTCGGGCCCGGCGGTGTTGCCGTAGACCTCGAAGGTGGGGAAGTTGTCCTTGCCGTAGACGGCGCCGCGGTCCATCACAAAAGTGGCGGTGCTGCCGTCGGCCCGGACCGCGTTGATCTCGGTGCCCGGGGTGAGCTGGCGGAGGTCCGCGAAGACGCCCTTGTTACCGCCGAGGGCGTTCACGTGGCCCAGCATGATGGCTGGTCCGCGCTCGCCGGGCGACGGCGATCCGTTGTACCAGCCGGCGGGGGCACCGTTGCCGGTGTCCTGGGGTACCTCCAGCGAGCCGTTTTCCCGCAGGCCCAGGCTCAGCAGGTCCGTGCGCAGGCTGATGGACGGGATCTCAAGCCGTACCGGTTCGGACCTGGCCAGGGCCGGAAGTTCAGGGGCTGCCGTTGTGGCCGGAACGGCCGGGGCTGCTGGAGCCGGTGCTGTGGGCACCGCGGCCGAGGGACTGGCCGAAGCAGTCGCGGACGGTGCGGTGGAGGCGGTGGGTGCGGGGCCGGCGTCGGACGCTCCGGCAGCGCAGCCGGCGGTCAGGAGCAGAAGCCCGGCCGCCGCCAGGGCCCGAAGGCCCCCGCGGCGACCGGATTTCGGATGCATCACAGTGTGATTACGCGGCTGCGTTGGCGGTGCGGCGGCGGACCATGTAGGTGCCGCCGGCTGCGGCCATCAGGACCAGCCCGCCGCCCAGGGCCAGGGCGCCGGCGTTGGTGCCGCCGGTTTCCTGGGCCACGCCGGTGTCAACGCCACCGGACGGCATTGCCATGCCGGCCTTCAGCGTTCCACACAGTGCGGGGGAAGTGGCGGCCAGCGGCAGGGTGGGGACCAGGTCCGACTTGGCGGCCTGGCCGGCAGCGCTCAGGGTGGCGGGATCGAGGCCGTGGACCACCACAACGGCGGTGCCGGCTTCCAGGGCAGCCTTGGTGTCCGGGCTCAGCTCAAACGTCCGGTCAACGGTGTAGCTGGCGCCCTGGCCTGCGAGCTTCAGGTCCAGCCCTGCGGCCGGGCTGGTGTCGCCGCTGGTGGAGAGCGTGGTGACGATGCCGCCGTAGCTCGGTGCGCCTTCGGTGGTGGAGATGACGCCGTCGCCATCAGCGTCAGCGCCCGGTGCCGGGCAGACGCCCTGCGCGCCGCCGTGGATGTGCTGGACGTGCGGGTACGGCGCATCCATGAACGTGGGGGCGAGGCCGGAAACCTTCAGCACAGCGTGGGCCTGGTTGCCCGTGACATCAACCGTGATGGTGCCGGAGGCGGAGCTGCCGTTGATCTGGCCCAGCGTGGACTGGTAGGACTGGTCGGATGCCATGGCGGGGGAGCCGGACAGTGCCAGCGCGCCGAGGGCGAGGGTGGGAACAGCGAGGAAGCGCAGAGTCTTGTTCATCGGAAAGCATTCTCCTCATACAAGTGACGTTGTCGTCCCAGTTGAGGGACATCTGTACTTCGGTGCCGTGGACGGGTTGGATGGGAAAAATTGTGAGCAACCTTACTTTTTTCTGGGAACTTGCCCGTTGCCGCGGTTTTCTGCCAGTTTTCCCGCGCCCGACGGCGGCCCGTAAGATGGAGCGAAGGTGCGCCGGGAAGTCTGGTCGGCATAGTTTTGTCGACCCTCCGCGAAGGACCAGCTCATGAATCAAACACCCCAGTCCCGTGTCTTCTCCCGGGGCAGCTACTCCGAAGCCCTCCGGATCGGTGCGATCCTCCGCAAGGAAACCGTGGGCGGCGCCCTGTTGGTGGCCGCAGCGGTGATTGCCCTCATCTGGGCCAACTCCCCGGCGTCGGACTCCTACTTTGCGCTCCGGGACCTGAAGTTCGGCTATGAACCGTGGCATTTGGAACTGAGCCTCGGCGCGTGGGCCGCTGACGGGCTGCTGGCCATCTTCTTTTTCCTGGTGGGCCTGGAACTCAAGCGCGAGTTTGTGGCCGGGGACCTGCGGGAGATCAAAAAGTCGATCGTTCCGGTAGCTGCAGCGGCCGGCGGCGTGGTGGTTCCGGCCCTGATTTACGCTGCGATCAACCTGACAAGCCCCGAGACCCTCCGCGGCTGGGCCATCCCCACCGCCACGGATATTGCCTTCGCTGTTGCCGTGCTGGCCATCATCGGCTCCCACCTGCCCAGCGCGCTGCGCATCTTCCTGCTCACCCTGGCCGTGGTGGATGACCTCATCGCCATCAGCATCATCGCGTTCTTCTACTCCACCGACATCCAGGTCACTCCGCTGCTCCTGGCCCTCATCCCGCTGGGCCTGTACGCATTCCTGGCCCAGAAGTACCGGCATTTCTTCGGCCGCAAGGCCGCCGCGGCGTGGCTGATCCTGCTGCCGCTGGGCATCGTGACGTGGGCGCTGGTCCACGCGTCCGGCATCCATGCCACCGTGGCCGGGGTGCTGCTGGGCTTCGCCGTTCCGGTCATCCGCTCGCAGGCCGGCGGCGGCCCCGGCGCAGGTCCCGGCCTGGCGGAAATCTTTGAACACCGTTTCCGGCCCATCTCGGCGGGCATTGCCGTTCCCGTGTTCGCGTTCTTCTCAGCGGGCGTGGCCGTGGGCGGCTGGTCCGGGTTTGTTTCCGCGCTGAGCGATCCGGTGGCGCTCGGCATCATCGTGGCCCTGGTGCTGGGAAAGCCCATCGGCATCCTGGGCACCACCTGGGTCCTGACCAAAGCCACCAGGGCCCGGCTGGACGACTCGCTGAAATGGATCGACATCTTCGGGGTGGCGCTGCTGGCGGGCATCGGCTTTACGGTGTCGCTGCTGGTGGCGGAGCTGAGCTTCGGGCTGGGCAGCCCGCACGACGACCACGCCAAGGTGGGCATCCTGGCCGCCTCACTGATTGCGGCGGTCCTGGCCACGCTGGTGCTGACCTCCCGGAACCGGTATTACTGGCAGGCCGAGGAGCTGGAGAAAGTGGACGCTGACCAGGACGGCATCCCGGACGTGTACCAGGGCCGGCCGTAACGCCCTGCTTTTGGGCGAGTCAGGCAGGTGCCAGCGGTTGGGCGGCTGCGCCAACGTGCCGGATCTCCAGGGCCTCGGGATCCAGGAGCTTGCGCGCGCCCGTCCGTTCGTCCAGGATCCAGAACAGTTCAAGGGCAGGGACGACGCCGGTCACCCGGCCTGAGTGGAACAGTTTCCCCCGGTGCCACGCCTCGATGTGATCCCCGACGCCGAGCTGGCTGGTGTCCAGTGCCTGTGCTTCCATGCTGTGCCTCCTGCTGTTGGATCCCGGTAAGGCCCAGCCTGCCGCAGCGACGTTGCCGGTGTGTTTCGGCCGGGTGATTTTCGTGTGTCAGCAGTGACAGGTGTGACCCGTCGCCCTCCCGCCCCTCCCCGTTGCCCTATCACTTATGGCTCCCATTCCCCGGGTTTGGGGACCATAGGTGATAGCGCAACGGGGGGTTTAGGCGGCCGTCCCCGCAGCTTTGACTTGCTCCGCCGATGAATACTGCGGGGCAATTGCGGGTAGTGGGAAGGTATGAGGAACGCCGGAAGCAGCGGAGACGGTCCCCGGACGTTCGGCGTCGAGGAGGAATTACTGCTGGTCGATCCCGGGAGCGGCGAGGCACGGCCCCTCTCCGGCGAACTGCTGGATCGGTACCGGGTGGCTGCCGTGGGAAATAACGACGACGGCGGCCCGGTCCTGACGGCCGAGTTCCAGCAGGAGATGATCGAGGTGGTCACGCCTCCGCATGCGGGCATGGCAGCACTCGAGGCGGACATCCGGGCTGGCCGGGCATTGGCGGACGGGGCCGCGCAGTCCGTGGGTGCCAGGGCCGCCGCCCTGGCCATCTCCCCGCTGCCCTGCGATCCGCACCCCATCAGGCTCCGGCGTTATGCGGCCCTGGCTGACGAGTATGGCCTGACCGCAAGGGAGCAGCTGACCTGCGGCTGCCACATCCACGTTTCCGTGGCGTCGGCCGCCGAAGCCGTGGGAGTCCTGGACCGGATCCGCTGCTGGCTGCCCGTACTCGTGGCACTCAGCGCCAACTCGCCTTTCTGGCACGGTGAGGACTCCAGCTACGCCAGCTACCGGTCGCAGGTGATGAGCCGGTGGCCCACCGGCGGACCCCTCGAAATCCTGGGTGCACCAGAGGCATATCACCAATTGGTCCACGACATGGTGAGCACCGGCGTGGCCATGGACGAAGGCATGATCTATTTTGATGCCCGCATGTCCCGGCACTATCCCACCGTGGAGATCCGGGTAGCGGATGTGTGCTTACTGCCCGAAAACACCGTGCTGCTGGCAGGCATCGCCCGGGCCCTGGTGGATACCGCCGCCCGGGAATGGCGGCAGGACACCCCGCCGATGGCTGTGCCGGCTGCGCTGGTCCGGTTGGCCAACTGGAAGGCCGGCCGGTGGGGACTGCGTGGCGAACTCCTGGATCCCGAGACGTTCCATCCTGCCCCGGCGCTCGCCGTCGTCAATTCCCTGCTGAACCATGTCCGCGGCGCGTTGGCGGACAACGGCGACCTGCGCCGGGTGGAGCAGCTGACCGACGCCTTGCTGGCGGACGGCACGGGGGCGATCCGGCAGCTGGAGGTGTATCACCGGACCGGCGACCTGCGTGCGGTGGTGGCGGACGCGGTGGAGTGCACCGCGCCTTGAGGTTTTCGACGCGCACATTCCCCAGCGACCCGCATAAAACGGGTGCGCCCGGGAATATGCGCGTCGTGGACGGAATTGCGCGTCATGAACCGGCGGAACGCGTCCGACGGCGGGGCGCCCCTGCCACGGCCAGCTTCCGTTCCAGCGCGCCAGGTCGCCTTAACTCCGCCCAGTCCCAGCGGACCACGTCGAACCCCAGCGCCCGGATCCGGTTTTCCCTGTTCTTCTCCGCCACAACCACCTGGGACACAGTTTTCCCTCGCAGGTACTCCTGCTTGACGTACTTCGTCTCGCCATCGAATTCACCCACAACCCGGGACCACTTCCAGCAGAAGTCCACGTAACCCACCAGGCCACCGGCGTCCGAGAACCGTTGCTGGAGGATCGGCGCCTCAAACCCGGCCAGATGGATCACTGCCCGGCTCAGCGACTCGCCGACGGATTCCGACAATGGATCCGCAAATCCGAGCACAGCCCGGATGCGCCGCGATGCTGCAGCCGAGTAGGTTGCGCCAACAGCGTCTTCCAGCTCTGCCTTGGTCAGGGCGGGCAGCGAATGGGCCGGGTCCGGGCGCAGAACGTGATCCATTGCGGGCACAGCCTCGGCGAACGGGAGGAAGGCCGCCAGGTCCAGCACCGTGCGGAGGCGGCTGGTCACCAGGAGGCCCTCCCGCTGGACCACCTGAAGCCCCGCGCCGCCAGCGAAGTGGCGCTGGACCCCGCAACGTGAGCGGCCGCCGTCGTTCTTCAAGGTGAGCGCCGCCACCGGGTGCGAGTACCCAACGAAAGGAATTCCCCAAACACTGGCCGCCGAGCGCCGGGCGAACACCGTTGGCTTCTGGAACGTCTCCGCGGCGGCCTGGACCGTGAGCCGGTACTGCTCCCACGGGGCAAGCGTCCGCCAACGCGGTCCCTCGGTGTAGACGCCATGCCGGAGCCGGACCAGCGCCCCGGCCTTCACCCGTTTGGCGAGTTCGTTGGGGGTCAGGTCGTGGGACAGGCGGTCACGGCTGAGCAGAAGCGGCGGAAGATCAGGCACGGACCGACCATGCCGGAAGGCCGGGACGCTCCGATAGGGCCGGCAGCGGCTATGTGGAGAACGGGCGCCGACACGCAGCTTCATTCCCGACACGCAGATTCCCTGTCGCACCCGGTATTTGGGGCGTGGCAGGGAATATGCGCGTCGAGGTCCAGAAGGGCCAGCGGGGGAGTGACTACTTGCCGGCCGCCCCCGTGGCCGGGAAGCGGTCCCAGGCCCGGTGGGCGGCCAGCAGGTCAAGGACAGCGGGGATGACAGCATCCGGGCCCTCACCCACAGTGATCCCGGGCCCGTCCGCACTCACGCCGGCAGCAGCCAGCGCCTCAGTTCCGGAGCCCCACGCCGCGATCGCCTTGGCATGGCGGAAGGCTTCTGAGAGCAGCAGGGCCACCCGGGGATCGACGGCGCCGGCCGGCTCGCCGGCTTTGGCGTCGCGTCCCTGGGTCGCATCGGTGGCGGGTTTCCCGGCACCTGCCACGATGACGGCGTCGAACTCCGTGGACCGGGCCGTCAGGTACGTCCGCTGCACCGGGACGCCGGCGCCGTCGTCGCCCGCCAGAACACCGCCCGTCGGCGCGATGACGAGCGGGACGATCCCTTCGGCGTTCAACGCCTCACGGGCGGCTGAAACCTGCGCGACGTCGCTGGCGGCGTCGGCGAGGATCCCCACCACCCTGCCGGTCACCGGCCAGGAGCCGCCAACCTGTGACACGGCTGGGCTCGGCTCCGCATCGGCAACCTGGACGGTGGCTCCCGGAGCGGGCATTCCCAGCCCGGCGGCCACGGCGGCGCAGAGGCCGGCGTCGATGTTGGCCAGGGCCATAAGCTGCCGCTCGCGGATGTTCGCTTCGTAGCATTTGCCGAGCTCAAAGGTGTACGCCTGGATGACGTGGTCCTGCTCCACTGGGGTGAGGCTGCGGAAGAACAACCGGGCCTGGCTGAAATGGTCGTCGAAGGACGCGGGATTGCGCCGTTCCTTGATGCCCGCCGCAATTTCCTCGGGGACATCGACGAACGCCCCCACGTCCTGGCCCGCCAGGAACGGGCAGCCGCCGTCCAGGGAGTTCGGGTGGTACGGGGCTGTTCCGCCGTGGACCGCTGTCTGGTGCATCCCGTCGCGGAGCATGTCGTTGACCGGGGCGTGCGGCCGGTTGATCGGGAGCTGGGCGAAGTTGGGCCCGCCCAGCCGGGAGATCTGGGTGTCAAGGTAGGAGAACAGGCGGACCTGAAGCAGCGGATCGTTGGTCACGTCGATGCCCGGGACCAGGTGTCCCGGATGGAAGGCCACCTGCTCGGTTTCGGCAAAGTAGTTTGTGGGGTTGGCGTTGAGCGTCATGAGCCCGATGGGCTGGACGGGCGCGAGCTCCTCCGGCACGAACTTGGTGGGGTCAAGCAGGTCGATCCCTTCGAACATCTGGTCCTCGGTGTCCGGGAATGTTTGGATCCCGAGCTCCCATTCCGGGTAGGCGCCCGCTTCGATGGCGTCGGCGAGGTCACGGCGGTGGAAGTCCGGGTCCATGCCGTTGATGATCTGGGCTTCCTCCCACACCAGCGAGTGGACGCCCTGCTTGGGCTTCCAGTGAAACTTCACCAGGGTGGTCTTGCCTGCCGCGTCGACCAGCCGGAACGTGTGGACGCCGAAACCTTCCATGGTCCGGTAGGAGCGGGGCAGTCCCCGGTCCGACATGTTCCACATGGTGTGGGCCTGCGCCTCGGTGTGCAGGGAGACGAAGTCCCAGAATGTGTCGTGGGCGCTTTGGGCCTGGGGGATTTCCCGGTCGGGGTGCGGCTTGCCGGCGTGGATGATGTCCGGGAACTTGATGCCGTCCTGGATGAAGAACACCGGGATGTTGTTGCCCACCAGGTCGTAGGTGCCCTCGTCGGTGTAGAACTTCGTGGAGAACCCGCGGGTGTCCCGGACCGCGTCTGCGGAGCCCCTGGATCCCAGGACGGTGGAGAACCGAACGAACACGGGCGTCTCAACATCCGCTGCCAGGAACCCTGCCCTGGTGATCCTGGCGGCCGTCCCGTAGGAGCGGAAGATGCCGTGCGCGCCCGCGCCCCGGGCATGCACCACGCGTTCCGGGATGCGTTCGTGGTCGAAGTGCGTGATCTTCTCCCGCAGGTGGTGGTCCTGCAGCAGGATGGGGCCGCGCGGCCCGGCTTTGAGTGAATGGTCTGTGTCACCCAGGCGCAGCCCTTGGGCGGTGGTCAGGTACTGGCCGGACTGGGCGCGCGAGGTGGCCGGCGCCCCGGTGGGGCTTCCCGTGGGGGACACGGTCTCCGGCCCTTGCTGGTCAGGCTTGGGCGGCAACGGCTCGCGCGGAGCGGTGGGTTCTTCGACGGCGGGAGGCTCGGTGGACGGAGCGCCCGGAATGACGATGTTGTCTTCAACTGGCACGATATTGTCTCCTCGGAGTTGGCTGCCTTAGCCCGGACATCACCTAAAGCTAAGCTTGCTTAGTATCCTAGGGTGACTGGACCTGCCTGACAACGTCCGCGGTGTCCGGGGCCGCTGGCACTTTCGCTCGCGGGCCAGCGGACGACGGCGGCACCGGGGCAGGTGCCCGGGCCCGCCGCCCCGGACGGACGGAATATCCCCCTAAAGGATCAGCGCCGTGCGTCCTTCGAGTAGCTCCTGGTGGAATCGGCAATCGCACCCGGTTCGGCGCTCTGGTGCGGTTGACCGTGCGGGCGTAGGGTCTGCTTCATGACCAACCAGTCCAACGCACCCGGGACGACGGCGTCCGTGGAAAACCTTGACTCCCAGCAATGCTGGGAACTCCTGCGGCAGGTATCGGTTGGACGCCTGGCGGTGTGGGTCGATGACCACCCCGACATCTTTCCGCTCAACTACGCAGTGGACCATGGCAGCGTCGTCTTCCGGACCGGCGGGGGAACCAAACTGGGCGGCGCCCTGGGCGGGACGCCGGTTGCGCTGGAGGCCGACGGCGTCGACGCGGCTTCGGGGATGGCCTGGAGCGTGGTGGTTAAGGGCAAAGCCGCTGCCCTGACAGGAACCGAGGAGATCCTCGATTCGATGTCCCTTTTTCTTTTCCCCTGGCAGGGCGGCCAAAAGGACCATTTCGTCCGGATCACACCGGACGCCATCACCGGCAGGCGCTTTCGGGTCACGCCGCCGCTGACGTGGTGGACCCAGTTCAGCACTGCACCGCACACTTCCCCGGAGTAGTCGGGGCGCAAAGCGGGACAGCGTCATGACCCCAAACCTCGTCCGGCGCCATCCGGACTGATGCCCTGCGCGCTTGACGCCCCGCAGCCCCTCCGCATATCCTGAACGAACGGTCGGTAAATAAATCTGCGGCCGTCCAGAAGGACATTGCATAGGAGCAACCATGGCAGCGCAGAACCTGCAGTCAGTGCCCGCAGAGCCCCAGGCGGAAGCAGCCCAGGAACAGGCCCGGCAGCACCAGGCGGACGGCCAGGCCTACTTTGACCGCGTCATGGCGGAGGATTCCCGGATCGAGCCCCGGGACTGGATGCCCCCGGCGTACCGGAAGACGCTGCTGCGTCAGATCTCCCAGCATGCGCACTCGGAAATCATCGGTATGCAGCCCGAAGCCAACTGGATCTCCCGCGCCCCCAGCCTCAAGCGCAAGGCCATCCTCATGGCCAAGGTCCAGGACGAGGCCGGCCACGGGCTGTACCTCTACTCCGCAGCGGAGACGCTCGGCCAGTCGAGGGACCAGATGATGGCGGACCTGATTGCCGGCAAGGCCCGGTACTCCAGCATCTTCAACTACCCGGCCAGGACCTGGGCGGACATGGGCGCCATCGGCTGGCTGGTGGACGGTGCCGCCATCTGCAACCAGGTTCCGCTGTGCCGCGCCTCCTACGGACCGTACGGCCGGGCGATGGTCCGCGTCTGCAAGGAGGAGTCGTTCCACCAGCGCCAGGGCTTCGAGATCCTCCTGGAACTCGCCAACGGCACCCCGGAGCAGAAGCAGATGGCGCAGGACGCCGTGGACCGCTGGTACGCCCCGGCCCTGATGATGTTTGGCCCGCCGGACGACGATTCGCCCAACTCCAAGCAGTCCATGGCCTGGAACATCAAGCGCTTCAGCAATGACGAGCTCCGCAGCCGGTTTGTGGGAATGATGGTGGAGCAGGTCCGGGTCCTGGGCCTCACGCTCCCCGATGATCAGGTCCGCTTCAACGAGGACACCAAAAAGTGGGAGCACGGCCCCCTGGACTGGAACGAGTTCCAGGAGGTCCTGGCCGGCCGCGGTCCCTGCAACGCCCAGCGCCTGGAACGTCGCCGGGAAGCGCACGACGACGGCGCCTGGGTCCGCGAGGCAGCGGCCGCCTACGCAGCAAAACAGCAGGCCAAGGAGACAAAGGAATTCGCAGCATGACGCCACCACACGGAAACCCCGATGCCCCCGTCAGCGCCGCCAGGGAAGTAGCCGAAGAAGCCGCGAAGGTCCCGGCTGGAACCCCCAGCCCGGAAGCAGCAGCCAAGGAAGCGGGAGTCCGGAACGGCTGGGGCCTCTGGGAGGTCTTTGTCCGCTCCAGCCGCGGCCTGAGCCACGTCCACGCCGGCTCCCTGCACGCGCCGGACGCCGCCATGGCCCTCCGCAACGCCCGGGACCTGTACACGCGCCGCAACGAGGGCGTCTCCATCTGGGTGGTCCCCGCGGATGCCATCGCCGCCAGCGACCCGGACGCCAAGGGATCGTTCTTCGAGTCCCCGCAGGGCAAGGATTACCGGCATGCCACGTATTACACCAAGAGCGAAGGGGTGAAGCACCTGTGACCCGCACCGGAACCAACACGGCACAGGAAACCGGCCACGGCGACATCTCCACCGGGGTGGCCGGCAGTGGCGACAGCAACGCCAGCGCCACCCGCATCACCCCCGGCAACGCCCTCCGCCCCGAGGATATCGCCCTGGAGGTCCGCACCGGCCAGGTCAAGCCCACCGCAGACGTCGCCGAGTACGCGCTCCGGCTGGGCGACGACGCCTTGATCCTGTCCCAGCGCCTGGGTCACTGGATTTCACGGGCCCCGGAGCTGGAGGAGGATGTGGCCCTGGGCAACATCGCCCTGGACCAGCTGGGCCACGCCCGGTCCTTCCTCACCTACGCGGCCGGCGGGATGGACAACCCGGACGGCACGGCCAGGACCGAGGATGACCTGGCCTACTTCCGCCGCGAGCACCAGTTCCGCTCCGCGCAGCTGTTCGAACAGCCCAACGGCGACTTCGCCGTGACCATCGCCCGGCAGTTTATGGTCAGCTACTACCAGTTCGAGCTGTACCGCCGGCTCACCGAATCCAGCGACGCCACCCTGGCCGCCATCGCCGCCAAAGCCGTCAAGGAAGTGGATTACCACCGGGACCACAGCGCCCAGTGGATCCTGCGCCTGGCCGGCGGCACCGAGGAATCCCGCCGCCGGATGATCCACGGGCTGCGCCTGATGTGGCCCTACGTCAACGAACTGTTCCAGGACGATGACCTCACGGAGCGGCTGGCCCAAGCCGGTGCGGCAGTGCTGCCGTCCAGCCTGCGGGAGGACTTTGACCGGCTGGCCGGCGAGCTCCTGGCGGCGGCGGAACTCGAGGTGCCGGAGGTTCCGGCAGCACCCGGCGGCGGCCGCACCGGCAAGCACTCCGAACACCTGGGCTACCTCCTCGCGGAGATGCAGGTCCTGGCCCGGGAGCATCCCGGAGCTAAGTGGTGACCGCCGTGGCAATGGAACGTACGACGGCGGCCCAACAGGTTTGGGACATCGCCGCCACCGTGTGCGATCCGGAGATCCCCGTCCTCACCATCGCTGACCTGGGGATCCTCCGCGACGTGGAGGTGGCGGGGGAGCGCGTCACGGTCACCATCACGCCCACCTATTCGGGCTGCCCCGCCATGGACGCCATCCGTGACGACCTCCAGGCCGCCTACGCCAAAGAGGGATACGCGGACGTGCACGTGGACCTGGTGCTCGCCCCGGCCTGGACCACCGACTGGATGACGGACGCCGGAAAGCAGAAGCTGCAGGAGTACGGCATCGCACCGCCTATCGGGCTGGCGGGCGCGGCCCGGCACGCAGGCCCCATCCGGCTGCAAATGGCCGTGAAGTGCCCGCAGTGCGCCAGCCTGCACACCAAGGAACTCACCCGCTTCGGTTCCACGTCCTGCAAGGCGCTCTACGTCTGCCAGGACTGCAGCGAACCGTTCGACTACTTCAAAGTCCTGTAAAGGAAGCACCCCATGACTGTTGTCCGCCAGAGCGCCGCCGAAACGGCGGAGGCCACCGGCCGCCGTCGTCCGTCCTTCCATACCCTCACCGTGGCGGAGGTGCGCCGGCTGACTGAGGACGCCATCGAGGTCACCTTCGGGGTGCCCCAGGACCTGGCCGGGAAGTTCGACTACCTCCCGGGCCAGTACGTTGCCCTGCGCACCACGCTGCCGGATGCTGACGGCGAACTCCATGAGGTGCGGCGCAGCTACTCCATCTGCGCCGAGCCGCGGAGCTTCGCGGACGGGACCAGCGAGATCCGGGTGGCCGTGAAGCAGGACCTGGGCGGGCTGTTCTCCACCTGGGCCAACGCCGAGCTGAAGGCGGGGGACACCCTGGAGGTGATGAGCCCCATGGGCGCGTTTGTGTCCAAGCACGGCCGGGACGGCTCGGTGGAGCAGAACGTCATGAACTCCATGAACCACCCGGAGGACCTGGCAGGGGAGGCCGGCAGCTTCGTGGCCATCGCGGCGGGCTCCGGCATCACCCCGGTGATCGCCATCGCCCGGACGCTGCTGGCCAACCCGGACACCCGCTTCGACCTGATCTACGCCAACAAGGCGGCCATGGACGTGATGTTCCTGGAGGAACTCGCGGACTTGAAGGACAGGTACCCGCAGCGGCTGGCCATCCACCACGTGCTGTCCCGCGAGCAGCGGATCGCGCCGCTGCTGAGCGGCCGGATTGACGCGGAGAAGCTGCAGCAGCTCCTGGGCACCGCCATCCACGCGGACGATGTGGACGAATGGTTCCTGTGCGGGCCGTTCGAGCTGGTGCAGCTGTGCCGGGACACCCTGGCGGAGCGCGGCGTGAAGCCGGAGAACGTCCGGTTCGAGCTGTTCACCTCCGGCAAGCCGGACCGTCCGGAAGGCCAGGCCGGCCGTCCCGTGGTGGTGGACGAGTCCCAGGATACCTACAAGATCACGTTCAAGCTGGATGGCCTGCAGGGCGAGGTGGCCACGCCCACCCATGCCCGCGAGTCCATCCTGAATGCTGCCTTGCGGGTCCGCCCGGATGTGCCGTTCGCGTGCGCCGGGGGAGTGTGCGGGACCTGCCGCGCCAAGGTGGTCAGCGGCAGCGTGACCATGGACGAAAATTACGCGCTGGAGCAGGATGAGCTGGACAAGGGCTACGTGCTCACCTGCCAGTCGCACCCCACCAGCAAGGACGTCACGCTGGACTTTGACGTCTAAGCCCCTTCGCCGGAATCCAAGGAGCAACCCATGATTTCCCTTTCCATCAGCAACAACGTGGCCGAGGTGGTGCTGGACGCGCCGCACAAGCTGAACTCGCTGGATGAGCAGGCCCTGCAGGATTTAACACAGGCGTACGACGACGCCGCTGCCGCCGCCTCCCGCGGCAAGGTCCGGGCCCTGCTCCTTCGGGGAGAGGGCCGGGCCTTCTGCGCGGGCCGCGACATTTCCGGGGTCACGCCGGAGAATGACGACGCCGCCGCATACCTGGGCGGGCTGGTGGAGCCGCTGCTGCAGAAGATGGCAGCGTTCCCGGCGCCCACCTTTGCTGCCGCGCACGGTGCCTGCCTGGGGGTGGGGCTGGGCCTGCTGCTGGCCACGGACGTGGTGTACGTGGCGGAGAACGCCAAGTTCGGGTCGCCGTTCGCCAAGCTGGGGGCCACGCTGGATTCCGGCGGGCACTGGTACTTCACCGAGCGCCTGGGCATGCACCGCACGCTGGACTTGATTTACACAGCGGAACTGATCAGTGGCGCGGAGGCTGTGGCGCAGGGAATGTTCAGCCGGGCCATGCCGGCCGATGAACTTCTGGGGTCAACGCGGCAGATTGTGGCGCGTGTGGCGGCAGGTGCAACAGAGGCGTTCACGGCCAGCAAGGACCTGGTGGCACACATCCGGGACCAGCGCCTGGGCCTGTGGAAGGCCATGCAGGAGGAGAACGCGGAGCAGGCCCGCCTGTGCTCAACGGACGATTACGCCGAAGGGTTCCGGGCCTTCCAGGAAAAACGGGCACCGCAATTTACCGGCGGCAAATTGCCATCCGCCATGCTTGATTTGTAAGGTTCAGCTATGACTATGGGGAGAGCTATAACCAAAGCCGTCATTCCTGCTGCCGGATTGGGGACTCGCTTCCTGCCCGCCACCAAGGCAATGCCGAAGGAAATGCTGCCGGTTGTTGACCGGCCGGCCATC
>NZ_LMOL01000005.1:197557-197783 GCF_001424565.1 Arthrobacter sp. Leaf141
TGACCTGCTGATGATTACGGGACGGAACAAGCGTGCCCTGGAGGACCACTTTGACCGGGAACCCGGCCTGGAAGGTGCACTGGAGCGGAAGGGTGACACGGACAAGCTTGCCGCCGTGGAGCACGCCTCCAACCTGGGGCCCATCCACTACGTGCGCCAGGGTGAGGCCAAGGGCCTGGGCCATGCGGTGCTGTGCGCCAGCCAGCACGTGGGCAACGAGCCGTTC
>NZ_LMOL01000005.1:197819-331595 GCF_001424565.1 Arthrobacter sp. Leaf141
CCAGCAGAAGACCGGTGGATCGGTGATCGCCCTGATCGAGGTTGACCCCTCGCAGATCAGCGCCTACGGCTGTGCCGACATTTCCGTGGTGGCGGGCGAGGACTACGTCCGCGTGAACTCCCTGGTGGAAAAGCCCGCTGTGGGCGAGGCGCCGTCCAACCTGGCCGTGATCGGCCGGTACGTGCTGCACCCGGCCGTGTTCGGTGTCCTGGAGAACACCCCTCCGGGCCGCGGCAACGAAATCCAGCTGACCGACGCGCTGCAGACCCTTGCCGCGGGCGAGGGCAACGGCTCCGGCGTGTACGGGGTGGTCTTCAAGGGCCGCCGGTATGACACCGGCGACAAGCTCAGCTACCTCAAGGCCGTCATCACCCTGGCCTCCGAGCGCGTGGAATTCGGCGAAGACCTCAAAAGCTGGATGAAAGCCTTCGTCAACTAGCTTTAATCAACGCTTTTCACAGGTCCGCTGCCGCAAGGCGGCGGGCCTGTTTTATTTTGATGGCAGCGGTGGCAATGAGCGCGCCTATGACTGCGCCTGACGTGTTTGTCATGAGGTCAATGGGGCTGGCAAAACGGTCCTGGAGAAACAGCAGCTGGCCCAGTTCAATGCAGCAGGAAAGCAACAGCCCCACCAGCCCGCCTTGCCACCAGCGTTTCCGGAAAAAGGCAAGGGCGGCCACAAATCCGAGCGGCACAAAAAGGGCCACGTTGGCGGACATTTCCACAAAACGGTAATTGACCCAGCGGGGGATTCCGTGCCGGTGGAGCCGGCGCAGGAAGTCCTGCAACTCATTGCCCACGGGCGCATCCACCGGCGTGGGCCAGAAGGCCACAAAAGCCAGGGGGACCATCATGGCCAGCAGGACCGCCTGCCAGAGCCGGTGGTTGTCCAGGAGCCTCACCGGGCCGCCTGGAGCCCGCGGAGGCAGGCCAGAGGCAGGCAGGTGTGTGGTGTGCTGCGCCATGGTCTCCCCATAGGTCCAATCAGTACCACAGGCGGAGCAGTCCACCGCAGGGGTTTCGGGGTTAAATGTGGAAAGTGGGCGGCTTTCCGGTTTCCCGGGGCCGCCCACTTTCCGTGGTGCTTGGTGAGGCTGCTAGTTAGGCAGCAACCTCGGACTTGGCCTTGCGGCGGACAACCACAACAGAGGTTGCACCGGCAGCCAGCGCGCCCGCGCCAACCAGGGTCCAGAGGATCAGGCCGGAATCCGCGCCGGTGTTGGCCAGGCCGGAGCCCGTGTTGGCCAGCGGAGCGCCGCCACCGGCGTTGCCGGATGCGTTGCCGCCGGTGTTGGCCAGCGAGGCTGCAACCTTTACAACAACGGGACCAACGGTGATACCGGAGGTCACACCGCGGGCGGTGATGCTGTAGCTGCCTGCTTCACCCAGCGCGAGCGGGATGGAGAAGGCGCCCTGGGCATCGGTGGTGGTGCCAAAGGTCTGCGGTGCTGTGAACACGCTGATCACGGAAGCGACGGACTGCGTGCCCGCACCCGGTGCAGCCTCATCCAGCGGCGTCACGGTGACAACAACTTCCTCGTTCGGGAACAGGCCCGAGCCGGTGAAGGTGAACGTCTGGCCCGGTGCCGGCGTACCGGTGGTGACAGCAGCGGCCGGCGGAGTCACCGGGTACTGGGCGGCCATGGCGGGAGCCGAGCCGATGAGTGCAATGGAGCCCGCAAGCGCGATGGTAGCGAGTGTTTTTTTCATGTGTGTCCCCCCGGAGACTTTAAAGTTTTGTTGGTACCCGATTAGGAGTTTTCCCCCTCCGCACAAAGACCAGGTGCAGAACTACGGATAGTTATCCCACTGCAGACGTTACCAGCAGTCAATCGGTGTGAGCAACGTCAATCCATACGGTTTACATAGTGTTAACGCGATGGTCTTATTTTTAGCCACAGACCGCCTCGAGAGTTGGCAGTATTACGTCTTTGACCGGCTGCACTGTAGGTGTGACAACCACGGTAGGTTCCGTGTGCTGCACGATCTTTCCAAAATTAAATTCCACCGTCTTACTTTCTCCGGGTGCCAACCGGATCGCGTAGACGCCAACTGTTCGTTCGCTGTGTATATAAGGTGCAAAAGCCACTTGCTGGCCTGTGTCCGTGACCGTCTCGATGTTTGATTGGGACGGACCGTACGCCACAACGTTTGTCTGGACTGAACCGGGCGGCACGCCATGGATACCAGCTCCAGTGACATACTCAGGAAGGGACGTTGCCGCGTCGGGCGGAGCCGTATTGGTGCTGGTTACCCGGACTGTTGTTTGCTCGTAACCGTCCTTGGGGCAGGCCTTCACCAGTTGAACCGTGCGCTTGACGTAGTAGTCCATCTTGGCTCCGGTTCCATCGTTGAAATAGACGCCGAATTGGGCTGCCGGGATGCTGGTCCCGGCTATGGAACCACTCAATTGGTACTCGCCAAGGATGTTTTGCTCTTCACTCGATGAAGACCACACGAGCACGCGCCCTTCATTAGTTCCTTGGGCCACAGCTTTTAGGAGACCGGCTGCATCACTTTTTCCTTCTGAAAGTGCCTCAAAAATCTGTTGAGCCACAACCGCAAAATAATCGTCTTGTAGCGAAGGCTGCTCGATTTTCGCGTAGACATCGGACAGCAACGTGGGAACCACGTTGTTGCCGGTCAGTTGGCTCGGCAAGCCCATGTCAGCTAGCGCGGACAATTTGGGGTCCGAGAGAGTTATGGGGCCGGTAGCCTTGAGTAAGTAGCTCAGCACCACCGGGTCCACGGAAATTACGCCGTCTACCCGCTGGCCGTTTTTTCGTTCCCACATGGCCTGGGCAGTGGCGGCTGCGGTCGGAAAATCGGGCGTTAGGTTTACGTCCTGCATGAATTTGCCAAGACGTGTTGAGTAGATCTGCTGTTGGGCAGTATCAACGGGAAGCACCGGAGTCATCACGCCTACCTCGGCTGCACTGCTTTGCCCAGATAATGTGAGGCTTCCTCTATCAAAGGTTAAGACAGCCAACGCTCCGGGAATTCCACCTGACGCACGCGATTCCGCATTGTTTTGGATCATCAGCAAGTAGTTCCTTGGAGCGTTTGCTCCGAGCATCTCAGGGGCAATTTCAGCAGCATTGGCTGCGGCATCAAGTGCCTTTGTCACATCCCGCAACTGGTCACGGGCTTGGATCAGAGGCTCTGAAATTTGCGGCAGGAGGCCGCTGCCGTCGATACGTTCAAGGCGCTCCGCTGAAACTCTGACCACGTGAGCGGCGGCGGAAACGCTCGGCGACGCGTCCTGAAGCGGCTTCAAATCCGTAGGCAAGTCACTGGGCATCAGTTTCTGCCAGTCCAGCGAGGCGAACACCTTTACGAGGGGAGAAAGGCCCAGAGTGGCCACGTCATCTGCTGAACGCGCCACTTCCGCTACGGCGCCGAAATTTCCGCCGACCCAGGGAAGGGACGACGCCAAGGTCCAGAGTGGATCGCCTGCGGCGTCACTTGCTGCGGAGGTATGAGTGCGAAGTCTAAGTACCGTTGCATTTGCAGCCGGGGAGTCATCACGCGCAATCTCATCCTTGAGTGGGGCGATCAATGCCTGCGCAGAATGTAGTTCATCACTGATCACTGAGGCCTTTAGCCCGAGCCAAAGTCCCGCAAGACCAACCGCAAGTGCAGCGGTTGCGAAACAGATTAGGACCGTTTTGACATGGCTTCGCTTCATGTTGGTCGACTGGCGTACTCGACTTCTGGAGGTTTTCTGCATGGATGATTCTTCAGTTTCTGCGATCGGCAAAGTTGGTCGGTCGACGAAAATATGTACGAACGGGAAGGTGCTTTGGAGCCTCATGATTCATCTAATACGTGTCCTAGCTAAGCCGTTGATGGTCAGTATGCGCCGGTACTGTGGAATACCGCACGGGCAGTCCGCAGGATGATTACGAGGTCTCCGGCAAGGGACCAATTTTCAACGTAGTAGAGGTCGAGTCGGACGGAGTCCTGCCATGAAAGGTTGGATCTACCACTTACTTGCCACAGGCCGGTTACTCCCGGCTTCACCAACAGCCGCCTACGGACGTCGCTTTCGTAGGCCTCCACCTCGCGCGGAAGTGGAGGGCGAGGACCGACAAGGCTCATCGTTCCCGCGAAGACATTAAAGAGCTGCGGAAGCTCATCGATGCTGAAGCGCCTGAGGGGTGCTCCGATACGAGTGACACGAGGGTCATTCTTCAATTTGAAGAGGGGCCCCGATCCTTCATTCGCGGTGGCAAGCGCCGCCAGTCTCGCTTCGGCGTCAACCACCATTGAGCGAAATTTCAGCATCCTAAAGTGCTCGCCCTCAATACCGACCCGTTCCTGACGGAAAAGTATCGGCCCCTGGCTGTCAATCCTGATTAGAATTGCGACGACCAACATGATTGGTGCAGCAAGAACTATTAGACCTGCCGACACGATGATGTCGAAGAGGCGCTTGGCCACTCGCTGCCCACCCTCGAGGGTGGGCGTGGTTACATGGATAAGAGGTAAGCCTGACACCTGCTGGGTGTGAATTCGCGGCCCGGCTATGTCGGTCAAGGCAGGGGCCATGATCAGCCCAACGTTTCTCGACGCCAGTTCCCACCCGAGATGCCGCAGGGTCTGCGGATGGAGTTGAACTCCGGCAGATACCGCCACAGCATCGGCTCCGCACGCGTCAATCGCGGTGACAATTGATGCGGCGTCCGGCTTCGTGCCAAGGATCTTTAGTCCCGAGTCTGGCTCGAATTCGGCAGCGTTTTCGATACCTGGCATATACGCTGCCACAGGAAGGTACCCGGCATTTTTGGCTCGGTGAAGAGAGGCTGCGAGATGCGAGACCGCGCCAGGCCCTCCGAGTAGTAGCAACCGGGACATATTCTGCCCCTGACGTCTCTTGACGTTCAGGTGTTGCCGGATGAGCCACCGGCCAAGAAGCAGACCAACTAGACCAACAGGAAGAGCCAAACCAACGTAGCCCCGGGCTGTTTCGAATCTGAAAACATAGGAAATGATTGCGACGGATCCAAACAGCCATAGGGAAGCGGCTGCCACGCGCTTGTACTCATCAGCCCCGGAGCCTAAAACTCTGGGTTGACGGCTATTCCAAGCCCCCAGCATTATCCACCAGGTGATGGCGAGTGCGATGGATAGCCATACGTACGCCAATTCCTGGCCGGCGACAACGAAGTTGGGCTCAAGACCAAATCTGATAATAAACGCCCCGACGACCGCCCAAGTAACAACGAAGGCATCGACAATTCCTAGCAAACGCGAGGAACGGCCCCGCCAATTAGCATCGTCACTCATCCGGATTCCCCCATTTTCTAAACCGGAACCTGCATGGCCTGGTATCAGGTTGCTAACCGCGCACGGACTGTTTGTTTTCCCGGTACCAACCGACTGTGCTGCGGATGCCGTCTTTCAGCTCGATGGAGGAGGACCAGCCCGCCTGGGTCAACTTGGATACGTCCAGTAGTTTTCGCGGTGTTCCGTCTGGCTTTTCGGTGTCCCAGGCGATTTCACCTTCGTATCCGACAGCCTCCGCCACGAGACCTGCCAACTCTTTGATGGTAACGTCCGTGCCCGTGCCTACGTTGACTTGGGAAGGTCCGTCATAATTCTCCAGCAGATGAAGACAAGCCGCTGCCATGTCTTCAACGTGGAGGAACTCGCGTCGAGGACTACCCGAACCCCAATTTGTAACAATGGGAGTTCCGGCAAGTGCAGCTTCTTCGTACCGACGGATGAGAGCAGGTAGTACATGCGATCCCTCCCGCGAGAAGTTATCGCCGGGCCCGTACAGGTTTGTCGGCATTGCGGAAATCCAAGGTAGACCGTACTGACGACGAATGGCTTGTATTTGTGTTATTCCAGCGATTTTCGCGATGGCATAGGCATCATTTGTCGGCTCGAGGTGGCCGGTCAGCAACGAATCCTCGCGAATAGGCTGTTCAGCAAATTTCGGATAAATACAGGATGAACCTAAGAAGAGAAGTCGTTCAACGCCATACTCCCTGGCTGCATCGAGTACGTTCACCTGAATCCTCAGGTTATCGCTGAGGAAATCCACCGGGAACGTATTGTTCGCGAGAATCCCACCAACTTTTGCGGCTGCGAGAACCACATACCGAGGCTTATGTTCCTCGAAAAATGAGAAAACCGACTCGCGGTCTTTAAGGTCCATTTCTGAGGATGTCCGCCCGATCAGCGACGTAAAACCTTCCTGATCGAGTTTGTTCCAAATCGCGGATCCAACCAGACCGCGGTGACCGGCTACGTAGAACGGCGCGGCACGGTCTAGAGGCGCTGGTTCAAACGCCATGGCGTCGGACATCAATTCCTCCAGCTTTCGAGGTCTACGCTGTCGATCCAGTCATTGCCGGCGTGCTTCAAGGCTTCGATATCGGCATCCACCATAATGCGGGCAAGTTCCGGTGTGTGTACCGTGGCTTTCCATCCCAGTTTCTCCTGGGCTTTTGAGGCATCGCCAACAAGGGCATCGACTTCCGTAGGGCGCAGGTAGCGTTCGTCGAAACGGACATGGTCTTCCCATTTCAGCCCGGCGTGCTCGAACGAAATCTGAAGGAAGTCACGGACGGTGTATTTTCCGCCGGTAGCGAGGACAAAATCGTCGGGCTCATCTGCTTGAAGCATGCGCCACATACCTTCCACGTACTCGGCCGCGTAGCCCCAGTCACGTACGGCATCGAGGTTTCCCATGTAGAGCAGATCCTGTTTGCCGGCCTTGATGGCGGCGACTGCTCGCGTTATTTTGCGGGTAACGAAGGTTTCACCGCGGCGTGGGGACTCGTGATTAAAGAGGATGCCGTTCACGGCAAACATTCCGTACGCTTCGCGGTAGTTTTTGGTTATCCAGTAGCTGTAAACCTTGGCGGCACCATATGGCGATCGCGGATAAAATGGCGTGTCTTCATTTTGGGGCGGTGGTGTCGCCCCAAACATCTCAGAAGAGGACGCCTGGTAGAACCGAGTCTCGATGCCGGACATGCGAACTGCTTCCAGAAGGCGAATAGTTCCGACGCCTGTGGTATCGGCCGTGTGTTCGGGTTCGTCGAAGGACACTCGCACGTGCGACTGGGCAGCGAGGTTGTAAACCTCGTCCGGCCTGATTTCGGCGAGAAGGGTCACCAGCCGGGCACCGTCGCTGAGGTCACCGTAGTGGAGGAAGAGCTTGGCCTTCGGATCGTGCGGGTCGACGTAGAGGTGATCTACACGGGCCGTGTTGAATGTCGATGCACGACGAATCAGGCCGTGCACTTCGTAGCCCTTGGACAGCAAGAGCTCTGCGAGATAAGAGCCGTCCTGTCCTGTAATTCCAGTAATCAGCGCGCGCTTTGTCATGATACCCCCAGCAATAGTGACCAATGCAAAAAAGAGTCGCCCGACCTATCGGCCGCGCGACGATGCCAGACTTGTTATGAAGTCATTGTAGTGCGCCACAGCGGCCGCTTCAGACAATATTTCGTGCCTAAATCGTAAAGCGTTCTCGGCCAATTTTGCACCGATGGATGGCTCGTTAGCCAAGGCTTCAGCTGTCAGCACTAGAGCTAGTGGGTCATCTGCGTCGACCCGCACTCCGCCTCCGGAGTTTTCGATTTCATAAGCTGTGACGCTGTCCTCGTCTGTGGCCGCTATCACGGGTACGCCGGCATTGAAATAGGAAGTGAGCTTACTGGGTACGGCCATGTCTTTCACCCCGGGCAGTTCATTAACCAGAAGCACGTCCGCTGCAACAAGCGCGAGCTGAAATTCCACATCCGGTAAAGAATCAACAAAGCTAATATTTGTGATCCCGGCTGCAGACGCCTCAAGTTGTTTCCGTTGGTTACCATCCCCCATCAGTACGAAACGGACGCGGCTCCTTCTTTCGTCGGCAACTTTGGCTGCCTCGATGACATTTTCGAGGCCTTGTTTTTTGCCCATATTTCCGGCATGGAGAACTATCACGTCATCTGGTTGCCAGCCCAGGCGCTGGCGAAGCTCCGCAGCGCCGCTGGTCGGCGAGGCCGGCAAGTGGGTCCAGTTGCGAATTACTTCTACGCTGGGTTCTGGGACATGCAATGCTTTGACCATGTGCCGCTTAAAACGGTCATGAATGGCTGCGACGCCGTCTGCCGAACGCAGGATCTTGGACTCGACAGCGGTAGCGAACTGCCCGAGCTTTCCCCCTCCGGTACCAGTCTCAACGACTCCGCGACTGTAGAGGTCTTGTATCCAGATACCCACGGCCGGCCTATTTGGGCGCGATCGAATGCGAATCATGGCCAGAGCACATGAAAACAACGCCGGACTGACGACCAGGACCACGTCGGGCTTGTGCCAGCGGGCGAACATCAGTCTTAGGCCAAAGCTGAGTTCCATGTGAATGCGGCCGATGGCAGTCGGCTTCCGGGGAATATGGTGGCGCAGGCGGCGTACGGACACGCCATTGATTTCTTCCTCGGATGACCAGCCAGAATAGCCTTGCTTGAGGTCCCACTCCGGGTAGTGAGGATACCCCGTAACAACGTGTACGACGTGCCCTGCGGCCTTTAGACCCTCGGCGAGACTCGTTGTATAGGGCGCATTTCCTGAAGGCTCCGGCGAGTAGTTGATGCCCAATATCGTGATGCGAAGGCCTTTTTTGCCCGAGTTACTTGATTGTGTCATTAGATGCTCGTTTGCTAATCGTAAGGATGTCCAACGCTGCTGCGTGCCGTTGACGATCTGACTCATTCGGAAAGCGAGATCCGACGGATCTGGCCGGGGATCCTACAGCTATTGAATAAGGCGGGATGTCTTTCGTGACTACTGAACCAGCACCGATGACGCTTCCTTCCCCGATACTGACGCCACCCAGGACTATGACGCCCGCTCCAATCCAAACGTCCCTACCCACCGATACCTTGTCGTCTTCGCGAGGCTTTCTATCTCCAACCCATATTCCCTCCACGATTGGTGTTCCTACGATCGAAAAATCGTGGTCCATGCGCCCCACAATTTGTACATTTCTAGCGATGAGAGCAAAATCGCCAATAACTCCATCCACTTCGATCACTGATCCTGGGCCGACAGAGACATTGTTTCCGACTTGTAACCCGTGCAATGAATTGACGCGGCTGCCCAGTCCCGCCCGGAAGTTTGTACCGGTAGTTACGTTGGATCCCACGGCGAGTCTGTTGAGAACGCTTCTGACAACTTTTTGAAGCGGAACAGGAATCCGGGAACGGTTGGCTTCGTGTTCTGTCATGATTCTGGCCACCCTGTCGCATCAAGCGCTTGCGGCTGATTGCGGAGGCTGTCCAAAAGCCCGCGTGCCATGGACTCCGCGGAATAGCTTGCCTTGATGGGTGCAGCCAGTTCCTCGGGTTTCGGAAATTTGTGCACCCCGGCGTATACATTCCGCAGCAAGTCCGCCAACGAACCGGGATCATCTTCCGTAAAACGAGCGACGCCACCGTATCTTTCCAGCTCAACTTCGGGCGCATGGGGTTCATTATCCGCGATGAGCATTGGGACCCCGAAGCCGAGGCTTTGAGTCAGACTGAGACCAACATATCCAGGCGAGACCGAGCAAATGGCATCAGAGTACACATCGCCAAGTTTTTGCGGTTCGCCGATAGGCCCGAGAAAGTCGACCCGTTCGGCGCACCCCAGCCTGGAAGCAAGTGTTCGCAGCGATTCGAGTTCTTCGCCCTGTCCAACGATCTTGAGTCGCGTACTTTCCATGCCAGCCAGGGCGAAGGCTCTGATCAGAAGGTCGACTTTCTTCTCTTGGACTAGGCGCCCTACGTATATGACCGAATTTTTGGGGCTTCCAGTTTCAGCAGGTCCGAGATTTGCCACTGAATAGAGTGCATTGGGCGCCACCCATACAGGCTGGTTGGGGAGATCCGCCCGCGCTGGAACTACGCTGTCATATCCGTAGAGGACTGTCCCGTCAGCAAGAGCTCGCATGGAGAGCCTAAGGCGCGATGTCCATGAGCCAGCACCGGCCCGGGGATAGAGATGCCCCCAAACAATCGTGCGACGCCTCAGAACCTTCCTTGCGGCCAACAGCAGCCAAGCACTAATACAACGAGGATTGAGATCGAGCATTAGGGTCTCGGCCCGGATAGCTTGAGTTGTATGGCCTCGAAGGATAATTCCTCGGTTGGCGAGAAACCAGGCTTTTAGGGGCTCATAGAGTGAGCCGTCAATCCCAGTCGTAACCGTGGCAGTTAGTTGACGAGGTCCAGCGAATATGGCCGGATTGCCTGGAGCCGATTGTTCGACGAGCGACTCGACGCAGGCCTGGCGGTAGAATGGCAAAACTGTCAGGTACATCGCGTCTTGTCGTGACTGATTCGGACTTTTCATGAGTCTCCGTAAGAATCAAAAGGCCAATAAAAGATTAAAAATGCAAAAATAGTGGTGCGCTCGATGCATTGCCTTAAACGAACTAATTCAAAGTGCTCAAGACCTTATGGACAGAGGCCTGGGCTTGCCGAATCGCCTGTTCAAATTCAGACTCTCGAAGTGAGAAATCCTGAGCTAAAATTAGCGGCTCAGTGGGAGAGTCAGAAGCTGGCATGTTGTTAACGACAATATATTCACCGAAGCCTGATGCTAGAGTCGAACGGATTTTATCCGCACCATCAAACCTGTATTCGACGGGCAATGCGCCGCAATTTATTCCGAAAATCAAGCCGTGGAGACGATTGCTGACGACCGCATATGACGAGCTGTAAATCTCATCGACAATTCGTTGTTGTTCGGAATGACTTTTTGATAGCCATAAATATGACCTGAGTTCAAACTTCTCAGCCAGTGCTAAGTGCTGCGAATCGTCTCTCGCTACTTGAGAAACAAGAACGACCTTAAAACCTAGTTCATCCAGGTTTTTGACGAGGCGTTCAAATGTGTCCACGTCGACCTGAGTATCGCTTCTGAATGAGCACGCAATCACGCCTCGATTTTCAGTTCGAGCTGCCTTCATATGACCCAGCGCAATGTCCGGCGCGAAGGTCAGTGGGCGGCCAACAACGGAAGCCGAAACGGTATCTCGTACTACGTATGCCTTGGACAGGCGAATGAGTAACTTTTCAAGGCATTTCGCCAGGGGGGCGTCTCCGCGGACAGCCCGTCCCGCCGTGACCACCACTCCACCTGTCATTTTGATCAAAAGTATATTCACCAGCATCAGCATCGCTTTGGCTAGCGCTTTCGGTGCGTCGCTCAGCGTGTGAGGGCCAGGGGCATAAGCCAAGTTCGCTCTGCCCGAAATTGCGGCAAAGAATAGATTTAGTTGGAAAAAAACGGGATTAGAAACAAGAGTCACATCTCCTGAAAGCTCAAATGCCTCTATGTATGTTTGTGGCATCCGATGAGTCAGAAGGACTAATGGTGTTTTGTTCTCCGCGAAAGTCTCAAAGAAGAGGCGACGAATCGCAATATCACCGAGGTTATCCTGCTGTGCGCATATACTGCCGAACATTCGCTTTTTAGGCACTTTTATCACAATCTAGATAGTTGTCGACTGACGATGGCGTGCGGTTCGTCGTCGTATAAGACGAGTTATAGGTGCGGCCAAGATAGCTGACTGAAGTATAAAAGAGAAGCTCAAGGCTAAGGCGGCGCCTATGGCACCCGCAAGTAGTCCGCCTATTCCGGCGAGAATAAGGCACGCCAGGGTTGTGGTTACTGCAGTCTTAGCTACAAAGTACTGGAGGCCAGCTCCTTGCAATATGGAACTAAAAAGAGATGACAAAGCAGCAAACACTAGTCCCGCTAGTACCACTTGTAACGGTAAAATAGCGCCTTGATAGATTTCGCCTAAAAATAATTTCACCATAATAGGGACGATCATCATCAGGCCACCGTAAAGAATTGCGCATGATACGACAACAAACCAAACCATTCGAAACAACGAACGGATTTGCTTCTCGCTTGTCGTAGCGCTTGCTGGCAACAGAACTGCAGCCATCGACGTGGATAGTAGTCGCAGAGGACCAGTTGCTCGGCTAGTTGCGGCATAGAAGCCTGCTTGACTTGCGCCTGCCACGGCCGAAACGATCAAAGTGTCCAAGTTTCGAGCCTGGGTTCCCAGTGAGTTCAGCCAGTATGGCCAAGAGATACGAATAATTTCACGGAAAGTATGTCGCGGCGGCATGATTGTGAGTCTTCCACGGACTATCTTGCGGATAACGATTAGCGATATCAGAGCCGTAACTGCCATAGCCGCCGAAAACGCAAAAGCCGCATTTACTCCGACAATAACTGCGCCAATGTAAAGTAGCGCGGTGATAATTCGCCGTGCTAGAAGATTTTGACTATTGATGCGGGCATCACCATCAGCTAGCGGAACTGACAGCCAAGTGTCGGCATGCCGTTCGCATGCCGCCCATATGGCCAGGGGAAGCAGGAGAAAAAAATATGGATCAAGAGCAATTCCAAGGATTACTAGGGGAATGGCTACTGAGAACGCAAGGATGAACGCAAGGCGATCAGTTATCCTAAGTGCGGTGTGAATAAGTGGATTCGCAGGATCCGCTGCTCGTTCCTTGACTACCATGGTCGCAATTCCGGGATCAAAGGCAGCCTGAAACACGATCATCGCTCCAAACGCTGCCGAAAACACGCCAAAATCGTGCGGACCCAAATCTCTGGCCAGCAGCAGCATAGTTGCGGCTTGGATTAGAGCCCCTAGCAGTCTTCCAACGGAAACCCAGGCAAATTGAGAAAAAAGCTTTTTTCTGTCCATGAATGCCCCCCCAGATGAACAACTTACTTCAAGTTACTGCCGACCCGAATTTTCAGGATGTTATTCATTCTGTCAACCAAGAGTCCCAGGTCGCTATGCTTACCTATTTTGGCGAGACTCAGCGCGGGTAGGCAATTGAGCCCGGGACTCAGCAGGAAACGTTGTGGGCGCACGCAGCGTTGTTCCCATGTCAGGTTCATTTTCTAGTGTTGGAGGCTTCCGCTGGGATTCGCTGGGAATATTCGACGTCGAGGCGCTGTCATAGCTGTAGTAACTGTACGAGTACGCATCGGCACCCTTGGACGGCAAGCGATTGATCACGACGCCCAGAAGCTTAGCGTCTACAAGGTCCAACGCAGCAAGTGACTTCTCGAGTTCTGGCCGAGTTGTTTTCTGCGATCCAACGACGACGACAACACCGGCCACCACCTGTGCAAGCACAGCCGCATCGGTTACCGGCAGTAGCGGCGGAGCGTCGAGGACGACAACGTCAAATGCCGCTTCGAGCAGTCCAAGGAGGCTTTGCATCTCATGGGATCCGAGGAGCTCGCTGGGGTTTGGAGGGATTGCGCCTGAAGTGATGACACATAGTCCGTCCTCACCCCAAGGCTGCAATACATCGTCTAATTCCGAAGTCCCCAATAACACTGTAGTGAGACCCACACGGCGCTCGAGCCCGAGGTAGGAATCCACCATGGGGCGTCGAAGATCGGCATCTACTAGGCACACACTTTGCCCGGACTGCGCCAAAGCCAGAGCTAGATTAGTTGCCGTCGTGCTCTTGCCTTCGCCGGGAATTGAGGACGTGACGAGAACGCTCTTACGGCCACCCGTGACCTGGGCGAACTGTAGATTTGTGCGCAATTGGCGGAACGCTTCTGCGCGGGGGCCCTGAGGTGTGGTCTGAGTCAGCAGTGGTTTTTTGGTGGCCTCAGGATCGAAGGTAATTCGTCCCAGGATAGGGGCGTCAGTTACCTGCCGAAGTTCAGTCTCTCCGCGCACCAAGGTATCAAATCGAGTCCGTAGAAGTGCTCCTGCGACGCCGACTCCCAAACCCAGAAGTAGGCCTAACGCCAAGTTCACTTTCGTGTTCGGGGCTGAAGGCTGCTGAGGAGCAACTGCTGGTGCGATGATGGATAGCCGCACTGGCGATGTCCCGCCAGCTTTTGGCCTTTCCAAATCATCGACTACCTTCACGAGACTCGCACCCACCGCCTGGGCAATTGCCGACGCTTGCGCGGGTGAACCGTCGGAGGCAGAAATGGTGATAAGCACAGTATTTGGATCCGAGGAAGCAGTGATTCTGTCTGCGAGATCTGCCGCCGTCTCGTTGAGCCCCAAAGAGTCGATGACCGGGCTCAGGACAACCGGGCTGCTTACGGTTTTAACGTAGGACTGTACGCGTGCCTGGCTGAATGTATTGCCCTGCTGCAGCTCTGTGACTGTACCCGAGCTTTGGATTGCAACAAAGAGTTGAGTACTAGATGTGTAAGTTGGCTTAATAAGCATGGATGCTGCTCCGCCGATCAGGAGCCCAGCCAAGGCTAAAGAAACAATCAACATCCAATTGCGTCTGAGAATGCGCAGATAGTCTCGTAAGTCCAACCGGTCCCCCTGTGTCGCGACTGGGGGCTGCCGATGGCGAGCACCACCAGAACGGCTATATTCGTGCAGTTGGACCAATCATACCGGTTCTATCGGCGGCCGCGACAAAGATGTCACGAACAGCGGCTCCTGCAAAAGAGACTTAATTGAAGCGGCCTCATTATGACCGAATTACTGCAGGATCATCGAACGTCAGCATCCTCAAACACCAGGAATGTCTGCGTATCCAGCACCCCGGGCATGGATTGCAGTTGGTCGAAAATCACCCGGCGCAAGTCGATATTGTCCACTGCGCGGACCAGAAGGATCACATCGAAGTCGCCGCCCACGAGGGCCACGTGGTGTACTTCCGGTATGGCTGCCAGCAGGTCCCGAAGCTCGCGCCACGAATTCTGCTTCAACTTGAGCGTCACGTAGGCAGACGACCGCAGCCCGGCTTTGATTGGGTCCACGAGTGCCGTGAACCTGGAGAGCACCCCCTCGGACGTGAGCCGGCCGATCCGCGTGTACGCATGAGCACGGGAAATGTGGACGTTCTCCGCCACTTGTGTCACGGACATCCGGCCGTCCCGGGTCAGTTCCGAAATTATCTTCTGGTCGATCTCATCCAGGGGAACGGGTTCCGTCCCCTCGTCCTTCGCTGCCAATTTGTCCACGCACCCCGTCAGTAACCTGGCTCACAATTACAATACGTCTTTCATCCTAGGCAGATTCGTGCGGCTTCTCCACGGTTTCCTAAGATGCTGGATACGAAACCTCCCCAAGGTCAATACTGGGAAGGAATAGTGGCAACAGAAGGACGGAACCGATGACGATCTCCGCGAACCACACGGCACAGGACCAGGACCGGACTGCAGCGGTCGAGGATGCCCTCACAGAGGCAGTTACGAAGTTCGGCATCACCGCCGAGGACTACATGCTTCCGGCACGGCACCAGATCGAGATGGTGGACCCGGACGGCAGGCTAAAGTCCCGGGCGGAACAGGGCGCCGAACCCGGGCATGAGTACCCTGTTCCCGGCGATGACGAACTGTTGGCTGCGTACGAGCATCTCGTCGTCGGACGCCGGGTCAACGACCAGAACTCTGCCCTTGTCCGGCAGGGCCGGATGGCCGTCTACCCGTCCAGCCACGGCCAGGAGGCCTGCCAGGTGGCGGCTGCCCTGTGCCTCTCCAAGAGTGACTGGATGTTCCCGACTTACCGCGACGCCGTCGCCGTGATGACCCGTGGCGTGGATCCCGTTCAGGTGATGACCATCTTCCGGGGTGACTGGCACAGTGGGTACGATCCGCTCCAGCACAACGTGGGCATCCAGTGCACGCCACTGACCACGCAGCTCCTGCACGGGGTGGGCGTGGCGCACGCCGCAAAACTGCGGGGCGAGGACACCGTGGTGCTGGCCATGTGCGGCGATGGCGCCACCAGTGAAGGCGACTTCCATGAGGCGCTTAACTTCGCCGCTGTCTTCCACCTGCCCGTCATTTTCTTTGTCCAGAACAATAAGTACGCCATCTCCGTGCCGCTGGCCCACCAGTCTGTGGCGCCGTCTCTTGCCCACAAGGCCGTTGGCTACGGTATGGCCGGCGAACGCGTGGACGGAAACGATGTAGTTGCCCTTCTAGCCGTCCTTGACCGCGCCGTGAAGCTCGCCCGTGAAGGGTCCGGCCCACTGCTGGTGGAAGCCAACACCTATCGGATGCAGGCCCACACCAACGCCGACGACGACACCCGCTACCGCGAAAGCAGCGAGGTTGCCGAGTGGCGGGCCAAGGACCCGGTGAACCGGATGCGCGCCTACCTCACAGACCGCGGCCTGCTGGACGACGACGGCGAGGTCCGGATCCGCGAACATGCGGAGGCTGTTGCCTCGCAGTTGAGGGAAGGTCTCAGCGAGGACGTGCCCGTGGAGCCGCAGGAACTCTTCCGCCACGTGTTCGCCCGGCAGACCCCGCAACTGAAGGAACAGTCAGCCCTGCTGGCCGACGAACTCGCCCGGGACGCTGCAGCCCAGAACTCCGCAGACCAGGAGGCCGGCAAGTGAGCCCCACCATCACCACCTCATCCGAGGCCAATGGCAACGTCAGCGTCGCAACGGCCCGGGCAGCTGCGTCCGCTGCTGCCTCTGCAGAAGCCGCCGGTCCGCAGCTCGTCACCATGGCCAAGGCCCTCAACACCGCGCTGTCCGATGCCATGCATGCAGATTCCTCTGTTCTGGTGTTCGGCGAGGACGTGGGAATGCTGGGCGGCGTCTTCCGCATCACGGATGGGCTCACCGCCACGTTCGGCGAGCAGCGGTGCTTCGATACTCCGCTGGCCGAATCAGGCATCGTTGGCATGGCCGTGGGTATGGCGATCAACGGGATGCGCCCGGTGATCGAGATGCAGTTTGACGCGTTTGCATACCCGGCGTTCGAGCAGATCATCAGCCACGTGGCCAAGATGCACAACCGCACGAAGGGTGCGGTGAAGCTGCCTTTGGTGATCCGCATCCCGTACGGCGGAGGCATCGGGGGAGTGGAGCACCACTGTGACTCCTCCGAGGCGTACTACGCCCACACCGCCGGCCTGAAGGTTTACACCCCGGCCACGGTGGCGGACGGCTACACGATGCTTCGCGAAGCCATCGACTCGGATGACCCCGTCATCTTCATGGAACCCAAGAAGATGTACTGGACCAAGGACACCGTTGACCTGGCCGACCTCCGCTCCCAGCACAAGGCCAACGCGGCCGCCGGCACCTCGTCCGAGGGGCGTGCCGCCGTCGCCCGCCCAGGCACGGACGCAACATTGATCGCCTACGGCCCCTCGGTCCCAACCGCTCTTGCCGCCGCCGAAGCTGCTGCACTGGAAGGGAGGTCCCTCGAGGTCATCGACGTCCGCTCGATTGTCCCGTTCGACGACGAGACCGTCAGCGCCTCCGTCCGCAAGACCGGCCGTGCCGTGGTGATCGCCGAAGCCCACGGTTTCGCCTCCGTGTCCTCCGAAATTGTGGCGCGGGTCCAGGAACGCTGTTTCCACCACCTGGCCGCGCCCATCCGGCGGGTAACCGGATTCGACGTTCCTTACCCCGCTCCGAAGCTGGAGCACTATTACCTGCCCGGCGTGGACCGCATTCTCGACGCCGTTGACGACCTCCAGTGGGAGAACTGAACATGAGCGAAACCAAAGTCTTCCTGCTACCCGACCTCGGTGAAGGCCTCACCGAAGCCGAACTGGTGAACTGGCTCGTTGCGGTGGGGGATGAAATCCGCGTGGACCAGCCCATCGCCGAGGTGGAAACCGCCAAGTCCATGGTCGAGGTGCCGTCGCCCTACGCCGGCACGGTGGCAGTGCTCCACGGTAAGCCGGGCGAGACCCTGGATGTGGGCAAGCCGCTGATTTCCGTGATGCCCATCGGAGTTCCGCAAATTCCGGCCGTAAAACCGGAAGAAACCGAGTTGGGCGATGCTGCGGTTGAGCCTTCCGGGACACCCGCCGAGGCGGAGGCAGAGGTTTACCGGGAAGAAGAAAAGGCGGGATCAGGCAACGTCCTGATCGGCTACGGCACTCCCGGCGGCAGCGGAACGGCTCGCCGCACCCGGCCGCGAAAGCTGCCCCTGGTTGAGTCCGTGGTGGCAGAGTCCAGTGCCACGGACACTGCGCAGGACAAAGCCCGCGCGCTCACGGAAAAGGCCGTGGATGACTTGCTGCTGCTCCGCACCCGCGTGCCGGGCAAGCTTGGCGCGGTGATTTCGCCGCTGGTCCGGCGCATGGCGAAAGAACATGGCGTGGACCTCGGCGCCGTGCAGGGGACCGGCGACAGCGGCATCATCATGCGGAAGGATGTTGAAGCGGTCATCACCAAGCCCCCGGTAGCTGTTGAAGCGCCGTCTGTACCGGAGCCCGGGCAGGTTCGCGGCGCTTCCGCCGACAGCCGGACCGGGCTCGGAATTGTGTCCCGAACGCCGATCCGGGGCGTGCGGAAAGCCGTCGCGGCCAACATGGCGCGCAGCCGGTCCGAGATCCCGGAAGCCACCGTCTGGGTTGATGTGGACGCCACCGCCCTGGTGGAACTCCGCGCCGGATTGAAAGAAGGCGGCGGGTACGCGCCCGGCCTTCTGGCATTCATTGCCCGGTTTGTGGTGGCCGGGTTGAAAAAGTACCCGGAGCTCAACACCCGCATTGAAACAACCGGTGACGGCGCCCAGGAGATCGTTGCCTTTGAGGGAATCAACCTGGGGTTCGCTGCTCAGACGGATCGCGGGCTGGTTGTTCCCTCCGTCCGTGCCGCAGAAAAATTGACGGCCCGCGAGCTGGATACGGAAATCCGGCGGCTCACCGACGTCGCCCGGCAAGGCAAGGCAACACCCTCCGAGCTGGGCAGTGGGACCTTCACGCTCAACAACTACGGTGTTTTCGGCGTGGACGGGTCCGCGGCAATCATCAACCATCCCGAGGTGGCGATCCTTGGCGTGGGCCGCATCATCGACAAGCCATGGGTGGTTGACGGTGAGCTCGCAGTACGTAAAGTGACAGAGCTGACGCTGACCTTTGACCACCGTGTATGCGACGGCGGAACGGCCGGCGGTTTCCTGCGCTTTGTCGCCGACGCCATCGAGAACCCTGGATCAGTGTTGGCCGACATCTGACGCTGTACTGGTGGCCCAGTTACTTCGGCCATCCGGGCTGCTGGTATCAGCGACGACGGGAGCTGCTCCCCATTACCTCCGGAGGGGCCTCTCCGCGTGCTCAAAGCACTGGACGCTGGCAACCAAGGTGCCGCCGGCGTCGGACTTCTGGTAGCGGGTCACGTGGTTCGTGATCTTCGCGCAAAAGGCGCAGAAGCTCTGATGTTGTTTTGTCCCCATAGGCAGATAGTACCTCCCGGAAAGTTTCCGGACGGTAAACATTTCCGTTCGCATCCGGTACCCGGTCCTCTTGAGCCGTCACCGGATGGTGAGCCTAGCAGATCCCTCCGCGCGCAGGTTGAGAGACGTCAGGATGGCCGCGAGCTGGTATTCACCCGCTGGCAGGCCGGTGAGTTCGGGATTGTTACGGAAGGCAGGTAGTTCAATCCGCTGACCGGGACCAAGCTCCGGAATCGGCGGAGCCATTCCGTGGACAAACGAGCCGTCGCCGATGCGCTGGCCATGCAGGTCAAGCACTAGGCCCTGGACGTGGGAATCGTCCTCTTCCACGGGTTCCCGGTGGATGTCGGATTCGTTCACCAGGACAACCGTGATGTCAGGAGAGCCGCCGCAGGCCATGGAAAACTCCGGCCCTGACCACCCGAGCCGCAGACCCTGCCGGCGTACCTCCTGGACAGGAAGAGGACGGAAAACAGCCGGCGACGTGATGTGGTTCCCTGCCGCATGCCGGGACAGCTGCACCAGGACCCAGCGGCCCGGTTCTTCGGTGGAGGGAGCGCCGAGGATACTCACTTCTTCAGCCCAGTCGGACCTCGAGGTGTCCAGGACGCGCCAGCCCTTCAGCGGAAAGTGTTCCCGCCTCCGCGGGGGCAGGCTGCCGTTGGGGAACCAGTCAGCTATGGCGTCCTGCCAGGAGACGCCTGGCTCTTCGAGGAGGGAAGTTGTGACGTCCCAGTTGCCTAGTTGGACGTACTGACGCTGCGACGCTGTAGCCTCTTGTTTCCCCATCCTCCTCATTCTGCCGCAGGGCCGGGGCTGTGTCTGTCCCGCCACTGAGTCGAGGTTTCCGGCGGCGGCCGCGTTCCGCCGTCGTACCCGCTCCGCCTCCCGGAAACTCCGGGGCTCCATGGTTAGAATCGACGCCAGACGAACGCAACCTGATTTGCCGGAGGTACGGAGAAACAATGTCGGAATGGCTCGAAGTCGGCGCGGACAACTATGTGCTGATCACCGAAGGATCCCTGCTGAATACCGGACTGATTGTGGGATCCGAACGGGCTATGGTGATCGACACCGGCTGTGGGCCGCGGCAGGGTCGGGAGATCCTCGACGCGGTCCGGGAGAAGACCCAACTGCCGCTCGTCGTCGTCAACACCCACGCCCATTACGACCATTTTTTCGGCAACGCGGTGTTCGCGGCAGAGGGCGTTACCGAATTTTGGGCGCATGAGAACTGCGCCAAGGAGATCGACGAACGCGGAGACCTGCAGCGCCGTTTCGTGGGCACCCTGGAACCGGAAATGGCCAGCGGCGAGGGTGCCAATGTGGAACTCGTGGTGCCCAACGCCATTGTCCGCGACCAGCCGGTGCTGGTGGACCTCGGCGGGACCACGGCCACCCTCTTCTACCTGGGCCGTGGCCACACCGACGGCGACCTCCTGGTAGGCACGTCCACCACCCTCTACGTGGGCGACCTCGTGGAGCAGGGCGCGCACCCGTCCTTCGAGGATGCTTTTCCCGAGGAATGGGCCGATTCCCTGCGCCACATCTCTGCGCTGCGGTTGCGCTACGAATTTCTGATCCCCGGCCACGGGCAGCCCTGCAGCGACCAGTTCGTGAAAACCATGGCCAACACCATGACCACGGCCGTGCGCCAGGCAACCCAGTCCATCAGGGATACCCCGTCCGACGCCACCAAGGCCATCCCCGTGCTGCCCTACGGCCCGGAACAGTCGCGCTGGTTCATCAAGCGATTGCAGGAAATCCGCCGCGAGTCCTGAAGGCTGGGGTCCATCCCCTGGTATGGGTGCCCGTGACCTACCCAGCCTTTTCCTTGACACGATTTGTCAATCCTCAGGGTGCATGGTTAAGTCGCAACAGAGAAAGCACCCTTACTAGTGGAGATTCACGTGGCTTTATCCGACTACGCCTTGGCCCTGTTCGCTCTGCTCGGGACGCTACTGGTGCCGTTCGTTATCCTTCATCAGATGCTGCGGCTCAAGCGCCGTGCCGTCCGCGTCTCCAGTCCACTCGACTACAGAGGTAACCGCCGTTAGTCATGCCGTACGTTGACATTAATCCGCATAAACGCCGCCCACGCTGGGTGTCGTACACGACCTTGGCCGTCCTGCTTGTCCTTACTGCAGCAGTCGTAGCGGCAGCCCTTTTCCGTCCCTAAAGTTCCTGCCGCCCCAAACCACTTAGACTTACTCACTGAACCAAGTGCTGCAGTAATTCTTGCCGAACGTTTTGGGGGACCAGACATGCCCGATCCGGCGGATCAGAACGCACGCGCCCATGTAGAACATGCAGGGCAGCCGTCGCCGCGCCGTCGCCGAGACCTCCGTCGCGGCGACAGCAAGCCAACGGATGCCCGGACAGGAACCATGCCAGCCGCCACACCGGACCCCGCAAGCCAAGCCAACTCCAAGCCGCAAAGCAGGCGGACCTCATGGGCGGAAGCGGCAGCAGCAGCCGACGCGGCCAAACCGTCCACCACTGTGCCGGCGCCAACCCGCCGACCAGCGTCTGCTGGGTTTGTTGAACCGACCATCACCACTGCAACTCCCGGTGAAGCCGACGAGGCCAGCGAGGCCCGCCCCGAAACCCCCTCGTTCCGCCGTGCCCGGCCGACCGTGGCGGAGACCATTGCCGGCAGCCCTATGCCAGACTTCATCAGCTCGCCGGGCCTCTTCGTCAAAGAGCAGAAGCCCCGGCCCGTGGGTGGAGTGCGGGGCGCAATCTATGCGATGACGGGTGGATCCTGGAACCTGGGTCCCGGATCAAAACAGCGCCAGGAAGATGAGCTAGCCAAGCGGATCTCCCGCCAGCTGCAGGGCAGCTACAACACGGCTGTCCTCAGTCTCAAGGGCGGCATCGGCAAAACGTCCACCACCGTTGGGGTCGGGCTGACACTGGCGGAATACCGGGGCGACGCGCCTTGTGCCATCGACGCCAATCCCGATTCCGGCGACTTGGTGGAGCGAGCCCTGGGTGAGGGCCTCTACCAGCAGTCCAGCCCACGGACCATCTCTGATCTGCTGGAGAACATCGATTCAGTGGATTCCCTGACATCGCTGGCCCGGTACATGCATCACGCCGGCAGGCTGCACCTGATCGCCGGCGAACAGGATCCGGAGGTTTCGGACTCCCTGACCGCGGCGGAGTACTTGCGCATCAGGAAGCTCATCTCCAACTACTACTCGGTTGCCCTGACCGACTGCGGGACGGGCGTAACCCACAACGCAATGAGCGGCATCCTGCAGTCCGCCGACAACCTGGTGATCGCTGCAGGGTACGCGGTCAGCGGCGCCAAGCGCGCCCGCAGCACCCTCCACTGGTTGGCCAGCCACGGCTACGCGGAACTTGCCAGGAACGCCATTGTGGTAATCACCGATAAGGACGAAGTGTCGTCTCGCGTGGACAAGGACGCCATCGAGGAGCACCTGGCCGGAATCTGCCGGGAACTTATTGCCGTCCCGCACGACCGCGGAGTGGCTGACGGCGACCTGGTCACTTTGGACGTTCTGAAGCCGGAAACGAAGCGCGCGTACAAGGAAATCGCAGCGGCGATTGTGGACGGGTACCGATAGAACCAGTTGCCTCTTCCACTGACGCCACTGCTGGATATCCCTTGAGCTGACGGCGTCCACTTAGCCGTATGACGGCCTGCTTGGAGTTGCTCGTTGGGCGCGCGTAAGCCCGCTTGTAGGCGCCACATAGTCTGGATAGCTGTGGCTTGGCCTTCCGCCAAGGACCGAAGTTGAGAAAGTGGTTCGTATTCTTGGTACCCGCTGCGCCGACCATGTACGCCTTGCTGGCCTCGAAAACGTGAAGTTTGAACGTCTGATGATGTGGCCGCTGCCCTTCAATGTTCCTATCCAGCAGCAAATTTAGTCGGTGATATTCCCCGACCTTTTTACTGTGCTGGCTATGACCCCTCCCACGCCGTCATTATCGGGCCCGTAGCCTGGGACAACATTGTTGGCGAAGGTTAGGTTTCCTTTGGGCGAGACCAAAGCAAGGGATTGCGTGCCGAATTTAGGGATGCTGTTCCCTTGTATGATCACGCCTTTGGCTGCGCCAGTCGACTGATCTTGGATGCCGTACTTATTGTTCTCGATGCGGTTGTCGCTAGCCCTTGAACCGCTGCCCGTATCGGTGAAGGTTATGCCAGCCTGTTTATTGTCGTGTATCCAGACCCCCCGCACCGATGTATTGCGCCCCATACCGACCCCACCTGCTGTCGCAAAGGAAACTTCTCCGCCTACTATTTCGACTTCCCCAGCGGTCGATGGGTCGACCCTTATGCCTTGGTTGCCTGAGTACATGGCAACCGGATTCACAAGCCGGGTGTTCATTGACCGGATCTGGAATCCGTTGGCCGATGCCCCGGAGCCCCCAAAGGCACGGCACTGGTCGAAGACTATGTCGTAGCCATAAGGGTGTGTGTCCCAGACCGAGAACTGCGAGCCTGATCTTTGCTGCTCACCTGCCCCACCGCGGATGGTGATATGCCGCGGCCCGCCCCACTGAGTGATGCCGGCAGCGTCCCTGCGCTCGTCAGCGAGTGTAGTGAACAGGTGTCTGAAGTTCCGGCCCCTTAGCCCTTCAATATAGGCGTGGGCGGAACGGCCACCAACGACAAGGCCATAACCGAGATAGCTTCCGACATTAGGTAGGTTTTCAATTTCAATGTCTGAAAAATAAGAGTCCATCGTGTCGAGAGCGAAGATGCCACCGCCAGCGTCTGTCACTCTCAGCCCACTCAGGCGGAGGTTGCGAGCTTTCTCGAACAGGATTGCCCTGCCCTTAACCGTTAGCGGGTCCGAGCTGGTGATTGTTAGATGGCGCAGATGTATACCAGAGAGCGGGTCCATCCTCCATGCAACCGCCTTGGCTTTGGTGCTATAGGCATGTATCAGTGCGCTGTCCAGGGTCACGGTCGTCCCCGACACTGCCAAGACTTTGCGGAGTTCGCTAGCGAACGCCTCTTGTCCCGCTGAACCAATCCCGTATACAGGTGACTGACACTCGAGTCCGAGAATCGCTCCTGGCGCGAGCGTTGCCGCCAATGCTAAAGGCACCTGAACGGTACCCGCACCTGCCGGTGCATCAGAACTAAGAGCAGTCTTCGCGCCATCAGTGCCGGCCCCGTAAAAGAGCGCCTTATTTAGCGCACCACTGATCTGCCTGATGATCGTGTCATCGCCATGCCCCTCAATTATGAGATTGTGCCCGCTGGCAGGGATCGTGAGTTGGCGGCCAAGAGTGATCTCGCCAGGAGGAAGAACGACATGCCTGATACCCGACGTGGCGGCGGCGGTGATAACAGCTTGGATTGCGTCGCGGTTGTCAGCCCCTGCCACAATGTCCGCACGGGAAATTCGATACGCGTCCTCCGATTTCGCCAAGTAGATGCCCGCTGCTTCCACCCTGCTCAGCTTGGGCTCCACAGTCTTCGTGATGATTGGTGTGAGGTCTGGGAGCTGTGACGCTGACAATTTCGCCCCAACATCCAGCGTAGCAACGCCTGATGGTGCTCCCTTTTCGGCGGTCGGAACGTACACGCTTGCCTTGGTGACTTCGCTGGGCGCAGCATGGGCCGCTGCCGTCGATACTGCAGAAACGCCGGACAGCGCGGCGATCATCGTGCCCAGCTTTAGCAGCCCACGTCGTCTTGGGACGGCCTTGTCAAGTGATGTTGCGTGTCGATCTTCATCCATGAATTGAAGTTACGTTCCCGCCCGCAGCCTCAAACAGGGTAGCGGTTACGCGTGTTTATTCCCCGGCCAGTACTTGGCAGGGTAGCGAGTACCCGGCCGCAAGCAACATTCTGGTCAGGAATACTCGAAGGAAATTTATGCCGTTATGATATTTCCGGATCCGAAGCTCAGATGGGGGCTGCGTTGAATGCTTTGAGATGGAAAATATCGACACGCGTTTTGCTCACTCTTACCGGCCTCCTTCTAGCAGGGTGGTTTACGTCGTTTGGAATCTACTTGGCATCCCACGACGACCGGTACATTCAGCAAGGTGCTTATCTAGGCATCCTTGCTGGCATCACATTCGCCAGCGTGTTCGGATCATATTCGTTTCAACTGGACGCTCAGGACGCTATCCGAGACTATGAGGGGCAGGCTCAGGATGACTGATTTCAATCACTACGTGATCACACGATTCAATACGAGGATCAACGAACGGGCCAGCGACGACTGGCTGCGCCACAGGCTTGGATATTTCGAGAAAGTCTGCCATGCGTCGGTAAAGAGCCAAACCGTCCAAGACTTCGAGTGGCTGGTATATTTCGACGCTGAACGGGATCAGTGGTTTGAAGACGAAGTGAACCGTCTTGCAGCAGGGGTGTTCACCCCGGTTTGGGTAGAAGGAAAATTCTCGCCCGCGGACGCTGCGGCAGAAGTCACGCGAAGGGCGTCCAGGTCATGGATAATCACCACCCGGGTGGATAATGATGACGCTCTTGCCCGCGACTTTTTGGAGCGGGTGCAGGGCTCGTTTGCGGCGACAACCGAATTCATTAATTTCACTGCCGGTCTGCAACTGACGGACGATGGAAGGGTCTTTCACCGGTCCGACCCGTCCAACGCCTTTATCTCCCTGATCGAACCTTTGACCGACAAGCCGCTCATGGGCGTTTACGTCGCTTGGCACGACAGGGTGTCCACGTACGCCCCTGTTCGGCAGGTAACCACACACCCGATGTGGGTGCAGATGGTGCACGGCAAGAACATCGCCAACTCCCTGCGCGGCATTCGTGCAGACCCCTTGGCCTTGGCCTCCCACTTCGATATAGGTGTGGCCGCGGTGCCAGTATCCAGGGTCGCGCTCTTAGGCTCACAGGCGCTCTCCGCCGCTAGTCTGGGGCTGCGGGTGGCCCGTAAACCGCACAGAATCGTCTGGGCATTCAAAGTTCTGCGCGCGCGCTTGGGCCTCGGCTGATGGGCGGTATGATCGCGATCGGTGACAGTCTAATCAACGGACGCACGCCAGATGTAGCTGGCGTACCGGGGAAGTCGTGGGCCAGATGGGTTGCCGACGCCGCCGGCATCCCATATGAACAGCATGCAAAGGGAGGGCTAACATCCTCAGAAATTGTGGAACAATTTCTCCCCCAAGTCACGGGGCAGTACGACTATGGCGTCTTTGCTATGGGCACTAATGACGCTCTAACAGGTTTCGACTCTGATACATTTCGACGAAACGTGGAGATCACAGCGGCCCGCATGTCCGAGGTCAGTAAGCGTGTCGTCATGCTCAGTGTGCCGTATTCCAGCACAGCTGACGCCATAATTCGAGATGTTGCACGCGCTGTAGGAGCGATTGTAGTTGAGGCGCAAGTGCATGGCCCCAAGATGTTCAGGCCGGACGGTGTCCACCCCACAGCCGTGGGCTATCTCGAGATAGCGGACCGCGCCGCCCAGCAACTTGACCTTCCCAAGCCTTCCCTGACGGCACCTGGACCCGAGATGCTGGGGGCGGGGTATTACCTGAAGCATCTCGCTCTCTCCTTCTATTACCGGACCAAAGGTCTGGCTCGAAAAGTGTTGCGATAGGCAAACTTGTAATGTTTCATTCCCAGCTCCAAGTATTAGGTCAGGTATAATCTGCGCATGGGGATTCCGGTATTTAGAACTGTGCTTGTCGCTGGCACTTTTTCGTCGCGGATCTCAGCAACCGAGACCAGGGTCCGATCAAGTTGTCAGAGTGCAACGAGCGACCGGTCTCCCATTGACGTAACGGACACTCTGACACTGTGAATTTGGTCGTAGCGGCTGTGGCCGCCATGTTCTTCCTGTTGCCGTTCTCGGAAGCATTGCCTGGCGGGATGTCAGCGATTTGGTCCCTGGCTGCGATTGCATTAGTAATCGGAACAGTTGTCTTCGGCCAAGGGAGGCGCCCGCTTTACGACGGGCTCTGGCCTACGGCTGCGTTCTTGGCTCTCGCAGGCGTCGTCAGCTCTTCGGGTGCCGCCGATGGACTCAGGGGGCACCTCATAATTGGCGCTCAGGTCTTCCTGTTCATGAGTTTCGGCCCGTTCGCGCTCAGGCGACTTGCCTCCGCACCAAGGCTCAGTCGTATAGCAGTGGGGGCATTCCTTCTCGGCCAGAGCATCTCTGCTGGAGTTGCGCTGGCGCAGGCTTCAGGCGTGATCGTTCTGGGATGGAAGACGGAGAACGGGCGAGCGCCCGGGCTAGCCAGCCACCCGAACATTCTCGGTGTCTTGTCCGGGGTTGCAATTGTGGCGTTCCTCTATCTTCTTTTCAGAACCGAAATTCGAAAGATTGCCCTGATAGTTGGGCTCGCCGCGAACGTTGGCGGTTTGCTTGTTTCAGGCAGCATCAGTTCGCTTAGTGCATGCATCTTGGGTGTGCTGGTCTTCATGGCCGCGGCGCGAGTATCCATGAAAGTCCCAGTCATTATGAGTGTGGTTTGCGGCGCGGTCCTGTGGGTGGTGGCACAACTTTCGGCAGCTGGATTGCTGCGCGGACCTGCTCAGCGAATAGCCCAGGTAACTGGTCAGACAACTGACGCTAGTACGTTGGACATCCGGCAGAACACCTACGCATTCGCTTGGAATTCGATTCAACGGGACCCACTCTTCGGGCGTGGGCTTGACTCATCATCGGGCGCGACCTTTGACAATGTGACCCTAACTCACAACATCTTGCTTCGGACTTGGTTTCAAGGGGGTCTAAGCATGGGCATTGCCTTCGCCCTCGTAGTCGGCGCCGTGGCCATCGTCGTTATTCGGTCCGTAGTCAAGGGCCAGAATGCCGCCGCCGCTGGAGTGCTGACCGTCGTTGTAGGCTTCTCTCTGACTTCAGCCGCACTCCAACAAGGCTATTTCTGGCTTCTCATCTTTGGTGCTTGGGCGCTCATCGAGCCCCAGCAACTTCGCCGCCGATCCGGTGCGCCCGTTGCTCAGCCCTTTGACGTAGGGCGTGGTCGCGGTGTTGAACTCCGTACAAATTTACGCTGAGGTTACAGACGCTTTGGGAGCGCCAGGTACGGCGCATCTCATCGTCACTGATATGTCTTTACCCTGCGTCTGACTCGGCTCTAATTTCCGGCCGCCATGTGGAACCCGCGCTGATCTTGGCCCAATTCGGCACGTTACCCGTACCTTGCCCTGAGCTTCGCCCCATAGCTTGACGTCATCACCAATCGGACGGAGCAGGGCATGGACATCACCGAATACGCAATGGCACTGGGCGGCATGCTGGGTTCCCTCGGAGTGATGGCCCTGCTGGCCGTCGGCGTAATCCGGGCCAAGTCCCGCCACTGACGGCTGGCCACGAACCCCGACGGCTGCCCGGACCGCACCAGCTGGCCGTGACGGCGCACAAGGTAGCGCGTCAACCGGCCAGCCCCGGGATGTTGAGCGGATCTTGACGCAACCTTGAGTGCAGCTGCAGCACTACCTTGAAGTTGCCCCGGCAGGCTGGACGGATGCTCTCACATATCCGGGCCGGAGGCCTGAGCCTTTCCTGCGCCGCGCTCTTTGTTGCCGGCACCGTCTTCTCCTCCACAGCAGCCAGCGCGGCGCAGCCCGCGCCTGCCCCGGCAACCGGCGCCCCCGCCGCGCAGCCGGGAGCCGCCCGGGCCGCCGGAAACCTCGGCTCCGTCTCCGCCATCCCCGGCCAGGCCGCCCAGCTGCTCACCATCCCGGTTCCCGCCGGCCTGCAGCCCACCCGCGTCACCGGCACCATCGAAGCTCCCAGCCAGACCGCCGGCATCATCCGCGTCACCGCCCGCGGCCGGGTCCTGCTCGAAGCCCCCGCCGCTGCAGCCACCGCCCTGGACGTACCGCTCACCCCGGCAGACGTCTCCGGAAATGAGGTGGTCCTGGGCCTGGAATACCTGCCCGCCGTCCGTGACGTCTGCACCGCCGCCGGCTCCGGCGCCACCCTCAGCAACGTGGCCCTCGCCACCGCAGGGACCGAAACGCTCCCCACCACGGTGGCCGGCTTCCTGGCCCCGTCCGTTCCCGCCGTGTTCATCCCGGTGCCCGCCGATCCGGCGTCGGACGTCTCCGCCGCGATCCTTTCCGCTTCCGCCGCCGTGACCCACCGCTACCCCAACGCCGCCGTCACCGTGCTCCCCGCCGCAGACCTCGCAGCCGCCGCCGCCGACGCGCCCAGCGGATCCCGCATCATCACCATCACCGCCGGAACCGGTGCCGCCGGAACCACCCTGACCACCGAAGCCGGCCGCCCCGCCCTGGCCATCAGCGGCTCCGGCGAGGACCTCCGCACCGCAGCCCAGGCGCTGGCCAGCCCCCAGGCAGCCCTGGCCGACTCCGGCACCGTCACCGGCATGACCGCCGCCGCACCCGCCGCCGCCGGACCCGAACAGACCCTGGCCGATCTTGGCGCCACCGGCATCCGGCTGGCCGGTTACGGAACGCAGGAAGCCTACCTGGGGATCAGCCAGTCCCAGTTCGGCGGCCCCGTCTCCGCCTGGACCGCGCAGATCCGCGGCACCCACACCGCCATCCCCACCGGCGGCCAGGCCAGCCTGTCCGTGTACTGGAACGACTACCTGCTCAGCTCCCAGACCCTGGACGGCGACACCTTCGACATCACCGCCGCCGTGCCTGCCGGCCAGATCCAGGCCCGCAACGGCCTGCGCCTGCGCCTCACCGCACTGCCCGCCGGCGGCGACTGCTCCGGCCCAGCCGGCCTGCTCCCCATGGAACTGACAGTGGACACCACGGGCAGCAAACTCACCGGCGAGCGGGGCCACTCCGTCAAGCCCGGCTTCGCCCGCTTCCCCCAGGTGCTGGGCGGCAGCCTTCCCGTAGCGTTCGACGGCGGCGCCTCACCACAGGAGAACACCGTCAACGCCGCGGCACTTACCGCAGCCCTGCAGCGCGACTCCGCCACGCTCCTGGACATCAGCCTCACCGACCCCGCCGCGCTCCTCGACTCCAGCAACTCCGGGCTCCTGGTGGGCGCCACCGCCGCAACCGCGGAGAAGGCCGCCGCCCCGCTCCGCCTCGCCGAATTCCGCACCGTGGCCGCCCGGGACATCGAATTCGGCGTCGGCACCAGCGCCCCCTACGGCGTGCTGGAGGCCTTCGAGCACAACGGCCGCAACCTGCTGCTCCTGGGCGGCTGGGCCCCCGGCGCCGCCCCGTCCGGCACACCCACCGGCACCCTCCAGGCCGGCCTGGCATCCTTTGTCCAGCAACAGGACGGCGGCTGGAGCGCCCTCTCCCGGAACCTGCTGGTCACCCAGACCACCGGCGCCCCGGTGCTGCTGGAGACCAACGCCGTCACGCCCCAAGCCGAAGTGACGGACGGGTACCGGCCACTGGCGCTGTGGATTGCCGCCGCCGCGGGCATCCTGGCGCTGACTTTCCTGGGCCGCACCCTGCTCCGCCGCCGGCACCGCCGGCAGGCAGCCGCGTTCGCCGATGCCAAGGCGGCCCAGGCCGTCGAGGCGGCAGAGCCCACCCATGGCAGCTGACCTTCTGGCGGCTGACCGCCAGGCGGAACCTGCCATCGCGGGGGAGCGGGCAGCGCGCCACCTCAGGTGGTGGGCCGCACTCGGCGAACCGGTCCGCGGCCGCCACGTCCCCGGCACTGCCGTCATCGCCGTGACCGCCGCGGCCATTGGCTTCCTGGCCTGCCTGTACACCACGGGCAACGGCAGCAACCTGGACTACTCGGACGCGCAAAGCCACCTGACCATCGCCCGCCGCGTCTTCGACAGCAAATCCCCGGGCTTCGAGCAGCTGGGCACCGTCTGGCTGCCCGTGCCGCACCTGCTGCTGATGCCCTTTGTGGTGAACCTGTGGATGTTCAGCAGCGGCTGGGGTGCCGGGCTCCTGGGCATCCTGGCGCTTGCCGCCACCGCCTCAGGCCTGTACCGGATCGCGGCCCGCCTGGGCTACGGCCGGTCCGGCCGGCTCGCCGCCGTCCTGGTGCTCCTGGCCAACCCGGCCATCCTGTACACCTACACCACCGCCCTGACCGAACCCGTGCTGCTGATGTGCCTGGTGGCCGGTATGGCCGGGCTGGCGCACTGGGCCACCAGCCGCCGCCGGATGAGCGCCGGGGAACTGGCTGTTTTCGCCGGCATCCCCTCCGGCGCCGCGGTCCTGTCCCGCTACGAAGGCTGGGCCCTGGTCCTCACCGGCACCATTTTTGTCCTGGTGGCGGAAATGCGCCGCTCCGGGCAATGGCGGGAGGCCATCACCATGGCCGCCGGCTACGCGATGGTGCCTGCCGCTGCCGTGCTCTGGTGGCTCTCCTACAACTGGGCCATCTACGGCAGCCCGCTGGAGTTTATGTTTGGCCAGTACTCCGCCTATGCCCAGCAGAAAAACATCACCGACGGCGGCCTGCTGCCCACCAAGGGCAACCTGGGCCTGACCCTGTGGACCTTCCACTGGTCCCTGCTGGAAACGATGGGGATCGCGGTCCTCGCCGCAGCTGCCTGCGGCGCCGTGGTGGTGGTGTTCCGCCGGGGCCTGGCCACCAGCACCCTGCTCATCGCCGTGACCGGAAGTGCCTACGCGTTCGCCCTGGTGAGCCTGTTCCTGGGCCAGACCGCCATCAACAACGACCACTCCCTCCCCAGCACCTGGTGGAACAACCGCTTCGCCCTCACCGCGCTTCCACTGGTGGCGGTCCTGGTGGCGGCCTTTGTGCACCAGGTGACCCGGCGCCGTCGGACGCGTCCCTGGCTTGCCGGCGCGCTCCTCCTGGCCCTCGCCCTGCAAAACGCGTGGTGGCTGCAGGACCCCACCGGCCGGCTGGCCATCCTGGCGGAAGGGAACATGTCCCACGTGTCCAACACCCACTCGTTCGCCGCCGCCCGCTGGCTGAAGGCGCATTACACCGGTGGCGGGATCCTGATGGATGAGAGCGCCCGCGGCAATGCCGTGCTGCCCACCATGGGCATCCCGCTGCACAACATCTACAACCGGGCCTCCGGGGACCACTTTGCCCCGGCCCTGGCGGACCCTGCCCGCTACGCGGAATGGGTGTTCGTCAATGTGGAAGCCGGCGCGGGGCCGCAGGATTCGGGCTTCACGGACCTGGCCTACGAGGCCATCAGCGCCGACCCCACCTTCAATTCCCGGTACTCCGTGGTGTTTTCCAGCCCCACCCACCGGATCTACGAAAGGTCCACGGACTGATGCCCCGCCACGCAGCACCTTCTGTTGACCGGCCCACTGACCTATCCGGCATGGGCCCCCAGTCGCTGGCACTGGGCCAGACCCTGCTTGAGACGGGGCTGATCACCACGGCCCAGCTGGACCGCGCGCTCCACCGCGCCCGCACGGAGGGCGGCCTCCTGGGCCGGCACATCATCCTGGAAACGGGCCTGAACCGGCGGCACGTGTACCAGGTCCTGGCCGAGCAGTGGGACGCGCCGCTGGTGGACCTGGTGGCGCACCCGTCCGACGACGCCCTGCTGGAACAGCTGCACTTCGATGAGGTCTCCGAACCCGGCTGGCTGCCGTGGCACCTGGCGGACGGCGTCCTGACCGTGGCCACCGCCGTCAAACCCACCGAGGACATCCGGCAGGCTGCCCTGCGCATCACCGGCGCGGAGGACGTGGAGTTCCGGACCACCACCGACTGGGACATCAACCACTCCATCCAGCGGGCCTTCCGCAACCACCTGCTCTACGAATCCGCGGAGCGGCTGGCTGAGGAACAGCCCAACGACTCCGCCCGGACCGCCCTGAACCGCTGGCAGCGCTGGCTCCCGGCGGTGCTGCTGTCAGTTTTCCTGACCGGGCTGGTGCTGGCGCCGCAGCTGACGGCCATTGTGCTGCTCACAGCCGTCAACGTGGTGTTCCTGGTGAGCATCGGCTTCAAAAGCGTGGCCAGCCTCCGCCAGCCGTTCGACTACCTGCACGACCGCGCGGCCGCCAAGGCCCAGGCCCGGGAACTCCTGCAGCGGGGGCTGCCGCCGGCGGAAGCCGAGCGGATAGCCGACGGCGACCTTCCCGTGTACACCATCCTGATCCCGGTGTTCCGCGAGGCCAACATCATCGACAAGCTCCTCACCAACCTTGGGCAGCTGGACTACCCGCGCTCCAAACTGGACGTCCTGGTGCTGCTGGAGGAGGACGACACCGAGACCATCGAGGCCGCGAAACGGTCCCGGCCGCCCGAATACGTCCGGATCCTGGTGGTGCCCCGCGGCGACCCGCAGACCAAGCCGCGGGCCTGCAACTACGGGCTCACCTTCGCGGGGGGCGAGTACGTGGTGATTTACGACGCCGAGGACCGCCCCGACCCGGGGCAGTTGCGGGCCGCGATTGCCGCCTTCCGCCAGGACGCCTTCGAACGGCGCTACCTGGAAACCTCCAAGAAGCCGCTGATCTGCGTGCAGGCCGCACTGAACTACTTCAACGCGGACCAGAACGTCCTCACCCGGCTGTTCACCATCGAGTACACCCACTGGTTTGATTCCATGCTGCCCGGCCTTGACCGGTCCGGGATTCCGCTGCCGCTGGGCGGGACATCCAACCACTTCGACACCCGGCTGCTGAAGCTCGTAGGGGCCTGGGACCCGTGGAACGTCACCGAGGACGCCGACCTGGGGCTCCGCGCCGCCGTGGAAGGCTACCGGGTGGGCGTCATCAACTCCACCACCTGGGAGGAAGCCTGCTCCCAGGTTCCGGCCTGGATCAAACAACGCACCCGCTGGATCAAGGGCTACATGATCACCGCCGCCGTCAACACCCGCAACTCCATCCGCTACGTCCGGCGCACCGGGGTGCCCGGCGCCGTCGGCTTCCTGGGCCTGATCCTGGGCACACCGCTGGCTTTCCTGGCCTACCCGCTGGTCCTCGGGTTCACCATCGTCACGTACGTGGGCTACAACTTTGTGGGCCTGGTGCTGCCGCAGTGGCTGCTGTGGGGAGGCGTGGTGTCCATGCTGTTCGGCAACCTGCTGATGATCCTGGTGTCCGGCATCGCCACCTGGCGCCGGCACGGCTGGCGGATCGCCATCTTCGCCCTGCTCAACCCCGCGTACTGGGTGCTGCACGCGGTGGCCGCCTGGCGCGCCGCCTGGCAGATGCTCACCAGTCCGCACAAGTGGGAGAAGACCCCGCACGGACTGGAAGCCGAGTACCACGACGACGGCCGGTGGTCCGCATGAGCGCCTGCCTGCCGGTCTTGGACCCGGCCTGCCTGCGCGAACTGGGTGAGGAGCTGGGCGACCCCGCCGGGGCTGCGGCCTTCCTGGACGGATACCGCGAGCTGCTGCCGGTCCGCATGGACAGCATCAGCTGTGCCGTCGCGGCGCAGGACTTCGAAGCGGCCATGGACCGGGTTCTGAGCCTGAAAGTCACCTCCACCATGGTGGGTGCCCGGCAGCTGGCCGGCCTGTCCACCGAGCTGGAACACCTGGTGCGGGCGGAGAGCTGGGCCGCGGCCGGTGTGGCCATGCACGGCCTGGCCCGGGCAGTGGCGGCGCTGACCCCGGTGCTCACATAGGGGAAGCCTGCCCTGTTGGTGGTGCCCGCGGACGCAGGAAACGGGCGGTGGGTCAGAGGGGCAAACCGGATCGCTACAGGACTAACGTCCCGGATTGCCCCTCTGGGTGGTGGGGAGGTCCTTGAGGACCCCTTCCGCCACGTTGCGGACGTGCAGGTTGCGATGGCGGGAGGCGCTGGCAAGCTTGCTGAAGGCGTCCGGGTAGGAACACCGCGTCTGGGCCATGATCACCCCGCACGCCACATCGATGGATTTCCGGGCTTCCAGGACTGCCTTGAGGTTGTCCCCGGCAGCCCGGATCCCGTGGACTTCGATGGCAAGTTTGAGGCTCTGCGACGCAACGGCGGCGAACCGGTGGGCTTCCGTCACCACTTCCGGGGAGAACTGGAATCCCGCAGGGCCCAGGAGTGTCAGGGCGCAGGATGAGGTTTCGTCCAGCCGGACGGGGACGGCCAGGGATCCGCCGTAGGTGCCCACCACCACGGACCCGGCAGAACCAAGCGCGTCCGCCATGGGCCCGCCGTCTTCCAACGCCGCGAGAGTTGCGGCCCGTCGGTTGTTGGCTGAGATCATGGCGGGGCGCCGGTCCCGGTTCAGTGTGGCGGCGCAGTCGATCTCGACGCCGGCCAGTCCGCTGATGGCGTGCGCCGCAGCTTGGGTGAGTTTCCGCAGGGAGTCCTGGACGGTCTCGGTGCCGGTCAGCAGGTCCAGCAGGTACGCGGCATGGGCCGCAGGCATGGTGAGGATCTCCGCCTGGGGTTCGGCATCAGCCACTACCCGCAGGGCCCGCTCTTTGACAATTGCCGGCCGAACTCCCATTTTCCTGCCCCCGATTTCACGATTTTTCAAACCACGGATGCGGCTAAACCCTCCAGCAAAACTTAGCTGCGGGCCCGGAGCCCCCACACGAGTAGTGAGTACTCGAGTTTTCTGCGGGACGCCACGGCAAGTACCCGGGCCACTACCCGGATCCTGCGGCCCGGCCACGTAAAATGAGGTAAACCCGCAGGTCAGGAAGGTCCACCGCTGTATGTCACCCGATACACCCGACATCTCAACTCCCGGCCCAGCACCGGAGCGCCGCAGCCTGCGCGGCTTTGTCCTTCCGGCTGTCGCGTTTGTGGTGGCCGCAGGGATCGGGACGACCAGCATTGTCTCCGGGATCAACGCCCGGGACGAGGCCGAAAAGGCTGCCGGGCCCACCCTGCCCGTGTGTGTGGCGCCGGACCGCGCAGGCCTGGTGCCGGCGTCGGGCGCTTTATTCGGGGTGAACCTGGACCTGCACAACAAACCCCTGGCCCAGTACGCCGCGGACCTGGGCCACAAGCCGGCCGTCAGCGTCTCCTTCGCCGGCTTCCCCTACACCGCCCAGGAGAAGATGGATCTGGCCCACGCCGCGGACCAGATCCGCGCGGACGGGCAGATGATGCTGCTGACCCTGGAGCCCATGAACGGGCTGGGCGCCGTCACGGATGAGGCGGTGGCGGCGCTCGCCGATGACCTGGCCGCCTTGAACGCGGACGGTGTGCCGGTTATTGTCCGCTTCGCGCACGAGATGAACGGTTCCTGGTACCCCTGGGCGCAGCAGCCCCTGGCCTACAAGGCGGCGTTCACCAGGATGGCGGACGCCGTCCATAAGGTGGCGCCTGCCTCCGCCATGATGTGGGCGCCCAACTATGCCGGCGGCTACCCCTTTGCCGGCGGCACGTTCGAGGCCAAGCCCGGGACCCCGGAGTTCGACGCCCTGGACACGGACGACGACGGCGCCCTCACCATGGCGGACGATTCCTACGCCCCGTATTACCCTGGCGACGCCGCGGTGGACTGGGTGGGCATGTCCCTGTACCACTGGGGCGCCACCTACCCGTGGGGCGAAAACGAACTGCCCGAGCCCCATAAGTTCACGGACCAACTCAGCGGCACCTACCTGGGGGCCAACGGCGACGACAGCCTGCTCCCGGACTTCTATGCTGTGTACGGGACGGAGCACGGCAAGCCCGTGGCCATCCCGGAAACTGCTGCCCTGTACGCGCCGGCCGCCGGCGGGGCCGCGGAAATGGACATCAAAAAAGCGTGGTGGGAACAGCTGTTCAACCCCGCCCTGGCCACCGCATACCCGCAGTTGAAGATGATCAACTGGTTCGAATGGGACAAGACCGAGGTGGAGGTCAACGGCCGGGTGGACTGGACCGTGACCAACACCCCGGCCGTCCGCGAGGCGTTCACCGCAGCGCTCCCGGACTGGCTCAGCTACGGGCCGGCCGGGTCCTGCCGCCCGGCGGACTGAGCCTGGCCTTTGAATCTGCGCTACTCGTCCAAGGGGCTCATTCCACTGCCGCAGCCACCGGCCTTTATGTGCTGGATGAGTTCCACCAGGTATTCGCTGATGTCGTTGTTGGGCATCGGACGCCCAGCTTGCTGAGGCATTGTGTGGTTCCACAACCAGGCTGAGGACCGGGCAAAGGCCAGATTTGATGTTTCGCTGGCGAGAATGAGCGCATCTTCGTCCAGTCCCATCAGATGCAGTGCCAACACTTGATTGACCATCCGGACAGGACTGGTTTCCCGACTGAAAATTGCGGACCGGCCAAGCGAGTTGAGCGCGGCAGCCGGATCAAGCGCCATCTGGCAAAAGCCCAGGTTGTTCCACACATCGGCATCGGTTGGGCGCAATTCGGTGAGGCCGCTGAAGATGTCAGCGGCCCCTTCGGCATCGCCCATGGACAGTAGCTCTATGGCCCGGTTGACAAAGAGTGTGGGATCGAAACCAAAGTTACCGCTCGCGGGGGTGCCGGATGTCAACCGATTCAGGCAGGCTCTGGAAACGACATCAGGATCGAGGGCGCGTTCCTGCAGAATTCGATGCGACATTCCGCGGCTGTCATCCTGGGCTTGCCAGGACCATTCCAGCACCAAAGCAGATTGAAGCCAGTCTTCGAGTGCGGTCTGCGTGAGCCGGGTCCAAAACCAATCACCGGTTTCATCGGTGTATAGGGAGTTTTCTAAACCAAGAAACAAACGTCGGTCCGGAACGGACGCGTTGAAGACCTGGTCCGGGTCATCCGTCAACAACCTTCCGAACCATTGGCTGAGTCGATAAACAAATCCGGGGCCAAAGGCGACCCGAAGGACTTCATCCGAAGAGATTGCTGCGGACACCGCACCATCACGATCCAAGTCGCTGAGCCATCCCGGTAGGAGGAGGGCTGGAGTGGAGGTGCCAGCCCTGATTTCTCCTGTTCCCGCGGAAAGGCTTGGCTGGATCTCGGTCAGAAACGCTGCCCAGGGATCCTTAATGTGCGCTGACTTGAGCCCGGCCGACCCTACGAGGCCAAACGAAGTCAGGCGGTTGAGCGTTGCCCGCGAGGCAGCTGCCCGCGCCAGCGGGAGACTCAATCCTGCGGCCGCGGCCTGGGCGATTGGAAAATCCCGCGACTGAAGTTCCGCCCAAATCTTCCGCGGAAAGTCATGCTCGTCTGGATCTGTGTCCCTGAGCACTGCATTGATGGTGTGGTGGCGAAGTCCGAGCAGCAAGGCGGTGGTGGACTGATCCCTAAAGGGTAGATGCCGGTCACCGATGTAGAGTCGGCCTGCGTCAAACTCTTCAGCGCCTGCCGCAGCGGAGCGAGGAATTTCCCTCCCCGTTAAGACAAGTCCGCCTATTCGGTGATGGGCGATTCTTCTTGAAGCATCCCCGAGCGACTCGGCCACGCCTCGACATTGTTCGGCACAGGTTGGACCGGCTTCCGACTCGCGGTAGAAGGGGCACGACGGAGTGAGTTTTGGCCGCGTGCATGCGTCCCCAAACGCCACCGCTGCGTTCAGGAGGAAGCCGTTGCGTCTTCCGTCGTCTTGCTCCATCGAACCACCTAAATCCCGGTACGTCCGAAGGTACAGGACGTCAGGCGATTAGCGAAGAAGCGATTCTGGCTTTCCGTGCAGGATGCGAGGCTTGGAAGTCTAGGGGTGGGGAGTAATGATGAGAATCGTTATCTGGCCACTGGCTGGGCCGTAGTGCCAGAATACGCGCCATGCCGAGGGTGTGTTGTTCTCAACGTATGAGTCCCAGACGTCTTCACCGTTTTGGCCCTTAATCGAATCGTACTTGTGCGAATTCAGACTGGGATGGGCCGGGTTGATCTGAAGTCGACCTAGAGTGCGCTGAACTTTTTTGTATTTCTTTTCAAGATGGCCGTCGCGGCGGAGTGCGGCAATCTGTTCCTTGGCAACGTCGGTGAATTCAAGCTTGAACTGGGCACTCACTCATCGTCCTCGGCATCATCGGCGAACTGTGAGAAGTCCCCGAGGCTGGTGGTCTGTCCGGACGCGGACTGGAGCAGGCTGAGGCTCAAGGCGTCGCGGATCTGCGCGTTCTCCCACACCAGGAGTTCTCGCTTGGGGATGGAGACGAGCGGGGTCAGCAATATCTCGCCGTCGTCGTTGACGGCAACGGCGTAGCGGTCATCCCTCCGAACACCGGCTTTGCCCACTGCGATTCGAGAGCGTTCATCGGCGCTGACTTCCCCAACGGGCACAAAATTGGCAGCGCTGTTCACGTGTTCCTCCAACATAGGTCAAAAAACTTTCTGTCCTGATGATACGCCCAAGTATGGGATTTGCCCACTTGCCCATTCTGGGTAGTAGCAGAGTGGGGATGGGATCTGAGGCATTTGGTCCTCGCGCACCTGCGCGGAATGTGGCCATACCCGTCCAGGTTCCTGGGCACTACGCTGGCGCCATAGCCCGCACTCACTGGAACAGGATCATCATGGCCGACGGAACCAAAACTGACCCCTGGACCTTGGCGACAGCGCCCGGATCCTCGACGTACACGATGTACCGCGACCCTGGCTCCGACCCGCCGGCACTGGTGTGCCAGGTGGGGTCCACCACCCTGAAGTACCAGCTCCAGGCCGTGGAGGACCTGCATGCCTGGCTGATCGAGCAGGGCGACTGGGTGCAGCTGGGGGCCGCAGACGAAAACAAGCCGGCAGCCGACGGCACCGTGGAGGCCTGGGGCCGCGACCCCGCCAACCCGGTGGGTGGCTGGTACGGGCTCCGCAAGGGCTACCGGGGACGCTTCGGCATGTACCTGCCGCCGCTCCTTGAAGCGCTGGGCCTGGCCGAACTGACCCATGACAAGCGGAACAACAGCGTCCGCGGCATCGGCTGACGCGGCCCCTTCCGGGCAGCGTCGGAGTGAGGGTCTGTCTTGGGGAGTTCCGTTACGGCCCCACATGACGGACCGCGGAACCACAAAATAGCCGCAATTTGCTTCTTCTTTCCTGGGATTCGTGGGTGAATCGATCATGGAACAGAGAGCTGGCGCTTCCGCGGGTGTTGTACCGCCCCCTGGAGTATGGGTTGCTGTCTCAGCTGCCTTGGCAGTTGTCGTCTCGATCTTCGCGGGGCTGGGTATCGAGCAGGATCTTTTACGCAGGATGGTCCGCAACGATCCTGACGGCGTCGCCTGGGCGGTAGGGCTTGTCATTGTGGGTGCCGCCCTCCCGGTGATTCTTCTTCTGGTGAATTTATCCGGCCGCCGGGCCTGGGCCACCACGCTGACAAGCCTGGTCACCGTGTTCTCTGCGCTCCTGGTGGTCGTGGGGATGATCAATGTGCTCCGCACCGGTACGGAGAGTCTTCACTCGCGGGATATGCCCAGCTTGTCCCTATCGGCCGTGAAATCCCCCTCAGGGGCGGTAACCGTCACCTCGGAGGCAAAAGCGCCGGCGTTGAGAAGCACCGAGAAAATGCTGCTTCGTATCTACGGCATTGGGCCGTCGGCTTCCGAAGACCTGAACGTTGATTCGCTGTGCCGCGGCACCAGGTGGCCAGACATCAAGGGACCATCCTCGGGTTCCGGTGTCCTCCAATGGGGCGAGTCGGGTCCCGACAAAACAGGAACCGCGTCGGTTCAGGAAAGTCTTGTGGTTAACAGCAACGACTACCGCTTTGTCTGCGCTTATGCAGTGCTTTTCAACGCACCCAACGAACAGCCCTACTCAGCGTGGTCGGTTGTTGACCTGAGAAGCCTCCAAGCCTCAACGCCGGCGGCAGCGGCCCCGTCATCCGAGCCAACGGCGCCGGCGCCATAAGGTCACCAACCGTGCTGCCTGCACTGGCAATTCAGAAGTCGCGGTCCAGCGTTCCCGTCTCCGTGGCGGGCGCCAGAGAGGAGGCGACGCCGGCCGCGTTGGTGACGGCCGCCGTCGGCGTCCACGCCATGTTCACCGGGGTGGTGTAGCTGCGCAGGCTGCCGGCGCCGCTTGCCACGGCGCCCACCGTCACGGTGACCACCGTGCGCGGAATTCCGTTCACCGTGACCGGGGCCGCCGTCATGGTGCCGTTCAGGGTGACGGTCTTGCGGTTCTTGACGTAGTTGCCCTTGGTATTGACGGCCCCAAGGTTCACGGTGCTGCCGGCCCGCTGGACGTCCAGGGTGTCAACAGCGTTGCCCTGGCCCAGCAGGTTGCCGTCCCGCAGCCGGACCGTCACAGGCAGGGCGGCTCCGTTCCAGCCCGGCGTCACGGTGGCCAGGTTGACCTGCTGGCTGTAGCTGAAGCTGATGGTGTCCCCGGCGTCCACCCGGCCCAGCACCCCGCCGTTGGTGGCCTGGATGTCCGCCGCGCGCAGCGGGCTGTTGTCCACCCTGCGGCCGGACACTGTGGCGGAAATGGTTTCCTTGCCGGTGCTTTCAAGCAGGATGGCGCGGACGTCGTAGAGCCCGTCGGCCACGGCGGTGGAATTCCAGGCGCAGGAGTACGGTGCGGTGCCCACCGTGCAGCGGGTGGTCCAGGTGGTGGTTCCGGCCGGGGCCGTCTGGAGGCGCACGTTGGTGATGCCCGCCGTCGAGTTTGCCGCGGCCTGCAGGGCGACGGTTCCGGTGAGGTACGCTCCCGGATCCTCCATGGAGACCGAGCCCACCGTGTTGTCCACGGTCCGAAGAGACGTGGCGGAGGTGGTGGCGGTGTTGCCGGCGTCGTCTGTGGCGATGGCCCGGAAGCTGTACTGGCCGTTGGCCAGCTTGGTGGTGTCGAACCGGCAGGTGTGCGGTGACTCCTCCACGGCGCACATGGTCACCCAGGTGCTGGTGCCTGAGCGGAGGTACTGGACTTGCACCTGGGCGACGCCGGACACCGCGTCTGCCGCCGTCGCCGTGAAGTTGGCGGTACCGCGGATGGTGGCGCCCGGGTCCGTCAGGGCCACCGTGGGGGCCTGGCTGTCCACCAGGATGTCCGGCAGGACCGGGGAGTAGGTGGTGGTGCCGCCGGAGACGGCTACCGCGCGGAGGTCATAGGATTCGTTGCTGTACGTGGCCGTTGCCCAGGTGCAGGGGGACGGCGCCACCTGGTTCGGGCATAGCGTTTTCCAGTTGGTGGTACCGGCCGCGGCGTACTCCACCCGCACCGTGTATGTGCCCGGGCCTGCGTTGCTGAGGACGGGGCTTAGGTTGACGTTGCCGCGGACCACTTCGCCGGGGTCGGGCAGGGACACCGCAAACGAGTTGGCCACGGAGGTGCTGATGGGTTCCGTGGTGGTGGTGAGGCCGGATTTATCCGTTGCGGTGGCGCGCAGCAGGTAGGCGCCGTCGGGCACGGCAGCGGTGTTCCAGCCGCATGAATACGGTGCGGACACGGCGGTGCACAGGGTCACGTAGACACCAGTGGCGGCGGGGGCGTACTGGATCACCACATTGCGGATGCCGCTCTCGGCGTCCGAGGCTTCGGCGGTCAGCGCCACGGTCCCCTTCACCGTGGGGCCGGGATTGACCAGGACGGCCGACGGCGGCATCCAGTCCAGTGCCGTGCCGAACGAATTCGCGGCGTTGGCCGTCGTGGCCGTGAACGCGGCCGAGGAGAACACGCTGGCGCCCATCACCACCACGGTGACCAGGACGGCGACGATGCCCATGGCGGTGCCGGCTTTCTGCAGCGGCGAGGGTTCGTCGTCGTCCGTTCCGCCGTCGTCATCCCCACCGCCATCGGGTCCGGAGTCGTCGCCCTCGTCATCAGGGCTGCCGCCGTCATCGCCGTCACCGGGGCGGCTGCGGCCGGTAACGCCGAAAACTGCGGCCACCACGGCCACCAGGGTAATGACTGACCACAGGGCCAGGGCGGAAAGGTTGCCGCTGCCCAGCCACAGCCCGGGCAGGCCCACGGCGGGGATAAGCAGGCGTGCCTGGCCCTTAATCTGGTCGCGGACAATGGGGGTGCTGTCCACGGTGGTGTTGGCATCGCCGGCTGTGACAAACGTGCCATCCGTGTTCGCAGCGACGATGCGGTGCAGGCGGGTTTTTGCCACGCCGCCGGGCTCGGCCTCCGCTGGGCTGTGGTACTCCACCACGCCGCCCACGGGCACCGGGTGTTCCGGGTTCAACGCCGCGGCGAGCACCACGTCGCCGGGGGAGATGTGCGGCTCCATGGACCCGCTCTGCACCACGGTGCCGTGCCAGCCGAACAGCGCCGGGAGCACCGCGAACAGGGCAAGGCTCAGCAGCACACCCAGATAAAGCCGCGACGCGATGGATGCGATGAAACGCACCCAGCCGTCAGCGGAGAACAGTCCTGCTCCCCGGGAAAGACCCGGTGCAGACCCGGGCCTTTCCCGGTTCACAGCGCTGTGGTTGCCAGGCCGGAGTTACGGGGTGGTGGGAGCGTTGTCGGACTGGAGTTCCCACACGAGGTCGATGCTCACGCGGGCACCCTGCAGGGCGTTGACCTCGTCCTGGCTCAGGTTGGTGGTGTCGAAGCGCCAGGTGCCGCGGTAGCTCTGGGTCTCGCCGGGTGTGCCGGTGGTGTCCCACGGAGCCCCGCCGGTGGCGAAGTCGCGGTTGACGGTGGCCAGGGTGGAGAGCGGCAGTTCAGGGACCGTGTTGGCCGTGGGCGTGAACCCGGTGCAGTCGTTGAACGATCCACCCGTGCCCTGCTCAAGGTCGAAGAAGATCCGGTTTTCCAGGCCCTTTGAGGTGACCAGGTTCTGGGTGTAGGCCCGGACTTCGCCGGCCACATTGGACTGGGACGTAACAACGATGCACTTCTGGCCCGTCTGGCCCGGGACGATGTTTTCCACGTGGAACGCCGCAGCGCCGAGGTCATCGTCCGTAAGCACCACGTTGCCGGTGCTCCAGGAGTTGCCGGCGTTGCGGGTGGAGGCCGTAAAGGCAGCCTGCGAACCCTGCCAGACCATGCCGCCGGCAATCAGGAGGGCGACGGGAGCGGAAGCGAACATGGCGATTTTGCGTGTGCGTGATGAGGGTGTGTGCATTTCTGAGACCTGGCCTTGACCGATAGGAGAGACGTTCCTGCTCGGTCGGCCCGCAAAGCACTTCCAAGTGTCCGCGGCCCCCAAGCACTGACACGGTCAGGATACGGGCGCAAACTATAACCAGACCACGTGACAGATGTGTCATTGGGTTGTCATTTTCTTTAGCCGGCCCTAATGCGCTTTCTTGATGCGGCGGGTTCCATGGGCTTTACAGGCTAACTACTTAGAGTGACAATATAGCTATGGATGTTTCCTCTTCACCGCCACAGCCGCCCGACGGCGCCGAGTGGCCCAGCGACTGGCTCCGGGCCACGCTCGGCTTTTTTGCCCTCCGTGCGCTGCAGGCCGGGCCCTCCTACGGTTACGCGATCATCAGCGAACTCGAGCAGCACGGGTTCGGCGTCATCAAGGGCGGCACCCTGTACCCGCTCCTTACCCGTTACGAGACGGCCGGCCTGGTTTCCACCGAGTGGAAGGCAGGCGTCAACGGGCCAGGGCGTAAATACTTCGCCCTGACCCCCCTGGGCCGGACCGAACTGTCCCGCCTCAGCGCGGACTGGCTGCGCTTCACCCACCTCAGCACCCACTACCTCGACCCCGAGCGCCAAACAAAGGAGTCCACCACATGATGCAGGAAACCGCCGATAGAAAATGGTTTGACGACCTCGTCCTGGAGCTGCGTTTGCGCCAGGTGCACGGCAGCGCCATCGGCGACGCGGTGGCAAGTGCACGCGAACTCCTGGGTGACACCGGCCAGCGGGCCGAGGACGCCTTTGGGCCGGCGCGCGACTATGCTGCCGCCCTGGACCTGCCCGCTGCGCCGGCGCACCACTGGGTGCGCACGGCACTCTGGCCCGCGCTCCTGGGCCTGCTGGCTTTCCTTCTCTTCAACCAGGCCGTAATGGCCTGGGTCAGGTCCGAAACGATGCTCATCTCGCCCGCGCAGCTGGCCCTCCTGGCCCTGCCTGTGGTGCTTATCGCGTTCCTGCCGCTCTACCTCACGGCGGTCATCCGGCGCCTGTGGGTGCTGGCCTGCCTCGCCGCGGTGTGCGCAGCGGCGGGGCTGCTTTCCGCCATCGTGGCGCCGACAGAACAGGCGGACGCGTGGCTGGCCATCGAGCCGCTGCCGTGGGTTGTGGGCACCGCCGTGGTGATGGTGGCCCTGTCGGTCAGGAACACCGTCATCTCCCGCCGTCCCGGTCAGGATGACGACATCGCGGATCCGTTGTCCGCTGCCGAGGCAACCGGCGGTGTAGGCGCCAAAGTGGGTGTGGTGATTGCCAACTGGCTGTTCCCGCTCTTCGCCCTGGCCATGCTGGGACTCGCCCGGACACTGAGCTGAGCCGCTGAGCCAGGCGGCGGTGGAGCCGGCTATGCCGGTGAAACCGCCGCCTGAGGGCTGCCGGGCGCTCCCTGCCGGCCCCGAACCGCGCCCGCGTTCGCCTTGCCAGCCGTCGCCTTGCCGCCCGCCAGCGTAATGACGCGGTGCGCCAGGGCGATGTCGCCGTCGTCGTGGGTTGCCTCCAGTACCGTCACCCCGCGCGCCAACTCCGCAGCAATGGCTTCCCTGATCAGCGTCCTGGCGCGGCTGTCCAGCCCGGCGGTGGGCTCGTCCAGGATCAGGATGCCGGCCTGCTGCGCCAGGCCCTGGGCAATCAAGGCCCGCTGCCGCTGCCCGCCGGACAATTCGGTCAACTGTCGGCCGGCCAGGTCCGAGATCCCCATCCTGGCCAGGGCCTCCGCCACCACGCGCCGGTCCGACGGGCGCAGCGGGAGCCAGCCCCTGCGGTGCGGCCAGCGGCCCATCTCCACGGCCTGCCGGACTGTGCACGGCATCACCTCCGGGGTGTGCGTGTGCTGGATGACAAACGCCGGCCGCTGCCCTGCGGGAAGCGTGACGGTCCCGGCTGACGGTTTCAGGATGCCGGCCGCCAGACCCAGGAGGGTGGACTTGCCGGACCCGTTGGTCCCGGTCAGCGCCGTATGGGAGCCGGGCATGATGGCCAGCGAGATGCTGTCCAGTACCGGCCGGTCAGGGTAGGCGAACCCGGCCCCGTCAAAAATGATCCTGGACAATTGCGCTCCGTCGATTTGTTGCGAATGATTCTCATTATTAATGTATCGTGAACGGCGATGGAATGGTTACTTGATCCCCTGAACGCGTCCTTTTTCCAGCGTGCCCTCCTGGGCGGCGCCCTGGTGTCGGTCGTCTGCGCCGTTGTTGGCACCTGGGTGGTGGTGCGCGGCATGGCCTTCCTGGGCGATGCCATGTCCCACGGACTGTTGCCGGGCATCGCCATTGCCTCGCTGCTGGGCGGCAACCTCATCCTTGGTGCTGCCATCAGCGCCGCGACCACGGCTGCCGGGGTCTCGGCCATCACCCGGAACCGGCGCGTCTCGCAGGACACCGCCATCGGGCTGCTGTTTGTCGTGATGCTCTCACTCGGCGTGATCATCGTTTCCGCGTCCGGCGGTTTCGCCGTGGACCTGACCGGAACACTGTTCGGTGATGTCCTGGCTGTCCGGACGGAGCACCTACTGGTGCTGGCCGCCGTCGGCCTCGTTGTCCTCACCACCGCCGCGGTGTTCCACCGGTCCTTTATGGCGGCCGCATTCAATCCGCACAAAGCCGCCAGCCTGGGGCTGCGTCCCCGGCTGGCGCACTTTGTGCTGCTGTTCCTGATCACCCTGGCCGTGGCCGCGTCCTTCCAGGTGGTGGGCACACTCCTGGTGTTCGGCCTGCTGATCGCGCCGCCTGCCGCCGCGCTGGTGTGGGCCCGGTCCGTCCGCGGCGTGATGGTCCTGGGCTCGCTGCTGGGCATTGCCAGCGTGGCGGCCGGCCTCTGGATCTCCTGGTTCGCCGGCACAGCCGCCGGTGCCACCATCGCCCTGACCGCGGCCCTGTCCTACTTCGCCTCGGCTGCAGTCCGGTTCCTGGTCCGCCGGAACCGGCCCGCACCCCGCCCCACCGCACCCTCCACAGAAACGGAACCTTTCTCCCGTGCACCGCACCATGCCTAAGCCCGCGCTGCTCCTCGCCGCCCTGCCCCTGCTGCTTTCAGCCTGCGCCGCTCCCACTGCTGCTGAACCGTCCCAGCCGGCCGCCACACCCCACGGCTACGTGGCCGGCGCCCAGGAAAACCCGGAGCCGCAAACCGGCCTGCTCACTGTCGACAGCGCCACGGGGGAGGCCCGGCTGTTGTCGCTGCTCACCGGGGTTACGTCCGACGCCGGCCCGTTCGGCAAAGTGGACGCGCTCCGCCAGGACGGCCGCTACGCCCTGGTCACCACGCCGGAGCACGTGGAGGTCTTCGACACCGGCGCCTGGACCGTGGACCACGGCGACCACGCCCACTACTACAGCTCCGAACCCCGGACCGTGGGGACCATTGAGGTCCCGGACCCGGGCAGCATCGCCGGGGACGGCAAAGACCTTGCCGTCTTCTCGGACACCGGCGGCTACGCAGCCGTTTTCCGGCACAAGGACCTTGACGCGGGCAGCATCGACGAAGCTTTCCGGATCACCACCTCCGCGCACCGCGGGATGGTGGTTCCGTACGAGGGCCACTTCATTGCCAGTGTGGCGGCTGAGGGTTCAGCCGTGGCTACCGGCGTGGAAGTGCGCGACGACGCCAATGCCACCGTCCTGGCCCTGCAGGACTGCCAGGATCCCGCTGCCTCCGCCACCACCCGGGTGGGTGTGGTGCTGGCCTGTGCCGACGCCGCCCTGCTGATCACGGAGGAGGACGGCACGTTCGCCGCCGAGCGGATACCGTACCCGGCGGCCAACGCGGGTGTACCGGCAGCCACCTCCCTGGAACACCGGGCGGGGTCCAACGAACTGGCCGGCCCTGCTGGTGACGCCGGCGTCTGGCACCTCGACGTGTCCGCGCGGACGTGGACGTTGCTGCCCACGCCCGCCCGGACCGTGGCCGCATCCGCCGTGGGCGACACGCGCAGGGTGCTGGCGCTCGGCGTCGACGGCGTCCTGCGCACCCTGGACCCGCGGACTGGTGCAGTGACGGCGGAAGCTCCGCTGCTGGCGCCGCTCACGGGTTCCGAACCTGCGGTCCCCGCCCTTCGGGTTGATGCCTCCCGTGCCTACCTCAGCGATCCCGCCGGCTCCAGGGTCCTGGAACTCGACTACGCCGATGAGCTGCGCGCGGCCCGCACGTTCGACGTCCCCGCCGCGGACCTGGTCCTGGAGACCGGACTGTGAGGCGCCTGGTGGCCGGCACTTTGGCGGCCCTTCTGGTGGCGCTGTCGCTGGCAGGCTGTTCGCCGGCGGCTGCCGCGAAGCCCACCGTGGTGGTGACCACCAACATCCTGGGCGACATCACCCGGAACGTCTTGGGCGACCAGGCGGAGGTGCTGGTGCTGATGGAGGCCAACGCGGACCCGCATTCCTTCGGCATCTCGGCGCAGCAGGCAGCGCGGATCGAAGCCGCGGACCTGATCATCCACAACGGCGGCGGGCTGGAAGAGGGCGTCCTCAACCACGTCGAAGCTGCCGCCGCGGCGGGCGTTCCGACGCTGGCGGCGATGGACGCCGTCGAGCCCCTTGCGTTCAGCCACGGGTCCGGCGCCCAGGACCCGCACTTCTGGACCGACCCCGCCCGCGTCAGCCAGGCCGTGGCGGCCATTGCGGACAGCGTGGAAGGGCACGTGGACGGGGTGGACGCCGGGGTGATCCAGGCCCAGGCAGACGGCTACACCGCAGAGCTGACGGAGCTGGAAGCGGCCATGGAAGCGGGCTTCGCCGGCATTCCCGCCGCGCACCGCAAGCTCATCACCAACCACCACGTGTTCGGCTACCTGGCCCAGCGCTTCGGGTTCGACGTGATCGGCGCCGTGATCCCCAGCGGCACCACGCTGGCCTCGCCCAGCTCTGCGGACCTCAACGGGCTGACCGGCGCCATCCGCGACGCCGGCGTGGTGGCGATCTTCGCGGACTCCTCGCAGCCCGAGCGGCTGGCGCAGGTCCTGGCCGCCGAAGCCGGGATGGACATCGCCGTGGTCCCGCTGTTCACCGAATCTTTGGGCGCGGACGGCTCCGGCGCCCAGACCTACCTGGACATGATGCGGTCCAACACCCAGCGCATCACCGACGCACTGACCTGATTCTTTATTTTTTGCCATCACCCACCCAGAAAAGGAAGCACCCATGCACCACCGCACTTCACTTGTCCGACCCTCGCCCATCCGGCTGCTCTCGGCGCTCGCCGTCACGGGCCTGCTGCTGACCGGCTGCGGCGGAACCGCCGGCCCGGCCGCCGGAACGTCACCGTCGGCGTCTGCCGCCGCGACGGTTCCGGAAGCGGCGCCGCGCATCGTCACCACGTACGACGGCGGCATCCAGGTCCTGGACGGCGCCTCCTTCAAGGTGCTGGGGGACTACCCCCTGGCCGGCTTCAACCGCGTCAACCCGGCAGGGGACGGGCGGCACGTCATCATCTCCACCACGGAGGGCTTCAAGGTGCTGGATACCGGTGTGTGGACCGACGGCTCCACCCATCATGCGCAGGACCCGGCCATGACGGATATCGTGTTCCCCACGTCCAAGCCCGGCCACGTGGTGCGGCATGACGGGAAGACCATCCTGTTCAGCGACGGGACCGGCGAGATCAGCATCTTCAACTCGGCAGACCTGGCCAAGGGCCAGCCTGAGGTTCAGACCCACAAGGCCGAGGAAGCACACCACGGCGTGGCCGTGGAACTGGCCAACGGCGAACTGGTCCTCACCCTGGGCAACGAGGACAGCCGGCCCGGCATTGTGGTGCTGGACAAGGACGGCAAGGAGATTGCCCGGAACGAGGACTGCCCGGGTGTGCATGGCGAAGCCACTGCAGAGGGTGAGGCCGTGGTGATCGGCTGCCAGACCGGCGTCCTGATCTACTCCGGCGGGACCATCACCAAGGTGGCCAGCCCCACGGAGTACGGCCGGATCGGGAACCAGGCCGGGTCCGATGAGTCCGCCGTGACGCTGGGGGACTACAAGAAGGACAAGGACGCCGAGCTGGAACGCCCGGAGCAGATTTCCCTGATCAACACCAAAACCAAGGAGCTTGCTTTGGTGGACCTGGGGACCAGCTACAGCTTCCGGTCGCTGGCCCGCGGACCGCATGGTGAGGCCCTGGTGCTGGGCACGGACGGTTCCCTGCATGTGATCGACCCCGACACGGCCAAGGTCACCAGCAGCATCCCCGTGGTGGGCGCCTGGGAGGAGCCGCTGCAGTGGCAGCAGCCGCGGCCCACAGTGTTCGTCAACGACCACACCGCCTTTGTGACCGACCCCGCCACCAACACCATCCACGCGGTGGACATCGAGGCCGGCACGGTGACCGGAAGCGGCACCCTGGACCAGACCCCGAACGAGCTCACCGCGGTGACGGGCTAGGTTCCAATCCTCAGCTTGTCCGCAGATCCGGGCCTTGAAGGTTAGGATCTGCGGACAAGCGATCGGGGATCTGGGATGAACTGGGACAATGACGACCCGGCCGTCCGGTGGGCGAAGACGGAGCGGGCCGTCATCGGGGTCACGGACGAAGGCACGGGTCAGGCCGTGTGGAAGTTCTACAGGATTTACCTGCCTGTGGGGGTGGCGGTCCTTCTTGCTGCCGGTTGTGTGGTTGGCCTGTGGATCTACGGGAACGACCCCGACGAGCGGGTGGCCCAGTTGGGCGTTGGCCTCTCCTTCGCGGCGATGGGCGCGTTGGTGGGTTCCATGGTTTATTCGGCCAAACGGGTCACGCCGCTGGTTCGGCCCAAGCACGCTGGCGGGCTCATCTGGCTGGAGAAACCGGAGCGTAAAGCCTTGATGGACCAGATCGAGGGTAAAAAGCCGACCATCCCCGGGCAAGTACCCGTGCTGAGGGGCACCGCTGCACTGGTGCGTAAAGGCTTGGCCCCCACCCTGCTGATGTTCCCGGGGTTCATGCTCCTTTACGTGTCCCAGTTGCTGACCACTTTCAGCGATGGGTGGACCTGGTTCCAGTGGCTGTGGTGCGCGCTGATCCCTTTTATGGCCGCCTTGTTTGTGGTGACGCTCAGGCAGTTCCGGCGGGCCGGTGATTTCCTGGCACGAACCGGGACAGCGCAGGAGGACAGCCTCTGACTCCATGGGGCCGGGCCCACTTGGCAACCGATCCTCAAGATGGCCCAAAGGTGGTTCAGTGTGTGTCCGATCCATGAGTTACTTGGTCTGTATCCGCTGCGATGCTGCAGCCCCGGACGGATTGGAACATGATGCAACTGTGGCGTGCTGTGAGGAAACTGCCGCAACCGGTGAAGGGCTTGTTTGTCCTCTACATGGTGGTGTTCGCGGTGGCCTTCCTTTCGGTGCCGCTGGCGGCATTCACCGGCCAGGCGCAATCGGCTGAGGTGGTGCCCTGGACGTTCGGCGCTGTAGGCGTTGCCGCGGTGCTGCTGGGGCTGGCCCTCGTCTTCGACGTGCGCGGATCCGCGCAGGCGTACGCCGGCATGGTCAAGGACTTCAAGCCCATGGGCGTTGACTACTCCAACTCGTTTTTCGCCAGGCCGGCCTACATCCGGGCCTTCGGTGGCCTGTTCGCTGTCATCGGGATCATGTTCATTGTGGCAGCCACGGTTTACGCCGGCCGGAACGGGTAGGCATGGGCGCACTTCAGTGATTGTGCTGCTTTGTGCGAGGTGCTAGTTTCAAAACAATCGTGAACAACCGGCAGGAGGTGGGACCCGTGAACGCAGTACCAGCACCGGGTGCTCCCCTGGAGTCCACGGACGCGCGGTTTTCCTAGCCGCCACCGGGAGCGCCTTCCATTAGGCATTACGCGACAAGGCGACTCCCATGAACACAACACATTCTTCAAGCCTGAATTCCGTTCCGGGAGCTGACGCGCCGACGGCCGGCAAACGGGCCCTGGTCCTGGGCGGCGGCGGATCAACCGGCAACGCCTGGCTGATCGGCGTCATCGCCGGTCTGCAGGACGCCGGCGTGAACGCAGCGGCGGCCGACCTCATTGTGGGGACCTCGGCCGGATCAACGGCTGCGGCGCAAATCACCGGCGCGGACCCGGCTGAGCTGCTGGCCGCCATCCTCGACGCCGGTGCCCCGCCGCCACGGCAGGCGGCCGGCGGTCCCGTCGGTGGCGCGCAAGCCGCGGCGCCGGTGCTCACCCAGATGGAACGGACGGCCGCCGTGATCGCCGCTGCGGCGGATGCTGCCGACATGCGCCGCAAGATGGGAGCGTCCGCGCTCGAGGCCGTGCCGGCGTCGTCCGCTTCAACCCAGGCGCGATGGCGCGCCACCGTCGCCGCCCGGTTGCCCAGCCTGGAGTGGCCCGAAAGGCGGCTCCTCATCACAGCCGTAGATGCCCGCACCGGGGACCCGGTGGTGTTCGACCGCCACAGCGGGGTTGACCTGGTGGACGCTGTTGCCGCGAGCTGTTCAAGCGGCGCCCCGTACAGCATCGGCGATGGCCGCTACATCGACGGCGGCTACCGGACCAACGCGGACAATGCCGACCTGGCGGCCGGCTACGCGCACGTGCTGGTGCTGTCACCGTTCAGTGGCAGGTCGCGGACGCCGGTGGAGTGGGGCCTCCACCTGGCAACGCAGGTGGATGCGCTGCGGGCCGGAGGCAGCACGGTGGAGGCGGTCTTCCCGGACAGCGGATCCGCGCACCTTTTCGGGCCCAGTGCCATGGACCTGTCATTGCGCCTGCCCGCTGCCCGGGCCGGATTCAACCAGGGCCGCGCCCTCGCCGGCAGGCTTGCCAGGCCGTTTACTTCAGGGCAGGCAGACCCCACGCAGGCCCCTGGGTGAGAAGGACCAGCCCCAGGACAATCGCCCCTTGATTCCACCGTCAAGATAACAGGCACCGGGAGGCCTGGATCCTTGCGTTGCCGCGCCGCCGTCGGCGAAGATGAACGCACCCAAGCTGCGAAGAAGGAGCCGACGCGATGGGAAAATACTTGATCTCGTTTCCGAGTGCCGCCATGGTGGTGCCGGAAGAGGACATGCCGGCTGTTGTTGATGCATCCCACGCTGTGGTCCAGGAAGCCAAGGACGCCGGAGTCTGGGTCTTCGGCGGCGGTATTGATGAGGGCATCCCGCCAGTAATGGTCGACGGCGATGGGTCGGTGCACGAGGGAACCTACCCGCAGACCAGCCAGCTCGAAGGCGGCTATTCGGTGCTGGAGTTGCCTTCCCATGATGCGGCCTTGCAGTGGGCAGCAAAGATCGCTGCGGCGTGCAGGTGCGCGCAGGAAGTGCGCGCTTTCCACTACGACCCCGCCAGCTGAACCCGGCGGCGGTCCCCGGCCGAACGAAGCAAGGGTAAGTTCCCGCCGTCGAAAAGGCAGGAAGTCACGCATCAGCGGTGTGGACGGTACGATAGGGGGAGTACCGGCCCCTGCGCCGTTCCGCCCTTCTCGCCCTGGCTTCAGTCCGGTGCATGGCGGTCACGGCTCCCGGGGTTTTCCGGTCCCATCGCGGGGGCAGCACATCCGCTGCCGCCCCGGTCCCTCCGGGACCGATGGGTCCGGGCCGCGTCACCAAGGTCCTGCAAGGGGCCGATGGCATGCGCCTGATAGTCCCGGCCGTCCACGCCGGGTCCGCCCGTCCGCTCATTGCGGTCCAACGGAGGAGAAGTTTTTGGCTCGAGGCCAACGCCAACCCGGCGCCACCCGCAAGGGTGCCGCTACCGGCGGTGCCGCCCGCACCGGCGGCCAGCGCCGCGGCAGTGCGCAGCAGCGCGCACCCCGACGTGCCCGCGATCTTGACAACGAGGGGATGATCCCGGTCCTGGCCCGGGCCGTCCGGGAAGTCGAGTCCGCCGCGCAGAACGGCAAGGTCCGGCCCTCCGGCCGCACCACCTTCCAGGTGGTGGCCCTGCTGGTCCGCGAGGAGCGGGCCCGCATCAAGGCCGACGCCGACAGTACCGAGGCGCAGCGCAACGAGCAGCTTAAACGCCTGGACGGGGTGGCCACCATCCTGGCCAAGACCGCTGCGAGGGACACCTCTTTGCTGATCCTCCTGCCCGAGGACGCACCTGTCTCCGACGCTGCAGCCAGCCTGAAGCGTGACATGCAGCGTGCCGCAGGCGTGGAAATCACCGCCGCGCCGGAACCCGCACCCGAACCGGATGCAGCCCCGCTGGTTCCGGAACGCAGCGTGGTGCCGCAGTCGGTGGTGTCCCGGCAGCTGTCCAACCCCTTCCTGGCCCCCGATTTTTCGGCAGTGGACCACAAACGTCCCACCGGCCGGCTCAGCAGCTGGGAACTCCTGGGCCCACTGTTCAGGTCCTTCGAATACGGCGGCGCCTCCTCCTGCATGGACCTGCCCAACGACTCCCGCATCAGCGCCCCGGCCGGGCTGGAGCTTATGAAGCACCAGGCGCAGCTCGTGGCCGCCGCCAAGGACGGGCACCGGACATTCCTGCTCGCGGACGAGCCCGGCCTGGGTAAGACCGCACAAGCGCTGCTCGCCGCCGAAGCTGCTGACGCATTCCCGCTGCTGGTGGTGGTGCCCAACGTGGTCAAGACCAACTGGGCCCGCGAAGCCGCGCTGTGGGCGCCGCGACGGACCGCCACCGTGGTCAACGGCAACGGCGACACCATCGACGGGTTCGCCGACATTGTGGTGGTCAACTATGAGGTGCTGGACCGTCACGTGGGATGGCTGGGCAGCTTCGGGTTCCGCGGCATGGTGGTGGACGAGGCCCACTTCATCAAGAACAAAACCTCCCAGCGCTCCCAGCATGTCCTGCAGCTTTCCGAGCAGATCCGGGAGCGAACGGTCCGCCCGCTGCTGATGGCCCTGACCGGAACGCCGCTGATCAATGACATCGAGGATTTCCGGGCCATCTGGCAGTTCCTCGGCTGGATTGACGACAAAAAGCCCCTGGCCAGGCTTATGAGCGCGCTGGAGGATAACGGCCTCACCCCTGCCGACTCCGGTTTTTACACCGCGGCACGGGGCAGCGTGGTGGACCTGGGGATCGTCCGACGGCGGAAAGTGGACGTGGCTGCCGACATCCCGGCCCGGCGGATCGCCGACCTCCCGGTCGAGTTGGACGACGAAGCCGGCCGCTCCATCCGCGCAGCCGAACGCGAGCTGGCCCGCCGGTTGGTGCAGCGCTACGACTCGGCGATCGAAAACCGGAAGTCCAGTGTGCCGGTGGTGGGAATCGACGAGGAGCTTGTGCGCCGCGTGGCCCGCTGGGAACGGGAAGACACCAAGGCTGCCAGCTCCGAAGAGAACGTCTTTGGGGTCATGCGCCGGATCGGCCAGGCCAAGGCTGGGCTCGCGGCGGACTACGCTGCGCAGCTGGCCCGCAACGTGGGCAAGGTGGTGTTCTTCGCCAAGCACATCGACGTGATGGACGTGGCAGAAGAGACGTTTGCCAAGCGCGGCCTGCGCTATTCCTCCATCCGGGGCGACCAGACCGCCAAGCAGCGCCAGGAAAACATCGACGCGTTCATCAACGATCCGGACTTGGCAGTGGTGGTGTGCTCACTCAGCGCCGCCGGCGTGGGCCTGAACCTGCAGGTTGCCTCCAACGTGGTCCTGGCCGAGCTGTCCTGGACCGACGCGGAGCAGACGCAGGCCATTGACCGCGTGCACCGCATCGGCCAGGAAGAGCCGGTGACCGCCTGGCGCATCATCGCTGCGCAGACCATCGACTCCAAGGTGGCGCAGCTGATCGATTCCAAGGCCGGCCTTGCGGCCCGTGCCCTGGATGGATCGGATGAGGATGTTTCCTCCTCCGAGGACATCCAGCTCGGTGCCCTGATTGCGCTGCTCACCGATGCGCTGGAGGCCCGCGTCGCGGTTTGACCTGCGAAGCCATTCCGGCCGGGCGCCCAGCGGTGCCTGGCCGGGAGTTGGCTGACAAGCAGCTGTGTACCCGATGCCGCATCGGTGGGATGCTGTGTTGATGGATATCCGTGTGTGGTGGCCGCTGCTCGACGCAGAAACCCGCGACTGGCTGATTGAACACAACGGCGAGCCGTTGCCGCCGACAGTGGTTGACGGCATCAAAGCCGCTGCGGGCGGCACCACTGATTCCCAGAGCTGGGCCAACGAATCACCACACGGCCTCCAGCTTTCTGACGGGGCTGTTGATTGGATCGAAACTGTGGCTAACGGCGAGGATCCGTCTGCCAGCTGAGTTACTGCGGCAGCACCAGCAGGTAGCCTGCCGGAAGCTCGCTGCTCCAGCGCCGCGGCTCGCGGACCACAAACTGGGTGGCCAACTCATCGGGGGTCAGCAGGCTGTTCGGGGCGGGCGACGGGCCCCACTGTCCACTGCCGTAGGGGTACAGCGGGTCCACCACGCGGATGCCGGTCACCGGGAAATCTGCGAACTGTTGCGGATCGCCAACGGATTCGAACCCGCTCATCACCCAGGCGTGCCGGCCGCTCCACATCACCAGTCCCACTGGCCTGCCGGTCCCGGCGATGGCCCGCGCGGCCGTCCGCAGCGTCTCGCCATAGTCCGCGATGCTGACCACGGTGTACGGCCCCATGCCGCTTTCGGTGAGCACCTGGGCCCAGCCGAACGGGTTGGCGCCGTTGTAGGCATTGGTTGACTTTGCCCGGGCCTGCTCCCACAACGCGCTTTGCTGGGCACGGTCGTTCCACGTGCCGCCGCCGGTGTCGTCAATCAGGTTGTGCGCCATCTGGATGCTGGCGGCCACGCACCAATCGAAGGTGTACTGCGGCACAAAGTCGCCTTCCTGGTACAGGTTGAGGGCAAATGGCTGGGGGACCGGCGGCGGGGGAGCCGGCGTTGTGCCTGGCAGCGGCTCCGGGGCGGCCGTAGGCGCGGGGGTGGGGACGACGGCGGTTTCCCCCGCGGCTGCAGCGGCGGCGGATGGTGACGGAGCCTGGGCGGTGCTGGGCGCTGTGGTGCCGGTCGCGGGCGTGCAGGCCGCGAGCAGGGTTGCCAAGGCAAAAAGCCCAGCGAAAAGACGGGAACGGGCGCCGGTCATGATGGCCCCATTCTATAGCGGGCCGGCCGCATCGGGGCGGGTGGAAGCCTTGATGCTCCCGGATCGGGCACCATGGAGACCATGACCGTCGAACTGCGCCCGTGGACCACCGATGACGCACCGGCCCTGGTGACTGCCGTTGCCGGCAGTCCGGAACTGGCGGTCCAGTTGGGCGGCGCCGGTCCCGCCACCGTGGAACAGGCCCGGGACATCATCTTGGCCCAGCTTCCGTTCAACGATTCCCGTCGCAACTGGGCCATCACCGTCCACAACGCCGTGGTGGGAAACGTGGGCCTCTCAGCGATCGAACGCCGCCACGGCACCGCCTGGGCATATTACTGGCTGGCCGGTCCGGCCCGCGGTCACGGGTACGCGGCACGGGCGTTGGCCACGATGGCAGGCTGGGCGTTCGACGACGGCCTGTTCCGGCTGGAACTGGGCCACCGCACCAACAACCCGGCGTCCTGCCGGGTGGCTGCCCGTGCCGGGTTCCTCGCCGAGGGTATCGAACGCGGCAAACTGCTGTACGGATCCGAACGATACGACGTGGAAACCCACGCCCGGCTGCGCACCGACCCGGAACCGGATATTAAGCCGATATCGCTGGCATCCTGACCTGCCGGAAGCCCGGCCTGGCCGGTTCCGGCGCGGCGCAGCAGCCCGGTTCGGGCTCCTGCGATCCTGTGGCGACTGCGGGGGGAACGTCGCAGCTGGTGCCGGCGTCCGCGGAGCATACCCCGGTTTCGGGCAGTTCAAGGTGGACGGTGTCCGCCGATTCCTGGTCACCGGCGAGGGCTGCGGCGACGGAGCGGACCTGCTCGTAGCCGGTAGCGAGCAGGAAGGTCGGTGCCCGGCCGTAGGACTTCATCCCGACAATGTAGAAGTCCTTTTCGGGGTGGGCCAGAACCTTCGCGCCGTGTGCTGGGACGGTGCCGCAGGAGTGGAATTCAGGGTCGATCAGCGGGCCGAGTTCGGTAGGGGCTTCAACAGCGGGGTCCAGGTCCAGGCGCAGTTCGCTCAGGATCTCCAAGTCCGGGCGGAAGCCGGTGCAGGGGACGATGACGTCGGCTTCGATGGTGCGACCGTCCACGGCTTCGACCTCCACGTGTGAGTCGAGGTTCTTCAGGGCCGCGATGCCGAATCCAGTGTGCAGTTCGATGATGCCGGCTTCGACGAGGCGGCGGAGGCGGGAGCCGAGTTGGCCACGTGCTGGCAGCCCGTCTGCCTCGCCGCCGCCGTAGACCTTTTCGGCCGACGCGCCACGGACGGCCCAGAGGATGCGGGTGCCGGCTTCGTCTTTTGCGAGGGCGGCAAGGTTGATCAGGGTGTTTGCTGCCGAGTGGCCGGACCCGACGACCACAACGCGGCGGCCGGCGAAGGCCGAGCGGTCGCGGTCAACAACGTCGGGCAGGGGAGATGAGATCCGGTTCCCTGCGGTGGTCTCGCCGATGGCCGGCAGGCCGGAGGTGCCGACAGGGTTGCGGGTGGACCAGGTGCCGGAGGCGTCGATGACGGCAGCCACGGTGTGGTCCCGTGTTTCGCCGCCGTGGTGTTCGACCCGGACAACGAAGGCAGTGGTGTCGCGGTCCCGGACATGGGTTTTGTCCATACCCTGCCGGGTCACCGCGATGACCCGGGCGCCGGTCTGAAGCCGGGAAGCGATCTGCGGGGTGGCGGCAAACGGGGTGAGGTATTTGTCGATGAGTTCCCCGCCGTTGGGCAGGGCGGTGAGGCGGGGAGACTCCCAGCCAGTGGCTTTTAGGACCCGGACGGCTGCGTCGTCCAGGTTGAACCGCCAGGGGGAGAACAGGCGGATGTGTCGCCATTGCTCAATGGCTGCGCCCGCCGTACGGCCAGCTTCGAAGATGACCGGTTCGAGCCCCCGTTCGAGCAGATGGGCGGCAGCAGCCAGACCAATGGGTCCGGCGCCGATGACCGCGATGGGAAAGGTCTTCACTGGATCGTGGGTGGTTTACTTGGCGGCCGGGACGAGCGAGGCGATCAGGCCCTCGATGCGGGTCCTGATCTCATCACGGATGGGGCGGACGGCGGCCACGCCCTGACCGGCAGGGTCCTCAAGGACCCAGTCCTCGTAGCGTTTGCCGGGGAAGTAGGGGCATTCGTCCCCGCAGCCCATGGTGATCACAACGTCGGATTCCTTGACGGCCTCGGTGGTGAGGATCTTGGGGATTTCAGCGGACATGTCGATGCCGAGCTCGGCCATGGCTTCCACGGCGGCCGGGTTGACCTTCTCGGCGGGCTGGGAGCCGGCTGAGCGGACTTCGATCTCACCCTTGCCAAGAGTGGTCAGGAACGCGGCGGCCATTTGGGAACGTCCGGCGTTGTGGACACAGACGAACAGGACGGAAGGCTTCTTGATGGGTTCGGTGCTCATGGTGTTCTCCAAGTGACGTCGCGGGGGCTAGAGGGCAGCGGGTTCGGCGGGGAAGAAGCGTTTGCGGGCCCACAGGGCCGCGTAGACGAGGGCGACCAGGACGGGTACCTCGATCAGGGGTCCGACGACGCCGGCGAGAGCCTGTCCTGAGGTGACACCGAAGGTGCCGATCGCTACGGCGATGGCGAGTTCAAAGTTGTTCCCTGCTGCTGTGAAAGCAAGGGTGGTGGTCTTGGCGTAACCGAGGTTAAGTACCCGGCCAAGGACCATACCGACGCCGAAAACAACCAGGAAGTAGACCAGCATGGGCACGGCGATGCGGACCACGTCCAGGGGCCGGGAAGTGATGGTGCCGCCCTGCAGGGCAAAGAGAAGGGTGATGGTGAAGAGCAGCCCGTAGAGCGCCCAGGGCCCGATCTTGGGCAGGAACCTGTCCTCGTACCAAACCCTGCCTTTGGCCTTTTCGCCGACGGTGCGGGTTAGGAAGCCGGCAAGCAGCGGGATCCCCAGGAAGATCAGCACCGATGCTGTGATGGCCCAGAAGGAGAAGTCGGCGCTGGTGGTCGGCAGACCCAGCAGCGACGGGAGCCACTGGAGGTAAAACCAGCCCAGGGCACCAAAGGCGACCACCTGGAAGACAGAGTTGATGAATACCAGAACGGCCGCGGATTCGCGGTCACCGCAGGCGAGGTCGTTCCAGATCATCACCATGGCGATGCAGCGGGCCAGGCCCACGATGATGAGTCCCGTGCGGTACTCGGGCAGGTCCGGGATGAAGATCCACGCCAGGGCGAACATAAACGCCGGGGCCAGGAGCCAGTTGATGACCAGGGACGTGATCATCAGCTTCCGGTCAGCCAAAACGCGGTGCGCCTGATCGTAGCGGACCTTCGCCAGCACCGGATACATCATCACCAGCAGCCCCACGGCTATAGGCAGGGACACCTCGCCGACCTTCACTGCCTCCAACGCCGTATTCAAGCCGGGGACCAAGTTGCCCAGCAGCAAGCCAAGGGCCATCGCGGCGATGATCCACACCGGCAGGAAACGGTCCAGAGCGGACAGTTTGCCAACGACGGCGGCCTCGTCATGGCGGGGTGGCAGTGTATTGGTCCGGATACTCACGGGTCTCCTGTGCAGTTCAGCAGTAAATTGATGAAGATCAATACAGGAGTATCACCATCTATATCGATGATTGTCAATCTGCATGCATAATGGAACGCATGAACTCCCTGCAAACTCTTGAGCCCGCGGTCGACGCCTCATGCTGCGTCCCCTCCGAAAGGCCGGCACTGAACGCTGAAGAAGCGCAGCAGAAAGCTCTCATCTTCAAGGCCCTGGCCGACCCGAACAGGCTGCGGCTGCTCTCCATTGTCAAAGCAGGCGAGTCAGGTGGGTCCTGCGTCTGCGACCTCACCGAACCGCTCGACCTTGGCCAACCGACCGTTTCCCACCATTTGAAGATCCTGGTCGAGGCCGGTCTGTTGCATCGCGAAAAGCGCGGCACCTGGGCCTATTACTCACTGATCCCAGGGGCGTTGGACGACGTCGCCGGCATCCTGGCCACTCTGTGACTGTGGTGAGCGTTCGCTACGTGACGCGGGCTGACTGGCCGGCCGTCCACCGGTTTCACCCAGAAGGCATCGATACCGGGCACGCCACCGCCGGATTCAGTGACCGGTCGGGGGGCTAAGAGGGTTTCCATGACCCCGGTGCGGCTACCCGTGTATTCAGGTACGGCCGCACTCGCGGGTGATGGAAGCTTTGAAAAATGAAGGTGGCGGGGATCCCTGGGGCCCGAAGGGCGGGCGCTGGGGGATTCCTTGCCCTGGCTAAGCGGCCAGGGCGCCCGGATGGTACTGGTGCATCGGGGCCAGGACGCTGATGGTGCAGTCGGACTGCTGCGGATCCACCCGGACGGGCAGATGGTGCTGCTGCGACGATGCCTGCAGCATCTCCAGGGCTTCCCGGTCCACACTTGCGTGGGAAACGTCGAGTTCCAGCTGGAGGTTCTGCTTCAGTGCGTTGGCCCGCTTGGCCACCACGTAGATTGCGTTGACGCTGTGGACGGTGACATGGCCTTTGGCGATCACCTGGGCACGGGCGCGGTCCAGATCCACCCGCACCACAATGTTGAGCTTCGAATTCAAAAAACGGCCTTCCCCTGCCAAAGCTGCGACGCTGCAGCTTTGTGCTTTGGCCTCCTGCATAAGCCTCTACAAGGTTAGGTGGGAAATGTGATCTGCGCAACACCGGATATCCGGCCGGCTGCCCGGGGCTGCCCGGTGCCGGGACCGGATCAGATGGTTTGCGGCAACCGGCCGGTTAAGGCAGCCACGGGAACGGCGGACCAGCGCCCGCTCTCCGGCTCGTAGGCGATCACCGTGGCGGACCCCGCGCCGCGCGCCTCGTCGATGGCCAGAAGCAGGGCATCCTCAAGGTGCCGCGCGTATTCCAGCCGCCTGTCCGGGGAACCCGGCAGGTCGCCGTCGTCAATCACCACGTGGCCCTTCCCGTCCACGATGACCTTCAAGGAGTAGCCCCGGTCCTCGTGCAGCGAGCCGCGGGTGGACGAGATTTCGGTGACCCGGTCCGCCCGGACCAGTCCGTTTCCCAGCGTACGGATCCACACGTCACCCATGAATTTCCTCCTTCGGCGGTGGGCGCGGAGCAGCGCCCCATATGGCGAACGCTACTCCTCCGGGAGTCTTTTGTGACCCCTCCCGCAGCCCCCTTATGTTCGTCCGCCGGAACAGGTAAAGTTCCCGGCAGGCCGCCCCAAAGGGCCGCCGCCGGGGTTTGGGGGGACTTCCAGCAACATCTCTTGTTGGGGAGTCGGGCATGCGCGCTGCACAGCAATCCATCACGGCCACAAAAGTACGACGGCGGCTGGCCAGATTGGCGGCCTCGCTCGCCGCCCTGCTGGCCACGGGGCTGATCGTCGCGGCCCCCGCGGGTGCCCTCGCGCCCGCGGATCCTCGGGCACCGGTGATCATCAACGCCTTCCTGGACGAGCCCAGCTGGGCCTATCTGGACCGGCCCTCGCTGGTGCAGATATCCCTGGTGGTGCCCGCCGGCCAGACCCGGGTGCCCACAGGCACGCTCAAAGTCACAGCCCACGAACCGGGCGCCGTCCCATCAGTGGTAACGGTGACGGGAGACGAGGGCAACTTCTACATTCCCATCCAACCCACACAAATTGGAACCCGGTACTACACCGTGTCCTACTCCGGCGATGCGCTTTTCAAGCCGTCCGCCCTGCGTGCCTCCTACGTTGCCCTGACCGGACCAGAGATCCGCACGGCCCTGCAGTCCGCCACGGCCGGCTCCGTGCTGGTCAGCCAGCCAGTCAAGCTCACCGCAACGGTGCGGGCTGCCAGCGGGGCCCGGATGAACGGCACCGCCGACGGGCCCATCATGTTCTACGCCGACGGCGTTGCGGTGGGGGAGGGGATTGCCGTGGCGGGTTCCAGCGGCTGGAGCGCCACCCTGTCCCTGGACTCTCTGGCGGTGGGCCGGCACAGGATCATTGCCAACCTTGAATCGGTGATCCACTACTTCGGGCCCGCGTCCGCCCCCGTCTACGTTGATGTCAAAGCTCCTGCTGCAGGCCTGCCCGTCACCGGCAGGCATACCGTCATGCAGGACGGACCGGGTGGCTCCTGGGCACGCTCGGCCGTGACGGTGCGCGCAGCCCGGACCGGGGATCCTGCCCCCGCCGGTTATGTGCAGTTCTACGTGGACGGGAGCGCACCCGGCCTGCCCGTGAAGCTGGTTGCCGGTAAGGCGGCCTGCGACTATGTGCCGCTCGGAGCCGGCACCCACCGGATCCGGGCCGTGTACCTGGGTGACACCCGCCACCGCCCGGCCGAGCTGCCCGTCCGCACCGTAACGGTCACGGGGCCGGCGAGCTGAGGCGGGGGCGCTCCATGCGGCCGGAACCCCGGCAGTCCAAGTATCTGCGCATCGTTGCCGCTGCCGTTCTCCTGGTTGGATCGGCGGGTTGCACCGGTGCCCCCGATCCGCCGGACCAGCAGACTCGCACGGCCCCGGCCTTCGTTGGAATCCTGCAGCGATATAGCGCTGACCTTCTCACGGCGGGAGCCACCGCCGTCATTATCGACATGAAGTCCCGAGTGGGGGACTGGTCCTCTGCTGCCGGTGTCCGGGACCTTGACACCATGGACCCCGCCCAGCTGAGCGATCAGTCACAGGTGGGTGACATCACCACGGCCATGGTGGCGGTGTCTGTGCTGAAGCTGGTGGAAGAGGGAAAGATCCAGCTGGATGATCCCGTCCAGCAGTACCTGCCCGGGCTGGAAGGCATCGTCAAGCCGCCGGGTCCCATCACCATCCGCAGCCTGCTCAGCCACCGGTCCGGAATGCCCGACTACTGGGTGTCGCCCGTTCACATAGGTACGGGTCCGTTCACCCATGAGGAACGGGTGGGTTTTGTCGCCGGCATGCCTTGGACCGGCGGGTCCGGGAGCCTGTACAGCTACTCCGCCACCAACTATTCGGTGTTGGCGCTCCTGGTGGAGAAGCTGCGGGGCCGGAGCATTGGTGTTGTCATCCGGGAAGACAGCGTGGCGCCGCTGAACCTGCAGCACACGCTTATGACCGGGGACGCGCCCGGACCCCAGCGGATGCTCCACGGCTATACCCGGACGGCGGCCGGGGACTTGGAAGACAATGCGTTGGCTCCGTTCCACCTGGGCTCGCCGGATACCGGGATGATCTCCACGGTGGGCGACCTCAACACCTACTTCGCAGCGCTGCAGGACGGATCGCTGCTGGCGCCCGGAAGTGTGGCTGAGATGCATCATCCCAAGTACCAGGAGTTTGGCCTTGGCCTGGTCCGGAAGTACGACGCCTGTTCCAACAACGACTACTTTGGCCACGTCGGAGTTGTCCGCGGCTATGCAGCGCTGGCGCTGATCAGCGCGGACGGGTCACGCCAGCTGGCCATGATCGTGGCCCGGGCCCCGCGGCAGGACCCCGTGGGATTCGATGATCCTGAGTCCCTGGAGATGGCGGAGGCGGCGTTGGCGGCGCTCAATTCGGCCTGCTAAGGGGGCCGCGAAGGAGGGCACGTGACAGGCCGCTGCCGCCCGGTCACGGACGCCGCCCGGGCCGCCATAGGATCAATCTGATGACAGCTCCGGAAAACCCGCAACCGTTCAGCCTGCGCGGCATTGCCGTGGCGGCCTTTGGCCCCACGCTGCTCTACGGAATAGGCACCGGCGCCATCCTTCCCGTGGTGGCCCTCACGGCCCGCGACCTGGGCGCCTCCGTGGCGGTGGCCGCGCTGATCGTCACCGTGATCGGCCTGGGATCCTGGTTCTTCAACCTCCCGGCCTCGCTGGTGACCCTCAAATACGGCGAACGCTGGTCCATTGTGGGCGCCTCGGTGGCCTCCGCGCTGGCGCTGGCGGCAGCGGGGCTGACTCCCGTGGTCCAGAACGGGCTGTGGCTGCTGGCAGCGGCGATGGCCGTCGTCGGAATGTCCGGCAGCGTGTTTGGGCTGGCCCGCCAGAAGTACCTTACCGAGGCCGTGCCGGTGGAATTCCGGGCCAGGGCCCTGTCAACGCTTGGCGGCGTGAACCGGATCGGCGTTTTCATTGGCCCTTTCCTGGGCGCCCTCGCCATGCAGTTCGGCGGGATGAGCGCCGCCTACTGGGTGGGTGTGGTGGCGCTGGTGGCCGCAGCGCTGCTGTCCCTCACTATTCCGGACCTCGCCGCCGTGGAAAGCACCAAAGGCGCAGACGCCGGCCCGCAGCCCACACTCCGCAGTGTGGCCGTCTCCCACGCGGGCGTGCTGCTGAGCCTGGGCGTGGGCATCCTGCTGCTGAGCGCCCTCCGCTCCTCCCGGCAGGTGGTGATCCCGCTGTGGGCGGACCACCTGGGCATGGACGCCACATCCGCCTCCCTGATCTACGGGCTGTCCGGGGCCATTGACATGCTGGTGTTTTACCCAGCCGGCAAGCTGATGGACCGGAAAGGCCGGCAATGGGTGGCCATTCCCTCCACCCTGATCATGGGTATTGCCTTGCTCCTGATCCCGCTCACCGGATCATTTGTGGGGCTGCTGCTGGCGGCGCTGCTGATCGGCTTCGGCAACGGCATCAGCTCCGGGCTGGTGATGACCCTGGGCGCTGACTTCTCGCCTGACCGGGGCCGGGGCCAGTTCCTGGGGCTGTGGCGTTTTACGGCGGATGCCGGCAGCACCGGCGGCCCGGTCCTGCTCTCCGGAGTGACGGCGCTGGCTTCCCTGGGCGCGGGGATCTCAGCCACCGGCGTCCTGGGCTTTGCCGCGGCGGCCGTGTTCGCCGTCGTGATTCCCCGGCTGCGGCACCGGCGCAATTACTGACGGTTTGGGCGCGCGTTTGGCGGGTAGCCCGGCCCGCGGCGCTATCCTCGACAGATGAGGACACCGGGCCCCGGCCGCCGTATCAGCCCGCTGCACAAAGCCGCGTGGTGGCTGCAGGACTACGCCTACGCCGCCAGCTGGCAAGTGCGCGGTTTTTTGTCGCGCGTCCAGCCGGGTTCGTTCCATCAGGGACACCGCAACCCAGTGGTCATCATTCCCGGGGTCTACGAAAACTGGCAGTTTATGCTGCCGCTGATCCAAGCCATCCACGACGCCGGCCATCCCGTCCACGTGGTCACTGTCCTGCAGCGCAACCAGCTTGAAGTACCGGAGGCCGCCCGGCTGGTGGCGCAGCACCTCGAGGAGGCAGGACTGCGCGACGCCGCGCTGGTGGCCCACAGCAAGGGCGGGCTGATCGGCAAATACGCCATGCTGTCGCTGGACCCCGAGCACCGCATCCAGCGCATGGTGGCCGTGTGCACACCGTTTTCCGGTTCAAGCTATGCCCGGTACATGCTGCTGCCCAGCCTGCGGATCTTCTCGCCCCGCAACGCCGTGACGCTGCAGCTGGCCCGCGAGGAAGCCATCAACAGCCGGATCACCTCCCTGTACGGCCCGTTCGACCCCCACATTCCAGAAGGCAGCGTGCTTCCCGGCGCCACCAACATCGAGCTGCCGGTGGCCGGGCATTTCCGGATTCTGGGGGATCCCGGGACGGCGCGGATCATCGTTGAACAGCTGGATCTGCCTGCCGGGCCGGCGGCCGCCGGGGCATAGCCGGCCCCGCAGGATTGCGGCTTGAATCCTTTCATTCCTTGCTGACCTGCGGCTTTGATCTTTCGCAAATCTTGAGAAACCCTTTCAGCAACCCTGACGGTATCCCCTCCCTGTTCCTGATTTTCCTTGTGCAAAGTAGTCATCAGCAAGACAACAACCACACAAAAACTTTCAAGGGGTCATCATGAAGAACAGCACGCTGATCAAGGGAACCGCAGCCATCGCCGTAGGCGCCGCACTGTTGCTGGGCGGCGGCGGCACCCTGGCCGCTTGGAACGCGGAAGCCACCGCAGCGCCGGGCACCATCGTTGCCGGCGACCTGAACGTGGTCAAGACCGCTGCCGGTGTCTGGAAGGACCGCGCCGGAACCACCATCAACAACATCGGCTCCTACAAGGCGGTTCCCGGTGACAAGCTCACCTTCACGCAGGAAGTTGATGTCACCCTCACCGGCGACAAGATGGCCGCCAGCATCGTGGCCGAGGGCGTGGGCGCTTCCAACGGCTTCAACCCTGCCAGCGTTTCCGTCTCAGCCCCGGCCCTCTCCGTGGGCGGCGTGGCCGTGACCAACAACCTGGGCCCCAACGCCGCCGTCCAGAAGGTCACCGCCACCGTCACCTTCGAATTCCTCTCCACCACCACCGGCCGCACCGATGTGACCAAGTCCTACGACTTCGGCAACGTAAAGTTCACCCTGCAGCAGGTTGTTGCAGGCCAGGCCGGCCTGCTCTAGCCAGGCGCGGCGGGCGGACCATCCGCCGCCCGCCACCTGCCCGGACTGAGGAACAGCAACAGGAGGACGCATGCGCATCAGGCGCACACTGCAGGCGGCAGCCCTCATCGCCGCAGCGGTCCTCCTGGGCCTCCTCACCGTCCAGGGCACCTACGCCCTCTGGAACGCCAGCGCACTCACCGCACCGGGCACCGTATCCGCAGCATCCTTCGACGTGGCCATGACCTCCACCCTGGCAGGGCAGGCCACCAGCAACATGACCCTGCCGTCCGGCCAGTCGGCCAACCTGAACCTGGGCCCGACGACGGCACTCCAGCCGGGCGACAGCGTCCAGGCCGGTGTGGTGGTCACCAACAACTCCGACGCCACCGGGACGTTCAACACCTCAACCACCGCAGGCCAGCCCGTTCTGGCCAACGCTTCCGGGGGAGGACTGGCCCAGTACCTTGCGGTCACGGCCAAGACGGCGGCCACGGCCGCGCAGTGCGACGTCACCACCGGTTACGCAGCCATCTCGGCAGCCGGGCTCACCTCGCCGCCGGTTGCCAAGGGCGGGGCCACCGTCTTTTGCTTCCGCGTCAGCCTCAGCCCAGCAGCCCCGTCATCCGTGAAAGGACAAGCCGTGAACATCACGCTTCCCATGACCGCCCGTCAGTGCGGGGTATCCGGTGTCTGCTGACCTGACTGAGGCACCCGCGGCCGCACCCACCGCCGACGAAACCCCTGCCGGCCCCGCCGGGTTGGAAGGTGACGCCAAAAGCGGCGGCGCCTGGACCGCCGTCGGCCGCATCCTGAGCATGGCCGCCATGCTGGTGGCGATGTTCGCCGCCACCGTGCTCATCATTTTGCCCTTCGCTACTGGGTCGCAGACATACACGGTACTGACCAAGTCGATGGCACCCAAGTTCCCGCCCGGCACGTTTATGGTGATGAAGCCGGTGGCGTTCGATGCGCTGCAGTACGGCGACGTCGTTACCTTCCAGCTGTATTCCGGCCGGCCCGATGTGGAGACGCACCGGATCGTCGGGTTTGGCGCCACGCAGGAAGGCGAAAAGACGCTCATCACACGGGGCGACAACAACGGGGCCAACGATCCCGAGCCGGTCCGCGCCATCCAGGTCAAAGGCAAGCTCTTTTATGCCGTTCCCTACGTCGGCTTCGCCGCCAACGCCCTGGGCAACGCCGACCGCGACACCTGGACCACTGTGGCAGCTGCCGGCCTGATCGGCTACGGCTCCATCCTGGTGTTCAAGTCTGTCCGGAAGTCCCGCAAGTCCCGGTCCGACGTGCCGGCCGGGGCCTGACCATGAAGCGGCTGCGGAGCCTGCCCGGAGCGGCGCTGGCTGTTGGGGCGTTTGTCCTCACGGTGCTGCTGGGACTCGGCGGCACGTCAGCGTCGGCGCTGTGGCAGCAAAGCGCCACGGCCAGCATGACCGTCACTGCCTCGAATACCTGGCCCGGGCCCGCGTTTTCGCTGACCTGCACCGGCCTCGGTGCACCAAACAGGTCCCTTTTCCTCAACTATTCGTTGACGGACCTGCCGAGGACGCTGACCTATTCCGCGAGCCTTCCGGACGGCACGTTCTCGGACGCCCAGCAGGTCATCTGGCCAGGATTTTTCGGCTCTGTCTTCCTGGATACTTCCAGCGCAGTCCTCGCCAAGAGCGTCGGCATGAACGAGGTGACGATCCGGATGACCGCGACGTACTACAACCAGACCCAGGCCAGCTCCGAAATCACCATCCGCATGGACGCGGGGACCGGCAACCGGAAGATCTACTGCCCCTAATCCGTTCCACTGCCTCCACCCTTCCGCCGCCAGCCCGGCGGCAGCAGGCGCCGCTGTGCCCCCACACAGCGGCGCCGGCTGCTGCCGGGCTTGCGGCGTTTCCGGTGCATAGGTGAAAAGCTGCTGCCGGGTGCCGCCAGCCAGGCCGCACCTGCAAAGGGCCCGCCTGTCCCAGGGCATGAAAAAAGCCGGCGGGATGCGCCGGCTTGAGCTGTGGTGGGGTCAGTGCGGCACTATGTTGGGAGCCGCCGTCGTGCGTCCTGAATCCCCAAAATTAGAAGTCCCGGCGCCGCCATATGGGGGGCAAAGGCGGCGCCGGGACGCTGGGGTAAGGCTGCAGGACCAGCCTCTGCCAAGCCGGTTTTCGGTTATCCCGGCGGCCCCCACTTCTGGAGGCCGCCAGGGCCCTGATGGCTGCACCATCTGTATCGGCCTGACAGGTATAACTATCCTCCGGGTGGCTCAAAATGCCTGCCGGAAATGAGTCAAGTTTCCCTCAAGCTTGCTGGCCCAGCCCCGGGTGCCACGCTTCCGCCACGGGCGGGGACGGAGCTAACGCGCCGGTACCGGCGCGGTCCGGCGCCGTGCGGCAAAAGCAAACAGCGAGGTCATGGCTACGGTCGCGAGGTAGCCGGCAATAACAATCAGGGCGATGCCGGCCCAGAAATAGTGTGTGGTGCTGACCTGCTGCCACGGACCGGGGGCGATCCGGACCAGCGAGTACACGGCCACCGCCGCCCAGGCCAGCCCGATCAGCACCGGCAGGGTCAACCAGATCCTGGCCGAGCCGAGGTGCCCGCCAAACCCGTCCCACGAATTCCACGAGCCGCGGCGAATGATCAGCCAGCCGGCGGGGATCATAAACGCGCCCACCAGGAGGAACGCGGCCACCACGTCCGCAGGCCGGTGCCACTGGTTGATCAGCGTTGACGCCCCGGACGCGATGGCAAACGTACCGCCCACAAAACCGGCCAGGGGCCGCCATTTGGGGGAGGACATCAGGAACAGCGCCGCTGCGGCGGAAGCGGCCAGGGTGGTGTGCCCCGACGGCAGCGAATTCAGTTCGAGCGTGACCACGCCCTTGTCCGGGCGGACCGGCAGGAATTCCTTCAGGATCTGGGTGGCCGCGTTCGCGCCGATGCAGGCCGCCACCGCAATGCCCGCCTCGGTCCAGCGCCGCCGGATCACCGTGACAAACAGGACCACCACAGCCGAGGCCACCAGGGAGATAGCAGGCAGCAGGTCCAGGAACCGGGTGCTGGCCTGGCCGGCCTGGCCGCTGATGTCCGCGGCTTCCACCAGGGCGGACTCGTCGATGAACTGTCCGGTGGTGGTGCGGACAAAGAAGTAGTAGGTGGCGATCAGGCCGGCGATGCACCCGAGGGTAGCCAGGACGAAGAGCAGGCCCGATCCCGGAGCGGGTCGGGCTGCAGTCCTGGAACGTGCGGGGTGTGAGACGGCCATGGCTTAAGGGTGGCACAGAAATCTGGGAGGCGGCTCTACTGTGCCGGCTGAGGGCGCCCCCGGCTTGGGGCGCCAAGGCTGCAGTCTTGTGGGCCGTTGCCGCGCCGGTACAGTGAATGCATGCCTGCTGACGCCGCCCAGCCGTTATTGCCGCCTCTGGAGGAGCTCCTGGCCGGGGCGAAGGTGGTGAGCCTGCCCATGCGCGTCCGGTTCCGCGGGATCATGGAGCGGGAGACCCTTCTGGTGCAGGGGCCCGCCGGCTGGGGGGAGTTCTGCCCGTTCCCGGAGTACGGCGATGCGGAGGCTTCCCGCTGGCTCGCAGCAACCATTGAGGCCGCCTGGCACGGCTTTCCGGCACCCCTGCGCGGACGGATCCCCGTCAACGCCACGGTGCCGGCCGTTTCCGCTGACCGGGTGCCAGAGGTGCTGGCACGGTTCGGCCGCGTGGACGCGGTAAAGGTCAAGGTGGCTGAGAAAGGCCAGACCCTGGCCGACGACGCCGCGCGCCTGGACGCCGTCCGCGCTGCCCTGCCGGACGCCGCGATCCGAGTGGACGCGAACGGGGGCTGGGACGTGCCTGCCGCGGTGGCGGCACTCACCCGGCTCGCCGCCGTCGGACTTGAATACGCCGAGCAGCCCGTGCCCACCATCGAGGGGCTGGCCGAGGTCCGGACCCGGCTGTCCGCTGCGGGCACCCCGGTCCTGGTGGCCGCCGATGAAAGCGTAAGGAAGGAAGAGGACCCGCTGAAGGTGGCCCGGGCCGGCGCCGCCGACCTGATTGTGGTCAAGGTGGCGCCGCTGGGCGGGGTCCGCAGGGCCCTGGACCTGGTGGCGCAGGCCGGACTGCCGGCAGTGGTCAGCTCCGCCCTGGACACCTCGGTGGGCATCCGGGCCGGCCTGGCCCTCGCCGCTGCGCTCCCGGACCTTCCCTACGCCTGCGGGCTGGGGACGGTGTCATTGTTCGAATCCGACATCACACTTGACCCGCTGGTGGCCGACGACGGCGCCATCACCCTCCGCGACGCCACCGCGGACGCCGGGCTGCTGGAGCGGTATGCGGCAGCGCCCCACCGCACCGAATGGTGGCTGGCCCGCCTGCGCCGGGTCCACGCAGTCCTGGCCGGCCAGGACACCGCCCGGCGCCTGCACGCCACGGGCGGTTAACCTCGACTTCACCTGCCCGACGGATGTCCGTAGGAACCGGCTGGCAGGGTGGGCGCGTCCCCATGACGACCTTTTGGAAGGCCCCCATGTCTGAAACGACCGCCCGCAAGTTCCCCCTGCTGCCCATGCTGGGCCACACCAAAGGCAAGCGCAGCGCCGTTACCTGCGCGCTGAAGTGCGACAACGCCTGCGCCAGCGAGGTCTGCAACACGAGCGAGAACGGCTACTTCCGCGACATCGCCTCCGCGACCCTGTCCCGCCGTGCCGCCCTGGGCTTCGGCGCCGCCGGTGCGCTCGCCGTCGTCCTCGGTTCAGCCGTGACCTCTGCGGAATCCGCCAGCGCCGCCGGACTGTCCCCGGCCGCCAAGGAGGGCTTCGCCAAGTCCAAGCTCCAGTTCAAGCCCATCGCCGCCGTTGACGCCAGCGTGGATGCCGTGACGGTCCCCGACGGCTTCACCTGGCAGCCGGTGATCAGGTGGGGCGACCCGATCTTCGCCGACGCGCCCGCGTTCGACATCGCCAACCAGACGGCCGCCGCGCAGGAAAAGCAGTTCGGCTACAACAACGACTACACGGACATCCTGGAGATCCCGGGCAGCAAGGGCCGCCGCGCGGTGCTGTTTGCCAACCACGAATACACCAACGAAACCATCATGTTTCCGGCCACCATGCCGGCCGGCCAGGTGCGCGCTGTGGGGGCTGCCGCGCACGGGCTGTCGGTGGTGGAGCTGGAACGCAAAAACAAAAACAAGCCGTGGTCCTACGTCAAGGGCGCCGGCCTGAACCGCCGCTTCCTGAACAGCACCGCCTACGAACTCACGGGCCCGGTGGCGGGATCGCCGCTGGTCCGCACCGTCCAGGATCCCGCCGGCCGGACCATCAAAGGCACGCTGGGCAACTGCTCGGGCGGGACCACCCCCTGGGGCACCATCCTTTCCGGCGAGGAGAACTTCAACGGCTACTTCGTGGCGAAGGGCACCTCGGCCGCGGACAAGCGCTACGGCCTGGGCGCCAACCCGACGGTACGCCAGTGGGAGCTCGATGACCCGCGCTGGGATACCCGCAACCCCGGCTACGAAAACGAGGCCAACCGGTTCGGCTGGATCGTGGAGGTTGACCCGTTCGACCCCACCTCCACCCCGAAGAAGCACTCCTCCCTGGGCCGCTTTAAGCACGAGGGCGCCAACGTCATCGTGGCGAAGTCCGGGCACGTGGTGGCTTACTCCGGTGACGACGAGCGCTTCGACTACCTGTACAAGTTCGTCTCCGCCGGGAAGTACATCGAGGGCGACCGCAAGCACAACATGACGCTGCTCTCCGAGGGCAACCTTTACGTGGCCAAGTTCACCGGCAACTCGCCTGCCGCCGAGATCACCGGGGTTGGCAACGTGCCGGCCGACGGTGCCTTCGACGGCATCGGCCAGTGGCTGCCGCTGGTGGTGGACGGTGCGTCCGCGGTGCCGGGCATGTCCGTCGAGGAAGTCCTGGTCTACACGCGCCTGGCCGCCGACAAGGTGGGCCCCACCAAGATGGACCGCTGCGAGGACGTGGAGCCGAGCCTGCTGACCGGCAAGGTCTACGTGGCCTGCACCAACAACTCCAACCGCGGCGTCGGCGCCAACGAGGCCGCCACGGAAATGAACCCGCGCAACCAGAACCGCGACGGGCACATCGTGGAGATCACCGAAACCGGCGACCAGACCTCCACCACGTTCAGCTGGAACCTGCTGATGGTCTGCGGCGATCCCGCGCAGGGCGACGTCACCTACTTCTCCGGCTTCCCGGTGGACAAGGTCTCGCCCATCTCCTGCCCGGACAACCTCGCCTTCGACTCCGTGGGCAACCTCTGGATCTCCACCGACGGCGCCCCCTCCGGCATCGGCAAAGCGGACGGGCTGTTCAAGGTCACCGTGGCCGGCAAAGACCGCGGCAAGGTGGAACAGTTCCTCGCGGTCCCGCGGGACGGCGAAACCTGCGGGCCCATCATCCACGACGACGAGCGCACCGTCTTCGTCTCGGTCCAGCACCCGGGGGAGGACGGTTCCTTCGGCGCGCAGGTCTCGTTCTTCCCCGACTACGTTGCAGAGGGTACGACGCCGGCACCCGGCGCGGTGCGGGCGCCCCGTCCCGCAGTGATCCAGGTTTTCCGCGGCTAACCCGGTCCCTGCCCCGGCCCTTGCCCCTGCCCCTGCCCCGCTCCCTCCTCCCGTTGCGCTATCACCTATGGTCGTCATTTGAGGGTTTTGACGACCATAGGTGATAGCGCAACGCGGGGGGAAGGGCATGGCGCGTCTGGTTGGTGGGGCAACGCGGGGGGACGGGCGGGCCGTGCCGGGTGGCAGACTGGGTTGGTGACTTCGCACAACGAACCGGCTCCCCACCCCACCCCCGATCCGACCGGCCTGAGCGCCCTCCAGGCGGCGCGCGCCGCCGTCGAAACCCTGCTCGACGGCGGCGTGCGGCACGTGGTGGTGGCGCCCGGCTCCCGGTCCGCGCCCATGGCCTACGCCCTGGCCGAAGCGTCCGCCGCCGGCCTGGTGGACCTGCTGGTGCGCATTGACGAACGGGCCGCAGGGTTCACGGCCCTGGGCCTGGCACTGTCCACCGGCTCACCGGCCGCCGTGCTCACCACGTCCGGGACCGCTGTGGGAAACCTGCTGCCTGCAGTGATGGAAGCCAACCACGCCGCGGTGCCCCTGATCGTCCTGTCCGCGGACCGGCCGGACGAACTGCGCGGCACCGGCGCCAACCAGACCACCATCCAGCCGGACCTGTTCGGGGAGCATGTCCGGTTTGCTGCCGACATTGCGGCGGGCAGCAACCCGAAACGGGCCATCCGGGCCGGCCTTTCCGCGGCCACCGGCGCCTTCCCGGACATTCCGCCCGGGCCCGTCCAGCTCAACCTGGCGTTCCGGGACCCCCTGGTCCCGGCGGCCGGGGACCGGCTGCCTGCCGCGGTGGACCGGAAGCGGTTCCGGATCGGCACGGACCCCTTGGTGATGAACCTTCCGCCCGCCGCAGACCATCTGCCGGAGCGGCGCACGGTGGTGCTGGCCGGGCACGATGCCGGCCCGGTGGCCGAGGCATTCGCCCGCGCGCACAACCTGCCGCTGCTCGCCGAACCGTCCTCCAACGCCCGGTTCGGGCCCAACGCCGTGGGACCCTACCGGCTGTTGCTGGAGCACTTCGGAGCCGGATCGGCCATGCCCATCGAGCGCGTTGTGCTGTTTGGCCGGCCCACGCTCTCCCGCCCGGTGGCGGCGCTGCTGGCCCGCGCCGACGTGCCCTCGGCCTTCTACCAGCCCGTTCCGGTGGCCTGGTTCGAACCCGGGCGGCGCACTGAGCTGCCGCTGGACAGCCTGGCGGACCTCGCCGATTTCGCCGGCCGGGGACCCGCCCCGTGGCTGGACAGCTGGCTCCTGGCCGGCTCAGCAGCGCAGCATGCCCTGGACGGCATCCTTGCCGGCGTCCCTGCCGCGACGGGCCCGTCCACGGCGGCGCTGGTCTGGAAGCATGCCCGCGGCCAGCTCCTGCTGGGCTCCTCGAACGGGATCCGCGACGCCGACCTGGCCGGCCTGCCCGCACCGGACCCTGCGGCCACCGTCTACGCCAACCGGGGCCTCGCCGGGATCGACGGCACCATCTCCACCGGCACGGGCATCGCCCTGGGCGGCGACCAGGAAACCACCATCCTGCTCGGCGACGTCACGTTCCTGCACGACGCCGGCGGCCTGCTGCTGGGCGCGGGGGAGGAACAGCCGGCGCTGCGGATCGTTGTCCTGAACGACGCCGGCGGTGCCATCTTCGACCTTTTGGAGCACGGGGAAGTAGCGGTCGCCGGAAACTACGGAGACGCCGTCGAGCGCCTCTTCGGTACCCCGCACGCCGTGGACATCGCGGCACTTGCGGCGGCGTACGGCGTCGGCCATTCCCTGGTGAGTACGACGGCGGGACTCGCCGAGGCACTGTCCCGGCCGGTGGCGGGGCGCAGCATTGTGGAGGTGCGCACCGAACGGGCGGGCCTGCGGGCGCTGCATGAGCGGATCAAGGCTGCCGTGGCTGCCGCTGCCGGGGGAGTCCTGGCCGGGCGTTAGGGTCTTCAGGACGCGCAAATCTACCCCCGACGCGCAAATTCCCTGGCGCCCCCGGGATATATGGGGCGACAGGGAATTTGCGGGTCGAAAAGGCGGCCTACTCCTGGATGTCGATATGCGTGGGATCCAGGACCCGGCGCAGGAACTCCTGGGTGCGCGGCTGTGTGGGAGCGCTGATGACCTGCTCGGCCACGCCTTCCTCCACCACCACGCCGCCGTCCATGAACACCACACGGTCCGCCACTTCGCGGGCAAAGCCCATCTCGTGGGTGACCACCAGCATGGTCATGCCTTCCTTGGCCAGGTTCCGCATGACCGAGAGGACATCGCCCACGGTTTCCGGGTCCAGCGCGGACGTGGGCTCATCAAACAGCATCAGCTCGGGGTCCATACTCAGCGCCCGGGCGATGGCCACGCGCTGCTGCTGCCCGCCGGACAGCTGATCCGGGAAACGGTCGGCGAGGTGGCCCAGGCCCACCCGCTCCAGGTTGTGCAGCGAGACCTTGTCCGCCTCCGCCTGCGACCGCTTGAGCACCTTGGTCTGCGCGATCGAGCAGTTGCGCTTGGCGTCCAGGTGCGGGAACAGGTTGAACTGCTGGAACACCATGCCCACTTTGCGGCGCATCTTGTCGATGTCCACATCGGGGTGGGTCGCCTCGAAGCCGCCCACCTGGATGCTGCCCTGGTTGGGCTGCTCCAGCAGGTTGACGCAGCGCAGGAGCGTTGACTTGCCGGAGCCGGAGGGCCCGATCAGGCACACCACCTCTCCCGGTTTCACCTCGAGGCTGATCCCCTTGAGGACCTCGTTGGAGCCGTAGGACTTGCGCAGGTCCCTGATGGCGACCCCTGCTGCGTGGACTTTTGCGGCTCCCCCGCGGGGGCCGTTTACGACGTCGTTCATTGTCTTCCCTGCCTATCGCTTGGTCCGCGCGGAGCGGCTTTCGAACTTCCGGGCCAGGAGGCTCAGCGGGATGGTGATAACGAGGTAGAAGGCGCCGGCCACCAGCAGCGGCGTGAGGCCCGCACCCAGGCTGGAGATGCCATCACGGCCGAACTTGGTGAGCTCGAACTGCGAGGCGGTCAGGCCCAGCACGTAGATCAGCGAGGAGTCCTTGGTCAGCAGGATGACCTCGTTGGTCAGCGGCGGGAGGACGATCTTGAAGGCCTGCGGAATCACGATGGAAACCATGGCCCGCCACTGCGGCATACCCAGCGACCGGGCCGCTTCCAGCTGTCCCTTGGGGACGGCCTGCAGGCCGGCGCGGAGGGTCTCGGCGATATATGCCGAAGCCACCATACCGAGGGAAATCATCACGATGATGGTCACGTTCCACTGGACGCCGAACGCCAGCGGGACGCCGTAGCCGAAGGCGATGAACACCAGCAGCGCGGGGATGCCCCGGAAAAACTCGATGTAGCCGGTGGCGATCCAGCGGTACAGCGGGAAGCTGGAGAGCTTCATCAGGGCCAGAAGCAGGCCGCCGCTGAGGCCCACCACAAAGCCCAGGAACGTGTAGATCAGGGTATTTTTCAGGCCAACCAGGAAGATGTCCGGGAACATGGGCCCGATCTTGCCGAAGTTGAAGACGCTGTTGGCCATGGTCTTCCAGTCCGTCGCCAGGATCAGCGCGGCGATGGCCACCACGAATATTCCGGCCTGGACATACAGGCTTACTTTGGCTCGCTGACGTGCGGTCAATGCCATGGGGTGCTCAATTCGTTGTGCGTGGCGAAGGCCCCGGACGGACGTTCATCCGTCCGGGGCCCCATTACCTGTATCTGCTGACCGGGGCCGCGAGGGCTCCCGATGCTGCTTACTTAGCGGTTTCGCCGAACCAGGCGGTCTGGAACTTGGCCAGGCTGCCATCATCGGTAAGGCGCTTGAGCGTGGTGTTAACCTGCTCCAGCATGGCGGTGTTGCCCTTCTTCACGGCAATGCCCAGCTTCTCGCCCGTGGTGTAGTCCTCCACGCGGGTGAACTCGGTGTTGTCCTTGATGGCGTAGCCCAGGACCGATTGGTTGCCCAGTGCCGCGTCGATGGTGCCGGCTTCGAGGGCCTGGACCAGGAGGCCGGAATCCTCGAACTGCTGCGCTTCGATGCCCTTTTCCTGCGCGTACTTGGCGCCGGTGGTGGCCTGCTGCACGCCAACCTTCTTGCCCTTGGCTGAGTCGACGTTCTCTACGCCGGAGCCTTCCTTCGCCACGAGGGTCAGGTCGTCGTCCATGTAGGGGTCGGAGAAGTCCATGACGTTTTTGCGGACATCCGTGATGGAGACGGAGGAGATGGACACGTCGCAGCCGGTCAGGGCGGTGCCGGTCTCGATGGCCTCGAAGGAGCTGTCAACAATGTTGAGCTCGGCCTTCAGGTCCTTGGCGAGCTCGGTGGCGATGTCGATATCGAAGCCCACCGTCTTGCCGTCCTTCTGGAATTCGAAGGGCTCGTAAGGCACATCCGAGCAGATGGTCAGTTTGCCGGAGTTGATCAGCGAGATGCCGCCTTCGGAAGCTGCCGGGGTTGAACTGCCGCCGCACGCGGTGAGGGTGAGGGCACCCACGGCGAGGACTGCTGCTGCCTTGGCGGTCAATTTGGCCGTGGCCAGGGACTTGAGCTGCATGTTTCTTACCTTTTGTTGCAGGAGTATGCGGTACTAAATCGGTTCATAGTGTAGCGCCGATTATGAGATGTGCATCACAGGAAACTTAGTTTCACTATTGGATAACTAAAGCACAGTCGAAATCAAGGCCCCAGCCCGCGGGAGTGTCTGACATCCCGGACTAAGGTCCGCCACAGCTATAAGAGGGGGCGGCATGGGTCAGGAGCTGATGCCCAGGGACTCCAGCATGGGGCGGAACTTGGCCCACGTCTCGGCCAGTTCGGCTTCCGGCTGGGAGCCTTCGACGATGCCGCAGCCGGCATACAGCCTGATGGTGTCCGGCGCTTCGATCACAGCCCCGCGCAGTGCGATGCCCCACTCGCCGTTCCCGGCCGCGTCCAGCCAGCCGACGGGTCCCGCGTAAGGCCCGCGGTCCATGTGTTCGAGCTTGCGGATCAGGGCACCGGCCACCAGCGTGGGGGTGCCGCACACGGCGGCCGTGGGATGCAGCGCGTTGATCAGGGCCAGGCAGGTGGGAACGTGCCCCTCAACCTCGGCCAATTCCGCCTTAACGTCTGACGCCAGGTGCCACACATTGGGCAGTTCCAGGATGAACGGCTCGTCGTGGGCGTTCATGGCTTCGGAAAACGGTGCCAGCTGCGTGGTGAGCGACTGGATGGCGATCTCGTGTTCGTGCCGCTGCTTCTCCGAGCCCGCCAGCACCCGCTCGGCAAATTCCAGCGGCGAGCCGGCCATGCCCTCGGCGTCACGCCGGTCCAGGGTTCCGGCCAGGACGCGGGCCTGCGCGGTCCGGCCTTCCACCTGGATCAGCATCTCGGGGGTGGACCCCACCAGCCCGTCCACGCCGTAGGTCCAGCATTCGCGGTACCGGACCGCCAGCTGCTGCAGGATCGCCGCCGCGTTGACACCCTCCGGAATGGTGGCAACAACGTCACGGGCCAGGACCAGCTTCTCCAGTTTCCCGGCGCGGATCTCTTCGACGCCGGCCGTCACGGCTGCCATCCAGTCATGCTCGCTGAGGGAACCGGACTCGAGTTTAGGCACGACGGCGGCAGCAGGTTCCGCCGGCAGCGCGGCGCCGGGACGGCCGGCGTCGCCGTGGCCGGCAGCAGGGGAGCCGGAGCCGGCGGAGTCGGAGCCAGCGGACTCGGCAGCAGCAGGGGCGTCGGACTCCAGCCACCCCGCAAGCGCGGCGCGCGCGCCCGCTTCGGTGAGTGGGCCGCCGTCGAACGCCATCTGGGTGAGCCAGGCGCGGCCGTCCCGGACGCCCACCACAATCTCCGGCACAATCAGCCGGGAGCGGTGGCTGGAGACCTTGGAGAATGCGAAGGAACCGAACGCCACGGGACCGGTGCCGGGCAGCTCAACGGAGTCCGTGATCTCAGCCTCGAGGACCAGGTGCCGCCACCAGATGTCCGCCTCGAGGAAGCGGTCGGGCCCGCTGGCGGTGAAGCGGGTTATCTCGCCAAAACCCACCAGGCCGGCCTCGCGGCGGGTCCAGCAAAGGACGTCGTCCCGGACCAGAAACGAGGGCAGCCCCCCGGGGAAAGTGGTTCCATCCAGGGGGACTGTCAGGGTGCGGAACGTGCTCGTCATGATGAGACAACAGTACTCCCGCGTACCCCGCCCCCGGTCAGTGCCCGAATTGGGCGCCGAAGGTGGTCCGCAGCCTGCTGAACATTTGAGACAATGGACTGGTGAACCGAGCATCCTTGGATAAGCGTCCGGACGAAGTAGCCACGATGTTTGACGACGTCGCACCGAAATACGACGTCGTCAACGATGTCCTGTCCATGGGACAGACGCGCCGCTGGCGCAAGGTTGTGGTGGACGCGATGGAAGTCTCCAAGGGCCATCGGGTCCTGGACCTCGCCGCCGGCACCGGCACCTCCAGCGAGCCATATGCGGATGCGGGCATAGACGTGGTGGCCTGCGACTTCTCCCTGGGCATGCTCAAGGTGGGCAAGCGCCGCCGCCCGGACATCAACTTCATCGCCGGTGACGCCACCAACCTGCCGTTCGCGGACAACACCTTTGACGCCAGCACCATTTCCTTTGGCCTGCGCAACGTCAACGAGCCGCGCAAGGCCCTGGCCGAGATGCTCCGCGTCACCAAGCCCGGCGGACGCCTGGTCATCGCCGAGTTCTCCTCGCCCGTGGTGCCGCTGTGGCGCACCATGTACACCGAATACCTGATGCGCGCGCTGCCCGCCATCGCCGTCAAGGTGGCCTCCAACCCGGACGCCTACGTCTACCTCGCCGAGTCCATCCGGGCCTGGCCGGACCAGGACCACCTGGCCGCGTGGCTGCAGGAAGAGGGCTGGGAAAACGTGACCTACCGCAACCTGACCGGCGGCATCGTGGCCGTCCACCGCGCCTTTAAGCCCGCAGATTCGGCTCCGGACAGCGCGGCCGCCGCCATCGCCGCGCACAAGGGCCCGGTGGCAAAGCTGCGCCGCAACATCGTCCGCTAAGACTGTGAAGGTACTGATAGTCGGCGCAGGCCCGGCCGGATCCACCGCCGCGTACTACCTGGCCAAGGCCGGCCTGGACGTCACGGTCCTGGAAAAGACCAGCTTCCCCCGCGAGAAGGTCTGCGGCGACGGGCTCACCCCCCGCGCCGTCCGGGAAATCCAGAAGCTTGGCCTGCCGCACCCCGAAGGCGAAGGCTGGCGCCGCAACAAGGGCCTGCGCCTGATCGCCGGCGGCCGCACCGTCGAACTCCCGTGGCCCGAGGTCTCGGACTTCCCGCAGTACGGCCTGATCCGCACCCGCCTGGGCTTCGACGAGGAGCTGGCCCGGCACGCCCAGGCTGCCGGCGCCGAAATCCTGGAACGGCACAGCGTCACCGAAGCCCTCCGCGACGACAGCGGCCGCGTCACCGGCGCCCGCGCCGCGATCCTGGACGGGAACGGACGAAAGACGGGGCAGACGCGCGACTTCAGTGCCGACGTCGTCCTCGCCGCGGACGGCAACTCCACCCGCACCGCCGTCTCCCTGGGCATGCACAAACGCGACGACCGGCCCCTCGGCGTGGCCGTCCGCACCTACTTCACCAGCCCCCGCACCGACGACGACTGGATGGAAGGCTGGCTGGAACTTCCCGGCCGCGACGGCAAGCTCCTTCCCGGTTACGGCTGGGTGTTCGGCGTGGGCGACGGCACCTCCAACGTGGGCCTGGGCATCCTGAACTCCTCCAAGGACTTCGGCAAGCTGGACTACAAGCAGGTGCTCCGCGAATGGACCGCCGGCATGCCCGCCGACTGGGGCTTCACGCCCGAGAACCAGGTGGGCGAAATCCGCGGCGCCGCGCTGCCCATGGGCTTCAACCGCACCCCGCACTACTCGCCGGGCCTGCTCCTGCTGGGCGACGCCGGCGGCATGGTTTCCCCGTTCAACGGCGAAGGCATCTCCTACGCCATGGAATCCGCGCGGTTCGCCGCCGAGTTCATCATCGACGCCTCCTCGCGCACCGCCTCCTCCGGTGGAACGTACGACGCCGATGCGCACCTTTCGCGGTACGCGGACTACGTGCGGGACCAGTGGGGATCCCACTTCACCCTGGGCCGGGCCTTCGCCGCGCTGATCGGCAAACCCGCCATCATGAAACTCGCGCTGCGCACCGGCATGCCCATTCCGGTGCTGATGAAGTTCGTGGTGCGCCTGCTGGCCAACCTCACGGATCCGTCAGCCAAGGGCTTCGAGGACCGGGCCATCCGGCTCCTGGAATCGCTGGTTCCCGCCACATCCAACACCCCGTCTGCTTCGAACCAGCGGTATCCGCAACAAAAAGTTAGGGTTAACCCGTGACCAACGCCGCAGACCACAGCTGGACCCATGCCGGACACGGCAGCACCGACGCTGAGCCGTCCCTGAATACCAGCGCCATCGCCACCGGGCTCCAGCTGCCCGCAGGGTTCGCAGCCATCGCCGAAGATGCCGACCTGGGCCCCGCCATCACCACCAACCTGGCCAAGGTGGAGAAGAAGCTGCGCGAGGCAATCGCCAACTCCGACCCCCTGGCCGACGCCACGTCCCGGCATTTGGTGGAAGCCGGCGGCAAGCGCATCCGGCCGCTGCTGACCCTGCTCTGCGCACACCTCGGTGACGCTTCGCTGCCCGCCGTGGTGCAGGCCGCCGTGGTGGTGGAACTGACCCACCTGGCCACGCTGTACCACGACGACGTGATGGACTCCGCCCCGTTCCGCCGCGGTGCTCCCACCGCCCATGAGGTGTGGGGCAACTCCGTGGCCGTCCTGACCGGGGACCTTATTTTCGCCCGGGCCTCCATCCTGGTGTCCGAGCTCGGTTCCCGGGCGCTGGGCATCCAGGCCCGTACGTTTGAGCGGCTGTGCCTCGGCCAGCTGCACGAGACCGTGGGGCCGCGGCCGGACGAGGATCCGGTGGAGCACTACCTGTCAGTCATTGCGGATAAGACCGGTTCGCTGGTTGCCGCTTCCGGGCAGCTGGGTGCCATCTTTGCCGGCGCCGACGAAGCCTATGAATCCCTGCTGGTGGAGTACGGCGAGAAGGTAGGTGTTGCCTTCCAGCTCGCCGACGACGTTATCGACGTCACCGGGGTCAAGGTCAAGTCCGGGAAGTCCCCCGGAACCGACCTCCGCGAAGGTGTCCCCACGCTGCCCGTCCTGTTCCTCCGGCGCGATGCGGCTGCCGGCGACGAGTCCGCCGTCGAACTCCTGAAGCTCATTGACGGCGACCTGACCTCGGACGAGGCCCTGGCTGCCGCCGTGGCGGGCCTGCGTGGGCACGCCGTGACAGCTGAATCATGGGTGGTGGCACGCCGCTGGGCCGATGAGGCCATCGCCGCGCTGGCGCCGTTGCCCGAAGGTGTGGTCAAGTCCTCGCTGTCCAACTTTGCGCTGGCAGTCGTGGACCGGGCCAGCTGACATTTTGTGTGGAGCCCGGCGCCCGTTACGGGTGCCGGGCTCTTTTTGTCTGTTTGTTATGCGGGGCCTGCGCTAAGGGGCCTGTTAAACGGGACAGCCCCGGTTCGCAGCAAGGGATACGAGCTATCCGTTGCGTAGAACCGAGGCTATCTCTCCGTTCGCATCAGATCCGCCGGAGGCGTTTAGCGGATCCATGAAGAGTCTATGACAGTTTTGTCATATTGCGCAAGAGGTTTGTTATTGGGATTGTCACGAAGAGGTGTGTGCTGAAAGCCCGAGGCTAGGACTCGTCGTCCTCGAAGGCCCACTCGAACATGTCAAAGACGAACTCAGAGAAGGTTCCCTCTTCCGACTTCCACTGCGCGCGGGCATTGTTGCGCCGGTAGACGATGGGATCCGGGACGCCGAGGTCGCCGATCCGGAAGCCCCAGGTGAACTGTTCTTCCTCGTCCTCGAGGAACATCAGGAAGCCTTCGTCATCAACCTCGAGCTCTTCAGGGTCCCAGAAGTAGTGGTAGGCCTCCATGAGGTCCTCGCAGCCGCCGATGGCCAGGTAGAACTCGCGCAGCACCAGGGGAATCTCGAACTGGTGGTCGGCCAGGGCGGTGTCCAGCTCCTCAGCGGTGAGGCCGTCAGCTTCCTGCCATTCATCCTCGAGATACTTCGGAACCAGCGCGCGGAATTTCTCGAGGAACATGTCAGTCATGCTCATATCCTAGCTAATTCCGGGTGCCCGGTTTGCCGCCGCCGGACTGCCGTCGGTGCCGTCCATGGACCGCCATCGGCATGGTCCACGCACGGCGCCAGGCCACAACGCGGAATGCAAAAACCAGGGCGGCGACGCCGAAGGCCGTCAGGCCGTTGAACAACCCGCCCAGCCAGAGCAGGGTGGTCAGGGCGGCGCCGGTGAAAGCCGGGACTGCATAGAGGTCACCGTTGTTGAAAAGCTGGGGCACCTCGTTGGCCGTGACGTCGCGCAACAGACCGCCGCCCACGGCCGTGGTGACACCCAGCAGGATGGCCGAGTACGGGTTCATGCCCAGCGAAAGCGCCTTGAGCGTGCCGGTGATGCAGAACAGTGCCAGCCCGCCGGCATCAAAGAGGACCAGCAGCGAGGTGAAACGCTGGACGCTGGAATACAGCGAGTAGACCAGGAACGTGGCCAGCATCGGCGGCAGCAGGTACGCCGGATTGGTGAACGCGGCCGGAACCGTGTTGAGGATGATGTCACGGATCACCCCGCCGCCCAGCGACACCAGGGACGCCAGCAGCAGGGAGCCCACTAAATCGAACTGTTTCCGGGCGGCCAGCAGCGACCCGGAGACGGCAAAGAAAAAGACGCCGGCCAGGTCCAGCCAGACCAGGGCGATGTCAAAAGGGAATGTCATTGGAACGTCCCGGTCATTCTCGGAGGGCGGACAAGGCGGCTCCAACGTTACGCTAGCCCGTATGAACAGCCCGATCATGATCGCCTGCGCCCACGGAACGTCCAGCGACATAGGGGGTGCCGAAGTCAACGGCCTCCGCGCCGGAATCTCCGCCCTGCGGCCCGGCCTGGACGTCCGCGAGTCTTACGTGGACGTGCAGGACCCGGACCTGGTGGACGTGATGGCCGGCCTGCCTGAAGGGGAGGCCGCGGTGGTGGTCCCGCTCCTGCTGAGCGTGGGATATCACACAAAAGTCGATATCGCCCGGGCCGTGGGCAGCCGCGCCAACAGCCTGGCCTCAGCGCCGCTGGGGCCGGACCCGCGGCTGGCGGAGGTCCTGGACCAGCGTTTGCGGGAAGCGGGAATCACCGCGGACGACGCCGTGGTGCTGGCCGCCGCCGGATCTTCCAACCCAGCCGCTGCAGTCAGCGTCCAGGAGGTGGCAGCGCACCTGCGGAAACTGCGCGGCAACAGGATTGTGCCGGCGTACGGTGCAGCCGAGAAACCTTCCGTGCCGGACGCCGTGGCCGCGCTCCGGGCCGAATATCCCGGGGGAGAGGGCAAGGGGCGGGTCATCATCGCTTCCTACCTGCTGGCACACGGGTTCTTCCACGACCAGCTGGCCAAAGCCGGGGCCGACGTGGTGGCCGAGCCGCTGCTGCCCTCCGACGTGCTGGCCCAGGTTGCCTTGGACCGCTACGACCACGCCGTCGCCGGCCACACAGCGCCCCAGGCCGGAGCACCTTCAGCGGCAGCGCCCCAGGCCAAAGCACCCCAGGCGACGGCGCCCCATGCTGCAACGCCGGCGGTAGCACCGGCGTCGGCCGCGGCGGAAACCGAGGCGGCGGAGGCACCTGCCGGTCCTGCACAGAAGCGGAGCCTGCCGGGCATCGTGAAGCGTTTCGTGACGAAATATTTCCCTAGGTGACTTAGCGTTTCCCGAACCTTTGTGACGCCATTCGGGCGGGACCTACAGTCGATGCATGACTGATACAGCTCTAGCCGGAGCGTCTGCGGATTCCGCTGGCGCCAAGCGCCCTGCCCGCTCGTCCCGTCCCGCCGCAAAGCCGCACGGGCAGTGGAAAGTGGACGGCAAAACGCCGCTGAACGCCAACGAAACCTGGAAGCAGGAAGACGATGGCCTGAACGTGCGCGAGCGTATCGAGTCCGTCTACTCCAAAGAGGGTTTCGACTCCATCCCCGGTCAGGACCTGCACGGCCGGTTCCGATGGTGGGGCCTCTACACGCAGCGCAAACCCGGGATCGACGGCGGCAAGACCGCAACGCTCGAGCCGCACGAGCTCGAAGACAAGTATTTTATGCTCCGGGTCAGGATCGACGGCGGTGCGCTGACCACCGAGCAGCTGCGCGTCATCGGGCAGATCTCCGTTGATTTCGCCCGGGACTCGGCCGACCTCACGGACCGGCAGAACATCCAGCTGCACTGGATCCGGGTGGAAGACATCCCCGAGATCTGGACCCGGCTCGAAAGTGTTGGCCTGTCCACCACCGAAGCCTGCGGCGACGTGCCCCGCGTCATCCTGGGCTCGCCCGTGGCCGGCATCGCCAAGGACGAAATCATCGACCCCACGCCGCTGATCGCTGAGCTGGGCGAGCGTTTCATCGGCAACCCGCTGCTGTCCAACCTGCCCCGCAAATACAAAACGGCCATCACCGGGCACCCCAGCCAGGACGTGGTCCACGAGATCAACGACTTCGCGCTGGTGGGCGTCAAGCACCCCGAGCTGGGCATCGGCTACGACCTCTGGGCCGGCGGCGCCCTGTCCACCAACCCCATGCTGGGCAAGCGGCTGGGCGCGTTCGTGAAGCCGGAAGAGGCCGCTGAAGTATGGCTCGGCGTCACCAGCATCTTCCGCGACTACGGCTACCGGCGCATGCGCACCAAGGCCCGCCTGAAGTTCCTGATGGCCGACTGGGGCCCGGAGAAGTTCCGCCAGATCCTCGAAGACGAATACCTGGGCTACAAACTGGCGGACGGCCCGGCCGCGCCCAAGCCCACCACCCCCGGCGACCACATCGGTGTGCACGAACAGAAGGACGGCAAGTTCTTCATCGGCGCCACCCCGATGGCCGGCCGGCTGTCAGGTGCCGCGCTGGTCAAGCTCGCGGACACCCTCGAGGCCCGCGGCTCCTACCGCCTGCGCACCACCCCGCACCAGAAGCTTGTGGTGCTGGACGTTGCCAAGGACCAGGTGGAACCGCTCGTGGCAGAGCTCGACGCGCTGGGCCTCTCCGCCCGCCCGTCCGTGTTCCGCCGCGGCACCATTGCCTGCACCGGCATCGAATACTGCAAGCTCGCCATCGTGGAGACCAAGCTGACGGCGGCAACCGCCGTGGCCGAGCTGGAACGCCGCCTGGCGGACCTCGCCGGCTCCGGTGAACTGCCGCAGGCACTGTCCCTGCACATCAACGGCTGCCCTAACTCCTGTGCCCGCATCCAGACCGCGGACATCGGACTCAAGGGCATGATGCTGCCCACGCCCGACGGCGATCCCACCCCCGGCTTCCAGGTCCACCTGGGTGGCGGGCTGGCTTCCAACGAACGCGAGGAAGCAGGCCTGGGACGCACCGTCCGCGGCCTCAAGGTGTACGTCAACGACCTGCCCGACTACGTTGAGCGCGTTGTCCGCACCTTTGTTGCCCAGCGCGCCGAAGGCCAGACCTTCGCCGAATGGGCCCACGCAGCAGATGAGGAGGCACTCCAGTGAGCACACACGTGGCACCTGCCAAACTCCGCTCCCACGATGAGCTGAAGGCCCTCGCCGAAGCCGGCGCCGCCGAGCTGGGCTGGGACGCCCCCGCCCGGGACGTCATCGCCTGGGTGGAGCGGAACTTCGAGCTGCCCGCCGTGGCCGTAGCCTGCTCCATGGCCGACGCCGTCCTGCCGGCCCTCGTGGCCGACCAGCTTCCCGGCGTCGACGTCCTGTTCCTGGAGACCGGCTACCACTTCCCGGAAACCTACGCCACGCGGGACGAGGTGGCCGCGAACCTCCGCGTCAACGTGGTGGACGTGCTGCCCGAGACCACCGTGGAGCAGCAGGACCGGCTGCTGGGCAAGGACCTGTTTGCCCGGGACGCCGCCCAGTGCTGCGCGCTGCGGAAGGTGGGCCCGCTGCGCCGCACCCTGTCCGGCTACGAACTCTGGTTTACCGGAGTCCGCCGCGACGAGGCCCCCACCCGCACCAACACCCCGCTGGTGACCTGGGACGAGGCCAACGGCCTGGTCAAGGTCAACCCGGTGGCGGCCTGGACCTTCGACCAACTGGTCCAGTACTCCGATGACAACCTCCTTCCCGTCAACCCACTGCTGTCGCAGGGCTACCCGTCCATTGGCTGCCAGCCCTGCACCCGGAAGGTGGCGCCGGGCGACGACCCCCGCGCCGGCCGCTGGGCAGGAACCGACAAGACAGAATGCGGACTTCACACATGAGCACACCCATCACAGCTGACGCCTACGCAGCAGATGCCGCCCCTTTGCAGTCGACCCGGCTGAGCAGCCTGGACACCCTCGAGTCCGAGGCCATCCACATCATCCGTGAAGTGGTGGCAGAGTTCGAGAAGCCCGCGCTGCTGTTCTCCGGCGGCAAGGACTCCGTGGTGATGCTGCACCTGGCCACCAAGGCGTTCTGGCCCGGCAAGGTACCGTTCCCCGTGCTGCACGTGGACACCGGGCACAACTTCCCTGAGGTCCTGGACTTCCGGGACCGCACCGTGGAGCGCCTGGGCCTGAAACTAGTGGTGGGCTCCGTGCAGGAATTCATCGACAGCGGCGAGCTCGCAGAGCGCGCCGACGGCACCCGCAACCCGCTGCAGACCGTCCCGCTGCTGGACGCGATCCAGCGGAACAAGTTCGACGCCGTCTTCGGCGGCGGCCGCCGCGACGAGGACAAGGCCCGCGCCAAGGAACGGATCCTGAGCCTCCGCGACGAATTTGGCCAGTGGGACCCGCGCAACCAGCGCCCCGAACTGTGGAACCTCTACAACGGCCGCCACACCGTGGGCCAGCACGTCCGCGCGTTCCCCATCAGCAACTGGACCGAGCTGGACATCTGGCGGTACATCGAGCGCGAGAACATCGAGCTGCCCGGCCTGTACTACGCCCACGAGCGTGAGGTTTTTGCCCGCGACGGCATGTGGCGCGCGGTGGGCGAGGTCAGCCAGCCGCTGCCCACCGAAAACGTCATCACCAAAACGGTCCGCTACCGCACCGTGGGCGACATGTCCTGCACAGGCGCCGTGGAATCCGACGCCTACACGGTGGCCGACGTGGTGGTGGAGGTTGCAGCCTCCACCCTGACCGAACGTGGCGCCACCCGCGCAGATGACCGCATCTCCGAGGCAGCCATGGAAGACCGCAAGAAGGACGGGTATTTCTAAATGAGCACCGAAACTTCACTCCTGGCCGCCGAGCTGGAGACAGCCCTGCCCACCACTTTGTTCCGGTTCGCCACCGCAGGATCGGTCGACGACGGCAAGTCCACTTTGGTGGGCCGGCTCCTGCACGACTCCAAGGCGATCCTTGCCGACACGCTCGACGCCGTGGCCCGCACCTCCGCGGACCGTGGCTTCGGCGGCGCCGCCGGCGGCATCGACCTGGCACTGCTCACCGACGGCCTGCGCGCCGAACGTGAGCAGGGCATCACCATCGACGTGGCCTACCGCTACTTCGCCACCGACCAGCGCAGCTTCATCCTGGCCGACTGCCCCGGGCACGTCCAGTACACCAAAAACACGGTGACGGGCGCGTCCACGGCGGATGCCGTCGTCGTCCTTATCGACGCCCGCAAGGGTGTGCTGGAGCAGACCCGCCGGCACCTTTCGGTGCTGCAGCTGCTGCGGGTGGCCCACGTGATTGTGGCCGTGAACAAGATTGACCTGGTGGACTTCAGCGAGTCCGTGTTCCGCGACATCGAAGCCGACGTGCAGAAAGTGGGCCGCGAGCTGGGCCTGGGCTCGGACGGGATCACCGACCTGCTGGTGGTTCCCGTGTCGGCCCTGGACGGCGACAACGTGGTGGAACGCTCGGCGCGGACCCCCTGGTACACCGGACCCGCCCTGCTGGAGGTCCTCGAAACCCTGCCGGCTGCCGACGAACTCGAAAGCCACCTGGAAAGCTTCCGCTTCCCGGTCCAGCTGGTGGTCCGGCCGCAGGGTGCGCTGGCTCCCGACGCCGTGGCCGCCGGGCTCGACGTGGAGGCCTACCGTGACTACCGCGCGTACGCCGGGCAGATCACCGAAGGCTCCGTCAAGGTGGGCGACCAGGTCTCCGTGCTCACGCCCGGCCAGGCCCCCCGCACCACCACGGTAGCGGGCATCGACTTTGCCGGCGCTGAACTGACCGAGGCCGCAGCGCCGCAGTCGGTGGCCATCCGCCTGGCGGATGAGTTCGACGTGGCCCGCGGCGACACCATCGCCGCCGCAGGGACCGTCCGCGAAGCTTCCGCCGACCTCTATGCAGCGCTGTGCTGGCTTTCGCCCAAGCCGCTCCGCGAGGGCGCCAAGGTGCTGGTTAAGCACGGTACCCGTACCGTGCAGGCGCTGGTCCGGAACGTCAGCGGCAAGCTGGACCTGGCATCGTTCCAGCTCGAGGCCGCCTCAACGCTGGAGCTCAACGACATTGGCCACGCGCAGCTCCGGCTCGCAGCGCCGCTACCGCTGGAGAACTACCTGCACCACCGCCGGACCGGCGCGTTCCTGGTGATCGACCCCCTGGATGGCAACACCCTCGCCGCCGGCCTGGTCAAGGACCACCCGGGCGACCATGAGGACGAGCGCTACTCCATCTAAGCCGCCCGAAATCGCCGGAGCGCTGCGAAATCGCCGGAAATTTCCAGCGTGCCCGCAGCGCTCCGGCGATTTCGCGTTTCCGCATGAATGTGACGCCAGATGAACCCCCGTGACCCCCCGTTTCCGCGTCGTTGAACGGGTTTGGGTCACTCCCTATGGTGAAACAATGACTAGTTCCAAGCCCGGGATGACCCGCATCGTGGCAGGCGAAAGCGCTGCACCCCAGCGCAAGCGCGCGCTCGAAGCCGCCCTGGCCATCGGCCTGGTCCTGCTGATCGTGGTCGGGGCCGTGGTGTCGTCCACCGTCTCCCGCAACGCCAGCGCGGAAGCCGCCGAGCCCACACCCGCCGCCGAACTCAAACTCGGCTACTTCGGCAACGTCACGCACGCGCCGGCGCTGGTGGGCATCAAGCAGGGTTTCCTCGCCGAAGCCCTGGGCAACACCACGCTCAGCACCGAAACCTTCAACGCCGGGCCCGCCGCCATCGAGGCGCTGAACGCCGGCGCGATCGACGCCGCGTACATCGGCCCCAACCCGGCCATCAACTCCTTTGTGAAGAGCCAGGGCCAGTCCGTCAGGGTCATCGCCGGGGCGGCAGCGGGCGGCGCGCAGCTGGTGGTCAAACCGGAAATCAAAACCCCCGCCGACCTCAAGGGCAAGACCCTCGCGTCCCCCCAGCTGGGCGGCACGCAGGACGTGGCGCTCCGGGCCTGGCTGGCAGGCAACGGCTACAAAACCAACGTGGACGGCAGCGGCGACGTGGCCATCAACCCCACCGAAAACTCCCAGTCGCTGAAGCTTTTCCAGGACGGAAAGCTCGACGGCGCGTGGTTGCCGGAGCCGTGGGCCTCCCGCCTGGTGCTGACCGCCGGCGCCCAGGTTTTGGTGGATGAGAAGGATCTCTGGGACGGGGCGGAGACCGGCAAGCCCGGCGAATTCCCCACCACCATCCTGATCGTCAACCAGAAGTTCGCCGCCGACCACCCGGACACCGTGTCGGCCCTCCTCCGCGGCCATGCCAGGTCCGTGGACTGGCTCAACACCGCCCCCACCGCCGACAAAGCCGCCGTCATCAACGCAGCCCTGCAGGAATCGGCCGGCGCGGCACTGCCTGAGGACGTCCTGGCCCGGTCCCTGGCCAACATCACCTTCACCCTGGACCCGCTGGCCGGCAGCTACCCCCGGCTGCTGGCGGATGGCGTCACGGCGGGCACCACCAAGCAGGCCGACATCACCGGCCTGTTCGACCTCCGCGCCCTCAACGGCGTCACGGAGTCCGCAGCGAAGATTTCCGCGGCCGGCCTCGGCCAGGACTGACCACACCCCCTACCTAAGGACGGCACCATGCCAGTCGTACTGGAACATCTGGGCAAACGCTTCGGCGACGGCGCCCCGGTGCTGGACGACGTCAACGCCACCATCGGCAAAGGCGAGTTTGTCGCCCTCCTCGGTGCGTCCGGCTGCGGCAAATCCACCCTGCTGAACATCATCGCGGGACTGGAAGCGCCGTCGTCGGGCGCCTTGGAAGTACCCAGCGACGGCGCCGCGTTTATGTTCCAGGACGCCGCCCTGTTCCCCTGGCTGACCGCCCGGGAAAACATCGAGCTGGCGCTGAAGCTGCGCGGCGTGGGCAAATCCGAGCGCCGCATCAAGGCGCAGGAGCTCCTGGAACTGGTCCACCTGGGCACAGCCGGCGACAAGCGCCCGCACGAACTCTCCGGCGGCATGCGGCAGCGTGTGTCGCTGGCGCGTTCGCTCGCCCAGGACCGGCAGCTGCTGCTGATGGACGAGCCGTTCGCCGCCCTGGACGCCATCACGCGCGACCTGCTGCACGACGAGCTGGAGCGGATCTGGAAGGAAACCGGGCGCACCATCGTCTTTGTTACGCACAACGTCCGCGAGGCTGTACGGCTGGGCCAGCGGGTCCTGCTGCTGTCCTCACGCCCCGGCCGGGTGGTCCAGGAATGGGCCGTCACCGAGGAACACCACACCGATGCCGGACTCGCCGGCCAGCTGACCGGGGCCATCACGTCCCGGCTGCGGGAGGAGATCCGCCGCCATGCCAAGTAACCCCACGCCCCTCGCCGAGGCGCACCCGGACGCCCCCGATGAGGGCCACCGCTCCGTCCACGCCGCCCTGACCCGTTCGTCGTCCGGCCGGGAGGACCTGCGCGAGCTCGAAGCCGGCCTCGACTCCCTCCAGTCAGACGCCGACCGGAAGCACCGGATTGAGTGGAGCCGCATCCTGCTGCCCGTCGCCGCCCTGGTGGTGCTGGTGCTGATCTGGCAGTTTTACGTGTCCCTGGGCCTCAAGCGCCGCGACCTGGTGCCCGGCCCGCTGGACGTCCTGGGCCAGATCGGAGTCCTTTGGGGCGAGGGCAAACTGCAGGAGGCCGTGTGGACCTCGCTGCAGCGTGGCCTGGTGGGCTTCCTGATTTCGGTTGCCATCGCCACGCCCATCGGCCTGTTGCTCGCCCAGGTGGCGCCCCTGCGCCGGGCGTTCGGACCGCTCATTTCCGGTCTGCAGGTGCTGCCGTCTGTGGCCTGGGTGCCGGCCGCTATCATCTGGTTCGGGCTGACTGACGCCACGGTGTACTTTGTGGTGTTTATGGGCGCCATCCCCTCCATCATCAACGGGCTCATCTCCGGCGTGGACCAGATCCCGCCGCAGTACCGCCGGGTGGGAACGGTGCTGGGCGCCTCGCGGCTGCAGATGGCGCTGCAGGTCATCCTGCCCGCCGCGCTGCCGGGTTACCTGGGCGGCCTGAAGCAGGGCTGGGCCTTCTCCTGGCGGTCCTTGATGGCGGCGGAAATCATCGCTGTGGGCGGCACCATTGGTTTCGGACTCGGTTCGTTGCTCGACCAGGGCCGCGTCCTGTCGGACATGACCATCGTGATGTCCGCCATCCTCCTGATCCTGGCCGTGGGCATCCTGATCGAACTGCTGGTGTTCGGGCCCATTGAGAAGCGGCTCCTGCGCAGCCGTGGGCTCCTGGCCGGCAGCACCCGCTAGCCCCCATCCAACCCGTGCAAAGCCCGACGGCCGGACACGCCGCCGGGCTTTGCCGTTTAAGCGTGTAAGACTGGCTTGGTGACCGTCAGCTTCGTGTGCCGTACCGAATCCACCCTGCCGCCGGAGCGGCTGTTCGACCTGGCGCGGAGCATCGACCTGCATGTCGAATCGCAGCGCGGCTCAGCGGAGCGGGCCGTGGCCGGGGTGACGTCCGGGCTGATTGGCCTGGGCCAGCAGGTGACCTGGCGGGCGCGGCACTTCTGGATCCCGCTCACCATGACCAGCCGTGTCACCCGGCTGGACTTCCCGGAGAGCTTCACCGACGAACAGGTCCGGGGCCCCTTTGCGTCCTTCCGGCACGTCCACGGCTTCGAGGCCACACCCACGGGGAGTGTGATGACCGACTCGGTGGAATTCACCGCACCCCTCGGTGTGCTGGGCCGGCTGGCCGAAAAACTGGTGCTGGCCAGGTACCTGGAGCGGCTCATCGTGCGCCGCGGACGATACCTCGCCGGCCTCTCCTGACCCGCGTCCCTATGTGACGCAGCGTTACCTTACGTGAACTGGTGTTGCCCGGCCTTTGTAGGCGAATGTGACGCGGCCCTACCGTTGAGCCATGGCAATTCAGGACATTTACCCCACGGCGCTGCGGCTTCTGGGCCGCCCCGTGCTGGTGGTGGGCGGCGGACCCGTCGCTGCCCGGCGTGCCAAGGGGCTGCTGGATGCAGGCGCCCGCGTCACCGTTGTGGCCCCCGCTGCCTGCGCCGCCCTGCAGGAACTGGCCGACGCCGGCCTCCTGGCCTGGGTGCCGCGCCCCTACCTTTCCGCCGACGTGGACGGCGCCTGGTTCGTCCAGACCGCCACGGGCAACGCCGCCGTGGACGCGCAGGTTTCTGCCGACGCCGAAGCGCAGCGCATCTGGTGCGTGAACGCTTCCAACCATGAAACTTCCGCCGCGTGGACCCCAGCCGTCGCCGAGGTGGATGACGTCAAGATCGCCGTCAACGCCGGGGGAGACCCGCGCCGCGCCATGGCAGTCCGTGACGCCGTGGCCACCGCACTGGAAACCGGCGACCTGCCGCTGCGCCGCCGCCGCGCCCACCGGGGTTCCGTGGCGCTGGTTGGCGGCGGTCCCGGAGATGCCGGCCTGATCACCGTCCGTGGCCGCCGGCTGCTGGGCCAGGCCGACGTTGTGGTTGCCGACCGGCTGGGCCCCCGCGGCTTGCTGAAGGAACTGGCACCCGATGTCCGCATCATCGAAGTGGGTAAGACCCCCGGCCACCACCCGGTGCCGCAGGCGGAGATCAACCGGATCCTTGCCGACGAAGCCCTGCAGGGTCACCGCGTGGTCCGGCTCAAAGGCGGGGACCCATATGTGCTGGGCCGCGGCGGCGAAGAAGCCGAGTACTGCCGTCAGCGCGGCGTCGAGGTGGAGGTGGTGTCCGGGGTGACCTCGGCCATCTCCGTCCCCGCCGCAGCAGGCATTCCCGTAACCCACCGCGGCCTGGCCAAAGGCTTCAGCGTGGTCACCGGCCATGAGGAACTTTCGGAAGTCCCCGCCCGCGCCGACCACACCATTGTGCTGCTGATGGGCGTGGCCCAGCTCCGCGAATCCGCGTCCGCCCTCCGCGGAGCAGGCCTGCCGGGGGACACCCCGGTTGGTATTGTTGAAAACGGCTACCTGCCGGACCAGCGCGTCACGATTGGCACCCTCGGTTCCATCGCCGACCAAGCGGAAGCGGCCGGCGTCGCCAATCCAGCAGTGATCGTCATCGGTGACGTGGTGCGCGTGAGCCCCTTCGCCCCGGCGCACTTCCGGACCGCTGACTACAGCACCACCACCCCGAACCGTCCCCGTACCGCCCGAGTCACCACCTAGCCCCCCACCCAACTGACTCGCAGTTGTTGTCGTTTTGAACGCTCAAAACGACAACAACTGCGAGTCAGTTGGGAAGGAACGAACAAAAGGAACACAGCCGTGTCATCAAGCACTTCCGTAGGTTCTGCCGAGCGTCCCCTGCGCGTCGCCGTTGTGGGTTCCGGCCCGGCCGGTGTCTACGCAGCGGACATCCTCACCAAGAGTGAAGCCGTCAAAAGCGGCGAATTGACCGTCAGCATCGACCTGTTCGACCGCTACCCGGCTCCCTATGGCCTGATCCGCTACGGCGTGGCCCCGGACCACCCGCGCATCAAGGGCATCGTCAACGCCCTGCACAAGGTCCTGGACCGCGGCGACATCCGCTTCTTCGGCAACGTGGACTACGGCACCGACATCACCATCGAGGACCTCCGCACGCACTACGACGCGGTCATCTTTGCCACGGGTGCCATCAAGGACGCGGACCTGAACATCCCCGGCATCGAGCTGGACGGCTCCTACGGCGGCGCGGACTTTGTCTCCTGGTACGACGGCCACCCGGACGTGTCCCGCGAATGGCCGCTGGAGGCCACGGAAATCGCCGTGATCGGCAACGGCAACGTGGCCCTGGATGTGGCCCGCGTCCTCTCCAAGCACGCCGATGACCTGCTGGTCTCCGAGATCCCGGAGAACGTCTACGCCGGCCTCAAGGCCTCGCCCGTTACCGACGTGCACGTCTTTGGCCGCCGCGGCCCGGCCCAGGTCAAGTTCACCCCGCTGGAGTTGCGCGAGCTGAGCCACTCCAAGGACGTGGACATCATCCTGTACCCGGAGGACTTTGAGTTCGACGAGGAATCGGACCGCCTGATCCAGAGCAACAACCAGGTCAAAACCATGGTTGGCACGCTCACCAACTGGATCGCCGAGCAGCCGGAGGACCTCTCCGAGCTCACCGCTTCCCGCCGCCTGCACCTGCACTTCCTGCACAGCCCGGTGGAAATCGTCGACTCCCCGGAAACCCCGGGCAAGGTGGCCGGCATGCGCTTCGAGCGCACCGAACTGGACGGCACCGGGAACGCCCGCGGCACCGGCGAGTTTGTGGACTACCCGGTCCAGGCCGTGTACCGCGCGATCGGCTACTTCGGTTCGGCCCTGCCGGAGATCGAGTTCGACCACAAGAAGGGCGTGGTGCCGAACGACGGCGGCCGCGTCCTGGACGCCGCAGGCACCCACGTGCCGGGCATCTACGCCACGGGCTGGATCAAGCGCGGACCCGTGGGCCTGATCGGCCACACCAAGGGCGACGCCCTGGAGACCGTCACGTACCTGCTCGAAGACCGCGGGAACCTGCCGGTAGCCGCAGTGCCCGAGGCGGACGCTGTGGTTGAACTCCTGGACACCCGCGGCGTGAAGTTCACGTCCTGGGAAGGCTGGCTGGCCCTGGACGCCCATGAGCTGGCGCTCGGCGCTGCCGCCACCGAAGCCGGCGGCTCGCACGGTGTGGAGGTCAAGCGGGAACGCATCAAGGTGGTGCCGCGCGGGGACATGGTGGCCATCTCCCGCGACGGCGTCGCCGCCCAGGTCTAAGGGTTTTCGGAAAGCATAAGAACGCGGGGCCGCCCACACCTGTTCAGGTGCCGGTGGCCCCGCGTGGCGTTTAACCCCTCAACGCCCTGCCCCGCCTGCTGCCATCAGCTCCAACCGGCGCAGCGTTTCGCGGTTCCGCACGTCGATGGCGGGGTCCCGCAGGAACTTGGGCACCACGGTGCCGGGCCCCTTGATGGCGTCCTCGGAAATCGTCACCAGGCAGCCGGCACCCCGGTCTTCCAAGCTGATCTCCACCTTGGCCTCACCCATGGGCCAGCCGCGGGCCACCACTTCCAGCGAGCGGCCCGGGGTTACTGCCGTTACCCGGCTGCTGTCGTTGATCACCAGCGGCCACGCGCCCACTGAGTGGTGCAGCTGCGTGCCAACAAGCGGCCAGTCCGGGTCCACGGCTCGGATCCGGGACGCACCCACCACCCAGCCGGAGTACAGCCAACCGTCAGCGATCACCCGCCACACGTCCTCGGCGGAGGAATTGAAGAGTTGGGACACAGTGGACATGGGACTCCTTCTGCTCTGGTGAAACGCCGTATTCCTTACGTACCCACTCCGGCCCGGCCTACATCCTGCCGAACCGGGCCCGGACCAGCGCGAAGATTCCGTAAGCGATGAAGCCCACCCCGATGGCCACCAGCAGGGCGGGCCCGAAGGGATGGTCCCGGAGGGCCTTGAGGCTGCCGTCCAGCCCTGTGGATTCCTCCGGGCGGTGCTTGGCGGCCGCGATGACAAACAGCAGGCCGGCCAGGTTCAGGGCGATGCCCTTGGCGATGTGTCCCACGACGCCCAGGACATCGATCAGCCCGCCACGGCGGGTGCCCCGGAACCGGAACAGCTCGGCGCGGAAGCCCTGCCGCAGGCCCTTGACCACAAAGTAGACGCCCACCCCCATGGTGGTGAGCCCCACGGCCACCAGGAGCCACAGGCCCGCGGGATGGGCCATCAGGGCGGCGCTGAAGTCGCGGGTACTGTCGCCTGAATCGCCGCGCAGGCCCACGGCGAAGCCGGCAAAGCTGAGCCCCACGCTCCCGTACGCCACGGCCAGGAACCCGGACGAGATGAGCTTGCCCAGGCGCTCCCTGCCCGGCAGGCTCCGGGCCCGGACGGTGGCCTCGCTGGCCTGCCACAGCGCGAGCCCGGTGCAGGCGGCCACCCCGGCCCACATCAGGACCGGGCCCCAGGGGTTGGCCACGAGCTGGCTGAGGGCGCCGGTGATGTCCGCGTCGCCGGGCTGCCCGAAAGCCACGGCAATGGCCATCCCGCCCACCATGATGTGCAGCAGCGCCATCACGGCGAAGCCGGCCCGGGCCAGCACGTCGAGCGCCGGGGCGTTGGACGCGTCCTCGACGGCGTCGGCGGCCTGGCCGATGGCGGAATCCCCGTTGGACACCGGTCAGCCGTTCATTGGTCCTTCGGCGTGCAGCTTCTCCGCGCCGGGCCCCTCAACGTGCACGGTGCACCGGACCACAAGTTTCCCGGGGGCGTTGTCCAGCTCCACCAGGGAGTCGTCGCCGGAGAGCACCGTGAACACCTCGGAACCGGGGACCACCGCCACGCCCTTGGCCTTGGCCGTTTCCCTCGCGTTGGCCAGGGCCTCGCCCTGGAGTCCGCCCACGTAGGCGGTGTCGCTGTGGCGGCCGGAGTCGCCGAACGCCCAGCCGAATAAAGTTCCTGTGGTTTCCATGGCGTCGATTTTACGTCCTCGCGGCACAAATTCCGGTCTTTGGACTTAGTAGTAAGTGTGCTTACTATGAGGGTGCACGTCCTGAAGGAAAATGCCCCGGCCTGGCGCCGGCGCAACGCCCCACCCCGTTCAACGTTAGGAATGCACACCATGGCAGGAAACCTTATTGCCCGCTCCGTCCACGATCTCACGGCGGCAGCCTGGTTCGGCGGTTCCCTGATGGGCGCCATCGGCCTGAACGGCGCAGCGGCGGAAGCCCGGGACCCGGCGGAACGGACCCGGCTCTCCAGTGCAGGCTGGATGAAGTGGGCGCCGGTCCAGACGGCCGCGTTTGCCACCCACCTGGCCGCCGACGTGGCCATCGCCTGGGAAAACAAGGGCCGGATCGCCAAGCAGGACGGCGTTGCCCGCGACACGGCCATCAAAACGGCAGTCACCGTGGTTGGCGCCGCCGCTACGCTGTACTCCGGCCTGCTGGGCAGGAAGGTCCAGCAGCTCGCCGGTGAAGGCGCGGAAGGCGCCACCGAGCCGAAGCCGGGCGCCTCGGACGAGCTGAAGGCCGCGCAGCAGCAGCTCAAGGTGCTGCAGTGGACCATTCCGGCCTTCGCAGCGGCCGTCATAGTCCTCGGCGCAAAGCACGGCGAAATGCAGCGGCCCAAAAACATCCTGGCGGGCCTGCACCGCTGACCGCAGCCTGCGGTCCAGCCGCAACCAACGCTGACGCACGACGACGGCCCCGCACCTTTTCGGAAAAGGTGCGGGGCCGTCGTCGTGCGTCAGCAGGGCTACTTGGCCGCGGTACCTGCGGCCCGGCGGTCGGGTGTGTCCCGGTGTGCTGTTCCGTCGTCCGAGGTCCACACCTTGATGATGGACCACGCGACGGCGGTGATGGGGACGGCCAGGACCGCGCCCACGATGCCGGCCAGGAGGGTGCCGGCGGTCAGGGCCAGCAGGATGACCAGTGCGTGCAGCTGGAGGGACTTGCCCATTACCACCGGCTGCAGGAGGTTGCCTTCGAGTTGGTTCACGGCCACCACCACTGCCACCACAATCAGCGCCACCACGGGTCCGTTGGCCACCAGCGCCACGAGGGCTGCGAGGATGCCCGCCATGGTGGCGCCCACGATGGGGATGAACGCACCGATGAAGACCACCATGGCCAGGGGCAGTGCCAGCGGAACCTGCAGGACCAGCAGCGCCGCGCCAATGCCCAAAGTGTCCACCAGGGCCACGATCGCCGTCCCGCGGACATAGCCGCCCAGGACTTCCTGGCTCCTGGTACCCACCCGGCGCAGGCGGCTGGCCCGTTCGCCCTTGAACGGGCTGATCAGGAAGGCCCAGATCCGCTCGCCGTCCTTGAGGAAGAAAAACAGGATCACCACCAGGAGCACGGCGCCGGTCAGGAACTCCGTCACCACGGACAGCCCGGTGATGGCGCCGGACCTGGCCTGGCTGCTGGTGGCGAAGTCCACAATCGCATCCCGGGCCGAGTCGATCTGCGCCGCGTCGATGGGCAGCGGACCGTTGAGGAGGAACTCCTGCAGCTGGTCCACACCCTCGCTTGCCTGCTGGACCAGATCATCCCACTGGCTCCGGACGGAGAAGTAGATGACGGTGAACACTCCGCCCAGGACGGCCAGGAGGGCAATAAAAGCGATGACGGTGGCGAGGGCATCGTTGATGCCGCGGCGCTTGAGGATGTTGACGAACGGGCTGATCGCGGCCGCCAGGATCAGCGCGATCAGCATCGGGATCACCAGCAGCTTGACCTGCAGGAGCGCAAACACGGCCACCACTGAGACCGCGAGGATCAGCAGGGTCTGTGCGGCCCGGATACCCACCCGGCCGTAGCCGTCGCCCCATAGCTGCTGCGGGGTTTTGCTGCCGGGCTCGGGGACTGCGGCGTCGTGGGCGGGGCACGTGCCGCGGTGATGGCGGGAGAACAGGGCCATGGAGTGGCTCCTCTGGGGTTAAAGGACACCGCTGGAACGCGGCGGAAGTACGGATCTTGCTCAGCCAGTAAGCCTACTGACCTCCCGGGCTGCGGCGAAACGGGGTCGGCTCAGCCAGCCAACCACTCCGCGCACGTGTTCAGGTTGCGGTTCACGGTGGCCACGGCGGCGTCCGCGTCTCCACGTTCAATGGCAGCCAGTAGCACCCCGTGCCCTTCCTGCGGCAGCCCCGCGAACCCCGGCCGCCGCTGCTGGCTCAGGAGATCCTGGTGGAACACGGTGCCAAAGCTGGCGTAAAGCTCGAACAGCAGCGGGTTGCCGGAGGCCAGCGCCACCCGCTCGTGAAAGCCCCAGTCGGCCAGCGCCCACGCCTCAACGTCACCGGACTGCCAGGCCCGGTCCCGGTCGGCGAGCAAACCGCGCAGGGCTGTGACGTCGTCGGCCGTGGCATTGCGGGCGGCCAGGCGCGCGGCCTGCGTGTCCAGCCCCACCCGGACCTCCAGGATGTGCTGTTCGGTGTGGTCCTGGTACATGCGGCGGGCGGCGCCGGGCATCTCGCTGGTGGCCCGGACGTAGGTGCCGTCGCCGCGGCGCACTTCGAGGATGCCGCTGTGGGCCAGCGCCTTGACCGCTTCCCGGAGGGTGCCGCGGGAAATGCCCAGCCCGGCCATCAGCTCGGGCTCGGCCGGGATGCGGTGGTGCAGCGGCCATTCGCCGGAATGAACCATGGCGCGGAGCTTGTCGGTGGCCTCGGCGGCGAGCGGCCGGCGCGGCGAGGGGGTCAGTGCCATGGCCTACTTCTTCCCGCCGGTGATCAGGTGCCCCACCACAACCTGGACCACGGCCAGGCCCAGGAGGATGGCCAGCGGAAGGCCCCAGCCGCCGGTGGCGCTGTGCAGCAGGCCCATGCCGAACGGTCCGGCGGTGGCCAGCAGGTAGCCCGTGGACTGGGCCAGGGTGGACAGTGCCGTGGTTTCGGAGGTGGTGGAGCCGCTGCGGCTGATCATCACCATCACCAGGGGGAAGATGCCCAGGCCGAAGCCCAGCAGGACCGCCGGGATGAAGGCCAGGTCCACGGGGAGGGCCATCAGCGTCACCAGGCCTGCCACCATGGTGAGGCTGACCAGGTAGAAGGCCGGCCGCAGCATCCGGGGGCGGGAGCCGATGGCGATCAGGATCATGCCTGCCGGGACGGAGACCAGCTGCATCAGCCCGAACATCAGGCCGCTGTCTGAGGCGCTCATGCCTTGGGTGGTGAGCAGGTAGGGGAACCAGCTCAGCAGGGCGTAGGCCAGCAGCGCCTGCAGCGAGAAGATGGCGGTGAGGAGCTGGCCTTTCCGGGTGCGCAGCAGCGGCCACGGCGAAACGCGCACTGAGGCGGCGCGGGTGCTGTTGCGGTGCGCGTGCAAGGCCACGGGGATAAAGCCGAGGAATGCGGCGACGGCGGTAAACCCGATGGCGCCGACGGCGGCGGACGGCGAACCGAGCGCCTGCGCCAGGGGCACCACTGCCACCGCCGTTACGGTGGCGCCGGTGGTCATGGTCACCGTATAAACGGCCGTCATCAGGGAGGTCCGGTCCGCGAAGTGCTCCCGGATGAACGCCGGCATGGCCACGTTGCACACGGCCAGCCCGGACATGCCCAGCACGCTTCCGGCCACCAGCATGCCCGTGGCCGGGATGCCGCGGAGCAGGAGCCCGCCGGCCAGCATGGCCAGGGCCAGCAGGATGGCCTTCTCCACGCCCAGTTTGCCCGTCAACCACGACGTTGCGGCACCCGCCACCGCGAAGCACAGGGTGGGAATGGACGGAATAACGGCAGCCACCAGGGCGCCGTAGCCCAGGACCGCCTGCAGGTCGTGCAGCAGCGCCGACGCGCCGGTGATGCCCGCACGGAGGTTCAGGCCGATCAGGACCAATGCGATCACGCCAAAGACGACGGCAGACACCGGCTTCGGGGCAGGGGTGCCGACTGCTGAATCTTCGGCTCCCGTCACGGCAAGGGGTGCCGGGGCGGGCGCCAGGGTGGGTTCCAGGGCAGGATCCAGGGCAGGGGGAGGTGATGAGGCGGGCATGCCTCCAGCCTAAAGGTTGGACGTTTGATGTTTGGCGTTCTGTGGCCAACCTCTCCAACCAGCCCCTGCCAAGGGCCATAGACTGCAAAAGGACCGCCGGCCACGCCCGGCGCACGCGCTGCATCACCACGGAAGGATGGCTGTGAAGGCTTCCCAGGGACTTGAAGTCGAGAAGAAGTACGACGTCGGCGAGGAGGCCGGGGTGCCGGACCTCTCCGGACTTCCCGGGGTGGCGCGGGTGGGGGACCCGCACGAGGCGCTGCTGGAGGCGGTGTACTTCGACACCGCAGACCACGCATTGGCGGCACGGCGGATTACACTCCGCCGCCGGACCGGCGGGGCCGATGCGGGTTGGCACCTGAAACTGCCGCCGGCAATCGCCGACGCGGCAGCGGTTTCCGCTGCGCCCGGTGACGCGCCCCAGGTGCGGCAGGAACTGCACGCCCCGCTGGGCCAGCCGGACGTGGTTCCGGACAGCCTGCTGGCACACCTGCAGGTACACCTGCGGGGAGCGGAGGTGGCCCCTGTGGCCCGGCTGGCAACCCGCCGGACCACCCATACCCTCTACGCAGCGGACGGCCTGCACCTGGCGGACCTGGCGGACGACAGGGTCACCGCAGGGAAACTCCCCGGGGACGGCGCCGACCAGCAGTGGCGGGAATGGGAATTCGAACTGGTCCATGGAAGTGCTGACCTGTTCGGCCCGGCAGGGGAACTGCTGGCCGCAGCCGGTGCGGCCCCGTCGGGGCACGCCTCCAAGCTGGTCCGCGCCCTGGGTGGGAAAAAGCTGAAGAGCCGCCACCTGGACAGCACCCCGGTCCTGCTGGCCGGCAAGAAAGCCCCGGCTGCCGCCGTCGTGACCGTATACGTGGCAACACAACTGGGACAGCTTGTGGCGCTGGACCCGGCCGTCCGGCTCGAGGAACCAGACGCGGTGCATGACATGCGGACCGCCACCCGGCGGCTGCGCTCGGTGCTGGCGGCCTACCGGAAGCTGTATTCGGCGGTCCAGGTGCGCAGGCTGCAAAGCGAACTCAAGTGGCTTGCCGCTCAACTGGGGGCTCCCCGCGACGCGGAGGTCATGGCCGGCCTGCTGCAGGAGCCGCTGGCCGCGCTGCCGGCAGGCAACGGCGCGGACACGGTCCGGCAGCGGATCAGCCAGCACACCGGGACCAGTTTTGACGCCGGCTACCGCACGCTGCTCGGAGCCCTGGGATCTGCCCGGTACTTCCGGCTCCTGGACGACCTGGAGGCCTTCCGCGACAACCCGCCGGTCCGGACCGGCCCGGTGGCGGCCGGAAAGAAAGTGACGGCGAAGGCGGTGGACAAGTCCGCTGCCAGGCTGCGAAGGGCCCACAAGGCGGCCGCCCACGCGCGCCGCGGAACCGACCACCACCGGGCCCTGCACCAGATCCGCAAGGACGCGAAGCGGCTCCGGCACGTGGCTGAATCGGCCGTTCCGGTGCACGGCAAGCGGGCCGGAAAAGTGGCCCGGGCGGCGCACAGCCAGCAGAAGTTCCTGGGCGCGTTCAACGATGCAGTCCTGGCCCGGGAACTGCTGGCCTCCCTGGTGCAGGCCGCCGACCAGCCGGACACCGCTGCGGCGCTCGCGGCTTTGATCAGTGGCCAGGAGGAGCAGATGGCGGCGTCCGTGGCCGGCTACCGGAAGGCGCGGAAGAAGTCGAAGGACCTGCTGAACCGCGGCGTGATCTAGGGGACGGGGTCAGGCTGCCCGCGCCAGGAGCAGGTCCGCGAGCGGCAGCGTGGCCGCAGGCAGGTCCGACGCTGCGGACACCGCCGCAGCGTAGCCATCCGGGGCTGCGACGGCAGCCGCCGTCAGGCCATGGACCTGCGGGGTGCCGGGGCAGTCGGCGCGGAGCAGGGTGCGCTCCGGCGTTCCGGCGTCGACTGTTACCAGGTGGACGGCCGCGGGCGTCACCGACAGGCCCAGCCCGGCGGCCTTGAGGACCGCTTCCTTAGCCACCCACAACCGCAGCCGTGCCGGAACGTCCTGCGGCGCCAGGCTGAGGCGTTCATCCGTTGAGGCCACGTAGTCGTCAAAACCCTTGAACAGGTTTCCGGGCACCAGTTCGATGTCGGCCCCCACCGGGGTGCCGGCCGGGCCGGCGGCGGCCATCACTGCGCCGTGGCTGCGGGAGAGGCTCAGGCTCAGGCCCGCCACTTCGGGTTTTCCGTGGGCTGTGCTGCCGCAGCCGGCGCAGCTGCGGGTGACCTGAAGGTGCCGGGCAGCCAGCGGCTGCCGGCCCAGCTGCCGCGCTGCCAGGAGCCGGAACAAGGCATGTGAAGCGGCGTAGTCCAGCCGGTCCCCGGCCCGGGTGTACTTCCTGGCTGCCTCCGCTTCGGCGGGGGACAGGTACGCGGCCAGGCCGCCGGTGGGGGCGCAGGCCAGCTCCAGGTCCCGGGACAGGGCGCTGAGGAAAACAGTGCCCTGTCCCGGCCCGGCAGTGGTCATCGCTTGCTGATCCGCCGGTACTGGGCGATGGCCAGCGGCGCGAACACGGCGATGATGGCCACGCTGCAGAGAATCGAGTACAGCACGGCGTTATCTGCAGGCCAGCCGCCCGGAACGCCGAACCCTGCCGGGGCGGCATTGCCGAACAACTCGCGGGCGGAGGTGGCAACGGCGGTCACGGGGTTCCATTCCGCGATGGTCCGCAGCGGCCCGGGCAGCGTATCCACAGAGACAAACGCGCCGGAAATGAACGTGACAGGGAACAGCCAGACGAGACCCAGGCTCTGGGCCACCTCCACGCTCCTGGCGGTCAGTGCGATGACCGCACCGATCCAGGACACGGCGAACGCGAACAGCAGCAGCAGGCCCAGGGCGGCCAGCGCCTGTCCGGGGCCGCCGGTGATGCGCCAGCCGATGGCCAGGCCGCACACCATGGTGGCAGCCACCGACAGCACGCTGGTGGCCAGGTCTGAGGTGGTGCGGCCCAGGATGACTGCCACCCGGGACATGGGCAGCGACCGGAACCGGTCAATGAGCCCCAACTGCAGGTCCTTGGCCAGGTACACGGCCGTGAAGGACGCGTTGAAGGTCAGGGTCTGGGCCAGGATTCCGCCGATGAGGAAGCTGCGGTACTGGTCCCCGCCCAGGGTTCCGCCAAACACAAACCCCAGCAGGAGCACAAACATAATGGGCTGGACGAGGCCGGTGACCATGGCGCCGGGGGTGCGCAGGACGTTGAGCAGGTTGCGCCGGGCGATGACGGAGCTGTCGCGGGCGGCTGCGGTGAGGGCGCTCATGCTGCCACCTCCTCTTTCTGCCGGGCCTGGTCGGCGGCGTGGCCGGTGAGCTGCAGGAAAACGTCGTCAAGGGTGGGCCGGCGGAGCGAGGCTTCCTCCACCGGGATGCCCACGGCGTCAAGGTCGGAGAGGATGCGCACCAGCGTCCGGTGGCCCTGCGGGGCGGCAATGGACACGCCCAGGTTTTGCGGGTCGATGTCGGGGCTGACGCCGGAGCCGGTTGCGGCGTCCAGGGCGGCAGCGGCGGCGGAAAGGTCGGAGGCGTGCCGCAGCACAACGCTGATGCGTTCCGTGCCGGCGCTTTGCTTCAGTTCGGTGGCGGTGCCCTCGGCGATGACCCTGCCGTGGTTAATGACGGCGATGTGGTCCGCCAGCCGGTCGGCTTCCTCGAGGTACTGGGTGGTCAGCAGCACGGTGGTGCCATCCGACACCAGCCGCGAAACAACATCCCAGGTGTCCAGCCGGCCGCGGGGGTCCAGGCCGGTGGTGGGCTCATCGAGCACCACCACTTTGGGCCGCGCCACAATGGCGCCGGCCAGGTCCAGGCGCCGCCGCATGCCGCCGGAGAATGTTCCGGACCGTTTATTGGCGACGTCCGTGAGGCGGAAGCCTTCCAGCAGCTCATGTGCCCGGGCCGACGCGGTGCGGCGGTTCATGCCGTACAGCCGGCCCACCATGTGCAGGTTTTCGAAGGCGGTGAGTTTTTCGTCCACGGCCGCGTACTGGCCGGAAAGGCCAAGGTTGCGGCGGACCAGGGCCGGCGCTGCCAGCACCGAGTGGCCGGCCACCCGGGCGTCACCGCTGTCCGGTGCCAGCAGGGTGGTGAGGATTTTGACGGTGGTGGTTTTGCCGGAGCCGTTGGGTCCCAGCAATCCCAGGACTGTCCCTTCGCCTGCGTGCAGGGACAGCCCGTCCAGGGCCTTGAAACTGCCGAACGACTTGCTGACGTTCTCGATCCGGATCACTGCGAAGCGGCGAGTTCGGCAACTTTGCGCGGCGCCATGTCGGTCCACGTCCGGGCGACGTAGTCCAGGCAGGCCTCGCGGTTGTCGGGGCCGAACATGGTGACCCAGCCCTGCGGCACTGCTGCGAACTCCGGCCAGAGGGAGTGCTGCTGGAAGTCATTGACCAGTACGGAGAACGTTGCGGATTTGTCGTCGAAGGGGTTCGTCATGGTGACCTTTCCTGTCGGTTCTGTCGTCGTATGGGGCGTCCCGTGTGCAACAGGAGCATCATCTGTTATTCGGCTCCGGCGCCCAGGTGGATGGCCAGCGCCGGCATGATTGTGCTGAGAGCCCGGTCACTTAGGAGCTGGGAGTGCCGGTCCGGGACGGGGATGTCGGTGATGGTTCCGGTGACGTAGGGGGTCCAGGACGTGGCGTCCGGGGTGCCGGCCGGTACCTGTTCGGTGGCACTGAAGAAGAGCAGGTCCCCGGCGAACACCTGCGGGCGTTCGTCCCTGATCAGCCGCGCCAACGCGGGGAAGTTCCCGGCCATGGCTTCTACGGAGTCGGTGGGAACGGTCCCCAGCGGGTTGTGGTTTTCGCGCAGGATTTCCTGGGCCCGGTGGACATCCACCGCGGCCAGGTCCTCGCCGGCCAGGTCATAGCCCTGCGCCTCGAGGTAGCTGGCCCAGAGGCCCGCCCCGCTGCCCGCTCCCGCATTGGATTCCTGGTTGTCCGGGAAGGCATCCAGGATGGCCAGGAACGCCACCTCATGGCCCAGGTCCTGCAGCCTCGTGGCCAGCCGGTGGGCCAGGTAGCCGCCGAAGGACCAGCCCAGCAGGTGGTACGGGCCTTCCGGCTGCACGGAACGGATCTGCGCGATGTAGTCATCGGCCAGGGCCGTCAGCGTTGCGGCGTCCACCGGGTGCGTGTTGCCGGGTTCCAGGCCAGGCATCTGCAGCCCGATCAGCGGCCGCTCCGGGTCCAGCCGGCCCAGCATGGCGGCGAAGCCCCAGCCGATCCCGGACGCCGGGTGCACGGCAAACAGCGGCGCCTTGCTCCCGGCGGTGCGCAGCGGCAGCAGCTGCCGCAGGCTGTCCGCGGCGCTTTCCGCCCCGCCCTTGGCAGCCTCGGCGAGCAGGCCTTCGACAGTGGGTGCCCGGAACAGGGACTGGACCTGCAGGTCAGTGCCCAGCGCGGCATTGATCTTGGCGATCAGCGGCCTGGCCAGGAATGAGTGCCCGCCCAGTTCGAAGAAGGACTCGTCCACGCCGGCGCGGTCCAGGGACAGCACCTCGGCGAAAATGCCGGCCACCGTCTTTTCCTGGGGCGTCCGCGGGGTGAGTCCCGCAGCCCGGGTGGCGGTGCCGGGATCGGGCAGCGCGGCCGTGTCCACCTTGCCGTGCGGCGTCAGCGGCACCGCCGGGATGACCAGAACTGCTGCCGGGACCATGTAGTCCGGCAGGAGCGCCCGGACATGGCTGCGGGCGGCGTCGGGCAGGCCTGCTGCAGGCCCGCCGTCGGACGGAACCACGTACCCCACCAGGCGCGCCGCGGCCCCGCTGCCAAAGGAGCGGACGACGGCGGCACGCACCCCGGGTGCGCCGCGCAGGGCGTTTTCAACTTCCCCGGTTTCCACGCGGAAGCCGCGGATTTTCAGCTGGCCGTCGTTGCGGCCGGCAAAAACGAGGCGGCCGTCGGCGTGCCGGAACACCACGTCGCCGGTGCGGTACATCCGCTCGCCGCCGCCGTGGAAGGGGTCTGCCACAAAGCGCTCCGCGGTGAGGTCCGGCCGGCCGCGGTAGCCGCGGGCCAGCTGGGTCCCGGCGATGTACAGTTCACCGGCGGCGCCGGGCAGCGTGTGCTGCAGCCTGTCATCCAGGACGTACAGCCGGGCGCCCGGGGTGGGCCGGCCCAGCTCCGGGGTGTCGCTGCCAGCCACCGCAGCCACCACGGTGTCCACCGTGGCCTCGGTGGGGCCATAGAGGTTCCAGGCCCGCACACCGGGACGTGCCGCGACGGAGGTCCAGAGGCCGGCGTCGAACGCTTCCCCACCCAGGGCGAGGCTGAACGCATCGGAACCGCCCGGGTGGCCGGCCAGGAGCCCGGCGAAATCCGGTTCGGCCAGGAGCTGGCGGAGGTAACCCGGCGTGGTTTCCCATGCGCTGATGCCCTCCGCGGCGAAGTAGGCGGCGAGCCCCGCCGGGTCCCGGCGGAGGTCGTCGGAGACCACATGCAGCTCGTGTCCGGCCACCAGCCAGAGGATCGGATCCCAGGAGGCGTCGAAGCCCACGCCGGTGGTGTGGGCCACCTTGCGCCGGGTGATCCCGGCGAGCAGGGTTTCCCGGTGCGCTGCCAGCAGGGCAGCCAACGCGCCATGGCTGACTTCCACACCCTTGGGCCGGCCGGTGGACCCGGACGTGAACATCACGGAGGCCAGGTCCCGCGGCGAGGGGGCGTAGGGGACGGCGTCCCCGGCGGCCTCCGTGCCGATGAGCTCCTCAAGCAGGAGTACCCGTGGTTGGGTGGCCAGGCCGGCGATGATGCCGTCCAGCCGGCCAGACACGCCAGCCGTGGTCAGCACCACCGGCGGGGCGGCGTCCTCAAGGATGGCGGCCACGCGGTGGTCCGGGTATTCGGTGTCGATCGGGTTGTAGGCAGCCCCGGCGGCCAGGACCCCCAGGAGGCCCTGGACCGTTCCAGCGGAGCGGGGCAGCAGCACGGACACCGTGCCGCCGCCTGCCCCGGCCGTGGTGAGTCCGGCGGCGATGCGTCGCGCGGTAGCCGCCAGGTCCGCAAACGTGGTGGCGGCGCCGTCGGCCACCAGCGCCACGGCGTCCGGGGTGGCGCTGACGGTGGCGGTAAACGCGGAGAGGAGATCCGCATCCACGGCGTGATCTGCCGACTGGGAGCGGGACCCTGCGGTGGCTGCCATGAGACGGAGGGCTTCGGGCCCGGCCAGCAGCGGCAGGGCCGAGAGCGGCGTGTCGGGAGCTGCCGAGGCGAGGTCAAGCAGGCGCAGGAAACCGTTCACCAGGCGTTGCGCCGTACCCGGTTCGAACATGGCGGCGTTGTAGTCCAGCGTGCCCGCCAGGGTGCCGTCGTCGCCGGGCCGGAAGGTGAAGGAGAGGTCGAACTTGGCCTCGCCGGACCCGGTTTCGGGCTCGGCGCTCACCGTAACGCCGGGCAGCTGGGGGACTGCCGGTGCGTCGCTGTCCACCGTGAGCATGGTCTGGAAGAGCGGATGCCGGCCCAGCTCACGCTCCGGCGCCACGGCTTCGACGAGCCGTTCGAATGGCACGTCGTCATTCTCGAACGCGTCCAGGATGCCGGCCCGGGACCGGCCCAGCAGCGTGCGCAGGTCCGGATCGCCGCCGGCGCTGACGCGCAGGGGCAGGGTGTTCACAAAGAAACCCACCAGCGGGGCAAGCAGCGGATCCGGACGGCCCGCGGTGGGGGAGCCAATCACCAGGTCATCGCCCGCGCCGGCCCGGTACAGGAACGCGGCAAGGCCGGCGTGAAGGGCCATAAACAGGCTGGCGTTCGACGACGACGCCAGGCTGTTCAGCGCCTTAACGCTTGCGGAATCCACCTGGAAGCCCAGCTGGCCGGCGGGTTGGCGCGGCTCGCGGGGCCGGCGGTGGTCAGCCGGGAGCATCAGTTCGGCGGGGATGCCGGCCAGTGCCTGCTGCCAGTGCGTCACCTTGGCCTCGAGCGCCGGGCCGGCCAGCTGCCGGCGCTGCCAGGTGCTGAAGTCGGCATACTGCAGCGGCAGCGGGTGCTGCTGTGCTGCGGTGTAGGCCAGGGACAGGTCCTGGGCCAACGGCGCCAGGGAGGCGCCGTCGCTGGCGATGTGATGCATCACCAGGTGCAGCACCCACTGGTCCTGTCCGCCGTCGGCCGGGAGCCGGATCAGCCGGGCGCGCAGCGGGATGTCGGACCGGACGTCGAAGCCTTGGCCGGCGTCGAGCCGCAGCAGGTCCTGGACGTCAGCCTGGGAACCGGCGGTGCTGACGGCCAGGGCCATGGCGGTGCCGGACGAAGCGGTTGTGCCGGTTGACCCCGGATCGCCTGGTCCTGGATCGCCTGAACCAGCGGCATCAGGAGCGGGCAGGATCAGCTGTTCCGGGACGCCGGACGTTTCCGGGTACACGGTCCGGAGGATTTCGTGCCGCCGGAACAGGGCGGCCACGGCCTTGGCCATTGCCCGCTCGTCCAGGTTGCCGGCCAGGCGCACGGCCAGGGAAATGTTGTAATCCGCGGCGCCGGGATCCAGCTGGTTCAGGAACCACATCCGGGACTGGGCGTAGGAGAGCTCCAGGCGGTCCGGACGGGCCGAATCCGGGCCGGCCAGCCACTCGGCCAGGGGCTCGGGCAGGTCCAGGGGCAGGTCGGCAGGGCCGGCGGGAGTTGTCCCCGTGGCACTGAGCGGCGCGTCCGGGCTGGCTGCCCCCGAGTCCCCGGCGGGCGGCAGCACCGCTGCCAGCAGCGCGGCGGGCGTGGGGGCATCGAACAGGGTGCGCAGCGGCACATCGCGGCCGAACGCCTCCCGGATCTTGCCCATCATGGCGATGGCCAGCAGCGAATGGCCGCCCAGGGTGAAGAAATCATCGTCCATGGACACGGTGTCCACCGCCAGGACGGCGCCGAAGATCCCGGCCATGGTGTGCTCATCGGCGGTCTGCGGTGCGGCGCCGTGGCCGGCCCCGGCTGCCACCGGTGCGGGGAGCGCCCTGCGGTCCAGCTTGCCGTGCGAGGTCAGCGGAATCCCGGGAATGGCCATGATGATGGCCGGCACCATGTACTCCGGCAGCCGCTCCGCCGCCACCGCGCGGACGTCCTCCGGGCTGGCCGTGCCGGTGTAGTAGGCCACAACGCGCTGGGCCGGATCGCCGTCGGGAAGGGCCACGGCCCGGTCCACGCCGGGAGCCAGGGCCAGGGCCGACTCGATCTCGCCCAGTTCGATCCGGAAGCCCCGGACCTTCACCTGCTCGTCATTGCGGGCAATGAACTCCAAGGACCCGTCGGCGCGCCGGCGCACCAGGTCGCCGGTGCGGTACATCCGGCTGCCGTCCAGGGCAAAGGGGTTGGCCACAAAACGGGAAGCGGTCTCGCCTGGGCGCCCGTCATAACCCTGCGCCATTCCCGCTCCCGCCAGGTACAGTTCGCCCGGAATCCCGGCGGGCACCAAGGCCAGGTGCTGGTCCAGGACCAGGGTGTCGGTGCCTGCGATGCCGCGGCCGATGCCGGGTACCGCACCATCGATCCTGGCCGTCACGGAATCAACCGTGAACTCCGTGGGGCCGTAGAAGTTGTAGGCCTCCACTTCCGGGGTGGCGGCCAGCTTCGCCCACAGGTCGGCGGATACCGCTTCGCCACCCAGGACCAGCAGCAGCGGCAAGTCTGCCGGGGCGCCGGTGGATGCTGCCGGCGTGGCCAGGCCCAGCTGCAGGAGCTGGGTGGCGTAGGACGGCGTGGTTTCCAGGACCCCGATGCGGTGCTCCCGGCAGTAACCCACCAGTGCTTCGGCATCGGAGCGCACGGCGTCCGCCACCAGGTGCAGTTCCGCGCCCGCAACCAGCCACAGCATGGGGTCCCAGGCAGCGTCGAAACCCAGGCCGGCGATGTGGGCCACCGCAACGGTGGCGGACCCTGCGGCAGCAAACCGCGGTGCGTACAGGGTGCGGTGGTGGTGCGAGTAGAGGTTGGCCAGCGCGCCATGGGACACGGCAACGCCTTTAGGCCGGCCGGTGGAGCCGGACGTGTACAGCACGTAGGCCAGGTCATCGGCGGCGGGCCGGCATGCGGCAAGGTCGGCGGCCGGAACGTCCGCGCCGCGGGCCAGCAAAGCCTCCACGGTGACGGTCCGGAGCCCGGTGGCGCGGCTGCTTGCGGGACCGGCAACGCCGGGCGTGCCGATCACCAAGGCCGGGGCGCCGTCGTCGAGAATCATGCCGATCCGCTCCGCGGGGTAGGTGAGGTCCACGGGAATGTAGACGCCACCCGCTGCCAGGACAGCCAGCGCTGCCGTCACCACGTCGGCGGTCCGGGGCAGGGCGACGGCCACCCTGTCGCCGGGCTCCACACCGAGGGCAATCAGCCCCCGGGCTGCCGCGTCGACGCGCTGCCGCAGCTGGTCGAAGCTGAGACCGTGGCCGCGGCCGGCTGCGTCCACCACCGCGGGGGAGGCCGGGATCCGGGCGGCGGTGGCGAGGAAGGCGTCCACCACGGTGCCCTCGGGACCGTCATTGTGGTTGCCGAGGCTGTGGCCCAGCACCCGGGCGTGCTGCTCGGGCGTCTGGATGCGGAGGCGGTCCAGGGTGATGGCGGGGTCCGCCGCGAACTGTTCCACCACGGCCAGGTACCCGGCCGCGAGCTGCGCCGCGGTGCCTGGCGTGAAGAGCCCCGGGTTGAAGGCAAGGCTGCCGGTGATCCCGCCGGTGCCCTCCGCCAGGTCCAGAAGCAGGTCGAACTTGGCTCCGCCGGGCTCCTGGCCGTGGTCGGCGCTGGCATCGAGTCCGTCCATGGCGAGCTCTGCGGGGACGGTGTTCTGCAGGGTCAGCATCACCTGGAAGAGCGGATGCCGGTGCTGGGAGCGGGCCGGGTTCAGTTCCTCCACCACCCGCTCGAAGGGTGCGTCCTGGTTGGCGTATGCGTGCAGGTTGGTGTACCTGACGCTCTCCACCAGCTCGCCGGCGGTGGGGTTGCCGGACGTGTTGGTGCGCAGCACCAGGGTGTTGACGAAGAACCCCACCAGGCTGTCCAGTTGGGTGTCCGTGCGGCCGGCCACGGGTGTGCCCAGGGGAATGTCATCGCCGGCGCCGGACTTGGTGAGCAGCGCGGCCAGCGCCGCCTGCAGCACCATAAAGAGGCTGGCGCTGTGGTTCCGGGCCAGCGCGTTGAGCCGCTCCGCCGTTTCGGGGCTGATGGCCAGCGGGACGGACGACGCCGGTCCGCCGGCCGGGTGCGCGGCCTCGTCGCGGGTGCCGCGTGCGTAGTCGAACGGCAGCAGCAGCTCTTCGGGGGCGCCGCGGAGTTCGCGGGTCCAGAAGTCGAGCTGCCGGGAGATGGGGCTTTCGGGATCCGCTTCGCTGCCCAGTTCGGCGCGCTGCCACAGGGTGTAGTCGGCGTACTGCACGGGCAGCGGCGCCAGCCCGGCCTCGCCGCCGGAGACGAGGCTGTTGTAGGCGGCGGACAGGTCCCGGGCCAGCGGTGCCAAGGACCAGCCATCGGCGGCAATGTGGTGCAGGGTGATGGCCAGGACATGGTGGTCCGGGGCCAGCTGGAAGAGGACGGCGCGAAGCGGCAGGTCGCGGCCCAGGTCGAACCCGCGGCCCGTTTCCGCTGCCAGCGCTGACGGCAGGTTCTGTTCGGTGCATTCCACGGCCAGCAGGGCCGGCCGGCCCTCCTCCGGGGACAGCACCCGCTGCGCCGGTTCGCCATCCACCAGCGGGAAGAGGGTCCGCAGGGTCTCGTGGCGGACGGCCAGCTGGCCGATGGCCTCCGCCAGCGCCGCCACGTCCAGTTTGCCCGGCAGGTTCAGGACCACGGGGATGTTGTAGGCACCGGATTCGGGAGCGAACCGGTTCAGGAACCACAGCCGGCGCTGGGCGAAGGACAGCGGCAGGACCTCGGGGCGTTCCGCCCTGACCAGCGGTCGCGCGGTGGCGGTGCCCAGTTCCAGGGTTTCCGCGAGCTCGGCCACGGTGGTCTTTTCGAACACAGTGCGCAGCGCCGGGGCCGTTCCGGTGCGGTCCCGCAGCAGGGCCACCAGCCGGGTGGCCAGCAGGGAGTGCCCGCCGAGGTCGAAGAAGTCGTCCTCAAGCCCGACTTCGGCCAGGCCCAGGACCTCCTTGAAGGCGTCGGCGACGATCCGTTCCCGTTCGTTTCGCGGGGCGGAGGCGGCGCGTTCCTGGTCCGGGACGGGCAGGGCGCGGGTGTCCAGCTTGCCGTTGGGCGTCAGCGGCAGCACAGGGATCTGGGTGATGGTGGCGGGCACCATGTAGTCGGGCAGGTGGCGCCGGGCCAGCCGGCGGAGTTCGGCGGTGTCCAGCGCGGTTAGGGCAACACCTGCGGGGGTCACATAGCCCAGGAGCTGGTCATACCCCGCCCGGTTCCGGCCCACTGTGACGGCCGCGTGTTCCACGCCGTCCAAGGCGCGCAGCACCTGCTCGATTTCGGCCAGTTCGATCCGGAAGCCCCGGATTTTGACCTGAGCGTCCAGGCGGCCCCGGAACTCCAGCGTCCCGTCCCCCTGCCGGCGCACAATGTCCCCGGTCCGGTACATCCGCGACCCGTCCACCGCGAAGGGGTCCGCCACGAAGCGCTCGGCGCTCAGGCCCGGCTGGTCGAGGTAGCCGCGGGCCAGGTTGATGCCGGCGACGTAGAGCTCGCCCACGGCGTTGTCCGGGACCGGGTTGAGGCCGGAGTCCAGGATGTAGTGCCGGGTGTTGGCCACGGAGCCGCCCAAGGTGGGTTCGGTGCCCGGTTCCATCACCGCAGTCAGTGAATCCACGGTGGTTTCGGTGGGGCCGTAGAAGTTGTAGGCCACCACGCCGTCCCGGCCGGCGAGGTCGTTCCAAAGCGGTGCGTCCACGGCTTCGCCGCCCAGGGCCACCACGGACGGGTGCCGGTCCTGGTCGAACAGGCCGCCGGCCACCAGCACCTTGGCGAAGGACGGGGTGGTTTCGATCGAGTCGATGCCGGTCCCGGACAGGTAGGCGCTGAGGGCCTCCGGGTCCCGGCGGGTCAGGTTGTCCACCAGGTGCAGTTCGTGCCCGCCGATGAGCCACAGGATGGGGTCCCAGGACGCGTCGAAGGACAGCCCAGCCGTGTGGGCCACCCGCAGTTTCCGGCCCAGCCGGGCCTCGGCGGGGCGGAAAATGGTGTCCCGGTGGGAGGTGTACAGGTTGAGCAGCGGCAGGTGTTCCACGCCGACGCCCTTGGGCCGGCCGGTGGAGCCGGAGGTGAAGATGACGTAAGCGAGGTCCTGCTGGCCCGCGGTGGGCAGCGGAGCGGCCGGGTCCTTGCCAGCCAGGCACGCCGCCATCAAGGCAGCGTCCAGCACGGTGACGGGTACGTCCGTCGCCAGTTCGTCGTGGCCAGGCCCGGAGTCGGAGCCTGCGGCGGTGAACGCGGTGGACGTCAGGAGCCGGACGGGGGCGGCGTCCTCGATCATGCCTTCCACGCGGCCGGCGGGGTAGTCGGGGTCCAGCGGAAGGTAGGCGGCTCCGCTTTTGAGTACAGCCAACAGGGCGATGGGGAGCAGCAGGCTCCGGTCCAGGCGGACGGCCACCGTGGTGCCCGGTCCGGCGCCGTGGCTTGCCAGGTACCGGGCCAGCTGGTTGGAACGGGCCTCCAGTTCGGCGAAGGTGAGGGTGCCGTCCCCGGCAACCACCGCTGTCCGGTCGGGGCCGGCGGCGGCGTTGAGCTGGAATTCCTCCACGATGGTGTGGCCGGGCAAGGCCTGGTCCCCGGCATCGCCGGCCGCCAGCAGGTCCAGCTCCTCGGCCTGCGTGGTGACCGTCAGGTCCGCCAGGGTGGCGCCGGGCTGCGTGGCAACGCGTTCCAGGAGGCGGACAAACCGGTCCACGTGCTGAACCAGGGCGGCCTGGCCGTAGAGGGCGGCGTTGGCTTCGAACTGCACTGTTGGGCTGCCGGCGCCCAGGCCGTGGACCACAATCGAGAGGTCGTCGACGGGGCCGGTGGACAGAATGTTTACGGTGCCCTGCGCCGGACCGAAAGCGATGCCGTCCAGCACGGGCAGGATGTTCACGGACGGACCCAGGTAACCGCCCTGGGTGGGGAGGTCCTCGTAGCGGAAGCGCTGATGGACCAGGGCATTGCGGAGGTTGCGGCCCACGGCGGCTGCCGTCTCCTGGACGGTGGCTCCCGGGTCCACGGCCAGCCGGACCGGAACAATGTTGGAGAGCATGGACGGAGTGGACTTGGCCAGGTTGCCGCGGCGCGCCGTCACCGGCAGGGCAACGGAGACCTCACGCTCGCCAGTGATCCGGTGCAGGTACAGCGATGCGGCGGTCAGGATCAGGGCGGGTGCGGTGGCGGCAGCGGACTCAAGGGCAGCAGCCGCGGGGGCGCGCAGGACCCGGGCGGCGCGGACCAGCGATCCCGCGGCGGCATCCGGCCGGCCGGCGAGGCCGGTGGCGGGCGCGGCGTCTGCCAGCTCGGCGTCCCAGAAGGCTTTGTCTGCGGTGGCTGCTGCGGAGCCGGCGTACCCGGCCTCGGCGGCCAGGAGGTCCTGGAGCGGGGCGAAGGCGGTGATGCCGGCGGAATCCGGATCTCCGGCGTCGTCCGCCAGCAGGTCGTTGTAGAGGCCGGCGACGCGGCGCAGGACCAGCACGGCGGAGTAGCCGTCGAGCAGGAGGTGGTGCACCCGCTGGTAGAAGAAGTGGCGGTCCGGGGCCAGCCGGATGAGCTCGGTGTGCAGGAGCTGGTCCGTGGCGGCGTCCCGGGGCAGGCCCAGGTCGGCGTCCATCAGGGCGCGGGCCTGCGCTTCCGGGTCCGGCGCGGCTGCCAGGTCGGTGACCTCCATGGTGGCGGCACCGGGGCGGGGGTACTGGAACGGCCCGTCGGTGTCCTCGGCGAAGCCCAGGTTCAGGGCGTCCGTGCCGGCCACGGCCCGTTCCAGCGCGCTGGCCAGGACGGCCTCATCCAGGGGACCGGTGATTTCGATGAACTGCCCGATCTGGAACATCGGGTTCTCCGGTGCCAGTTTCTGCGCGTACCAGATGCCGCGCTGGGCGGGCGTCAGGTCCAGCCGGGTGGCGTCGGGGACAGCGGGGTTCAGGGAATCGTGGGACATGGTCCTTCTCTGGTTGAGGGGCGCCAGGCCCGGAGGCCTCGGGGCACTGCAAAAGGGCCGCAGGGCATGGCAAAAGGGCCCGGGCCTGCGGCGGCAGCCCGGGAACGTTGTTCCGGCGCCGGCTCAAAGCCGGCGCCGCGGAATCAGCCGGGTGTTACTGGAACTGGCCGAACTGGAACGGGCCCACGTTGCCAATGCCCACCAGGGGGCCATCCACTACGGGGCCCTCCACCAGCGGACCGTTGATCAGGCCGCCGTTGAGGAACCCGCCGCTGAAGAGGCCGCTGAGGATAGTGGCGTCCTTGGCTGCGGCCACCTGCCCAACCTTTGTCCCGGCGTCGGACGTGGCTGCCTGGGCCGGAAGCGAGGTGGCGGCGAAGGCCGTCAGGGCCAGCAGGGAGGCGGCGGCGGTGCGGGTCAGGGTCTTGGCAGTCTTGTTCACAGTCATCTCCAGTCAGGTAGCAAATGTTTCCACACACCCGAAGGTGTCATAGGAGCATTCGGACCTGCTGGAATTCCGGATGGGAATTCCTACTTCCCCTGCCGTGCCGAGAGCCGCGCCACAGCCAACGCCAGCCAGAGCTGGACCCTGTCGGTGGTGACGGCGGGGTCGTACCCCGTCAGCTCAGTGATCTGTGCCAGCCGGTACCTGACGGTGTTGCGGTGCAGCGTGAGTTCCTCGGCAACGGCCGCCACGGAGCCGTTGTTGTTCAGGTAGCTTTCCAGCGTGGCCATCAGCTCCGCGCCGTGCGCCGCATCGAAGGTCCGCAGCGGATTCAAGGACTCGTGCGCCATGTCGGCGAGGGGCACGTCTTCGCTGGCCAGCAGCAGCGAGGTCAGGCTGAGGCGCTCCGGTTCGTTGACCGGCAGGCCGTGGCTGGCAGCGTCCCGGGCCTCGAAGTAGCTCCACCGCAGGCCGTTGGGTTTGGTGTAGGCGCCGCCGATGCCGATGGTGGCGTGGATGCCGGCCTCCGCGAGGTGGTCGCTGAGCTGGCGGGCCAGCGCCGGCGCCGTACCGCCGTCGTCATTGATCACCAGGACAAGGTCCTTGCCCACGACGGCGGCCACGGCGTTTCCGAGGCCGCGCGGCACCGAGGTGCTCCCCAGGGCCTTGTTATGGGCGGCGGAAACGGCCAGGAGCACCACGTTCTTCCGGGTGCTGTTCACGCCCACCCCGGCCAGCCGGCGCTGCGCCTCGCTGGTTTCCAGGGCCCCGTGGATCACGTCCTCCAGCACCTGCCCGCACAGGGCACGCTGGGCCTGCCGCTGCTTGACCATGTTGTTCAGCTCCACGCTGATCAGGTTCTGGGCGTAGCCAATGATCCCGGAGTCCTCAAAAGGCTGCCGGACCCAGAGCGTGCAGGCGTCCCGGCGGCCGGTGGGGATGGGGTAGGAGGACCACGTATCAGCGGCGGGGGATTCGCTGGTGCTGTTGTACAGCTGGGCCGTGAACTGGCTCAACGCGATGTCCGTCCGCAGCATGCTGCCCAGGTGCTTGAGGAGCTCCGCCAGGCCGCCGCCGGTCAGCAGCGCCCGGGCGAGGACCTGGTGCCCAGCGATGAGCCGCTCCAGCTTGGCGTAGTGGTCAGCGGACTGGGCGTCCGCCACGAGTTTGCCGATCGCGATGAACGGGGTCTCGTACGGGACCTCCACCACGGGCAGGCCCCAGCGGTTGGCTTCCGCCAGCAGCGCCGGCGGCACCGCATCATGCGTCAGGCCCACCCCGAAGCCGATCCCCACGGCCCCGGCCCGCTGGACCTGGCGGACAAACCGGCGCTGCTCCGGAGCGGACCGGAGGCGCAGCCCGGTGGTCAGCACCAGCTCGCCGCCGTTGATGAAGCGCTGCGGATCCTCAAGTTCCGTCACGGCCACCCAGTTGATGTCCTGGTTCCAGGTGGTTTCGGCGACTCCCACGTTGGACAGCTTCAGGGAGCCCACAGCAAGGAGGGCAGCAAGGGAAATGGCCATGCCACAAGGATAAACGGACGCTGGGCAACCGCACTAACCCCAGCGGCTAAAGGTGTGCAGGTGGCTATTCACGGCGGCAGGGTGCTGGCATAGGCTCAAGGCAGTTCCATCCATCCGCCCTGGCGCCGATGGCCCCTATGAAAGAGGTTGCACACCGTGGTCCAGACCTTGCAGAACTTCATCAACGGACAGTTCGTCACCCCGGCCGGCACCGACCTGCTGGACATCGTGAACCCCACCAACGGTGAGGTGGTGGCCCACTCGCCCGTCTCCGTGGCAGCAGACGTTGATGCAGCCATGGCGGCCGCCAAGGACGCGTTCCGCACGTGGAAGCACGTCACCCCCGGGCAGCGGCAGCTGATGCTGCTCAAGCTCGCGGACGCCGTTGAGGCGAACAGTGCTGAACTGGTCGAGGCCCAGCACCGCAACACCGGCCAGGTGCGTTCGCTGATCGCTTCGGAGGAAGTAGCCGCCGGCGCCGACCAGCTCCGCTTCTTCGCCGGCGCCGCCCGCATCCTGGAAGGCAAGTCCGCCGGCGAATACTTCGAGGGCCACACCTCCTACGTCCGCCGCGAACCCATCGGTGTGGTGGCGCAGGTGGCCCCCTGGAACTACCCGTTCCTGATGGCCATCTGGAAGATCGGCCCCGCGCTCGCCGCCGGCAACACCGTGGTCCTCAAACCCTCGGACACCACCCCCGAATCCACCCTGGTGCTGGCCCGGCTCGCAGGGGAGATCCTGCCCGCCGGTGTCCTGAACGTCGTCCTGGGCACCGGCGAGACCGGTTCGCTGATGGTGGAGCACAAGGTCCCCGGCCTGGTGTCCATCACCGGTTCGGTCCGGGCCGGCATCGCTGTGGCTTCCGGCGCCGCGAAGGGCCTCAAGCGCGCCCACCTGGAGCTGGGCGGCAAGGCACCCGCCATCGTGTTCAAGGACGCAGACCTCAAAAAGAGCGCAGCGGCCATCGCGGAGTTCGCCTTCTTCAACGCCGGCCAGGACTGCACGGCCATCACCCGGGTGCTGGTCCAGGACGAGGTGCACGACGACGTTGTGGCCGCCATGGTGGAGCACACCAAAACGCTGCACACCGGTTCGCAGGACGACGAAGAGAACTACTTCGGGCCGCTGAACAACGTCAACCACTTCAAGCAGGTCACCTCCGTGGTGGAAAACCTGCCCGCAAACTGCCGGATCGAAACCGGCGGCCACCGCGCAGGCGACAAGGGCTTCTTCTTCGAACCCACCATCATCACGGGCGCCAGGCAGACGGACGATGTGGTCCAGCAGGAAACGTTCGGCCCGGTCATCACCGTGCAGCGGTTCAGCACCGAAGCCGAAGCCGTGGAGCTGGCCAACGACGTGGACTACGCCCTGGCCTCCAGCATCTGGACCACCGACCACGGCACGGCCATGCGCCTGAGCCGCGACCTGGACTTCGGTGCAGTCTGGATCAACACCCACATCCTCCTCACCGCCGAAATGCCGCACGGCGGCTTCAAGCAGTCCGGTTACGGCAAGGACCTCTCCATGTACGGCGTGGAGGACTACACCCGCATCAAGCACGTGATGAGCGCGCTGGACTCCTGACCCCCATCCTCGCTCCGCAACCCCGGTTTCCCTGAAAGGCCTGACATGACCACCACAGCACCCGACATCACCTACCGCCTGGAGCAGAAGCGCCGCGTCCAGGCCGACTTCCCGGGCCCCAAGTCCGTGGCACTGACCGAACGCCGCAAGGCTGTGGTAGCTGCCGGCGTCGCCTCCAGCGTCCCCGTCTTTGTTGCCGACGCCGACGGCGGCATCATCCACGACGTCGACGGCAACTCCTTCATCGACCTCGGCTCAGGCATCGCGGTGACCAGCGTGGGCGCCTCCGATCCCGCCGTCGTGGGCGCCGTGAAGGAAGCCGTGGAGCACTTCACCCACACCTGCTTTATGGTCACCCCGTACGAAAGCTACGTGGCGGTTGCCGAACAGCTGAACCGGCTCACCCCGGGTGACCACGAAAAGCGCACCGTGCTCTTCAACTCCGGTGCCGAAGCCGTGGAAAACGCCGTCAAGGTGGCCCGCCTGGCCACCGGACGCGACGCCGTTGTGGCCTTCGACCACGCCTACCACGGCCGCACCAACCTGACCATGGCGCTGACCGCCAAGGCCATGCCGTACAAAACCAACTTCGGCCCGTTCGCGCCCGAGGTCTACCGCATGCCCATGAGCTACCCGTACCGCGAGGAAAACCCCTCGATCACGGGCGCCGAGGCCGCCAAGCGCGCCATCACCATGATCGAAAAGCAGATCGGCGGGGACCAGGTCGCCGCGATCATCATCGAGCCCATCCAGGGCGAGGGCGGCTTTATTGTCCCTGCCGAAGGCTTCCTGCCGGCCCTGGCCGACTGGGCCAAGGAAAAAGGCATCGTCTTCATCGCTGACGAGGTCCAGTCGGGCTTCTGCCGCACTGGTGAATGGTTCGCCGTCAACCACGAAGGCGTCATCCCGGACATCCTGACCATGGCCAAGGGCATCGCCGGCGGCATGCCGCTGTCCGCCATTACCGGCCGGGCAGACCTGCTCGACGCCGTCCACCCCGGCGGCCTCGGCGGCACCTACGGCGGCAACCCGGTGGCCTGCGCCGCCGCGCTGGCGTCCATCGGCTCCATGGAGCAGTACGACCTCGCCGGCCGTGCCCGCCACATCGAGGACGTGGCCACCACCCGGCTCCGCGCGCTGCAGTCAGAGCTCTCCGCCGCCGGGACCGGCGTGATCGGCGATGTCCGCGGCCGCGGCGCCATGCTGGCCATCGAGCTGGTCCAGGCCGGTTCCAAGGAGCCCAACACCGACCTGACCAAGGCCGTCGCCGCAGCCTGCCTCAAGGAGGGCGTCATCATCCTCACCTGCGGCACCTACGGCAACGTGATCCGCCTGCTCCCGCCGCTGGTCATCTCTGACGAGCTCCTGAACGACGGCCTGGACGTCCTGGCCGCCGCCATCAAGGCGCACGCCTAGGAACCTCACCCTGCACAAAGGCGGGCCAGTTTCGGCTGGCCCGCCTTTGGCGTCTCCGCGGGCGCTCCAGTAGCCGCGGGCGCTCCCGGTCCGCCGCTCCGGTCAGGCTGCTGCGGCGCGCAGGGCCCGTTTCCGGTCCACGGCGTGCCGCCGCGCGGTGGCCAGCATGTCGACGGTGAGCAGCAGCAGTGCCAGCCACACAACGCCGAAGCCGATCCACCGCTCCGCCGGCATGGCCTCCCGGAACACCAGCAGGGCAACAATGAACTGCAGGATCGGGGCCAGGTACTGCAGCAGGCCGATGGTGGTCATGGGAAGGCGGCGGGCCGAGGCGCCGAAAAACAGCAGCGGAATCGCTGTGATGATTCCCGATGCTGCCAGGATCCAGAAGTGCGCCGGCCCGTTGGTGGCCAGGGTGGCCGTGCCGTTGACTGCCAGGACGATCATGGTGATCCCGGCCAGCGGCGCCAGCACGGCGGTCTCCACGCTCAGGCTGGTCAGGGCGTCAACCCTGGCACCCACCCGTTTTTTCACAAAGCCGTAGAAGCCGAAGCTGAACGCCAGGGTGAGTGCGATCCACGGTAGCTTTCCGTAGGAATAGGTCAGGACGCCGACCGCCACAAACCCGGTTCCGACGGCGGCCCACTGCAGCGGGCGCAGCCGTTCCTTCAGGACGATCACGCCCAGCAGCACGGAGACCAGGGGGTTGATGAAGTAGCCCAGGGCTGCCTCCACGGCCTGGCCCGAGGTCACGCCGTAGGTATAGGTGAGCCAGTTGATGGCGATCAGCAGGGCAGCCAGCGCCAACGGAGCAAAGACCTTCCGGTCCCGCACCGCCGCGGCGATGGCCGGCCAGGAGCGGGTGACCGTGAGCAGGAGAGCGCAGAAAAGCAGCGACCACACAATCCGGTTGGCCACGATCTCAACCGCGCCGGCGGGCACCAGGACAATGAAGTAGAGCGGCAGCAGCCCCCACAGCCCGTATGCGCCGATCCCGAACAGGACCCCCGCCGTCGTCTCTTTATCCACGGCTTTGGGCCCGGCTCCCTGGACGGGAGGCGCGGTGGCCGGGTTGAGGCTGGCAGGGGCGGTTTGTTCGGGTGAGGGCACGCAACCATAACAGCAGGCTTCCGGCAGGTATTCCACGCGTGCCGGGCGGCAATCCCGGCATTGGTCAGTAGGCTTGCTTTTATGACATCAGCGGAACTGCCGGCCACCGCCCCATGAGGCTCCGGCGCAGCAACGCCTCAGGGCGTGGATACCGGCGCATCCCTGCCGGAAAAGGGTTCAGCTACCGGGACCTGGACGGCTCCACCGTGCCGGCCGGAGACATCCGGGACCGCCTGGACAGCATCGGGATCCCGCCGGCGTGGACGGACGTGTGGATTGCCCCGTTCGAAAATGGCCACATCCAGGCCACCGGGGTGGACGCCGTGGGGCGGCGGCAGTACATCTACCATCCGGAATGGCGGCAACGGAAGGACCGGCTGAAGTTCGTCAGGTCCCTGCAGCTGGCCGAATCCCTGCCATCGGCCCGGCGGATGGTCACCGTGGACCTGCGCAGCGAAGGCTTCTCCCGCGAACGGGTGCTGGCCGGGGCGTTCCGGATGCTGGACAGCGGATCACTGCGGGTGGGCTCCGAACGGTACACCAACGAAAACGGCAGCCGCGGGCTGGCCACCCTGCTGTGCGCGCACGCCCAGGTCCGCCAGGACAGGATCCTGCTGGCGTTTCCCGCCAAGAGCGGCAAGGACTGGGAATCGGAAATCCGCGACGCCGACCTCGCCGCCCTGGTGCGCCAGCTCAAGAAGCGCGGCGGCAAGGCCCGGCTGCTCGCCTACAAGGAGGGCAGGAACTGGCGCCCGGTCACCAGCTCCGACATCAACGCCTACGTCAAGGAACGCACCGGCTCCGACTTCACCGCCAAGGATTTCCGCACCCTGCGCGGCACCATTGCTGCCGCCGGCAGCCTGGCCCGGACCGGTCCGCGGCCCACCGTTGCCAAAAGGAAGCGGGCCGTCAGCGCCGCCATGCAGGCTGCCGCCGAGGTGCTGGGCAACACCCCGTCCATCGCCCGGAAAAGCTACGTGGACCCGCGCGTGCTGGACCACTACAACAATGGCGAGACCATCGACCCCAAACGGCCGGACTCCGCCGAGTCCGAACTGCGGGCGCTGCTTTACCGGGAAGGCGCGGTGGTTCCGCTGGCCAAAAGCGGCTAAGGCCTAGAATTGGGAACTGTGCGCCGGTGCGGCGCACCCGCATCGTCAGAAGGGCCCCCGGTGACCAACCACAGCGCCTCCGCCGCCACCCGTCCCCTCCGCGTCGCCATCGTGGGGGCTGGGCCCGCGGGTGTGTACGCCGCCGATATCCTCACCAAATCCAGCGGCGTCAAGGACGGCGACTTCGAGGTCAGCATCGACCTCTTCGAGGCCTATCCCGCACCCTACGGCCTGATCCGCTACGGCGTGGCCCCTGACCATCCCCGGATCAAGGGGATCGTCAACGCATTGCACAAGGTCCTGGACCGCGGCGACATCCGCTTCCTGGGGAACGTGGCCTACGGCAGGGACCTCACCCTGCACGACTTCCGGGCCTTCTACGACGCCGTGATCTTCTCCACCGGCGCCATCCGGGACGCCGACCTGGACATTCCCGGCATCGGCATGGCCGGCTCCTACGGCGGCGCGGACTTCGTATCCTGGTATGACGGCCACCCGGACGTCCCCCGGGAGTGGCCGCTGGAGGCCCGGGAAATCGCCGTGATCGGCAACGGCAACGTGGCCCTTGACGTGGCGCGCATGCTGGTCAAGCACCCGGAGGAACTGCTCAGCACCGAAATCCCGGACAACGTCTACCAGGGCCTGAAATCCTCACCTGTCACCGATGTGCACGTCTTTGGCCGGCGCGGCCCCGCCCAGGTCAAGTTCACGCCGCTGGAGCTGCGCGAGCTCAGCCACATGAACGACGTGGACATTGTGCTGTACCCGGAGGACTTCGAGTTCGACGAGGCCTCCGATGAGGCCATCCGCAGCAACAACCAGATCAAAACCATGGTGAACACGCTGACCAACTGGCTTGTCGAAGAGCACGCCGAAGCCGAGGAACCCTCCTCCCGCCGGCTGCACCTGCACTTCCTGCACAGCCCGGTGGAAATCCAGGACGGCGGCACAGGCTCGGTCTCGGGGATCAAGTTCGAGCGGATGCAGCTGGACGGCACCGGCAACGCCAAAGGCACGGGGGAGTTCGTTGAATACCCGGTCCAGGCCGTCTACCGGGCCATCGGTTACCACGGCTCGCCGCTGGCGGAACTGGAATACGACGCCAAGCGCGGTGTCATTCCCAATGAGGGCGGCCGGGTCCTCGACGCTGCCGGGGCCGCTGTCCCCGGTATCTACGCCACAGGCTGGATCAAGCGCGGACCGGTGGGCCTGATCGGCCACACCAAGGGCGACGCCCTGGAAACCATCGGCTTCCTGCTGGAGGACAGGCTCACGCTGCCGCCGGCGCAGAACCCCGACCCGCAGGCCATCATCGACCTCCTTGAGGAGCGCGGCGTCGAATACACCACGTGGGAGGGCTGGAACCGGCTCGACGCCCACGAAGCCGCCCTGGGCGCCGCCTGGACCGCGGACGGGTCCAGCGGGGTGGCCCGCGAACGGATCAAGGTGGTTCCCCGGGAGGACATGGTCCGGATTTCCCGCGACTGAGGATCCCGCCCGGGGACTTCCGGGCGGGGTTAGAATGGCCGGGCCGGCAGCTTGATGCCGCCCATCACCTGGGAGTTCAATGCCGAACGTGAGCCAGCCGCCGGGTGCGGCCACCACCCAGCGTGCCGCCATGGCCGGCCACGAGTTCCTGGACCACGGAATGCCCGGCGGAACACCTGAGATCCCGGGCCTGCGCCGGCTGATCCGGGAGTCCTGGCAACGGTCCGCGCGCCTGCAGGCCAACCCGGATAACCCCGCCGCCCCGCTGGCCCTGGACCGGGACGAGCTGGAGGACTACCGGCGCCGCCACCCGCTGGCCGCGATCATGCCTGTGATCAACCGGCTCCTGGTCCAGCCCAGCCACGACAGCGGCCTGCTGGTGGCCGTGGGTGACGAGGTGGGCCGGCTGCTGTGGGTGGACGGCGACCCGGACCTGCAGCGCCGGGCCGAAGGCATGATGTTTGTCCCCGGCGCGGACTGGTCCGAAGCCACCGTGGGGACCAGCGCCCCCGGAACCGCGCTGGCCCTGGGCCGGGGCATCCAGATCGCCGGGGCCGAGCACTACCAGCGCGCGGTGCACTCCTGGAGCTGCACGGCCGTGCCGTTCCACGACCCCGACTCCGGCGCCGTCCTGGGCGTTGTGGACATCACCGGCAAAGCCTCCGCCGTGGCGCCGCACACCCTTTCCCTGGTGGAGGCCACGGTGGCCGCGGCGCAGGCCCAGCTGCGGGTGGAACGGCTCCAGCTCGCCGCGTCCCTTGCCGGCAGGCCCGCCAGGCGGCGGTCCGCGGCGCCGCCGGCGGCAGTCCGGGAAGGCAGCCTCTACCGGAACAGCCTCCAACTGCTGGGCCGGGACCAGGCGCTGCTGAGCCTGCAGGGCCGGACCGTTGCGTTGTCCGCCCGTCACAGCGAGATCCTGGCCCTGCTCAGCACCCACCCGGACGGGCTCAACGCGGAGGAGCTCAGCGGGTTGCTGTACCCGGGGGAGGGCTCCACCATCACCTTGCGCGCCGAGATGGTCCGGCTCCGCAAGATCCTGCAGCAGCTTCATCCGGACGCCGTCCCCACCTCCCGGCCGTACCGGCTGCCCGTTGACGTGGTCCCCGATTCGGGGCAGGTCCTCAGCTGCCTGCAGCGGGGGGCCCACCGGATGGCCCTGAAAATCTACGGTGGGGCGGTGCTGCCGCACTCCGAGGCGCCGGGAATCATCACCTTGCGGGGCAGGGTCTCGGCCCTGCTCCGCGAGGCGATCCTCACCGACGGCAGCGCCGAGTCACTGCTCCGGTACGCCGAACTTCCCGAGGCAAGGAACGACGTCGGCGTCCGGCGCGCCGCGCTCCGGCTCCTCCCTGCCCGCTCACCCAAGCGGGCGGCAGTTGTGGACGAACTGGAACGGATCGACGACGAACTCCGGGCATCCCCGGCAACCCCCTGACATTCCTCCTCCGGGTTGCAACCTTGCTGCAACCTGCACCCTCCTAGGCTGGCTGCAACGGCGGGCGCCCGCACCAGGCCGCCGCCTCATGCACAGCAAAGGAGCTCGCAATGACTGTTTACGCACAGCCCGGCACCGACGGATCGAAGGTCACCTTCAAGGACCGCTACGAGAACTGGATCGGCGGCGAGTGGGTGGCCCCCGTCAAAGGCCAGTACTTCGAAAACATCACCCCCGTAACGGGCAAGCCCTTCTGCGAAGTGGCCCGGGGAACCGCCGAAGACATCGAACTGGCACTGGACGCGGCCCACAAGGTGGCGCCGTCCTGGGGCAAGACCTCCGTGGCCGAGCGCGCCGCCATCCTGAACAAGATCGCCGACCGCATCGACGAAAACCTGGAAATGCTCGCCGTCGCCGAGTCCTGGGACAACGGCAAACCCGTCCGCGAGACCCTCAACGCCGACATGCCCCTCGCCGCGGACCACTTCCGCTACTTCGCCTCCGCCGTGCGCGCCCAGGAAGGCAGGCTGTCGCAGCTGGACGAAGACACCACTGCCTACCACTTCCACGAGCCCCTGGGCGTGGTGGGCCAGATCATCCCGTGGAACTTCCCCATCCTTATGGCCGTCTGGAAGCTCGCGCCGGCCCTCGCTGCCGGCAACGCGGTGGTCCTGAAACCGGCCGAACAGACGCCCACTTCCATCCTGGTGCTGATGGAGCTGATCGGTGATCTGCTGCCGGCCGGGGTCATCAATGTGGTCAACGGATTCGGTGTTGAGGCTGGCAAACCGCTCGCCTCCAGCTCCCGGATCCGGAAGATCGCCTTCACCGGCGAAACCACCACCGGGCGCCTGATCAGCCAGTACGCCAGCCAGAACCTCATTCCGGTCACCCTTGAACTGGGCGGCAAGAGCCCCAACATCTTCTTCAACGACGTGGCCCAGGAAAACGACGCGTTCTACGACAAGGCCCAGGAGGGCTTCGCCCTGTTCGCGTTCAACCAGGGCGAGGTGTGCACCTGCCCGTCCCGCGCCCTGGTCCAGGACGGGATCTACGATTCCTTTATGGCCGACGCCATCGCCCGGGTGGGCAAGATGGTGCAGGGCAACCCGCTGGACACCGACACCCAGGTGGGCGCACAGGCATCCAACGACCAGCTCGAAAAGATCCTCTCCTACCTGGACATCGGCAGGCAGGAAGGCGCCAAGGTCCTCATCGGCGGTGCCCGGGCAGAACTGTCCGGCGACCTGGCCGGCGGCTACTACGTCCAGCCCACGGTGTTCGAAGGCCACAACCGGATGCGGATCTTCCAGGAGGAAATCTTCGGCCCGGTGGTATCGGTCACCCGGTTCAGCGACTACAACGACGCCATGGGCATCGCCAACGACACCCTGTACGGCCTGGGCGCCGGCGTTTGGTCCCGGAACGGCAACGTCGCCTACCGTGCCGGCCGGGAAATCCAGGCGGGCCGTGTGTGGGTCAACAACTACCACGCCTACCCGGCCGGTGCCGCGTTCGGCGGCTACAAGTCCTCGGGCATCGGCCGTGAGAACCACGCAATGATGCTGGACCACTACCAGCAGACCAAGAACCTCCTGGTCAGCTACGACGAGAACAAGCTCGGCTTCTTCTAAGCCGATGACTGCAGAACCGATCAACGCCGCCGTGACGCTGCCCGGGGAAGACTTTTCCCGGGTGGCGCTCACGCCCGCTGCGGTGGACCTGCTGGCCAAGCTGTGGGAGCAGCACGGCCCGCTGATGTTCCACCAGTCCGGCGGGTGCTGCGACGGGTCTTCACCCATGTGCTACCCGGCCGGCGAATTCATCACCGGCGACTCCGACGTGCTGCTGGGCCGCTTCGACGTCTTCGGCGGCACCGACCCCCGGCCCCTTGAGTTCTGGATGTCGCGGGAGCAGTTCAATTACTGGAGCCACACCCATCTCACCGTCGATGTGGTGCAGGGCCGCGGGAGCGGGTTCTCGGTTGAGGCACCGGAAGGCAAACGCTTCCTGATCAGGTCAACGCTGATGGATTGGCCCGCCTGAAACGGCGTACCGATCGGCGTTGGCACCGGGCCGGTGCCCGGCCGTGTGCTGCGGCCGGGCACCTCGTCCGTCTCAAAATTTGAGACGAATATAGCCGTCCAGTGGATGGACACTATCGTTGATAGGTCTGTTTCCAGCCAAAACCAGGATTGTGATCCCCAATGAACCTTCGCCGGACAAAATCCATTGAGCAGTCGATTGCCGACGCCGATGAACCCGGGCGCAAGCTCAAACGCTCACTGAGTACCTGGGACCTGATGATCATGGGCGTCGCCGTTGCCGTGGGGGCCGGAATCTTCTCCGTGGGCGCCAAGGCTGCCGCCAACTTCTCAGGCCCCGCCGTGACGCTGTCCTTCGCCATCGCCGCCATCACCTGTGCGCTGGCCATCATGTGCTACGCCGAATTCGCCACCGCGATCCCCGTGGCTGGCTCCGCGTATGTTTTCACGTACGCCACCATGGGCGAGCTGCTCGCCTGGATCATTGGCTGGAACCTGATCCTGGAACTCTTCACAGCGGCCGCGGTGATCGCCAAGTACTGGGGCATTTACCTCAGCAACGTGTTCGCGCTGATGGGTGCCGACGTTCCGCCGGCCATCTCCCTGGGCGGCGTTGACCTCTACTGGGGCGCCTTCCTGATCGTTGCCATCTTCACCGTGCTCCTGGTGCTGGGCACCAAGCTGTCCGCCCGTGTGGGCAACGTCTTTACCCTGATCAAGATCGCCGTGGTCCTGTTTGTGATCGTGGTGGGCTTCACCTACGTGAAGTTTGAAAACTACGCCCCGTTCATTCCTGCGGCCGAGCCCACCGCCGGCACCGGCGCTGCCGACGTCCTTAAGCAGTCGTTCTTCGGGTTCCTCACCGGGGCGGCCCCCGCGCAGTACGGCACGCTGGGCGTCTTCGCCGGTGCTGCGCTCGTGTTCTTCGCCTTCATCGGCTTCGACGTGGTGGCAACCTCAGCCGAGGAAGTGAAGAACCCGCAGAAGACTCTCCCGCGCGGCATCTTCGGTGGCCTGGCCCTCGTGACCATCCTTTACATCCTGGTTTCCCTCGCGCTGACCGGGATGGTGTCCTATACACAGCTGGCAGAGGCGGAGAACCCCACCCTGACCACCGCCTTCGAAGCGGTGGGGGACACCACCGCTGCCAAGGTCATTGCGTTCGGTTCCCTGGTGGGCCTGACCACGGTGATCATGGTGCTGCTGATGGGCCTGTCCCGCGTGGTCCTGGCCATGAGCCGCGACGGCCTGCTGCCGCGCTCCCTGTCCAAAACCAGCGACAAACGCTCCACCCCGGTGCGACTCCAGATCATCTGCGGCGCCGCAGTTGCCGTGGTGGCCGGTTTGACCAACGTGGACCTGCTCGAGGAAATGATCAACATCGGCACCCTCTCCGCCTTTGTGGTGGTGAGCCTGGGCATCCTGGTGCTGCGCCGGAAGCGCCCGGACCTCAAGCCCGCCTTCCGGGTACCCTTCGGGAAGGTCCTGCCGGTGGTCTCCGCAATCCTGTGCCTCTACCTGATGACCAACCTGGCCGTGGAAACCTGGATCTTCTTTGTGATCTGGCTCCTGATCGGGCTGGCCATCTACTTCGCGTACGGGCAGCGGCACTCACGCCTCAACGAGCGCTTCAGCGCGGCCAGCACGGCGGTGAACGGGACTGCCGCCCCGGAGTCCCAGCCCGACGACCGCGACGAGTACACCCGCGCCTGACCATCCGTATCTGCCCGCCCGGGTCCTCCCGGGCGGGCAGAGCCATGCCCGGCTCCTAGGATTGATCCCATGGCACGCCTGACCCGCCCCGAACGTAAAGCCGAGCTCCTGGGCGCCATCCTGGACTACCTGATGGATAAAACCCTTGCCGAGGTCACCTTCCGCAGCCTCGCGGAAGGCCTCGGTGTGAGCTCCTACGTGCTGGTGTACCACTTCGGCAGCCGCGAGCAACTGATCACCGACATTGTGGTGTCCATCGAATCCCGCCTGGACAGGATGCGGAACACCGACGTACGGGACATCGACAGGGACGCCTGGCGGGACTTCCTGCTCGAATCCTGGCAGTGGACCATGGCCCAGCGGAACCGGCACCTGACCCGCCTGGAATTCGAAGCCACCGCCCAGGACATCGTTGCCGCCGAACCCCGCGGCACATCCCAACAGCACTTCCGGCTGCTGCACCACAAAACCCGGGACTGGCTGCAGGTTCAGGGCATCGCCGAAGAGTTTGCGGACACCGACGCTCGGCTCTTCACTGCAACCTTTTACGGCCTGCAGTTCGACTTTGTGGTGATGAATGAGCCGGAAGCCGCCACCAACGCCTTCCGGCTTATGCTGGCGGTCTTCTTCACCAACCTGGACACCCGTCTCCTGGCAGCAGCGCAGCCGGCCCCGGAAACCCCCGCCTAGCCCTACTTCCAGTCAGGGCGCAGCATGCCGGCCCATCCACTCAACCAGCGGACGCAACGCATCCCACAGTTGCGCGGTTTCCTGTGCCGCTGCGGGCGTAGCAAGCCAGTCCGGCCGGCCAAGGTCCTTGCCGGCTGCCAGGGTCCTGTACCGGAGGAGATCCGCCCGCGGGTGGTTCGAGGGAAAACCGCGCGGCACGTTCCGTAGCGTTTCGCCCTCCACCTCGAAACCTGTCGCTTCCAGTGCTTCGACGATGCGCCGGAGCGCCTCACCGGTCCCGGCCGCATCCACCGAGTTCCGGTACCTGGCAAGCTGCGCCGGCGAAACGGTGTGGCAGCCGGCCCCCACTGCCAGGCCGTCCGCTCCGATGTGCAGGTAATACCCGAGGCCTTCCTGCACCGCGGCGAAGGCGCCCTGCGCCGTTTTGTAGGGCGGGCCGTTCTGGAAAAACCGCATGTCCCGCTGGGGGCGGAACACCTTTCCCGGGCCGAACCGCGGTTCGAGCCCGGCCAGGAGCGCCAGCAGCGGCTCCCGCACCAGCGACCGGTAGCGGGGGCTGTTCTCCAGCCACCACTCCCGGTTGTTGTTTTCCTGGAGCTCCGCGTAGAACCCGAAAGCACCTGAGGGAATGCCCTGGAACGTTGTCATACGCCGATCCTAGGCAGGCCCGGGAAAAGCCGATACGGAGCACTGAGCCTATGTGGATAACGCGGGCCGGGACTCATACAGGGGAAGCGAATTCCAGCTGGACTGCTCCCCAGGAGCCGGCCGGAGAAATCCGGTTCCGCCTCGTGGGGAGCAGCGCCAGGAAGCCAGGGGCTCTGCCGCGAAGGACTCCCGTTAAAGGACGGCGGGGGTTGCGGCGGAGGTTTTCGCGGTGGTGTTGTAGCCGGTTTTGGTTCCGGTGACGGTTACGGTGAGGGTTTTGCCGGTATCGGTTGCGACGGGTTTGTAGGTGGCCGCGGTGGCGCCGGTGATGCTCACGCCGTTGGCTTTCCACTGGTACGCCAGCGTCACTGGTGCGGGTCCCCAGGTGCCCGGAACTGCGGTCAGCGTGGAACCGACCCGGGCAGTGCCGGTGATGGTCGGAACCGGTGCCGCCAGGGTGCCTTTCGCGACCACGGCTGTGGCTGCGGAGGTCCTGGATACTGCGGGGTACCCGGCCTTGTTTCCGGTGACCTTCACAGTGATGGTCTTGCCGTAGTCGGCGCCAACCGGCGTGTAGGTTTTCCCTGCCGCGCCGGTGATGGCGGTCCCGGAACGGAACCACTGATAGCTCATCGCATCCGGTGTAGGTGACCAGGTTCCTGGGACTGCCGTCAGGGCCCGGCCCACCTGTGGGGTCCCGCTGATGGAGGGTACCGGAGTTGAGGACCAGATCCATCCCGCATTAAGGGTGTACGTCTTGCCCCAGCTTGCGTTGCCGCTGTACCCGTAGATTTTGATGTAGGCCCGGCCCACCGGAAGGTTTATCTGTTGGCTGGCGAGCCAGGTGCCGTCGGCGTTGTTGCCGGTGAGGTCGAAGTTGTAGAGGGTGGT
>NZ_LMOL01000005.1:331647-331748 GCF_001424565.1 Arthrobacter sp. Leaf141
CCGTTGGCGTTGAGGATGCTGAGTGTGTAGGCGGATCCGGCTCCGAGTCCGGTGGGGAATTTGAAGTTCAGCCCTGCCCTGCCTGCTTTGGGCAGGTCGAC
>NZ_LMOL01000005.1:331818-466559 GCF_001424565.1 Arthrobacter sp. Leaf141
GGGAACCACCGTGGCAGTCGACATGCTGCTGTTGGGCTCAGTCTCCGTCGTCGCAGCCAAAGCCGGTGCAGGCACAAGAAGTGAGAAAAGCACCACAATGAGTGCTGTGAACGCTATGCGGGCCGGACTGAAAACGCGGTCCAAAGCGATGCCCCTATTTGATGCCAATTTATCCCCTGGAATTGTGTGTACACCATATGCAGTCGCCAAAGTATATGGAGCGCTTCCCCGCAGGAAAACGAAGTTCCCAAACTGTCATGAATGCTTTGTCTTAATGACGTGGGTAGTCACGTCAAAACAAAGTCCGTCATGAATATTCGCCCGCAATATCGAGCGGGAACGGACCAGCCGGAATCAGTCGAGGAATTCCTTTGGGATCTCACCCTCCCGCCAGGCATTAAACGCAGCGAACCCCGTCCCTGAAGGGACGGGGTTCGCTGTGAAGAACCGGATCACTGCCGTGCTGAAGTAAATTCAGCGGGCAGGTGCCGGTCCAACGCACCTGGTGGTGGTGGGTTAGACCTTGTTGGCTGCTTCGGCGTCGGATTCGACCTGGCCGGCGCCGAGGTTGGCGCGGAGTTTGGCGCCGAGTTCGGTGTCGACGTTGGTCCAGTACTGGATGGCGCGTTCCTTGATGCCGGGGTTTTTCACGCCGCTGACTGCTCCGGTGATGGTTTCGAGGAGGCGTGCCTTGGCGCCGTCGTCGTAGACCTCGCGGTAGAGCGCGCCGGCCTGGACGAAGTCGCTGTCCTCGGTGTGGAGGGTGTGCGCGGCGAGGGTCAGTTCGCCGTCGTTCTCCCAGCCACCTGCGGGGGAGGCGGGCTCAACTGCTGCCGGGCCACCCACGGAGTTGGGGGCGTAGACCGGGACGGTCGGGGCGTTGAAGTGGTACCGGCCTGCCCCGTCCTGGCTGTAGTTGTTGACCTGGTTTTTGGGCAGGTTCACCGGGATCTGGGCGTGGTTGGTGCCTACCCGGTAGCGGTGCGCGTCGGCGTAGGAGAAGATGCGGGCCTGGAGCATCTTGTCCGGGGACGCGGCGATGCCGGGCACGAAGTTCGAGGGCGCGAAGGTGGCCTGTTCGATCTGCGCGAAGTAGTTCTCCGGGTTTTTGTTCAGCTCCATGGTGCCGACGTGGATCAGCGGGTAATCGCCGTGCGGCCAGACCTTGGTGAGGTCGAACGGGTTGAACCGGTAGGTTTTGGCGTCCTCGTAGGGCATGACCTGGACGTGCAGTTCCCAGGACGGGAAGTTCCCGGCGCCGATGTTTTCCTGCAGGTCGCGGATGTAGAAGTCCGCGTCGGAACCGGCGAGCTGTTCGGCCTGGTCCCCGGACATGGACTGCACGCCCTGGTTGGACTTGAAGTGGTACTTGACCCAGAACCGTTCGCCTTCGGCGTTGATCCACTGGTAGGTGTGTGAGCCGTAGCCCTGCATTTCGCGCCAGGAGGCGGGCAGGCCGCGGTCGCCCATGAGCCAGGTGACTTGGTGGGCGGACTCGGGGGACAGGGTCCAGAAGTCCCACTGCATGTCCGCGTCACGCAGGTGCGTGCCCGGCAGGCGCTTCTGGGAGTGGATGAAGTCGGGGAACTTGATCCCGTCGCGGATGAAGAAGACCGGGGTGTTGTTGCCCACGAGGTCGTAGTTGCCCTCGGAGGTGTAGAACTTCACGGCGAACCCGCGCGGGTCCCGCCAGGTGTCCGGGGAGCCGCTCTCGCCGGCGACCGAGGAGAACCGGATCAGCATCTCGGTCTCAACACCGGGCTGCAGGAACGCGGCCTTGGTGTACTTGGAGATATCCGAGGTGGTCTTGAACGTACCGAACGCGCCGCCGCCCTTGGCATGCACTACACGCTCCGGCACGCGCTCACGGTTGAACTGGGCCAGCTTCTCGATCAGGTAGTGATCGGTCAGGATGATGGCACCATCGGCACCAACTGACTGGGAATGCGCGTCGGACGTAACCGGTGCACCTGACTGGGTGGTCGAAATGGCAGTCATTGTTCTCCTATTTCTTTATTTCTGGTGAGGGACGTTCAGAAGGAAGTTGTTGGGACTGCTGGCAGTCCTGGCAGATGCCCTGGTACATCACATCGGCGATCTGGATGGTCATCGGCTTGGCGCCGTCGTTCCAGTGCGGGGTGAGGCAGGGGGCATGTCCGACGGCGCAATCGACGTCCTCCACGCGGCCGCAGCTGATGCAGATGGCATGGTGGTGGTTGTCGCCAACGCGGGTTTCGTACAGCGCCGGGGAGTGGGGCGGCTCGAACCGACGGAGCATGTGCAGGTCCGTCAAGTCGCCCAGCACCACATAAACGGACTGTGCCGTCAGTTCAGGCAGCTCGGCACGCGCAGCCGCGAGGATGCTTTCGGCCGGCGAGTGGGGATGGTTCTCCACGGCTGACAGCACCGCAAGGCGCTGTTTGGTCACGCGGCGGCCATGCGCGCGCAGGGACGCTGCCCATGCGTTGTGGCCATCCAGGTGCTCCGTCATGGCTCCATTGAACCACTTATTATGAACATCTCACAATAAGGCTCCACTTACCTTGCACCCCGCCGGGTTGAGGGGGCGGGAAGCCCCATTAGGGTTGCAAGGTGGGGAAAATACTGGCAGACATCACTCCGTTGCGGGAAAGCCCTGCCTTCCGTCGGCTGTGGCTGGGGTCAACCGTGTCCGCTGTCGGCAGCCAGCTCACACTCGTCGCCGTCAGCCTGGAGGTCTACCGGCTGACCCAGGACAGCTTCTACGTCGGCCTGCTGGGGATTTTTGCCCTCGTGCCCCTGGTGGTGGGCGGGCTGCTGGGCGGTTCCATCGCTGACTCCCACGACCGCCGCAGGGTTGCCCTGCTGGCCAGCTCCGTCCTGTGGCTGACCACGGGACTGATCGCCCTGCAGTCCTGGTTCCAGCTGGGCAACGTGTGGGTCCTCTACCTGCTGGTGGCGTTGCAGAGCGGCGCCCAGGCCATCAACCAGCCCGCCCGCAGCGCCATTATTCCCATGCTGATCCGCAAGGAACTCCTCCCCGCCGCCAACGCCCTGAGCATGATGTCGTTCGGCCTGGCCATGACCGCCGGGCCGCTGCTGGCGGGCGTGCTGGTGGCCTGGGTGGGGTTTGGCTGGACGTACACCATCGACTTTGCGTCCTTCGCGTTTGTGGTGTGGGCCGTGTACCGGCTCCCGCCCATGCGCCCCGCCGGTGGCAGTGGGAAAGCGGGCCTCCGGTCCGTCGTTGAGGGCTTCAGGTTCCTGAGCACCCGCCCCAACCTGCGCATGACCTTTGTGATCGACCTGGTTGCCATGATCCTGGCCCAGCCCCGGGCCCTTCTGCCGGCAATCGGCGCCATCATGATCGGCGGCGGCGAATCCACCGTGGGCATCCTGCTGGCGGCCACCGCCGTCGGAGCGTTCCTGGCCGGGCTGTTCTCCGGCCCGCTGGGTGGCGTCCGCAGGCAGGGCAGCGCCGTGGTCTTTTCGATCATGGGCTGGGGCGCCTCCATCGCCGCGTTCGGGCTGGTGGTGCTGCTGGCCGGCCCCTCCCCGGACGGCGGCGTGACATTGTGGCTGGTGCCCGCTGTGCTGTGCTGCATCCTGGCAGGCATCACCGACTCCGTCAGCAGCGTTTTCCGCAACACCATCCTCCAGGCCGCCACCCCGGACCACCTGCGCGGCCGGCTGCAGGGCGTGTTCATCGTGGTGGTGGCGGGCGGACCCAGGGTGGGCGACCTCCTGGCCGGTGGCGGCACTAAGCTTTTGAGTGAGGGCTGGGTCCTGCTGCTGGGCGGCGTGCTGTGCATCGCGGGAGCCTGGCTGGCGTCCGCACTGCAGCCGGGGTTCCGGAAGTACGACTCCCACCACCCGGTCCCGTAGGCCACGAAGGGAAGCGACCATGCACAAACACCATAACGGGATGAAAACGGCGGCTCTTTTTGGTGTGCTCTGGGCCGTACTCCTGGTGCTCGGCGCGCTGATCGGCGCAGGAACCCGCAGCACGGCGCCCATCTGGATCATGGCGCTGGTCGGGGTGGCCACCACCGCCTACGGTTACTGGAACTCGGACAAGATCGCCATCCGCTCCATGCAGGCTTTCCCGGTCACGGAGTCCCAGGCGCCACAACTGCACCAGATTGTCCGGGAGCTGTCCACCCGCGCCAACCAGCCCATGCCGCGCATCTACGTCTCGCCCACCATGAATCCCAATGCCTTCGCCACCGGCCGCAACCCGAAAAACGCCGCCGTGTGCTGCACCGAGGGGATCCTGCAGCTGCTGGATGCCCGCGAGCTCCGCGGTGTGCTGGGCCACGAACTGATGCACGTCTACAACCGGGACATCCTGACCTCCTCCGTGGCAGCTGCCGTGGCCGGTGTAATCACCTCCGTGGGCCAGATGCTGCTGTTTTTCGGCGGCGACCGGCGCAACTCCAACCCGCTGGCCATGATCGCCATGGCCCTGCTGGCCCCGTTTGCGGCCTCCCTGATCCAGATGGCCATCTCCCGGACCAGGGAGTATGACGCCGACGAGGACGGTTCGGAGCTGACGGGAGATCCGCTGGCCCTAGCCTCAGCCCTGCGCAAGATCGAGCAGGGCGTCACCATGGTTCCGCTGCCGCCGGACCAGAACCTGGTCAACGCCTCGCACCTGATGATCGCCAACCCGTTCCGCGGCGGGGCCATGAACAAGCTGTTCGCCACGCATCCGCCCATGCGCGACCGGATTGCCCGGCTGGAACGGATGGCCGGCCGGCCCCTGCAGTAACCCTTCCGGGCGGGTGCAGCCGGGTGGTTAGCTGAACAGGCCGGAGCCCAGGTAGCCGCCCGGCTGGACCCCGCCGGGAACAGCGAACAGGCCCGAGCCGGTGTGCTCCAGGTACTCCACGGCCAGGGTGTCTGTTTTGGCCATGGCCATCTGCATGGGGACGTAGTGGGTGCGGGGGTCGTTGACAAAGGCGATGAAGAACAGCCCGGCGTCCAGGTGGCCCAGCCCGTCGGAACCGTCCGTGTAGTTGTAGCCCCGGCGCAGCATCCTGACCCCGCCGTTTTGTGACGGATGGGCAATGCGCACATGGGCGTCCAAAGGAATCAGCGGCTTGTCCGCACGCCCCGTCAGGGCAAAGTCCGGGTCGGTGAACTCCCCGCCACCGGACAGCGGCGCCCCGGTGCCCTTGGTGCGGCCGATCAGGCCTTCCTGCTCGCCCAGGGACGTCCGGTCCCAGATTTCGATGTGCATCCGGATCCGCCGGGCCACCAGGTAGCTGCCGCCGGCCAGCCACGCATCCTGCGGCCGGGTGGAGTCCGCCCACACGTGCTCGTCCAGCAGCTGGGCGTCCTCGACCTTGAGGTTGTTGGTGCCGTCCTTGAAACCAAACAGGTTCCGGGGCGTTTGCTGGGCCCGCGACGTGGAGGATGTCCGGCCGAAGCCCAGCTGCGACCAGCGGACACGGGCCCTGCCGAACCCGATCCGGGCCAGGTTGCGGATGGCATGGACCGCCACCTGGGGGTCGTCCGCGCAGGCCTGGACCACCAGGTCACCGCCGCTGCGGGCCGGGTCCAGGTCGTCGCCGGGGAAATGGGGCAGGTCGATCAGGGCCTCCGGCCGCCGGCCGTCCAGGCCAAAGCGGGCCACGCCGTCCTTTTCGAAGAGGCTGGCGCCGAACCCGAAGGTCAGGGTCAGCCGGCCCGCGTTGAGGTCCAGCGCCTCGCCGGTGTCCTCGGGCGGGGCGCCGTAGGGTCCGTCGACGGCGCCGGTGGCGCCGGCCGGCAGGCCCTTGGTGAGGGCCTCAGCCGCTTCGGTCCAGTCCTTCAGCAGCGCGATGAGGTCTTCGCGCTTGGTGGTGGTCACGTCGAAGGCCGCCATGTGCAGCCGGTCCTGGGCCGCGGTGGTGATGCCGGCCTGGTGATCGCCGTGGAACGGCACCACTGAATCGTCCGCGGGCGCGGGGGTGGTGTCAGCGGCCATGGCTGCCACGGTGTCGTGCCCGAAGAAGCCGGCGGCCAAACCTGCTGCTGCGCCGCCCACGCCTGCCAGGCTCAGGAGGTTCCGCCGGCTCAGGCGCGAGGCGGGCAGTTCAGCAGGGGCTGAGTCAGGCTCGGCGGGCGGGTGCCCGCCCATGGGGCAGCCGCTCACAGGACCACGGCCGCGGTGAGTTTGGACAGCGGCTCGCCCAGGGCATCCACCAGCCCGGCGAGGCGCTGGATCTGGTCTTCGCTGAGCTGGTCGTAGTAGGTGAAGCCGTCGCCCTGGGCGTGCGTGGCCAGCTCGGCCTGGAGCGCGGCGAACTGTTCGTCGAGGCTTCCGGCGAGGGCAGCGTCCTTTTGGAGCAACGCGGGCTTGAGGTTCTCGAAGGCGATCCGGGCGCCGTCCACGTTGGCCTGGAAGTCCCAGAGGTCGGTGTGGGACCAGATTTCCTCTTCGCCGGTGACCTTGCCGGTGGCCACCTCGTCCAGCAGTTCCTTGGCGCCGTTGCCCAGTTTGTCGGCAGTGAACTCCAGGGTCCGGGTGCGTTCCAGCAGGTCCTTGGTGTCAGCCACCATGCGGTCGGCGATGGTGGTCCGCTCGGCGGCGGTCAAGGCGGTGTACTCCGCCGGCGGGTACAGGTCCTTCTCCGCGCGGTGCCAGCCGGTCCACTCCTGGCCGGGCTCAAGGTCCGCCTCGCGGGCGTCCAGCTGTGGGTCCAGGTCGCCGAAGGATTCTGCGACGGGTTCGATGCGTTCCCAGTGCAGCCGCGTGGCGGCGTACAGCGAGCGGGCCTTGTCCGCGTCCCCGGCGGCGAAGGCAGCCGCGAATTCCTCCGTGCCGGCCAGGAGCTGCTCGGTCTGGTCCTTGACGTACGCGGAGTACTGCGCCGTGGCGGTGTCCAGGAGCTGCTGGAAGTCCGCATCCGCTGTGGGTTCGTTGCCGGACTGAGTCACTTCCAGGCCTGCCCGGATCCCGTCGCCCTGCATGCCCGGCTTGCAGGCGGTGGTGTAGGACCCTGCCGGTGCGGTGACCACCAGGTTGCGGGTCAGGCCCGGACCGATGTTTTCCACTTCGCCCAGGATGCGGAGCCCGTCGGACGCCAGCAGGTAGAACTCGGTGACCTGGTCGCCGTCGTTCTTTACGGCGAAGTTCAGGTTTCCGCTGGGCACGCTGCCAACCGAGACCCTGCACTCTGTGCTGGAGCTGACCACCTGGATCACGCCGGAGGCGTCGTCCGCGGCTTTGGTGTTATCGGTGCAGCCGGCCAGCAGCAGCGGGACGGTTACGGCTGCGGCCAGCAGGCCCAGGGGAGTGGAGCGGCGTGCGGATTTAGGCAGGGGGAAGCCGGACATGGTGTTCCTGTTCGTGAAAGGGCAGGGGGGTTCAGAAAGCCGTGGTGGCTGGGGTGGGGATGGTGCGGGGCGCCGCGGGCGCCGCGGGCGCTGCCGGTCTGCGGTTGACCTTCAGGTAGAGGACCAGCACCGGCACCACGTAGAGCAGCCAGGCGGCAGCTTCCAGCCAGGTGGTGGCAGGGGAAAAGTTCAGGGTGCCCTTCAGGAGGGTGCCGTACCAGGACGACGGCGGGATGGCGCCGCTGACGTCGAAAGCCAGCGAGTTCAGCCCCGGCAGGATCCCGGCCTCCTGGAGGTCGTGGATGCCGTAGGCCAGGACTCCGCCGGCGATAACGACCAGGGTGGCGCCGGTCCAGGTGAAGAACCTGGCGAGATTGACTTTGAGGACCCCGCGGTGGAGGAGGTAGCCCAGGACCGCTGCGGTGGCCAGGCCCAGCAGCGCGCCAACAAGGGGCTGCGTGGTTTGGCCGGTGGCCTGTGCTGCGGCCCAGAGGAACAGCGCGGTTTCGAGGCCTTCCCGGCCCACTGCCACCGCGGCCACAACCACCAAACCCCAGCCTGCACCCCCGCTGAATTTGTCGACTTTGGACTTCAGGTCGGTGCCCAGGGTGCGGGCAGTGCGCGCCATCCAGAAAATCATCCAGGTCACCAGGCCGACGGCGACAATCGACAAGGAACCGCCGATCGCCTCCTGCGCCTCAAAGGTCAGCCCGCGCGGGCCAAACGTCAGGAGGGCGCCAAACCCGATGGAGACGGCCACTGCCGCGGCGACGCCGGCCCAGAGGCGGGGGATGAGGTGCCGGCGGTCAGTTTTGACCAGGTACGCCATCAGGAGGACCACCACCAGGGTGGCTTCGAGGCCCTCGCGCAGGCCGATCAGATAGTTGGCTGTCATGGATTTCTTTCGCTTAGGGCGCTGTATGTTAGGCAGGCCTAAGGAAGAGGGTACCGCGGGCAGGCAATTACGCAAACCAAATATGCGCTAATGCGTGCAGGTTACGCCATGACGGCCCGGGGGTCCCGGGGCCGTCATGGGCGCAGAATCAGCTGCGGAAGTTCACAAACTGCAGGTCGGCCTCGTCGAAGTCCTTCAGCAACGCCATAACGGCCTGGAGGTCGTCGCGGGATTTGGAGGAAACGCGGAGCTCGTCGCCCTGGATCTGGGACTTGACGCCCTTGGGGCCTTCGTCGCGGATCTTTTTGTTGATTTTTTTGGCCAGGTCCTGCTCGATGCCTTCCTTGATGGAGGCTTCCAGACGGAATTCCTTTCCGGAGGGGAAAGGCTCTCCGGTGTCCAGGGACTTCAGTGAGATGCCGCGGCGGATGAGCTTGGACTGCAGGACATCCAGGACTGCCAGGACGCGTTCCTCGGAGTTGGCCTTCATCAGGATCTTCTCACCGCTGAAATCCACCTCCGCGCCGACGCCCTTGAAGTCGTAGCGCTGCACCAGTTCCTTCTGCGCCTGGTTCAGCGCGTTGGCCACTTCCTGCTTGTCCACTTTGCTTACGACGTCGAACGTTGACTCGCCTGCCATGACTCTCCTTTTGATGGTTATCACCCTGCGCACAGGGCACGGAACTCTGCCAGCAAGCCTAGTACGGATGGTCCTGCCGAGGGGGGTGGGCTTTTCACAGTTCCCTCACAGCGGACGCAGGGCGGGAACGAAGCCGGCGCGGACAGAGTTGGACTCATTGGGAAGTTTGCTCGAAGGGAACACCATGCACCGCAAGGCCGTCGCCTATGTCACCCGCACCACTTCGGCTGCCGTAGGCGCAGCCGCAACCTCAGTGGCTGCCGCCGCTATCGCCGCGTCCGTCATTTTCACCCCGGTAGCGGATGCCTCCGCCCGCATGAGCGGTGTGAGCGATGACCTGCTGCGGGCCGTCCAGTTGAACCAGATCACCGAGGAACAGGCCGTCAAGTTCGAGGCCCGGCTCGCCGGCCGGATCCTGGGCGGAGCCTGACCCGCCCCGCCCTGGGTCGCCGGGCGGTGGATCGCTTGCCGTTTTTCCCGCCGTTCCGCGGGTTTTCTGCCCGCGCCGCGCCCGATTCGATTCTTCGGCGGAAGTTCTGTAAAGTTGTCTTGCCCGCGGTTACTGGGAGCGGAACGGTTCACACCGGTCCACAAGCTGCAGTCGGGGGTGATCTTCTTTTGAAGTTCGGCAGATTACCCGAGCGGCCAAAGGGGGCTGACTGTAAATCAGCTGGCAACGCCTACGGGGGTTCGAATCCCTCATCTGCCACATTTTGAAGAAAAACACCCTGGTCTTCGGACCGGGGTGTTTTTCTTTGCCCTGATTACCATGGGCTTTTTCCTGCAGATATGGCCAAGGACCGGACGGGACAGGTCCTGGCCTTGTCCGCAGATCCCACCCAGGCCGGGTCCGGATCCGCGGACAAGCTGGGGATGCTTCAGTTCAGCGCAATCAGCAGCATCTGGCTGGTTCCCGGGATGCAGGTCTGCAGGATGGCCCGGGGGAAGCCGCCGAAGACGTTGACCACATCGTTGGTGGTGCCTGGATTCGGTACCTGCCCGCGCCCGGTCACCGTGTACGTGCCGTAGCCGGGAATGCTCACGGTTTCTCCTACGCCGATGCCGGAGAACCGGCCCCAGCCGCCGCAGAAGTCATGTTCGGTGATGAACAGCGAGTAGCCGTCATTCGGGGTGAAGTGGATGGGGCCGATGCAGGCATCCACCATTGACTGCCCGCCGGCGCCGGCCACGTAGATGGTCCGCACAGCGGGAGTGGGTGCCGGAGCCGGGGCCGGGGCGGCCGCGGGTGCAGGGGCGGAAGCGGCGGCGGTGAATTGCGCCGCTGGGGGAGCGCCCGGGGCCTGGATAATCACCGGAGCCTCCGGGACCGGCAAGGCGGGGCCGGTGAGGAGCAGTGTCTGGCCTGGAACGATGAGGCTGTAGGCGGCAAGGCCGTTGGCCGCGAGCATGGCATTCATGTCCACGCCGTGGCCGGCGGCAATCGCACCGACCGTGTCGCCGGGCCGGACGGTGTACAGGTTGGGGTCGCCCGCAGGAGCGGGTGCCGCCTCCGCTGGTGCCGGTTCCGCAGCCACTGGTTCAACCGGCGCAGCTTCAACCGGTGTGACCGGCGTGGGAACGTCGACTGCGGGTCCCGCCGGGTCCCCCGGACCCGGGCCGGTGTCGTTCGTCCCGGTACCGGCCGCCGCATCAGCGGCCGGCACGTCGGAAACGGGAGCCGCCGCCGTCGTGCGTTCCGGGAACCACGTGGGGGCGTTGAGGGCCCCAACGCCCACCACCGCCACCACGGCGGCGGTGGCGACGCCGGCCCATAATTTCCGGTGACCGGCAGGTTTACGGGAAATCAGGTCGGTCCGGGGTTCGTCGGTGACGAAGCTCCGGCTTTCGGCGTCGGGGACGGCGGGGTTTGGCTGGTTCATGTGGTGTGTCCATCCGGGTCCAGTCCTGCACGGCACCGCGGACGCGGGGCAGCCAAAACGGAGAATCATGTGATGCGCCGCCGGGCGCCGGCGCACGCCGGATACCAGATGGTGCGGGATGGAGCATCCGCAACCCAGAAAAATACGGAGGCCCTGCAGGGAGGCGGGGCCGCGTTGAGCCAACCCGGGGGACCCGCCAGCGCGTCAATCGGTCCTAGGAATCCCGAGTCTAGGAACCGGGCGCGGGGGCCAGCACCAGTAGGAATTACCCGACTTTCGGCGGGGACTACTGGTGTTGGCTACTCAGGCGGCGGCGTTCCACTACCTGACCTGCGGACTTTGCTACGGCGTGGGGTCATCCCGCAGGCCGGCAATTTCGCGGCGGAGCAGGGCGATCTGGGCCGTCAGGTCGGCAACCTCGGCCCGCAGCGGCTCCTCAACGGCGTTGGCGGCGGTTTCCGCGGTGTCCTCCACACGCTGCACCAGCCAGGACGCGATCGATGCGGTGACCACGCCCAGCACGGCGATGCCGCTCATCATCAGCGCGGCGGCCACCATCCTGCCGATGGGGGTGACCGGGTACAGGTCGCCGTAGCCCACCGTGGTGATGGTGGTGATGGCCCACCACAGCGCGTCGCCAAACGTCACGATCTTGGCGTCCGGCGCGGACTGCTCAACGTCCAGCACGGCGAGCGAGCCCACAAAAACCAGCAGGGCGGCGGAGCCTGCCACATACGTGACCACCCGGCCGCGGAGGGTTTCACCCACGGTCCGGTGCAGGACGGACAACAGCGTCACCAGGCGGAGCAGGCGCAGGGGGCGGAAGAACGGCAGCGCCACAATGATCAGCTCGTGCAGGTTGCGGAAGAACCAGCGGCGGCGGTCCGGCGCGAGCCGGAGGTTGGCGGCGTAGTCCAGGGCGAAGACGACCCAGGTGGCCCACATAAGGGCCTCGAGCCAGGCGGCGCCACTGCCTTCGACGCGCCCGATCACCTGCCATGCGTACGCTGCCAGGAACACCAGGGCCGTCGCCATCAGCGGCCACTCCGCCAGGTCCCGGTAGCGTTGTTGCGTCATGCAGGAATCCTACGCGGCGCTGCGCGCAACAACGGGCACGCGATGTTACCGGCGGGTAGCATTGTGGCATGCACCTGCTTCTGAGGACCCTGCTCCTGCTGCTCCGTTCCACCCGACGGCCGCCGCTCACCGTGTGGGACGCCGCCTCGCTGAACCTCCGGGTCCTGCCCACGGACATCGACATTGCGCTGCACGTCAACAACGGCATGTACCTGTCGCTGATGGACCTGGGCCGGTTCGACCTGATGGTCCGCAGCCGGGTGTGGAAGCGGATGCGCCGCCGCGGCTGGGGCCCGGTGGTGGCAAGCGAAACCATCACCTTCCGCCGCTCCCTGCAGCTGTGGCAGCGGTACAGCATCGAAACCCGCATCATCGGACTGGACGCCAAGGCCATTTACTTTGAACAGCGGATGGTGGCCGACGGCGAAATTTACGCCAGTGCCTACATCGCCACCCGGCTGGTCACCAGGGGCGGCCCCGTCAGCCAGGAAGAGATCCTGAAGGAATTCGGCGAACCTCCCGTAGACCTGGTCCTCCCCGAATGGATTCCCGCATGGCGGGCCGCCAGCGCACTGCCAGGGGCCCGCACCCCGGCCCCGCACGCCTGGGCAGGCCGGGACTAAGCGCCCACGTCGCGGCGGTCCAGCGCGACGGCGGCCAGCGCCACCAGGGCAGCGGAAAGCCCCCACAGCAGGCCGGCAGCACCCCAGTCCGCGCCGTTGGTGACCGGCGAGTTCCCGTAGGCCCAGTGGTACGGGCTCAGGGTCAGCAGCCACTCCACGTCCGGTGACTGACGGCCCACGGCATTAAAGACATAGCCCAGCACCCCCACGGCGGCACCTGCGGCCAGGCCGTAGGTCCGGCGCCCCGACACGGCGCCCGCGCACAGGGCTGCCGTCCCGCTCAGCAACGCCAGCCCGGCGAACAGGACCGCCGCCCCGGCCACGTTGCCGGCGTCGATCCCCAGCTGCGCCGGCCCGTTCAGTCCCAGCACCAGCAGCAGGACCAGGACGGTCAGCAGCACCACGCGCAGCAGCAGCGCCAGGGCCCGTTCCAGGACCACCTGGATCCGCCGGACGCCGTGGGCCAGGGTGAGTTCCAGCTGGCCGGACTCCTCATCCCCGCCCACGGCCGCAGCGCCCCAGCCCACCGACGCGATGGTCATCAGGAGGAAACCGAGCAGGCCGAACAAGGTGGCCTGCGTATACCCGGGACCGGTGGCAATCTGGTCGTAGTTGAGGGCCTTTGTCATTTCGGCGGGAAGCGCGTTGATCATGTCCTGCATCTGGGCGCTGCCGCCGATGGAGGGGTACAGCGGCAGGTACAGCAGGGCTGCCCCCGTCAGGCCCGCCGCCCAGGCCAGGGTGGAACGCCATGAATCGAAGAAGGCGCGGCGGAACAGGGGGAGCGTTGTCACCGGGGCTCCTCCTGTCCGCCTTCGTAGAGTCTCAGCACGGCTTCCTCCAGGTCCGGTTCCCCGATCACCAGGTCCGTCAGCGGAAGCTGCCCCAGCGTCCGGACCAGCGGCTGGATGGCCCCCTCCAGGACGGCGGCGAGCGTCACCCCGCCGTCCGACTCCAGCACCTGCACCTGCCCGACGCCGGGCACTCCCGCCAGCAGCGCCACGGCGTCGTCCGCTGTAAGGCCCGACGCCTTGCTGGCGGTGAGCCGGATCCGTCGGATTGCCCCCGCCTGGAGGCCGCCCACGGGTTCCACCGCGATGATGCGCCCGTCCCGCAGGATGCCCACGGTGTCCACCGTCTGCTGGATTTCGCTGAGCACATGGGAGCTGAGGAAGATGGTCTGGCCGCGGTGGCGGGCCTCCCGGACCATGCCGTGGAACTCCTGCTGCACCAGCGGGTCCAGGCCGCTGGTGGGCTCGTCGAGGATCAGCAGCTCCGGCTGGTGCATAAAAGCCTGCACCAGGCCGAGCTTCTGCTTGTTGCCCTTGGAGAGCTTGCGGGTGTGTCGGTCAAGGTCAAGGCCCAGGCGTTCCGCGAGCGCATCGATCCGGCCCGGCGGGACCGGCCCGCTGATGGCCTGGTAATGCGCCAGCAGTTTCCGGCCCGTGACCCGGCCCTCCAGGAACAGTTCACCGGGCAGGTAGCCGATGCGGCGCCGGAGCCCCGGACCGCCCGTCCTCGGGTCCACCCCCAGTACCCGGACCTGGCCGCTGCTGGGCCGGATGATATCGAGCAGGCAGCGCATGGTGGTGGTTTTGCCCGCGCCGTTGGGCCCGATCACGCCGAAAACTGACCCGGCAGCCACCGAGAAGTCCACACCGTGCAGGACCTCCCGGCGGCCGAAACTCTTGGTCAGGGACTGCGCCGAAACTGCCACGGACATGGGCCCTCCTGGGTGCGCTCAACTGCGCTGCTGACCCCAAGGGTAGGCGCCGGAAGTGCTTGTGTATACGGTGGTGGGCACGTTATTCCCGATCACGCGGGGAGCGAACAACAGGGGGCCCGCCGCGACGCGCACGCCCATCGCGCGTACCGTAGTTCCATGGCTACCCTTGACATCACCGGAGAACAGTTCGCATCCACCATTGAGGCCAACGACATTGTCCTGGTCGATTTCTGGGCCGAATGGTGCGGCCCGTGCAAGCAGTTCGGCCCCACGTACTCGTCCGTCTCGGAGAAGCACCCGGATGTCCTCTTCACCAAGGTGGACACCGAGGCTGAGCAGCAGCTCGCCGCCGAGGCCGGCATCTCCTCCATCCCCACCCTGATGGCGTTCCGCGAAAAGGTGCTGGTCTTCTCCCAGCCCGGTGCCCTGAACGCCCAGCAGCTGGAACAGGTGGTGGACGCGGTGAAGGCCCTGGACATGGACGAGGTGCACGCCCACGTGGCGCGCTCGCAGGCCGAGGCCGAGGCCGGCAACCAGGCCGGCACCACCCAGTCGGGCCCCCAGGACGGATCGCAGATCCCGGGCGCCTAAGCCGCCAGCATTGACAAAGCCTCCCCCTCCACCGGAATCCGGTGGGTGGGGGAGGCTTTTTTTGCTGACTGTGGGCTGGCTAGATGCGTTCCACCTTGGCGGGTTCGGCCAGCAATGCGCTGAGGGACTCATTGAGGTCCTGGACCGCAATGCCCTTGGAGTGCTTCGCCAGGTCCTCCTCGGAAGCCCACTGCTCTGTCAGGACCAGCTTCTCCTCCGTGGCTTCGGTGAGTTCGTACCGGATGCAGCCCGGTTCGGTCACCACCTCGTCAATGGCGATTTCCAGGGCCAGCTTCACGCGGAAGAACTCGCCCTCGTTGGGGATGAACGTTGCCTGCAGGTCGATCGGTGCACTCATGCTGCCCACATTACCGGCCGCGGCAGCTGGCCGTGTTCTGTTGCGCCGCGTAGCGCCTTGCGAAACGGGCCGGATGCTTTCAAAGCCGCAGGCCTGTTGGTAGCGTGCCATCATGCGCGCTTATACAGCCGGGGACACTGACGTTCCGCTGCTTGAGGAAACCATCGGCCAGCAGTTCGAGGGCGTGGTGGCCAGGTTCCCCTATCACGACGCGCTGATTGAGGCCGCGCCGGTGCCGGGCTCGGACGCCCGCCGCTGGAGCTACGCCAAAATGAATGACGACGTCGACCGGCTGGCGCGTGCGCTCCTCGCCCTGGGCATCGCCAGAGGGGACCGGGTGGGGATCTGGAGCCCCAACTGTGCCGAGTGGACGCTGCTGCAGTATGCCACCGCCAAAGCCGGGGCCATCCTGGTGAACGTCAACCCCGCGTACCGCAGCCACGAACTGGAGTTTGTGGTCCGGCAGAATGGGATGCGGCTGTTGGTGACCGCACCCTCGGACCGGACCAGCGACTTTGTGGCCATGGCCCGGCGGGCGCTGGCCGGCTGCCCGGACCTTGAGCAGCTGGTTTTCCTGCCCGCCCCCGGCGGCGACGGACCTGATTCGGTGGCCCCGCTCAGCGACGCGGAACTGACCTACGCCGAACTGCTCAAGCGCGCGGACGCCGTCGGGCATTCCGCCTTGAAAGCCAGAATGGCGGAGCTGGACCCGCACGATCCCATCAACCTGCAGTACACCTCAGGTACCACGGGCTTCCCCAAAGGGGCCACGCTCACGCACCACAACATCCTCAACAACGGCTACGCCATCGGGGAGTTGCTGGGCTACACCGAGCACGACAGGGTGGTGATCCCGGTGCCGTTCTACCACTGCTTCGGCATGGTGATAGGCAACTTGAACGCGCTCAGCCACGGTGCTGCCACGATCATTCCCGGCCGCGGATTCTCACCGGCGGCGGCGCTCGAGGCAGTGCAGGACTTCGGCGGGACGTCCCTGTACGGGGTCCCCACCATGTTCATCGCCGAACTGGCCCTGCCCGACTTCGCCTCCTACGACCTGTCCACCCTGCGCACCGGGGTCATGGCAGGGTCAGTGTGCCCCATCGAGGTGATGAACCGGGTGATCACCGACATGAACATGGTGGACGTGGCCATTTGCTACGGCATGACTGAAACGTCGCCGGTGTCCACCATGACGCGGCACGGCGACACGCTGCAGCACCGCACGGAAACCGTGGGCCGGACCATGCCGCACCTGGAGAACCGCATCACCGACCCCGTCACCGGGGAAGACCTGGACCGCGGCGGGATCGGCGAGCTGTGCACGCGGGGCTACTCCGTGATGTCCGGGTACTGGGGCCTGCCCGGGGAAACCGCCGAAGCCATCGACGCCGACGGCTGGATGCACACCGGCGACCTGGCCCGGATGGATGCCGAGGGGTACGTAGCCATCGAGGGCCGGATCAAGGACATGGTGATCCGGGGCGGCGAGAACGTGTATCCCCGCGAAATCGAGGATTTCCTTTTCACCCATCCCTCGGTGCAGGACGTCCAGGTGATCGGCGTCCCGGACCCGCGCTACGGCGAAGAGCTGATGGCGTGCATCATCCTCAAGCCCGGCGCCGCGCCCCTCGACGAAGCCGGGGTGGCCGAGTTTTGCCGCGGCCACCTGGCCCACTACAAGATCCCTCGGTACGTCGATGTCCGGGACAGTTTCCCCATGACAGTCTCCGGGAAGGTCCGCAAGGTCCAGATGCGGGAGGAAGCGGCCTCCCGGCTGGGCCTGTAGCTACGCCAGGTTCCGGCTGTTGGACAGGTGTCAGTGCCCCCGGTGGTCCTGGATGGTCATCCGCGGACCGAACGTGGGCTTCCTGTAACCGGTACTCTTGATCATCCGGACCACCCGTTGCCGGTGCCCCCGCCACGGTTCGAGCAGCCGGATCATGCCGTCGTCGTCCGTCCGGCGGCCGGTGAGGGCCGCACCCACGTAGGCGGCCAGGTGATAGTCGCCCACCGCGATGGAGTCAGGGCAGCCGTGTGTCCGCTGCACCACTTCCGCGGCGGTCCACACCCCGATCCCGGGGATGGTCTGCATCTTCAGGCCGGCCTCCGCTGCGGGCAGCGCGGCGAGGCGCTCCAGCGCGGCGGCGGACCGCAGCGCCCGCATCACGGTGGCGGACCGCTGCGGGCCCACTCCCGCCCGGTGCCATTCCCAGCTGGGGACCTGCAGCCACTGCGCGGCGGTGGGTGCCACGGTCAGTCCCGGGGGCGTGGCTGCGCCGGCCTGCGGGGCGGGTGAGCCGAAGCGGTGCATCAGGTAGCGGTAGGCGCGCCGGGCCTCAATGACAGTGACTTTCTGCTCCAGGATGATGGGCACCAGTTGGTCCACCATCCGCCCGCTGGCAGGCAGCCGGAGGGACAGGTTGCGGCGCCGCGCCTCCCGGACCATGTCCGGCAGCGTCGCGGAAAAGCCGGGCTCGTCAAAACCGGACCAGTCGTCGTCCACGCCCAGCAGCCGCGGAACCGTGGCCAGGGCAGCTGCCGCCCCCGGACCCCACGCCTGGACGTCCACCAGGGGTTCCGTCGCGGTGCCACCGGCCGGGCTGAACCGGAGCGTCGCAGGGCCTTCCGTGGTGGTGAAGGCGTTCCAGATGTCGTTGCCCTGGCTGCTGAAGGAGGGGTCGCTGGCACCCCTGAGCAGCGGTCCGAGCGTCCGGGCAAGGCTGTACGGGCCGCCCGGATACCAGCGCAGGGCTGCGTCCGCCGCGGCGGCGAGCCGGGGGGAAGCCTCTGCGATGGTCATGCCTTCCATGGTCCCACGCCCCGCCGACACCGCCCTGCGCCCCCTCCCAACTAGGTCGCAGTTGTTGTCGTTTTGAGGGCTCATAACGACAACAACTGCGACCTAGTTGGGCCGGGAGGGGCGGCGGGTCAGTGCTTCTGCGGGTCCTGCGGCACTGGGGGTTGGATGGCCGCCGGCGGCATGAGCCGCGTGCGGGGCCGCAAGGCACCCCGGAGGAGGGCCGTCGTGATGAGGCTGGCCCGGTTGCGGACGTTCCAGGTGCGCATCGCGCGGCCCAGATGCCACTTGACCGCGTGCGGGCTGTACGCGGTGGCCTGGGCGATTTCCTCGTTCGAGCGGCCCTGCGCAGCCAGCAGCACCATGTCGAGGTCGGCGTCGTCCAGATGTCCCGGCACCGCGACGAGGTCCGGGACGTGCACTTCAGTGTCCGCACCGGCAGGAACGCCGGCTGCCGGCTCCGACGATCCTGCGGTGGACGCGGCGGTGGACGCGGCGGTGGACGCGGCGGTGGACGGTGCGCTGGACCAGGCGTGGGCCCAGCAGGCGCCCAGTTCGGTGGCCACGACTGACGCCCGCCCCAGGATCGACGCGAGCTCGGCGCTGGTGAGCCGCGAATGATGCGGTTGCAGGAACGCGGCAAACACGCGCAGGGCAGGAATTCCGCCATGAAGGACCGTGTGCAAGGGCACCCGGCCGGCCAGGATGCCCTCCGCTGAGGTCCGCACGGCCGCCACGCTGCGTGGGGCGAGCGGTTCCCCGGTGTCCAGGCAGTGGAGGACGTCGGGCAGAATCACGGGGACGATCTCCCGGTACCGTTCCGCCAGCCACTGCCCGCTGGGGGAGTGCTCAAAATTCTGCGGGTGCAGGAGCGAGGATTCCAGTTCGCTGCAGTGTTCGACCAGAAAGCCCATCGCCGCGTTCCCTGCCTTCTGTTAGTCCGTCCCCCGGCACGAGTCTAGGTCGGGGCGGGGATGTTAGCCATCCGGCTAACCCTTCCCCGCATCCGTTGCCGGACCAACCCCGGCGGGGAAGAGTGGTGGCAGTGCCAGAGGGTACGCAGGAATGACTAATGGGGAGTTGAAGAGCATGTCCAATCGTATGAAGAAGATCGGCTCACGAACCGGCATCGTCACCGCAGCGGCGCTGCTGGGCGTTGGTTTCCTTGGACCAGTGTCGCCGGCCCAGGCCGAGGACCGGCCGCCCACCATCGAGGAGCTCCAGGGCGACTGCGACGGAACTGCCTACCTCCCGGACGGCCACACCACGGGCAACACCATGGCCCTGGACGCCTGCACCTTCGAAGAGGAAAGCAGCAACACCTTCCTTGACTGGAAAGCGGTGGGCGAGACCGTCACCAACTGCACCTCGGACCGCGGAGTGATTGACCAGGCTCTCACAGGCAGCGAATCGTGGTCATCAGGCGGTTCGATCGGCGGCACCGCCAGCGCGGTCAAGAGCTTCTTCACCGGCGGGCTGTCCGGCGAATACAACTGGAGCCATACCGTCACCGAATCAAACGCCTCCACCATCCACATCGAGCCGGGCCGCAAGGCCACGCTGACCGCTGGTGCCGAGATCCACGAGAAGAAGGGCCGGATCCGGGTCAACTACTCATCCCAGCTGGCCGGGCACTACATCTGGTACATCAACGACGTCACCATCAGCACCCCCACCGGTTACACCGAAAGGGGCCAGGACAACAAGGACTGCAGCGAAACCCTGCTCAACGGCCGCTGAGCGTACAAAAAGCCCCTGCCGGCGGACCAGGACGGTCCGCCGGCAGGGGCTTTTGTACGGGGCCTGGCCGGTGCAAAACGTCAGCTGTGGCCGGTAAGTGACGCGGTGGCCAGCAACGCGGCAGCGGGACCGCCGGCCCAGGCGCCGGTGAGGGCTGCGCCGAGATGCGTGCCGTCGTCGTCCGCCAGGGACCGGACCACGGCGATGCTGAGGCCACCCGAGCGGATGGTGGTCACCCCGCCAACGGTATGCGCGGTGACGGACTGGACGGCCGGGACGGCTGTCCCCGGGGTTCCGGTGCTGGTGAGCGTGATGGTGGCCGGCAGCGGGATCCGTTCTTCGCCGCGGTGCTCCACCTGGTTGGCCTGCGGGTCCCCGGCCAGCACGGCGCCGGCAAGGGCTGCCGCATAGAGGGGATCCCCGGTGGCGTCGTACACCCAGCGCGTACCCAGCACCGAGTGCAGAGTGGTGCCCAGCAGGAAATCTTCCGCACCTGCCAGCGGTTCGTTCCGGTACGCCAGCGGCACCTGGTACGTGTGCGCACCGGAGCGGATCAGCAGCGTCTCCATCCCCACCTGCCCGGCAGGATCGTCAAAGCGGAAGGATGCCACCCGCTCCAGTGCCAGCGGCTCCGTGCCGGTGAACCAGTCCTGCTGCGGCAGCCACGCCGCCATCATGTCCAGCTTGGACGGGGTAATGGTCGCTTCGTAAATGATTGACATGGGCCAAGCCTAAAGGCGCCGCCTGCCCCTTATCCTGGCGCCGTGCCGGGACTAGACTCCTTGCTGTGGCGCGGAACCGCCGCGCTGGACACACGGAGGGCCAGGTCAGGCGATGGGCGCAGTGGTGCATTTCGAAATTCCGGCGGACGACGGCGAGCGCGCCAGGGCGTTCTACGAGCAGACGCTCGGCTGGAGGATCGATCCGGTTCCCGGGATGGACTACAGCGCAATGGTCACCACGCCCATGGACGAAAAAACGGGCCAGCCCACCGTCCCCGGTGCCATCAACGGCGGCATGATGACCCGGGCCCAGGACCTCCAGCACCCCGTCATCACCGTGGACGTCCCGGACATCGACGCCACCCTCCACAGCGTGGAAGCCGCGGGCGGCTCCGTGGTGCGGGTCAAGGAAACCATCCCCGGAATGGGTAGCTTCGCGTACTTCCGCGACACGGAGGGTAACGTCATGGGCCTCTGGGAGAACCTGCCGGCGGAAGAGTCAGGGCCCGCGGACGGATAGGGCCGTCACAAAGCGGTAGTTTGGTGGTTATGAAGTATGCCCAGTCCATCCTGGACCTCATCGGCAACACGCCGCTTATCAAACTCAACCACGTCACGGGTGACACCAAGGCCACCGTCCTGGTCAAACTCGAGTACCTGAACCCCGGCGGCTCCATCAAGGACCGCATCGCCGCCCAGATGATCGAGGACGCCGAGCGGGACGGCAAACTCCAGCCGGGGGCCACCATCGTGGAACCCACGTCCGGCAACACCGGGGTGGGACTGGCGCTGGTAGCCCAGCAAAAGGGCTACAAGTGCGTTTTTGTAGTCCCGGACAAGGTGGGCGAGGACAAGCGCGCCGTGCTGCGCGCCTACGGGGCCGAGGTGGTGGTCACGCCCACCGCCGTGCCGCCCGACAGCCCGCAAAGCTACTACGGCGTCTCGGACCGGATCGTGCGCGAGACCCCCGGCGCCTACAAGCCGGACCAGTTCTCCAACCCCGCAGCCCCGGAGAGCCACTACCGCACCACCGGGCCCGAAATCTGGAACGATACGGACGGCCGCGTCACCCACTGCGTGATCGGCGCCGGCACCGGCGGTACCATCACGGGCACCGGCCGGTACCTCAAGGAAGTCTCGGCGGACCGGGCAGCGGCCGACGGCGGCCGGGTCAGGATAATCGGCGCGGACCCGGAAGGTTCGGTCTACTCGGGCGGTACCGGACGGCCGTATTTCGTCGAAGGCGTGGGGGAGGACATGTGGCCCGGAAACTATGACAAGTCCATCCCGGACCAGGTGATCGCCGTCAGCGATGCCGACTCGTTCGACATGACCCGCCGGCTGGCCCGGGAGGAAGGCCTGCTGGTGGGCGGCTCCTCGGGCATGGCTGTGGTGGCCGCGCTGAAAGCCGCGAAGGACCTGCCCGAGTCTGCCGTCGTCGTCGTGATCCTGCCCGACTCCGGCCGCGGCTACCTGGCGAAAATCTTCAACGACCAGTGGATGCGCTCCTACGGCTTCCTCTCCGGCGGCGAGGAAACCTCCGTGGGCGAGGTCATCAAAACCAAAAACGGCGAACTGCCTGACCTGGTGCACATCCATCCCAACGAATCCGTCCGCGATGTCATCAACATCATGAACGAGTTCGGCGTCAGCCACATCCCCGTCCTGTCGCAGGAACCGCCGGTGGTGATGGGCGAGGTCCTCGGTGCCGTGGACGAACGGACCCTTACCGCCAAGCTGTTCCGCGGCGAGGCGAAGCTCGCGGACAAGATCTCCCAGCACATGGGCCCCAAACTGCCGGTGATCGGGTCCCTGGAAACCATCTCCGCGGCCAGGGAGATGCTCTCCGACGTGGATACGGTCATGGTCACGTTTGTGGGCGCGCCGGTGGGCATCCTCACCCGGCACGACCTCCTGGCCTATCTCAGCAACTGACCTGCACCCGAAAAGGAGCAACATGTCCCTCCCGGAAAACCAAGGCTTCAACACCCGCGCCGTGCACGCCGGCCAGGCTTTCGAGCCGCGCACCGGCGCCGTGGTCCCGCCCCTGCACTTCAGCTCGACCTATGCGCAGGACGGCATCGGCGGCCTCCGCGCCGGCTACGAATACGGCCGCGGCGGCAACCCCACCCGCGACGCCCTCCAGGAACAGCTCGCTGCCCTGGAACGCGGCACGCACGCGTACAGCTTCAGCTCAGGGCTCGCCGCTGAGGACTCCCTGATCCGTGCCCTCACCCGCCCCGGCGACCATATTGTGCTCGGAAACGACGCCTACGGGGGCACCTACCGGCTCATCAGCCGGGTCCTGGGCGACTGGGGAATCGGAAACACCCCGGTGGACATGGCCAACCTGGACGCCGTCCGGCAGGCCGTCGAAGCCAACAACACCCGGCTCCTCTGGGTGGAGACGCCGTCGAACCCCATGATGAAGATCACGGACATCGCCGCGCTCGCAGAGATCGCCCACGGCGCGGGGATCCTGCTGGTGGTGGACAACACGTTCGCGTCCCCCTACCTGCAGACCCCGCTGGACCTGGGGGCTGACGTGGTGGTCCACTCCACCACCAAGTACATCGGCGGCCACTCGGACGTGGTGGGCGGTGCGCTGGTGGTGAAGGATGCGGAGCTGGCGGAAAAGATCGGTTTTGTGCAGTTTGCCGTGGGCGCGGTGTCCGGACCCATGGATGCCTTCCTCACCACGCGCGGGCTCAAAACCCTGGGCGTCAGGATGGACCGGCACAGCGACAACGGCCAGGCCGTGGCCGAGTGGCTGTTGGGCCGGCCCGAGGTGGAGGCGGTCCTGTACCCGGGCCTGCCGGACCACCCAGGGCACGAGCTGGCCCGGAAACAGATGCGGAAGTTCGGCGGCATGGTCTCGGTGCAGTTCAAGGGCGGCGAGGCGGCGGCGCGGAAAGTGGCCGAGTCCACGTCCGTCTTCACCCTCGCCGAGTCCCTGGGTGGCATCGAGTCGCTGATGAACTACCCGTCCGAAATGACGCACGCCTCCGTGAAGGGGACCGAACTTGCCGTCCCGGTCAACCTCCTGCGGCTTTCCTGCGGCATCGAGGACGCCGAGGACCTGATCGCGGACCTGGAACGGGCCTTCGCCACCCTGCGCTGACAACGGGGCCCGCCCGGACCGGCTTGTGATCGACTCTGGCTTTCTTCAAGAAAGTCAGCTACGGTGCCGTCATGGTACTTCGATCCGACCTTTCCGGGCGGGCCTGCAGCATGGCCCGGGGCCTGGACATCCTGGGTGATCCCTGGAGCGTTTTGGTCCTGCGTGAGGTGTTTTTTGGCAACGGCCGCTTCGGCGCCATCAAGGCCAAGGTCCAGGTGGCAGACTCGGTGCTCACCCGGCGTCTGACAGGCCTCGTGGCTGCCGGGCTGCTGGCCAGGCAGGAGTATTCCGACGGCGGCCGCACCAGGACAGAGTACGTCCTCACGCCCATGGGCGAGGACGCCCTCCCGGTGCTGAACGCCGTCGCGATCTGGTCGGAGAAGCACCTTCCGGCGCCGGCTGCCGACGCGCACATGTACGTGGTCCATTCCGGTTGCGGGCAGCGCACCGTATCGGCAGACACCTGCACCGCGTGCGGGGAACCGCTCACGGCCGCCACCACCAGCTGGCACAGCCTGTCCCGGTCCGCTCAGCCCACCGGGCTGGCCACTGCGGCCTCCGGTGCACCCGCGTGAGCACGCCGCCGAAAGACAGGTCCCAACCCGGCGCCGCCGTGGGCAGGCGACAGCTCCATCCGGCCTGGATTGTGGCCGCCGTCGCGTTCCTGGCGCTGGTGGGGGCCGCAGGGTTCCGCGCCGCGCCCGGCGCGCTGATGGTTCCCCTGCAGCAGGAGTTCGGCTGGTCCCTGACCGTCCTGTCCGCAGCGGTCAGCATCAACCTCGTCCTGTTCGGGCTCACGGCCCCTTTTGCCGCTGCGCTGATGGAACGCTTTGGCATCCGGGGCGTCACGGCTACGGCCCTGGTGCTGATCGGCCTCGGCAGTGCCCTGACAGTGTTCGTCAACCAGTCCTGGCAGATCCTGCTGACCTGGGGCGTCCTGATCGGGTTGGGGACCGGCTCCATGGCGCTGGTGTTTGCGGCCACCATCGCCAACACGTGGTTCGTCAAAAGCCGGGGCCTGGTGATTGGCATCCTCACGGCCGGCAGCGCCGCGGGCCAGCTGGTGTTCCTGCCGTTCATTGCCATGCTGGCGCAGGATCCCGGCTGGCGGCAGGCCTCCCTGCTGATTGCCGCCGGAGCCCTGGCCGTGGTGCCCCTGGTGCTGAAGTTCCTGAAGAACTCCCCGGCGGACGCGGGGGTGCTGCCTTACGGCCAGGACCCGGCCGCCGTACAGGAGCCGGCGCCGCAGGACGGGCCACGGGTCAACGCCGCAGTCCGGGCACTGCAGGCACTGCGCCGGGCCAGCAGGGTCCGGACATTCTGGGCGCTGGTGGCTGGCTTCGCCATTTGCGGTGCCACCACCAACGGCCTGATCGGCACCCACTTCATCCCCTCAGCCCATGACCACGGCATGCCGGAAACCACCGCGGCGGGCCTGCTCGCCGTCGTCGGCATCTTTGACATTGTGGGGACCATCGCGTCCGGCTGGCTGACCGACCGGTTCAACCCGCGGGTCCTGCTGGCCGTCTATTACCAGTTCCGCGGAATTGGCCTGCTGGTGCTGCCGCTGCTCCTGAACGCGGAAATCCAGCCCAGCATGATCGTGTTTGTGGTGATCTACGGGCTGGACTGGGTGGCCACCGTGCCGCCCACGGCCGCCATCTGCCGCGAGACGTTCGGCGCGGACGGCAGTGTGGTGTTTGGCTGGGTCTTCGCGGCGCACCAGCTGGGTGCCGCGGCTGCGGCGCTCGGTGCCGGGGCCATCCGCGAAGCCACCGGGCAGTACACCTACGCGTGGCTGGGGGCGGCAGCGATGTGCACGGTGGCTGCGGTCATCAGCGCCACCATCAGGAAGCCTGCGCCCAGCCGGGAGCCCGAGCCCGCCCCCACCCCCTAGTTGCGCTATCACTTATGGTCCCTAAACCGGGGGTTTAGGGACCATAAGTGATAGCGCAACGGGAGGGGAGGGGGGTTACTTGACCGAGCCTTCCGTCAGCCCGCCGCGCCAGAACCGCTGCAGGACCACCATGGCGATGCCCAGCGGGATGATGGACAGCAGGACGCCGCCGGTGGTGAGTTCGTAGAACTCGGGCAGCCTGTCAACCTGGCTGAGCCAGTTGTTCAGTCCCAGGGTGATGGGATAGAGGCCGGAATCGGAGAGCATCACCAGGGGCAGGAAGTAGTTGTTCCAGATGCCCACCAGCTGGAACAGGAACACGGTGACCAGCGCCGGGGTCAGCACCCGCAGGCCGATGGTGTGGAAGATCCGCAGCTCACTGGCCCCGTCCAGCCGGGCGGCTTCGATGAGGGACGTGTCCACAGTGGCTTGGGAGTAGATCCGGCACAGGAACAGCCCGAATGGCGAGACCAGGGAGGGCAGCAGCACGCTCCAGTAGGTATTGGCGATCCCCATCTGGCTGAACAGCAGGAACAACGGCAGTGCGGTGGCCGTTCCCGGGACGAGGACGCCGCCCAGGATGGTGCCGAACACCAGGTTCCGGCCGCGGAATTCGTACTTGGCCAGGGCGTACCCGCCGGCGGCAGCGAAGTAGGTGGCTGCCAGGGCGCCGACGCCGGCATACAGTACCGAGTTCAGGAACCACTGGAGGAAGATGCCGTTGTCGTAGGCCAGGACGCGGGAGATGTTTTCCCACAGGGAGAACGTGGGGGCGAACCAGAAGCCGTTGGTGCCGAACAGATCCTCGGTGGATTTGGTGGCGGCAACCACCACCCAGTACACCGGGACCAGGAAGTAGAGGGCCACCACCACCAGCAGGGAGGTGACGATGATGGTGGAGGATCGCCGCTTGCCGGCGGAACGGTCCGGTGAACTGGCTGGCGCGGTCAGCTTGCGCGGGCGGGTGGCGGTGGTGGTCATGATGACTTCCTGTTCGAGAATTTGAGGAAGGCGAAGGAGAGCGTAAAGGCGGCAATGGCAATCAGGACGGCCTGGGCTGCGGCGACGTTGTAGTCGTTGTAAGCGAAGGCAGTGGTGTAGGCGCTCAGGTTGGGCGTGTACTGGCTGTCAATGGCCGGTGCCACGGTCTTGAGCACCTGGGCTTCGGCGAAGAGCTGCAGGGTGCCGATGATGGAAAACACGGTGGTCAGGACCAGGGCCGGCCGGATCAGGGGCAGCTGGATGCTCAGCGCCACCCGGAGCGTGGAGGCTCCGTCCACTTTGGCGGCTTCGTAGAGTTCCACGGGGATGGACTTGAGCTGGGCCACGATGATCAGCATGTTGTAGCCCGTGTAGCTCCAGATCACGATGTTGGCGATGGACCACAGTACGGTGTCAGGGCCCAGGAAATCCGGTGTGAGCCCAAAGGTTCCGGCAAGGTCCACCAGCGGGCTCAGGCCCGGCACGTAGAGGAAGGACCACAGGATGGTGGCGATCACGCCTGGGACGCCGTACGGGAGGAAGTAGGCCGCCCGGAAGAATCCGGGCCATTTGGCGGAAGCGGATTCCAGCATGAGTGCCAGCACGGTGCAGAGGACAATCATCACCGGGACCTGCACCACGCCGAAGAGCAGCATGCGCCCGATCGAGGCGACGAAGCTTCCATCGGCCAGGGCCTGGGCGTAGTTGCCGAACCCGGCGAAGCTGGTGGTCACACCGGCCTCGCCGAAGAGTCCGCCGCGGGTCACCTTGGTGAAGCTGGACCCTATTGCCACAACGATGGGCAGCAGGAAGGTAAGGATGAACAGGGCGAGGAACGGTGCCAGGAGGAGCCAGGGTGCCCGCGCTGCTGCGCCATTCCGGCGGCCGCGGCTGGGCACGGGCGAGGGGGTGGCTGCCGGGGATGCCCGGCGCTTCTCGGTCTGCGGCGTCGCGGTCATGACGCCTCCTTTCGGATGCTGAGGCCCTTGTTCCGGAAAACGGTCATGATCTGCTGTTCAGCGCTCACCACGGAATCCACCAGGCTGATGCCTGAGGGTTTCCTGCGGAACCCGTCGCTGAGGATGTTGAAGGACTGTTCGGTGACCGGCCACCAGGACCAGTCCTGGTTTTGCCGGGTAGCGGCGGGGAGGAAGACTTCCTCGTTGTAGCGCTGGCCGCTGAAGAACGGCGACGGTTCAAGCCGCGGGCTGCCGATGAAGCCGGGGGAGGGGGACCAGCCGATGCCGCTGTTCTTGATCTCGGCGTCGATGCCTTCCTTGGAGGAGGTCATCCAGACGGCGAATTCCAGTGCCTCCCGGGGGTGCTTGCTGTTGGCGAAGACCGCCGCGGTGGAGCCACCCAGGAAGGTGGAGCCGAACCCTGTGGTGCCCCACGTGGGCATGGGCGCCACCCGCCATTTGCCTTCGCCGCCGCTGACGCCCTGGACCAGGGCATCACCCCAACTGCCGGAGGTGGCCGCAGCGATGGTGCCTTTGGACGCCGCAGCGAACCAGCCGGGAGTGAAGGCGCCGAATCCGGTTTCCACGAGGTCATCCGTGATGGCTTTGTCGAAGAAGCGGGCAGTGTTGAGGGTGGCGTCGTCCGTCATGTTGATGACCCAGCCGTCCTCCTCCGCCCGGAGCCACCTCGCGCCGGCCTGGGTGGCGAACGCGGTGAACACTGACGCGTCGCCCAGCGGGAAGGTTTCCAGGTAGGCGCCGCGGCTGCGCAGTTCACGCGCGACGGCGGCCCACTCGTCCCAGGTGGTGGGCGGCGTGGCACCCACGGTTTCCAGGACGGCCGGCTGGTAAAACGTGGCCATCGGACCGGAGTCCTGCGGGATGCCGAAAACGCCGCCCGCGTAGCTGACCTGGCCCCAGAGGGTGGGGTCGTAGCGGGGAGCGAATTCCTGAGCGCCGTACCGGGAGATGTCCACCAAGCCGTTGACCAGCATAAATTCCGGCAGGGAGCGCAGCTCAACCTGCCCCAGGTCCGGTCCGCCGCCGGCTGCGAGCGCTGAGTACAGCTTCTGGTAGCCGCCCACGTTGCCGCCGGGGATCCATTCCACCTTGACCTGGACGCGGGGGTTGGCGGCATTCCAGATGTCCACAACGTTCTGGATGTCCTTCAACCAGGCCCAGTAGGTCAGGGTGATGGTTTCCCCGGCAGCGGCGGGAATCACCGGCTGGGTGTTCACGGATGCGGTACCCGGTGTTGCGCAGCCAGTGAGGAACGCCATGGTGGCGGTCCCCAGGCCAGCTCCCAGGAGTTGTCGTCGCGATAGTTGTTGCGCCATCTGCCTTCACCTCGTTGTGTCCGAAAAAGGGCCCTCGAGTGTGAAGTGCAGCACCCCCGGTGGCAAGTGGAAGACACGCTAGCACAAATTCGAGTAGCCGCTCGAATTTCGCGGGGCACCTTTTGCTGCGCGCCTGTACACTCGCTTTTTATGAGCACAAAGACGGGCAGCGACCCTGCCCGGCGCGGCCCTTACGCGAAATCCACCCAACGGCGGGAGGCCATCCTCGCCGCCGCCCACTCGGTGTTCGCTGCCCGGGGCTACCGCGGTGGGACCCTGCAGGACGTCGCGGACCGGGCAGGGATGAGCCAGACCAGCCTGCTGCACTACTTTCCGTCAAAGAGCAGCCTGCTGATGGCGGTGCTCACCTGGCGTGACTTCATCAGCGGGGACGGGACGCCGGTAGCCGGCCTCGAGGAGACCATCGTGGATGCGGTGCTCCGGCAGGTCCGGTTCAACGAAGGAGTGCCCGGCGTCCTGGAGCTCTACACGGTCCTGTGCGCGGAGTCACTGACGGACGCCAACCCGGGCCGGCAGTTTTTTGTGGACCGGTTCGAGCGGCTCCGCAGCAGCTATGCCCGCCAGTTCAACGGACTCGCCGCGGACGGGCGCCTCCGTCCGGGGGTGGACCCGGAGGTTGCGGCAGCGTCCCTGATTGCCCTGTGGGACGGAATCCAGACCCAATGGCTGCTGGCCCCGGGCAGCGTAGATATGTCCGAGTGCCTCAGCGGGTACCTCCGGCTGGTGATGCTGCCGGACTGACGGCCGGGCACCGAACGGCCACGCGCGGTCCTACTAGGCTGGAACCATGGACTCTCCCGCAGAAGGCGCCCTCCGCAAGACTGCCCTGGTCACCGGCGCGGGAAGGCTGGCAGGCATCGGCGCCGGCATCGCCCGGCAGCTCGCGGCTGACGGCTGGGACCTGGTGCTGTCCTACTGGCAGGCCTACGACGCCCGGATGCCGTGGGGCAGCGAACCGGAGGATGTGGTCCGGCTGACGGCGGAGCTGGAGGCCATCGGAGCGCAGGTCCACCTGCTGCCCGTGGACCTGGAGGATCCGGCCGGTCCGGGACAGCTGATGGCAGCGGCCGTGCAGGCTGCCGGGCCGCTGCAGGGGATGGTGCTCAGCCACACCGAATCGGTGGACTCCGGAATCCTGGACACCACTGTCGAGTCCTTCGACCGGCATTTCGCCGTCAACACCCGCGCCAGCTGGCAGCTCATCGCGGCGTTCGCCCGGCAGGCACCGGACGACGGCGGCGCCATCGTTGCCCTGACCAGCGACCACACAGCGTTCAACCTCCCCTACGGGGCATCCAAGGGCGCCCTGGACCGGATCGTCATCGCCGCCGCCCGCGAACTCGGTGCGCAGGGCATCTCAGCGAATGTCCTCAATCCCGGCCCCGTGGATACCGGCTGGATGGACGACACGGTGCGGGACGCCGTCGTGCGTCACCAGCCCACCGGCAGGCTGGGCACCCCGGCGGACGTCGCCGGGACCGTGGCGTTCCTGCTGTCGCCGGCGGGCCGGTGGGTGTCGGGCCAGCTGATCAAGTCCGACGGCGGCTTCTCGGCGTAGCCACCCAACTGGCTCGCAGTTGTTGTCGTTTTGAGCCCCCAAAACGACAACAACTGCGAGTTACTTGGGGTGGGCGGACCCCGTGAAGTACCCCCGCGTCGACGGCAGGAACCGGCACACCGCGGCCAGCACGACGCCCAGGGCCAGCAGCACCACGCCGCTGATGAAGGCGCCGCCGACGCCGAAGATGCTGGTGTCGCCATACGCGGGGTCCCACATCTGCACCGCCGAGATGAAGAACGCGGCGGTCAGGACCAGTGCGCCCAGCAGCGGCAGGATGCCGCGGAACCACAGGTTCCGGGCCGAATCGCGCAGGGTGCCGCGGAAGTACCAGAAGCAGGCGAAGCCGGTGAGCGCGTAGTAGAAGGCGATGAACAGGCTGATGGCGCTGATGGAATCGGCCAGCAGGTTCTCGCTCAGGAAGCTCATGGCCACGTAGTACACCGCCGCCGCGCCGCCCATCACCTGGGTGGAGAACCCGGGCGTCTGGTTCTTCGAATGAACCTCGCCGAATTTCGCCGGCAGCGCCCCGTGCACCCCCATGGACAGGGTGCCGCGGGCAGTGGGCAGGATGGTGGTCTGCGTGGAGGACAGCACCGACGCCAGCACGGCCACCACCATCAGCCAGCCCCACGGCCCCAGCACCACGTCCTTCATGGCCAGGAAAACATCCGCCTGGTTGGCTTCGTTGCCCAGCCCGATGCCGTCCGGGCCCACCGTGGCGTACATCATCACCAGCAGCGCCACGGAGACGTAAATGGCCACCAGTACGACGGCGGAAATCACCGCGCCGCGGCCCGGTGTGGTGGCGGGGTTCTCCGTTTCCTCGTTCACGGCCAGGCAGGTATCCCACCCCCAGTAGATGAACAGGGCCAGCAGGGCGCCATGCACCACGGCCCCTGGATCGGCAAAGGCGCCGGCCGGGTTGAACCACTCGAAGTCGAACGCCTGGCCCTCCGGCGGGCCGGCCGTGATGCGGATGACGATGGCCAGGGCGAAGATGCCCAGCGCGATGTACTGGACGTAGGTCAGGACCCGCTGGACGTGTTCGCCCAGCCGGATGCCGCGGTAATTCACCAGGGTCATCAGGACGATGAACAGCAGGCCGGTGCCCGTGACCACCACTTTGTTGCCCGCCAGGGAGCCGTCGCCGATCAGCAGCCACAGGTACTGCCCGGCCACCTGGGCCAGGTTGGCCAGGACCACAATCCCGGCGAGCGCCACACCCCAGCCGCCCAGCCAGCCTGCCCACGGCCCGAAGGCACGCCGGGACCAGGTGAAGGTGGTGCCGCAGTCCGGCATTGCGCTGTTCAGTTCCCGGAACGCGAAGGCGATGAACAGGACGGGGATGAACCCCAGCAGCAGGATCAGCGGCGTGTAGTTGCCGTTGATGGCCACGATGAGGCCCAGGGTTGCGGCCAGGGAGTAGACCGGGGCCGTGGACGCCAGCCCCAGCATGACGGAGTCGCCCAGGTCCAGGATGCCTGCCCGGAGGCCCTTGGCGGGGACGCCGGCGCCGGGCGCACCGCCCGGGCCTCCCGCCGTTGTGGTTTCCGTGCTCATAGTGCGATCCCTGCCTTGCTGGTGTTGGCCTGGGCCGAAAGCGGCGCGGGCGCGTCGATGGTGTTGGGCACAAAGCGGCAGAAGTAGTCGGTGATGGGGCCGTCCGATTCGCGGATGCCGCAGCCCACCGATTCGCCGTCCACCACCCACAGGCCAAGGACCGGGTGGTTGCCGTCAAAATCCGGGAGCTGGTGGTACTGCTGGTAGCACCAGCCCTCACGGCCGTAATCGCCGGGCTGGTCCAGGCTGATGCCGTTGGCCTGGATCCGGATGTTGTCCCCTTCGCGGCCGTGCAGCGGCTTGGCCACCCACTCCTTCAGCGGGCCGGGCCCGTCCAGGTAGGCCGGGAGCAGGTTGGGGTGGTCCGGGTAGAGATGCCAGAGGGCGGCCAGCAGGGCCTTGTTGGAGAGCAGCATCTTCCACGCGGGTTCCACCCAGCGCGGGTTGTGCGAGCGTTCCAGCAGACGGTGCCCGAACGGCTCCTTCATCATGAGCTCCCAGGGGTACAGCTTGAACATGGTGCTGATCATGAAGTTGTCCATGTCCACGAACCGGTTCAGGTTGGGGTCCCAGCCGATGTCCGACATGTTGATGCCGATGGTGGTCCACCCGGCCTGGCTGGCCACGTCCCGCATGTACGCGGCGGTCATCCAGTCCTCACCGGATTCCTCGACCTCGGAATGGGCAATGTGCAGGGTGCTCATGCCCGTGCGGTACTGCACCTTTTTCCACTGCCGGATGAGGGCCTCGTGGATGCCGTTCCACTGGTCCTTGGCAGGGAACACGTCCTGCAGCCAGAACCACTGCGCCACGGATGCCTCGATCAGGCCCGTGGGAGTGTCGGCGTTGTACTCGAGCATCTTGGCCGGTCCGCCGCGGCCGTCATAGATGAAGTCGAAACGGCCGTAGACGTCCACGTCCGCGGCCAGCAGCGATTCGCCGGCAAGCTCAAGGGCCTGCTGGCCGATGCCGATCCCGCCCATGGCACCAGTGGCCAGGTACTTGGCGGCTTCCAGGCACATCCGGTGCATTTCTTCGGCAGTGTTTTCGAGGGTTTCCACCTCGCCCGCGGTGAACTCGTAATACGCGGACTCGTTCCAGTACTCGATCTTCCGCCCGTCGTCCATGGTGGTGGTGGAGAAAACCAGGCCCTGCTCCTCGATCTTCTCTTTCCAGCCGGGTCGGGGCACGGAGGCAATCCGCCGCACGTTCAGCCGCCCACTTTGGTGCCGCCGCTTTTGGCGGAGGTGCCGAATCCGCCCCGGTCAACGGTCCCGCCGCTGGACTTGTAGCCCGTGGCGGCCTTGGCGCCGCTGGGAACGGTGCGCGTGTAGTTGGGGGCGGTGGACCGGTTCTGGCCCACCGACGGGACGGTGGCCCCCCGGGAGTAGAAGTACCAGGCGTAGATCCCGCCGCTGCGGCCGGCGGAGCTGTCGCAGCTCCTGTCCTCCACGCGCTCGCCGGTTTCGTCGTTGAAGCAGACCTGCGCGTATTCGGGATCGTCCTGGTTGCTGGCCACCACGGCGGTGATGGTGCCGGCCAGCAGCGCGGTCACGCCCAGGCCCACCACCACGGTGCGCCGCTGGGACCGCTTCTTGCGGGCGGCGCCCTCCTTGGCTTCCTTCTCCCGGTCCTGCGCAAACGGGTCCACCGTGGCCACGGGTTCGTTCAGCAGGTCGGGGCGAAGCTCAGGCTTGGGGACCTGCCACGGCGGTGGCTTGGGGGAGCTGCCCTTGCCGGCCCGGGCGTCGCCGCCACCAGCCTGGCCGGGTTCCGGATCTTTGTTCGGGTCCAATGGTCCCCCTCTGTAGTCCACGCGAAACGGGCACAGCGCTGCACCCCCAATAGCAATCCTGAAATCAGCGTAGTCCCTGGGGGTTCAGGCGGCGAGCAGGAAACAGGGGAGAACTGCCCATAGTTGCCGGGACCTACACTGGAGCCATGGAAACCCCGTCCCTCCTTGCCGTGTGCCGAGTCCATCAGCTCCTGCCCGACGCTTCAAGTGTGGGCGTGACTGCCATCGACAAGCGGGCGGCGGACGGCCCGGTCAAGGTCCACCGGCTGGGCCTGCAGGGCGACATCCAGGCCAACCGGGTCCACCACGGCGGCCCGGACCAGGCCCTTTACGCCTACTCCCAGGCGGACGCTGACTTCTGGGCAGACGAGCTGCAGCGGGACATGCCGCCCGGAGTTTTCGGCGAGAACCTGCGGGTGGCGGGCCTGGACGCCACCGGAGCCGTGATCGGCGAACGCTGGAAGATCGGCCTGGATGTTGAGGTGGAGGTTACCTCCCCCCGCACGCCCTGCGCCACGTTCCAGCGGCGCCTGGGCGAGGCCCGGCTCGTCAAGCGGTTCACCGAGGCGGGCCGGGTGGGCGCGTACCTCCGGGTGCTTCGCACCGGCACCATCCAGGCGGGGGACCACATCCACCGCACTTTCATCCCCACCCACGGCATCACGGTGGGCCAGTGGTTCAGCGCGCCGGACGCCGAGGCCATGGAGGCCTTGAAGGATGCAGACGCCGACGGCGAGATCCGGCTCCAGCAGCCCGAGTTCAGGAAGAAGTTCGAGGCGCTGCAGCGGCAGCTTTCGTCCTGACTCCGCCCCCTCCACTGCGCGAGATGGCACTTAGCGGCAATGTCCGCGCCGGACATTGCCGCGAAGTGCCATCTCGCGGGCGTGAGGCGGGGCGGCGGACTGCGCCGGGACCCTGCCGCAGCCGTGTGGCCAAGCTCACCGGCGCCGTCGTGCCCGCTGATTACCATACCTGCGGGTCCGTCCCGTACACTTGAAATATCCCCCACTCCGGAAATCCCTTATTCTTGCCCAATTTTTGAGGCAGGACTGGCAAGTGTTGGGGCCCGCGCAAGCGATGCGGGCATTTTCATAGGGAGAGCCGGCTAAAGAAAACGCTGTACAGACTGCTGGGATAGCAGCCAAGAGATGCAGCGGGAAGTCCTGCCACGGGATTGCGAAAGCGCCGGACTTCCAGTGACCGGCCGGTCAACGTTTGCCCGGCCGCATCGTGTCACACGCACTGCGGCTCCGCTCACCTCGGGTTGTGCCGCCTGGCCCCCTATGGATGAGGAACACTTCCCTATGCCCGAAAATCACAACGAACACGTCGACGCCGCTGCCACCTTCATCGAAGCCGGCGACGCCCCCGCGTTGAACACCCCCGCCGCCGAAGAAGCACCCGCTGCTGAAGCACCGGCCGCCGAAGAGGCACCCGCCGCCGAAGAAGCGCCGGCTGCACAGGCGCCCGTCGAAGAAGCGCCGGCTGCTGAAGAAGCGCCGGCCGCTCAGGCTCCCGCCGCCGAAGAGGCCCCCGCCGCCGCCCCGGAAGCCGGCGACGACGAGGACGGCATCAAGTTCGCCGACCTCGGCATCGACGGCCGCGTCCTGGCCGCCCTGCAGGATGTTGGCTACGAGAAGCCCTCACCCATCCAGGCCGCCACCATCCCGCTGCTGCTCGAGGGCCGCGACGTTGTGGGCCTGGCGCAGACCGGTACCGGCAAGACTGCAGCCTTCGCAGTGCCGGCCCTGTCCCGCCTTGCTGAACTGCACGACCTGAACGGCCCGTCCCGCAAGACCCAGGCCCTGGTCCTGGCACCCACCCGCGAGCTCGCGCTTCAGGTTGCCGAGGCCTTCACCTCCTACGCCAAGCACATCGACGACTTCACCGTCCTGCCCGTGTACGGCGGCTCGGCCTACGGCCCGCAGCTTGCCGGCCTCCGCCGCGGCGCCCAGGTTGTTGTGGGTACCCCCGGCCGCGTGATCGACCACATCTCCAAGGGTTCCCTGGACCTGTCCGAGCTCCAGTACCTGGTGCTGGATGAAGCCGACGAAATGCTCCGCATGGGCTTCGCCGAGGACGTTGAGCAGATCTTCCAGCAGACCCCCTCGGACCGCCAGGTGGCACTGTTCTCCGCCACCATGCCGAGCCAGATCCGCCGGATGTCCAAGCAGTACCTGAACAACCCGGCCGAGATCTCGGTGAAGTCCAAGACCACCACCGGCGCCAACACCCGCCAGCGGTACCTGCAGGTCATGGGCCCGCACAAGCTCGATGCCCTGACCCGCATCCTCGAGGTTGAAGAGTTCGACGGCGTCATCGCCTTCGTCCGCACCAAGATGGCCACCGAGGACCTCGCCGACAAGCTGAAGGCGCGGGGCTTCCAGGCCGCCGCCATCAACGGTGACATCCCGCAGCAGCAGCGCGAGCGCACCGTTGACGCACTCAAGGAAGGCCGCATCGACATCCTCGTGGCCACCGACGTCGCGGCCCGTGGCCTCGACGTGGAGCGCATCAGCCACGTGGTCAACTACGACATCCCGCACGACACCGAGTCCTACGTGCACCGCATCGGCCGCACGGGCCGTGCAGGCCGCTCCGGCGACGCCATCCTGTTCATGACCCCGCGCGAGAAGTACCTGCTGCGGTCCATTGAAAAGGCCACCCGCCAGCCGGTGGAGCAGATGCACCTGCCCACCGCCGAGACGGTCAACACCCTGCGCCTGGGCAAGTTCGCCGAAAAGATCACCGAAACCCTGGCGTCGCAGGACGTCTCGGCCTTCCGCGACCTGATCTCCTCCTACGAGGAAGAGCACAACGTGCCGGCAGCGGAGATCGCCGCTGCACTGGCCGTCATGGCACAGGGCGGCCAGCCGCTCCTGGTCAAGGAACTGCCCGCAGCTCCCGAGTTCCAGAAGCGCGAACGCGCCAAGGACGGCTTCGGCTCCCGCGGCCCCACCCGCACCCTCACCGAGGGCAACGCCACCTACCGGATCGCCGTGGGACGCCGCCAGCGCGTTATGCCCGGTTCGATCGTTGGCGCCATTGCCAACGAAGGCGGCATCTCCTCCGCACAGATCGGCGGCATCGACATCCGCTCGGACCACTCCCTGGTGGAGCTCCCCGCGGACCTCAGCGCCGACCAGCTGAAGGCACTGTCCCGCACCCGGATCGGCGGCGAGCTGATCCACCTCGAACTGGACAACGGACGTAAGCCGTCCGGCGGCGGCGAGCGTGGCGCGTACCAGGGCAACCGCGGCGGCGACCGCGGCGGTTACTCCGGCGGCGGCAGCGGCGGCGGAAACTTCAAGGGCAACGGCGGGTTCAAAAAGGACTTCCGCAAGAACGACGGCGAGCGCTCCTCCGCTGACCGTGGCGGCCGCACGTACAGCGAGCGTTCGCAGAGCTCCTTCGGTTCCGAGTCCGGCGCCAGCCGCGGCCAGGCCAGCGACTCCCGCTTCGGCGGCCACGGCGACGGCTCCCGCAAGCCGCGCGGCGAGGGCGGCCAGCGCGACTTCAACCGCAAGGGCAAGTGGTAAACGCCAGCTAGTCTGACGCTTCCAGGATGGGCCGGCTTTCGAGCCGGCCCATCCTTTTGCGTTAAACCAGGTCTTCAAGCGGCCGACGGCGCCCTGCCGCGCGGGTGCCGGGGCACCGGCACCCCGCGGCTCGGTGTGTGGCTCGCCACATCCCGCGGCTGGATCGCCGCCGTCGGACGTCTTTTGACGGCGCGGCACGTCGGTGCGGGGCGCCGCCAGCGGTCCCGGATGCCTGTATTGGCGCGGAAAGCGGGCCCAAGACAGGCCGCCGGCACGGCTGTAGCGGACCCGGGGGACGGGTCCCGGCGCCGATTTGTTGGGAGCTGGAACTTCCGGTAGAGTATTTCTTCGTTGCCCCCCTAGCTCAGTGGTAGAGCGCGTTCTTGGTAAGAACGAGGTCACCGGATCGATTCCGGTGGGGGGCTCTGAATGAGGGCCTGCGTCAAGGCGGTTTTTGACCGGCTTGGCGCAGGTTTTTCTCATTCGTGGCGGTGTAGCTCAGTTGGTTAGAGCGCACGACTCATAATCGTGAGGTCGGGAGATCGAGCCTCCCCACCGCTACAGGACAAGACCCCCGGATCCGTCAAGGATGCCGGGGGTTTTTGCTGTCCGGCCGGAGCCGCAGCAGTGACAAGCGCCCGGATCCGCAGTAGCTTGGCAGGAACCGGCGGCTGGGGGACTGGGTGGACTTTGCTGATGCGGTGCTGGCGCCGTTCAGGTGGCTTGTATCCGGCGCGTTGCTGCTTTTTCACGACGGCCTGGCCGCCGTGGGGCTGCCGGCAGAAAGCGGCTGGACGTGGACCCTGGCCATCATCGGTGTGGTGCTGGCGCTCCGGGCGGTTCTGCTTCCCTTGTTCCTGGCCCAGGTCCGGGCGCAGGAGGGGATGCGAGAGCTGCAGCCCCGCCTGAAGGCCCTGCAGGAGGGCTATGCCGGCCGCACGGATCCGGCTTCCCGGCAGTCGCTGGCAAAGGAGCAGATGGCGCTCTACAAGGAGCACGGCACCAATCCGTTTGGGGCGTGCCTGCCGTTGCTGCTCCAGGCGCCCTTCTTCCTGGCAGTATTCCAGGTGCTGTCCGGGATCCCCGTAGCAGCACGCAGCGGGGCAGGACTCGCAGCGCTGGACGCCGCGCAAGTGGTCCAGTTCGATGCCGCCGCCATTTTCGGTGCTCCGCTGTCCGCGTCCCTCCTTCATGGTGGCGGTGAGGCAGGCGCCGTTGCCCTGCTTGCTGTGGGCATGATCGTGGTGATGGCCGCCTGCCAGGTGTTGGCGCAGCGTGCTGTCCTCTCCAGGGCACTGCCTGGCAGTGCCCTGGATCCGGCCGGGCGGCTGCAACGGCGCCTGCTGTTTGTCCTGCCTCTGGTGTTCGCCGTGGGCGGGGTGTACTTCCCTCTCGGAGTGCTGGTGTACTGGACGGCTTCGAACGCCTGTACCGTGGCCCAGCAGCTGGTGATGGCCCGCAGGGCCTGAGGCGGGCACAATGGGCGCATGGGCCAGCTGATCTACTCCACCATCGCCTCCCTGGACGGCTACACCGCGGACCGGCAGGGCAAGTTCGACTGGGGCGCCCCGGACGCCGAGGTTCACTCCTTCATCAACGACCTTGAGCGGGAGGTGGGGACCTACCTCTTTGGCCGCCGCATGTACGCGGTCATGTCGGTCTGGGAGGACATGGGCGGCCCGGCGGATGCACCCCAGATCCAGGACTACGCCCGGATCTGGCAGGCGGCGGACAAAACCGTGTACTCGGCCACGCTGGACGCCGTGACCACCGCCCGGACCCACCTGGAGCGGGAGTTCCGCCCGGACGACATCCGCAGGCTCAAGGACGCCACGGAGGGGACCATCGGCATCGGCGGGCCCACCATTGCCGGTGCGGCGCTCTCAGCCGGGCTGGTGGACGAATGCCGGTTCTTCATCGTCCCCGTGGCCGTGGGCGGCGGGCTGCCGTTCCTGCCCGCAGGCCTGGCGGCCTCGTTTGAGCTGCTGGAACAGCGGCGGTTCGCCAGCGGCGTACTTTATCTGCGCTACGCTGTCCGTCCCTGAGGGCAGAATGGGTCAATGACCCGAATCGCAATCATCGGCGGCCACGGCAAAGTGGCCCTCCACCTGTCCACCCTCCTGGCGGCCGAAGGCCACACCGTCACCTCGTTCATCCGCAACCCCGACCATGGCGCCGACGTCGAGGCGACGGGCGCAACGCCGTCGGTCCTTGACGTTGAAAACTCGACGACGGCGGACCTCGCCGCCGCGTTCCAGGGCCTTGACGCCGTGGTCTGGTCCGCCGGGGCCGGCGGGGGCAGCCCGGAACGGACCTATGCGGTGGACCGTGATGCCGCCATCCGGTCCATGGAAGCGGCGGCGGAGGCCGGCGTCGACCGCTACGTCATGGTGTCCTACCTGGGCGCCGGCAAGGACCACGGCGTCCCCGAAAGCAACAGCTTCTTCGCTTACGCCGAGGCCAAGGCGGACGCCGACGAATACCTGCGCGGCACGGAGCTGGCCTGGACCATCCTGGGCCCCGGCACCCTGACTGAAGGCCCCGGCACCGGCCGGATCGAGGTGGATCCGGATCCCGAGGGCGGCGGCGACACGTCCCGCACCAACGTGGCCATCGTCGCGGCCGCCGTACTGGACCTGCCCGCAACGGCCAAGCGGACCATCAGCTTCCGTGACGGCTCACTGCCCGTGTCCTCGGCGCTGGAGTCGGTGGACTAACCACCGGCGCCCCGGCCCGGCGGATAGGGTGGACGGGGCGGCCGGAGGTTCCACCGCCTGCAGGCAGCCCCGGCTGCAGGAAGTGGGCACATGGGCCAGCTGGCACTTATCATCGGACTTCTGCTGGCCACGGTGCTCGCCGTGGGACTGGGCGACAGGCTGCGACTTCCCTACCCGGTCCTGATGCTCCTGCTCGCCGTGGGGCTGACGTTCATCCCGGGGTTCCCGGACCTGGACATCGCGCCGGAACTGATCCTGCCGATCTTTTTGCCGCCCCTGCTGTTCGCCACCGCCCAGCGAAGTTCGTGGGCCGTTTTCCGGGTCCGCTGGCGGACACTCATCATGATGGCGGTGGCCCTGGTGGTCATCAGCACCGCCGTGGTGGCCGGCGCCGCGTGGCTGATGATCCCGGGCATCGGCATCCCCGCCGCGATCGCCCTGGGCGCCATGGTGGCCCCGCCCGACCCGGTCGCCGTTGAATCCGTGGCCGGCCGGGTCCACATGCCACGCCGGCTCATCACCGTCCTGCAGAGCGAAGGCCTCTTCAACGATGCCGCCGCCATCGTCATCTTCCAGGCCGCCGTGGCTGCTGCCGTGGGCGGCACCCGGATATCGCCCGACGTCGTCCTGCAGTTTGTGATCGGTGCGGCACTTGCGGTGGTGGTGGGCGTCGCCATGGGCTGGCTGATTGCCCTGGTCACCAGGCTGGTGACCTCCATGGTGGCCCGCACCGCCGTCACCCTGGTGGTGCCGTTTGCCGCCTACATCCTCGCGGAGGAGGTGCACGCCTCGGGTGTGATCGCCGTGGTGGTCACGGCCCTGGAGATGCAGCGGCATTCCCGGCCGCAGGACGCCGCTGAGCGGGTCACCCGGACCGCGTTCTGGGACGTGGTGGAACTGCTGGTGACGGGTTTGGCGTTCGGGCTGGTGGGGCTGGAGATCCGGCAGGTCATCCACGCCGAGGGGTCCGCCATCTACGGGATGCTGGGGGTGGCCGCCGTGGTCTGCGTCCTGGTGTTTGCTGCCCGTTTCCTGTGGCTGGCCATCCTGGCCATGGGGGCCCGGAAACGGCAGAACCTGCTGCAGCCCACTTCGGCCAAGGAAGTCCTGATCCTCACCTGGTGCGGCATGCGTGGCCTGGCCACCCTGGCACTCGCCCTGGCCCTGCCGCTGACCCTGGCGGACGGGACGCCGTTCCCGGCCCGGGACCACCTGCTGGTGATTGCCTGCGCCGTGCTGCTGGCCACCCTGGTCCTGCCCGGGCTGACGCTGCCGTGGCTGATGCGGGTGCTGAACGCCTCCCAGGACGGATCCGAGGAGCGGGACGCCGCCCGGGTGCTGGCCAAGCGGGCCCAGACGGCCGCCGTCGCTGCCCTGAAACAGCACGACCTGATGAAGGACCTGCCGCCGGAGAAGGTGGCACTGGTCCGGGAACGGATGAAGCGGCTGCACGCCGAACTGCTGGACGGCAGTTTGCGCAACGAGCCGCTGGCGGACAAACGCGAACGTGGGCGGGAGCTGGCCATCGCCGTGCAGACCATCGCTTTGGACGCGGCCCGGCAGGAAGTGGTGCTGGCCCGGAACGAGCCGGACATGGATCCGGAAGTGGCGGACAGGGTGCTGCGGCAGCTGGACCTGCGCACCATGATCATGCCCGAATAGGACTTGATCGAATGAGGCCCGGGCGGGCTCAGGCCCCGATGTTTGCTGCCAGCTCCAGGTCCAGGGAGTGGCGCTCCACGTAGTCCAGGGCGCAGCGCACAGCACCCACGGTGACGATCGCGTCGCCCAGCGGCGAGACGGCCACCCGTGGGGGAGTGGCGGTGAATTCCGCCAGCCGCTCCGTGATGGGGGCCAGGAGTACACCGGCCGAGCCGGCCACGGCACCGCCGATGACCACCAGCTCGGGGTTCAGGAATGTGCCCACGGCGCCTACCACCCGGGCCATCCGGTCTGCGATCCGGTCCAGGATCCGTACCGCCACGGCGTCTCCAGCCGCAGCGGCGGCGAAAACCTGCTCCGCGCCGGCTTGCCGGCGCAGGCTGGTGCTGGCGCCGGCGGCCAATTCCGCCGCTGCCCAGTCCCTGGCGAGGGCGGCGATGCCGAACGTGTCGCCCACGCCTTCCACCATGTCCAGGAACGCCAGCTCGCCGGCGCCGCCGGACAGGCCGTGCAACAGCCGCCCGCCGTCCACAATGCCGGCGCCCAGCCGCTCGCTGCCCAGGATGACCACCACGTCCTCCACGCCCATGGCTGCCCCGCGCCACCGGTCGCCGAGCGCCGCGAGGTTGGCGTCATTTTCCAGCAGGACCTTCCAGCCGTGCCGGTCGCGCAGGGCGTCGCGGAGCCCGACGTCGAACAATCCCCAGAACCGCTGGCTGAGCAACACCTCACCGTGCCGGTCCACGGGGGCGGCGATGCCGGCGCACACGGCCAAGACCGAGTCCGGGGTGGCGCCCACGGACTCGAGAACCCGCAGGGCGGTGCTGTCAATGACGGTGATGCGTTCCCCGGCGGAGATTTCCGCCCCGGCAAAGGCTGAGGTGGCACGGCCCAGGACCTTACCGCGGAGATCGGCCACCACCACGGTGGCTTTGGAGATACCTACGTCCATCCCCAGCACGCAGCCGGCTTGTTCATCCAGCTCGAAGCGGCGGGCAGGCCGGCCTTTGCGGTAGTCCCCGTGGGCGCGCTGGTTCTCGAGTTCCCGGAGCCAGCCGCGCTGGACCAGCTCGTCGCACACGGAGATGGCCGTGGCCCGGGTCAGGCCGGTGGCGGCCATGATCTCGGTGACGGTCACGGCGGCCGAGGCGCGCATATAACCGAGGACTGCTCCGGAGCTGACGCGCCGCAGCAGCTGGGGCGTCGCCGCTGTGCTGTCCATCATCGTCTTGACCTTCCGATTGCCTGCCCGCCATAATACTTGAACAACTAAATTTAGAATCAAAATAAATCGTTGGCCGCGGGATGGTGCTGACTCTGGCCAGGGCCCGGCCCGCGTCCTTAAGCCGTTTCCCGATGGTTTACAGCCCGCCCGCGGATAGGTACTGTCCGAAGAGACGGCAAAGCCACCACAAAACCCCCACTTAAGAAAAGGAACCTCCCTTGCCCACCACCGCCACGCTGGCAACCCTGACCGACTCCGATCGCCTGACTGACGCGAACTGGTGGCGCCAGGCGTCCGTCTACCAGATCTATCCGCGCAGCTTTTCGGATTCGAACGGTGACGGACTGGGCGACATCAAAGGCATCACGGCGAAGGTTCCCTACCTGAAGGAACTGGGCATCGACGCCGTCTGGCTGAGCCCGTTCTATCCCTCCGCCCTCGCTGACGGCGGCTACGATGTGGACGATTACCGCGATGTGGATCCGAAGCTGGGCACCCTGGCGGACTTCGCCGAAATGTCCGCTGCGCTCCACGGCGCCGGCATCAAGCTGATCGCAGACATCGTCCCCAACCACTCGTCCAACCGGCACGTATGGTTCCAGGAGGCGCTTGCCGCTCCCAAGGGTTCAGCCGCCCGCGACCGCTACATCTTCCGCGACGGGTTGGGCGAAAACGGCGACCTCCCGCCGTCGGACTGGGACTCCGTCTTCGGTGGCCCCGCCTGGGAACGCATCACGGAACCGGACGGCACCCCGGGCCAGTGGTACATGCACATCTTCGCCAAGGAGCAGCCCGACCTGAACTGGTCCAACCGCGAAATCCGGGACGACTTCCTGAAGACCCTCCGGTTCTGGTCTGACCGCGGCGTGGACGGCTTCCGCGTGGACGTGGCGCATGCCCTCACCAAGGACCTGACCGAACCGTTGATCGCCAAGGCGGACCTCTCCGAGGCAAACTCGGGCACGGACGGGTTCCCGGATGGCTCGCACCCGTTCTGGGACCGCGACGAAGTCCATGAGATCTACGCCGAATGGCGTGCGGTGTTCAACGAGTACAACCCGCCGCGCACCGCTGTGGCCGAGGCCTGGGTGCACGCCACCCGCAGGGCCCGCTACGCCAGCCCGGAAGGACTGGGTCAGGCGTTCAACTTCGACCTCCTGCAGGCCGACTTCGACGCCGACGAATACCAGGCGATCATCACGCGGAACCTGGCCGAGGCCGAGGCCACCGGCGCATCCTCCACCTGGGTCTTCTCCAACCACGACGTGGTCCGCCACGCCACCCGCTACGGCCTGCCGCAGGTCTCCAAGGGCAAAGACCACGCCAAGGGCCAGGACGGCAAGGGCTGGCTCCTGGCCGGCGGACCGGAAGCAGACCTGGACATGGCCCTCGGTGAGCGCCGGGCCCGTGCCGCGACCCTGCTGATGCTCGCGCTTCCCGGTTCCGCCTACCTGTACCAGGGGGAGGAACTCGGGCTGCAGGAAGTGGCAGGCATTCCGGACGCCGAGCGCCAGGACCCTACGTTCTTCCGCAACAAGGGTGTGGAGATTGGTCGCGACGGCTGCCGCGTCCCGCTGCCGTGGAAGGTGGAGGGGACCTCCTTCGGCTTCGGTGACGGCGGCGCCCACCTGCCGCAGCCGGACTGGTTCAGCTCCTACGCCGTGGAGGCCCAGGACGGCACCCCCGGCTCCACGCTGGAGCTCTACCGGACCGCCCTGAAGCTCCGCCGCGAACTCCAGGGTGCCGAGGAACTCACCTGGCACAAAACGGGCAACCAGGAGGTGCTGCACTTCAGCCGTCCCGGCGGCTGGCAGTCGGTCACCAACTTCGGGGATACCGCCGTCAACCTTCCCGCCGGTACCGTGCTGGTGGCCAGCGGACCGCTCGAGGACGGCAAGCTGCCCGCCAACACCACCGCCTGGCTGCGCTGATGCCTGCTGTGCGCCGGCGGCGGGGAGCCTGATGCAGGAACTGATCTACGGCTGCATGGGCCTGGGCGGCAGCTGGTCCGATGACCCGTACGGCCCGGAGCAGGTAGCGGAGGCCTCCGCTGCCGTCCAGGCCGCGCTGGCTGCTGGCATCACGCTGTTCGACCATGCCGACATTTACCGCAACGGCAAGTCCGAGCAGGTGTTCGGCGAGGTCCTGGCCGCCACGCCGGGCCTGCGGGACCGGATCCGGCTGCAGACCAAGTGCGGCATCAGGCTGAACGAACGCGGCCTGGAAACGCACTACGACCTGAGCCGGGACGCCATCCTGGAACGGGTCAACGGCAGCCTGGCCCGGCTGCAGACGGACTACGTCGACGTCCTGCTGCTGCACCGCCCGGATCCGCTGGCGGACCCCGCGGAGGTGGCGGCCGCCGTCGGGCAGTTGATGGCAGAAGGGAAAGTCCGGCACCTGGGGGTGTCCAACATGTCCGGGGCGCAGATCGGTGCGCTGCAGGACCGGCTGGACACCCCGGTGGTGGCCAACCAGCTGGAGCTGAGCCTGCTGGCGCGGGGTTGGCTGGAAAGCCAGGTGCTGGTCAACCATCCGGAGGACCTGGCCTACAGCTTCCCGCGCGGCACGCTGGAATACTGTGCCGCCCACGGCGTGACCCTGCAGGCCTACGGTGCCTTGGCGCGTGGGCTGTACACGGGTGCCGCACCCGCGGATGCCAGCCCGGCGGACCTGGCCACGGCAGCACTCGTGGCGGACCTTGCCGCGGAACTGGACACCACGGGGGAGTCCGTCCTGCTGGGCTGGCTGATGAAGCACCCGGCCGGGATCGCACCCGTGATCGGCACGGTGAACCCGGCCCGGATCCAGGCCTGCGCCGACGCGGCCCGGGTGGCGGCTGCCATGACCCGGGCGCAGTGGTACGGCCTGTGGGTCACTGCGCGGGGCAGCAACATCCCCTGACCCTCCCCAACTGACTCGCACTTGTTGTCGTTTTGACCGCCCATAACGACAACAACTGCGAGTCAGTTGGGTGGCGCGCCGGTCACATTCGGTTTTGTTCGTATTGGTCGGTCCGCGGGCCCATAATGCTTCGCGCAGGGCGCCCCCCGCCAGATACGGTAGAGGCATGACGTCTACCATTTCCACCGAAACCGTAAGGTCCGAACGGAATATCCCCGCTGAAATCGCCCGCTCCTGGCTGCTTGTCAACGCCATGAAGACCGAGCTCTTCGACCAGTCCGCGGTGTCGCGGGCCGACTCGATCATCCTGGATATTGAAGATGCCGTTGACCCTTCGCAGAAGGACCAGGCGCGCGGCCACGTGATCGACTGGCTCACCGGCGGCGGCAAAGCCTGGGTCCGCATCAACGATGCCACCAGCCCGTTCTGGGCCGATGACCTCGCCGGCCTCCGCGGCACCCCCGGACTGCTGGGCGTTATGCTCGCCAAGACCGAATCTGCGGACCAGGTCACCGAAAGCTTCCACCGCATGGACGGCAAGACCCCCGTCATCCCGCTGGTGGAATCCGCCATCGGCATCGAGGAAGCCAACAACATCGCCAAGGCCCAGGGCGCCTTCCGCCTGGCCTTCGGCTCCGGCGACTTCCGCCGCGACACCGGCATGGCAGCCACTGCCGAAGCCATGGCCTACCCCCGCGCCAAGCTCGTTGTGGCCAGCCGCGTGGGCAACCTGCCGGGCCCCATCGACGGTCCCACCGTGGGCACCAACCACCCCATCCTGCGCGAGCAGACCGGGATCACCGTGATGATGGGCATGACCGGCAAGCTCTGCCTGGCCATCGACCAGACCCCCGTCATCAACGAAGTCATCAGCCCCACCCCGTCGGACGTCGCCTGGGCCACCGACTTCATGAACGACTTCGAGGCCAACGGCCGCGTCATCCGTGACGGCTCCGACCTGCCCCGCCTGGGCCGCGCCGAAAAGATCATGAAGCTCGCCGTGGCCTTCGGGGTGCAGCCGGCGCTGTAATGCCCTCCACCGCACCCTCCCAAGACCCCGTGGCCCCGTACCTGGTCCATGGGGTCTTTTGGGATGGGCCGCCGGCAACCGGAACAGCGGCCGACGGCGGCACCCCGGTCCTGCGCCTGCAGTCACCGGAGGGGGACTTCCGCAACGTGGGGCTGGCTCCGGGGAGCAGGCTCGGTTTCCGGGTCGCGGCTCCGGGCCGGTTCTGCCTGGGCCACCAGGTGGTCCACTCCGCCGGATCACGCATGCACGTCCGTTGCGCCAAGGCCAGCCCGGCCACCAAGGGCAAACAGTGCGCGCGGTGCTTTATGCTGGACGACTCACGGCTGATCCACGACTTCCACCGCGGCGGCCGGGTCCCGCCCGGGCTGCGGAGCTACCTCATGCAGGAGCACTGGCTGTACGTGGCCACCTTCGCCGGCGGCGCCACCAAAGTGGGCACCGCCTCCGGCCCGCGGAAGTGGAACCGGTTGGCGGAGCAGGGCGCCGTCGCAGCCCGCTACGTAGCCCACACGGCCGATGGCCGGGCCGTCCGCGTCCTGGAGGACCAGGTCACCGCGGACCTGGCCCTCACCCAGCAGATCCGGTCCGCAGCCAAAACCGAAGCGCTGCTCCAGCCGCTGGCCGCGCCGGAGATCGACGCCATCAACGCCCGCCGCGCCGGTGAGGTGCGGACCCTGCTGGCGCGCGCCGCCGTCGAGCCCTACACCCCTGTGGCGGAGCGGTGGATCCGGCCGGCGCAGGCCGCGCCCCTCTACGCCGCGACGCCCCGGCACGCCTATCCGCACCCCCTGGACGGCGGCGGGCACGGCTTCCGGTTGGCCGGGCTGAGCGGGACCAACGCCCTGGCGCACCTGGCGGGTTCGGACGCCGCTTTTGTGGTGAACCTTGGCAGGCTCGCGGCCCGGACCGTGGTCCTGGGCAGCTTTGCCTCCGAGGTCCCGGCCATCCAGGAACAGCTGTTCTGACAAGGCCCGGTAAACTGGGACGGTGCTGAACGAATTCTGGGCCACGGCGCCCACCTCCTACAAAGTCATGGTCTTCAGCGCGATGGGACTCATCGCCATCGGCATCGTCCTGAACCTGGTGGGCAACACCAGCGGCAACCAGGGCCTCGCCACCGCGTCCCTGCCGGTGATCGGCCTGGGCCTGGTCCTGCACATCGTGGCCATGGTGGTCCGCGGCCAGTCGATCCGCCGGAACCTGCGGCGCTGACGGGCCTGCCGCCGGGCTGGCGATAGGCTGGAGTCCATGACTATCAATCCGGACCTGCAGGGCCGCAGCTACCCTGCCGCCGAGGTGTACGACGTTGGCCGCGAGAAGATCCGCGAGTTCGCCCGCGCCGTCAAGGCCACCCACCCCGCCCACTTTGACGTTGACGCCGCCACCGCCCTGGGCCACCCGGACCTGGTGGCGCCGCCCACGTTCGCCATCATCATCGCCCAGCGCGCCGACGCCCAGCTCATCGAGGACCCGGAGGCCGGCATCGACTTTACCCGCGTGGTCCACGCCGACCAGCGCTTCACGCATCACCGGCCCATCTTCGCGGGTGACCGGCTCGTCGCGGAACTGCACGTGGACGGCGTCCGGGCCATGGGCGGCGGCGCGATGCTGACCACCCGCTCCGAGATTTTCGCCCTGGACGCAGCAGGCGGCCGCGAACAGGTCACCACCACCACATCCTCCATCCTGGTCCGCGGAGAGGGACAGTAACCATGAGCCCCACCTTCAGCGAACTCAGCGCCGGCCAGGAAATCGGCAGCCGCACCCTTGAGGTCAGCCGCACCGACCTGGTCAAATACGCGGGCGCGTCCGGCGACTTCAACCCCATCCACTGGAACGAAGCCTTCGCCACCGGCGTGGAACTGCCCGGCGTGATCGCGCACGGCATGTTCACCATGGGCGCCGTGGTGCAGCTGGTCACCGACTGGGCCGGCGACCCCGCCGCCGTGATGGACTTCCAGACCCGCTTCACCAAGCCCGTGGTGGTCACCGACACCACCGGCACGGCCGACGCCGGCGCCACCATCGAGGTCACCGGCACCATCGGAAAGCTCGACGCCGAGGCCCGCACCGCGCGCGTGGACCTCACCGTCACCGCCGCCGGACAGAAAGTCCTGATGAAGGCCCAGGCCGTCGTCCGGGTTTCCTGAGCCGACGGCTTTGACCACCGCAGCCACCACCACCCAGGTCAGCTCCTGGCGCAACGCCGTTGTTGTGGCGTACGGCGCCAGCGGCCTGGCCTTCGCGTCCTGGGTGTCCCGGCTCCCTGCCATCCGCGACGGCCTGGACCTGACACCCGGCAACATCGGCCTGCTCCTGCTCTGCATGACCCTGGGCTCGTTTGTGTCAGTCTCTGCATCGGGACTGATTGTGCTGAGGCTGGGATCCAAACGCACCATCCGGACAGGCAGCATCATGGTGGGCTGCGGCCTGCTGCTGGCCGGCTTCGGGACCTCCGTGCTGGCCAGCCCCGTGGCTACAGCCGCCGGCCTGGCAGTGATCGGGTTGGGAACAGCCAGCTGGAACACCGCCTCGAACGTGGAGGGGGCCGCCGTCGAACGTGCCCTCGGACGGCACATCATGCCCCGGCTGCACGGTGCGTTCAGCCTGGGCACCGTGGCGGGCGCCGGGTTGGGCGCGTGGGCGGCCGCAATCTCCGTTCCCGTGTTCTGGCACCTGGCCGCAGCCGGCGCGGTGGTGGCCGTTTCGGTGGCGACGGCGGCGTCCTGGTTCCGTGCCGACATTACCCCCGTAGCGGGGGAGCGGACCTATTCGGCGGACAGCTTCGGCGATCCCGCCACAGGGCCCATCCCGGTGCTCGCCCCGGCCGGCCAGCCGGAGCCGGTGGACGCACCGCTGGACAGCAAACGGCAGATCGCCCAGGCCTGGCGGGACCGGCGGACCCTGCTGCTCGGCGTGATGGTGCTGGGGCTGGCGCTGGCCGAAGGTGCCGCCGGCGACTGGGTGGCCCTGGCCCTCGCGGACGGCCACCACCAGTCAGACGCGGCCGGTGCAGCCGGGTACGGCCTGTTCGTCACCTTCATGACCATTGGCCGGTTCGCCGGGACGCTGGTCCTTGACCGGTACGGCCGGGTGCCGGTGATGCGCTGGTGCGCCGCGATGGCGGTTCTCGGCCTGGGCCTGTTCGTTTTCGCCCCGGTCCCGTGGGTGGCGTACGTGGCCTTGGCCATCTGGGGCCTCGGTGCGTCGCTGGGCTTCCCGGTGGGAATGTCCGCCGCTGCCGACGACCCCGCCAAGGCCGCCGCCAGGGTCTCCGTGGTGTCCACGATCGGTTACGGGGCTTTCCTGTGCGGCCCGCCGCTGCTTGGCCTGCTGGCCGAACATGTGGGCATCCTGCATTCCCTGCTCGCCGTGATGGTGATGCTGGTGGTCAGCTTTGTGCTCTCACCCGTGGCCCGGAAGGCCGCCTGACTTTCCCTAGTATTGTGGATGGGTGACTCCCACCCTGCTTTCCCAGCTCACCACGGCCGCTGTCGGCGGCCCGGCCGGCACCTTCATTGAAGCCCGCACCGAGGCGGAGATCATCGACGCCGTCCGCACCGCAGATGCCGCCGGCGTCCCGCTGCTGATCATCAGCGGCGGCTCCAACCTCCTCGTGTCCGACGACGGGTTCCCCGGAACCGTCCTCCGGATCGCCTCGGAGGGGTTTACCGTCAACGCCGAGGACTCCTGCGGCGGCGTGGCAGTGGTGGTGCAGGCGGGCCACAACTGGGACGCCCTGGTCCGGCACGCGGTGCTGCACGCCTGGTCCGGGATCGAGGCGCTGGCCGGGATTCCAGGCTCAACGGGCGCGACGCCGGTCCAGAACGTGGGTGCCTACGGCTCGGACGTGTCCCAGACCATCGCCGCCGTGCGCACCTGGGACCGGCAGCGCAACGCCGTGCAGACCTTCACCAGCTCCGAACTCAAGTTCGGTTACCGGGACTCCATCCTCAAGCAGACCACCGTTAACGGCTCGCCCCGCTACGTGGTGCTGACAGTGGAGTTCCAGCTGCCCCTGGGCCGGATGAGCGCCCCCATCCGGTACGCGGAACTGGCCCGTGCGCTGGGCGTGGAACCGGGCAAGCGCGCCTACGCCAACGACGTCCGCCGTGAGGTCCTGCGGCTGCGCGCGTCCAAGGGCATGGTCCTGGACCCGGCCGACCCCGACACCTCCTCCACAGGTTCCTTCTTCACCAACCCCATCGTGTCTGCGGACCTCGCAGCGGCACTGCCGGCCGATGCTCCCCGGTACACTGCGGGCGAGGGCGGGCTGGTCAAGCTCTCCGCTGCCTGGCTGATCGACCAGGCAGGCTTCGGCAAGGGCTTCGGCCTGGACCCTTCAGGTGTCTCCGGCGGGCGGGCGTCGCTGTCCACCAAGCACACGCTGGCCATCACCAACCGCGGCGCAGCCAGCGCCGCGGACATGGTGGCCGTGGCACGCGAGGTGCGGGCCGGCGTCGAACGCCGTTTTGGTATTGCCCTGCACCCCGAGCCGCTGCTTATCGGCCTGGAACTCTAGCTCCGGCACGCAGTGGTTCCGGCTGGTCCTGCCGGGCGGCGGCCGAGGCGCCGATGATGGCCGTGGCCCAGCCGGCCAGGGCCAGGTAGACGCCCATAAACATCCACACCAGGACGCCGGGGGCCAGGGGATTCACTGTCCCGGCAGCGATGCAGGTGCCCAGGCCGGCCACGGCAACGGCCAGCGAGAGGATCCACAGGAACCTGCCCGTCCGCGGATGCCCCCGCCAGTTGCGGTGGATCCGGACGTTGCAGCGGCTGGCGCTGATGCCGGGGAAAAGCACCGCGTAGCCGCCGCCAAGGCTCAGGGCCATGGAGGGGAGCAGCGCCAGCGGTTCGGACGTGCCGCTGTCCACAAATGCGGTCAGCGAAAGCAGCCCCAGCGCCGTCCCCGCCAGGACGGCCAGCGTCCCGCCCGCCATCCACAGCCGGGTCCGGCGCGCAAGCAAAAGCCACAAACTCCCCAAAGTCATACGTCCAGCCTAACTGTCCAAGTCAGGTGCCCCTCGCCGCGTGGTCAGGCGCATGCCTAGGATGGGGCCATGGCAGCAGCGGCGGGGTACCGGCTGGACGGCAGGAAAATGGGCAGGCTGCGGCTCGCCGCCCAGGGCCTGGCCGGGGCTCCCGGCCCGGCGCCCGGCGCGGGCGGGACCGGTTTTGCCTCGGTCCCGGACGCGGTCCGCTGGATGACGGCCATGCAGGCGCAGGACCTGCCGGCGGCCATGTGGGCCGTGGGGGTCCGGGTACCCGGCGCAGGGCTGAATGATGTGCGGGCAGCGCTGAACGCCGGCACCGTGGTCCGGTCCTGGCCCATGCGCGGCACCCTGCACCTGGTGCCGCCCGAGGACCTGGGCTGGGTGCTGGAGCTCACCGCCGACAAACTGACGCGCAGCATCGCAGCCCGGTTCCGGGAGCTGGATATCACCTGGCGGGATATTGAAAAGTCCCGCGACGCTGCCCTGGCACGGATCAGCGCGGGTGGGCCGGTCAGCCGCACGGACCTGTTCAAGGAGTTCGAGGCCGCAGGGCAGCCCACGCAGGGCCAGCGGGGGATCCACCTCCTGGGGACGCTGTGCCGGCACGGCTGGCTGGTCCAGGGCCCGCTGGCCGGAAACCAGCAGCTGCTGGTGGCCTTTGACGACTGGATCCCGGTCTCGCGCCGGCTCTCCCGGCCGGAGGCCGTGGCGGAGTTCCTGCTCCGGTACCTGCGCAGCCACGGGCCTGCAACGGTCCGCGACTTTGCCTGGTGGACGCAGATCCCGCTGACGGAAGTCCGGGCAGCGCTGGCAGGAATCCGGAGCCAACTGGTTCCGCTGGAGTTCGGCGGGACGGAGTATTGGCTGTCGCCGGAAACTGCGTCACTGTTGGACAGCGGCATCCCGGGCGGGCGTTCCCTGCTGCTGCTGCCGGGTTTTGACGAGTTCCTGCTGGGGTACCAGGACCGCAGCCTGGTCCTCCCCCCGGAGTACGCGGACCGGATCGTGCCCGGCGGCAACGGGGTGTTCAAAAAGACAGTGGTGGCCGGGGGAGAGGTGATCGGTACGTGGGCGCGCGCAGCCACGGGGCCGGGCAAAAACCCGGGTGCCGGCGTCGTGCCCGAGCCCTTTGACCGGACCAAACCCCTGGGCCCCGCCGCCACTGCTGCCTTCAACAAGGCGGCGGGGCGTTACGAGGCGTTCCTGGCAGGCTGACCACTACCGGCGGCTCAAACCCGTTTGAGCGGCCCCGCCCAAGGCCGTCCACACGGGACAGGGCCGCAGAAACCGGGGCTACAGGTTGCCGGTGGCGATGTTGAGCATGCGGCGCAGCGGCTCGGCGGCGCCCCAGAGGAGCTGGTCGCCCACGGTGAAGGCGCTGATGTACTGCGGCCCCATCTCCATCTTGCGGATCCGGCCCACCGGGATGTCCAGGGTGCCGGACGCGGCCACCGGAGTCAGGTCCGCCATGGACGCCTCCTTGGTGTTGGGCACCACCTTGGCCCACTCGTTGTCGGCGGCCAGGAGCGACTCGATCTCAGCTACTGACAGGTCCTCGCGGAGCTTCAGGGTCAGCGCCTGGGAGTGGGAACGCATGGCGCCGATCCGGATGCAGAGGCCGTCCATGATGATCCGGTTTTCCTCGGCGGTACCCAGGATCTTGTTGGTCTCCACCCCGGCCTTCCACTCTTCCTTGGACTGCCCGTTACCCAGATCGGCGTCGATCCAGGGGATCAGGGAGCCCGCCAGCGGCACGCCGAACTGGGTGGCGTCGATGTCGGTGCGCTGGTGCGCCAGGACCTTGCGGTCGATCTCGAGGATCGCCGATGCCGGATCGTCCAGTTCGGTGCTGACCTCGGCGTTGAGCGTGCCGAACTGGCTGAGCAGTTCGCGCATGTGCCGCGCACCGCCGCCGGACGCCGCCTGGTAGGTCATGGACGTGCCCCATTCCACCAGACCGTTTTTGAACAGCCCGCCCAGGCCCATCAGCATGCAGGACACGGTGCAGTTGCCGCCGATGAAGTCGCGGGTGCCGTTGACCAGGCCCTTGTCGATCACATCGCGGTTGATTGGGTCCAGGACGATGATCGAATCATCGTTCATCCGGAGCGTGGAGGCGGCATCGATCCAGAGGCCGCCCCAGCCGCGGCCGCGCAGCTCGCTGTGGACCCGCTTGGTGTAGTCCCCGCCCTGGGCGGTCACGATAATGGGCAGCTTGGCCAGCGTGTCGACGTCGAACGCGTCCTCAAGCTTGCCGGCACCATCCGCAAAGGACGGGGCGGCACCGCCTGCGTTCGACGTGGAGAAAAACACCGGGTTGATGTTGGCGAAGTCGCCCTCGTCCTGCATGCGCTGCATGAGGACGGAGCCCACCATGCCGCGCCATCCGACCAGGCCGACAGAAGGGGTAGCTGCTGTAGTCATTCGTCCAGTTTAGACTTCACGGCCGGGAGTCGGCAGTCGGTTACGTCACTGCCGGGGTTTCGTGAAACGCGGACGACGGCGGCACCCGGCGGGGTGCGCCCGGGACCTGGCAGCGGCGCGGTTCAGTCGAACTGCCTGGCACTCGGCTCGGGGACCCCGCGTTCGGTGCGGAGGCGCTTCGCTTTGGCCGCAATCCCGGCCAGCCGGCCCGCGTAGGCCACACCACCCAGGCCTGCCGCGGTGAGAACCAGGGCGCCCCACATCGGGTCGCCGCCGCGGGTGGCGGGACCGGTCACCAACAGGATGGAAAAGGCTGCCACCGCAGCGAAGAAGACGGTCATCACCAGCAGGCCACCGGCTGAGCGCACTGTGGGGTGGGAACTGGCGGTCACCACGCCGAGCTCGTCCCGGGCATAGCTGTGCAGCCGGCCTCCGGTGGTGCGCATCAGGACCCGGTTTTCGCCGTGTGCCACTGCCTGCTCATGGTCCGCCCGGACCTGCTGGTCGGCGGCGGTCGGGCTGTTGCTGTTGTCCATCTCAGTCCTGCCGGATCGAACGGATGCGGTCAAGGACCTGGGTGTCTGTGAGTCCGGGCTCTTCGCGGATGGCTTCCGCCGGGCCGTCCAGCACGCCGTAGCCCACTGTCCAGCCGGTCCCGGTGCGCTTGATCAGCAACTGGTTGGGGGCGGGATCCTCGAGCAGCCGCACCGTGGCCCCGCCCGAGGGGTTGTCCTCAAGGTGTTTGCGGATGATAAAGAAGGTGGCCTCGGCCGGGGTGATGTCCGGCCGCTGGGCCATGGCGAACCAGCTGAGGTAGGCCCTGGGCTGCAGCAACATCCGGTAGTCGGCGGACTCGATGGCCAGGACGTTGTCCACGGCATCGGCGGTCAGGAGATTGACCTGCACCCTTTTGGTGGCTGCCGTCAGCACAGCGGCCAGGGCAGCCACCGGGCCTTCCACGGAAAGCCCGCCGCCGGCCTCCACCCTGGCAGCGCCGCGGGCCACCAGGGATGAAGCCCCGGCGGAGAGCAGCGAGCTGTCCGCCAGCTCTGCTTCGAGCCGGAGGGCGCGGGCCGAGTCCGTAGCGGCCGGGCCGCGGCGGAGGTTCAACAGCACAAGCAGCTCGGCGAACCCAAAGCCCGCTGCGTCCGGGAACACCTGGTCCGCGGTGGGCGGGACGGTGGTTGTCGATTCAGTCACTGGTGTTTCTCCTCAGGCCTAGAAACCAAAAAAGTCGCCGACGGCGCCGACGCCGTCGCTGACGGCATCGCCCACAGCTTCCGCACCGTCGGCGATCTTGCCGCCCACGTAGTTCACGGAGTCGTGGATGACGGGGACGTTGTCATAGAGCGCCAGGGCACCGCTGGCCACCATACACGCTGTGCCGGCGGGCGGCGGAAGGAAGGAACCGGCACCCAGCAGGGCCTTCGTGGTGGAGTACGCGGCGTCGCCGTACTCACCGTCCTGGAAGGAATTGAACGCGTCGAGGCCATCGAGGCCCACACCCACTACGCCGAGTCCCTTGCTGAACCCGTCCAGGTACTTGAACGCTTTGGTGTCCTCGGCCAGGCCCAGGACGTCCTGGAACTTCCCTTCGAAAAGGCTGTTGGACATGTTGAAGAATTTGCTGAACTCGTTCGAGTTCTGGAAGGCGCGCCAAGCGGCCGGGTCCAGGTAGTCGCCGACCCGGGACTTGTGCAGCATGGCGGCCATGTCGAACACTCCGGCACGCAGGTTGGGGAAGGCCTTCGCCAGGTTGTAGATGTCCCAGCCGTTGCGGAAGGGCGAATCCGGATCGGCCAGCCAGTCCGGCCCGGACGGGTTTCCGGGGTTGCCGGGATCGGAGCCCCCAGGTCCGTTTCCGCCAGGTCCATTGCCGCCGGGTCCGCCCCCGGGTCCGCCCACCGAACTGGCCCGTTCCTGCTGGTCGGCATTGGACAGCAGCACCTTGGACACCCGCTGCAGCTGCAGGGCGGTCTTCTGCAGGAGGTTCTTGTGGCCGCCGTTCCATTCGGAGCGGAACCGGGCAGCGTCCTGGCCCTTCCACGCGGGATTGTTGTTGATCTGGCTGGTCAGCTGGGTGGACTGCTGCAGCAACATGTCGGCGGACGTGCTGAACTGCTTCGCGAGCGTCCGCAGCTGCGCCACATCCGCTCCCCACATGTTTCCTGCCACCGGCCAACCCCCATTTTCGTTTCACTGCAACCGCCCCGGACGGTTCCGGCCCAGCCTAGGCGGAGCAGGCCTGCGGACGCGATGGGGCGGACTCCCCATCCAACAAGCTGTGGCTAGCCGCGGTCCGATTCCGCCAGCACCGCAGCCTTGCGCGCCCGGATGGTGTAGAAAGCGCCAAACGCAAACACCTGGGTCACCACCACCAGGATGATGGCTCCCGCGATCTTGTTGCCGCCCAGGATCATGGTCAGGCCCACAATGGCGGACAAAAGCGCCAGCAGGGGGAGCAGCATGTAGCCCAGGACAAAGAGGGTTTCGGGTTTTTTCAGCATGTTCAGCCTTCAGTTCTTGACCACTTGGTGAAGCGGTACCGGGTGCCGTTGACGGCGGTCAGCCAGCCGTCCGGAGGGACTGAGGCGGCCGCCTCCCAACTGGTGCCAAGCTCGGGAGCGAAAGTATCGCCGTCGGTGGTTACATCGATGGTGGTGACCACCGCGACGTTGGCCAGGGCAGTGGCCTGCCGGAAAATCTCGCCGCCGCCCAGGATCCAGACCGTTGCACCGCCGTCGACGAACTGCGACTCCAGCAGCGCATCATCGAGCGAGGGGACCACCACGGCGCCGGCCGCCTCGGGCGTATCGGCCCAGGCCGGCTGCCGGGTGATCACGATGTTGGTCCGGCCGGGCAGGGGCCGGTACTTGTCCGGGAAGGAGAGCCAGGTTTTGCGGCCCATGATCACGGGGTGCCCCACGGTGAGGCGGTTGAAGTGCTTGAGGTCCTCGGGCAGGTGCCAGGGCATGTCCCCGTCCTTACCGATCACTCCGTCCGGCGTCTGCGCCCAGACCAGGCCCACGCCCGTGACGGAGCCGGCCAGCTGGGCCGTAAAGTCCTGCGGATCGGCGCTCATACGGCGATCGGGGCCTTGATGGTGGGGTGGTGCCGGTAGCCCACCACCTCGAAGTCAGCCAGGGTGTAGTCGAAGATCGAGGCGGGCTTCCGGGTGATCCGCAGCTGCGGGTACTCGTACGGCTCCCGCTCCAGCTGCTTGAGGACCTGGTCCATATGGTTCTCGTAGATGTGCACATCACCGCCGGTCCAGACGAACTCGCCGGGTTCCAGGCCAACCTGCTGCGCCACCATGCAGGTGAGCAGGGCGTAGGAGGCGATGTTGAAGGGGACGCCCAGGAACATGTCGGCCGAGCGCTGGTACAGCTGGCAGGAGAGCTTCCCGTCCGCCACGTAGAACTGGAAAAACGCGTGGCACGGCGGCAGTGCCATGTCGCTGAGCTCGGCCACGTTCCAGGCAGAGACGATGTGCCGGCGCGAGTCCGGGTTGGCCTTCAGGTTGTCCACGAGCTCGGCGATCTGGTCGATGTGGCCGCCGTCCGGAGTGGGCCAGCTGCGCCACTGCACACCGTAGACGGGGCCCAGGTCGCCGTCCGCATCCGCCCATTCATTCCAGATGGTGACGCCCTGGTCCTGCATCCACTGCACGTTGGTTTCGCCGCGGAGGAACCACAGGAGCTCCACCGCCACGGACTTGAAGTGGACCCGCTTGGTGGTGATCAGCGGGAAGCTGGTGGAGAGGTCAAACCGCAGCTGGCGGCCGAAAACACTGGTGGTTCCGGTCCCGGTCCGGTCCGATTTGTGCGTGCCGGAGGCCATCACATCGCGCAGGAGGTCTTCATATGGGGTAGGAATGCTCACGCCATCAAGTCTACTGGGCAATCCCGGCCGCACCGGAGAGCCGACGCGTGCCTCAGGCCTTCCGGAGCCGGCCACGGAGCAGGTCCAGCAGCACCTCATCGGCCAGCCCCGCGCTCCGGCCCAGTTCGATGTAACGGTCGACGGCGGCCAGCACCTCCGCGGGCGCCCGGCCACCCGCCGGCGTTGCGGGAGCCAGGGCGGGGTCGGCCGCACCGTGTGTTGGCAGCTGCGCCCTTCCGGTGACTACGGTGCCGCCGCGCCGGCGCGATTCCACGATGCCGGCGGCGTCGAGTTCCTTGTACGCCCGTGCCACCGTGCCGGCGGCGATCCCCAGGTCGGCGGCCAGGCTGCGCACAGTGGGGAGCCTGCTGCCGGCTGCCAGCTCGCCCATGGCCACCAGCGAGCTGATCTGGGAGCGGATCTGTTCGTAGGGCGGCGTGGCGGAGCCCAGGTCCACCGTGATCCCGGCGCTCATGCCACCGGGGCAGGGCTGCGCCGGCCCGCCTTGTGGCCGGCCAGGGCGCGGACAGGGACCACAGCGATGACCACTCCTGCCGTTGCCAGCAGCACCCCTGCCAGGGGTGCGGCCCGCCAGGCACCTGCCCAAGGACCGGGGTCCAGCGGCCACGCCGGCAGGAGCGAAGGCGCTGCGAAGGAGAGCAGCGTGCCGGCCTGCACGGCCAAGAACGCCGCGAGCGTACGGAGCACCCGGTGCACGGTGATGGCGCGGAGCGCGGCGTCCAGGCCCTCGACTGGACCCGGGATGCCGCGGCGCCGCCGTACCAGCACCAGCGGCAGCGCGGAGAACGCCAGGACGCAGGCGCTGGCGACGGCGGCTGCCGGCCAGGACGCCGATACCCCCAGCTGGGACTGCCTGCCGGCCACCACGGCGATGACCGCCACCAGGGCCGCGGCTGCGGTGGCGGCGGTGGACAGGATGGCGGGCGATGCCGGCTGCGGCGGCCACTGGGCAGGCAGCCCTGCGGCGCTGTGGTTCCGGGCCAGCAGCGTTTCGCCGCCGGCCACCACCGCGAGGATGGCTCCGGCCGCCACGGCCACAAAGACCGCCGGCTGCGTCCCTGCGCGGGGAACCAGCACCGCAAAAACCAGGGGGGCCAAGGCTGCCAGTGCCATGGCGGGTCCCAGGGACACCACCAGCCGGGTGGCCGGCTGGGAGGTATCCGGTGTGGCTCCCTGCCCCCGCCCGGCCGGCCGTAGCACGGCCGAAAGCTTTGGCGGCGCCCACCACCACATGGCCAGCAGCACCACAAGGTTAAGCAGGCCGGCAACGTTGGTCCACGACCCGATGCCCAGCGCCGGGTCCGGCCGGGCGGCATGGTTGCCCGCGATGGCGGCCAGCCCGGACGCAACAGTCGCCGCCGTCCTCAGGAGCCGGTTCATGGCAATCGTCCGGAGCGTGTTGTTGTCCGCCGGGGACAGGGCTTCCACCTGCCGGCGCCTGCTGATCAGCACCAGGACCAGCCAGGTCCCGGCCACCAGCAGCGCCAGCGCCGACCCCAGCATGGCCGCCAGCTCGATACCGGGAATCCTGCCGTCCCCGCCAGCGTTCACAAAGCCGCCAGCTCCGTCCGGCCGGACCTCGTATTGCAGGGGAGCGTAGCCCTGCAGGGTGGCGAGCCAGCCGATCTGGATGGCGGACACAGCAACGATGGCCAGGGCCGTCCATGCCAGCGGACGGGGAAGAAAATCGCGGACCTGGCGCACGCCCAGGGTGGCCTGCCGCCGCGGCAGCCTGGGACCCGGGTAACTGTACTGGCCCAGGGCATGGACGGCCAGGACCCCCAGCACGGGCCAGGCCAGCAAGGGAAGGATGGCTCCGGGGTTGGACAGCGCGGCTTCGCCGCCGCGGGGCACGATGCCCGCCTGACCGGCAGGCTGCAGGGAGCTGGCCAGCCAGCCAATGACACCCACCCATAAGGCATGCTGCGTCACTGAAACAGGTGACGTGCCGCCACCCGGAAGCCTGACCACCCAGCGCAGCACCAGGTAGATGCCCGCGGCCAGCAGGACCGGCCCCAGGAAAATTCCGGGCGGCACGTTGTCCACTGAAAAAATCAGCTGTTCATCCACCGGCACTTCGCCCCCAACGTCGTGAATCAATGTACTAAGTATTTGATACACAACTTGGGTTGGTCAACCGGCCGGGCCCGATCAGTCGTCGAAGGGCTTGAACTGCTCCACTGCAACGATGCGGTTCCTGCCGCCGGGCGCCACGTGGCACACCACCACCTCGCCGGGTGTCAGGAACGGCTCGGCATCCGGCAGCAGCCTGCCCAGCGGCGCGGACATATGCCGGGCCAGTTGCGCGAAAACCGTGGGCAGCGCCGGCCGGTGGGTGCAGACCGCCACCGCGCGGTTCTTGCCCAGAAGGCCGTCAATGACGGCGGCCGTCTTTCGCGGGCTGCGGTGGTGCCGGTGCTCGGTGAGGGCTTCGGCGATCTTGACCTTGGCCCCGCTGGCCTTGGCGTACGGCGCCACGGTGGCCACGCACCGCAGCCACGGGCTGGTCACCACGCGGTTGGGCTGCCAGGCCTGCAGCAGCCGGCCCACCGCCTGCGCCTGCCGGACCCCGGTCGCGGCCAGCGGACGGTCACCCTCGGCCCGGGTCCAGGAGGACCGCGGTTTGGCTTTGGCGTGGCGGACCACCACCAGCGGCCAGGTGTTCAGTTGGCCGCGGCTGTGCGCCTCGCGGAGGTAGTCGAGGGGCACGACGTCGGATGGGTTGGTCAGCAGGGCGGCCGCCTTTTCGGGGGTGCACCACATCACGCTGTCGACTTCCTTGCCGTCCGGCACGAGTTTGGCGCCGTTGACCTTGACCGCCCAGTAGTACACCACCTTCAGGCCGGAGGCCACGTGGTAGTGGATCGGCGGCAACGGGATGCCCAACGGCGCGGACAGCCCGATTTCCTCCTGAACCTCGCGGACGGCGCATTCGGGGACGGTTTCGCCGTCGTCCAGCTTTCCCTTGGGCCATGACCAGTCGTCGTAGCGGGGCCGGTGGATCAGGAGGACTTCCAGCTGATCGCGCGTGATACGCCACGGCAGGGCGCCGGCCGCCGTGACGGCGATCGGTTCCCCCGGATGGTCCGTCTGGTCGGCTGTGAGTGCATCGCTTGGCAACTCAGGGGCCCTTACCGCCGGCTCAGGGTGCGCTGCCGGGGCCGGGAGGCCAGCAGCCAGGACTGGACGTCCTCCAGCGGCTTGTCGTCCGGGTCCAGGTGGTGGCGGGTCCACACGCCCTGGTTGTCCAGGTGCCAGCTCGCGGTCTCCGGTGCCATGTAGCGCCGCAGCAGGTCCAGGACGTAGGCCACGTCGTCGGGACTGGCCAGCTGGACCAGGGCTTCGACCCGGCGGTCCAGGTTGCGGTGCATCATGTCGGCCGAGCCGATGTACACCACGGGGTCCCCGCCGTTGGCGAAGGCAAACACGCGGGAGTGCTCCAGGAACCGGCCCAGGATGGAGCGGACGGTGATGTTCTCGCTGAGGCCTTCGACGCCGGGGCGCAGCGAACAGATGCCGCGGACCACCACATCCACCTTCACCCCGGCCTGTGAGGCGCGGTACAGCGAGTCGATGATGGCTTCGTCCACCATCGAGTTGACCTTGATCTGCACGCGGGCCGGCACGCCGGCCCGGGCATTGCGGATTTCGGTTTCGATCCGGTCGATCAGTCCTGAGCGGACCGAGCGCGGCGCCACCAGCAGGCGCTTGAACGTGGACTTCGGGGCGTAGCCGGAGAGCTGGTTGAAGAGCTTGGACAAGTCCTCACCCACCTGCTCATTGGCGGTGAGCAGGCCCAGGTCCTCGTAGTACCGGGCGGTGCGGGGGTGGTAGTTGCCGGTGCCGATGTGGCAGTACCGGCGCAGGCCGTCCACTTCCTGGCGGACCACCAGGGACAGTTTGCAGTGGGTCTTCAGGCCCACGATGCCGTACACCACGTGCACGCCGGCCTGCTCCAGCTTGCGGGCCCAGGAGATGTTGGCCTGCTCATCGAACCGGGCCTTGATCTCCACAAGCGCCAGGACCTGCTTGCCGGCCTCCGCAGCGTCGATCAGGGCATCGACAATCGGGGAGTCACCCGAGGTGCGGTACAGCGTCTGCTTGATGGCCTGGACCTTGGGGTCGGCGGCGGCCTGCTCCAGGAATGCCTGGACCGACGTGGAGAACGAATCGTACGGGTGGTGCAGCAGGATGTCGCGGCGGCGCATGGCGGCAAAGACGTTGGCTGCCTTGGACGTCTCGGACTCGTTGAGGTAGCGCGAGGTGTGCGGGACGTGCTTGGGGTAATGCAGGTCCGCCCGGTCGATCCCGGCCATCACGGACAGGCCGCGCAGGTCCAGGGGAGCGGGGACCGAGTACACCTCGGACTCCTCCACGCCCAGCTCTCGGATCAGCAGCGCCCGGATGTTGGGGTTGATGTCGTTGGCCACTTCGAGGCGGACGGGCGGGCCGAACCGGCGCCGCAGCAGTTCCTTTTCCAGCGCCTGGAGGAGGTTTTCGGCGTCGTCCTCCTCCACCTCCAGGTCCTCGTTGCGGGTGACCCGGAACGTGTGGTGCTCCAGGACCTCCATGCCGGGGAACAGCTTGTCCAGGTGGACGGCGATGACTTCCTCGAGGGCGATGAAGCGGGCCACCCGGCCCGCCACTGCACCGGCCCGGGGGCCGTCGATGGAGATCAGGCGCGGCAGCTGGTCCGGCACCTTGAGGCGGGCGAAAAGTTCCTTATCGCTGACCGGGTTCCGGACCACCACGGCAAGGTTCAGCGAGAGGCCCGAAATGTAGGGGAACGGGTGCGCCGGGTCCACCGCGAGCGGCGTGAGGATGGGGAACACCTTTTCGGCGAACATGATGCTCAGCTGGTGCTGGGCGGCGTCGTCGAGTTCCTCCCAGTGCATCAGGTGGATGTGCTCATAGGCCAGGGCCGGGCGGATCTGCTCGGCGAAAACCTGCGCGTGGCGCTGCTGCAGCCGGTGCGCCTCCTCGCTGATGCGCTCCAGGACGTCCATGGGGCTCAGCCCGGCGGGGGAGGGCAGTGCCAGGCCGGCGGCGATGCGGCGTTTCAGGCCGGCCACGCGGACCATAAAGAACTCGTCCAGGTTGGAGGCGAAGATGGACAGGAAGCTGACGCGTTCCAGCAGGTGCAGGGTGGGATCCTCGGCGAGTTCCAGGACCCGTGAATTGAAGCTGAGCCAGCTCAGCTCGCGGTCCAGGAAACGGTCCGGCCGGATGTCACCTTCAGGCTGCGGGTTCGGCGCAAACTCGGGAATGTCGATCCGGTCCTGTGTGGCCCGGGACGCCGGAACCTCGGACGAGCCGAAGCGTGCGCGGACAGGGACTGCAACGTTTTTCGACGTCGCTGTTCCGGACGGTTCCGGGGTCATGGTTTCTCCTTCTACCTGGCGCAAAAAAGCTGCCTTGCGGCCTGCGCAGTTCTCCATCAACCTTACAAGCATTCACTTCCCGGACCGGCCCGGATTTCGCCCCTGCCGGGGCATGTGTCAGACGTTTGGATTAACTTTTGGCCAACGGACCGTACATCACGTCCATATCCCAACGGGTGAACCCCAGGGAACGGTACAGCGACACCGCCGGGGCGTTTCCCGCGTCGGTGTAAAGCATCACGGCGTGCAGTCCACGCTCCTGCAGGTGCCGGATGCCGGCCACCGTCAGGGCCTTGCCCAGGCCCATGCCCTGCGCTGCCGGGGTCACGCCCACCACATACACCTCACCGATGGCGGGGTGCTGCCCATGCCGGGGGTGCACCTTGGTCCAGTGGTAGCCCAGAAGCAGGCCGTCCGCATCCTCGGCCAGCAGGAAACCGGCCGGGTCGAACCATGCCTCAGCCATCCGGGCGTCGAGATCGGCCCGCGTCAGGTTGCCCTGCTCCGGGTGGTGGGCAAACGCGGCTTTGTTGGCGGCCAGCCAGGCGTCCTCGTCCCGGCCCGGTTCGAAGGCGCGGATGGCCACACCTTCCGGCAATGCAGTACCGGGCAGGTCGGCGTCCGCCGTGGCCAGACGCATCTTCCACAGTTCACGCACCGGGCCGAAGCCGTAGCGGGCCGCGAGTTCGGCGGCGGCCTCATGGTTTCCGTGGGACCAGGCCTTCAACCGGTCCAGTCCGCGGTTTTCCTGCAGTGCGCCCACCAGCCGGTCCGCCACGCCCTGGTTGCGGTAGGCGGGGTGTACAGCGATCTCCAGGACCGATTCGCCGTCCGTTTCGGCCACCACCACGGCGAATCCGGCCAGGTCCTGGCCGGTGGCAGGATCGGAGTCCTCGTCCGGGGCGTACAGGGCCAGGGTCAGCAGGGAGTGCGCGGCCGAATCCCCGGCCCGCAGGAACACCCACGTCTGTTCGGAGATGGACGGGTTGCCGTCGGATTCCTCCGCCGCGGCCAGGAGGCTGCGGCAATCGTCAAGGAGTTGCCGGTCAACCCCGCCTCGGACAAGGTGGACCGGCCATTTCTCGGGGTGCGCAGGAGTCATGATGCAAGGCTATACGCCGAACCCGGCCAAGGCTCAGGCTTCGGTGAGCTCGTCTTCCTGCTGCCGCACCAGGGTGAGCCGGTACCCCACGTTGCGGACAGTGCTGATGAGGTTCTCATGGTCCGCGCCGAGCTTGGCGCGGAGCCGCCGGACGTGGACGTCCACAGTCCGGGTGCCGCCGTAGTAGTCGTAGCCCCAGACTTCGGTGAGCAGCTGCTGGCGGGTGAAAACCCGGCCAGGGTGCTGGGCCAGGTATTTGAGGAGCTCAAATTCCTTGAACGTCAGGTTCAGCGGGGCGCCGTTGACGCGGGCGGTGTAGCTGGCCTCGTCGATCACCACGCCGGCGGCGCGGATCTCGCTGGGCGCGTCGTCCTTCTCCGGGACCGCCCGGGCCACGGAAAGCCGGATGCGTGCTTCCACTTCGGCCGGGCCGGCGGATTCAAGCACAATGTCGTCCACGGCCCAGGCGGAGGAAACGGCAGCCATGCCGCCCTCGGTCAGGATCAGGACCAGGGGCGCGCTGAGCCCGGTGGCCTTCAGGAGCTGGGTCAGGGAGCGGGCGCCCACCAGGTCCTTGCGGGCATCCAGCAGCACAATGTCGCACGGGTCCGTTTCCAGCAGGGCCGTGGGCTCGGCGGGCAGGATGTGGACCCGGTGGTTCAGCAGCTCCAGGGCAGGCAGGATGTCCACCGAAGAACCGGTGCTGTTCGTCAATAACAGGATGTGCGACATTGTTCCTCCAAGGGGCCGTCCGCGCATCGTTGGGCGACTGAGCCGGGTTTTCACCGGCCGGTACTGGCTTCCCGCAGCGGATTCGGGCCGGTCAAGTACGGGCCGGCCGGCCACCTCAGCGGGGAGCTTAGCTGATTCTTGAGTATACCCGGCAGGACCTCCGCAGCTACGGATCCGGAGCCGTGGGGGTCCCCTTTTGCGACATAACCAGTTCATATAAGGCAGGATTGGCTGGAGGGCGGACTCCGTCCTGCCACGACGGGGCGCACCGCCCCGTGCAGCCGACGCCAGGATGGGATTGCAGCGCAGTGAGTGCAGAAACCAAGCACAGGCCCGGGTCCCCATGACGGCGGACCTGCAGGCCCCCGTGCGTTCCCTGGGCTCCTGGAGCATCGGCGTGGTGGGCCTCGCCGGGCTCGCGGCCATCATCGCCGGCGTCTATTCCTCCCGCGAGGCACTGGTGGTGGTCGCCGTCCTCATTGCGGCCGCCGTCGGCATCGGCTGGCCGCATTTCCTCCGGATCCCGGCCAAAAAGACACTTGCCGCCGTGATCGGGCTGTCCGGCGCCGGGGCCGCCCTCGCCGCCGCCGCGACGCCGGCCCCTGGGTTCCTGGACTGGACCCCGGCGTTCATCGCGGTGGGGATGATGGCCGTGTTCCTGGTCCAGCTGATCCGGGGGACGGGGCAGGCGCAACGCCTCGAATCCACCCTTGGCTGCTGCGTCGGTGTCCTGTTGTCCTGCCTCGGCGCGGGCTGGATTGCCGGCGCCAGGTTCAACGGTGTCCGGGAGATGCTGCTGGTCGCCGCGGCCAGCGCCGCCGTCGCCCTCCTCACGGGCCTGATCCGCTGGCCGGACAGCATCGTTGCGCCCCTGGGTGTGGTGCTGGCCGGACTGGCGGGTCCGCTGGCAGGGCTGGTCATCTCGGACATCGCCGTCCTGCCGGCCGCCATCTTCGGCGTGGTGGTGGGTGCCGTCCTGGCCAGTTTCCGGCGCCTGGTGACACTTCGCGGCGCTCCATTGAACTTTGCCGCCGCCCTGGGGATGGGCCTCGCGCCGGTCTCCGCCGTCGGCTCCCTCGCCTACTTCATAGACAAACTCCTCATCTACTGACGCGTTAGGATTGCACCATGTCCATTCTTGCCTTTGAAATCTTCTTCCTTGTCCTGCTCGGCATCGCGAGCCTGTCCATGGCCTGGTTCGCCGGTTTTGTGGTCTACCGCCTCTTCAAAGGCCAGAAGTAGACCCGTCCCGAACCAGCTGTCTCCCGAGGTATTTGCTGTGCCTATTGAAATTCCCACAGACCTGACCCCCGAACTCGTTCCCCTCTCCTGGCTCATCGGTGAGTGGGAAGGCCGCGGCCGGTTGGGCAACGGCGACGAGGAATCCGAGCATTTCCTGCAGCGGGTTTCGTTCACCCACAACGGGTTGCCCTACCTGCAGTACCGCGCCGAAAGCTGGTTGACTGACGACGAAGGCACGCAGCTTCGGCCGCTCACCGTTGAGACCGGTTTCTGGGCCCTGGAGCGCAAGCAGCTGGACGCCGACGGCGGCCCGGGGCTGATTCCCGCTGACATCGTCCCGGCCCTGAAGAGCGCCGACGAAGTCGAAGCCCTCCGCAACAGTGAGGGCGGATTCGACATTTCGGTGTCGATTTCGCACCCCGGCGGCATCTCCGAGCTGTACTACGGCCAGATCAAGGGTCCGCAGATCCAGCTCAGCACCGACATGGTGATGCGCGGCAGCCATTCGAAGGACTACAGTGCTGCCACCCGCATCTTCGGCCTGGTGGACGGCAACCTCCTGTGGCGCTGGGACGTCGCATCCGGAGGAGTTGCCGGCAAAGGACTCGAAGCCCACGCGTCGGCGTTCCTGACGAAAGTATCCTGACGCAAGGAGCAGCACAGTGGAACAGACCGGCAGTGCGGGCGGCTTTAACGGGCTGAAGGCAGTGTTCTTCAACGGCACGCTGAAGAAGTCACCCCAGACCAGCAACACTGACGGACTGATTGAGATCAGCCGCCGGATCATGGAAAAGCAGGGTGTGGGCACCACCGTGATCAGGACGGTTGACCACAACATCGCCAGCGGCGTGTACCCCGACATGACCGAGCACGGCTGGGCCACCGACGAATGGCCGGACCTGTACCCGCTGGTCCAGGACGCGGACATCGTGGTGGTGGCAGGGCCCATCTGGCTGGGCGACAACTCCTCCGAGACCCGCAAGCTCATCGAGCGGCTGTACGCGCATTCCGGCCAACTCAACAGCAAGGGCCAGTGGGCGTTCTACCCCAAAGTGGGCGGCTGCCTGATCACCGGCAACGAAGACGGCATCAAACACTGCGCCATGAACGTCCTGTACAGCCTGCAGCACGTCGGCTTCAGCATTCCGCCGCAGGCCGACGCCGGCTGGATCGGCGCCGTGGGCCCCGGCCCCAGCTACCTCGATCCGGGCTCGGGGGGACCGGAGACCGACTTCACCAACCGCAACGCCACCTTCATGACCTGGAACCTGCTGCACCTGGCCAAGCTCCTCAAGGACGCCGGCGGGTATCCCGCCTACGGCAACCTCCCGGAGGAATGGCAGGCCGGCACCCGGTTCGATTTCGAAAATCCGGAATACCGCTAGCCTCCAAGGACTTCTACTTCATATGACTACACCCAGCCCTCTGCTGTCGCGCCCCGGCGCCGTCGAAGCGACCGGTCCGGACGCCGGCGTCGCATCCCACTACGGCGAGCCGCTGCGGGAACAACGGGCACTGGCCGCCGGCACCGCCGTTGTGGACCTTTCGCACCGCGGCGTGGTCACCGTCAGCGGGCCGGACCGGCTGAGCTGGCTGAACACCCTTTCCTCCCAGCAGGTCACCGCCCTCGCGCCGGGGGAGTCCACCGAACTGCTGCTGCTCAGCGTCCAGGGCCGGATCGAATTCGACGCCAGGGTCATTGACGACGGCGGGACCACCTGGCTGATTGTCGAGGCGGCGGAGGCTGCACCGCTGGCGGAGTTCCTGAACAGGATGAAGTTCATGCTCCGCGTTGAGGTGTTGGACGCCTCCGCCGACTGGGCCGTGGTGGGCACCGTCAAGGCGGTACCCGGCTGGGCGGACCTGCTGGCCTGGCAGGATCCCTGGCCCCACGTCGGCGCCGGCGGCTACTCGTACGCTGTGGTCCCCGCCGAGGGGCACCCCGGCCTGGACCGGCCCTGGTTCGAGTACCTGGTGCCTGCAACCCGGCTGGAAGCTATCGTGGCGGACCGCCCCCTGGCAGGCGTCCTTGCCGCGGAGGCCCTGCGTGTGGCCGCCTGGCGACCCCGGATCGGCGCGGAAACCGACGACAAAACCATTCCCCACGAACTGGACCTTCTCCGCACCGCCGTGCACCTGGCCAAAGGCTGCTACAAAGGCCAGGAAACCGTTGCGCGGGTCCACAACCTGGGGCACCCCCCGCGCCGCCTGGTGTTCCTCCAGCTGGACGGTTCCCAGCACACCATGCCGGCTGCCGGCAGCCCCGTGCTGCTGGGCGAACGGAAGGTGGGCGCCGTCACTACAGTGGCCCAGCATTACGAGATGGGCCCCGTGGCCCTGGCGGTCATAAAGCGTTCCGTGGCACCGGATGAAATACTGACGGTCCTGGATGGCGATGAGCCGTACCCTGCCGTCCAGGAAGCCATCGTTGCCCCGGATGCCGGCCAGGTTGTGGGGCGCCAGACCGGATTCCTCAGGGGGCCCCGACCATGACCGATCCTTCCAGCACCACACCCGAGCCTGCTGCAGGCCAGGCCCAGGCTCCCGACCAGGACGCCGTGGAGCTCGCGCACACCCTGTTCCAGGCCGCCCGGGAAGGCAACACGGAACTGCTCCGCGCGTTCCTGTCCGCCGGTGCCCCGGTAGCCCTGACCAATGCCGCCGGTGACTCGCTGCTGATGCTGGCGGCGTACCATGGACAGGTGGACGCGGTCCGGCTCATCCTTGAGCATGGCGCCTCCGCCGACGCAGCCAACGACCGCGGCCAGACGCCGCTGGCCGGAGCTGCCTTCAAGGGCTACACCGACGTGGCCCGCGCGCTGCTTGAAGCAGGCGCGGACCCTGACGCCGGCCAGCCCTCCGCCCGGGCCGCCGCGCAAATGTTTGCCCGCACGGAGATCCTGGATCTCCTGGGCTAGGTCTCCCGGATCCGCCGGGCAATCTGCAATCTCTTAAGGATGACCGAGTGGAAATCGTAGCCAAGCCGTGGCCGGCATTGTGGTCCCTGGTGATCGGGTTCTTTATGATCCTCATCGACACCACCATTGTTTCCGTAGCCAACCCGCGGATCATGGAGGGCCTGAACGCCGATATCAACTCCGTGATTTGGGTGACCAGCGCCTATCTCCTGGCTTATGCGGTTCCCCTGCTGATCACGGGCCGGCTGGGTGACCGGTTCGGGCCCAAGAAGCTCTACCTCACTGGCCTGGTGGTGTTTACCCTCGCCTCGCTGTGGTGCGGGCTCTCCGGCAACGTCGAAACACTCATCATGGCCCGCATCCTGCAGGGCCTGGGCGCCGCGCTGATGACGCCGCAGACCATGGCGGTCATCACCCGCATCTTCCCGCCGGGCGGCCGCGGCCCTGCCATGGCCGTGTGGGGTGCCACCGCGGGCATCGCCACCCTGGTGGGCCCCATCCTGGGCGGTGTCCTGGTGGACGGCCTGGGCTGGGAATGGATCTTCTTCATCAACGTCCCCGTCGGGATCGTGGGCTTCATCCTGGCCCTGCGGAATGTCCCGTCGCTCAAGACCCACCCGCACCGGTTCGATATCCCCGGCGTGGTGCTCAGCGCCGTCGGCCTCTTCCTGCTCGTTTTTGGCATCCAGGAGGGCGAGACCTACAACTGGGGAACGATCACCGGGCCCATCAGCGTCTGGGGGCTGATCATTGCCGGCATCCTGGTGCTGGTGGCCTTTGTGGTCTGGCAGCGCTTCAACAAGGGCGAGCCGCTGCTGCCGCTGGAGCTGTTCCGGGACCGGAACTTCTCGCTGGCCAACATCGGCATCACCACCGTGGGCTTCACCGTCACGGCGTTCAGCCTGCCGCTGATCTTCTACTACCAGCTGGTCCGGGGCCTGACGCCCACCCAGTCGGCGCTCATGATGGTGCCCATGGCCCTGATTTCCGGCGGCCTGGCCCCGGTGGTGGGCAAGCTCGTGGACCGCGTTAACCCCAAGTACATCACGGCCACCGGCCTGGCCCTGATGGCCGTGGCGCTGCTGTGGAACTCCGCCCTGATGCAGCCGGACACACCCATCCTGATGTTCCTGCTGCCCAGTGCCGTCCTGGGCTTCGCCAACGCCGGCATCTGGGCGCCGCTGAGCACCACCGCCACCCGCAACCTGCCGCCCCGTCAGGCCGGAGCCGGTTCAGGGGTCTACAACACCACCCGCCAGATCGGTGCGGTCCTGGGCAGCGCGGCCATCGCCGTGCTCATCCAGTCCCGCCTCGCTGCCGAACTGCCCGGCGGCGGTTCCGGTGCGGCAGCCGGCGGCGGGCTGGGCATGACCGGGACCCTTCCGGATGCCCTGCAGGGCGGATTCTCGACGGCGATGGGCCAGTCGATGCTGCTGCCGGCCGCCGTCATCGTGGTGGGGGCAGTCGTGGCCTTGTTCTTTGCCAAGCCCCAGCCGGTTCAGGGGTGGGGCGGCGCCGACGCGGCACCCGGCTCAGCCAAGGTGGACGCTGGTCTGGATTCCGCCGGCTGACAGTCCCAGATGACGGGCCAGCGCCAGCGCTCCTGTGTTGCTGACGTCCGCCCGCCACTGGATGGTCAGTCCCGCAGCCAGTGCCTCGTGCGCCGCGATGGAGGCCGCCACGGTACCCAGGCCGCGCCGCCGCCACTCCGGGTCCACCAGGACGCCCAGCTGCGCCAGCAGGCCTTCCCGCTCCGTGTAGGCACCGCAGGCCAGCGGCAGCCGCCGGCCAGCCACCTCGTGGATGATCGTGTAGCGGTTTTCAAGATCTGACAGGCCCACCTCGTTGACGTCGTCCGGCGGGCACCTGCTTTCCAGCTCGATCGCCTCGGGGCTGCCGTGCGAGACGGTCATTTCCCCGGCCACCTGCTTCAGCGGCAGGTCGTCGGCGAAGAACAGCGCGGCGGCCCCGAGCCCGTGCCCGCCGTGGGACCGGGTCAGGGTCAACAGTGTCACATGCTGGGCCAGGTCGGCGTCCGGGACGGCGGCGGCGGCGTCGATCAGCCACTGCGGACCCACCAGGGCGGAACTGCCGAACAGCCGGACGAACTCCACGGTCCGGGCCGATTCGTCGGCCCGGACCACACGGTCCCCGGTTGCCAGGGCGTCGCCGAAGGCGTGGTCGTCAAGGCCCAGCCGGCGGGCCCAGGCGAGCTGGATGATGGCGGCGGAACCGGCGTCGAGAGTCATGGTCCCAGCCTAGGGCGGCGCGCGGGCTCAGCCGAACAGGACCGCTGCCTCGTCGTAGCGCTTCTGCGGGACGGTCTTGAGCTGCCCCAGCGCCTCTTCGAAGCCCACGTGCTCGATGTCCGTGCCCTTGAGTGCCACCATGGTGCCCCAGTAGCCCTCCACCACGGAGTCGATCGCGGCCATACCCAGCCGGGTGGCGAGGACCCGGTCGAACGCGGACGGTACGCCGCCGCGCTGGATGTGGCCCAGGATGGTGGCGCGGGTCTCGATGCCGGTCCGGGCCTCCAGCTCGGGGGCCAGCTGGTCGGCGATGCCGCCAAGGCGGGGCCGGCCGAAGGTGTCCAGGCCGCGCTCCGAGTGCGGGGACTCCATGTGGTCCGGCACGAAGCCTTCAGCCACCACCACCAAGGGTGCGCGGCCACGGGCGTGGGCCTCCTGGACCCATTCGGTGATCTGCTCGATGCTGGTTTTCTGCTCCGGGATGAGGATGGCGTGCGCGCCGGCGGCCATGCCGGCGTGCAGCGCGATCCAGCCCACGTGCCGGCCCATGACTTCGGCGATCATGCAACGGTGGTGGGATTCGCCGGTGGTGCGGAGCCTGTCGATGGCTTCGGTGGCGATCTGCACGGCGGTGTCGAACCCGAAGGTGTAGTCGGTGGCGTCGAGGTCGTTGTCCACGGTCTTGGGGACGCCGACGATCTTGAGCCCGGCGTCCGTCAGGCGCTTGGCTGCCGCGAGGGTGCCCTCACCGCCGATCGCGATGATGGCGTCGATGCCCAGCCGGTCCATGTGGGCTTTGATGACCTCGGGGCCGCCGCCGTTTTCGAACGGGTTGGTGCGGGAGGTGCCCAGGATGGTGCCGCCCTGCTTGGCGATGCCACGGACCATGGTGCGGGGGATGTCGATGATGTCACCCTCCACCACACCGCGCCAGCCGTCGAGGAATCCGACGAATTCGTGGCCGTGGATGGCGATGCCCTTAAGGACGGCGCCGCGGATGACAGCATTCAGCCCGGGGCAGTCGCCACCGCTGGTGAGGATTCCTATTTTCATGTTTCGGCTCAAATCCTGGAGAGAGGGTTTACAGGCAGAGCGCCACGCTGAGCTCACATAGATTGTAGTGGGCTGTGTGGGGTACGACACAAACCGGTCACAATAGGCCCCGCTCCAGGGCGACCACCACGGCACGGGTCCGGTCGTCCACATCGAGCTTGTTGAAGACGCGCAGGAGGTGCGTTTTGACGGTCGCTTCCGCGATATGGAGCCGGGCGGCGACGTCCGGGTTGCTCAGTCCCTGCGAGACGCAGCGGAGCACTTCCACCTCGCGGGCGGTCAGTTGCGGCCTCCCGGGTTCCCGCAGGCGGGACACCAGGCGTGCCGCCACCGGCGGGGCGAGGACCGTCTCTCCGCGGGCTGCGGCAAACACCGCGTCGATGATGACGCCGCCGGGGGAGTCCTTCAGGAGGTAGCCCACCGCCCCGGACTCCACGGCACGCACTATGTCCGCGTCGCCGTCGTACGTGGTCAGGATCAGGACCTTGGTCAGCGGATGCCGGTCGCGGATCAGTGCCGTGGCCCCGGCCCCGTCCAGGACGGGCATCCGCAGGTCCATCAGCACCACGTCCGGGGCGTGGGTGGCCACGGCTGCCACCGCTTCCTGCCCGTCGGCGGCCTCGGCCAGCACCTCGATGCCCGCTGCGGTCCCCAGGAGTGCCGCGAGGCCGCCTCGGACCACCGGGTGGTCGTCCGCCAGGACCACGCGGACGGTTGCCGTTGGACTCATAGTGATGCCTCCTTGCCGGCATCCACTGCGATGGTATCCACTGCAGGCGCGGCGACGGGCACCACCGCTGTCAGGATGGTTCCGCCGGCGTCGGAGGCCAGCTCCAGCCGGCCGTTGATCTCGGCCAGCCGGGCGGCCATGGAGGTCAGGCCGAACCCCGTGTGGGGGCCCTGCGGGTCGAAACCATGACCGTCGTCGCTGACCACCAGCCGCAGCCCGGCGCCGCCGGCCGGGCCGGTCACGCGGACGGCCAGGCGCGCCTGCGACGCGCCGGAGTGGCGCCTGACGTTGTTCAATGCCTCTTGCGCCGTCCGCAGCAGCGCTACCTGCTCCGAGGAGGTCAGCGGCGGCAGCACGGCGGGAATGTCCACCTCCAGCCGGATCCCGTCCAGGTGGAGGGTGTGGGGAAGCCGGGCCAAAGCAGCCAGCAGGTCCCCGCCCGTGACATCCGTGGGCACCCCGGACGCCACCAGGGACCGGGCCTCGGCGAGGTTTTCCCGGGCCGTCCGGGCGATGGCCGCCAGTGTTCCCGCCAGCGCGGGGGCGCCTGCCTGGTCCTGCCGGCGAAGCTGCGCCTGGCCGGCTTCGGACAGCATGGCAATCGAGGTGAAGCCCTGGGCCAGGGTGTCGTGGATTTCCCGGGCCATCCGTTCGCGTTCGGCCAGGGCGCCCTGGGCCTGCTGGGCGGCGTTGAGGTCGCTCCTAGTGGCCTCGAGCTCGGCCAGGAGTTCGGCCCGCTGCTCACTTTGTTCGATCACGCGGGAGATCCACAGCCCGATCATGCAGCTTGCCACCAGCGAGAGCACCAGCTGCGCGGAAATTTCATAAACCACCGTGCCGCCGACGCCCCACCTGCTGAACTGGCCCGCGGCAACCCCCACGCACAGGACCACCGTGGCCGCGATGCCCTGGCGCTGGGAGGCGGTGAACATCCACACCTGGGGGAAGGCCACAAACAGCAGGGCGCCTGCTCCGTTGTGCACAAACGACAGGAACACCACCACCAGCACCAAGACCACCACGTAGATGCCGGACCTGCCGGTGCGAAGGTCAACCGGCCTGGTCAGGAACGGGTACGCCGCGGCCAGCACCACCATGGCCCCCACCATCCACGGCGTGCCGGGGGTGACGGGCTGGCCGAAGACGGCCAGGTACATCAGGCTTGCCAGCGCCGCATAGAACCCGAGATGCCACCAGAGCATCGAGGTGCTCCACACGGAGCGGGCAGGCAGCAGCCGCTCGGTCCGGCCGCCGTAGTTGTTCATTGATGCACCCTACCGGTCATTTCTGTGGCGGCCACTTGAAGGCGAGCCGGGCCAGGACGGCTCCGGCCACCACCCACACAGCCAGGACCACAAAGGCTGTGCCCACACCGTAGCTGCCGCCCGGTTCCGCCGCCGCGAACTGCGGGGGAAGGAAAACGGACCGGAAGGCGCCGGCGGTCCACCGCAGCGGGAAGAAGTTCGTCACCGACTGGAGCCAGTCCGGCAGTTGGGAGAACGGGAAGTAGACCCCGGAGGTGAAGGAGAGCAGCAGTACCGGCAGGACAGCCAGGGTGGAGGCGCTCTGCGCCGACTTGGGCAGGGCGGTAAAGGCGATGGCCACCGTGGCCCACGCAGCGGTGGACAGCACCATCAGCCCGGCCACCAGGGCCCACTGTCCGGGTTCGTCCGGCATGGGGACGTTGAAGAGGAAGCGGGCTGCCAGCAGCAGCAGCGCTGTCTGGGCCACGATGAGGTACAGCGTCTGCCCGGTCTTGCCCAGGAAGTAGGACGCGGCGGGAAGCGGGGTGCCGGCCAGGCGTTTGACGGTGCCGTTGAAGCGTTCCGTGGCCACGTAGCTGCTCAGGTTCTGGAAGCCGCTGAGGATGGTGCTCAGGGCCAGCATGCCGGGCAGGTAGTAGTGGGCGGGGGTGATGCCGCCCTGCCCGGAGGGGTCGGCGCCGAACACCGGCTCATCACCAAAAACCGTGCCGAACAGCGACAGCATCAGGATGGGGAAAAAGAGCACCAGGACCAGTGAGAGCACATCCCGGTTAAATAGCTTGATCTCCAGTGCGGCGCGGTGGAGCCCCAGCCGGAGGACCGAGGGTTTCCATGGTGTGGCGGGGGAACTGAGGGCAGTCATGGCCGTGCTCCTGTCAGTGCCGGCTCCTGCCGGTTGGAATCGATGAGCTGCAGGTAGATGTCCTCGAGGCTGGGGCGCACCACAGCGAGGTCCAGCGGTTCCCGCCGGCCGCCGTCGGAAATGTCCCGGATCAGCGCCGCAGGACTTGCTGTCGTTTCCTCGTGGTGTCCCGCGGCGTCACGCCAGCGGACGCGGGGGATCCGGAGCTCCGGACCGCCGATATCGGCGGGGGTGCCCTCGGCGATGAGCCTGCCCTGGTTGATGACCCCGATGCGGTCGGCGAGTTGCTCGGCCTCGTCCAGGTAGTGCGTGGTGAGCACAATGGTGGTGCCGCCCTCGCCCAGGGACCGGATGAGCTCCCAGAACTGGCGCCGGGCGGCCGGGTCGAATCCGGTGGTGGGCTCGTCGAGGAACAGTACTTCAGGGTTCCCGATGATGCCCAGGGCCACATCCAGGCGGCGGCGCTGGCCACCTGAAAGGGTGGAGATGCGAACGGATTCCTTGCCGTCGAGCCCTACTGCTGCTATCACCTCAGCCACCGGCCGTGGCGCGGGAAAGCACCGGGCCAGCGAGCCCAGCGCTTCGGAGACCCGGAGCTCACCGGAATCGGTGGCTTCCTGCAGGACAATCCCGATCCGGGCCCGGAAGGCCGGCGCCGCCTTCCAGGGCGGGGTGCCCAGGACGCGGATGTCGCCGCTGTCGGCGCGGCGGTGGCCTTCGAGGATCTCGATGGTGGTGGACTTCCCGGCGCCGTTGGGGCCCAGCAGGGCGTAGGTTTCGCCGGCGCCGATGGCGAGGTCCAGGCCATCAACGGCCGCCAGCGTGCCGCCCTTGGGGAGCCGGTAGGTTTTTCGGAGGTCCCGGACGGTGATGGCGTCAGCGGCGGATCCGGGTGCTGGTGTTCTCATGCTTCCAGCGTGGCACCGGACGGGGGCCCACCACCACGTCCGGCCGGTTGAACTTCCCGTCAACCGGTCGATGGACCCCCGCCGAACGGCGGAGGTCCATCGGATGCTGCAGAAAAAATGCGGGAACTCAGTACCGGTTTCCGGCCCTGCGGATCAGAAAGCCCTGCAGGGCGATGGAGTTGTTCTGGTCCGGCAGGACGGCCCACGCCAACAGGTAAAGGACCACGGCGGGGCCGGGGAGGAGGCAGAAGATGAGGAATCCGATGCGGACGTAGGCCACGTCCACGTTCAGTTTCGCTGCGATGCCGCCCAGGACCCCGCCGAGCCAGCGTTGTGGTCCGCGCCGAAGGCCTGTGCTTTTGACGATGCTGAAGAACTTTTCCATGGCTCAAGACTTCCCTGTTGCGGGCCGGTTGTCACGTTTCCTGGCAGACAGGACGCCGCCCACCACCAGCGCCACCCCGGCGCCGATCATCAGCCCGATCAGGACATAGGTGCCGTTCAGGTTCACCCAGCCCAGCTGGGCCACCGCGATCAAGGCTGCGAGGGCCAGGACGATCAGTCCCCAGACCACGGTTCCCACCCTTGCCGGTGCCGGGCCCACGGGGCCCTGGTCCGCCGTCGTGGTGTTGCCTGCTGCTGCTGTGGTCCGGCCCTGGGGGTCCGGTGCCTGGTTGCTGGTGCTCATGTCAGTTGCCTTCCTCGATGGTGACGTTGCTGAACGTGCCGTCGATCTCTACCACCAGGCTGCTGCCCGGCTTGTCGGTGTTGTAGCTGGTTTCCCGCGTGGTGGAGCCGCTGCGCTCGCCGGTGGAATCGCTGAGGTTGCCCATGGTCATGTCCGCTTCAATCCGGACCGGGACGTTCTCCGGGATCACCACGGTCACGTTGGAGGCGGTGATGTCCAGGGGGATCACGACGTCGGAACCAAGGGGGGCGCTGACGGCCAGGTCCGTAAGGTCAACAGTGCCGCGGCCGGCAGTGACGTCGAAGCCGTTGCGGGCGTCCTGCAGGGTGGTGGGGCTCCAGGACACTTCCGAGAAACGGACGCGGTCGCCGTTGCCCACCACGTTGGACACGCCGCCGGCGATCAGGGCCACCACGGCGAAGAGGCTGAGGATCCCTGCGGTCCTGCCGCGGGCGCCGCAGACCAGGATGCCCAGGCCCAGGACAGCTGCCGCGCTGGCCCACACGATGGCGTTGGCGGCGCTGCCCAGGTCGATGATGTTGCCGGCGTCCAGGGCTTTCAGGCCGCCACCCACCAGCAGTGCCGTGCCGGCCGTGATGGCGATGGCGGGGGCACCGGGGCCGGCAGGCCGGGGTTTCTGCGGCCGGGCTGGGCCCTGGGGCGGGCGGCCGGTGCCGCCGTAGTTGCCGTAGCCGCCGTTGCCGTTGCCAGCGGTGCTGCCGCTGCTGCCGCCTGCGGTGCCGTAACCGGAAGTGGTTCCGCTGCCGGCCGTCCCGTAGGCGGGGAAGGCTGCCGACGCCGGGGCGCCGGGGGCGCCGGGCACCGGGCCGCTGCCGGCGGTACCCGTTGCTGCGTAGGGTGCCGCGTAGGCGGACGACTGGTAGCCGCTTGCGTACGGGCTGGCCGTGGGGCCGGCCTGCACGCGGGCTGGCCGGGAGCCCTTGTTGCGCTGGGCCAGGTAGTAGACCAGGTAGATGGCGCCGCCCACCCAGAACACGGTCCACAGGAAGCCGCCGAAGCCGTTGTGGCTCCAGCCCCAGAAGCCGCCGCCCAGCCCGGTCAAGCCAAGGATGGTGGCGATCAGCGAACCGGTCATACCGCTGGACCAGTGGCCGGCTCCGGCTTCCTGGACGTGGATGCGGCCGTCGGGTTCGGGCAGGAACGCCCAGGCCAGCCCGTAGGCCAGGACCCCGATGCCGGCAAAGAGGGTGAGGACGATAAAAACGCCGCGGATGATCAGCGGGTCGATGCCCAGTCGCTGGGCGATGCCGTCGCAGACGCCGCCAACCCAGCGGTTGCTGCCGCGCTGGATCCCGTGGCCGCGGATCCAGTCGAAGAAATCCGGGGCCGCACCCGTTGGGGTGGGGCCGGCTGCTGCCCCTGCGGGCCCGGACAGGGGCGGCGCGTCGGCGGCGGGTGTGTAGGCCGGCAGCGGCTCGGTGGGCCGGTGGCTGCCTGGCTGGGGGAGCGGCTCGGTGGGCTGGCTGCCGTCAGGGCGTTGCGGGTCGTCTGGGGTGGGGGTCTGCGAGTTCATGCTTCAATCCTTCCGTTCGGGCCTCCGGCGCTCTACTGGGGGATACCCTGAACGGCCCCTGAGTGACCCCCGGTTCGCGCCCGGTTCCGGGCCGGGGAACCCTGATCCGTGCTTGGATTGACCCATGACAACCATCCCGGTCCGGCCGCCCCTGGCCCGCAACAGCGACCGCGTCATCGCCGGCGTGTGCTCGGGCCTGGCCGTCCACCTGGGCTGGCCGGTACGGAACGTCAGGATTGCCATGGCGCTCTCCACCCTTGCCGGTGGTGCCGGCTTGGCCTTCTATGCGTGGCTGTGGATCATGGTTCCCACCGCCGATGAAGCGGCACGCCGCAATGCCCGCCGGCCGGCGTCGCCAATTGCTCCCGCCGTCAGTCTCCCCACCGCGGCGGGGAGCGGAAGCCGCGCCGACGCCGGTCCGCCACGCCAGGCTCCCCGCGGGTTCGGGGGCCCCGGCACCTGGGCCCCCGGCACTTGGACAGCCGGCCCGGCGACCGGGCCGGCCGCCGGCAACATTCCTCCCGGGGCCGCACCTGCCGCGGCGGGTATGCCTGCCGGGCAGCCCTGGTTCCGGGTCCGCAGCATGCGCTACGGCAAGGAGATCCTGCTGGGCAGCGGGCTGCTTCTGGTGGCCGGCATCATGATCGCCCGGCTGCTGGGTGTGAACGTGCCCCTGGGCACGCTGATCCCCGCAGCCGCTGTCCTGGGTGGCGCCGCCATCGCCTGGATGCAGCTCGATGAGACCAGGCGTGCAGGCCTGGTGGACAAAACCAAGGCGGACCAGGCCGGCGGCTGGGCCCGCCTGGCGGCAGGGCTGGCGCTGGTGGTGGCCGGAGTGCTGGTGATGGTGTCCGGGTCCGGCTCCTGGGAGCAGACCTGGCTGGCGCTGCTGGCCTCCGTGGCCGTCCTGGGCGGGGTGGTGCTGGTCCTGCTGCCGTGGGCGCTGAAGTTCTGGCGCGACCTCGAAACGGAGCGCGCCGGCCGGATCCGGGAAACGGAGCGGGCCGAAATCGCCGCCCACCTGCATGACTCCGTCCTGCAGACCCTCGCCCTCATCCAGCGCAGGGCCGGCAACGAGCACGACGTCCTCCGCCTTGCCCGGGCGCAGGAACGCGAGCTCCGGGGCTGGCTCTTCCAGGACCCGGGCCGCGGCACCGGCCAGCTCTCGGACCGGGTCAAAGCGGTGGCCGCTGAGGTGGAGGACTTACTGGGCAATGCCGTGGAAGTCGTCAGCGTGGGCGATGCCGCCATGACCGAGGCCCGCGAAGCGCTGGTCCAAGCCGCGCGCGAGGCCATGCTCAACGCCTCCCGCCACGGTGGCGGTGCCGTGTCCGTTTACCTGGAAGTCACCGACGGCCACGCGGATATCTTTGTGAAGGACCGCGGGCCGGGCTTCGACCTGCCGGACGTGCCGGAGGACCGGATGGGCGTGCGGGAATCCATTATCGGCCGGATGCGCCGGCACGGCGGCACAGCAGAAATTCTCAGCTCCGGCGAGGGAACAGAGGTCCGGCTCCGGCTGCCCTCCACCGGCCCGGACACCACGGAAGGAACAGCATGAACACGCTCCCAGAAGCCGCCGGACCGCCGTCCCGGTCGGTCCGTGTGGTCATCGTCGATGACCACACCATCTTCCGGTCAGGCCTGAAGGCGGACCTGGACGCCAGCATCCAGGTGGTGGGGGAAGCCGCCACCGTGGAGCAGGCCATCGCCGTCATCGCCACCGAGCGTCCGGACGTGGTGCTCCTTGACGTGCACCTGCCCGGCGGACTGGGCGGCGGTGGGCGGGAAGTGATTGCCGGCTCCGTGCCGCTGCTGGCAGGCACCAAATTCCTGGCGCTAAGTGTCTCGGACGCGGCGGAGGACGTGGTGGCCGTGATCAGGGCGGGCGCCCGCGGCTACATCACCAAAACCATCTCGGGCGCCGAAATCACGGACGCCGTGTACCGGGTGGCCGGCGGCGACGCCGTGTTCTCGCCCCGGCTGGCCGGCTTTGTCCTCGACGCCTTTGGCACGGCCCCTGCAGACATCGCCGACGACGAGCTCGACAAGCTCTCCGTCCGTGAGCTGGAGGTCATGCGGCTGATCGCCCGCGGGTACAGCTATAAGGAGGTGGCCAAGGAGCTCTTCATCAGCATCAAGACCGTGGAAACGCACGTCTCAGCGGTGCTGCGGAAACTCCAGCTCTCCAGCCGGCACGAGCTGACCAAGTGGGCAGCGGAGCGCCGCCTCCTCTAACCCCTCCCACCCCGTTGCGCTATCACTTATGGTCCCCAAAACGGTGTTTTAGGGACCATAAGTGATAGCGCAACGGGGTGTTTTGGACCTTACTGGGCTTTGCCGAGGAAGTCCTGCAGCCGCTGCACGCCGGTGGCCAGGTCCTCGTCGCCCAGGGCGTAGGAGAGGCGCAGATAGCCGGACGGGCCAAACGCCTCACCGGGAACCACCGCAACCTCCACCTCATCCAGGATCAACGCCGCCAGCTCGGCGGAGGTCGACGGCGTCGAGGTACCCGCCGCCGTCGGGAACGACTTGCCCAGCAGGCCGCGGACGTCCGCGTACACGTAGAAGGCACCCTTCGGCGTCGGGCATTCCACGCCCTCGATGGCGTTCAGGCCGGCCACGATGGCCTTCCGGCGCCGGTCGAAGGCCACCTTCATCTCATCGACTGCGGTCAGCGGACCGGAAACGGCGGCGAGGGCGGCGATCTGCATGATGTTTGAAACGTTGGAGGTGGCGTGCGACTGCAGGTTGGTGGCGGCCTTGATGACATCCGCCGGGCCGATCATCCAGCCCACGCGCCAGCCGGTCATGGCGTAGGTTTTGGCCACGCCGTTGAGGATAACCACCTTGTCGCCCAGTTCGGGGGCAGCGGTGGCGATCGAGGTGAAGGGCACGCCGTCGTAGGTCAGGTGCTCGTAGATTTCGTCCGTAACTACCCAGAGGCCCTTGGCCGCAGCCCACTTGCCGATCTCCGCCACCTGTTCCGGCGAGTAGACCGAACCGGTGGGGTTGGACGGGGAGACAAACAGCAGGACCTTGGTGCGGTCCGTGACAGCAGCCTCCAGCTGTTCCACGGTCACCAGGTAGTCCTGCTCGGGGCCGGCGAAGACCTCAACGGGGACACCGCCGGCCAAGCGGATGGCCTCCGGGTACGTGGTCCAGAACGGGGTGGGCACAATGACTTCGTCGCCCGGATCCAGCAGGGTGGCGAAGGTGTTGTAGACGGCCTGCTTGCCGCCGTTGGTGACCAGGACCTGGGCGGCGTCCACTGCATAGCCGGAATCCCGCAGGGTTTTCTCCGCGATCGCCTTCTTGAGCTCCGGCAGTCCGCCGGCGGGGGAGTAGCGGTGGTACTTGGGCTGTCCGGCCGCCTCAATGGCGGCCTGCACAATGTATTCCGGGGTGGGGAAATCCGGTTCGCCCGCACCAAAGCCAATAACCGGCCGGCCAGCCGCCTTAAGCGCCTTCGCCTTGGCATCAACGGCAAGGGTGGCGGATTCGGCAATTGCGGATATGCGCTTGGAAACGCGGGCGGCAGACATGGCAGGTCCGTTCTTCGCAGGCAGCCAAAAGGCTGGAATGGGGGAATTCGACGTTTCTACTCTATGCTGTTCACCGGACCCTCCGGGTTGCCGGATTTGAATTGTGACTGGTCTCCAGTCCGGGACAAGTTCATGCAGCGCGAGGGCCCGGAAGGGGCTGGTTCGACGTACGCGAAGTTGTTGCGTAGACTGGTTCACCGGTGTTGAAACACGGATGATGACGTGCGCCCAGTGAAAAACTGGGGAATCGTTATCAGTCGCGGATTATCACCCATAGGGTAGTGGCGCAATTGGTAGCGCAGCGGTCTCCAAAACCGCAGGTTGCAGGTTCGAGTCCTGTCTGCCCTGCGCAAGCTGCCCCGGACCAACATCCGGGGCAAGCGCAGCAACCATGGTTCTGATCAGGGCCGGGTAATCCACCATTGCAAAGATGAGCGAGGACCAGGTGACCGAAACAGCTGCCAGCAGCTCCAAGGGACGCCCGGCTAAGAAGGCTGCCAAGGCAAGCATCTTCGCCCGCATTGCATTGTTCGTCCGCCAGATGATTGGCGAACTGAAGAAGGTCGTGGCACCAACCCGCAAGGAACTGATCAACTACACGCTCGTGGTGCTGGTATTCGTGGCCATCATGATGGTCATCGTCAGCCTGCTGGACATCGGATTTGGTTCCGCTGTCGGCTGGGTCTTCGGCGGTACCGGCTCCGGGGACAGCTAACGCTGCACGCTCCGCAGGCAGGCTGATCGCTCCGGGTGACCGGAGGGAAAACAGCGGCATGCGGAATTGAGCCATTTAAATAGGCATGTTAGGCAATGAGGAAGCAGGAGACCAAGTGTCTGAGCAGGAGCTCGAGGTAACCGAGACTGAACGCGAAGAGTCCGCGGACGTCACGGCAGGAGCCGGTGAAGAGTCTGAGGTTGAATCCTCCGCGCCCGAATCCGCTGACGCTGACGCCGACTTCGACGCTGCAGAGGCCGACGACGACTCCGAGGCAAATGCCGACGTAGAGTTCAGCGCAGCAGACCACGGGACAGAAGCCGGCGACGAGTCCGAAGAGGCCGTCGCTGTTGCCGTTCCCGAGGTCGATCCGGCGGATGAGTTCAAGTCGAAGCTGCGCCGCCAGGAGGGTGACTGGTACGTCATCCACTCCTACGCCGGCTACGAAAACCGCGTCAAGGCCAACCTTGAGACCCGCATCCAGACCCTGGACATGGAAGAGTACATCTTCGAAATCCAGGTGCCGATGGAAGAAGTGGTCGAGATCAAGAACGCCCAGCGTAAGGTCATCAACCGCGTCCGCATCCCCGGCTATGTGCTGGTCCGCATGGACCTGACGGATGCCTCCTGGGGCGCCGTCCGCCACACCCCCGGCGTCACCGGCTTCGTGGGCAACGCCCACAACCCGGTCCCGCTGCGTTTGGACGAAGTCTTCTCCATGCTCGCCCCGGTCTTCGAAGAAGAGCAGGCAGAGAAGGGCAAGCCGGTCAACAAGCAGCACCAGGCTCCCGTGGACATCGACTTCGAAGTTGGCGAGTCCGTCATCGTCAAGGAAGGTCCCTTCGAGACCCTCCCCGCCACGATCTCCGAAATCAAGATCGAATCGCAGACCCTCGTGGTGCTGGTTTCCATCTTCGAACGCGAAACGCCGGTCACCCTGGCGTTCAACCAGGTCACCAAGATCTGACCACCCACAAATTTCGTTCCCACCCTGCCGGCTTAGCAGGACGGGAACGGCCGGCCGCCTCGCCATGGCGGCCACAGACCTGAGGCACGCTCCTGTGTCACAGGAAGTTATTGAGAGAAGGACCCTACATTGGCTCCCAAGAAGAAGGTCACCGGCCTCATCAAGCTGCAGATCCAGGCAGGTGCCGCTAACCCGGCCCCGCCGATCGGTCCTGCGCTTGGCCAGCACGGTGTCAACATCATGGAATTCTGCAAGGCGTACAACGCTGCGACGGAAGCCCAGCGCGGAAACGTCATCCCCGTGGAAATCACGGTCTACGAGGACCGCTCCTTCACGTTCATCACCAAGACCCCGCCGGCTGCAGAGCTCATCAAAAAGGCTGCAGGCGTCGCTAAGGGTTCAGCTACCCCGCACACCGTCAAGGTTGCCAAGCTGACCCAGGCGCAGGTCAACGAGATCGCCACCACCAAGATGGAAGACCTCAACGCCACCAGCCTCGAAGGCGCAGCGAAGATCATCGCCGGCACCGCCCGCTCCATGGGTATCACCGTCGAAGGCTAACAGCCTTCACCCGCCGGGTAACCGGCACCACTGAAACATCAAGAATGTTGGGATTCCATGCCGGATTCCCAACTGTGGCAGGGCCCAGCGCGGTCCGCAGACCACAACTGCACAAGGAGAATAAGCAGCATGGCAAAGCGCAGCAAAGCATATGAGGCAGCAGCCGCCAAGATCGACGCGGAGAAGTTCTACGCGCCGTTCGAGGCAGTAACGATTGCCAAGGACACCAACCCCTCCAAGTTCGACGCCACCGTTGAGGTTGCTTTCCGCCTCGGCGTTGACCCGCGCAAGGCTGACCAGATGGTCCGCGGCACGGTCAACCTGCCCCACGGCACCGGCAAGGTCTCCCGCGTCCTCGTCTTCGCAACGGGCGACAAGGCTGAGGCAGCAATCGCTGCCGGCGCCGACTTCGTTGGTTCCGATGACCTGATCGAAAAGATCGCAGCCGGCTGGACCGACTTCGATGCAGCCGTTGCCACCCCTGACCTCATGGGCAAGGTTGGCCGTCTGGGTAAGGTCCTGGGTCCCCGTAACCTGATGCCGAACCCGAAGACCGGCACCGTTACGGCCGACGTCACCAAGGCTGTCAACGACATCAAGGGCGGCAAGATCGACTTCCGCGTCGACAAGCACTCGAACCTGCACTTCATCATCGGCAAGGTGTCCTTCGACGCCCTCAAGCTGGCCGAGAACTACGCAGCCGCACTGGAAGAGGTGCTTCGCCTGAAGCCGTCCGCTTCCAAGGGCCGCTACATCCAGAAGGCAACTGTTGCCACCACGTTCGGCCCCGGCATCGCCGTGGACCCCAACGTGACCAAGGTACTGACCGAGGCCTAATTCCCTCGGCTGCCGGATCCGTCCGGCACCAATGAACCGCCCGGCGCCTTCGCCGGGCGGTTTTTTGCTTAACTTGTCAGCGCCTCCTGCCTAAGCTGGGGGAATGGCCGCGCCGGAGCACCACAACAGCCCACCCGTCCCAGCCGGCTTGGCCATCACCGCCGTCCGGGTTCCGCCGCCGGGCAGCCTTGCCGGGCACGCCGCTGTCGGAGGTTCCGCAACCGGACCTGACGATGATTTCCGGACCTGCCATGCCTTGCGGGAAAAGCAGGAACTGGCGCTCTGGGGAAACCTGGACCGTTGCCCCACGCTTGCCGAGGCGGCGGAGTTCTGGCGCGGCAACGCCTACGAGGATCGTTTTCTTTTTCTGGCACGGCTGGGCCACGAAACGGCAGGGCTGTGTTCGGTCACGCTGCCCCTGCGCGAGAACACCGCAACGGCGGGAGTGGACGTGCTGGTGGCGCCCGCATACCGCAGGCGGGGACTTGGCAGGGTCCTGCTCCGGCATGTGGAGGACCTGGCCCGCAGCCGGGGCCGGACGTCCCTGGACGGCTACTTTGAGGTGCCCATCGGGCACGTCGCCACCGGTGCCACGGTCCCGGCCAAGTCCGGAGCCGGCGCGCTGCCGTTGGCCGAGCCCGGCACGGCGTTCGCGCTGGCCTCGGGCTACGACCTGGAACAGGTGGAGCGCAGCAGCAGCCTGGCACTCCCTGTCCCCGGCGACGTCCTGGACCAGCTGGCGGCGCGGGCCACAGGTACGTCCGGGGACTACACCCTGGTGTGGTGGGACAGCTCCTGCCCGGCGGACCTGGTGGACAAATTCGCAGAACTGAAGGCGCACATGAGTGTGGACGTCCCCACCGCAGGGCTGGACTGGGGCCTGGAGGACTGGGACGCCGCCCGGGTGCGGTCCGGTGAAGAGCAGCTGGCCCGGTCGGGTACGGAGGCGGTGGTGGTGGCGGCCCAGCACCGCGGCACGGGTGATTTGGTGGGCTACACCGTCCTTGAATGGCGTCCCGGCGTTCCGGCGTCCATCCTGCAGAACGACACCCTGGTGGTGGCCGCGCACCGTGGCCACAACCTGGGGCTGCTGCTGAAGCTGGCCAACGTGCGGCGGGCGCAGGAGCGTTGGCCCGCGGCGCGCTCGGTCCTGACATGGAACGCCAGCGAAAACCAGCATATGCTGGCGATAAATGGCGCGCTTGGATTCAAGCCTGCAGGCTATGAAGGCGAGTGGCAGAAACGGCTGGGGTGATGCGCCAATGGCACACGACGTGAAGATCGAACAGCTGTGGATTCCCGATTCACTGGACGCACCTGACGCGGCCGACTTCCTTGCTGCCGTTGAGGTGGGCCGCAAGGTGCGGATGCAGACGTGGGGCAGCGACGACCTCGCCTACGGGCCGCTGGAGAAGCTGCTGGAGTTCGAGGACCCGTATGAGCGGCAGCTGATTCTGGTGGCCAAGGTGGACGGCAAAATCGTCGGGACCGTGGACATCGCCCTGCCGCTCACGGACAACCTTGACCTGGCGGAGTTCACGCTGGACATCCTGCCGGAATTCCAGCGCCAGGGGGTGGGCCGGCGGCTGCTGTTGGCCGCGGAGCAACTGGCACGCGGTGAGGGCCGCAGCATGATCCTGGTGGACACAAACCATCCCGGCGCCTCGCTGCACGAGTTTGAGCAGGCCCAGCTGGTTCCCGGCTCGGGCCAGGGGTTTGTGCCGCTGGACAGCCGCGAGGTCGAATTCGCCCAGAAGACCGGCTACACCCTCCAGCACATCGAGCAGTTCAGTTCCTGCGCGCTGCCGCTGGACACAAAACTCGTCGCGGACCTGCAGGCCGAGGCGGACGCCGCCAACAACGGCCGGTACCGGCTGCACCACTGGACGGACCGTTGCCCTGACCGCTGGTTGGAGGCCGTGGCCACCCTCGAAAACCAGGCGGGCGCCGACGTCGACCCTGCCCTGGAAGCGCCTGTCGAGCAGGACATGGTGTTCGACGGCGGCATCCTCCGTGAAGCCGAAGGGGTCGCCATCGCGCAGGGCCGGCGGACGGTGGTCACCGCCGTCGAGGACCTCGCCACCGGGGCCCTGGTGGGCCTGACCACCATCACGGTACTGGCCCACCGGGCTGACGTGGTGTTCCAGGACGACACCCTGGTGCTGCAGGAACACCGTGGCAACAAACTCGGCCTGCTGATCAAGGTGGCCAACATGGAGCGCCTCACGGAACAGTTTCCCGACGCCAGGGTCATTTACACCTGGAACGCCCCGGAGAACCGCTACCTCCTGACGGTGAACCAGCAGCTGGGCTTCCGCACCGCGGGGGTCACCGGGATCTGGCAGAAGGAACTCCCGAAGACGCATACCAGCACCAGCTGATCCGGCCGATTTGGTGGACGGGTCAAGCGTCCCGTAAGCTGGGAGGACCAAAGACCGTCGGTTGTTGGAAATCCACTCTCCCGGGCATCGCTCACTTCTGCAGTTGTGTGCGGGGGATCCAAGTAGGTTTCCGGACGAAGGCCCCTCACGCAGGGCGGCCGGCGCAGGTGAACGAAGCAAAAGTTCCGCGGATTGATCCGCGTTGAGCCAAGCCCCGTGCATCTGCGCGGGGCGTTTTTTTGTTTCAGCGATCCTGAGGGGACCGTCGAATACCGGCACTATCCCCGGAAGGAGGGTTATGGCAACGCCTACAAAGGTTTCAGCAGTAGCTGAGATCACTAACGATTTCAAGGAATCGAACGCCGCTGTCCTGACCGAATACCGTGGGCTCACCGTTGCACAGCTCAAGCAGCTGCGTGTTTCTCTCGGCCAGGACACCAAGTTCGCGGTCGTCAAGAACACCCTGACCGCCATTGCAGCCAAGGAAGCAGGCGTCGCAGCATTCGACGGCCAGCTCGCCGGCCCCACTGCAATCGCGTTCATCAAGGGTGACGCAGTTGCCGCTGCCAAGAGCCTGACGGATTTTGCCAAGACCAACAAGCAGCTCGTTATCAAGACGGGTTACTTCGAGGGCAAGGCACTGAACGCCACCGAGGTCGCCGCACTGGCTGCCCTCGAATCCCGTGAGCTGCAGCTCGCAAAGGTTGCAGGCATCCTCAAGGCTCCTGCCGCTGCTGCTGCCCGCATCATCGATGCGCTGCGCCTCAAGCTTGAAGAAGAGAACGGTGCACCGGCAGCTGCCGAGGCCCCTGCCGCTGAAGAAGCCCCCGCCGCTGAAGCTGAAGCCCCGGCTGAAGCTCCCGCAGCCGAAGAGAACTGATTCTCTTCACCCCACCAGACTCCGGTGGTTCGGGCCCAGCGCCCGGTAACCACCACAACAGGAAGGACGCCTCCCATGGCGAAGCTCACCAACGAAGAGCTCATTGAAGCTTTCAAGGAACTGACCATCATCGAGCTCTCCGAGTTCGTCAAGCTCTTCGAAGAGACTTTCGAAGTAACCGCTGCCGCTGTTGCCGTTGCCGGCCCCGCTGCTGCTGCTGAAGAAGCCGAAGAGAAGACCGACTTCGATGTCGTCCTCGAATCCGCTGGCGAAAAGAAGATCGCAGTGATCAAGGAAGTACGTGCCATCACTTCCCTGGGTCTGAAGGAAGCCAAGGACCTGGTCGACAGCGCTCCCAAGGCCGTCCTCGAAGGCGCCACCAAGGAAGCTGCCGAGAAGGCAAAGGAGCAGCTCGAGGCTGCCGGCGCAACCGTTACCCTCAAGTAACAGCGTCTTTTCCCGGAAAACCCCGTCCACTGTTGTGGGCGGGGTTTTCTGTTTAACCCAACTGACTGGCAGTTGTTGTCGTTATGGGGCTCCAAAACGACAACAACTGCGACCTAGTTGGGATCGGAGATGTCCGCCACCACCGCTCGCAGGGCTGCCGTGAGCGCGTCGGCGTCCACGAATGCGCTGTAGCCGTGTGCCCCTGCGCCCATGGAGATCCGTTTTCCCGTGATGGCGGCGTCGGCGTACACAGGCCACGGATGCGTGCTGCCCAGCGGAGTGATGGTGCCGCGCTCGTAGCCGGTGGCGTCCAGGGCCACCTCTGCCGGTGGCAGGGACAACTTGTTGACGCCCACCAGTGCCCTGAGCTTGGGCCAGGAGATCTGCCGGTCGCCGGGGATCAGGGCGAACAGGAATGTGCCGTCCTTGTGCTTGACCACCAGCGATTTAACGATATCCGCCGGGCTGATGCCCAGCAGTGACGCCGCCTCGGCCAGGCTGCCGGCGGCGGCCCGGGCCACCACGTCCACTTGGAGGCCCACTTCCGCCGCGCCGGCCAGGAACCTTTCCCGGCCCGGCGCCGGTTCGGTCCCCATCAGTCGCGGTACAGCAGGAGCGCTTCGCCCTGCCCGCCGCCGCCGCACAGTGATACGGCTGCCTTGCCAGTACCCCGCCGCTGGAGTTCGTGGGCAGCGTGAACGGCAAGCCGGGCCCCGGAGGCCCCGATCGGGTGTCCCAAGGCAATCGCTCCGCCGTGGATGTTGCACCGGTCCAGCGGATAGTCCAGGTCCTTCAGGGACTGGACCGCCACGGACCCGAAGGCCTCGTTGATCTCGATGAAGTCAAGGTCAGCGGTGGTCCAACCGGCCCGCTGCAGCGCATCGAGGATGGCGTTTGACGGTTGGGAATGCAGCGAGTTGTCCGGCCCGGCCACCTGCCCTGGCTTGCCCACCACTGCCAGGTAGGCCAGGCCGTGGGCTTCCGCGTACCCCCTGCTGGACAGGACCAGCGCTGCCGCCCCATCGGACAGCGGCGAGGAGTTTCCGGCCGTGATGGTGCCGTCGGTGGCGAACGCAGCCCGCAGTCCCGCCAGGGACTCCACCGTGGTGGCGGGCCGGATGCCCTCATCGGCGTCGACCTGCAACGGGTCGCCTTTTCGCTGCTTGACGCTCAACGGCACCAGTTCGTCGTCGAAAATGCCGTTCTTTGCGGCAAGCGCGGCCCGCTGATGCGATTGCGCCGCCACGTTGTCCTGGGACTGCCGGTCAATGCCCAGGGCCAGGTTCCGCGTTTCCGTGGACAGGCCCATCGACTGGCCGTCAAAGGCGTCGGTCAGCCCGTCATGCGCTGCCGCGTCCAGGGCCGCGATGTTGCCGTAGGTCCAGCCCTGCCGGGACCCGGGGAGCAGGTGCGGCGCCCGGGTCATGGACTCCTGGCCGCCGGCAACCACCACGGTGGCATCGCCGGCCCGGATCAGCCGGGCGGCATCGATGACCGCCGTCAGGCCGGACAGGCACACCTTGTTGATAGTGACGGCCGGAACATTCCAGCCGATGCCTGCGCCAACACTGCTTTGCCGGGCCGGATTCTGGCCGGCCCCGGCCTGCAGCACCTGGCCCATGATGACGGCGTCCACGTCTGCCGCGTCCACGCCACCGGCGTCCAGCGCGGCCCTGATGGCACGGGCGCCCAGGTCCACGGCGGTGAAGCCCGCCAGCTGGCCGTTGATCCGGCCCTGTGGGGTCCGCACTGCTGCGAGGATGACAACGTCAGTGTTGTCCTGGGAATCGCCCATGGTTATCTCTTCCGATCGGATCCGGTGTAAGCCACCAAGGCTATCGTGACCCCTGTCACGCTGCTATTCAAACACCCGCACGCAAGGCACCGTCCGGAACGGCAGGGGAGAGGTCCCCATGCCTGGGACGTGCACGACGCCGGGAGCTTGCGTAGGGTTGAACGCGGAAACTTGCGGCGGGTCACCAAAGCCCGCACCATTCGGAACAAAGGTGCAGACGTGAAAAAGATCCTCTCCCTGTCGGCCATCGCCGCGCTGGCAGGCCTTACCGCGTGCTCCGTGCAGGCGCCCGAGCCCGCGCCGGCGGCCTCCGGATCCGCGCAGGGCCAGGACTCCGCCGGCAGCACCCCCGGCAACACCGCACCGGGACCCGCGTCATCGGCGCCGGCAGCGCCGGCCGCCGGCGGGGCCAAGGAGGCCTGCGGGCTGTTCAACTCGCTCTACGCGGAGTACGCCGCGGTCCCGGCGGACGACGCCAACGGCTTCGAGGAGATCTACCTGAAAGCCCAGGACGCCCAGGCCGGTGCCGCCGGCGACCTCGAAGGGCTCTTCGCAGCGCTTGCCCTGCTCTCCATCGACCGTTCAGGCAAGGCGGAGACCGGCGGCCAGGCGGACCAGGAATCCAAGGACGCCGTCCGCGACGCGGTATTCGCCAATTCCGGCACCTGCACGGCGGAAGGCGTGACGCTCCGGCTGTGAAGACAGGGGAGCGGTGCCGGTCAAAATCCGGTGCTTGCAATCCGGCCGGATGTGGGGTAGACAGGTAGGCTGTTTTGCCGTATCGTAGATATTTGCGTCTTCCCTGTTTACCTTCAGCCTTCATATAGCGGTGGGCTTTGCCTGGCAGCTGACATTCAACGTGCCGTCGACAACGTCACGAAATGCCCAGCCCCGGCCCCGGGTCATATAGCGGAACCGGATGGTAGCACTGTGGATTCTATCTGCAGATGCACAGCGGGGGAGATCTGAAAACGCCTGAAGGTCTGTGGAAGGATCCCTCTTGGTCGCCTCGAGCACCTCTAATAACGAAACCGCTAACACCGCCGACAGCACTGATGGTGCCACTCGCCGGCTCTCATTCGCAAAGATTCACGAACCCCTTGATGTTCCGAATCTGCTTGCCCTGCAGACGGACAGCTTTGACTGGCTGGTCGGCAACGAGCGCTGGCAGGCACGCGTGGCAAAGGCTGTCGAAGAAAACGACCTCAGCGTCGCCACCACGTCCGGCCTGTCGGACATCTTCGAAGAAATCTCCCCGATCGAGGACTTCCAGGGCACCATGTCCCTGAGCTTCTCCGATCCGGAGTTCGCTGATCCCAAGTACACGATGGCCGAATGCAAGGACCGGGACGCCACGTACTCGGCTCCGCTGTACGTCAAGGCCGAGTTCATGAACAACAACACGGGCGAAATCAAGCAGCAGACCGTGTTCATGGGCGACTTCCCGCTGATGACCGAGAAGGGCACCTTCGTGGTCAACGGCACCGAGCGTGTTGTGGTCTCCCAGCTGGTCCGTTCCCCGGGCGCCTACTTCGAGCGTGCCGCTGACAAGACCAGCGACAAGGACATCTTCACCGCCAAGATCATCCCGTCCCGCGGTGCATGGTTCGAGCTGGAGATCGACAAGCGCGACCAGGTCGGCGTCCGCCTCGACCGGAAGCGCAAGCAGTCCGTCACGGTGCTGCTGAAGGCCCTCGGCTGGACTGAAGGCCAGATCCTTGAGGAATTCGGGCAGTACGACTCCATGCGGGCAACCCTGGAGAAGGACGCCACCGAAACCCGCGAAGACGCGTTGCTGGACATCTACCGGAAGCTGCGACCGGGCGAGCCGCCCACAGTCGAGGCTGCCCAGTCCCTGCTGGACAACCTGTACTTCAACTCCAAGCGCTACGATCTGGCCAAGGTTGGCCGCTACAAGATCAACCGCAAGCTTGGGATCGACCGCTCCCTTGGTGACAAGGAAGCTTCGGTCCTGCACGTTGAAGACATCGTCGCCATGATCAAGTTCCTCGTTGCGCTGCATGCCGGCGAGAAAACCCTCACGGGCAAGCGCGATGGCCAGGACCACGACCTCCGCGTCGAGATCGATGACATCGACCACTTCGGCAACCGCCGCATCCGCGCCGTCGGCGAGCTCATCGAGAACCAGGTCCGCACCGGCCTGTCCCGCATGGAGCGCGTTGTCCGCGAGCGTATGACCACGCAGGACGTCGAAGCCATCACGCCGCAGACGCTGATCAACATCCGCCCGGTTGTTGCAGCCATCAAGGAGTTCTTCGGAACGTCCCAGCTGTCGCAGTTCATGGACCAGAACAACCCGCTCTCCGGCCTGACCCACAAGCGCCGCCTGTCGGCGCTGGGCCCCGGCGGTCTGTCCCGTGACCGTGCCGGCATGGAAGTCCGTGACGTGCACCCGTCCCACTACGGCCGCATGTGCCCCATCGAAACCCCTGAAGGCCCGAACATTGGCCTGATCGGTTCGCTGGCTTCCTACGGCCGGATCAACCCGTTCGGTTTCATCGAGACCCCGTACCGCCTGGTCAAGGATGGCGTTGTTTCCGACGACGTCCAGTACCTGACGGCTGACGACGAGGCAGAGGTCCTGATCGCACAGGCCAACGCCCCGCTCGATGCAAACAAGAAGTTCTCCGAGGACACTGTCCTGGTCCGCGCCCGTGGTGGCGGAGGCGAGCCTGTCCTCGTTCCCGCCGGCGAGGTCGAGTTCATGGACGTTTCCCCGCGCCAGATGGTGTCCGTGGCAACGGCCCTGATTCCGTTCCTCGAGCATGACGATGCCAACCGTGCACTCATGGGTGCCAACATGCAGCGCCAGGCTGTGCCGCTGGTCCGTTCCGAGGCCCCGTTTGTGGGTACCGGCATGGAGCGCGCCGCCGCAGTCGACGCCGGTGACGTCACCATCGCCAAGAAGGCCGGTGTGGTCACCGAGGTTTCCGCCGAGCTCGTCATCATGCTTAACGACGACGGCACCGAAACCAACTACCGCATCAACAAGTTCGCACGCTCCAACCAGGGCAACTGCTACAACAACCGCGTCCTGGTAAGCGAAGGCCAGCGCCTCGAAGTCGGCGGCATCATCGCCGACGGTCCGGCAACGGACCAGGGCGAACTGGCACTGGGCAAGAACCTGCTCGTGGCATTCATGTCCTGGGAAGGCCACAACTTCGAGGACGCCATCATCCTCTCGCAGCGCATCGTTGCCGAGGACGTCCTTTCCTCCATCCACATCGAGGAGCACGAGATCGATGCCCGCGACACCAAGCTTGGTGCCGAGGAAATCACCCGTGACATCCCCAACGTGTCCGAGGAAGTCCTGGCAGGCCTGGACGAGCGCGGCATCATCCACATCGGTGCCGAGGTTGAAGCCGGCGACATCCTGGTAGGCAAGGTCACCCCCAAGGGCGAGACCGAGCTGACCCCGGAAGAGCGCCTGCTCCGTGCCATCTTCGGTGAGAAGTCCCGCGAAGTGCGCGACACCTCCCTGAAGGTTCCCCACGGCGAGTCCGGCACCGTCATCGGTGTCCGCGTCTTCGACCGCGACAACGACGATGAGCTGCCCCCGGGCGTCAACCAGCTGGTCCGCGTATACGTCGCTGCCAAGCGCAAGATCACCGACGGCGACAAGCTCGCCGGCCGCCACGGCAACAAGGGCGTTATCTCCAAGATCCTCCCGATCGAGGACATGCCCTTCCTGGCCGACGGCACCCCCGTTGATATCGTCCTGAACCCGCTGGGTGTTCCGGGCCGCATGAACGTGGGCCAGGTCCTGGAAACCCACCTCGGTTGGGTTGCCAAGACCGGTTGGAAGATCGAAGGCGAGCCCGAGTGGGTCAAGCAGCTGCCCAACCTGCCCCGCGAAAGTGGTTCCACCACTGTCGCCACGCCGGTGTTCGACGGCGCCCGTGAAGAAGAAATCACCGGCCTGCTCGACTCCACCAACGTGACCCGCGACGGTGAGCGCCTGATTGACTCCTCCGGCAAGACCCGGCTCTTCGACGGCCGCTCCGGCGAACCGTTCCCGGACCCGATCTCCGTGGGCTACATGTACATCCTGAAGCTCCACCACCTGGTGGACGACAAGATCCACGCCCGCTCCACCGGCCCGTACTCCATGATCACGCAGCAGCCGCTGGGTGGTAAGGCACAGTTCGGTGGCCAGCGCTTCGGTGAGATGGAAGTCTGGGCCCTCGAGGCCTACGGCGCCGCTTACACGCTTCAGGAACTCCTGACCATCAAGTCCGATGACATCCATGGCCGCGTGAAGGTCTACGAAGCCATCGTCAAGGGCGAGAACATCCCGGAGCCGGGCGTTCCCGAATCCTTCAAGGTCCTGATCAAGGAAATGCAGTCGCTGTGCCTGAACGTGGAAGTTCTTTCCACCGACGGAACCACGATTGAAATGCGTGATTCTGATGACGCAGTCTTCACGGCTGCGGAAGAACTGGGCATCGACCTGTCCCGTGCAGAGCCCAGTTCCGTAGAAGAGGTTTAGCAGGGGAGGTACGACGGCGGGTGCGAACCCGCCGTCGTGCCCCTCCTCCCTCTTCGCGTAGCCCAAGACTTCAGAATTCAGAGAACAAGAGAGAACAGGGACCATATGTCCAGCGAATCCTCCTTCGGCCTCATGCAGATCGGCCTCGCCACCGCGGAAGACATCCGTGGTTGGTCATACGGCGAGGTTAAGAAGCCGGAAACCATCAACTACCGCACGCTCAAGCCTGAGAAGGACGGACTCTTCTGCGAGAAGATCTTCGGCCCGTCCCGGGACTGGGAGTGCTACTGCGGCAAGTACAAGCGCGTCCGCTTCAAGGGCATCATCTGCGAGCGGTGTGGCGTTGAAGTCACCCGCGCGAAGGTCCGCCGCGAGCGTATGGGCCACATTGAGCTCGCCGCGCCCGTCACGCACATCTGGTACTTCAAGGGTGTTCCGTCACGCCTTGGCTACCTCCTTGACCTGGCACCGAAGGACCTCGAAAAGGTCATCTACTTCGCCGCCTACATGATCACCAGCGTCGACGAGGCTGCCCGCCACGAGGAACTGCCCAACCTGCAGGTTGAGCACGACATCGAGAAGAAGCAGCTCATCGACAACCGCGACTCCGACATCGCGGCGATCGCCCGCGACCTCGAAGGCGAAATCGCCCGCCTTGAGGGCGAAGGCGCCAAGGCTGCCGACAAGAAGAAGGCCCGTGACTCCGCCGACCGCCAGATGGCGAACGTGCGTAAGCGTGCCGACGCCGACATCGAACGCCTCGAGCAGGTCTGGGACCGGTTCAAGAACCTCAAGGTCGCTGACCTCGAAGGTGACGAAGGCCTGTACCGCGAGCTGCGCGACCGCTACGGCATGTACTTCGAAGGCTCCATGGGTGCCGAAGCCATCAAGAAGCGCCTTGAGAACTTCGACATGCAGGCCGAGTCGGACCTGCTGCGCGACATCATTGCCAACGGCAAGGGCCAGCGCAAGACCCGTGCCCTCAAGCGCCTGAAGGTGGTCAACGCGTTCCTGACCACCAACAACAGCCCGCTTGGCATGGTCCTGGACGCCGTCCCGGTGATCCCGCCGGAACTGCGCCCCATGGTCCAGCTGGACGGTGGCCGCTTTGCGACCTCCGACCTCAACGACCTCTACCGGCGTGTGATCAACCGCAACAACCGCCTCAAGCGCCTGCTCGACCTGGGTGCTCCGGAGATCATCGTCAACAACGAGAAGCGCATGCTTCAGGAAGCTGTTGACAGCCTCTTCGACAACGGCCGCCGCGGCCGTCCCGTCACGGGTCCGGGCAACCGTCCGCTGAAGTCCCTGAGCGACATGCTCAAGGGCAAGCAGGGCCGGTTCCGCCAGAACCTCCTCGGCAAGCGTGTTGACTACTCCGGCCGTTCGGTCATCGTGGTGGGCCCGCAGCTGAAGCTGCACCAGTGTGGCCTGCCCAAGCAGATGGCACTGGAGCTCTTCAAGCCGTTCGTGATGAAGCGCCTGGTTGACCTCAACCACGCCCAGAACATCAAGTCGGCCAAGCGGATGGTGGAGCGTTACCGCCCGCAGGTCTGGGACGTCCTGGAAGAGATCATCACCGAACACCCGGTGCTGCTCAACCGTGCACCCACCCTGCACCGCCTCGGCATCCAGGCGTTCGAGCCCCAGCTTGTTGAAGGTAAGGCAATCCAGCTGCACCCGCTGGTTTGTGGCGCCTTCAACGCCGACTTCGACGGCGACCAGATGGCAGTGCACCTGCCGCTGAGCCCCGAGGCGCAGGCTGAGGCCCGCATCCTGATGCTGTCCTCCAACAACATCCTCAAGCCCTCCGACGGCCGTCCCGTGACCCTGCCTTCGCAGGACATGATCATCGGTCTGTACCACCTGACCACCAAGCGTGTCGGTTCAGCCGGCGAAGGCCGGATCTTCGGTTCCGTGGCGGAAGCCATCATGGCTTACGACCTGCGTGACCTGCACCTGAACTCCAAGGTCAAGATCCGCCTCGAAGGCTTTGTGCCCTACGCAGGCTGGGAAGCTCCCGAAGGCTGGGAGCCGGGTCAGACCGCACTGGTGGAAACCTCACTGGGACAGGTCATCTTCAACGAGACCCTGCCCGAGGACTACCCGTGGGTTGAGGATGTTGCGGACAAGGGCGAACTGTCCCGGATCGTCAACGACCTCGCCGAGCGTTACCCCAAGGTCGTCACCGCAGCAACGCTGGACAACCTGAAGGATGCCGGTTTCTACTGGGCAACCCGCTCGGGCGTCACCGTGGCCATCTCCGACATTGAGGTGCCCAAGGACAAGCCGAAGATCCTTGCCGGCTACGAGGAGCGCGCCGCCAAGATCCAGGGCCAGTATGACAAGGGCCTGATCGACGACGACGAGCGCCGCCAGGAACTGATCGAAATCTGGAACAAGGCCACCAACGAAATCGCCCAGGCGATGCGTGACAGCCTGTCCCCGATGAACACGATCAACCGCATGGTGTCCTCCGGTGCACGTGGTAACTGGATGCAGGTCCGTCAGATCGCGGGTATCCGTGGCCTGGTGGCCAACCCTAAGGGTGAGATCATCCCGCGTCCCATCAAGTCCTCCTACCGTGAGGGCCTGTCGGTGCTGGAATACTTCATCGCCACCCACGGTGCACGTAAGGGCCTGGCTGACACCGCGCTGCGTACCGCCAACTCGGGTTACCTGACCCGGCGTCTGGTGGACGTCTCGCAGGACGTCATCGTCCGCGAAGAGGACTGCGGCACCGAGCGCGGCCTGGTCACGGCAATCGCCGTCGCCGACGCCAACGGTGAACTGGTCCTCGACGAGAACGTTGAGAACAGCGCCTACGCCCGGACCCTGGCCGTCGACGTCGTCGATGACAAGGGCACCGTCCTGGCAGCTGCCGGCACCGACTGCGGCGACGTTGTTATTGCCGAGCTCTTCGCAGCCGGCATCACCGAGGTCAAGGTCCGCTCCGTACTCACCTGTGAGTCCAGCGTCGGCACCTGCGCCCTGTGCTACGGCCGCTCGCTGGCCACGGGCAAGACCGTGGACATCGGCGAAGCCGTGGGCATCATCGCCGCACAGTCCATCGGTGAGCCCGGCACGCAGCTGACCATGCGTACGTTCCACACCGGTGGTGCTGTCTCCGCCGGTGGTGGCGACGACATCACCCAGGGCCTGCCCCGTATCCAGGAGCTGTTCGAAGCCCGCACTCCGAAGGGTGTCGCACCGATTGCAGAAGCAGCCGGCCGCATCACCATCGAAGAGTCCGAGCGCCAGATGCGCCTGGTCATCACGCCCGACGACGGAACCGAAGACATCGCTTACCCGGTGCTTCGCCGTTCACGGCTCCTGATCGAAGACGGCGACCACGTCACGGTTGGCCAGAAGCTGATCAACGGACCGGTTGACCCCAAGCAGGTCCTGCGCATCATGGGTCCGCGTGCCGCGCAGAAGTTCCTTGTGGACGAAGTGCAGGGCGTTTACCTCAGCCAGGGCATTGGCATCCACGACAAGCACGTGGAAGTCATTGTCCGGCAGATGCTGCGGCGCGTCACGGTCATCGAGTCCGGCGAATCGGATCTGCTGCCCGGCGAGCTCGCCGAGCGCAGCCGCTTCGAAGACGCCAACCGCCGTGTTGTGTCCGAGGGCAAGACACCGGCTTCCGGCCGTCCTGAGCTCATGGGCATCACCAAGGCCTCCCTGGCCACCGAGTCCTGGCTGTCCGCAGCTTCCTTCCAGGAAACCACCCGCGTCCTGACGCAGGCGGCCATGGAAGGCAAGAGCGACCCGCTGCTCGGCCTCAAGGAGAACGTCATCATCGGTAAGCTGATCCCGGCCGGCACGGGTCTCCCGCGCTACACCGAGGTCACCGTGGAGCCCACTGAAGAAGCAAAGGCCAACCTGTTCACCGGCCCCAGCGCATTCAGTGACTTCTCGTACGACACCCTGGGCGGCGACGGAGCTCCTGAGTTCCACGCCATCCCGCTGGATGACTACGACCTGGGCAGCGACTTCCGCTGACCACTGGTCCCTGAGTAGAAAGACCCCGTCCCCACACCGTGGGGGCGGGGTCTTCCCCGTATACACCGGATTAAGGCCCCAGGTCCATACGTGTTAGACTTTTCGTAATTGTTCTGTGTGGCAGTGGATGAAGGCCGCCGCAGCATCATTTTGGTTTTGTTCTCATGATGCTGGGTGGAGCTTGTTTCCGGGTTGCGGGCTAGGTGCGCAACGAATGCCACGCTTTTGCACGCCTACGCAAGTTTTCATGGGCGCAGCTGCAGGAACAACGCCAAAACCCCGACTTCCAGGCTGGCGCCTGGTCCCGGGGTAGAGATCAAACCAACGGAGAACACGAGAGTGCCTACGATTAACCAGCTGGTCCGCAAGGGCCGCACGCCGAAGGTCAAAAAGACCAAGGCCCCCGCGCTGAACGGCAGCCCGATGCGCCGCGGTGTCTGCACCCGCGTTTACACCACCACCCCGAAGAAGCCGAACTCGGCTCTCCGTAAGGTTGCACGTGTGCGCCTCAACGGTGGCGTGGAAGTAACCGCCTACATCCCCGGTGTTGGCCACAACCTGCAGGAGCACTCCATTGTGCTCGTTCGCGGTGGTCGCGTTAAGGACCTCCCCGGTGTCCGCTACAAGATCGTCCGTGGCGCCCTCGATACCCAGGGTGTGAAGAACCGTAAGCAGGCACGCAGCCGTTACGGCGCAAAGATGGAGAAGAAGTAATATGCCTCGCAAGGGTCCGGCCCCCAAGCGGCCGCTCGTACTAGATCCCGTTTACGGCTCCCCGCTGGTTACCCAGCTCATCAACAAGGTGCTCGTTGACGGCAAGAAGTCCACGGCAGAGCGCATCGTCTACGGTGCACTCGAAGGCGCACGCGCCAAGTCCGGTGGCGACCCCGTAGCAGCCCTCAAGAAGGCCATGGACAACGTCAAGCCTTCACTCGAGGTCCGCTCACGCCGCGTCGGTGGCGCAACGTACCAGGTTCCGGTTGAGGTCAAGCCGGGCCGCTCCACCGCACTCGCCCTGCGTTGGCTGGTTGGCTACTCCAAGGCCCGCCGCGAAAAGACGATGACCGAGCGCCTCCAGAACGAAATCCTGGATGCCTCGAACGGTCTCGGTGCCGCTGTGAAGCGCCGCGAAGATACCCACAAGATGGCCGAGTCCAACAAGGCCTTCGCCCACTACCGCTGGTAATACTTCCCGATCGCCGCCGGCTCAACCGAGCCGGCGGCGAACGTGCAGTCCATCCGAAAGGGAGACACCGTGGCACAGGACGTGCTTACCGACCTTAGTAAGGTCCGCAACATCGGCATCATGGCCCACATTGATGCCGGCAAGACCACCACCACCGAGCGCATCCTGTTTTACACGGGTGTGAACCACAAGATCGGCGAAACGCACGACGGCGCTTCGACGACTGACTGGATGGAACAGGAAAAGGAACGCGGCATCACCATCACGTCTGCCGCCGTGACCTGCTTCTGGGAAAACAACCAGATCAACATCATCGACACCCCCGGCCACGTTGACTTCACCGTTGAGGTTGAGCGCTCCCTGCGCGTCCTCGACGGCGCCGTTGCCGTCTTCGATGGCAAGGAAGGCGTGGAGCCGCAGTCCGAGACTGTTTGGCGCCAGGCCGACAAGTACAACGTCCCGCGTATCTGCTTCGTCAACAAGATGGACAAGCTGGGCGCTGACTTCTACTTCACCGTGGACACGATTGTTAACCGCCTCGGCGCCAAGCCGCTGGTTATGCAGCTGCCCATCGGTGCGGAGAACGACTTCATCGGCGTTGTTGACCTGCTCTACATGCGTGCCCTCGTATGGCCCGGCGACTCCAAGGGTGACGTCACCATGGGTGCCAAGTACGAGATCCAGGAGATCCCGGCTGACCTCCAGGCGAAGGCTGAAGAGTACCGCGCAGCACTCGTTGAAGCTGTTGCCGAGTCCTCCGAAGAACTCATGGAGAAGTACCTCGAAGGCGAAGAGATCTCGATTGACGAGCTCAAGGCCGGCATCCGCAAGATGACCATCAACTCCGAGCTGTACCCCGTGTTCTGTGGCTCCGCCTTCAAGAACCGTGGCGTCCAGCCGATGCTCGATGCTGTCATCGACTACCTGCCGAACCCGCTCGACGTCCCGCCGATGATCGGTCACGATCCCCGCGACGAAGAGAAGGAACTGACCCGCAAGCCGTCTTCCGAAGAGCCGTTCTCGGCCCTGGCGTTCAAGATTGCCGCGCACCCGTTCTTCGGCCAGCTCACCTTCGTCCGCGTGTACTCCGGTCACGTGGAAGCAGGCGCCCAGGTGGTCAACTCCACCAAGGGCAAGAAGGAGCGCATCGGCAAGCTGTTCCAGATGCACGCCAACAAGGAAATGCCCGTTGATGGCGCTACCGCCGGCCACATCTACGCAGCGATCGGCTTGAAGGACACCACCACGGGTGACACCCTGTGTGATTCCGCCAACCAGATCGTCCTCGAGTCCATGAGCTTCCCGGAGCCCGTGATCTCGGTTGCCATCGAGCCCAACACCAAGGGTGACCAGGAGAAGCTCTCCACGGCCATCCAGAAGCTCTCCGCCGAGGACCCCACCTTCCAGGTGTCCCTCAACGAAGACACGGGCCAGACCATCATCGCCGGCATGGGCGAGCTCCACCTGGACATCCTGGTGGACCGCATGCGCCGCGAATTCAAGGTCGAGGCAAACGTTGGCAAGCCGCAGGTTGCCTACCGCGAAACCATCAAGAATGTTGTTGCGCGTCACGACTACACGCACAAGAAGCAGACCGGTGGTTCGGGCCAGTTCGCAAAGATCCAGATCGCCATCGGGCCCCTGGATACTTCCGAAGGCGAGCTGTACGAGTTCGAGAACAAGGTGACCGGTGGACGTATTCCTCGCGAATACATTCCGTCCGTCGACGCCGGCATCCAGGATGCGCTGAACGACGGCGTCCTGGCCGGTTACCCGGTTGTTGGCATCAAGGCAACGCTGATTGACGGCGCTTACCACGATGTTGACTCCTCGGAAATGGCGTTCAAGATCGCCGGCCGGATGGCTTTCAAGGAAGCCGCCCGCAAGGCGAACCCTGTCCTGCTCGAACCGCTGATGGATGTCGAGGTCCGCACCCCTGAGGAATACATGGGTGAAGTTATCGGTGACCTCAACTCCCGCCGTGGCCAGATGCAGTCCATGGAAGATGCACAGGGTGTCAAGGTCATCCGTGCGCACGTCCCGCTGTCCGGCATGTTCGGCTACATCGGTGACCTGCGTTCAAAGACCCAGGGCCGCGCTGTGTACTCCATGACGTTCCACAGCTACGCCGAGGTCCCGAAGGCATTCGCCGACGAGATCATCCAGAAGAACCGCGGCGAATAGTCCTCCGGGACAAGACGCAGCAAACAAACTCGGATGTGCTTCCGCCAGCGGAAAGTACAGCCGGTGCAGGTGGCCGGAAGGTCCCGGCCGCTCCGGCCATCTGCACGAACAGGCTCTAGGGACTAGTATTAGTTCCTGAATCTGCAATTTCACCAATCCAAAGCCCCCCAAGTAGACTTACCTGAGTTTCTGCCGCGATCAGCGCGGTTGAAGGGTAAGTCATTTGAAAACGTTCTAGGAGGAACCTGTGGCAAAGGCAAAGTTCGAGCGGACTAAGCCGCACGTTAACATCGGCACCATTGGTCACGTTGACCACGGTAAGACGACGTTGACGGCCGCCATTTCCAAGGTGCTGTACGACAAGTACCCGACTCTCAACGAGCAGCGCGACTTCGCGTCGATTGACTCTGCTCCCGAAGAGCGTCAGCGCGGCATTACCATCAACATCTCCCACGTTGAATACCAGACCGAAAAGCGCCACTACGCACACGTAGACGCTCCGGGTCACGCTGACTACATCAAGAACATGATCACCGGTGCTGCACAGATGGACGGTGCAATCCTCGTGGTTGCCGCCACTGACGGCCCGATGGCTCAGACCCGCGAGCACGTCCTGCTCGCCCGCCAGGTTGGCGTTCCCTACCTGCTGGTTGCTCTGAACAAGTCGGACATGGTTGACGACGAAGAACTGCTGGACCTCGTTGAAATGGAAGTTCGTGAGCTGCTTTCCGCTCAGGGCTTCGATGGCGACGACGCTCCCGTTGTTCGCGTTTCCGGCCTGAAGGCACTCGAAGGCGACCCCGTTTGGGTCAAGTCCGTCGAGGACCTCATGGAAGCCGTTGACGAGTCCGTTCCGGACCCCGTACGTGACCGTGACAAGCCGTTCCTCATGCCTATCGAGGACGTCTTCACCATCACCGGCCGTGGCACCGTTGTTACGGGCCGCGCCGAGCGTGGCACCCTCGCCATCAACTCCGAGGTCGAGATCGTCGGCATCCGTCCGGTCCAGAAGACCACGGTTACCGGTATCGAGATGTTCCACAAGCAGCTCGACGAAGCATGGGCCGGCGAGAACTGTGGCCTCCTGCTCCGCGGTCTGAAGCGCGACGATGTCGAGCGTGGCCAGGTTGTCGTCAAGCCGGGTTCCATCACCCCGCACACCGACTTCGAAGCCAACGTCTACATCCTCTCCAAGGACGAAGGCGGGCGTCACAACCCGTTCTACTCCAACTACCGCCCGCAGTTCTACTTCCGCACCACGGACGTAACCGGCGTTATCACCCTGCCCGAGGGCACGGAAATGGTTATGCCCGGCGATAACACTGAGATGACCGTTGCGCTCATCCAGCCCATCGCCATGGAAGAGGGCCTCGGCTTCGCTATCCGCGAAGGCGGCCGCACCGTTGGTTCAGGACGCGTTACCAAGATCAACAAGTAGTCTTTGCTGATTACTGGCCGGAAGGGCTTATGGCCCGGATGACCGCTGGGAAACCCCGCTGCTGTGCAGCGGGGTTTTCCTTTGCTACTATTTATCCAGTCATTGGATAAATAGTAGCGCCACAACGCTGCCCGGAAAGGCCATGGACATGACGGACGAATCCTACGAGGCCGGATACCGGGCCGGACACCTGCAGGGCTGGCTCGATGCCATGGCCAGGGTGGCCGCGGAACCACCGGCGCCAGCATCGTCAACAGCCAGGCCGACGCCGGTGGCCCCGCGTGCTGAGCCACTGGGACCGCCTGCCGTCCCTACTCCGCCGCTGGCACCTGTGCAGGAAGTGTTTGGGGCGGCGCAGAAACCGTGGGCGCCCACCCGGCAGCCCCTGCTGCAACCGGCACTGTTGCAGCCGGCCCGGCAGCAGCTGGCCGAACCCGCCCACGCCACACCCGCGCAGCCGCTTGCCGTTCCGCCGTCGGTCCCTATGCATGGAACTGCCGTGCCCGTAGAAACCGAAGCCGAGCGCCAGGCGCGGCGGGCCCGCCGCGACCGGCAGAACATCAACATCACGCTTTACGTGGCCAGCCTGCTCCTGGTGGCTGCGGCTGCCCTCTTTATTGGTACCGGCCTGCCGCCCATGCTCCGGTTCGCCGGAGTCTGCGCCGTGGCCGCAGCCTTCTACGTCGCGGGATTTGTCCTGCATGCCAAAGTGGCACGGCTCAAACCTGCGGCGGTCGCCTTTACCGGCACGGGGCTGGCGCTGGTGCCGGTGACCGGGCTGGCGATGTACAACTTCGTCTGGAGCGACGGCCCGGCGGCCTGGCTCGTCACCTCCCTGGTGGGAACGGCCGCCTACGTTGCGGCGTCGGTGCGGCTGGAGAGCAGGGTTCTGGCCTACCTTTCGCTGACGTTCCTGATCTCGACGGCCTGGTCCGGCACCGCTGTGCTCGGCGCAGCCCTGGTCTGGTACTTTGTGGTCCTCATCGCGGTGTCCATTGGCTTTACCGTGCTCTCCCTGGGCAGGCCCGGCTGGCTCCCGCCGCTGTATGTGCAGCCCCTGGCCGTCCTGCATCCGGTGCTGGTTCCGGCCGTGGCACTGGTTGTCACCTGCATCCCGGGCCTGATCTCCGCGTCCGAATACGCGGGGGTCATCGGACTGTGCGGTGTGTACTTCGTCGGCATTGCAGCCGTCCGCAGCAGCACGCAACGGGTCCTGCACTACTTCGCCGCTCGGGCAGCCCTGACAGCGGGGTTGTCCGTGGGCGTCGCGGAGCTGACCGGGCACGGCCGTGACGGTCTGCTGGCGGCGGTTGTCCTTCTGGCGGCCCAGTCCATCGCGGTGGCGTACGGCATGCCGGTCCTCGCGAAGTGGTTCCCCTCCGCCCCTGTGACGGACGAAGAGCGACAGGTCCAGCCACAGATCCAGGCCCAACCGCAGGTTCCGCCCCGGGTCCGGGGCAGGTGGCGCTTTGATGCACTGGGAACCTTTGCCGTCCAGGTACTGGCCACAGGCATCTTTGCCGTGGCCGTGGAGTTTTCCCGGCAGGGCCAGGGCGGCGTCCCGCTTTGGGTCCCGGTGCTTATCCTCCTCGCCACCAGCATGGTAATCGCTGCCAGGCTGGGCGGCAGGGCCGAATATGCCCCCTATGCCGCCCTGCTGCTGGCAGGACTGGCCGCGCCCGTTATGGGGGCGTGGCCGCTGGCCTTGATGCTGCTCCTGGCCGGCGCCGGCTGGCTGGCCAGAATGCGCCCGGGAATCGCGACGCCGGCAACTGTCCCGTTGCTGCTGTTCAACGCCAGGTTGGCACTCACCGCCGCCGCACCCGCTGTTGCAGCCGCCGTCACGGATGGCAGCGCGCAACGGCCTGCCATCCTGGCGGCACTCCTCGTTGCCGTGGTCCTCCAGCAGCTGCTGTCGGTATGGGTGATGGTCCGGAGCCGGCCCGCGCTGGCGCCGGAGGCAACGTTGATGGGCTTTGTACTCGCCGGAGTTGCCTGCAGTGTTGTGCTGGCCTGGACGGAGCCGGCGCCGCTGGCCACCGCGGGCCTGTTCCTGCAGCTGGCGGCTGCGGTGGCCGTGGGCCTGTTCCTGCTGCCGCGGAACCCATCGGCCGGCCGGTGGAGCGCAAGCGTGGGGGAGGTGCTGCCCCCGGCGGCAGCCGCCGTGCTGGTTCTGACCGCCTTCAGTGAGCTCCCCGACGCCGTGGCCAACGCTGCGTTGCTCCTGCTGACCGCCTACTTCCTGGTCGCCGCACGCCGGCTGCCGGGACGTGGGCACCGCTGGACCTATTGGTGGCTGGCGCGTGCCGCCGGTACCGTCCTGGTCCTGACGGGCCTGGCCCAGTACGCGCCCGGCGCGGTCCAGCCGGCCGTTGTCCTGGTCCTCGTCCTGGCGGCGCAGCTGGTGTTCCCGCTGGGTGCCGCCATCCTCGGCCGGGCGCCCCGTGGCGTCCTTGCAGACACTGGAGCGGTGGTGTTCCTGCAGTTGGCAGCCAGTGCCATGCTGGCGCCGGCGCTGTCCACTGGAACCTGGCACAACACGGCGGTCCTTGCCGCCACTGCGCTGTCTGCTGCCGCCGCCGGGTACGTGCTCCGCGAACGCCGGGCCGCCGTCGTTATTGCCCCTGCCGCGGTTGTGGCCCTTGCCGTGCTTTCCGCCGGGAATCCCGCCTACGCGGAAATCCTCCTCGCCGTCTTTGGCGTGTTCGCTGCGGCCATGGTGGTGGCAGCGCCCCAGCCTGTCCGCAAGGGCTGGTACTTTGTTGCCGCCAGGGTGTCTGCTGCGGCGCTGGCCGTGGTGTTCAGTTACGACGCCGGCGCCTCGCCCACCGCAGTCTCCCTCACGTTCGCGGGGGTCCTGGCAGCCCAGCACGGGGTGCGCTGGGCGATGCGGCACCGCCTGGCGGCCGTTCCGTTCCAGCAGGCCGCGGTGTGGATCACCCTGGCCGGGCAGGCCATCCTGCCCGTGGTTTTCTCGCTGCGGAACGTTTCCGGTCCCGGGGCGGCCGACGCCGGACGGTGGGTTGTGCTCCTGGAACTGGCACTGCTGCTGGTTTCCGCGGTGGTGGCCAGCCGGCTGTTCGCGGCCCGCGGCGCACTCTACTTCGGAGTCTTCGCGCTGCTGGCCCTGGCCCTTTCGCTGGGACCGGTTGTCCGCCTGACGCCGCCGCCGTTCCTGACGTATACGGGCACGCTGCTGGTCCTGATGGGCCTGGCGGTTGCGGCGTGCGCCGCAGGGGTGTGGCGGCGCGGGCGCCCGCAGGAGTCCGCGGCCGATCGCTGGCTTTGGGTTGCAGCTGCCGGCGCCTTCGCGGTGACGGCCCTGTCCGTGTCGCCCCTGGCCATGGACTGGGCGCCCGGCGCCGCTGTGCTGGTGGTCGCGGCAACCTGTTTCACTGTCTCCCACGTGGAGCGGATCCCAGTCCTGTATCCGGTGGCTGCGGCAGCGGTGCTGGCCGGAGCCGGCCTGCTGTCGCTGGCCGTTTTCCCGCCCCCGGTTGGCGTGTGGGGAAGCTACTGGCCGTGGCTTGCCGGAACGGGCCTGGCTGCTGTGGGCCTTTACGGGGCCCGCTGGCTCCCGGGTGTGCTTTCGGCGCTGGACCCGGTCCGCCGTTGGTCCCTCGTGGGCGGCGCCCTGGTGGGCCTCGCCGGCGTTGCGGCCCAGGGGCTGCGTGCCGACGCGACATCCTGGACCGGCGCAGCTGTCCTGGCGGCAGGCGTCGGCATCACTGTGGTGGAGGTGCCGGCCAGATGGCGGCGGGCCACGGCGGAGCTGGGCGCGGTGGCAGTGCTGGCAGGCATCCAGCGGGCCTCGATCTTCAGCCTTGACACCCGCAGCTTCGCCGGGCTGCCCGACCTTTTCTGGGTGGTGCAGTGGTACGTGCTGCTGGGCGCCGCGGTGGCGGTGCTGCGGTACCTGGCGGGGCAGGCCGCCGTGGGCCGGACTGTTTTGTCAGTGGCGGCCGGGCTGCTGACATTGAGCGGGCTGGGCATAGTCTTCGGCGGCAACGGCGGCCAGCAGCTTTGGGTGCTGGTGCTCCTGGCGGGGCTGCTGCTGGCCGGGCTGGCTTTTGGTGAACGGCTGTTCGTGTGGTGGGGTGCCGCCGGGGTTGCCGCGTGCGTCCTGTGGGCCATGCGCCAGTACACGTTCGCGCTGCTGGCGCTGATCGCGGTCGGACTCATTGCCTTCGCTGTATGGCGCCTGAACCGCAGCACCGGTACCGGGCCTGAAGCAGGGGACGGAGCGTCGGGCAACGCCCCCTGATACTGTTGCAGCATCGAAGGGAGTTCATCATGGGATGGCTTATTTTCCTCATTGTCGCCGTTGCCGTAGTGGCAGGCGTGTTTTGGGCCAAAAAGCATTTCCGCCAGGAAATCGACCGGGCAAAGCGGATCAACCGGGCCAACAAAAACCAGTAACTGCCCCGCTGGAAGGCCGGTTCAGGCCTGCCGGGCCCGCGCCAGGGCCTGGTACCAATAGAACGACTGTTTGGGCGTCCGTTCCTGGGTGTCGAAGTCCACGTGGACCAGGCCGAAACGCTGCGAATAACCGGCAGCCCATTCGAAGTTGTCCATCAGCGTCCAGACGTAGTAGCCGCGGAGGTCCACACCCTCCGCGGATCCGCCCGGGGCCACGGCCGCCAGCGCCGCGCCCAGGTGATCGGCCAAATAACTGATCCGCTCGGTATCCTGCAGTGTGCCGGTCACGTTGGCGGGCTCCGGGAAGCTGGCACCGCCCTCCGTGATGAACACCGGGGGGAGCGAGGCGCCGTAGCGGTCACGGAAGTCCCGCAGCAGGATGCCCAGGTGCTGCGGCGCCACCGGCCAGCCAAAGCCGGTGCTCTTGTATTCGGGGTAGCCCACATCGTGGAAGGGCATCCTGGCCACCGCTTCCGGCAGGTCCGGCGGCCCGGCGGGCCCCCGCCCCAGGGCCACCCTGACCGGGAAATAGTAGTTCAGGCCGTAGAAGTCCAAGGGCTGATGGATGGTGCGCAGGTCGGCGTCGGAGACCCTGCCGAGGGACCGCAGCCACGGCCTGGCGTAGAACGGCAGGCGGGGATAGCGGCCCAACAGCACCGGATCGGCGTACATCCTGTTCATCAGCAGGTCATACATGTGGGCCACCAACCGGTCGCCGGGCTTGCCGCTGGCGGGCCGCACGGGAGCGTGGAGGTTGGTGATCCCCACATCGCCTGCGACGCCGGCGGCGCGGAGGGCCTGCACCCCCAGCCCGTGGGCCAGGAGTTGATGGTGGATGGCGGGCAGCGCATCAAAGAGGAGTGCGCGGCCCGGAGCATGGACGCCCAGGGCGTATCCGTTAAGCGTCACTGACAACGGTTCGTTCAGGGTGACCCATTGCGCCACGCGGTCGCCGAACCGGGCGGCGGCCGCCGCGGCATAATCGGCGAAACGGCCGGCGGTGTCTCGGTTGAGCCAGCCGCCGCTGTGCTCAAGCGGCAGGGGAGTGTCCCAGTGGTAGAGGGTGGCCATGGGCGAGATACCTGCCGCGAGGAGGCTGTCGATCAGGCGGTCGTAGAAATCCAGGCCTTCAGCGTTGAAGCCGCCGCGGCCATCAGGCTGGATCCGGGGCCAGGACAGCGAAAACCGGTACGAGTCCACGCCGAGGTCCTGGAGCAGGGCAACGTCCTGGGGAAGGCGGTTGTAGTGGTCGCAGGCCACTGCCGGGGAATCGCCCGCAACGATGGCGCCGGGCTTCTCCGCGAACGCATCCCAGCCGGACGGGCCACGGCCGTCAGCACTCAGGGAGCCCTCGATCTGGAACGCCGCCGCCGCCACTCCCAACGTGAACGACGGCGGGATGCGGCCTGCGAGCTCCGTCGCCGATTCCGTGCTTTCGAGCGTCATGGACCAATCATCCACACGGACCCAGTGCAGGGCAATGGGCCGCGCAGGGGGCCGGTAAGGCCCGATTCGCATCTGGCGCCCGTTTCCGGCATACTAGATGAGTTGTTCAAGCGCTTCTTCGTGTCCCGATCCGGATAATGCCGGGTGCCAGGGTCCAGGTGGAAGCCCAAACATAACCCACCCCCATGGAATTGCGGATTTGTATGCGTCCAAAGCGCGACACGCCCGACCGCGGGGGTCGGTTACGCCGGCAAGGTGAGGAACCCGGATTCGTCCGGATTCAGTTTGTGCGGCGGGTGGTGGTTACGACTTTGAATGCTTCGGCAGCCACACAACGGGTAAGTGAACAGAGCAGCCCCAATCAGGGGAAGCACAGACTGAAAGAGAGTCAGGCGACATGGCGGGACAAAAAATCCGCATCCGGCTGAAGTCATACGACCACGAGGTCATTGACGTTTCAGCACGGAAGATCGTTGAGACGGTCACGCGCGCAGGCGCAACGGTTGTTGGCCCCGTGCCGCTTCCGACGGAGAAGAACGTGTACTGCGTTATCCGCTCTCCGCACAAGTACAAAGACAGCCGCGAGCACTTTGAAATGCGCACGCACAAGCGTCTTATCGACATCATCGATCCCACGCCCAAGGCTGTCGACTCGCTTATGCGCCTCGACCTGCCGGCCGACGTGAACATCGAAATCAAGCTGTAGGGAGGTGCTGAGAGACTATGACCGCAACCCGTAACGTAAAGGGCCTGCTGGGCACGAAGCTCGGCATGACCCAGGTCTGGGACGAGAACAACAAGCTCATCCCCGTCACTGTGGTCCAGGCAGACTCAAACGTCATCACCCAGCTGCGCAACGCAGAAGTTGATGGCTACGTCGCCGTTCAGATCGGCTACGGCCAGATCGATCCCCGCAAGGTCACCAAGCCGCTGGCTGGTCACTTTGAAAAGGCAGGCGTCACGCCTCGCCGCCACGTCGTCGAACTCCGTACCGCAGATGCTGCTGAGTACGCGCTTGGCCAGGAGCTCTCAGTAGAGGTCTTCGAAGCCGGACAGAAGATCGACGTCATCGGCACCACCAAGGGTAAGGGCTTCGCCGGTGTTATGAAGCGTCACGGCTTCCACGGCGTTGGAGCTTCCCACGGTGCCCACAAGAACCACCGTAAGCCCGGTTCAATCGGTGGCGCATCCACCCCGAGCCGCGTCTTCAAGGGCATGAAAATGGCCGGCCGCATGGGCGCCGTGCGTCACACCACTCTGAACCTCACGGTTCACGGTGTTGACGCCGAGAAGTCGCTGCTCCTGATCAAGGGCGCCGTTCCCGGCGCCCGCGGCCAGGTCGTCTTCGTACGCACCGCCGTGAAGGGAGCCTAGTTCAATGGCTAACACTGTCCAGGTTGACCTGCCTGCAGAGATCTTCGACGTACAGACCAACGTGCCGCTGCTGCACCAGGTCGTCGTCGCACAGCTCGCTGCTGCTCGCCAGGGTACCCACAAGACCAAGACCCGCGCTGAAGTTTCCGGTGCAGGACGCAAGCCGTTCAAGCAGAAGGGCACCGGCCGCGCCCGTCAGGGTTCAATCCGTGCTCCGCACATGACCGGCGGTGGCGTTGTCCACGGTCCCACACCGCGTGACTACAGCCAGCGCACCCCCAAGAAGATGATTGCTGCTGCACTGCGCGGCGCACTCTCCGACCGGGCACGCAACAGCCGTATCCACGTTGTCGCTGAACTGGTTGAAGGCACCAAGCCTTCCGCCAAGTCCGCTTTGGCAGCACTGCGCGGCGTTTCCGAGCGCAAAAACCTGCTGGTTGTCATCGAGCGCGCCAACGACGTTGCTGCACTTTCCGTGCGCAACCTCGAAGGTGTTCACGTTCTGTACGCAGACCAGCTGAACACCTACGACGTTCTCGTCTCCGATGACGTTGTCTTCACCAAGGCTGCTTACGACGCATTCGTTGCCGACAAGGCAGTGGCAAAGAACGAGGAGGATGCCAAGTGAGTGCAGCCACCATCAAGGATCCCCGCGACGTAGTGCTTGCACCCGTCGTGTCGGAAAAGAGCTACGGCCTGATCGATGAGGGAAAGTACACCTTCCTGGTGGACCCCCGCTCGAACAAGACCGAGATCAAGCTGGCCGTGGAGAAAATCTTCTCCGTCAAGGTCGAATCGATCAACACCATCAACCGTGCCGGTAAGCGCAAGCGCACCAAATTCGGATGGGGTACCCGCAAGAACACCAAGCGTGCAATTGTGAGCCTCAAAGAAGGCACTATCGACATCTTCGGCGGTCCGCTTTCGTAGCGGAGACCACTTTAACGAGGAAATAAATTATGGGAATCCGTAAATACAAGCCGACTACCCCGGGCCGTCGTGGCTCGAGCGTAGCGGACTTCACCGAAATCACGCGGTCAACGCCGGAAAAGTCGTTGGTACGTCCCCTCCCGAAAAAGGGCGGCCGTAACAACACCGGTAAGATCACCACCCGTCACAAGGGTGGTGGCCACAAGCGCCAGTACCGTCTGATCGACTTCCGTCGCCACGACAAGGACGGCGTCAACGCCCGCGTTGCCGAAATCGAGTACGATCCGAACCGCACGGCTCGCATCGCCCTCCTGCACTACGTTGATGGCACCAAGCGTTACATCATCGCCCCCAACAAGCTCTCCCAGGGTGACGTTGTTGAGGCAGGTGCCGGTGCTGACATCAAGCCCGGTAACAACCTGCCCCTCCTCAACATCCCGGTGGGTACCGTAATCCACGCAGTTGAACTGCGTCCGGGTGGCGGCGCCAAGATGGGCCGCTCCGCCGGCGCATCGATCCAGCTTGTTGCAAAGGAAGGCCGTTTCGCCCAGCTGCGTCTGCCTTCCGGCGAAATCCGCAACGTTGACGTGCGCTGCCGCGCAACCGTCGGCGAGGTCGGCAACGCCGAGCAGTCGAACATCAACTGGGGCAAGGCCGGCCGCATGCGCTGGAAGGGCGTCCGCCCGACCGTCCGTGGTGTCGCCATGAACCCGGTTGACCACCCGCACGGTGGTGGCGAGGGCAAGACGTCCGGTGGACGTAACCCCGTCAACCCGAACGGTAAGCGTGAAGGCCGCACCCGCCGCCCCAACAAAGAGAGCGACAAGCTTATTGTTCGTCGCCGTCGTACTGGCAAGAACAAGCGATAGGAGCCTGGACACATGCCACGCAGCCTGAAAAAAGGTCCTTTCGTTGACCAGCACCTCTTTGTGAAGGTAGCCAGGGAAAACGAAAAGGGCACCAAGAACGTCATCAAGACCTGGTCCCGCCGTTCGATGATCATCCCCGACATGCTCGGGCACACGATCGCCGTACACGACGGACGCAAGCACATCCCCGTGTTTGTCACTGAGTCGATGGTCGGGCACAAGCTCGGCGAATTCGCTCCCACGCGGACATTCCGCGGCCATGTCAAGGACGACCGTAAGGGCAAGCGCCGCTAGGCGCCTGCACTTACGTCAAAGACGAGAGAAGGAAAGCAATGGAAGCCAAGGCAATTGCGCGCCACATCCGCGTAACGCCTATGAAGGCCCGGCGCGTCGTCAACCTTGTTCGTGGTTTGCAAGCGAATGAGGCTCTGGCAATTCTGAAGTTTGCCCCCCAGGCAGCTTCGGAGCCGGTATTCAAGGTAGTACAGTCGGCAATCTCCAACGCCCGGGTCCTCGCGGACCGCGACGGCGTTGCGTTTGACGAAGGCGACCTCATCATCAGCGAGGCGTTTGTTGATGAAGGCCCGACCATGAAGCGGTTCCAGCCGCGTGCCCAGGGTCGTGCATTTCAGATCAAGAAGCGCACCAGCCACATCACCGTGGTTGTCGCTACCCCTGAGAAAGAGGAGGCTCGCTAAGTGGGACAGAAAGTAAACCCGCATGGGTTCCGACTCGGCATCACCACCGATCACGTATCGCACTGGTTCGCTGACAGCACCAAGGCCGGCCAGCGGTACAAGGACTTCGTTCGCGAAGACATCCGCATCCGCCAGCTGATGTCCACGGGCATGGAGCGCGCCGGTATCGCCAAGGTTGAGATCGAGCGCACCCGTGACCGTGTCCGCGTGGATATCCACACGGCACGTCCCGGCATCGTCATCGGCCGCCGTGGAGCCGAAGCAGACCGCATCCGCGGCGAGCTCGAGAAGCTCACCGGCAAGCAGGTCCAGCTGAACATCCTCGAGGTCAAGAACCCCGAGATGGAAGCCCAGCTTGTTGCCCAGGGTGTTGCAGAGCAGCTGACTTCACGTGTGGCTTTCCGCCGCGCGATGAAGAAGGCCATGCAGTCCGCACAGCGTGCCGGTGCCAAGGGCATCCGGATCGCCTGCTCGGGCCGCCTGGGTGGCGCTGAAATGTCCCGCTCGGAGTTCTACCGCGAAGGCCGTGTGCCCCTGCACACCCTCCGCGCGAACATCGACTATGGCTTCTACGAAGCCAAGACCACCTTCGGCCGCATTGGCGTGAAGGTCTGGATCTACAAGGGCGACGTCACTGCCAAGGAACTGGCCCAGCAGGCCGCTTCCGCACCGTCCCGCGGCCGCTCCGGCGACCGTCCGGGCCGTCCCGGTGGCGCTGACCGTGGTGACCGCCGCCGTCGTAACGACCGTCCGGCCGCCGACGCAGCTCCTGCTGCAGAGGCACCGGCAGTTGAGGCTGCACCCGCTGCAGTAGAAGGAGGACAGGCTTAAATGCTTATCCCACGTCGAGTCAAGCACCGTAAGCAGCACCACCCGGGTCGTTCCGGCGCTGCTACGGGCGGCACCAAGGTCTCCTTCGGTGAGTACGGCATCCAGGCCCTGAGCCCGGCATACGTCACCAACCGTCAGATCGAGTCTGCACGTATCGCGATGACCCGCCACATCAAGCGTGGCGGCAAGGTCTGGATCAACATCTACCCGGACCGTCCCCTCACCAAGAAGCCCGCCGAAACCCGCATGGGTTCCGGTAAGGGTTCACCGGAATGGTGGGTCGCAAACGTCAAGCCGGGCCGGGTTCTCTTTGAGATCTCCGGCGTCGAAGAATCGGTAGCACGCGAGGCCCTGCGCCTGGCAATCCACAAGCTCCCGTTGAAGGCACGCATTCTGCGTCGCGAAGGTGGTGAATAGAAATGTCAGTAGGATCCAAGGAACTGGCTCCCGCACAGCTGGACGGTTTCGACAACGAGCGTCTCGTCGAGGAACTCCGTAAGGCCAAGGAAGAGCTGTTCAACCTGCGTTTCCAGTCCGCCACCGGACAGCTGGAGAGCCACGGCCGGCTGCGCGCGGTAAAGAAGGACATCGCCCGCATCTACACCGTTCTCCGTGAGCGCGAGCTGGGCATCCGTGCCGAGGTTGCCGCACCGGTTGTGGAAGCCAAGGAAGAGAAGAAGTCCAAGAAGGCTGCAACCAAGAAGGCCGAGCCGGCTGAAACGGTTGAGACCGAGGAGGATGCCAAGTGAGTGAAAAGGACGAGAACGTGACCGAAACTGCTACTGCAGCCACGGCTGAGCAGCGCGGTCAGCGCAAGACGCGTCGCGGCTACGTGGTCTCTGACAAGATGGAAAAGACCATCGTTGTTCAGGTTGAAGACCGCGTGAAGCACGCTCTGTACGGCAAGGTCATCCGCCGTACCTCGAAGGTCAAGGCCCACGACGAAGAGAACACCGCCGGCATCGGCGACCTCGTAGTCATCGCCGAGACCCGCCCGCTGTCCGCCACGAAGAACTGGCGGCTCGTGGAGATCCTCGAGAAGGCCAAGTAGCTTCTGCTGCTTCGCTGGAAGCCCCCGCACCCTCCTGGGTGCGGGGGCTTTCCCGTTAGCCCGCCGTACGCCCTGGCGGCCACGCACCCGGCCGCACGGGGCGGCCTGGCCGGCTGCCGCCGTCGTCCATCCGTGTTGCCGGGGCAGCGCGGCAGGTGATATGGGGATCTGAACGAAACGTGCTAAGATTTTGAGTTTGTATGGCGCTTTCTCGCGCCTTCATCAAACCTCGTAAACAAGCGTGCCACGGCATAGTGCCCCCTGACGCCCGGATCCGGTCCGGAACGGATGGGAGCAACTGCTTCAGGCACGGGCGTTTAGGCCTGGTCTGGCAAAATCCAGGCAGGTCAAGAGACACCCCGATCAACCGTTCCGCAAGGCTCATTCCGTAGGAAGATTTTCGGTCTGAGAACCGGCGCGACGCAAGGAGTAAATAGTGATTCAGCAGGAGTCGCGACTCAAGGTCGCCGACAACACGGGTGCTAAGGAAATCCTTACCATTCGCGTTCTCGGTGGATCTGGCCGTCGCTACGCAGGCATTGGCGACGTCATCGTCGCTACCGTCAAGGACGCAATTCCGGGCGGCAACGTAAAGAAGGGCGATGTTGTCAAGGCAGTCATCGTCCGTACCAAGAAGGAACGCCGCCGTGCGGATGGTTCCTACATCAAGTTTGACGAGAACGCAGCTGTGATCCTGAAGGCTGACGGTGACCCCCGCGGTACCCGTATCTTCGGACCGGTTGGTCGTGAACTTCGCGACAAGAAGTTCATGAAGATCGTTTCTCTGGCTCCGGAGGTGCTCTAGTCCATGGCTGCAAAGATCAAGAAGGGTGACCTGGTTCAGGTCATCACTGGCGCCAAGGCAGAGCGTGGCGGCGACCGCGGCAAGCAGGGCAAAGTCCTGCGCGTGTTCACCGACACCAACCGCGTGCTGGTTGAAGGCGTCAACCGCGTAACCAAGCACACCAAGGTCGGTCAGTCGCAGCGCGGCACCAAGACCGGTGGCATCGAGGTTGTTGAAGCCCCGATCCACATCTCCAACGTGGCTCTGGTTGACCCGTCCACCAAGAAGCCCACCCGCGTCGGCTTCCGCATCGACACCGTTGAACGTGACGGCAAGCAGCGCGAAGTACGCATCCGCGTGGCCAAGAGCTCAGGGAAGGACATCTAATGACTGAGACTCTCGAGACTCCGGCAACGAAGATCGTTCCTCGTCTGAAGACCAAGTACGCCGATTCCATCAAGAGCACGCTCGTTGAGGAATTCAAGTACGAAAACGTCAACCAGGTTCCCCGCCTGGTGAAGGTCGTTGTGAACATGGGTGTTGGAGATGCCGCCAAGGACTCCAAGCTGATCGACGGCGCTGTCCGCGATCTGACCCTGATCACCGGCCAGAAGCCGCAGGTAACCAAGGCCCGCAAGTCGATCGCACAGTTCAAGCTGCGCGAAGGCATGCCCATCGGTGCACACGCTACCCTGCGTGGCGACCGCATGTGGGAATTCCTGGACCGCCTGGTCACCCTCGCACTGCCCCGTATCCGCGACTTCCGCGGCCTGAGCGGCAAGCAGTTCGACGGAAACGGTAACTACACCTTCGGTCTGACCGAACAGGTTATGTTCCACGAAATCGACCAGGACTCCATCGACCGCGTCCGCGGTATGGACATCACGGTTGTTACCACTGCCAAGACCGATGACGAAGGCCGCGCGCTGCTTAAGGCGCTTGGTTTCCCGTTCAAGGCCGAAGACTAATCTAACTACGTAAAAGGTCCGGCGGCACGGCCCCTGAATCCGTTCAGGGCAGCGCCGCGGAAACCGTTATGAGGAAGGGCACGAGCCCACCATGACAATGACAGATCCTGTCGCAGACATGCTCACGCGTCTGCGCAACGCAAACTCGGCATACCACGATTCCGTGACCATGCCGTACAGCAAGCTCAAGGCACGCGTTGCCGACATCCTGAAGGCAGAAGGCTTCATCGCCGGCTGGAAGGAAGAGGAAGCTGAGGTCGGCAAAAAGCTGACCATCGATCTGAAATTCGGTCCGAACCGCGAGCGTTCAATCGCTGGCGTCCGCCGTATTTCCAAGCCGGGCCTGCGTGTTTACGCAAAGTCCACCAACCTGCCGCACGTGCTGGGTGGCCTGGGTGTCGCAATCCTGTCCACCTCTTCCGGCCTCCTGACTGACAAGCAGGCCGGCAAGAAGGGCGTGGGCGGCGAAGTCCTCGCGTACGTCTGGTAACGGGAAAGGAAGAGAATAATGTCACGTATTGGACGTCTCCCCATCACCGTTCCTGCCGGCGTTGAGGTCAAGGTTGACGGCTCTGTCGTCAGCGTCAAGGGCACCAAAGGCGAGCTGAACCACACTGTGGCCAGCCCGATCGAGGTCACCCTGGATGCAGACACCCTGACCGTCGCCCGCCCGAACGACGAGCGCGCCTCCCGTTCACTCCACGGCCTCACACGCACCCTGATCTCCAACATGATCGAGGGCGTTACGAAGGGCTACGAGAAGAAGCTTGAAATCGTCGGTACCGGTTACCGCGTTCAGGCCAAGGGATCCGACCTTGAGTTCGCTCTTGGTTACAGCCACCCGGTCAGCGTTGCTGCCCCGGCCGGCATCACCTTTGCAGTAGAGACCCCGACCAAGCTCTCTGTTTCAGGTATCAACAAGCAGCAGGTCGGCGAGGTTGCTGCCAATATTCGCAAGCTGCGGAAGCCGGACCCCTATAAGGGCAAGGGCATCCGTTACGCCGGCGAAGTCATCCGCCGCAAGGTCGGAAAGGCTGGTAAGTAACCATGGCCATCGCAATTAACAAGAAGCGTACGAACAAGAGCAAGTCTGCTTCGCGCAGCCGCCGCCAGCTTCGTATCCGTAAGCGCATCTCCGGTACGGCTGTACGTCCTCGTCTGGTCGTCAACCGTTCCGCACGCCACGTATTCGTCCAGGTTGTCGATGACACCAAGGGCCTGACCGTAGCGAGCGCCTCCACTCTGGAAGCCGACCTCCGTGCATTCGACGGTGACAAGACTGCCAAGGCCAAGCGCGTTGGCGAGCTCGTTGCCGAGCGTGCGAAGGCTGCCGGTATCGAAGCTGTTGTCTTCGACCGCGGTGGTAACAAGTACCACGGCCGGATCGCCGCTGTCGCTGACGGCGCACGTGAAGGTGGGCTGTCACTGTGACGGAAGCAAACAAGGAAAAGGACACTGTGTCTGCAGATCAGAAGGCAACTGCTGCCGTAGCTGCTCCGGCCACTGACGCGACCGCTCCCGCAGCTGCCGACGACCGCCGTGGTGGCGCCCGTCGCGGCGAGCGTGGCGACCGCGGCCAGGGCCGTGGCGACCGTGGTGGCCGTGGTGGCCGCGACGGCGGCCGCGAAGCTGAGAAGAGCCAGTTCGTAGAGCGCGTTGTTACCATCAACCGCGTTTCCAAGGTGGTCAAGGGTGGTCGTCGCTTCAGCTTCACCGCACTGGTCGTCGTTGGTGACGGTAACGGCATGGTCGGCGTTGGCTACGGCAAGGCTAAAGAAGTTCCTGCCGCTATCGCAAAGGGCGTCGAAGAGGCCAAGAAGTCCTTCTTCCGCGTTCCCCGCGTTGGCAACACCATCCCGCACCGCGTTCAGGGTGAAGCCGCTGCCGGCGTCGTAATGCTGCGTCCGGCTTCCGCCGGTACCGGTGTTATCGCCGGTGGTCCGGTCCGTGCAGTACTGGAGTGCGTGGGCATCCACGACATCCTCTCCAAGTCGCTCGGTTCCTCAAACGCCATCAACATCGTTCACGCGACCGTTGATGCCCTGAAGCGCCTCGAAGAGCCGGCAGCAGTGGCAGCACGCCGCGGCCTGCCGCTGGACGAGGTTGCTCCGGCTGCGCTGGTGAAGGCCCTCCTGAACTCAAAGGCTGGTGTCTAAGTTATGGCTAAGAACCTGGTCCCCTCCGACTCCAAGTTGGAGATCACTCAGATCAAGTCCGCCATTGGCGGCAAGCAGAACCAGCGCGACACCCTGCGGTCACTCGGCCTGAAGCGGATCGGACAGACTGTTGTCCGCACCGCCGATGCCGTCACCGTCGGAATGCTGAACACGGTTCCGCACCTGGTAAAGGTAGAGGAGGCGAAGTAAATGGCAGACAAGACTGCTGAAAAGGCACAGGGCACCGCTGAGAAGCAGAACGCCCTGAAGGTTCACCACCTGCGTCCCGCCCCGGGTGCCAAGACCGCCAAGACCCGTGTTGGTCGTGGTGAAGGCTCCAAGGGTAAGACCGCTGGTCGCGGTACCAAGGGTACAAAGGCCCGCTACCAGATCAAGGCTGGCTTTGCCGGCGGCCAGCTGCCGCTGCACATGCGCCTGCCGAAGCTGCGCGGTTTCAAGAACCCGTTCCGCGTTGAGTTCCAGGTTGTAAACTTGGACAAGCTCAACGAACTGTTCCCCGAAGGTGGCACTGTCACCGTGGAGAACCTGGTTGAAAAGGGCGCCGTTCGCAAGAACCAGCCCGTCAAGGTGCTGGGCACCGGCGACATCACCGTCAAGGTTGACGTCACCGTCCACGCATTCTCGGCCAGCGCTGCTGAAAAGATCGCTGCAGCAGGCGGATCCACCACCGCCCTCTAAGGCGCGGCGGGCGGAAGCCTTCTGTTGAACTCCCGGTATCCGGGGCCCCAGGCCCTGGCTACCGGGAGTTTTTCACATGCACCGGGCGATATTCCGCCACCGCCGGGCGCAGCCGGGCCCGCCCGGATTGTTCGCATCGCGCAATCAACCGTTAGACTCGGTTGTTGGGATTTATAGATCCCCATCACACCACTCTCTTTGACACCACAGGAGGACGCTTGCTTAGCGCATTTGGCCGGGCCTTTCGCACGCCTGATCTGCGACGCAAGTTGTTGTTCACGCTGGGAATCATCACCATCTTCCGCTTGGGTGCGTACATTCCCTCGCCCGGTGTGAGCTACCAGAATGTCCAGCAATGCTTGCAGAACGGTCAGACCGCAGGCGGGCTCTACCAGCTCGTCAACCTGTTCAGCGGCGGTGCGTTGCTCCAGGTGTCCATCTTCGCCCTGGGCATCATGCCGTACATCACGGCCAGCATCATCGTCCAGCTGCTCCGGGTGGTTATTCCCCGGTTCCAGCAGCTGTACGAGGAGGGCGCGTCGGGCCAGTCCAAACTGACCCAGTACACGCGTTACCTCACCATCGCCCTCGGTTTGCTGAACGCCACCACGCTGATTTCGCTGGCGCGTTCCGGCCAGCTGCTTCCCGGCTGTAACCTCCCGATCATCCCCGACGACAGCATCATCACCACGATCCTGCTGATCATCACCCTGACGGCCGGCACCGGCCTGATCATGTGGATGGGCGAACTGGTCACCGAGAAGGGCGTGGGCAACGGCATGTCGCTGCTCATCTTCACGTCCATTGCGGCGACCTTCCCGTCCTCGCTCGGCGCCATCTGGACCTCGCAGGGCCCCGGAACGTTCTTTATCGTCCTGGCCGTGGGCCTGCTCACCGTGGCCCTGGTGGTGTTCGTTGAACAGTCCCAGCGCCGCGTCCCCGTGCAGTACGCCAAGCGGATGATCGGCCGCCGCACCGTCGGCGGCACCAGCACGTACATCCCCATCAAGGTCAACATGGCCGGAGTTATCCCGGTCATCTTTGCCTCCTCGATGCTTTACCTGCCCGGCCTGATCTCCCAGTTCAACCAGCCCAAGGCCGGCGAGCCGATCCAGCCGTGGGTTGAGTGGATCAACAACAACCTCACCCGAGGCGACCACCCGATCTACATGGTGCTGTACTTCGCCATGATTGTGTTCTTCACCTACTTCTACGTCGCGATCACCTTCAACCCTGAAGAGGTCTCGGACAACATGAAGAAGTACGGCGGCTTTATCCCCGGCATCCGTGCCGGCAAACCTACCGCTGATTACCTGCAGTACGTCCTCTCCCGGATCACGCTCCCCGGTGCCATGTACCTCGGCTTCGTTGCGCTGATCCCGTTGGTTGCCCTGGTGCTGATCAACGCGAACCAGAACTTCCCGTTCGGTGGCACCTCGATCCTGATCATGGTGGGTGTTGGCCTGGAGACCGTCAAGCAGATTGATGCGCAGCTACAACAACGTCACTACGAAGGGCTTTTGCGATGACGAGAATGCTGATTATTGGACCTCCCGGGTCCGGCAAGGGAACGCAGGCAGAGCGGATTTCGGAACGCCTCGGCGTTGTTGCAATCTCCACCGGCGACATCTTCCGTGCCAACGTCAAGGGCGAAACGCCGCTGGGCCTCGAAGCCAAGCAGTACATGGACAACGGTGACTTTGTCCCGGACAGCGTCACCAACAAGATGGTCCGCGACCGGCTCAGCGAGTCCGACGTCGTCAACGGCTTCCTCCTGGACGGCTACCCCCGCACGACGGCCCAGGTTGACTACCTCGACGAAATCCTCGCCACCGGCGATGAGAAGCTTGACGTTGTTCTCCAGCTGACCGCCGACGACGAGGAACTGGTCCACCGGCTTTTGGGCCGGGCCAAGGAAACGGGCCGGAGCGATGACAACGAAGCCGTCATCCGGCACCGCCTGGACCTCTACCACGAGCAGACCGAAGCTGTGGTGGCCAAGTATGCCGAGCGCGGCATCCTCACCCAGGTGGACGGCATCGGCGCGATCGATGAAGTCACCGATCGCGTGATGCAGGCTATCAAGGCGGCACAGGCAGCCTGATTCAGGCGAACGTTTTGCGAGGCTCCTCCCGGTCCAGGGAGGAGCCTTCGCCATTTGAAAGGACACACCATGGCCTTCGGCCAGCCCCGCATTGAATACAAAAACAACGCCCAGATGCGCACCATGCATGAGGCCGGACTGGTCCTCAGCCGCGCGCTTGACGCCGCAGTGGCCGCCGCGGTGCCGGGAGTCACCACCAAGCACCTGGACGACGTGTTCGCGGCCGTCCTCAACGAGGCGGGCGCCAAGTCCAACTTCCTCGGCTATCACGGCTTCCCGGCCACCATCTGCACCTCCGTGAATGAGGAAGTGGTCCACGGCATTCCCGGCAGCCGCGTCCTGGCCAACGGCGACATCATCTCGATCGACGGCGGGGCAATCGTCAACGGCTGGCACTCCGACTCGGCCCGGACCGCTATTGTGGGTGACGCGGATCCCGAGGACCAGCGGCTCTCCGACGTGACCCAGGCCGCCATGTGGCGGGGGATCGCGGCCCTTGCCTCAGGCACCCACGTGGGTGATATCGGCGCGGCGATCGACGACTACGTTTCCGGTGTCAGCGGTAAGCCGCTCGGCATCCTCGAGGACTACGTGGGCCACGGCATCGGCTCCGAGATGCATATGGCCCCGGACGTGCTCAACTACCGCACCAGCCACCGCGGACCCAAGATCCGCGCGGGCCTCTGCCTGGCCATCGAGCCCATGTTGGTCCGCGGCAGCATCGACACGGCCGTGCTGGCGGACGACTGGACAGTGGTGACCACTGACGGCAAGCGCTCCTGCCAGTGGGAACACTCTGTGGCAGTTCACGAAAAAGGCATCTGGGTGCTCTCAGCGCCCGACGGCGGCGCGGAGCACCTGGTGCCCCTCGGCGTCACGCCCGTACCGATCCCGTAGCGCCCCCTCCCAACTGACTCGCACTTGTTGTCGTTTTGAGCGCTGAAAACGACAACTACTGCGAGTCAGTTGGGTCCGGCTCCCAGCGCAGGAGGTCGCCCGGCTGGCAGTCCAGCACCCCGCACAGGGCTTCTAGGGTGGTGAACCGGACAGCCTTGGCCCGGCCGTTCTTCAACACGGCCAGGTTGGCCGGGGTGATCCCGATCTTTTCGGCCAGCAGCCCCACCGGCATCTTCCGCTTGGCCAGCATTACGTCGATGTCCACGATGATGGGCATCAGATGACCTCGTCCAGTTCCGAACGCAGGGTGGTGGCTTCCGCGTCCCGGGCCACGGCCTGGGCCAGGAGCGTGCGCAGGACCAGGACAATTAATGCCACGCCGGCCACCAGCAACGCGGCGCCGCACACCAGCAGGACCACACCGGGGGCGATGTCGCCGGGTGCCAGCAGGACAGCCACGCCAAACACCAGCAGGGATGCCGCGGTCATGGCGCCGAAGATGATGTCCACGTAGCGGAAAGCCGCCAGCGAGAAGACGGTGCCGCGCCGGACCATGGTCAGCAGCCGCCAGACGCAGACCGCAGTGATTTCGACGCACAGGATTCCCAGCACCACGATAACCAGCGCCGCGACCCGGGGCCCTTCTGGTGCGCCCGCCTCTTCCAGGTCCACGGCCAGCAGCGGCACCATGCGCACCTGGACAAACAGCGAGCCTGCGAGGACCAGAGCCAGCACAATGCGGAGGGCGAAGACGGACAGTTTTCCCACGGACAGCTCCTAGTATCGAACAACAATGGCAATCTATCGTTAATCAATAGATTGAACAAGCTGTCCACAGCACAAAAGGCCAGGTGCAGCTTTGGCAGCCGCACCTGGCCTTCAGCGGAAGGTTATGCCTTCAGCTTGGGCTTCACATCGGTGTTGTACAGGCCCTCAAGGGTAGCCTTCAGCTCGGTCATGGTGGTCTTGACGTCCGCTTCCTGGGTGAGGATCTTCGCCGCCGCCTTGGCCATCTCCTGGTCCGCGCCGGGCAGGAACGCCCGGGCGTTGTCCTGGACGCGGGTCACGGCCAGCTGGTCCATTGCGGTCTTGATCTGCGGGGTCTTGGCCAGCACGGCGGTCATGTCGGCCGACTTCCTGGTGGGCATGTAGCCCGTGGCGGCCGAGAACGCCGCGGTGTTTTCCGGCTCGGTGACGAACTGCAGGAACATGGCTGCGGCCAGCTGCTCCTCAGGGGTGACTCCGCTGGGGATGCCCAGGCCCGCGCCGCCGGTGGGGCACACCTCGGTCTTGGCCTTGGAACCGCCGGGAAGGAAACCAACGCCCACGTTGAAGGTGGCGGACTTGAGGATGCCGATCAGCGAGCCCGTGGAGGACACCGTAGCCGAGGCCAGTCCGGCAGCGAAGTCATCAGCCGATTCCTTCGAAGACACCCCGGCCCAGGCGTCCTTGTACACAGAGTCCTGGGCTGCCTGGAGTGCCGCCACCGACTCGGCCGAATCGCAGGTGACCTCCCAGTCCCTGGACCATGAGCCACCTTCGCCCCAGAGGTTGTTCTGCAGGGTCCAGCCCGCGTAGCCGGCCAGGGCCGGGTGCATAAACGCGTACTGGGCCCCGGTGGTTGCCTTCAGCTTCGGTGCCCATTCGGCGAATTCCTGCCAGGTGGCGGGCGCCCGGTCCGGCAGCCCGGCAGCAGCGAAGTGGTCCTTGTTGTAGTAGAACAGCGGAGTGGAACGGCCGTAGGGCAAGGCCCACTGCTGGCCGTCGTACTTGTAGTCGTCCACCAGGGAGGTGCGGAAGTCGTCCAGCTTGACGTCCAGCTGGCTGATGAGGGAGTCCAACGGGATGATGTTCCCGTTGAGGTAGTAGCGGAACCACCAGACGTCAGACAACACCACCAGCGCGGGCAAACCGGACTTCGCGGCCTGCGCCGTCTGGAACTTCTGGGCGATTTCCTCATAGTTGGCGCCGGCTGTGACCAGGTTGACTTTGATCCCGGGATTTTTGGCCTCGAAGCGCGCGATCATGTCCTTTTCCACGTCCTGGGACTTGCCCGGGTGGTTGGACCAGAAATCGATGGACGCGGCGGGGGTGACGCCGTCAAAATTCAGGGCCGTCTCGCTGGGACCCGTGCCGGCAGCGGTGGAGGGGCCACCGCAGGCGCTGAGCGCGGCGGCGCCGGCCCCCATTCCGGCCAGGGAAAGGAAGAGCCTGCGGTCCAGTGCCAGCTTCAGTGGTTTCGGTGCCATGGGTGGTGCCTTTCGTTTGTGCCGGGGCAGGCTGCGGCGCAGCCCGGCGGTCCGGCTGGATGCGGTGGGAGGAGAGCTTTTGGTTGAAGGAACGGCCGACGGCGGGTGGCCGGGGGATCAGCCCGTGACGCTGCCCTGGGTCAGGCCGGCCACGATGTAGCGCTGCAGCATGGCGAAAACCACCAGGATGGGCAGGATCACCAGGACGGCACCGGCCATCATGATGCCCCAGCCGGCGCCGTTGCCTTCGGAGTTCTGGAGCAGGGTCAGGCCTACGGGCAGCGTCATGCTTTCGGGCTTGTCGGTGATGATCAGCGGCCAGATGTATTCGTTCCACTCGCTGACCACGGTCACCAGGGCCACGGTGGCGATGGAGGGCAGGGATACCGGGGCCGCCACCTGCCAGAGCCGGCGCCAGTGCCCGGCGCCGTCAATCTCCGCGGCCTCCATGATGGAAGCCGGCAGGGTGAGGAAGTGCTGGCGCAGCAGGAACGTGCCGAACGCTGTTCCCAGGCCGGGGAGGATGATGCCCCACAGGGTGTTTTTGCCGCCCATCCCGGCGATCAGGATGTAGTTGGGCAGGATGGACACCTGTGCCGGGACCATCAGCGCCACCAGGATGAGCACAAAGATCAGCTTCTTGCCCGGGAAGCGGACAAAGACCAACGCGTAGGCGGTGAGGATGGCCAGGAGCACCTTGATGCCGGAGCCCACCACCGTCACCACGGTGCTGTTGAGGAAAAACTGGCCGAACGGCACGGTGGTGGTGGCGATCCGGTAGTTTTCCGGGTCCAGGCTTTTCGGCAGCACCTGGAGGTCAAGGGTGACGATCTCGCCCGGCTGCTTGAACGAGCTCAACACCATCCAGAGCAGCGGCAGGAACACCACCAGTACGGCCACCACCAGCGGAACGTAGCCGGCCAGGAGGGTCTGGACCAGATTGGTCCGGCTGAAGGGGCGCACCCGCGGTGCGGGGCCGTCGTCGTCAAGGCTGTCGGCGCGGGGGACTGCGGGGGCGGTGGGCGCGCTCATGAGTAGTGGACTTTCCGCTCGACGAACCGCAGCTGCAGCACCGTGATGACCAAAAGGATGGCAAAGAGCACCACGGAGATGGCGGCGGAGTAGCCCGCGCGGTTGTAGGCGCCGAAGGCCTGCAGGTAGGCCTCGTAGATCAGGGTGCTGGTGCCGGAACCCAGCGGGGTCATGATCCGGATCAGGTCAAAGGCCTGCAGCGAGCTGAGCATGGTGGTGATCAGCAGGAAGAACGTAGTGGGGGAGAGCAGCGGCACGGAGATGCTGCGGAAACGGCGGAAACTTCCCGCCCCGTCCAGGGCAGCTGCCTCCATTACATCTTTAGGCAGCGACTGCAGTCCGGCCAGGAACACCACGGCGCAGTAGCCCAGGTTCTTCCAGACGTACACGATGATCACCATGACCAGCGACAGTTCCGGATTGTTGATCCACTGCGGGCTCTGCTGGCCCAGTCCGCGGAGGAGCCAGGACAGTACGCCGTACCCGGGGTCGAAGATGAACAGCCACACGAGTCCTACGCCAACGCCGGAAAGTACGTAGGGGGCGAACACGGCGGCGCGGGCGAACGTGGTGCCGCGGACCCTGCTGTTCAGGGCCACAGCCACCAGCAGCCCAAGGACCATGGAGCCGCCCACGGTGGTCACGGTGAAGATGGCGGTGGTGCCCAGGACCTTGGGGGCGTCCGCGCTGGTGAAGAACCTGACGTAGTTTTCGAGTCCGACGACGGTGGCCGAGGCGGAGCCCAGCGTCCAGTTCAGCGTGGAGTAGTAGATGTTGTTCAGCAGCGGGAGGTAGGTGAACGTCCCGATCAGCACCAGGTTGGGCAGGGCGAGGGCCAGGAAGACAATGAAGTCCCGGCGGGACCTGGCGGACCAGCGCGGCCGGGCCGCAGGTGGGGTCGGGGCGGGCGGCGGTGCCGGTTGCATGGCAGGCCTGGCCCCGGAAAGGGAAGTGGTCATGGGTCTCTTACGAAGAAGGCCCTGGTCAGGGCGCTGCGGAGGGGGGAGCTGACTCTCACTCCACCACACCGGTCAGTGGCTAAAGCGACGGTTTCCGGCTTCCCGGGAATTGTTGGCCAACCCTTTCCTGGCTGTTTACGGACCGTTGAAGTCCGGGTGGCGCAAAGTTCGTTTCCGCCGCCGGGGGTGGTCACCTTTCCCCGCCTTTGGGACCCAACTGACTCGCAGTTGTTGTCGTTTTGGGGCCCCAAAACGACAACAACTGCGACCTAGTTGGGGGAGGGGGAGGAGAATGGTGGGATGGGAGCGATCACTGATGTGCCCGGTATCCGGGTGGGGCAGGTCCAGCAAGTCGGCGGCGGCTGGCTGTCCGGGGTGACAGTGGTCCTGCCCCCGCCGGGCACTGTGGGCTCCGTGGACGTCCAGGGCGGCGGCCCGGCCACCCATGAAACGGAAGCCCTGGATCCCACCACCCTCGTTTCCACCGTGGACGCCGTGGTCCTGACCGGCGGCAGCGCGTACGGACTTGCCTCGGCGGCAGGGGCGCAGCGCTGGTGTGAGGAGAACGGCCGCGGGTTCGCCGTTCCGGGCGGCGTGGTCCCCATCGTGCCGGCCGCGGCCATCTTCGACCTGGGCCGGGGCGGCGACTTTTCCGCCCGGCCCACCCCGGACATGGGATACGCTGCAGCTGCCGCAGCCGGGCGCCAGGTTGAAGGGCACGACGTCGGCCGCGGGAACGTGGGGGCAGGTACCGGGGCCGTGATTGGCAGGACCTACAAGGGCGGTGTCGGCACCGCCTCTGCCACCCTTCCCGGCGGTGTGGTGGTGGGCGCGCTCGCTGTGGTCAACGCCCTGGGCCTGCCGTTTGAACCTGCCCGGCAAGCGGCGGCGCCGGCAGACGGCCCACCGCTTAACACCACGCTGGTGATAGTAGCCACCAACGCTGTCCTTGACCCTGCGGAGTGCAAACGGACGGCAGCGGCCGCCCATGCCGGGCTGGCGCGGGCCTTGAACCCGTCCCACACGCTGGCGGACGGGGACGCGGTCTTCTGCCTGGCCACCGGCGCCGTGGCCCTGGACCGGAGCACCGGAACGGCCCGGCAGATCAGCCTGGTGACGCTGCAAAGCGCGGCAGCCGACGTCGTGCGTGCCGCCATCCTGGACGGCATCGCCTGCGCCGAACCGGTGCGCACGCCCGCCGGGGATTATGGTGCATTCGGCACCACGTAGGTTAGTATGGCCGATTTAACTTTTACCGGCGAACAGGGTAGTGTTGCTTGTTGGTTGTCTGGACTGCCGCGCCCTTTTGGGCTCAGGAGAAGATGATCGATCCAACAAAAACGTTCGTGGTCTTTCCCGGTGCAATCCGGCAGGGCTGCGGCAACAACAGTTAGCGGAGGGTATGGCCAAGAAGGACGGGGTCATTGAGATCGAAGGCGTTGTGACCGAGGCGCTGCCTAACGCGATGTTTCGCGTTGAGCTCACCAACAAGCACATCGTTCTGGCACACATCTCTGGAAAGATGCGCCAGCACTACATCCGGATCCTCCCCGAGGACCGCGTAGTGGTGGAGCTGAGCCCGTACGACCTCACCCGTGGTCGTATCGTCTACCGCTACAAGTAAATTGCTGGGCAGTTGCGGCATCCGCTGCCGCTGCTCCAGTTGACCAACTGTTACACGCAAAGGAACGCCATGAAGGTCAAGCCGAGCGTCAAGCAGATCTGCGAAAAGTGCAAAGTGATCCGCCGTAATGGCCGGGTCATGGTGATCTGCGAGAACCCGCGCCACAAGCAGCGCCAGGGCTAATTTCCTTCCCTGAAGGAAACCCTGGGTTGCTAACCCACGCAAGTAAATAAAAGGCAGCACAAGCTGAACTGGGACGTACTGAGCCCGGACAGCTAACCCCCGGTCGGAGGCTGGGGCCGCACGGAACGTGCGGGTGTACTGCCTAGGACCTCCGGTTTATCAAGGAGTACTGCCACTATGGCTCGTCTCGCTGGCGTAGACATTCCCCGCGAAAAGCGGCTGGAAATTGCGCTTACTTACATCTACGGCGTGGGCAAGACCCGTGCACACGAAACCCTGGCTGCCACTGGCATCAGCTCTGACGTCCGCGTTAAGGACCTCACGGATGCCCAGCTGGTTGAGCTGCGTGACTACATTGAAGGCAACTACAAGGTTGAGGGTGACCTTCGCCGCGAAGTAGCAGCAGATATCCGCCGCAAGGTTGAAATCGGCAGCTACGAAGGCCTGCGCCACCGCAAGGGCCTGCCCGTACGCGGACAGCGTACGAAGACCAACGCACGTACCCGCAAGGGCCCGAAGCGTACCGTCGCCGGCAAGAAGAAGGCTCGCTAAACCGCACCTGCCTCCTGAGGCCACTTCGGTGAGCCCGGGAACCCGGCAAGTGTGGGTCCAAGCGCCAGCTTTCCCCCAATAAACTTTCTGTAGGAGAAAAAATGCCCCCGAAGACTCGTGGCGCGGTTCGCAAGCCGCGTAAGAAGGACAAGAAGAATATCGCGCTTGGCCAGGCGCACATCAAGAGCACGTTTAACAACACCATCGTTTCCATCACGGATCCGAACGGTGCTGTCATCTCCTGGGCTTCCTCAGGTGAGGTTGGCTTCAAGGGTTCGCGTAAGTCCACCCCGTTCGCTGCCCAGATGGCTGCCGAAGCCGCTGCAAAGCGTGCGCAGGAGCACGGCATGCGCAAGGTCGACGTTTTCGTCAAGGGCCCGGGCTCCGGCCGCGAAACCGCAATCCGCTCGCTGCAGGCCGCTGGCCTGGAGGTTGGCTCCATCCAGGACGTCACCCCCGCAGCGCACAACGGTTGCCGCCCGCCGAAGCGCCGCCGCGTCTAAGCCTTTCGACGTTGCATAAGCTTGCCCGGACCACTGATGGTCCGGGCAGGCCCAGCGCGTTAAGTCTTCAGACCGCATTTCCACCACCTGTGTTGCGTCATATAGCGGATGCTCGCCGAAAGGAAACCTAAGTGCTCATTGCACAGCGCCCCACCCTCTCCGAAGAGGTAGTCTCCGAAAACCGTTCGCGTTTCATCATTGAACCGCTGGAACCGGGCTTCGGCTACACCCTCGGAAACTCCCTCCGCCGTACCCTGCTTTCCTCCATCCCCGGCGCTGCTGTCACCAGCATCCGGATCGATGGCGTGCTGCACGAGTTCACCACGGTTCCGGGTGTCAAGGAAGATGTCACCGAGATCATCCTGAACATCAAGAGCCTCTCGGTTTCCTCCGAGCACGATGAGCCGGTTGTTGCCTACCTGCGCAAGCAGGGCCCCGGAGTCGTCACCGCCGCGGACATTGCTCCGCCGGCCGGCGTCGAATTCCACAACCCGGATCTGCACATTGCCACGCTGAACTCGAAGGGCAAGTTCGAACTCGAACTGACCATCGAGCGCGGCCGCGGCTACGTTTCGGCAGCTCAGAACAAGTCCGGCGATGCAGAGATCGGCCGTATCCCGGTCGACTCCATCTACTCGCCGGTCCTGAAGGTCACCTTCCGCGTGGAAGCAACCCGTGTTGAGCAGCGCACCGACTTCGACAAGCTCATTGTCGACGTCGAGACCAAGCAGGCCATCGCCCCGCGCGATGCGGTTGCTTCCGCAGGCACCACCCTGGTGGAACTGTTCGGTCTGGCCCGCGAGCTGAACACCGCAGCTGAAGGTATCGAGATTGGCCCGTCGCCCACAGACGCTGCACTTGCAGCTGACATGGCACTGCCGATCGAGGATCTGGACCTCACCGTCCGTTCCTACAACTGCCTCAAGCGTGAGGGCATCCACAGCGTGGGTGAACTCGTTGCACGCTCCGAGGCCGACCTGATGGACATCCGCAACTTTGGTGCGAAGTCCATTGACGAGGTCAAGGCAAAGCTGGTTGAACTGGGCCTGTCCCTCAAGGACTCGCCTCCCGGTTTTGACCTCGCAGCACGCGCCGCAGCAATTGAAGAGGACGACGCCGCTTTCGGCGACGACGAACTCTAACAAACAGATCTTGGCCGGCTGGCTGGATGCACCACGGTGTGCGCAGCCCACTGGCTTCCATATGAGGAGAAACTATTATGCCTACCCCCGCTAAGGGTCCGCGCCTCGGAGGCGGAGCGGCTCACGAGCGTCTTATGCTCGCGAACCTGTCCGCCGCACTGTTCGAGCACAAGCGGATCACCACCACGGTGACCAAGGCCAAGCGCCTGAAGCCCTACGCAGAGCGTCTGGTGACCTTCGCCAAGCGTGGCGACCTGGCTTCACGCCGCCGCGTACTCGGCCTGATCAGCAACAAGGGCATTGTCCACGAGCTGTTCACCGACATCGCCCAGGCAGTGGAGAACCGCGACGGCGGCTACACCCGCATCACCAAGATCGGCAACCGCAAGGGCGACAACGCTCCCATGGCTGTCATCGAACTGGTTCTCGAGCCGGTTTCCGCCAAGCAGGCTGTTGTCGCCGAAGCCACCCAGGCTGCCGCCAATGCCGCCCCGGTTGCTGAGGAAGCACCCGCCGAAGAGGCTCCCGTTGCAGAAGAGGCTTCGGCCACCGAAGCTCCCGCCGCTGACGAAGCTGCTGCTGACGAGGCTCCGGCCGCCGACGCCGAGGCTCCGGCCGCCGAGGAGAAGGACGCGAAGTAATTCGCTGACTTCCTTCGCATAGACTTGAGTCTATGAACGACCAAAAACCCGCGGCCCCCGTTTTGGGGGGCGGCGGGTTTTTGCGTATCCGGCTTGATCTTTCGTACGACGGCGGCTCCTTCAGCGGGTGGGCCCTCCAGCCGGGACGGCGGACCGTCCAGGGGGTCCTGGAAGAGTCGCTCGCGCTGTTGCTCCGGCGCCCGGTCCGGGTCACGGTGGCGGGCCGCACGGATGCCGGCGTGCACGCCCGCGGGCAGGTGGTCCACCTCGACCTTCGCGAAGAGGAGTGGCGCGGACTGCCGCGCGGGCACGAACTTGATCCCGCTGTCGCGCTCCTTCGCAGAATCCGCGGTGCGCTGAGCCGGATCCTGGGTGACTTGTCCGGCGCCGTCGAAGTGCATTCGGTGGATCTGGCGCTGCCCGGGTTCGACGCCCGGTTCTCGGCGCTCTGGCGCCGCTACACCTACCGGATCGCGGACGGGCAGGCACTCTGGGATCCGCTGGGCCGGTCCTACACTCTCTGGCACCGGAACCCGCTGGATGTTTCGGCGCTGAACCAGGGAGCATCCCGGCTCCTGGGGCTGCAGGATTTCCGGTCCTACTGCAAGCCGCGGGAAGGCGCCACGACCATCCGCGAGCTGCAACGGTTTGAATTTTCCCGGGGCGGGGACGGGGTCCTGGTTGCAACAGTCCAGGCGGACGCGTTTTGCCACAACATGGTGCGGGCCCTGATTGGCTCAGCACTCTATGTGGGGGAGGGCCAACACCAGCCGGGATGGCTTTACGAGCGGCTGATGGAGCGGAAGCGGGACGCCAAGTCGGTGCTGGCCGCACCACACCCCCTGGTCCTCGCCGAAGTCGCCTATCCGTCAGGCCCTGAGCTGCTGGCGCGGGCGGAACTGACGCGGGCACGGCGGGAGTAGTTCTTCACCACCGGCAGGCAAACTCCATAAAGGACCCCCTCGGTTCTGGGTTCCGAGGGGGTCCGGTCTATGGATGGTGAAGGCTCAGCTGAACGCTTCGATGATGTTGATGACCGCAGGACCCAGGATGACGATGAAGATCACCGGGAAGATGAACAGCAGCAGCGGGAAAAGCACCAGGACCGGAAGCTTCATGGCTTTGTACTCAGCGCGCTGCCGGCGCTTGACGCGCATTTCATGCGCCTGGGACTTCAGGACCTTGGCGATGGCGATGCCGTAGGTGTCGGCCTGCACGATGGCCCGGACAAAAGACCGAAGGTCCTGCACGCTGCTGCGGTCGGCCATTGCCAGATACGATTCGCGCCGGCTGCGGCCCACCTGCATGTCCTGCAGGGTCCGGATGAGTTCCACTGCAAGGGGCCCTTTGCCATTCTGGCCTGCCTTGGCCATGGCCGACTCGAAACCGAGCCCGGCCTCAACTGAAATGAGCATCTGGTCCAGGGTGTTGGGCAGCTCGAGTTGGATCTTCTTCTGCCGCTCCGCACCCCGGCTGTGGACCAGCAGATCCGGGACGAAGTAGGCAAGGGCGGTCACGAAAACAGCAAGCAGGAGCAGCTGCGGCGTGGCGCCACGGCTGAGCAGCAGCATCATCAGGACGGCCGCGATGAGCGCCAGTGCCGGTTTTGCGACGAGGAGCCGGGACAACGGCATGGACGCCGGCCTGCCGGCCAGGGCCAGGAGCCTGTCCAGCTTTCCGATGTAGCCCTTGGGCGTAAGCCGTTGCGCCATCCGCTCCAGGTTCATGTTCTGGGCTTTCGGCCCGGAGGCGCCGGCACTGAGACCGCGGGCAAGGTTGCCCTGGATCACTGTGTGGGACTTCCTGTCAACAGCGACGACCGACCACAGCAGGATGGATGCGGGCACCATGGTTACGGCGATGATGCCCCAGACAATTGGCTGCATAACAAATCCCCTAGAATTTCAGATCGCTGATTTTATGGACCCAGAAACCGCCGATTGCCATCATGACGGTGGCAATTCCCAGCAGCATCCAGCCGACCGGGTGGCCGAAGAGGTTGCCCATATATTTGGGGTTGACCAGGCTGAGGAAGACCAGCAGGAGGACCGGCAGGGCCATCAGGATGATGGCCGACAGTTTGCCTTCAGCGCTCAGCGCCTTGACGGTGCCTTTGATTTGGGCCCGCTCGCTGATGGTTTCGCCCACCTGGTCAAAGACCTCGGCGAGGTCGCCACCCACCTCGCGGTTGATCTCGATGGCCTCGGCCATCCACCGGAAGTCATCGCTTTTCATCCGGACCGCCACATCACCCAGGGATTCCTGCAGGTCCCGGCCAAGCCGGGTCTCGTTCACTACGCGGGAGAACTCCGTAGCAGTGGGTTCGTTGGCTTCCTGGGCCACCGCATCGATGGCCCGGAGCACGCTGTGGCCAGCCCGCAGCCCACCGGAGATCATGGTCAGGGTGTCCGTGAGCTGTTCGCCGAACCGGCTCCTGCGACGCGAGACCAGCACCGACAGGTAGACCCTTGCCAGGACGGGAACCAGGATGGCGAACAGGAGGGCCATGCCGGCCCCCTGCAGGATGA
>NZ_LMOL01000005.1:466574-556335 GCF_001424565.1 Arthrobacter sp. Leaf141
GGTCAATCCTGCCTGGACCAGCAACGAGGTGGACTGCGATGTTGCGGGCGTCCGCCGGGAAAGGCTCTGTTCCACGAACTTCACCGTGGCTTCGGTGATCCGGGTCAGCAGGCCCTGGTCCGGGTTGCCGAACGGACGTCGCCGCTCCATCGGTACGGAGCCGCCCGCCGGTTTGAAAACGACCACCATTGCGATGAGCACCGCAGCGGTAATGGCAACTATTCCGAAGACGAATACCAGTTGGCCGGGCACGGTCATCGCCTCCCCATCTGCATGGGCCGGGGTGCGAAGATCTCCGGGTTGATATTAATCCCCAGCTCCGCGAAATGATCCGCAAACCGGGGCCGGATACCGGTGGAGACGGGCTGGCCGAGGAACCTGCCGAGGCTGTCCACGCCGGCGGAGTAGTCGAAGACAAAGGCGTCCTGCAGTGTGACCACTTCCCCTTCCATGCCCTGGACTTCGGTGATGTGCGTGACCCGGCGGGTGCCGTCCCGGAGCCTCGAAAGGTGGACGATGAGGTTGACGGCGGAAGAAACCTGCTCGCGGATTGCCCGCAGGGGCAAGTCCATGCCCGCCATCAGCACCAGGGTTTCCAAGCGGGCCACGGCGTCCCTGGGGGAGTTGGCGTGAACGGTGGAGATGGAGCCGTCGTGGCCGGTGTTCATCGCCTGGAGCATGTCCAGGGACTCGCCGCCGCGTACCTCACCCACCACGATCCGGTCCGGCCGCATGCGGAGGGAGTTCCTGACCAGCTCGCGGATGGTCACGGCGCCCTTCCCCTCAATATTGGCCGGCCGGCTCTCCAGCCGGACAACGTGGCTCTGCTGGAGTTGCAGCTCCACGGCGTCCTCGATGGTGACGATGCGTTCCTCCGGGGGAATGAAGGAGGAGAGCACGTTCAGCAGGGTGGTTTTCCCTGTACCCGTACCGCCGGAGACGATGATGTTCAGTTTCGCCCGGACGCAGGCATCCAACAGTTCAGCCATCTGGGGGGTGAGGGTGCCGAAACTGATCAGGTCCGGCACGGTCAGGGGCACCTTGCTGAACTTCCTGATGGTCAGCGACGAGCCGTTGACCGCCAGGGGCGGGATGATGGCGTTGACGCGGGAACCATCTTCGAGCCGGGCGTCAACCAGCGGGGAAGATTCGTCGATCCTCCGCCCTACTTTGGCCACGATTCGTTCGATCACTTTGCGAAGGTGCTCTTCGCTGCTGAACCGGCCATCCGTTTGAAGCAGTTTGCCGTTCCGTTCCACATAGATCTGGTCCGGCCGGTTGACCATGATCTCCGTGATGGAGGGATCGTCCAGGTACCTTTGCAGCGGACCGTACCCCAGCACATCATCACCCACGTCGCGGATCAGCCGTCGACGCTCCTCCGGCGTCAGGGGAACCTGCTCTTCATCGATGACGGTGCTGAGCTCGTCGCGGGCGATCTGCCGCAGATCCTCGTCGCTCAGGGTGGTGTCCGTGAGCCTCGCCCCCAGCCGCTCAAAGAGGGCCTTCCCGGCGCGTTGCTTGATGGCCGCCAAAGCGTCCACCGGCGCGGATCCGGTGTCCGGGCTGTCCACAAAAGGAACAACATGTTCACCTGCTCCGCTGGGAGTGGGCATGGCCGGGCCGCCGCGTGCTGCCTGCAACCGTTCTGCGAGACTCATGAGATCACCATCCGTCGATGTACTTTCTTCTGTGGTGCAGCTGAATGCTTGGGGTCGAACCGTTCCACAAGCTTGGCAAGGGCTTTTGCAGCTCCGTCGCGGGAATTCTCCTGCAGGATGGGGATGCCCTTGTTTGTTGTGAAGGGGACCGCCCTGGACCGCGGAATGACGGTGTCCACGGGGACGCCGATGGTGGCTTCCACGTCCTGGACCGTCAGCCCGCTGCGCCGGTCCGCGAAGTTGAGCACAACATGCCGGCCCTGGGGCAGGAGCTGCAGCTCGCGGAGGATGGCGAAGCTTGTGTGCAGGCCGCGGATGCTGGGAACATCCATGCCGCAGACCCATACCGCATCCGTTGCCTGTTCCAGTGCCGCCAGGACGTGTTCCCCCAGGCCGGGGGTGGTGTCCACAACGACATACTGGAATTCGGCAGCCATCTGGCTCAACAAGTGGCTGACAGCCTGGCCGCTGATGTGGTCGGCTTCGCTGGGGGTGTTCGGTGCGCAGAGGGCATAGATGCCGCTGGGGTGCACGGTGAGGAAAGCCTTCAGGACCATCGAGTCCTGGTAGGCAGCCGCGCCTACTGCCTCCCGCAGGGTGTGCTCGGGTTCCAGCAGCAGGCCGCTGGCCACGTCGCCAAACTGCACGTCGAGATCAACGATCACCACACCCATGGGTGCGATCCTGCCGAGGCCGATGGCCAGGTTGGTTGCGACGGTGGTTTTGCCTACGCCCCCTTTGGGCGACATAACGGTGATGACGCGTCCGGGCTCCCGCTCCGGTCCGGCCGCGGAAACCAAACCCCGCCGGCGGCCGGCCGACGCCAGGCACGCCCGCTCCAGGAGGATCCTCAGCTGGTCCACATCGGCGCTGGGGCTGATGATGTCCCGGATACCGGCCCGCATGGCCAGGATGACCTGGTCAGGGGCGGTGTCTTCAACCAGGACCAGGCTGACTTCCGGGAACTGGAGGTCGAAGACGGTGGCGAGCTTGAGGGAGTCGCTCTCCGGCAGGCCCGGTCCCAACACCAGGACTTCCGGTGGTTCGCCGGTGAGGCGGTCAAAGAGTTCCTGGGGTCCACCCAGGATTACCGAGGGTGGGAGCACCTGGACTGAACCGTGCAGGGCGCCTTTGACGGCGAGTTGGACCTTGCGCTGGAAGTCCTGGGCGGCGGTGACGACCACAAAGCGGCTCATCGGGATGCCTTGCCCACTGTGACCGGACCGGTTGCCGTGTCCTTCGAATCGGCCGATTCCTTGGAAAGCCAGATCTTGCCAAACTCGGCAGCGAAGACGATTTCGGCAGCATCCGCATCGTTCCGGGCCAGCGTGACGTAGACCGATCCCGAGGGCAATGCCGGCCCGTCCGTGGCGGCGTCTGAGCCGGCTTCCGCCGGCGCCTGCTGGACGCTGGTGACCAGGACCTGCTGGAATGCCAGCCGGGTGAACTCCTTGAAGCCCTTGATGTCGGCGTTGACCGGTGCATCGGCGCCGGCCGCTTCATCCAGTTTGTAGGAGACGTAGATACCCACGGTATCGCCGGCCTTCAGCTGGCCGCCCATCACGCGCTGGGGTTCCAGCAGGACCGAGACTTCCTCGAGGCCCTTCGGGACAGCTACCGTCCCGGGAGCAGCGAGTGAGTTGGGGTCAACGAGCCTGGCCCCCAGCAGCTGCTCACCGGGCTGGAGATCCACGGTGGTGACCTTGTTTGCGTATTCAGAGAGATCCCGGACGGCGTCTGCGGAAACGGCAGCACCTGGCAGGGACGTGGACTTGGTGGATTTGGCCAGCTCAGCCACCGGCGTCCCGGCCGGAACGGCATTTTGCAGCACGAGTACTTGAACGGGATCCAGGCCTTGCTGTGCGCGGTTGTCGGCTGCCTGTGCGTAATTAAACATCAGTACAGATCCGACAACTGCCAACAGCAATGCTGCCAGGCCCCCCAGCAGCCTTGTTTTCACGGTGTTCTCCTTTGTTCCTTATTTGGTGAGTTCCACGACATTGCCGCCGTAGATGGTGGGACCGCCGACCTCAAAGGATTCGTCCAGGGCCACATAGCGGATGAATTTGCCGACAATGCCCAAGTCGCTGTTTTTCCAGCCCCCGGCATCCTTGAAGGCCTGCGCTGCCGCGGGCATGTAGCTGAAGGGGTCCTGATTGGCCAGGTCCCAGCCCATAAGGTCAATGGCGGCAAAAGCCTTGAGGTGGAACTCTCCGTTGGAGCCGGTTCCCCTGGTGTCATCGAAAACCGGGAACAGGGCAACGACCTTCCCGCCAGCCTGCAACTTGGTCTTCCAACCCTGAAGCGTGGCGGCACAGTCCGCCTCGGGACTGTTGCCGGTGTTGCTGACCACCCACGGGGAGGCCAGGTCCACTTTGACCTTGCACGTGCTTGAAGTCAGCAGCCAGCCAAAGCCGCCGGGAATCTCGAGGCCTGATCCGGTGTCGTGGCAGGTATCCTTCTTCCCCGCACCGGTTCCGTGGGACAGCAGGAACTGCGTGGTTCCATCAGCAGTGATGGACGAATCCACCTCGCATGACGAGAAGGCGATGGGCATGGCAGCCGTGCCGGCCTGCGCCCCGCCCCACCGGGCCTGGGCTTCGGCGTTGATACTGGCGGTATTGGTGCCGAAGATACGGGCGAAGAAGGTGGAAAAGTGCACGCCCGAGGACTCCTCGGCGTTGGTGATAACCGTCACCTTGCCTGCAGCCTTGTCCACAACGGTTGACTGCACATTAGTGAGATTGTCCTTGGCGTTTGCCTTCGCAAGCACACCCGAAAGGCTTGACCCGCTGGCGCAGGTGGGCAGGGTGGAGTTCTTGGCGCAGGTCTGCGCCACCGCAAGCGAAGCGGCATCGGCGCCGTTCTGGACAACGGACTTCTCGGCATACATGCCACCCACGTCCACGGCGATGGCAGCGAAGCCCAACATCATCACCATGGTCAAGGCCACCGCGATGGCTGTGGCCCCGCGTTCATTTTCCGGATCTTTGGTCAGCCGCCGCATAGCATGGTGCCCTTCCCCGTCATGACGATCGGTCCCGTGAAGCCATCGATGAAACCTGTCGCCGTGGTGAGCGTGTAAGTGGTGGTGGCCGTGACCTGCTGTCCGCTGGAACACGTGGAACCACCTCCCGTGACACTGAAGGTGGTGGCGACTGATGCCGGTGCCAGCCGGCCGGCTGCGTTGCCGGCGGCCGTAGCGGCGCCGGCCGCGTTGTTGCTGATCGCCATGGACCGGGCGCCCTCACGGGCTGCCTGGTTGAGCGACAGCTGGGCGTTGAAGGCCAGGGAAAATTCGATGATGCCGATCAGGATGAGAAGCAGCAGCGGCAGGACAAGCGCAAATTCCACTGCCGCCGCGCCACGCTCGTCTTTACTGTTCATGTCCTGATTCCTTGCTCGATAGTGCTATGGCGGCCCCCAGGTGACTGGGGGCCGCCGGGGCGTGGGGTGTGATCCCTAGACGAGCTTGGGTGCGATGGTGGCGTTGAACAGCGTCTGCAGGTTGGTGCCGACGAGCGTGATGCCAACGATGGCTGCGATGACGATCAGGGCGACCATCAGGCCGTACTCAACGGCCGTTGCGCCCTTTTCGGAAGCGAAGCGATCCTTGATGCCGGCGATGAAAGCAGTCATTGAGACCATGAGAGAAGTCATTGTATTGTCCTTTGATTCGGTGAAATGGATTGTTTGTATTTCAACGAATTTCCAGCTGCCCCCATATTTCCTAGCGGCTGGATTTCGCTAAGACGAGATTGCCATTTCCGCTACCGCAGCAACAACGCGTAGTGGTACCCGACTTTTTACGCAGGCACGGAAAAAGGCCTACCCGGATGGGGTGGCGGGTACTCAGTAGGGTGCGGACAGTTAGGCAGTACTGGGTGCCGGAAAGCGGCAGGTGGCAGGGCCGGCCGGCTGAGCTGCGGCCGCTGCGGTCAGCGCAATAGCAGTGCCACGGCGGCCAGCGCGCCCAGCATTGACGGGCCGTGGGCCACTTCTTTGGTGGTATTCCGGGGCTTCGTGCTGATGACCACCAGGGTCACCATGCCGTTCACCACAAACCCGAACAGCCCGCCATAAAGCAACTGGCTCCAGCCTAAGTACCCCAGGTACAGGCCCACCGGCGCGGCAAGCTTGACGTCGCCCATTCCTATTCCGCCGGGCGAAATAAGGGCCAGAATAAGGTAGCCGGCAAACAAAATACCTGCGCCAAGCAGCGCATTCAGGACATTGCCAGCTTGCTTATCAAATAATGCGGCCACTAATAGCAGTAATAGGCCGCCGGAAAACAGTAAAAGCACAAGGGGATTAGGCAGGAGATGCAGGCTGATGTCGATCCGCGCCAGCTGCGTACCGAGAATGGCGAGGAAAAGGAATGCCGGCAGTGCCGCGGTATCACCCAGCCGCGCCGCAAAGGCGGCGCATACGACGGCGGTAAGGACCGCCGTCGTAATCCGCACTGACGTCCGCGGCAGGGGGCCGAGCCGGGGCATAAAACGGAAGATCAGCACCCCGGCCGCCGGGGAGGCGGCCAGGCCGGCCAGAAAGGCGGCCAGGATCAGTAGCCAGGCGCCCGCGCCATCAGTTCCCCACACAGCCACCGCAACCCCCTGTATTGGCCCTGCCGGACGTGCTGTTTTAGGCGCCCCGCCACCCCATTTTGACCCCGAACCCCCTAACGCGCTAATCTTGGTAGTCGTTGTGCGTGTCCTATTCCGATGGTGCGTGCCCGAGTGGGAATCCGGTTGCAGGATGACTACCCAACGGGCGCATTCGGAGCCCCAGGATCACTGGTTACATAGAGTCCTCACCTCTGTTCCGGTAGCGCATAGATAGTAGGTGTCCACCCCTGAGTGGAGCCTAAAAAAGAACGCCAGAACAAGAACGAGGCAAACACCGTGCGTACGTACACCCCGAAGCCCGGCGATATCAACCGCCAGTGGCACGTCATTGACGCCACAGACGTTGTCCTTGGTCGTCTTGCCAGCCAGACCGCAATCCTGCTGCGCGGCAAGCACAAGGCCACTTTCGCATCCCACATGGACATGGGCGATTTCGTCATCATCATCAACGCTGAGAAGGTTGCCCTGACCGGCGCCAAGCTGGAGCAGAAGCGCGCATACCGCCACTCCGGCTACCCGGGCGGCCTGACCTCCGTCAACTACGCGGAGCTGCTGGAATCCAACCCGGTCCGCGCCGTTGAGAAGGCCATCCGCGGCATGCTCCCCAAGAACTCCCTCGCTGCCCAGCAGCTGGGCAAGCTGAAGGTGTACCGCGGTGCTGAGCACCCCCACGCCGCCCAGCAGCCCAAGACTTTCGAAATCACCCAGGTCGCCCAGTAGTCCTGGCCACCAAACAACTTACTTAATACAAGGAGAACCGTGGCTCAGAACGAAGAGACCACCGAAGCCGTTGAGGCTGAGGAAACCCTGACCAGCTACACCTCTGAGAGCTCTGCAGCAGACGCTGCAGCTCCCAAGAAGGAGCGTCCGGCCCTGACTGTTGCCGGTGCAGCAGTTGGCCGCCGCAAGGAAGCCGTTGCACGCGTCCGCGTTGTGCCCGGCTCCGGCAAGTGGACCATCAATGGCCGCGCGCTGGACAACTACTTCCCGAACAAGCTGCACCAGCAGGACGTCAACGAGCCCTTCAAGATCCTTGATCTCGAAGGCGCCTACGACGTTATCGCCCGCATCCACGGCGGCGGCATCTCCGGCCAGGCCGGTGCACTGCGTCTCGGCATCGCCCGTTCACTGAACGAGATCGACGTCGAGAACAACCGCGCCACCCTGAAGAAGGCCGGTTACCTGTCCCGCGACGCCCGCGTGATCGAGCGTAAGAAGGCCGGTCTCAAGAAGGCCCGTAAGGCACAGCAGTACTCCAAGCGCTAAACCGCTTGTCCGGACAGCCCGTCCCGCCATTGGCGGGGCGGGCTGTTCCGCGTTTCAGGGCTGGTGCAGGAGGTACAGTTCGGCGCCGTCGCCGTCCCGGGCGGGAAAGGTGGCACGGACCCATGCCACGATCCGGGCCGACTCGCCTTTACCTTCCAGCGTCAGCGGCGGCAGGTCCTGGACCACTAGGGAACCCACCTTGCCGTCTGCCACAAGGGCCTGGAACTGTTCCAGCGTGGGATATGGGTCTGTGCCGTCGAAACCGCCCAGCGGAAGGACGGCGCGACCCAGTCCCAGCTGGTAGTTTGCTGCCGTTTCAGACCCGACGACCGCAGCCACCCAGGTTACCGACGGGGGGATGCTGCGCAGGGAGCTTTCCAGCCCCGCGGACGGTGAGCTGCCCAGGACCAGGGCCACGTGACCGGGCGCCAGGATGGATTCGAGCTGTTGCTTGTCCGGATGGTCGGTCCTGACGCCCCAGATGGCCGGCCCTGCCGTCACTGCGGCCCCTGTATGCGGACTGAGGGCCGTGTTGACGGACCAGACGGCGGGGCCCAGGACAACGCAGGCCAGGAGCAGCGGCATCGAGGCCCGCCGTAGGGCAGGGGGAGCCCCGGGGACCATCCGCAGGGCGATGGCCACGGCCCACCCGATCAGGAGCAACTGGGCGCCGGCAGGAAATTCGGACGGCGACCGGCCTGCCGTGAGGAAGGCCATGCTGGCCAAAGACAGCAGCGTCACGGCGAAGATCATCCTGGTAAGCCGACCCTTTGATCGAAGAAAATAGGCCAATGCCACGGCGGCCAGCACACACAACGGGGGCACGGCTGTCAGGGAATAGTACGGGTGGACCATGCCGGACATAAATGCGAGCACCGTTGCCGAGGTGGCAAACCAGACGGCCGCCAGGAGCAGCAGGCTTCGCGCCCCACGGCTGCCGTACCGTTTGGCCAGCCACAGGGCAGCAATCAAAAGTCCGACGGCGGCCAATGGCAGGAACCAGCCGAACTGCCCTGAGAACTGGGGTTGCAGGAACCGTTGATAGCCACTGTCCCACTCCTCCAGTTGGGCACCGGACGGGGTTGTCCGGGCTAAATCCTCGCCGGTGAGGCGCTGCAAACCGTTGTAGCCCAGCGCAAGTTCCAGGGTGCTGTTGGTCCTGGACCCGCCGATGAAGGGCCTGCTTGTAGGGTCGGCTGTCTGCACGGCCACCAGCCAGGAGCCGGCCACCACTGATGCCGCGGCTGCTGCGTACCCCAGGTGCAGGAAACGCCGCCGCCAGGGGATCCGAGCGAAGGCCAGATACGTCACCGCGAGTGCCGGGAGAATGAGGCTGATCTGGAGCTGCTTGGTGAGGAATCCAGCACCCACCAGGGCTCCGGCGAGGACCATCAGCCATGGCCGTTGCCTGTCGATGGCCGTGGCCACAGCCAGGGCTGCGGCCACCATGATCAGGATCAGCAAGGCGTCAGGGTTGTTGTACCGGAACATCACGGTACTTACCGGCGTCACGGCCATAAACGTTGCCGCGAGGAGGGCTGTGGAGGCGCCGAGGTAGCGGCGGACCAGCACATACAGCAGGTAGACAGTCAGGACCCCCATGGCGGCCTGGGGCAGGAGGATGCTCCAGCTGCTGAGGCCGAACAGGCGGACCGACAGGGCCATCACCCAGATGCTCATGGGAGGTTTGTCCACGGTGATGGCATTGGCAGGGTCCGAGGAGCCGTAAAAGAAGGCCGTCCAGTCCTGCGCGCCGGACATCACGGCCGCGGAGTAATAGGAGTTCGCCCAGCCGTTCCGGTCCAGGCCCCAGCAGTACAGAACTGCCGTGGCGGCCAGCAGCCCCAGCAGGGCGCCGCGTTCCCAGCGTCCACGTGCCAGCGCAGCCTGGCCGAATACCCGGGCCATGATGCGGGGCTGGATGAGATGTGCGGGGCGGGTTCCGCGGCGGGTACGCGGCGCAGTCCCGGCCGACGCCGTCACCCGAGACCTCCGGCAGCCGTCCCCAGCGCGAGACGCCGGGGCGCCCTGTCGGCCCGCCGCGCCCGGAACACCCACAGCCGCAGGAGCAGGAACCGTACCAGCGTGGCCAGCACATTGGCTGCCGTAAGGGTGAGGAGCTCCAGGTTGGGCGCGGCATCCGCGTTCACCAGGTGTAGCGTCAGCAGGGAGGAGGCTGTTATGGCCCAGGCCAGGAGGAACACCATAAGCCCTTGGATCTGGTGGACGAACAGCCGGCCGGGCCCCGTGATGCCGAACGTGAACCGGCGGTTGGCGGCCGTGTTTCCCACGGCGGTGAGGAGCAGGGCGAGGAAGTTGGCTTCCTGGGCGCCGAAGGGGCCCTGCAGCATCAGGTACAGCAGGGCGAAAGCCAAGGTGGACACCGCTCCCACCAGGCCGAAGCGCAGGACCTGGCCAAAAAAACTGGGCCGGTGCAGCGGTGCCGCCGGCCGGCGGCCCAGTTCGGCATAGATGGCCTGGACAGGAACCACACCGCGCAGCAGGGAGCCCGCGACCCGTGCCATACCGCGCAGGTCAGCCAGCGCCGTTTGGCGGATATCCACGCGGCTGTCCGGATCATCGACCCAGTCGACGGGGATTTCGTGGATGCGCAGCCCGGAACGTTCGGCAATGATCAGCAGCTCGGTGTCGAAGAACCAGCCGTTGTCCTCCACGTAGGGCAGCAGCCGCCGGGCCACCTCGGCGCGGATGGCCTTGAAGCCGCACTGCGCGTCCGAAAAGCGGACCTGCAGGGTCCGCCGCAGCAGGAGGTTGTAGGACCGGGAAATGAACTCCCGCTTGGGACCCCGGCTGACCCGGGAGTTCTGCCCCAGCCTGGTCCCGATCGAGATGTCCGAGTGTCCGGAGAGGAGGGGTGCCACCAACGGCGGCAGCGCGGCCAGGTCCGTGGACAGATCCACGTCCAAGTAGGCCAACACCTTTGCCTCCGAGGCGCTCCAGGCGTCCCTGAGGGCGAGGCCACGGCCCTTGACCTCCAGCCGGCGGTAGGCCACGTTGGGCAGCTGTTCGCTGAGCCTGGCCGCGATGGCCGGTGTGCGGTCAGTGCTGGCATTGTCCGCGATGGTGATCTGCCACGTCGTGGACAACTCAGTTGTCAGGTATTCGAAGAGTCGCGTGATGCTGTTCTCGAGTACCGCCTCTTCGTTGAAGACCGGTACAACAATTTCGAGCGCCAAGCCCCCATAGCTAGGTGTCATGAATGGAGCGTAGAAGGCCCGGATCGGCACTGGCGAGGCTTTCCCGCAAAGACAGGTACCGTCAACGGGGAAGCAGGTAGTGCGGCGTGGCCGGCAGGAAACGGGTGAGTAGCCGGGCCCGGAAATCAGGTAGGAAAAGGCGCCGGGCACGGCCCGCGACGGTAACCGCGCGGCCATCCTCTAGACTTGACCGGTGTCTAGATTATTTGGAACTGATGGTGTCCGGGGGCTGGCCAACGGACTGCTGACTGCTGAGCTGGCGATGCAGCTGGCCCAGGCGGCCGCCGTCGTACTCGGCCATGACCGCAACACCAACGGAACCAGGCCCCGCGCCGTGGTGGCCCGCGATCCCCGCGCCAGCGGCGAATTCATCGCAGCTGCGGTGGAGGCCGGTCTGTCCAGCTCCGGGGTGGACGTCTACGACGCCGGTGTCCTGCCCACTCCTGCGGCCGCCTATCTGGTGGCGGACCTGGATGCCGACTTCGGCGTGATGATCTCGGCGTCCCACAACCCCGCCCCGGACAACGGCATTAAATTCTTCGCCCGCGGCGGCCAGAAACTCCCGGACGAGGTGGAGGACGCCATCGAGGCCCGGATGCTGCAGGACGCCGTCCGGCCGGTGGGTGCGGACGTTGGCCGGATCCAGCGCTTCTCCGATGCGGAGGACCGCTACATCGTCCACCTGCTGGGCACCCTCCCGCACCGCCTGGACGGCGTCAAGGTTGTCCTGGACTGCGCCCACGGTGCGGCCAGCGGCTGCTCGCCCCAGCTCTTCAAGGACGCCGGGGCCGACGTGATTGTCATCGGTGCCGATCCCGACGGCCACAACATCAACGACGGCGTGGGCTCAACCCATCTGGGCCCGCTCAAAGCGGCCGTCCTGGCGCACGGCGCCGACCTTGGCATTGCCCACGACGGCGACGCGGACCGCTGCCTGGCTGTGGACCACGAGGGCACCGAAGTGGACGGCGACCAGATCATGGCCATCCTTGCGGTGGCTTTGAAAACTGCGGGCAAGCTCAAGGACAACGTCCTGGTGGCTACGGTGATGAGCAACCTGGGCCTCAAAATCGCGCTCCGTGACGCCGGCATCAGCATCCGGGAAACCGCAGTGGGGGACCGCTACGTCCTGGAAGGCATGCGTGAAGGCGGCTTCAACCTGGGCGGTGAACAGTCCGGCCATGTCATCTTCGCTGACCACGCCACCACCGGCGACGGCCTGCTGACGGGGCTGCAGCTCGCCGCGCAGGTTGCCTTGACGGGCCGGCCGCTCAAGCAGCTGGCCACGGTGATGACCAAGCTGCCCCAGGTCCTGATCAACGTCCGTGGTGTTGACCGCACCCGCGTGGGTGACAGTGAGGTGCTGCACCGCGCCGTGCTGGCCGCGGAGGCCACCCTTGGCGAGACCGGCCGCGTCCTGCTCCGGCCATCCGGCACGGAGCCGGTGGTCCGCGTGATGGTGGAGGCCGGCGATGAAGAAACCGCGCAGTCCATTGCAGCGCACCTCGCCGACGTGGTCCGGGCCGAACTGGCGCTCGAGCTTGTAACCGACTGACGGAAAATCCAAAAAACTGCGGCGCGCTTCCAACCGGAAGCGGGCCGCAGCCTTTGGCGGCCGGAGCCGTTGCGGAAATGTCAGGCGCGGCGCTCCTGCAGGGCGTCGCGGATTTCGGTGAGCAGGGCGATCTGCGGGTCCTCGGCAGATTCTTCCTTCACATCGGGGTCGATGCCGAGCCGGCGGTTGCGGCGTTCAATCATCAGGTTCATGGGCAGGATCACCACGAAGTAGATGGCCGCGGCGATGAGCACAAAGGAAATAATGCTGGAGATGACGGATCCGTACATGAATCCCTCCCACTGCATGTCCTCGATGCCCTTTGCACTGAAGAGCCGGCCGATCAGGGGAGTCAGCAGGCCTTCCACGATGGATGTCACAACGGCCCCAAAAGCGGCGCCCATGACGACTGCGACGGCAAGGTCAACGACATTGCCCTTCATGATGAAGTTCTTGAATCCTGTCAGCATAGGAACCAAGCTAGTGCAGGATTGTTAACCTTGGAAGAATGCCGGGTAATTTCCTTGGGCGTGTCCGGAACCGGAAGGATGCCCGGGTCGTTCAGGGGTAGCCCGGCGCGGCTTCCAGGCCGAAGTATTCCTCCACTGTGCTGATCCCGCGGGCAGCCATCTCCGTGGCAGCCTCCACCCCGATGTACCGCAGGTGCCACGGCTCGTAGTAGTAGCCCGTCACGGGGTGGAACATCAGCGGGTACCGGACCACAAAACCGAAGCGGTGGCCGTTCGCCTTGGCCCATACCGCTGCCGGCTGGTCAGCGAAGCATGGCTGGAAGGCGCAGCCCCCGCCGCCGTCGGCGATGTCGAAGGACCAGCCCGTCTGGTGTTCCGAGTAGCCGGGCCTGGCGCTCGCGGTGTCCGCGTCCGCCTGGCCGCGGCTGGCAACATAACCGTTGTACGTGGCCACCTGGGTGGCGTAGGAACGGTAGCCGCTGGCCAGGACCATGGCCACGCCGTCCTGGGCAGCGGCGGCAAACATGGCCTCGGCGGCCGCTGCCGTGGTGCTGTTGAGCAGGGCCGCGTCACCTGCTGCGGACGTGGCGACGGCGGGCCGCACCAGGTCAGCCGGCGCATAGTCCGCCGGCGCCAAGGGACGGTACTTGTTGACCACCAGCCAGGGGCTGGCGGGGTCCGTCAGGGAGAACTTCCGGGCAGGGGAGGGGACAGGCTCAGGTTCGGGGACGGCTGGGGGAGCCGTCGTGGCGGCAGGCGGGGACGGCGGCGCGGAAGCCGTCGGGGAAGCGGACGACGGCGGCGCCCCGGCAGGTGCCTCCGGTGTGCAGGCCGCCAGGACAGTGAGCCCGGCCCCCAGCGCCAGGAAGCGGCCGAAAGCGCGGCGGCTGCCGGCCATTGCAGGCAGGCATTCCTGGTTGTGGCACACCTGGGTTAAACCTTGCGGAGCAACATGCGGCGGATGGAGTGGTCCGCTTCCTTGGTAAGCACCAGCTGGGCCCTGCCGCGGGTGGGCAGGACATTTTCTTCCAGGTTGGGCTCGTTGATTCGCTTCCAGATGCTGCGGGCCGTGCTCTCCGCCTCGGAATCGGAGAGGGTGGCGTAGCGGTGGAAGTAGGACTCCGGCTGGGCGAAAGCAGTGGTCCGCAGCTTGCGGAACCGGTCCACGTACCACTCCTCGATAAAGGAGGTCTTGGCATCCACATAGATGGAGAAGTCGAAGAAGTCACTCAGCGCGAGCCCCTGCCGGCCGTCATGCCGGGGCCGGGCCGGCGCCAGCACGTTCAGGCCTTCCACAATCAGCACATCCGGCCGGCGGACCACCACTTCCCGGTCCGGGACGATGTCGTAGGTGACGTGCGAGTACCAGGGAGCGCGGACCTCCTCGGCCCCGCCCTTGATCTCGCTCACGAACCGCAGCAGGGCCCGCCTGTCGTAGGACTCCGGGAACCCCTTGCGGTCCAGCAGCTGGCGGCGCTTCAGCTCCGCCAGGGGATACAGGAAACCGTCGGTGGTGATGAGCTCCACGTTCGGGGTGCCCGGCCAGCGCCGCAGCATTTCCCGGAGCACGCGGGCGATGGTGGATTTCCCCACGGCCACCGAACCGGCCACGCCGATCACAAACGGCGTGCGCTGGGTCTGCTCGCCCAGGAACGTGGTGGTGGCCGAATGCAGCTGGCCCGCGGCTTCGACGTAGAGGTGCAGGAGCCGGGACAGGGGAAGGTAGACCTCGCGTATTTCCCGCATGTCCAGGGGATCGCCGAGGCCGCGCAGCCGGAGGATGTCCTCCTCATTGAGGGGCTGCTCCATCTGGGCTGCGAGCCTGGACCAGGTCTGCCGGTCCAGTTCCACGAACGGGGAGGCACCCTCTCCGTTCGCCTCATTGCGTTGCAAAGTCACTTTAGAGATTCTGCCCCGCCCCCGGCACATAGCGAAATGGGCCCGCCGCCGCGCGCGCCGGGAGGCGCAACATTCCCGCAGCCGGGCACACCGCCCAGGTTTAGAACTTCCGGTCCCTGCCGATAGGCTTGACCCTATGTGTGGAATTGTGGGATATGTGGGCCGTTCAAACGACGGCGTCAATGCCGGCTACAGCGCCCTGGACGTTGTCCTGGAAGGCTTGCGCCGCCTGGAGTACCGGGGCTATGACTCGGCCGGTATTGCGGTGGTGTCCGAGGGCGCCATCGAGTCCCGGAAGAAGTCCGGGAAGCTGAGCAACCTGATCCATGAGCTGGAAGAACACCCGTTGCCTGCAACGGCCACGGGCATCGGCCACACCCGCTGGGCCACCCATGGCGGCCCCACTGACCGCAACGCGCACCCGCACCTGGCCGACGGCGGACGCCTGGCAGTGATCCACAACGGCATCATCGAGAACTTCGCCGAGCTCAAGCTGGAACTGCAGAACAAGGGCATCAGCTTCGTTTCCGAGACGGACACCGAGGTGGCCGCCGCGCTCCTGGCCGACATCTTCCGGAACACCCTGGGCGGCGAAACGGCGAACGGCGGCCTGGCCAAGGCCATGCAGCTCGCCTGCCAGCGCCTGGAGGGCGCCTTCACCCTGCTTGCGGTCCACGCCGACCAGCCTGACATGGTGGTTGCTGCCCGCCGCAACTCGCCCCTGGTGGTTGGCCTGGGCGACGGCGAGAACTTCCTGGGCTCGGACGTGTCCGGTTTCATCGACTACACCCGCCGGGCCGTGGAACTGGGCCAGGACCAGATCGTCACCATCACCGCCGATTCCGTGGAGATCACCGACTTCTTCGGCAACCCCGCCGAAGGCAAGGAATACCACGTCGGCTGGGACCCGGCCTCTGCCAAGAAGGACGGCTTCAGCTCCTTTATGGAGAAGGAAATCCACGACCAGCCGGACGCCATCAGGCAGACCCTGCTGGGCCGCTCGGACCTGAACGGGAACCTGACCCTCGACGAGCTGCGGATCGACCCGGAACTGCTCAAGCAGGTCAACAAGATCATCGTCCTGGCCTGCGGCACCGCAGCCTACGCCGGGACCGTCGCCAAGTACGCGATTGAAAACTGGTGCCGGATCCCCACGGAAGTCGAGCTTGCCCACGAGTTCCGTTACCGCGACCCGATCCTGGATTCGAACACCCTGGTGGTCTCCATCAGCCAGTCCGGCGAGACCATGGACACCCTGATGGCCGTCCGCTACGCCCGGGAACAGGGCGCCAAGACCATCTCCATCTGCAACACCAACGGCTCCACCATCCCGCGTGAATCCGATGCAGTGCTGTACACCCACGCCGGCCCCGAAATTGCGGTGGCGTCCACTAAGGCGTTCCTGGCCCAGATCACGGCCGCCTACCTGCTGGGCCTGTACCTGGCCCAGCTGCGCGGGAACATTTTCTCCGGGCAGATCAAGGACGTCCTGGCGGACCTGAACAAGATCCCGGCGAAGATCCAGACCATCCTCGATGGCGCCGGGCCGCTCCGTGAACTGGCCCGCAGCATGGCCAACGAGCAGTCGGTGCTTTTCCTGGGCCGGCACGTGGGCTACCCCGTGGCCCTGGAAGGTGCGCTGAAGCTCAAGGAAATCGCGTACATCCACGCCGAAGGCTTCGCCGCCGGTGAGCTCAAGCACGGGCCCATTGCGCTGATCGACGAAGGCAAGCCCGTCTTTGTGGTGGTCCCGTCCCCCCGCGGCCGTGATTCCCTGCACGCCAAGGTGGTCTCCAACATCCAGGAGGTCCGCGCCCGCGGCGCCCGCACCCTGGTCATCGCCGAGGAAGGCGACGAAGCCGTAAAGGCCTACGCCGAACACGTCTTCTACGTCCCCGAGACGCCCACGCTGCTGATGCCCCTCCTGACCACCGTGCCGCTGCAGATCTTTGCCGCGGAACTTGCCGCCGCCAAGGGCTATGACGTGGACCAGCCGCGCAACCTGGCCAAGAGCGTCACCGTAGAATAAGCCGCATGATTGTTGGCATTGGCGTAGACGTTGTAGACATCGAGCGGTTTGGCCGCCAGCTTGAGCGGACCCCCGGCCTCCGGGACCGGTTGTTTGTTCCTGCCGAGCGGGAACTGAACACCCGGTCCCTGGCCGCGCGCTTTGCGGCCAAGGAAGCCGTGGCCAAGGTCCTGGGTGCCCCCGCCGGCATGAACTGGCAGGACTGCTGGATCGGACTGGACCGCAATGGCCCCACCGTCCAGGTCAAAGGCACCGTGCTCGCCGTGGCCGAGGCAAAGGGCGTCAAACGCTGGCACCTCTCCATCAGCCATGACGGCGGGATCGCCACGGCCACCGTCATCGCAGAAGGCTGACCTGCCCGGACCCATGATCAGCGCCTACACCGGAACGCAGGTCCGCGCAGCCGAGCAACCGCTCCTCGCTGCCGGGCAGGGTGATGCCCTGATGCAGCGCGCCGCGTTTGGCCTCGCCGCCGCTGTGGTTGGCGGGCTCCGGTCCCGCGGCCGCCGCCTGGCCGGCACCAGCGTGGTGGTACTTGCCGGCAAGGGAAACAACGGCGGTGACGGCCTGTACGCCGCCGCCTTCCTGGCCGCACGTGGAATGCGCACGACGGCGGTCCTCACCGCAGGCGCTGCCCACCCCGCAGCCCTCGCTGCCTTTGAACGTGCCGGCGGCCGCGTCCGCGGGCTGACCGAAGCCACCCTTAAGGGTCTGGCCGAGGAAGCGGCCAACGCCGGCGTCGTCATTGACGCGATCCTGGGCACCGGCGCACGCGGCGGGCTGCGCGGACCTGCCGCCGACCTGGTCCGGGCCGTCGACGACGCACGCGCGGACCTTCCAGGCCGGGGCCTTGCCGTGGCCTGCGACCTGCCCAGCGGCGTGGACGCCGATACCGGTGTAGTGACCGGACCGGTACTCTCCGCCGACCTGACGATAACGTTCGGAGCCGCCAAGGCAGGGCTGCTGGCAGATCCCGGCGCCGACCACTCCGGCCGGGTCGAGGTGGTTCCCCTGGGCATTGAAGCGCACCTTCCGGCCGCCCCGGTGCGCCGGCTGGAAGCCGCCGACCTGGCCGCCCTCCTGCCGGATCCTGCCCGCCGCGCGCAGAAGTACTCCCGGGGTGTCCTGGGGGTGGTGGCTGGTTCCGCAGACTATCCGGGCGCCGCTGTCCTGGCCTGCCGCGGCGCGCTGGCGGCCGGCGCCGGCATGGTGCGCTACCTGGGCCCACCCGAGGCCACCCGCCTGGTGCAGCAGGCCTGCCCCGAAGTGGTCTGCAGCGACGGCCCGGTGGCCGATACCCACGTCCAGGCCTGGCTGGTGGGCCCCGGCATGGGCCCCGGCGACCAGCGCCAGCTCCAGCGGGCGCACGACGCCGCAGCTTCCGGGCTGCCCACCGTGGCGGACGCCGGAGCCCTGCCGGCCCTGCCCGCTGCCCTCGGCCCCCAGGTGGTCCTGACCCCGCACGCCGGCGAACTCGCCGCCCTGCTGGCGAGGCTGGGCCAACCCGCGGACCGTGCCGGAGTGGAGGCCGGAACCCTGGCCGCTGTCCGCGGGGCCGCCGCGTTGACGGGCGCCACTGTCCTCCTGAAAGGTGCCACCACTCTGGTGGCGGACCCCGGCGGAACCGTGTTCAGCCAGGCCGACGGCGTCCCGTGGCTTGCCACCGCCGGCAGCGGCGACGTCCTGGCCGGCATCATCGGCGCGCTGCTCGCCCAGGCGCGGACCGGCGTCGGGCGCTTCGAAAAACTGGACATTCCCGAACCGGCGCGCTGGGCTGCGGTGGCCGCACTCGGTGCCGCCCTGCACGGCAACGCCGGCAGGTCGGCGTCGGACGCCTGTGCCGGCGGGCCCATCACCGCCGGCGGCATCGCCGATGCCCTACCCCATACCTGGGGTAAAGTAAGCACGCTTAGTAACCCTGGGGCCCATTCACGTAATAGTCACTGCCTGCCGCTACGGTAGGCATAAGTTCGCACCTGCAGCCGGGGCGCTTCACTCCCGGCTGCGGCAATCAATGAGGAGCATCATGGAAGTCTGGCCTGGAACCGCTTATCCGCTCGGAGCTACCTTCGACGGTACCGGCACCAACTTTGCCCTGTTCAGCGAGCAGGCGGAGCGGGTCGAACTCTGCCTCCTGGCTGATGACCTGACCGAGACCCGCGTCGAGCTGACTGAAGTGGACGGGTACGTGTGGCACTGCTACCTGCCCCACATCCAGCCCGGCCAGAAGTATGGCTATCGGGTCCACGGACCCTACGATCCGGCCAGCGGCAACCGCTTTAACGCCAACAAGCTGCTCCTGGACCCCTACGCGAAGGCCGTTGAAGGCCAGATCGACTGGGACCCGGCCCTGTTCTCCTATGAGTTCGGCGATCCAGACTCCACAAACGACGCCGACTCGGCTCCCCACACGATGCACGGTGTGGTCATCAACCCGTTCTTCGAGTGGGACGGCGACCGCCAGCTCCGGATTCCGTACCACCAGTCCGTCATCTACGAGGCGCATGTCAAGGGCCTGACCCAGCTGCACCCCGAGATCCCCGAGGAGCAGCGCGGCACCTACGCCGGCGTTGCCCACCCCGCCGTGATCGAGCACCTGAAGAAGCTCGGCGCCACCGCGATCGAACTGATGCCGGTCCACCAGTTCGTCAATGACGGCACCCTGGTGGAAAAGGGCCTGAACAACTACTGGGGCTACAACACCATCGGGTTCTTCGCCCCGCAAAACACCTACAGCTCCGCAGGTGACGTGGGAAACCAGGTCCAGGAATTCAAGGCAATGGTCCGCGACCTGCACCGGGCCGGCATCGAAGTCATCCTGGACGTGGTCTACAACCACACCGCCGAGGGCAACCACCTGGGCCCCACCCTGTCCTTCAAGGGCATCGACAACCAGGCTTACTACCGCCTGGTTGACGGCGACCAGAAGCACTACATGGACTACACCGGCACCGGCAACTCCCTGAACGTCCGGCATCCGCACTCCCTGCAGCTGCTGATGGACTCCCTCCGGTACTGGGTCACGGAAATGCACGTCGACGGGTTCCGCTTCGACCTCGCCTCCACCCTGGCCCGTGAGTTCTACGACGTCGACAAGCTTTCCACCTTCTTCGAACTCATCCAGCAGGACCCGATCGTCTCGCAGGTCAAGCTGATCGCCGAGCCGTGGGACGTTGGCCCCGGCGGTTACCAGGTGGGCAACTTCCCGCCCCAGTGGACTGAATGGAACGGCAAATACCGCGACACAGTCCGTGATTTCTGGCGCGGCGAGCACGCAACACTGGGTGAATTCGCTTCCCGCCTGACCGGTTCCGCGGACCTCTACGAAAGCTCCGCCCGCCGCCCGGTGGCCTCCATCAACTTCGTCACGGCCCACGACGGCTTCACCATGCGCGACCTCGTGTCCTACAACGAGAAGCACAACGACGCCAACGGTGAAGGCAACAACGACGGCGAGTCGCACAACCGGTCCTGGAACTGCGGCGAAGAGGGCGACACGGACGACGAAAAAGTCCTGACGCTCCGCGCGCGCCAGCAGCGGAACTTCCTGGCTACCCTCCTGCTCTCGCAGGGTGTCCCCATGGTGCTCCACGGCGACGAACTCGGACGCACGCAGCAGGGCAACAACAACACCTACTGCCAGGACTCCGAGCTGAGCTGGATCCACTGGGATGCCATGGACCAGCCGCTGGTCGAATTCACCTCCTTCGTGAACAAACTCCGGCGCGACCACCCCACCTTCCGGCGCAGCCGCTTCTTCGACGGCCGGCCCGTCCGGCGTGGCGAAGGCGAGAAGCTGCCCGACATCGTCTGGCTGCGGACCGACGGCACCGAAATGCTGCCCGAGGACTGGGGCAACGGGTTTGGCCGCACCATCGGCGTCTTCTACAACGGCGACGGCATCCAGGAGAAGGACTTCCGCGGCCGCCGCATCACCGACGACAGCTTCCTCATGACCTTCAACGCCCACGATGACAGTGTGGACTTCCTCCTTCCGTCAGAGGAGTACGCCCAGTACTGGGAAGTCATGATCGATACCGCAGCCCAGGCAGACGCGTACGAACCGCTCAAGGCCGGCGCCACGATCACGCTGGATGCCAAATCCATGGTGGTCCTGCGGGCCTACTCCGGCCCCGAAGCTGAGGTGGATCTGTCCGCCGCCGCGTCCCTGGCCTCCATGGCCGATCATGAAGAAGCCCAGGTGGAAATGGTGGAGGCGCAGACGCAGGCCGCCGAAGCCAGCGAAGCAAGGGCAAGTGAAGCGAAGGCGGACGAAAAGTGAAGGTCCCCGCTTCCACCTACCGGTTGCAGATCCGGCGCAGCTTCACGCTCTTCGACGCTGCCGCCACCGTCCCGTACCTGAAGGACCTGGGGGCGGACTGGATCTACCTTTCACCGATCCTGACGGCGGAACAGGGCTCGGACCACGGCTATGACGTGACCGACCCTTCCGCCGTCGACCCCGAACGCGGCGGCCCGGAAGGGCTCCTGGCCCTCTCGGCAGCCGCCCGCGAGCACGGCATGGGTGTCCTGGTGGACATTGTGCCGAACCATGTGGGCGTAGCCACGCCCGCGCAGAACCCCTGGTGGTGGTCCCTGCTGAAGGAAGGCAAGGACTCGCCGTACGCGGACGCGTTCGACGTCGAATGGGACCTCGCCGGGGGCAAGGTGCGCCTGCCCATGCTGGGCTCGGACGATGACCTGGACAAGCTGAAAATCGTGGACGGCGAGCTGCGGTACTACGACCACCGGTTCCCGCTGGCCGCCGGCACGTATTCGGCCGGGGACTCCGCGCAGGACGTCCACAACCGCCAGCACTACCAGCTGGTGGGCTGGCGGCGGGCCGACGCCGAGCTGAACTACCGGCGCTTCTTCGCTGTCACCACCCTGGCGGGCATCCGTGTGGAAACGCCCCGCGTTTTTGAAGAAGCCCATGCCGAGGTGGGCCGCTGGTTCAGCGAAGGCCTGGTGGACGGGCTCCGCGTGGACCACCCGGACGGCCTGGCCGATCCGGGCGGCTACCTGCGCTGGCTCAAGGACCTCACCGGCGGTGCGTACATTCTGGTGGAGAAAATCCTCGAACCAGGGGAAGTCCTGCCCGGCGAATTCGCCTGCGAAGGGACCACCGGGTACGACGCCCTGGCTGACGTGGACCGGCTCTTTGTTGACCCGGCCGGCCAGCCGGGACTTGATGACCTGGACGCATCCCTGCGCGGCGGCAGCCCCGCGGACTACGCCGGGATGATCCGCGGCACCAAGCGCATGATCGCGGACGGCATCCTGCGCTCCGAGGTGCTCCGGCTGGCCCGGCTGGTGCCGGAGTCCGCAGGGTTGTCCGTGGCAGCGGCCGCAGACGCCCTCGCCGAAATCATCGCCGCGTTCCCGGTCTACCGGACGTACCTGCCCACAGGCGCCGAGGTGCTCAAGGAAGCAGCCGGCGCCGCAGCGGGCCACCGGCCGGAGCTGGCAGCCACCGTGGACACGCTCCTGCCCCTGCTGCTGGATCCGGAGCACGCCCTGGCTGTCCGGTTCCAGCAGACCTCCGGCATGGTCATGGCGAAAGGCGTGGAGGACACCGCCTTCTACCGGTACACGCGGCTGGGCACACTCACCGAGGTGGGTGCCGAACCCACCGAGTTCGCACTGGACCCGGCGGAGTTCCACCACCGGATGCAGCGGCGCCACCAGGACATGCCGCTGTCCATGACCACGCTCTCCACCCATGACACGAAGCGCAGCGAGGATGCCAGGGCCAGGATCTCGGTCATCGCCGAACTCCCCGCTGAATGGGCCGGAACCCTTGCCACCCTCCGCAGGCTTGCCCCCATCCCGGACGGCCCGTTCGAGAACCTGCTATGGCAGGCAATTGTGGGCGCCTGGCCCGCCAGCCGGGAACGGCTCCAGGGCTACGCGGAGAAGGCGGCCCGCGAGGCCGGCAACTCCACCACCTGGACCGAACCCAACGAAGCCTTCGAGGCGGCCGTCACGGCAGCAGTGGATGCCGTGTTCGACAACACCGAAGTGGCGGCAGCCCTCACGGCGTTTGTGGACACCATCGATGCGCACGCAGCGTCCAACTCGCTCTCCGCCAAGCTGGTCCAGCTGGCCATGCCGGGCGTGCCGGATGTCTACCAGGGCAGCGAATTCTGGGAACGGTCCCTGACCGATCCGGACAACCGCCGCCCCGTGGACTTCGGTGAACGCCGCGACGAACTGGCGCGCATCGACGCCGGGACCTTGCCCGCCGCGGGCACGGAGGCCAGCAAGCTCCTGGTCACCTCGCGGGCATTGCGGCTGCGGCGGGACCGGCCCGAGCTTTTTGCCGGCTACAGCCCGGTGCAGGCCGCCGGTGCGGCGGCCGGCCACCTCGTGGCCTTCTCCCGTGGTGCGGATGCGGACGGCGCACTCGCCCTGGCCACCAGGCTCCCTGCGGGACTGGCGGCCGGCGGCGGCTGGCGCGATACCGCCGTCGAGCTTTCCGTGCCGATGCGGGACGAACTCACCGGTGCCGGGTATGGGCCCGGCAGCGTCCCGGTGGCCGAACTGCTGGGCACCTATCCGGTGGCCCTGCTGGTACCAGCGAATGGAGCAACCCGATGACCCTGGTACACAACGGCACTGCCCGTTTTGACGTCTGGGCGCCGGACGCAGCCACCGTGGTGCTGGCGGCAGACGGCCGGGAATACCCGATGGAAAAGGTCCACTCCGCTCCCGGCACTGAAGGCTGGTGGTCCGCCCCGGACGCGCCAGCCTTTGGCGAAGTCGATTACGGGTACCTGCTCGACGGCGACACCACCCCGGTGCCGGATCCCCGGTCCCGTCGGGTTCCTGACGGCGTCCACGGCCTCTCCCGGACGTTCGATCCTGCCGCGCACCACTGGCAGGACGGCAACTGGCAGGGCAAGGACCTGCAGGGGTCGGTGATCTACGAACTGCACGTGGGCACCTTCACGCCCGAAGGAACCCTGGACGCCGCGGCCGCCAAACTGGACTACCTCGCGGACCTCGGCGTCGGGTTTGTGGAACTGCTTCCCGTCAACGGCTTCAACGGCACGCACAACTGGGGCTACGACGGCGTCCAGTGGTACGCGGTCCACGAAGGTTACGGCGGGCCGGCGGCCTACCAGCGGTTTGTCGACGCCGCGCACGCTGCGGGCCTGGGCGTTATCCAGGACGTCGTCTACAACCACCTTGGCCCCAGCGGCAACTACCTGCCCAAATTCGGTCCGTACCTAAAGCAGGGCGACGCCAACACCTGGGGCGACTCCGTCAACCTGGACGGTGCGGGCTCGGATGTTGTCCGGGAGTACATCCTGGACAACGCCGCGCTCTGGCTGCGGGACTACCACGTTGATGGGCTCCGGCTTGATGCCGTGCACGCCCTGCGGGACGAGCGTGCTGTGCACATCCTGGAGGAGCTCGGTGCCCTGGGCGATGCTGTCGCCGCCGAGACCGGACTGGCCAAGACCCTCATCGCCGAATCCGACCTGAACAATCCGCGGTTGATGTATCCACGGGATGTCAACGGCTACGGCCTGGCGGGGCAGTGGAGCGACGACTTCCACCATGCCGTGCACGTCAGTGTCAGCGGGGAAACCACGGGCTACTACGGGGACTTCGCCTCGCTGGCCGTCCTGGCCAAGGTACTCAAGGATGGCTTCCTGCACGACGGCAGCTACTCCAGCTTCCGCGGCCGCCACCACGGCCGGCCCATCGACGCCTCGCTGGTGCACCCGGCGGCGCTGGTGGTCTGCAACCAGAACCATGACCAGATCGGCAACCGGGCCACGGGGGACAGGCTCTCCCAGTCCCTCTCCCACGGCCAGTTGGCCCTGGCAGCGGTGCTTACCCTGACCTCGCCGTTCACACCCATGCTGTTTATGGGTGAGGAGTTTGCCGCCAGCACGCCTTGGCAGTTCTTCACCTCGCATCCCGAACCCGAACTGGGCAAGGCCACCGCCGAGGGCCGGATCAAGGAATTTGAACGGATGGGCTGGGATCCCGCGGTGGTTCCCGATCCGCAGGATCCGGAGTCCTTTCACCGGTCCAAGCTCAACTGGGATGAAGCCGGCACCGGCGATCACGCCCGGCTGCTGGACCTGTACCGGTCCCTGGCTGCGGTGCGCCGGGACCACCCGGAACTGGCCGGGCTCGGTTTTGCGGAGACCACGGTGGAGTTTGACGACGCCGCCGGCTGGCTGCGCTTCCGGCGCGGCAGCGTCGAGGTGCTGCTGAATTTTGCGGACGCCGAAGCCCGGCTGGAGGACGTCGCCGGCTCGGTCCTGCTCGCCACGGACGCCGGCACGGAACTGGCTGCCGGCACCCTGGTCCTGCAGCCGTGGAGTGCAGCCATCGTCAAGGCCTGACGTTTGGTTACGCCCCGGGCTGCGCTGTCAGCCTGGGGCGTAACTTCGTCCCCCCCTGCGTGTTGTGCGGGTCACAACTGGCAGGATGGAAGTATGACTTATTCAGCAGCGGAGAACCGCTACGAATCCATGCCCTACCGCCGGGTCGGCCGCAGCGGCCTGAAGCTGCCCGCCATTTCCCTGGGCCTGTGGCACAACTTTGGCGACGACAAGCGCTTCGACGAACAGCGCGCCATCCTGCGCCGCGCCTTCGACCTGGGTGTCAACCACTTTGACCTGGCCAACAACTACGGCCCGCCGGACGGCACCGCGGAGACCAACTTCGGCCGGCACCTGCAGGACGACTTCAAGCCGTACCGCGACGAACTCGTGATCTCCACGAAGGCCGGCTACTACATGTGGCCCGGCCCCTACGGCGAGTGGGGATCGCGCAAGTACCTGCTGTCCAGCCTGGACCAGTCCCTGCAGCGCATGGGCCTGGACTACGTGGACATCTTCTACAGCCACCGGCCGGACCCGGAAACGCCCATGGAAGAGACCATGGGCGCCCTGGACTACGCCGTGCGCTCCGGCAAGGCCCTGTACGCGGGCATCTCCTCCTACACCCCGGAGCAGACCCTCGAAGCGGCCCGGATCCTCAAGGACCTCGGCACGCCGCTGCTCATCCACCAGCCCAGCTACTCGATGCTGAACCGCTGGACCGAAAACGGCACCCCCAACCTGTATGAGGCGCTGGATCAGGTGGGCGCCGGGTCCATCGCCTTCTCGCCGCTGGCGCAGGGGATGCTCACGGACCGCTACCTCAACGGCATCCCTGCCGACTCCCGCGCGGCCAAGGCCCGGTTCCTGTCCGAGGACGCCATCACGGACGAGAAGCTGGACCGGATCCGCGGGCTGAACGGCATCGCTGCCGGCCGGGACCAGACGCTGGCACAGATGGCCATCGCCTGGCTCCTCCGCGACCAGCCCAAGGGCACCCCGGTGACGTCAGCGCTGGTGGGTGCCTCCAGCGTGCGCCAGCTTGAGGACACCCTGGGCGCCCTCAACAACCTCGGCTTCACCGAAGCGGAACTGACCGCGATCGATGAATTCGCCGTCGATTCGGACATCAGCCGCTGGAAGCAGAACGCCTGAGCCTTTTGTTGCGGGGCGGTGCCGGGGAACAATCCCCGGCACCGCCCTGTTGGGTATCATGAAAAGGCGCCGTTTGGCGCCATGCCTGCCGGCCGCCGTCGTACGTATTCTGCAGCGGAAGCCAGCGGGCTGACGTATGTCATAAAGGAGTTCCGTGTCTTCACATCCGATCCGTGTTGCAATCGTCGGCGTTGGCAACTGTGCCGCCTCGCTGGTCCAGGGCGTCCAGTACTACAAGGACGCCGATCCTGCGGCCACCATTCCCGGCCTGATGCACGTTGAGTTTGGCCAGTACCACGTGGGCGACGTTGAGTTCGTTGCCGCGTTTGATGTTGATGGCAAGAAGGTCGGCGTTGACCTTGCGGATGCCATCCTGGCCAGCGAAAACAACACCATCAAGATCGCCGACGTGCCGCCCACAGGCGTCACGGTCCAGCGCGGCCACACCCTGGACGGCCTGGGCAAGTACTACCTCGAGACCATTGAACAGTCCACGGAAGAGCCCGTGGACGTGGTTCAGGCACTCAAGGACGCCAAGGTCGACGTGATGGTCTGCTACCTGCCCGTGGGATCCCAGGCCGCCGCCGAGTTCTATGCCCAGGCCGCCATCGATGCGGGCGTGGGGTTCGTCAACGCCCTGCCCGTCTTCATCGCCGGCACCAAGGAATGGGCGGACAAGTTCACCGCCGCCGGCGTGCCGATCGTGGGCGACGACATCAAGAGCCAGATCGGTGCCACCATCACGCACCGCGTCATGGCCAAGCTGTTCGAGGACCGCGGCGTCACCCTTGACCGCACCTACCAGCTGAACGTGGGCGGCAACATGGACTTCAAGAACATGCTGGAGCGTGACCGCCTGGAGTCCAAAAAGATCTCCAAAACCCAGGCCGTGACGTCCAACGTTCAGGCCGAACTCGCCGCCAAGGACGTCCACATCGGCCCGTCGGACTACGTCCAGTGGCTCGATGACCGCAAATGGGCGTTTGTCCGGCTCGAGGGCCGCAACTTCGGCGACGCCCCCGTATCGCTGGAGTACAAGCTGGAGGTCTGGGATTCGCCCAACTCCGCCGGCGTGATCATCGACGCCATCCGCGCGGCGAAGATCGGCCTGGACCGTGGTGTGGGCGGGCCGCTGCTCTCCGCATCGAGTTACTTCATGAAGTCGCCGCCGGAGCAGTTCAACGACGACCTCGCCCGCGAGAAGGTCGAAGCCTTCATCCGCGGCGACCTGGAGCGCTAAGCCCTACCCACCCTCCCGTTGCCCTATCACCTCTGGTCGCCAAACACCTTGTTTGGGGACCATAGGTGATAGGGCAACGTGCGTTCAGGCCTGGCGCAGCGCCGCCCGGATCTGGCCAACGGCGCCGCGGAAGTCCCGGGCAAGGTCGTCGGCGTTGAACTTGAAGTACCGCCAGCCGGCAGCATGGAAGGCTGCATCCCGCCGGTTGTCGCGGGACTGCTGTTCGCGGCTGAGGTGATGGCCGCCGTCGTACTGGATCGCGATGCGGCGGGCCCGGTACCCGAGGTCGGCGGCCGGCGAGTAGGGATCGGCCGGATCGATCCGGACCTGAAGGCCGGGCTCGGGGAGCCCGGCGTCTGTCAGGGCCAGGCGCAGGAACGTCTCAGGGGCGGAGTCTGAACCGCAACGGACAAGTTCGACGGCGGTACGCGCCTTGACGATGCCCTTGACCTTTGGGTGCCGGGAAGCGACCAGCCGCAGCTCCTGGACACTGGACCAGGCTTCCGTCCGCAGTTCGAGGCCGGGGCGGGGCGGGCGCACCAGCTGGTCGCCGACCGCCACCAGGTGCTCCAACGGCACGCACCTGGCCAGGTCCAGCCAGGTGCGTGCCGGGGTGGACATATGGATGCCCTCCCAGCACATGGTCTCGTCAGGGAAAGCAAGAACGGTGTGGCCCACCACCCCGGAGCGTCGGGCTGGCGGCAAGGCCTTGGGCTTACTCAGGTGCAGTTCGCGGCTGTCCTGGAGCCACGGCGGCAACCACAGGCCCAGCAGCGCGGCAGCCGTCAGATGGGATATCCAGGCGCCGGGCGTGGCCGCGGAGAGTGCCCGTGCCACCCCCGGAAGGTCGAACTCCCAATCCGAGCGCTGGTAGAGCAGGCGCCCGGTGGATGTCAGGTCCGCTGCACGCAGCCGGCCCCGGGTCAGGCCCGCCGCCCGCGCCTCGTGGACGGTGAAAGGCGCGGCGGAGAGTCCTTTTGGGAGGGGCGAGGGCTGGTGCATGGCACCATTGTGGCGCGGAGCCAGGGTGGTCCGCTGAAGTTATCCACAGCCCCCGTTGCGCTATCAGTTGTGGTCCCTAAAGTCCCCTTTTGGGGACCCTAAGTGATAGCGCAACGGGGAGGGGAGGGGAGAGGCCGACGGTTTTAGGCGAGCCCCACCGGGTTTCCGGCGTCGTCCACGTCCATCCGCAGCGCTGCCGGTTCCGGCGGGAGGCCCGGCATGGTCATCACCGCGCCGGTCAGGGCCACGATGAAACCCGCACCGGTCTTGGGCAGCAGGTCGCGCACGTGGATGGTGAAGCCTTTGGGGGCACCCAGCCGGGTGGCGTCGTCGGTAAATGAATACTGGGTCTTGGCCATGCAGATTGGCAGGTTGCCCCACCCGTTCCGCTCGATGTCGGCGAGCCGCTTCAGGGCCGGCACCGAGAAGTCCACGCCGTCCGCCCCGTAGATCTCCTGCGCGATGGTCCGGATCTTCTCCTCCACAGGCATGTCCAGGGGGTACAGGTGCCGGAAGCTGGTGGGTTCCGTCAGGGCCTGTGCCACCAGGGCCGCCAGTTCATCGCCCCCGGCGCCGCCGCCGCCGTGTCCCCAAACGTCCGCGACGGCGGCCGGAACGCCTTCAGCGGCGCACCAGGCCAGGAGCCAGTCCAGTTCCTCCTGCGTGTCCGAGGAGAACCGGTTGATGGCGACCACCGGCGGGACGCCGAATTTTTCCACGTTCCGCACGTGCCGGCGGAGGTTGGCCACGCCGGCTTCCAGCGCCGCCAGGTCAGGGCGGGTCAGCTGGTCCCTGGCTACGCCGCCCTGCATCTTCAGGGCCCGGACCGTCGCCACAACCACCACCGCGGACGGCGCAACCCCGCCCGTGCGGGCCTTGATGTCCATGTATTTCTCGGCCCCCAGGTCGGCGCCGAACCCCGCCTCGGTAACCACAATGTCCGCCAGCCGCCGGGCCGTCTGGGTGGCGATCAGGGAATTGCAGCCATGCGCGATGTTGGCAAACGGGCCCCCGTGGACCAGCGCGGGCGTGCCGGCGATGGTCTGCACCAGGTTGGGCCGGATCGCGTCCTTGAGGAGCAGTGTCAGGACGCCCTGCACCTTAAGGTCGGCCACCGTGACGGGCCTGCGCGCGTAGGTGTAGCCGAACGTGATGCGGCCCAGGCGGTCCCGGAGGTCGGCCAGGTCCGTGGCCAGGCAGAACACAGCCATGACCTCGGAAGCCACGGTAATGTCGAAACCGTCCTGCCGCGGGACGCCCTGGGCGGGTCCACCCAGCCCGATGACCACCTCCCGCAACGCCCTGTCATTCATGTCCAGGACGCGCTTGAACGTCATCCGCCGCGGGTCGATGTCCAGTTCGTTGCCCTGGTAGATGTGGTTGTCCACCAGGGCCATCAGGGCATTGTTGGCGCTGGTCACAGCGTGGAAGTCACCGGTGAAATGCAGGTTGATCTCGTCCATGGGCAGCACCTGCGAATAGCCGCCGCCCGTTGCCCCGCCCTTCATGCCCAGGATGGGCCCGAGCGACGGTTCCCGCAACGCAATCATCACCTTGTGCCCGGCCCGGGCCAGCGAGTCCGCCAACCCCACCGTGGTGGTGGACTTGCCCTCGCCGGCAGGGGTGGGGGACATGGCCGACACCAGGACCACCTTCCCCGCAGGCCCGGGTGCGTCCAGCAGCGCCGGGTCGATCTTGGCCTTGTATCGTCCGTAGGGCTCCAGCGCCGCGGCGTTGATTCCAGCGGCTTCGGCAATCTCGGTGATGGGCCGGATGGCGGCGGCACGGGCTATCTGCAGATCAGTCGGGAAATCAGACACCGTTGTCCTTTCCTTGGGTTGGCGCCACCGCAGTGGCGTTGACGACGGCGGCCGTCAGGAAGCGGGGATGGCGCGGACCAGGCGGGGCGCGGCTGAGTCGTCGGCAGCGGCGTGGTAACTATCCAGGGTGACCGCCGCCGTGCGCTGCCAGCCGGAACTCTGCGCGCGGATGGCGGCGGCCCGGCCCATGTCAGCCCGGGTGGCCGGATCGTCGTAGAGCGCTTCGAGCGCATCGGCCCAGTCAGCGGCATGATGCCCGTCCACCAGCAGGCCCGTCCGGCCGTGGAAGATGGCACGCGAGAGGCCGCCCACCCGGGTGGCCACCACGGGAGTGCCGCAGGCCTGGGCCTCCAGCGCCACCAGCCCGAAGGATTCGCTGAAGGACGGCATGGCCACCACGTCAGCCGCCCGGAACCAGCCCGCCAGCTCCGGTGCCTTGACCGGCGGAAGCTGCGTGACGACGTCGTCCATTCCTGCCTCGGCAACCAGCCGCCGGAGGTTGAATTCCTTGTTTCCGCTCAGCGAGCCGAGGATGGTGAGCCGGAGGTCGATGTCCGGCCGGCGCTGGCGCAGCAGCGCGGCGGACTTCACCAGGACCTGGGGGCCTTTGAGGCGCTGGATGCGGCCGGCGAAAACCAGGTGGAACGTGTCCGGGCTGATGCCCCGTTCGGCGCGCGACCGGGTGCGGAACGCCGGCGTGAACGTGTTGAGGTCAACGCCCGGGGGAGCGACGTCGATCCGCTCGAAGCTGGCGCCGTAATGAGAGACGAGCTCGCCGGCCTCGGCGCTGGTGTTGGCGATCAGCCTGGCCGCGCCATCCACAATGCGCTGCTCGCCCACTTCGCGCCGCCGCGGTTCGGGCTGTTCACCGGATTCCAGGAGCAGGTTTTTGACCTTGGCCATGGTGTGCATGGTGTGGACCAAGGGCACGTCCCATTGCCGGGACAGCTCCAGGCCGGCCAGTCCGGAGACCCAGTAGTGCGAGTGGATCACGTCGTAGCGCCCGTGCGGCTGGCGGCGGCGGATCTGCTCGATCTCCGCCACCATGGCGTTCACCAGGCCCGGAAGTTCCTCTTTCGGAACCTTCCGCGGCGGCCCGGCCATCACGTTGTGGACGCAGACGCCGGGATCCGGATGTTCAACGGCCGGCTGGTTGGCGGCGGTGGCGCGGGTGAAGATCTCCACCTCGATCCCGGCTTCGGCCAGGGCTTCGGCCAGTTCGCGGACGTACACGTTCATTCCGCCGGCGTCGCCGGAGCCTGGCTGTTCCATCGGCGATGTGTGGAGGGAGAGCAAAGCAACCCTGCGGATCAGTGCCACGGGATCTCCTTCCGGCCGCCGGCGCAAGTGCCGGGCGAGGCTGCAGTGCGCATTCGGTAAAACACTACTCCCAACTTAACGCCCGCTGCCCCGCCACATCTTCCCGAGGTCGGGGAAGGCCTGCTCGTACCCGGCCAGGAGCCTGGCCGCGAGGTCGGCGGAGGCCACCAGCGGATGATGCGCGAACGCGGCGAGGGCGGCTTCCCGGTCCCCGTCCGTCGCGGCCCGGACCGTGAACCGCTCCACGTCCTTGACCTCCCGGAGCAGCTTCAGGCGTGGTTCCGGTGGCGCCGCCTGGGGCAGCGGCACCGCACCTTGGGCGCTGACCGTGCAGGGGAGTTCGACGACGGCGTCCGCGGGCAAACCGGGAATGGCGGCTTCCGCGGGGGCCGGGTCAGCGGGGGCGGGGGTGGCCGGGTGGCCCAGCTGGTCGGGTTGGCCCACCCGGGACCGGGCTGTGCCGGACACGGGCGGCACCGTGTTGACCGTGTTCAGGATCAGCTGGGTGTCGCCACCGCCGGTCAGAGCGCGCATGGCGGCCAGCGCCACTTGCTCGTAGCCGCCACCGGCCAGGCCTTCTTCGTCCCGGCGCTCGCCGTCCGACCGGGCCTCAGCCAGGTAGCCTTCCTCCCGGGCGAGCCGGGCAGCCTCCCAGAGGCGGAACGCATCCGGCCCGGCGACAGCCAGTTGCGGGTACAGGTCCTGCTGCTGCCGGTGGATGTCCTCGCCCCGGGTCCGCGCCCTTGCGGCGATGGCCAGGCGGGCGGCGTCGTGCCGGTAGTAGTAGTACAGGTACTCGTTGGGAATGGCACCCAGGCCGGCCAGGAACGCCTGCGGGAACAGCCGGCCTTCCTCGAAGCTTTGCAAGGCTTCCCGGTCCTCGAGCAGGGCCGGGAGAACATCCGTTCCGCCGGGTGCCAGCCGGTACAGCCAGCCCAGATGGTTCAGCCCGTGGTAGCCCACCCCGGCCAGGCTTCCAGCCGCCAGTGGTGTACCCGCAGCCCGTGCCGCCCGCAGCACCAGGCCGCCGGCCGAGTCGCAGATCCCGATGACCTTGTGGCCCAGCACCGGGCGCAGGGCTTCCGTGACCATGCCGGCCGGGTTGGTGAAGTTGATCAGCCACGCGGCCGGGCAGCGCTGCTTCATCAGCGCCGCCAGCTCCAGCATCCGCGGGATGGTGCGCAGGGCGTACGAGATGCCGCCGGCGCCTGTGGTTTCCTGACCCAGCAGGCCCAGGCCTGCCGCCACCTTCTCGTCAAGGACCCGGCCGCTGGTCCCGCCCGGGCGGATGGCCGCGAAGACCATGTCCACACCATCCAGTGCCTCGGGCAGGCTGGTGCTGCAGCGGACGGCCAGCCGGGCACCCGGTCCGGGCGGCATACCGGCCAGCACTGCGGCGACGGCGTCGAGGCGGTGCGGATCGACGTCGTACAACACCAGGCTCGAGACCAGGCCGCCGTAGCCGCCGGACGTCAAGGCCCGGTAGATGAGGGGGACGCGGAAACCCCCGCCGCCCACAATGAGTAGCCGCATGGGTCCGAGTCTAGGCCTGCCGCCCGCGCGCCCCTATCGGTGGGAAGCGGCGTGGCGTATCGTGCCGGACATGGACGCGATCCCGGCACGCCTTTTCGACCCCCTGGGCGCCGTCCGCGCGCGGACCGGACCGGGGTTCGACCTGCTGCTCGCCGGCACAGTTTTCCAGGACATCATTTTCACCGGACTGCCCAGCGAACCCGAAGCAGGCACCGAAATCTGGAGCGAAGGGATGGGCAGCTGCCCGGGCGGCGTGGCCAACCAGGCCATCGCAGCGGCCCGGCTGGGGCTCCGGACCGGGCTGGCGGCAGCGTTCGGTGACGACGGCTACGGCGACTTCAACTGGAAGATCCTCGCGGACCAGGAACAGGTGGACCTCAGCTTGTCCAGGCGGGTAAAGGGCTGGCACTCGCCGGTGACGGTATCCCTCTGCGTGCAGAAGGACCGTTCCCTGGTGACCCACGGGCATCCGGCACCGGTGACTTCCTCGGAGTTGATCGGGGACCCGCCGCCGGCGCTCGCGGGCATCGCCGAGGTGGGCGTTGAGGTGGAACCGTGGGCCGTGGCCGCGCACCAGGCAGGCGTGAAGCTGTTCGGTGACACCGGCTGGGACCCCAGCGGTGAATGGGCGCCAATCCGGCTGGAGAACCTGAAGTACTTCCACGGGTTCCTGCCCAACCAGCGCGAGGCCATGGCCCTGACCGGGAAGGACAACCCGTGGTCCGCCCTCTATGCGCTGGCCGACCGGGTGCCCGTCGCCGTTGTGACCCTCGGCCAGCAGGGAGCCATGGCGGTGGACTCCGAAACGGGGGAGGAGGAGTGGGTGCCCTCGCTGCCCGTCAAGGCACTGGACCCCACCGGCGCCGGCGACTGCTTCGATGCTGCGTTTATTGTGGGCAGCCTGGCGGGGTGGCCGTTGGGCAACCGGCTCCGGTTCGCCAACCTGTGCGCAGCCCTGTCGGTGCAGGAAGTGGGCGGCTCGCTGGCCGCGCCGGGCTGGGGTGACATTGCCGACTGGTGGAAACGCGCCAACGCCCGGCCGGAACGGCAGACCAGCCAGTGGCTGCGGCGCTTCGGTTTCCTGTCCGAGATCATCCAGGACGTCCCGCCCACGGCCCAGCGCCGGGCCTCAGCCACCATTGCGCACCTCTCGGACGCCTGAACCCGCGGCAGGGCGGCGATTATCCGGCCGGTAGCGCCAGCACTAGAATCACTAGGGTGACTTACCCCGCAGCACCCGGCCCCACCAGCACTGACCCCGGACAGGATCCCCGCAACGAGAGGTCAGCCGTCATTGACCTGGCCGCCGTCCGGCACAACGTCCGCCGGCTTGCCGCGGCAGCCTCGCCGGCCAAAGTGATGGCCGTGGTCAAAGCCGATGCCTACGGCCATGGCGCCGTCCCCGTGGCCCGGGCCGCACTCGAGGCCGGCGCCGCCTGGTTGGGGGTTGCCCATATCTCCGAGGCACTGTCCCTCCGCGCGGCGGGTATCGACGCCCCGCTCCTGGCCTGGCTGCACACCACGGAAAGCAACTTCGGCGCGGCCGTTGCCGCCGGCGTCGACATCGGCTGCTCGGGCTGGGAACTGGACCGCATCGTCGCTGCCGCCCGCGAGCAGGAACGCCCCGCCCGGATCCACCTGAAAGTGGACACCGGCCTGGGCCGGAACGGCGCCACCACCGGCACCTGGGACACGCTGGTGGGCGAAGCCATGGAATACCAGGACCAGGGCCTGCTCCGCGTGGTGGGCATCTTTTCGCACCTCGCCGTGGCGGACGAGCCGGACCGGCCAGAGACGGACCAGCAGCTGGCCCTGTTCAAGGAAGTACTGGCCGTGGCGGAGGACGCCGGGGTGGATCCCGAGGTGCGCCACCTGGCCAACACCCCCGCCACGCTGTCCCGGCCCGACACCCATTTCGACCTGGTCCGGGTGGGCCTGGGCATCTACGGCCTGTCCCCGTTCGAGGACCTCACTGCCGCGGAACTCGGCCTGCGCCCGGCCATGACGCTGCGCACCGTGGTGTCGCAGTGCAAGCAGGTTCCGGCCGGGCAGGGCGTGTCCTACGGCCTGAACTACCGCACTGCCGCCGACACAACGCTGGGCCTCATCCCGCTCGGCTATGCCGATGGTGTGCCGCGCGTGGCAACGGGCGGCCCGGTCCGGATTGCCGGCACCACCTACCCCGTGGTGGGGCGGATCGCCATGGACCAGATGGTCATCGACCTGGGTGGGGCCTCCGGGGCGGAGGCCGGCCTGTCCGGAGCCGAGGCGGTCCTGTTCGGCGACGGGGCCGACGGCGGTCCCACAGCTGACGACTGGGCCCGCGCCGCCGGGACCATCAACTACGAGATTGTCACCAGGATCAGCCCGCGCGTCCCGCGCCGTTTTATTAATGAGCCCGATGATGGCGCGGAGGGCGCCGCGTGAGCGGGTCCGGCCAGCCCGCCTGGGAGCTCACGGTCCAGGCGACGACGGCGGAGCTGACCCATGCGCTCGCGGCCAGGCTGGCGGTGGTCCTCGACGCCGGGGACCTGCTGGTGCTCTCCGGCGAGCTGGGTGCCGGCAAAACCACGTTCACGCAGGGCCTGGCCGAGGGTCTGGGGGTCCGGGCCGGCGTCATTTCGCCCACCTTTGTGCTGGTCCGCATCCATCCCAACCTCGCCGACGGTCCCCGGCCCGGGGGACCGGACCTGGTCCACGTGGATGCTTACCGGCTCGGGTCGGCCGCGGAGATTGATGATATCGACCTGGAGAACACGCTGGATTCCGCCGTCACTGTGGTGGAGTGGGGCCGTGACCGGGTGGAGCACCTGAGCAACAGCCGGCTCGAGATCGACCTGCACCGGGCCATCGGCCTGGCCGGCGCTGCCACCGCTGGAGCGGCCGCCGGTTTACCGGCCCAGGAGACCCCAACGGAGCAGGGCGCCGGCTTCCTGGACTTTGATACCGACGAAACAGACGAACCCCGCACCATTGTGCTGCGGGGGTACGGTCCGCGCTGGCCGGCTGCCCCGGACCTTGCCTTTCCCGAAGGAGATCCGCATGCTGATCCTCGCCATTGACACCTCCGCCGTGGCCAGCGCCGCCCTGGTGTCGGATGACGCGCTCGAGGGCATGGTGGCCGGTTTCGCCACCGAGGACACCCGCAGCCACGCCGAAGTGCTGGCCCCGGGCATCCAGGACATGCTGGCCACTGCCGGTGTTGCGGGAACGGACATCGATGCCCTGGTGGTGGGTGTGGGCCCCGGGCCGTTCACGGGCCTGCGCTCCGGCATCGCCACGGCCCGCACCCTGGCCTACGTCTGGGGCAAGCCGCTGCACGGACTCATGAGCCTGGACGCGGTGGCCCTGGAAGTGGCGGAGTCCACCGCAGCCGTTCCGGAATTCCTGGTGGCCACCGACGCCCGGCGTAAAGAGGTGTACTGGGCCCGGTACACCCTGGCACCCGGGCAGCTGCCCGAACTGGTGGACGGTCCGCACGTCGGTTTCGCTGCTGACCTTCCGGACCTGCCGGCCTTTGGCGCAGGCGCCGGGCTGTACGCCGATGTGCTCCGCGCTGACCCGGCCTTCGTCCGGGAGCAGCCCGATGCCCTGTACCTGGGCCAGTTTGCGCTGGCCCGGCTCGCGTCCGGCGGAACCCTGCCTGACTCCACCCCCCTGTACCTGCGCGAATCCGACGCACAGGTACCCGGACCCCGCAAGCGTGCCCTGTGACCGCCGACGGACCCGCCCGCCTCGAGGGCATCACCCTCCGGCCCATGACCCTTGACGACGTCGCCGCCGTCAACGCGCTGGAGCAGCGGCTTTTCCCGGTGGACGCCTGGCCGCTGCACATGTTCCTTTCCGAACTGTCCCAGCCGGACACCCGGCACTACCTGGTGGCGGAGGACGCTGCCGGGATCGTGGGCTACGCCGGCCTGATGTGCATTGAGCCCATCGCGGACGTCCAGACCATCGCCGTCTTGCCCGAACAGGAAGGCCGCGGCATCGGCAGTACCCTCCTGACCCTCCTGATCGACGAAGCCCGGGCGCGGCGGGCAGCCGACGTGCTCCTGGAGGTCAGGGCGGACAATCCCCGGGCGCAGGCACTGTACGTCCGTTTCGGCTTCGAACAGATCCATATCCGACAGCGCTATTACCGCGACGGCGTCGACGCCCTCATCATGAGGCTGCAGCTCGACGGCGGCAGCGGAACCACGGAAGCAGGCCAGCCATGAACCGGACACAGCCACTGGTGCTGGGGATCGAATCCTCCTGCGACGAAACGGGGGTTGGCGTCGTGCGGGGGACCACCCTGCTGACCAACACCGTCTCCTCGTCCATGGACGAGCACGTCCGGTTCGGCGGTGTTATTCCCGAAATTGCGTCCCGGGCGCACCTGGACGCCTTCATCCCCACCCTGGACGCGGCATTGTCCGACGCCGGTGTGCGGCTGGACGAGGTGGATGCCATCGCCGTCACCGCCGGGCCTGGGCTGGCAGGTGCCCTGATGGTGGGCGTGTGCGCCGCAAAGGCCCTGGCCGTTGCCACCGGCAAGCCCCTTTACGCGATCAACCACCTGGTGGCACACGTGGGGGTGGGGCTCCTGGCGCCGGACGGCGACGGGAGCGCCCCGGAACTGCCGGCCAACCTTGGCGCGCTGCTGGTTTCCGGCGGACATACCGAAATCCTGAAGATCAACAACATCACCGATGACGTGGTCCTCCTGGGCTCCACCATCGACGACGCCGCCGGGGAAGCATACGACAAAGTGGCCCGCATCCTGGGGCTGGGGTACCCGGGCGGGCCGGCGATCGACGCCGTGGCCCGGACCGGCAACCGTGCCGCCATCAGGTTTCCCCGTGGCCTGAGCCAGCCTAAATACATGGGAACCGCCGAAGAGCCCGGCAAGCACCGCTACGACTGGTCCTTCAGCGGGCTTAAGACAGCAGTGGCCCGCTGCGTGGAGCAGTTCGAGGCTCGCGGCGAGGAGGTGCCGGTGGCGGACATCGCCGCAGCCTTCCAGGAGGCGGTGGTGGACGTGGTGTCCGCCAAGGCGGTCCTGGCCTGCCGGGAGCACGGGATCAAGGACGTGCTGCTGGGCGGCGGCGTCGCTGCCAACTCCCGGCTTCGCGAACTGACGGGCCAGCGCTGCACGTCCGCCGGGATCCGGCTGCACGTGCCGCCGCTGGGGCTGTGCACCGACAACGGGGCCATGGTGGCTGCCCTGGGAGCGCAGCTGGTGATGGCCGGCAAGGAGCCCAGTGGGATCGCCTTCGCCCCGGACTCCTCCCTCCCGGTCACAGCGGTCTCACTCCCGGCCTGACCCCCCGCCTGAAGCCCCCGTTGCGCTATCACTTATGGTCCCCAAACCACCGGTTTGGGGACCATAAGTGATAGCGCAACGGGGACGGGGATGGGGGGAAAGCGGGGACGGGGGAAAGCGGGGACGGGGCGGAGGTCGGGCTGTTAGGCCGTGGGGCCGTTCCGCATCTGCTTGACCAGGTCCAGCACCACGGCCTGGAGGTTCCCGCTGTTTTCTGCGGCGACCCGGCGCTGCCGCTGGTAGCCGGCGCCGCGGTTGATGATCTTTTCCACGTCGGCCAGTTCATCGGCGCAGCCCAGCTTGGCGGCCACCGGCTCCAACCGGTTCAGGGTCTCCAGCAGGTGGTCCGTGACCAGCTGCTCCTTGCCGGCGGCGTCCAGGATGATGATCGCCTCCATCCCGTACCGGGCCGCCCGCCATTTGTTCTCCTGGATGTGCCACGGCGGCATGGTGGGGATGGTGCCGCCGCTGTCCAGGGTGGTGGAGAACTCGTCCACCAGGCACTGGGTGAGGGCAGCGATGGCGCCCACTTCCTCGAGTGTGGCCAGGCCGTCGCAGATCCGCATCTCGATGGTGCCCAGGTTGGGGACCGGCCGGATGTCCCAGCGGATCTCGGACAGGGTGTCGATCACCCCGGTGGTGAACATGTCCTGCACATAGGACTCGTAGTCGGCCCAGGAGGAGAACTGGAACGGCAGGCCGGCGGTGGGAAGCTGCTGGAACATCAACGCCCGGTGCGAGGCATACCCGGTGTCCTCGCCGCCCCAGAAGGGGCTGGACGCGGACAACGCCTGGAAATGCGGGAAGTAGTTGACCAGGCCATCAAGCACCGGCAGCGCTTTTTCCCGGCGGTCCAGGCCCACGTGGACGTGGACACCGTAGATGACCATCTGCCGGCCCCACCACTGGGTCCTGTCGATCAGCTTCGCGTACCTGGCCTTGTCCGTGACAGGCTGCAGCTGGGGCGGGCTGAACGGGTGGCTGCCGGCGCAGAACAGCTCCACACCCATGGGGTCCGTGATTTCGCGCACAGCAGCGAGGGACCGGCTGAGGTCCTCCTTGGCTTCGGCAGCGGTTTCACAGATGCCGGTGACCAGCTCCACGGTGTTCAGCAGCAGTTCCTGCTTGATGTGTGGGTGTTCATCGTCTTCGTTGAGCTCCGGGTGGCGCGCGGCCACGCCACGGAGCACCTGGTTGGCCACGGAGGCCAGCTCGCCCGTTTCACCGTCCACCAGGGCCAGTTCCCATTCCACACCAAGGGTTGATTGCCTCGATTGTGCGAAGTCGATCTGCACGCGTTTCCTTACTGTCCGGTTTGCCGCTGGCTCGCGCCGCTGACAGGCAATGGCTGGCAGGCGAACGGGTGGTCCAAGTCTAGTGCAGGGGTAGCATCGTACTGATGGTTATGTTCCAGCGCCTGCCTCAACGACTTTCCAAAACCCTCCCCTTCCTCGCGGCGGCAGCGGCCCTTGCCCTCACCTCGTGCACCGCCACGCCGCCGCCTGCGACGCCGTCGGAATCCCCGTCCGGTTCCACAGCTGCGGCCGCCCCGTCGCCAAGTACGACGCCGGTCCCCACAACCGCGCCCCCGGCACCTGATCCCGGTTCCCGGGCCTTGGGGTGGGGCCCCGAGCAGCGCGACCAGGACGCCGCCGCGGCAGCGGTGGCCGCCATGGACACCGGCCAGAAGGCCGGCCAGGTGCTGCTGCCGTTCTTTAAGGGCACCGACGCTGCCGCGCACGCCGCCGTTATTGAACGTCTGCACCTCTCCGGGGCCATCATCATGGGTGACAACGTGCCCAAGGGGCCGCAGGGGCAGGTTGATCCCGCCGCGATGACCGCCGCCAACCAACAGCTCGCCACCGCGACCAGGGCGGATGGGGATCCATGGCCGGGCCTGATCGGTGTGGACCAGGAAGGCGGAGTGGTGGCGCGGCTGGGCCTGCCCCTGACGGAATGGCCTGCGCCGATGAGCTTCGGGGCTGCCGGCAGCGAACCGCTGGCCCGCGAAGCCGGCGGCGGGCTGGCCGCTGAACTGGCACCGCTCGGGTTCACCGTTGACTTCGCGCCGGACACCGACGTGACCATCGGGCCCAAGGACCCCACCATCGGTGCCCGGTCCATGTCCTCGGATCCGGACGCTGCCGCTGCCCTGGGGGCCGCGTTCTCCCACGGCATGCTGGGCGCGGGGATCCTGCCCGTTGCCAAGCATTTCCCGGGCCACGGCTCCGTGACAGCCGATTCGCACCTCAGCCTGCCCGTGCAGCCCGCCACCGTTGAGGAACTCCGCGGCCGGGACTGGAAACCGTTCCAGGCGGCCGTAGCCGGCGGAGCGCCGATGATCATGACCGGGCACATTGCGGTTCCAGCGCTGGAACCCGGCGTTCCGGCGTCGCTCTCCGCCCCCACGTACCAGGCGCTGCGCGGCCTGGGCTTCAATGGCGTGGCCGTCACGGACGCCCTGAACATGGAAGCGGTGAACAAGCAGTACCCGTCCGGCGCCGCTGCCGTTAAGGCCCTGGCCGCAGGCGCCGACCTGCTGCTGATGCCGGCCGACGTGGATCAGGCCCATGCCGCCATTGTTCGGGCCGTCGCATCCGGCGAGCTCTCCGCGCAGCGGCTGGACGAGGCTGCAACGCGGGTGGCCACGATGATGACGTGGCGGGGCCGGACCGGAGCCCCGCAAGGCGCTGCGCCCGGCAGCGGTGCGGCACTCTCCGCCAAGGTCTCGGCGGCCGCGGTGACGGTCCTGTCCGGGTCCTGCACCGGGCCGCTGGTGCCGGGTGCCGTCCAGGTGACCGGCGGCGGTCCCGGCGACCGGGAACGTTTTGCGGCCGCCGCCGCCCGCGCCGGGCTCGCGGTGGGCTCCGGGCCGGTGGTGAACCTGATCGGCTATGGCGGCCGCCCGGCCGGTGGGGACATTGCCGTGGCCCTGGACGCACCCTGGCCGCTGCAGGAATCCGCCGCACCCGTGAAGCTGGCCGTCTACGGCCGATCCGACGGCGCTTTCGACGCGCTGGCAGCAGTGCTGGCCGGAAAGGCGGCCGCGCCCGGGAAGCTCCCGGCCGCCGTCGGCAGCTTCCCGCTCGGAACGGGCTGCGCGCCCTGACCCCGGGAACGTGCGCGAAGGCGTTTTAATGAAGGGTGCCCATTCTGAATAAAGACATGACCCTCTGCATCTCGCTCTCCGCACGGCCCAGCAACAACGGGACGCGCTTCCACAACCACCTGTACGGGCAGTTGGGGCTGAACTGGATCTACAAGGCGTTTGCCCCCACCAACCTGGAGCAGGCCATCGCCGGCGTGCGCGGGCTGGGCATCCGGGGCTGCGCGGTGTCCATGCCGTTCAAGGAGGACGTGATGGCGCTGGTGGACGAGATGGACGATTCCGCCACGGCGATCGAATCCGTCAACACGATCGTGAACACGGATGGCCATCTCAAGGCCTACAACACCGACTACACCGCCATTGAGCAGCTGCTGGCCAGCAACGCCGTCCCCACGGACTGGTCTGTCCTGGTCCAGGGCGCCGGCGGCATGGCCAAAGCCACGGTGGCAGCCCTCCGGGACGCCGGCTTCACGGACGTTACGGTCATCGCCCGGAATGAAGCCACGGGCCGGGCGCTCGCCGGCCAGTACGGTTTCGCCTGGCGGCCGGAGCTCGACGCCGGTTCAGCGGACCTGATCATCAACGTCACGCCGCTGGGCATGGCAGGCGGCCCGGACGCGGACGCGCTGGCGTTCCCCGCCACGGCCATTGACGCCGCCCGGATGGTGTTCGACGTGGTGGCGCTGCCAGCCGAGACACCATTGATCAAGGCGGCACGTGCGGCCGGGAAACCTGTGATTACGGGGGCCGAGGTGGCCACCATCCAGGCGCTGGAACAATTTGTGCTCTACACCGGAACCCGGCCCACCGCTGAGCAGGTCCGGGCCGCTGAAGACTTCATGAGGGCGCAATAGTCCCTGCTGTGCTGGAGCTCAGACCGGCTCCACCACTACCGCCACCCGGTCCTCGCCGATGCGCGTCAGGACCAGGGTGGCGGTCTTCCCGCCGCCCTTTTTGGCGGAATGCGACTTGCCGGCGGGCAGCAGCTGTTTGCGGAGTTCCTCGGGCGTCACGGCGGTGCCGCGCTTCTTGATGTCCAGCACGGTGATGCGTTCCTGCTTCACCCACGCTTTAAGCGCCTTGACGTTGTACGGCATCACCTGCCGGACTTTGTACGCCCGGGCGAAGGGCGTGTCCACCAGTGTGGGTGCGCAGATGTAAGCGATGTGCTCGTCCACCAGGTGCCCGCCCAGCTGAAGGGCGACGTCGGCCACCAGGCCTGCGCGGATCACCGCACCATCCGGTTCGTACAGGTAGCCCTCGACTGGGCCCACCGCAGGTACCGGACCCGCACCAAAGTCCTGGCCGCTGGTCAATTCCGCTGCACCGTGCGGGCTGAGCACCAGGGCGGCACGCCGGATGTCCGGGCGCCGGACCGCGTTGAACCAGAGCGCCACCTCGGTGACGTCGCCGCCCACCGACACCCACTGTGCCTCGCAGTCGGCAGGTACCGACTCGTGCGGCATGCCCGGCCCCATCTTCACGCCCACCGCGCGGCCGGAGGCAGCCAGGGCTTCGACGAAAGACAGCGGCGGGGAGAAGGCTTCGGGATCCCAGATGCGTTTGGTGCCCGAGGTGGAGGTGACCCGGCGTGCGGGATCCAGCCAGACGCCGTCGACCCCGTCCAGCGGAACGGACGTGGCGTCGGCGTGGACCACCGTGGCGTTGGGGAAGGGGATGAGGTTCACGGTGGCGCAGGCAGCAGTGGTCTCGTCCATTTCCACTGCCGTGACGTTGATGTCCATGGAGGCAAGCGCCAGCGAGTCCGCGGCCAGGCCGCAGCCCAGGTCCGCGACATGGCTGATGCCGGCAGCAGCAAACCGCTGGGCGTGGCGGGCGGCAACACTCAGGCGGGTGGCCTGCTCAAGTCCCGCCTGGGTGAACAGCATCCGGGACGCGAACTCCCCGAACTTGGCTTCGGCCTTGGTGCGCAACCGGGACTGGGTGAGGACCGCCGAGACGAGGGCGGGGGAGTGGCCGGCCTTTCGGAGGGCGGCGTTAAGCGCAAAGGACTCCTCGTCCCGGTAGGGGCCCAGGGACGCAAGGAGCTCCCAGCCTTCGGCGGTGAGCAAGGGCGCGATCTGGTCCTGGGGTGCTGGGGGCATGCGTTCCAGCCTAGTTGAAATCCTGCGGCGGTCCCGAGGGGGCGCCGCTGCCCGGCCCCTGAATCCGACCGGCGCGGAAGGCCGAAGGGGACAGCCCGGACCACGCCTTGAACCGCCGGGAAAAGTACAGCGGGTCGGCGTAGCCCACGGCCGCCGCCACGTCCGCCACGGCCATCGAGGTCAGGGCCAGCAGGTCCGCGGCTGTGGAGTGCCTGACCCGGGCTACGTAGGCCTGCGGGCTCAGCCCCACAGCGGCGATGAACAACCGGTGCAGCTGCGCCGGCGAGTAGGTGGCCACGGCACACAATTCGCTGAGCGGAAGCGGACGGTTCAGGTTCTCGGCGATCCAGCCGAAAAGGGCCTCCAGCCTCGGTTCCCCGGCGGACCGTTGCGCCTGCGGCGCGCACCGGTCGAGGAGGGTGCCAAGGAGCCCCAGGAGTTCGCCGCTGAGGGCCCGGGACTCCTGCGGTGCCGGGCTCTGCTGGGCGTGGGTAAGGACCGCCATGAACTTCCGGTACATGCCCTGGTCGTCGGTCAGGGCCAGTGGCACGCCCGCTGCAGTGAACTCCTCGTGGACCGCCGCGGCCGCGGAACCGGCAAAGTGCACCCACAGCCAGTGCCAGTCGCCTGTTCGCGGCGCCGCATAGGAATGCGGGACCGACGGCGGGAACATCAGGACCCTGCCGCGCCCTGCGGTGAAGGGTTCCCCGGCCAGGTCGCCGTGGATGGTGCCCTCGATGACCCAGACCAGCAGGTAGTCCCCGGGATCCGCGCGACGGACCGGCGGCATGGGGATGTTGCGGAAGGAGCCGGAGGCGCGCCAGTGCAGCAGATCAGGAAAGGCCATAACTCAAGGATAAGAAAATCCATGCAGATGAGAGGCCTTGCCATACCGGACCGCAGCGTGGGATTCGATGATGGAAGCCCACCCAATTGCGGAGGATGAGAAGAATGCACGTAGAAACACCCGCCTACCGGCTGACGCAGGACCAGGTCAACGCCTATCACCACACCGGATTTACGGTGGCCAGGGGACTGTTCAGCGCCGCCGAAGCGGCGGACTGCGCCAAGCACTTCGACGCGCTCGCAGAAACCGGCGAGCCCATCGAGGGGCATTGGGCGCCGCAGCCCGGCACGGATCCGCTGGCCCGCTACCCGAGGATGTTCCACCCGCACCTGTTTGACGCAGGCAGCAAACAACGGCTCCTCGATCCACGGGTGAAGTCGGTGCTCACCCAGCTGATGGCGGACGAGCCGATCGCCGTGCAGTCCATGTACTACTTCAAGCCGCCGGGTGCCCGCGGGCAGGCCTTTCACCAGGACAACTACTTCCTGAAGATCAAACCCCAGTCCTGCCTGGCGGCGTGGCTGGCCATCGACCCCTCCACGCCAGAGAACGGCGGACTGCAGCTGTGCCCCGGAACGCAGGACATGGAGGTGGTCTGCCCCGATTCGTCGGACCCGGCGGAAAGCTTCACCAAGGAGCGTGTGCAGCCGCCGGAGGGCCACGAGCCGGTCAAGCTTTCCCTGGCGCCCGGGGACGTGCTGCTGTTCAACGGCAGCGTGGTCCACGGCTCGGATGCCAACCGGACCAGCAGCCAGTGGCGCCGTTCCTTCATCTCCCACTACATGCCGGCCTCGGCCACCCACGTGGGCCGCTGGTACGCCCCGGCCATGATGGATTTTGACGGACGCCCCGTGGCCCGCGCCAGCAACGAGGACGGCGGCCCCTGCGGCTCGCTGCCCGGAGACCCGGAATCCGGCCTCCACTGATGCACCCATGCCGATAGTGTTGACGGCATGGCGGAAAATACAGAGGTCCCGGGGCCCGGAGCGAACCGGCCTGCGGCGGGACGTGTTGGATTTGCCCGCCCCGCCCTGATTGCCGCGGCGGTGGTGGCAGTAGTCTGCATCGCGCTGCTGGTCATCATCTTTTTCCTCGACACCTTCAACGCCACCGTGTACTCGGTGGGCGGCAACAACATCTCCGATGACACGCAGGAAGCCCGGGACATCCGGGGCCTCTATGCCGGCGCCCGGGCCGTCGGCATCATCCTGCTGGTGGTGTCCCTGCTGACCGCCGCGGCCGCCGGGTTCCTGCTCTACCGCCGGCGGAACCAGGGCAACCCGGAGGCCGACGCCGGCGAGGACGTGGGATTCGACGGGCTGACCGGCTGAGGGGCCCGGCCGGCGCCGGTCAGGAGGACGCCGGAGATCACCAGGACGCCGCCCAGGACCTGCGGGACCGTAATGGGCTGGCCCAGCAGCACCGTGATCACCGCTGTGAAGACCGCGATCAGGTTGAGGTAGTTTCCGGCGTTGGCCGCTGACGTCCGCTTCAGCGCCAGGTTCCACAGCAGGTAGGACCCCAGCGACGGGAACACTGCGATGTACGCCAGCGACCAGTTGCCCGATGCCGTGGCCGGGAGTCCGGCGCCGGCAGCCAGCGCCACCGGGGCGAGGACCAGCGCAGCCATTGCCACCTGCACCGCTGTGGCCGTGATGGCCGGCAGGGACAGCCGCCGGGCGATGATCGTATACAGGGCCCAGACGGTGATGGCCGCGACGATCAGGAGTTCACCCGCGCCGAGCGAGAAGGTCAGCAGCCGTTCCACATCTCCGCCTGAGAGGACCAGCAGCACCCCGGCCAGGCCCAGCCCGATGCCTGCCCACCCCAGCGGACGTGGCCGCTCCCGCAGCAGCACCACCGAGAGCACCACGATCAGCGCGGGGTTGGCGGCTGTCACCAGGGAAGCGTTGAGGCCTGAGGTGTGCTGCAGTGCGCTGTACAGCAGCAGCGTGTAGCCGCTCATGCCCAGCACGCTCAGGAGCAGCAGCACCCGCCAGTGGCGCAGCACTGCCCTCCAGTCGGGCCGCTCGACGGCCTGCGCCAGGACCAGGAGCGGCACGGCGGCCAGGGCCCAGCGCCAAAAACGTCAGCTGGAGCGGTTCCATGGTTTTCACGGCGGCCTGGCCCACCACGAAGTTGCCCGCCCAGAAGAGGTTCGCAAGAATCAGGTAGATGGCTGCCCGCACCGCTCAAATGTACAGCCACGCTGTCCGCCCATGACGAAATGCTGGCACTCACCTTGACCGAGTGCTAACCCTTACATAGAGTCTCTATTAGCACTCTCCCTAGGAGGGTGCTAACACATGAAGAGCTGCCAGCCAGGCTGCTGCCGGCACCGCGACGACGGTTTGCCAGCCAGGCGGGAGAGCTTTCCAGTCCACAAATTTGCTGACGTAAAGGAGAGGTCCGAGTGTCGGTCTCTATTAAGCCTCTTGAGGATCGTATTGTTGTCCGCCCGCTCGAAGCCGAGCAGACCACGGCTTCCGGCCTGGTCATCCCGGACTCCGCGCAGGAAAAGCCGCAGGAAGGCGAAGTTGTTGCAGTCGGCCCCGGCCGCTTCGAAGATGGCAACCGCGTTCCCGTTGACGTAGCCGTTGGCGACGTCGTTATCTACTCCAAGTACGGTGGAACCGAAGTCAAGACCGGCGGCACCGAGTACCTCGTGCTGTCCGCCCGCGACGTCCTGGCGATCGTCGTAAAGTAACCCTCCCGGATCCCCGCGCTGCTGGTCATGCTCTTAGCTGTTCAGCCGCGCGGGGTTTCTGTCTTGAAAGGACAAAACCATGGCAAAGCAGCTTGCGTTTAACGACGCTGCCCGCCGGTCGCTCGAAGCCGGCATCGACAAGCTCGCCAACACGGTCAAGGTGACGCTCGGCCCCCGCGGCCGCAACGTCGTCCTGGACAAGAAGTGGGGTGCTCCGACCATCACCAACGACGGCGTGACCATCGCCCGTGAGGTCGAACTGGATGACCCGTACGAAAACCTTGGCGCGCAGCTGGCCAAGGAAGTCGCCACCAAGACCAACGACGTTGCCGGCGACGGCACCACCACGGCTACGGTCCTGGCCCAGGCACTGGTCAAGGAAGGCCTGCGCAACGTTGCCGCCGGCGCCGCTCCCGGCCAGATCAAGCGCGGCATCGAGGTTTCCGTTGAAGCCGTCGCCGCCCGCCTGCTCGAGAACGCCCGCCCGGTTGAAGGCACCCAGGTTGCCAACGTTGCAGCCATCTCGGCCCAGAGCGATGAGATCGGCGAACTGCTCGCCGAAGCATTCGGCAAGGTCGGCAAGGATGGTGTGATCACCATCGAGGAGTCCTCCACCACGCAGACCGAACTGGTCCTCACCGAAGGCATGCAGTTCGACAAGGGCTACCTGTCCCCGTACTTCGTCACCGACGCGGAACGCCAGGAAGCTGTCCTCGAAGACGCCCTGATCCTGATCAACCAGGGCAAGATCTCCTCGGTGCAGGACTTCCTGCCGCTGCTGGAAAAGGCGCTGCAGAGCTCCAAGCCGCTCTTCATCATTGCTGAGGACGTTGACGGCGAAGCCCTCTCCACCCTGATCGTCAACCGCATCCGCGGCACCCTGAACGTGGTTGCCGTCAAGGCTCCGGGCTTCGGCGACCGCCGCAAGGCCATGCTCCAGGACATCGCCACCCTCACCGGTGCGCAGGTTGTTTCCCCGGAGCTGGGCCTGAGCCTGGACACGGTTGGCCTTGAGGTGCTGGGCACTGCCCGCCGCATCACGGTCACCAAGGACAACACCACCATCGTTGACGGCGCCGGTTCGGCAGAAGACGTAGCAGCCCGGGTTGCCCAGCTGCGCGCCGAGCTGACCCGCACCGACTCCGACTGGGACAAGGAAAAGCTCCAGGAACGCCTGGCCAAGCTGGCCGGCGGCATCGGCGTGATCAAGGTCGGCGCAGCCACCGAGGTTGAGCTGAAGGAAAAGAAGCACCGCATCGAAGATGCTGTGTCGTCCACCCGCGCCGCCCTCGAAGAAGGCATCGTGGCCGGCGGCGGTTCCGCGCTGATCCACGCGTTGAAGGCCCTGGACGAGGATTCCGCTGTCCTGGCCCTCGAAGGTGACGCAGCAGCAGCTGTTGGCATCGTCCGCCGCGCACTGGTCCAGCCGCTGCGCTGGATCGCCCAGAACGCCGGGTTCGACGGTTACGTTGTCACGGCCAAGGTTGCCGAGCTCGAAACCAACAACGGTTTCAACGCCAAGTCCGGCGAGTACGAGGACCTGATCGGCGCCGGTGTCATCGACCCGGTCAAGGTCACCCGTGCGGCCCTCCGCAACGCTGCCTCCATCGCAGCGCTGGTCCTCACCACCGAAACCCTCGTGGTGGAGAAGCCCGCTGATGAAGACGAGCACGCGGGTCACAGCCACTAGGCTGAATCCGCTTTCCGAAGGCCGGTCCGGCGTCTGCCGGGCCGGCCTTCGGCGTCTCTCCGGTAGAATTGATGCTTTGCCTACCGCTGGAGGATCGTCCCGTGTCGTTTGCGAGAACCGCGTCGCCCCCCGGTGTGGACCCCAAAAAGCCTGCCGGCAAGCGGAAATCCACGTTCCGCGCCGAGATCCAGGGCCTCCGTTCGCTCGCTGTCCTGATGGTGGTGACGTACCACGTCTGGTTTGGCCGCGTCTCCGGCGGCGTTGACGTTTTCCTGCTGATTTCCGCGTTCCTGATGACCCTCCAGTTCACCGGCCGCTACGACCGCCGCGAACCGGTGGCTCTTTTCAAACACTGGCTGCACCTGTTCCGCCGCCTGCTTCCCGCGGCGGTCACGGTGATCGTTGCCACCCTCGCGGCCGCGGCCCTGCTGCTGCCCCGGACCCGCTGGCTGGACCTGATCGACCACGGCTGGGCTGCGATGTTCTACTTCGAGAACTGGCTCCTGCAGAAGCAGGCCGTGGACTACTACGCCGCTGATCACAGCGGGGCCGGTCCGCTGCAGCACTTCTGGTCCCTCTCCATCCAGGGGCAGGTTTTTATCCTGTGGCCGCTCATCTTCGTGCTGGCAGCCTTTGCCGCTCGGCGGTACCGGTTGTCCTACCGGCCGCTGCTGGCCTACGTGTTCTTCGGCATTTTCCTGGTCTCCCTGATCTACTCGATCGTCTTCACGGCCACCAACCAGGGCCAGGCCTATTTCGACACCGGCGCGCGCCTGTGGGAGTTCGCGCTGGGAACACTGGTGGCCCTGATCCTCCCCGGGCTGAGGCTGCGGACCGCGCACCGCATTGTGATGGGCTGGGTGGGCATTGCTGCCATGCTGGCCTGCGGCATACTCCTTGACGTCGAGGGGGCTTTCCCCGGTGTCGCCGCCCTGTGGCCCACGGTGGCTGCCGCCCTGGTGATCGCCGCGGGCAGGACCGGCAGCCCGTTCGGCGTGGACAGATTCCTCGCCTCGAAACCCCTGGTGCGGCTGGGCGACAACTCCTACGCCCTGTACCTGTGGCACTGGCCCGTCCTGGTCATCTCCCTGGCCTGGACCGGCAAGGAACACGCCGGCTGGTTGGCCGGCACCATCATCATCCTCACCTCACTGGGCCTGGCCTACCTCACCACACGCTTCATCGAGAAGCCCTGGCGTGAATGGCGGTGGCCCGAGGTCAACAAGCGCCGGGCTGTCCTGGCGGTCCTGCTCGCCGTGGCGGTGGCCGCGGCCCCGCTGGGCCTGTGGCGGCAGCAGATCGTCCAGTCCAACTCCATCACTTCCATCGGATTGGACGACCCCCGTTATCCGGGTGCCCGCGCCCTCAGCCCCGGCTACCAGTTCACGCCTGACCCTGCAGCTGAGCCGGTCCCCAAAGTAGAGGCCATCGCCGAAGAGTGGCCGGAATTTCCGGAACCCTGCATCGGGGCCGGTGAAAACGCCAGTATCTGCACCAACGGTGTTGAGGGGGCGGCCAAGCACATTGTCATCCTCGGCAGTTCCCACGCCTATGTCATGAACACGCCGGTGCTGATGATGGCCGAGAAGTACAACTGGCGTGTCACCTCCATCACCAAGGGTTTCTGCCCCCTCACCGACGAGCCGGGTCCCGAAATTACCGCGGAGTGCCTTGACTTCAACAAGGAGGCCATGGAACAGGTCCTCGACATAAAACCCGACCTGGTGCTCACCATCAGCACGAGGACCTCTGCCGATCCCGGCACACCTGAAGTGCTGGAGGATTCCTGGCTCGCGCAGGCGCGCAAGCTCAACGACGCCGGCATTGAGGTGGTTGGTGTCCGCGAGACGCCCCGGATGCCCCACGTGCCAAACTGCCTGGCCGCGCACCCGGATGACCCGGCGGCCTGCAACGGCAGCGTCCTGGATACGTTCGGGCCCGTTGCGGCCACTGACGGCGTTGATACCCAGCTTCCCGACACCCGGTTCCTCGACCTCACCCGCTACTTCTGCGTGGCGGACGTCTGCCCGGCCATCATCGGCAACGTCATTGTGTACAAGGACGAAAACCATGTCACCCGCTCGTACCTCATGACCCTGGCGCCCTACTTCGAAAAGGATTTCCTCGCCTTGACCGGATGGAAACCCTGATGGCGGCCGCAACGGCAGGCGCCGCCACCGGGCTGTCAGCCGCCCCTGCTGCCACCAAAAAGCTGCGGCCGGGATACCGGCCCGAAGTCCAGGGCCTGCGGGCCCTGGCAGTCCTGATGGTGGTGGCCTACCACGTGTGGTTGGGGCGGGTTTCGGGCGGGGTGGACGTGTTCCTGCTCATCTCCGCCTTCCTGCTCACGCTCTCGTTTGTCCGCAAGGCAGAATCGGGCCGGCCGTTCGGACTCCTGACGCACTGGCTGCACCTGTTCAAGCGGCTGCTGCCCGCCGCCGTCGTGGTTATCCTGGGGGTCCTCGCGGGCACCTGGCTGATCCTGCCGCAAAGCCGCTGGCCGGAGATCCTGGACCAGGCCTGGGCCTCGCTGCTGTACCGCCAGAACTGGCTGCTGGCGGACACCGCCGTGGACTACTACGCCCAGGACCATGCCGGGGCCAGCCCGCTGCAGCATTTCTGGTCCCTGTCGATCCAGGGCCAGGTGTTTGTTCTCTGGCCCCTGGTCTTCGCCGGGACCGCCGCCCTGCTGGCTGTGCTGCGCCGGACCCCGGCCGGCGCGCGGTTCAGCTACCGCGGGCTGCTTGCCCTGGTGTTTGGGGCAGTCTTTGTGGTCTCGCTGGCCTACTCGGTGGAGCAAACCGCCACCAACCAGGCCTACGCCTACTTCGATACCCGCGCCAGGCTGTGGGAATTCGCACTCGGTTCCCTGCTGGCGCTGGCCCTGCCTTACCTCAAGCCGGGCCGCCGACTGCGCGTGGCGCTGGGCTGGGCCGGCCTCACGGCCATGGTTTCCTGCGGCCTGCTGCTCACCGTGGACCGGTCCTTTCCCGGCTTTGTGGCGCTGTGGCCCACCCTGGCGGCCGCGGCCATCATGGTGGCAGGCCAAAGCGGCAGCCGGTTCGGTGTTGACCGGCTCCTCAGCAGCAAGGCTGCCGTTGCGCTGGGGGACAACTCCTACGCGCTCTACCTGTGGCATTGGCCGGTCCTGGTGCTGGCGCTTGCCGCCACGGGCGTGGAAGCCCCCAACCTGATGCAGGGCCTCGCGATCGTGGGCGCCGCCATCGTCCTGGCCTTCCTCACCACCAGGTTTGTCGAGAAGCCCCTGCGCGACTGGCATTGGCCCAAGCTCCGCGCCTGGCGCACCGCCGTCGTGATTGTCGCCTGCGGTGCCCTGCTGGCCGGACCCGTCGCCGTGTGGCAAACCAGCCTTACGGCTGAGGAAAGCGCGACGGCGGCGCAACCCCGGGAGCTGACACCCGGCGCTGCCGCCCTCCGACCCGGTCAGGAGGACGTCCCGGCGCCCCCGGCCCGGCTGATCCCCGGCCCGTCCGCCCTGGACAATGACTGGGCGGGCATCCAGACCCCCTGCAGCGGATTAAACGCCACCGCCGACCCCATCCTGGAGGGGTGCCGGCAGGAAGCGCCGGACGTCCCGGTCACCAAGCGGATTGTGGTGCTGGGCGACTCCCACGCCCAGCAGTACCTTGCAGCCCTGGCGCCCGTGGCGGCAGCCCGCGGCTGGGAACTGGTCACCCTCCTGATGCCGGCCTGCCGGTTCGGGGCCGAATCGGAAACCCGCAACGCCGAATGCAACGCCTACAACCGGGCCAGCGCCGCCTACGTCCTGGACCACCAGCCGGACGCGGTGTTCACGGTTGCCTCCCTGACCCATGAGGAGGCCCCCTTCGAAACCGAGGTGCCGGGCTACCTGGACGGAATCCGGCCTTTCGCGGACGCCGGCATCGAGATCCTGGGCATCCGGGACAACCCCCGGTTCACCATCAATATGCCCGAATGCGTCCAGCGCCACGGCGCGGACGCGCCTGAATGCAACCCCTCGCTCGCCGAATCCCTGGTGGAACCGTCGCCGTTGGAGGCCTACCGCGGGCAGGTGGCGGGCCTGCACCTGATGGATCTCAGCGATTTCATCTGCGCCCGGGGCGTCTGCCCGGCCGTGGTGGGCAACGTCTATGTCTACAAGGACGACAACCACCTGACCCGCACCTACGTGGAAAGCATGGTTCCCATGTTCGAACAGCGCCTGCTGGCGGCGACCGGCTGGACGTGACCGGCGCCGGGCGTGCGGTTGCTCACATTGCGCGCCCGGAATAGGGGGATCAGCGCGGAGGTTCTAATATTTACTCAATACTTTCTGCCTCCCGGCGGCCGTCCTTCCCGGCCGTCCCGGCGGAATTCCTGCACAGGCCAGTTCCGTAATGACGGGCTGGTCATCGGCTGCAACCCCTACCCGCCAAGCAACCAAGGTAAGAGGCGCACTCATGACCGAGCCCGAACACAATCCCTTCGCCCTCATCGGTTTGACCTACGACGACGTGCTGCTCCTGCCGGGCCACACGGACGTCATCCCGTCCGAGGCGGACACCTCCTCACGGATCTCCAAACGGATCACGGTGCAGACCCCGTTGCTCTCCGCAGCCATGGACACCGTCACCGAATCCCGGATGGCCATCGCCATGGCCCGCCAGGGTGGCCTGGGCGTGGTGCACCGCAACCTGTCCATCCAGGACCAGGCTGACCAGGTGGACCGGGTCAAGCGCAGCGAGTCGGGAATGATCACCAACCCGCTGACCATCGGCCCTGAGGCCACACTGGCGGAACTGGACGAGATCTGCTCCCAGTACCGTGTTTCCGGCCTGCCCGTGGTTGATGAGGGCATGCGGCTGCTCGGCATCGTCACCAACCGCGACACCCGGTTTGTGCCGGAAGCGGACTTCCCGCTGCGGCTGGTCAGCGACGTCATGACCAAGATGCCGCTGATTACCGGCCACGTGGGGATCAGCCGCGAGGAGGCCTCGCACAAGCTGGCCACCAACAAGATCGAAAAGCTGCCCCTGGTGGATGAGCAGGGCCGGCTCAAGGGCCTGATCACCACCAAGGACTTCACCAAGGCGGAGCAGTACCCGCTGGCCACCAAGGATGATGAAGGCCGCCTCCGGGTCGGTGCCGCCATCGGCTTCTTCGGCGACGGCTGGGAGCGGGCCATGACGCTGGTTGACGCCGGCGTGGACGCCTTGTTTGTGGACACCGCCAACGGCCACTCGCAGGGTGTGCTGGACTTGATCCGCCGGCTCAAGTCCGATCCCGTGGCCGCGCACGTGGACATCATCGGCGGCCAGGCGGCCACCCGTGAGGGCGCGCAGGCACTCATCGACGCCGGCGCCGACGGCATCAAAGTGGGCGTGGGCCCCGGGTCCATCTGCACCACCCGCGTGGTGGCCGGTGTGGGTGTCCCGCAGATCACCGCCATCCACGAGTCCGCGAAGGCAGCCATCCCGGCCGGCGTGCCGCTGATCGCCGACGGCGGCCTGCAGTACTCCGGCGACATCGGCAAGGCCCTGGTGGCCGGTGCCGATACCGTGATGCTGGGCTCCCTGCTGGCTGGCTGCGACGAGTCCCCGGGCGAGCTGATCTTCGTCAACGGCAAGCAGTTCAAGTCCTACCGCGGCATGGGCTCCCTGGGCGCCATGCAGTCCCGTGGAAAGAACACGTCCTACTCCAAGGACCGCTACTTCCAGGCCGACGTCTCCGGCGATGACAAGCTCATCCCCGAGGGCATCGAAGGCCGGGTGGCCTACCGCGGCCCGCTGGCGTCCGTGGCGTACCAGCTGGTGGGCGGCCTCCGCCAGACCATGTTCTACACCGGCGCCCCCACCATCCCCGAGCTCAAGATCCGGGGCAAGTTCGTCCGGATCACCGCGGCCGGTCTGAAGGAATCGCACCCGCACGACATCCAGATGACCGTCGAGGCGCCCAACTACGGTTCACGCTGACGTTCAAAAAACCATCCACACAGGCCACGGGGAGCAATCCCTGTGGCCTGTGTGTTTCCGTGCCGGGAACTAGGCTGTAGGCATGCCCGCATCACGCCACCCGGAGGAACTGAATCCCAGGAAGGACCCGCAGCGGCGGCTGGCGCTGGGCCCTTACGCCCGGGCCGTTGCGCAGGTCCTGCGGGTCAGCTTCCGGGCCTCGCCCGGGGCAGTGGTCATGAAGGTGCTCGGCTCCGTGATCTCCGCCGTGCTGCCCTTGGTTACCACTTACTACGCGGCGCTGACCACCACCGCCCTGGCGGCCGCGTATGCCGGCGACGCCGCCGCCGGCCAGCTGGCCATTGTGTACGTGGTCATCACCGCGGCCCTTGGCCTGTTCTGGGGCGCGTTCAACAGCGTTGACCGCTACATCCAGCAGCTGATGAGCTTTAAAGTGGGCGCCATTGTGGGCGACCAGATGTACGAACGCTTCCTGGCCCTGGAGTTCTGGCGCTACGACGACAAGGAAACGGTGGACCTGTACGACAGGGCCAAGCGGTTCTCCGATTCCTACGCCCGCGTCCTGGACCGGATTGCCGCCATTTTCACGCAGCTGGTCTCCGTGCTCCTGGCCATCGGCGCGCTGCTGCTGGTCAGCTGGTGGATCGCCGTGATTGTCCTGGTGGCCATCGTGCCCAGCGTGTACCTGCAGTTCAAGCTCTCCCGCGAACAGATTGCCCACTGGAACACGCAGGTCGATTCCCGCCGCCAGCGCCGCATGATCGAAACGAACCTGCTGCGCCCCCAGCACATCGCCGAGATGCGCCTCTACGGGATCGTGACGTACCTGATGGACTTCCGCTCGCGCCTGCGTGACGCGGACGAACGCCGCCGCCTGGACTTCCAGCGACGCTACATACCCAAGCAGCTGGCAGCTGACGCCCTCCAGTACGGGGCCGAGGTGGTTTCCCTGATCTGGGTGGTGGGGCAGATCATCGCCCGCGCGCAGCCCGTGGGCCAGTTCCTGTACGTCCAGCAGATCGTCAGCAGGGCGCTGTCCACGGCCAACAACCTGGTGTCATCCCTCAGTTCCATCGACGAGGACCTGGCCAACCTCAAGGACTACGAGCTGTTTATGGCCCTGCCGGCGCACTCGGAGTACGCCCCGCCGCTGCTGGGAGCCCCGTCCGTGGTGGAGCTCAAGGACATCCGTTTTACGTATACCGGAAGTGACACCGAAGTGATCCGGGGGATCAGCCTGACCATCCGCGAAGGCCAGCACATCGCGATCGTGGGGGAGAACGGCGCCGGAAAATCGACGCTGATCCGGATCCTGGCGGGCCTGTACCGGCCCGATTCAGGGCAGGTAATGCTCGACGGCGTTGACCTCGCCGCCGTCGACGTCACCTCCTGGCACCGGCACCTGGCCGTGCTCAGCCAGGAATTCCTGAAGTACGAGTTCGCCACCGCGGCGGAAAACATCTGGTTCGGCGACGTGGGGGAGCCCCGCGACGACGCCCGGATCAGGACGTCCGCTGCGGAAGCCGAGGCGCTGGACTTCATCGAAAAGCTGCCCAACGGGCTCAACAACCACGTCAGCAACTGGATGGAGGATCCCCGCGGCCGGAAGGGGAGCGGGCTCTCCGGCGGGCAATGGCAGCGCCTGGCGATGGCCCGGAACTTCTACCGCCGCGCCGCTTTTATGATCATGGACGAGCCCACCTCGGCGATCGACGCCCTGGCAGAGCACCGGATCTTCACCCGGCTGTTCGCGGAGCGCGCCAGCACCATCATCGCCATCAGCCACCGCCTGGCCACCATCGAGAAGGCGGACATTGTGTACATGCTGGAGGACGGGCAGGTGGTGGAGCAGGGCACCCACAAGGAACTTGTGGCCCGCCGCGGCAGGTACTTCCGGATGTTCGAATCGCAGCTTGGCGACCAGCCGGACCAGCCAGGCCTGCCCGACCTGCCGGACCTGACCGACCTGCCGGCGGACCCTACCGGCGTGCGCCCGGGCGTGGACGCCGGCGGGGCGTAGCGTCCTGCACCGTGGTGCGGACCCGGGCCAGGCTCGGCTGCGGCGGGACACTGCTGAACCCAAACGTCACAGCCGGCCGGACAGCGGCCAGGGACCCGGCGTCGGCCCCGTCCCAGGCCACGGCAGCGGAGTCGATGCGGTGCAGGTCGCTCACCCCGTAGTACTCCCAGCGGCCGCTGCCGGCCGAACCGGACGTCCGCGACCCACGGCTCACCAGGCCCGCCAGCGGGCTGACCGCACGCAGCCAGGACGGGTGCACCGCCAGCCGCCGGGGCAGCGCCCGCAACCCGGACCCCAGGAAGGTCCTGCCGCCCACGCCCGCGCGGACAGCCAGCGGACCGGCGTCGACCGTCAGGATCCCGTCAGCCAGGCGGGCTGAAACGTCCACCACGGTGACCTCGTCGAAACTGTAGGTGGCGGCGATGAACTCCGCGATGGGTGCGGCGGGAGCCAGGAGCAGCCGGTGGCCGGACGGTTCCTGGACCATAACGTCGGCAAACGCACCGAAAGGCGAGTCCTGCCAGATCCCCACCACCGCACGCAGGCCGGAGGTGGTGCCGATTCCGGCAATGTGCCCGTCAAAAATCCAGCGGCTTCCCATCCATCCACTGTAGCCACCCCTCCGGGCCGCCCCGGATTCCGCCCCGGCCCCGCGCTGGTCCGTGATCAGGGGGGCGGCTGGGATAACCTAGAGCAGTGACTTACGAGATCGAGATCGGCCGTGGCAAGCGTGGGCGTCGTGCCTACTCCCTGGATGACATTGCAATCGTCCCCAACCGTCGCACACGCGACCCCAAGGACGTCTCTGTCTCCTGGCAGATCGATGCCTACCAGTTCAGCATGCCGGTCATCGCCGCGCCCATGGATTCCGCCATGTCGCCGCAGACGGCCATCGCGCTGGGCCGCCTGGGCGGGCTCGGTGTCCTGGACCTCGAAGGCCTTTGGACCCGATACGAGGACCCGCAGCCGGTCCTGGACGAGATCGGCGCACTGCAGGATGAAACCAACAGCCCTGCAGTGACCTGCAGGATGCAGGATCTTTACCGGGCACCCATCCAGCCGGAATTGATTACTTCCCGCCTCGCCGAAATGCGTGACGCCGGCGTGACCGTGGCCGGGTCCCTGACCCCGCAGCGCACCCAGGAGCACTACAAAACGGTCCTGGCCGCCGGCGTCGACATCTTTGTCATCCGCGGCACCACCGTCTCCGCGGAACACGTGTCCAAGGACCACGAGCCGCTGAACCTCAAGCAGTTCATCTACGAACTCGATGTTCCCGTGATTGTGGGCGGCGCCGCAGGCTACACGCCTGCGCTGCACCTCATGCGGACCGGCGCGGCCGGCGTGCTGGTGGGCTTCGGCGGCGGCGCAACCACCACCACCCGCCGGGCCCTGGGCATCCACGCGCCCATGGCGTCGGCGATTTCCGACGTCGCAGCCGCCCGCCGCGACTACATGGACGAGTCCGGCGGCCGCTACGTGCACGTGATTGCCGACGGCGGCATGGGCGCCTCAGGTGACATCGTCAAGGCCATCGCCATGGGCGCCGACGCCGTGATGCTGGGCAGCGCGCTGGCACGCGCCGAGGAAGCGCCGGGCAAGGGCTGGCACTGGGGCCAGGAGGCTCACCACCTGGAACTGCCCCGCGGCGACCGGGCCAACGTGGGCACCGTGGGCCCCCTGGAGGAAGTCCTCTTCGGCCCGGGCCACCACACCAACGGAACGTCCAACCTCATCGGCGCGCTGCGCCGTTCGATGGCTACCACCGGCTACTCGGACCTGAAGGAATTCCAGCGCGTCGACGTCGTCGTCTCCCCGTACGCGGGTAACTGACGCGCCAGGCCGGTTCGGGGCCGCGCCTGCCCTGACCGGCCTGTGCTGACCGGCCTGTCGTCCACCGGCCTGCCCAAGTCTGCCGCGAGCAAGTAGTGTGGCTTTAGACGGCACATGAGGCACTGGAGGCGTTCAATGAAGAGTAGTCCGGCAAACGGCGGGGCGCTCGGCCCCGAAGCCAGGGAAGCATCCATCCAGCGGCTGCGGGCAACCACCGAACCCGGCCGGGAACTCGACATCCTGATCGTGGGCGGCGGAATCGTGGGCACAGGGGCCGCCCTCGACGCCGTCACCCGCGGCCTGAGCGTGGGAATCGTTGAAGCCAACGACTGGGCCGCCGGCACTTCCTCGCGGTCATCGAAGCTCATCCACGGCGGTTTGCGCTACCTCGAGATGCTCGACTTCGCCCTGGTAAAGGAAGCGCTCCAGGAACGCGGGCTGCTGCTTTCAACCCTCGCACCGCACCTGGCCCGGCCCGTGCCTTTCCTGTACCCCCTCACCAAACCTTTCTTCGAACGGCCTTACGTCGGCGCGGGCATCGCCCTCTACGACGCGATGTCCATTTCCAGCGGCCACAACCGCGGCGTGCCGTTCCACAAACACCTCAGCCGGCGCGGCACCCTGCGCGCAGCCCCCAGCCTGAAGGACGACGCCTTTGTCGGTTCCATCAGGTACTACGACGGGCAGGTGGACGACGCGAAGTACTGCGCCAACCTCATCCGCACGGCCGCCCATTACGGCGCCCACGCCGTCAACCGGATGGCAGTGGTGGACTTTGTCCGCGAGGGCGAACGGGTGGTGGGCGCCAAGGTGGTCAACCACGAGGACGGCTCGCAGTTCAAGATCCGCGCCAAGCAGGTCATCAACGCCACCGGCGTGTGGACGGACGAAACCCAGGCCATGGTCACTGACCGTGGCCAGCTCAAGGTCCGGGCCTCCAAGGGCATCCACCTGGTGGTGCCCCGCGACCGGTTCCAATCCACGGTGGGCCTGATCCTGCGGACGGAGAAGTCCGTGCTGTTCGTCATCCCCTGGGGCCGGCACTGGATCATCGGCACCACGGACACGGACTGGAACCTCGACAAGGCCCACCCGGCGGCGTCCAGCAAGGACATCGACTACATCCTGGAACACGTCAACAAGGTCCTGAAGCGGCCGCTGACCCGGGAAGACGTGGAAGGCGTGTACGCCGGGCTCCGGCCCCTCCTCGCCGGCGAGAACGACTCCACCGCCAAGCTTTCCCGCGAACACGTCGTGGCGCACCCGGTCCCGGGCCTGGTGGTGGTGGCCGGCGGTAAATGGACCACCTACCGGGTGATGGCCAAGGATGCCGTGGACGAAGCCACCCGCACCATGGACGAGCGCGTGCCCCCAAGCTGCACAGAGACGATTCCGCTGCTGGGCGCCAGTGGCTTCAAGGCCGCGTGGAACCGCCGCAACCGGACTGCTGAGGAATCCGGGGTGCACGTGGCCCGGATCGAACACCTGCTCAACCGGTACGGCGCCATGATCCCGGAGGTCCTGGCCATCATCGCCGCGAACCCCGACCTGGCCGAACCGCTGCCCGGCGCGGACGACTACCTGCAGGCCGAGGCCGTGTACGCCGCCACCCACGAAGGCGCCCGCCACGTCAATGACGTCCTGACCCGGCGCACCCGGATCTCCATCGAGGCGTGGGACCGCGGTGTGTCTGCCGTGCCCGTTGTCGCTAAACTGATGGGTGACGTCCTCGGCTGGAGCGACGCTCAGCGCGAAAATGAAGTCCGGAACTACATTGCCCGCGTGGAAGCGGAACGCCTCAGCCAGCAACAGCCGGACGACGAATCCGCAGATGCCGCCCGGCTGGGCGTGGAGGACATCGTGCCCTTGCGCTGAGGGGCGTCCCTGCCCTGCACCGCTGACCGAAAGGGATACGCCTTGGCGGAACCACTTGACCCGTACGATGCCGAACTCACCACCCCGGACATGGTGATCCTCGAACTGGCGGCCACAGACAAGACCGACGCCGCCAACCAGTTGGCCGAACGGCTCCACGCGGCCGGCCGCATCACCGACCTCGCCGGCTTCCTCACGCACGTCAACGCCCGGGAACACCAACTGGCCACGGGACTCCCGGGCGGCATCGGGCTGCCGCATGCGCGGAGCGAATTTGTCTCCCGCACCTCCATCGCCGTGGGCATCACCAAGTACGGCCACGCCCTGGACTTCGGGGCTGCCGACGGGCCCGCAACCGTGATCCTGCTCATTGCGACGCCGGCCAGCTCCTTCTCCGACCACCTGGAAGTCCTGGCAACCCTTGCCAGGTCATTGTCCAAGGAGTCCTTCCGCGATTCCCTGCGCCGTGCCTACGACGCCGAGGTCATCGCGGAGTTGATCAATTCCAGCCTGGTGTTCTTCGACCACTGAGCAGGCCCCCGGCGCCGCCTCCGACAGGTGGGATTGCCGGCGTTTAGTTGTTCTACAGCGCTACGAAGTACGGTTAAGACGTGTGGAAAACAGCCCTTAAGCCCCGGTGGATCGCAGGATTCGTGTTTGCGATCGCCGTTTCCGGGGTGTTTGTGCTGCTCAGCCAGTGGCAGTTCGGCAGGTCCACCCAGCCTGAGATGCCGGTCAACCCCGCCACCGAGCAGGTGCAGGCCCTCACGGGCATCCTGGAACCGGGGGATTTCTTCCACGGTAGCGACGCCGACCAGATGGTCTCGGCGACGGGCAGCTACGACCCTGCCAAGCAGGTCCTGGTTCCCAACCGGCTGCACGACGGCACCTCCGGCTACTGGGTGGTTTCCGCGTTCGCAGTAGCGGGTGCCCCCACCCTGGACGGCGTGGCCGCCACCCCCAAAACCTGGATTCCCGTGGCGCGCGGCTGGGTGGCCGAGCCCGGTGACGCGGCAGCACCGCCGTCGGGCGCCATTGAACTGACCGGCCGCCTGCTGCCGTCTGAGGCGCCGCTCCCGGAAACCTCCCCGCAGCCCGGCCAGGCCACCGCCGTATCGGTCGCGGAACTGATCAACTACTGGGACGTCAGCAGCTACCCGGGTTTCATTTCCGCCACTGCCGAACTGGCCGCCGGCACCGACGTCAGTGCCGCCGCCGTGCCGGGGGACCTGCGTCCGCTGGACATCGGCCCGCAGCCGCCGGCGCAACAGGTCAACTGGCTGAACCTGTTCTACTCCCTGGAGTGGGTGGTCTTCGCCGGGTTTGCCCTCTTCATTTGGTGGCGGCTGGTCAAGGACGACTACCGGCGGGACCTTGAAGAGCTTGACGACGAACCGACTTCCCCTGAACCGATCCAGCAAAAGGTAAAGCCATGATTGATCCGAAACCGGCCACCCCGGCCCAGGCCACCGCAGGCAAGCCCGCCAACCGGAAACGCCGCTTCGGCGGCACCGAAGCCCAGATCCGGTCCGCGCTGAAGTTCTACAAGGTTCTCGCCTACCTCACCGGCGGCATGCTGCTGCTGCTGTGCGCCGAGCTGATCGCCCGCTACGGATTCGGTGCGTACCTGTTCGCCGGTGGCACCAACGCCGTCACCGGCCAGCCTTTCGGGTTCGGCTTCGCCGCGGCCGAGCCCCCGGCGGTGCTGGACGGCGTCAACCTGTCCATCGCGGTGCTGATTGTGCATGGCTGGATGTACGTGGTGTATCTGATGTCCAACTTCCGGCTCTGGATGCTTATGCGCTGGCCCTTCCTGAAAATGATCGTCCTTGCCCTTGGCGGGGTGGTTCCGTTCCTGTCCTTCTTTGTGGAGAAAAAGGTGCACGCCGAGGTGGAAGCCGAATTGGCGGCACACCCGCAGGCACCCCAGCGCTACTGACCCGCGCTGCCGGGATGACGCTGCCAAGTGGGTGGCAGCGTCTGCTCCGTCACAGCCGGGCCCCTCAAGGTGCGCCGGCGCAAGGGCGCCAAGTACGCTAGTACGGTGACTACTCCCACTGCATCCCAGACTTCCCAGAAGCCGGTGCTGGTTGTTGACTACGGTGCCCAGTACGCGCAGCTGATTGCCCGCCGCGTCCGGGAAGCGAATGTGTATTCGGAAGTGGTTCCGCATACCTACTCCACCGAGCAACTCCTGGCCAAAAACCCGGCGGCCATCATCCTGTCCGGCGGCCCGTCGAGCGTCTACGCCGACGGTGCACCCAGCGTCGGCGCCGACCTCTTCGAAGCCGGCGTGCCCGTCTTCGGCATCTGCTACGGCTTCCAGGCCATGGCCAACGCCCTGGGCGGCAAGGTGGACAAGACCGGCCTGCGGGAATACGGCTCCACCGAGACCACCGTCCTGGGCGAGGCCCGCTCGGTCCTCGACGGGATGCCGCAGCACCAGAACACCTGGATGAGCCACGGCGACTCCGTGCACGAGGCCCCTCCGGGCTTCGAGGTCCTGGCCACCACGGCGGGCGCCGAAGTGGCAGCCTTCGCCAACGAGGAAAAGTGCCTTTACGGCGTGCAGTGGCACCCCGAGGTCAAGCACTCCGCCTACGGACAGCAGGTCCTGGAGAACTTCCTGTTCAAGGGCGCCAAGCTCGAACCCAACTGGACCACCGGCAACATCCTCGAAGAGCAGGTGGACCGCATCCGCCAGCAGGTAGGCGATGCCCGGGTCATCTGCGGCCTCTCCGGCGGCGTTGACTCCGCCGTGGCCGCCGCCCTGGTGCAGCGCGCCGTGGGCGACCAGCTGACGTGCGTCTTCGTGGACCACGGACTGCTGCGCGAAGGCGAAGCCGAACAGGTCGAACGCGACTTCGTGGCCGCCACCGGCGTGAAGCTGTACATCGCCAACGAGCAGGAACGCTTCCTGTCCGCCCTGGCAGGTGTCAGCGATCCCGAAACCAAACGCAAAATCATCGGCCGCGAATTCATCCGCGCCTTCGAAGAAGCGGAACTGGCCATCATCGCCGAAGCCGCCGCGCACGGCGAGAAGATCAAGTTCCTCGTCCAGGGCACTTTGTACCCTGACGTCGTCGAATCCGGCGGCGGCGAAGGTGCCGCCAACATCAAGAGCCACCACAACGTGGGCGGCCTGCCGGAAGACCTTCAGTTCGAACTCGTCGAGCCCCTGCGGGCGCTGTTCAAGGACGAGGTCCGAGCTGTCGGCGCCCAGCTGGGCCTGCCGCAGGAGATCGTGGGACGCCAGCCGTTCCCCGGACCCGGCCTCGGGATCCGGATCGTTGGCGACGTCACCAAGGAACGCCTGGACCTGCTGCGCAAGGCAGACGCGATTGCCCGCGCCGAGCTCACCGCCGCCGGCCTGGACAACGAGGTGTGGCAGATGCCCGTGGTGCTGCTCGCTGACGTCCGCAGCGTTGGCGTGATGGGGGACGGCCGCACCTACGGCCACCCGATCGTGCTCCGGCCCGTTTCCTCCGAGGACGCCATGACGGCCGACTGGTCGCGGTTGCCGTATGACCTGCTGGCCAGGATCTCCAACCGCATCACCAACGAAGTTGATGGTGTGAACCGTGTGGTTCTTGATGTGACCAGCAAGCCGCCGGGAACCATCGAGTGGGAATAGCAGGCTAAACGGCCGGCCTCCGAATGGAGGCCGGCCGTTCCTGCTTTCCCGGCAAAATCATTGCAAAATCGGGCCTGTACGTGTTGCGGTCTCCTAACTCCGGCGTCGAAGCGGCTACTCTCGAACGTATGCCGGTATGGTCCAGGTCCCCACGTGTTAATGCAGAAAAGAAGGCAGAAGTGTCAGTTGGTCAAGGCCACCAGGAAGGCTCGGAAGAGCTGCGCAAATGGCTGTCCGGGCTTAAACCCGTCACGGGTGCCGACACCATGCTGCGGTTCACCAAAACACCCGAAGGCTCCATTGACCTGACGCATGCACACCCGTCGGGGCTGGCCCAGCTGATGGCCGGCCGCAAGACCCGGCTGTCCACGCTCATCCGGGACCGGCAGCAGTACGTGGTGGCGGCGAGGGCTTCCCGGAACATCCGGTCCAAGATCTTTGAGCTGGCCAACGACCGCGGCATCGACGCCGGGTACCTGTCCGCCGGGACCGTGGTGTGGACGTCCGCCGTAGGTGGCAAACCCCAGCGGGTCTCCGCCCCGGTCATGCTCACGGCCATCTCCCTGACGGTCCGTCCGGGGGAGGACGACTTCGAACTTCAGTTGACCGAGCAGGCACACATCAACCCCGCCCTGGTACGGCACCTGAAGAACGTCCACGGCATCGTCTTTGACGTCAACGCAGTCACCCGGCTTGCCTACAGCACCGCCCGGTTCGATCCGCAGCCGGTCCTGGACCGGCTGTCCACCCTGATCGCACCCATCCACGGTGCCGAGGCCCAGCACAACCTGCTGGTTTCCACCTTCGCCGACCTTTCCGGCAACCTCGATGACCCGTGGATCAACGAATCGAACCCCCTCGTTGCAGCCCTGGCCGCGGCGTCCGGCGGGGATCGGGTGGACGTCGCAGCGCCCGATCCTTCCCGCTTCAGCCCCCTGGACGAGCGGGACCCCCAGGACGAACTGCTGCTCCTGGACGCGGACACGGACCAGCAGTATGTCCTGGACGCGGCCCGCGCCGGCGATTCCCTGGTGGTCAGCAGCCCGCCGGGAACCGGCCAGACACAGACAGCCATCAACACCATCGGCGCGCTGGTGGACGCCGGGAAGACAGTCCTGGTGGTGGGTGACCGCCGGGCCAGCCTCAGCGAGGCAGCCAGCCGGCTGGAGGATCTTGGCCTCGAATCCATCCTCTTCCAGCTCTCCGGAAACGTCACCGCCCAACAGCTCAAGGCCCAACTGGTCCGCGCCATCATGCGCAACGAAAAGTCGCTGGAACCGCAGTTGGGAAACCTGCACACCACGCTGGCCGAACACCGCCACGCCTTGATGGACCACGTGGCGTCCCTGCACAACGTGCGCGACCGCTGGGGCTGCTCGCCCTACCAGGCAATGCAGTCCCTGGCCGAGCTGACCTCCATCCACCCGGCGCCCGCCACCACCGTCCGGCTCAAGCGCAGCGTCCTGGACAGCATCCGCGACCGCGAGGAGCTGGCCGGCCGGCTGCGCCGGGCTGCTGAGCTGGGCAGCTTCAGCAAGGCATCCACCACCAGCCCGTGGCACGGTGCGAAACTGCTGAACCGCAAGGAAACCGAGGAAGCCCAGGACCTGGTCCGTGCTGTGGCAAAGAGCCTGCCGGTCCTGCGGGAGCGGATGAACGCCGTCGCGGAACACGCCGAAATCCGGCTCGGGGAAACGTTCACGGAATGGGGCGAGCAGCTTGAGCTGCTCGTGGCCGTGCGCGGCAGCCTGGACAAGTTCACGCCGGACATCTTCGACCGGCCGGTCACTGACCTGATTTCCGCTACGGCGTCCTCGTCCTGGCGGCGTGAACGCGGCGTTGATATGGCCGCCATGCAGCGCTCCCGCCTCCGCCGCGTGGCCAAGGAGTACGTCCGGCCCGGAGTCCACATCTCCGACCTCCACACCTCCCTGGGCCTGGTCCAGGAGCAACGCGCCCTGTGGGCCGGCTATGCCACCACCCAGCGGCACCCGGCAGTGCCGTCCGGCCTGGCCGAACTGAACGTGATGTACCGCGACCTTGACCGGCAGCTGACCCGGCTCGGGTTGGCGCTGCGTCACACCGCATCCGGCGGTGCCCTGCATGGTGTCCGCTACGGGGACCTGATGGAACGCCTTGAGCGGCTGGTGGCCGACACCGACACCCTGAAGACCCTGCCGGAGCGCACACTCCTGGTGGAGAACATGCGCGAGCATGGCCTCGGTGAACTCCTGGACGACCTCGCTGCCCGGGAAGTACCGGCTGGCTCCGTGGCCGCGGAACTTGAGCTGGCCTGGTGGCAGTCGGCTCTCGAAGCAATGATCAGCGGCGACGACTACCTGGCCATGTCAGACGGCGATGCCCTGCGCACGCTGGAAGCGGAATACCGGCTGGCCGATAACGCCCACGTGGCCAGCGGCGCTGCCCGGCTTCGCTGGGACCTGGCCGAAAACTGGCGAACCGCCATCGCAGAGAAGCCCCGCCAGGCTGATCTCCTGCGCAGCCTCCTTAAGGACGGCCGCGTCTCCCTGCCTGCGCTCACCGCACAGGCACCGGACCTGATCGGGAGGCTGGTGCCCGTTTGGTCCGTCAGCCCGTACCTGATGACAGGCCTGCTGCCCGCCGAACAGCGCTTTGACGCCGTGGTCATCCTCGACGCCGAGGCGACGTCCCTGCAGGCCGTGCTGCCGTCGATCGCCCGCGCCCGCCAGGTGATTGCCTTCGGCGACGCCAGGATCGCCAGCCCGCGGACCTTCACCGTGGGGGTCGAACGCCTGGCCCCGGGTGAGACCGCCCACCAGCGGGTGGAGAGCGCCTACAGCGCGCTGGCAGCTGTCCTGCCGGTATGGTCCCTGAACTTCGTTTACCGTGCAGTGGACGAGGACCTGGTCCTCCAGCTGAGCAAGAACTTCTACGATTCCGGCCTCCGCCGGCTGCCGGAGGGCCAGTCCGCAACCGGACTGGACCGCGCGTTGCTGGTGGAATACCTGCCGGACGGCACGGGGCTGCCCAGCGCCGACCACGAAGGCGTCGAATCCGTAGTGGCAGAGGTCAGCAGGGTGGTGGACCTGGTGTTTGAACACGCCCGCCTGCGTCCCCGCGTCTCCCTGGCCGTCGTCACAGCCAGCCTCCGGCACGCCGCCCGGATCGGCGAATCCATCAGGCTGCAGCTGCCCAACCACCCCGGCCTGGCCGGGTTCTTCGGCGCCGGCCCCGAATCCTTCCGGGTGGTCGACCTGGAACGCGCGCAGGGCCTGGTCCGTGACCATGTCATCTTCTCGCCGGGTTATGGCCGCACCCCGCATGGTCGGGCACTGCACAACTTCGGGCCGCTCTCTGCCGATGGTGGCCGGGAGAAGTTCGCCCTGGCCATGACCCGCGCCCGGCAGTCCATGCACGTGCTGACCTGCTTCCGGCCCGAGGACCTGGACCACACCCGCCTTACGCATGGGGCAGTGGACCTTTATTCGCTGCTGGACCGGGAGATTTCCGGCAACACGGATCTTGGCACGCCCGCCTCCCGGGCCGCGGCCAGCGAGCAGGCCCTCGGTGCAGACCCGCTGGTTGCAGACCTCGGAGACCGCCTGCGGGCCCGCGGCGCCAGGGTGTGGCACCAGTACGACGGCGCCATCGATGTGGTGGCCGCCGCTGATCCGCTGAGCACCATGGGCCAGGACGATTCCGCCCTGAACCGGCCGGTGGCGATTGAATCCGACGGCACCGGGCAGTACCGCAGCATGAGCGTCCGTGAACGGAGCCGGCTGCGGCCGGAGCTGCTGGAGCGCCTGGGCTGGCGGTACATGCCGCTGTGGACCATTGAAGTCTTCACAGACCCGTCCGCCTGCGCGGACAGGATCGCGGAATACCTGGGACTTGAGCGGATGGTCCTGCCCGCCCGGACAGATCATGCCACGGGCTTCCTGGACGACGACGTGGACCAGGCACTGAACGGAATCGGCGCGGCAGGGCAGGCTGCCAGGCGGTCCGCCGCGGCCAGCCAGGAACGGGCCGCTGCTGCGGTTACCGTGAATGAGCCGGCTGCTGCTGCCCAGGAACCGGCCGCAGGCCCTGCAGCGGCTCCCGCCGCCGAAGCTGCGGACCTGCCGGACACCCGGAACCCCGGCGCCGGCGGCACTGAACCGGACACAGACGACCTACGGGCCACCGGCCCGGGCAACGAGGAGGCGGGCACCATGGCCGCGAACGAAACGACAAATGCCGCCGCAGGAGAGCAGCCTGCCGGCAGCAGCACTGACCCGTCCACGGCCGCTGAACCGGCGGACACTCCGGCCAACGGCACTGCAGGGACCGCCGGCATCCTCCCCATCAAGGCGGCGGAGGACGATCCCAAGGGCTGGGGCGACCGCGAGGACGACCACGATGCGTGGCTCAAGGAACAGAAGCCGCCGCACTGGGGCTGATGGCAGCGGGCTGACGGCCGGCCCGCCCTAAGGCGGGCCAACAAGGACAAAAAACAGCCGGCCCCGCGTGGACGCCCCGGCCAGGCGCTCGGCTTGGCTGCTGTCGGCAGCAACCACCAGCAGGCCCTCGGTCTCAGCCGTGCCAAGCCACTGGCCGTCCTGGGCGCCCTTGCCGGAGGTCCACAGGACCGGGACTCCCTTGGCAAGGACTTCTGAGGGTGCCAGGGGTTCGAAGCCGTCCGAGGGCGTGAGCACCACGTTCACCAGTTGGCCCGGCGCCACCAGCTGGATCGAGGACGGATCGGCCATCCGGAGCGGGACGGCCGCCGACCCGGGAGTTGTCCCAGCCAGGAGGCCCGGGCCCACCAGCAGCGTGTCCGCCAGCGGTTGGCCCTTGCGCACTGGGGCTGCCAGCTGCATGCCCGTCACCTGGCCGGGGTCCTGCAGGAAACCGGAAGCGAGCAGGCCGGGAGGCACCATCAGCTCAGCTAGGTCCGACGCCTGCAGCGCCGTCCCCGCCGGAAGGTCACGTGCCGCCGCCAGGACCCCGGCCAACGCGGGCGGGGCGGGAGTGAGCCGGTGGACAGTGATGGCGGCGGCGGCGCACAGGAGCAGGGCAACGGCCAGCCTACGGTTGCGTCCCAGCCAGGCCCCGAAACGCCGGGTGGCCCTTGACCGGTTGCTCCAGCCGCCGCGGCCTGAACTGCCGTGGACGCGTTGTCCAGGAATGTTGCCGCGGCGCTGGCGGTAGGGGGAAGCGGGCATGCTTCACCGTAGGCGCGACGAAACCCCGCATGACACAGGGGCAGCTGCTATGTGGACAAAGCCGGGTCAAGCACAGGTGCGCACCGGCACAAAGCCGGGACCGCCGTCGTACCCCCTGCTCAGGCGGGTGGACCCGGCGGGGTGCTAGCTGGCTTTGGCGGCCGCAGCCGGGGCGGCTGCAGGTGCGGCAGCAGCAGCGGCGGGGGCCGAAGGCGCAGGCGAGACGGTGCTTCCCTTGGCGTCACGGGAATCCGTGCGGTAGAACCCGGAGCCCTTGAAGACCACACCAACGCTGTTGAACTTCTTGCGCAGGTTTCCCCCGCACTCGGGGCACGTGGTCAGGGTGCTGTCGGTGAACGACTGCACGATGTCGAAGACGTGGCCGCAGTCCTTGCAGGCATAGGCATAGGTTGGCACTGGTGCTCCTCCTCTTGGGCAAAGGGAAGGTCCCGTGCTGCCGATTGGTGTTCCATTAGCAGTCGCAGGGCCTGAGTGCCAATTCTAGCATTCCAGCCGGCGGCTTCAGTGCTGGGTCAATCCTGGCGGGAGAGGCGCTGGAAGCCGGACGGGGTCAGGACTGCGGGGATAGGCCTGTCGAAGGGTTCTGCAGGAATGCTTCCGGCGGGGAGGATCTCGTCGTCGAAAACCACTGCTGTGCGGGGGATGTGGCGGTCTGCTGCCGCCAGGTGGGACTGGAACACGTCGTAATATCCGCCGCCCTGGCCCAGGCGGTTCCCATCGCGGTCCACAGCGGTGGCCGGCAGGAACAGCAGGGCAGCCTGCCCTGCAACCGTTGTCGGGTGCCTTGGGCCTGTGGGCTCCAGCAGGGGAGCAAACTTGCTTCGTTCGAACTGCACCCCCGGCCGCCAGTCCACCCAGCTCAGCTCGCGTTCGGCTTCGCACACGGGGAGCAGCACGCGGTGGCCAGCTGCATGGAGGGCCTGGATCAAGGGCAAGGTGGGCGGCTCCGTCCCCACGCTGAGATAGGCGCAAACGGTTTCCCGACGGCCGCCGAGGATGGCGTCGGCCCAGTCCAGGCCGTGCAGGGCGAGGCCGGCTCCGGCAGCTGCGAGACCCTCGGCGCTGCGGGTGGAGCGCCGCCGCCGGTGCTCAGTCCGGAGGTTCTCCTTCGCCGTGGCGTTTTCATCGCTCATGGTGACATCCTTGGAAGCCGGTGTCGGCGGGCCGGGCCGCGATGTTTCCGCGGTGCAGGCAACGCCTGTGCTGATTACTGAATGGTTGACGCTGAGGTTAGATTAGTCCCGTGACTACCAGTAACCCCAGAGTGCGCAAAGCCGTTATCCCCGCCGCCGGGCTGGGGACCAGGTTCCTTCCCGCCACGAAGGCCATGCCCAAGGAAATGCTTCCTGTGGTGGACAAGCCTGCCATCCAGTATGTGGTGGAGGAAGCCGTGCACGTGGGGCTGCACGACATCCTTATGATTACGGGGCGCAACAAGCGCGCCCTGGAAGACCACTTTGACCGCGTGCCGGCCCTGGAATCAACCCTGGCCGAAAAAGGGGATACCCGGAAACTCGCCTCGATCCAGGCGGCCAGCAACCTGGGGGACATCCACTACGTCCGCCAGGGTGACCCCAACGGGCTGGGCCACGCCGTCCTGCGCGCCAGGCAGCACGTGGGCAACGAACCTTTCGCCGTGCTCCTGGGCGATGACCTCATCGATGCCCGCGACGAACTCCTTGCCACCATGATTGACGTCCAGGCCAAAACCGGCGGGTCCGTCGTAGCACTCATTGAAGTTGAACCGTCGCAGATCAGTGCCTATGGCTGCGCCGACATCGAGGCGGTTGCAGGAGAGGACTACGTCCGCGTCAACCGGCTTGTGGAGAAGCCCAGCGTGGAGGAAGCGCCGTCAAACCTGGCCGTCATTGGCCGCTACGTGCTGCACCCCGCTGTGTTCGGCGTCCTTGAAAAGACGGGACCGGGCCGTGGCGGTGAAATCCAGCTGACGGATGCGCTGCAGGAACTGGCCACAGTTGAAGGCGAGGGACACGGTGTTTACGGCGTGGTGTTCCGCGGCCGCCGCTATGACACCGGCGACAAGCTGAGCTACCTGAAAGCCTGCATCCAGCTCGCCATTGACAGTGAAGACCTTGGCTCCGGCCTGCGCGACTGGCTGCCGGGCTTCACTGCCGGGCTGTCCAAGTAGCACCCATGCGGCTGGGCCCCATCTGGCCGGTAACGCTGGAGTGCGACGACCTGGTCCTTCGTCCCATCCGGTACCGGGACAAGAAGGAATGGACTGCCGTCAGGGGGCGCAACAGCGAATGGCTGGCCCCGTGGGAGGCGTCCAACCCCGCACCCGGTGGGGGGTTGCCTGACTACCGCCAGATGGTGCGGTCCCTGAACTCGCAGGCGGCGGCGGCAACGGCTTTGCCGTTTGTGATCGCTGAGCGCAGCGTGCCCGGCGGCCCCGCGGCCATCGTGGGCCAGTTGACGGTGTCTTCGATTGTGTGGGGTTCAGCCATGATGGCCACGTTGGGGTACTGGGTTGACCAGGACCGGGCGGGGCGGGGGTTCGCACCGACAGCGGTGGCGCTGGCCACCGACCATTGCTTCCGCACCCTGGGGCTGCACCGGATGGAGATCAATATCCGGCCCGAAAACGGACCAAGCCTGCGGGTGGTGGAGAAGCTGGGATTCCGTGACGAAGGCTACCGGCCCCGCTACCTCCACATCAACGGTGAATGGGCTGATCACCGCACGTTTGCGCTTACATCAGAAGAGGTCCCTGAGGGGTTGCTGCACCGGTGGCTGACGACCCGTACGTCATAAATCCAGTGATTTGCCAGCCGGACCACGACACACCGCGGCCAATGCGGCGGCAGCCGCCGTGATGCTCATACGGTTTTGAGTGTGGACTTCCCCCTTAGCAGCTCAGTGATCCTTGTGGTTGCCGTTGTGCTCTGGATTGTATGGGTTGCCCCTTATGTCCTTAGGAACCGGCGCAGCCAGTTCCTGCCCGCTGGCGAGATGCCGGTGGACACCCCCCACGAGGAGCTGCCTGACCCCACTGCGGGCCTGGCTCTGAACGTTGCCGCCCGGCAGGAGAAAGCAATGGATACCAGGAAGAGCGCCGGCCCCGGAGCAGGCGCGCCGCCCACCGGCCAGTTCCGGATCCGTTACGGCCGCACAGCTTTGGCGCTGGGTGGCCTGCTGGCGCTGCTGACCGCTTTTGTCTCCGGCGTTCTGCTGCCTTTCGGAGTTGGGTCGCCGGCCTTGCCCCTGTCCTGCCTTGCCTTGACCGTCCTGGCCGTGGTGGTCCTGCGCCGGTTGGCGCTTCGGGACCGGGCTGCCAGGGTTGATGCCGCCTTCCGCGACGCCATGGGCCCGGCTCCGCATCGCGTTGAACCTGCCAGCCGCCCCGCCACGCCCGACGCCGGCCCGGCGCCCCGGGAGGACCCCCCTTTTGACGCGGAAGCCGACAGCGGGGCCACCAAGCCGCTGACGGCTGCGGAACTCCGCGAAGCTGCCCTCGCCGTTGCTGTGGCCGCCGGAGATGCCAGCGCCATCATCGCCCCTGCAGGGCCAGCCAACACCCCGTGGGAGCCCGTGGAGGTTCCCAAGCCCGTCTACGTCGAGGCTGCCAAGGCGGAACGCCCGGCTCCCGCACCGCTGGAACTTCCCGAAGCGCCCAAGGCAGCCGGCAAGCCGTCCCTCCGCCAGGGTGCGGAAGCCCAGGCGTCCGCCGCTGACGCCGCGCAGCCGGCGAAGGCACAGGGCGCCCTGGGCAATCTCGACGACGTCCTGCAGCGCCGCCGCGCCTAGCAGTTCCGCAGTGCGCCGGGAATCCCGTGGCCGGCCGGTGCGCCGGTTTGGCATTCGGCCGGGAAAATTTATAGCCTAGAGTCACCGGTTCCGCAGCGGCAGTTGGATTGCGGCAATATCCGGGGCTATAGCTCAGTTGGTAGAGCGCTTCGTTCGCATCGAAGAGGTCAGGAGTTCGAATCTCCTTAGCTCCACAATCAAGGCCCTCTGACCTGCGGAAACGTTGGGTTGGGGGGGCCTTTCCTTTTGCCCATGGTGATCCGATGCCGGGGCAATCCCGCTCGGGCATCCCGCCCTTGGTACAAAAGATACCGGGAACGCCCAGCAGCGCTGGCCCGCGTGGCCATCCCTGGATTGTACGTTCCCCCTGCCACTCTCATTTGGGCGTTTACAATCCAATACCGGCGTGCCACGATATGGATGTTGTGCGCTTCGCGGGTCAGTCATCCTTCGCAGAATGTGACAGGGAACAGATCAGTACAATCACCTCCTCCGAGGCATCTCCGGTACTCGGCCCCTCGCGAGGAATTCCTCATGTTTGATCTGTTCAAAGACCTTGATACCTACAAAGGGATCCCGCCGTATGCCAGCGAACATTACGGTGTCTATCAACCTCTGCTGGGCTGGGAATCACGGCTGACCAAAAAATGGATTCAGCGCGGTGGAATCATCGTCGATCCGCATATCAAGAAGATCCTTGATGCCCGGTTCAAACCCGGTCCGGAACTCGTGCAGAATGATCATCCCTTGGAATTTCTGGCGTTTCCCCTTCAGCCTGGCTCCGGAATATCGCCCTATTCCGTTATCTTGACCAAGACACTCAACAGCGAGCTACTGGTTGTCCTGAGGGATGCCGTCCAGGGTTTTGTGGAACAGCATGAAGGCCGTCTGCCGCAGGGTGCAGAGTGGAATGCGCTGATAGAAATTAACAATTTTATGGACCCCGAGGCAGGGCCGCTGCGGAGGGTTAACGATATCCATCGTTCCCGCCTGAACCAACAGATGATGGCCCAGGCCCAAGGGGGCCAGATCACCGGCGAGATGCTTGCGGCCACTAAGCAAGCACACCTGGCCCTCATGCAGTACGAGTCCCAGATCGCCGTCTTCCTCCTTGCCCAGGCCGAGGCCCAGCAGGGGGCAGATCCCAACGAGCTCGCCAAGCTCTTTTCTGTCACTACCGCCGCGCCGGCCACTGACATCCTCCGACCGACGGACCCTTTGGCGAGCATAGACCCCCGCGCTTCCGGCGGGACGCTCTCGCCTGTGGGGTTTGTGCACTTGTTCCGCCAATACTTTTTCGATTTGGGAACCTTTCTGGGCGAAAGTGTCGAACATGTTTGGCTTGCACCGGGAACAACAATCGAGCTCATCGAGGTGAGCACCCGAAAGTCTGTCGTGGAGCATCAGGAGGAAAGTGCGTCAGAGTCCACCACCACTTCTGAAGAGAGCAGCGCGGTTAAGGATGAACTCAGTGACGCGGTGAAAGCCGAGAACAGCAGCAGTACCAAGCTTGGTGTCTCGACCACGAACACTGTGAATTTCGGCGTGTACCAGGGTACTGCTTCGGCAAATTACGGCGTGGAGAGCAGCCGGAAAGAGGCCCGCGAGGCAACTCACAAGCAAAACCGGGAGCAGTCGGAAAAGCTTTCTTCACAGATCAAGCGGAGCTTCAAGTCCATCTTCAAGACCGTGACAGAGTCGACGGATGTGCGCAGCCGACGGTACCTGCTGCAAAATACGTCGAACAAGCTGGTCAACTACGAGCTGCGGCGCAAAATGCGCCGCGTTGGCGTCCAGCTTCAGGATATGGGAAACCAGCTGTGCTGGCAGGTGTTCATCGACGATGCCGGAGTGTCCCTGGGACTGTCTGAACTGGTGCATTTTGCTGAATCCCCGGACTTGGCGAACCTCAAGGACCCCGAGTTTGGCCCGCCCCCGGCCAACATTGCCAAGAAAATCACGGTACCGATTCCTTTCACCCCCATCCTGAACTACAGCAACTGGCATGCAAACTACGAGTTCGCGTATCTGGAGACGGGCAACACGCCATATAAGGACAAGTTCCTTGGCACCGTAAAAGGCGACGATGATGACGATGACAGCCAGGTCATCATGGGGCCCTTCACGTTCAAGATTGACCCTCCGCAAAGTGACTATGTCCTGACCGACGACATCAGGATCATTGGGCCGCAAGGCAACAAACAGGCCGTGGTGAGGACGAAGACCAAAAACGCGGATGGCTCGTTCACCCTGGTGCTGCAGTTCATCAACTTCAACAAGGAAAATGTCCTCAACCTCGACGTGGAGCTGGTGTTCGCCCCACAGGCTGCCGCACTCACCGAATACGAGGCAAACAAGAAGAAGATCCAGGAAAAGTACGACGTCGAGAGGCAGCGTCTGCTGAAAAAGAGTTTCCTGGAGAGCGTCAGGCAACGCATCAAGGACGCAAGCAGCATCAGGTCCAGGCCCTCATGGGACCTGAGAGAAGAAGAACGCACGGTTATCTACCGTGAACTGCTCCAGCGCCTGATGCTCGACTCCTGGGACATAGCCTCCAAGAATCAGAAGGATACGGACAATCTTCGCCTCAGCCACGTCCGCTCGGAGGTCATCCGGGCCATCTTCGACGTGGACGGAATGCTCTACTTTGTAGCACCTGAATGGTGGATGCCGCGGCGGCACCGAAGCCAGCTCAATTTGCAGGTGCAGGTGGGAGACCCCTCAATCGAACTGACCGATAACGACGTCGTTAAATGGGATGACGTCGAAAAACGCCCGGACAATTACCGAATTACCGAAGACTCCGCTCCCGCACGGTTCGGCAGTTCACTCGGGTGGCTGCTCCAGTTGGACGGTGACAACCTCCGCAACGCTTTCCTTAATGCGCCCTGGGTGAAGGCTGTCATCCCGATCCGGCCCGGGAGGGAGGGGGCCGCGCTCAATTGGCTTAGAAGCATCGAAGGCCACGAGAACGACGGGTGGAACACGCCCTATATCGGCACGGCTGAAGAGGATGCCGAGTTCAGCGGCAAGACCGTCGGTGAAGTACTGGAGATCATTGCCGGGCGAATGGAAAAGGAGAACGGCAAGATCGTCAACGTACTCGAAGCAGACAAGGTCTTTGAAAAGGGGTTCGACCCGCTGGCATCGGGCTTCGACGCAGGGTTGCCCGCCAACAAGGTCTTCAGCCAGTGGATATCGATTCTTCCCACGGACCAAATCGTGGCCTCCGAGTATGAGCCAAAAGACCTCACCCTTTAGCCCTGGGGAAACAGCCATGGAACTGAGGGACATCACCCGGGAAACCTCATTGCTGAAGTCCTACAAATCGACATACGTCGACAACCAGAATCACGAACTCCTCAGGATCTACCGGGACAAAGGCCGCCAGTTTCCGGTACTGACCGAGCGGGTCTTCACACAATCAGGAGCCTCGCCGGAGGAGTTGATCGACTACAAGCTCCAGCGCAACATGGATGATGCCGATGCCGGACGGATTTTCGTCCTCGAGCGCACCGACAACCCGACCGATCAGCTGAAGACGAGGCTTTTCTTCGTCTGGCTCTCCCCAGCACTGGTCGGGCAGTTCAAGGTTGGCACCTCCAGCGCCCCCAAGGTGAAAGCGAGCGTTGTTTTTCATCCGCGGGCGGGCCTGGAAAAGTACCCGACGTACTGGAGAGGAGGACTGGAGCCGCTCCAGGTACCCAACTTCCTTGAGCTCGGAATAAGGTACCTGTGCAAGGACAAGAATGTCGTGGCCCAGCATTTCTGCTCAACCCCCAAGACCCGCCAGCCCGGCGTCCCGCGCACCGACAGCCTCAAGAGTTCCCTGGCCGTGATGGTCGTGGTGCCAGTCTCCAGCGCCAATGCTTTCGCCAGCCTGGGCGACCCCCGGGAATTCGAAGATGCGCTCCGGCGCATCGCCAAACGATGCTTTGAGGCCGTCACCACGCAGTTGATCCCGGCGGCTGCGGTCACGCTCGAGCGGGTGGCCGTCTCCGGATACAGCCGGAGCGGGGCAGTCCTCCGCACCCTCCTGGACAATGCCCGGGCGAACGAGCCGTTCATGCGGAACGTCGTGAAGGAGTTTTATGCCTTCGACGTGATGCTTAACGAGAACAATCCCCAGGGCGTTGTGATCAAAACGAAAAAACAGGGGTACGACGAGTTCTGGTCAAGACTCAAGACCTGGCAGGGGGAGGACTCCGACAAGATGATCCGGCTCTACAGCTCAGAGCCTGCAACGGTTGGAGCGATCTATGGCGAACTGCAAACCCGGCTCAAGAACTACGGCGGGGGATATCAAAGCGCCGTCGGTTTCAGCTCCTTCAACGGCAAGGCGCGGCGGAATGGTTCCGGAAAATACGCCGGACTCAGCGACGGCTACGAGATCTACTCCACCGACAACTCACGATCCCTCGCCGTTATGCCCTCAGGAAACGCCCTTGTCTACCTCTCCAGCGAGAACCTCGTTAATCCAGAAGGCTTTGCCCCTGGCGGTACCTACGAGCCCGGGCTGGAGGGGCACAGCTGGTTCGTGTCGCGGCTTCTGTCGCATGCCCTGTTCCACAGCGGCTTCTAGCGGTGCCCGTCCGCGACTCCTGGATAATCGCCGAAGACACCGGCACAACCAGCGCCTAAAGCCAGCCCTTCTTTTTGAAGATCCCATACATTGCACCCGCGATGGCCACCATCAGCGCAAGCGCCAGCGGGTAGCCAAGGTCCCAGTGAAGTTCCGGCATCGTGTCGAAGTTCATCCCGTAGATTCCGGCCACAAACGACGGTGCAAACAGGATGGCAGCCCACGAGGAGATCTTTTTGACCTGCTCGTTCTGCTCCGCGCTGGCCTCGTTCTGCCGGTTCGCGGTCAGCGTGCCGTCCAGGGTCAGGGCGTTCTGCAGGAGGTCCCGGAAGGAATCGGCCCGGGAAATGACCCGCTCCACATGGTCCTCCACATCGCGCAGGCTGTGCTGGAGTTCGGTTTCCACACCGTACTTCGCAAACCCCCGCTTGAGCTGGAACATCATGTCCGGCAGCGGGTGGATGGCCCGCTGGAACTGGATCACTTCGCGGGCCAGCTCGTAGATACGCCGCGACACGGTTGAGTCGCCGCTGAAGAGCTGGTCCTCAATCTCGTCGATGTCGTTTTCCAGGCCGGCCACCACCGGGGCATAGTCATCCACCACGCGGTCCAGCAGGGCGTACAGCACAGCTTCGGGCCCGTGCTTGAGGAGGTCAGGCCGCGCCTCAAGCCGTTGCCGGACCCTGGCCACGCCTGCCATCTCCGCATGCCGGACCGTCACCACAAAGTTCTTGCCGGTGAAGATGTGCAGTTCACCGAATTCAACGGTTTCGGTTTCATCCACGTACCGGGCGGGCCGGAGCACCGTGAACAGGTTGTCGTCGTAGCGTTCCAGCTTGGGCCGCTGATGCGCGGACACGGCATCCTCGACGGCGAGCCCATGCAGGCCGAACTCCGCTGCCACGGCGGACATTTCCTCCCGCGTAGGCCGGTACAGGCCGATCCAGGCCATCCCGCCGTAATGGGCCAAGGTCTCAAACGTCTGCTCCAGGCTTTCCGGCTCCGCATGCCTGACACCGTCAACGTAGACGGCGTTGTCGATGATGGTCACGGGCGGGTGGTCCTGACCCCTGGAAGCCGGCAACGCGAGGGGTGATAAAAAAGGCAGTCCATGTCCGAAGCCTAACCGTCCTGCCGCCGTCGGACGCCCCTGACACTGCCGCAACGGCCGTCAGCCACCGGCCGCCTTGGACAGGCCGCTGATCAGGGGCTCGGTCCGGTAGGGGATATGCGTGTGCAGGGCCAGGACGGTTTCCGTCCGGATCACGCCCCTGATCCGGAGCACCTGCCGCAGCGCGGCCTGCAGGTTGTGCGTATCGGTGGCGACCACTCGGCACCACACATCGCCCCGGCCCGAAATCTCGTGCACTTCGAGGACCTGGGCGATGGTCCGGAGGCCGGCCACCACACCATCCAGTTCCCGGTGCGAAACTTCGATGGTCACGAAGGCAACGACGTCGTAGCCCACCGCCTCCAGGTCCACTTCCCGCCCGCTGTGGCTCAGGACGCCCGAGCGGATCAGCCGCTTGACCCGGGTCTGCGCGGTGTTGCGTGCCACCCCCAGGGAGTCGCCGAGTTCGCCGACCTGGATCCGGGGATCGCGGATCAGCGCCAGGAGGATTTTGAGATCAGTAGGGTCCAGATTGTTCAAGTGGTCACTTTCCATCATCTTGGCTGGCCAATATTGACTGTTTTGCGCAATTCTGCCACGAATATCCGTTCAATAGGGCAGTAATGCCGCAATGTAGGGCTATCGGATATCCACCCCGCGCGGCCTCCCACAAGGACCAGTCCCGCGGTTGAACCAAGGCGGCACCATGACGGTCTTCAGTGAACTTCGCATGCGCCCTGCCCCGGCCACTGCGGCCAGGGGCTGGGACGCTTCCACCACAGCACGCCTGGCCATGGCCGGCGCGGTCATTTTTGTGCTCCTGGTGGGTGCCAACCTTGCCACCCCCCTGTATCCGCTGCTGCAGGCTGAGCTGGGGCTGTCCACCCTGGACGTCACGGCCGCGTTTGCCAGCTACGTCCTGGCCCTGGTGGCAACCCTGATGCTGGCCGGCCATTGGTCCGACCACATTGGCCGCCGCGCCGCGCTGATCCTCGCCGTCCTGGCAGGACTCGCCGGCGGCTGGGTCTTTGCGCAGGCCGGCACCCTTGCTGCGCTGTGCGCAGGACGGGCCCTGCAGGGAATGGCCGTGGCCCTGGCCACGGGTGCCAGCTCGGCCGCACTGCGCGAACTGCTGCCCTCCCGCCCCGAATGGGCCTCCCGCTTCACCCTGCTCGCCTCCGCAGGGGGAGTGGCGGCGGGGCCCGTCATCGGCGGCCTGCTCTCGCTGCTGCCGGACCCAACCGCCATGCCGTATTACGTCCATTCCGCGGTGCTCGCCGCGCTGCTGGTGCCGCTGTTCCTCCTGCAGGCCCGCCCCGCCATCAGCCAGCCGCCGGTCTCCCGGCCGTTGCAGGTCCTGGCGCCACGACGGCCTTCCGTGTCCCGCGAGGCGCGCGGGGCCTTCTGGCTGGCATCCGGCGTCGGATTCCTCAGCTTCGCCGTCTTCGGGTTCTGCCTGTCCCTGGCCCCGGGATACTTTGCGCAGGTCCTGGGCACGGATTCCCGGCCGTTGATCGGTGTCCTCGCAGGGCTCACCCTCGGCGCCTCGGCGCTCAGCCAGCTGCTCGCCATCCGTGGCCGGTTTGCCGTCCCCGCAGGTCTGGCGATCCTGGGGACAGCCATCCTGTTGCTGGGCGCGGCCGGAGCCTGGCACAACCCGCTGCTGCTGGTGGCGGCTTCCCTGGCTGCCGGCGTGGGCCAGGGCGTGGCGTTCCGCACGGTCTTCAACGACGTGGCGTCCCGGGTTGAACCGGCCCGGCACGCCCAGATTGTCAGCACCGTGTACGTGATCACCTACCTGGGCAGCGCCGTCCCGGTCCTGGGACTTGGCTGGGCCACCGGCGTCTTCGGGCTCGCGGCGTCCGTCAGTACCTTCGTGGCCGTGTGCGGCACGGCGGCACTGCTCCTGGCGGCCCTGACGCTCCGGCAGGTCCTGCGGCGGAGCTAAGCCCGCCGCTACGCAGGCAGGGGCCCGTGGTTACCCTGGATGTGCTCAAACACCAGGGTGGTCTCGGTGTGGCCCACCACCGGATCCGTGGCCAGGTTGTCCAGCACCCAGTCCCGGAGGTCTTCGGTGGTGGCCACGGCAATGTGCAGCAGGTAGTCCACCGACCCTGACGTGTGGAACGTGGACAGCACGGCCGGCAGGTGCGGTACCCGCGCGGTGAAGCGGTCGATCTGGTCCCGGTCGTGGGCCCGCAGCCGCACGGCCACCAGCGCCTGCACGGACCGGCCGATCGCGGACAGGCTCAACTTCGCCTCGTAGCCCTGGACAATGCCCCGCTCGGAGAGCGCCCGGGTCCGCATCAGCGCTGTGGACGGGGCGATGCCCACCAGTTCCGCCAGTTGCTTGTTGGAGATCCGGGCGTCTGCCACCAGCGCGGCCAGGAGCCGCTCATCGATGGCGTCGAGGGGCTCCTGGTGCTGGACCGGCCTGGCGTTCCTGGGGTTCGTACTCACTGCAGTTCCTTCCAACGTCCTGCATTCATCCTAGACCGCTGATTTGTCGCCAACAGGTGCCGCAGCCGGTGCGCCGCCGAACATCTGCAACGAAAGGCCGGGATGCGGCGCGGGTTAATTCGTTGCGGCCAGTGGGTCGCGGGGATTGACGACGGCGACAGTCGCCGCGGTGAGGACCGCAAGGGCCATCACGGCCCCCGCGAGGGCGGACCAGCCGAAGGACTGGAACAGCAGGCCCCCGGCCCACCCCAGCACGCTGGACCCGAGGTAGTACGCCAGGTTGTACAGTGACGCCGCCTGGGCCCTTCCTGTGCTGGCGATGGCTCCGGTCCAGCCGGCGCCGATGCTGTGCGCGGCAAAAAAGCCGCCGGTGAACACCACCAGTCCGGCCAGGATCACGGGCAGGGACGGGGTGAGGGTCAGGGCCAGGCCAGCCACGGCAAGGGCCAGGCCCGCCAGCAGGATGGTCCGGCGGCCAAACCGCAACGTCAGGCCTGCGGCCCAGCGGGACGTGAACGTCCCGGACAGGTAGGCCAGGAAGATCAGGCTGATAACGGTGGCCGGCAAGCCGAACGGTGCCCCGGAGAGCCGGAACCCCAGATAGTTGTAGACAGCCACAAAGCCGCCCATCATCAGGAAGGCCTGCACGTAGAGTGCCAGGAGCCGGATGTTCCGCAGATGCCTGGCCAGTGTCGCCACGGCGCCGCGAAGCCCTGACGCCTGCGCGGCCACGAAGCCTTGCGCCCTGGGGACCAGGAGCAGGAAGGCGACGGCGGCCAGCGTGGCCAGGATCGAAACTGAGAGGGCCGCCGCGCGCCAGCCCCACAGTTCCCCGGCGGGTCCGGCCACCAGCCTGCCGGCCAACCCGCCCAGCGTGGTGCCGGCAACGTAGCTGCCCGCTGCGACGGCAGCATGCGCCCGGGTGACTTCCTCGTTGAGGTAGGCGATGGCAATGGCCGGGATGCCCCCCAGTGCCATGCCCTCCAGGAGCCGCAGGCCAAGGAGCATGCCGAAGCTGCTGGCCAGCGGCACCAGCAGGCCCAGGACCGTGGCGATGGAGATGCCCCAGGTCATGGCCTTCACCCGGCCGATCCGGTCGGCCAGGAACGACCATGGGATCACCGTAACGGCCAGGCCCACGGTGGCCAGGGAGATGGTGAGGGCGGCCTCCGCGGCCGTGATCTTCAGGTCGGCTGCCAGCAGCGGCAGGACGGCCTGGGTGGAGTACAGCTGGGCGAAGGTGGCCACGCCGGCGAAGGAGAGGCCGGCGAGGATCCGCGTGTATGCCGCCGAACCTTTCGGGTGGCCATTCCACCGGAGCGGTTCCGGCTCGCTGCCGGGGAAGGGGTCGGGGCTGGACATTCCGTAAGCGTAGCCCCGGCCGTCATATCGCTCCAATGCATGCTTTGTGCCAAAATAATCGCAAATACGGATGAATTATCCGGGGCGCCCGGGTCCCGGCAGGAAAGGCCCGGCAGCAACGTGGAACCCGAACTCAAGCACCTGGTCCAGCTCCTCCCACTCTTGCCGGTCCTGGCGGAACTGGGACGGACGGGGCACATCACGGCCACGGCCGAGATCCTCGGCGTCCCGCAGTCCACGGTGAGCCGGGCCGTGGCCCGGGCCAGTGCCGTGGTTGGCGCTGAGCTGGTGGTCCGGGACGGCAGGGGAGTGCGCCTGACCCCCGCAGCGCAGACCCTGTTGCCGTACATCGACCAGGCGCTGTCCGGCTTCCAGGCGGGACTTGACCTGGTGCGCACCGAATCCGACGTGGCCCGCGGAAAAATCGCCGTCTCCTTCCAGCACACCTTCGGCGAAGCTGCCCTGCCACTGCTGATCAGTGCCTTCCGAAGCAGCCATCCCGCGGCAGTCTTCACCCTCAGCCAGGGGGCCCGCAGTGCCTGCCTGGAGGAACTGGCCGCCGGCCAGTCGGACCTGGCCCTGACGGCCCCGGTGGCACCTGCCGGCATGAACCTGGACTCCATCCCCCTGTACCGCGAGCCGCTCCGTTTGGTGGTCCACCACAGCCACCGGCTGGCCGGCCGGCGCAGTGCCGGCGTTGCCGAGGTCCGCACCGACCCGTTTGTTGCACTCGGCCCCGGTTATGGCCTGCGTTCGCTCACCGACGCCCTGTTCAAGGAGGCAGGGTGCCGGCCCCGGATCGCTTTCGAAAGCCAGGATTCCCATACCGTCCGGGGCCTGGTGGCGGCAGGGCTGGGGGTCAGTATCCTGCCGCCCGGTGGCGACGCCCCGGGCCGGGAACTGAGGGCAGCAACAGGAAACCTGGGCTGGGTTGAAGTGCCGCTGACGTCCCGGCTCGCATTCCGGGAGGTGGGTGTGAGCTGGCGTCGCGGGAAGCCTGGGTCCGAGCCCGTCTCCGTGCGGCTCTTCCGGGAGATGGTGCTCAGCCGGGGGCAGGAACTGCTGGCCGGGCTGGCCGGCGGTTACGCATTACCGGAGCCGCCGGGAACATGACGCCGACGCCGCCAGGCGCATGCCCGGCAGTCCTGCTGCCAGTAACCTTGTGGCGTGACTTACACCGAAAAAACCCCCGTCCCGCCAGCTGCCCCCACCGAAGGCCACACCCCCGGTGCCCTGAACGGCATCATCATCGGGCTGGACATCGGCGGCACCAAGACCCACGGCATCCGGTTCGAAGACGGCGTCCCGGTGGCTGACGAATCCGCGGGCAGCTCCAACGTGCAGAATGTCAGCCGGGAAGACGCGGCCCGGAACCTCGCTGAACTCTTCGCGAAAATCGGCGGCGGCCCGGTAGCAACGGTGTACGCAGGCTCCGGCGGGATCGACACCGAAGACGACGCCGCGGCGCTCGCCGCCCTGATCGCGCCGCACGTGCCGGGGGCCCGGGTCACGGTGGTCCACGACTCGCGGCTGCTGCTTGCCGCCGGCCACGCCAGCACCGGTGTGGCGGTCATTGCCGGGACCGGCTCGGCTGCCTGGGGCAGGAACGCCGACGGCGGCGAGGCCCGGGCCGGCGGCTGGGGTTACCTTTTGGGCGATGAAGGCAGCGGGTACTGGCTGGGCCGCGAGGCCGTCAGGTACAGCCTGACGCAGATGAACAAGGGACTTGCCCCGGATTCCCTCACCACAGCCCTCCTCGCCGGCTGCGGCGTGGCGGACCCCAACCGCCTGATTGCCCTGTTCCACGACCCGGCCGCCGGCCGCCGGTTCTGGGCCCAGCAGGCACGCCATGTTGTCGCCGCCGCAGCCACAGGCCATGCCCCCAGCCAGGCCCTGCTGGAACAGGCCGGAGCGGACCTGGCCGGACTGGCGCTGCAGGTACTCCGCCAGCTCGGGCTTGAAGGGCCCGTCATCCTCGGCGGCGGGCTGGGCATGAATGTGCCGGCCCTGCAGGAGGCATTCCGCGGCCATTTAGCGGCTGCGGGCGTCACCGAGGTTCGCGTCCTGGACCAGGAACCCGTGTTCGGGGTACTGGACCTGGTGGCCGGGCCAGCCTGACGGGGAACTTCAGCCCTGGATGGAACGGCGCCGGGGCGTCAGGCGGACGCCGGGCAGCGGCGGCGCCGGAATCCGTCCGGACTCGGCCCCCGCGTCCGGACCATGGCCGGGGACCAGCCCGTACCGGGCCGCTGCATTCTCGGAATCCGCCAGCGCCGCCTGGGCTTCCCACTCGTCGCGGGCCTGCTCCACTTCGTCGTGGGTGCGGCCCACAAAGTTCCACCACATCAGCAGTTCCTCGCCGAAAGGTTCGCCGCCGATCAGGAGGAACCGGGTGCCGGGAAGTGCCGTGAGGTGCAGGTCGGAACGGCCGGCGCCCAGGTAGCCCAGCGGTCCCGGCGGGATGTCCTGCCCGTCCACCGTCAGGCCGCCGTCGAGCACCAGGATGCCGTGCTCGAATCCCGGATCCAGGGGCAGGACCGATGCCCCCTCGCAGACCACGTCGGCGCCCACGATCGGCGAAAACATCGTTGCGGGCGAGGCCACGCCGGCCAGCTCGCCCACGAACACGGTTGCGGTGTAGCCGGGTGCCAAGGCCTGCGGCAGGTTGCGGTGCTGTTCGAAAGCCGGGCGGCGGTGCCGCTCGGCGTCCGGCAGCGCCACCCAGAGCTGAAGCCCCCGCTGCAGCGGCAACTCCCCACCGCCGTCGGGAAGGACGGCGAACTCCGAGTGGGATACCCCGTGGCCTGCCGTCATGATGTTCAATTCCCCGGGCCGGACCACCACGTCGCTGCCCACGCTGTCCCGGTGCCGGATGGTCCCGGCCAGCGGCCAGGTCACGGTCTGCAGGCCGATATGGGGGTGGGGGAGCACGGACATCGCCGTCCGATCCGGCCCGAAACTGTCCAGGAAGCACCAGGCGCCAATGGTGGGCAGTCCCCGCTGCGGCAGCGTCCGGCGGACGTTCATGGCCCGCACCCCGCCCAGCGGAACTTCCCGCTCGGGCCACAGCTGCAGGCAGGGCCCCGGGCCCTCCCCGCTGGGTGCCGGCGGACAGACTTCCTGCTGCGGGGATACTTCCAGATTCGTCACCCTCCCACTTTAGGCCGCGCCGGCCGGGCGGCCCAGCGGCCCCTTGGACAGCCCGTAATTCCTGGCCTCCAGTCCACCCATCCGGCAGGATTCAGGTTCCGAATGATTACAGAAGGATTCCTTTTGCCCCAATCCGATCCTTGGCGGGTGTTCACGGCTAAGGATTGGGTTACCGTAACTATCAGTGTGCTGATGACCATGTCCCGGCACCACGGATGCCGTCAACAGAACAGAACAGGTAAGTCCGCACCATGGACCAGGCAATGATCGAGTTCAAGAGCGTCACCAAGCAGTACCAAGGCGGGCAAGCGGCCGTGGCGGGACTGACCATGGCAGTAGCCAAGGGGTCCATCACCGTTTTTGTCGGTCCGTCCGGCTGCGGCAAAACAACGTCCCTGCGCATGATCAACCGGATGGTGGAACCCACGTCAGGTGTCATCACCGTTGATGGCAGGGATGTGACGTCCGTGCCCGCTGCCGAACTCCGCCGCTCCATGGGCTACGTGATGCAGTCCGCGGGGCTGCTGCCGCACCGTTCGGTGCTGGACAACATCGCCACCGTGCCGCGCCTTAACGGGGTATCCAAGGCCGCCGCGCGGAAACGCGCAGAGGAGCTGCTGGACGTGGTGGGCCTGGCCCGGCCCCTGGCCAAACGGTACCCTTCACAGCTTTCCGGCGGCCAGCAGCAGCGCGTTGGCGTGGCGCGTGCGCTGGCCGCAGACCCGCCGGTGCTGCTGATGGATGAGCCCTTCAGCGCCGTGGATCCTGTGGTCCGTGACGAACTCCAGCAGGAACTGCTGCGGCTGCAGAAGGACCTGGCTAAAACCATTGTGTTTGTCACCCACGACATTGACGAAGCCACCATCCTGGGCGACCAGGTCGCGGTGTTTGCGGTAGGCGGAAAACTCGCCCAGTACGCCACCCCGGAAGAGATCCTGCGGGCCCCCGCCAACGATTTTGTCGCCTCGTTTGTTGGCCGGGACCGTGGCTTCCGCCACCTTGGCTTCACCCCGTCCGACGGCGTCAGCATCCACCCGGTGCCCACCATCATCCGCGAAGGGGACAGCCACCGGTCGGACCCGGCCGCCACCGGAGGCTGGCAACTCGTAGTGGACTCGGGAATGCGTCCGTTGGGCTGGGCCATTCCCGGCACGGACACCGCACTTATTCCGGGCGGTTCACTGTTCCGCCCGGGCGACAGCCTCCGCCGTGCACTTGATGCCGCGCTTTCGTCCCCGTCGGGCCTGGGCGTCGCCGTGGACCAGGAAGGCCAGGTCCAGGGTGTGGTCCGGGGCGGCGAAGTCCTGGCCCTCATCGAGGAAGCACGCCAGCTGCGGCAGGCTGCGCTCTGATGGAATGGTTCCTTGCCAACAGCGGCATGGTGCTGGAACGGGCCGGCCAGCACCTGGTCCTGGCCCTCATCCCCATGCTTGCGGGGCTGGTCATCGCGATCCCGCTGGCCCAGCTGGCGCGGCAGAACCGGGCCCTCCGCTCGGTGGTCCTCACCGCATCGTCCCTGCTCTACACGGTGCCGTCCCTGGCGCTCTTCATCATCCTGCCCACCATCCTGGGCACCCGGATCCTTGATCCGCTCAACGTTGTGGTGGCGCTGACGGTCTACGCGGTGGCGCTGCTGGTCCGCGCTGCCCTGGACGCCTTCGACTCCGTGGACGACGGCGTCAGCCAGGCTGCCGTGGCCATGGGCTACAAGCCGCTGGCCCGTTTCCTCCAGGTGGACCTGCCGCTGTCCCTTCCGGTGATGTTCGCCGGCCTTCGCGTGGTTTCGGTCAGCAACATTTCGCTGGTCAGCGTGGCGGCCCTCCTGGGCATCGGAAACCTTGGCATGCTCTTCACGTCCGGACTGCAACGGGACTTCATCACGGAAATCGTGGTGGGCATCGTGGCCATCCTTATCCTTGCCCTGTTGATGGATGCCCTTCTGGTGGTGCTGGAACGTGTTATGACGCCGTGGGTGCGGGCCGGCAACCAGCGCGGCGGACAGGAACCTGCCCCGGAACACAACACCCCCAACGACGCCGACGGCGGGACGCCGGCTGCGGCCGGAACAGCCGGGGCCGCCCGGCGGCTGGCGCAGCCGAAGACCGGAGGGGGGAACGCATGAGCAACGTCTTTGCCGACACGTTCGCCTGGCTCACCGACCCGCTGCACTGGACCGGCAGCGCCGGCATCCCCACCCGGCTGGTGGAACACCTCCAGTACACGGGGCTGGTCATGCTGATCGCCACCGCGATCGCCGTCCCCATCGGCCTGTACGTTGGCCACACCGGCCGCGGCAGGGTGGCGGTGGTGGCCATCGCCGGTGCATTGCGCGCGCTGCCCACTCTGGGACTGCTGACCCTCTTTGTCCTCCTGGCCGGCATCGGCCTGATGCCGCCGGTCTGGGCCCTGGTCATCCTCACCGTGCCCCCGCTCCTGGCCGGCACCTACGCAGGAATCTCCAGCGTTGACCGGAATGTTGTGGACGCGGCACGCGCCATGGGGATGACGGAGCTCCAGGTGCTGTTCCGCGCCGAACTCCCCAACGCCCTCACCGTTATGTTCGGTGGGTTCCGGACCGGCGTCCTGCAGGTCATCGCCACAGTGTCCGTGGTTGCCTACATCAACCTCGGTGGCCTCGGCCGGTACCTTTTCGACGGCCTTGTCCTCAGCGACTTCCCGCAGATGCTGGGCGGTTCGCTCCTGATCGCGGTGCTGGCCATCGCCGTCGACCTTGTCCTGTCCCTGATCCAGAGGCTGTTCCTGACCCCAGGCGCCTCAAAGCAGTCCCCCCACAGCCAGCCGGCTGCGGTCGATCTCACAGAACCCGCCCCCGCGGAGCCTGTGGTACTAGGAGGAAAATCATGAATGAAAGCCGTTCACGCCTCGGCAGGCGGGCGTTCAGCGGCCTGGCCGCCGGCGTCGGCCTGGCCATGGCACTGTCGGCCTGTGGCTCGTCCGATCCGCTCAGCAACGCACCGGCCACCGGTGGTTCCTCGGACGGGAACACTGCCCTGGTGGTCGGTTCCGCCGACTTCCCGGAAAGCCAGATCATCGCCGAGCTGTACGCCGGTGCCCTGACGGCCGCAGGCATCACCGCCACCACGAAGCCAAACATCGGCTCCCGCGAGGTTTACTTCAAAGCGGTCCAGGACGGCTCGGTGGACATCGTTCCGGACTACACCGGCAACCTGCTCCTGCACGTGGACAAAGCAGCCGCGGAGGTTTCCGCGGAAGACATCCTCGGGGCGCTCCCGGACAAGCTCCCGGATGGCCTGGCAGTCGGGGACGCCTCCAAGGCTGAGGACAAGGACGCGCTGGTGGTCACCAAGGCCACGGCCGAGAAGTACCAGCTCAAGTCCATCGAGGACCTGGCCAAGGTGTGCAGCGAAATTGTGGTGGGTGCCCCCGCCACGTTCGCGGAGCGCGCCTACGGCCTGCCCGGCCTGAAGAAGAACTACAACTGCGAGCCCAAGAAGCTGGAACCGTTCAGCGACGGCGGCGGACCCGTGACGTTGAAGGCACTGCTGGATGACCAGGTCCAGGTTGCCGACATCTACACCACCACGCCGTCCATTGCCGATAACGACCTGGTGGTCCTGGAGGACCCGAAGGACAACTTCATCGCCCAGCAGGTCATCCCGCTCTTCAACGAAGCCAAGATGACCGACAAGGCAAAAGAAGCCCTGAAATCCGTCTCCAGTGTCCTCACCACCGAGGACCTGATCAACCTCAACCGTGCAGTCAGCGGCAGCCAGAAGCAGGCAGCCAAGGACGCGGCCGAGGGCTGGCTGAAGGACAAGGGCATCCTCAAGTAAGGATGCGGCGGCCGGTTGCCGGGGGAGTTGATCCCCGCCCTGGCAGGCCTGAACGCACGACGGCGGCTGCCGGACCTGGTCCGGCAGCC
>NZ_LMOL01000005.1:556361-601424 GCF_001424565.1 Arthrobacter sp. Leaf141
CCTGTGGCATATTTGAGGAATGGCAGAATTCAGGCAGTCCACCAAGCTTCACAACGTGCTCTACGACATCCGTGGACCCATTCTTCAGGCCGCCCAGCAAATGGAAGCGGAGGGTCACCGGATCCTCAAACTGAACATTGGAAACCCGGCACCCTTCGGGTTCGAAGCGCCGGACGCCATCCTGGTGGACATGATCCGCCACCTTCCCCACGCGCAGGGCTACAGCGATTCACGCGGCATCTTTTCCGCCCGCACCGCCGTGTCGCAGTATTACCAGACCCGCGGCATCCAGAACATCCACGTGGACGATATCTACCTGGGCAACGGCGTCAGCGAACTCATCACCATGTCCCTGATGGCGCTGCTGGACGATGCTGACGAAGTCCTGATCCCCACCCCGGACTACCCGCTGTGGACCGCTTCCGTTGCGCTGGCCGGCGGCAAACCCGTCCACTACCTGTGCGATGAGGACTCGGGCTGGCAGCCGGACCTTGAGGACCTGGAAGCCAAGATCACCCCGCGGACCAAGGGCATTGTGGTGATCAACCCAAACAATCCCACCGGCGCCGTCTATCCCGAAGAGACGCTGAAAAAGATCGTGGCGCTGGCGGAAAAGCATGGCCTGGTGCTTTTTGCCGATGAGATCTACGAGAAGATCCTGTATGAGGATGCCGTCCACGTAAACATGGCCAAGCTCACCGGCGACGATGTCCTGTGCCTGACCTTCAGCGGACTGTCCAAGGCGTACCGGGTTTGCGGCTACCGGGCCGGCTGGATGGCCATCTCCGGGCCGAAGAAGGACGCCGCCGATTATCTCGAAGGCATCAGCCTGCTCGCCAACATGCGGCTCTGTGCCAATGTTCCCGCCCAGCACGCCATCCAGACGGCGCTGGGCGGTTACCAGAGCATCAACGACCTCATCCTGCCCGGCGGCCGGCTTTTGGAGCAGCGGAACAAGGCGTACGACATGCTCAACGCCATTCCCGGCGTGAGCACGCAGCAGGCCCGCGGGGCCCTGTACCTGTTCCCCCGGCTGGACCCGGAGGCATTCCACATCCGGGACGACGAGAAGTTTGTCCTTGACCTGCTGCGGGAGGAGAAAATCCTGGTGTCCCACGGGCGGGCGTTCAACTGGGTGCGCCCCGACCACTTCCGCATGGTCACGCTGCCCAACGTCAAGGACATCGAGGAAGCGATCGGCCGGATGGGGGACTTCCTCAGCAGGTACAAGGGGAACTAGCCTGAGTTCACGGGCTGTTCAGGCCCGTGAACTTCGCCGGAAGGATTCGCCATGACCACTGTGGTCGGCTTCGAACAGGACCCCGCCCAGACCCTGCGGGCGGGGAAAAAATTCTCGCTGGCGGAGGTGGATCCTGACTCCACTCCCGGGTATCCGGGCAACAAGGAAAGCGGCAAGGCGCTGCTGGCCGGCCAGGACGACGATCTGGGCGAACTGCAGGAAAAGCTGTTCGCCGAGTCCCGTTTCGGCGGTGGCCGGCGCGTCCTGTTGATCCTGCAGGCCATGGACACCGCCGGCAAGGGCGGAATTGTCAGCCACGTCATGGCAGCCATGAATCCGCAGGGGGTCCAGTTCAAGGCCTTCAAAGCCCCCACCGAGGAAGAGAAACAGTACGACTTCCTGTGGCGGATCGAAAAGGAGGTTCCCGCGGCCGGCATGGTGGGGGTCTTTGACCGGTCCCACTACGAGGACGTCCTGATCCACCGGGTCCACGGCTGGGCAGCCCCGGAGGAGATCAAGCGGCGGTACGCGGCCATCAACGAATTCGAGTCCCGGCTGGCGGACGCCGGCACCAAAGTGGTCAAGGTGATGCTGCACATCAGTGCTGACGAGCAGAAGAAACGGCTGCTGGCGCGGTTGGACACACCCGAGAAGCACTGGAAATACAGCCGCGGCGACCTGGACGAGCGGGCCTTCTGGCCGGACTACATGGCCGCCTACCAGGCCGCCATCGACGCGACCAGCACGCCCGGCGCACCCTGGCACGTGGTCCCGGCCAACAAAAAATGGTACGCCCGGATCGCCGTGCAGCACCTGCTGCTCGGTGCCCTGACCGGACTTAACCTCGAATGGCCCAAGGCAGAGTTCGATGTGGCGGCCGAGCGGAAACTGGTGGCCAGGTCCTGACCGGCTAAGGGGATGGCCTTAGAGCGGCTGGTCCCGGGCCGCTGCCAGCCGCTTCCGGGCGCCCTCGAGCCATTCCTCGCACCGCTGTGCCAACGCTTCGCCGCGTTCCCAGAGACCCAGGGATTCCTCAAGGCTGGCGCCGCCGGCCTCCAGCCGTGACACCACGGCCACCAGCTGCTCGCGGGCTTCCTCGTAACTCAGCCCGCTGACGTCGGCCCCTGCCATTTGCTGCTCACTCATGTGCTGCTCCTGCTTCCACGTTGTCCTCTTCTGTTTCGACGGTGCCACCGCTGCCGGTGGAGGTGGCGCCAAACCGGCCTTCCGCCACCCGGATGGACAGCGGGGCCCCAGCCGGCGCCTCCGCCGGGTGGCGCACCACTGCGTGTCCGGCGGCCGTACCCGGGACGGCGCCGGCCCTGGCAAGTTCGACGACGGCATAGCCACGGTCCAGGGTCTTCTGCGGCGACAGCGCACGCACCTGGGCCTTGAGGTGCTGGAGTTGGTCTGCGGCGCGGACCACGGAGGAGTTGACGGCGGCAGCTGACCGCCGCAGCAACCGTTCCAACTCGTCCTCCCGGACTGTCACCAGGCCTTCCGGCGCCGCGAGGACAGGCCTGGACCGCAACGCGGTGAGCCGGTCCGTCTCCCGGTCCACCAGCCGGTCCATGCAGCGCCGAAGCTGCTCGCGGGCCTGGCGGACTCCCGCGAGTTCCTCGGAGACATCCGGCACGATGCGCTTGGCGGCGTCCGTGGGGGTGGAAGCCCGGAGGTCTGCCACGTCATCGAGGAGCGGCCGGTCGGCTTCGTGGCCAATGGCGCTGACCACCGGCGTGAGCGCCGCAGCGACGGCCCGCACCAGTTCCTCACTGTTAAACGGCAGCAGGTCCTCCAAGGCACCACCGCCGCGGGCAATCACGATCACATCCACGTCGGGGCGTTCATCGAGTTCACGCAGCGCCCGGATCACTTGCGAAACGGCCGTATTGCCCTGCACCGCCACCTCGCGGATCTCGAATTCGACGGCAGGCCACCTGAGGGCTGCGTTGCGCAGGACGTCTTTCTTGGCGTCGGAATCCCGCCCGGTGATCAGGCCGATCCTGTGGGGCAGCAGTGGAAGGGGCTTCTTGCGCGAATCCGCAAACAGGCCCTCAGCGGAGAGGGCCTGGCGAAGCCGCTCGATCCGGGCCAGGAGATCACCCAGGCCCACCGGCCGGATGTCGCGGACCAGCATGTTCAGCCGTCCGGTCTTGATCCAGAACTCCGGCTTCAGGAGGGCCACCACCCGGGAGCCCCGCTCAAGCGGCAGGTCCTGGCGTTCCAGCACCTTGCTCCACACCGACGCCGGCAGGGACACTTCCGCGTTGACGTCCCGCAGCGTCAGGTAGGCGTTGGTGCCGCGCCTGTTCAGCTCGATGACCTGTCCCTCAACCCAGGCCGACGGGGTCCGGTCAATGTGGGCTTTCAGCTTCTGCGACAACAGCTGGAGCGGCCAGGGGTTATCAGGGCTGGTTTCCGCGGCCGTGGCAGGCAGGGTGGTAGGCGCGTTGTCCGGCAGGGCTGCCTGCTCAGACATGCGGCTGTCCGTACGGGGCTGGAACGGGGGACATGGGGTCCTTCATCTCTTGTGCGGCGGTCAACCAACCTTATCCATAACCTCTATCACCGGGGTCTGACAGCGGCCGGTCAGGATCGTTGCCTAGGATGGTTTGACCGCTGTCGACCCTGAAGGACCTGTTGTGCGCACTTTTGTTTCCGCCGTTGCCACGCTGCTGGCCGTGCTGCTGGCTGCCGTGGCCGTCCCGGCCATCTGGCTGGAACGCACCATCGTCCAGGAGGAAGGCTTTGTTGGTTTGGCGGCTCCCCTGGGAACCAACGCCGAATTCCAGCAGCGGCTGGCCGCCGCCGCCGTCGGAACCATCGATACCAGCGCCGTCCCGGGCATTGTGTCCGAACTGGTGAAGCCGGTCCTTGCGGATGCGGCCACGTCGCTGACGTCCCTTCCCGGCTACCCGGCGGCGTGGGAGGAAACCCTGCGCAAAAGCCACCGGCTGAGCTTTGCCGTCTCCGGTCCGGATGCCGGCACCCCGTCAACGCTGACACTCGATGTGGCGCCGCTGGTGTCCCTTGCCACCGGCGAGGTGTCCCGCGCCATCGGCATCCCGCTGGCGCCACCCGCCGAGACGCTTATCAGCGTGGGCCAGCCGCAGCAGAAGGAACTGACTGAACGGCTGGCTACGTTTGCACCGGTTGCATACCTTTTGGCGATTGGCTCGGCCGTTGCGCTGCTGCTGGCTCTGGTGGCAGCGCGGCGTAAATGGACAGTGCTGGCCGCTGCGGGGGTGGGTGCCTTGCTGCTCGCGGGATTGTGGGCCGTCGGGACCGGGGTTGGATCAGCCATGGCGCTCGGCACGGACACCGGCAACGACCTGGGAAACCTGTTCCGGGACGAATTCGTTCCGGCCGCAGCCGCAAGCTTCCAAAGCTGGGCCGGGGTTACCGCCGTCGTCGGGGGAGTGCTCCTGCTGGCAGGGGTTGTGGCGGGGGTCTCCTCGAGGCGGCGGGCACAGCCAAACCGGTAGCATGGGGAAATGACCTCCACCGCTGTTTCCCTTTCGATGCCAACCATTCCGCGTAGGCGCCGCTCGCCCGAGGAAGTAGCAGCCGCAGCCCCCGTTTCCGGGGCGAAGAGGGTGCTGCTGGCAGCCCCGCGCGGCTACTGCGCCGGCGTGGACCGCGCGGTGATTGCAGTGGAGAAGGCGCTGGAGCATTACGGCCCGCCCGTTTATGTCCGCAAACAGATTGTGCACAATGTCCACGTGGTGAGCTCCCTTGAGGAGAAGGGTGCCATCTTCGTTGACGAAACGGACGAGGTCCCCGAAGGTGCGCTGGTGATCTTCTCAGCCCACGGTGTCTCGCCGGCCGTAGTGGAATCCGCCGAGCAACGCGGTTTGCGCACCATCGACGCCACCTGCCCGCTGGTGACCAAGGTGCACAAAGAAGCCGTCAGGTTCGCCAAAGACGATTTTGACATCCTGCTGATCGGCCACGACGGCCACGAGGAAGTCGAAGGTACGGCCGGGGAAGCACCGGACCACATCCAGATCATTAACGGCCCGCACGAAGTGGACCAGGTAACCGTCAGGGATCCCGAAAAGGTCATCTGGCTCTCCCAGACCACATTGAGCGTGGACGAAACCATGGAAACCGTCCGGCTGCTCAAGGCCCGCTTCCCCACGCTGCAGGATCCGCCCAGCGACGACATCTGCTACGCCACCACCAACCGACAGGTGGCGATCAAAAAGATCTCGCCGCAGGCAGAGCTGGTCATTGTGGTGGGATCCGCCAACTCCTCGAACTCGGTCCGGCTGGTGGAGGTGGCCCTCGAGTACGGCGCCAAGGCCTCCTACCGGGTGGACTTTGCCAACGAAGTCGACGAAGCCTGGTTTGAGGGTGTTGCCACCGTAGGCGTGACCTCAGGGGCGTCGGTCCCGGAAGTCCTGGTCCAGGACGTGCTGCGCCTGCTGGCCGACTATGGCTACGGCAGCGTTGAAGAAGTGGTCACCGCTGAGGAAGACCTGCTGTTCTCGCTGCCCAAGGAACTCCGGGCCACCCTCAAGCAGGCCGGCGACGTGACCCGCGCCCTGGGCGGGCGCAAGGCACGCGACTGACCTCGCCTGCGCTGCCCTGGCTTACGCCGCTTCTTCGTCGCGTTGCAGTTCCGGCGCCGCCACTGCCCGGGGTGTTACCTCGATGGCGGGCGGTGCCGCCAGCCCGGCGGCGTCCAGCGAGTTGAGTTTGCGTGCAGTGGGCAAGACCCGGGCCTCGAGGGTCCCCACCATCGAGTTGTAACGGTCCACTGAGGACTTCAGCGAGGCGCCCAGCTTGGTGACGTTCTCACCGAGCGTCCCCATCCGGTCGTACAGCTGGTTGGCCAGCTCAAACAGCTCGCGGGCACTGTCCGTGAGGACGTCCTGGCGCCACGTGAACGCGACGGATTTCAGGACCGCAAGCAGCGTGCTGGGGGAGGCCAGCACCACGTTGCGGGACAGCGCATGGTCCAGGAGCTCCGGGTCCGCGTTCAGGGCGGCGGCAAGAATCGATTCGGCGGGCAGGAAGCAGATCACCAGTTCCGGTGAATTGCCGGGAATATCCCAGTACTTTTTGTTGCCCAGCGCGTCCACGTGCGCCCGGAGCGCTTTGGCGTGCGCCACAAGCAGGGACTGCTGGTTGCGGCGTTCCATGGCGGACGGAAGGCCGGCGGGACGGGTGTCCGCAGTGCCGAGCTCCTGGGCTTCCAGGTAGGAGGACAGCGGCACCTTGGCGTCCACCACAAGCTGCTTCTGGCCGGGCAGCTGGACCACCAGGTCCGGGCGGACGCCGGACTCGCCGCCGGTGCTGTGGAGCTGCTCCACAAAATCAACGTGGCGGAGCATGCCGGAGGCTTCCACCACGCGGCGCAGCTGCACCTCGCCCCATTGGCCGCGTGCACTGTTGGACCGCAATGCCGATTCGAGGGCGTGGGTGGACCGGATCAGCTGTTCATCCGAGAGCCGCGCCTCCTGCAGCTGCTGGGCCAGCTGGCCGTACTGTTCCACCCGGTCCCGCTCCAGCAGCGCCACCTGCTGCTGGACAGCGGTGAGCTTCTCCGCCACCGGCGCCAGGGCGCGGAGCACACTGCCGTCCTGCGACCTGGCCTCGCCGAGCTCCCGGTTCTGTGCCGCCAAAAGCCGCCGCTCGGCGTCGGCCGCTGCGAACCTGGCGCTCACCTCCGAAAGCCGGGACGAGACGGCATCGAAGTCCTCCTCCAGCCCACGGGACTTCTTCCGAAGCGCCAAAAAGACGGCGGCGGCGCCAGCGAAGACGCCCAGCAGCAACGTGAACAAGGCCAGAATCAGGGCAAATGCATCCATGTCCTTACTGTTGCATGGGGCTCCGACAATTTGCGGCAGGTAGAATCTATGCTCGTGGCTCTAACTATTGGCATCGTCGGACTGCCCAACGTCGGCAAATCAACTCTCTTCAACGCGCTCACCCGCAACCAGGTCCTGGCGGCGAACTACCCGTTCGCCACCATCGAACCCAATGTCGGCGTCGTGAACCTGCCTGATCCGCGGCTGCAGAAGCTCGCTGAGATCTTCGGCTCCCAGCGGCTGCTCCCGGCGCCGGTGTCCTTCGTTGACATCGCCGGCATTGTGAAGGGTGCGTCCGAGGGCGAAGGCCTGGGTAACAAGTTCCTGGCCAACATCCGCGAGGCGGAGGCCATCGCCCAGGTGGTCCGCGTGTTCGATGACCCTGACGTCATTCACGTTGACGGCAAGGTGGATCCGCGCTCGGACATGGAAACCATCAACACCGAGCTGATCCTGGCCGACCTCCAGACCATCGAAAACGCCATCCCGCGGATCGAAAAAGAAGTCAAAATCAAAAAGCGGGAAGCCGCTGAGCTCGCTGCCATCAAGGCGGCGCAGGTAGTGCTGGAACGCGGCGACACCGTGTTCTCCTCCATCAAGAGCGACAAGCTGGAGATGGAGCACCTCAGGGAGCTCGGCCTGCTGACGGCCAAGCCCTTCATTTACGTCTTTAACTCTGACGAAGGCATCCTGGGCAGCCCGGAGAAGCAGGACGAACTGCGCGCTATGGTGGCCCCCGCGGACGCCATCTTCCTCGATGCCAAGCTGGAATCCGACCTCGTGGAACTGGACGAGGAGGAAGCCCGCGAAATGCTGGAGATGAACGGCCAGGACGAATCCGGCCTGGACCAGCTGGCCCGCGTCGGCTTCCACACCCTGGGCCTGCAGACCTACCTCACGGCAGGACCGAAGGAATCACGTGCCTGGACCATCCACCAGGGCGACACCGCCCCGCAGGCTGCCGGCGTGATCCACTCCGACTTCCAGCGCGGCTTCATCAAGGCCGAAGTGGTCTCCTTTGACGACCTCGTGGCCGCCGGTTCCATGGCCGAAGCGAAGTCCCGCGGCAAGGTCAGGATTGAAGGCAAGGAATACATCATGGCCGACGGCGACGTGGTGGAGTTCCGCTTCAACGTCTGATCCCAAAGAATTTTGAGACGGCCCCGCATGCTTCCGCATGTGGGGCCGTCTCTGTTGGTGCTGGGCTACCTGCAGCACGTGACCTAGGATCTAGCCATGACGACTCTTCAGGGTGCGGTTGTTCTGGTGGTCGGCGCCACCGGCGGACTGGGTTCGCGCATCGCCGCGCAGTTGGAGAGCCGGGGCGCCATCGTCGCCCGGGCAGCAAAGTCTCTTGGGCACGATCTGCGCGAATCCTCTGTGATCCATGAGGTGCTGGATCATACGAATGCGCAGCACGGACGTCTCGACGGGCTGGTTATTGCCTCCGGTGTTGTCGCCTTCGGCGCGGCATCGGAGCTTGAACCCGCGACGGTGGACGAACTGTTTGCTGTGAACACGACCGGTCCGATCCAGCTCATTGCCCAGAGCCAGCCATACCTCGAAGACTCGGCACGTGAGGGCCGGGAGCCTTTCGTGGTCACGCTGAGCGGTGTTGTCGCCGAGGCGCCCGTCGCCGGTCTGGCGGCATACTCGGCGTCGAAGGCCGGACTCGCGGCCTTTGTTGTCGCCGCGGGGCGCGAGTACCGCCGCGCAGGCATCCGACTTATGGACGCCCGTCCAGGCCACACGGGCACCGCGCTGTCCGGGCATCCGATCGCCGGGTCAGCGCCGCGATTCGGGGACGGGCTGGATCCGGACATGGTGGCAGCGCGGATTATTCTCGCGATCGTTGATGGCGAGAAAGATTTGCCCGCCACATCTTTCTAGGCCCGGCCAAGGTCCTGCAACTTTCAGCTGGCGCCCCTGGCTGCGGGTACTGCCAGCAGGCGAAGCTGCAGTGATTGCCAAGGATAGGGAGCTGATTGGCGACCACGAGATCGAAGCGCCTCGCCCAGGCCACCCAGTTCCTTCACCAAGGCAAACCTTTGTCCCGGGGATGGCCGGTGAAGGGCGCCGTGTGGCCGGGTTAACTGCCGGCCGGGCCTTCTTTGGAGTCCTTGGCGTGCTCCGGCTCCGCGTGCCCGGATGGACGGTCGCCGAACACGCGCCTGGGGATCTTCCCTTCCACATCGGCAGGAATGGGCGGGTTCTTCTCATCGTCGCGGCTCATGGCACCAAGCTTAGATCCCTGCCGGTTGGCGGCCGCCCATCCCAGCGCCGGGCCCAGGCCGGTGGCGATGTCCGTGAGGATCTGTACATAGTCCTCATGGTCGAAGCTGAACGGCAGGGCGAACGCCACCTCGTCAACTTCCTGGTAACCCGCGTGCGCCTGCAGCTGCTCCGCAATCTCGCTGCTGGTCCCGATGAGGTCCGGAGCGAACATCATCCGTTTCGGCCCCTGTGGCACGGCGGTGCGGGGCGTCCGCTCGTCGACGTACCGCTGGTACTTGGCACGCTGTCCGGGGGAAGCGGAGTCGGTAGGGATGACCACCAGACCCTGTGAGACGCGCGCAGGGGTGTGCTGACGGGCTCCCGCCGCTGCGCGGAAGGCCCTGATCTGGGACTGCTGGATCCGGGCAAAGTCCGGGGCCTCGCCCTCACCGGGAAAAATGACGCTGCTGGAGAGCAGGTTGAACCCGTTTTCCCCGGCCCACACGGCAGACTTCCGGCTGGCAGCGCCGTACCAGAGCCGGCCCCGCAGTCCCTTGGAGTGCGGTTCAACGCGGTTGGAGAACTCCTCCACCACGCCCTGCTTGCCGCTGAACTCCCTGACGGGTTCGCCGGCAATCATCCGTCCCAGCCGGTCCACGCGGGTGTAACCGAAATCCTCCACGTCCGCGGAATCCGGGTACAGCTCCTGCCTCACGGTGTCCCACTGCATCGGTTCCCCAACACTGACGCCCGGATTGATGCGGCCGCCGGATAGCAGGTCCACCGTGGCCAGGTCCTCAGCCAGTCGCAGCGGGTTCTCCCACCCCAAAGGCGTCACCGCGGTACCAAGTTCAATCCGGGAGGTGCGCTGGCTGGCAGCGGCCATGACAGCGATGGGGGAGGAGATCCCGTATTGGAGGTGCCGGTGGCGCAGCCAGGCACTGTCGAACCCCAGCCGCTCACCCAGTTCGATGACCTGCAGCGTGCTCTCGTGCCCGGCGGCCGGATCCGCAGGATCAAACAGGCCAATGGTCAGGAAACCCAGCTTGCGCAGCGGGCGTGGGGAGTCGGGCACGGTGTCCTCCGGGAAGTTCTGCAGTGGGCTGATCCCCACAGTATTCGCTCCAGATGGAGGCAGTTCGCATTATCGTTACGTCATGACATCCGGCCTCCACGTCCGCCTCGTCCTGCCCCATCAGCTTTTTGACCAGCACCTCGACGAGACCGACGGGACAATGTTCGTGCTGATCGAGCACGACCTGCTCTTCCGCCAGTACTCGTTCCATTCGCACAAACTGGTCCTGCACCGTGCTTCCATGACCCGGTTCGCCCGCAGGCTGCGGGATCAGGGGCATGACGTGGCTGTTTTGGAGAGCTCCGCCAACCGCTCGTCGCGGGCGCAGCTCGCGGAATTCATCCGGCACCGCCATCCGGCGAAGGTGACCTGGTTCGATGTTGTGGACGACTGGCTGGAAAAGGACCTGGTGGCGGGCCTCGGGGACACCGGCTACCGGATGCGTGCCGACGACGTCCTGGAGACGCCCAACTTCCTTACGGACCGCAGCCGGATCGATTCCTGGTTCGCCGATAACCCGGCCCGCATGCACGACTTCTACGTCTGGCAGCGCCGCCGGCTGAACGTCCTGGTCCAGAACGGGGATCCTGTGGGCGGGAAGTGGTCGTTCGATGCCGAGAACCGGAAGAAGCTTCCGCGCGGCTATGTGCCGCCCACAGTAGGCCTCTTCGCCCGCCATTCCGACCCGCAGCAACAGGGAACCTTTGACCTCGAAAGCCTGACGGCTTACCCTGGCGAGGCAAAAGGCGACCAGCCCGGGGAGCCTTCGCCCGACGTCGTACGGGCGATTGAATGGGTTGCGAAGGAATTCCCGGCGGCCCCGGGCGACCCGCACCTGTTCGCCTGGCCCACCAGCGCCGACGAAGCCCGCCGGCACCTCCAGGAGTTCATCACTGAACGGCTGGCGGACTTCGGGCCGTACGAGGATGCGATTTCCCGCGAGCATCCGTTCATCAACCACGCTCTGCTGACCCCGGCGCTCAACATCGGGCTGCTCGACCCCCGGGAAGTTGTCCAGGCGGTCCTGGACGGCGCGGACCAATCCACCCCGCTGGCGTCCCTCGAGGGCTTTATCCGGCAGGTGATCGGGTGGCGGGAATACATGCGCGCCACGTACCGCACGCGCGGCCGCCAGATGCGGAGCGCCAACGGGCTCAACCACAGGAACGGGCTGGGGGAGGGGTGGTGGGATGGAACCACGGGCCTGGCGCCTGTGGACCTGGTCATCTCCCGTGTACTGGCCACCGGATACGCCCACCACATTGAACGGCTGATGGTACTGGGCAACGCGATGTCCTTGCTGCGGATACACCCCGACGACGCCTACGAGTGGTTCATGGAACTGTTCATCGACGCCTATGACTGGGTCATGGTGCCCAACGTCTACGCCATGAGCCAGTTCGCTGCAGGTGCCGACATCACCACCAAACCCTATGTGTCCGGCAGCAACTACCTGAAGAAAATGTCGGACCTGCCCGCCGGCGACTGGATGCCGGACTGGGACGGCCTGTACTGGGCCTTCGTCGAGGACCACCGGCCCGTCTTCGAACGGAACCACCGCGCCAAGATGGTGGTGTCCCTGCTCGACGGCATGGAGGATGGGAAGCGGCGGGAGCACCGCCGTCGTGCGGATGCCCTGCTGAAGAGTCCCGACGGCGCGGCGACGCGGTTGCTGAGCCCGCCGCAGCACCGGCCATGACCAGGCAGACGGCTTATCCTGTTTAGAGGGCGTGACGTGCTGATGGCAGGTCCCCCTTCCCGGGAGGACAACACAAGGAGGCTCCATGCCTGTCAGGCATCTGATGCGGCTCATCGCCGCGGCATTGGCAGCCGTCCTGGTTCTGTCCGGTTGCCAGGGCGGCGGCAGCGCACCGGTAGTGGTGGGGGAAACCAAAACCGGCGGCATTGCCACCGTGGCGGAGGTAAACGCCTTCACCTCGTTCAACCCCTTCAGCGCTGACGGCAACACCGATATCAATTCCAAGATCGGCGCCGTCACGCACTCCGGCTTCCATTTCCTGGACCAAACGGCCCGGGTGGTGCGGAATGACAAATTCGGCAGCTACGAAAAGATCTCCGACCAGCCGCTCAAGGTCCGCTACACGGTCAACGAAGGCGTCAAATGGTCCGACGGCGAGGCCATCGACGCCGGGGACCTTCTCCTTGCGTGGGCGGCCGGGTCAGGATACTTCGACGACGAGGATCCGGCCCTCGGTACCGGCACCACGTACTTCGATTCGGCCGCGGACACCGGCGGCCTCGCGGGCACGGTTCTCCCCGAACTCGGCGATGACGGCCGGTCCATCACGCTGGAGTACACCCAGCCTTACGCCGACTGGGAGGTGGCGTTCGACGTCGGCCTGCCGGCGCATGTGGTCGCGGCCAAGGGCGGCCTCAGCGACGAGGACGCCTTGGTCAAACTCCTCGAGGAATCACCGCGCGGCAACCCGGAAAAGCCGGCAGTCAACGCCGACCTGAAAAAGGTGGCGGATTTCTGGAACTCCGGGTTCAATACTTCGGCCATCCCCGATGACCCCTCGCTCTACCTCTCCAGCGGCCCCTTCATCGTCCAGGACATCGTGCCGGACGTCTCCATGAAACTGGTGCGGAACCGGGACTACGTCTGGGGCCAGGAACCCCGGCTCGACGAGATCAACGTCCGGTTCACCGCGAGTTTCCCCGCAGCTGTCGACGCCCTCCGGAACGGCCAGGCGGACATCATCGCGCCGCAGCCCTCCGCCGGGAATGAGGCCATTTTCGCCGGCCTGACCTCGCAAGGGGTCACGGTGGAAAGGTACAGCCAGTCCGGCTATGACCACCTCGACCTGAACTTCACCGGGCCGTTTGCCGCCCGGGAAGTCCGCGAAGCGTTCCTGAAGACAGTTCCCCGGGAAGCCATCGTTGAGGCCGTGGTGGGGGACCTGCTTCCGGATGCCAAACCACTGGATTCCCACGTGTTCCTTCCTGCGCAGCCGAAATACGGCGACACCGTCAAAAACAACGGTTCGGAAGCCTATGCGGACGTGGACATCGAGGGCGCCAAAAAGCTGTTGGCCGGCAAAACGCCCACCATCCGCATTCTGTTCAACCGCGACAACCCCAACCGGGCGGAGTCATTTGGGTTGATCCGTGACTCCGCGAAGCTTGCCGGCTTCACCGTGGTGGACGCCGGCGAAGGAAACGCCGACTGGACCAGGTCCCTGGGCAGCAGCAACCACGACGCCACGCTCCTCGGGTGGATCGGAACCGGCGCCGGAGTCAGCCGCGTGCCGCAGATTTTCCGGACCGGGGCGGGGAGCAACTTCAACGGGTTCTCCGATGACGCTGCGGATAAAGCCATGGCGGAGCTCTCCGGCACCACGGACCTGGGCAAACAGGATGATCTGCTGGTCGCCGTGGACAAACGGCTGTGGGAGAACGCCTACGGCCTCCCGCTGTACCAGACAGTCGGGGCCACCGCCGTGGGGCCGCGGATCACCGGTGTGAAATCCAGCGCCGGGCCGCTGGGCGTCTGGTGGAATGTCTGGGAATGGCGGCTGGCGTAGCCGCGTTCTGATCGGCTGCCGCACAAAGTGGCGGCGACGGACTCCGGCTGGGAGCGGTTCCACTCCCGATTTCACAGCTGCCACTACCCGCGAGTAGCATGTGACTTGCACAACTTCCGTTTACCGACTAGCGCGGCGAACGGCGCCGGTTACGGTTTGGCAACGGAGTACCAGTATTTGGACTTCAAGCGGTTAGGCTACTCGTATATGTAGGCCCCGTCACAGCGGACAGCTGTGCCCGGCCTGCGGGGAAACACAAGATTCCCCTCGTTATCTCCCACAACTCATAGGAGGCGGAATGCGTTTCACGCGCACTTCCAAAGCACTGGGCATGGCGGCAATCGCCGCGCTTGCCCTTACCGGTTGCGGCGCCGGAGGCGGCAGCAATGACGGTGCCAGCGGTGGTGACACGAACCGTGTGATCATCGTGGACGGTTCTGAACCCCAGCGGCCGCTCATGCCGGCAGACACCAACGAAGTTGGTGGCGGCAAGATCATCGATATGGTTTTCGCCGGCCTCGTCAGCTATGACCCGAGCGGCAAGCCGGTCAACGAGATGGCAGAGTCCATCGAGGCGCCGGACGGCCAGAACTACACCATCAAGATCAAGTCCGGCGAAAAATTCACCAACGGCGAGGCCATCACGGCCAAGACCTTCGTGGATGCCTGGAACTTCGGTGCGGCCGCCAAGAACGCCCAGCTGAGCAGCTCCTTCTTTGAGTCCATCAAGGGCTACGACGAAGTCAACGCAGAAGGTTCAACGGCTGACACCATGTCCGGCCTGAAGGTCGTTGACGATACGACGTTTACCGTTGAACTCGGCCAGCCTGAGTCCGACTGGCCGCTCCGCCTCGGCTACAGCGCGTTTGCTCCGGTCCCCGCGGGCGCACTCGCTGACCCCAAGGGATTCGGTGAAACCCCTGTTGGCAATGGCCCGTACAAGCTGGCCGACGGCGGCTGGCAGCACAACGTGCAGATCCAGCTCGTTCCGAACCCGGACTACGACGGTCCGCGCAAGCCCAAAAACGGCGGCGTTACGTTCAAGATTTTCCAGAACGATGACACTGCCTACCAGGACCTCCTGAGCAACAGCCTCGACGTACTCCAGACGATCCCCACCAGCGCGCTGGCCAACTTCGAGTCCGACCTGGGCGACCGTACGATCAACAAGCCGTACGCCGGCAACCAGACCATCGCCATCCCGGAATACCTTCCCGAGTGGAGCGGCGAGGCGGGCAAGCTCCGCCGCCAGGCCATCTCCATGGCGATCAACCGTGATGAGATCACCAAGGTCATCTTCAACGGTGCCCGCCAGCCCGCCAAGGACTTCACGGCCCCCGTGCTGGACGGCTACAGCGACAGCATCCCCGGCCACGAAAACCTCGAATTCAACGAGACCAAGGCCAAGGACCTGTGGAAGCAAGCCGATGCCATCCAGAAGTGGGACGCGAACAGCACTTTCTCCATCGCCTACAACGCCGACAAGGGCGGACACCAGGCCTGGGTTGAAGCTGTTGTGAACCAGATCAAGAACACCCTTGGCATCAAGGCTGAAGGTAAGCCGTACCCCACCTTCAAGGAAGCCCGCAACGATGCAACCGCAGGCACCCTGACCGGTTCAATCCGTGCGGGATGGCAGGCAGACTACCCGTCGCTGTACAACTTCCTCGGACCGATCTACAAGACCGGTGCAGGTTCCAATGACGCCCGCTACGCCAACCCGGCGTTTGATGAAGCGATCTCAAAGGGCCTCGGAGCCTCCTCTGTGAGCGAAGGCAACCAAGCGATGAACAAGGCGCAGGAGACCCTGCTGACGGATCTCCCCGCCATCCCGCTGTGGTACCAGGTTTCCCAGGGCGGCTGGAGTGACAACGTCACCAATGTCGACTACGGCTGGAACGGCGTACCGCTGTACTACCAGATCACCGGCAAGTAACTGAATAGGACGACGGCGGGGGGCTCCCTTCAGGGGTACCTCCGCCGTCGTTTTGTTGCCCTCAATCCTTCGCCCGGACTCCGGGAGTATTATCGCGGTTGGCGGTCGGTGCTATTCCGGCGCTACCTGCTCCTGACTGTAAAGGTTCTTTGATGAACAGCTCCACCACACACCTGGAGAAGCTGAACGCTTCAAGGGGTGGCATCCTCTGATGACCACATATATCCTCAAGCGCTTCCTCCAGGTGATCCCCGTTTTCCTCGGCGCCACGCTGCTGGTGTATTTCCTGGTTTTCAGCCTCCCCGGCGATCCCATCGCCGCACTGTTCGGCGACAGGCCCGTCAACGAGGCAGTCGCCGCCCAGCTCCGCAAGCAGTACAACCTTGACCAGCCGTTCTGGATCCAGTACCTGCTCTACCTCAAGAGCATTTTTACCTTCGACCTCGGCCTGGACTTTTCTGGCCGGCCTATCGCTGCCGTCCTGGGTGAAGTGTTCCCCGTGACCGCCCGCCTGGCCGTCATGGCCCTCATCTTTGAGGGCTTCTTCGGCATTCTCTTCGGCCTGATTGCAGGCCTGCGCAAGGGAAAAATCTTCGACGCCACCGTTTTGGTAGCCTCGCTGATCGTCATTGGCATCCCGATCTTCGTTCTCGGCTTCGTGCTGCAGTTTTTCATCGGCGTCCAACTGGGCTGGGCCAAACCAACCGTGAGCGCCGGCGCGTCAGTGCAGGACCTCATTCTTCCGGCCATCGTGCTGGGGCTGGGTTCGTTCGCCTACGTTCTGCGGCTCACCCGAACCAGCGTGCTTGAAAACATGAACGCGGACTATGTACGGACCGCCACGGCCAAAGGTCTGTCCCGCTCCCGCGTGGTCCGGGTCCACATCCTGCGCAACTCGCTCATCCCCGTGATCACGTTCCTTGGTGCTGACCTTGGGGCGCTGATGGGCGGCGCAATCGTTACCGAGGGCATCTTCAATATCCCAGGTGTGGGGCAGCGGCTATACCGGGCCGTGCTGTCCGGTGAAGGTCCCACAGTCGTGTCCATTGTGACTGTTCTGGTCCTCATCTACGTTGTATCCAACCTGCTGGTAGACCTTCTGTACGCCTGGCTTGACCCAAGGATCCGCTATGACTCCTGATAACAATCCCAACCGTCCCGGCGAAACGCCAGGAACCACCCGCAGCCTGGAGCATTTCGTCGCGGAAGTCGCCGAAACACCGCTCCAGGCTGTGGATCAGGTCAAAGAGGAATCAGCCCCGCTCAGCCTGTGGGGCGAGGCCTGGAAAAACCTCCGCAAGCAACCGCTGTTCCTGATCTCGGCGTTCCTGATCCTGGTCGTGGCCTTGGTGTCGCTCTTCCCGGGATTGTTTTCTCCCATCAACCCCGCCACCGAAGCATGCCAGCTGTCCAGTTCCAACGGGCCTGCCACGGCGGGGCATCCCCTGGGTTTCACCAAGCAGGGCTGTGACGTTTACGCGCGCATGATCTTCGGTGCCCAGGCGTCCGTAACGGTGGGCCTGTTCACCACCCTGGGAGTCCTGCTGATCGGCGGCATTGTCGGCTCGATTGCCGGCTACTATGGCGGCTGGATTGACGCCGTCCTGGCCAGGATCAACGACATCTTCTTCGCATTGCCGCTGATCCTTGGTGCCATCGTCCTGATCCAGGTTCCCTACTTCCGGGCGAACAGGAATCCGTGGACCCTGGTAGTCATCCTCGTTGTTTTCGGCTGGCCCCAGATTGCCCGCATCACCCGTGGCGCGGTCATTGAAGTGCGCAATGCAGACTTTGTCACGGCCGCCCGTTCGCTGGGCGTCTCGAAGTTCAGCGCACTTGTCCGCCACGTGTTGCCCAACTCGCTGGCACCCATCATTGTGGTTGCGACCATCTCGCTGGGAACCTTCATCGTGGCGGAAGCGACCCTGTCGTTCCTCGGCATTGGGCTGCCGCCCAGCGTGATGTCCTGGGGCAACGACATCCAGGCCGCCCAGTCCTCGCTGCGGTCCAATCCGCTGCCCCTGCTGTACCCCGCCATTGCGCTGTCCATTACCGTGCTGAGCTTCATCATGCTGGGCGATGCCCTGCGTGACGCTCTCGATCCCAAGGCGCGGAAGCGTTGAGAGGGGATGCTGTGAACGAGTCCATCGACATACGTGAAACAGGAAGCCGTACCGGGCGCCCGCTCCTGGAGATCAAGGATCTGGCTATTACGTTTGCTACAAGCAATGGCGACGTCAACGCGGTCCGGAATGCCCACCTGACCATCATGCCCGGCGAGACGGTGGCTATCGTAGGTGAATCAGGCTCCGGAAAGTCCACCACTGCACTGGCTGCAATCGGGCTTCTGCCCGGAAACGGAAGGGTCTCCGCCGGACAGATCTTCTTTGACGGCGAAGACATTGCCCATGCCAGCGAGAAGCGCATGATTGAGCTTCGGGGCAACAGCATCGGTATGGTGCCGCAGGACCCGATGTCCAACCTGAACCCGGTCTGGAGGATCGGTTACCAGGTTAAGGAGACGCTCAAGGCCAACGGGCTGCCCAGCGGTCCCGAGGACGTTGCAAAGGTCCTCACGGAGGCCGGGCTGCCCGACGCGGCCCGGCGTGCCAAGCAGTACCCGCATGAGTTCTCCGGAGGCATGCGCCAACGGGCGCTGATTGCCATCGGCCTGTCGTGCCAGCCGCGCCTGCTGATCGCCGATGAGCCCACATCCGCATTGGACGTGACGGTCCAGCGGCAGATCCTTGACCATCTGGACAAGATGACATCCGAACTGGGTACCGCGGTCCTGCTGATTACCCACGACCTCGGGCTCGCAGCTGAACGCGCTGACAAGGTAGTGGTCATGTACCGCGGGCAGGTTGTGGAGGCAGGGCCGTCGCTTGAGCTCCTGCGCAACCCGCAGCACCCCTACACAAAGCGGCTGGTCAATTCCGCTCCTTCGCTCGCCTCACGACGTATCCAGGTGGCGAAGGACCGGGGGCTCGAGTCCAGCGATTTGCTCACCAGCGACGACGTCGTGGTTGAAAAGTCCAAGCCGGCTGAGGTTCTCCAGATCGAAAACCTCAGCAAAGTGTTCAAGCTGCGCTCGGGGTTCGCCCGGTCAACCGACTTCACCGCGGTGGACGATGTTTCGTTCTCCATCAAACGGGGAACCACAACGGCGATCGTGGGGGAGTCGGGGTCCGGCAAGTCCACGGTGGCGCAGATGGTCCTGAACCTCCTCAAACCCACATCCGGCAGGATTGTTTTTGATGGTGTGGACACGTCGACGCTGAACACCAAGGATATTTTCAAATTCCGCCGGCGTGTGCAGCCCATCTTCCAGGATCCCTACGGATCCCTGGACCCGATGTACAGCATCTTCCGCACCATCGAGGAACCGCTGCGCGTCCATAAGATCGGCGATGCCGCAAGCCGGGAAAAGAAGGTCCGGGAGCTCCTGGATCAGGTGTCGCTGCCGCAGTCCACCATGAAGCGCTACCCGAACGAGCTGTCGGGTGGGCAGCGCCAGCGTGTTGCCATTGCACGTGCACTGGCGCTCGACCCCGAGGTGATCATTTGCGACGAAGCCGTCTCGGCCCTGGACGTCCTGGTCCAGGCGCAGGTCCTGAACCTCCTGGCGGAACTGCAGTCCCGTCTCGGCCTGACCTATCTCTTCATTACCCACGACCTTGCTGTGGTCCGCCAGATCGCGGATCACGTCTGCGTTATGGAGAAGGGAAAACTGGTGGAGACCGGAACGACGGACGACGTCTTCGATTCGCCGCAGAGGGACTACACCAAGGCCCTTCTCAACGCGATCCCCGGGGCTACCCTGATGCTTCCGCCTGAGGTCGCATAGTCGTACCGTTCCACAAAACAGGAGCCGAAGTCCGCAAGGACTTCGGCTCCTGTCTTTTCATCAGCAGGACGTAAAGGGTCCGGTCCTCAATCCTGGTTGGATCCCACCGGAGCCAGGCTGCCCTGGGCCATCAGCCGGTCGGGGTCGACAGTGGTTTTCCGTTCCAGGTTGAGCTCCCGCAGCTTGCCGTCCAGGACCTTACCCAGGGTCTTCCGGCCAGCCGGATTCATGTGCACGGCGTCGGCAAGGTCCTTGGTGGCGCCGTATTTGGTCAGCCAGTCGCCGGCTGAGATAAACGGCAGGCCATGCGCGGCTGCCACTGATCCCAGCAGGGTGTCCACTTCGGTGCGGCGGCCGCCACCGTTCGCCGCGCCCTTGGCCAGGGTGCCGATAAGCACAATCCGGGTGCCCAGGTAGCGGGTCTTCAGTTCGGCGATGAGGCGGTCCGCGTTCGCGGAGATCTGGCTGTTGCTGGCCCCGGTGCCGGCGTCGTTGCCACCACCCTGGATGACGATCATTGCCGGCGTGCCCGAAGGCAGCAGCCAGTTGCCGTTCAGCAGCGCGTCGATGTAGTTTCCAACGCCACCATTGGCGGCGACGTAGCCCGTGCCGCCGAGTCCGCAAAAGTAGACGCTATAGCCGGCCGAGGCGAGGCCCAGGCGGGGCCAGCCGTCCTGCGGGGCGGACTGGGAGTCGCCAATCAGCAGCACGGTTTTGCTGATGTCCGGAACCACCACTTCAAGCCGGCCGTTGGCAGGGTTCCTTACCTGGGTACCCGCGGGCAGCGCCTTGGTGTTCGCTCCGGCGGCCTGCGGCTGGGAGGCGCCGGCAGGTTGCGGCGATGGCGCGGGTGCCTGGGTTGCCGAAGGTGCGGCAGCGGGCGGCGGAACATTGGGGGCACCGCAACCGGCGATCAGGACCATGCCGGAGAGCGCCAAAGTGACGGCTGCGGAAGCGCGTCCGCGGGTCCGGGATAAAACAGTTCGCATCGGGTGTCTCCGGGCTCGCATTAGGTGTCAGAGCAATCATGTGGCATGGAGCGCGGTTTCGCCAGCCATGGTGACCCAAAGTTCCGGTGTGGCGTGCCATGGGTTGTCGGCCGCCGGGCCGGGGGCTTCCGGCTGGCCGGGCGGGCGCCGTCCGTTTTTAGGCCAATAAATGCCGCAGGGGGTAAACTTGTGGTAGGCGCCCTGTGCTAAGGGCCGGATCCTTCGTGCGTTCCAGTTGGAAATGTCGCGATACAACAGCTGACCCACTGAATCGAGTCATTACGCATGTCTGAAACCACCACCAACACCGCGCTGAACACTGCTTCCCGCAGTGACCTGCGCAACGTCGCGATCGTGGCCCACGTTGACCACGGCAAGACCACTCTGGTCGACGCCATGCTCAAGCAGACCAACTCCTTTGCCGAGCACAACCACCTCGAAGACCGCGTGATGGACTCCGGTGACCTGGAACGCGAAAAAGGCATCACCATCCTGGCCAAGAACACCACGGTGGCCTACAACGGACCGTCCTCCAACGGTGAGACCATCACCATCAACGTCATCGACACCCCCGGCCACGCCGACTTCGGCGGCGAGGTGGAGCGCGGCCTGTCCATGGTGGACGGCGTGGTACTCCTCGTTGACGCATCCGAGGGCCCGCTGCCCCAGACCCGCTTCGTGCTGCGCAAGGCCCTGGCCGCGCACCTGCCGGTCATCCTCCTCGTCAACAAAACGGACCGCCCCGACTCCCGCATCGACGAAGTTGTCCACGAGTCCATGGACCTCCTGCTGGGCCTGGCCTCCGACCTCGCCGACGAAGTTCCGGACCTGGACCTGGACAAGATCCTTGAAGTTCCGGTTGTCTACGCAGCCGCTAAGGTAGGCCGTGCCTCCCTGGTGCAGCCGGCGGACGGCTCCGCTCCGGACAATGAGGACCTTGAGCCGCTGTTCAAGACCATCATCGAGCACATCCCCGCGCCGACGTACAACCCGAACGGCGTACTCCAGGCACACGTCACCAACCTGGACGCCTCACCGTTCCTGGGCCGTCTTGCACTGCTTCGCATCTACAACGGCACCCTGCGCAAGGGGCAGACCGTCGCCTGGGCCCGCGCCAACGGCGAGCTCAAGAACGTCAAGATCACCGAACTGCTGGCCACCAAGGCACTGGACCGCGTTCCGGCCGATTCTGCGGGACCGGGCGAAATCGTTGCTGTCGCCGGCATCGAGGAAATCACCATTGGTGAGACCCTCACCGACGTCGACAACCCGCAGCCGTTGCCGCTGATCACGGTTGACCCGCCGGCAATCTCCATGACCATCGGTATCAACACATCCCCGATCGCCGGTAAGGTCAAGGGCCACAAGGTCACCGCACGCCAGGTCAAGGATCGTCTTGACAAGGAACTGATCGGTAACGTTTCTTTGAACGTTCTCCCCACCGAGCGTCCCGACGCTTGGGAAGTTCAGGGCCGTGGCGAATTGGCTCTGTCCATCTTGGTTGAGCAGATGCGCCGTGAAGGCTTCGAGCTGACCGTGGGCAAGCCGCAGGTTGTCACCAAGACCATCGACGGCAAGATCCACGAGCCGATGGAACACATGACCATCGACGTGCCGGAAGAGTACCTCGGCGCCGTAACCCAGCTCATGGCCTCCCGCAAGGGCCGCATGACCAACATGGCCAACCACGGTACCGGCTGGTGCCGCATGGAGTTCATCGTTCCGGCCCGTGGCTTGATCGGTTTCCGCACGCGCTTTTTGACCGACACCCGCGGTGCCGGTATCGCTTCCTCGCTGGCCGAGGGCTACGAGCCGTGGGCCGGCCCCATCGAGTACCGCACCAACGGTTCGATCGTGGCTGACCGCTCAGGTGTTGTCACCCCGTTCGCGATAATCAAGCTCCAGGAACGTATGAGCTTCTTCGTTCAGCCCACCTCCGAGGTTTACGAGGGCATGATCGTTGGCGAGAACTCCCGCGCTGATGACATGGACGTAAACATCACTCGTGAGAAGCAGCTCACCAACATGCGTGCAGCTTCCTCGGACACCTTCGAGAACATGACGCCGCCGAAGGTTTTGACCCTCGAAGAGTCCCTTGAGTTCGCCCGCGAAGACGAGTGTGTCGAAGTGACGCCCGAGTCCATCCGCATCCGTAAGGTGATCTTGGACGCCAGCGACCGCTCCAAGGCCAACCGCGCCCGCGCCAAGGTCTAACAAACCCGCAGCACCAACGAATGCCACCGGCGCCATGCCGGTGGCATTCGTCGTTTCGGGACGCATGCGCGCACCGAACCCGCCGGCCAGGCCGCAGGAACCGTCCGTGCGTAGTGAACCCGGCGTCAGCTGCGCGGGCGGCGCCGCGGCGGTGCCGGGGGAACGGACTTTGCCGCCACCACGGCGCCCAGGGGGATCACGACGGCGGCCTGCCGGGTCTGGACGGTGACGGAACCGGCGTCGCACGCCACCAGGTCGCCCAAGGCGTCCGTGAAGCCTTCAGGGATGCGGTAGCGGACCACAACCCGCGTTCCGGTCTTGGCAGCGGCAAGGAATCCGGCGGGGGTCGGGGCAGGCAGGCTCACCTGAACATACTAAACGGCTTCACACAAGCGCCCCGGCTAGGTTCGCGGTAACGGGCAGGGGGATAATAGGCTACAGAGTCAGGGTCCGGCCAGAGTTGCCGGATGCAAGAGCCGGCGGGACGCCGGAACCAACGTGGAGAGGCCAGGGACGTGACGTACGTAATCGCGCAGCCGTGTGTAGATGTCAAAGACAAGGCATGTATTGAGGAGTGCCCCGTCGACTGCATTTACGAGGGTGAGCGTTCGCTGTACATCCATCCGGACGAATGCGTGGACTGCGGTGCCTGCGAGCCCGTTTGCCCCGTTGAGGCCATCTACTACGAGGATGACACCCCGGATGAGTGGGCCGACTACTACAAGGCCAACGTCGAGTTCTTCGACGACCTTGGTTCCCCGGGCGGTGCCGCGAAGGTTGGCAACACCGGCAAGGACCACCCCATGATCGCTGCGCTGCCGCCGCAGAACCAAGACCACTGACCCCGGCGCACCCGTGAGCCCTGCAGTGAACACCTTTGGCCTTGCCCTGCCCGACTACCCGTGGGAGGCCATGGCGCCGTACCTGGCCAAGGCCTCGGAACACCCCGGCGGAGCCGTCAACCTCTCCATCGGCACCCCTGTGGATCCCACCCCGGCGCTGGTGCAGGACGCGCTGTCAGCTGCCGCCAACGCCCCGGGGTATCCCACCGTGCACGGCACGTTGGCTCTCCGCGAGGCCATCGCAGGGTGGTTCGAACGCCGCCGCGGCGTAGCGGGACTTGATCCCCGCGACGTGATGCCCACGGTGGGCTCGAAGGAACTGGTGGCGTGGCTGCCGCTGCTGTTGGGCCTGAAGCCCGGTGACGTCGTCGTCCGTCCCAAGGTTGCCTACCCGACCTACGATATTGGCGCCACCCTGGCCGGCGTCACCTCAGTTGCTACGGACAGCCTGGATGAGCTGGACGCCGCCACCCGGGCCCGTGTGCGCCTGATCTGGGTCAACTCACCCGGCAACCCCACCGGCAGTGTCCGGGACGCGGAATCGCTGCGCTCACTGGTGGCCCAGGCCCGTGACATCGGAGCCGTGGTGGCTTCGGACGAATGCTATGCGGAACTTGGCTGGGGCGAATGGGACGTCCAGCGCGGCGGAAACCCTGTGCCCAGCATCCTGGACCCCCGCGTTTCCGGTGGCTCCCATGACGGCCTGCTGGCCGTCTACTCCCTGAGCAAGCAGTCCAACCTGGCCGGCTACCGCGCCGCGTTTGTTGCCGGTGATCCGGCGCTGATGGCCAACCTGGTCAACAGCCGCAAGCACGCAGGCATGATCGTGCCGTACCCGGTGCAGGAAGCCATGCGGGTGGCGGTGGGCGATGACGCGCACGTTGAAGCGCAAAAAGACCTGTACCGCGGCCGCCGCGAACGGCTGGTTCCGGCCCTGCGCGGATTCGGGTTGGACATCAGGAATTCCGATGCCGGCCTGTACCTTTGGTCGACAGCGGGGGAGGACACCTGGACCACGGTGGCACGCCTTGCCGGGCTTGGCATTGTGGTGGGGCCGGGCGTTTTCTACGGTGAAGCCGGCAACGGTTTTGTCCGGGTGGCGCTGACGGGAACCGACGAACGGATCGACGCCGCAGTATCCCGCCTGACCGCGCAGCCGGCAACGGGGCTGTAACAATAGAGTGACTCGCGCCACATAGCGGCCGTTTCGGGGCCTCCTGGGCTGTCTCGGATTAGTGACACCCGCCAAGGAGCGGTATTTTTTAAGTGACTATCAATGGTGGCTTTCTACAAGAAGGCAGCCCGGGTGTTGGAACCTGTCTACTCAGGATCAGTGCGCGGCTCACCTGATGTTGGATCAAGCTTTCGACAGAGGCCCAGAAGCCTCATGAAGGGGACTCCATGACTGAGACCAACAACGCCGCCACCTTGCACCACGCCGGTGGCGAGCTGAAGCTCCCGCGCATCCAGGTTGTTGAAGGGAACGAAGGATACGACGTTTCCAAGCTGCTGAAGCAGACGGGCGCAGTCACCTTTGACCCCGGCTTCATGAACACCGCAGCAACCACTTCCGCCATCACGTACATCGACGGCGATGCCGGCATTCTGCGCTACCGCGGATACCCGATCGAGCAGCTGGCGCAGCACTCCAGCTTCCTCGAAGTGTCCTACCTGCTGATCTACGGGAACCTGCCCACCCCCACCGAGCTCGAAGAGTTCGACCAGAAGATCCGCCACCACACGCTGCTGCACGAGGAGCTGAAGGGCTTCTTCAGCGGCTTCCCGCGGGACGCGCACCCGATGCCCGTGCTGTCCTCAGCGGTGTCGGCGCTGTCCACGTTCTACCAGGACTCGCTGGACCCCAAAAACGCCGAGCAGGTGGAGGTCTCCACCATCCGCCTGATGGCAAAGCTTCCGGTCATCGCCGCGTACGCACACAAAAAGTCCATCGGCCAGCCCATGCTGTACCCGGACAACTCCCACAACCTCGTGGAGAACTTCCTCCGGCTGAGCTTCGGCCTGCCGGCCGAGCAGTACGAGATGGACCCGGTCATCGTCAAGGCCCTGGACCTGCTCCTGATCCTGCACGCGGACCACGAACAGAACTGCTCCACGTCCACCGTGCGCCTGGTGGGTTCCTCGGACGCCAACCTCTTCGCTTCCGTCTCGGCAGGCATCCACGCCCTGTCCGGCCCCGCCCACGGCGGTGCCAACGAGGCCGTCCTGAAAATGCTCCGCCAGATCCAGGCCGACGGCACCAAGCCCGAGGACTACATGGAGAAGGTCAAGAACAAGGAAGACGGCGTCCGGCTTATGGGCTTCGGCCACCGGGTGTACAAGAACTACGACCCCCGCGCCAAGATCGTCAAAAACACCGCACACGAGATCCTCTCCAAGCTCGGCGGCAACGACGAGATGCTGGAGATCGCGCTCCGCCTGGAGGAGAAGGCGCTCAACGATGACTACTTCATCCAGCGCAAGCTCTACCCCAACGTGGACTTCTACACCGGCCTGATCTACAAGGCCATGGGCTTCCCGGAGAAGATGTTCACGGTGCTCTTCGCCATCGGCCGCCTGCCGGGTTGGATTGCCCAGTGGCGCGAGATGACGCAGGACCCGCAAACAAAGATCGGCCGCCCCCGCCAGCTGTACATCGGCGAACCGGCCCGGGACTACCCCGCACGCTAGTCCCCATACGTACGACGCCGGCCGCCCACCTCCTGGAGGTGGGCGGCCGGCGGCGTTAATCAGCTTTGCGGGGCATATCCCTGCGGATTGTTCTTCTGCCAGCGCCAGTGGTCCTCGCACATCTGGTCCACTGTCTTGGTGGTGGCCCAGCTCAGGTCGGCGAGGGCTGAGGAGGCATCCGCCCAGAATGCCGGCAGGTCCCCGGCGCGGCGGCCCGTGACCTCGTAGGGGATCGGCCGGCCCACGGCCTTCTCGAAGGAGCGCAGGACCTCCAGGACGGAGGACCCCTTGCCGGAACCGAGGTTCCACCGGAACACGCCCGTGCGGTCCGCCACGTGGTCCAGGGCAGCGACGTGTCCGCCGGCAAGGTCAACCACGTGGATGTAGTCGCGCTGGCACGTGCCATCCGGGGTGTCGTAGTCCCCGCCGAAGACCATAAGCTTTTCCCGCCGGCCCACGGCCACCTGGGCGATGAACGGTACCAGGTTGTTGGGGATGCCCTGCGGGTCCTCGCCGATGCGGCCTGACGGGTGGGCGCCCACCGGGTTGAAGTAGCGCAGCAGGGCAATGTGCCAGCGGCTGTCGGCAGCGCCGAGGTCGGAGAGGATGTCCTCGATCTGTTCCTTGGTGCGGCCGTACGGGTTGTTGGCCCCGATCTCCATCTTTTCGACATAGGGCGTGGGGTTGTGCTCGCCGTACACGGTTGCTGAGGAGCTGAACACGATGGTGCGCACGTTATGGCGGTCCATGACCCGCAGGAGGTTCAGAGTGCCCACCAGGTTGTTGTAGTAGTACTGCAGCGGCTCCCGGACCGACTCACCCACGGCCTTCAGCCCGGCGAAGTGGATGACGGCGTCAATGCCGCTGCCGGCGAAGACCTGCTCCACGGCGGCCTCGTCCACCAGGTCAACATGGTGGAACGCGGCCTTCTTGCCGCTCAGCTCAGCGACCCGGCGCAGTGACTCCTCGCTGGAGTTCACCAGGTTGTCGATGACAACCACGTCGTGGCCCGCCTCCTGCAGCGAAAGGACAGTGTGCGAGCCGATGTAACCGGTGCCCCCGGTAACCAGAATTTTCATGACTCAACGCTATCCCACCCGGGCCGCCGTCCACCGCCGCGTTCCGGATGCCGGTCACGCCCGGCGGGTCCCCGGATTATTGGGCACATGTGTGCTAAATAAAAGGGGTGCCAAAAATCGTAGATGCCGATGCCCGCCGCCTTGACGTTGTGGAAGCGGTCCTTCGGATCATCGCCGTGGACGGTCTGGAACGGGCATCCCTCCGGGAAGTAGCGGATGAGGCGGGCCTGGCCGTCGGATCGGTCCGGCACTACTTTGCCGGCAGCGAAGAACTGCTCGAGTATTCCTTCGGTACCGTGGTGGACCGGGTGGTGGGCCGCCTGGCAGCTGCGCTGCCGGACCTGCTCCGGGAACCCGCCGGAACCCCCGGCCAGCGCTCGGCAGTCTTAACCCTGCTGGGCGGACTCCTGGCCCTGGACGAGGAACGCGCCGTGGATCTCTGCGCGTGGATTGCCTTCCGTAACGCCGCCAGGATCCGGCCCTTCCTCGCTCCGATGGCAGGGCGCAGCCACCGGGAAGTGGCAGCAGTGGTGGGGCAGGTGGTGGCCACGCTGCTGCCGGCGGACTGCCCCGACGAACTCCTCGTAGTGGAGGCGGAACGGCTGCTGGCAACACTGGACGGGCTGTGCCTGCACGCACTGCTGCAACCCGAGTGGATGACCGCGGCAATGTGCGCCGACGTGCTCGAACGCCACCTCGACGGGCTGCAGGCGTGAACGGCACTTCCGCCGGAAGCACGCGGGAATAGACTGTAGCCAGGGGACACCGGGCTGGCGCACCAGGCCCGGCACGGGCACGCCAGGGAAGGACTTTGAATGCATCACGCAAGCGGGTCAGGGTGGCAGATCAGCACGGATACGTCCGGGCCGATGATCATCGCGCTGTATGTCCGGGACACCGCCGGGCTCGATGGCGCAGGCTCCCCGGCGCTGTCCCATGCGGCACCGAAGATCCGGCGGGCTGACCACACACACCTCACCGCCGAGGTAGGCGGCATCAGCGCCCTCAAGACCGAATGGGAAGCCTGGTGGGAGCAGCTCCTGAAGGCCCACCCGCACCCCTCGCCGGAGTTGTCGCCGCCCGAATTCGAAGCGTTCGGCAATTCCCCTGCCCTGCAGCGCGTGCTCCAGGCGCACTTCGGTGCGGCTCTGACCTGGGCCCGGGAGCGCCGGAGCGAATATGCCGAGCTTGAGGCCGAGCGTGCCGCCAGCGGATCGGACCAACTGATCGCCGACCTGGTGGACGACAGGCTGATGGAGGTGGGTCGCGACGCCCGGGACTTTTCGCTGACCATCATCGAGCTTCCTCTCAATGAGCAGCGGGCCTGGTACCTGGAGCCGGACAAAATCATCATGAGCCACGGGCTGATGGGCCAGCCGGAACTGTTCCGGAGCTACGTGCAGCCTGTCGTGGAGATGTTGGTCTGACCCAGCGTGATAAGCCGGCTCAGTCCGCCGGGGCCACCGTGATGCGGACTTCGCCGTCGGTTCCGGGGGAGTCCGCCCACCCGGCCTGGTTCTCCCGCGTCCAGCTTCGGCCGGCCACGTCCACCCGGACCACGGCCATACCCTTGGCATTGGCCACCGCCCACTGCGCCACTGACCATGCCTGGCTTCCGCCGGCGGGTACCGTCACGGTCAGGCCGTCGACGGCGGCGCCCAGCGGCCCGTAGGCACGCTCCAGTTCGGCGGCCAGTTCCGCAGGATCCCCGGCCTCATCAACGGAGCGAAGGGTGCACTGCACGGCTTCGGGTGTCTGGCCGGTCAGCCCTGACGCGAAGGACCGGCCCATGTCCTCGTGCTGGGCGTAGGCGGTGGGAAAGGCCGAGCGCTGGACCCGCTGGGCGGCGTCGGTGATTTCCAGGGTCTCGTAGCCGGGGATCTTCACCAGCGCGTCGTAAAACGCGTTGGCCGCGTAGTACGGGTCCATGACCTGCGCCTCGGTGCCCCAGCCCTGGGAGGGCCGCTGCTGGAACAACCCCCGGGAGTCGGGGCCGGCCTGGTCGCCGTGGTCGATGTTGCGCAGTTTTGATTCCTGCATGGCCGTGGCAAGGGCGATGCTGGCGGCACGGGCCGGCAGCCCGCGGCGGACGGCGACGGCGGTGATCAGGGACGCGTGCAGCGCCTGGTCCGGCGCGAGTTCGGCAGTCCTCCCACCGGCCTCGGCCGTACAGCGTTCCGAAACGAGGGTTTCGGAACGCTGTACAAAGAAGACGGCGGCGTAGATTCCGCCGGCCACAAGCGCCACAGCCAGCAGGAGTACTGCGAGGCGGCGCAGGCCGCGTCTTCGTGCCACCGGGGAATCAGTTGGCGTGCAGGGCGGTGTTCAGTTCCACTGTCTGTCCCTTGCGGGCCAGGACCTCCACGGCGCCGCTGGTGGAGTTCCGGCGGAACAGCAGGTTCGGCACGCCGGAGAGCTCGGCGGCCTTAACCACCTTGGTGGTGTCTTCGCCGTCGGCGTCCTTGGGTCCCACCACGCGGACGCGGGTACCGGCGGTGACGTAGAGGCCTGCTTCAACCACGGAGTCGTCGCCGATGCTGATGCCCACGCCGGAGTTGGCCCCAAGCAACACCCGCTCGCCGATGGTGATCCGTTCCTTGCCGCCGCCGGACAGCATGCCCATGATGGACGCGCCACCGCCCACGTCGCTGCCGTTGCCGGTGACCACACCGGCCGAGATCCGGCCTTCCACCATCGAGGTGCCCAGGGTGCCGGCGTTGAAGTTGACGAAGCCTTCGTGCATCACCGTGGTGCCTTCGGCCAGGTGCGCGCCCAGGCGGACCCGGTCGGCGTCGGCAATCCGCACACCGGTGGGGACCACATAGTCAACCATGCGTGGGAACTTGTCCACCCCGTAAACGGTGACAGCGCCGCGCTTGCGGAGCCGGGCGCGGGTGAGTTCAAAGCCGTCCACGGCGGCGGGGCCGAAGTTGGTCCACACCACGTTGGGCAGTTTGCCGAAGATGCCGTCCAGGTTGATGCTGTTGGGCTGCACCAGGCGGTGTGAAAGGAGGTGGAGCCGGAGGTAGGCATCGACGGTGTCGGCCGGCGCTGCGTCCAGGTCGATCTGGACGAACACCACCTTCTGCTCGGTGCCGCGGTCGGCGTCGTCGCCGCTTTCGGCGATCAGGGTCAGGGCTTCGTCGGCATTCTCGACGGCGCGGAGGTTCTCCGCAGCGACGCCCAGGGCGGGGGCGGGGAACCAGGCGTCCAGTACGGTGGCGGATCCGTTGGCCGTGGCGATGGTGGCCACGCCGAAGCCGTATGCGGAACGCTCTCCGGCGGCGGTGGTCGAGGTTTCGGGCACAGCGGAAGCGGCAGTCTCAGTCATGCCTTCCAGTCTAACGAGGGCAGGCACCGGCTTCGAACTAGACTGGCTTCGTGACTGCCCTAACCTCCCCCGAGCCCCCTCCCGCCGCCGCAAGCCTGGAAACGGATGCCGTCCAGGCGCCCGCACGGCTTGATCTCAGGCAGGATGTGGCGCAGCTGACCGCCGCCATCATGGACATCGACAGTGTCTCCGGCAACGAAAAGGAGCTCGCCGACGCCGTGGAGCAGGCGTTGCTGGCCATTCCGCAGCTCAGCGTTGTCCGCGACGGGGACGCCCTGATCGCCCGGACGGAGCTGGGCCGATCCGAACGGGTCATCCTGGCCGGCCACCTGGACACTGTGCCCCTGCCGCTGGTGGCTGGTTCCAAAGGCACCGTGCCCTCCACCTGGGAATCCGGCGTGCCCGGCGAAGGGGTGCTGTACGGCCGGGGTGCCACGGACATGAAGGGCGGGGTTGCGGTCCAGCTGGCACTCGCCGCAGGCATGTTCGACGGCGGTGCGGAGCCTGCGCGCGACGTCACCTTTGTGTTTTACGACCATGAGGAAGTGGAAGCGGTCAAAAGCGGCCTGGGCCGGCTGGTCCGGAACCACGGCGACCTTCTGGATGGCGATTTCGCCATCCTTCTCGAGCCCACCAACGGCACAGTCGAGGGTGGGTGCAACGGCACCAGCCGGTTCGAGGCCACCACAGTGGGAGAGTCCGCCCACTCGGCGCGGGCCTGGATGGGCAGCAATGCCATCCACGCCGCGGCTCCCATTTTGGCGCGGCTCGCGGACTATGCGCCCCGGACGGTCAACGTGGACGGCCTGGACTACCGCGAGAGCTTGAACGCCGTGAAGATCCACGGCGGAACCGCCGGCAACGTGATCCCGGACAAATGCGTGGTGGAAATCAACTACCGCTTTGCCCCGGACAAGGACCCGGACCAGGCGGAGGCCCACGTGCGTGAGTTGCTTGCCGGTTTCGATGTGGTGCGGACCGACGCGGCGGCGGGAGCGAGGCCCGGACTGAACCACCCGGCCGCCGCCTCCTTTGTGGCCGCTGTGGGAGCCGAACCCAAGCCCAAATACGGGTGGACCGACGTCGCCCGTTTCAGCGAACTGGGGATCCCGGCAGTGAACTTCGGCCCCGGAGACCCGCTGCTGGCCCACAAGGACAATGAGCACGTGGACGCGGAGGCCATCCGCACCTGCCTCAAGGCGCTGCAGGACTGGCTGGCGGGCTAGGCGCACTGCAAAGAAATGGCCCGGATCGTTCGATCCGGGCCATTTCTCTTCGCTGGTTAGGGAGCAGCTGCCTCGACAGCCACCGGGTCAGCCTTGGCTGTGCCGCCGGCGGCTTTCTTGGAACCGCGCCGTTCGATCCACACGGCGAGCCGCGAGATGGCGATGTTGATGGCGATGTACATTGCCGCGGCCACGAAGAACACGGGGAACAGGAAGGCCGGTCCCAGGACGTCCGCCATGAGCTGGACTGCCCGCAGCAATTCGCCGTAGGCCACGATGTAGCCAAGCGAGGTGTCCTTCAGGAGGACCACCAGCTGCGCCACCAGGGACGGCATCATCCGGCGGACAGCCTGCGGAAGTTCGATCAGCATGCGTGATTTGAAGCTGGTCAGGCCGATGGCCAGGCCCGCTTCGCGTTGGCCCTTGGGGAGGGACTGGATGCCTGCCCGGATGATTTCCGCGAAGACTGCGGCGTTGTAGACCACCAAGCCGGCAACGACCGCAATAAATTGCGATGTGCCGAAGCCCAGGAGGATAAACAGCATCATCAGGACCACGGGCATGCCGCGAAGGAACTCAAGGACAACGCGGGTGGGAATCCGGATGGCCTTGAGGTCGGAGATCCGGAGCAGGCACAGCAGCAGGCCTAACGGGAAGGCAATGACGGCGGCCAGCCCCGCGGCCGACAGTGTTGCACCCAACCCGTTGCCCAGCAGGCGCCACACGTCCGCCCGGGTGAAGATCTGCCAGCGCCGGCCCTCAAAGATGCCCTGCTGGCCCAAAGTGAAGATGATCCAGGCCAGCAGCCCGAGGATTGCCAGGCCGCCCACCACGGAGCCGATCAGGGATATCCGGCGGGCCTTGGGGCCGGGAACGTCGTAAAGTACCGAGCTCATCGGGCAATCGCCACCTTTCGCTCCACCGTGCTGGCAAGGATGCCCAGCGGGACGGTGAGAAGGAGATAGAAGAACGCTGTGCCCAGCAGGACCGTGATGACCTGGTCACCGTTGGCGTTGGCCAGCTGCCGGCCGTAACCGAACAGTTCCAGGACGAAGAATGCGCCGGCCACGGAGGAGTTCTTCACCAGGGCGATCAGGATGTTGATCAACGGCGGGATCACCGTCCGCAGTGCCTGCGGGAGGATGATGAGGTTCAGGACCTGGCCGAAGTTCATGCCGATACTGCGGGCCGCTTCGGCCTGGCCTACCGGCACGCTGTTGACACCGGAGCGGACAGCTTCAGCGATGAACGCCGCGGTGTAGGAGCTGAGGGCAATGATGGCCGCCACCTCAAACTGGGCGAACTGGACGCCCAGGCGGGGAAGCACGATTGCGGCAAAGAAGAAGGCAATGGTCAGCGGAGTGTTGCGGAGGATCTCCACGTAGACAGTGCTGAAGCCACGGAGGGCAGCCACGGGCGAGACCCTGGCAGCTGCCAAGAGGGTTCCCAGTACCAGCGCGATCACCCCGGAGACGGCTGACAGGAAAAGGGTGCGGAGAAAGCCCTCCCAGTACAGGGGCAGACTTTCAATGATGACGTCCATATGATCCTTCGGCTCAAGAAGCGGAGGGTGGGGGAGCAATGCAGTGCCGGGCCGCCGAAGCGCGCCCCGGCACTGCCGTTGAGCCTTAGTAGCGGTTGATCTCAGGCAGTTCGGGCGCGGTCTTGATGACCGAACCGGCGGTGGCCTCCCAAGCCTTCTTGTAGGATCCGTCCTTGCCGAATTCCTCGAGCTGGTCGTTGATCCAGCCACGGAACTCAGTGTCATCCTTCTTCAGGCCGATGCCGTAGGGCTCCTTGGTGAAGGTCTCGTCAGAGGCCAGCTTGAAAGCGTCCGGCTCCTTGTCCACAAAACCGGCCAGGATCACGTTGTCCGTGGTGATCGCTTCAACCTGCTTGTTGCGCAGCGGCTCGAGGCACGCGGAGTACGTGGCTGCCGGAACGAGTTCAGCGCCGTACTTGTCCACGATCGTGGCGGCGGGGGTGGAACCGGTGACGGAGCAGACTTTTTTGCCCTTGACGTCTTCGGGGGTCTTGATGGAGTCGTTGTCCTTGTTGACCATCAGGGCCTGGCCGGCTTCGTAGTACGGTCCGGCGAAGCTGACAACCTGCTTGCGCTTGTCGTTGATCGTGTACGTGGCGATCACCAGGTCAACCTTGCCCTGCTCGATGAAGGGCTCGCGGTTGGCGGAGACGGTCTCGGACCATTCGATTTTGTCAGCAGCGATGCCCAGCTTGGCGGCAATCAGCTTGCCCATTTCCACGTCGAAGCCAACCGGCTTGCCGTCGAGGCCCACCTGGCCGAAGAGCGGCTGGTCGAACTTGGTACCGATCTTGATGCTGCCGGCCGAGGCGAGCTTCTCCATGGTGGTGCCGGCGGCGAACGTGGGCTTTTCGGCCACGGTGGGGTCACTGCCGGCGGTGCTGCCGCCGTCGCCGCAAGCGGACAGGGAGAGTGCAAGGGCAGCGGTAGCTGCCACGAGGAGTGACTTCCGCCGGGTCATAAATGCCTTCATGACATTCCTTTCATTGAAGGCCGTGGGTTACGGCCTGGATGCGAACTTGAGAGTTGAGGTTCGTAAATCAGTGCGTGAGGAGCTTGGACAGGAAGTCCTTGGCCCGGTCACTCTTGGGGTTGGTGAAGAACTCTTCCGGAGTGGCGTCCTCGACGATCTGGCCGTCCGCCATAAAGACCACACGGTCGGCGGCCTTGCGGGCGAAGCCCATCTCGTGCGTGACCACGATCATGGTCATGCCTTCCTTGGCGAGCTGGACCATCACGTCCAGGACCTCGTTGATCATTTCCGGGTCCAGGGCTGACGTGGGCTCGTCGAACAGCATGACCTTCGGCTTCATTGCCAAAGCCCGTGCAATTGCGACGCGCTGCTGCTGGCCGCCGGAGAGCTGGGCGGGAAGCTTGGGCGCCTGATGGCCCACGCCCACCCGCTCCAGCAGCGCCATGGCGTCCTTGTCCGCGGTGGTCTTGGCCACGCCCTTGACCTTGATGGGTCCCAGGGTGACGTTTTCCAGGATGGTTTTGTGTGCAAACAGGTTGAACGACTGGAAGACCATTCCGACGTCGGCCCGGAGCTGCGCGAGTTCCTTGCCTTCTGAGGGGAGGACTTTCCCGTCGATGGAAATGGTGCCGTCCTCGATGGTTTCCAGGCGGTTGATAGCGCGGCAAAGAGTGGACTTACCGGAACCGGAGGGCCCGATGACCACAACAACCTCGCCCTTGCGGACGTTGAGGTTGATGTCCTTGAGAACGTGCAGCTGGCCGTAATGCTTATTGACGGCCGTCAGGGAGACGAGCGAATCGCCGGGCACTTGAGTAGTCATAAAAAAGAATCTAGCGAACAACCGGGCCTTATGATGCGAATCACGCCAAGTTCGCGCCGATCGTGATTCAAGAGATACCTCCCGCCTGAGGTTAGCCTTGGGATATGAGCATCAACGCAGATCCGGCCAAGAATTCCCAGCCGCGCCGTAAAGGCCCCCTTGAACTTCGCCGTGAACAGGCACACGTGGATATGTCCGACCAGCACCTGCTGGATACCACCGGCGCCGGCCAGTTTGTGCATACCGATCCGTGGCGCGTGCTGCGGATCCAAAGTGAGTTTGTTGAAGGCTTCGGCGCCCTGGCGGGCATTGGCAAAGCCGTCAGCGTTTTCGGCTCGGCCCGGACCAAGCCCGGCACCCCGTATTACGAGATGGGAGTGGAAGTGGGCCGGAAACTGGCCGAAGCCGGCGTGGCCGTCATCACCGGCGGTGGGCCCGGCTCCATGGAAGCCGCCAACCGGGGTGCCGTGGAGGGCAAAGGCCTCTCCGTGGGCCTCGGCATCGAACTGCCGTTTGAGCAGGGCCTGAACCAGTGGGTCGACCTGGGGATCAACTTCCGCTACTTCTTTGCCCGCAAAACCATGTTTGTGAAATACGCGCAGGGCTTTATTGTGCTTCCCGGCGGGCTGGGCACCCTTGATGAACTTTTTGAGGCAATGGTGCTGGTCCAAACCCGAAAGGTGACCTCGTTCCCCATCGTGCTGCTCGGCGTTGACTTCTGGTCCCCTATGGTCGACTGGATCCGGGGCACCCTGGTGGCCGAAGGCATGGTGTCCGAAAAGGACCTGGACCTGATCCAGGTGGTGGATGATCCTGCTGAAGCCGTGGACCATGTGCTTCACATGGCCGTCTCTCCGGCCACAAACGGCGAGCAGCGCCCGGAGTAGCGCAGCCCTCTGGTCTGGCACGATGGAACGGTGAGCTTTTTCCTGGTTTTTGTTGCGATCGCGCTTGTTGGTGCTGTCCTGTGGGTCAGCGTGGGCCGGCGTGCCCGGAAGGTGGCGGCACGGCCGGTTCCTGACCTGCTTGAGGGCGGCTTCGAACAGCCTGCCGCGAACCTTCCGCCGGTGCTGCTCCCGGCCCGGGCACGTCCGGAGGACGTGGACCGGGTGCGGTTTTCGCTGGGGCTCCGCGGCTACCGGATGGATCAGGTGGACCAGGTCCTGGACGAGCTGCGGGACCAATTGGCTGCCAGGGAACGTGAGGTGACCGCGCTCCGGACCCGGGTGCTCGCCTTGGAGTCGGCGGCCGACGGCGGGTCCCCGGCCCCGGAATCCGCCGCACCAGCCGCGGAATCCGGCAGCCAGTGAGCACCGCAGTGCGCCGCCCCGGCTTCACCGCCTCGGCGCAGTCCATCGCCGCCAGGACCGGATCGGCGGTGCGCAACTGGCCCTGGTGGGTCCAGGCCTCGGCCATCTACCTCGCCGCCCGCCTGGTCAGTGCAGGCATCTTTATGGCCGCAGCCCTGCATCAGGGCGTCAACCCGTGGTTCCCGCCCAAACCCGACTACTGGAACTTCATCAACATCTGGGACGCCCGCTGGTACGGCCAGGTGATCGCCAACGGCTACCCGGCGGTGCTGCCCACCGACGCTGCAGGCAATGTCCAGGAAAACACGTGGGCGTTTTATCCGCTTTTCCCGGCGCTGGCCGGTGGCCTCAGCACGCTCACGGGACTGAGCCCCGCGGCCGCCCTCACCGTTGTGGCCATGCTGTCCGGGTGGGGGGCGGCCCTGGCCGTGTACCTGCTGTTCCGGCAGAAGGCGGCGCACGCGCCGGCGTTGTGGGGCGTGGCCTTCTTCGCCGCTTTCCCGGTGTCGGCGGTCCTGCAGGTCCCCTACGCCGAACCACTGAACCTGTTGCTCCTCGCCGTCGCCCTGCTGCTGGTGATCCGGCGCCGCTACTTCCTGGCCATGCCGGTGGTGGTGCTGCTGTGCCTGTCCCGGCCCGTGGGTGTCCCGTTCGCTGCCATGGTGGGACTGCTCCTGGTGTACCGGTTCATGGAACACTTGCGCAGCCAGCGGGACGGAACCGCAACCCCGGCTGCGCACTCCAGGGGTGACCTCGCCGCCCTTACCGGACTGACCGCCGTCGCCGGCCTTTCCGCGCTGGCATGGCCTGCAGCCGCGTGGGTGGCCACCGGCGACATCCAGGCGTATACCCGTACCGAAACGGTGTGGCGCGGCCACGACCTGGTGCCTTTCAAGCCTTGGTTCGACACCGGCGTCGACCTTTTCGGTCCTGTCCTGGGCCTGCTGGCTCCATTTGTTTTTGTGGCCCTTTTCGGTGCGATGCTGTTCCTGCCGCCCGTGGTGCGGCTCGGCGCCGAAATCCGGCTCTGGTGTGCCTGCTACATGGGCTACCTGGTGATGTTCCTGCACCCGCAGACCAGCACGTTCCGGATGCTGCTGCCCCTGTTCCCGCTGGCGCTCGGCGCGGTGCTGCTGTCCCGGTCCCGGGCGTACCGCGGGACCGTGGTGGTGATGTTCCTGCTCCTGCAGATGGTGTGGATCGTGTGGCTGTGGGCCTGGGCGCAACTGCCCGGCGGCGGGGATTATCCGCCGTAGCCGCCAAGCGCCACCCGGTGTGCCTGCTGCGAATACCCGGTGGACGAAAATGTCCATCGATTAGCTACAGCCGGGTAATTCCGGGATAATGATAAGCAAGCAAGGACAAAAGCATTCAGAATACGCGCAGCCTTGACGGGGGACTGACTCTCCGGCATCGCAGCATGCTCGACATGCGGACACAGCCCGACCGGGTTGATCAGTCCTGGGACAAAATGGAGGGGAATTCCTCATGGCGGCTATGAAACCACGCACCGGCGACGGCCCAATGGAAGTCACCAAGGAGGGCCGCAGTCTTATCATGCGCGTCCCGCTCGAAGGCGGCGGGCGACTCGTGGTGGAACTGAACGCTGCAGAAGCGGCCAACCTGAAGGAATGCCTGGTGGGCGTTACCGAATAGCAGTTCCAGCGGACAGGGTCCGCAGCCCCGTGGGCTGCGGGCCCTGTCCTATTTCTTGACTGCCACCAGGAGGCCGTCGCCGGTGGGCAGCATTGCCGAGGCCAGCCTGTCGTCGTCGCGGATGGAGCGGCCCACCTGGCGGAGCACCACCGTGTTGGCGTCCCTGCCGGCCGGGTTGGACACCCGGTCCTTGTCCAGGGCGTCGTTGATGATCAGCAGGCCGGAGCGCTTCAGGAGGCGGATGCCCTGCTCAACATAGCCGGGGAGTCCCGGCTTGTCGGCGTCGATGAAGACGAGGTCGTACGCGCCGTCCGTGAGGCGCGGCAGCACGTCGCCGGCGCGGCCGGAGATGGTCCGGGTCCTGTTGGCCGGGCTGCCGGCCTCGGCAAACGCCTCCCGTGCCGCCCTGAGGTGCTCAACGTCGACGTCGATGGTGGTCAGGACTGCCTGCTTGCCGAGGCCCCGGAGCAGGCAGACGCCGGAGACGCCGGCGCCGGTTCCGATCTCGACGGCGGTCTGGGCCTTGGAAGCGGCGGCCAGCACGGTCAGGACAGCACCGACGCCCGGTCCGATAGGCGCTACACCCAGTTCAAAAGAGCGTTCCCGGGCGCGCAGCATGACCTCATCCTCAGCGGGCAGATCTTCTGCATAGGACCAGCTGCTGGATTTGTCGGCGCTCATGGATTTCGCTTTCTGGGCGGGGCGGGAAATGTCTTTTACAGCCTACTGTGTCCGGCCGAAACGTCGGTGCCGGCGGGCATTGCGCCCAAGGCTGAAGTTACGACGCAATCAGGAAATTCCCAGCCAAGTTTGAAAGGATGAATATCCGCTCATCCAAAAGGTGATCGGCGCCGAATCAGAGATGTCAACAGTATCCGGGCGTTTGTAATTCCACGAGGGGAGTGGACGATGTCATCACCAGTTGTGGCACCTGTCCCTGCAGTACACCAGCCTGAGGTCGAATGGGTCCGGCCCACCTGGGAGGAAGTGGTTACCAACCACTCCGCCAAGGTATACCGGCTCGCTTACCGCCTGACCGGCAACAAGTTCGATGCCGAAGACCTCACCCAGGAGGTGTTTGTGCGCGTCTTCCGGTCCCTTGAAAACTTCAAGCCCGGGACCCTGGACGGCTGGCTGCACCGCATCACCACCAACCTGTTCCTCGACCAGGCCCGGCGCAAGACCAGGATCCGGTTCGACGCCCTGTCGGACGACGCCGAGTCCCGCCTTCCCGGCCGTGAGCCCGGACCCGAGCAAAGCTTCGAGTTCAACAACCTTGACCTCGATGTGCAGGCTGCCCTTGAGGACCTGCCGCCGGACTTCCGCGCAGCCGTGGTGCTGTGCGATCTCGAAGGGTTGTCCTACGACGAAGTGGCCGCAGCGCTGGACGTCAAACTGGGCACCGTGCGTTCCAGGATCCACCGCGGCCGCACCATGCTCCGGGAAAAGCTGGCCCACCGGGACCCGCGCCCGCAGCAGGCCCGCCGGAAGCTGTCCCTGCCGCGCATCGCCGGCATCCTCTGATCGGCGCATGAGGCCCCCCAATCCCTTTGCCGGCCGGCACCAGCGGACAGCCAGCCACCTGCAGGAATGCAGCGACTGTGCCGGCGCTGTGCGCAGGGAACGCCAATACCTCGAACGGCTGCGCGATGCGCCTGTTCCGCAGGCCAGCGAGGACCTGACAGCCCGCCTGCTGGCCCGGACCCACGAGTTCGCTGCCCGGCAACCGGCAGCACAGCCTGAGCCGCCCCGCAGGTTTGCACGTGCCGTGGCATTGACTGCAGGCGGAACCTTGGCGGCCGCCGGGGTCCTTGCCGTGGGTGCCCTGGCCGTCTCCGGCTCGCCGCTGCCTGATTCCACTTCCCCGGCTGCGCTGTCCCATGTTTCGGCCCGGACGCCCGCGGACGGCCGTGCCCTCACGGCCAGCCAGCTTGCCCTGCTCCGGGACGAGGGCTGGGCATGCCCGGAACTGGCCGGCCTGGGATTCCGCCTTGAATCGGCCCGGGCCCTGGTAATCGACGGGCAGCCTGCCGTGGAGATCCGGCTTTCGGACGGCATCCATTACGCCACCGTGACGGAGCAGCATTCGTCCGCCGCCGCGCTGCGCACCGCGGCGGACGGCGTGGAGCTCCGCAGCGCCTCGCCCTGGTCCGTGACCTACCGGGCCGAGGGCCGGACGTTCACCTACGAATCGGACCTTCCCGCCGAGCAGGCCGATGACGCCGTGCCCATCCTGGAACGCGTCAGCGCGCAGGCCGGCGCGGGTGTCGCGGCGGAAGCGCCGGCGTCGGGTACTGTGGCGGGAGAGTCCCTGGCCCACCGGCTGCAGCGCGGACTGAACAGGATTGTGACCCTTTTGACCCAGTAAAGCGGGCGGTTGCTGCCCCCGCCGGGCGGGAATCGCCGCTGGCAGCCCGGAAAGGGTAATCTTCCTAACGTGTTTGGAATCAACGGCCCGGAGTTTTTCCTCCTGCTGATCATTGGCATCCTGGTGATCGGTCCACAGCGGCTCCCTGAATATACCCAGAAGCTTGCCAACCTGGTGAAGGAAGTCCGGCGCATGGCCTCCGGCGCCCGCGAGCAGATCAAGGAAGAAGTCGGCATCGACATCGACGAGGTCGATTGGAAGAAGTACGACCCGCGCCAGTACGACCCTCGCCGCATCATCAAGGAAGCCCTGATGGACGACGACTCCAAGCCCGTCAGCGCGGGTGCGCCGGCCGCCGTCGCCGCCGTGGCAGGGGCCGCAGCCGCTGCACCCCAGCGGCCCGAACGCGTGGTGCCGCGCCTCCCGGCCGGCGAAGCCGCACCGTTCGACACCGAAGCAACCTAGGCCCCGCGGGCGGGGCCGTCAGCGCGGCTGCAGCCCGAGCTTCAACCCGGCCAGCCCGCGCGGCTTGGCCGCCAGTGAGCCGGCGATGCCGGAGAGCGCCGCAGCAGCAGGCGTGCCGGGTTGGCCGATGACGATGGGAACACCCGTATCCCCGCCCTCGCGGAGCTGGATGTCCAGCGGGATCTGGCCCAGGAGCGGCACCGTGGTTCCCACGGCGGCACTCAGCCGCTGGGTGAGGACCGCCCCGCCGCCGCTTCCGAACAATTCCATCCTGCCGCCGTCGGGCATCTCCAGGTAGGACATGTTCTCGATGACCCCGGCGACTTTCTGGCCGGTCTGGGTGGCGATGGCGCCTGCGCGCTCGGCGACGTCCGCCGCTGCCGCCTGCGGGGTGGTGACCACCAGGATCTCCGCTGTGGGCAGCAGCTGGGCCACGGAGATGGCGATGTCCCCGGTACCCGGCGGCAGGTCCAGGAAAAGGACATCCAGGTCACCAAAGTAGACGTCCGTCAGGAACTGTTCCAGGGCACGGTGCAGCATGGGTCCGCGCCAGGCCACCGGCTGGTTGCCCGTCACGAACATGCCGATGGAGATGACCTTCACGCCGTACGCGACGGGCGGCAGGATCATGTCATCCACCCGCGTGGGCGTTTGGGTGATGCCCATCAGGCCGGGCACCGAGAAGCCGTACACATCCGCGTCCACGATGCCTACCCGGAGCCCCTGCGCCGCCAGGGAGCAGGCAAGGTTGACCGTGACAGAGGATTTACCCACGCCACCCTTCCCGCTGGCCACGGCGAAGACCTTGGTCAGCGAGTCCGGCTCGTTGAACGGGATACCGCGTTGGCCGCCGGCGCCGCGGAGTTTTTCCTTGAGGGCGTCGCGCTGGGCCTGGTCCATCACGTTCAGGGTGACGGTGACACCGGTGACACCGCGGACGGCCAGCAGGGCGCGTTCGGAGTCCTTGGTGATGGTGTCGCGGAGCGGGCAGCCCGCAATGGTCAGCAGGACCGCCAGGTCAACGTGCCCTTCTGCGGAGACGATGACGGACTCCACCATGCCAAGCTCGGTGATGGGGCGGCGGAGCTCCGGATCCATGACGCCGGCCAGGGCCTGCTGGACGGCCTCCGACAGCGGGCCGCCCGGGGAATGTTCGGTGTCCATGCGTCAGCGGTCCTGGGAGGAGTGGTTGGGTTTGACGCGGGGGATCTGCTGGGTCTTCGGGTTGCGTTGCCGGTCCCGCTTCTCCTTGAGCTTTTCCTTGACCTTGTCCCGCGGTGTTTCGTGATGACCCGGCCCGGTGGTGTCGTGGGTGCGCAGTTCCTCCTGCGCCTCCAGCATGTCCTCAAGCAGGGAGCGCAGCTCCGCCCGGACGTAGTCACGGGTGGCCACCTCGCGCAGCGCGATCCGCAGGGAGGCCAGCTCCCGGGTCAGGTACTCGGTGTCCGAGAGGTTGCGCTCGGCACGCTGGCGGTCCTGCTGCAGCGAGACACGGTCGCGGTCGTCCTGGCGGTTCTGGGCCAGGAGCAGCAGCGGGGCAGCGTAGGAGGCCTGCAGCGAGAGCATGAGCGTGAGGAGCGTGAAGCCGAGTTCCTTGGAGTCGAACTGCCAGTCCACCGGAGCGAAGGAGTTCCACACCAGCCAGAAGATACAGAAGACGGTCATGTAGACCAGGAACTGGGGCGTCCCCATGAACCGGGCAAAGCCTTCGGTGGCGTGGCCGAATGCATCCGGGTCCGGCGAGAATTTAGGCAGGATCCGTTGCCTGCCACTCAACGGGGTGTCGAGGCTTCCCTTGCCTGCAGCCTTGCCGTTGCCGCGCTGGTTGGGGTTCTTCGGAGCACTGCTGTCAGCCAATGCGGCCACCGAGCTTCCTTATCGGGGCTTCGCCATCATGGGCGCGCCAGTCGTCCGGCAACAGATGATCCAAAACGTCATCAACAGTCACCGCCCCCACAAGCCGGCCGGCGTCATTGACCACGGGGAGGGAATTGAGGTTGTACGTGGCCAGGGTGCGGGCCACTTCGCTGATGTGGGCCTGGTCGGAAAGCGGCTCCAGGTTTTTGTCCACGAGGTTGCCCAGGGGCTCAAACGGCGGGAACCGCAGCAACTGCTGGATGTGGACCACGCCCAGGAAACGCCCGGTGGGTGTCTCCAGCGGCGGCCGGGCAATAAAGATCGACGACGCCAGTGCGGGGGAGAGCTCTTCGCGCCGGACATGGGCAAGCGCTTCCGCCACGGTGGCTTCAGGCGGGAGGATCACGGGAACCGGCGTCATCAGGCCGCCCGCGGTGTCCTCGTCGTATTCGAGGAGCCGACGGACATCTTCGGCGCCTTCGGGTTCCATGAGCTGCAGCAGTTCCTCGGCCTGGGCCGAGGGGAGCTCGCCAAGGAGGTCAGCTGCGTCGTCCGGGTCCATCTCTTCCAGCACATCGGCGGCACGCTGGACGTCCAGGGCGGAGAGGATCTCCACTTGGTCGTCCTCCGGCATTTCCTGCAGGACGTCGGCCAGGCGCTCGTCCTGCAGTTCGCTGGCCACCTCGAAGCGGCGCTTGTCGCTCATCTCCTGAAGGGCCTCGGCGAAGTCAGCCGGTTTCAGGTCTTCGTGGTTGGCCACGAACTGCGTGGCGGCCTGGGGCTCGGTGTGGGCGCCTTGCAGCGCGTCCGCCCAGTCGATGATCAGGGTCTCGTTCCGACGCAGCCGGCTCAAGGGGGACAGGGAATGGCCGCGGCGCACAAAGAGCTTGCTGACGAACCAGTCCCTGGACCGGTGCTGGTCCATGGCGATGTCCTCGATGGTGGCATCACCGCTGCCGTCCCGGAGGGTGACCCGGCGGTCGAACATCTCGGCGACCACCAGAGTCTCGGCCCCGCGCTGTTCAAACCGGCGGAGATTGACCAGTCCGGTGCAGATGACCTGGGTCTGGTCAATGGAGGTAATCCGCGTCATGGGCACAAAAACGCGTTTTTTGCCGGGGACCTCCACCACGATGCCCACCACGTGCGGTGCACCCTGGGTTCCCCGGGAAAGCACCACAACATCGCGCAGCCGCCCCAGCCGGTCTCCCAGCGGGTCGAAGACGTCGAGTCCCAGAAGGCGCGCTACAAAGACGCGGGTAGGTGTTGTGCTCACCCGTACAGGCTACCGAGTCTGCTCTCTTTTAGCTGAATTTACAGGCAGCACACATGCTGATGGGCAAGAATGGGGGTATGGCAAACATTTTTGGCGCTCCCAAGGCAAGTGGCCAGAACGGCCTGGACCAGTCCCGGGCCGTCCCCACCGGCGACACCGTTGGCTCCTACACCTCGTACCTGGATGCGCAGAAGGCAGTGGACTACCTCGCCGACCAGCAGTTCCCGGTCCAGATGGTGTCCATTGTGGGCAATGAGCTAAAGATGGTGGAACGTGTCACCGGGCGCCTCAGCTACCCTAGGGTGGCACTGTCCGGAGCCCTGAGCGGCATGTGGTTCGGCCTGTTTGTCGGGGTGATGCTGTCCTTCTTCGCCCCGTCCCCCGGATACTTCTCCATCCTCACGTCAGTGCTGATGGGCGCCGCCTTCTTTATGCTGTTCGGCATCGTCACGTATGCAGCCCAGCGCGGCAAGCGGGACTTCACCTCCACCAGCCAGGTGGTTGCCACCAACTATGACGTTATTGTGGCACCCGAAGCGTCGCACGAGGCCCGCCGGCTCCTGCAGCAGCTGCCCATGACCCGCTCGGACGCCGCCGCTGGCCAGGGTGCGTACTCGCAGCGCGATTACCAGCAGCCATACCAGCAGAACCACCAGCCGGGGCAACCGCACCAGCCTTACCAGCCGGGCCAGCCGCAGCAGGGCCAGCAGGGCCAACCGAACCAGCCGCAGCAGGGCCAGCCCAGCCAGC
>NZ_LMOL01000005.1:601457-649842 GCF_001424565.1 Arthrobacter sp. Leaf141
TTACCAGCCGGGCCAGGGCCCGGCGCGCCCTTCCGGTTGGACTGATCCGTACGGGCAGCAGCCCGCTGCGGCTCCCGTCCAGCCGAACGGCAACCAGGTGCCCGCCGGCCAGCCCCAGGATGGCAGCGGGCAAAATGCCGGCAATGCCCAGCAGCAGCCTGCCGTGCCCCGCGCCACCACCTACCCGGACCTGCCGGACGGCCGCCCGCAGTATGGCGTCCGCGTGCAACAGCCAACAGGACCGGAGAACGGCCAGCCGGCGCAGCAGCAGGATGCCCACCAGCCCGCCGCGCAGCAGCAGGACGGCCAGCAGCCGGATGCGCAGCAAACCCCCGGCGACCAGCGCCAGGGTGATTCCCGGCAGTAGCCGGACCAGAACAAACAAAGAAGCTCCCGGATCCGTGATCCGGGAGCTTCTTTGTGTTTGCCCGGAGGCAGCCGCAGGGGGCCGGGCGCCGGACTTAGTTGCCGGCGTCGGCCTCGCGGTAGATGCCTGCCATCCAGTCTTCGACGTCCTCGGCCTTGCGGGGCAGGGCAGCGCTGAGGTTCACCGGACCGTCCGCTGTCATCAGGATGTCGTCCTCGATCCGGACGCCGATGCCGCGGTATTCGGCGGGAATGGCCAGGTCCTCGTTCTTGAAGTAGAGGCCCGGTTCAATGGTGAAGACCATGCCCTCCGTGAGGATGCCGTCCAGGTAGAGTTCCCGCTTGGCCTGTGCGCAGTCGTGGACGTCCAGGCCCAGGTGGTGGCTGGTGCCGTGCGGCATCCACCGGCGGTGCTGCTGGCCTTCGGGGCTGATGGCTTCCTCGACGGAAACGGGCAGCAGGCCCCAGCTGGCCAGGCGTTCGGCCAGGACGGTGGTGGCGGCGGTGTGGATTTCCCGGAACCGGGTTCCGGGCCGGGCAGCAGCGAAGCCGGCGTCGGCGGCGTCGAGGACTGCTTCGTAGACCTTGCGCTGGATCTCCGTGAACGTGCCGTTGGCGGGGAGGGTGCGGGTGATGTCAGCGGTGTAGAGGGAGTCGGCCTCGACGCCGGCGTCCAGCAGCAGGAGTTCGCCGGCGGAGACCGTGCCGGTGTTGCGGGTCCAGTGCAGCACTGTGGCGTTGTTGCCGGCAGCGGCAATCGTGTCGTAGCCCAGCTCGTTGCCCACTTCGCGGGCGCGGGCGAAGAAGGCGCCTTCCACCACACGCTCGCCGCGGGCGTGGGTCAGTGCGCGGGGCAGCGACTTGACCACTTCCTCGAACCCTTCAACGGTGGCGGCCACGGCCACCTCCATCTGTTCGATCTCCCAGGCGTCCTTGATCAGGCGCACCTCGGACAGGGCCTCGCTGAGCTTTTCGTCCAGGGCGTCGAGGGCACCCATATCCAGGTTGTCCGGATCCTTGGCCGTGTTGTACCGGGCCGTGTCCACCAGGGCGTCAATGTTCTCGTCCACCTTGCGGACCAGGCGGATGGAGGTGCCGCCGATCTCCGGCGCTCCTACGTTTTTGGTGATGGCGCTTTCGAGCCCGTCAAGGTGGGCTGTTGCCAGGCCCAGGCGGGCCTCGAATTCCGCGAGGGTGGGGCGGGCGCCGATCCAGAACTCACCGGAGCGCGAGTCGGCGTAGAACTGTTCCGTGTCCCGCCCGGCCAGGGGACGGAAGTAGAGCGTCGCCCGGTGCGTGCCGCCGTCGTCGCCCGTTCCTTCGGCAACAGGGTCCAGGATCAGGACGGCGTCCGGCTCGTGGTCCAGGCCCAGGCCGGTGAGGTGGGCGAACCCGGAATGCGGGCGGAACCGGTAATCGCAGTCATTCGAGCGGACCTTCGGCGGCCCGGCAGGGATGACCAGGCGCTCGCCCGGGAACTGCGCGGAGACGGTTTTGCGCCGGGTTGCGGCGAAACCGGCCACGGCGTCGCGGCCGGGCAGATCCTTGCTGGCGGGCGCCCAGTTGCTGGCCATAAAGGCCTTGAAGGCGTCCGAAACGGGGCGCTGCGAGCGGTTGTTGACGCGCTCGTCCAGGGGCTGGGAAGCAGAATTTTGGGTGTTATCGGCATCGTTCACGGGACCATCGTCTCACCAGCGTCCCGGCGACGCGAACAGGCGCCGGCCCCGGCGCGGGCCGGCTGGGCGGCCGGTCTACTAGGCTGGAGCGGTGAGGATCGACATGCACGCCCACTCCAATGTCTCCGACGGCACCGAAACGCCCGCCGACGTGATGGCATCCGCTGCCCGCGCCGGCTTGGATGTGGTGGCCTTGACGGACCACGATTCCACGTCCGGCTGGGCCGAGGCAGCCGCCGCCGTTGCCGGGTGCGGCGTGGCCCTGGTCCCCGGCATGGAGGTTTCCTGCCGGACGGACCGTGGGGTGAGCGTCCACCTGCTGAGCTACCTGCACGACCCGTTGCACCCTGGCCTGCTTGAGGAGATCACCAAGGCCAAGGAGTCACGGTTGACCCGGGCCGAACGGATGGTCACGCTGTTGGCCGAGGATTATCCGTTGACGTGGGACGACGTCATCCATCATGTGGCTCCGGGGGCCACACTGGGGCGCCCGCACATCGCTGACGCACTGGTGGCCGCCGGCGTTGTGGCGGACCGGTCGGAGGCGTTCGCGTCCATCCTGACTTCCCGTTCCCGCTACTTCATGCCCCATTACGCACCGGACCCGGCCACTGCTGTGGCACTGGTCCGTGCTGCAGGCGGTGTCCCGGTCTTCGCCCACCCGGTGGCGTCCGGCCGCGGCCGGATTGTGGGGGAGCAGACGTACCGGGACATGATCGACGCCGGCCTGGCGGGCGTGGAGATCGACCACCGGGACAATCCTGAAGAGGGACGCGAATTCCTCCGTGGCCTCGCTGCCCGGCACGACCTTTTGGTCACCGGATCCTCGGACTACCACGGCACCGGCAAGCCCAACCTGCTGGGTGAGAACGTGACGAGCCCCGAGGTCCTGGCCCGGATCGAGTCGCAGGCCACGGGGACCGCCGTCGTGCGCCCCTGACCCGCCCGGCCTTTCCCAACTGACTCGCAGTTGTTGTCGTTTTGGGCGCTCAAAACGACAACAAGTGCGAGCTAGTTGGGTGGGTGGGACGTGAAGGTGGCGTGCGCACCCAACCGCTTGGCCATCACGTCGATGGCCGGCTGGTTCTGGTCCACGCAGACAAACTTCCGCCCCAGCTTTGCCGCCACAGCGCCGAGCGTCCCTGACCCGGCAAAGAAGTCCAGGCACCAGTCCCCGGGCCTGCTGGAGGCTGCCACCACACGGCGGATCAACCCCTCGGGCTTCTGCGTGGGGTAGCCGGTCTTTTCCTTGCCGGTGGGCGAGACGATCGTGTGCCACCACACGTCCGTGGGCAGCTTGCCCAGTTCACGTTTGGCGGGAGTGACCAGCCCGGGCGCCATGTACGGCTCCCGGTCCACCTCGGCGCTGTCGAAGTGGTACTTGGCAGGGTTTTTGACGTACACGAGGATGTTGTCGTGCTTGGTGGGCCAGCGGTTTTTGGCGCGGGCGCCGTAATCGTAGGCCCAGATGATTTCGTTCAGGAAGCACTCCCGACCGAAAATCGAATCGAGCATCACCTTGGCGTAGTGCACCTCGCGGTAGTCAAGGTGCAGGTACAGGGTGCCGTCGTCGGCCAGCAGGCGCCAGGCCTCGAGCAGCCGCGGTTCCAGGAACGACCAGTAGTCGCTGAACGCGTCGTCGTAGCTGTGCAGGGCGCCCTTGATCGTGTCGTAGGAGCGGCCCTTGAACCCAACGCGGTCGCCGGTGCCGTCCAGCGACGCCACCATTTTGGTTTCCTGGCGCCGCTGCGCCCGGCCCGTGTTGAACGGCGGATCCACATAGATCAGCGTGAAGGCGCCGGCCGGCAGCGACGGGAGGTACACGGAATTTTCCGCGTGCACCACCAGGCTGCCGCCGTCCGGCGCCCAAAGCGTGTTCGTCATGGAGGGTTTTAGCCCTCGGCGCTGCCGGACTGGGCAGCGTCACCCACAACTTCACCGTTGCGGCGGCGGGTCCGGGTCCGGTTGCGGCGGGCACGCGAGGGCTGGTCGGCGCCGTCGGCAGCAGGTTCGCCTGCCGCTTCGGACGGACGACGGCGGCTTCCGCCTTCGTGGCCTGCCGCGCCGGCGCTGCGGGCGCCTTCGCCGTTGCTGTCCTGGCTGCCGGAACGGGCGGGGCGGCCCCTGCGGGTGCGGTCGCGGTCGCGGCCGTCGCCGGCCTGATCGGCCGAGGTGGCGCGGTCAGCCTGGCCGGCGGCCTGGACGCCCGCCTCGACGGGTGCTTCGGCGGTGCGGCCGGCGTTCGTGGACCGTCCGCCGGACCTGCTCGAGTCACCGGAGCGGCTGGAGTCGCTGGAGCGACCTGAATCGTTGGAGCGTCCACCGGACCGGCCTGAATCGCTGGAGCGTCCGCCGGAGCGGCCGGAGTCGCTGGAACGTCCGCCTTCGCGGCGGCCGCCGGCGTTCTTCTTGCCGGTCTCGCCCAGGTCTTCGAGGACCTCGGCATCCACACCGGCCAGAGTGCGCTTGTCGCGGGGCAGCCGGCCCTTGGTGCCTTCGGGGATGTCCAGGTCCTCGTACAGGTGCGGGGAGGAGGAGTAGGTTTCGATCGGTTCGGGAACGCTCAGGCCCAGTGCCTTGTTGATCAGGCCCCAGCGGGGCATGTCGTCCCAGTCCACAAATGTCACGGCGGTGCCCTTGTTGCCGGCGCGGCCGGTGCGGCCCACACGGTGCAGGTAGATCTTTTCGTCCTCGACGCACTGGTAGTTGATCACGTGCGTGACATCGTCAACATCGATGCCGCGGGCAGCGACATCGGTGGCCACCAGGACGTCCACCTTGTTGTTGCGGAACGCACGGAGCGCCTGTTCACGGGCGCCCTGGCCCAGGTCGCCGTGGATGGCTGCAGCGGCAAAGCCGCGGTCCACCAGTTCCTCGGAAACCTTGGCGGCGGTGCGCTTGGTTTTGGTGAAGATGATGGTCCGGCCGCGGCCGCGGGACTGCAGGATCCGGGCCACCACCTCGATCTTGTCCATGGCGTGGGCGCGGTAGATGAGCTGGCGGATGTCGCGCTTGGTCAGGCCCTCATCGTCCGGGTCAGCGGCCCGGATGTGGGTGGGCTGGGTCATGTAGCGGCGGGCCATGGCGATGACCGGTCCGGGCATGGTGGCGGAGAACAGCAGCGTCTGGCGGACGGCGGGGGTGCCGGCGATGAGGGTTTCAACGTCCGGCAGGAAGCCGAGGTCCAGCATCTCGTCAGCCTCGTCCAGGATCACGATGCGGACGTTCTTCAGGCTCAGGTGCTTCTGCTTGTAAAGGTCGATCAGGCGGCCGGGGGTGCCCACCACAATCTCGACACCCTTCTGCAGCGCATCCACCTGGGGCTCGTAGGCACGGCCGCCGTAGATGGTGGCGATGCGCGCGTTGCGTTTGCGGGATGCGGTCTCGAGGTCGCTGGCCACCTGCACGGCGAGCTCGCGCGTGGGCACGATCACCAGGGCCTGCGGGGCGCCGGGGACAGGCAGCTTGTCGAAGCCTGCATCATCGCGGCCCACCACACGCTGGAGCGCGGGAATACCGAAGCCCAGGGTTTTGCCGGTGCCGGTCTTGGCCTGGCCGATGATGTCGTGGCCGGACAGTGCCACCGGCAGGGTCATGGCCTGGATGGGGAAGGGGTGGGTGATCCCGGCGTCGGCCAGGGACTCGACGATGTCGGCGCGGACGTTGTAGTCGGCGAACGACTTTTCTTCGATTTCGTGCGGCTTTTCGTCCGAAATAATGGTTTCTTCGGGCTCGATGGTTTCGGTGCCGGACTCATCGGTCAGAAGCTGGTGCGTGTGCAATTCACTCACAGGGAGTTTCCTTATTCATTTGGGCGAGGGCGCTGCCTGCTCAACGGGCCGGCCTGGGCCGTTCCGGAGCACGCTCGAAGCGCGCAAGCAATTCCAGTGGAAGCCGATCGCGGGCTATCTAAATGCTGGCACTGGTGACCAGCGGGTCAATCTCAAGATCGCGTAGGGGCGGGCTTGTTGGTTTCAAATCAAGGAAATCAACGACCGGGCATCCGTTTCTACTTTTCCAGTCTAACGGCACGGGCCCGGGAACCCGGCTTTGGTGCCCCGCGGCGAACCGTCAGGCTCCGGCCACCAGCTCAAAATGGACTTTACGGGCGGCGATATCCGAGGAGACCAGCCGGACCCGGACCTTGGTGCCGGACTTCAGCTCTCCGGCGCAGCGGGCGGTGACCGCGGGCTCGGCGATCTGGATGGTGCCTGATCCGCCGTTCCCGTTCTTCCCATTGCCGCCGCCGTTTCCATTGCCGCCGTCCCTGGCCGGCTTCGAACCGGCAATCACTACCGCGTCGAATTCCTGCCCCACATGGTTGACCAGCAGTGCAGCCTCCACAGTGTCCAGGGCCATGCGTTCCATCCGGGATGCCAGCTGGTCGGAGCCGGCCATGACCTCGGGGAGGGAAGGCAGCGCCTCCCGCGCCCAGCCGGGGACGTCCCGGCCGTTGCTCAGGGCCTCGCAGATCACCAGCACAAAACGGTCCACCAGGCGGCGCAGGGGAGCAGTGGTGTGGGCGTACGCGGCGCCGATGGCGGACTGGACAACGTTTTCCGGCACGGTCCCGTCAAAGGCTGTATATGCAGCACCACGGAACAGCATGCCCGCCGAATGCAGGATGGCCAGTTGGCGGGGTTCGGCCGCGTCCAGGGTGCGCAGGTACTCGCCGTAACTGGTGGTCCCGTCCCATGGTTTCCCGAGGGCCTCGGTCTGCAGCCGGAAGTGGTGCAGCGACCGCTCGTCGGGGGCCGGCATGGTGCGCAGGATTCCCACCTTTCCGGCCAGCATCAGCTGCGCCGCAGCCATCCCGGTCATCAGCGAGATCTGCGCGTTCCAGTCCTCCACGGGCAGTTGCGGTGCGGCGGCAATCCGGTAGCCGCCGTCGGGCAGCTGGACAATCTCCTGCTCGGGCATGTTCAGGCTGGCGCCGCCCCGGAGCCGCTCCAGCTCCACCCGTTTCAGTCCCACTTCCTTGAGCAGCTCCAGCACCGGGCCCGCTGTGCCGGCATCCAGGTCCGCCTGCGCGCCCATGTAGCTGAGTTTCTCCCGGCTGCGGACCCGTGCACGCCGTACGGTCACGGACGTAACTCCTGCGCGGGCGTCCAGCCGGAAGTCCCAGACAAACGCCGGGCACTCCTGGTCCGGCAGCAGGCTGCCGGCCGCTTCACTGATCACCTCGGGGTGCAGCGGGATCCGCCCGTTGGGGGCGTAAAATGTCTGGCCGCGGCGCCAGGTCTCGGCGTCCAGGGGCCCGCCGGGGGCGACGAAAGCGGGCACATCGGCGATGGCATACAGCACGTGGTACCCGTCGCCGTCGCGCTCCATAAAGACCGCCTGGTCCAGGTCAGTGGAGGACGCCGGGTCAATGGTGACGAATTCAATGCCGGTCAGGTCCTCGCCCGGCAGCTGCAGGGCCGCCACGGCGGCCTCGGCATCGTGGACGGCATCAGCCGGATATTTGCCGGGCAGCTCCAGCTCGACCCGAAGCTCACTGAGGGCGGCTTCGAGCGCGTTGTTGTGTTCGTGGACCTGGGGTGCAAGCCGGTGATGTGGCACGTTGCCCAGCGTAGCCCGGTTTTTTCCGAACGGGCAGGGACGCTGCCGCTACGCGTCCGCGGATTCCAACGCGCTGCGCAGGGAAGCCGCGGCTGCTGCGGGGTCAGGGGCATCGGTAATGGCGCGGACCACCACCACCCGGCGGGCCCCGGCGGCCAGCACCTCACCGATGTTGCCGTGGTCCACGCCGCCGATCGCGAACCAGGGAACGTCGTCGCCGGCTGCGGCCGCAGCGTAGCGCACCAAGTCGAGTCCGACGGCGGCCCGGCCGGGTTTGGTGGGCGTGGCCCAGACGGGCCCCACGCAGAAGTAGTCCAGCGCCGCAGGTCCCGCGGCTGCCGCGAGGGCCGCGTCCACCTGGTCCGGGGTGTGGCTGGACAAGCCGATGGCGGCGTTGCCGTTGAGCAGGGTGCGGGCGGCGGGCAGCGGCAGGTCCTTCTGGCCGATGTGGAAAACCGGGGCGCCGGACAGGACTGCGACGTCGGCCCTGTCGTTGACAGCCCAGAGCCGGCCATGCCGGACTGCGGCTTCCTTCAGTACGGCCAGGAGCTCCAGCTCTTCGGCCGCCTCGATGCTTTTGTCGCGAAGCTGGATGATGTCCACCCCACCGGCAAACGCCGCGTCGACGAACCGGGCAAAGTCGCCTCGGTCCTTCCGGGCATCGGTGCACAGGTACAGCCGTGCTGCATGGAGCGCGGCCGCGCCGGGAGCGGTGGCCAGGGGATCAGCGGCGGCAGGGGAGTGGGTCACATTCATGGCTGCCAGCCTAGTTCCTCTAGACTGGCCGGGTACTGCGGGAGCCCGCGGCAGCTGTCACAAAGCGCCGGGCTGAGAGGGCGTCAGAGCCGACCGCTTGACCTGATCCGGGTAATGCCGGCGTAGGGAAGGAGACACATGGGCGCCCTGCCTGCTACCCCCGGTGACCGCCCGCACGGCGCGTTGGAAGCCGACGTTGCAGTGATTGGCGGCGGCGTGATTGGCCACAGCATCGCCTGGGAGGCATACCGCTCCGGCCGGTCCGTGCTCCTGATCGATGATGCGCCGGGCGCCGGTGCCAGCTGGGCCGCCGCCGGAATGCTGGCGCCGGTAAGCGAGCTGCATTACCAGGAAGAGGACCTCCTGGAGCTGATGCTTGCGGCCGCCGCCCTCTGGCCCGGTTTCGCCGCGGATCTCGCCGTCACCGGCGGGGACCCCGGATACCTCACGACGCCGACCCTTGCCGTAGGCGCCGACGCCGCCGACCGCCGGGCGTTGATGGACCTGCGCGCTGTGCAGCAGGCGAACGGCTTGACAGTGGAACCGCTCACCATCCGGGAGGCCCGCCGCCGGGAGCCATTGCTGGGCCCCGCCATCGCCTGCGCCTTCGATACTCCGGCAGACCACCAGGTGGATCCGCGGCTTCTGCTGGCCAGCATGCGGCGGGCGCTCGCCGGCGATCCGTTTGCGGTACCGGCCAAGGCCAGCGGCTTGCTGTGGGAAGACGGTGCCGTCGCAGGTGTGCAGCTCGCCGGCGGCGGGACGGTCCGGGCGGTCGAAACCGTGGTGGCCAACGGGCTGCAGGCGGCAGCACTGGGTGGCCTTCCCCCTGGGCTGCGTCTGCCGTTGCGGCCGGTACACGGCGACATCCTGCGGCTCGCCGTGCCACAGCACCTGCGCCCACTGCTGGGCTCCACCGTCCGCGGCCTGGTCCACGGCGTCCCCGTCTACATCGTGCCGCGGCAGGACGGCACGGTGGTGATCGGCGCCACCCAGCGCGAGGATGCCCTGGCCGGCCCCACCGCGGTCTCCGCGGGTGGGGTGTATCAGCTTCTGCGGGACGCCCAGGCCCTGGTGCCTGCCGTTGCCGAGCTCGAGCTGCTGGAGAGCACCGCCCGGGCACGGCCCGGCACTCCGGACAACGCTCCCCTCCTGGGCCGGGTGCCTGCACCGGACGGCACCGGCGCGGACACGGGCTTCGGGATGGCCGCGCACGTGCCGGGCCTGATCATTGCCACCGGCTTCTTCCGCCACGGCATCCTCCTGGCCCCCGCAGCCGCAGCCATCTGCCGCGACCTGATGGACGGTCACGCTGATCCCCGTTGGGCACCCTTCAACCCAGCCCGGTTCTCCGGTTTTGCCCCTCACCTTCCCCGCACCATCAAGGAGACAGCATGAACATCACCCTGAACGGAACTCCGCATGCGGTGGTGGACAGCGCGTCCATCAGCATGCTGGTCAGCCAGGTCACCGGCCGCGTCCTCGCAGCCAATGGGCAGGCCGCCGACGGCGCACGGCTGGGGGTGGCGGTGGCGCAGAACGCCCAGGTGGTGCCGCGCAGCCAATGGTCCGCCACGGCGCTCGCGGACGGCGACGACGTTGAACTCGTCACGGCAGTCCAGGGCGGTTAGGGCCATGACCAACACCAACACCGAACAGCTGAACCAGGCCGGTGGCACTGGCAGCGATGACCTGGTCATTGACGGCGTCGCCCTGGCCTCGCGGCTCATTATGGGCACCGGTGGCGCCCCCAGCCTCGACGGGCTCGGAGCCGCCCTGATCGCTTCCGGGACGGCCCTGACCACCGTGGCCATGCGCCGGTACTCCACGGCAGAAACCGGCTCGCTGTTCCAGCTGCTGGTGGACCACGGCATCCGGGTCCTGCCCAACACCGCCGGCTGTTTCACCGCCCGCGACGCCGTCCTGACCGCCGAACTGGCCCGCGAGGCACTGGAGACGGACTGGGTGAAACTCGAAGTCATCGCCGACGAACACACGCTGCTGCCGGACGCCGTGGAACTGGTGGATGCCACGGAACAGCTGGTTAACCGCGGCTTCAAGGTGTTTGCCTACACCAACGATGACCCCGTCCTGGCCCTGCGGCTGGAGAACCTCGGAGCCGCCGCGGTGATGCCGCTGGGCTCACCGATCGGCACCGGCCTGGGCATCCTCAACCCCCACAACATCGAACTGATTGTTTCCCGCGCCTCGGTGCCGGTGGTGCTGGACGCCGGAATCGGGACGGCATCCGATGCTGCCTTGGCCATGGAGCTGGGCTGCGATGCCGTGCTGCTGGCCACGGCCGTGACCCGCGCCCAGAACCCGGTCCTGATGGGGGAGGCCTTCAAACACGCTGTCAAAGCCGGCAGGATGGCCGCAGCGGCCGGCCGGATCCCGCGCCGGGAACATGCGTTGGCTTCCTCAGCCATGGCCGGCCGGGCCGAATTCCTCTAAGCCGGCTGCCGACGTGGGACGCCCTTAAAGTCCTGTGGCCACCACCTCAACGGGTGGTGGCCACAGGACTTTGGCTTGGCGTCAGCGCCGCAGCACCGCGGTGAGCCTATCGGTGTCCTGCCGGGCCCGGGTAGAGCCCAGGTAAACGGCGGCGGCCACGGCGCCGGCAGCCCCCAGCACGATGGGCAGGACCCACGGCAGCCAGGTCAGGCCGGGAAGGTACCCGAAGCCCGCAGCCATCAGGATGAGCCAGGCAAGGGCCGCGACGCTTACCGAAACGCCGGCGGGCAGGCCTGCCCCGTACTTGGCATGGCGTTTGTCATTGGCCCACACGATTAACCCCACCGCGACGGCGGCCAGGACAACGATGGTCAGCGAAAGCATGGGGCTCCTTTATTACCTTGCAGGCAGCGCGTCAGAACTGGCCGAAACCGACCCGGCGGGCTTCTTCGGCACCGATTTCCACGTAGGCGAGGGCCTTGCCGGGAACAATGACCAGACGGCCCTTTTCATCCTTCAGGCGCAACTCGGTGCCTTTGGTGATGGCCTCTTCCACAACCTTGGCCACCGAATCCGCGTCCTGCGTGGATTCCAGCACAATTTCGCGGCCAACATTCTGAATGCCGATCTTAATTTCCACAGGGGGCCTCCCAGCCAGTCAAAGTTCGTTGCTGATGTCTCCTTTGTAGTCTAGGACTCTTTGGGGAAGCGAGAGATTCCGCGCCAAGCTAAACGGTAGATCAGGTCGCTGGCCACATTGAGGTCCAGGTTTCCGTCCGTTTCAAGCCAGTACCGGGCGCTGACCTGCGCCATTCCGGCGAGGCCGCGGCCCAGGAGCTCAGCTTCCAGGTGCGGAAGCTTGGTGTCCTCGGCGATGACGTGCGCGATGGCGTCGGCAAAGGTCCTGTTAAAGGTTTCCAGCCGGGAACTGACGTCCGGATCGTTGATCAGGTCCGATTCGAAAACCAGCCGGTGGGCCTGGTCATCGCTGGCGATGAACTGGAAGTAGGCACGCATCACCGCCTGGACACGCTCGTCGTTGTCGGTGGTGGAGTTCAAGGCACCCATCATCAACGCGGTGAGGGAGGTCAGGTGGCTGTCCAGGAGAGCCAGGTACAGCTCCCGTTTGGAGGGGAAGTGCTGGTACAGCACCGGCTTGCTGACATGGGCCGTTTCGGCGATCTCGTCCATGGCGGCGCCGTGGTAGCCGTTGGCCACAAAAACTTCCTGCGCTGCTGAAAGGAGTTGGGCGCGCCGCTCGTCCCGGGGGAGCCGGGCGGAGCGCTGGCCTGCAGGGCGCGGGGAGGTGGGCGGAGCTTCGGCGTTCGGGTGATCAGCCCGTGCATCAGGGACCACGGTTGTCCCTCCTTCCATTGCAGTTACATAGACACTTTACTGCCGGGTAATATGACCGCGCGGTATCCCGGGGCATACATTGAAGTATGGCTTCGATGTTCACCGCAAATGTGTCAGCAGAAACCCTTGAACCGCTGGTGGAACCCGCGGCAGGGCTCAGCGCTGAAGAGGTGGAGCGCTACTCGCGGCACCTGATCATTCCGGAGATCGGCGCGCTGGGCCAGCGCCGGCTCAAAAATGCCAAAGTGCTGGTTATTGGCGCGGGCGGACTCGGTTCCCCCGCACTGCTGTACCTGGCGGCTGCCGGGGTGGGGACCCTGGGCATCGTTGATGATGACGCCGTGGACCTCAGCAATTTGCAGCGCCAGGTCATCCATGGTGTGGCGGACGTGGGGCGGCCAAAGATCGAGTCCGCCCGGGACGCCATCGTGGAGCTGAACCCACTGGTGGACGTCCGGCTCCACAACGTCCGGCTGGATGCATCCAACGCCCTGGAGCTGTTTGCCGGCTACGACCTCATCCTTGACGGCGCGGACAACTTCGCTACGCGTTACCTGGTGAACGACGCCGCAGCCATCCTGGGAAAACCCTACGTGTGGGGGTCCATTTTCCGTTTCGACGGCCAGGTCAGCGTCTTCTGGGAGAAGCACGGACCCACCTACCGGGATCTCTACCCCGAAGCCCCGCCCGCCGGGTCAGTGCCCTCCTGCGGTGAGGGCGGCGTCTTCGGGATGTTGTGCGCAGCCGTGGGTTCCCTGATGGTGACCGAAGCGGTCAAGCTGATTACCGGCGTCGGGCGTTCACTGCTGGGCCGGGTGGCGCTGTTCGACGCGCTGGGCGGCAGCTGGCGCGAAATCCGGGTGTCCAAGGACCCGGCCGCGGAGCCCATCACCGAACTGGTGGATTATGACGCGTTCTGCGGCATCACCCCCGACGTTCCCACGGACACCGAGCACACTGTCACCGCCACCCAGCTGGCCTCCATGCTGGCCTCACGGAAGGCCGGGCTCCGGGACTTCGAGCTGGTGGACGTGCGGGAATCCGGTGAGTACGACATTGTCCGGATCGAGGGCGCGGTACTGGTGCCGCAGGGCCGGATCCTGGCCGGGGAAGCCTGGGGCGAGCTTCCGCAGGACAAGGACATTGTGTTCCACTGCAAGGCCGGGACCAGGTCCGCCAATGTGCTGGCCGCGGCCCGGAAAGCCGGTTACCAGCGCGTCAGCCACCTTGACGGCGGCATCCTGTCCTGGGTCCGCGACGTTGAGCCCAACAAGCCGGTCTACTGACCCCGTTGCGCTATCACCTCTGGTCGCCATAAGGGCCCGCAGGGGACCATAAGTGATAGGGCAACGCGGGGGTGCGGGGCGGGTCAGGCGGTTTCGAGGCCCTGGTGACTCTGGTGACGCTGGTGGTCCTGCCGGCCCTGATGGTCCACGGGGCATTCGGCCTGCGCGGCCTGCGCTGCGGGCTGGTCCACCGTGATGCCGTAGAGCGCCTCCAGGGCGGCCACGTACTCGTCCTGCTGGCCGTTGGCGGCGAGTTCCCGTGCCCGGACGGTGGGGACGTGCAGGAGCTGCTTCACCATGCGGCGGAGCGCGAACTCGACCTCTTCAGCAGCTGCCGTGCAGCCGTGCCGGGCCCGGACCTTTTCCATTTCGGCGTCCAGGACGTTCATGGTGTGCCGGCGGAGGGCAACGATCGCCGAATCGACGGAGCGTGCCTCGCGTTCCTGCTCGAAGGCGCTGGCGGCAGTCCTGACAATCCCGCTGGCCTGGGCCAGGGATTCGGCCTGTTCCTGCGGCGCCGCGAGGCGCACGGATTCCAGGGTGAGCAGTTCCACGCCGTCGAGTTCTCCGACGGCGGGGTCGAAGTCATGTGTCAGGGCAAGGTCGATGGCGATCAGCGGCTGCGGGGAGCCGGCGCGGACCTGCGCCAGTTCGTCGGCTTCAACGCGGGTATCCGAGCCGCTGCAGCCGATCATGACGTCAGCCGCGGCGACCGCGGAACGCAGGGAATCGGCGTCGAGGGCCGTGCCTCCGCGGGTGGCTACAAACCCTTCGGCGCGCCCGGACGAGGAGAAAACCGAGATATCGGTGCAGCCGCGTTCGCGAAGCAGCGCCATGGTGGCGCCGGCATAGGCGCCGGTACCGAAGACGACGACTTTTTTGGCGGCCCAGCCGGGGTTTTCGGAGAGGTCGGTGGCCAGGTCCAGCGCCACGGAGACGATGGAGAGGCCCCGGGAGCCCAAGGCGGTCTGCGCGCCGACGTCCTTGGCGGTCTTGGAAGCGGCCTGGAAGAGCCGGACCAGGCCGGGGCTGGCGGTGCCCTCGTGCTGGGCCATGATGAGGGCACGGCGCACCTGGCCGGCAATTTCGCGTTCGCCCACGACGGCGGAATCCAGTCCCGCGCTGACGGCGAACAGGTGCTTGGTCACTTCAGTGCCGGTCCGGGTGCTCAGGGACCGGGAAACGAGCGGTTCGCTAAGCCCACTGGCATCGCTGATCCGGGCCACGAGCGCTGCGCGGGCCGCTTCGACATCATCAGGATGCGGCGCCTCGCCGTAGATTTCGTACCGGTTGCAGGTGGCAAGGACAACCGCACCCGACACTGCCGGCGATCCGGTCAGCATGGATGTAGCGATACCGGAGGAACCGTTGCTCAACTGGGCAACGGTCTCAAGGTCGATGTCGGCGTGTGTAGCCACCAATGAAAAAAGAACCACAACGGACCAATCATAGCTTTTTCGCGGCTCGGTAGAACAACTGCGGCCGCCGGGAAGGGCAGATGGCTGCTGTGATTCCTGCCACGGGGGCTCCTGTCATGGTTTGCGGCGCCTGCCCGCCGTTATCTTTTGCCGCCGATTTTGGGCACAATCGAGAGCATGACTTCCAGCCCTGCCGTGTCCGCTGCCGGCGTCCTAGCGCCAGACCACCCGCTGTTGGATGGCCGCACCACCGATTCCCCGCTGATCACCGCCTACCGTGGCGGCAAGCCGTCCCGCCGTCCCGTCTGGTTCATGCGGCAGGCCGGCCGTTCCCTGCCGGAGTACATGAAGGTCCGCGAAGGCGTGGCAATGCTGGACTCCTGCCTCCGGCCGGAGTTGGCCTCGGAGATCACCCTCCAGCCCGTGCGGCGCCACGACGTGGACGCTGCCATCTTCTTCTCGGACATCGTTATTCCCCTGAAGCTGGCCGGTGTGGGCGTAGACATCGTCCCCGGCGTTGGCCCGGTGCTGGACAAACCGGTCCGGACAGCTGCTGACGTGGCGGCGCTGCCGCAGCTGACGTGGGAGGCCCTGGAGCCCATCCGCGAAGCCGTCCGCCTCACGGTGGCCCAGCTGGGCAAAACCCCGCTGATCGGCTTTGCCGGCGCGCCGTTCACCCTGGCCGCATACATGGTGGAGGGAAAGCCGTCCCGCGACCACCTGGGCCCGCGGACCATGATGCACGCTGACCCAGAAACCTGGAACGCGCTGGCCAACTGGGCAGCTGACGCTTCCGGCATGTTCCTGCAGGCGCAGCTTGAGGCCGGCGCCTCCGCAGCCCAGCTTTTTGATTCCTGGGCCGGTTCGCTGGGCCTGGCCGACTACGAGAAGTACGTTGCCCCCGCCTCGGCCCGCGCCCTGGACCACGTCCGCCACCACGGTGCCCCCCTCATCCACTTCGGCACCGGCACTTCCGAGCTCCTGGTGGCCATGCATAACGTCGGCGTCGACGTCATGGGCGTGGACTACCGGCTGCCCCTGGACGAAGCCAACCGGCGCCTGGGCGGAAGCGTCCCACTGCAGGGGAACATCGATCCTGCCCTGCTGCCCGCCCCGTGGGAGGTACTGGAAGCCCATGTCCGAGAGGTCATCGCCGCCGGCTCCACAGCCCCGGGCCACGTCCTGAACCTGGGCCACGGCGTGCCGCCCGAGACGGATCCGGCAGTCCTGACCCGCGTGGTTGAACTCATCCACTCCATCGCACCGGAGTAGTCCGGTGGGCAAGTTGGCGGCGCAGCCCGGAGCCGCCCTGGTGATCGGTGGCGGCATCTCCGGCCTGCTGGCGGCCAGGGAACTGTCGGCCGCCGGGCACGCCGTCACGGTCCTCGAAGCCGGTGGCAGCTGGGGCGGCTGCATCGGCAGCCACACGCTGGCCGGGCTCACCCTGGACAGCGGCGCCGAATCCTTTGCCACCCGCAGCGACGCGGTGGCCACCCTTGCCGCTGAGCTGGGACTGGCCGGCGAAATTGTGGCACCGCGTCCCGGCGGCGCCTGGGTCCAATTGCCGGATGGTCCCCGCGAGCTGCCTAAAACCGGCGTCCTGGGCATACCCGCCAACCCGTGGGACCCGGAGGTCCGCCGGTCCCTTGGCCTGCTGGGCTCCCTGCGCGCCTCCCTGGACCGCTTCCTGCCGGCCTCGGTGGGCACTTCCGCTCCCGTCACCAGCGTGTCCGCCCTGGTCCGGGCGCGGATGGGCACACGCGTCCTGGAACGTATGGTGGCCCCCGTCGTGGGTGGCGTGCATTCGGCAGACCCGGGACTGCTCGACGTCGACATGGTGGCCCCGGGGCTGCGGGCAGGAATCAGGGACCACGGTTCGCTCGCTGCCGCGGTCTCCGCCCAGCGCCGGGCCCGTGCAGGGACTGCCACCGGGTCAGGGGCTGCCACCGGGTCAGGGGCTGCCACCGGCAGCGCTCCCGGCCGGCCTGAAAAAGCCGGCTCCGCTGTGGCCGGACTGGCCGGCGGCATGCATACCCTCGTAACCGCGCTGGTAGCTGACCTTCGTGGCCGTGGCGTTGTCCTCCTCCCGAATACCGCAGCCGGCAGCGTCACCAGGAACCCGTCGGGTTGGCAGGTCACCACGTTCGGACAGACTCTTGCCGCAGCCCTCCTGGTGGTGGCTGTGGACGGCCCGGCCGCCGTCGGCCTCCTGGAAAACGCCGTGCCGGCCATTGCGGGCAAGCAGCCCGCGTCCGGCCCGGACGTGAAACTGGTGACCCTGGTGGTGGACGAGGCAGGCCTGGATGCCCGGCCCCGCGGCACGGGCGTGCTCGTGGCGCCAGGCACACCCGGCATCGAGGCCAAGGCACTCACCCACGCCACCGGGAAGTGGGACTGGCTCGATGCAGCGGCTGGCCCCGGCCGGCATGTGCTCCGGCTGTCCTACGGAAAGGTCGATGGCGCCGGCGGGCAGCAGGCGGGCCCGGAAACGGACGGGGACCTCCTGGCAGCTGCCTTGCGCGACGCCCCCGCCCTGTTGGCGCAAGCTGTCAGCCCGGAGCATGTGGTGGCCTGGGACGTGGTCCGGTGGCGCGGCGCCCTGCCGTTCGCCGCGGTGGGCCACAAGGCCCGGGTGGCCGACATCCGGGCGGCGTGCACGGCCGCCGGCAACCTGGCCGTGGTGGGTGGCTGGGTGGCGGGGAACGGCCTCGCCGCAGTGGTTTCCGACACACGGGAACAGGCCCGCATCCTCATCGGCTGACCATCGTTGCTGGTCAGCGCCGGGTGTAGCGGAAGGGCGCCGAAAACGCGCGTTGTGGGCCCGGGTCACGGACTTCACCCTGCCCCGAACGGGCGGCTAGGGTCGGTGCCCATGGTTTACAACAGGTCCAGGCCAGCACTGTCCTCGGCCGGTATCCATGGGGGAATCCGGCGGGGCGCGGCAGCCGCGGCCATCGGAACGGTACTGGTCCTTAGCTCCGGAGCCGCGTCGTCATGGGGTGCGGATGCGCCGCCCTCCGCGCCGCAACAGAAATCCCGGCCCGAGGCAACTTCTGCGGCAGCCGAGGAGAAGACCCCGGAGCCCGCGCCGGGGAAATCCACTGCCCCTGCCACCACGCCGGCCTCCACGGCTACGGGGTCCCCCACAACGCCGGCCAGCACGGCACCGTCGCCCGGATCGCCGTCGGCCGTTCCCGCTGCCACTGCACCAGCCACTGCGGCGCCGGCACCCACCACATCACCCACCGTGGCGACGCCGTCGACCACAACACCGACGCCCACCACCCCGGCCATGCCACCCACCACAGCAACGCCCAACGCCGCAACACCCCGTAGCATCCCGGCGGCACCGCAGGCGCCGGCCAGCGAAGCCGCTGCCGCGCCGGGCGGAACCGCACCACAGAATCCGGCGGACAACGGGGGAGCGGCGGCCGCCCCATCCACTCCGGTACCCGCCCAAACCCCAGCCCCGGGCCCGGCCGCGACGCCGCAGGGCACGGGCATCCCCCGCGTCGGCTCCCAGGGCAGCACGTCGCTGGCGGTCAGCCTGCTGCACGCCGCCAATCCGGAGGCCGCGCCCGGGGCAGATCCAGCGGCCGGCCCGCAGCTGGCGATCGTGGGGCTCGGCGCCGGACTCATCGGCCTGGCCTGCGCTGCGGGCGCCGCGCTGTTCCGGCTCCGAAGCCATTAGCCAAGGGCCCCGGGCCAACCCCACCCCGCGCATTGTGTGACATTCAACACTTCTACGCGTTGTAGAAGTTGTGGGTTTCGCCTTGGCGCCCAACAGGGGGCAAACTTGTAACCATGAGCCACACTTCTGCCGAATCTGTCACTAAAACCGAAGAATCAGCCGAGCAGTTCTTTACCCTGTGGACCGTGTTCAAGCGGTCCGGGGAGGTGGTCCGCAGCGCTGACGCCGCGGCCGACTTCGAAGCCCTGCTGGAACGCCTGGGCCAGGCCGGCGTGACCCACCGCGGCAGCTACGACGTTTCCGCCATGCGCGCCGATGCGGACATCATGGTGTGGCTCCACGGCGCCAAACCCGAAGCCCTGCAGCAGGCCATCCGCGACATCCGCAGGAGCGGCCTCTTCGCCGGCACGGAGATCGTCTGGTCCGCCATGGGTGTGCACCGCGAGGCGGAGTTCGCCAAGAACCACACGCCCGCCTACTCCCGCGGCGTGGCGCCGGCCGAATGGCTGTGCGTCTACCCGTTTGTCCGCTCCTATGAGTGGTACATCCTGCCCGAGGAGGAACGCGGCGGAATGCTGCGCGAACACGGCCTCCTGGGCCGCGAATTCCCGCAGGTCATCTCCAACACCGTGTCCTCCTTCGCCCTCGGTGACTGGGAATGGATCCTGGGCCTGGAAGCCCCGGAACTCGTGGACCTCGTGGACCTGATGCGCCACCTGCGCAACACCGAAGCCCGCAACCACGTCCGCGAAGAGGTCCCGTTCTATACGGGCCGCCGCGTCTCCGCAGCAGAAGTTGCGGAGGTCCTGGCATGAGCGCCAACGGATCCGGCATCAGCACCGCCATCAACCCCGTCACCGAAGCCGGCCGGATGGCGCCCAAGGAATATGACGGCGTCCTGCTTGCCTCCTTCGGCGGCCCCGAGGGCCAGGAGGACGTCATTCCGTTCCTCCGCAACGTGACCCGCGGCCGCGGCATCCCGGATGAGCGCCTCGAAGAGGTCTCCCACCACTACCGCGCCAACGGCGGCATCAGCCCCATCAACCAGCAGAACCGCGAACTCAAGGCGGCCCTCGAGGCCGAGCTTGCTGCCCGCGGCATCAACCTGCCCATCCTCTGGGGCAACCGCAACTGGGATCCCTACATCCCGCAGACACTGCAGGACGCGTACGACGCCGGCCACCGCCGCCTGCTGATGCTCACCACGAGTGCCTACTCCTGTTACTCCAGCTGCCGCCAGTACCGCGAGGACATCGGCATGGCCCTGACGGAAACCGGCCTGGACGGCCGGCTCGAAGTGGACAAGGTTCGCCAGTACTTCGACCACCCCGGCTTTGTGGAACCGTTCGTCGAAGGCACCGCAGCCGGCCTGGCCGATGTCCGCGCGCAGCTCGCCGCGGCAGGGACACCGGATGCTCCCATCCAGATCCTCTTCGCCACGCACTCCATCCCCACCCGCGACGCCGATGCGGCCGGCCGGTCGGAAGGCGAGCCCCGCGAATTCGAGGAGGGCTCGGCGTACGTTGCCCAGCACCTTGCCTCCGCCGCCGCCGTCATCCGGCGCGTCGAGGAGGAATCAGGCCTCACCGCTCCTTGGTCGCTGGTGTACCAGTCCCGCTCCGGCGCCCCGCACGTGCCGTGGCTGGAACCTGACATCAACGATGCCATCGAGGAACTCGCCGGCAAGGGCGTCAAGGGCATCGTCATTGTCCCGCTCGGATTCGTCAGTGACCACATGGAAGTTGTGTGGGATCTCGACACCGAGGCCTTGGAGACCTGCGCCAACCTGAGCCTGGCCGCAACCCGGGTACCCACCCCGGGCACCCACCGCACTTTTGTTGCCGGCATGGTGGACCTCATCCTGGAACGGACCGCCGCCAACAACATCAGCGACCGGCCCGCCGTCACCGGTCTGGGGCCCTGGTACGACGTCTGCCGTCCCGGCTGCTGCGCCAACTTCCGCGGCGAAAAGCCCACGATCTCCGCAGCCGACACCACTGTAGGCACCGGCCACGACCCTTACCCCGGGACAGCCGCAGCAGGTCCGGCCGGGGGAGCCTCGCAGCAGTGACGGTCAGGATCGGAACGCGCGCCAGCAAACTCGCGCTCACCCAGACGCAGCAGACCGCGGACCAGCTTGCCGCCGTCGGGGGTTTCCCGGTGGAACTGGTGCACATCAGGACCGACGGCGACGTCCTGACCGGGTCGCTGTCGCAGATGGGCGGCACCGGCGTTTTTGTGGCTGCCCTTCGCGACGCCCTGATCCGCAACGAATGCGACGTTGCGGTCCATTCATTGAAGGACCTCCCAACCGGCGCTGCCGTGGGACTGAGCCTCGCGGCAACGCCGCGGCGCGTTGATGTCCGCGACGTGCTGTGCGCACGGGACGGGCTCAAGCTGGCCGACCTGCCTGCCGGCGCAACCGTGGGCACTGGATCGCCCCGGCGCGCCGCGCAGCTCCGCGCCGCCCGGCCCGACCTGGACATCCTGGACATCCGCGGCAACGTGGACACCCGGCTGGGCCGCGTTGCCGGCCTGCCGGGCAACACCACCGCCGAGGTGGTCCCCGGAAAGACCTGTGACCTGGACGCAGTGGTCCTCGCAGCCGCCGGACTGGAGCGGATCGGCCGGCTGGACGCGGTCAGCGAATTCCTCGAAACCGATGTGATGCTGCCCGCCGCCGGCCAGGGCTCCCTGGCCATCGAATGCCGGACAGCGGACGCGCCGCGGAAGGCCGGCAGTACCGAAGGCTCCCAGGCTGTCCTGGCCCAGGCCCTCGCCGCCCTTGACGACCCCGACACCCGGCTGGCCGTCACCGCCGAACGTGCCCTGCTGGCCCGGCTTGAAGCGGGGTGCGCGGCCCCCGTCGGTGCTTACGCCTACCGCAAGGGCAGCATGCTCCACCTCGAAGCTGCTGTCTGTGCAGTGGACGGCACGGCCACCGTCCGGGACAAGCGCGCTACGGACGGACTGACCGAAGTAGGTGCCACCCTCCTGGGAATCGAACTGGCTGAGGCGCTGCTGGCTGCAGGGGCCGCGGACATCGCCGATCTCCAGGCGTCCTGATCCCGCAATGGGACCCACGTCCAGCGAATCCGGAACCGGGCAGCCGCTGCGCGGCACCCAGGTGCTGGTAACCCGCAGTCCCGAACGGTCCACCGGGCTGGTCGCAGCACTGGAGGCGGCAGGAGCCACAGCCCTGGTGCTGCCCCTGATCGACTTTGAACGGGCAGCGGACCAGCACGCCCTTGAGGTGGCCTGCGACGGCCTGGGTGCCGGTGCCTTCGAATGGCTGGTGGTCAGCAGCGCCACCACCGTCCACGTCCTGGTGGCCCAGGCCGTCGACCGTGGGCTATCCCTGGGGGCCTGGCTGCCCGCTGCCACCCGGGTCGCGGCCATCGGGCCGGCCACCCGCAGGCTGCTCGAAGCCAACGGGGTCACTGTCACCCTGGTCCCAGCCCGCGAACAGTCCGCCGCCGGGCTCCTTGAAGTCTGGCCCGGCGGAACCGGCCCCGTCCTGCTGCCCCAGGCAGACATCGCCGCTTCCCGGCTGGCGGACGGACTGGCAGCTTCCGGCAGCAACGTCACGGCTGTCACCGCCTACCGGACCGTGGACTTCCCGGCCGCACCGGAGCGCCGCCTGGCCATCGCCGCGGAACCCGGCACCCCACAGCCGCGGCTGGTGTCTGCGGCCACTGCAGCTGCCGGCATGTCTGCGGGCACCATCCACGCCGTTGTGGCGGCCTCACCCAGCGCCGTCCGGCGGCTTGCCGTCCTGTTCCCGCTCCAGGCCTGCCGCCTGATCGCCATCGGGACGTCGACGGCGGACCAGGCTGCGGAGCTCGGCTGGCCCGCCGCGGCAGTGGCTACAGACCCCACACCTGCCGGGCTGGTCGAAGCCCTGACAGGTTCCATTGGACCAGGGCACGAGCCCGGTCTGGCCGCAGCACCGCCCTGACCGGCCCTGGCCACTGCCCCCCAACTTCCAGCACCTGAGACACCGTGAAGGACACAGGACCATGACGTTCCCCAACCACCGCCCCCGCCGCCTGCGCACCACCCCCGCCATGCGGCGGCTGACCGCCGAAACCCGGCTGGCGCCGGCAGAGCTGATCCTGCCAGCCTTCATCCGCGAGGGCCTCACCGAACCCAACCCCATCACGTCCATGCCCGGCGTAGCCCAGCACACCACCGAATCACTCCGGCGCGCGGCGGCCCAGGCCGTGGAGCTGGGACTGGGTGGCATTATGCTGTTCGGCATTCCCGAGGTCCGCGACGCCGAGGGAACCGCCTCGCTGGACCCTGACGGCGTCCTCAACAAGGCCATCCGCGACGTCCGCGCCGAAGTCGGCGATGACCTGGTCATCATGAGCGACGTGTGCCTCGACGAATTCACCGACCACGGCCACTGCGGCGTTCTCGACGCCGACGGTTACGTTGACAACGACCGCACCGTGGAGATCTACGCCAGGATGGCCGTAGCCCAGGCCGACGCCGGGGCCCACATGCTCGGTCCCTCCGGCATGATGGACGGCCAGATCGCCGCCATCCGCACTGCCCTTGATGCGGCCGGCCACACCACCACGTCCGTGGTGGCCTACGCCGCCAAATATGCGTCCGCCTTCTACGGCCCGTTCCGCGAAGCCGTCGATTCCCAGCTCAAGGGCGACAGGCGGACCTACCAGATGGACGCCGGCAACCGCACCGAAGCGCTCCGCGAAGTGGAGCTTGACCTCGCCGAAGGCGCCGACATCGTGATGGTTAAACCCGCCATGAGCTACCTGGACATCGTGGCGGACGTCGCGGCCATGAGCCCCGTCCCCGTGGCTGCCTACCAGATCTCCGGCGAGTACGCCATGATCGAAGCGGCCGCCGCCAACGGCTGGATCGACCGGAGGGCAGCCATCACCGAATCCGTCCTTGGCATCCGCCGCGCCGGCGCCAACATGGTGCTCACCTACTGGGCCGCCGAGCTTGCCGGCTGGCTGAAGGAATCCTGATGACTGAGACGCAACACGCCACCGCCGCCGGCCCGGCACCGGCCAGCCCCACTGCACCCGTGGGCGCGAACCGTATCCTCCTGGGCCTGAACACGTTCGGGGACGTTGGCGAGAATCCGGACGGCAGCCCACAACCGCACGCCCAGGCCCTGCGCCAACTGCTGGAACAGGCCGAACTTGCCGACGCCGTCGGTCTTCACTCCTTCGGCGTGGGGGAGCACCACCGGCAGGACTACGCCGTCTCCGCCCCCGAGGTCTTCCTGGCTGCTGCCGCCGCCCGGACGCAGCAGATCCGGCTGGGCTCCGCCGTGACGGTGCTCAGCTCAGATGATCCCATCCGTGTTTTCCAGCGTTTCTCGACGGTGGACGCCATTTCCAACGGCCGCGCTGAAGTGATGCTGGGGCGCGGCTCCTTTGTGGAATCGTTCCCGCTGTTCGGGCTTGACCTTGCCGATTACGAGGTCCTCTTTGAGGAAAAACTGGAGCTGTTCGACAAGGTCAGGGCGCAGAAACCGGTCCACTGGGAAGGCCGCACCCGGCCCGCGCTGCACGGGCTGAGCGTCTACCCGCCGTTGGAGCACCACCTGCTGCCCACCTGGATCGGCGTCGGCGGGACCCCCGAATCCGTGCTCCGCTGCGCCCAGTACGGCTACCCCATCATCTTTGCGATCATCGGCGGCCAGCCCCGGTCCTTCGGCCCGTTGGCGGACCTGTACCGCGAAGCGATGGGCAAGTACGGGCACCCGGCACAGCAGGTTGCCACCCACTCGCCCGGACACGTGGCGGACACCGACGAAGCGGCGAAGGTGGAGTTCTTCCCGCACTGGCTCAAACTCCGGAACAAGCTCGGCGCCGAACGCGGCTGGGGCCCCGCCGGCCGGGGCGAGTTCGAAGCCCTGTGCGCCCCGGAGGGTGCCCTGTACGTCGGGTCACCGGAAACGGTGGCCGGCAAGATCGTCCGGCTCAAAAAGGACCTGGGTGCTGACCGCTTCGACCTGAAGTACAGCAGCGGACCTTTGCCCCACGCCGCGATGCTGCGGTCCATTGAACTGATGGGTACGGCGGTGGCGCCCAGGGTGGCGGAACTGCTGGCCGGCTAACTGAGAGAATAAACCAATGACTTCCAGCAACCTCCGCAACGAGGAACTCTTTGACCGTGCCCGCAAGCTGATGCCCGGGGGGGTCAACTCCCCGGTCCGGGCCTTCGGGTCAGTCGGAGGCACACCGCGCTTTATGGTGTCCGCCAAAGGGCCGTACCTGACGGACGCCGACGGCAAGGAATACGTTGACCTCGTCTGCTCCTGGGGGCCGGCCCTGCTGGGCCACGCCCACCCCGCCGTGCTGGATGCCGTCCACACGGCAGTGGACCGTGGCCTGTCCTTCGGTGCATCCACCCCGGATGAGGCCAACCTCGCCGCCATCGTGCAGGAGCGGGTGCCCGCCGCAGAGCGTGTCCGGATGGTTTCCACCGGCACCGAGGCCACCATGACCGCTGTCCGGCTGGCCCGCGGCTTCACCGGCCGCAACCTGATCATCAAGTTCGCCGGCTGCTACCACGGCCACCTGGACGGGCTCCTTGCCGCCGCCGGCTCTGGCCTGGCCACGCTGGCGCTGCCCGGCTCCGCCGGCGTCACCGCGGCCACCGCCGCTGAAACGCTGGTACTGCCGTACAACGACCTTGCCGCCGTCGAAGCCGCGTTTGCCCTGCATGGGGCCGACATTGCCGCCGTCATCACCGAGGCTGCCCCCGCCAACATGGGTGTGGTCACCCCCGCGGAGGGCTTCAACCTGGGCCTGTCCCGGATCACCCGGGCACACGGCGCGCTGCTGATTGTGGACGAGGTCCTGACCGGCTTCCGCACCGGATACTCGGGCTACTGGGGACTCACCGGCGGCGCCCCGGACGCGGCGGAGCCCTGGACCCCGGACCTGCTCACCTTCGGCAAGGTCATCGGCGGTGGAATGCCGACGGCGGCCCTTGGCGGGCGTGCCGACGTGATGGATTACCTGGCACCCGTGGGCCCGGTGTACCAGGCCGGTACGCTGTCCGGCAATCCCGTGGCCATGGCTGCCGGGGTTGCCACCCTCACCCACGCCACCCGCGACGTGTACTCCTTCATCGACGTCCGGTCCCTGGAACTGTCCTCGGCCGTGTCCAAGGCCCTCGACGCAGCCGGGGTTGACCACTCCATCCAGTTCGCCGGGAACCTGTTCTCGGTGGCGTTCGGCACCTCGGCCAACGGCGTCCACAACTACGCCGACGCCCAGGCCCAGGAAGTCTTCCGGTACGCACCGTTCTTCCACTCCATGCTGGAGTCCGGCGTGTACCTGCCGCCGTCGGTGTTTGAGGCATGGTTCCTGTCAGCCGCGCACGACGACGCTGCCATGAACCGCATCTTCGACGCCCTGCCGGCCGCCGCTGGGGCCGCCGCCGCAGCCCAAGGCTAGTCCCGGCGTCGACCCTTACCCGCGCAAAAAAATCCCCGGTTGCCACCAAGGCAACCGGGGATTTTCCGTTCCAGCGACGGGGCCTAGAGGACGTCCGAAAGGAAGCCTTTGAGCCGGTCCGTCGCGGGGGAGGTGAAGATCTGCTCGGGCGGGCCCGACTCCACCACAACCCCGGCGTCCATGAAGGTCACGGAGTCGGAAACGTTGCGGGAGAAGCCCATCTCGTGGGTCACCACCACCATTGTCATGCCGCCCTTGGCGAGGTCGGTCATCAGCGCCAGGACGCCCTTGACCAGCTCCGGGTCCAGGGCTGAGGTGGCCTCGTCGAAGAACATCACCTCTGGCTTCATGGCCAAAGCGCGGGCGATTGCCACCCGCTGCTGCTGGCCGCCGGACAGGTTGGCTGGCCGTGCATCGGCCTTGTGCTTGAGGCCCACCAGGTCAAGCTGTTCCAGGGCTTCGGCGCGGGCCTGGTCCTTGGACAGCTTGCGGAGCTTCTGCAGCGCCAGCGAAACGTTCTCCACCACTGTTTTGTGCGGGAACAGGTTGAACTGCTGGAACACCATGCCGATGCGCTGCCGGAGCTCGTCCGGATTGTCCTTCAGGACCGAGCGGCCATCCAGAAGGATGTCACCCTGGTCCGGTTCGATGAGGCGGTTCATCACCCGCAGGAGCGTGGACTTGCCGGACCCAGAGGGGCCGATCACCGATGCTGTGGTGCCCTTTTCCACGTGCAGGTCGATGCCACGGAGGACATGGTTGTGCCCGAAGGAGAGGTGCAGGTTCTTGCCGGTCAGGGTGCCGGAAGTAAAGTCCGTCATGCCTGTGCCCCCTTGCCGATAGGTGCTGCCAGCTCGTCCGGTTCACGCTTTTCCGGTTTACCGGTCCGCAGCCTGTTATCGATGTAGTTCACCAGGTGCGTGAGCGGGACGGTCAGGATCAGGTACATCACGCCGGCCGCCACAAGCGGCGACAGGTTGCCCGTGTTGGCCATGGCGTCGTTGCCGATCCGGAAGATTTCCCGGTCGGACGCCGCGAGGCCCAGCATAAACACCAGCGACGAATCCTTCAGCAGTGAGATGAATTGGTTCACCAGCGCCGGCAGGACCCGGCGGATGCCCTGCGGCACCACCACCAGGCGCATGGACCGGCCGTAGCTGAACCCGAGTGCACGGGAAGCCTCCAGCTGCCCCTTTTCCACGCTCTGGATGCCGGAGCGGAAAATTTCGCCGATGTAGGCCGCCGCAATCAGCGTCAGCGCCAGGATACCCAGCGGATACGGGTTGCGGGTGCCGGTGATTTCCCGGGCGATGGGACTCAGGCCGATACCGATCACCAGGATCACCAGGATGGCCGGCAGGCCGCGGAACAGGTCGGTGTAGATGCGCGCCGCCCAGCGGGCGCCGGCGTTGCGCGAAATTCCCATCAGCGCCAGCAGCAGGCCCAGAAGGCATCCGAGGATGCCGGACGCTACGGCCAGAATCAGGGTGTTGGGCAGGCCCACCATCAACAGGGAGGGAATGACCTTGGCCATTTCCTCCCAGTTGAAGAAGGTGTCAGCGAGCTGGTCCAGGAGATCCATGAACGTTGCCGCTCAATCAGCTCTGCGGAACCGTGGCGGCCTTGCTGCCCGGCTTCCAGTCGGTGGGGGTTTCGCGGTCCGGGTACCACTCCTTGGTCAGCTTGGACCAGGTACCGTCGGCGATGACCGCGTCAAGGCCTGAGTTCAGGGCGTCGATGAGCGGCTGGTTATCCTTGGCCACTGCGTAAGCCGTGAAGTTCTGCGTGTTGACCACGGACTCGGCGATGACGGTGCCGTCGCCTTCCTTGACCTGGCCGGTGGCCTGCTGGGAAGGAGCCACCCAGGCATCAACCTGGCCGTTGCGCACGTTGGCGTAGACGGTGGCGTAATCCGGGAAGCGGACCGGTTCCAGCTTCAGGGTGTTGGTGACGTAGTCATCCTGCACTGTGCCCTGGACAACGCCGATGCGCACGTCGTCCTTGAGGTCGGCGAAGCCCTTGATGTCGCCGTCGGTCTTGGCGACCACTGCCATGAAGCCGAAGTCGTAGCCGTTGGTGAAGCCGACGTTCTGGCGACGGGCATCAGTGGTGGAGATCGAGGAGGACCCGACGTCGAACTGCTTGGTGGACACCTGGGAAAGCAGCGCCGAGAAATCGGTGGCAACAAACTCAACCTCAAGGCCCAGCTTGCCGGCAACGGCACGCAGGAGTTCGTTGTCGTAACCCGTGAACTTGCCCGACGGATCGATGAAGATGTTGGGCGGTGCGTCCGAAAGGGTACCCACCTCAAGCTTGCCCTCGGTGTTGAGCCCCAGCTTGGTTTTGTCGATCTTGTCGATCGGGGTGACCTCGGCGGTGGTGTATTTATCCAGCGTCTGCTGGTCGCTGCCGGCGAGGGCGTCCGTGGGGGTTCCGCTCGGCGTGGAGGCTCCCGAGCCGCACGCGGCCAGGGAAACAGCCAGGGCCAGGGCAACAGGAGCAGCGGTGAACCACTTCATTGCTTTGATTCTCATTGGGGATGTCACTTTCATTGAGTCATAAATCAACCGGCCGCGAGGCTGCGCTGGTGGCGCCTGGCATCCGCCCATGCTGATGTGGGCATGAAAGGCAGGGGTGGCCGCAAAACTTTATTGTCTCACCCCCTCCGAACCGACCCGTGAGGTGAATAATAGACGGACGACGGCGGCGAGTCCCGAACGATATTCAGCTTGCAACGGATAACAGTGGCAGGCAGTCCGGGGGGGATGCGGCCGGACCGAATGACCTGCGGATGATTGTGGCGGTTTTATGAAGCAGGGTTACTGTGACTTGCCTCGCAGCCCCGCGGGTGTCCAGCGGCGGTCAGAACCCGCCGACGCCGGCATCCTGTGGCGGCAGGACCGGCCAGTCGCCTTCGATGACCGCCGCCGGCTTGGTTTTGCGCAGGTAGCCCTGGAAGTCGGCGGCCTGGCTGACGGCCCAGTCCACCTGCAGCTGGTGCAGCTTGCTGGCGGGCATGGCCAGCTTGGGGAACTTGCCGGCCATGGCATCGAGTACCCGCAATGTGGCCAGCGCATCCGCAGCTGAGGTGTGTGCGTTGTCCAGGACCACGCCGTACTCCTCGCACAGGGCTGTCAGGGTGCGCTTGCCCTTGCGGTAACGGTCCACCTGCTTGTTCATGATGTAGGGGTCCAGGACGGGGAACCTGGTCAGCTGGGGGACACCGTACCGGGCCGACTCGGCTGCCAGGACCGTGAAGTCGTAACTGGCGTTGAAGGCAATGACAGGGGTTCCGGCGTCGAAGAGTTCCTGCAGCAGCGTGGCAAGTTCCTGGGTGACCTCGCGGGCGGGCCGTCCCTCACGCCTGGCTTTTTCCGTGGTGACGCCGTGGATGTCACTGGCCTCGGTGGGAATCTCCACGCCGGGATCTGCCAGCCACTCGTGCTCGCTGATGACCGCACCCTGGTGGTCCACCACCGTGACCGAGGCGGTGACGATCCGCGCGGAGCGGGAGTTACGGCCCGTGGTCTCAAGGTCAAAGGCTGCGCGGGGGAGGGTGTTCCAGGTGCTCATACCTCAACGCTAACGGTGACCGCAGACAATTCCGGGGAGCGCCACTGCGGCTACATTGGATCAATGCGGATTGAGTATGTGGAGGCGGTACTGGCGGTGGTACAGCTGGTTCCCGCCGGGTCCGCGGTGGCCTACGGCGATGTCGCCGAGCTCCTGGGCGCGGGCGGGCCGCGCCAGGTGGGGGCGGTGATGAGCCATTACGGCACCGGTGTTCCATGGTGGCGCATCCTCAAGGCCAGCGGCCAGGCTCCGGAGGGCCACGAAGCCGACGCGCTGCGGCATTACCTGGCCGAGGCCACCCCGCTCCTCGGTGCCCATCAGGCGTTCCTGGCAACGGGGGAGGGCCGTTGGCGCGTGGATCTGCAGGCTGCCCGGTGGGCGCCGCTGGATGCGGACTTCGACCGGATCGACGCCATCGCCGACCTGCTGGAGCGCCAGGTGCATCGATTGTCAGTGGCTGATGATGGAATGTCGGTGTGAGCGTAACCATCCCCTTCACCGGCGTCCGCGACGGTTTCCTGCAGGACCCGGACCAGCGCTGGGCCACCCCGGAACCGGCCGGTCTCCGGCTTCTTGCGCCCCGCCAGCTGCACGCAGGCGTCCCGCGGCTCTCCGGGGACCAACAGGCCGCCGTGGACGTCAGTCACGGCGCGGGGCCGGTGCTGGTCCCCGGCGCGCCGGGAACGGGCAAAACCACTGTCCTTGTGGAGGCGGCCGTCAGGCGGGTCCAGCGGGACGGCGTCGACCCTGAACGGATGCTGATCCTGGCGCCCAGCCGCCTGGCAGCAGACTTCCTGCGTGACCGCTTTACCGCCCGTCTGGACCGAAGCCTGAGCACCACGCCGGCGCGGACCTGGGCGTCCTATGCCTTCGACGTGATCCGCCGGGCCAAAGTGGCAGGCTTCCTTCCCCTGGACCGGGCGCCACGGCTGCTGTCCGGGCCGGAACAGGACCTCATCATCAGGGAACTCCTTGAGGGGCACCGGATTCCCGGCCTGGAACTGCCGTGGCCCGCAGATCTTGACGGGGCATTGGAGACGCGGGGTTTCCGCCATGAGGTCCGGCAACTTTTTGACCGCATCATCGAGTCCGGCAGGACCGCCGGGGACCTTGAGGACCTGGGCGCCGCCTGCGGGCGGCCGGACTGGGCTGCCGCTGCCCGGCTGTACGCCGAGTACCGCGACGTCCTGGACCTGCGGATGCCTGAGGCCTTCGACCCGGCAGGAATCATCACGGCGGCACGCCAGGTTTTCCAGGACTTTCCTGAATTCCTCGCTGCCGAACGTGACCGTCTCCAGCTGGTCCTGGTGGACGACATCCAGGAAGCCAATCCGGCCGTCTTCGAGCTGTTGGCGGACATCGCTGCGGGGAAGGACTGCTACGTCACCTCGTCGCCGGACACAGTGGTCCAGGGCTTCCGCGGGGCGCGCCCGGACCTCGTGGCCGAACTGCCCCGGCTTCTGTCGCCGGCCGGCCCCGTGGTGGAGCGTCCCCTCGGCTATGCCCACCGGCAGGCACCGGCCGTTGCTGCCGCCTGGCTGGACGTGGCCGGCCGCATCTCGGTCCGGGCAGGCGGCCAGCTTGCCCGCAGGCTTGAAGCACCGGAACCGGACCGGGCCCGGGGAATGGTCGAAGCACACCTGGTTCCCTCGCCCGTCCATGAGCTGCGGTACGTTGCCCAGCGCATCCTGGACCAGCACATCAACCATGGCAGGAACCTGGCTGACGTGGCCGTGATCGTCCGCAACGGCGGGCAGGTCAGCGAACTCCAGCGCTACCTCTCCGGCCAGGGCATCCCGGTCCGCGTTTCCGTGGCAGAGTCCGCCGTCCGGGACGAGGTGGCGGTCCGGCCCCTGCTGGACGCCTTCGCCATTGCATTGGACCCGCAACTGTTGACCCCCGAGGCGGCAGTTGCGCTCCTGACTTCCAGGATTGGCGGCGCCAGTCCCATTGAGCTGCGCCGGCTGCGGCAGTCGCTGCGCCGCGAAGAACTCCTGGGCGGCGGTGGCCGGACCAGCGACGCGCTGTTGATCGAAGCCCTGCTGGACCCCGCGGAGCTGGCATCGCTGGGTATCGAGGGCAGGGCCGCCCGGCGGACGGCCCGGATGCTTCAGGCCGGCCGCAAGGCCGCCGCCGTCCCCGGCGCCAACGCCGAGTCCATGCTGTGGGCGCTCTGGAACTCCACCGGGCTGTCGTCCCAGTGGACGGGCACCGCGCTTGCCGGTGGCCAGCCCGGCGCCCGTGCCGACCGGGACCTCGACGCCATGATGGCGTTGTTCCACACCGCCGAACGGTACGTGGACCAGGTTCCAGGGGCCGGGCCGGAACAGTTCCTGGAGTACCTGCTGAACCAGGAGCTTCCCATGGACACCCTGGCTGCCCGGGCCCAGGTGGACGACGCCGTGGAAATCATGACTCCGGCCAGCGCAGCGGGCCGGGAATGGCCGGTGGTCCTTGTTGCAGGGCTGCAGGAAGGCGTCTGGCCCAACACAAGGCTGCGCGGCGAGCTGCTGGGCAGCACCCTCTACAGCGACGCCGTCGAGCACGGCCCCGCGTATGCCGTGCAGCGGGACCCCCTCAGCCGGCTGCGGGACATCCGCTACGACGAACTGCGCAGCTTTTCCACCGCAGTCTCCCGGGCCCGCGAACTGCTGATCTGCACCGCCGTATCCTCAGAGGACCACCAGCCGTCGTCGTTCCTGGACTACGTGGCCCCCCTTGAACGGGGCCAGGAAAGCAGGCCCTTCACCCAGGTGGAGCGGCCCATGACCCTTCGGGCCCTCGTTGCCGAGTTGCGCCAGCATGCCCAGGCGGAGGACAGCGCGGCTCCCGAGGCCGCACGGATCCTGGCACACCTTGCATCCGCCCAGCCACCCGTTCCCGGCGCCCACCCGGACTCCTGGTGGGGGCTGGCGCCCCCCACCTCCACGGACGCGGTGGTGCCGCCTGGCGGGACCGTCTTTGTGTCGCCGTCCAAGGTGGAGACCGTCCAGAAGTCACCGCTGGACTGGTTCGTCCAGGCAGCCGGGGGAGAGGCCGCCACGGATTTCGCCCGCAGCCTGGGCACACTGGTCCACGCCATCGCACAGGAACTGCCGGACGCCTCCGGCTCCGAATACGTGGCCGAACTGGTCCGCCGCTGGCCCGCGCTGGGGATGAAGGACAACTGGGAGGGCCGGCTGGATTTCCAGCGTGCCGAAACGATGGTCCGCAAGCTGGCCCAGTATGTTCTGGTGATGCGCAGCGAGGGCCGCAGCCTCCTGGGCGTGGAAACGGACTTTGACGTGGCGCTGGGGACTGTAGCCGTGGACGGGGACCAGCCACGCGACGCCGTACTCCGAGGACAGGTGGACCGGCTGGAAATTGACGGCCAGGGCAGGCTGGTGATTGTGGACCTCAAAACCGGCAAACGCCAGCCAGGCCGTGCCGACCTGGCACGGCACCCGCAGCTGGGCGCTTACCAGGCAGCGGTCCTGGCCGGCGGCTTCGCAGCCCCGGAAGGCGGCGGCACCGGCACGCCCGGCGGAGCGGTCCTGGCCCAGCTGGGAACCGGAGCAAAAACCCCCGCCATCCAGCAGCAGGAACCCGTTGACCCGCAGGAAAACTGGGCCATGGACATGGTCAAGGACGCCGCAGCAGTGATGGGCGGCAGCGAATTCGAGGCCCGGCATGACCCGTCGAAGGGCAGTCATGGCGGCCACGGCTGCCGGCTCCCGGAAGTGTGCCCGCTGTGTGCGCGCGGCCGGCAGGTGACCGAATGAGTACGGACCAGGCAGATGACCGAACGGGAATGGACCAGGCAGGGGGCAGAATGGGCACGGAGCAGGCCGGGCAGCTGCCGCCGGAGCCGCTGTTCACACCCGAAGAGCTCTCCGTGCTGTTGGGGGAGAAGAACGTTCCCACCCCCGAGCAGTCCGCCATCATCTCTTCACCACTGACGCCGCGGCTGGTGATCGCCGGCGCGGGATCCGGCAAGACAGCCACCATGGCCGACCGTGTGGTGTGGCTGGTGGCCAACGGCTGGGTGCGGCCCGAGGAAGTCCTGGGCGTGACCTTCACCCGCAAAGCGGCCGGTGAGCTTGCTTCCCGGATCCGGGCCAAGCTGGTGGGACTGCAACGCCTGTCAGGCCAGGACGAGGGCCACAAGATCTTCCCGGCCGGCCTGCTCGGTGCCGACGCCCTCGAACCCAAGGTCTCCACGTATCACTCGTTCGCCAGCGGCATTGTGTCCGACTACGGCCTGAGGCTGGGCGTGGAGCGGGACGTGGTCCTCCTGGGCGGCGCCCAGGCGTGGCAGCTGGCCAGTGAAGTGGTGGAAGCCTACGACGGCGAATACGCCCATTTCCGTGCCGCGAAGTCCACCCTGGTCAAGGCCGTTATCCAGCTTGCGGGCGAATGCGCGGAACACCTGCAGGAACCCGAGGATGTTGAGGCGTGGCTGATGGCCAGGCTCTCCGAGTTCGAGGCTTTGCCCTACCTGGCCACCAAAAAGAAGAACCCGCCACAGGCCGCCGCTGAACTCGCCGGGATGCTGCGCACCAGGGCCAGCGTGGCCGACATGGTGGGCCGCTACGCCCTAGCCAAACGCGCCCGCGGCGCCCTGGACTTCGGCGACCTTGTGGCGCTCGCAGCCAAAGTGGCGCAGGACGTGCCCCTGGCAGCCCACATGGAGCGGCAGCGCTACAAGGTGGTGCTGCTTGATGAATTCCAGGACACCTCCTACGCCCAGCTGGTGCTTTTTTCCCGGCTCTTCGGCGGCGGGCACGCCGTGACAGCAGTGGGTGACCCCAACCAGTCGATCTACGGCTTCCGCGGCGCGTCAGCAGGCCAGCTCTTCCACTTCGTACGGGAATTCCCGGTCCGCAACACCAGCCCCGGCTTGCTCGGGGACTGGTCGCCCGCACCCACCTCGTACCTCACCACGGCGTGGCGCAACGGGCGCTCCATCCTGTCCGCGGCAAACGTGATGTCCGAGTCCCTGGTCCGGGCGGCCGGACAGAAGGGGCCGGCAGGCGGTGCGCCGGGTGCCGTGGCGGACGTACCTCCGCTACAGGCCAGCCCCTATGCCGTGGACGGATCAGTGGTTCTGGGCCGGTTCGGCAGCGACGCGGACGAGGCCGCAGCGCTGGCGGCGGACGTCCTGAAATACCGGGTTACGGACTTCGAACTGGCCCCGGACGGAACACCTGTGCCGCCTGCACTGGCGGTCCTGTGCCGCCGGCGTGCCCAGATGGAACCGGTGCGGCGCCAGTTCGAAGCCCGGGGGATTCCCTACGAAATAGTCGGCCTTGGTGGCCTGCTGGACACACCGGAGATTGTGGACCTGGTAGCCACCCTGAGGGTGCTTGCCGATCCGGGCCGGTCCGATGCCCTGATGCGACTGCTGGCCGGCGCCCGCTGGCGGCTGGGTCCGGCGGACCTGATGGCTTTGCGGGACTGGTCCAGCCAGCTGGCGCGGCGGCGGGGACGCGCTGCGGAGGGATCAGCCGCAGACGCTGACGGCCCGCCGGATGCCCCGGCCGAACCTGAGGTGCTCGAAAGCGACCTCACGGATGGCGCCAGCCTGGTGGAAGCCGTGGACTGGCTGCCGCGGGAAGACTGGGTTTCCGTCCACGGCCGGACACTGGGCGCGGACGCCCGCCACCGGCTGGGCCGGCTTGCCGCCGAACTCCGCCAGCTGCGCGGCTACCTCGGCGACGACCTGACCACGCTGTTGGGCGAAGTGGAGCGGGCCATGCTCCTTGATATTGAAGTGGCGGCCCGGCCCGGCATCAGCATCCACCAGGCCCGCCGGAACCTCGATGCCTTCCAGGACGCCGCCGCGGGATTCCTGCGGACCTCCCAGCGTGTGGACATCCTCGCCTTCCTCGCATGGCTGGAAGCCGCGTCCGCTGAGGAAAACGGGCTGGAGGCGCCGGCGAGCGACGTCAACCGGGAAGCAGTGCAACTGCTGACGGTCCATGCCTCCAAGGGGCTGGAGTGGGACGTGGTGTTTGTGCCCGGGCTGAACGCGGGTGCCTTTCCCAGCGACCGTGATTCCCGCTGGAGCAGCGGGGCGGCAGCGCTGCCATGGCCGTTGCGGGGGGACCGCGCCGACCTGCCGCAGTGGGACCTGGACCAGCCGGACCAAAAAGGGTGGCTGGACGCCGAGAAGGACTACAAAGCCAACGTCCAGGCGCACGGCGACTCGGAGGAGCGCCGGCTGGCTTACGTTGCGTACACCCGGGCCAAGCACGTCCTGTGGGTATCCAGCGCTGCATGGGTGGGATCCCGGGCCGGCCAGGCAGCCATGTCCCCATTCCTGGCCGAGCTGGAACCGTTGGCGCAGGTACCGGCGGGTGCCGGACACCAGGCGCAGGCCACCGTCCACCCGCTGTCCCTCGATGAGGAGTCCCTCCCGGAGGCCAGTCCACTGACCCTGGAAACCGAAATCGCCACCTGGCCATACGACCCCCTGGAAGGGCCAGTGGATCCGCGGACCGGAGGGCGGCTCCGGCTGTCAAGGGGCCGCCGGGCAATGATGGAGGCCGCCGCCGCGCGGGTGGTCGCTGCCCTGCCGGCCGTGGCCGCGGGGGAGGAGCTGCACAGCCCAGCCGACGCCGGAAAACCGACTCCGGCCAGCCTGCCCGCCGGGCCGGCCGCTGGGTGGGCCCGTGAAGCGGCGCTGCTGCTGGAGCGGCGGTCCCGCCGTTCCCATGGCCAGGACGTGCACCTGCCCAGCCACATCTCGGCGTCAACGCTGGTGGACCTCGGCGAGGACCCATCGGCAGTCCTGTCCCGGCTCCGCCGCCCTGTGCCCCGCGAACCGGGCATGTCGGCCCGCAAGGGCACGGCGTTCCACGCCTGGGTGGAGGACTACTTCGGCACCACCGGGATGCTGGACCTGGGGGAGGCCCCCGGCGCGGACGACCACATCGACGCCGCCTACGATCTCGACGCCATGGTGGCCACGTTCAAGGCTTCTCCTTGGGCGGAAAGGTCGCCGGCATTTGTGGAGGTGCCGGTGGAGACCCGGGTAGGGGACGTGGTGGTCCGTGGCCGGATTGATGCCGTCTTCCAGGACGCTGACGGGCGCTGGGACCTGGTGGACTGGAAAACCGGCAGGCGTCCATCAGGTGCCCACCTGCGGACCAGGGCCGTGCAGCTGGCCGTCTACCGGCTGGCCTGGGCCCGATTGAAGGGTGTCCCGCTGGATGACGTGCGCGCGGCCTTCTTCTACGTGGCTGACAACAACGTGGTGCGGCCCCATGACCTGGCAACGGCAAGGGAACTCGAGGAACTGGTCCAGGCCGCCCTGGCCTAATCAGGGGTGCGCCCGGGGCCCGCTCAGCTGCCGGACTTGGCCGGGCCCTGCCCGGAGGGTTCCGGTTCAGCCTGCTTGGCCTCAACGATCGAGATGGCGGCGGTGGAGGTATCCTCCCCGGTTTCGCCGGGTGAGGTATCCGCTGCGGGCGCCGCGGAGTCCGCGCGAACCGGGGCCGCCTCGACCGGGGCCGCTTCGACTGGAGTCACAGGAACCGGAGCCACCGGGATCGGCGCCACGTGGACGGCCGGCTGCACGGCTACCGGTACCGGTGTCACGGTCACGGCTTTCCCGGCCGCGGCATGGCCGCCGTCGTCCGTTGCCACGGCATTTCCAGCGACGTGGACGGCCGGCTCCCCAGGTCCGGCCGGCGAAGCCCCGGCGTCCTGGGCGGCGCTGCCGGAGGCGGGCTGCGGCTCCACGCTGATGGGCTGCCCGCCGTATTCGGCGATATCGCTGGCCAGGGTCTCGAGCATGGATTCGGCCTCGGCCACCATGGCGGTGTCGCCCGCGGCGATGCCCTTGACCAGGTACTGGGCCAGGGCGAACTCGGCGGAAAGGGCCGCCCGGCGGAGCAGGTGCTGGTCAGGGGTGTCCCGCCGTCCGGCTGTGTAGCCGGCCAGGACCGCGGCCACGAAGTCCTGTTCGTTGGAGGCCACCAGCCAGGCAAAGTCGTCGGCAGGGTCGCCGATCCGGAGGTCGGTCCAACCGGTGACGGCGGTGACGCGGGGACCCTCCACCAGCAGGTTGTCCTCGTGCAGGTCACCATGGACCACGCAGGGGTTGAAACGCCACAGGGACACGTCCTCCATGGCGTGTTCCCAGCGGCGGAGCAATGCCGACGGGATCTTGCCCGTGGTGGCGGCCTGGTCCAGCTCGTTGAGCCGGCGCTGGCGGAACTCGTTGGGGGTGTAACTGGGCAGGTCGGCGTTGCTGACCAGCGCGCGGGGCAGGTCGTGGATGGCCGCGAGGGCGGCACCAACTTCCCGGGCCAGGCTGTCCGGCCCGGCGGTGAGGTCTTCAATGCTGCGGTTGTTGCCCGCCAGATGTGAGTAGACAAACGTGGTGAGCGTGCCAAGCCTGACGCTGCCGGCCACCGTGGGCATCAGGAATGGCAGCTCGGCGCGGATGCCGGGGGCGAAGGCGCGCAGCACCAGGAACTCGGTTTCCAGCCGGGCGCTTGCTTCGGCATGCCGGGGTGACCGGACCCGCCAGCGCTTGCCCTCGGAATCCAGGAGGAGGGCCGAGTCGAAGTCCGCGGGATCGTCCGGGGCTGCGCTGACGGCCGTGGGGGTCAGCCCGGGGACTGCCGCGGTTGCAATGGCGGCCAGTTCAATCGGTTTTCTTCTCACCGTTCAACGGTAGATTGCCCGCCCGCCCGCGGGCCCATCCGGCGGCGGCGAGTCTTGAGATATGTGGAAATAGTGCGGTCCGCTGGTCCACAGCCGGGCCCTTGGAAATGTCAATTGTCAGTCCCAGTCAGTACGGTGGACCTATGAGCCACGCTGAGTCTGTAATGCCGCTCCACCGGAAGGTGCCGGCGCAGCTGCCGGCCAACCACCTGACGGACGCCCTCCTCCCGGTCCGGCCTGCCCTGGTGGACCGTGGCTCGGTGGGACGGGTCAGGCCCGGCATGGTGGCGGACCTGCTGGCAGGCTCCGGGACGATGGCTGTTGTCCTGTCCCGGCGGCAGGGCCTGATCCACGGCGTCGGCCTGTTCATGGCCGGGGCCAGGGAGCTCCACGAAGCCCTCACAGCTGCCGGCCAGGGCCCGGAACTGGTGGTTTACCTGGGCGCGGCCCTTCCGGGCGGGGAACTTGCCGAAGGCACCGAACTGCTGCTCTTTGTCCTGTCCGAACCTGCAGCGCCCGGCACGGCCGGGATCCCCGAGGACGCCGCCTGGGCCGGTTTCCGTGACGTCGCAGCGGGCCTGAGCAGCCTGCACACAGCCTTGTTTGTCGAAGCCAGCGCCATTACCAACTGGCACGCCCTGCACACGCACTGCCCGCGGTGCGGCACGCCCACAGAGGTCGAAGCAGGCGGCTGGGTCCGGCGGTGCCCTTCGGACCAATCCGAACACTATCCGCGGACGGACCCCGCCATCATCGTGACGGTGGTTGGCCCGGACGGCCGGGTGCTGCTGGGCGGCGGGGGTCCTGCGGAAGCCAAAAACTACTCCACCCTGGCCGGCTTTGTGGAGCCCGGCGAGTCCCTCGAGCAGGCAGTGGTCCGCGAGATTCACGAGGAAGTCGGCGTCCGGGTGGCAGCCTGCCAGTACCTCGGGTCGCAGTCGTGGCCGTTTCCTGCCTCCCTTATGCTTGGATTCACCGCCATCACTGAAGACACCGAGGCAACGCCCGACGGCGTTGAGGTCACCAGGGCGCGCTGGTTCAGCCGAGAAGAACTCCAGGCAGCCGTGCTCGCTGGTGAGATCACCATCTCCAGCAGGCTTTCCATCGCTAGGTCCCTGATCGAACACTGGTACGGCGGACGCATCCAGGACCTCACCGGTTCCTGAGGCCAACCATCCACCGGATTCATCCGGCAGTCGAGACTAAGAACAGCAGAAGTGACTACAGAGAATTTTGACGGCACAGCCTCCCTCGAGGACCGCATCCTTGGCGGCCTGGACGCCGAACAGCGTGAGGTGGCCAGCACCCTCAACGGTCCGCTGTGCGTGCTGGCCGGCGCCGGAACCGGAAAGACCCGCGCCATCACCCACCGCATCGCCTACGGCGTGCACTCAGGCGTCTACTCGCCGCAGCGGCTTCTGGCCGTCACCTTCACCGCGAGGGCTGCCGCGGAAATGCGCAGCCGGCTGCGGGACCTCGGCGCCGGCAATGTCCAGGCCCGCACCTTCCACGCAGCCGCGTTGCGCCAGCTCCAGTTCTTCTGGCCCCAGGCCGTGGGTGGCACCTTGCCCAACCTCCTGGACCATAAAGCCCAGATGCTCGCGGAGGCTGCACGGCGCCTTCGGCTGAGTACTGACAGGGCCTCCATCCGCGACCTTGCCTCGGAAATCGAATGGGCAAAAGTGTCAATGCTCACCCCGGCGAACTACCTGGAGAACGCCCAGGACCGTGGCGCGCCGGGTGGCTTCGACCTGACCGCCGTCGCCCGTGTTTTCCAGTCCTACGAGGACGTGAAAACGGACCGGAACGTCATCGACTTCGAGGATGTCCTGCTCATCACGGTGGGCATCCTGCAGGAGGACGAAAAGGTCGCCGCCACCGTCCGTGAGCAGTACCGGCACTTTGTGGTGGACGAATACCAGGACGTTTCCCCGCTCCAGCAGCGGCTCCTGGAGCTGTGGCTGGGCGGCCGGGACGAGCTTTGTGTGGTGGGTGACGCCAGCCAGACCATCTACTCCTTCACCGGCGCATCGCCGAAGCACCTGCTCGATTTCAAAGCGCGCTATCCGGAAGCCAAAGTGGTCAAGCTCATCCGCGACTACCGTTCCACCCCGCAGGTGGTGAAGCTCGCCAACGACCTCCTGGCCGGACGGCGCAGCGGCGGTCCGGTCGCTGACGCCGCCTGGGCGTCGCCGCTGCAGCTTGTGGCGCAGCGGCCTGCGGGCCCGGTCCCCGAGTTCACCGAGTGCTCGGACGACGAAGCCGAGGCCGCCACCGTGGCCCGGAAGATCAAGGCACTGCTCGACGACGGCACCCAGGCCAGCCAGGTGGCTGTCCTTTTCCGAACCAACGGACAGTCCGAAGCCTACGAGCAGGCGCTGGCAGCGGCCGGAATCGGCTACCAGCTGCGCGGCGGCGAACGGTTTTTCGCGCGCAAGGAAGTCCGGGACGCCATCCTGCAGCTGCGGGCAGCCACGCGGGCCGTGGCCGAGGATGACTCGGCGGGCACGCTGGGCCAGGTGGTCCGCGATATCGTGGCCTCCCTCGGCTACACCGAATCAGCTCCCCACAGCGGCGGCGCCCTGCGGGAACGCTGGGAATCCCTGGCAGCGCTGGTGGCGCTGGCCGATGAGCTGCGCGAGGTCCGCGGGCCGGAGTTCAGCCTCGCTGATTTCGTCAACGAACTGCAGGAACGTTCACTTGCCCAGCACGCGCCCACCGTGCAGGGCGTTACCCTGGCCTCCCTGCACGCCGCCAAGGGTTTGGAATGGGACGCCGTCTTCCTGGTGGGGCTCAGTGAAGGCCTGATGCCCATCTCGTTCGCAGATTCACCCGAAGCAGTGGACGAGGAACGGCGCCTCCTCTACGTGGGCATCACGCGGGCCCGTGAGCACCTGTCCCTGTCCTGGTCAACGGCCAGGACACCGGGCGGGCGCGCCAACCGCAAACCGTCGCGGTTTATGGATGGTCTCCGGCCCAACTCGGTGGCCACCTCCAGCCTGCGGGGCAAAGGCCCGGCGCCACGCCGGAAGGCCGCGGCCCCGGCCATGTGCCGGGTTTGCGGCACCATGCTGGGCACCGGCGCGGAACGGAAAGTGGGGCGCTGCAATTCGTGCCCGCCCACCTACGAGGAACAGACCTTCGACGCCTTGCGGAATTGGCGCCGCGACGTGGCGCAGTCGGCGGACGTCCCGGCGTTTGTTGTCTTCACGGATGCAACGCTCACGGCCATCGCCGAGGCCCAGCCTGAATCGTTGGAGGAACTCGCGGAACTCGCCGGAGTGGGGCCCACCAAGCTGGAACGCTACGGCGAGGACGTCCTGCGGGTCCTCATCGAAAGTACCGAACTGTGACAGAGCCGGCAGTCGTTGCGGCGCCGGTCCTTGGCCGGCGGGCGGCAGCCCCGTTGACCACCGCTGATGGTGCCCCCGTGGAGATCCGGCGGTCAGCACGGCGCACCCGCACCGTGGCGGCGTTCTGGGAGAACGGCACGGCGGTAGTGGCCATCCCGGCCCGCTTCACCAAGGCCCAGGAAGCGGAGTGGGCCCACCGGATGCTGGCCAAGCTGCAGCGCCAGGGGGAGCGGCGGACGGCCGCCGGCAGGAAACGTCCCGCTTCCGACGCAGCCCTCGCGGCCCACGCGGCGCAGCTCTCCGGGCAGTACCTCGGCGGCCGCGCAGTACCGACGTCGGTGCGCTGGGTCAGCAACCAGAACTCACGCTGGGGTTCGGCGACGCCTGCCCAGGGCTCCATCCGCCTGTCGGACAAGCTCCGGCCCATGCCGCAGTGGGTTATCGACTACGTCCTGCTGCATGAACTGGCCCACCTCCTGGTGGCCAGCCACAATGCCGCTTTCTGGCAACTGCTCACGGCATACCCGGAGACACAACGGGCCAAGGCGTTCCTCGAAGGCGTCTCGTTTGCCACCGGCCGGGGCCTGCCGGAGAGCGGATCCGAGGCCGGCGCGGAACCGCACGGGTGGCCGGCTGACGCCGACTGATTTTTCCACCGCAACGCCTGAATGACGCGACGGACGCCGAAGGCCCGGCACTGGCGTGCCGGGCCTTCGCGGCGGTTACCCTTTCGGCTGGGGCTCCCCGCTGTCGTCGTCGTCGGTTTTCTCCGGGGCGTCATCGAAGCCACCGCTCAACAGCTTCTGCAGCGCGTCGTCCACTTCGCTGTCGCTGGCTTCCGCGAGTTTCCGGCGGGCGCTGAAGCCTTGAGGATCATCCAGGTCCTCTGACGTGGGCAGCAGGTCAGGGTGGTGCCAGATGGCGTCCCGGCCTTCGATGCCGCGTTCGTCCTTGAGGCTGGCCCACAGGGTGGCGGCGTCACGCAGGCGGCGCGGGCGCAGTTCAAGACCCACCAGCGAGGCGAAGGCATGCTCGGCGGGTCCGCCGGTGGCGCGGCGCCTGCGGACCGTTTCGCGGAGAGCACCCGCCGAGGGCAGGACCTTTTCCGTGGCGGCCGCGGTGAGCTCGTCCACCCACCCTTCCACCAGGGCCAGGGCCGTTTCGAGTTTTTCCAGGGCCTGGTCCTGGGCGGGAGTGCGCTGCGGCATAAACACGCCCTGGGACAGGGCTTCCTGGATGCCTTCGGGATTGCTCGGATCCAGGTCCCGTGCCAGTTCCTCGATGCGGGACGTGTCGATGTGGATGCCCCTGGCGTACGCCTCGATGGCGCTGAGCAGATGGCCCCGCAGCCACGGCACCTGGACGAAGAGTCGTGCGTGCGCAGCTTCCCGGACGGCCAGGAACAGCCGGATATCGTTGGCCGGCAGGGAAAGGCCCTCGCCGAAAGCCGCCACATTCGCCGGCAGCAGGGCCATCTCCAGGTCGGCCAGCGGCACGCCGATGTCGGTGGAACTGACCACGTCCGCCGACAGGGCGCCGATGGCCTGCCCCAGCTGCATGCCGAAGATCGCTCCGCCCATGTTTTGCAGCATGGAGGACGCTCCGCCCATCATGGACTTCATCTCTTCGGGCATCTGCTCGGTCATGGCTGCGGACAGCGCGTTGGCAATGCTGTTCGCCACCGGTTCGGTGAGCCGTTTCCACGTTCCCAGGGTGGCCTCCACCCACTCCGCACGGGACCACGCACGGCCAATCAGGCCCGTGGCAGGAAGGTCGGTGACCGGGTCCAGCCAGAGCTCGGCCAGGCGCAGTGCCTCGTCCACTTCCTTCGACTGCTGGGAGGTGACGGACGGGTCTGCGCCGGTGGCGGCCACGCGTCGGGCGTTTTCGTGGGCCAGCTGCCAGTTGACGGGTCCCTCGGACGGTGCACTCATCATGGCCTGGACCTGGGAGAACATCTGGGCCAGGAGGTTGGGGTCGTCCGGCAGGCCGGCAGCTTTGGCCAGCTCGGCGGGGTCGAAGTTTTCCATCCCCTTGCCGCCCATCAGGTTCTGCAGCATTTCGGTCAACGGATCCTTCGGCGTCTCGTCGCCGTTGGAGGAGTTGAGTGGATTGGAGGTCATGATCCCGCCGATCGTCGGTGTGACTGTTGATCAACCTTCACGGTACCCCGGTGGTGCACGGCTGTCTGCCGCCCCGCGGCGCCGTTCGCTGTAGGCAAAGAGCTGTCAACGGCCAGCACCGCGTAATGTTGGTCCGGTGACTACGACCCGTGGCGGACTCCCGCCAGAGGACCATGCCTCCGGGCTGACCCCGCCGCCCGCCACGCCTGAGGCAGCCGGCGGCTGGCCTGCCGAAGGCTTCCCGCCGGATGCCCCTACCGGGCCTTCGCCCCGGGACCGTAAGGTCTCGGCCATGATGCTCGCCGGTGTGTCCGCGCTGGGACTGGGGATCGCCGTCGCCACCATTCCCGTTCCCTACGTAGTGGAATCACCCGGCCCCACCTACAACACCCTGGGACAGAGCCAGGGCCACCCCGTCATCAGTGTGACCGGCAGGGAAACATTCCCGGCGGCCGGAAACCTGGACCTGACCACCGTTTACGTGGACGGCGGCCCCAACGGGCCGGTCAGCATCCTGGGTGCCTTTTCCGCCTGGCTGGACCGCTCCAAGGCCGTCTACCCGCAGGAACTGCTGTACCCAACGGGTACCTCCAAGGAGGAAGCCCAGGAACAAAGCACTGTGGCAATGACCACCTCGCAGGAAAACGCCATCGCCTCAGCGCTGACCGAACTGGGCATCCCCTACGGCCAGCAGCTCCAGGCCGTAGACCTCTCCACAGGGGCCGCCGCGGAAGGCAAGATCCAGCCCTCTGATGTCCTTGTCTCCATCAACGGCAAGGACATCACGTCCCTCGCCGTCATCCAGGAGGACCTCGCGGCAGGCAAGGGTGCCCCCGTGGACGTAGTGGTGGAACGCGACGGGCAGCAGGTCACCCAGACCATCACTCCCAAGGACAACGGCGAGGGCAGGTTCGTCCTGGGTGTGGTGCTCAAGGCACTCTTCACCTTTCCCTTCGACGTCCAGATCTCCCTGGACAAAGTGGGCGGCCCCAGTGCCGGAATGATGTTTGCCTTGGGAATCATCGATACCGTGACGCCCGGTGACCTCACCGGCGGCAAGCACGTGGCCGGAACTGGAACCATCTCACCGGACGGTGCCGTGGGACCCATCGGCGGCATCGGACAGAAACTCATCGGCGCACGGGCCGCCGGAGCCACTGTATTCCTCGCGCCCGCAGGCAATTGCGACGAAGTGGTGGGGCACATCCCCGACGGCCTGCAGGTGGTCCGGGTGGAGAATCTCGCCGGTGCGCGTGCCGCCGTCGAACTGGCCGGCAGCGGCCAGGACACGTCCGGCTTGCCAGCGTGCACAAACAACTAGACTGGGCGCATCTGTCCTCGACAGGAACTAAGCAATACCGCCACTCGTGGCAATTATGACGGACTGATCCAGCGGTTTGGCCGGGACCTGACGTCACTCGCACGCACGCTCGTAAATCTGACGACCAGCTATGAGGTACCAGTTTGTCCCGTCCTGCCAGCTCCATGCCCACCGGTAGACCCCCTTCAAGACGCGGCGCACTGACGCCCACCCTGATCGTTGTTGCCCTGGTGGTTGTGGGCTTCATTTTCTTTGCCAATGTCTGGACTGACGTCCTTTGGTACCGCCAACTGGGGTTCTTGGAAGTCTTCCTCACCGAGAACCTGTCACGGATCGGCATCTTCCTGGCCGGCTTTGCGCTGATGTTCGCCGGTGTTTTCTTCGCCATCCGCATCGCCTACCGGTCCCGGCCGGTGTACGCCCCGGACTCCGAAGTCAGGGACAACCTCAACAGGTACCAGGCCCAGCTGGAACCCGTCCGGCGCGTCGTCATGATCGGCCTGCCTGTCCTCTTTGCCCTGTTTGCCGGCAGCGCCGCAGCCAGCCAGTGGCAGAAAGTCCTGCTGTTTTTCAACCAGGAGCCGTTCGGCAAGACTGATCCCCAATTCAACATGGACATCAGCTTCTACCTGATGGTCCTGCCGTTCCTGGGCTTCGTGGTGGGCTTCCTGATCAGCGTTGTGGTCATCGCCGGCATTGCGGGCATCCTGACCCACTACTTGTACGGCAGCATCCGCCTGATGGAACGCGGTGTGTTCACCAGCCGCGCAGCCCAGATCCACATCGCCGTCACCGGTGCCGCCTTCCTGGTCCTCCTGGGCGTCAACTTCTTCCTGGACCGGTTCTCCGCCGTGCAGAGCAACGGCGGACGCTGGGCCGGTGCGTTGTACACCGACGTCAACGCCGTCATTCCCACCAAGGCGATCCTCGCCGTCGCGGCCGTCCTGGTTGCCATCCTCTTTGTGGTGTCCGCTGTGATCGGCCGCTGGCGGCTGCCGGTGATCGGCACGGCCATGCTGGTCATCACATCCATCCTGGCCGGCGGCGTCTACCCGTGGGTCATCCAGCAGTTCCAGGTCCGTCCGTCTGAGGAGACCCTGGAAAAGCCGTACATCCAGCGGAACATCGACAACACCCGGGCCGCCTACGGCCTGGATGCGATCCAGGTGGACCGGTATGACGCCACGAACACGGCGAGCACCGGTGCCCTCGCCCCGGACGCCCAGACCACGGCGAACATCCGGTTGCTGGACCCGAACCTGATTTCGGACGCGTTCTCACAGCTGGAGCAGTACCGCCCGTACTACCAGTTCCCCGAGGCGCTGAACGTTGACCGGTATGAGGTTGACGGCAAGATCCAGGACACCGTGATCGCGGTGCGTGAACTGAACCCGTCGAACGTCGCCAACAATCAGCAGGGCTGGCTCAACCAGCACGTTGTGTACACGCACGGCTACGGCGTGGTTGCTGCCAAGGGCAACAAGTTCACGGTGGATGGCAAGCCCGAGTTCCTGCAGTCCGGAATCCCCTCCACAGGTGTGCTGGGCGATGACTCCACCTACGAGCCGCGCATCTACTTCGGCGAGTCCTCGCCGGACTACTCGATCGTGGGTGCCCCGGACGGAGCGCCGGCGCGTGAGCAGGACCGGCCCTCAGGCCGCGAAGGCGAAGGCGATGCGCAGTACACGTTCGAAGGCAACGGCGGTCCCAACGTGGGCAGCTTCTTCAACAAGATCCTGTACTCCATCAAGTTCCAGTCCTCCGACCTGCTCCTCTCCGACGGCGTGAACGAGGAATCACAGGTCCTTTACGACCGGAACCCCCGCGAACGCGTGGAGAAGGTCGCCCCGTACCTGACCGTCGACGGCAACGCCTACCCGGCAGTGGTGGACGGCAGGGTCAAATGGATCGTGGATGGCTACACCACCAGCCAGTACTACCCGTACTCGCAGCAGGAGCAGCTTTCCGATGCCACCACTGACACCCAGACCACGTCCGGACGCGCCGTGGCCCTGCCCAACAGCTCGGTGAACTACATCCGGAACTCGGTCAAGGCCACTGTTGACGCCTACGACGGCTCCGTCACGCTCTACGCCTGGGATGACCAGGACCCGCTGCTGAAGGCCTGGCAGAAAGTGTTCCCCACCTCGCTCAAGCCGTTCTCCGAAATGTCGGGCGATGTTATGAGCCACGTCCGCTACCCGGAGGACCTGTTCAAGGTCCAGCGCCAGCTCCTGGGCGAGTACCACGTGACGGACCCGTCCACCTTCTACCAGACCAAGGACGTCTGGAGCGTACCGGCGGACCCCACAGTGGATTCGACCAGCGGCGTCAAGCAGCCGCCGTTCTACATGTCACTGCAGATGCCTGACCAGAAGGAACCCGCGTTCCAGCTGACGTCCTCGTTCATACCGCAGATCGTCAACGGCAATGCCCGCAACGTGCTGTACGGCTTCCTTGCGGCGGATTCCGACGCTGGGAACGAGGCTGGTGTGAAGGCTGACAGCTACGGCCAGCTGCGGCTGCTCCAGATCCCGCCGGAGACCCAGGTCCCCGGCCCTGGACAGGCCCAGAACAAGTTCAACTCGGATCCCACGGTCTCCCAGGCGTTGAACCTGCTGCGCCAGGGTGCTTCGGAAGTCCTCAACGGCAACCTGCTCACCCTTCCGGTGGGCGGCGGCATCCTGTACGTCCAGCCCGTCTACCTGAAATCCACTGGTGAGACGTCGTACCCCACACTGCAGCGCGTGCTGGTGGCGTTCGGTGACAAGGTGGGCTTCGCGCCCACCCTGGATGAGGCGCTGAAGCAGCTCTTCGGTGGCGACTCCGGTGCTGCGGCCGGCGACTCGGACAACAACGGCCAGACGCCCGTGGACCCGGCAGCGCCGACCACACCGGGGAACGCCGACGCCAAGGCCGAGCTCAAGGCGGCCCTGGACGAGGCCAACTCCGCCATCCAGGCCGGTCAGGCCGCACTGGCAGCGGGAGACTTCGCAGCCTACGGCGAGGCGCAGAAGCGCATCTCTGCAGCACTGCAGAAAGCCCTCGACGCCGAGGCCAAGGTGCCGGCCAGTGCAGCACCGGAGGCCACGCCGGCTCCGGATGCCTCGGCTGAACCCTCGGCCTCGCCGTCCGCTTCGCCCTCGGCGTCCGCCGGAAATTAGGCAGTAAAGGCATTGCAATGGCGGCGTCCGCTCCTCTATGGGGCGGGCGCCGCCGCTGCGAGACGCACATCACGCCCTCCCGATTTGGCCCCACGTTCACCTCCCGGTAAAGTAGATCTTGCGACGCGGGGTGGAGCAGTTCGGTAGCTCGCTGGGCTCATAACCCAGAGGTCACAGGTTCAA
>NZ_LMOL01000005.1:649876-650048 GCF_001424565.1 Arthrobacter sp. Leaf141
TGACGGAAAGTCCGGACACATAGTGTCCGGACTTTCCTGTTTAACAACCAGGTGCAGCCTGGCGGGACAGTGGTCCGGAGGGTCGGAAAAGTAGGGTAGTGTTGATCAAGCGACGCGGGGTGGAGCAGTTCGGTAGCTCGCTGGGCTCATAACCCAGAGGTCACAGGTTCAA
>NZ_LMOL01000005.1:650085-663353 GCF_001424565.1 Arthrobacter sp. Leaf141
CATATGAAGAAGACCCCGATCGGCTGACCAGCCGGCCGGGGTCTTCTTTTTCCGTGATGACCGGCACTTCCTAGTATTCTCATTCGCAGGGCCTTCCACGCGGTGGAAATCCGGCCGGTCATTCTCGAAAGGAATGTTGCTCGATGTCCACACCCACGAAGAAGCCAGGCACCGCCGCAGGAAAGCGGTCCAGGATCTATTGGGGCGTCCCCGCGGCGCTTGTGGTACTGGTGCTGCTGGTACTGGCAGCACGGTGGCTCATCGGGCTGCCTGCGGTCGCATCCTTCGTGGCGGACTATCCCGGCCATTCCGAACTTCCGGCCGCTGCGCCGGAAGGTTTTCCGGCGTGGCTGGCGTGGCAGCATTTCCTCAACGGCTTTTTCCTGCTGCTGATCATCCGCACCGGCTGGCAGGTGCGCACCACCACCCGGCCCAGCGGCCACTGGACCAGGAACAACAAGGGTCTGATCAAGACGCGGAATGCGCCCACCAAGATCACCCTGGAGTTGTGGTTCCACCTGACGCTCGACGCCCTGTGGATCCTCAACGGTGTGGTCTTCGCCGTCCTGCTCTTCGCCACCGGACAGTGGATGCGGATCGTGCCCACCAGCTGGGACGTTTTCCCCAACGCGCTGTCCGCCGCGCTGCAGTACGCCGCACTGAACTGGCCCACGGAAAACGGCTGGATCAACTACAACGCCCTGCAGCTGCTGGCTTACTTCACCACAGTGTTCATTGCCGCGCCGCTGGCGTTCATCACGGGCCTGCGGATGTCTTCGGCCTGGCCCCGTAAGGCTCCCGCGCTGAACAAGGCGTTCCCCATCGAGTGGGCCCGGGCCGTGCACTTCCCCGTCATGATCTACTTTGTCGCGTTCATCGTGGTCCACGTGTTCCTGGTCCTGGCCACCGGTGCATTGCGGAACCTGAACCATATGTATGCCGTAAGCGACGGCGAGGGATGGCTTGGGTTCTGGCTGTTCCTGGTGTCCGTCGCGGTAATGGTGGCTGCGTGGTTCCTGGCCCGCCCGCTGTTCCTGCGGCCCATCGCGTCCCTTATGGGCAAAGTCAGCCGCTGAGGTCCTGCGGGCCTGAATCAGGCCCGCCCACCTGCCCGCGGCTCAGGCGTCCTTGAGCTTCTGGAAGGCCGCCAGCGCCCGTTCCCGGGACTCCGGCAGTTCCACCAGGGGTGCCGGGTAGCCGGGAGCGTCGGCGGTCCACGGCTCATGGACTGCTTTGCCTTCCACCCCGGCAAGTTCAGGGATGAACTCGCGCAGGTAGTTTCCGGCGGCGTCGAACTTCTTGCTCTGCGTGACGGGGTTGAAAATCCGGTAGTACGGTGATGCATCCGCTCCGGAACCGGCCACCCACTGCCAGTTCGCCGGGTTGCTGGCCGCGTCGGCGTCCACCAGGGTGTCCCAGAACCACTGCTCACCAATCCGCCAGTCGGCCAGCAGGTTCTTGACCAGGAACGAGGCAGCGGCCATCCTGACCCGGTTATGCATCCAGCCGGTCTGCCACAGCTGCCGCATCCCGGCGTCCACAAAGGGGTAGCCGGTGTGCCCCTGCTGCCAGGCGGCGAGCTCCTTTTTGCCCAGCGACTCCCACTCAAACCTGTCGAACTCCGGGCGGTAGTTGCGGGTGGCCAGCTCCGGGTTGGTGTAGAGCAGGTGCCAGCAGAACTCCCGCCAGCCGAGTTCGGAACGGAAGATCCCGACGTCGGCCGGTATCCGGTGCGGGAACCGGCGCCGGATCTCGCGCCAGACGCGGAACGGGCTGACCTCGCCGAAGCGGAGATGCGGCGACAACCGGCTGGTCCCTTCGGTCCCCGGGATGTTCCGGCCGGTACCGTAATCATCGGCCGGGCCGGACAGGAAGTCGGTGAGCCGTTGTGCGGCGCCGTCCTCGCCAGGCGTCCAGGTGGCTGCAAGCCCGCCGCTCCAGTCAGGGGCGTGGGGGAGCAGGTTCCAGCTGCCCAGCGCGTCGCTCGCCGGCACCCCCCGCCCGGACGCCGCCGAAGCGGGCAGTTCAGCGGGTGGGTCCAGGGGGTCCCGTACGTCGTGGGCGGCGAGGCACGCCCGCCAGAATGGTGTGTAGACCCTGTAGGGGCCACCCGCTCCGGTCCGGACCGTCCAGGGCTCGAAGAGGAGGTTCGCCTGGAAGCTGGTGGCTTCGATGCCTGCCTCCTCGGCCCAGGACTTCAGCTCGGCGTCAATGGTACGTTCCGGCAGGCCGTAGCGGCGGTTCCAGAAGAGATGACCTGCCCCGGTCTGGCTGGCCAGCGTCCGGATGATGTCGCCGGCGGGGCCGCGGCGCAGCACCAACCGTGAGCCCTTCTCCTCAAGGTGCGTGGCCAGGGCGGCCAGCGAGTGGTGCAGCCACCAGCGTGCTGCGCCGCCCAGCGGCCGGATTCCTTCCGATTCCTCGTCCAGGACGTAGACCACTGTCAGGGGCAGGCCCAGCCTGGCGGCTTCGGTCAGCGCGGGGTTGTCGTCCAGGCGGAGGTCATCACGCAGCCAGACGAGGGAGGTCTTTTCAGTTGCAGCCATCCCACCACGCTACACAAGCCGGACGCGGCTGAGGCCGGGGCTGACAGCCCCGGCCTCTCCGGTTTGGTTCAGGATGGTCGGTGCAGGGCCTACAGCTTGTCGAAGTCTGCTTCGTCGACAGTGTTGGCGGAGTGAGCGGAACCGGCAGCGCCGATGGCGGGCTTGGCGCCGCCGGACTTAAGGGCAGCCAGGCGGGCTTCGATTTCAACCTGCTCGCCGAGGTCCTCAAGCTGGTTGAACTGGGCGTCCAGGCTGGATTCCGTCAGCTCCTGCTGGCCACGGACCTTGGCTTCTTCGCGGCGGATCTTTTCCTCGAACCGGCCAACCTCGCTGGTGGGGTCCATGAAGTCGATGCTCTTGATCGCGTCGTGGACCTGGGACTGTGCCGCGGCGGTCTTGGACCGTGCCACCAGCTCGTTGCGCTTGCTGGTGAGCTCGTTCAGCTTGCCCTTCATCTGGTCCAGGCCTGTCTTGAGCTTGGCCACGACTTCCTGCTGGGACGAGATGCTGGGCTCGGCGCCCTTCGCTTCACTTTCGGCCGCCATCTGCCGCTGGAGGGCAACCTTTGCCAGGTTGTCGAACTTCTCGGCGTCGGCTGGATTCCCGCCGGAGCGGTACTCGTCGGCCTTCCGCGACGCGGCCAGGGCCTTGTTGCCCCAGTCGCGGGCGTTCTTGACGTCTTCGTTGTAGTCGTCCTCGAGCATGCGAAGGTTGCCGATGGTCTGCGCTACGGCGGACTCAGCCTCGGCAATGTTGTTGGTGTAGTCCCGGACCATCTGGTCCAGCATTTTCTGCGGATCCTCAGCGTTGTCCAGCAAGGAGTTGACGTTTGCCTTTGCCAGCTGCGCGATACGGCCGAAAATGGACTGCTTAACCATGGTGATACCTTTCGTCCTGCTCTGTGATGGCCACTGGGGTCGTGGCCAGTGGTGTACTGCCGTGCGCCGGCCGGGTCGTTCCGGCCGGCACCTCTGTTGGGGTGAATGGGAATCTAGAAGCTACCCGAGTCGCCGCCGCCGAAATCTCCGCCGCCGCCGCCAAAGTCTCCGCCGCCGAAGCCGCCGCCACCGCCGTCGCTGTGGCCGCCGCCCCAACCGCCGCCACCGCCGCCGCCGTTGAGGATGGAGTTGATCAGGATCCCGCCCAGGATGGCGCCGCCCAGGCCGCCACCCCCGCCGCCGCCACCGAACATACCGCCACGGCCGTAGCCCTGGTTGGCGTAGCCGTCGAACTGGTTGACGTCCGACTGTGCCAGCTGGGCTGCCTGCGCTGCGAGGGCGTGCGCCTGCTGGGCGTATGTCAATGCCGTGACCGGGTCGGTCCGTGAGATGGAGAGCGCGTAATCCAGGTTGCGCTGCGATTCGGCCAACCGGGTCCGGGCTTCGGTTCCAACGCCGCCGCGCCGCGCCGTGATGTAGTCGGACGTAGCACTGATCTGGGCCTGCGCCGACATGATGCTTTGCTGCAGGGAGGCCTGCGCGCGCCGGGCCTGGTCCTGCTGGTCCCGGATGCCCGTCAGTGATTGGTCAAGGGACTGGTGGGCCGTCTCAACCCGCTGCAGCGTTGCAATGGGGTCGATTTTTCCGCCCTGAATTTCGGCTTTTACCTGTGCCAGTGCAGCTTCGACAGCCGCCACCGGCCCGGCCAGCTCAGGGTGTGCACCGGACTGGATGATGGCCCGGGCCTGGGCAAGGTCCTGTGAGGTGTCCACCACGGCCGCTTCGAGGCCGTTGTGGGCGTCGTCCAGGCTGGCGGAGACCCGCGAAATGGCATCGATCAGGACATTTGTCTGGTGCAGGCTTTCCTCGGCCGCACGGACGGCTACCGCCGCCATGCTGCTTTCGCCCTCCGCCAGTTTCTGGCCGGCTGTAGCGGTGGCGTTCTGGACAAACGCCAGGCGCTCCTTGGCCTGCAGGATGTTGTCCGACACCTGGGTCAGTGCGGAGTCTGCGTATTTGGACCGCAGCAGGGTCAGCGACTGCTCGGCGCTGGCGATCTTCGCATCCGCCTCGGCTGCGCCGGCATTGACGGCTGCCACGGCCTGCGGAGCATTCTTTTCGAACTCGCGCAGCGAATCGAAATCTGCCTTCTGTTCCTGGAGGGAGCTCAACGCGGCTTCTGAGCGCCGGATGATCTCGCCCAGCCAGGTGCGCTGCTGCTCCTCAGTGTCAGGGATGTGGTCATCGAGCTGCTGCTGGAGCTTGAAGGACTCGCTCATGTGGGCCTTGGCTTCGTCCAGGGCCTTGGTGAAGTTGCCCACGGCGTTGTCGCCGTACTGGGCCTGTGCGAACCCGAGCTCCTGCTCGCTGGTTTTAATGTTGTCGTCAGCTTCGATCAGCAGGGATCCGCTCTTGCGGCGGAGTTCCTCCACGGTGAGTCCTGCAAGCGGGTCGAGATCGGCGCCCTGCGGACCGTAATTTCCGGTCGAAGCCTGTCCTGCAGTCTTCTTGCGCCGGTTGCGCAGGTACAGGAAAGTACCGGCACCACCCGCGGCAACTACGCCTGCGCCCACGAGTACAGCGGTACCTGCGCCGTTCCCGGAGGACACAGTCCCGGATCCACCACCTGCGGCGTTGCCTATCGCTGAAGCCGTGTCGATGGCAGCCTGGGCATAGTCTTTCTTACCGCCGGCGAGATTGGCCGTGACGGCGTTCTGGGTGATGTTCCCTTGTTCGGCCCGGATGGGGCTCGAGGAATTCGTGGCGAAATTAAACTTTCCATCCACGGTAGCGATGGCCAGGATTGCATCGGCCCGGCCCATCCCCTTCTGCGTGGCAACCGCCTGGGTCCACTCGCTGGGGTTGGTCGGATTCTCGAAAGAATCCACCGTCACCACATACAGGTTGTACTTGTGGTCCTTGAGGAGATCCTGAATGGCTTTCTGGACGTCGCCTTCCCGCGACCCCAGGACCTTGGCATTGTCCACGATGTTGGTTCCCGAGGGAATCGTCACCGGATCCTCAGCCCAGGCCGCCCCGGCCGGAAGCGCCAGCAGACCGGCAAGGCCGATCACGGCGAGTGTACGTTTGATCTTTGACCGCATGTGCAACCCTTCAGCACGCCTGACACCGATTCGGGACGAATCAGTCGTCTCAGAATCCAGCAGCGCCCCCACGCTCGTGTGAAGCCGCAGGTCGCTGTGGCAATTCATCTTGATTCTATGGTGCACCGCGAAGCCCGTCCATGACGGCAAATATGCCACCAGCGAAACGGGGAACCAAGGTGGAACTTCGCCGTCGCCGGAACCTTCAGCAAGCTCACAGCAAACATCCGAGCTTGATCCAGCATCGCAGTCCATAGTTAATGCAGACGAGGATTGAAAGGAAGTCCCATGACTGAGAACCAAACCCCCGGACCGGCCCCCGAGGACCCCCGCGGCAACCGCGGAAACCCGTGGCAGCAGGACTCCACGCAGTCCGGCGGAACCCCCGCGGAGGCTCGGCATGAGGACGGCGGCGCCCCCGGCCAGGACCAGACCCAGGAGATCCCCCGGAACCAGACCCAGGAGATCCCCGGTGCACCCCGCCCGGTGTACCCGCAGCACCAGCCGTTCTACGGCCAGCAGCAGCACCAGCCGAACCCGCAGTACGGCGGGCACCAGCAGCACCAAGCCAACCACTACGGCGCGCACGCGGCCGCTGGGGGAGTGGCCACGGCCCCGAACCCCAAGGACGCCCCGCGGCGCAAGGCCGCGTTCGGCGTCGGCACCCTGGTGGCCAGCATCCTGGCCGCCGGGCTGGTGGGTGGCGGTGTTGCCACTGTTGGCTCCAGCGAGCTTTTTGGCAACGGCGGCTCAACCTCCACGGCCAGCAGCAACAGCCAGCCCGGAACCGTGATCGTCAACAACCAGGAAAAGGTCAATGCCATCACCGCCGCGGCGGTGAAGGCATCACCCAGCGTGGTGACCATCAGTGCCGCCAGCGGAAGCGCCGGCGGCACGGGCTCCGGCATCGTCCTGGACGACCAGGGCCACATCCTCACCAACACCCACGTGGTCACCCTCGATGGGCAGAGCGCCAACGCCACCCTTGAGGTCCGCACCAGCGATGGCCGGGTCCTCACGGCCAAGCTCGTGGGCACCGACCCGTTGTCCGACCTTGCGGTGATCCAGGTGGACGCCGGTTCCGGCCTCACCCCGGCCACCCTGGGCGACTCGGGCAAGCTGAACGTGGGCGACACCGCCATCGCCATCGGCTCCCCCCTCGGCCTGACCGGCACGGTCACGGACGGCATCGTCTCCACCCTGAACCGGACCATCAGTGTGGCGTCCTCGGCGGCCCCTGAAGAGGGCGACACCACCCAGGGCGAAGACGGGGGCTTCCAGTTCGCGCCTCCGGGTGGCGGCCAGAGCCAGCAGACCGCGGACAAGGGCTCCATCGCCATCAATGTCATCCAGACGGACGCAGCGATCAACCCCGGCAACTCCGGCGGCGCGCTGGTGAACACCAGCGGCGAGATCATCGGTGTCAACGTGGCGATTGCGTCCGCAGGCTCTGATTCCTCCTCGACCACGGGCGGAAACATCGGTGTCGGCTTCAGTATCCCCATCAACCACGCCAAGCGCGTGGCGCAGGAGATCATCGACACGGGCAAGGCTTCCCACGGCCAGCTGGGAGTCAGCGTCAAGGCAAAGTCGGCGAGCGGGTCCACCACCAGCTCCTCCGGTTTCTCCGTCGGGGCTGACGTCGCCACCGTTGAATCCGACTCCGCCGCCGGCAAGGCCGGCATCAAGGTGGGCGACGTCATCACCAAGTTCAACGACCTCGCCATCGGCGAACCCAACCAGCTGACCGCCGCGGTCCGCGAACAGGCCGCCAACGCCAAAGTGAAAATCACGGTGCTGCGCAACGGTTCAGAACAGACGTTCGACGTCACGCTTGGTGAGGCCGCCAGCTGACCCGGCCCGGCAAACGCAGGAAACCACGACGGCGGGGTTCCCACGAAGGTGGGGGCGCCGCCGTCGTTCGTTGGGAAATTTTCCCGTAACGGCACCGGCTCCGCGTAACGCAAGAAGGAAAGCCTGTCCTTCTATATGGTTAGCTAGGAGCTACCCGGATGCCGGGCATTCCGCGGCCATGACCTTATCCGGCTGGCTGCCCATACGCACGGAAGGCTGCTGTCACTACAGTGGAAGATACATTGAAGATCATTGTCCTGGTCAAGCATGTACCGGACGCCCAGTTCGACCGTCACCTCACCGGGGCCGGCCACACCACGGACCGGGACGAAAGCATCCTGTCCGAGCTGGATGAATACGCCCTCGAAGCGGCCCTGCAGCTTGCCGAGGCACGCGGCGGCAGCAAAGCCGGAAACCAGGTCATCGCCCTGAGCATGGGCCCGGCCGCCGCTGTCAACGCGGTCAAGAAGTCCCTCCAGATCGGCGCCACCGAAGGCGTCCACCTCACGGACACCGCGCTGGCCGGCTCCGACGCAGCCGCCACCTCCCTGGCGCTCGCCGCAGCTGTACGGCACCTTGGCTCCGATGGGGCCGTCGACCTGGTCATCACGGGCATGGCATCGACCGACGGCGAGACCTCCCTGGTGCCTGCGCAGCTCGCCGAGCGGCTTGGCCTGCCCCAGGTCACCTTCGCGTCGTCGCTGGAGGTTTCAGGCGGACGCCTGACGGCCCGCCGGGACGCCGACACGTCCTCTGAGACGGTGGAGGCACTGCTGCCTGCCGTTGTCTCGGTGACGGACCAGATCAACGAGCCGCGGTACCCCAATTTCAAGGGCATCATCGCCGCCAAGCGCAAAAACATCACCACCTTGTCCCTCGCCGACATCGGTGTGGACGCCTCGCAGGTGGGCCACGCAGGGTCCTGGACCACAGTGGCCAGCGCCGAGGAACGCCCGCCGCGGACAGCCGGCACCATCATCACCGACGAAGGCGACGCCGGCATCAAGCTGGTTGACTTCCTGGCCGCCCAGAAGCTGCTCTAAGAGGGATCACGAACATGGCAAAAGTACTTGTATTCATCGACAACCCCGGCGCTTCGCTCAAAAAGAGCAGCCTTGAGCTCCTGACACTGGCGCGCACCCTGGGTGAGAGCACAGTCGCCGTCAACGGGGACGTGTCCGACGCCGTTGCCGCCACCTTCGCCGAATACGGCGTAGGCACCGTCTTCCACCCGTCAGCCCGGGACCTCAACGATTTCCTGGTGGCCCCCAAGGCCGCGTACCTGTCCGCCGCCGTTGAAAGCGCCGGCGCAGGCATTGTGCTGCTCGACAACTCACCGGAGGGCAAGGAAATTGCCGCCCGCCTGGGCGTCCGCCTCAGTGCCGGTGTGATCACGGACGCTGTTGCCGTGGAAGCTGACGGAACGGCCCACAAGTCAGTCCTGGCCGGCTCCTACACCACCGCCTGCAAGGCCAGCACCCCGGTGTCGGTAGTGACCGTCAAGGCCAACAACGTGGTCCCCGAGGCTGCGGCGGCGCCCAGCAGTCCTGAGGCAGTCACGATCGAGGTCCCGGCGGACAGCACAGCGGCTGCAGCACGGATCACCGCCCGTGAGCAGAAGGCCGCCAGCGGCCGGCCGGACCTCACCGATGCCCGGATCGTGGTGGCGGGTGGCCGCGGCCTGGACGGCGACTTCGGTCCCGTGGAAGCCCTGGCCGATGTGCTGGGTGCTGCCGTGGGCGCCTCCCGGGCAGCTACCGACGCCGGCTGGATCAGCCATGATGCGCAGGTGGGACAGACCGGCAAGACCGTGTCCCCGCAGCTGTACATCTCCGCCGGCATCTCGGGGGCCATCCAGCAGAAGGCCGGCATGCAGACCGCCAAGGTCATTGTTGCCATCAACAAGGACTCCGAGTCCCCGGTCTTCGAGATTGCGGACTTCGGCATCATCGGGGACGTCTTCGACGTCCTGCCCCAGGCCACCGAAGAGATCAAGAAGCGTAAGGGCTGATGCAGTGAGTTTTTCCCCGCGCCAGGGACAGAGCCCGTTCAATCCGGAAAAGCACCGGATTGAGCGGGTGCTCTGTTTTGCGGCCCATCCTGATGACATCGACTTCGGCGCGGCAGGCACCATCGCCGGTTGGACGGCGGCGGGAGTGCAGGTCAGCTATTGCATCATGACCGACGGCGACGCCGGCGGCTTTGATCCTGCGCACCGGGCGGACATCATCGCCCTGCGGGACGCGGAGCAGCGCCGCGCGGCGGGTCTGGTGGGTGTCGCGGACATCCACTACCTGCACCAGCGGGACGGTTATCTTGAACCCTCGCACGGGGTGATGAAGGAAGTGGTGCGGCTGATCCGGGAGATCAGGCCCGACGTCGTACTGGCCATGCACCCGGAACGCAACTGGGACCGGATCCAGAAGAGCCACCCTGACCACCTGGCGGTGGGGGAGGCGGTGACCCGTGCGGTGTATCCCGCCGTGGAAAACCCGTTCGCGTACCCGGAACTGGCGGAAGCCGGGCTGGACGCCTACAAACTGCCGTGGCTGTGGCTTTATGCTGGTCCTGCCGACAGGGAAAACCACTTTGTTGACGTCACGGAGCAGGTGGATGCCAAGCTCGCGGCGATCCATGTCCATGTCAGCCAGCATCCGGATGTGCAGGCGATGGAGGCTGCAGTTCGCGGGGGTATGCAGGGCAATGCTGCCCGCGGTGGACTGCCGCAGGGCCGCAGCGCCGAAGCCTTCCATGTTGTGGCAGTCAACGGTCCCGGGACCATCGCCGGTTTCTGACCGCCCCGGATACGGCAAGCGCCCCGCCTGTCTCTTCCTTGGAAAAGGCAGGCGGGGCGCTTATGGTTCTACTGCGGTTCAGGCTCCCAGGGGAGCGGCAGCCACCGTGGGCAAGGTGGGGGACGTGGATCCACCCACCGGCTCCACCGTGATGCCCAGGCTGGCGGCGGAGGAAATTCCGCGGACCACAGCGGGCTTGGATAGGGCTTCGGCATCCATCAGGCCCTGGGATACCGGCGCGGAGCCATCCTTGGGGATCAGCCACATCTGGTAGACCTTGCCGGCCGGGGGTGCCGGAACGTCCTTCATCTTGACCACTGCAGCGTCCTGGGCAGACGAAATCTGCAGGGTTGCCGTTCCGCCGCCGCTTACGTCGACGGAGGCTACCCGCAAGTCGCTGGCCCGGACCACCTGGTTGAGCGGATCGTTCTGGTCCGCGAGGTATGCACCCACACCCACGCCGCCCAGGGCGATGGCTGCCGCGGCAGCCACACCCACAAACCAGCGGCGTGCGCCGGAGGGCTTACGGTCAGTTCTGCGTTGCCGGGCCCGGGCCAGTTCGTCGACGGGTGCAGGAGCCGGCGCTGCTGATTCAGTGACCGCCTCCGTGACCGGTGGCACGGCTGGCGCCTGCTCCGTTGTGGTGCTCTGGACAGGCAGCTGCGCCATGATGCGGTCAAAGAGGTCAGCCGGGGGCTCCTCTTCGGCTTTGAAGGTCATGGCCAGCGTTTCGCGGGATTGGCGGACACGTTCCAGGAAGGCGGTTCGCTCGGCCGGGGGTGCGGCCGAAAGGTAGTCTTCGATGAGCTCGCGTTCGGGATCCGTGACGGCGTCCAGGGCATACAGTTCAGCGAGGTCCACGGCACGCCCGGATGCGAGGTCCGCGGCAACGGTGTCGCCGAAGGACCCTGAGCGGCTGGTGCGTCCATCGTTCATGTCTGTCATCTCAACTCACCCCCAAACAGGTCTTTAGTCGGATCAGTCCGTCGCGGATGCGGGACTTGATGGTGGGAACCGCCGCGTTGAGGCGCTCTGCGACTTCCCGGTAGGTCAGGCCGCCGTAGTAGGCCAGGCGGACGGATTCCTGCTGCGTTTCCGTCAGCGTTTCCAAACACCTGACAACTGCTTCGGCCTCAAGCCGGCTGCCCACTTCATCTGAGACGCTGTCGTGGGCAATGTCCTGGCTGCTGGCTCCGTATTTGGCTTCCCTGTCAGTGGATGACTGCGAGGACCGTACCTTGTCCACTGCGCGGCGGTGCGAAATGGTCATCAGCCAGGAGAGCGGGCTCCCGGCCTGCGGATCAAATTTGGAGGCGTTCTGCCACACCTGAAGGAACACTTCCTGCGTGGTGTCCTCGCTGAGTTCCGGGTCGATCAGGACCCGGCGGGCCATGCCGAAGACCCGGCGCGAGGTGAGCTGGTAAAACTCCGCAAAGGCCGGTTGGCTGCCCTGGGCAATGCCGGCAAGCAGCACGGCGAGGCGGCGGCTTAGATCAGCCGGCGAATCTGTCACCGCTGCCGGGGCCTCGGTATTTGGCGCGTTGGGAGTTTCCATTACTTCCAAGCATAAGTCTCCGGGCGGTGAAACCTGCGCACCGCAGCCCGGCTGCCGGGCCCTGGTCCTGGAACCTGCGTCTAGAAGTGTCACCTGCCGCTCCTCATGTGCCGTGGAATGTTCTCAGGTGTAATTCGGCGCTGCAGGTCAGGCGGATGGGCGGGGCACGGTAATTGTTTCAATCCGCCGGGGGGACGTGGCCCGGGGCGTCATGGCCGCACCAGGCTGCTCAGATTCGGGCGCCGGCGAAACCGTTTTGCCGCCAGGCTTCGTAGACGGCGATCGAGGCTGCATTTGCGAGGTTGAGCGAGCGCAGGGCGGGGAGCATGGGCAGCCGGACAGTGGCGGTCACGTGCGGATCTGATTTCAGCGCCGCGGGCAGCCCCACGGACTCCTGCCCGAACATCAGGACGTCCCCGGGCTGGTAGGCGATGTCGGTGTAGCTGGCCGTTCCATCCGAGGTGAACGCGTAGACGCGCTCCGGCTCAAGGTGTTGCCACGCTGCGTTGATGTCCGGGTGGACCGTCACCACTGCAAGGTCGTGGTAATCCAGTCCGGCGCGGCGGAGTTTGGCGTCGGAAAAGTCGAACCCGAGCGGTTCCACCAGGTGCAGCTCGGCGCCGGTGATGGCGGCCAGCCTGATGGCGTTGCCGGTATTGCCGGGGATTTCGGGGGAGTGGAAGAGGATGCGGAACACGGATCAATCCTAGCCAAGGCTCAGTGCATGCCGCGCAGCAGCCTGGCGAGCACTGACACGTTGACGGTGTTTGGCGCCGGCCCCGAGGCCAGGAACTCCTTGAGGCCCCGGACCATTCCCGCGGCGTTGACGATCTGCACGCTGTCCAAACCGCCTGCGGAGCGGCGATGGTGGTCGATGACTGGTTCGTGCAGGTTGCCCCCGGGGCTGTGGACCACCGTCCATCCGGTCACGTTGAGTTCGGGGAAGATGTCCTGCATGGTCCGCACCACGTGGCCCAGCTGCGGCGGGGCAATGGAGCGCCCGCCGTGGTTCAGTGTCTGGCCGTCCCAGGCGTAAGCGCCCTTGGGCAGCAGCATGGAACCGATCAGGGCCAGCCGGTAGCCGGAGAAAAGGACATGGTCGATGTGGCTGTTGTCGGCAGGGGACTGCAGGCCGTTGATGAGCCGGGCCGCCGGAATGGCAGGCAGGACCTGGCGGCTCAGCAGCTGGACTGTGCGCATCTCCCGCTGGATCCGGGCTTCCGCGCCGAAGATCCCGCGCTTGCGGGGCATGCCGTGGACCTGTTGGCTGGCTTCCGTCAGGGAGAGCAGCGGAACGCCGTTGCCCGCACCGAACGGCGGGACGTAGACGGGCGGGTCACCGGCCGTATTCCTGGCGGTGGCAGGCCGGTGGACAGTGGCCGAGGCCCGGCTGCCTGCAGGCGGCGCATCAAAATGCGCTTCGGAGCTCCCGGTGTCAGTCCCGGTGGTTCCGGCCGCATAGGAACGGTCGTAGG
>NZ_LMOL01000005.1:663373-672846 GCF_001424565.1 Arthrobacter sp. Leaf141
GTCACCGCCCTGGTCCGGATGGGCGGTCCTGGCGGCGCGACGGTACGCCACTTTGATTTCCTTCTCGGTGGCGGTGACGGCCACCTGGAGGACCTGGTAATGGGAGCTGCTGCTCTCGGTCAAACACTCATCCTTTGCATTGTGGCCAATCACCCGGGAGGCGGACCGGCCTGCCCAGTTTAGCCAGCGTGATCGCTTCCCAGGCAGTACGGACCGGTGCCGGCAGGACTGGTCCTTTCTTTGTCAACGCCCATGGAGGCCCCGCTGGTTCCCTGTGCCCGGCGGCCAGGACGGAGTTTAGACTCGACTTGCGCGCCTGGACCGGCAGCGCAGGAAGCATTGGGGTTGGAGATGGTTTTGCGGACGACGACGGCGGGCAGGGGCCGGAACGCCGTGCAACGGGCGGCGCAACTGGCGGCAGCCGCGCTCGCCGTGGCGTTGCTGGGTGCCTGCAGCGTTGACGTGCGCGACCCTGCCGCACCGGCCCCGGTCAGCAACAGCGCTGCGCCGGCGACGCCCACCATAACTCCTGGTCACGACGCTGATGCGGTGGCAGCGCAGGACATGCCGTTCTCTGCCGGCGGGGTCTTGGCCCCTGGGGTCCCCGTAGGGATCGGAGATTCCTTGGCAGAGGTTCCCGGTTGGAAGCTCGCCAAGGCCAACGTGGCGGGTGAAAGCCAATACGCCAAGGCGGATGGCTGCGTGGCTGCCGCCAAAGTCCGAACCGACCAGGGGCCCCTGGTGCGGCAGGACGACCGCGACTCAACGGTTGCTCTTTTCCAGTACCTGGACCCAACCATCCTTCCCGAATACCTGAAGCCGGGATCGTTGCGGTGGGGCGGCGACAATGACGCGCCGCCAAGATCGGTCGAGGTCCTGGTCCTCACAGAAGCCGCGGCCGCCGGCGGACGGGCCACCGCTGTCCTGGCCCGCCTGTTCGGGACCGCGGGTTCATCCATCTACGTGTCCGTGTCGTGTCCGGATGCAGGTTCCCTGGCCGCTGCCCGTTCGGAAGTGGAACGGTTCCTGCCGGTTTTGCCGCCCGCCAACTAGTGGCCCGCATGTGCGGTGGGACCGGTGGGGGGATGGAAAGGCCCAGCGATAGAATGGGCAGGTGCCTGCCTACCTTGACCATGCCGCCACCACGCCGCTTTCGGCCGGGGCCCTGGCCGCCATGACCCGCGAACTCGCCCGCACGGGAAACCCGTCGTCATTGCACGGGGCCGGGCGGCGGGCCCGCCGCGTGGTCGAGGACGCCCGGGAAACCGTTGCGGCTGCCGCGGGTGCCCATCCGTCGGAAGTGATCTTTACGTCCGGCGGCACGGAGGCGGACAACCTCGCGGTGAAGGGCCTGTATTGGGCACGGGTGGCAGCCGACCCCACCCGCCGGCGCATCCTCTGCTCCGCCGTCGAACACCATGCAGTACTGGACACGGTGGAATGGCTGGAACGCCACGAGGGTGCCCAGGTCACGTGGTTGCCGGTGGATGCCGCAGGCGTCCTGGACCTCGAAGTCCTGGCGGCCGAAATCGCGCGCGACCCCAAAAGCGTCGCGCTGGTGACAGTGATGTGGGCCAACAATGAAGTGGGTACGGTCCAGCCCATCAGCCGCATTGTGGAAATCGCCAGCGCCAGTGGCATTCCGGTCCACTCCGATGCGGTCCAGGCGTTTGGTTCCGTGCAGGTGGACTTCAAGGCATCCGGCTTGGCCGCGATGTCCGTTTCCGGCCACAAAATCGGCGGACCCGTGGGGGTGGGGGCACTCCTGCTGGGCAGGGCGGTGACCCTGACCCCGGTCCAGCACGGCGGGGGCCAGGAACGCAACGTCCGTTCGGGCACCCTGGATACCCCGTCCATTGCGGCCTTCGCAGCGGCAGCCGAGGGCGCCGCTGCCGCGCTCGGACCGGATGCGCTGCGGATCGCGGAGCTCCGGGACCGGTTGGTGGCCGGCGTCCTTGACCGCGTCCCTTCCGCCGTCCTTCGCGGTGCAGCGGCGCCGGACCGCCTGCCGGGCAACGCACACTTTACGTTTCCCGGTTGCGAAGGCGACTCCCTCCTGTTCCTCCTGGATCTGGCCGGAGTGGAGTCCTCCACGGGTTCGGCCTGTACCGCGGGCGTCCCCCGGCCCTCGCACGTATTGCTCGCCATGGGGCTGGACGAGGAGACTGCCCGCGGCGCGCAGCGCTTCACGCTGGGGCACAGTTCCACTGAGGCCGACGTCGACGCGTTGCTCACTGCGTTGCCCGAGGCTTACGCCCGTGCACGGCAGGCAGGAATGGCCGGGCATGAGTCGTCGATCCAGACAGCGGGAACGGTGGCCCGGCAGGGAACCGGCGCCGGGTTTGCATAGGCCCGTAGAATAGATAGGCGAGGATCGTTTCCGGGGACCAGCCTGGCCGGTCCGCACCTTCCGGTGGAAGCGCCGGAACCATCAACCAGAAAGCCAGCATGCGAGTTCTAGCAGCCATGAGCGGCGGCGTTGATTCCGCCGTTGCCGCAGCCCGTGCCGTCGAAGCCGGGCACGACGTCGTCGGCGTCCACCTGGCGCTGTCCCGGATGCCCGGCACCTTGCGCACCGGCAGCCGAGGCTGCTGCACCATCGAGGACTCCCGCGACGCGTGGCGTGCCTGCGACGTGCTGGGCATCCCGTATTACGTGTGGGACTTCTCCGAGCGGTTCAAAGAGGATGTGGTCCAGGACTTCATCGACGAATACGCCGCGGGCCGTACCCCCAACCCCTGCATGCGGTGCAACGAGCGGATCAAGTTCGCCGCCCTGCTGGAAAAAGCCATTGCGCTCGGCTTTGACGCCGTCTGCACCGGGCACTATGCCAAGGTGATCGAGGACGCCGACGGAAACCGGGAACTGCACCGGGCCGCTGACTGGGCCAAGGACCAAAGCTACGTCCTCGGCGTGCTCACCCACGAGCAGCTCAAGCACTCCATGTTCCCGTTGGCCGAAACGCCATCCAAGGCCGAGGTACGGGCCGAGGCTGAGCGCCGCGGACTCTCCGTCGCCAACAAGCCGGACAGCCACGACATCTGCTTCATTCCCGACGGCGATACAGCCGGCTGGCTGGCCGAGAAGATCGACATGTCCACCGGGGACATCGTGGACGAAACCGGGACCAAAGTAGGCGAGCACCCCGGCGCCAATGCCTTCACCGTCGGACAGCGCCGCGGGCTGAAGCTGGGCACCCCGGCCGCCGACGGAAAACCGCGCTTTGTCCTGGAGATCCGGCCCAAGGAAAACAAGGTTGTGGTGGGCCCGGAAGCCCTCCTGGCCATCGACGAGATCCGTGGCATCAAGGTGTCCTGGGCCGGTCTGCCCATCAGCGAAGTTGGAACGGGCGCCGGCTTTGACTGCTACGCCCAGGTCCGTGCGCACGGCGACCCCGTGCCGGCGCAGGCCTGGATGGAACCCGATGCTGACGCCTCGGCACCGGGCCAGCTGGTGGTCCGCCTCGGCACGCCGCTCCGCGGAGTCGCCCCCGGCCAGACGGTGGTCCTCTACCAGGGCAGCCGGGTCCTGGGCCAGGCCACCATCGACGCCGCCCGCTCGCTGCAGCGGACGGAGCTCTAAGCCACCCACGCTGATGCGCCGTCCCATGAGGGGCGGCGCATTTTGCTGTGCCCCGGCCCAGGCCTGTTCCGGACTCCGCCGGGCCGCTTCAGGGGTTGTCGGCGCCGCGCCGAAGTGAGAGTCGCTGATCAATCGTGTAAATTTTGTGTCTCAACTCACAAATCACCCGTTGCGGCGGGTGGGTCGGTGGTTGAATCAACGCATCAGCACAGCGCACCTCCCGCTTAGGCGAAGTGACCCCTTAGCGGGCGGCAGGCGCGTACTCATCGAACAGAAAGTTCACAGATGATGAAGAGCAACAAGGCCCTGAACGGCGCGATCGCGCTGGCAGGCATTTCCGCCCTGGCACTGACGGCCTGCACGGGCCCCTCGGGCGGTGGCGGGACCTCAACCGAAGGCTCCAGCAGCAGCACCATCACCTTTGGCACCACGGACAAGGTTGTCACCCTGGATCCGGCAGGGTCCTACGACGCAGGCTCCTTCCTGGTGATGAACCAGATTTACCCGTTCTTGCTCAACGCGAAGCCCGGCAGCGCCGACGCCGTCCCCGACATCGCCGAGTCGGCCTCCTTCACGGCACCCACCGACTACACCGTCAAGCTCAAATCCGGCCTGAAGTTTGCCAACGGCCATGAGCTGACGTCCTCGGACGTGAAGTTCTCCGTGGAGCGGATCATCGCCATCAATGACCCCAACGGTCCAGCATCACTCTTTGCCAACCTGGACTCGGTCGAGGCCACGGACGATGCCACCGTGGTGTTTAAGCTCAAGGCCGCCAACGACCAGGTGTTTGCCGGCGTCCTGGCATCCAACACCGGCCCGATCATCGACGAGGAAGTGTTTCCCAAGGACAAGGTCATGTCTGACGATGACATCGTCGCTGCCAAACCTTTCGCCGGCCCGTACACCATCGAGAGCTACAAGAAGAATGAGCTCATCAGCCTCAAGCCGAACGCCGACTACAAGGGCCTGCTCGGTGCGCCGGCCAATGGCGGAGCCAACATCAAGTACTACGCGGACGCCAATAACCTCAAGCTGGATGTGCAGCAAGGCAACATCGACGTTGCCGGCCGCTCGCTGACGGCAACGGATGTGGCCGACCTGGAGGGCGACTCCAAGGTCAAGGTCCACAAGGGACCCGGCGGGGAACTGCGCTACATCGTCTTCAACTTCGACACCATGCCGTTCGGTGCCAAAACCGCGGAGGCCGATCCGGCCAAGGCGCTGGCGGTCCGCCAGGCCATGGCCAACATCGTGGACCGGGATGCGATTGCCACCCAGGTCTACAAGGGCACCTACCTGCCTGCATACTCCGTGGTTCCCGATGGCTTCCTTGGTGCTGAACAGCCCATGAAGGAACTTTACGGCGACAATGGCAAGCCCAGCCTGGACAAAGCCAAGAAGGCACTCTCAGACGCGGGCGTGAGCGGGCCCGTCAACATCAAGCTCCAATACAACCCTGACCACTACGGCAGCTCCTCCGGAGATGAGTACGCCATGATCAAGGAACAGCTGGAAAAGTCGGGCCTGTTCACCGTGGACCTGCAGTCCACCGAATGGGTCACCTACTCGAAGGACCGGACTGCTGACGCGTACCCGGTTTACCAGTTGGGCTGGTTCCCGGACTACTCCGACCCTGACAACTACCTCACCCCGTTCTTCGTACCCAACAACTTCCTCAAGAACCACTACGAGAACGCCGACGTCGCTGCCCTGATCCAGAAGCAGCTGACAACTGTTGATAAGGACGAACGCGTCAAGATCCTCGGCGAGACCCAGGAAGCGGTTGCCAAGGACCTCTCCACCCTGCCCCTGCTCCAGGGCGCGCAGGTGCTGGTCTCCGGAGCGGACGTCAAGGGAGTCGAGACCACCCTGGACGCTTCCTTCAAGACGCGCCTCGGCGTCATCTCCAAGTAAGTCCATCCGGCCCTGACGGGCAACGGGGCGGAACACCTGTAGGTGTCCCGCCCCGTTGACGGGCCCGGCCGGCGTTTGGGGACGCTTGGCGCGGGCACCACATTCTTAGGTGATCCATTGACAACACTGATCGACGCCCCGCCCCCGGAAACGGACGGTGCACTACAGGCCGCCAAAAAGTCCTCCGGCGGAGGGCTTGGCCAATATATCCTGATCCGATTCCTCTTGATCTTTCCAACCATCTTCATCCTGGTGACCATGGTGTTCTTCCTGATGCGGATCACCGGCGATCCCATCACCGCAGCCCTGGGCGGGCGCCTGCCCCCCGAACAGCTGCAGGAACGGATCCAGGCGGCGGGCTATGACCGGCCGATCTTTGTCCAGTACTTCGAGTACCTGGGGCAACTGGTCACCGGCAACTTCGGAACCACCCTCTCCGATAACCGCAAAGTGACCGAAGTGCTGACAACGTACGGTGCCGCCACCCTTGAACTGAGCATTAATGCCTTGATCGTTGCGCTGCTGATCGGCATCCCCCTTGGCATGGTGGCTGCCCATCGGCGTGACCACCTGCCCGATGCCGTCCTGCGGATCTTTGCCATCCTTTGCTATGCCACCCCGGTCTTTTTCGCCGGGCTGCTGCTGAAACTGACGTTTTCCGTGTGGCTGGGCTGGCTTCCCGTCGCCGGCCGGGCCAAAACCTCCAACGAGCTGGCACTGACAGCCCTTCAGGCTCCCAGCGGAATCTACTGGCTGGACGCCCTCCGCAGCGGCAACATGGCAGCGCTGGGGGATGTGATGGCCCACGCGGTACTCCCCGCGTTGGCCCTGGGCCTGCTGACCGCCGGCATCTTCCTGCGGCTGGTCAGGACAAACGTGATTGGCACCCTGGGCCGGGACTATGTGGAAGCGGGTCGCTCCCGCGGCGTCAGCGAGTATCGGCTGGTCACCAAACACGCCTATAAACCGGCGCTGATTCCGATCATTACGGTGATGGGCCTGCAGATCGCCGTGATGCTGGGCGGAGCGGTCCTGACCGAAAAGACCTTCGAATGGAAGGGCCTTGGTTTCCAGCTGGCAACCTACCTGACCGCCCGGGACTTTGTGGCGGTCCAGGGCATCGTGGTGCTGCTGGCAGTAATTGTGGCCCTGACAAACTTCATCGTGGACATCATCGCCGCGTTGATCGACCCGCGTGTGAGGTACTGATCATGAGCAGCACACCCCAGGGCGCAGAAGCCCCCGTTCCCGTGGCCAACCCCCGCGCAGGCCTGTTCCGGCGGTTGCCGGTTGTCTCGCACCTGAGCCGCAGCGTTGGGCTGCAGCGAGGGATGCTGGTGATCGGGTTGGTCCTGACAGGAACCTTTTTGTTGGCTGCGGCGCTGGCTCCTTTGCTGGCACCCTTCGGGTTCGCCCAGCTCTCCGACGCGGACGGCAGCTTCCCCAGCCAGCAGCCCCCCGGCGGCAAGCACCTCTGGGGCACCACTGTGGGTGGCTATGACGTCCTCTCCAGGGTTCTCTGGGGAACCCAGACCGCTTTGCTGGTGATCGTGGTGGCCGTGGCGCTGTCCATTTTCGCCGGCGTCGCGCTGGGCCTTGTCAGCGGCTACCTTGGCGGCTGGCTGGACCGGATACTGGTGGTGGTGGCCGACGCCGTATATGCGTTCCCCTCGCTGCTGGTAGCCATCGTCATGGCCATTGTGATCAGCGGTGGACAGTCCAGCCTCTTCGGCGGCATCATGGCCGCGGCCACCTCCATCACCGTGGTGTTCATCCCGCAATATTTCCGGGTCATCAGGGCGGAAACCATCAGGCTGAAATCGGAGCCCTTCGTGGAATCAGCGAAGGTGGTTGGTGCGTCCAACCTGCGCATCATCACCCGGCATATCTACCGGAATGCCACCCGAACGCTGCCGCTGATCTTCACGCTCAACGCCTCCGAAGCCATCCTGACCCTTGCCGCCCTGGGGTTCCTCGGCTTCGGTATCGAACCCAGTTCCGCAGCTGAGTGGGGCTTCGACTTGAACAAGGCGCTCGCCGATACAACGTCGGGCATCTGGTGGACGGGGGTGTTCCCGGGCCTGGCCATAGTCTGGACCGTTTTGGGCCTGACATTGGTAGGCGAAAGCATCAACGACCTCAACGATCCCCGCCTTCGCGGCCGCAAGCGGGCCCGCGCCGCCGTGGTCCCGGCATCCGCCGAGAAAGGAAGCAAGGCATGAGCACCTCATCGCCCTCAACGCCCGGCCTGCCAGCACCGGTCCTGGCAATCAATAACCTGAGCGTCACCTTCGCCACCGACGGCGGGGACGTGCACGCGGTCAGGGGCGTCAGCCTCGACGTCCGCCCCGGCGAAGTACTCGCCATCGTCGGCGAATCAGGGTCCGGCAAAACCGTTACCGCCAAAACCATTTTGGGCCTGTTGCCCGAAACCGCCACTTCCTCAGGAACTGTCCTCATTAACGGTGCAGACGTCATCAGCGTCAGCCCGGGACGGCTGCGGCAGATCCGCGGCCGTGACGTGGCAATGGTGTTCCAGGAACCGTCCACGGCCCTGAACCCGGTCTTCACGGTGGGCTGGCAGATCGCCGAGGGCCTTCGCGCCCACGCAGACAAGGAGAGCGGCAGGAAGCTCTCATCCCGGGAAGCCAAGGAGCGGGCCATCGAAGCCCTCCGCAAGGTGGGCATCCCCGACCCGGAAAAGCGCGTCAACTACTACCCGCACCAGTTCTCCGGCGGGCAGAAGCAGCGTGTGGTCATTGCAGCCGCCCTGGCACTGAATCCAGGGCTGATTGTGGCGGACGAACCCACCACCGCCCTGGACGTCACAGTCCAGGCCGAAATCCTGGCACTGCTGCGGGACCTCCGCGATAAGTACGGCACCTCGATTGTCCTCATCACCCACAACATGGGAGTGGTGGCTGACCTCGCTGACCGGGTGGTGGTGATGTACCGGGGCGACATCGTCGAGGAAGCGTCCGCCCGGACGCTTTTCGCCGAACCGCGCCAGGACTACACAAAAGACCTCCTGGCCGCGGTGCCGCACCTCGGGCGCGATTCGGCGTCGGCCACACTGAGCACCCGGGCCCATCAGGGGGCCGAAGTCCTGGTCGAAGCCAAAGACCTGGTCATCGAATACCCAGGGAGGCTGGGCGCCCCGGCGTTCCGCGCCGTGGACGGTGTGTCCCTTACTTTGTCCAAGGGGGAGGTGTTCGGGCTGGTGGGGGAGTCGGGGTCCGGGAAGACCACCATCGGCCGGGCCATCGCAGGGCTGAACCGCACCACCGGCGGCAGCCTCAAGGTGCTGGGCTTTGAGATGCTGGGAATGAAAGAACGCGCCTTCAAACCGCTCCGGAAGGACATCGGCTTTGTGTTCCAGGACCCGGCCGCGTCCTTCAACCCCCAGCTGACCATCGGCGACTGCATCGCCGAACCCATGCTGATCCATACCAAGCCGAGCCCGGCGCAGGCCCGTCAACGCGTTGCCGGGCTGCTTGAATCAGTCCAGCTGCCGGCGTCGTACGCGGGAAGGTACCCGCACGAACTCTCCGGCGGGCAACGCCAACGCGCTTCCCTGGCACGCGCCCTCAGCCTGAACCCCAGGCTGCTGATCGCAGATGAGCCGACGTCTGCACTTGACGTATCGGTGCAGGCGAAAGTCCTGGAGCTGTTCCGGGACATCCAGGAGGAGTTTGGTTTCGGCTGCCTTTTCATCAGCCATGACCTCGCCGTGGTGGACATCCTCTCCCAGTGGGTGGGAGTTCTGTACAAGGGGAAACTGGTGGAACAAGGCATCGGCAGCCAGGTGATGGGCAACCCCGGCCACGACTACACCAAGCGGCTGGTGGCATCCCTGCCGGTGCCGGACCCTGATGAGCAGGCACGACGGCGGGAAGAGCACCGGGCGCTGCTGGGCATCTGAGCAGCAGGACCGCTGGGCGCGGCAGGCACCGGGCTTAACACGCCCGGTGCCT
>NZ_LMOL01000005.1:672874-680466 GCF_001424565.1 Arthrobacter sp. Leaf141
GCACAACCCCGGCACCCCTGACCCCGACGACTTCGACCCCGCAGCCAGTTCCCTGGCCGGGCAAGTGGACAACTCGGTGATGGCCGAACTGCTGTCCATCCGCTCAAGCATCGATAACATCGACGCGACCCTGGTGTACCTCCTGGCCGAGCGCTTCAAGGCGACCCAGAAGGTGGGCTTCCTCAAAGCCAACCACCGCCTTCCGGCCGGTGACCCGGGGCGGGAAGCCGCCCAGATCGCCAGGCTCCGGCGGTTGGCCGAAGACGCCCACCTCGACCCCGCCTTCGCCGAGAAATTCCTCAATTTCATCATCGGCGAGGTGATCCGGCACCACGAAGCCATCGCGGAGGGCCATCAGGCCGCCGCCCTGGATACCCAGGCCGCCACCACCGCATGAGGGTTGAACCGCAGGACCAAGGCGCCACAGCCGCGCCGGTGCAGGCGCCGCCCCTGGAAGTGACGGCCACCGCCCTGGGCCCATGGCCCGGCGACGATCCACTGGAGGCCACGCGGATCATCAGGGGTGAACTGGGCAGCCCGCACCTGCCCTTCCTCGCGGAACTGCCGGACCGTGGCGTGGGCTCGGACGCCCTTGGCCGCACCGCCACGCTCCTCGAAGAACTGGCAGTGGACGTCCAGCCATACGGTTGGCGGCTGGTGGACCGGCCCGGCAAGGACCACCGGCGGGCCGTGTCCGCGCTGTCCACCGACATTAATATCCTGGCCGACGTGGTGGGCGCCGAGGACACCTCAGCGGCCGAAATCAAGGTCCAGCTTGTGGGGCCGATGAGCCTCGCGGCCGGCCTGCACCTCCATAACGGCGAACGGGCCCTGCTCGACTACGGTGCCCGCCGTGACTTGGCGGCCTCGCTCGCCGCTGGAGTGGGCGCTTACCTGGCCCGGGTATCCGCGGCAGTTCCCGGCGCCCGGCTGGTGGTCCAGGTGGATGAGCCCGACATCGCTGCCGTCCTGGCCGGAAGCATCCCCACCTCCAGTGGGTACCGCACCCTGCGGGCCGTCGCCGCCTCCGAGGCCCGCGAGTCCTGGCGCGTGGTCCTGGATTCGCTGCGCCTGGCCGGTGCTGCAGAAATCGTGGTCTCAGTTCCGGAGATCGAGGCTCCGTTTGACCAAATCCTTGCCGCCGGAGCTGACGGGATCGCCGTGCCGATGAAGGCGTTGACCAACCGGCAGTGGGAACAACTGGCCGGTGCGGTGGAGGCCGGCAAACGGCTGTGGGCCGGTGTCCTGGATCCGTCAGCGGAGCTGCCGCGGACAGCGGAGTGCGTGGAACGGGTGTGGCGCCCCTGGCGGCAGCTTGGCCTGCCGGCAGCCGCGCTGGCAGGGGTCCGGGTGACGCCGTCCGCCGGTGCGCAGGCACGGACCCCAGCCCAGGCCACGGCCGTGCTGGGCAGGCTTACCCAGGTTGCGGACGGGCTCAACCAGCTGACGTGAGCGGCGCGACCGGTCAGGTCCGGTTTTCCCAGCGGTCCGGCTGCGCGTAGCGGGGCAGGAAACTTTGGGCCGAGCTGCCGCCGGCGTAAGGCCGCAACCGGTAGTCGAAACTGCCGGCGTACACCAGCACCACCCCGATTTGGGGCTGGATCACCTTGACCTGGATCCGGTGCCTGCCGTCCGTGCCGGCCGCCGGATCCCACCACTGCTGTGCATAGGCTTTGGCGTCCAGGGCCGCGGGCAGGGGAATCCGCAAAGCTCCGAGGAAAAGCCGGGACGCCTCGGAGATCCCGCGGAGCTTGCCGTCCGGGGTGACGCTGAGGTTCAGGTCAGTGACCATCCGCCGGTACCTGCCCACGTAGTCCACCAGCCTGGCGCCTGCCGCGCCGTCCCTTTCGGCGCTGGTGGTGTCCTGGAAAATCCGGGTCCGCCCGGGGAACCTGATTTCACGCCGTGCGGTCAAGCTGGAGCGGCCGAACGGATCCTGGTGGGCATGGTTTTCGATCCGGAACGGGATGTCCTCGCCGTACTCGGGGAAAAACGCCTCCTCGCCGCCGGTCATCCGCAGCAGCGGCCGCAGCCAGTCCTGGCGGCACCCCACCACATCGAAGGTTCCTTCCCCCACGCCGTATTGGCCTGATCCAGGGACCAAGGAAAAGTACTCCTGCAGCTCGGGCTGCAGCCTGTCGAAAGCAGACCCAAGGGCCTGTTTGTAAATGGGGACGTTCATGGCGTGCCTCCTGCCGGGACGAACAGCTGTGGCTTCACAATCTACCGGCCGCCTTGAGCCGGATGTACATATCGGCCAGGGCGGGCGGCAACTGGTGCGGTTCAGCGTCCACCACCTCCACCCCGCAGCGGCGCAGTTCGGCGCTGACGGCAGCCCGCTGAAGCAGGGTCCGTTCGGCTGCGGCGGCCCGGAAGACGCTGCTGGCGTCCCCACGATCGCGGAGCATGGTTTCGAGCTGGGGGTCCCTGACGGCGGCAACCACCACAACGTGGCGGCCGGCCAGTTGGGCGGCCACCGGAATGAGGCCTTCCTCCGGGGCTCCGCCGTCGAGTGAGGTCAGCAGGACCACCAGGGAGCGGTGGGCCGACACCGCCCGGACCTCGGCCGGGACCGCCGGCCAGTCCATTTCGATGAGCTCGGCATCCAGGGGGGCCATGGCCTGCACCATCCGGCCCAGGAGGTTGCCCTGGCCGGCGGAACCGGCACGCGCCCGGATTCTCCTGTCGAAGGCCAGGAAGTCCACCCGGTCCCCGCCGCGCTCTGCCAGGACCCCCAACAGCAACGCGGCTTCCATCCCCGTGTCCAGCCTGGTTTCGTCGCCGATCCTGGCGGCCGAGGTCCGGGAGACGTCCAGGACCATCACCACCCGCCGGTCGCGTTCGGGCCGCCAAGTGCGGACCACCACGGCGGAGCGGCGGGCGGTGGCGCGCCAATCGATGGACCGGACGTCGTCTCCGCGCACGTAATCGCGGAGGGAATCGAACTCCGTGCCCCCGCCGCGGATCTGCACCGCTGCCTTCCCGTCGAGTTCACGCAGCTTCCGCAGCTTCGACGGAAGGTGGCGTCGGGAATGAAAGGGAGGCAGGACCCGCAGCGAGCCCGGAGAGGTGATGGTCACCTGGCCTGCTGCAAGCCCGAGTGGTCCGAAGGCCCGGACAGTGATGTGCGGGGTCCGGAGGTCTCCGCGGCGCACCGGGTGCAGCCTCACGGTGACGCGGCGTCCCTCGCCGGGCGGGACATCGATGTGCTGGACGGGGTTCTCGGCCCCTGCGGACGGCTGCCAGCCGTCGCGGATGGAGCCGCGGAGGCGGCGCCGTCCGTTGTTCCGGATGGTGAGGGTGGCCTCGACGCTGCCATGCAGGGTGACGCTGCCGGGCTTGGGCCGGAGCACTTCAATGGAGCGGAGCGACGCTGCCAGCAGCACGTCGGCGACCAGCAACGCAGCCAGCACGCCCACTGTCGTCAGGACCGTGGCCCGTCCGGGAAGCAGCAGGACGGGCACCAGGCCAAGCAGGACCAGGAGGACAAAGCGCCCGGAAACGGCCATCAGCGCGGTACAGGAACGGATGCCAGGATGCTGCCCAGCACATCGTCCACCCGTACGCCGTCCATCTGCGCTTCGGGCTGGAGCGACACCCGGTGCCGGAGGCACGGCAGCGCCAGGGATTTCACGTCGTCAGGGGTGACGAAGCTCCTGCCAGAAAGCCACGCCCATGCCCGGGACGTATTCAGTAAAGCGGTGGCGCCACGGGGAGAGACGCCGAGCTGGAAGGACGGGGCCGTGCGGGTGGCCCGCACCAGGTCCACGATGTAGCCAATGATTTCCGGTTCCACGGCAACGGCTGCCATGGCTTCGCGGGCCAGCGCGAGGTCCCCGGCACCGGCCACTGCCCGGATACCTGCTGCGGCCAGGTCCTGCGGGTTGAACCCGGCGGCGTGGCGGCGGATGACTTCAACCTCGTCGTGGCGTTCCGGCAGCTGCATGGTGAGCTTAAGGAGGAACCTGTCCAACTGAGCTTCCGGCAACGGATAGGTCCCTTCATATTCGACAGGGTTCTGCGTGGCGGCCACCATAAACGGGGCCGGCAGCCTGCGGGACACCCCGTCCACCGAGACCTGCCGCTCTTCCATGGCCTCCAGCAGGGATGCCTGCGTTTTGGGTGGCGTCCTGTTGATTTCGTCAGCCAACAGGATGTTCGTAAAAACCGGTCCTTCGCGGAACGTGAAGTCTGCCGTCCGGGAGTCGTACACCAGCGAACCGGTGACGTCTCCGGGCATCAGGTCCGGGGTGAACTGGACTCGTTTGGTGTCCAGGCTCAACGCCGCGGACAAGGCACGAACCAGCAGCGTTTTGGCCACGCCCGGGACACCTTCAAGAAGCACATGTCCTTGTGAGAGCAGGCCCACGAGGAGTCCGGTGACCGTGGCGTCCTGGCCCACCACGGCCTTCGCCACCTCGCGGCGCACATCCTGCAGCGCCTGACGGGCCGCGTCGTGCTCCGTTGATTCAAGGACCCGGGGCCCGCTGCTGTAGTCGCTCATGTATTCCTGACCTCTTTCTCGAGTTGGTCCAGTTCCTGCGCCCAGGCCACCAACCGGGCCTCGGTGCCGGGGTGTTCGTTAATTAGTGTTCGGATACGGTCAGCAGGCCGGCCCAGGAGGCGCGCCAGGGCCTCGATTGCCTGCGCATCGGTGGCCTCCGGTCCCAGCCTGAGCTTTCCGGACAGCCGGACCAGTGTTCCGGCGCGTAGGTTGTCGCGTGCCTGCCCAAGGGCGCGGGCATCGTGGTAAAGCCGCGCGCGCCCTTCCGCGGTTTCCACCGCTTTGACCACCACCGGCAGCGGTTCAAACACCAGCGGCCCATTCCGGCGGCCACGCCACACGATGGCGGCCAGGGCGACAATCAGCAGCCAGGGACCCAGGTACGGCACCCACTTGGGTCGCAGCTCCGCCAGGGAGGTTGGGGCCCCGGATGGTTCCAGGTCCGCCAGGGAAGGCAGGTACCAGACGAGGTCTTCAGAGGTGCCGAGGGTGCGCAGGGCCAGGGCGGCATTACCGTGCTCGGCCAGGTGCCTGTTTCCCAGGATCGTGGTGCTGCCCAGGACGGTCAACCGCTCATCGTCGCTGACGGCAAGCATTCCCCCGGCGGCACCTTGCGGCCGGTAGCAGGTGGTGCCGCCGTCGTAGGTGAAGCCAGCGTCTCCGGACACCGGACCGGCCGCTACGGCGTCCGGCAGTGAGCATCCGGGTTCCAGGACCGGCACCCCGTCCGGTACCACTCCCGCCTGGCGGATGTTCGGGGTCGTGGCGTCCTCGGGTGCCCCGGACCCTGTCAGGGCAGAAAGGGTGGCAAGCCGGGGAGTGACCACGACTATCCGTACCGCCGAGTCTGCCAGTTCACTAAGCTGTTCGCCGGAAAGGAAGCCACTGCGGTCATAGAGCAGGAGGGTGGGGTAGTCGCTGTTCGCCAATGCCTCCATGGCGGTTTCGAAATCACCGGCCTGGTGGACCTCGACACCGTGTCGGCCAAGGATTTCGCCGACAGCCCGGCTTCCGTTGGGACCGGCGTTTGCGAGCGACAGGGTTTCACTGTCCCCCTTGGGGGCAAGCTGGTTCCAAATGCCAAGGGCCAGTCCCACGGCGACGACACTTGACAGGATCGCCAGGCCGCGGTGCCTGCGCACCCAGCCTGATTTCCGGGTAGCCAGGGCCGGGTCCGAAGGAGGTTCGTCCGTGGCCTCGGTGGCTTCCTGTGGAGCGGCGCTCACGGCAGCGCCGCGCTGCGCTCGGTGCCGGCGGGGGCAGGGCGTGCGGTTTCGAGCGCTGCATCCAGGCTTGCCAGGTCCCGGTAGTCGGCGGCCTCAGCGGGCGTATTGCCGTAGCGGACGGCGTCGAAAGTCCTTGCCGCCTGGTCCAGGCGCAAGGTTTCGGCGCCGAACGCCGCGGACAGCCCGCGCGCTGCCTCGTCGGCAGTGCGGCCGGGTTCAGGGTCCAGGATGGTCCGGTACTCAGCTGACCGGACCATGGCCCGGAACAGGTCGACGACGGCGTCCCCCCACCTTTGTTCGGCGGCGGACTTTGCGGCCCGCTCCCGGAAGTCCCCGGCAGTAAGCTGGCTTGCGCTTTCGAACACTGGGTTGGCCTTACGGTGCTTCGCGTTCAAGCGGGGCCTGGCCACGATAACCGCCGCGGCGATGATGGCAGCTATAACGATCCCGATGACGGGGCTGGGGACCGGTGCGCCTTCGGCCGGCTGTCCTCCGATGGAGTTCAACCAGTCCAGGACTGTTTCCCACGCGTCGGCAAGCCACGATGGTGCGGCATCCCGGTATTCAGGCCTGGCCAGTTCCTCACTGGCCCACCGCCGGGCCTCGTCAGCACCTGGCAGCAGCGGGGGTTCAGCGGACATCCGGCCAGGTTCCGGGTGTTGCGCCGGCCGCGGGAGCCTGGCCGGGAGCACCTGCAGGCAGGCCCCGGCCGGGGATCCCGTCGGGATCGTCGCCGGACTCCAGGAGCCGCAGCAGCGAAATATCCAGGCCGTCCTTGCGCATCCGCAGGTCGAGGTAGAGCAACGCCATCACAGATGTCTGGAACGCGTAACCAAGGGCGCCAACCATGATGCCCACAATGGCCGTAAGAACCAGTCCAACGATGGCCAACCCGGCAGAACCGCCGGTTCCGCCGTCGGGCGAGACGGTGCTGCCAAGGAACTGGACCAAAAGGCTGATGGGTATGGTCACGACCTGGCTGATGACCGAAATAAGGATTCCCACCACCAGGGTGATTCCCAGGATCCGCCACCAGTTGGCGCGGGTCAGGCCCCACGACCTGCGGATGGCGGCCATGGCACCCAGTTCCTCAATGACCACGGCAGCCGGTGCCACCAGCACCTTGATGGTCAACCAGATGTACAGGACGAACATCCCGAACATAACAGGCAGCAGGATCAACAGGCCGGTCGCGTCCATGGTGCTGATCACCAGCGCAGCCACGCCTACGGGGATCAGGACAGCGACTACGCCGGCGCCGAGGTACACCAGCGCCAGCCTGACGAGCGCTCCGGTACGGGACCTGGCCAGTTGCCACATCTGGCGGAAGCCCGTGCGGCGGTCCAGGATCCCACGGGCCACCGGGACCACCATGGCGCCCTGCAGGATCGTGGCCACCAAAACGGACAAAACCGCGGCAACAGCGATCCCGCCCACAAACCCAAACCCCAGGGCGGCGAAGTCCGCTGCGGTGGCGTTGTCCGCCCACCCCGGATTGAAAAGGGTTCCGGCGGCGGCGCCTGCGGTCAGGAGCGCCGTAAGGATGTAGATCAACGATTGCGCGAGGAGGCCGGCGCCGAGCATGGCCTTGGCGTTACGACGGATGGTCTGGAAGGAACCGTCCATGATTTCCCCGAAGAGCAATGGACGCAACGGGACAGTGCCGGGTTTCGGCGGTGCCATGTAGCGGGGCTGGCCGTAAGGTGCGCCGCCGGTCGGACCTCCCTGCCAGGCCGGGGGAGGGGGACCCCATGACGGGCGTTGGCCCCATGGTTGTTGGGCAGATTGCTGGCCTTCGGGTTGGCCCCATGGTTGTTGTGGGGGTTGTTGGCCTTGGGCTTGGCCCCATGGTTGTTGGCCCC
>NZ_LMOL01000005.1:680505-762316 GCF_001424565.1 Arthrobacter sp. Leaf141
ATTGCTGGGCGGGTGGTTGGCCCCATGGTTGCTGGCCCTGTTGCCCCGGCCATTGTCCGGATTGTTGCTGGCCCTGCTGCCCTTGCCACTGTCCGGAGGGTGCCTCGGACGGCCACCGCGGCTGGCCGGGTTGTCCGGCGGCCGGCCGTTGCCCCTGTTGCTGGCCTGGCTGCTGTTCGGGCGCCTCCCCGTCGCTGCCGGCCGGCTCCTGCGGGCCTGAATCCTGTGGTGACACCGTGTTCCCTCCCCAACGCGTAAATCCAACGCCGCCCGGAGAAGCTGCCGCGGCCTGCGCCTGGCGCCCCGGAACGGCGGGCATGACCCCAGCCTATAGTTCCGGCGTCGGGCGGCCTAGCATCCCGCCATGCCGTAGCCGGCTGAACACGACAAACCCCGCCTGATAAGGGAATATATAACTATGAAGGCACGCATTCTGGTGGTAGACGATGACGAAGCGCTGGCCGAAATGATTGGAATTGTGCTGCGCAATGACGGATTTGAACCCGTTTTCTGCGCGGACGGCGCCCAGGCGCTGGATATCTTCCGGTCATCGCGGCCCGACCTCGTGCTGCTTGACCTCATGCTCCCTGGCGTCGACGGTATCGAGGTGTGCCGGCAGATCCGGTCCGAGTCCGATGTGCCGATCGTGATGCTCACGGCAAAGGCGGATACTTCGGATGTTGTCCGCGGCCTGGAATCCGGTGCGGACGACTACGTCCCCAAACCGTTCAAGCCCGCAGAGTTGGTGGCAAGGGTCAGGGCCAGGCTCCGCCCGGGCGACCAAAAAGCCCCGGAGACGCTCCGCATCGCCGACATCACCATCGATGTCGCCGGCCACACCGTCAGCAGGGGCAGCGAGCGGATCTCCCTGACGCCGCTCGAGTTTGACCTGCTGGTGGCGCTGGCCCGTAAACCCTGGCAGGTTTTCACCCGGGAACTGCTGCTGGAACAGGTCTGGGGTTACCGCCACGCCGCCGATACGCGCCTGGTCAACGTCCACGTCCAGCGCCTGCGCTCCAAGATCGAACAAGACCCGGAAGCCCCGGAAGTTGTATTGACGGTGCGTGGTGTCGGCTACAAAGCAGGGGCCTGATCCCACGCCGCAGGATTCCACTCCGGAGGACGGGGAACGCGGCCTCGACGGTGCGCCGCCCGTAACCGGCGCCCCGGCCGTCCCCGCCGGACACGACGGCCCCCCGGGCCATGCGCCGGAGCATACGGATGCCCTCACTCCCGGGTTCCGGCAGGTGACGTTCCGCACCAGGATCTGGCGCCGCCGCGCCCTTATTGTCGGCTGGCGCGTGGCACGGCTCGTGGGCACGGGAGTTCGGCGCTTCCTGCCCGCGTTGAGGTTCATCGCCCGCGCCCTGCAGCGTCGGTGGCGCCGCTCCCTGCAGTTCCGCACGGTCCTGACCACGCTGATGCTGGCGGTGACCTCGTTCGCCGTGGTGGGTGCGTACCTGTCCAACCAGATCGCCAACAACCTCTTCCAGGAACGCCTTACCCAGGCGGAATCCGAGACGCGTTACAACGTCAAGCAGGTCCAGGAGACGTTCGACGGCGCCCAGGTCACCGACCAGTCCAGCGTCATCACCCTGGTGTACGACACACTTAACGCCGTGGAGGGTCGCGGCTCGGTCATCCAGCGTCGGTACGTCTTCGAGGCCAAGCCCGAACAGACCAAACCCAGGAACCGGTGGGTGGAATCGCGTGCCTCGGACCAGCTGACCGTCAGCGTCATCCCGCCGGACCTTCGGAAAGCTGTCCAGTCGTCCGGCAAGGACCAGTACTGGGCCTCCACCGTGATCCCGGTGGGCACGGAGGACCGGCCGGGCATCGCCGTCGGAAACCTCGTGACCTTTAACGGGACCGTCTACGAGCTGTACCTGATTTACGACCTGAACACCGCCCAGCAGACCCTGGACGAGATCCAGGGTGTGCTCTGGGCAGGTGGAGCCGTGATGGTGCTGCTGATCGGAGCCGTTGCCTGGTACGTCACGCGGAACGTGGTGAGCCCTGTCAGCCATGCCGCCATGGTGTCGGAGAAACTCGCAGCGGGACAGCTGCAGGAACGCATGGTTGTCCGCGGCGAGGATGAGGTTGCCCGGTTGGGGGCCTCCTTCAACCATATGGCGGCGAGCCTGCAGGAACAGATCACCCAGCTTGCCACCTTGTCCCAAATGCAGCAGCGGTTCGTCTCCGACGTCTCCCACGAACTGCGGACCCCGCTGACAACCGTGCGGATGGCAGCCGAAGTGCTCTACGACGCCCGCGACGACTTCGACCCCATCAATAAGCGTTCCGCCGAACTGCTGTACAACCAGGTGGAGCGGTTCCAGTCCTTGCTGTCCGACCTCCTGGAGATTTCGCGCTTCGACGCCGGCGTCGCCGAACTGGACGCGGAAGCGGAAGACATCCGGCACGTCGTGGCGCACGTCATCGAAGGCGCCGCCCCCGTGGCAGCCGAATACGGCTCCGAACTCATTCTCAGCGCACCGGCCGAGCCCGTCATCGTGGACATGGACGCCCGCAGGATCGACCGTATCCTGCGGAACCTCATCCTGAACGCCGTGGAACACGGCGAAGGGAAACCGGTGGCCATCACCGTCGCCGCCAGCCAGACCGCCGTTGGGATTTCCGTCCGCGATCACGGCATGGGGATGGAACCGGCCGAAGCCGCCCGCGTTTTTGACCGGTTCTGGCGCGCCGATCCCGCCCGCGCCCGCACCACCGGAGGCAGCGGTCTGGGCCTGTCGATCGCCATGGAAGACACCAAACTGCACAACGGCTGGCTGCAGGCCTGGGGCCGCAAAGGCAGCGGCGCCAACTTCCGGCTCACGGTGCCGCTGCGCCAGGGTGAAGGCATCGACGCCTCACCCGTTCCACTTGAACCTGATGACACCATGGTGCAGGGTCAGCCGGGGAGCATTCCCAGGGAGGCCGACCAACGCAACATGCTGATCCTCGAAGCCGGTGCCTCACACCTGGCACCGGCAATCACCTCCAAGGAGACACCATGACGGGCCGTAGCAGGGGTGCAACCAGGCTGGCGGCCATCATACTGGCGATGCTGCTTGCTGTCCTGGCAGGCTGCGCCCGGATTCCCACGGCCGGCCCTGTTGGCAAAAGCAGCGAGGGCAGTGCGGGAAACCTCAGTGCCCCGGTGTTCCTGCCGGCCGCCCCGCAGCCCGGAGCGTCGCCGGAGACCATCATTGACTACTTCTACCGTGCCGGCAGTGGCTACGAGGACGATTACGCCGTGGCCCGCCAATACCTGACGCAGGCATCCTCCGTGAGTTGGAAGCCGGATCAGCGGGCCCTGGTGTACCGCGAAGCCAGGGTGGTGGCCACGGAGACGGAGAACGTCTATAACTACGAACTGGACGTGTCCTACACGGTCAATGCAGACGGCATTGCTACCCAGTCGCCTGAAGGGACCGTGGAGAAGATCCCGGTTACCCTTACCCAGGTGGACGGTGAGTGGCGGATCTCGGCGATACCGGACGGCACGGCCATCGCAGAGGAAACCTTCAAGGTCATCTACGGGGCTTTTCCCATCTACTTCTACGATCCCACTTTTACGTTCGCCGTCCCTGATGTCCGCTGGTTCATCAGGAACAAAACAGTCAAGGCCATGACCAGTGCCCTGCTGGCCGGTCCTGCACCGTACCTGCGTGGCGCGGTGGCAAGTGCTTTCCCTTCCGGCATCAAACTGGCAAGGGAGTCGGTGCCGGTGGTTTCCGGGGCCGCCCAGGTGGACTTGAGCGCCAAGGAGCTCACTGAAACCTCGCCCGAAGACCGGCTGCGCATGCAGATGCAGCTGACGCTGACCTTCCGGAGCCAACCGGACGTGGTGAATGTGGAATTGCGAGCCAACCAGGACCTGGTGCGGGTGGAGGACACCGGCGCGGTCCTGCCGCCGGTCCAGGACAAGAGCGTTCCCTCGCGCCAGATCGCCATCAGCGGCAATGAACTGGTCCGGTACGAGAACAACAGGATTTCGCCGCTGCCGGACATGCAGTCCGTGTCCGCCCTCGGCCCGCGTTTCCCGGCCGAATCCCCGGTGTCCCAAAGCGCAGCCTTCCTCAACGAGGGCCGCACCACGCTGTACAGCATCGTCCCGGGGCAGCCGGCACGCGCCCTGACTACCAGGTCCACCCTGACCAGGCCTTCCTTCAGCCTCAACGACTGGGTCTGGACTGCCGGGCCGGGAGCGGCGGGGGAGACCGAAGTCGTAGCATTCCGCCCCGCCGGTGTGGCAGAAGGGGCTGCACTGCCCTCGGTCTCCCTGTCCCCGGCATGGCTCGCAGGCCGGACCGTAAAGGAATTCCGGATTTCCCGCGAAGGGGTGCGCGCCCTCGTCATTTCGGAACAGAACGGCGTTACCCGCGTCCAGGTGGCCGGCATCATCCGCGCCGCAGATGGGACACCCCGGGAGCTGACGGCGCCGGTAACCCTTGTCACCGGCAGCAACCCTGACCAGGGTGTCTGGGTCAATGACACCACCGTGGCCGTTATGAAAAGCTCCACGGCGTCCAACGTCACACCTGAGATCCTGTCGCTGACCTCGGGGGCGCCGCAGCAACTGGCTCCGTGGCCCGGCCTCCTGTCGCTGAGCGGTGGAAACGGGCCGGACGAGATCTTCGCGCAGTCGGCCGAGGGTATCTTCCAACGGCTGGGCAACGGCTGGTCACCCCAGATCAAGGGCCCAACTGAGATGTCCTTCCCCGGCTGAGGTGGACTGCGCCGGTTCCAGCCCGGCAGTTACCCACATGCGGGGTCCGGCCTGTTCCGTCCTGGCCCCTCAGATGGCATTTTTTGGGGTATGGGCATTGAACTCTTTCCGCCTGCCAACCCAGCGTCCGACCCGGACCTGACGCCCGCCGAGCCCTGGCCCGCCCGCCATCGATCACCGTACGGCAGCGCTTTCCTGCGCTTCGCTGACCAGCTGGGCGCAGCGGCCATGGAGCTCCTCGCTGCCGCCGTTCCCGTGGACTGCGTCTGCTGCGGAGCAGAGGACCGGGCCCTGTGCGCTGGCTGCAGCCGCCGGGTGCGGCGACTTTCCACGCTGCCCTTCCGCGCCGAAGGCGGCGCCCCTGCGCTGATGGATGTCTCAGGGAGGGTGCTGCTGCCTGTGGTTGCAGCCGGCGTCTACCGGGAAGAACTGGCCCAGGCGCTCCTGTCCTTCAAACGGCATGGCCAGTACCAGGTGCGGCACTCCTTGGCACAGGCGCTCGCGGGGGCCCTCCGCGGCGCGGCGCCGGACGGTGCCGCCATGATCTGCGTCCCCGTGCCCACCAGCACGGCTGCGTTTGCGGCCCGGGGATTCAGCCCGGTCCACTCGCTGCTGGGGTTGGCCGCCCGGCAGGTGCCGGGCGTTGCCGTGGCGGATGTGCTGGCCAGGACGGGAAACGGTCACCCGCAAGTGCCCGGAGGGCAGAAGGGGCTGGATCGGGGGGACCGGGCGCGCCGGGTCCGGGGATCCATGCGGGTCCGGCGCGGAGCGGCTGCCACAGTGGCCGGCAAGGCTTGCATCATTGTCGACGACGTCCTTACCACGGGCGCCACGCTCGCCGAGGCGGCCCGCGCTTTGCACCTCGCAGGGGCCTTCGTCAGGGGTGCGGTGGTCCTGGCCGCGACACGCCCGCCAGGGGCGGCCGACGCCAGCGCAATACCCGCCGGGGCGCAAGGAAGCCACCCCGTCTTAGAAAAAAATAAACCGGAAAAAGGTGAATAACCTGCGTCGATGAACTAACGTCGGTTGTGGGTACAAAGAACAGAATGTACCTTTCGATGGCGGCTCGGAGAGGGGCTCGACTGTCAAGCAGATCGGCCCTAGGACGTGCCGTCGTCGTGTCACCGAAGTCATTTGGAGGGCACCATGGAGTTTATGATCAGCGGACGAAATCTGACGGTCTCAGACCGATTCCGCGAATACGCCGGTGAGAAGATCTCGAAGATCGAGTCTCTCGGCGACAAGGTCCAGCGCGTGGACGCGAAGGTTTCCAAGGAAACGAACGCCCGGCAGACCGGGGACCAGCTCACCGTAGAAGTGACAGTCCTGGGGCGCGGACCCGTAATCCGTGCCGAAGCCAGCGCCGCCGACAAATTCGCTGCCTTCGATCTCGCTTACAACAAGTTGCTTGAACGGCTCCGCCGCGCCAAGGACCGCAAGAAAGTCCACCACGGCCGGCACACGCCCAAAGCCGTCCGCGAAGCCACCGCCTCGCTTGAACCGGCCAGCGCCAGCGAACCGCTTTACCTTGAAGCCAGCCACCGGTCCGATGCCGTGGCCCCGTCAGCGGACAAATCACCTTATGAGGTGGACAACGACATTCCTGCCGGTGACTCACCGGTCCTGATCCGGCGCAAGGTCTTCCCGGCAGCATCACTGACCCTTGACGATGCAGTGGACAACATGGAGTTGGTGGGTCACGACTTCTACCTGTTTGTGGACAAAGAGACCAACACGCCGTCGGTCGTGTACCGCCGCCGTGGTTGGACCTACGGTGTCATCACGCTGGACAGCGACTGCGAGCCCGGCGACTCGGTGGTGGAAGAGAAGATCCTCGCCTACCGTTCGGACGACGTCGCAGCCAACGCCTAGCGTGGGTGTTTTGACTGCCGGAAAGGACTGATGTGCCGGCTGCGCTGAGCCTGAACCAGGCACGGCGGATTGCGCTGGCAGCACAGGGACTTTCGAAAGGGCGGCCCACCGGGCCCGTGTCTTCACGGGCGGTGGGCCGCACCTTTGCCCGGCTGCAGCTGGTCCAGATTGATTCCGTAAACGTGCTCTCCCGGAGCCATTACCTTCCGTTCTTTTCCCGGCTGGGGGACTACGACCGCTCAATCCTGCACAGGATGTCAGGTACACACCCCCGTCGGATGATGGAATATTGGGCCCACGAAGCCAGCTATATCCGGCCCGAGCACTATCCGGATCTTCTCCTGTGGCAGAAGCGTGCCTGGGTTGGTGCTGCCGCCATGGACGCGGAACTGCGCGGTGATGTGTCTGGCCGGATCTTGTCGGCGCTGGCACCGGGCCGGCCAATGACTGCTGCCGAACTGACGGCCAGGATCGGCCACGTCGAGGAAAAATCGACGGATAACTGGGGCTGGAACTGGAATGCCGTGAAACGGGTCCTGGAACACCTCTTTGAGGCGGGGCTGGTTTCGGCCGCGGCCAGAACCGACCAGTTTGAACGCAAGTACACACTGACGTCCAGGGTCCTCCCGCGCGACGGCGGCAAAGCGGTCGATGATCCGGACGCAGCCCTGTGCCGGCTGACGGAAGCCGCAGCGCAGGCCCACGGAATCGGTTCCGTCAAATGCTTCGCGGACTACTTCCGTACACCCATCAAGCCCACAGCCTTGGCGGTACAGCGGCTTGTGGCGAATGGCAGGCTGGAACCCGTCACTGTTACCGGATGGCCGCGGCTGCTGTACCGGCACGTGGATGCAGCCATGCCCCGGAAGGCGGCGGGCCGTGCCCTCCTCAGCCCTTTCGATTCGATGGTGTTCGAACGCCGGCGCCTGGAAGAGCTGTTCGGCTTCCACTACCGGATTGAGATTTACACTCCGGCGCCCAAAAGGCGCTTTGGCTACTACGTCCTTCCTTTCCTCCTTCGCGACGCCATGGTCGCCCGTGTGGACCTGAAAGCCGACCGCGCCGGCGGCCGGCTGCTGGTCCGATCCGCCTTCGCCGAACCAGGCGCGCCGCCGGATACCGCCATCGAACTCGCCGCTGAACTGGGCCTTATGGCCCAATGGCTGGGGCTGGGGGATGTGGAGGTCCAGCCGGTGGGTGATCTGGCGCCGGCCCTGCTGATCGCCGTCGCCAGGATGGTGCGCTGATCCGCTCTGAGGAGAAAAGGCACCGCGGTGGTGTCTCTCACGTAGACTAAAAACGCCAGAATTCGGCCGGCAGCAGACTGGGAGCATCTTCACGTGGCATCACTTATCGAAAAACTTCTCCGCACGGGTGACAAAAAGACACTCCGGCAGCTGAGGAACTATGCCGACTCCATCAATGCCCTCGAGGACTCGTTCAAGACCTTCACGGATGCTGAACTCCGCGAGGAAACTGACCGGCTGCGTGAACGCCATCAGGATGGCGAGAAACTGGACGACCTCCTGCCCGAGGCTTTTGCGGCGGTCCGTGAGGCATCGTCGAGGACCCTGGGGATGCGGCACTTCGATGTCCAGCTGATGGGTGGCGCTGCGCTGCACCTGGGCAACATCGCGGAAATGAAGACCGGTGAGGGCAAGACCCTCGTTGCCACCGCGCCTGCCTACCTCAACGCCCTGGCTGGCAACGGCGTCCACGTCATTACCGTGAACGACTACCTTGCCGAGTACCAGTCGGACCTCATGGGCCGCGTCTACCGCTTCCTCGGCCTCACCAGTGGCTGCATCCTTTCGAACCAGGATCCGGCGGTCCGCCGAGAACAGTACGCAGCCGACATCACCTACGGCACCAACAACGAATTCGGCTTCGACTACCTCCGTGACAACATGGCGTGGGACAGGAACGAACTGGTCCAGCGCGGGCACCACTTTGCCGTGGTGGATGAAGTGGACTCCATCCTCATCGACGAGGCAAGAACCCCGCTCATCATCTCCGGTCCTGCCCAGGGCGACACCAACCGGTGGTACAGCGAGTTCGCCAAGGTTGTCCTGCGGCTGGAGCCCGAGAAGGACTACGAGGTCGACGAGAAGAAGCGCACCGTAGGCGTGCTCGAGGGCGGGATCGAAAAAGTCGAGGATTACCTCGGCATCACCAACCTGTATGAGTCAGCCAACACTCCGTTGATTGGATTCCTGAACAACGCCATCAAGGCCAAGGAACTCTTCAAGCGCGACAAGGATTACGTCATCCTGGACGGCGAAGTCCTGATCGTTGACGAGCACACCGGGCGTATCCTCGCCGGTCGGCGCTACAACGAGGGAATGCACCAGGCGATCGAGGCCAAAGAAGGCGTCGAGATCAAGGCGGAGAACCAGACCCTCGCCACGGTGACCCTGCAGAACTACTTCCGCATGTACAGCAAGCTCTCCGGCATGACCGGCACAGCTGAGACTGAAGCCGCCGAATTCATGAGCACCTACAAGCTGGGTGTGGTGGCCATTCCCACGAACCGGGACATGCAGCGCATGGACCAGGCCGATCTTGTTTTCAAGAACGAAACCGTCAAGTTCGATGCAGTGGTGAAAGACATTGCCGAACGGCACGAAAAGGGCCAGCCCGTCCTGGTGGGTACCACCAGCGTCGAAAAGAGCGAGTACCTTTCCCGCCTGCTGGCGAAGGAAGGCATCCGCCACGAAGTCCTGAACGCGAAGAACCACGCCCGGGAAGCTGCCATTGTTGCCCAGGCCGGCCGCAAAGCCGCTGTCACCGTGGCAACCAACATGGCCGGCCGAGGCACGGACATCATGCTCGGTGGCAACGCCGAATTCACCGCCGTCGCCGAACTGGCCAAGCGTGGCCTTGACCCGGAAGAGAACTCCGAGGAATACGAGGCAGCCTGGCCAGGCGCGCTCGAAGCTGCCAAACAGTCGGTCAAGGACGAGCACGAGGAAGTCCTCAACCTGGGCGGGCTCTACGTCCTGGGCACGGAACGGCACGAATCGCGCCGCATCGACAACCAGCTTCGGGGCCGCTCCGGCCGCCAGGGTGACCCGGGGGAGTCGCGCTTCTACCTGTCCCTGAAGGACGACCTGATGCGGCTCTTCAACTCCGGTGCCGCGGAGCGACTGATGAACAGTTCCGTCCCGGACGATGTGGCGCTGGAGTCCAAGCTGGTTTCCCGGGCCATTGCCTCCGCGCAGGGTCAGGTGGAAGGCCGCAACGCCGAGCAGCGCAAAAACGTCCTCAAATACGACGACGTCCTCAACCGCCAGCGCGAGGCCATCTACAGCGACCGCCGCCGAATCCTCGAAGGGGACGACCTGCACGAAAAGGTGCAGTTCTTCGTGGAGGACACCATAGTTTCGCTCATCGACGCGGCAACCGCTGAAGGCAACGGCGACGACTGGGATTATGCCCAGCTGTGGACCAACCTGAAAACGCTCTACCCCGTAAGCGTCACGGCCGACGACATCATCGAGGAAGCCGGCGGCCGGTCGAGGCTGACCGTTGAGATGCTCAAGGAGGAACTCCTCTCCGACGCACGTGTGGTGTACCAGACGCGTGAAGAGACCATCGGTGCCGAAAGCATGCGCGAACTTGAACGCCGCGTGGTCCTTTCCGTCATTGGCAGGAAGTGGCAGGAGCACCTCTACGAGATGGACTACCTCAAGGAAGGCATTGGCCTGCGCGCCATGGCCCAGAGGGATCCGCTGGTGGAATACCAGCGGGAAGGGTTCCTCCTCTTCCAGAGCATGATGGAAGCCATCCGCGAGGAAAGTGTCGGATTCCTCTTCAACCTCGAAGTTGAAGTCACACCCGCCCAGGACGTTGTGGTGCAGGATGATTCAGGAGCCCACACCGAGCACGTGGAACCCCAGGTCCGGGCGGCCGGACTGGAAGCCCCCGAGAAGCCGGCCCAGTTGCAGTACACGGCTCCCGGCGAAAGCGGCGGCACCGAGACCCGCGTCGAAACCCGGACGTCAGGCCGCTCGGGGAACCCGGCAAAGGCTGCCAACCAGGACGCCGTCAAGCGGACCGCGAAGAAGAAAAAGCGCTGAACCGCAAGGGACATGTGCACCCTTAAGTGACCACGTGAGGCAGGGTCGGACATCATGTCCGGCCCTGCCTCCGTTAGCGGGGCCCACTCAGCCCACCAAAAGTTCGGTGACCCGCCACACCTGCTTGCTGCGCTCAAGCCTGACGGCCACGGCACGGACCCGGACATCGTCGATGACCACCGCGCTTGCCTCGTAGATTCCGTCGCCGACCCCGCAGACCCGGATGGAGCGGACCATCGAGTTCCGGTGCAGCCGGGCCAGGTCTGGATTGCCGGTCCGGACCAGCTCATGCCGGATCAGGGCCGCGCGGTGCTGCAGAGTGGACAGGCACTTCGGGTCGAGCCTGCGGGCCAGTTGGTGGACGGGCCGGATCCCAGCCAGCACCTCCATGGCGGCCTGGACAGTGCCCCGGGCGATGGCCCGCACCTCGGCTGCCTCATCGGCAAACCGCAACGGGGGCGCTTCCGCCCGGCTCCGGGCGTCCGGCCAGGATCCAGGGGGCAGGGTCTTGGCGACTTGCCCGGACGCGGAGTTCTGCTGCAGCCCGTGTCGCTGGGCGCTGAGAGCCTGGGCAGTTGTTCCGATAGCGGCTCGGATGGGGATGCTGGCGGTCATTGGATTTCCCTAGGTTGGTAACGGAGGAGCCGGTCTGGTGCAGGCAGGTCGTCGGAGTCCCTAAGCCGGTCCGGGATGCACCAGCACCTGCCCGGGCAGCAGGTGGTCGGGGTCGGGACCGATTACTGCCCGATTGGCCTGATACCAGCGGGGCCATTCGACGGCAATGTCAGCGTCACTGGCCTCCGGCCCCAGGTGATCTGCGGCGATGTCCCAGAGGCTGTCGCCGGCGAGCACTGTCACGGCAGGGCCTGCCGGTGCCAGGTCCTGCCCCGGCAGGTTGCCGGGGCGGCCGGGGCTACCGGCCAGCAGGCCCGGGCCTTGATGTTGGGCGGCAGGTTGCCAGCCGGGATGGAGTGCTCCCGGCAACGGCGGGGCGGGGGCGCTGATGCCGGGGATTGATGTGCGGCTTTCGGCAGGCTGCCAGGGTGGTCCGGGTACGGCCGCATTTGCTGCGGTCACGGACGCGAGTTGGGCGGACAGGGCGGCAACTGCGAGGCGGCGCATAAAAGCCGGGGAGAGCCAGCCGACCGCTGCAGCCGCCGTGGGCCTGCCGGTTCGTTCCAAGAGGGCGCTGCCGGCCGCCAGAACGAAGGCAAGCAGCCACCAGGCCACCAGCAGGCTGCCCACGGCAGCCGCTGCGACTCCCAGGATGTCCTCGGATCCAGGTTCCTGGTGCCGCGAAGCTGAATCCACCCACTGACCGGCCAGGCCCGCACCAATCACAACGAGGAGAATCCCCAGCAACAGAAGAGTGGCTGCGGCGGCGGTGTCTGAAAGCTGTTGTTGCCGTGGCGAAATCATCATTGAAAGCCCATCCAATGCAGTTTGATGCTGTTTGATAGCGTTAAATGCAGTTTGAACCTGATGAAGTACTTTTGTCCAGTGTCCGAACTGACGGGACCCGGCATTGACCTCCCGCTGGCCCCGTCCTACGCTTTGCGCATGCGGTGGGATGCACTCTTCGAGGACCTTGAAGGCCAGTTGGCCGAACCCGGCCGGCTCGCACTCGATGCTGAAATCAGCGACCGGGTGCGGGCCGAGATGGTAAACATCGCCTTGGCAGACAGGCTCCGCGGCTCGCTGGGCTGTGTGGTTGCGGCACACCTCACCTGCGGCGAAGCAGTGCAGGGAACCCTGCAGCATGCCGGCGCCGATGCCCTGCTGCTGGTAGCGGGCGGGTATCAGATGCTCATCCCTTACGCCGCGGTCGGCAGGTACGTGGGCATTGGCCGGCACTCGGCCGCGGAGGAATCGACGGTCCGCAGGAAAATCGGGCTGGCCCACGCATTACGGAGCCTGGCGCGGGACCGGGAGGAACTGGTGGTTGTCCTGTCGGCGGGTGAGGGTGCGATGCGGCTTGCCGGCGTGATCGACAGGGTAGGAAAGGATTTCCTTGACCTTGCAGCCGTGGCCCCGGGGGAGGCGCGCCGGAGCGGGCGGGTCACTGAGTTTTCCACCATCCCGTTTGCTGCGGTGGCGATGGTCCGGTCGCCCCGAGGGGACGGCTAAGAACCGGGCATGGCGGGTCAGCCTGCAGGGACGGTGCTCAGAGCTGCGCGGCCGAAGCCTCAGGCCTGCTTGGCCTTGGCTTCACGGATCATCCGGCTGGCCTCGGCGTAGCGTTCTTCGATGTACTGCTCAAGCATTTTTTCCTCCACCCGCCATTGGCCGCGACCGCCCACCTGAATGGCTTTGAGCTCTCCGCTGCGGACCAGGGCATAGGCCGCCGGCGAATTTATCTGGAGCTGCTCGGCGACGTCGGCAAGAGTTAGGAACCTGGGCATGGAACCATTTTGCCATCGGGTGGACAGGTTTGCTGCTGTTATCCACAGATCCGCAGTGTTTGGCCGGATCCCTTTCGCCCGGAGGACCTTGCGGCAACAATGAGGAGTCTGAAGACTGCGGCACGCAAGCGCACCGAGGGAGGCACAGTATGGTTGCTGATCCGCCTGTTCCCGTGGCCAGGTTGAAACGTCCCTCTTGGAAGGACCCCCGGTTGCTGGTGGGCCTGTTGCTTGTCCTGGTATCCGTTGCCGGAGTGGTTTTCCTGGTGGGCAGTGCAGACCGGACCACCGAGGTTTACGCCGCCAGGGACGGCATCGCCGTGGGTGAAGCGCTGACTGCCGCCAACGTGGTGCGGGCCAAGGTCCGCCTCGGTGAAACTGAAAAGCAGTACCTCACCGTGGAAGAAGGCCTGCCGGCGGGAGTTGTAGCCATCCAGCGGATCGGCAAGGACCAGCTGATTCCGCGGGGGAGCCTCGGCGCCGTGGACCGCCTTGACCGCAAACCGGTGGCTCTCACCATCCAGGATGCACTCCCGTCCCAGGCTGTGGCAGGGGCCCGGGTGGACGTCTGGGTGGCACAGCCTGACGCAAGGAACGGCTTCGGTGAACCGACACTCCTCTTGAACGCGGCGGAAATAGCGGAAGTAACCACAGGTTCGAGCACGTTGGGCTCCACCCGGACAACAGTCCTGATGGTGTTGGTTCCGGATAGCCGGATGCCGGCGCTGCTGGGTGCCCAAGCCAATGACGCCCGCATCGCCGTGGTCTGGAATCCGGGCGCCGGTCCGTCATGAGTATTCCCGTCGTCACCGTGGGGCGGGCCGGAGATGACCTGGTCGGTGGACTGGAACGGCTGCATGGACCGGTCACCGTCGTCAGGAGATGCGACGGATTGCCTGAGCTGCTGGCGGCCTGCCAGAGTGGACTGGCCCGGGCAGCCATCGTAGCGGAAGGCTCCGAAGGATTGACGGCAACCCTGGTGGACCGGCTCAGTGCAGTCGGAGTGGCTGTCCTGGCCATCACCGACAGCCAGTCGGAAGCGGCCAGGCTCCTGGGACTCGGGGTAGCATCTGCACCCGCCGGGGTGGGGCCTGAGGACCTGTCCGGCAGGATCGCCGAGGCCGTGGCGATGCTGACCCGGTCAGACGCACGCCATCCGGGCGCCAGCTGGACGGCAGACGCAGGTCCTGCCCTGCGACGCCTGCCGGAGCGGCCGGCTGCATCCCGTGAGCCTTCGGCATCGGGACGTGTCCTCGCGGTGTGGGGGCCGGCAGGCGCTCCCGGACGGACCATCGTCGCCACCAACATCGCCGGCGAACTCGCCGGCGAGGGCAAAAAAGTCCTGTTGGTCGACGCCGACACCTACGGTGCGAGCACTGCGGCGGTCTTGGGTCTGCTCGACGAATCAGCCGGGCTGGCCCAGGCCTGCAGGCTTGCTGACCAGGGGGTGCTGGACGCGGAGGCGCTCCGGCGGGCAGCCAGCACCGTTGCGGCACGCCCAGGGACCTTCCAGGTCCTCACCGGCCTTACACGCGCGGACCGTTGGACGGAGGTGCGCGCGTCAGCCCTGACCATTGTCCTTGAACGCGCCCGGCAGCAGTACGAGGTGGTGGTCGTGGACACCGGGTTCTGCCTGGAATCGGACGAGGAGCTCAGCTTCGACTCCATGGCTCCGCGCCGGAACGCGGCTACCCTGCGCACGTTGGAACTTGCTGACACTGTCTACGCCGTTGGAGCCGGCGACGCCGTGGGGGTGCCGCGCCTGGTGCGCGGTCTTACCGAGCTGGAGGCAACGGTGCCCCAGGCCTCCCCGGTGGTGGTGATGAACAAGGTGCGGGCGTCGGCTGTGGGGCGTGGGCCGGAACGGCAGTTGCGCGAAGCCTGGGAGCGGTACGGACCTGCGCTGGATCTTGGGATCCTCCTGCCGTACGACCGCGCCGCAGCCGACGCGGCGTTGCTCGCCGGGGAGCTCCTGATGGAGGCGGCGCCCGAGTCGGCGCTGCGCAGAGCCATCCGCGGAATCGTTTGTGCAGTTGAACAACGAAAACGAAAATCCTCTGTTTTTTCTTCCACACCGCGTCGCAGACCAAACGGCTAGGCTCGGCATAAGAGCTGCAACGGTGCAGTAAAAATCTTGTGATGGAGGCGTGTGTCGATGTCGTCTGGATCCAGCGTGGAGGATCAGCCCCTTTCCACGGAAGGCCTTGAAGGCTTCCTTGGGGACTACTACCAACACCTTGCCGAGGAGGACGCCCGTGGCTATGCCGGCGAAACGCTCGCGGCCAGGGCACAGCACCATCGCGGAGTGGGGGCCAAGCGGCTTCCGGGCCAGGCCATCGTCTCAATCTCCGACGAAGAAGACAGCAGCGTGGTTTTTGTCGTCACGGATGACATGCCGTTCCTGGTGGATTCCGTCAATGCCGAGATTGTCCGGCAGCATGCAGCCATTAAACTCGTCATCCACCCGCTGTTTGTTGCCACCCGCAACCGGGAGAGCGGCGAGCTCGCGAGGGTCAACAAGGTGCCCGCCTCCCTCGGCATCTCCAGCGGCGACACCGCGGCGATGCCCAGCCTGTCCCACCTGATCGCTACGGGCGAGAACGCTTCGCACATGGAGTCCTGGATCGCCGTCGAAATCAACCGCATTCCCGAGGATGCGAAGGAGGCGCTGTTTACGGGCCTTCGGCGGGTCCTGAATGATGTCCGCGCCTCGGTGGAGGACTGGCCCAAGATGCGCCAGAAAGCCCTGCGCATCGCCGACAGCCTGGACCAGGTGGCCAACCCCTCCCAGATCGTTGAGCTCCGCCAGGCCCAGGACCTTCTGCGCTGGCTGGATAACGGCAACTTCACTTTCCTCGGCTACCGCGAATACGATTTGGTGGACGTTGGGGGCGAAGACGTGCTCGAACTGCGTGACGACAGCGGGCTGGGCCTGCTTCGGGATTCAGCCGACTCCCCACACGTCCAGCACCTCACCGACGCCGGGCGGAAGAAGGCCCGCGAGAAGCGGGCCCTGGTGATCACCAAGGCAAACTCCCGCTCCACCGTCCACCGTTCCGCATACCTGGACTACATCGGCGTCAAAAGCTTCGACGCCGCGGGCAACGTCAATGGCGAACGCCGGTTCATTGGCTTGTTCGCGACCAGCGCGTATGCCGGTTCAGTATTGGATATCCCCATCGTCCGGGAAAAAGTCGACGCTGTCCTCCGTAGCGCGGGGTTCCCCGCCGACTCCCACTCCGGCAAGGACCTGCTGGGGATCCTGGAGACCTACCCGCGGGACGAACTGTTCCAGATCGAGGCCGAGGACCTTGCAGCCACGGCGCTGGGCATCCAGAAACTGCAGGAGCGGCGCCGTACGCGGCTCTTCCTGCGGCCCGACATCTACGGCCGGTTCATGTCGGCCCTGGTCTACCTCCCCAGGGACCGGTACACCACCAACGTGAGGCTCCGCATCGAGCAGGAACTGCGGGAAACGTTCCAGGCCGTGTCCATCGACTACGAGGCCCGGATGACGGAGTCCGCGCTGGCCCGGCTTTTCTTCCGCATCCGCCTGCCCAAGGACGCCGATGTGGTGGACATCAACGCCGAGGAGCTGGAGAAGCGGCTGGTCCGTGCTGCCCGTTCGTGGAGTGAAGGCGTCGCGGAGGTCCTGCGGGAAACGCCTGATGTGGACGATGCCAAGATGCTCGCAGCCATCTGGTCCGAGGCGTTCCCGGCAGGGTACCGGGTGGACTACGAGGTGGAGGATGCCCTTGAAGACATCCGCCGTTTTGAAAAGTACGGCGCCGCAGCCGAACGCATTGAGGGTGCCCGGCAGGAACGGCCAGGTGTCCACGTGTACCTGCCTGAGGGTGCCGGGGCAACCCTGGAAGAAGACGCCCGCGTAAAGCTCTACATGCTCGAGCCCAAGAGCCTGAGCCAAATCCTGCCCTTCTTCCACAACCTGGGCCTTGAAGTCCTCGACGAGCGGCCCTTCGAAATTGAAACTGCCGATAACCGCGACTTCTTCCTGTACGACCTTGGCCTGAAATACCCCGCCGGTGTGGATCCGCTGGCCACAGGGGAGCTGCTGGCAGACTCCTTCGGCGCCGCTGTTGGCGGGGCCACTGAAACGGACAGCTTCGACAGGCTGGTGCTGCGCGAAGGTGTCCATTGGCGCCAGGTGACGGTGCTCCGCGCCTACGCCCGTTACATGCGCCAGATGGGCAACACCAGTTCGTTCGGTTTTATGGCCGACACCCTGCTGGCCAATCCAGACGTGACCCACGGGCTCCTGAACCTGTTCGCGGCCAGGTTTGATCCGGCAGGCGGGAACAACAAGCGCACCGAAGCGCAGGACGCCGTGCGGCAGGACCTGTCAGCCTCCATCGAGAAGGTGGCAACGCTCGACGCCGACAGGGTGCTCCGCACCTTCGTTAACCTCATCGAGGCCACGCTCCGCACCAACTACTTCCAGCACAAGCCGCACCTCAGCTTCAAGCTTGACCCTTCGCAGATCGAAGGCCTGCCCTTCCCGCGGCCCATGTTCGAGATCTGGGTTTACTCACCCCGGGTGGAAGGCGTCCACCTGCGCTTCGGCAAGGTGGCCCGCGGCGGGCTGCGCTGGTCTGACCGCCGCGAGGATTTCCGCACCGAGGTGCTGGGCCTGGTCAAGGCACAAACCGTCAAAAATGCAGTGATCGTGCCCACCGGCGCGAAGGGTGGTTTCTTCGCCAAGCAGCTGCCGGACCCTGCAGCAGACCGTGCAGCGTGGATGGCGGAAGGTGTGGAGAGCTACAAAACCTTCATCCGTGGCCTGCTGGACCTTACCGACAACCTCGTCACCGAAGGCGAAAACGAAAGGCTCGTGCCGCCGTCGGACGTCATCCGCCATGACGACGACGATTCCTACCTGGTGGTGGCTGCGGACAAGGGAACCGCCACGTTCTCCGATATCGCTAACGGGCTGGCCGCCGAGTACGGATTCTGGCTCGGCGACGCCTTCGCCTCCGGTGGTTCGGTGGGCTACGACCATAAGGCCATGGGCATCACGGCCCGCGGCGCCTGGGAATCCGTCAAGCGCCACTTCAGCGAGCTGGACCTGGACACGCAGTCCCAGCCCTTCACAGTGGTGGGCGTGGGCGACATGTCAGGGGACGTCTTTGGCAACGGGATGCTGCTGTCCCGCCATATCCGGCTCCTGGCGGCGTTCGACCACCGCCATATCTTCCTGGACCCCACCCCGGATGAGGAATCGTCGTTCGTTGAGCGGCAGCGGCTCTTTGAGCTGCCCCGCTCGTCCTGGGACGACTACGACAAGTCGCTCATCAGCGCCGGCGGCGGAGTCTTCCCCCGCCACGCAAAATCCATTCCGCTTTCCCCGGAAGTCCGGACAGCGCTGGGCCTTCCGGCCGCAACCTCCGAACTCAGCCCGCCGGAACTCCTCCGCGCCATCCTCCTGGCGCCGGCAGACCTGCTCTACAACGGCGGGATCGGCACCTACGTTAAGGCGGCCGGCGAAACCAACGCCTCCGTAGGCGACAAAGCCAACGACGCCATCCGCGTGGACGGCGGGGACCTGCGGGTCAAGGTGGTGGGCGAAGGCGGAAACCTGGGCATGACCCAGCGTGGCCGAATCGAGGCGGCCCTGCAGGGCGTCATTCTGAACACCGACGCGATCGACAACTCTGCCGGCGTTGATTGCTCCGACCATGAAGTGAACATCAAGATCTTCGTGGACCGTATGGTGGCCGCAGGGAAGCTTTCCCGTGAAGAACGGGCCGGATTCCTCGCCTCGATGACGGACGAAGTTGGCCGCCTGGTGCTCGAGGACAACATCGACCAGAACATCCTGCTGCTCAACGACCGCACCCGGGTGGCGGAGTGGAGCCCCAGCTACGAACGGCTGATGGATTGGCTGGAGGTGCGGGCTGAACTTAAGCGTGACCTTGAGGCCCTTCCCACGACGGCAACACTGCGGGAACGGCTGCAGCAGGGGCAGGGCCTGACCTCACCTGAGCTGTCGGTCCTGGCCGCGTACGCCAAGATCGAACTCGCCTCCGCCCTGCGCGAGAGCGACCTGGCGGATGATCCGTGGTTCCGGCAGACCCTGCGGGCCTATTTCCCGCAGCAACTGCGGGAACGCTTCGACGATGAACTGGATACACACCCCCTGCGCCGGGAAATCATCGCTACGGTTGTAGCCAACGACATCATCAACCTCGGCGGCATCACCTTCGCGTTCCGGGCCATGGAGGAGACGTCGGCCAGCGAGGTCGCCGTAGCAAAGGCCTTCGTAGCACTCCGTGAGGTTTACGGGCTGGACGCCATGGTGGCGGAACTGAACAGCCTGCCGGCCTCGTTCCCAACCGAGCACTGGAGCGCCGTGCACCTCGACGTGCGGCGGCTCCTGGACCGCGCCGTCCGGTGGCTGCTGAGCCAGGGCGGGGTGTCACAGTCCATCGCTGATGTCATAGCCGAGTTCAAGCCCCTCGTGGAGCCCATGCGGGCACACCTGCTGGACTACCTCCAAGGCAGCGACCGCGACCGGGTTTCCGGTTGGCTGGACAAAGCCCGCGAGTGGGACCTCCCCGAAGGTCTCGCGCTGCGGTGGGCCGAACTGTTCGAAAGCTTCGTGCTGCTGGACATCGCCAAGATCGCAAGGCTCCGTGAAGATTCGGTGGCGGACATTGCCGCGGTCTACTACACGGTCTTCAACCGCTTCCACGCGGACTCGCTGCTGGAACGGATCAGCAGCCTTCCGCGCCAGGACCGGTGGCAGGCCCTGGCCCGGGCAGCTTTGCGCGATGACCTGTACTCCACAGTCTCGGACATGACGACGGCGGTGCTGGACGCCACCCCCGCGGGTGGGAAACCGGAAGCGCGGCTGACGGACTGGGAGACACAGAATGCCGAACAGCTGGGCCGGGCAAAGAGCATGTTCGACGAGGTCAACTCGCTCGAGGCCGATGATATGGCTTCACTGTCGGTAGCATTGAGGCTCTTGAGGTCAATCGTCCGACGCTGATAAGCAGGCGTCGCAACTGGAGGTGCAGTGGCAATCTTTACGGACCCCATCAGGGAACATGCTGATTTCGGGCCGGGGGATGCGGAGTGGCTGCACCTCCTGGTGGGGGACTGGCAGATGGTGGCGGACCTGGCGTTCGCCGACCTGGCACTCTGGTTCCCCCACCCTGACCACGGCTATGTCGCTTTGGCGCACGTCCGGCCCTCCACCACGCACACGGTGTTCCATGGGGACTTCGTGGGCGAGGGGATCCGGTCTGACCTGCAGCCCCTGGTGGACAAAGCCTGGCACAGCCGCACCATCGAGCGTTCCAGCGAAACCAACTGGAGCAGCGACATGGCGTTGCGCGTCGAAGCGGTTCCAATGGTGCGCAATGGGCGGACCCTCGCCGTCGTCACCACGCACATGGACCTGTCCAGCTCGCGCATGCCGTCCCGCCTGGAGCTGACCTACCGCCAGTGCGCCTATGACCTGCTCCGGATGGGGACGCTGGGCCTGTGGCCTGATTTCGCCTCACCTACCGGCTCCCGCCGCGGTGCGCCGCGCGTTGGCGACGGACTGATCAGGCTCGACGCCGAGGGCATCGTTCAGTACGCCAGTCCCAACGGCGTATCGGCTTTCCGGCGGCTGGGTGACGGCGAATCGCTGGAAGGCCGGTCGCTGGCGGAGGTGACCGCGAGCCTGCTGAAGGACCGGCGCATGGTGGACGAGACCCTGCCCCTGGTGGTAACGGGCAGGATGCCCTGGCGCAGCGAAATCGAGTCCCGCGGCGTAAGCCTGTCCCTCCGGGCCATCCCGCTGCGCGATGAGCAGCAGCGGTTCGGCGCCCTGGTCCTTTGCCGCGACGTGTCCGAGTTGCGGCGCCGCGAAATGGAGCTTGTCACCAAGGACGCCACCATCCGGGAAATCCACCACCGGGTCAAAAACAACCTGCAGACCGTGGCGGCACTGTTGCGGATGCAGTCCCGGCGGATGGTCAGCGATGAGGCGAAGCAGGGCCTGGAGCAGGCCATGCGCCGGGTTGCCACCATCGCCCTGGTCCATGAGACGCTGTCCCAGGGCCTGACGCAGAGCGTCGACTTCGACGAACTGATCGGCCGCCAATTCCGCCTCTCGGCGGAGGTTGCCTCCCCATCCCAACAGGTCAAAACCGAGCGCTCCGGAACGTTCGGAGAACTGCCCAGCGATCTTGCAACGCCGCTTGCCCTGGTCATCAACGAACTCGTAACCAACGCAGTGGAACATGGGCTGGCCGGCAAGGCTGGGACGGTTTGGCTGATTGCGGACCGGACGGACGGGGACAACGGCGAAGAAATCACGGTGACCATCGCCGACGACGGGGTGGGACTTCCCGAGACGCCGCACGTTGAGGGACTGGGACTGCAGATTGTGCGCACCCTGGTGACCAGCGAACTGGGTGGCAGCATCGCGTGGCTTCCCCGCGACGGCGGCGGAACCGCGGTCCAGATCCTGTTGAGCCTCGAAGGCAAATAAGCCCCTCGCGTTACCCGCGGCGGCGGGAACGCAGAAGCCCCGGTGGCAACCTTGTGAGGTTGCCACCGGGGCTTCCGGCTAAAGCCATGGTTGGGGACCGAGCCCCGCGGGATCAGGAGGCGCGGCGGGCCCTGGCTGCGCGGCGCTTAAGGGCACGGCGCTCGTCTTCACTCATGCCGCCCCACACGCCGGCGTCCTGGCCGGACTCAAGGGCCCATTGCAGGCAGGTGTCCACCACCGGGCAGCGACGACACACGCTCTTGGCCTCCTCGATCTGCAGGAGGGCAGGTCCCGTGTTTCCCACGGGGAAAAAAAGTTCCGGGTCCTTTTCGAGGCACGCTGCGCGGTTACGCCAATCCATGCTGATCAGTCGCTCCAATTCTGGGAAAAGCTCTTGTGAAATTATTCACTAAGCGCTACAAAGGAAAAGGGCCCGGCAGGGCCCCGTTGGTCATCTGAATCCAGCCTGTCATGTTAACGCTGTGTAAACAAGGGGTAATAACGCTTGATATCCCGGGAACGCTGAGCGATACATCACACTGTGGGGGCAGGCCCGCACCACTGTCCGACTATGTCCGGTAGGGTGCCAGTGTGTCAAGACCCCCCGCACCGCCACCAGAGCCCGCCGTCCCCGCGGAGGAACCGGACAGCCGCCCGGATTCCGCTGTGGGAGACATAACCCTCCACCGCCCCCGGGCCGTCCTTGTGGTGGCCGGTATCGTGGCCGCCGAGGCCACCGCACTGCTGGTGGCCGCAGCCTGGTACGGCTACCAACTGTTCTCCGGCAGCCCCGTGCTTTCTTTCTGGGGAGCCGTGTTCACGCTGGGGCTGATGCTGGCTTTTTCGGCATGGCTTTACGCCACGGCGGTTTTCCTGAGCCGCGGCTACCGCTGGACCCGGGCCGCCGCCCTGGTGGCACAGCTATTTGTCCTGGTCATCGGATTTCCGAGCATCAGTGGTGGGGTAGTGATCCCCGGCCTGTTGATGGTTATCCCGGCGATCATTGCCACCTTGCTCCTTTTCAGCAGCAAAGTCATTGGCTTCGCGACCCGGACCGGGAACCCGGCGCCCACCCTCTGACGGTCCTGCCGGTCCTGACGGTCCTGCCCAGGCCACCTGGACAGGGCGGGAACGTCCGTTGGACACCAGGACCGCCCGTCCTGGCGGGGGCCTGTCCTCGAGTTCGAAACGGATTCCCAAAAGATCCCCGTCCGCCAGGCTCCGCGGCGACAACAGCAACGCGGTTCCAGCGGCCCGGACGTCCGTGGCGAGCGGAAACCGGTGCATCAGCAGGGGGCTGAACCGGGCCGTAAAAACCACTGCGTAGCCCAGGTTGTGCAAGGCTGCCAGATCCGCCAGCGCAGCGGCCGGCAGCAGGTCTGCGTCATCGGCCAACAGCACGGTACTGCGGGGAAGCCGGCCCGTGCCCGCCTCCGCCAGGGCGCGCTGGAGCCTTGGAGTTGCGTCGGCATCAGCGGCCAGCTGCAACCACCGGTCCGGGGCCGGATTCAGTGCCTGGATGGCAGCCAGGACCGCTGACTTGCCGCTTCCCTGCCCGCCCAATACCGCCAGCACGCCGCCGGGCGGGAGCGGCAGAGAAGCGGGAGCCAGTTCGTCGCCGCCGATTCCAAACACCAGTGATGGGCCTGCGGCCGCCGTGCCGGCAGCTGCAGCGTACGGGTGCGGCCCAGGAAACCGGGTCCGAACCTGACTGACCGTCACCACGGCAGGCAACGGTTCCACCTTGAAGGGACGCCGTTCGACCTGTGGCGCCACCGGCGTTCCGGGCGACCCAACAAATACCTGGCATACCGCAGCGTTGCTGCCGGCCACGGGCCCGAAAGCCACAGCCCGCCCCCTGGCGGCCGCGACGGCGGGCAGTCGCGGCCAGGCCAGGCGGCCTTCCTCCGTGGAACCGGCAGGGAAAAACAGCCTGTTGGGCAGCGCCCCGAAAAACCTTGCAGTCACCAGTTCCCGGCCGCCGGAAACAATGATGGTGATCGCTGCCTGCGAGCCATCCCGGACCAGGTCGTGAACCAGCTCTTCGGCCCACGCCAGCGGACCGGCACGGAACGCCGAAACCCAGGATCCCCAGCCGGTAATGACCAACACCAGTGGCGTGCCGGATTCTTCTCCGCCGAGCCTGCGGGCCATCTCCTGGTGCAGCAACTCGAGGACCCGGACGGCATGGCGTGCCTCATGCAGGCCGGCGTGGGCACCCGTCCGGTGATCGCCGGCCCGGTGGCGGAAGGCGCCAACGGCGTCGAGGTAGTACAGGTGGCTCTCCTGAGGGTGCGAGGCAAGCCCTATCACTGCAAGTTCCAACGCATCCAACGCTCCGGAACCGGCTCCGCCCAGCAGGGCCAGATGGCTGTCCAGGGCCGGATCCCACACCAAAGGAATGACCTGCTGTTCCGCCGGCAGGTCCAACAGTCCCAGGCCAACGGGCCGGGACTGCACGCCGGATTCGGATCCGGCGCCTGCAGGTCCCCGGCCGCCACGCCACGGCGGGCCGACAGGCCGCTGATTGTCGATTACGGGCTCCTGGACCAACAACGGCAATGGCGCTGCTACCGGCCGCCTTGGGGGCGCCCCGTTCCAGCTGGCCCACAGGTCCCTGACCAGGGCCACCAGTGGAGCTGCTGCGCGGGCAGGGGTGGGCGCAGCGTCAGGTTCACCGGAGCCGGCGCCGGGATGTTCCAACTGATCCACCGCCCGCCGCACCCATAACGGCGGCGTTGCCCGACCCGTAGCGCTGGTTGCGGTTTGAAACTCCTGGATGCATTCACTGCCCCGGGCCAGGAATGCCCGGCCCGGTAAGCCGATGCCGATGGCGGCGGCCGCCGGGGATCTGATGATCTCCATCGATTCCATCTCCGACTGGACACGAAGGGCGATGCTGGACGTGACATTGGCCCGGATGTCCGCAGTGAGCGCACCCTGGGGCCGCTGGGTGGCCATCACCAGGTGCAGGCCCAGCGACCTGCCAACGGCAGCGATCCGCATCAGTTCACGGAGTACCTCGGGTGCATCGTCGACCAGCATCCGGAACTCGTCGATGATAATCACCAGGTGGGGGAGCGGCGGATCCCCCGGTGCGGGCAGGAAGGCGCCGAGGTCCGGGACGCCCGCAGCGGCGAGGACCCGCTCACGGAACCGGACTTCGGCACGCAGGGAGGCCAGCGTCCGATCCAGTTCGTGGCTCGAGAGGTCGGTCAGCAGACCCACGCAGTGAACCAGCCCGGCCAGGGGACCCAGGCCGGATCCGCCCTTGAAATCAATAAAAAGAAAAGTGACCCGATCCGGCGGATACGTGAGGGCTAACGCCAGGGCCAGCGTCCGCAGCAGCTCCGACTTGCCTGATCCCGTGGTCCCGGCCACCAACAGGTGGGGGCCGTCCGCTTCCAGGTCAAACCCGCACGATCCTTCCGGTCCCAGCCCCAGCGGAACTGGAAGCCCGGCCTGCCCGGCACCGGATTTCCAGCGGAAGGCCGTTTGGCCGGCGGAGGTCGGAACCAGCGCACTGAGTGGGCAGGCCGCCGGTGTTGGCTGCGTGCCCGGATCCGGACGCATCGGAGCCGCTGCTGACTGACGGCAGAAGCGGCTGAAAACAGACTCTGAGGCCAGGTCCGGGACAAATTGCAGCCGCCGCGGGCCTGACTGCACGGTGGATCCCCGCCCGGAGAGGATCACAGTGGAATCGTCCGGGCCTCCTGCCGGAAAGAACTGCAGGACGCGCCAGCCCCGGCGCAGAGCCTCACCAGGCAGTCCATCGCCGGTGCTGTCTTCGGCTGGGTCTGCCGGTGAACCAAGGACCAGGAAAACGCCGGCGCCGCCATTCCGGGACAACGCATCCAGGCATGCAGGCGTGGTGGCGGTCAGGGCCACCTGTGGCAGATACCGCGCGGCCAGGGGCAGCAGCGAAGCGGGACCGTGGACAAGCACCCGGGCATTGCGGCCCCGCGGGTACCCCGTCAGCTGCATCAGGAACGACCGGCACATCCCCAGGACGAGGTCTCCGGGCCCGCGGATGGTTGCATGCCGGATACCCGGGTCCAGCGACACGGGGACAGTCCCCGCTGACGGGATGCGGGCACCGGGAACAGGCGGTTCGATCAGGACATTTGCCGGCCGCCGGGCCAGGCCCAGCCGGAGCCACAGGCCGTCCGGCGGCGGATCGTCAGAGGTCCCGGCAGCCTGCCGCGCTGCCAGTGCCACCAGGGACAGGGCCGGAGCGGACTGCACCCGCCGCTGCCGGTCCTGTTCCACGGCCGACCGGACGGCCGCAGAAAGTTCGCGCCTGTAGCGGCGGGAAGCTGCCACCGGAAGGGCGACGGAGACCGCGGACACAGCAGAAAACGCCAAAAACAGCCACATCCCGGTGAAAGCCGAGAGGCCGACCCCCACCACAAGTGGCAGGAGGGCAGGCAGCAGCAGGGCCCTGCTGAACGGTTCGCTCCGGCCGGGGACCACCAAGGGCATCTGCACGGAAAGCCCGGCATCCGACAGCGGCGCCTGTGGCACATCGACGAAAACGAGGGACATGGTGGTGTTGCCGCACCGGATGCCCGACGAGGTGGACACCGTCGCCCGGTTGACCTGCACACCGTCAACCTCGGTGCCGTTGGCACTGTCCAGGTCGACAAGAACGATGTCTGTGTCCGTGACAACCAGCCGGGCATGTTCGCGGGAAAGGTCAGGGTCCGGGATGGAGATCCGCGCATGGTCGCGGCCGATGGTGTAGGTTCCCCGCCGCAGGGGTATCAGGGTGCCGGCGCCGGGTCCGCTGTGCACTGCGAGTGTCAGTGACGCCGGTGGCAGGCCATGGCTGCCGGGCCGCTGGGCACCCCGGCCCTGCTGGCGGTCCGTGCGGTACCTTGCTCCGCAGGCCACGAGCACCGCCCCATTGACCAGGGGTGGCGTTCCAACGGCCAGGGAGCCCAGGTCCTGTCCCGCCACCGTCACCCCAACCACGGCATAGGACGCCGCGAGGACTGGGAGCAGGTCACTGCCGGGAGTCCCCGAAGGGGCTGCAACGGTCAGCTCCAACGGTTCCGTTGACACCGCTGAGCCGGGGCGGCCCACCAAGGTGAAATGCAGTGTCATGGTTGTGGTCCTTACCTCGTTGCCACCACGCTAGCCAGCAGGCTTCCCGCCGTCGCGGCTGCGGGTTTCCATGTGGAAAAGTGCGGATGTCAGCGGGCGTCCGGTCTCGCCGGTGGCAGCCGCCTCGGTTAGGATCGCTACACCATCACCTCCGTCCGTTTGGAAAGCAGGCGCCTCCCGTGAGCACCGTAGCCGCCAGCGCAGACGTCTCCGCGGATGCCCTGATCGGTGCCGGGACAAAAGTCTGGCATCTGGCCCAGGTCCGGGAGGCTGCACGTGTGGGGGAGAACTGCGTTGTGGGCCGGGGGGCCTACATCGGCCCCGGAGTGGTGCTGGGCAATAACTGCAAGGTCCAGAACTACGCCCTGGTCTACGAACCGGCAGTGCTGGCGGCCGGTGTTTTCATCGGCCCGGCAGTTGTGCTGACAAATGATGTTTTCCCCCGCGCAGTAAACCCCGACGGCGGCCTGAAGACTGAGGACGACTGGCACAAGGTCGGCGTCACCATCCTGGAAGGCGCCGCTGTGGGTGCCCGCGCCGTCTGCATCGCCCCGGTGACCATCGGGGCTTGGGCCACTGTGGCAGCAGGCGCCGTTGTCACCAAAGATGTGCCGGACTTTGCCTTGGTCGCAGGGGTCCCGGCACGCCGGATCGGGTGGGTAGGGAAAGCCGGGCAGCCGCTGCGGCTGGAGGGACAGGACTGGGTTTGCCCGATCACCGGAGCGCATTACCGGGAACACGACGGGACCCTGCGGGAGGCCTGATCCATGGGCCGTGCGTGCCGCCGATATTGGTTGGCTTCATACCCCCTCAGGTACGCTAGAGCCGCAGACCCTGCACAACAGGGTGCTGCCCGCTTTCTATCCAGGAGATTTTGTGACCGCTGACCTCGTTATCGTAGGGTCCGGCTTTTTTGGCCTGACAATTGCAGAGCAAGCCGCAACGGAGCTCGGGCTCAAGGTCGTTGTCCTCGACCGCCGCCACCACATTGGTGGAAACGCATACAGTGAAAAAGAAGAGCAGACGGGAATCGAGATCCACCGCTACGGCGCGCATCTCTTCCACACCTCAAATGAGCGGGTCTGGGAGTACGTCAACCGCTTCACCACTTTCACAAACTATGTGCACAAGGTTTACGGCGTCCACAAGGGCGAGGTCTACTCACTCCCCATCAACCTGGCCACCATCAACCAGTTCTTCCGGGCCAACCTCACCCCGGGCCAGGCCAAGGACCTGATTCAGGAACAGGCAGGCGAACTGGCGGGAACCGATCCGCAGAACCTCAATGACAAGGGAATCCAGCTGATCGGCCGGCCCCTCTATGAGGCCTTCATCAAGCACTACACCGGTAAACAGTGGCAGACGGACCCCAAGGACCTGCCGGCCGGCATCATTTCCCGGCTCCCGGTGCGCTACAACTATGACAACCGGTACTTCAACGACAAGTATGAGGGCCTGCCCACCAACGGTTACACGGCCTGGATCGAAAAAATGGCCGAACACCCGAATATCGAGGTCAGGCTCAACACCGACTTCTTCGACGAAAGCCACGAGTACAGCAAGGAAAAGGTGGTTGGCACCATACCCGTCATCTACACCGGGCCTGTCGACCGCTACTTCGATTTCTCAGAGGGCGACCTTTCCTGGCGGACCATCGACTTCGAAGAGGAAGTCCTCGACGTCGGCGATTTCCAAGGCACGTCAGTGGTGAACTACAACGACGCCGACACTGCGTACACCCGCGTCATCGAACCACGGCACTTCCACCCCGAGCGGGAGTACCAGACTGAGAAAACCGTCATCATGCGCGAGTTCTCACGTGCGGCCGAAAAGGGCGACGAACCCTATTACCCCATCAACACGCCGGTGGACCGCGACCGTTTGCTCAAGTACCGCGATCTTGCAGCGGCGGAAAAGGACGTCCTGTTCGGCGGGCGCCTGGGTACCTACAAATACCTGGACATGCACATGGCCATCGGCTCTGCCCTGGCAATGTTCGATAACAAGATCCGGCCGCATTTCGAGAGTGGCGCCAAGCTGGAAAGCGGAGGCGTCGACGCATGAACGAAGCTCCGGGCTGGGCCACCCTTCAGCGGGTGATTTTCCCGCCGGAGTCCGGGGTGGACACCATGTCGCTCTATGCGGACGCCGGCCCGGCCACCGGGGCACGGTTCAAGGAGAGCGATGAGTTCGCCAGGAACCCCAAGCCTGTCGAGGAAAAACTCCACCTTGTAGGTTCAAGCTCACGCGACGTTCATTTCGATGATCTGCTGTCGCGCCACTCCATCCGGGTTCGGGCGGGCGAGCAGCTCTCCCTGGGAACGTATTTTAATGCCTTCCCTGCAAGCTACTGGCGACGCTGGACCCAGTTGCGCGACATCCGGCTTGTGGTTGAGACGGCAGGACACGGCTCCGTCGCGGTCTACAAGTCCAATGCCCGCGGCACCGTTCAGCGGGTGGACGGCGCGAGGGTGGACGGCGACAGCCGGACAGAGTTCCTGCTGTCCATCAAACCGTTCGGTGATGGCGGCTGGTACTGGTTCGACCTGGCATCGGGCGCCGGGGACCTTGTCCTGAAGGAAGCCCGCTGGGAGGGACCGCCGGCACTTCGCGCCGGGGAGCAGGCCACCATCCAAATCACCACCATGGACAAGCCGGACTTCTGCCTGGCCAACATCCGGACACTGGCCGACCACCCCGAAGCGCTTGAACTCGCAAGGGAAGTCATTGTTGTCGATCAGGGCTCCCGGAAAGTCGTCGCCGAGCCAGGCTTCGCTGATGTCGCTGCGCGGCTGGGATCCAAGCTTCGCATCATCAACCAGGCCAACCTGGGCGGCTCCGGCGGCTTCGCCAGGGGCATGTACGAGGGCGTCAACAACGGCAGCGACTATGTCCTGCTGCTTGATGATGATGTGGTCATCGAGCCCGAAAGCATCCTGAGGATGATGGCATTCTCGGGCCGCTGCAAGAACCCCACGATCGTGGGCGGGCACATGTTCGACCTTTACAGCCGGAGCACCCTGTATTCGATGGGTGAGACCATCGACGCGCGGACCTTCTCGCCGAGCCAGCCGCACGAGGACATGCAGATGCGGCACGACTTCAGTGTGTCAAACCTTCGTCAGACTCCTTGGCTCCACCGGCGCTTCGACGTTGATTACAACGGCTGGTGGATGTGTATGGTCCCCACGTCGATCATCCGCGATATCGGTTTGCCGCTGCCGCTTTTCATCAAGTGGGACGACTCGGAATACGGGCTTCGCGCACGGGCTGCCGGATACCGCACAGTTTCGCTGCCCGGCGCGGCCCTCTGGCACATTTCATGGCTGGACAAGGACGACCTTGTGGGCTGGCAGGCCTACTTCCACAACCGCAACAGACTGATTACTGCGCTCCTGCACAGCCCGCATCCCAAGGGTGGGGATGTTCTTGCCAGGTCGTTCCAGGAAGATGTGAAACACCTTGTTTCGCTCCAGTACTTTACGGCACAAAACCGCCTTCAAGGCCGGGACGACCTGCTCGCGGGACCTGGCCGCCTGCACCCGACACTTGGCACCCAACTGGCCCGCATCAACGAGGCCCGCAATTCCTACACTGATGCACAAATGGTGGAGGACGTAGACGACTTTCCGGCGCCCGCCTTGGGGGCAGGACTGTCGGCGGGATCCGACAGCAGGATGCCGGCGAAGAAGGACATGGTCAGATGGGGTGTGGCCACGGTGGCACGGCAGTTGCTCAAACAGCCTTCAGCGGAGTCACTGGAGCGTCCCCAGGCCTATCTTGCGCACCTTGATAACCGCTGGTTCCGCATTGCGAATTTCGATTCGGTGGTTGTTTCAAATGCCGAGGGCACCGCTGCGTCCTGGTACAAGCGCGATCCCCGCAAACTGAAAGCCATGCTCAAGCTCTCCGCCGTGCAGCATGCCAGGCTGTTCAGGAACTGGAACTCCCTCGCAGAAACCTACCGCTCGGCCCTGCCGGACCTCGTATCGATGGAATCCTGGCGGAAAACCTTTGATGATGCAGGCAAGTCGGCCGCTGCCTCTGAATAGCCGTCCTGGCGCGGCTGCCGGTCGGCTGCAGCCGGCCGGGGCGCGCTGGGCCGGATGGTCAGCCAGCGGTGCAGGCAAAGGCCGCTGACAGCGAGTACCAGCAGGTACATGGCCGTCAGGCCCTGCCAGGTTCCCGGGGGCTGCCAGAGCGGCTCGAACATCTCTGTCCAGTTGACGTGGTCCTGGATCCCCAACGTGTAACGGCGCATTCCTTCAAGGAAAACGTACGTGTGCGCCAGGATGGCGAGGACGATGCTCCACCGGAGCAGCGACGAGCCCCAGGGTGTCACTTTGTACGGGCGGAAGCGGACGGTGACGCCGGCCGCCAGAATCATCGTCACAACCATCGCCAGGGCGTACCGGCCCTGCCAGATCCAGCCCAGCTGCTCACTGGAACTTGCCTGCAGGACAACAGGAATCACGAGCACGGTCAGCGTGAGCAGCACCATTGCCCACCGCCCACGGACCGGACGGGACGTATAGGCGTGAAGCAGCATGGCCCCGAAGCCGAGGACCCAGGCGTAGGTGGCGGCGACGGGCGGTTGTGTGTCGAGCCAACCGAGGACACCCACGTACTGGGCCATGAAGGCGACTGTTTTATCCACCATTTCCACAGCCGCCACGTCTGCCGGGATGGATTCACTGCCGGCCAGGAGGCTTTCGAAGCTCTTTGCCGAGACAACCCACCAAAGTGCGAATGAGCATGACAGTCCCACGGCCAGGACGGCGGCCTGGGCCCGCCTGTCCCGCAGCGCCCGGAAGAGTGCAGGGGCGCTGTGACAGAGCATGGCGGAAAGGGCGGCAATGGCAAGCCAGAGCAGGGAAAGGGGCCGGGTATGGGCCAGCAGCGCACCAGCCAGCGCAAAAATGACAAGCAACAGGCTGCTGATTTTTGTTTTACGGGCGGACTGTTCAAGGATGGCGCAGAGGCTCATGAATACCGCACCTGATGCAGCGATTTCCAGGGCGTTGGGATTAATGGCGCCGGTGAGGAAAAATACGGACGGCGTCAGGGCGATGGCGCCGGCAATAACAGGCCTTTGAAAGCGGCGAAGGGAAGCAGCCGCACAAAAGATTGACGCAAGAAAAAATGAAACAAGCCAGGTGTTGATAAGCCGCATCGCATAAATGGCCGGCTCGCCGCTGAGGCCCCGGCTGCCGAGGCCAACAATTGCATAGTAGACAGGATTGTAATTGCCGGCCGACGTCTTGGCGGGAATCCAGGTCCTGTCGCCGGCATCAATTTGCTGTGAGCAGTCCGGGGTGACATCCGACTTTTGGGCAAAGCAGCTGTACTCGCCAAGGTGCGCAATGTAGCCCGGGACATTAACGGTGAGCGGCTCACCCTGAATGCCGGAGCTGCTGCCGCTGAATTGTCCCCTAGCCACGGCTGCGGCTTTGATGGCGTGGGCGGGCTCGTCGGGGACCGACATAAGGGGAGAAGCGAAGCTCCAGATCGACCCCAGGCAGCCAAACAGCAACCAAGCGGTGACCAGGACGAGGACCGGGGAAGGTAGCTGGTTGAGGCTGGATGAACGACTGTTTTTGGGCGCCAGAGCCTGCCTCTTGAAAATCTGCATGATAGTTTAAATGGTACTTGGAGCTGTGCCGTTCGCTGGCTGAACACTCCGTACCACTGGAGAGGCCACCCATCATGCGAAAATCTGCTCCCAGGGAGTCGTCCGCCTCAGCGGCGACCGCAGCAGACCCTGCCCCGTCAAACGTTGCGGTGGTCCTTTACCGGCATCCGATAGTCCGGTTCCTGCTGGTGGGCGGGTTGTCTTTTGCGCTTGACCTGGGGCTTTTGGCGATATTCCATGAGGTATTCGGGGTGCCGCTGTGGATTGCCACGCCCATCGCATTCCTCATCAGCCTGGTATTCAATTTTCTGTTGCAGCGGATTTTCACTTTCCAGGCGAATAACAATGGAAGCGTCAGCGCGGCAAAATACGTGCTGCTGGTGATTGTTAATGTCTTGGTCAGCGATTTGATTGTCACCGGCTTTGACGCGGCGGGCTGGTCATATATTTTTGGAAAGGCGTCGGCAACAGCGCTGACGACAGTTTGGAATTACTTCCTCTACCGGCACTGGATTTTCAAGCGCGTTCCTGAAGAGTACAGCGGTTCCTGAACTATCCAACGGGCCGGTTGTGCCCTCTGGCTTGCATGGGTTGTGCCGACACGACGAAGTCCCCGTCCCGGAAGGGATGGGGACTTCGTCGTTTCAGTCCGTAGGGCCGGTCTCAGCCCGGATGCCGCCCGGAGGCATTCGTGTTCCCGCACCCACCGGCGAACCCGGCACAGGAGCGCTGGGCAGCCCGCTGGGCCCGGTGGACGGAAGGGCCGGGCTGGGCTTCCCGGTCCGGACCGGGCTCTTGCCCTCGGGACGCCACACGGGAAGCTGCTGTCCGCCATGCAGGTACCGGAAGAGAATCAGGCCTCCTGCCGCGGTGACCAACAGATAGGCGACGCTGAGGACAAACCAACCAAGTGGCGGCTGCCAGTGGGGGGACGAGAAGAGGGTCTGCCAGTTGGCTATTTCGCTGATACCAACAACGTAGCGCCGCAGCACGTAGACGAAGGTCAGGGTGTGGCAGAAAACCATTACCCAGAAAACGACCCGTGAGACCCTGACGGCAGCCGGGCTGGCGGGGAAGCGGAGTTTGCGTAATCCGAGTCCCACGCTGATGAACAGGACCATAACGAGGGGCAGGGTGTACCGGCCCTGCCAGATGAATCCCATCCCCCGCCACAGGGCGGTCTGCAGCAGCGCCGGCACCAGGTACAGCATGGCCAGGGCCACCCAGTAACCGGTCCAGTGCCGAAGCGGCCGGACGCAGAAGGGGACAATCAGTGCTGCCACCATCAACCCGCCCCAGACAAGCTGGACCAGTTCCGGCGCCGGTGTGTCGAGCCAGCCCATGGTGCCGATGTACTGCGGGAAGAAGTCGTAGGTGCGGTCAAGCATGATGATGAATCCGCGGTACAGCGGTGCATCGGGATGCGGGCTTGCAATGCCTTCCGGCGCCACGCCCACGTTTGCGGGCCCGTTGGATGCCAGGTACATCCACACCAGGCCCAGCACGGCGCCGGGGACTGCCAGCCCTGCGGCTATCAGGACGCGCTTGTCACTGAAGACGGCAACCGTGCGGCGGAAGCGGAATGAACAGACACCGACTACCAGGGCGCAGAGCAGCCAGATCAGTGATATTTGCCGGGCGTTGGCAAGGACCACCGTTGCCGCAGCAACCGTCGCCAGGGCCGGAATCACCCTTTTGGTATTGCGCCAGTTGTCCAGCACCACAACGAATCCCGCGAAAGCGGCCATGGTCGCAGCGATTTCCAGGGAGTTCGGATTGATGCCACCGCCCAGGAACAGGACCATTGGCGTGACACTCAGTGCAGCAATCAGCACCGGGAATTTGGGGCGCCTCAGTTCAGTAAGGGCTGTGAAGCCGGCGGCAAAGAACACCGCACACAGCAGCGCGCTGACCAGGCGCATTGCGTAGAGGGCCGGCGCGCCGGACATGAACAAAGTGGGCAGGCCAACCACCCAGTAGTACATGGGGTTGTAGGACCCCGCGGACGTCACCCCGATGTTGGTGAACGTATCGTCCGAATAGATGGGGGCCGTGCAGTCAGCCGCTTGGGTGCGGTTGAACTTGTAGCAGCTTTGCGCGTGCAGGCTGGCGATGTAATTGGGAACCCGGACATGGACACCATGGCCGAACGAAGTGCCTTCCTCGACCAGGACCTGGCCCCGGACCACGGCAGCGGCCTTGATGGTGTGTGCCGGTTCATCGGGAGCACCCATCAGCGGGGTAGCCAAGGACCACAGACCGAACAGGAGGGAGAAGATGGCGGTGAGGAGAGCGAACGTCGGCAGCGGCCGGGGAAGGCTGCGGCGTCCGGTGTTTTTCGTAAGGATGGTCATTGTCCGCCTCCAACGGTGCTGATGAGCCTGCGGGCGTCGGCAATGGCTTTTTTACCCGGAGACATCACGAACGCGAACGCATTGGCGTTCTTCTGCGCCTCTTCACTCAGGACGCTTTCAGCCATCGACTGGGTCAGCCTGCCCAGCTCGGGTTCCTCGTACTGCCGGCAGACGTAGACATAAATGACTGTCGCGAGCGCGTAGCCGGATCGGCCGTCGAGGCCCTGCACCACGGACCTTGCCGAGGACTGGACTGTGCCTGTGCTGACGGCGTCGACAACCGAAGTGGCCTGCAGCCGCCGGGGCTTGCCGTCGAAGACCAGTTGCGCGGCAGTAAATCTGTTGCCGATGATGCTGCCGTCCAGGATCGACAGCCCGCCGTCAGTGTCGTCGAGCTTGTTCGCAAGGTCCAGCGGCGGTGAGGATACCTGTCCCAGGACCGTTGACGGCAAGGAATCAGGGGTGGCAGGCGTCCAATCCACGCCGGCATCCCGGCCGAGATAGTCGTTGACCGGTCGGACAGTGTCCGATGGACCTTCCGGGACCAGCACCGTGATCCCGAGATCCGGCAGGTCTGTTTCGGGGTTCAACTCGAGCAGGCGCGGGTCGTTCCAGCGTGTGATCCGGCCTTCAAGGATGCCGGCAAGGACCGGCGCATCCAGCACCACGTCACTGACGTCCTTGATCTTGATGGCTACACCCACCGGCAGGACTCCTGCAGCGAAGGAGACGGCACCGTCGGCCGTGCACATCCCGCGCACGGATGCGGCCACATCGTCCGGAAGCGGGGATGAGCCAACAGCAAAATGGGCCTGCCCGTCCTGGAAAGCCTTGAGGCCGGGGGCTGTGCCGTCCGGGGAGTAGCTTACCGAGGCGCCCTTGACGGCTTCGCCCCAGGCCAGGCCCCAGGCACTGACTGACCCCTGGGCGGCATTGCTGCCGATTCCGGTCAAAGCACCCTGGATGGTACCCGGGGGAGTGGTTGAACAGGCAGCCAACGACAGGAGGCCCACCAGCAGTCCTGAAGTGCGTATTTTATTGCGGTTGGAAAGGTGAATCACGTGTCAAGCCTAATGCCCACACCCGGCGGCGACGGGCAGGCCGCCTCCCGCGGGACGCCCGGACATCCTCACCCGCAACCCGAGATCCGGTACAGCCGCGCTGCGTCGCCTTCTGAATCAACGAGGGTAAGCCCCCTGGCCTGGCCAATATCCGTGACACCCGGATAGGTCTCGGAGCCAGGCAAATCGATGAGGTAGTCGGAACCGAAATCCAGGACGTACTGGACGTTCTGGTTGCGAAGGGCGGGACACAGCCCGCTCACGTCGGGCCCGTCCTTGAGGCTTTCGTTGATCAGCTTTGCGTCCGGACCGGCTTCTGCAAACAGGTGCGCGGTCAGCACTCGCCGTCCCGTGTACGCGTAGGCGAGTGAGCTGCCGTTCCAGGGATTGTCGGCAATCACGGCGTCAGCTGGAACGTGGTCCGGCAGGCGTTTCAACAGGGCCAGTTCAGCCGGGGTCAACAAGTCGGAATCGGCACTCAACTTGTACACCCCTGATGCGCCGCGGATGTAGTGTGTGAGCGGCCCGGCGGTACTGGCCAGGGCCAGCAGGACGATGGTTGCCGCCGCGGCGACGAGGGCGGGACCGCGGCCGCGGAGTTGTGCCCGGCCTTCAAGTGTCCCCTGCAGCCTGGCCGCCATGGCTGACGACTGCCACCAGTCCCAGAGAGCCAATGCACCGAGCACGGCAAGGGGTGTGGCGAACAGCGGCAGGAGCGCTGCGAGCCTGTAGGTGTCGCCGTACCAGGTGCCTATCAGTGCGTCCCGGACGGCACCCTTGGGGAACGACGCGGCCACAACGTAAAGGCCGCCCAGGACAGCGTATGAGAATGCCATCCAGCGGTGCTTTCGTTGCCGGAAAACGGTGAGCAATCCGGCCACTGAGAGGGCGGCGACAATAACGGCCGGGATCGTGGATTGCATGGTGCTGACCGTGAGGATTTCACCGACGGCGGCGCCCGGCTTAACTGCCGGGCCCCAACTGTCGTACGGGGCTGGACGCAGCTTGAACCACAGCAGGGCCGCAACCAGGAGCACGGCCAGGCTGGCGGCACTGAACAGGACGGACCGGAGCGCGCCGGCCCGGAGGCCGGAGCGCCTCGCGATGCGCCACCAGAGCAGTCCAGCCAGGGGCAGGCCCATCGCTATGGTGGTGTTGACCGAGCTCGTGTGGGCGAAGGCAAGGCCGCCCAGCCCGAGTATCAAGGCAAAAATCCAGCTGCGCAGGGGGTCCGTGCGGGTCCGCCCGAGCCGGACAACGGCCGCGAGGCAGGTGATCAGCGCCGGCATCATGCTGACGGCCAACGCGTAGGGGAACAACGGACCCCAAACGATCATGAGATACGGGAAGGCAACCTGGGCCGCTGCAATGATCCCTGTGACCACCAGGGCTGCGGGCCGGCGCGAGATGGTTTTGGCCACCAGGAACAGGCAGGACGCGGGCCAGAGGACAGCGGCGATAACCAGGTTCAGGGCGTTCTGCGCCGTGGCGATGTCGACGGCGGCCACCTGGACCAGGAGCGCGGCGAAGGAGTGCCATGCCGCGGGATAGACGGCGTCCAGGCCCGATACCCCCTGCAACGCAGCGAGATTGAGCGAGGACGCGTTGCCGGTATCCAGGATGAACCGGATGGCGTTCAGGTGGAAGACATTGTCGAACACCTGCGAAGGGTCTGCCGGCGAGCCCACCAGCTGCGCAAACCTGATGGCTGTTGGGATTGTCGCCAAAGCCAACGCCGCGAAGGGCAGCCATTGGCGGAGGGGCGGCGCCCCTGTAAGACGCCACCTGACTCCGCGCGTTACTGCCAACGCTGCTGCGGCCAGCAGGGCACTGACCAAAAGGTAAGGCAGGATGCTCCACGGCACGCCAATGGCCCCGCCGAGTACCCCTGCCAGGCCGGCGGACGCAGTGGACAGCAGGGGCGCCAGGCCAAGGATGGCTCCGGCGCGGAACTTCAGGCACGCACCGATCAAAGCGCCCGGTATATACAGGAGCAGCACTGCCACGGCTATCGCAGGTACGGCGCCAAGCCAGCTCACAATGCGGCCCCGTCAACTTCGCGGGTCGGGGCCTCGCCCCTGACCAGGCGCAGGATGGCCAGCAGTTGGATGACGGTAACTGCCACTTCGCCGATCACCAGGCCGAGGGCGCCGCCTTGGCCGCCCATAAGGCCCGACAGGATAATCATGGCCGGCAGACCCAGCACTGCCCCAACAATGGTGCTGTAGAACACAACGCGCATCTTCTTGGCCGGTACAAGCCAGTGCGCCCCGGTGGAGGTTGTGACGCAAACCAGGAAGAATGACAGGCCAAACCAGAAGCAGGTCCAGAAATCGGCAGGCACCTTCGGGAACAGCATGAAGCTGACCCACGGCCCCAGGAGCGCCAGGAGCGCCCAGCCTGCAAGGCCGAGGCCGGTGAGGGCCCGGAGTGAAAACACCCGTCTGCGGGTATGGTCGCCGCCGTGTTCGCTGACCCAGCCCTGAAGGCTGTTACCCAGGGCAGCCGTGGCGAGGAGCCCGATCCGGTAGAACTTTTCGGCCGTTACGAAGGATGCGAGTCCGGCCGTTGACGCGGCAAACTGCACCACAAGCACAGGTGTGGACGCGTAGGCCCCGGCCGCAGCGGTAATGCCGGCACCCGCACGCAGCGCCCAGATTTCCTTCAGGATGGCGGTAAGGCCGAGTCCGCTGAAATCACTTCGGTTCGAGTGGTCCTTGTTGAACCAGAGGGTTCCCGCCAGCCCCAGCACTATCAGGGCAAGCGGGTAGAAGGAGATCTCACCCGTTGCAAACAGCAGGGGAATGACGCCCAGTGTTGCCACCATCCGGGGGAGGACGTCGTATTTGGCAATGCGCCCGGCATGTCCGGTCGCGATGCAGTACCAGGCCGGGGTCAACCCGGCAGCGGCCTGGGCGCAGGCCATCAGGAAGGCAAGCCAGAACTGGCTGGCGCCTGTGGTGAAGGCCAGTGTGAGCGCCATCAGCGGCACGGCACAGACAAACATGAACGAGCGGGTGACGAAGCTGACGGCGTAAAAGCGCCGCCGCACGGTCTCATCACCGGACGCGGCGACCGCGGCCGGGCCGGTCAGGGGCCAGCCGAGCCCGATGAGGATGGCAGCGATGGCACCGACGGCCTGTCCCACAGCGAGTGAGTTCCAGGCAGGAGCGCCGCCAACGTTGGCGATGATGGGCAGCAGGATGAAGGAGGACAGGGACGCCAGAAGCGGCAGCCCGGCGAACGCTGCGATCCTTTTGATCATGCTGCCGTCTCCCCGGTGCCGGCAGCGGCCTTACATATAGTCATAAGCGTCCTTGCCGAGCTGGCCTTTTACAAAGACGTCTTCCACTTCGCTCCTGAACCTGGACTTTTCGTTCAGGATGGCGGCGCGGTAGCGGTCCTGTTTGGCAACCTCGGCGTCAAAGTTGCCAATGAGCTGCGGGAGCATGGCTGCGGCAGCCGATACCTCGTCCTTGCCCGGCGTGATTTTGTGTTCCCAGGGGACGGGGACGTCGGCGTAAAAAGCTCCGGAGCCCCGGCGGGCCACGATGCTGAGCGCGCCGGACAGTGCCGCCTCGCGGGGCATCCGGTCTTTTCCGGGATGGTGGCCCAGGTCAAGGTAGACCCCGCAGCCCTGCAGGGTGCCCACCACTTCTGCCCGGGTCATGCCAACGATCGGCTGCCATTCGATCGAGGGCGGGCACAGTTTCTTCACGGCCTCGATGATGTGGCCGCCCTTGGCCGGGTTGTACGTCACCAGGTTCACGTTGCGGCTGGTTTCCGGATGGGCCTGGAATTCGCTGTTGGGTGTGTAGTCGGAGATCAGGGACGGCACAACATCAAAGCGTGTCGCCACGAAGGCCCACGCGTAAGAGGACTGGACGAGGTGGACCACGTCGCGGTCGTTGCGGAGGAACGCGGGGGCCACCTTGTTTTTCCACATCCGGGCGAAGGGGACGGCAGCTTCTTTGGCCTTCTCAAAGGGGCCGGCATCACTTCGGTGCCACATCCGCTCCGCCATAAACGTGAGGGAGTTATCGATGCTCAACCACCAGCACATGCGGCGGGCCAGTTTTACGCCTGACATCTCGTAGACGTAGGTTTCCGGATACACCACAACGTTTCCGGGGGCGTCAATGATCGCCGGGGCCTCCGGCGCGTTGTAGATGTTGTACTGCTCAACCCTGTCGTTGTGCACCGTGTGCGGGTGCGGAACGAGGTAGGCGTCGCGGCCCAGTTCGCGCAGCATGTCGACAAGCTGATGCAGTGCTTCCGGGCCGCCGGTCCTTAGTCCTTTGTGGTACAGGACGAAGATGGTTCCTGAGTGATCGGTCATGGGTGGTCCTTCGATTTCGGCCGCGCAGTGGGGCGCCGGCGCTGCATGATGGAATTCCTGCTCAGCGCAGGCGGGCGGCCAGGGCGTCGTCGATCTTTCCCATCTTCAGGCGCTGGGCGTCACGGACGCCGGCCAGGGCGGCCACAAGGTGCTTGCGCCGGTTGGGACCAAAACCAAACCGGACCACATGGCTTTGGATCTCCATGTAAATCCGGCGCAGCACCCATTTGGGCTGCTTGAAAGCGTACCGGCGGGCGAGGACCAGGGAGTTCCTGGTGATGTAGTAGACCCGGAAAGGTGCGTGGTAGTACACAAAAAGCTTTTTCGCGCCGACGTGGGCATGCCACCCGAGGATCGTCATGGGACGCGCATTGCCCAGGCTGTGCTCAAGGTTGCAGCCCCGCCCGGCAAGGGCACGGAGCCCCTTTTCGCGGAGCCGGGCATTGAATTCCGAATCCACGCAATCAATGAAGAATCCCTCATCAAAGGACCCCACAGCGCTGAAGGTACTGGTGCGGACCAGGCTGCCGCTGGTCATGGGGTCAAAGATCTGCGGTTCCTCCGGGCTTCCCCAGGACGGCAACGGGATGTTGTTGTGCGACTCGGCGCAGACCATGCCCACGGTGGCCGGTTCGGAGGAGGAGGCAGCCGTTGCCAGGGCCGAAGCTACGTAGTCGCCGGTGAAGCGGGAATCCTGGTCCATGGTGACCACCCATTCCGGGTCCCAGCGGCTGATTGCTTCGTTGACGCCCAGGTTGAGGGCCCGGGCAATGCCGGAATTGGTGCCAAGGCGGACCACCACAGCGCCGGCGTCTTCCATGGCCCGCAGCGATTCGGTGACATCCGCCGGCGATCCGTCGTCAACCACCACCACGTGCTCCACATACTGCAGGAGCCATTCGATGTTTGCCACGTTCTCGGGGCCGGGGTTGAATGCCGAAACCACACCGCACACGTTGCGGGCACGGCTGGTCACTGCCGGTTCTTCCGCGCCCATCAGACGGCCCCCACCTGGTGGAAGCGCCGGAGCGCCGTGGCAAGATTGCGGACAAATGCCAGCCTCGCGCGCAGGATCTTGGAGGCCGAGCGGATGCCGCTGGGGGTCAGGTTCTCGCCGTGGAGCCGATGCAGGATGGTGTCTTCTTCCAGGTAAACGATCGAACGGTTGACGTTGCCCACAGTTGCTATCCACTGGTCGTGGGATTCGTCCATATAGGCGGGAAACGGCAGGATCTGGGCCAGGAGCACACGCCGGAATGCCATGGCACAGCCCCAGTGCAGCCGGTACCCCACCACGATGCCCGCAAGGTTCCGGACGGTGTGGTCCGAATCGGCCGCTTTCAGACGGATGTCGTGGAAGCGCCCTGAGGGCCCCTCAACGTGCCGGCAGTTGCTGACCACCATGTTTCGGCCGTCAAGGGCGGAGATCATCCGTTCCACCCGGCCCGGCAGCCAGACATCATCCTGGTCCGAAAGGAACACGTATTCGCCGCGGGCTTCACCCAGGGCCCGTTCGAAAGTACGGACGTAGCCCACGTTGCGGTCGGCGTTGATCAGCCGGATCCGGGGGTCGTTCATGCCTGCGACCAGGTCGGACGTCGCGTCGGTGGAGCAGTCGTTGACCACCACCAGTTCGTCGTGGGGTCCGATTTCCGGCAGGATCGAAGCGATTTGTTCTTCGATGTGGCGGGCGCCATTGTATGCCGCCATGCACACGCTGATGCGCGGCGAAGGGGCAGTTGCGGGCTCCATAAGTTTTTTCTCCTCGGGCCTCCGGGCGGTGCCAGCGGGGCGGGCAGGGTCCCCAGCAGTCTAGCAAGCCGGGCCTGCAGGGAGGGACGCGGTGCCGGTCAACTATAATTGGTGGAACACTGCCGGCGAGCTCTTCGCGCGGAATCCACGGAAGGAACCTCAGGTCCATGACCGTTGACGTAATGTTGCCGTACTACGGCGATGTCCATCAAATGAAGCTCGCAGCCCGCAGCGTGATGAATCAGGAAAACCAGGACTGGCGGCTCGTGGTTATCGACGACGGCTACCCGGATCCCGAGCCTGAGCGCTGGTTTTCCACGATCACGGATCCCCGGGTCACGTACCTCAAGAACGAGCAGAACCTGGGTGCCAACGGAAATTACCGTAAGGCCCTGACCCTCGTCGAGGCACCGTATGTTGTCATCATGGGCGCAGACGACGTTATGCTGCCCAACTACCTTGACCTCGTAACGAGCGCGTTCGCGGAATACCCGAAGGCGGACGTGATCCAGCCGGGTGTCCAGGTGATCGACGAGCAGGGAATCGCCTGCACGCCGCTCGTGGATGCGGTGAAAAAGATCTACGCTCCCAAGACCAGCGAGCGGATCGAACTGAAGGGCGAAGTGATGGCCACCAGCCTGGTGCGTGCCGACTGGGCTTACTTCCCGTCCCTTGCCTGGCGCTCGGAGACTGTGAAGCGCATCGGCTTCACCGAGGGCCTGGATGTGGTCCAGGATCTTGCTCTCCTGCTGGACATCGCCGCCGAGCATGGTTCGATGATTGTTGACCCGGTCCTGGCGTTCCTGTACCGCCGGCACTCGGCGTCTGACTCGTCGGTTCGCGCGCTTGACGGCCGCCGTTTTGATGAGGAACGACGCTTCTTCCAGCAGCAGGCGGAACGTTTCGCGGCCATGGGTTGGAAGGGCGCCGCGAGGGCCGCGAACTTCCATACGACGTCCAGGCTCAACGCCGCGTCGTTGATCCTGAAGTCCGTCGGCAAAGGCAAGTTCGACTCGCTGCCCAGGCTGGCGAAGCACATCGTGCGTTAGGAAGCCCCGTAACGGAGTGGGCTTAACGCCGTCGGGTCCCCAACAGAACACTGTTGGGGACCCGATCGCGTTAACGGGACCGTCAGCCCTCCGGGTCCGCTGCACCGGCGTTCCGGGTGCCGGACTCGAAACGGTGCTGCAGGACTTTCAGCTCGGATTTGAGGATTGCCACTTCCTCGCACAGGATCCTGACCTCGTCCTCGGCCTGGGACTGTTCCCGGGACAGGTGGAGGCAGACGCCCACCAGCAGCACAAGCGTCATGATGAACAGCAGGTTAGCCGGGACCTGGATGCCCAGCAGCCCGCTGGCTTTTTCCAGCAGGGAGGGGAAGGCCGACAGCAGGAGGGTGCCGATGCCCACCACAATCCAGAGGATGGCGTACTTTTCCCGTAGTTTCTGGCGGCGGAGCATTTCGAAAACAAAAAAGAGTATTGCCAGGACGACAATGGAGCCCATCAGGAGCGACATGTTGGATTTCCTAGTTGGTAGACGGCTCGGTTTTTTTCCGGGTCAGCGCGAACAGGAGCGCCAATCCGGAGCGTCCAAGGTACATCGCTGCCTTGACAGGGTTGTGGCTCGGCGTGCCACCCTGCCGCTCCCGCATGGACACGCCGACCTGCTGGACTGTACAGCCTGAGCGGATCGCGACGACCAGGGAATCGATGGTGTCCCCGAGGTACTCGGCAGGGTAGTGATCCACGTACTGGCGGATGGCCTTGGAGTTCGCCGCCCGGAATCCTGAGGTGACGTCGGTGAGTTTTGTTCCGGCCAACCGGGAGATGGTCCAGGCCAGGACGTTCATGGCCCACTTGCGGGGGCCGCGGACCTCGTAGTTGCCTTTGTCCGCGAATCTGGCGCCGATGGCAATGTCCGCGTGTTCGAGGCCGTCCAGGACGGCTTTGATGTCCCTGGGATCGTGCTGTCCGTCTGCGTCCACCTGGATCACCTGGCTGTACCCGTGGGTCTTGGCGTATTTGAAGCCCGTCCGCATGGCGCCGCCCACCCCCATGTTGAACGGCAGTTGCAGCACGATGGCCCCGGCGGCCCGGGCCACGTCCGCGGTGTTGTCCCGCGACCCGTCGTCCACCACCAGCACGTCGCAGGAAGGCCCGAATTCAAAGACCTCCGTGATGGTTTTCCCAACGGATTCTGATTCGTTCCATGCAGGCATGATGACCAGAGTGTCGGACCGTGTCACTTCGCGCGGTCCACATTCTCGACGTAGCTCTTGAGGCGCGTTGAAACGAGCGGAAGCTCCAGCCCGGAAGCTTTGATCTTGGCCAGGTCCAGTGCGCTGTTCAGAGGGCGGGGGGCTGCGGACTTGCCCTTGAAGTACTCCTCGGTACTCACCCCGGTCACCGACCCGCGCGGTTTGCCGGACAGCTCGTAAACGTCCGCTGCAATGTCAGCCCACGACTGCGGCTCGCCGTCGTTGCTGAGGTTGTAGGTCCCGTACGCTGCACCTGACGTCAGCAGATGCCTGATGCCGGCCGCGATGTCGCTGGTGAAGCTGAGGCGTCCCACCTGGTCGTTGACCACCGACGGTTCAATGCCGCGGTCCGCCAGCGAGGCCATGGTCCGGACGAAGTTGTTGCCTTCGCCGATCACCCAGCTGGTCCGCACGATGTAGTGGCGCGGAACCACGCTGACGATCGCGTCGCCGGCGGCTTTCGTTTGGCCATAGACGCCGAGCGGCGTCAGCGGTTCCGTTTCGTGGTGGACTGCCAGGCCGCCGTCGAACACGTAATCGGAGGAGACGTGCACCAGCGTGAGGTCATGTTCGACGGCGGTCCGCGCCAAACGCGATACGGCGGCGACGTTGACGGCCCAGGCGGCCTCGCGGCCTTCGGGGGTCTCCGCGGTGTCCACGGCGGTGTAGGCGGCCGCGTTGATGATCGTGGAGTAGTTCTTCCAGTTCCGGCCGGCGAAGGCTTCGTCGCTGCCGAGGTCGAACCCGGCGCGGCCGGCGAACTCAACGGAAGGGTCGCCGTCGTACAACCCGCGGAGGGCCTTGCCCAACTGGCCGTCGGCACCCACCACCAGGGTCTTTTTCGCGGGCATGGGGATCACGTCAGCCAGGCGCGGGTGCGCCTTGTCCTTGTCGGACAGCTCCGCCTGCGCCAGGGAAATGGGCCACTGGATCGCTGAAACCTCATCCGCAAGGTTGAGGAACGTGTACTGGCCCTGCGCGTCCGCTGACCAGTGGTCGTTGACCAGGTACGTGTACGCGGTGTTGTCCTCGAGGGTCTGGAACGCGTTGCCCACGCCGCGGGGAATGAAGATCGCCTGGCTGGCGTCCATTTCGGCGGTGAAGACGGCGCCGAACGACGGGCCTTCGCGCAGGTCAACCCACGCGCCGAAAATCCGGCCGGTGGCCACGGAGATGAATTTGTCCCACGGCTCCGCGTGGATGCCGCGGGTGGTGCCCGCCTTCTCGTTGAAGGAAATGTTGTTCTGGACAGGCTGGAAATCCGGCAGGCCCAGGGCCACCATCTTTTCCCGCTGCCAGTTTTCCTTGAACCAGCCGCGGTTGTCGCCGTGGACGGGCAGATCGTAAAGGACAACGCCCGGAATGGGTGTTTCCGTGGCCGTCAGCTTTTTGCCGAACTCGATGGCCATGGGCTACTGGCCCTGCTCTTTGTACTTGGCTTCCGTGGCGGCCTTCTGCGGGCGCCACCAGTCCTGGTTGTCGCGGTACCAGGCGATGGTGTCCTCGATGCCGAGGTCAAAGTTGGAGAACTGGGGTTCCCAGCCGAGCTCGTCACGGAGCCTGGTGGAGTCAATGGCGTAGCGCAGGTCATGGCCCGGCCGGTCCACCACGTGGTCGTAAGCGTCCGGGGACTGGCCCATGTGCTTGAGGATCAGCTCCACAACCTCTTTGTTGTTCTTTTCGCCGTCGGCGCCGATCAGGTACGTCTCACCGATGGTGCCCTTGTCGATGATGGCCAGCACCGCGGAGGAGTGGTCATTGGCGTGGATCCAGTCGCGGACGTTCTCGCCTTTGCCATACAGCTTCGGGCGGATTCCGTCGATCACGTTGGTGATCTGGCGCGGAATGAACTTCTCCACGTGCTGGTACGGGCCGTAGTTGTTGGAGCAGTTGCTGATGGTGGCCTGCAGCCCGAAGGACCGGACCCAGGCGCGGACCAGCAGGTCGGAGCCCGCCTTGGTGGACGAGTACGGGCTCGACGGGTTGTACGGGGTCTGCTCGGTGAACCGCTCCGGGTCATCCAGCTCCAGGTCGCCGTAAACCTCATCCGTGGAAATGTGGTGGAAGCGCCGGTTGTGCTTGCGGGCCGCTTCGATCAGCACGTAGGTGCCGATGATGTTGGTGTCCAGGAAGGGGCGCGGATCGTGGAGGGAGTTGTCATTGTGTGATTCGGCCGCGTAATGAACCACAACATCGGTCTCGGCGACGAGGCCGTCCACCAGGCCGGAATCGGCGATATCCCCCTGCACAAAACTGAAACGGTCTGCAGGGAGGCCCTTGAGGGACTCCAGGTTGCCCGCGTAGGTGAGCTTATCCAGCACCGTCACGGTGTGGTCAGTGTGCTCCAGCACGTAGTGGACAAAATTTGAACCAATGAACCCGGCACCGCCGGTTACGAGGAGTCGCGACATAGTCCCCAACGATACCGGATTTGCCGACGCACTTAGTGGGAGGAAAGATGGTGGCATGCGCGGAATAATACTTGCCGGCGGTACCGGCTCCAGGCTTCACCCGATCACATTGGGAATCAGCAAGCAGTTGGTCCCGGTTTACGACAAGCCAATGATCTATTACCCGCTTTCCACCCTGATACTCGCCGGCATCCGTGACATCCTCATTATCACCACGCCCCACGACAGCGAGCAGTTCCAGCGGCTGCTGGGGGATGGCTCCCGCTTCGGCGTCTCCATCACGTACAAAGAGCAGCCGTCCCCGGATGGTTTGGCGCAGGCGTTTGTCCTTGGCGCAGAGCACATCGGGGACGACAGCGTGGCCCTGGTCCTCGGCGACAACATCTTCTACGGCCCGGGAATGGGCACCCAGCTGCGCCGGTTCGAAAATATCGACGGCGGGGCCGTCTTTGGGTATTGGGTGGCGGACCCGAAGGCTTATGGCGTGGTGGAATTTGACTCCGCGGGGAAGGCTATTTCCCTCGAAGAAAAACCCGAAAAGCCCAAAAGCCACTACGCGGTACCCGGCTTGTATTTCTACGACAATGACGTGGTGGAAATTGCCAGGGACCTCAAGCCTTCGGCCCGGGGCGAGCTCGAGATTACCGATGTAAACCGCACCTACCTGGACCGGGGCAAGCTGCAGGTTGAAATCCTGCCCCGGGGCACCGCATGGCTGGACACCGGAACGTTCAGCGACCTCAACGATGCGTCCAACTTTGTCCGAACCACGGAGAACCGCCAGGGATTGAAGATTGGCGCACCCGAAGAAATCGCATGGCGGCTGGGCTTCCTGTCAGATGAGGAACTCCGCAAGTTGGCTGAGCCCCTTGTTAAGAGCGGCTACGGTGCGTACCTGATCAACCTGCTCGAGCACGGACGTTAGGCGCGCCGCACACTCCAGAGCCGGCGGACTGCTCCCCGGATGCCGACGGATATTCCGTCCGGCGTTCGGGGAGCATTTTCGTTAATTGCGTCAACAACACAAAAGGGCCCGGCGACGGTGCGTTACCGTGTCCGGGCCCTCCTTCTGCTGGTGCCGCGTGCTAGGACACTGTGGTCCAGACACCGCGTGAAGCGGTCCAGTTGACCCGGCCGCCCTGGAAGTTCTGGCTGCAGGAACCGTTGCCGGGCGTGCACGTCTGGCTTGACGTGGGGAAGCCGAGCCGGCCCGCCTCGAACCCCTGGGTTGCCCAGGCTTGCTGGATGGGGCCTGGCGTGAGGGGATGGGCGCCGCTGGTGGGCGACCACATGATGGTTCCCTTTTCGAAGTTCTGGAAACACCCTCCGCTGCGCAGGCCGCAGGTCGTTCCGCTGGTGGGGTAGCCCAGGGACCCGGTCTCATACCCGGAGGTGGCCCACCTGGCCCGGATGGGGGCCGAGGTCAGAGCGTGCGCCCCGGTTGAGGGCGAGTACATGACGGTTCCCTTGGTGAAGTTCTGGAAACAGCCGTTTTTCTGCAGGCCGCAGATTTGCCCGCTGACCGGGTAGCCAAGTTTTCCACCTTCGAAGCCGGAACCGGCCCAGGCGTCCCGGACGGGGCCAAACATGACGGCGTTGGCGCCGCTGGCCTTGGACCACATGACGGTTCCGGCCGAGTAGTTCTGGAAGCAACCGCCACCCGCCAGTCCACAAACAACGCCGGATGCCGGGTAGCCGAGGGTGCTGTTCTCGAATCCGGCCTTCTGCCAGAAGTCGCGGATGGGGCCGTTGATGCTGGGCTGGGCGCCGGTCTTTGGTGAGTACATCAGGGCTCCCTTCTCAAACATCTGGAAGCAGCCTGCGTCCTTGAGTCCGCAGTACTGGCCTGAGGTTGGGAACCCCAGCGTACCGGTGCCCCAGCCGGATGTTGCCCATCCTGCAGCCATGGGTCCGGCTGGAACGGTCGCAGGGGGAGTGGCGCGGGAGTAGGCGGCGACGCCTTTTTCAAACGGCTGCCGGCACTGGGTCTGCGCATCGGAGCAGGTTGCAGTGCCGGTGGGGTAGCCCAGGCTCCCGTTTTCAAAACCGGTGCTCTGCCAGTAGGAGAGCAGTTTGCCGGTGACCGGGAATGCCCCGGTGGCAGGTGAGAACAGGAGAGTTCCCTTCTGGAACAGTTGGTAGCAGCCGCCGGCCCGGATGCCGCAGACTTCCCCGCCGATGGGGTAGCCGATCGGTTCGCCCCGGGTCAGTGCCGCCTTCCATGAGTCAGCCATGCCCAGGTAGATGGGCCAGGCGCCTGTGGTTGAGGTCCAGGCCACCACTCCGCCCGTGAAATTCTGGCGGCAGGTGGAGGCTGCGCAGGTGGCTTCCGCCGCAGGGTAGCCCAGGAGGCCGTTTTCATAGCCGGCACGGCCCCAGGCGTCCAGCAGGGGGCCGGCCTTGACCAGCTTCGCAGCCGTTGCTGGGCTCCAGAGGACCGTTCCGGCCTCGAACAACTGGAAGCAGCCGCCTGCTTTGAGGCCGCACACGGCGTTGCTGGTGGGGTAGCCCAGGGCGCCGTTCTCATAGCCCCTGGCCGCCCAGTAATCCCGGATGGCGCCGAAGCCGAGGACTGATGCGCCGGTTGCAGGGGACCAGAGGATGGAGCCGCCCTGGTAGTTCTGGAAGCAGCCACCCTTCTTGAGCCCGCATACCACCCCTGATGTGGGGTAGCCCAGGGATCCGTTTTCGAAGCCGTTCCGCTGCCAGGCGTCCCTGATGGGTCCGTTGAGGCTCGGTTGTGCGCCCAGGTCAGGCGACCACATGATGGCGCCGCCCTGGTAGACGCGGTAACAGCCGCCATCCCGGAGTCCGCAGACGATGTCGCTGGTGGCAGCCCCGAGGGCGGGCAGCGTGGCACGCAGCGCATTGATGGGCGCCGCGGCCGCCACGTTGTTGCTGTTCGACGCGAAGGCCTTCAGCCCTGCCAGGTCACCGTTCCACACGTTTGAGTCGCCGGCCAGAGGTCCGGTGCTGCTGTACTGCCAGATGCTGTAGGTGTTCCAGCTGCCGGTGGGAACGGCGCCGGCGTTGTTTGTCGGGGCGCCGGGGTAGGCGGCAACCCAGAGGGGGTAGTCTCCGAACCCTGTCGGGTTGCCGAGGCACTGGTTCCACCATGAGGTGTTGGTGTAAATGGCGGGCAGGCGCCCTGTCAGCGACCTGACGGTGTTGCCGAAGTCCCTGACCCAGGCGCCAAGCTGCGCGGCGGACATGTCGTAGCAGGTGTTGCCGTAGTAGATCCCGTCGATGGTCCGGCCCTCGTAGGGGTTGAACTCGAAGTCCAGGACAGGCGGCAGCGTTGAGCCGTCGGCTGACCAGCCGCCGCCGTTGCGGACGAAGTACCGGGCCTGCTCGGCGCCGGAGGACCTGTTGGGGATGGCGAAGTGGTAGGCGCCGCGGATCATCCCGACGTTGCGTGAACCCTGGTACTGGGATGAGTAGGACGGATTTGTGTAGTACGTGCCTTCGGTGGCCTTGACGTACGCGAAGCGCGCGCCCATGTTCCACTGCTGGTTCCAGTCCACGCTTGGCTGGTGTCCGCTGACATCCAGGCCCTGGACGCCAAAGGTGGGCATCCACGTGCCTTCGGCGGACAGCGATTCGGAGCGGAGTAACCGTGCTGAGGAACTCTTGGCGGTCACCCGCGCTGACCGTTGACCCATTTCGGCCCCGCCGGCCGCCAGCACGTCTGCCATGGATTCGTTAAGGGTTGGCTCAGGTGACGGTGCTGCGGGGGCCGGCGCAGGCGCCGGTAGGGTCTGTGCCGGGGCGGGAGCTGTCGGTGTGGCGGAGGGCGACGGGGCCGGTGCGGCGGGTGTGGTCTGCTGAGCGCCGGTGCCGGTTGCCGGCTTGCTGGTTTCCACCGCCGATCCGGACACGGGCGGGACTGTGGGCTGCGGCGTTACTGCCGAGGCGATGCCCGGCCCTGCTATCAGGGACGCTGCCAGCGCGGCCGCGCCAATCAGGCTGAGAAAGGGTCGTGAGACAGGCGACGGGCGCGACTTCATATGAACTCCGGTGATAGGGCCGCTCCCCAGAAGCGAGCCATCAGAATCTGCTGATCCCGGACAAACAACACATCCGGGATTCCGCAGGGGAATGTCAGAGACAACTGGCTGGGCCAACGTAGCACCATGTGCTAAATGTGACCAGTGTTTCAGTTGATTCCAATGTGACCATTATGCAGGCAGACGCAAGGGGCCGGAAGTCACACGGCATCCTCATCTTTTGCGGGGCAGAGTCGGCGCCGGAAACGGGCGGAAAGGCGCGTGGAGACACCGGCGCGCGGAGGTCTTCCACATTCGTGCGGGAACACCTTGGCGCTCCTCCGCCCAACACGCCGTATGAGATTTACGTGGCGCGGAACGGGGCGTCGGAACTGTCCGCGCTGAGCGATCAGCAGGTCCGCGGCGTCGTAGAACGGATGCTCGAAAGCTCAGGACGGCGCCTGGACGGGCCCTCACGCGTCGTGGACGCGTCCCTCGTCTGCACAGCTTTACTCTGCACAGCTTTACTTGGACGGCGGAGTGGAGGTGTCCCGCGGATCGGGTTTCGGGATTACTCCTTCGTCCCCGGGAAGCACCTTGCCCTGATCCCGCTCGGCCTGATCCTCAACATTCAGCTCCCATGCGTCGCCCGGCGAGCAGGGGGCGGTAGCGCCGATACTGTAGGACTGGTCAGCGGCATCAGTATCGAATTCAGCCCGGAGGACGGGTCCGCCCTCTGCGAAGACCACCGGGTGTGTTGTCGGGTTTACGGTGCGTACGGTCATGCCCAGGGATTCCCAGTATTCGGCGACGCGTTGGGCGTCTTTAACGTGTTCCGTTCCCTGGGGTGCCCAGTGGTCGTAGCTGTAGTTGGCACCCTCCACACCTTTTCCGAGGGCGCATTCCTGCGCCCCGGCTACACCGTTGCGGGGCCACCACCCGGTGACGTCGAGCTGTTTGGTGGTGTTGATGACGAGCTCGACCACACGGTCCCGTCCATCTCTGGCGCTGACCGTCTGTTCCGGTGTCGTAGTCTCTGACATTGTGGTGTTTGGCTCCTTCTCAGCGCATGCGGATACCGTCATTCCCATCACGAGTCCGACCAGGGCCGCAGTGAGTGTCCTCATATGTTTTTTAGCGGCCGGCATTGGACAACCCTTCCAGTAAGTCTTTCTGCAGATCCGTCGGACCCAGGGGCACATACGGGCTCATCTTTTCCGCTTCGCCTGTGATTGCCCAGACCGTGTTCTTCAGGGATTCAGTCCTCTTGTCGAAGTATCCGGCTTGTTCGCCGTCGTCACCAATGAGCGCGCTATGGTCTGTTACGGCCCTCCCGGCGTCGCCGCCAGCGTCAGTGCCGAAGGCGTGGGAACCGAACTCAGGTTTGATCGGGTTCACGTGGTGATCGCGGCTGGTTTCCCGGCCGGTCCAGGCCCACTGGTCTCCGCTTTCGGTTTCCCCAGGTATCTTGTCGCGCGCATGTCCGGAGTATACGTGTCCGACGTTGAGGTCAGCGGCGGTATGGACGTTGTCCGGTAGTCCTGCGGAGCCAAGGGTGACGAAGTTATCCACCCGGATTCCAGGCTGCGTGAGGGCCACCGCAGCGGTGGTCGTTCCGTAGGAGTGCGCCACAATATTGAGCTGCGGCGCGCTCTCACCGCGGACTGCAGCCAGGCCGCCGAGGGCTCCCGCCAGCTTCTGCCCACCCGCGACTGCTCGATTCACATCAAGAACGCCGACGTCGAGATTGTTGTCCAATGCCGGCACGGGAGGTGTCTCATATCCGATCCAGGACACCACGGCGCTCCCCGAGGGAAGCTGGTCGTGCAGGTTTTGGGCTGCTTTCGTCCACCCCGTCATGTCATTGCTGGTCGTGCCCATCCCCGGAACAGCGTAGGTGACACTGCCGGCCGTATCGAGATCACCGACCGACACCGCAGCCAACGGGGGCTTGTCCTCGGTGAAGGAAACTAATTGCCGTTTCTCCCACCCCTCAGGCGTGAATTGCGCCTTTTGGATGTTGCGCAGCCCGTCGAGTTGCTTTTGAAAGTTGTTGAGCGTTTGCTCCAATCCGGCCGCCAACGGGGACGCCGCGCCGAAGCCCGCGGGAGTGTCGTAGATCAAAGCCTGTATTTGCGCGATCCGGGTCTCCGCATCGGCGACCGCTGCCTTGAGCGCGGTTTGGTTGGCCTGATTCCGGGCCGTATAAGGCACTCCTTCCAGATTTCCGAAGTCCGTAGGAAACTGTGTCAGCAATAGGTCCTGCCGTTCCGAGAACGGGGTTTTGCTACCCGTTGGCGGGTTCAGGCCTGTCCACCACGTGTGGATTTCGCCCGGGTTCATCAGCTGAAGATGAGACCGCAGGGCAGGAGAGGCCGCAATCGTGGCAGCGAGTTCTTTCGCCGACAGGGTCGAGAACAAATCTAAGAGTTCCCGATTGCTTAGTGGCGTGACAGCAGCAGCGGCAACATCGAGTGCGGGATTTGAAATGGATCCGCCGCCGGCCGCGGCGAACGCATCGGCGATATGTTCAATCCACTTCGCATCAGCCTCGTTTTCGCCCAACAGCCGCTCAAAGCCCCCTGGGAAAGAGTTCGATCCGAGCAGCACCCACGAGCAGGAAGAGGTAAATGACGCCCAAGCGTTGCGAAGCTGCATGAGGTCTTGCCGCATGCCTGTGTTACCTGCCCTGGCTTGGGCCACGAAGGTGCGTAAATGGTCGGGAACGGCCGAACTCTTCCCGTCCGAGGACCCAGAGCCCGCGCTGCGGTTGCGTTGGCTGGGGGAGAAGGCCGCTGAAATGGTTGGTGGCGCGATGGGGGTCTCAGAGGGTTTCGGATCAAAGAGCCCCTCCACTGCGGTGCCGATGTCTCCGATGAAGTTCTCGGGCCTGCTTTCACGTTCAGCTTCCCGCACCTGCCACGCTGCCAAACGGGATTGGCGCTCGCGTTCCGACCGCGCCTTCTGCTGCGCTTCTTCGATCTGTCCGGCAAGACCGTCAAGTACAGCGGCGAGTTTTCCACGATCTTCAGCCTCGCTGGAGGAAGCTTCCCTGAACAGGTCGGCGTACGCGCCGGCGAAATCCTCCAGCGCCGTCTCCACCGCGCCACGACGCAACACACCCTCATCACGAAGCCGCCCATCCACATCCCTGGCAACCCCGACCAAAGACGTGGCAGCATCATCATCAAACGCTAAAGCCACGGTGTTTACTCCCCCCAAAGGAAAAACGGCGCAGGAACGACTTGGTTCCTGGGCGCCCGGCCCCTGCATCATGCCGCGAGGAAGGGACGGGACTTTGGCTACATTACCAATATGGACGATTAATTCCAATAAATTGATAAACTATTCAGGGGCAAGGAAGCCGAACTTCAGCTCACCCTCACCAGGGTTGCAGCGCCGGTTTGGCCGCCTGTGTTCCACCAGGCCTGGCTGATGCCGGCACCGATATAAGTGCTGGGCAGCGCCGGCAATGGCTACAGCTGAAAGCCGGGTTTTTAGAGTTGTTAATGGATCCCCAATTTTTCCTTGCCTACCGGAAGAGGCGGGCTGCGGCCCTTAATGCGGTAACAGTGTTCGCCCGGGAAGTACCGGTACGGCAGGGATCTTGCTGGTGCTGCGGCCCGGGCATAAGATGCCCGAACGCTGTTGTCAGGGATTTATCCCGTCCCCTGGGGGGAACTTGTTGCGACCGCCAAGGAGACTCCTCATGAAACGCAGAACAGCCCCGCTGGTGATGGCCATTGGACTTTTGGCCGGACCGGGAACGGTTACTGCCACAGCCGCCCCGCCAACTCCCACAGATCCCTCGGTTCAGCAGTTCGATTGCCCCGGTTTCGTCATATCTGCGCAGGTCACGGGAGCTGAAAAGGTGATTCCCCACTCCCTCCACTTTGCCGGTTCCAAGCCCGTCACCCTGTTTACCAACGTCGCCGCGGCTTCCACGCTAACCCTTTCGGGACCAGCGCCCGCTTTGAAGGTTTTCAGCTCGTCCATCAACGGAACGGTGCGCGTTGCCTGGGACCCTGGAACCGCTGATTTTATTTACAAAGCCACCGGACGGAACTTGATCACGGTTCCAAAGCACACCGGATATCCGGGCGGCGTGTTCCTGACAGTAGGCCAGGTGGCTTGGACGCTGGATGGGCCCGTCGACCCTGACGGGGGCCTCACGGGGCCGGGGACCGTCACGGATCTCTGCAGGTTGCTGGCGCCGTAGCGGGAAAGCCGCCGACTTTTGGCTCCGCCGGAAGCAGGGGTTTTCCACATTCGCTGCCGGGTGCCTTGGCACCCCACTCTCAGGTCCCTAGGCTGGACCCATTCGCACTGCCTCCAACGGAGGTGGCAGGTTCTACAGGGGTACGCATGGATGCTCTGGGAATAGTCGAGGACGAGGTCCGCGAGCTCATCCGCAGGCGCGGGCTTGATCCGTTGCGGCAAGCCGTCGAGGTCCGCCGACTGGTGGAGGCTGCCGTCACCGATTACGACGAGCGCTCGCTGCTGGGTACCCTGCCGCCCATCGGAGCCTTGGATTCTGCGCGCAGGTTCCTCTTTGACGCGGTGGCAGGGTTCGGCGTCCTGCAACCCCTGCTGGATGACCCCAGCATCGAGGAAATCTGGCTCAACACGCCGTATGAGATCTACGTGGCGCGGAACGGGGAGTCGGAACTGACCTCGCTGAGCCTCACCGACCAGCAGGTCCGCGACCTCGTGGAACGGATGCTGAAGAGCTCAGGACGGCGCCTGGACGTGTCCTCACCCTTCGTGGACGCGTCCCTGCCCGACGGCTCGAGGCTGCACGTGGTGATACCGGATGTGACCCGCCGGCATTGGGCAGTAAACATCCGGAAATTCGTGGTTAAGGCCAGCCGGCTGGAACACCTGGTGGAACTGGGAACGCTGACCCCACAGGCCGCAAGATTTCTGGGGGCAGCAGTTGCCAGCGGACTGAACATCCTGGTCTCGGGCGCCACGCAGGCAGGAAAAACCACCATGTTGAACTGCCTGGCCGCTGGCATCGGCAGCCGCGAGCGCGTGATCACCGTGGAGGAAATCTTCGAGCTGCAGTTCCCGTTGCGGGATGTGGTGGGGCTCCAGTGCCGGCAACCAAACCTCGAAGGCTACGGTGAAATACCCTTGCGTCGTTTGGTGAAGGAGGCGCTGAGGATGCGCCCGGACCGTCTGGTGGTCGGAGAGGTCCGGGAAGCGGAATGCCTGGACATGCTGATTGCCCTGAATTCCGGCCTGCCGGGGATGTGCACTGTCCATGCCAACTCGGCGCATGACGCAGTCACCAAGATCTGCACCCTGCCCCTACTGGCGGGCGAGAATATTTCGAGTGCGTTTGTGGTGCCAACGGTCGCCTCGTGCATCGACCTGGTGGTCCATTGCTGCCGGCAGGCCAACGGCAGGCGGGAAGTGACGGAAATCCTGTCGCTGGGCCGCCGGGTGGAGAACGGGATCATCGAGTCGTCACTGGTGTTCGCCACCGTGGACGGCGTACTGCAGCCGAGGGCAAACTCCATGCCGGAGGCCGAAAAATTTGCCCGGGCAGGCTACGACGTAGCCGCCCTGCTGGATCCCCGATGATGGCCGCCTTGGCAGGCATGACGGCGGGTGCAGGGCTCCTCCTTGTTTGGTGGTCCTGCTGGGAATCGCAGGCCGCACGGAAGAGGCCCCGCCGTCCCAACCGGCTCGCCGACCTTTTGGCCGCCTCGGGGGTCGCAAGGGTGAGTGTCGGAGGCCTGATTGGCTCGTGTCTGGGCCTTGGCGCGGCGGTAGGCGCACTGGTTTTCGCCGTCAGTCGTTCCGTTCCCATCGCGGCTTGCTTCGGACTTTTCGCCCTGGGGCTTCCCATCACCATCCTGCGGTGGCAGGCGCGGAAGCGGAGCATGATGCTGCGCCAGCTCTGGCCGGATGTAGTGGATCATCTCCGCTCCGCCATCCGCGCCGGCCTTCCCCTTCCGGAAGCCCTGATCCAGCTGGGCACCAAGGGCCCAGAAGAGCTGCGTCCGGTGTTCCGGGACTTCGGGGCTGACTACCGGGCCGGAGGGCAGTTCGACGGATCACTGACCAGGCTGAAGGACAGGCTCGCCGACCCTGTCGCCGACCGGATCGTCGAAGCGCTGCGGCTTACCCGCGAGGTGGGCGGAACGGATCTGGGCCGGTTACTGGGGACTCTCGCCGAATTCCTGCGCGAAAGTGCTCGTACCCGCAGCGAGCTCGAAGCGCGCCAGTCGTGGACCATCAATGCCGCACGCCTGGCCGTGGCCGCCCCCTGGATTGTCCTGATGCTTCTCGCCACCAGGCCCGAAGCCGTCCATGCCTACAACACCCCCATGGGGGCCGCCGTGCTGCTGGGTGGACTGGTGGTCTCCCTTACCTGCTATTCAATAATGTTGAAGATCGGCGCCTTGCCCCAGGAAGAACGGGTACTGCGATGAACGGCATCCTCACCGCGGGCATCGTTGTAGGGCTCTCGCTGGGCATTGGCCTGTGGCTTGTTGTTGCCAGGTCACCGCTGATGCGGGCCACCACTCTCGCGCAGCGGATCGAACCGCAACTGCGCTCGCAGAACCTCACATCACGGTTGCTCCTCGCCGGCGATACCCACCCGGCTCCGTTCGGCCCGCTGGCAGGTATCCTTCGGCCTGTACTGCATGACGCGCTGGCCGCCCTGGGCCGGTTGAACCCATCTGCCGGTGGCGCGGCACGCCGCCTGGCGCAGGCGGGCATCACCAAATCGGTCCTCGACTTCCGCGTGGAACAACTGGTGTGGGCAGCCTGCGGGTTCATCGCAGTCCTCGCCATCATGGTACCCGGGTCAGCATCCGGGCGGCTCAGTCCGGTGCTGGCCGCCGTCCTGGTCGCAGCCGGCGCCGTGGGTGGGTTCGTCGGCCGGGACTACTGGCTGGGAGTCCAAATCCGGCGGCGGGCGGTCCGTATGCTGGCAGAATTTCCCAGCCTCGCAGAGCTGATGGCGCTCGCGGTCAGCGCCGGTGAGAGCGCCACCGGGAGCCTGGACCGCATTTGCAGGACTGCCCGGGGAGAGCTGGCCCGCGAGTTTGCGATGATCCTTGCCGAGACCCGGTCAGGCAATCCTTTGGTCCAGGCGTTGCAGGAGTTTTCCGCGCGCACGGACCTGGCACCTTTGGCCAGGTTCGTTGACGGAATCATCGTGGCGGTTGAACGCGGAACACCCCTGGCTGATGTGCTCCGGGCGCAGGCCCAGGACGTCCGCGACAACGCCAAACGCGATCTGATGGAAGCCGCCGGCAAGAAGGAGATCGCCATGATGGTGCCCCTGGTGTTTGGCGTCCTGCCGCTTACCGTCGTCTTCGCAGTTTTCCCCGGTCTCGCCGCCATCAATCTGGGTTTTTAGGAAGGCCCGCCGCACTGCCACCAACAAACAGCCAAGGTCGGGGGACCGGGCGGCCATCTCCGGAAGTACTCAAGAAACAGGACGGTCAAATGAAAACCATCGGACTCCGCGTCGTGGTGGCGCTTGTTATCCTTTTGGCGCCAACCACCGGTACACACGGGCCCGCCAACCGCCGCCGTGCCCGCACCATCCCCTCCACTGCACAGCGGACCGGTGGCAAAACTCCGGGAAGTGGGCACCCGGAACGCGGCGATGTCCCCGGCTGGGTAATGATCACATTGATGTCGGCCGTCCTGGTGGCCGCGCTGCTTGCCTTGGCCGGTCCCGCCCTTGAAGCGATGTTCAACCAGGCCATGGACACGGTGGGTGGGTAGCCCGTGTCCACCCCCGCCAGGAGCCGGCTCCGCCAACCGGCGTCCGAGCTTCAGCCGGCGGACGCCGGCGAACGTGGGTCCGCGGTGGTCGATTTTGTCCTGGTCGGGAGCCTGCTGACTGTTCTGTTCCTTGCGGTCATCCAGCTGACACTGATCCTGCACGTCCGGAACACCCTTGTTGATGCCGCTGCTTCGGGTGCCCGCTACGGGACCCTCGCCGACCGTAATGCCGCGGATGCGCAGGAGCGGACCCGCAGCCTGATCGGAACCGCACTGAACCCCGGCTTTGCTGGGGAGGTCAGCACCGGGGAGGTGACCGTACAGGGACTTCGCACCCTCGAAGTGACAGTGCGCGCACCGTTGCCGGTCATCGGGCTGATCGGACCCCAGGGGATGCTGGAGGTTACGGGCCATGCGGCGGTCCAGCAGTGACCCGCGGAAGAGTGCAGGTCTTCGGATGCCGGATGCATTCCCGGCCCTGAACCCACCAGCGGACCCGGATGCAGGAACCGACGGTGAACGGGGGAGCGCGGTGGTGGAATTCACCTTCCTGGCGGTCCTGTTACTGGTTCCCCTGGTGTACTTCATCATCACTGCCGGCCAGGTCCAGGGCGCTTCCTTCGCCGTGGCCGGTGCAGCCGACCAGGCCGCCAAGGTGTTTGTGGCGTCGCCTGCGGAGGTGGACGCCCGCGCCGCCGCCGAGCAGGCAGTTCAGCTAGCCCTTGCGGACTTCGGCCACGGCCTGGATCAGGCCCGGGTGGATACCAGCTGCAGCTCCGCTGACTGCCGGGCAGCCGGCTCAACAGTCACTTACACCATCCGGTTGACCGTTCCCCTGCCGTTCATACCCTTTAACAACGGGCTTGGCCTCCATGCCACGGAGGTGCAGGCCTCATCCACCCAAATGGTCGGCAGGTTCCGGTGACGCCGCGCGCCGAAGAAGGACAGATCACCGTTATGGTGGTGGGCTACCTGGCCGTCGCGCTGCTGGTGGCCACCGTGATGCTGGGCATCACCTCGGTGTACCTGGAGCACAAGCGCCTGCTGTCCCTGGCCGACGGCGCCGCCCTGGCCGCGGCGGACAGCTTCACCCTCGGCGAGGTGGCAGCCCAGTCGGGCAGCCCGGCAGCCCTCCTCGACCCGGGCAGGGTCCGCAGCGCGGCCACGGACTTCGTGGCTGGCAGCCCTGCCGCTCTCCGCTTTGACAGCCTGGCTGTGGCGGGGGAGACCGGCACCCGGGACGGAGCCACGGCAGTGGTGGTCCTGACCGCTGCCGTCCACCCGCCCATCGTGAACTTCCTGGTCCCGGGCGGTATTCCCATCGAAGCCAGGTCCACCGCCCGGTCCCGGCTCACCCGGTGACCACGGCACGTGACGGACGGTTTTGCCGGATAGCGTAGGGTTAAACAACCATGGCCAATATTGATTTTTCCGCTGAAATCCGCGCGCTACGCGGCACCTACACCTCCATCGAACGCGTCACCGATGTTGAGGCACTGAAGGAAGACATCGCCGAACTGAGCGAGCGGGCAGGCGAGCCCAACCTTTGGGATGACCCGGCGGCGGCCCAGAAAATCACCTCAAGGCTCTCCCACCGCCAGTCCGAACTGGAGCGCCTCACCAGCCTGGAATCCCGGATCGACGACCTTGAGGTCCTGGTGGAACTCGGCCAGGACGAGGGCGACGCCGACTCCATGGGCGAAGCAGCCACGGAGCTGGAATCCATCCGAAAAGCCCTCAAGGACCTCGAGGTGGTCACCCTGCTGTCCGGCGAATACGATGAGCGGGAAGCCGTGGTCTCCATCCGGGCAGGCGCCGGCGGCGTGGATGCCGCGGACTTCGCCGAGATGCTGATGCGCATGTACCTTCGCTGGGCCGAACGCCACGGTTACCCCACCACGGTGATGGACACGTCCTACGCCGAAGAAGCCGGCCTGAAATCCGCCACGTTCGAGGTTAAGGCCCCCTACGCGTTCGGCACCCTCAGCGTTGAAGCCGGAACCCACCGCCTGGTCCGCATCAGCCCGTTCGACAACCAGGGCCGGCGCCAGACGTCCTTCGCCGCCGTCGAGGTCATTCCGCTGATCGAACAGACGGACTCCATCGAGATCCCGGACAACGAAATCCGCGTTGACGTCTTCCGTTCGTCGGGCCCGGGCGGTCAGTCGGTCAACACCACCGACTCGGCAGTACGCCTCACGCACCTTCCCACCGGAACGGTCGTCTCCATGCAGAACGAAAAGTCGCAGCTCCAGAACCGCGCCGCCGCCATGCGCGTGCTCCAGTCCCGGCTGCTGCTGCTGAAAAAGGAGCAGGAAGACGCCGAAAAGAAGGCCTTCGCCGGCGACGTCAAAGCCTCCTGGGGCGACCAGATGCGGTCCTACGTCCTGAACCCCTACCAAATGGTCAAGGACCTCCGCACCGAACACGAAGTGGGCAACACCTCGGCCGTGTTCGATGGCGAGATCGACGACTTCATCGACGCCGGCATCCGCTGGCGCACCGATAACCGCAACGCCGAAAAGTAAACCCCGCGGCGGCGGCCTTGCCGACACGCCATCGGCAAAAAGCATGTGATGCCGGCAACCCTGCGTATAGTCGAGGGGCCGGGGCCCTAATTCCCCCAAACGAAAACCCGTGCACCGGCTGCAGACTGGGCTGCAAGTCTCAGCCATGCCTGCAGGGTACTTAGGGCCATGATCCGATTCGAAAATGTCACCAAGGTCTACGACCAGACAGCCAGGCCTGCGCTGGACGCCGTCAACCTTGAGATTGACCGCGGCGAATTCGCCTTCCTCGTGGGCGCATCCGGCTCCGGAAAATCCACCTTCCTGCGCCTTGTGCTCAAGGAGGACCGGGCGTCCTCCGGTGCGGTGTACGTCGCCGGCCAGAACGTCGCCAAGATTTCCAGTTGGCGGGTGCCGCGCCTGCGCCGCGGCATCGGCGTTGTCTTCCAGGACTTCCGCCTCCTGCCCCAGAAAAACGTCTTCGCCAACGTGGCCTTCGCCATGCAGGTCATCGGCCGAAGCCGCAGCGTCATCCGGGACACCGTCCCCGAGGTCTTGAAGACCGTGGGCCTGGAAGGTAAAGAGCACCGCATGCCGCACGAGCTTTCCGGCGGTGAGCAGCAGCGCGTGGCCATTGCCCGCGCCGTGGTCAACCGGCCCGGCATCCTGCTGGCTGATGAGCCCACCGGAAACCTCGACCCCACCACATCCATGGGCATCATGGGCATCCTGGACAAGATCAACCAGAACGGCACCACCGTGGTGATGGCCACGCACGACGACGACATCGTCAACGAGATGCGCAAACGGGTGGTGGAACTCAAGAACGGCGTGGTTATCCGCGACGAGGCCAAGGCCCTTTACACGTCCATGATTCCCGTGGTGGGCCAGTCCCGCCGGCTCAAGGATGCCAGTGGTCGGGAAACCCCGGACGAGGCGCCCGGGGAAAGCGGGGCACAGCGATGAGGCTCGCATTCATCCTCAGCGAGATCGGCAGCGGCCTGCGCCGCAACGTCTCCATGGTGGTCTCGGTCATCCTGGTCACCTTTGTCTCCCTCACGTTTGTGGGCGCGGCCGGCATGTTGCAGATGCAGATCAACCAGATGAAGGGCTACTGGTACGACAAGGTCCAGGTCGCCGTTTTCCTCTGCAGTGACGGCTCGACGGCGGCCAGTTGCGCAGGCGGTCCGGTCACCCCGGAGCAGCAGGACAGCCTGAACACCCTGCTGGAATCCCCGGCGGTGGGCCAGTACATCAACGACTTCGCGTTCGAATCCCGCGAGGAAGCGTACGACCACTTCAAGAACCAGTTCTCCAACTCGCCCATCGTGGACTCCGTCACGCCGGACCAGCTGCCGGCGTCCTTCCGGATCAACATGAAGGACCCGGAAAAATACCAGATCATCAGCGAGACCTTCTCTTCCCAGGCAGGCGTGGAAACGGTCATTGACCAACGACAACTGCTGGAACGCCTGTTTTCCGTCATGAACGGAGCCTCCCTGGTGGCCGTCAGCATCGCCGGCGTGATGATCGTCTGCGCCATCCTGTTGATCGCCACCACCATCCGGCTCTCAGCGTTCAGCAGGCGCCGGGAGACGGGGATCATGCGCCTGGTGGGCGCCTCCAAGACGGTGATCCAGCTGCCGTTCATCCTCGAAGGGGTGATCGCCGCCGTCATCGGCGCCGCCCTGGCCTCAGCCACGTTGTGGGCCGTGGCGCGTTTCTTCCTGGGCGACTTCATGGCCCAGCAGTACCCTGACACGGCGTTCATTTCCGCCGGACAGACCCTCATCCTGGCGCCGGCGCTGCTGTTGCTGGGTGCTTGTTTGGCAGGAATTTCGTCCCTCTTGACCCTTCGCAGATACTTGCGCGTCTAGGCTGTGCAAACCAACCAAGGAATGCTTATGAACGTCATGGCTCAACCTCCCCACGGCCGCCGGTCCACCCGGAGCCGCCAGGCCGCACGCCGGTCCGGCCTCATCAGTGGCCTCCTCGCCGTCGTGCTCGCCGCCGGGCTGGCGTCCTCCGGGCCTGCCGCCATGGCCGACGAGCTCGAGGACCAGCAGGCAGCGCTGCAGGCCGAAGCTGCACGCGTCCAGCAGTCCCTGGAGTTCGTTGATTCGCGCATCGCCAAGGCCGCCGGCGATCTGGTGCTGTACCAGGGCCAGTTGCCCGGCGCCCAGCAGGCACTCCTTGAAGCGCAGGGCCGCGTGGCAGGTGCCGTCAAGGAAGTGGAGGCGCTCTCCGCCCGCGTGGACATGGCCCAGCAGAACAAGGCCAAGATCACGCAGCAGATGGAGTCGGACAAGCAGAAGATCACCGACACGAAAAAGCTGATCGGCCAGATCGCCACCCAGGCCTACAAGTCGGGCGGCGTGCCGTCCAACCTGTCGCTCTTCTTCGGTTCCAACACCGGCAGCAGCCTGACGGAAACCATGGACCTCGCGGACCAGGCAATGCGCAGCCAGAACGCCGCCATGGATAAGCTCACCCAGCAGAACGCCACCAACGTCAACTCCCAGGCCCGGCTGCAGGCCGTGGAAGCGGAGATCAAGGAACTCAAGGCCAAGGCCGATGCGGCCCTCGAACGCGAAAAGGCCTTCCGGGACGAGGCCGCAGCCAAAAAGGCCCAGGTGGATCAGCTGATCGCAGACACCACCCGCCTCGACGCCGAACTTCAGGCCGCCAAGCCCGGCATCCAGTCCCAGCTGGCCAGCGTCCAGGCCAGCCAGAACGCAGTGGCCGCTGAAATCGAGGAACGCGACCGCAAACTGCGTGAAGCGTGGGAAGCCGAGCAGCGCCGGATCGCCGAGGCAGCCGCTGCCGCCGCAGCCGCCGCCGCAGCGGCAGCGAACCGCCCCGCCCCGCCGGTGGAAACGTTTGTGCCGCCTGTTGGGTCGCCGTCGGCCTTTGGCCTGCGCCACCCCTTCGCGTCCAGCGTCCCCATCACCTCCGGCTTCGGCTACCGCAGCACCCCGCCCGGCAGCATCGATTTCTACGGCACCGGTGGCTACATGCACACCGGCATCGACTTCGGTGCCCCCTGCGGCACGCCGGTGTACGCGGCTGCGGCCGGCGAAGTCTTCAGCTCAGGTTGGAACTCGGCCGACGGCGGTGGCTGGCGGGTCAAGATCTCCCACGGCCTGATGCAGGGCAACACGCTGAACACCATTTACTACCACAACTCCAGCATCGTGGTCTCGAACGGCCAGCGCGTCTCGCAGGGCCAGCTGATCGCTTATTCCGGCAGTACCGGCAATTCCACCGGCTGCCACGCGCACTTCGAAACCTGGGTGAACGGCCAGGCGATGGATCCGATGCGGCTGCTTTAGGCCCTGCCGTAGACTTGTATGATCCCGCGCCGGCTGGCCGGGGCAACAACCGAGACTGATATTGAGGAGCTTTCCCGTGCCCAAAGAAAGTGGCCGTAAAGTGGTGGCCACCAACCGCAAGGCCCGGCATGATTACCACGTGCTGGATACCTACGAGGCCGGCATCGCGCTGATGGGGACAGAAGTGAAATCTCTGCGCGAGGGCCACGCCTCAATGGTGGACGGATTCTGCACCTTCTACAACGACGAGCTGTGGATGGAAGCCATCCACATCCCGGAGTACAACCAGGGCAGCTGGACCAACCACGCTGCCCGCCGCCGCCGGAAGCTGCTGCTGCACCGCGAAGAACTGACCAAGATCTCGCACAAGATCAGGGAAACCGGCTACACAATCGTCCCGCTCCAGCTCTACTTTGTGGACGGCCGGGCCAAAGTGGAGATCGGGGTGGCCCGCGGCAAGCGCGAGTACGACAAGCGCCAGACGCTCCGCGAGCAGCAGGACACCCGTGAGGCCCAGCGGGAGATGCGGGAGCGCAACCGCCGCCGCTAGGAATGAAACCGGCGGATCATGCGTTAGTATAGGTAGTCCGGTGGGCTTGCCCACCGGTTTGATAACAAAATACGGGGATGATCGGTTTCGACGATGTTAGTCGCGACAGGTGAAGCGGGCCGAGGATGCAGAATTATCTCGTAAACGCTGTCTGCAAAACAATAATCGCCAATTCAAAACGCGATGACTTTGCTCTTGCTGCCTAAGCAGTAAGACCAGTCCGTCAGCCCGAGGTTGCTATTGCCCCGGATGCTGGCGTCATTTAGATAGCCACTGCTGTTTGCCCCCGTCATCGGGGTAAACGGGACACTTTGATGACTGGGCCCGGATCGGCCAGCTGTTTGCAGCATGGCCGGGGCCGAGAAAGTCCGACGCAAACTGCGCCCGGAGAAGCCCTGACAACACGACATCGGACGGGGGTTCAATTCCCCCCATCTCCACATTTTGCTGTGCCGCGAGGCAACGCAGTACGGCCCGGACTCTTGTCCGGGCCGTACTGCGTTAACCAGGCTGACCCTCAGCGCTTCTTAAGGTGCGCCACGGGGTCCGGCGCACCGTCCAGGGGAGTCCTGGTTTTCTTCTCGGCGCGCTTTTGTTTAATGGTTTTAACCGGCTTTTTGGTTATGTGCCGGTGTGGTGACTTGTCAGGCATGGCGGGCTCCCTCGGCGAATCGGGACACCACGTGCCCCTCCTCGTAAAATACGCCTGTTTGCCGCGGAAGGAAATGCCCTGGGTCAGGCCGGTGCCTGGACGTCCACCACACCAACAAAGCGTGTTCCGACGCCGTCGAATTCGGTCCTGACGAAGCCCGCGGGCCGCTCCGGGACCTCCTGCTTGGTATGGTGTTCGCAGGCCACAAAACTGAAGTCCGGCCACCATTTTTTCGGCCGGGCCGCTTCCTCATAGCCGCAGACAGTGCACTCCAGGTGCACCCAGACCGGACGCTTGCCGGTGCGGTTTGCGCGGGACTGCACCAGCCACGGGGGAGGGGCGTCCAGGATCGCCCCCAGCTCCGCTTCGCTCATCCATTTGGGCAGGCCATGGCGCTGTGCCATTTCCAGGGGTATTTCGAGGGCAATTGCCGCGTCACGTCTGCTGATCATCAGGTACAACTTTACGGGAGCCCACCAAATCAGTCCGGTCTGGTGGGATTGCCGGGCGTCCGGCTAGCCGGAAACGGCCATGCCGGCAGCGGCAGCCGCAACGCCCAGGGCCAGGTTGGCCGTCACGTTCACCGCGGCAGCCCCGTAACGGGCTTCGCTGATCAGGCGCACCGTAGCGGTGGTCCACGAGCTGAACGTGGTCAGGCCGCCGGCCAGGCCGGTGGCCAGGGCGGTCTGCCACTCACCGGCCAGTCCCAGTCCGCCGGTCACCCCCGCGGCGGCTCCGATCACAAAACAGCCCACCACGTTGACCAGCAGGGTTGCCCAGGGCCAGTGCCGCGCGCCATTACCCGCTTCCGCCTGGCGGGCCGCCTGCTGGGCGAACCAGCTGTCTGCCGCGAACCGGAGGAGGGCCCCGGCTACCCCGAACAAGCCCACCAACAGCGCGGCGGTCATGGCTGCTCGTTCCGGGTCGGGGACGCCACTTTGCCGAGCTGCCAGCCTGCACCCGCGGCGGCCAGGCCCAGCACCAGGGAAAGGGCCAGGTACGCCGCCCACACCACATGCGCGCCGGACTGCGCCAGCCGGTCCACGGCGAAAATTACAGCGGAGAAGGTGGTGAAAGAGCCCAGCAGGCCCGGTCCCAGCCCTGCCCGCAGCCAGAAGGGAGTATGCGGGCGGTTCAGCCAGAAAGTGGTCAAGGCAGCCAGGAGGAAGCTGCCGCACACGTTGATTCCGAGCGTGGCCCAGGGGACACCGTCCGGAACATCAGGGAAGGCGAGGCCGAGGCCGTACCGCAGCTCGCTGCCCACCAATCCGCCCACAGCCACCGCCAGCCATGCCGGCGCCGCAGGCATACCGGGGCGGCTCATGCGGGGGCGGTGCCGCGCAACAGCCCCTGGCGCGGTCCGTGCGTCACGTCAGCTGCCCACCAGGAGGCAACCTTGGTGCGTTTGCTCGCTGTGCACCCAGAGCGCCGAGGTGATTTCGTCAGCGAGGTCAAACTCACGGCTGTTCCCAACGCCACCGATCCGGACCACCAGGGCACCGCCGAACGGCCGGCGGCCCACCACCTCCACTTCGGCGTCCAGGTCGATCCGCTCGGCGGCCAGGTACCGCAACAATTCAGGGTTATCGTCACTGATCCGGGTGATTCTGCCGGTGTGGCCCTCATCCAGCCCGGAAAGCAGGTGGGCGGCAGGCATCAGCACCTCACCGGACGCCGTGGGAATGGGGTCGCCGTGCGGATCGCGGCGGGGATCGCCCAGTTGGGCGGCGACGCGTTCGATGAAGGTGTCCGAGACGGCGTGCTCCAGCAGTTCGGCTTCGTCGTGGACCTCGTCCCAGCTGTAGTCCAGCTGCTGGACCAGGTACGTCTCAATCAGCCGGTGGCGGCGGACCATGGCCAGGGCCAGGCGCAGGCCCGGGCCCGTCAAGGTAATGGCGCTGTAGGGCTTGTGGTCAACGAGGCCCTGGTCCTTGAGCTTGCGGACCATCTCCGAGACGGAGGAGTTGGCCACACCCAGGCGCTGGGCCAGCTGCGAGGAGGTGATGGGTTTGTCCTGCCACTCGGTAAACGAGTAGATGACCTTGACGTAGTCCTCGATCGAGGAGGAGGGCGCGCTGGTCTTCACAGCATCAAGCTTACCGGGTACTGCACCGCCGCTGGCCGGCAACGAGATTCACGCCGCCGTGGCCCGCCATGCCAGGGTCAGGTAGGGCAGGTCGATGATTTCGCCGTCCCGGTGGCCAAGATGCTCATGCAGGTACCAGTCCAGGTTGGCCAGCACCTTGGCGCGGGTGGGTTCGGAGGCCCTGAGATAGTAGCTGCGCGTTTTGGTGAGCTCCATCAGGCCCGTGGTGGTTACAGGGTCCTGCCACCGGGTCACGTACCCCTCAAGGCCTTGGAATTCAGGCCCGACGGCGGGCCGGTGGCCAGGCTTGTAGACGTCGCCCGCGTGCATGATCCGGGACAGCCGGTGGACCCAGGGAACGGAGGTGTCCAGCTGGTTCCAGACCAGCCCCAGCGTGCCGCCCGGGCGAAGGACCCGGGCGAGCTCCGTGCTGGCCGCAGCTGCGTCGCACCAGTGCCAGGCCTGGGCCACGGTGACGACGTCGAACGCCGCCGCCGGCAGGCCGGTGGCCTCTGCGGTGCCCAGGACAGCCGTGGCACGTGGATAGTGCTCAGCCAGCTGTTCCAGCATGTCCGCGGACGGGTCCACTGCGGTGACGGCCAGTCCTTTGGCCAGGAGCAGTGCGGTGAATTTGCCGGTGCCGGCGCCGACGTCCAAAACCTCACCGGCCGTTGCGGGCACCAGCCAGTCCGCGGCTGCCGCCGGGTAGCCCGGCCGGACCTGCTGGTAATGCTCGCCGCCGTCCTGGAAGCTTTGGCCCAGCTCCTGGCGCCGGTTGTGTTCCAGCTTGGGGCCACCCCGGACCACGCGCGGCCTCCTTCAGTAGATGTCTCTCCTGAATTTACCGCATGGACCCCGCCGGGGCGGCCCGGCGGTTCAGTCGTCCAGGCAGGGGGCCGCGCCGGCGGTGCCCGGCGTGTTGGGGGCCCAGTGCGGGTAGGTCCGGGAATCGTTGGCGGGCACCCAGCGGCCTGCGTCCACCACGTAATCCCAGCCAAGGCCCTGGGTCCGGAGGGCAGAGATGCCGGCAAGGAGCCGTTCGGCGTCCTCAAGGCGGGAGCCCACACCAAAGCTGGCCCGCAGCGAACCGGACGGAAGGCCCAGCCGCTTGAGCAGGGGGTGGGCGCAGAAACGCCCGTCCCGGAGGCCCACGCCGTGCTCTGCGGACAGGTAGGCCGCCACCAGACCGGCGTCGTAGCCGGCCACGGAAAAGTTAACCACACCGATGGTGTCCGTCTCAGCGTTGGTGTCCTTGAAGATCTGGTGGACACTCACGCCCTCGATCTGCTGCAGCCCCGCCACCAGGTAGGACCGGATGGACTGTTCGTGGGCGTGCCATTCCTGCGGGTCCAGGGCGGCGATGACCTGCGTGGCACGTGCCAGGGTGGCGGCGCCGAGGACGTTGGGCGAGCCGCCCTCGTGCCGGGCCGGGCCCGTGGCCCAGCTGACGCCGTCGAGCCGTGCTTCCTTGACGGCACCGCCGCCGGCGAGGTGCGGTTTTCCGGCGTCGAGCCAGTCCGGGCGCCCCACCAGGACGCCGGAACCGAACGGGGCGTAGAGCTTGTGGCCGGAGAACGCGAGGTAGTCAACGCCGTCGGCGGTGATGTCCACCCGCCGGTGGGGTGCCAGCTGCGCGGCGTCCACCACAATCCGGGCGCCGTACTGGTGGGCCAGCGTGGCGAGGGCGCGGATGGGCAGGATTTCACCGGTGACGTTGGAGGCGCCGGTAACGGCCAGGAGGCTGACCGCGCCCTGCTCCAGTTCGCCGCGGACAGCGTCGATGGTGCCGGCCAGGGTGTCCGCGGCCACGATGCTCCGGTGCGGGACGCCCTGCCACGGCAGCAGGTTGGCGTGGTGCTCGATGTCCAGGTACAGGACGTCGCCGGTGGGCCGGCCGTCCGTGTTGGGCAGGCACCCTGCCAGGAGGTTCAGCGAGTCGGTGGTGTTGCGCGTGAAGATCACCGAGTCGTCCGGGCGGCCGCCCACAAAGTCCCGCACGATGTTCCGCGCGTTCTCGTACACGGAGGTGCTGATCTGCGAGGCGTAGCCGGCGCCACGGTGCACGCTGGCGTAGTAGGGCAGGATCTCGTTCAGGTAGGCGGAGACCAGGGACAGCGCCGGCGCGGAGGCGCCATAGTCCAGGTTCGCGTAGCGGACATGGCCACCGGCGATCAGCGGCGCCTGGATCTCGGCGCCGGTTACGGCGGCGAGGGGCCTGGCGGCGATGGAGTGGCCGGCCAAAACCGAAGGTGCGGCGGGCGCCAGCGAAGCTGCGGGGGAGACAGTGGCAGTTGTCATGGGGAATCCTCACGTTGACAGGACTCCCTGCAGGGAATCCGCGCTTGCCGTATCCATGTCCGGACCGGCCTGGTCGTCACCCGGGGCACCCCACCGCGAATGGAGGGTTGCCGGCCAGCAAACCGGGGTTTAGCGCTGGCACTCGTGACCTGCTTAAGAGCGTAGGACATGGTGCGGGGTGGTTTGAAGCCAGCCCGAATGTTAAGGGATTTGTTACGCCGCGCCCGTACGCCGGGGCTTTTGTCGAAGAACACGACGGCGGACGCCCCCATCCGGAGGCGTCCGCCGTATATTCTTCGGTCCAGGCAGTCCTAGAGGAGGTCGTCCAGCCCCGGGTTCAGGCGCCGCAGCACCTCGGAATGCAGGATGGAGTTTGTGGCCAGGGCGTTTCCGCCGAACGGGCCGTCCTGGCCCTCCAGGGAGGTAAACCGGCCGCCGGCTTCCACCACGATGGGGACCAGGGCGGCCATGTCGTAGAGATTCAGTTCGGGTTCGCAGGCAATGTCCACCGACCCCTCGGCGACCATGCAGTAGGACCAGAAGTCGCCGTAGGCGCGGGTCCGCCATACGTCCTCGGTGAGCCCCAGGAACTCGTCGAAGTTGCCGCGTTCCTTCCACCCGGTGAGGCTGGAGTAGGACAATGACGCATCGGAGAGGGTGGCGACGTTGGAGACGCGCAGCCTGGTGGCCGAGGCGAGCGAACGGCCCATGTAGGCGCCCATGTCTTTCGCCGCCCACCAGCGTTTGCCCAGCGCAGGTGCGCTGACCACACCCACCACCGGTTCGCCTTCGTCAACGAGCGCGATCAGGGTTGCCCATACCGGGACACCCCGGACGAAATTCTTGGTCCCGTCAATGGGGTCGATGATCCAGCGGCGTGAGCCGTGGCCGCTGCTGCCGAACTCCTCACCCAGGACGGCGTCGCGGGGGCGGGACCGGGAAAGCTGGCCGCGGATGGATTCCTCGGCTGCCTTGTCCGCGTCGGTGACAGGCGTCAGGTCCGGCTTGGTCTCCACATGGAGGTCCAGGGCCTTGAAACGGCTCATGGTCTGGTCGTCCACGGAATCGGCCAGGACGTGGGCCAGGCGCAGGTCATCGTTGTAGCTGGAAGCGGATTGGATCATGGTTCCAAACTACCGTCTGGCGGCGGTTGTGCTGGGAGGCCCACGTCAGTTGACGCTGCCGAGTTCCTTGGTCTCCTGGGCTTCCAGGCGCGGATCCGCCCCGAGGAGCCGCCGCAGGGAAGAGAGCCGGGCCGCGCCGGTGGGACCTGCCTGGCCGGCGGCCACCCAGGCGTCCAGCCCGCAGTTCACGGCCGCTGCCGTGTGCTTGCAGCCGCGTTCGCAGGCATCGGTGCCGGGGGATAGGTCCGGGAAGGAACGCAGGATGCGGTCCGGGTCCACCAGTGCCAGGCCAAAGGACCGGATGCCAGGGGTGTCGATGATCCAACTGCCGGCCGGCGCATCTGCCAGCCGCAGGGCCAGGGCGGAGGAGGATGTGTGCCGGCCGCGGCCGGTGACGGCGTTGACGCCGCCGGTGGCCCGCTCGGCTCCGGTCAGCGCGTTGACCATGGTGGATTTGCCCACGCCGGAGTGCCCCAGCATCACAGTGACGTTCCCGTGCAGGAAGGTCCGCAGCTCCGCTACGGCCTCGCTGTCCAGCCGGGCGGACAGGCCATCGTCTGACCTGGCGTCGATGCCCGATGCCTTATTGTCCGCGGTGCGGCTGATGATGACCGGGAAGTCCAGGTGCGCGTAATTGGACAGCAGCTCAGCGGGATCCTTGACGTCTGCCTTGGTGATCAGCAGGATCGGTTCGATCCCGGCGTCGTAAGCCGCCGCCAGGGCACGGTCGATGAAACCGGTGCGCGGTTCCGGGTTGGCTGCTGCCACCACGATCACCAGTTGGTCGGCGTTGGCCACCACAGCCCGTTCCACGGGATCTGTGTCGTCCGCGCTGCGGCGCAGCAGCGTGCGCCGGTCCTGGATTTTCACCAGGCGCGCCAGCGTGTCCGGTTCGCCGGAAACGTCGCCCACCAGCGAGACAAAGTCGCCGGCCACCACGGGGTTGCGGCGCAGTTCCCGGGCGCGGGCGGCGATCACCACCCGTTCCGTAGCGGTGTCCTCACCCACCACCGCCGTGTAGCGGCCGCGGTCAACGGTGATGATCCGGCCAGTGACGGCGTCGTCGTGGCTGGGCCGGTCCTTGGTGCGGGGCCTGGAACCTTTTTTGCTGGGCCGGATGCGGACATCCGATTCGTCCCAAGAGTCAGTGCTGCGCGCCAACGCCTGTACCTTCCGTGCCGGTTCCGGCAGGAGAGCCCTGCGCCAGCATCGCGGTCCACAGGTCCGGGAAGTCGGGCATGGTTTTGGCGGTGGTGGCGATGTCCTCCACCTCGACGCCGGCGACGGCCAGGCCCAGGATGGCACCTGCGGTGGCCATCCGGTGGTCAGCATAGGAATGGACGACGCCGGCGTGCAGCGCAGCGGGGCGGATCACCAGGCCGTCGCTGGTTTCCTCGGCGTCGCCGCCCAGGCGGTTGATTTCCGCCACGAGCGCCGCGAGCCGGTCAGTTTCGTGGCCGCGCAGGTGCCCGATGCCGGTGAGCCTGGACGGGGTGTCTGCCAAGGCGCACAGGGCGGCAACAGTGGGGGCCAGTTCGCTGGTGTCGGCGAAGTTTCCGCCCTTGATGCCGGAGCCTGCGGTGACGGTGAGGACCCCGTCCGTCAGCGAGACGCTGGCGCCCATGTCGGCCAGGATGCTGCGCCAGAGATCACCCACCTGCTGCGTGTTGGCGGGCCAGCCGGGAATCCGGACCGTTCCCCCGGATGCCAGGGCTGCGGCCAGGAAGGGCCCGGCGTTGGACAGGTCCTGCTCGATCCGCTGGTCGAAGGCCCGGATGGGACCCGGCGCCACCACCCAGTGGTTGGGCACGGAATCGTCCACCGAGACTCCTGCCTCACGCAGGACAGCCACGGTCATGGAGATGTGGTCAAGGCTGGGTACCGGCTTGCCCACGTGTTCCAGGTGGAGGCCTTCGGTGAACCGGGCCCCCACCAGGAGCAGGGCGGAGACGAACTGCGATGAGGCGCTGGCGTCGATCACCAGGTGGCCGCCGCGGACTTCGCCCGTGCCCTCAACGGCGAAGGGCAGCGAAGAGGGGGTGCCGCCGTCGTCCGCCGTGACCACAACACCGAGCGCCTTCAGCGCCTCGATGATGGTGCCCATGGGACGCTGCCGGGCGTGCGGATCGCCGTCGAAAACGCTGGTCCCCTGCCGCAATGCCGCGAGGGGCGGAACAAACCGCATCACGGTTCCGGCGAGGCCGCAGTCGATGGTTGCCGGGGCAGGCGGCGCGTCCTGCCGCAGCGGGACGACCTCAAGGTCGGGGCCAAAGCTGCCCTCACCCGGGACCTCCGTGATGGTGGCTCCCAGGCTACGCAGGGCCCCGATCATCAGCGCCGAATCCCTGGAGTGCAGGGGCGCCCGGAGCCGCGACGGCCCGTCGGCCAGGGCCGCCAGGACCAGGTACCTGTTGGTCAGGGACTTGGAGCCGGGGACCGTGACGGTGGCATCGACAGGATGCGTGGCGAAGGGGGCGGGCCAAAGCGGAACGGGTGTCCCGGCGGAGTCCAGGGTGGTGGCAGCGGCGGTCATTGTCGGTTTAGGCTCCCGTTGCGTGGTCCACGGCGCGGCGGACTGCTTTGTCAGCGGTGCGCAGCTTCCGGTTGGTGCTCCTGCGTGCGTCGGTGGCGAGGTGCGATGCGCCCTTGCGTGCGTCGGCTGCCAGGTGTTCGGCGCGCCAGGCCAGGCCCGGCTTGCCTGCGGTGTCCACGGATGCCAGCAGCGCCCCGCCGCTCAGGGAAAGGTTTTTCAACAGCTGGTTGCGGCGGTCCTGCCGGCCTTCCTTGCTGCTGATGTCAGCGCTGCGCCACTCCACAAACGTGTTGAGCAGGGAAATGACCGTCAGCAGGGTGGCCGAGACGCGCGAGAACTTACCCAGTCCGAACAGCACACCGGCACCCACCTGCGTTCCGCCGATCACGCGGGCCAGGGTGCGCTCATCCGCCTTGAAGGGCAGCGACGCGGCGGCCTTGCGGAGCAGCGGTGAGAGCTGCTGGGCGGTATCGTCGGCGTTCTTAAGCTTGTCCACTCCAGCAACAACAAAACTGGAAGCCAACATGGGCCGTGCGAGCGTGCGGAAAAAGGACATGGATTTCCTCCTGGGTGGACGGACCGCTCCGTCAGCGGCGCAAGGTGCAGATCCAGTCTTGCACTTTTGGGGAATATTTGCCCGCGGCCGGGGGTTGTTGAGAGCGGGTCCGGAAAGGCCGGACCGCCGGACGCAGAGCGGAGTTGGGCCTTGGCGCGGGTGTTGGATGGAATTGGAAAGGCGGGCCCGGTGGCCCTTGGCGCACTGGCGTCGGAGGCTCCGGGGTTCGGATCGCCGCGGGCGCAACGCCTGACAGTAGACTTGAACGCAATGAACACCCTGGATCCGGCCGTTTCGGCCATGTATGAGGCTTCGCAAGGCGAAGTAAAGGCCGGCGCCGCAGCGCAGCCTGAGTCCGTGCCCGCACAGGCGCCCGGCGCTTCAGCCGAGCAGGCCGGCGGGGACGTGGACGTGTCCACGGAGACCACCGACCAGCGCCGCGCCCGGTTTGAGCGCGACGCGATGCAGTATGTCGACCAGCTGTATTCCGCCGCCATGCGGATGGCCCGGAACCCGTCGGATGCCGAGGACCTGGTGCAGGAGGCGTACACCAAAGCCTTCTCCGCGTTCCATCAGTACCGGCCCGGCACCAACCTCAAGGCCTGGCTGTACCGGATCCTGACGAACACCTACATCAACCTCTACCGCAAGCGGCAGCGCGAACCCCTGCAGTCCAATTCGGACACCATCGAGGACTGGCAGCTGGCGCGCGCGGAGTCGCACACCTCCAGCGGGCTCCGCTCCGCCGAGGCGGAAGCGCTGGACCACCTGCCGGATTCGGACGTTAAACGCGCGCTCCAGGAGATTCCCGAGGAATTCCGCCTTGCGGTCTACTTCGCGGATGTCGAAGGGTTCGCGTACAAGGAAATTTCAGACATCATGAACACGCCCATCGGCACCGTGATGTCCCGGCTCCACCGCGGCCGGAAAATGTTGCGGGACATGCTGGGCGGATACGCTGCCGAGCGCGGATTCAAAACAGCCGTGGCCTCCAGGGACGCGGCGGAAAGCAAACAGGAGAGCGGGAAATGAGCGACTGCCAGGGATTGGGCGATTGCGACGATACGCGGATGCAGCGGATCTATGAGTACCTTGACGGGGCACTGACCCGTGAGGACATTTCGGAGATCAAGAACCACCTTGATGACTGCCCGGAATGCACAGAGCAGTACGACCTTGAATGCGTCATCCGCAACATGGTTAAGCGCTCGTGCACCGAGGCCGCCCCGGAGAACCTGAAGAACGCCATCCTGGACCGGATCCATTCGATCCGGCCCGTGGACGCGTAGCCAAACCTGACATCAGGGGGTCTGCCCCCGGTGGCGCGGCCATACCGCACGCCACAGCAAAGGACCCCGGCAGCCGAGTGGCTTCCGGGGTCCTTCGCTTGAACCGTGATACCTGGCGTGTGCCTAGGTGTTGGGGCGCTTACCGTGGTTCGCGCCGCCACGCTTACGGTCACGACGCTTGCGTGCACGCTTGCTCATAGCTGGCCTCCTTACATGTTGGTACTCAAAAGAGCTGCCCTCAAGTCTCCCACATGATCCGATGGCCCGCGAACCGGTGACCGGCGCGTGACCTGCGAGCCCGCAGCGGATTCAGGGCTTGGCCGGCGTTGCGGCGCCAGGCTGCGGGGGGACTGCGGCACGGGCCTGCCGCAATCCGGCGGCCAAGGCGTCGAGGGTTGCCGGGTCCAGCGGCGCAGCGGCCGCCTGGCGGCGGAGATCAGCAAGGACGCCCTCCTGGAAGGCCTGCAGCAGCCCACCGGCTCCCCGGAGGATCGCCTCGCTCTGGGCATCCGGGCCGGCGGCAGCGTTGTCCCTGCCGGGGCGGCCTGCGAGGGCCGCTGTTGCCGCCGCAGCAAGATCCGCGCTGATCCCCAGCATGTTGCCCCGGACGTCACTGCCCAGGGTGCCGGCCAGCCGCCGGACGGACGCGGCGATGCCAGTCTCCACGCCCGCCAGCTCCTCACGGCGCCTGTTCAGTTCCGCCATCCCGGCGTCGGTGATCCGGTAGTTGGTGCGGCGACCAACTGCCTCGGTGGCCACCAGGCCCTCCTCCTGCAGTTTCCCCAGGCGTGGATAGATGGTTCCCGCGCTGGGCGAATATGTTCCGCCGAACCGGTCCCGTAGGGCCAGCATCAGGTCATAGCCGTGCTTGGGGCCCGCCTCGAGGAGGGCCAGCAGGTACAGGCGCAGGGCACCGTGGGCAAAAACCGGCGGCATCAGAGCCCGGTTCCGGCGCCCTCCGGAGCAGCCCGGTGGAGGATGGACGTCCGGCCGGACATCGAGTTGGTGCGAACCAGCATCAGCTGCCGGTCCGGGCCGGAAATGGTCTCCACGGTGCCGCTGACCTGCGCGTAGTGCTGGTCATCAATCACCACCGTACCGCTGGCTGTTTTGGCCACGATGTCGGCGCCCACGTCGTGGGGTAACAGCACTGTCAGGTTTCCGGACACCGAATTGGAGCCGAAATCATGGGTGTTGCCGAGGAGTTCGAACGTGAGGTCGCCGCTGACCGTGGTGGCCCGGACGTTGGTGAAATCCCCGGCGGCGTGGACCTCCCCGGAGACGCTCCTGGCAGTGAGGATGCCGTGGTGCCCGCTCACGGTGACGGTCCCGCTGACGGTGTTGACGTGCAGCTCCCCGGCGGTGTTTTCCGCTGCCACCGAACCCGACACAGTATTGAGCCGGGTGGGTCCGGTGACACCGCTGACCAGCCCGTCACCGCGGACAGTCCCCACTTCCACCTCCGTTCCGGCCGGAACGGTGAGGCGGATGGTGGCGGAGTTGGCGCTGGTGTGGTTCACCGTTTCCATCAGGTTCTTGAACCACCCTTGTGGCCCGTGCAGCTGGTGCCTGATTTCCAACCGACCACCGGATACAGCGACGTCCACGGGATCCCCGTGGACGTCACTGATGTCAACCAACACCCCCGGCTGGTCCCCGACCCGCACCTCGAACCTGCCCTGGATCATGCCCAGCTTCAGGGCGGACACACCATCGATATCGATGGCCTGCGGGCTTGTCACGGTCCAGTTCTGATCGGTCATTGATCCTCCAGAGGCGATATATCGTGTACTGGCTTCAACGTACCGGCCGGTAACCGGACCGTCAAGATATATCGCGACCGGCGGTGGTTACTCGGGGGCGTCCAGCTTGAGCCACTGGAACCAGCCGCGGTGCAGTACCAGCCAGGCCATCAGGCCATAACCGGCCTGGCCGGGGGTTCCCCCGTTGGCGGCGAGGTCCTGGCGCCACTGCTCGTGGTTCAGCAGGGGTGAAAACGTATCGACGTAAAGGTGCTTGCGCCGGGTGGAAACATCGGCGAAGGCGGTGTTCAGCTCATCCAGCCGCCGGTTATGGACCGGGTCAAGGGTGGGTGGCGGTCCCACCACAAACACCTCGACCCGGTTCTGCGAGGCAGAGTCCAGGATGTTGGCAAGGTTCAGCCGGCTGCGCGCGGTGGACAGGCCGAACTCAATATCCCGCCCGGACAGTCCGATGACCAGCCGGTTCTCGGCCTGCGGGCTGAAACGCCGGCCGGCCTCGTCGAGCCAGCGGGCTGCCAGCGCTTCCGTCCCCTCCTGGGGGCAGGGAAGTGAGTAGCTCTCCAGCAGAATCCCGTCCTGGGGAGTCCGTGCCAGGACGCGGCCCAGCCAGCCAAGTGCCCGCGGGTCACCCAACCCTGCCAGCAGTTCGTCTCCTACGGCTGCGATACGCAGCTTCCTGTCTTCCACACGTTCCTCTTTACTTCGGTGCCGGCCCGCTGTCCCCGTCGCAGCCACTGATGCGGTGGATCGAAGCGGCGCTGTCCATCCATTAAACAGAACTGCCCGGCCGGAGTCGGTATTTCGACGTCCGGCCGGGCAGCCTTAGCGGTTATTTCTGTGAAAAAGCCTGCTTAAGCAGCAGATCCTGCTCCGCAGCGTGGCGTTTCATGGAACCGGCTGCCGTGGAGGCAGATGCCGGCCGTGACACAAGCCGGACCTTGCGGTCCAGTGCGTCGGGCAGGTTCAGGCCAATGAACGGCCACGGTCCCTGGTTGGCCGGCTCATCCTGGGCCCATACGGCTTCGGCGTTCGGGTACTTGGCAAGTTCCGTGGCGATCTCCTCGTGCGGCAGCGGGTACAGCTGCTCCACGCGGACGATTGCGGTGGTCTTGTCGCCGGTCTTCTGCCGGGTGGACAGGAGATCGTAGTACAGGCGGCCGGATACCAGCAGGACGCGTTCGACGGCGTCCGCCGGCAGCTGCTCATGGTCCGGGATCACGGGCAGGAAGGTGCCGGTGGTGAAGTCCTCCACCGAAGATGCTGCAGCCTTGAGGCGCAGGAGCTGCTTGGGCGTGAAGATGATCAGCGGCTTCCGTGGCCGGCTGTACGCCTGGCGGCGCAGCAGGTGGAAGTGGGAGGCCGCCGTGGTGGGGTTGGCCACGATCATGTTCTGCTCGGCACACATCTGCAGGAACCGTTCGATCCGTGCGGAGGAGTGGTCAGGGCCCTGGCCCTCGTAGCCGTGCGGGAGCATCAGCACCAGCGAGGAACGCTGGCCCCACTTCTGCTCGGCAGAGGAGATGAACTCATCAATGATGGTCTGGGCGCCGTTGACGAAGTCGCCGAACTGGGCTTCCCACAGCACCAGTGCATCCGGGCGTTCCACCGAGTAGCCGTACTCGAAGCCCATGGCGGCGTATTCGGACAGCAGGGAATCGTAGATCCACAGCTTGGCCTGGTCATCGGACAGGTTGCCCAGGGGCAGCCATTCCTTGCCGTTGGCGCGGTCGTGGAACACCGCGTGGCGCTGGACGAACGTCCCGCGCCGCGAGTCCTGGCCGGCCAGCCGGACGGGCACGCCCTCCATGATCAGCGAACCGAAGGCCGCGATCTCGCCGAAGCCCCAGTCGATGCCGCCTTCACGGGACATCTGCTCGCGCTTCTCCAGGAGCTGCTTGAGCTTGGCGTGCACGGTGAAGCCTTCGGGGATTTCAACGTGTGCCGTGCCGATCCGCGCCAGGGTCTCCTTGGAGATTGCGGTGGAGGCCGGGGAGTTGATACCGAAATCGGACTGCTGGGCGTGCGGGCGCTCGATGTCCGAGACTGCTGCGGAGTCGGCCGTGATGATCGGGATCGGCGAGGTCTGGGCTGCGTGCGTTTCGGCGAAGACCCGCTCCAGCCGTTCCTGGTAATCGCGGAGGAGCTGCTCGGCTTCTTCCTCGGTGATGTCACCGCGGCCAATCAGCGACTCTGTGTACAGCTTGCGGACGGAGCGCTTGGCTTCGATCAGGTTGTACATCAGCGGCTGGGTCATCGAGGGGTCGTCGCCCTCGTTGTGGCCGCGCCTGCGGTAGCAGACCATGTCGATGACAACGTCCTTGTGGAACCGCTGGCGGAACTCGTAGGCGAGCTGGCCGATGCGGACCACTGCTTCGGGATCGTCGCCGTTCACGTGGAACACCGGCGCCTGGATCATCTTGGCAACGTCGGTGGAGTACGTGGAGGAACGGGAAGAGGACGGCGCGGTGGTGAAACCAACCTGGTTGTTGACCACCACGTGGATGGTGCCGCCGGTGCGGTAGCCACGGAGCTGGGAGAGGTTAAGCGTCTCCGCCACCACGCCCTGGCCGGCGAAGGCTGCGTCACCGTGCACCATGATGGGCAGCACGGGGAAGGATTCGCCCTGGTCCAGGCGGTCCTGCTTGGCGCGGACGATGCCTTCGAGGACCGAGTCCACAGCTTCTAGGTGGGACGGGTTGGCAGCCAGGTAGACCTTGGTCTCCTTGCCGTTGTCCGACGTGAAGGTCCCTTCGGTGCCCAGGTGGTACTTCACGTCACCGGAGCCCTGCACGGAGCGCGGATCCTGGGTACCTTCGAATTCGCGGAAGACCTGGGCATAGGTCTTGCCGGCAATGTTGGTGAGCACGTTGAGCCGGCCACGGTGGGCCATACCGATCGCAACCTCGTCCAGGCCGTCGTCGGCTGCGTCGGACATGATGGCGTCCAGCAGCGGAATCAGGGATTCGCCACCCTCAAGGGAGAAGCGCTTCTGGCCCACGAACTTGGTCTGCAGGAACGTCTCGAAGGCCTCGGCAGCGTTGAGCTTCGAGACGATCCGGAGCTGCTCTTCACGGCTGGGCTTGGAGTACGGATGCTCCAGCTGGTCCTGGAACCACTTGCGCTCGTCCGGGTCCTGGATGTGCATGTACTCGATGCCGGTGGTGCGGCAGTAGGCGTCGCGGAGTACGCCGAGGATGTCGCGGAAGGCGAGCATCGGCTTGCCGCCGAAGCCACCCGTGGGCCATTCGCGGTCCAGGTCCCACAGGGTGAGGCCGTAGGTCAGGACATCAAGGTCCGGGTGCTTGCGCTGGACGTATTCCAGCGGATCGGTGTCCGCCATCAGGTGTCCGCGGACGCGGTAGGAGTGGATCAGCTGCTGGATCCGGGCGACCTTGTTGATTTGGTCGGCGGGGTCCACCTGCAGGTCCGGGCTCCAGCGCACGGGCTCGTACGGAATCCGCAGGGATTCGAAGATCTCGTCGTAGAAGCCCTGCGCGCCGAGCAGGAGCTGGTGCACCAGCTTGAGGAACTCGCCGCTCCCCGCGCCCTGGATGACCCGGTGGTCGTACGTGGACGTCAGCGTGAGGACCTTGCTGATGGCGTTGTGCGCGATGATCTTTTCGCTGGCACCCTGGAACTCGGCCGGGTAGTCAAGGGCGCCGACGCCGATGATGGCGGCCTGGCCCTTGGAGAGCCTGGGTACGGAGTGGACCGTGCCGATACCGCCGGGGTTGGTCAGCGAAACGGTGGTGCCCTGGTGGTCGTCAGCGGTGAGCTTGCCGGCCCGGGCCCGCTTGATGAGGTCCTCGTAGGTGTGCCAGAACTCGGCGAAGTTGAGGGTTTCGGCCTTTTTGATGTTCGGGACCATCAGCAGGCGGGTGCCGTCGGGCTTGGGCATGTCGATCGCAATGCCGAAATTCACGTGGGCAGGCTGGACCGCGGAGGGCTTTCCGTCCACCTCGTCATAAAAGACGTTCATCGACGGGAACTGGGCCAGGGCCCGGATCACGGCATAGCCGATCAGGTGCGTGAAGGAAACCTTGCCGCCGCGTGCGCGGGCCAGGTTGGAGTTGATCACCACGCGGTTATCTATCAGCAGCTTGGCGGGGATGGCGCGCACGCTGGTGGCCGTGGGAACCTCAAGGCTGGTGACCATGTTGGTGGCGATGGCCTTGGCCGGGCCGCGGAGGACGGAGACAACGTCCTCTTCCGGTGCTGTGGGCGCCTTGACGTTCTTGGGCAGCTGCGCCGGGATGGGCTGGGCGCCATTGCCCGCACCGGTCTTCTTGCCGCCATCGCGGGCTTCTGTTGCCGGGGCCTTCTTCACGGGAGCTGCGGCAGAAGCCGGCGCAGCCGCGGCCGGCGCTGCGGCGGGTTTGGCCGGAGCGGCCGCAGGCGGTGCTGCCGGTGCCGGCGGGGCAGCGGCCTTCACCACCGGAAGTTCCCGGGTTGCGGGGTTGGCTTCGACGTGGCCCGAATGTCCATTGGAAGAAGAACCGCTGCCGGAGCCGAAAGATTCAAACAGCGGCCACCACTTGGAGTCCACCGCGTTCTTGTCCTCTTGGTACTGCTCGTACAGTTCGTCAACGAGCCACTCATTTCCGCCAAATTCCTCTGGTAGACGGTGGCTAGGCTGCTCTGGCACTTGAAATACGCCTCTTCCATGAGTTTGATTTCCCTCCGGCCAACGGTGCTTAAGCACTGCGGTTGAGCCGGCCTCTGCGTCCTCTGAACCCAGACCTCTGCAAGTCTAGTGAGCATCCTGTGTTAACTGCCAATAAGGGTGACCCAAATCATGACGTGACGCCGGTGTACGGGAATATGGCGGGCCGCGCCGGTGTTGCGCCGGCCGCAGGAGTGGCGGCGTCCGCCCG
>NZ_LMOL01000005.1:762351-778113 GCF_001424565.1 Arthrobacter sp. Leaf141
GCTCCTGTAGACTGAAGCCCTTATGGACAGTAAATCTAGGTGCCGGCCTGGGGGCTGTCAGCGGAGCATTAAGAGCAGCACCGCGCAGTCCACCCGCAGAGCCGGCAAACCCCGAACACGTTCCCATTCCCCAGCGGCCCAGCAGCCGTCCGGGACCCGCCAGGGCAGGTCGGCAACAGCTGACCATCCCCCTCCGGCCAGGCCGTTGTTCCGGCCCAGGGCTTCGCGGTTTTGCCGCGCTACGCAGGCCCGCCGGGCGGGATGCTGAGTGGAATGGATTTTCCTTGCAGCAGGCTTGCTGCTGATCGCCGGGACCGGGTTCTTTGTCGCCGTCGAGTTTTCCCTGATCGCCCTGGACCAGCCCACCGTCCAGCGCGCCGTTGACAACGGCGACACCGGCGCCGTGCCCCTTCTTGCGTGCCTGAAATCGCTGTCGACGCAGCTCTCCAGCTGCCAGCTGGGCATCACCCTCACGACGCTCCTCACGGGCTACGTGATGGAACCATCGGTGGGCAAACTCCTGGAAGGCCCGCTGGCCGCCGTCGGACTTCCCGACGTTGCCGTGGCCTCCATTTCGCTGGCCCTGGCCATGGTGCTTGCCACCCTGCTGTCCATGCTGCTGGGCGAACTGGTGCCCAAGAACATGGCCATTGCGCTCTCCTTCCAGGTGGGCAAGGCCCTGGCCCGTCCGCAACTGATGTTCACGGCCGTGTTCAAGCCGGCGATTGTGGTGCTCAACGGATTCTCCAACAAAGTCCTCAACGTTTTCGGGCTCGAGGCCAAGGAGGAAATCTCCGGCGCCCGCACCCCCTCGGAGCTTGCCTCCCTGGTGCGCCGCTCGGCGGCCATGGGAACGCTCGACGCCGGGACGGCAAACTTCGTTGCCCGCACCCTGAACTTTTCCACGCGGACGGCGGCGGATGTTATGACGCCCCGGATCCGGGTGGAAACCATCGACGCCAGCCAGCCCGTCTCTGACATTGTGGACGCCGCGCGCCGGACCGGGTACTCCCGGTTTCCGGTGATCGGCGATTCGGCGGATGACATCAGGGGCCTGGTCCACGTCAAAAAAGCCGTGGCAGTGCCCTGGGACCGGCGGCACAAACTCGAAGCCGGTGCCATCATGACCGAGGTGTTGCGGGTACCCGAGACCATCCATCTCGACGCGCTCCTCGCCGAACTGCGCGAGGGGAACCTTCAACTGGCAGTGGTCCTGGACGAATACGGCGGCACAGCCGGCATCGCCACCCTCGAGGACCTCGTGGAGGAAATCGTGGGGGAGGTGGCCGACGAGCACGACAAGGTCCGCCCCGGTCTGCTGCAGAGCGCATCGGGGGACTGGTACTTCCCGGGCCTGCTCCGGCCCGATGAACTTTCCGAACAGGTCCCCGGGCTGACCGTCCCTGACGAAGCAGCCTACGAAACTGTTGGCGGTTACGTGATGAGCGAGCTGGGCCGGATTGCCACCGTGGGAGACACCGTGCCCGTGGGTGGCGGCGTCCTGAGCGTCACCAGGATGGACGGGCGCAGGATCGACCGGATCTGCTTCCGGCCGGCCGCCCCGGATCCCGAAGAGACCACCAACGACAGGAACCAGGCATGAGCGACTGGGCCGGAATACTTTGGCTGGCTGTCCTGCTGCTTGGCAACGCCTTTTTTGTGGCCGCTGAATTTGCCGTGATGTCAGCCCGCCGCAGCCAGATCGAACCGCTGGCCGAGGCAGGTTCCAAACGGGCGCAGACCACCCTGAAGGCCATGGAGAATGTCTCGCTGATGCTCGCCTGCGCCCAGCTGGGCATCACCGTGTGCTCCCTGCTGATCCTGCTGGTGGCCGAACCGGCCATCCACCACCTGCTGGCGGTGCCCATGGAGACGCTGGGCGTTCCCATGGAGGTCGCTGACGTTGCCGCGTTTGTGGTGGCGCTGATGCTGGTGACGTTCCTGCACGTGACCTTCGGCGAGATGGTGCCCAAAAACATTTCCGTTTCCGCCGCGGACAAGGCAGCCCTGTTCCTGGCGCCGCCGCTGATGTTTATTGCCCGGCTGGTCAATCCCGTCATCTCGGTCCTCAACTGGTCCGCCAACCACATCCTGAAGCTGCTCCGGATCGAGCCCAAGGATGAGGTGACGTCCTCCTTCACCCTTGAGGAGGTGCAGTCGATCGTCCAGGAGTCCACCCGCCATGGGCTGGTGGATGACGACGCCGGCCTCATCACCGGGGCACTGGAGTTCTCCGAACACACGGCGCAGGACATCATGGTGCCGCTGGGTGAACTGGTGATGCTTAAAGCAGCCACCACCCCCGTGGAGTTCGAGAAGGCTGTCAGCAGGACCGGGTTCTCCCGGTTCCCCATGCTGGACGACGAAGACCTGCTTTACGGCTACCTGCACGTAAAAGATGTGCTCTCCATCCCCGAGTCGGCGTACGGCGAAGCCATCGCCGAAAGCCGGGTCAGGTCGTTGGCCAACCTGGCCCTCGACGACGAGATCGAAAAGGCGATGTCCGTTATGCAGCGCACCGGGTCGCACCTGGCCCGCGTGATCGGCCCCGACGGGAACACCAGGGGTGTCCTGTTCCTTGAGGATGTGATTGAACAGCTCGTGGGCCAGATCCGTGATGCCACGCAGGCAACGGGCATCCGCCGGTTGGGCCAGCCCAACGGGGCCTGACCGGCCCCGCCCGGCGTCCGCAGCGTATACCTAAATAGGAATCATTCCTATTTAGGTATACGCTGGACGGGTTGTCCTCTCCTCCTGATTGAAGGTTTTTTCGTGCGCCGTCCTGCCGCTGCCCACACTTCCCTCGCCGCCTTTGCCGGCCTTGGCCTCCTGCTGGCGGGCTGCGCCGCGCCGCAGGCTGCGACCGAGTCTGCGGCGGACGGGATTTCCGTGGTGGCCTCCACCAACGTCTACGGGGATATCGCCCAGGCCATCGGTGGGGACGCCGTCAGCGTCACGGCCATCATCAACAAAACCAGCCAGGACCCGCACTCCTACGAGGCCACGGCACAGGACAGGCTGGCGGTTTCCAAAGCAGACCTGGTGATCGAAAACGGTGGCGGCTACGACGACTTCGTCACAACCCTGACCAAGGACAGCAGCCTTGCCGACGGCAACATCCTGAACGCCGTGGACATCTCCGGACTGGACGATCACGGCGACGCGACGGCGGAGGCCACGGCAGGCGGCGCAGCCGACGCCGAAGACCATGACCACGACCACGGCGCCTTCAACGAACACGTCTGGTACAGCCTGCCTGCCATGGAGAAACTCGCGGACAGCATTGTTGCACGGCTCACCGAACTGGACCCCGGTTCGGCAGCCACGTTCGAGGCCAATGCCGCATCCTTCAAATCCGCTGTGGAAAAACTCCACGGCAGCCTCGACGCCCTCAAGGGCGCCGGTGCCGGCAAGCAGGTTGCCGTCACCGAACCTGTGCCGCTCTACCTCCTGGCGGATGCAGGCTTGGAAAACGCCACCCCCGAGGAGTACACGGCCGCCATCGAGGAAGGCACGGACGTTCCGCCCGCTGTTCTCAAGGCGGCGACTGACCTGGTGTCAGCCAAGACGGTCCTGCTCCTTGCCTACAATGAGCAGACCGAGGGCCCGCAAACCGAAGCCCTGAAGAAGGCAGCCGAATCCGCAGGCGTACCGGTCGTTGACTTCAACGAGACGCTGCCTGAGGGCAAGACGTACCTGCAGTGGATGACGGACAATGTGGAGAAGATCAGCAAAATTCTGGAGAATAAATAGTTGAAACCCGCGGTCAGCCTCACCGGCGCCTCCCTCAAGTTCGGTCAGCGGGCGCTTTGGGAGGACCTGGACCTGGATATCAGGCCCGGGGAGTTCTTTGCTGTCCTGGGTCCGAATGGAAGCGGCAAAACCAGCTTCCTCAAGGTCCTGCTGGGCCTTCAGGACCTGCATCACGGAACGGCCACCCTTGGCGGTCACCCCGTGGAGCGCGGCAGCAACCTGATCGGCTACATCCCGCAGCAGAAATCCTTCGCCCCGGATGTTCCCATGCGTGCCCGGGACCTGGTTGGCCTGGGCGTGGACGGCCACCGCTGGGGATTCCGTTTCTCCGCAGCCAAAGTGAACCGCCGGATTGACGAGCTCCTGGAACTTGTCGGGGCCACGGAATACGCCAAGGTACCCGTCGGCCAGCTCTCCGGCGGCGAGCAGCAACGGCTCCGCGTGGCCCAGGCCCTCGCCACGGACCCGCAGGTGCTGCTCTGCGACGAGCCATTGCTTTCCCTTGACCTGCACCACCAGCAGGCCGTGAGCGCGCTGATCAACAAGCAGTGCCATAAAAAGAACAGCGCAGTAGTGTTTGTGACCCACGAAATCAACCCCGTGATCGACTATGTGGACCGCGTCCTGTACCTGGCCGGCGGCCGGTTCCGGGTGGGCGCCCCCGAGGAGGTCATGACCACCGAGGTACTTTCCGACCTCTACGGCAGCCACGTCGAAGTGATTCATGCCAACGGCAGGATCGTGGTGGTGGGGCTCCCGGATGCCACCACGCACCATCACAGTGCCGGCCGGGAACTGGCAGGGGATGCCGCCTGATGGACCTCGACAGCATCCTCGGAGCCATCTTCAGCTTTGAAAACTACGGCGAACTGCTGGTCCTGGTCCAGAACTCCATCTGGGCCGGTGCCGTCCTGGGCCTCCTGGGCGGGCTGGTGGGAACGTTTGTGATGAAGCGCGACCTGGCCTTTGCAGTGCACGGCATCTCCGAACTGTCCTTCGCCGGGGCAGCCTTCGCGCTGCTGATCGGTACGGACGTGGTTTTCGGTTCGCTGATCGGCTCCGTCGCCGCCGCGCTGCTCCTGGGCCTGATGGGGGTCCGTGCCCGGGACAAAAACTCAATCATCGGCGTCATCATGCCGTTCGGCCTGGGGCTGGGCATCCTGTTCCTCTCGCTGTACGAGGGCCGTGCCGCCAATAAATTCGGTTTGCTGACCGGCCAGATCGTGTCCGTGGACACCGTCCAGCTGCAGGCCCTGGCCGGGACCGCCGTGGTGGTGATGCTGGCGCTTTTTGCGATCTGGCGTCCGCTGAACTTCGCCAGTGTGGACCCCGAGCTGGCGGAGGCCCGCGGTGTTCCCGTCAGGACACTGGCACTGGTGTTTATGGTGCTGCTGGGCATCAGCGTTGCCTTGTCCATCCAGGTGGTGGGTGCCTTGTTGGTCCTCGCCCTGCTGATCACCCCTGCGGCCGCGGCCTTGCGGGTGACCTCAAGCCCGGTGGCCGTGGTGCTGCTGAGCGTGGCGTTCGCGGTGGTGGCCACCGTGGGCGGGATCCTGCTGGCGCTGGGCGGCCGGATCCCCATCAGCCCCTACGTGACCACGCTGTCGTTCCTGATTTATGCCGTGTGCCGGGGGATCGGCGCTTTCCGGGCCCGCAGGGGGCTCAACGGCCGCGTACTGCAGAGCGCCTGAATTGCTGCCGGGTCGTGCTACAGCAGGCCGGCGGCCTTGAGGCTGGTGCAGTCCGGGCACAGCCCAAAGATTTCCACCGTGTGGGCCACTTCCGTATAGCCGTGCACCGCTGCGGTCCGGGTGGCCCAGGTTTCAACGGCCGGGGCCTCCACCTCCACAGCCTTGCCGCAGTTGCGGCACAGCAGGTGGTGGTGGTGGCCGGTGACCGCGCAGCGGCGGTACACCGCTTCGCCGTCGCCGTTGCGGAGCACATCCACGAGGCCCTCGTCAGCGAGGGACTGCAGGATCCGGTAGGCGGTGGCCAGCGAGACCGAATCGCCCTGGTTCTGCAGGATCCGGTACAGCTCCTGCGTGCTGACAAAATCACTGAGCGTGTCCAGGGCGGCGCTGACCGCCTTACGCTGTTTGGTCACGCGTTGTTCCTTGCCCCCACTGGCCGGCGGCGGCGGCGGGGTGGTGGCGTCAGCCTGGGCTCCGAACGGCATGGAGGGACTGCCTTTCCGTGGGGATGGGTGCAACGCTAAAGATTACCAGCCGCGGCGTCGTGGACAGGGTGCTGACCGGACCCTAGGCTGGCCGGATGAAGCTGACGAAATATACGCACGCCTGTGTCCGGCTCGAAAAGGACGGCCGGGTGCTGGTCCTTGATCCCGGCACGTTCTCCGAGACCGACCAGGCGCTGGCCGGCGCCGAAGCTATCCTGGTGACCCACGAACACCCTGACCATATTGATATGGCGGCAGTGGTTGAGGTGCTCAACGGCCCTGGCGCCCCGGCTGTCCACGCCCCGGCGGGAGTGGCGGAGAAACTGCGCGCCGAAGCACCCGGCGCCGCCGGAGCCATCCACACGGTGGATCCCGGCAGCACCTTTGAAGCAGCAGGCTTTGCCATCAGCAGTTTCGGCGGCCAGCACGCCCTGATCCACCCCCAGATTCCGGTGGTGGCCAACATCGGCTACCTGGTGGACGGGAACGTCTACCACCCGGGGGATTCCTTCATCATCCCGGACGGGATCAGCGTCAAGACGCTGCTGGTGCCGCTGCACGCGCCCTGGTCCAAAATGTCCGAGGTGGTGGACTTCGTGATCGGTGTCCGGGCTCCGCAGGTGTACCAGATCCACGACGGGCTGCTCAACGCTGCCGGCCTGAAGATCGTGGAGACGCAGGTACAGCGGCTCGGCGCGAAATACGGCGTCACCTACACGCACCTTGAGCCGGGCGAGTCGGTGGAGGCCTAAACCGGCCAGGCGCCCGTCTCGAAGAACTCTGCGAGGATGGCTTCGTGGGGCGCCGGGTCCAGGCCCTGGGCCGCCAGCCAGGCAGGGTTGTAGTAGTTGCCCGCGTAGCGTTCGCCGCCGTCACACATCAGGGTGACAACGCTGCCGGTGCGGCCTGCCGCGAGCATCCCGGCCACCGTCTGCCAGACTCCCCAGAGGTTGGTTCCGGTGGAGGGCCCGGCGGCGAACCCCGTTAGGGTCCGCAGGTGCCGCATCGCGGCGACGGATGCCGCGTCCGGGACCTGGATCATGGCATCGATCACGGACGGCACAAAGCTGGGTTCCATCCTGGCGCGGCCGATTCCTTCGATGCGGGACGGCAACCCGGCGGGATCGGCGGCGCCCCGCCAGCCGGGGAGGAACGCCGAGTTTTCCGGGTCCACCACCAGCAGCTGCGTGGAATGGTTGTTGTAGCGGAGGTACCGACCGATGGTGGCGCTGGTGCCGCCGGTCCCGGCGCCCACCACGATCCAGTCCGGCACCGGATGTTCCTCGAGCCGGAGCTGGCCGAAGATGGACTCGGCGATGTTGTTGTTCCCACGCCAATCGGTGGCCCGTTCGGCGTAGGTGAACTGGTCCATGTAGTGGCCGTTGCAGGTGGCCGCCACTTCCTCAGCAGTGGCGTAGACCTCCGCGGCGTGGTCCACCAGCAGGCAGGAGCCCCCGAACTGCTCGATCAGGGCGATTTTCTCTGCGCTGGTGCTGCGTGCCATTACGGCGATGAACGGGAGCTCCAGGAGCTGGGCGAAATAAGCCTCGGACACGGCGGTGCTGCCACTGGAGGCTTCAACGATGGTGGTGTCGGACCGGATCCAGCCGTTCACCAGGCCGAATAGGAACAGGGACCGGGCCAGCCGGTGCTTCAGGCTGCCGGAACGGTGGGTGGACTCGTCCTTGAGGTACAGACCGATGCCCCAGTGTTCCGGCAGCGGGACCGAGTAGAGGTGGGTATCGGCGGAGCGGTTGTTTTCCGCCGCGATCTTCCGGATGGCCGCGTCCGCCCATTCCCGGTCGCTGCTTTTCCTGCTGCCGTGGTCCGGGGCGCTGCCCTGCTCGATCTTCACCGCACCAGCCTACCTGCGGCGCGGCCCGCCCTTTAGAGTTGGAACCGAACGTCAAAGCACCGAAGGAGCCCCATGGAACCCCTGATGGATGTGGACCGGCTGGCCGGCCGCCTTGCCGCCGGTGAGCGGACGGTCCTCCTCGATGTGCGCTGGGCGCTGGGCGACCCCCACGGCCGTGACCACTACCTGGCCGAGCACCTGCCGGGTGCGGTATTTGTGGACCTCGCCGCCGAGCTTGCCGATCCGGCAGCGGAAGGCCGGGGCCGGCACCCGCTGCCGGAGGCGCGGGCATTCCAGGACGCCGTCAGGGGTTGGGGCCTGCGGTCCGGGGACGTGGTGGTGGCGTACGACGACAGCGGCAACATGGCCGCGGCCCGCTTGTGGTGGCTGCTTCGGGACGCCGGGATTGCCACCGTTTTCCTGCTCGACGGCGGCCTGGCCGCCTGGCGCGCGGCGGGGCTCCCGCTCGCCGCCGGTCCGGTGGTACCGGAACCGGGCGACATTGACCTTGCGGCGGATGCAATGCCCGTCCTGGACGCCGCTGCGGCTGCGGAGTGGCCTGACCGCGGCCTGCTCCTGGATGCGCGGGCCGGGGAACGCTACCGCGGTGATGTGGAACCCGTCGACCCGCGCGCCGGCCACATCCCCGGGGCCGTCAGTGCGCCGGCGGCGGCGAACTTGGCGGCCAACGGGCTCTTCCTGCCGGCCGCGGACCTGCGCCGCCGGTTCGAGGCGCTGGGCGCGCGGGACGGCGTGCCGGTGGCTGTCTACTGCGGCTCCGGTGTTACCGCAGCACACCAGGTGGCGGCCCTGGAACTGGCCGGCTTCAGCGCTGCCCTGTATCCGGGATCATTCTCGGAATGGTCCAACCGGCCGGACCTTCCCGTGGCCACCGGCCCGGAACCGGACGGGTCGGAACGGCAGCCAACTGGCAACGTGGGCGGCCGCGGGGGTAGCGTCGCACTATGACCCCAGGACGCCCCGTACCCCCGCCCCTCGCCCAAACCATCAACCCCGTTGCCGACGGCGGCGTGCTGGCCGCCGCCTATGGCGCCACGTCGGGGGACAGCGGCCTGGTCCCGCTCACCGTTGCGCGGCGGGCGCCCAAGGCGGACGACGTCGAAATCGCCATCGAGTACTGCGGGCTGTGCCATTCCGATGTGCACGCCACCCGGGGGGAGTGGGGCAACCAGTCCTATCCGCTGGTTCCCGGCCACGAGATCGTGGGCACCGTCAGCCGCGTCGGCGCCGACGTTACGGACTTCGCGGCCGGCGACCGTGTGGGGGTGGGGTGCATGGTGGACTCGTGCCGGGAATGCGGCAGCTGCCTGGACGGCCTGGAGCAATACTGCGAAAACGGCATGACCGGCACCTATGGAGCCAAGGACCGGCGCAACGGGGACACCGTCACGCAGGGCGGCTATGCCACCTCTGTGGTGGTGGACCGGCGCTACGTGCTGCGGGTGCCGGAATCGCTGGATCCGGCCGCCGTGGCCCCGCTGCTGTGCGCTGGTGTCACCACTTTTTCCCCGCTCCGCCATTTCGACGTCGAAGAGGGCGACGTGGTGGGTGTTGTGGGCCTCGGCGGACTGGGTCACATGGCCGTCAAACTGGCCAAGGCCATGGGCGCAAAGGTGGTGGTTTTCACCACCTCCGAAGCCAAGGCGCCCGCAGCCCTGGAGCTCGGCGCGGACGACGTGGTCCTGTCGCGGGACCCTGCCGCAATGGCTGCGGCGGACCGTACCATCGACCTGATCATCGACACCGTGGCCGCACCCCACGACCTGAACCCCTTCTTCCGGACGCTGCGCGTGGACGGGGCCCTGTTCCAGCTGGGCCTGCCGTCCGAGGCCATGCCGCCGGTCAACCCGGGCGCGCTCATCCGCCGCCGGATTGCCTATGCCGGCTCCCTGATCGGCGGAATCGCCGAAACCCAGGAGATGCTGGACTTCTGCGCCGAACACGGCGTGGTGGCGGACATCGAACTGGTGGGCGCGGACCAGCTGAATGAGGCCTACCACCGGATGGTGGCCGGCGACGTGAAATACCGGTTTGTGCTGGACACCAGCACCCTGCAGGCACCCGCCAAGGAGGCAGACGCGTGAGCACGCTGTTCACCAAAATCATCAACGGCGAGATTCCGGGCCGCTTCGTCTGGCGCGAAGCCGATGTCGCCGCCTTCCTCACCACCGGGCCGCTTGCAGACGGCCACACCCTGGTGGTCCCCACCGAAGAAGTGGACCGGTGGACCGACGCGTCACCGGAAACCCTGGCCCGGGTCATGGAGGTTGCGCGCCGCATTGGTGCGGTCCAGGTGGACCTCTTCGGCGCCCCCCGGGCCGGCCTGCTGGTGGCCGGTTACGAGATCAACCACCTCCACGTCCATGTGTGGCCGTCCCGCAGCATGGCGGACTACGACTTCGGCTCCGTGGACCAGAACCCGGATCCGGTGGCACTGGATGGGCACGCGGCGAAACTCCGCCAGGGCCTCCGCGACGCCGGGTACGGCGCCGCGGTGCCGGGGGAACCGGGCTAAGCCGGGGCGAGTGCCTTGTTGAGCACGGCACGGATGCGTTTTTCCGAGACGGAGTAGGCGGTACCCAGCTCCACCGCAAACAGGCTGACCCGCAGTTCCTCGATCATCCAGCGCACCTGGGTTAATTCGTGCCCGGCGCGCCGGCCCGGCAGGAGGGCGGACACGGTGTCGTCGTAATCGTCCTCCAGCCGCTGGACCGCAGCCATCCCCAGCGCATCCCGCTGCACGTTGCCCGGGAGGCGTTCCAGGCGTTTCTCGATCGCAGCCAGGTAGCGCGGGAGCTGGCTGAGCTGGGAGTAGCCCGTGCGTGCCACAAAGCCGGGATGGACCAGGTTCTCCAGCTGGCTCCGGATGTCATTGAGGGCGCTGATGAGGGCCAGGCTGGTGGTGCCCTTCAGCTGCTTCTCGATCCGGCGGGCGCTGGCCAGGATCCGTTCCACCACGGACGTGACGCTGAAGACGGTGTCGATCAGCTCGGCCCGCACGGTCTCATACAGCGCGTCGAAGGCTGCCCGGTCCCACGGCAGCTGGGCGGGGACCAGCTTGTCGATGGCTGCCAGGGCGCAGTCTGCGATCAGCGCCGTGACCGAGCCGTGCGGGTTCTGGCTGAACGTGAGCTTCTCGGTGTTGCTCAAGTGTTCGAGGACGTAGCGGTCGGGTGCCGGGACGCGCAGGGCCAGCAACCTGATGACGCCGCCCCGCATGGCAGCCTGCTGCTCGGCCGGAGTCTGGAACACGCGGAGGGACACTGACGTCCCCTGGTCCACCAGGGCGGGAAAGCCAGTTACAGTGTGGCCTTTGACCATGCTGCTGACCTGCTGCTGGAGGGTCCCCACCGACCACTCAACCAATCCGGTCTGTTCGGCGAAGCCGCCGGGCACCTGCCCCCGCCCCCCGGCAGCGGCTGTGCCGGCGTCGGGCCCTGTGCCGTTGCGTTTGACCTTTCCCCCGGCGGCAGGACCGGTTGTCGCAGGGGTGGCGCCGAGGGACTCGGCGATGGCACGCCGGGTGGCCGGTGCCAGCCGTTCCTGGAGCGCCGGCAGGTCCTTGCCCTCCTCCAGCACCTTGCCTTTGCTGTCCACCACCTTGAAGCTCACGCGCAGGTGAGGGGGAACGGCGTCCCAGTTCCACGATCCCGGCGGGATGACAGCACCGCGGAGCCGCCGGAGGGCCAGTTCGAGGGAGGCTTCGAGGTCATCCGCCGCCGGGTCGAAGTCGGCTTCGAGGACGGCTACCGTTTGGCGGGCGACGTCAGGAGCAGGCACGAAGTTTTTCCGGACCTGCTTGGGCAGCGACTTGATCAGGGCCGTTACCAGCTCCACACGTTGGCCCGGAATAAGCCACCGGAAGGGGGCGTCGTCGAGCTGGTTCAGGAAAAGGACCGGCACTTCTGCCGTCACGCCGTCGGACGGGTTGGGCGCAGAACCGGGAGCCACCGGGTGGAACTCGTAGCTCAGCGGCAGGTCGAATCCCTTGTGCAGCCAGGACTTGGGGTAGGCGGAATCGTCCAGGTCATCGGCGTCGTTGCTGATCAGCAACGACTTGTCATAGTCCAGCAGGTCCGGCTGCTCCCGGCGGGCGTCCTTCCACCACTTGTCGAAGTGCCGTTCGGAGACCACCTCAGCGCCGATCCGCGCGTCGTAGAACTCAAAAAGCGTCTCGTCATCCACCATGAGGTCCCGGCGGCGCATCCGCGCTTCCAGTTCCTCCACCTCGTGCAGGAGGGCCCGGTTGCGGTGGAAGAACTTGTGCTGGGTTTTCCAGTCGCCTTCCACCAGCGCATGGCGGATGAACAGCTCGCGGGCCAGGACCGGATCCACCCGGCCGTAGTTGATCTTCCGCTGGGCGATGATCGGTACCCCGTAGAGGGTGACCTTTTCGTAGGCCATCACCGAGCCCTGCCTGGTGGACCAGTGCGGCTCGCTGTAGCTGCGCTTCACCAGGTCCGGTGCCACCTGTTCCGCCCACAGCGGATCAAAGCGGGCTGCCACGCGTGCCCAGAGGCGGCTGGTCTCCACCAGCTCGGCGGCCATCACGAACGTGGGGGACTTCTTGAACAGCGCAGACCCGGGGAAAATCGCGAACCGGCTGCCCCGGGCGCCCGCGTATTCGCGCTTGCGTTCGTCCAGGATGCCGATGTGGCTCAGCAGGCCGGACAGCAGGCTGATGTGGATGCCTTCGTGGTTGCCCACGGGATCCACCTCGCGATTGTTGTCCAGGCTGATGCCCAGGGGGCGGGCCAGCTGGCGCAGCTGCGCGAAGAGGTCCTGCCACTCGCGGACGCGCAGGTAGTTGATGAACTCGTTGCGGCACAGGCGCCGGAATGCTGAGGAGGAGAGCTCCTGCTGCTTCTCCTGCAGGTAATTCCAGAGGTTCAGGAACCCGGTGAAATCCGAATTCTCGTCCTTGAACCGGTTGTGCTTTTCGGCCGCGAGCTGCTGCTTGTCGGTGGGCCGTTCCCGCGGGTCCTGGATGGTGAGCGCGGCTGCCAGGATCATGACTTCGCGGACGCAGCCACGTTTGCCGGCCTCCACAATCATCCTGCCCAGGCGGGGATCCACCGGCAACTGCGCCAGCTGGTGCCCGACGGCGGTCAGCCCGCCGCCCTTTGCACCGCCCTTTGCGCCGGCCGGCTGCGCCGCTGCCAGGGCGCCGAGTTCGCGGAGCAGGGTGACGCCGTCGTTGATGGCCCGCGACTCGGGCGGCTCCACGAAGGGAAACTCTTCAACGTCCTTGGGCCCGCGTGCCACACCCATGGCGGTCATCTGCAAAATGACCGCGGCAAGGTTGGTGCGCAGGATCTCAGGATCGGTGAAGAGGGGGCGGGACTCGAAGTCCTCCTCCGAGTACAGCCTGATGGCGATGCCGTCCGACACACGGCCGCACCGGCCCGAACGCTGGTTGGCGGATGCCTGCGAAACCCGTTCGATGGGCAGCCGCTGGACTTTGGTGCGGTGCGAGTAGCGGGAGATGCGGGCGGTGCCCGTGTCGATCACGTACTTGATGCCTGGCACTGTCAGCGAGGTTTCCGCCACGTTGGTGGCCAGGACAATGCGGCGTTTGGAACCCGGGTGGAACACCTTGTGCTGTTCCTGCAGGCTCAGCCGGGCAAACAGTGGCAGGACCTCGGTGCCCGCCAGCCTGCGGTTGGACTGGATCCGGGCCTGCAGCGCTTCTGCAGCGTCCCGGATTTCGCGTTCACCGGAGAAGAACACCAGGATGTCGCCGGGGGCCTCGGAAGCCAGTTCGTCCACAGCGTCGCAGACCGCGTCCAGCGGGTCCCGGTCCTCCTCGAGTTCATCGTCCGAGCCCTCGTCCTGGTCGTCCTTGGGCTGCGAGAGCGGCCGGTAGCGGATTTCCACCGGGAAGGTCCGGCCGGAGACCTCGATGATCGGTGCCGGCTGCTCCGGCGTGCCGAAATGGTTGGCGAACCGCTCTGGATCAATGGTGGCGGAGGTGATGATGACCTTCAGGTCCGGGCGCTGCGGCAGGATCCGCCGCAGGTAGCCCAGGATGAAGTCGATGTTCAGGCTGCGCTCATGCGCTTCATCGATGATGATCGCGTTGTATTTGCGCAGCAGCTTGTCGCGCTGGATCTCGGCCAGCAGGATGCCGTCCGTCATCAGCTTGACCTTGGTGTTGCGGCTGACTTCACCGGTGAAGCGGACCTGGAAGCCCACTTCCTGGCCGATGTCCACGCCCAGTTCCTCCGCAATGCGTTCGGCCACCGTGCGTGCCGCCAGCCGCCGGGGCTGGGTATGGCCGATCAGGCCGTTCTCGCCCAGGCCCAGTTCAAGGCACATTTTGGGGATCTGGGTGGTCTTTCCGGAACCGGTCTCGCCGGCAATGATTGTCACCTGGTTGGCGGCAATGGCGGCCATCAGGTCGTCGCGGCGCTCGGAAACCGGCAGCTCGGCGGGATAGGAAATATGAAAAGTCATGGCTGCTGACAGTCTACTGCCGCAGCCGGGCCGCCCAGGGGCCGGTCCGGACCCCGGACGTCAGAAGAGGCGGCTGGTGTGGCTGGAACTGGGCAGTTCCAAGGCTGACCAGTCCAGGCGGGAGTCGATGCGGGGCAAGTGACCACGACCGTCGTGGAGGATCGCGGCAACCGTGGCTGCCACGACCAGGAGGACAGAAACGATGAGGATGCTGACGAAGATTTCCATGTCTTCATCGTGATCCCGGGCCGGCAGCAAAAACAGTGGCAGAAACGACCAAAAAGCGTAAATTACTGCCACACTGGAAATATGCTCAAAACAGTGGCAGTCATTGTGGTGTCTAACGTTTCGATGTTCGAGTTCGGCACCGCCTGCGAGGTGTTCGGCATCGACCGGTCCCGGCGGGGCAACGGCGTTCCCGCTTTCGATTTCCGGGTGTGCACGCCCGTCCCGGGCAGCGTGACACTCGAATCCGGGCTTTCCATGAATGTGGAGCTTGGCCTGGACGCCACCCTGGACGCCGACCTCGTCATCATGACCCCTTATGGCGGGGACGCGGAACTGCCGGAGCCGGTGCTCGCGGCCCTGCGCGCCGCAGATAAGAGGGGCGCCTGGGTGATGTCGATCTGCTCGGCTGTGTTCGCGCTTGCCAGGGCAGGGCTGCTGGCGGACCGGCGGTCCACCACGCATTGGCGGCATTCGCAGGAGCTGGCCACCTCCTATCCCGGCGTTGAGGTGGACGAAAACGTGCTCTACGTCCAGGACGGGAACATCATTTCCTCTGCCGGCACGGCTGCGGGAATCGATGCCTGCCTGCATCTTGTCCGGGTGGAACTCGGGGCCCAGGTGGCCGCCGCGATCGCCCGGGACATGGTGGTACCGCCACACCGGGACGGCGGCCAGGCCCAGTTCATCGAGCGGCCCATCCCCACCTGCGGCTCGGCACCCATGGCCGAACTCCTGCGCTGGATGGTGGGCAACCTGGACCGGGAACACTCCGTCAACGACCTTGCCGCCCAGGTGCACATGTCCGCCCGTACCTTTGCCCGCCGGTTCCGCTCGGAAACGGGCGCGACGCCCGCTGCCTGGCTGAATTCCCAGCGTGTGCTCCGTGCGCAGGAGCTGCTTGAGTCAACGGACCTGAACATCGACGAGGTGGCCAGGCAATCCGGTTTTGGCCACCCGGTGCTGCTGCGGCACCACTTCGCCAAGGTCCTCGATACCAGTCCGCAGTCCTACCGGCGGGCGTTCCGCGGCCAGCTGGCAGGCGTGGGCTGAGCGGACCGCTCAGGCGGGGTCGGTACCCGGCTCGGCGCGGGCTTCTTCGGCGGCGGCCCGGGCGCTGTCCACCAGGATCCGCCACGGGCCGGTAACCGCCCGTTCCGGCAGGGCCGCACGCCGCTGGCCGGCGCGGATGGAGTAAATGAAACGGTCAGGCACGGCGTCTGAAAACGCCTGCGCTGCCGCGCGCGTGGTCCTGGGCACTGCGTCCCAGGGGCAT
>NZ_LMOL01000005.1:778164-791822 GCF_001424565.1 Arthrobacter sp. Leaf141
TGGTTATTGCCGCAATTCCGCCGGTCCGTTCCACACTGATCTTCATGGCCTGGTTCCTGGGTTCCTGCTGCCCCGCTGGCCGTCGCCGGGCCGCGGGGAGCTCCGTTTAGAGCTTGACCTTCACAGTTTCCCACGCCTTGGCCACGGCGTCATGCTCTGCTGAGCCGGCACCAAAAATTTCCACGGCGGACGCGGCGGTGGCACGGGCAAAAACACCGAATGTTGCCGTTGGTGGCAGGGAACCGCCTGTCAGGGTGTCGTACCAGATCCGGCCCGGGGCGTCCCAGGCGTTCCCGCCCAGCGCTTCGGCGACGAGGTAGAAGGCACGGTTGGGGATGCCGGAGTTGATGTGCACGCCGCCGTTGTCAGCGCTGGTGCGCACATACGTATCCATGGAGTCAGGCTGCGGATCCTTGCCCAGCACGTCGTCGTCGTACGCGGTACCCGGCGCCTTCATGGAACGCAGCGCAGTGCCCTGCACTTCGGGCGTAAAAAGGCCTTCGCCGATCAGCCAGCTGGCCTCTGCAGCGGACTGTTTTCCGACGTACTGTTCCACCAGGGCGCCAAAGACGTCCGACATCGACTCGTTCAGCGCGCCGGCCTGGTTACGGTATACCAAGGCGGCAGTGAACTGGGTGACGCCGTGCGCCAGTTCATGGCCGATCACGCTCAGGGACTTGGTGAACCGGTCAAAGACCTCGCCGTCACCGTCGCCGAAGACCATCTGGTTGCCGTCCCAGAAGGCGTTGTCATACAGCTTGCCAAAGTGGACCGTGGCATCCAGGCCCAGGCCGTTGCCGTCCACGGAGTTCCGGCCAAAAACGTCCGCGTAGAGCCGGTGGGTGGAGCCCAGCCCGGCGTAGGCCTCATCCTGGGCCAGGTCTCCGGTGTCCGGTTCGCCTTCCTTGCGGACCAGCTTCCCCGGCAGGACTTCAGCGTTGCCGGCGTCGTAGATGGTCCGGTTCACCGGCCCCGGAGCTGTCTGGCGCACGCCGGCCGGGCCGGCCGCTGCCGACCGGGTCCGGGCCGCCTGCACTGACCGGACATGGACCAGGGCTTCCCGGGCGGCCCGGGCCGCTGCGGAAAACTGCGGCGCATCCTGGCGCGCCAGCCGCCGCAGCAGATACGGCGGGACGATGGTGCAGAACGGCGTGTGCATGGCGTTACCTCCTGGAGTCGGTGGAACCAGACTACGAGGGGGTGCCGACAATCCAGTGCAGGCTCACCTGCCGGAAAACCGGACCGGTGGTGCACGGTGGGTTAAACAAAACCACCCCGGCAGGACCGGGGTGGTTTTGGCTGGTGCCCTCGATAGGATTCGAACCTACGACCTTCTGCTCCGGAGGCAGACGCTCTATCCCCTGAGCTACGAGGGCAATCCGGGGTTCCTGCCGTTTCCGGCGGGACGTCCTAGAGCTTAGCAGTAAGGTGGCCCGCAAGGAAAAACGGCCGCTGCGGGGGTGGTGTGGGGCACCTTCCGGCAGCCTTCAGTAGCCCGCGAACGAGTCCGTGTGGACGCGCCGGGCGCCGGCTGCCCTGGCCGCACGGCGCAGCGAGGCGACGCTGGCCGGTGAACCGGAGACGTAGACCTCCCGCGCCCCGATGTCAGGGACCAGCGCCTTGAGTGCTGCCGGGTCCAGCCGGGTGCCCCCGTTGGGTGTGCCGGCCAGGTCCGGGGGCGGCGCAGAACCGTCCGCCAGGTGGACCACCACACGCAGGCCCGAAGCGCGCAGCTCATCGGCATAGGCCACCTCGGCGGCGCTCCGGGCCAGCAGCAGCAGGACCGCGTCGCGGTCCCGCAGCCCGCCGGAGGACAGATGGGACAGGTACGGGGTGATGCCGATTCCTGCGGCAACCAGCAGCACCGGCTGCTGCCGGTTCCGGGGGAGGACAAAATCGCCGCCCACGGAGGTGGCGCGGAGCTTATCGCCGGGCTCCAGCGCCAGGAGGGCCTTCTTGGCGGCGGAGAGGGGACCGGCGGTCCGGACGCCGAAGGTTACCTGCCGCGCATCCGGTGCGCCCGTCAGGCTGAAGACCCGGCGCCGGCCCTTGCCGTCCGACTTGGCGTGCGGCAGGTCGAGCTCCATGTACTGGCCCGGCTGGAAACGTACCGGCCGGGCAGGGGTGAAGGAGAATTCGGTTGTGGTGGGCGTCAGCTGGCGGGTGCCTTCCAGCCGCAGCGTCACGCCGCCGCGCTGGCCCAGCATAAAGGCCAGCAGGTTACCCAGCAGCAACGCGGCCTCGGGGGAGTTGGCGAGGAAGCCGAAGTTGTACGGAACCGCAAAGACCACACCCACAACGGCAGCAAGTGCCAGCTGCTGCCAGCGGCGCGGCGGAAGGGTCAGCGGCTCCGTGAGCATAAAACCTACGAAGAAAAGCACCGGCCGTTGCGCCAGCGCCTGCCAGAGGCCCGTCCCGGCGCTCAAGCCGGCACGGACCAGCTCCACAGTGATGATGGACGTGGACGCCGCCACAAAAACGGCAGCCATCAGGGCTTTCCGGGTCCGGTACAGCACCAACAGGACGCCCGGGACCAGCAGGAACAGCATGGCTGGTGTGGCGGCCCACCAGGTGGCAATGTTCAGGCCGGTCAGGCCCGTGACGAAGGCGCCGGCGGCGGCGGGGTTGAAAACATGCCGGCCACGCCACGCCAGGGCATATTTGGAGGCGGAAGCCAGGACGCAGGCCAGCGCCACCCCTGCCACGTCCATCACCTGGAACGAGGGCCAGAACAGGAAATAGATCAGCAGGCCGGTGATCAGGGCGGACTCGGAGTGCGGCTGTACCCGGAACAGTGCGGCCAGGGCCCGGTTGGCGGTGTAGGTCAGCGCCAGGCACAGGACCAGGTGGGCCAGCATCTCGGGGATCCCGAAGGTGAGCCAGCCCAGGACATCCAGCAGCAGGCTGTAGGCCACCAGGACTGCAAGGACCAGGAGCACCAGCCGGTACATGGTGAGCCGGCCCAGGGCGGTGTCCACTGTGCCGGCAAGGGAAGGGGCAGGGCCCGCCTTGGGTGTTTCCACGGAACTCATGTGAACAGTTTCCCTTCAAAGTCGGCGGAGTGGGCGGCGCTGCCGTCGGAAAAGACGGTCAGCCAGGAAAAGTCGAATGACTCCTCAAGCGCAGGCCCGGGTGAAAAAAACAGTGCTGTGGCCAGGGCATCCGCCACCATTGCGGTCTCCGCCATGGCCCAGGTGGCCACGGCGGTCCGCACAGGCAGGCCGGTGGTGCCGTCCAGGACGTGGTGGAGCCCATCGCCCCACACCCGCCGGTTCGCGGCCGAGGCGCACAGGGACCGCCCCGCCAACTCCACCACCCCGATGGCCTGCCGGGGGTTGTAGGGATGTTCGAGGCCCACGCGGACGGTGCCCGGGCCGCGGGCCAGGAGGTCGCCGCTGCCATCAATCAGGAAGGCGTCGTGGCCCGCGGCAGTAAGGTCCGCGGCCAGCAGGTCCACCAGCAGCCCCTTGCCTGCTGCGCCGATATCCAGGACCACTGGCCCGTTGACGGTGAGGGTGGCGCCGGTCCAGTCCAGGCGGCCGTCCCAGGCCGGCGCCGGAAGGGCCGCGCCGGTTGGCTGCAGGGAGTACTGCGCGTCGTAGCCCAGGCGCTCCAGGCTGCTGCCAATCAGGGGCGTCATGGCACCCCCGGTGATCCGGTACAGCGTCCGATACAGTTCCCCCAGGGCTGAGGCCTCTGCGGGGAAGGTGTAGCTGCCCGCGGCCCGGGCCATGGCCGCCACCCGTGAGTCGTCCCGGAAACGGGACCACACGCCGTCGAACGTTTCCACCGTCGCCAGCAGCGCCGTCCGGAGGGGGCCGGACAGCGGGCGCGGCGTGGTGATTTCCCACTGCGTGCCGATGCCCGCAAAGGAAAATGCCGCGCCGTCCGCTGCCGGCACCGCCTACTTCGCCTCGGACTTGATCTGTTCCACTGCGTCGTTGAAACCGCCACTGGTCAGTGACGAGCCGGCCACCTTGGAGACGTTGAGGCCGTCAATGTCCTTACCCACAATCTGACCGGCGATACCACCGGCGAACTCGCCCTGGAACTTGCGGGTGTTGGGGTTGGAAGGGTGCGTGGTGATCTGCACGTCCGTGACTTTGCCGGCCGCCAGGGTCAGCTCCACACCGACGGTCTCGGTCCCGTTGGGGGAGACATAGTTGCCGTCCGCGCTGTAGGTGCCGTCCTTGTAGGCGGAGGCGCCGCCGGATCCCGTGGTGGCCATCGAAGTGGATGACGTGCCCGTGGTGGGTGCGGCCGCCGGCGTCTCCGCGGCAGATGTGTTGGCGGCGTCGCCGCCGGAAGCGGCGGGCGCGCAGCCTGCCACGGCGCCGACCAGGGAAAGGCCTGCCATTCCGGCGTAAACGCCCTTGCGTACTGAGGGTCTCATGTGGGGCTCTCGTTTCGTCATTGGTTTATCCGGCGGTGGTTACTGTTATGTCAACGTCGAAGCAAGCCTATTGGTTCAGTCGGACCCGGTTGCCTCCATCACCTGCGGGCCCGCAGCGGGTCCGCCGTAAGATTCTTTGCTGTCCCGGGCCCCCGGTAGGCTAGGAGGGTGACTCCCGAAGAACTCTCCCTCGCCATATCCGCCTGCCTGAAGGACGCCGTTGCTGCCGGCGAAATCAGCCTGGCAGCGTCAGCAGTGCCGGACGAGGTGCGCGTGGAGCGACCCAAGAACCGGGACCACGGCGACTGGGCCACCAACATCGCACTGCAGCTGGCCAAGCCCGCCGGAATGAACCCCCGCGATCTCGCCACCGTCCTCCGCACCCGCCTGGCCTCGATCGACGGCGTCTCCGCCGTGGACATCGCCGGACCGGGCTTCCTCAACATCACCGTCGACGCCGCCGCAGCCGGCGCCCTCGCCAAGGTGATTGTGGAGGCAGGCCGGACCTACGGCACCAACACCGCGCTCGCCGGCCACACCGTCAACATGGAGTTTGTTTCCGCGAACCCCACGGGCCCGCTGCATATCGGCCATACCCGCTGGGCCGCCCTCGGTGACGCCATTGCCCGCGTCCTGCGGGCCTCCGGCGCCCGGGTCACCACCGAGTACTACATCAACGACGCCGGCTCGCAGATGAACGTCTTTGCCAACTCCGTGTACTCGCGGCTGCATGGCCGCCCGGTACCCGAGGGCGGCTATCCCGGCCAGTACATCGCCGACCTGGGCCACGAAGTGCTCACCGTTCACCCGGACATCCGCGAACTCACCGAGGTGGCGGCCGTCCCCGTGATCCGGGCCGCGGCGTACAAGGCGCAGCTTAAGGACATCAAAACCACCCTTGCGGACTTCGGCGTCGAATTCGACGTCTACTTCTCCGAGCAGGAACTGCACGACGGCGGCGCGATCGAAAGTGCCGTGGCTCGCCTGCGCGAACAGGGCCACGTGTTCGACGACGGCGGCGCGGTCTGGCTGCGGACCACCGACTTCGGGGACGACAAGGACCGGGTGATGATCCGCGCGAACGGCGAGCCCACGTACTTCGCTGCGGACGCCGCGTATTACCTGTCCAAGAAGGACCGCGGCTTCCCGGAGAAGATCTACCTCCTGGGCGCCGACCACCACGGCTACATCAACCGGCTCAAGGCCATCGCCGCCTGCGCCGGGGACGATCCCGAGGCCAACATCGAGGTCCTGATCGGCCAGCTGGTGTCCGTCAACGGCGCCAAGCTGTCCAAGCGCGCCGGCAACATCATCGAGCTCAGGGACCTGGTCGACTGGCTGGGCAAGGACGCGGTGCGCTACTCGCTGGCCCGGTTCCCGGCCGATTCGCCGCTGACCCTTGACCCGGAACTGCTGAAGAAAAACAGCAACGAGAACCCGGTGTTCTACGTCCAGTACGCCCACGCACGGTCCCGCGGTGCTGCCCGCAACGCCGTGGCCGCCGGTGTTGACCGCTCCGTGTTTGAGGCCGCGCTGCTGGACCACACAACGGAAAACGAACTGCTCTCCCACCTGGGCAGCTACCCCTCCATCGTGGCCAAGGCCGCGGAACTGCGCGAACCGCACCGCGTGGCCCGGCACCTGGAACTCATCGCGGGCGCCTACCACCGCTGGTATGACGCCTGCCGGGTGGCCCCGATGGGGGAGGAACCGGTTACCGACGTGAACCGCACCCGCCTCTGGCTCAACGACGCCACCAGCCAGGTCCTGGCCAACGGCCTTGACCTGCTGGGCGTCTCCGCGCCGGAACGGATGTGACAGCGATGACCGCACAGGCCAATACCACCGCTTCACCGCTGGCACCCGAATGGTTGTCCGTTCCTGACGACCTCAACGTCCTGCATGAACCGCTGTGGGCCGGCGGCGTGCAGCGCAACGACCAGGGCGAAATTGCCGTGGCCGGCCTGCCCGTCTCGGCCCTCAAGGAACAGTTCGGCACCCCTCTGTTTGTCCTGGACGAGGCCGACTTCCGGTCCCGCGCCCGGTCCTTCAAAGACGCCTTCGACGCAGCCTTCGCGGACATCTGCGGCGGCGTGGACGTCTACTACGCCGGCAAGTCCTTCCTGTGCACCGCTGTAGTGAAGTGGGTTGAGGAGGAGGGCCTGCGCCTGGACACGGCTTCCGGCGGCGAGCTGGCTGTGGCCGCCCGCGCCGGCATCGCCGGGGACCGCGTGGCGCTGCACGGCAACAACAAGTCCGACGCCGAGATCACCCGCGCCCTGGACATGGGCCTGGGCCGGATCGTGGTGGACAGCCTGGCGGAACTGGTCCGCGTGGGCGCCATCGCCCAGGCGCGCGGCGAGCAGGCGAAGGTGATGCTCAGGCTCACCCCGGGCGTCCACGCCCACACCCACGAATTCATCGCCACTGCCCATGAGGACCAGAAGTTCGGCCTCTCCATGGCAGCTGACACCACGGAACAGGCAGGCCTTTCCGCCGCCGAGGAAGCGGTGGCAGCAGCCGCCGCGCACCCTGGGATCGACCTGCTGGGCCTGCACTGCCACATCGGCTCGCAGATCTTCGAACCGGACGGCTTTGCCGTGGCGGCGGAGAAGCTGCTCCGCTTCCTGGCCGCGATGCAGGAAAAATACGGCATCATGATGCCGGAGCTGGACCTCGGCGGAGGATACGGCATCGCCTACACGGCGGTGGATACCCCGCGCCCCCCGGCGGAAATCGCAGCGGCGATGGCCGCCGTCGTGCGTTCCACCTGCGCGGAGCTGGGCATCACGGCACCCCGGATCTCCATTGAACCGGGACGGGCGATCGTGGGCAGCACCACCTTCACGCTGTACGAGGTGGGCACCCTCAAGACGGTCAGGGTCGACGCGCCCGCCGGCACCGACGCCGGAAACGTTACGTATCCGCGCCGGTATGTTTCGGTGGACGGCGGCATGAGCGACAACGCCCGCCCGGTGCTTTACGACGCGGATTACTCGGCTGTCCTGGCCGGCCGAACCTCCGCCGCCGCCCCGGAACTGTCCCGCGTGGTGGGCAAACATTGCGAGAGCGGCGACATAGTTGTTAGAGATGTATATCTGCCCGGGGACGTGGCAGCCGGTGATTTGCTTGCAGTACCGGGGACCGGCGCCTACTGCTGGGCCCTGTCGAGCAACTACAACTATCTGGCCCGGCCGGGCGTTGTCGCGGTGCGCGACGGATCTGCCCGGCTGATTGTCCGCGGGGAAACCGAAGAAGATCTGCTGAACCGCGACATGGGAGCCTGAATGACGGAAATGCGAACCCTGAAGGTGGCCCTCCTGGGCTGCGGCAACGTTGGGGCACAGGTGGCGCGGATTCTCCTTGAGGACGCCGACGCTCTGGCCGCCCGGACCGGAGCCCGCCTTCAGCTCAGCGGGATCGCCGTCCGCAACGTTAACTCCAAGCGCGACGTCGACCTGCCCCAGGACCTTTTCACCACGGACGCCGAGACCCTGGTCAAGGACGCCGACCTGGTCATCGAACTTATGGGCGGCATCGAGCCGGCCCGCACGCTGATCCTCGCTGCACTCAGCAACGGCGCGTGCGTGGTCACGGGCAACAAGGCCCTGCTGGCCCAGGACGGCCCCACCCTATACGAGGAAGCCGACAAAGCAGGCGTCCAGCTCTCCTATGAGGCCGCGGTGGCCGGTGCGATCCCCATCCTGCGCCCCATCCGCGACAGCCTGTCCGGTGACCGCATCACCCGCGTGCTGGGAATCGTCAACGGCACCACCAACTTCATCCTGGACCAGATGGATTCCACGGGCGCCCAGTTCGCCGACGCCCTGGCCGAAGCCCAGCGCCTGGGCTACGCGGAAGCGGACCCCACCGCTGACGTTGAAGGCCACGACGCCGCCGCGAAGGCCGCGATCCTAGCCTCCCTGTCCTTCCACACCCGCTTTGCCCTGGAAAACGTGCACTGTGAAGGCATCACCGCAGTCAGCGCCGCGGACATCGCCGCGGCCAAGGACGCCGGTTTTGTCATCAAACTGCTGGCCATCGCGGAGAAGCTTGCGGACGCGGACGGAAACGACGGTGTCTCGGTGCGGGTGCACCCCACCCTGCTGCCCCGCGAACACCCGCTGGCAGCCGTCCGCGGAGCCTTCAACGCCGTGTTCATCGAAGCCGAGAACGCCGGCGAACTGATGTTCTACGGCCAGGGTGCCGGCGGCACGCCCACGGCTTCCGCCGTCCTGGGCGACCTGGTGTCCGCGGCGCGGCGCCTGGTCCTGGGCGGTCCGGGCCGCACCGAGACCACTACCGGCCACGTCCCGGCGCTGCCCATCACCGCAGCGTCCACCAGTTACTACATCGGCCTGGACGTGGCTGACCAGCCCGGCGTCCTGGCCCGGATTGCGCAGCTTTTTGCGGAGCACGGCGTGTCCATCGAAACCATGCGCCAGACCATCCACCGCAACGCCGATTCCTCCGTGGAATCCGCCGAGCTGCGGATTGTCACCCACCGCGCATCAGAGGCTGCACTTGCAGCCACCGTCGAGGCCGTCAAGGGCCTGGACGTCATCAACTCAGTTACATCCGTTCTTCGGGTAGAAGGAGTCTAAGTGGCTCACCAATGGCGCGGCGTTATCCGCGAATACGCTGACCGTTTGCCCGTCACGGAAGCCACCCGGGTCATCACCCTGGGCGAAGGCGGAACGCCGCTGGTGCCTGCACAGGCGCTCTCCGAACTCACAGGCTCAAAGGTCTACCTCAAGGTGGAGGGCATGAACCCCACCGGATCCTTCAAGGACCGTGGCATGACCATGGCCATGACAGCCGCTGTGGAAGCCGGCGCCAAGGCCGTGGTGTGCGCCTCCACGGGCAACACGTCCGCCTCTGCCGCCGCGTACGCGACCGCTGCAGGGTTGAAGTGCGCCGTCCTGGTGCCCGAGGGCAAGATCTCCATGGGCAAACTGAGCCAGGCGATCGCCCACGGTGCCACCCTCCTGCAGGTGGACGGCAACTTCGATAACTGCCTGGACATCGCCCGGAAGCTGGGGGAGTCCTACCCCGTGTTCCTGGTGAACTCCGTCAACCCGGCCCGCATCCAGGGCCAGAAGACCGGCGCCTTCGAAATTGTGGATTCCCTGGGCGACGCCCCGGACATCCACGTCCTGCCCGTCGGCAACGCCGGCAACATCACCGCCTACTGGAAGGGCTACAAGGAGTACTCCGCGCCCTTCGAGTCCGCGACGGCCGGCACCCTGCCCGCAGTGTCCACCAGGACTCCTGTTATGTGGGGCTTCCAGGCCGCCGGTGCCGCCCCGTTTGTGGCCGGCCACCCCATCACGGAACCCGACACCATCGCCACCGCCATCCGGATCGGCAACCCTGCTTCGTGGGACGGCGCCATCAACGCCCGCGACGAATCCGGCGGACTGATCGACGCCGTCACCGACGACGAGATCCTGGCGGCCCACCGCTGGCTTTCCGCCCGCGAGGGTGTTTTTGTGGAACCTGGTTCCGCCGCAGGCGTGGCCGGGCTGCTGAAGAAGCACGCCGCCGGCGAGGTACCCGCGGGCAAAACCATCGTTATCACCGTCACCGGCCACGGCCTCAAGGATCCCCAGTGGGCACTGCGCACCGAGGACGGCAGCGATGTGCAGCCGGTCAAGGTGTCCAACGACGTTGTCACTGTCGCCGCTGAACTGGGACTGGAAGAAAAGTAACCTTGGAAACCACCTCACAGGCCGTGGCCGCACTGGAGCTCATCGAGTCCGGCCAGCGTGTCACGGTCCGGGTCCCCGGCACCTCCGCCAACCTCGGACCCGGCTATGACAGCCTGGGCCTGGCGCTGGCACTGCACGATACCCTCACCATTGAAAGCCTGGACACGGACGAACTCCTGTTCGAGCTCACCGGTGAGGGTGCAGAGACGCTGCCCCGCGACGCCAGCCACCTGGTGGTCCGGGCCATCGATGCCGCCCTCGAGCGCCTGGGCTTCGGCCGCCGGGGCCTGCGGGTGACGGCGCAGAACGTCAACCCGCACGGCCGCGGCCTTGGCTCCTCGGCGTCAGCAGTGGTGGCGGCCGTGACGGCGGCCAACGCGATGGTGCCGACGGCGAGCAGCCGCGGCAAAAACTGGATCCTGCAGCTGACCAGTGAGCTGGAGGGCCACCCGGACAACGTCGCACCCGCCATTTTCGGCGGATTGGCGCTGTCATGGCAGGACAGTGACCGGTACAGCACTACCTGCGCCACGGTGGCCGGATCGGTCATCCCCATTGTTGCCGTGCCGGACTACGAATTGTCCACGGAAGCGGCGAGGGCCTTGCTGCCTGCCTCGGTGGGCCACCACGCGGCGGCCATGAATTCCGGGCGCGCGGCCCTGCTGATCCACGCACTTACCGCGGATCCGGAACTGCTGTTCCCCGGCACTGAGGACTACCTGCACCAGAGCTACCGCGCCGAGGCCATGCGCCCCAGCGCCGCGCTCATCACCGCCCTGCGCCGGGCGGGGCACGCAGCAGTGGTTTCCGGAGCAGGCCCCACCGTGCTGGTCCTGGCCAACGGCGAGGTTGAGGCCGCCGCCGTGCTGGCCTCGATTGAGGCGTTCACGGCCGCCAACACGCCGGAAATCGGCTGGCGGGTGCTGAAGCTGGCTGTGGACGTTGAAGGTGCTAAGGTGGACATGCACCGGCGGTAATTGCCGCCTGTTGATCCGTTTTTGCAGTTCCTTGCCATTGGATCTTTTACTGCGCAATCTATGCCGGTGCCGCCTGCTTGGTCTGTCGCAGGAATCTGCAGCATTTCAACTGCCCCTGACGCGTCAGTCCGGCGGTCCGCACTGAGCGGAGCGCAAGGTGTATCTGTTACCGGCCCTGCTGGCCACAAAAGACAACCGGCAAGGCCGAAAATATCCGGCTGCAGATCTGAACTGCAGCCCAGATCAAATCATCGCGTCCAGCTCCCAGTCCGGACGCCGTCGAGGGGGAAGGATCCTTCGTGACCGAAACCACTGAGCTGTTGCCAGCTGTGGAAACATCATCTTCTGCAGCCGAAACATCGGCTGCACCCGCCAAGAGCAGCGGCCTGGCCGGCCTTAAGCTGGCCCAGCTGCAGGCTCTTGCCAGCCAGCTCGGCATTTCCGGCGGTTCCCGCATGCGCAAGGGGGACCTGGTCACGGCCATTTCCGCCCACCGCGCAGGCACACCCATGGTGAAGGCCCCTGCCAAGGCGGCAGAGAAGCCGGCCGTGGCCACCGCCCCCGAGGTTGTTGCCGCGCCGGAAGCCGAGGCTCCTGCAGCTGACGCCACCAGGGTCCGCCGGGGCCGCAGCCGCCGTGCCGGAAGCGACGGCGTCATCAGCCCCGCAGCCGAGCCGGCCGCTGCCGAGGCCGCTGCAGCTCCCGCCGCCACGGAAGCGGCACCTGCCGCTGCCGCGCCGGAAGCAACTGACGGCGCCGAGCGCCGCCAGCCGCGCACCCGCAACCGCCGCCGCGGCGAAGCGGCCGCGACAGCAGGCCAGGAGACCGCCGCCGAAACCGCGCCGGAGCAGCCCGCCGCTGAGCAGCGCACCGAAGCACCGGTTGAAGCCGCCGAAGCCGGCCAGCGCGGCGACCGCCGCGAGGGCGTCCGCACCCGCAGCACACGCGAGAGCGCTGCCCGCGAGAGCGCCGGCCGTGACAACGCTGCACGTGAGAACGCTGTGCGCGACAACGCCGCACGGGACAACGCCGAGGCAGGCCGGGACAATGCCGGCAGCCGCGACGCAGGCCAGCGCGAAGCCACCCGCCGCGATGACAACGACGAGAGCGACGGCGGCAGCCGACGGAACCGCCGTAACCGCCGTGACCGCAACGAACGCCCCGAGCGTAACGACCGGAACGAGCGCACTGACCGCTCCGCGGGCCAGGACCGGGACGCCAACTCCCGCAACGACCGTTTCCGGGACCGCAACGACCGCCGTCGCGGCCGTACCCAGGGACCCGATGTCGACGACATCGAAATCACCGAAGACGATGTGCTGCTGCCCGTTGCCGGCATCCTGGACGTCCTGGAGAACTACGCGTTCATCCGCACCTCCGGCTACCTGCCCGGCCCCAACGACGTTTACGTCTCGCTGGCCCAGGTCAAGAAGTACAACCTGCGCAAGGGTGACGCCGTCGTAGGCGCCATCCGTGCCCCCCGCGACGGCGAGGACCGCAGCCAGCAGTCCGCGCGCCAGAAGTTCAACGCGCTGGTCCGGGTCACCTCCGTGAACGGTAAGACCCCGGAAGAGCTCAAGGACCGCGTCGAGTTCGCGAAACTGGTTCCGCTCTACCCGTCCGAGCGCCTGCGCCTGGAAACCGATCCCAAAAAGATCGGCCCGCGTGTCATCGACCTTGTGGCCCCAATCGGCAAGGGCCAGCGCGGCCTGATTGTCTCCCCGCCCAAGGCCGGCAAGACGCTTATCCTTCAGTCCATCGCCAACGCGATCACCACCAACAATCCTGAGGTCCACCTCATGATGGTGCTGGTGGACGAACGGCCTGAAGAAGTCACCGACATGCAGCGCACCGTCAAGGGTGAGGTCATTGCCTCCACCTTCGACCGCCCCGCTGACGACCACACCACCGTGGCTGAACTGTCGATCGAACGCGCCAAGCGCCTCGTGGAAATGGGCATGGACGTGGTGGTCCTCCTGGATTCCATGACCCGCCTGGGCCGCGCCTACAACCTGGCAGCACCGGCCTCCGGCCGCATACTGTCCGGTGGCGTCGATTCCGCAGCCCTGTACCCGCCGAAGCGCTTCTTCGGTGCAGCCCGCAACATCGAAAACGGCGGCTCGCTGACCATCCTGGCAACGGCCCTCGTGGAGACCGGCTCCAAGATGGACGAGGTCATTTTCGAGGAGTTCAAGGGCACCGGCAACATGGAGCTCCGGCTTTCCCGCCAGCTGGCCGACAAGCGCATCTTCCCCGCCGTGGACGTCAACGCGTCCGGAACCCGCCGCGAGGAAAACCTGCTTTCCGCCGAGGAAGTCAAGATCATGTGGAAGCTGCGCCGGGTCCTCTCCGGTCTCGAAACGCAGCAGAGCCTTGAACTGCTGACCAACAAGATCCGGGAGACCCAGAGCAACGTCGAGTTCCTGATGCAGATTCAGAAGACGACGCTGGGCAGCAAGTCGGATAACGACAAGTAGCTGGGTTCACCGCTAGATTCTGGCGGTCCCGCGCGCCAACGCCGCACGGATTTTCCGCCCCCGCCCCTCCGCCGGGTGGCTTACGATCTACGATCGCAAG
>NZ_LMOL01000005.1:791842-872149 GCF_001424565.1 Arthrobacter sp. Leaf141
CCGATGCCACTCCCGGGGCGGAAAATCCGTGCGGCTTCGTCGTTAAGTCGCCAGCAGCGGTCAAGTTAATGGTGTCGTTACTAGACTTGTGAGAGTCGAAAGAGGTTTTGAAAATGTTTGAGTCCGTACAGGGCCTGCTTGATGAGCATGATGCCATCCAGGCGCAGCTTGGGGATCCCGCTGTTTATGCTGACCAGCGGCTGGCCCGGAAGCTGGGGCGGCGGTCCGCGCAGCTTAACGGCATCGTGGAGGCTTACCACCGGTGGGAGGGCATCAGCGATGACCTTTCCGCAGCCCGGGAAATGGCCGCCGAGGACCCTGAGTTTGCCGCCGAGGTACCCGAGCTGGAGGCTGCGCTGGAAGTTGCGGCCGCCAAGCTCACGCGGCTGCTGATCCCGCGTGACCCGGACGACGCACGCAACGTGATCCTTGAAGTCAAGGGTGGCGAGGGTGGCGACGAGGCTGCCCTGTTCGCAGCGGACCTGCTGCGGATGTACACCCGCTACGCCGAGTCCCGCGGCTGGAAGACGGAGATCATCTCCGCCACCGAGTCGGACCTGGGCGGTTACAAGGATGTCCAGGTTGCCGTCAAGGGCAGCTCCAATGATCCCGCTGAAGGCGTCTTCGCCCGGCTGAAGTTCGAGGGCGGCGTCCACCGCGTCCAGCGGGTTCCCGTCACGGAGTCCCAGGGCCGGATCCACACGTCCGCAGCCGGTGTGCTGGTCCTTCCCGAAGTGGACGAGCCCGAGGAACTGGACATCAACCAGAACGACCTAAAAATCGACGTGTACCGGTCGTCGGGCCCCGGTGGACAGTCCGTTAACACCACGGACTCCGCTGTCCGCATTACCCACCTGCCCACCGGCATTGTGGTGGCCATGCAGAACGAAAAGTCCCAGCTGCAGAACCGCGAGGCAGGCATGCGTGTGCTCCGCGCCCGGATCCTGGCCCACCAGCAGGAGATCATCGACGCCGAGAACTCCGCGCAGCGCAAATCGCAGATCCGCACCATGGACCGATCGGAGCGCATCCGCACCTACAACTACCCGGAAAACCGGATCGCCGACCACCGAACGGGCTACAAGGCCTACAACCTTGACCAGGTGATGAACGGTGACCTGGAGTCTGTGATTCAGTCCGCCATCGAGATGGACGAACAGGCGCGCCTGGACGCCATCGGCGACTAGTCCACTTCCGCGATGACCATCGGGCCCGACCAAACGCTCGCCGCCGCCGTCAGTGAGGCCACCCGGATACTGGCGGCGGCTGGCGTCCCCAGCCCCCGCGTGGACGCAGAACTCCTCGCCGACCACCTCCTCAACGTCGGCCTGGGCCGGCTGCGGGCCTTGCTGTTGGGCGACACCCCGGCGCCTGATGGCTATGCGGCGCTGATCGCGGAGCGTGCCTCCCGGGTTCCCCTGCAGCACATCACGGGAGTGGCTTACTTCCGCTACCTGGAACTGGCGGTTGGTCCCGGCGTGTTCATTCCGCGCCCCGAAACCGAATCCGTGGTCCAGTTGGTGATTGACCACATCCGGGACGTCGCTCATCCTCGTGTGGTGGACCTGGGCACGGGCTCCGGTGCGATCGCGGGATCCATCGCCGCGGAAGTCCCCGCTGCCGAAGTCCACGCCGTGGAATACAGCGCATTTGCCCACGCGTGGGCAGCAAGGAACCTCGAGCCCCTGGGAGTGAACCTGGTGCAGGGCGACCTGCGCACGGCCCTCCCGGAGCTGAACGGCACGTTTGACGTGGTGGTCTCCAACCCGCCCTATATTCCGGCGGAAGCCGTCCCGAACGAACCCGAAGTGGCGTTGCACGATCCGCCGGAAGCGCTGTACGGCGGCGGCGCGGACGGCATGGAGCTTCCGACGGCGGCCGCTGCCTCCGCTGCCCGGCTGCTGCGGCCGGGCGGCTACTTTGTGATGGAGCATGCAGAGGTCCAGTCAGGGTGGATTGCCGCCATGCTGGCCCGGCAGGGGTCCTGGACCGGCATCACGTCCCATCAGGACCTGAACGGCAAGGACCGCGCCACCACCGCCTTTTTGGCGGATCCTCCCAGTTTGGAATGAAAGAATAGGCCAGTGACCACAACCTATAACTGCACCACGGACGATCAGCGCGCGGCCGGCCTGGAGCACGCCCAGCGTGCCATCAGCGAGAAGAAAGTGGTGGTGTTCCCTACGGACACCGTCTACGGGATCGCTGCTGACGCGTTTTCGGCCCAGGCCGTCACCATGCTCCTGGCGTCCAAGGGACGCAGCCGGGCCATGCCGCCGCCCGTGCTGATACCCCGCATCAACGCTTTGGACGGGCTGGCCACGGACGTCTCCGCGGATGCCCGCAAGCTTGCCGAGGCTTTCTGGCCCGGCGGGCTCACCCTGATCCTGCACGCCCAGCCGTCTCTGGACTGGGACCTGGGGGAGACCAAGGGAACTGTGGCGCTGCGGATGCCTGCCGACGACATTGCGCAGGAACTCCTCACACTGACGGGCCCGTTGGCGGTGTCTTCGGCCAACCGGACCGGCCACGCACCAGCCCAGACGGCGGCGGATGCCCGCGAGCAGCTGGCAGAGTCCGTGGAGGTTTACCTGGAAGGCGGCTTCCGGCCCCTGGCTGGGGACGCCGCGGTGGCATCGACAATCGTTGACGCCACGGGGCCGCTGCTTCGGGTGGTCCGTAACGGCGCCGTGAGCCTCGACCGGCTCCGGGAGCACGTGCCGGGTGTCCTGGGCCTGGGCGAGATCCCCATGGCCGAAATTGACGAACCGGCGACTGAAACTGTTGACGAACCGGCCGACGGCGCCGTTGATGAAACGGGCAATGGAACAGCGGCCGCAGCAGTGACCGCCGACGTCCCGCCGGCCGACGCGCCGGAGCGGACGTCCGGATCCTGATGTTGCCGGACCGCCAAAGGGTTCCCGGCCTGGGAGTCGATGCCACTCCCTTGCGGGTTCCTGACCTGGTGGATGTCCTGGGCGGATTCATCAGCGAGGGGTCCACCAGGACCATCCTGGGCCACAACCTGCACAGTGTGACGCTGACGCTGCAGGACAATGGTTTCCGCGCGCTGTACGAGCGCAGTGACGTGGTGCTGCTGGACGGCGCGCCAGTGCTGTGGCTGTGGGGCCGGACCGGCAAGGCCCAGGGACCTGTCATGGACTACAGGCTGGGATCCACTGACTGGCTCCCGGCCCTGGGCGGCGTGGCCGGCCTGCAACGGATCGCCGTGGTGGGTGCCGGGGCCGATGCCAATGCCGGGGCAGTCACCATGCTCGAGTCGATCGTGCCCGGTGCCCGCGTGACCGGTTTCCCAGGAGCAGGCTGGGACACCGCCCGGGAAGATGAAGCTGTCACGTGGCTGCAGCGTGAGGCGCCCCAACTGGTCCTGCTGGGTCTGGGCATGCCGTTGCAGGAAGAAGTGCTGCAGCGCAGGCTCGCCGACCTGCCGCCGGCCGTGTACTGCGCGGTAGGCGGAGCCATTGACCAGCTTGCCGGGACGCAGAAGCTTGCTCCCCGCTGGCTTGGCCGGCTGGGCCTCGAATGGGCCTGGCGGCTGGTGTTGCATCCCCGCCGGGTGGCTTACCGGGTGCTGGTTGAACCGTGGGTCCTGCTGTGGCTGCTGGCCGGCCGCCGCTTGGAGCGCCGGCCGTAGGGGCGGGCGCCTAGAACTTCTGGTCCTCCAACGGGGCGAAGCCCTTGCCGCGGAGCCCTGCGCTGAACGCCTTGGCCCAGGACATCAGCCCGGGGAGGTCCCGGCGCTGCAGGAAGTAGCCCAGGTAGCCGCCCACGTCCGCCACGAGGGACTTGACCCGGAAATAGCGCCTGATCAGGTACCCGCGGTTCCGGTAGTAGTAGTAGCGCTTGAACGCCGACTCCGGAACGATGACGTGCCACCGGGCGCCAAAAACGTGCTGCGTTTCTTCAAAGGCGTGCGGGTGCGTGATCGAGGTGGTGGTGACGGTGCCGAACCTGATGCCGGCCTGCCGCAGCCGCAGGGTGAAGTCCACTTCGTCGCCCCGGATGAACAGCCGCATATCGGGGAGTCCGACCTTGAAGAAGACATCCGAGCGGATCAGGGCACCGTTGAAGAAATGCCCGTCGTTGGGCAGGAACCCCAACTGCTCCACCTCTGCACGGTCATGGGTGACCTTGCCGTCCAGCCGGAAGAAAAACGACAACCGGTCGGGTTTGCCGGGCGCTGTCACCAAGGGGACCACTGCTTCGAGGTCGCGGGCTTCTGCCTCGCGGAGCAGGGTGGCAAGGCATTCGGGATCTGCGGGCTCGGCGTCGTCGTCCATCATCCAGATCCAGCGGGCGCCACTGGCCACCGCTTTCAGGGCGGCGAGGGCAAAACCGCCGGCGCCACCGAGATTGGCTTCGGAGCGGACATAGTCCACATTGGCATGGCCGGCGGCAATGCTGCGGGCCGGCGTTGTGCCGCTGTCCACGAGGCAGATGGTGTCCACAGCGGCGGTCTGGGCATTGATGGCGGACAAGAGCACGGCAAGCTCTTTGGGCCTGTCGAAAGTTACGGCGGCAACTGCCACGCGGGGGGTCATGGGGGTCCTTTCAGCATGGCTGCCAGGGATGTCCCCGTTCGCTGTGCGCCAGTGTGGCGCGAAGCCATGAAGCTGTTGGCGCTAGTATCTTTGACTAGAGTCCACTGTAATACAGCCGTGTAAGGCACCAAGAACTGCCTGCTGCGCGCCCGGCGACGGAGAGTTTCATTTATCGAAGAACAGATTTCCGGCCAGTGAGCCCACGCGGGAACAACCAGCCGCAGCCGCTGCGGGGGGCCATTATGCCATCTGTCGAAACGGCCGCCTCCCCATGATCATGTACCTGCTGATGGGCCTGACGGCAGCCGTCGTTTCCTACGCGGCCACGTGGGGCGCCAGGATCGTGGGCCACCGGCTCGAACTTCACCTGCCCATCCGCAGCCGTGACATGCACTCCATTCCGGTCTCACGCCTGGGCGGGGTTGCCATCTTCCTTGGCGTGCTTGTGGCCCTGGTGGTGGCCAGCCAGTCGTTCTTCGTTAAGGACATCTACCGGAACAACTTCCAGCCCTGGGGTGTCCTGGCCGGCGCGGCAATCATCGTCCTGATCGGGGTGGCGGACGACCTGCTCGATATCCGCTGGTGGGTCAAGCTGATCGGCCAAAGCGTGGCCGGCCTGGTGGTGGCAGTCTGGGGTGTCCAGATGACAATCGTCCCCTGGATTCCCGAACCCATCTACCTGGAGAACAACACGCTCAGGGTGGTGCTCACGGCGGGGCTGATAGTGGTCAGTATGAACGCCTTCAACTTCATCGACGGGCTGGATGGCCTGGCTGCAGGTGTCGCCGTCATAGGCGGAGCTGCGTTCTTCTTCACTGCCTACTGGGTGCACCGGAACGCCGTCCTGCTGGACTATTCCGACCTTGCCACGCTGCTCACTGCGGTCCTGGTGGGCAGTTGCCTGGGGTTCCTGCCGCACAACTGGTTCCCGTCGAAGATCTTCATGGGCGACTCCGGTGCCATGCTGATCGGCCTGCTGATGGCTTCGGCCGGTGTTGTGTCCACGGGCCAGATCACGTCCGGGCTCTATGACAGGGTCAACGGCATCTCAACCGTCATCCCCATCCTGCTGCCGTTTGCGGTGCTGTTCCTGCCGCTGCTTGACCTCGGGCTGGCAGTCATCCGAAGGACCGCACGTGGGCGTTCGCCGTGGACCGCGGACCGCGGCCACCTGCACCACAAACTCCTGGACATCGGCTACTCGCACCGCACGGCAGTAATCCTGCTCTACCTTTGGACCGCCGTGCTGTCCTTCGGGGGCCTGGCGTTCGCCGTTTTCCCCTGGCAGATTGTCCTGACCGTGGACATCTTCGCCACGCTGGCCATGGCGCTGGTGACAGCATGGCCTTACCTGACCCGACGTGGCGAAAGCACGCGGGCATAAAGCGGGTCAGGAATTATTTCTATCTCGTGTAGAATTTAGGGGCAGCCTTGAGCTGCCCTCCACACCAGCCATCAGGCGCCGACGATTGGGATCTAATGACCTCCAACGCCGAGTCCGGACCCGCGTCCGGCAACTCACCCGTTGGCGCTTCGGGTCCCACGAAATCACTGTGGCTGCACCTTCTTAAGCTCAGCGCGCTGGCCGGTTCGGCCGCCGTCGTCAGCTGCTCCCTGGTGGCCATCCTCTTCGTGGGTCCCCACGGAGGGCTGTCCAGCCTGTACGGGGGAGTGCTGGTGATGCTGTTCTTCGGCATCAGCCTGCTGGTGGGCCACTTCGTGGGACGTAACAATCCAGCCGGAGCAATCGGCGTTTTTGTCGCCACCTATTTCATCAAGGTGGTGGGCTTCGCCGCGGTCCTTTTCATCGTCGGAGCCCCCGAGTGGCTTGACGGCCGGTGGTTCGTCATCAGCGCCGTGGCCACCGTGGTCCTGTGGCAGGCCGCCGAAATCTACGGTTTCAGCAAAGCCCGCCTCCAGATCTACAACGACCCCGAAAGCAAGGGACCAGCCGATGCGTGACCCGAACAACGCCCGCAGCGGACGCCTCCGCACCCGCGGCCGCGGTGTCTCCGCACCCGGTGTATCAGAGAACGGCAGGGACGGCGGTTACAACGCTGGAATCGCCGTATTCAGCTACATCATTGGCGGAATCATCGTCTGGAGTTTGATAGGGTGGGGACTGGATAATCTGTGGGGAACGCGCTGGATTGTGCTCGCAGGCGCTCTGCTTGGAGCCCTCGGAGGTTTTTACCTTTCCCACATGCATGGTCTCACCAGTTCCCGAGAAAAAGCTGGGGATCACCGTGCTGCCAGCGGGCCGTCCAAGGACGGCAACACTAATGCCAAATAATTTCACAGGGGGAGCAGCAGGCCATCAGGCCGCCGGTCCCCGCCCAACGCCCAATGATGGACACTGCAGAGAGGAAACGCGTTGATCGCGCTTGCGCTCCCGGCCCAAGATTCAGGAGAGTTTACTCCTCCTGGTATTAACGAAATGCATTTGCCGGCAATCCTGCCGTGGGGTGCCGCAGAGGGATTCTCCAAGCAGATGCTGCTGGTCCTCCTCTCCGTCGTCTTTATCGCCGTCTTCTTCGTGCTTGCCGCACGCAAGGGACAGCTGGTACCCGGCAAGCTCCAGTTCGCCGGAGAGGCCGCCTACGGCTTCGTCCGCAACGGAATCGCCAAGGACATCATCGGCGGCAAGGACTTCATCAAGTACGTCCCGCTGCTGTTCAGCCTGTTCTTCTTCATCCTGGTGAACAACATCTACGGCGCCATTCCGTTCTTCCAGCTCCCCACGTTCTCGCACGTCGGCGGCGCTTACGTTCTGGCGGGGATCGTCTACTTCACCTGGCTGATCATCGGCCTCAAGAAGAACGGCATCCGCTACTTCAAACTGGCAACCGTTCCTTCCGGGGTTCCGTGGTACATCCTGCCGATCGTTATCCCGATCGAGATCATCTCGAACTTCATTGTCCGCCCGGTGACGCACAGCCTCCGTCTGTTCGCCACCATGCTCGCAGGACACCTGATTGTGATGATCGCCGGCTACGGCATCGAGTTCCTTGTGTCGCAGGAGAACATCCTGCTGCAGGGCACCTCGGTCCTGGTCCTGGCAGGCGCCATCGCCATGTACATGCTTGAAGCCCTGATCATGGTCCTGCAGGCCTATGTCTTTACCCTGCTGACCGCGATCTACATTGAAGGCGCACTTCACGCCGACAGCCACTAGCCGCAGCGCCGCACGGCGCACGGCCTGAAGGCACCCAAAAGACTTCCCCTCGCGGGGATGAAGCAACCCAAACAACCTGCCACATGGGTGGCATCTTGAAAGGAAGAAAAATGGAAGGCTCCATCAACGGCTCAATCAACCTCATCGGTTACGGTCTCTCCGCAATCGGCGGTGGTATCGGTGTTGGTCTCGTGTTCGCCGCGTACATCAACGGTGTGGCACGCCAGCCGGAAGCCCAGCGCGTCCTGCAGCCGATCGCATTCCTCGGCCTCGCGCTGACTGAAGCCCTCGCCATCCTCGGCCTGGTCTTCGCCTTCGTTCTCTCCTGAGAACCGAAGCGGACATTAGAACCGAGTAGATAAGGACGGGTGAAACATGAATCAGCTGATCATCTCAGCCGCCACTGAAGGCGAAGAGGTTAACCCCCTCGTTCCCAACGTTTGGGAAATGGGCGTTGTCCTGGTTGGCTTCGTCATTCTTATGTTCATCGTGGTCAAGTTTGTTGTCCCGATGTTCGAGAAGACCTTCGCCGAGCGCGCCGAAGCCATTGAAGGCGGCATCGCCAAGGCTGAGAAGGCCCAGGCCGAGGCCTCTGCTGCACTCGAAGAGTACAAGCAGCAGCTGACGGACGCCCGCGCCGAAGCCAACCGCATCCGTGAGGAAGCACGTGCCGAAGGCGCACAGATCCTGGCTGACCTGAAGGAGAAGGCGGGCGCAGAGTCTGCCCGCATCACCGCTCAGGCCCACGCCCAGATCGAGTCCGAGCGCCAGGCCGCCGTCGTGTCCCTGCGTGCAGAGGTGGGCACGCTTGCCACCACGCTGGCAGGACGCATTGTCGGCGAAGCACTCAACGATGACGAGCGTTCAGCCCGCGTTGTTGACCGCTTCCTGGCAGATCTGGAGAACCAGAACGCGGGTGCTGCGAAGTAATGGCAGGCGTATCGAGCGAATCGCTGGCAACAGCGCTGGCAGGTCTGGAAGCAAAACTTCCGACGGCGTCGCTTCAGTTGGCAAAGGAACTCTTCGGAATTCTGGGAACGGTGGACAGCTCGGCTGGCTTGCGCCGCGCCTTGACTGACCCGTCCCGCTCAGGTGACGAGAAGTCGGCGCTGGTCAGGCAGCTTGTTGGCGGGAAAGTCTCCGCTGATGCTGCTGACGTCGCAGCCGGATTGGCCAGCTCACGCTGGGCAGCCGCACGCGACATCGGCGATGCACTCGAGACCCTTGCCGCAACGGTGGTCATTTCCGTTGCTGAAAACAAGTCCGCCGTTTCTGCCTCCGGAATCTCCGGCCTGGAAGAGCTGGAGAACGATCTGTTCTCCTTCAACCAGACTGTTGCCTCCAACCACGAGGTACAGCGTGCCTTGTCCGAGCCGCAGGCAAGTGCTGCTGCTAAAGCCACCCTCGTTGAGCGGCTGGTGCCCGGCGCAAGTGAGGAAGCAAAAATCCTCATCAAGCAGGCTGTCACGCAGCCCCGCGGCGTCAAGCCGTCGCGGCTGGTAGGGCGGTTCGCTGAACTGGCCGCCAAGCGACAGCAGCGCTGGATTGCCACCGTCAGCGTCACACAGCCGCTGTCCCACACGCAGCTGGACCGCCTCCAGGCGGGCCTGAATGCCATGTACGGACGCGAACTGAAGGTCAACCTCACCGTTGTCCCCGCACTGATTGGCGGCATCCGTGTCCAGGTGGGGGATGAAGTGCTCGACGCTTCCGTCCTCACCCGCCTGGGTTCACTGCAACGCCAGCTGGCCGGCTAGCCGGACAAGCACAACCACACTGATACAAACCCCGGTCATCGTGAGCAACGATGATCACGAAAACAGGAGAGCAGGGACTGCAGATGGCCGAATTGACCATCAACGCCGACGACGTCCGTAATGCGCTGAACGAGTTCGCGGCGTCCTACGAACCCGGAAACGCAGAACGCGTAGAGGTCGGCCGCGTAACCACCGCAAGTGACGGCATCGCCCGTGTTGAGGGCCTTCCCTCGGTCATGGCGAACGAGCTGCTTCGCTTCGAGGACGGCACGCTGGGCCTGGCCCAGAACCTTGACGTCCGCGAAATCGGCGTGATCGTACTCGGTGACTTCACCGGCATCGAAGAAGGCCAGGAAGTCCACCGCACCGGACAGGTTCTGTCCGTCCCCGTGGGCGACGCATTCCTGGGCCGCGTTGTGGACCCGCTGGGCGTGCCCATCGATGACCTCGGCGAAATCAAGGCTGAGACCACCCGTGCCCTGGAACTCCAGGCTCCCGGTGTGACCCAGCGCAAGTCTGTGCACGAGCCCATGCAGACCGGACTCAAGGCCATCGACGCCATGATCCCGATCGGCCGCGGCCAGCGCCAGCTGATCATCGGTGACCGCCAGACCGGCAAGTCCGCAATCGCGATCGACACCATCATCAACCAGAAGGCCAACTGGGCTTCCGGTGACGTGACCAAGCAGGTCCGCTGCATCTACGTGGCGATCGGCCAGAAGGCATCCACCATTGCCGCTGTCCGCCAGACCCTCGAGGACAACGGCGCGCTGGAATACACCACCATTGTGGCGTCTCCCGCATCCGACCCCGCAGGCTTCAAGTACCTGGCCCCCTACGCCGGTTCGGCGATCGGCCAGCACTGGATGTACGGCGGCAAGCACGTCCTCATCGTGTTTGATGACCTTTCCAAGCAGGCTGAGGCCTACCGCGCAGTGTCACTGCTGCTGCGCCGTCCGCCGGGACGCGAAGCCTACCCGGGCGACGTTTTCTACTTGCACTCCCGCCTGCTGGAGCGTTGTGCCAAGCTCTCCGACGAGCTCGGTGCCGGTTCCATGACGGGCCTGCCGCTGATCGAGACCAAGGCGAACGACGTTTCCGCCTACATCCCGACCAACGTCATCTCCATCACTGACGGGCAGATCTTCCTCCAGTCGGACCTCTTCAACGCCAACCAGCGACCCGCAGTCGACGTGGGCGTTTCGGTGTCCCGCGTTGGTGGCGCCGCGCAGGTCAAGTCCATGAAGAAGGTTTCCGGCACGTTGAAGCTGGAGCTCGCCCAGTACCGGGACATGCAGGCATTTGCCATGTTCGCCTCGGACCTGGATGCGGCTTCCCGCCAGCAGCTGACCCGTGGTGCCCGCCTGATGGAACTGCTCAAGCAGGGCCAGTACTCGCCGTTCCCGGTCGAGGACCAGGTTGTCTCCATCTGGGCCGGCACCAACGGCCACCTGGATGACGTTCCCGTTGAGGATGTGAACCGGTTCGAGACCGAGTTCCTGGAACACCTCAAGCACAAGTCCTCCATCCTCACCACGCTGGCCCAGACCAACGTGATGGACGATGACACCGCAGCAGCCTTGAAGTCGTCCATCATCGACTTCAAGAAGGGCTTCTTCGGCGAAGGCGACAACCACCTGGTGGGCGCAGGCCACGAGGCACACGACGCCATCTCCGGTGGCGACGTTGACCAGGAAAAAATCGTCAAGCAGAAGCGCTAATTCCACTGGACAGGTGTGCCGGGCCCACAGGGTCCGGCACACCGGTTTAGGGAAATGTTAGGAAAGGATAAGTATGGGAGCCCAGATTCGGGTCTACCGCCAGAAGATCAGCTCGACCACGTCGATGCGCAAGATCTTCAAGGCGATGGAACTGATCGCTACCTCGCGCATCGGCAAGGCCCGTGCGCGCGTAGCAGCTTCACTGCCTTACGCGAACGCGATCACGCGCGCCGTTTCTGCTGTCGCCAGCCAAAGCGAAATCGACCACCCGCTGACCACTGAGCCGGAGCAGATCCGCCGCGCCGCAGTCCTGGTAATCACCTCGGACCGCGGATTGGCAGGTTCTTACTCGGCCAGCGTCCTCAAGCAGGCGGAAGGTCTCAACGAGCTGCTCCACGCCGAAGGCAAGGAAGTCAAGACCTACCTCGTCGGACGTAAGGCCCAGGCCTACTTCGACTTCCGGAACCGGCCCTATGAACGGGTCTGGACCGGAGGAACCGACGCGCCGGAGTTCGCCACGGCCCGTGAAATCGGTGCAGCACTGCTCGCCGAGTTCGCAGCCGACTACGAGGACGGCGGCGTTGACGAGATCCACGTCGTTTACACCCGCTTCAAGTCGATGGTCACCCAGGAACCGACGGTCATCCGTCTTCTGCCCCTTGAGGTAGTGGAAGAGGAAGCTGCATCGGAGTCGGAGCTGTTGCCGCTTTACGAGTTCGAACCGGAAACGGAACGCGTCCTGGACGCGCTGCTGCCGCGGTACATCGAATCCCGCCTCTTCGCAGCAATGCTGCAGGCAGCAGCTTCCGAGCTCGCCGCCCGCCAGCGCGCCATGAAGTCGGCAGGCGACAACGCAACGGACCTGATCAAGAAGTACACGCGTCTGCGCAACACGGCCCGTCAGGCCGAAATCACGCAGGAGCTTTCCGAGATCGTTGCCGGCGCGGACGCCCTCGCGTCCTAGTCCGGCCCGGTACCGGTTCCCGCGGGACCTGCACCACAACAGATAAACTTAACCCCACGCCATCTACTGAGTGAAGTGAGAGAGATGACTGCCACTGCTACCGAACACGTAGCCGCAACGTCCGGTGCCACCGGCCGCATTGCGCGCGTTATCGGCCCGGTTGTCGACGTCGAATTCCCGGCTGACGCAATCCCGTCGATCTACAATGCCCTCACCACCGAGATTACTCTCAACGGTGAGACCAAAACCATCACGTTTGAGACCTCCCAGCACCTGGGCGACAACCTCATCCGCGCCATCTCCCTGCAGGCAACCGACGGACTCGTCCGCGGCACGTCCGTGGTGGACAGCGGCGCCCCCATCTCCGTTCCGGTTGGTGACGGCGTCAAGGGCCACATCTTCAACGTCCTGGGCCAGCCCCTGGATGTCACCGAAGCAGAGCTGGAGACCACCGAACGGTGGCCCATCCACCGCAAGGCTCCGGCGTTCGCCACCCTCGAGGGCTCCACGGAGATGCTCGAGACCGGCATCAAGGTCATCGACCTTCTCACCCCTTACATCAAGGGTGGAAAGATCGGCCTGTTCGGCGGCGCCGGCGTGGGCAAGACGGTGCTGATCCAGGAAATGATCACCCGTGTGGCCCGTAACTTCGGTGGAACCTCCGTGTTCGCCGGTGTTGGCGAGCGTACCCGTGAGGGCAACGACCTCTGGGTTGAAATGGAAGAGGCAGGCGTCCTCAAGGACACCGCCCTTGTGTTCGGCCAGATGGACGAGCCGCCGGGAACGCGGCTCCGCGTGGCCCTGTCCGCACTGACCATGGCGGAGTACTTCCGCGATGTGCAGAACCAGGACGTGCTGCTCTTCATCGACAACATCTTCCGCTTCACGCAGGCCGGTTCCGAGGTGTCGACCCTCCTGGGCCGCATGCCTTCCGCTGTGGGCTACCAGCCCAACCTGGCTGACGAGATGGGCCTCCTGCAGGAGCGCATCACGTCCACCAAGGGCCACTCCATCACCTCGATGCAGGCCATCTACGTTCCCGCGGATGACTACACCGACCCGGCCCCGGCCACGACCTTCGCGCACCTGGATGCAACCACGGAACTTTCCCGTGAAATTGCTTCCCGTGGCCTGTACCCGGCCGTTGACCCGCTGACGTCGACCTCCCGCATCCTGGATCCCCAGTACATCGGCAAGGACCACTACAACACGGCAGTCCGCGTGAAGCAGATCCTGCAGAAGAACAAGGAACTCCAGGACATCATCGCCATCCTCGGCGTTGACGAACTCTCGGAAGAGGACAAGATCGTCGTGTCGCGTGCACGCCGCATCCAGCAGTTCCTTTCCCAGAACACCTACACCGCCAAGCAGTTCACCGGCGTCGAAGGCTCCACGGTTTCCATCAAGGACACCGTCGAAGGCTTCACGGCGATCTGCGACGGCGATCTGGACCACATCGCGGAGCAGGCGTTCTTCAACGTCGGCGGCCTCGATGACGTCGAGCGCCAGTGGGCCAAGATCCAGGAACAGACCAAGTAATATGGCTGAGCTTGAGGTTGAGATTGTCGCAGCGGACCACTTCGTGTGGTCCGGAGCGGCCAAGATGGTCAAGGCCCGCACCAGCGATGGTGAAATCGGAATCCTGCCCGGCCACTCGCCCCTGCTGGCGATCCTGGCTGAAGGTGAACTGGCCATCCAGCCGGTGACCGGGGACCGGATCGCCGTGGATGTTGACGGTGGATTCTTCTCCGTGGACAACAACCGCGTCGTCATCGTTGCTGACAATGCCCAGCTGGGCGGCTCGGCTACCGCTGGGATCCGCTAGCACGCCCCTGATGGACGCTCCGGTAATTACGTTCATCGCCATGGCAGTCATTTTTGGGCTGCTGGTATTTGCACTGTGCCTTTCGGGGGTGCGCCGCTTCAACCTGCGGCGTGCCCTCGGCACGGTGGACGCCTCCATTTGCACGGCTGGAAACAGCTGGCAGATGGGGGTTTGCCGTTATCAGGACAATGACCTGGAGTGGTTCCGGCTGCTTTCCCTCAGCGTCCGCCCCAAGCACCGGTTCAAGCGCAGCTCCCTGGAGCTCCTGGGCCGGCGCAAACCCACCGAGGATGAGGCCGTTAAGGTCCAGCCCGATGTGGTGATCGTTGAACTCCGCTATGAAGGCGAGGACCTTCGGCTCGCCATGAAGTTCGATGCCTACACTGGCCTGTCCTCGTGGCTGGAAGCCGGACCGGTCATCGGCGTAGGGACCTGGCGCTAGCCGCCGTGGAATGGTTCTACAACATCCGGCTCACTGACGGTCCGGTCTATTGGATGGCAGTGGTCCTTGGCCTTGCCGGTGCCATCCACCTGGCAGTCCCGCCGGCCGCCACGGGCCCGTTCCGCTGGCTGATCCGCGTCCTGGCCGCCGCTGCCGCCGCGTTCGCCCTGGTGGCCGCAGTGCACTGGGCCCTGATCAACATCCTTTCCGTCTTCCCCGAAAACATCCCGGACGCCGTCCTGATCTGGCTGGTGCCCGCCGTCGGCGCCCTGCTCCTGGCCTTCCTGAGGCTACCGGGGAACACCTGGCGTTCCCGCTGGACCAGCCTGGTGGCAGTCCTGCTGGTCGCGACGCTCTCCGCTGTGCAGATCAACGCCTACTTCGGCCTCAACCGCACCGTCAGCGACCTCCTGGGCACCGCCGTGGCCAGCGTGCCTGCCCTGGAACCGGCCCTGATGCGCCAGTCCGGCGCCCCCGACGGCGTTACGCTCCAAGGTTGGAAAGCCCAGGGTGATCTCCCGGCCGGGGGAGAGCTCCGCAGGTCCGCCATTCCCGGCACCCTTTCCGGCCTGGCAGCCCGCGACGCCTACATTTACCTGCCGCCGGCCTACTTTGCCGCCAACCGGCCGGCCCTGCCCGTGCTTGTCCTTGTCGCCGGACAGCCCGGCGGGCCCGCCGACTGGCTGACCGGCGGAGCACTCCGGGGCCACCTGGACACCTTCGCCGCTGCCCACGGCGGACTTGCCCCGGTGGTGGTGGTTGCCGATCCCAATGGTTCGCAGAACGCCAACACCATGTGCATGGACAGCGCGATTGCCCAGGCAGACACCTACCTGGCGAAGGACGTGGTGCAGTGGATCAGCACCACCTTGGCGGTGGACACGGACCACAGCCGCTGGGCGGCGGGCGGGTTCTCGTTCGGCGCCACCTGCGCCGTGCAGATGGGCACCCGGCATCCTGACCTGTTCCCGGCCGTCCTGGGCTTTTCCAGCGAGGCCGAACCCGCCGTGGCCAAGGAGCGCCAGAAGACCATCGATGCAGCATTCCCCGGGGACCCGGAGGCTTTCGACCGCCAGACGCCACTGGCCATCATGGCAACCGAACGCTTTGACGGGCACGCCATGTATCTCACGGCCGGTGCCGACGACGCAGAATTCGTGGCGTACCTGGATACGCTCACCACCGCGGCCCGGGACGCCGGCTTTACCGTTGAATCGCAGCGGGTGGAGCATACGGGCCATTCGTGGGACACCTCGTCCCGCCGGATCGAGGATGCGCTCCAGTTCCTGGCCGGACGGTGGGGGCTCCCCGGATGAGCGCCGCCAAGCAGGACACCACCGCCAGACTGGCCTGGACCACTGTGGCCCGTCCTGTGCTGCAGCGTTTGGGCCGTAACCTGGCAGCGGTCCCGTTCACGCTCGGTCTCCTGGCCATCTTCTGGATAACCGCGGCGGCCACGGGAAGTTTCCCGGCCGGGCCTCCGGAGCACCTGCTCGAAGTGGCAGGAGTCAGCCTTCCCGGGCTGCAGGCCGGGTCCTGGTGGTCCATGTTCACCAGCCTTTTCTTTGCCACCAACCCCCTGGCCTACCTGGCTGCCTCGCTGATGATTGTGGTGCTGCTGGGTCTGGCCGAACGCCGGCTGGGCACCAAGGCGGCCATCGGTCTCCTTGTGCTGGGCCAGTTTGCCGCCGTGACGCTGTTCCTGTTGGTGACCCAGCTCGCCGTTGCGGTGGGGGACGGGTGGCTGGACCGGATGGCGGACGTTGTCCTGATCGGCCCGTATGGCCCGGTCCTCGCTGCCGGACTGGCCGGCAGTGCCCGGCTCCCGGTCCTGTGGCAGCGCCGGCTCCGTACCGCGGTGCTTTCCATCTCGCTGCTGCTGGTCCTGTATGTGGGCCACGCGGAAACCGTCATTGGCCTGATCGGGGCGTTGCTGGGCCTGCTGGCGGGATGGTGGATCCAGGGCGACGGCGGGCAACCGCACCGGCACCGCTCCACCGGCCGCGAAGCCCGGAACCTCCTGGCCCTGACCGTGGCCGTCTTTGCCGTGGGTCCCATCCTGACGGGCATTGCCCGCTCGCCTACCGGTCCGTTGGCGCTGCTGCGCGATGTGGTGCTGAACCCGATGCCCACGCTGGGCCAATTGGCCTTTAACTGCGGCGCCACGGTGGAGGCATCCTGCCTCGAAGCCGGCCGGGCCGGCTTTGCCGGCCCGTTTGGCCTGGCGCTTGCAGTGGTTCCCGTTGCGCTGCTGCTGATCTGCGCGGACGGCATGCGCCGCGGACGCAGGCTGGCCCTGAATATTGCCCTGGTCATCCAACTGGCCGTCACCGCCCTCGCCGCCGTTTATCTTGCCCTTTTCGCTTTGCTTCCGGCGCGGCCGCTGGGTCCACGGGCGGCACCGCTGGGGACTGCTTTTGCCCACGTAATGCCCCTGGTGGTGGTGCCGCTGCTGCTGGCCCTGGTGCTGTGGCTGAACCGGCGGCATTTCCGCGTCCAGACCCTGCCTGGAGCCCGCCGGTTGCTGGCGGCTGTGGTGGGCGGTACGTGGCTGGTCCTTGCCGGGACTTACACTGTGGCCTGGTTCGGGTCCGGCGGGCTGTCCCGCGACGGCGGTGTGGCGGGCCTCTTCGCAGAGCTGGCCCGGCAATACGTTCCGGTGCCCATTCCACAGCACTTCCAGCGCCTGTTCACGGACCGCAACACCGTCGAAGCGGTGCTCTTTGCCTACTCCGGGCCGGTTTTCTGGGTGATCGCCCTGGTGGCGGTGTGGTGGGTCCTGGTGGGCGGCCAGCACAGCAGCGATTCCGGCAGGCAGGACCGCAGCCGGGCCCGTGACCTGCTGCACCGCGGCGGCGGCCCGTTGTCCTGGATGGCCCTGTGGGAACCAAACACCTACTGGTTCAGCCCTGATGGGAACGGTGCCATGGCCTACCAGCAGCACGGCACTGTTGCCCTGACGCTGGGCGGGGCGTTCGGGCCCGGGCCGGCCCAACCCGCGGTCACCGAAGGGTTCCTGGCGCACTGCCGCAGCCAGGCCCTGATTCCGGCGCTGTACTCCTGCGATGACGGGATATGGCCGGAGCTGCGGGACCGCGGCTTCCACCGGGTCGCGGTGGCGCAGGAGACCCGGCTGGCGGTCCGGGAGATCGAGTTCAAGGGCAAGGAGTGGCAGAACGTCCGGACGGCATTGAACCGCGCAGCGAAGCTGGGTGTGACGGCGGTCTGGGGGCCTTACAACGAGCTGCCCGCGCCGCTGCGGTCCCGGCTGAACGAGGTTTCCGAAGGGTGGGCAGCAGCCAAGTCGGTCCCCGAGATGGGCTTCACCCTCGGCGGCGTGGACGAACTGGATGACCCCGAGGTGCTGTGCTGCCTCGCCGTGGACGCCGGCGGGACGGTTCACGGGGTCACCAGCTGGCTTCCCGTTTACGACGGCGGCCGGCTGGTCAGCAGGACGCTCGACGTGATGCGCCGGGGACCTGAGGGGTTTCCAGGGGTGATGGAATTCCTGATCGCCTCCGCCGTCCTTGAACTGCGGGACACCGTGGAAGTCATTTCTCTCTCCGGCTCGCCGCTGGCCAGCAGGCCCGGCGACGCAAACCCGCCGGCCGCTGTCGGCAGCCTTTCCGCAGCGCAAACCGCGGCGGAAGGAGGCGCCGATAACCTGCTGAGCATCCTTGATCTGGTGGGCCACGCCCTGGAACCTGTTTATGGCTTCCGTTCCCTGGCGGCTTTTAAATCGCGTTTCAAACCCGAATACCGGTCGCTTTATCTTTATTACCAGGACCCGCTGCACCTGCCCGCAATTGGCAGGGCACTGACGCGTGCATACCTTCCCGGGTTGTCCCTTTCGCAAGGTGCAAGGCTGGTCCGCAAACTGGTTTCGTGAAACAAATTGCGGAGCGTGTTTCCGGCCCTGGCAACAATGAGCGGTGCATGCCGCGAATGGCAACGGACCCGGGTGGACAAACAAATGGTCCCCGGCAAAAGCCGGAGACCATTTGAAAAGCGTTGGCCGCAGCTGCGGCCGGGGGCGGAGCCTAGACCAGCGTGACGCCGGTGGCCTGGGGGCCCTTGGCGCCCTGGCCGATTTCGAACTGAACGCGCTGGTTCTCGTCGAGGGTCTTGAAGCCGCCCGTCTGGATTTCCGAATAGTGGACGAAGACATCGCCGTCGGCGTCATCCGGCGTGATGAAGCCGAAGCCCTTTTCAGCGTTAAACCACTTGACGGTTCCCTGTGCCATGTATTTCTCCTCATTGTGGAAAGGGTCTAAGAACGGCACACTGCGTGCCGGCCTTGGTCACTCCGCGGAAGAATCCTGGCAGCCGGTCCGGTAAAGGAACGGTGTTGCAGGAGCTTCACGCTCGCAACATGTCTTGCGAGCATGAATAACACCTACACAAAGACTGTTTCAAGAATTTCATGTCCGTTCCCGCAGGTCAACGGTTTGGAATGCGCAACAGGAAGAAAATAAGGTAACAAAACGGTGAAATGCCCAGCGCCTGGCCTGCCGGGGGCGCTCTGGCCTAGAAGAGCCGGGACCCGCTGTCGTCCACGCCCCGCATGGCGTCATAGTCCAGGGTGACGCAGTGGATGCCGCGGTCCGCGGCGAGCACCTTCGCCTGCGGCTTGATCTGCTGGGCGGCGAAGATGCCACGGACCGGCGCCAGCAGCGGATCCCGGTTCAGTAGTTCCAGGTAACGCGTGAGCTGTTCCACTCCGTCAATGTCGCCGCGGCGTTTCAGCTCAATGGCCACCGTGGCGCCGTCGGCGTCCCGGGCCAGGATGTCCACGGGCCCGATGGCCGTGAAGTACTCCCGGCGAATGAGCGAGAAGCCGGTACCAAGGGTCTCGATCTGGTCGGCCAGCAGCCGCTGGAGGTCCGCTTCGACGCCGTCCTTGATCAGGCCTGGGTCCACTCCCAGGTCGTGGGAGGTTTCGCTGAACTTCTCGTGGATGTTAATGATCAGCCGGTCGTCCGTCTTCGCCGACTGGACGGTCCACTGCTCCACCACGCCAAGTTCCAGGTCCACATCGTCCGGGGACGTCACCCGCAGGCTCGCCGGCGGGCTCATCCAGTTCAGCGGCTTATAGGAGCCGCCATCCGAATGGACCAGCACCGACCCGTCCGCCTTGACCAGGAGCAGCCTGGTGGCGAGGGGGAGATGGGCCTTGAGCCGGCCAACGTAATCTACTGAGCATCGGGCTATGACAAGTCGCACGCCGTACAGACTACCGGCTGGCGCCCTGTGCCAGGGTCCGGTCCCCGCTGAAGCTGGGGCAGAATGGAAGCATGCCCCGCTCCAACCGTCCGCGCCGTCCCGTGTCAGGCAAGGGTGCTGCACCTGGCCGCAGCAGCGGAAAAAAGACCGCCGGCGGCGGCGTGCCGGAACTGGACCTCGAACGTGCCAGGGCCGGCATCGCGCGGCGGGAAAGCGCGCCGGACGGTGACTGGATGGTCCGCACCATGACGGCACGGAATGCAGAGAAGACCTACATCTGTCCCGAATGCTCCACCGCAGTGGTGCCGGGAGTCGCGCACCTGGTGGTTTGGAAGGACGACCACCTGTTCGGCGCGGCGGCCGGGCTTGCAGAGCGGCGGCACTGGCATACCAACTGCTGGATGTCGCGCAGTTACCGTTACCGCTGAGCCTGCGGGCAGCCCGGGCCCCGCGTTGGCTAAGCTGGCAGGCATGACTTTTGATCCGGCGTCGTACGCATTCACCCAGTCCACAGGCCTGGCCCCCATCAGGGCGTCCACTGTCCTGCCCGCACGCCGGGAAAACGTGGAGCTGCTGACGGCTGACGGGCACACCCTGGTGGGCGAACTGGCCCTTCCTGAATCCGGCCCCGTGCACGCCACGCTGATCACCCTGCACCCGCTGCCCACCCACGGCGGCTTTATGGATTCCCACGTGTACCGGAAGGCGTCCTACCGGCTGCCGGCCCTGGCAGGCATCGCGGTGCTGCGGTTCAACACCCGCGGCACCACCTCGCCGCGCGGGACAAGTACCGGTGCGTTCGAGGAAGGCATCGGTGAGCGGAACGATGTTGCGGCAGCGGTCCAGTTCGCGGTGGACCGCGGCCTGCCCAACCGCTGGCTGGTGGGCTGGTCGTTCGGCACCGAACTTGCCCTCATGTACGGCGCCGTGGATCCCGTGGCCGGCCAGGTGGAAGGTGCTGTGCTGCTGTCGCCGCCGCTGCACCGCGCCACGGACCAACATCTGCGGCAGTGGGCGGACACCGGCAAGCCGCTGGCCGTGCTGGTGCCCGAACACGATGACTACCTGCAGCCGGCAGAGGCTGCCGAGCGGTTCGCACTGGTGCCCCAGGCACGTGTGGTGGGGGTGGCAGGCGCCAAACACCTGTGGGTGGGGGAGAAGCACGCCGCACGGGTGCTCAACGAGATTGTGGCCACTGTCAGCCCGGCAGGGCTGGGCGGGGAAGGCCTGCCGCAGGAGTGGGCCGGTCCGGCCGCCACCGCTCCGGCCTGAGCCTGCCCCGGATGCGGCTTAGTGCTGGTCCTGCCGGACGATATAGATTTCCCGGACCAGCAGCAGGACAGCTGCTGCGGTGGGGATGGCGATCAGCGCGCCGAGCACGCCCAGCAGGCTGCCGCCGGCAATCACGGAGATGACTGCCACGGCCCCGGGGACCGCTACTGCCTTCTGCATGATGCGGGGGGAGATGAAGTACGCCTCGAACTGCAGGTAGGCGAAGTAGCAGATGGCGTAGATGACGGCTGTCTGCCAGCCCACCGTGAGGGAGATCAGCAGCACCACAACAGCGGCAATCAGCCCGCCCACCAGGGGGATGAACGCGAGCAGTGCCACCACAAACGCCAGCAGCAGGGCGAATGGAATATGCAGGATGGACATCACAATGAAGGCGTACGTGGCATTCAGCAGGGCCACGCAGACCTGGCCGATCACATAGTTGCCCACCGATTTGGTGATCTCCTCAGCCAGGGCTTCCACCCGGTTCCGGCGCGAGCGGGGGGCCAGGCGGTAGCCCCACTTCTTCATGGCCGGCAGGGCGGCCAGGAAGTACAGGCTCAGGACCAGCACAATCAAGGCGCCGAAGAGGCCGTTGGCCACGGTGGAGCCGAAGCCCACCACGCCCCCGAAGATCCCGCTGACGGCTGCCGGATCGTTGACGAACTTGTCCAGTTCGTCCTGGATGCGGTCGCGGACCCCGAACTGGTCATCGAGGTTGACGAAAAAGTCCGAGTTGATGAAATCCCGGACCCAGACCGGTGCCTGCTCCACAATCTGGGTGACCTGACCCACGATGGTGGGGATCAGCGTGGCGAAGAATCCGACAACAGCGCCTGCCAGCACCGCCACCGCAAGCAGGATGCCCACGGGGCGGGGGACCTTGCGGTTTTCCAGCCAGCCCACCACCGGCTCCAGGCCAAGGGCGATAAAGAGTGCTGCAACGATCCAGAGGAGAAGCTGCGTGGTGTTGGAACCGATCCAGTAGACCAGGAGGGCGAGCCCCACGCCCACAGTCCCCATAAAGCCCATGTACAGCGGATGCTGCGGCGACATCCGCGGACCGGGACGGCCGAACTGCGCCTTCACCTTGCTCTCCTCGCGGTCCCCGCCTTCCTCGGCGGCGTACTCCGGCGGCATCTCGAAGCGGAGCCGCGGCTGGGCGCCGGGGAGGGGCTGGCGGAGCCTGCGGACCACCTGGCCCAGGGCTGCGGCGGCGGTACCCTTGCGCCGCTTCGGTGCCTGACCCTGCAGCGCGTCCGCCTGTCCCTCGGTGCTGCCTGGGTTTTCGGTGTCCGCGGAGGATGCGTCCGTCTTGTCAGTCACTGGTGTTTGGGGCCTGTTCCGTGCGTGGCACCGCGCCTGCGGGCCGTTGTGATGATCATCGCAAACACTATCAGCCGGCCCGCCAGCACCGGCGGCGGTACCGCCGCCACCGGCTTCAGCCGGCGCCCGAGCGGGTCCCGGACAGCGCCCGTGGTAACAAAACGGTTACTATTGAAGGTAAACCCCCGCTGATGATAGGTGATCCCTTGCGTTTAAAGACTGCAGCCGCGCTGGTGCTGCTCGGCCTCCTGACCCTCCTGGCAGGCATCGGCCAGCAGACCATCTGGGCTCCGTCCGAGACCTTCACCGTCTCCGCGCCGGCCGATGGCACTGACGCACCCGTTACCGTTTTCGACCAGGGCCTGCGCACCCTGCATGGCGGCACCGCCAGGATCACCGTGGAAGGCGACGGGAACTTCATGCTTGCCTCCGGCCGACCGGACGACGTCGCCGCCTGGGTGGGCGGGGCCGCCCACAACACTGTCAACGGCGTGTCCGAGGACAAGAAGTCCCTTCAAGTGCAGCACTCGGAGGGTGAGGCCACAGTGCCCAACCCGGCCGGTTCCGACCTCTGGGTGACCACCGAGAACGCCAGCGGCGAACTCGATTACACCTGGACCCCGCCCGCAGACGGTGAATGGTCGCTGCTGCTGGCCACCGACGGCACCAAGCCGGCCCCGGCCACCGTCTCCATGACGTTCCCCAACGACACCGCTACCCCGTGGGCGGTGCCGCTGATCGTCCTGGGTGCCATCATCATGGCGGCCGGCATTGCCCTGGCCCTGCTCTCCGCGCGCAAGCGCAACGGCGAAGGCGATGGTGCAGGCAGCGGCTTCGCACAGCGCGCGCGGGAGCGGAAGGCCAACGGCTCTTCGGCACCGCTGGCCATGGCGGCGGCAGTCCTGGCGGCCGTGGTGGTTGCCGGTTCCGGCACCGCAGCCGTGGCGGCCACGCCGGCTCCTGACGCCTCCGGGTCTGCGGCACCGGCCAAGGACGAGGCAGCACCGTCGCGGGTGCTCCTGGACGCCCAGTTCCGCCGTGTCCTGGAGCAGGTCTCCAGTGCGGTGGATGCCGGCGATGCCGCCAAGGATGCCGCGCAGCTCGCCACCCGCGTTGGCGGTACCGAGCTGGAGGTCCGCACCCAGAACTACAAGATCCGCTCCCAGGTAGGCTCCTACGAGGCACGGATGCCCGTCCGCTCCACTAAGCTGCTCACCACTGTTGTCACCACCAACCGGGACTGGCCGCGGTCCGTTCTGGCTGTCACCCAGGGTGACGGGAACGTGGTTCCCCAGCTCTTGACCCTGGTCCAGGCCTCGCCGCGGGACAACTACAAGCTGGTCCAGACCACACCGCTCCAGCCGGGCACCACCTTCCCGAACATCAGCCGCGAGGGTACCGAAACCCTGGCAGCCGGGGATAAGACCGGCCTAATGTACACGGCCGAAGAAGCCATGGCAGGACTTGCCGACCGCCTGGGCAACGCGGAATCGCCCTACAAGGACAAACTGGTGGAGGGCGAGTCCTCTCCCTACATCGCCGACACCCTTTCGTACCAGGCCGAAGTGGTCCAGTCAGGCCAGAACGGTAATTTCGCCTTCACCCACAAGGTGGATCCGGCCAGCATCACGGTGTTCCGCACCGCTGACGGCGGCGCGTTGGTGGAAGGCCGCATCAACTTCGGGTTCGAAGGCACCCCCAAGGCGGCCGGTGACAAGCTCACCATCGGTGACGACGCCGCCGCCCTGGCAGGCGGCAAGGAAACCACAACGGGTATGGTCCTGAGCTTCGTGGAATCCATGGCGGTTTATGTGCCGCCGGCCGGCAGCACCGATCCCATGAAACTTGTTGCCGCCACCCGCGGCCTTGTGGGGGCCTCGTTCAAGTAGTCCGGTGACCGCAGTACCCCCGGCAGCGGCCGGAGTGGCTAGAGTGGAAAGCATGAGTTCGCCTGCTTCCCGCCCTGTCCCTCCAGCCGCTGCCAGCCTGCTTAACCTGCGTGGCGCCGTCGATCTTTCCAGCCTCAAGCAGCGCCCCGCCGCTCCCGCTCCCGCCAGCGGCGCGCCGGCGCCTGGTGCACCGGCAACGGGCGACGGCGGCCCGGAACTAAGCGTCAACGTCACCGAAGCCAACTTCCAGCAGCTTGTGGAGCTGTCCGCGCAGGTACCGGTTGTGATCGCGCTGTGGGCGCCGTATTCCCCGGAATCCGCGGGCATGCTCGAAACCCTCGAGCGCGTGGTGGCCGGCTACGCCGGAAAGCTGGTGCTGGGCGCCGCGGACGTGGAAGCCTTCCCACAGCTGGCCCAGGCGTTCCAAGTGCAGGCCGTGCCCACCGCCGTTGCAGTCCTTAAGGGCCAGCCTGTTCCGCTGTTTGAGGGCGGTGCAGAGGAAGAGCAGGTGCGTGGCATCCTGGATGAACTTTTGAAGGTGGCCGCAGCCAATGGAGTGACCGGCAGCCTGAACGCCGGGCCGCAGGAGGAGCAGGAACCTGCGCCCCTGCCGCCCCTTCACCAGGCCGCCTATGATGCGATCGAGGCCGGCGACTACGAGGCCGCCGCCACCGCCTACCGCCAGGCGCTCAAGGAAATGCCTGCGGACCACGAGGCGAAGGCGGGGCTTTCGCAGGTGGAACTGATGGCCAGGCTGCAGCCGCTGTCCGCCCCGGACAGCGACGCGCTGCGCAAACTGGCCGCCGATGAGCCGGACAACATCGACGCCCAGCTGGGGGTGGCGGACCTGGACGTTTCCGGCGGCCACGTGGAGGACGCCCTGAACCGGGTGGTCACCTTCATCGGCCGGAACTTCGGACCCGAGCGGGAGACTGCCCGGATCAGGCTGCTGGAACTGTTTGAAGTGGTTGGCGCCTCCGATGAGCGCGTTGCCAAGGCACGGCAGGCCCTGGCCCGGGTGCTGTTCTAGTGCCGGGCCTGTTCGAGCCCCTGGCCCTGCGCGCCCTCGAACTCCGGCACCGCGGGTGGGTCTCGCCCATGTGCCAGTACAGCTGCGATCCCGACGCCGCGCCCGGAGTACCCAACGACTGGCACCTGATGCACCTGGGTTCCTTCGCCGCGGGCGGGGCGGCGCTGATCATCACCGAAGCCGCGGCCGTCAATGCGCAGGGCCGTATCAGTCCCAGGGATGCCGGGCTGTACAACGACGACCAGGCGGCGGCCTGGCAGCGGATCACCTCCTTTGTGCACCGGCACGGCGCCGCGGACGCTAAGATCGGTGTCCAGCTCGCCCACGCCGGCCGGAAGGCCGCCACTTACTGGCCGTTCTCCGGGGAACAGGGCTCGGTGCCCGCTGCCGACGGCGGCTGGGACACCGTGGGACCGTCACCGGCCGCTTTTGACGGCTACGCGGTTCCGGCGGAGATGACGGAGGACCAGATCCGTGGCGTCATCGCGGACTTTGCCGCCGCCGCCGTGCGGGCCGTGGCGGCGGGATTCGACACGGTAGAGCTCCACGGTGCCCACGGCTACCTGCTGCACCAGTTCCAGAGCCCGCTGATCAACCGCCGCCAGGACGCCTGGGGCGGCAGCGAGGCAGGGCGCAACAGGCTGATGCTGGCAGTGATCGATGCTGTCCGCGACGTCATCCCGGACAGCATGCCCCTGCTGCTCAGGATTTCGGCCACGGACTGGGCGCCGGGCGGGGTGGATTTGGCCGCATCCATCCGGCTGGCCCGGCAGGCAGTCGCCCAGGGTGTGGACCTGATCGATGTCTCCAGCGGAGGCGCTGTACCGCAGCAGCAGATTGCTCCCAGCCCCGGCTACCAGACAGGGTTTTCCGCCGCCATCCGCGCGGACGCAGGCGTCCCCACCGGGACTGTTGGCCTGCTGACGTCCGCCGGCCAAGCTGAACACGCCATCGCCACCGGCCAGGCGGACGCCGTGTTCCTGGGCCGGGCGGCCCTGCGGGATCCGCACTGGTGGCTGCGGGCCGCCTTCGAACTGGGTCATGACCTTCCGTGGGCGCCGCAGTACGAGCGCGCCGTGCCGCGGCGCACCTTCTGAGGCGCTGACACCCATGGCACACCGGGAAGAAGTACCGGATGAAGCTCCCCGGGAGAAAAACCCGGCCGACGGGAGCCGCGGCGTGGGTCCCGTCGACCAGGAGCTGGAAGCGAAAATCCTCGAACTCCTGGCGGCCAGGGCCGCAACGTCCACCATCTGCCCTTCGGATGCCGCCCGGGCAGTGGGCGGGGACACCTGGCGTGACCTGATGGAGCCTGCCCGGCAGGCAGCCCGGCGGCTGGTGGGCGCCGGGCAGGTCAGCATCACCCAGGGCGGGACCGTGGTGGATCCGTCCACGGCCAAGGGACCCATCCGCATCCGCCGGGCCAGGTAGCCGGCTTAGCCCAGTTCGCCGGTGCCGGCTGCCGTCAGTGGCAGGATCCGGTCCCAGAATTCGGCCGGGATGTCCCAGCCGGCAAGATCCACAGCCTCCGCAACCCGGTCGGGTTCCGACATACCCACGATGGTGGAGGTGACGCGGGGGTCCCTGGTGGAGAACTGCAGGGCAGCGGCGGCCAGGGGAACGGAATACTCGGCGCAAAGGGCAGCCATCTTCCGGACACGGCCGATGATCGCGGGGGAGGCGGGCCGGTAGCAGTAGTTGGGTTCGGCGTCGGGTCCCTTAACCAGCATCCCGCCGCCGAACGGGGCAGCGTTCACGAACGCCACACCACGCTCCGCCGCATCCCGGATGAGGGGCCCGGCGCTCTGGTCCACCAGCGTGTAGCGGTTGTGGCTGATCACAACGTCGAACACGTCCAGGGCGAGGTACTTCAGTTCCAGGTCGATGGGCCCACCCGCCACGCCCAGGTGTCCGATCACACCTTGGCTGCGCAGGTCCAGGAGCGCTTCGAGCGGCCCGCCGGCAGCAGTACCCTCCTCGAACGTGATTTTTTCGGGGTCGTGCAGGTACACCAGCGGCAGGTGGTCAAGCCCCAGCCGGTCCAGGCTTTCCTCAACGGACTGCCGGACCCGCGCGCCCGAATAGTCGGCAACGCCACGGATCGGGTCCACTTTGGTGGCCACCACCACCCCGTCCGGAACGCCGCCGGCTGCGGCGATGGCGGCACCGATCCGGCGCTCGCTGTTGGTTTCGCCGTACTCATTGGAGGTATCGATGAAGTTCAGGGGTCCCGCAAAGGCCCTGAGGATGGTGTCGACGGCGGTGTCGGTGCCGCGGGGTGCCGGGTGGCTGCCCAGGGAGCTGGTGCCCACGCAGACGGTGGAGACGGTCAGCCCGGTGCGGCCCAGGGTGCGGTAGTCCATTCGGGAATCCTTCGGTTCAAACGGCGGGGAAACGCTTTCTTCTCCAGTATGCCGGTCTGCCCCGGCCGGGATGCCCGCTCGCCGCCCCGCGTGTCAGCCCAAAAGATCATCGGCGTAGCACCAGCGCCAGTCTTCCCCGGGTTCGATGCTGCGCATGACAGGGTGGCTGGTTTCGTGGAAATGCAGCGAGGCGTGGCGCCCGACGGAGGAATCGCAACAGCCCACGTTCCCGCATTCCAGGCACATCCGCAGGTGCACCGTGGCCGTTCCTTCACGCCGGCACGCTGCGCAGAAAGCGTCGGGCGGGACCGCGGGCTCTGCAGCTGCTGCCAGATGCCCGCAGATTCCGCCGGGCCGGGCGATCCCTTCACCGCCACCGCCATCGGAGGAGTCCAGCTCGTCCAGGGCCGCATCCAGCATGGACTCCTCGATGTCCAGCCGTTCCAGCACCTCACTGATCACCTCGTGCGCAAACTGCCCACCCCGCCGCAGGTCCAGGACCTTGGTCCGTTCGGCATCCAGCATGGCCATCCGCAACCGGGCATACCCCTGGCTGGGCGTTGCGGCGTCCGACTCGGGCCGGCCCAGCCGTTCCCAGGCGGCCAGGCCCCGTTCCTGCGTCCGGCGCTTGAGCATGTCCATGACTTCCGGCGGGTCAGTGTCCCGGCGCAGTTCCGCCAGCCGCCCCAGGCCGGCGTCTGTGGCCAGCTGCATCAGCGAAGCCCGGTTCAGCGCGTCCTCGCGCCGGTCCGGACCCTGCACCGCCAGCAGCCTGACCAGAACAGGGAGTGTGAAACCCTGCAGCACCAACGTCCCGCCAACCACCACCAGGGCAGCCAGGACCAGCACATTCCGGTGTTCCAGGTCTGCGGGCAATGTCAGTACCGCGGCCAGGGTGACCACGCCCCGCATTCCGGCCCAGGAGACAATCGCCGCGGCCTGCCATGGTGGATCCGGCTCGGCCTTCCGGACCGAGGGAACCAGGCGCGGCAGGAACGTGGCCGGGAACACCCAGACCGGCCGGAGCAGCAGCACCGCCAGGAGGATCACCGCGCAGCCCAGCCAGACCCGGCCGGCACCCAGCGAGTCGTCCTGGACACCCTCCACGATGGCCCGCACCTGCAGCCCGATCAGCAGGAACACCGAGTTCTCCAGCAGGAACTGCACCGTGTCCCAGTTGCTGCGGGCACTCTGGCGGGCTGCGCCGTTGGGCATGGAGGGTGCCTTGAAGCCCATCACCAGCCCGGTCACAACAACAGCCAGCACCCCGGAGGCATGGATGGCCTCAGCGGGGAGGTACGCCACAAAAGGGGCCATCAAGGACGTGGACGTGTTGATGGCCACGTTGCTGACCCGCTTACGGACCTCCGTGAGGACATAGGCGGCCGCGAACCCCACAGCCAGCCCACCGCCGGCGGCCACCAGGAAACCGCCTGCGACCTCCAGTGCGGAAACGGACCCCGCGATCGCCGCGATCGCAGCGCGCAGGCACACCAGCGCGGTGGCGTCGTTAACCAGCGACTCGCCCTCGAGGATGCTGACGATGCGGCGGGGCATGCCCACCCGCCGCGCGATGGACGTGGCAGCCACGGCGTCCGGCGGGGCCACCACGGCGCCCAGGGCAATGGCCGCAGCCAGGGGGATCTCCGGGAACAGCCACCACACCACAAATCCCACGGCGATGGTGCCGAACACAACGTAGCCCACGGACAGCAGCCCGATGGACCTGATGTTGGAACTGAAATCAAACAGCGAGGACCGGAAGGCGGCGGCATACAGCAGGGGTGGCAGCAGGCCCACCAGGACCAGTTCGGGGTTGAGCTCAACCTCCGGGATGAACGGCAGGAAGGATCCCGCCACTCCCGCCAGGACCAGCAGCAGCGGAACGGGAAGGTCAAGCTTCCTGCCCAGCGCGCTGACGGCGCAAACCACGGCGACGATGACCAGCAGGCCCAGGGCAATGTGCATGAGGCAAGTCTGACAGGCTGCGGCCACAGGACCGCCCCAACGGGAGCGCGCGCGGGGTGCTCCTACGCCTATTTCACTACTCCTCCGGGAGGACCCGCCGCCCGGGGGTCGAAGGCTAGTCTGGCTTTATGACAGCTCTGCAACCTGAACAGGCGCCACGGCCCGGTACGGCACCCGCCCTGTCCATCAATGGCCTGGCAAAACGGTTCGGCGGGAAAATCGCGGTCGACGGCATCAGCCTTGATGTGCCGGCGGGTTCCTTTTACGGCGTTGTGGGCCCCAACGGCGCCGGCAAGACCACCACGCTCTCGATGGCCACCGGGCTGCTGCGGCCGGACTTCGGCACGGCAGCCGTGCACGGCGTGGATGTCTGGTCGAACCCCTTGGAAGCCAAGAAACTGATGGGGATCCTCCCTGACGGCGTCCGGTTGTTCGACCGGCTCACCGGCGAACAGCTCATCACCTACGCCGGCCTGCTGCGGGGCATGGACAGGGACGTGGTGGCCACCCGCGTGCGCGAACTGCTGGCTGCCATGGACCTGACCAAGGATGCCGGGACGCTGGTGGTGGACTACTCCGCCGGCATGACCAAGAAGATCGCGTTGGCATCCGCCCTTATCCACGCCCCGCGGCTGCTGGTCCTGGACGAACCGTTCGAAGCGGTGGACCCGGTCAGTGCCGCCAACATCCGCTCCATCCTCGACGGCTATGTGGGTTCCGGCGGTACGGTGATCGTTTCCAGCCACGTGATGGACCTGGTCCAGCGCATGTGCGACCACGTGGCAGTGGTGGCCGGTGGCAGGCTGCTGGCCGCCGGAACTGTTGACGAAGTCCGCGGCGAAGCCTCGCTCGAGGACCGGTTCGTGGAACTGGTGGGCGGCCGAAGCACAACGGAGGGGCTCGAATGGTTGCGCACCTCCTAAGGCTCAAACTCACACTGCTGCGAAACGGCCTCCGCCGGAGTCCGTGGCAGCTGGTGGGCATGGCGTTCGGTGCCCTGTACGCCCTGGGCATCATCGGGCTGCTGATTTTCGCCCTGGTGATGCTACGGACCGAACCACTGGAGCTTGCCTCCACTGCGGTGGTCCTGGGCGGGGCCGCAGCCATCGTCGGCTGGGCCGTGATCCCGGTTGTGGCCTCCGGAACGGACATGACCCTGGACCCTGCCCGCTTCACCACCTTCGCCATCCCGCTGCGGAAGATGCTCCCGGGCCTGGCGCTGGGCGGGCTGATCGGAATCCCCGGCATCGCCACCGCCCTGGTGGGACTGTCCACGGCCGTGACCTGGTGGCGCGGGGTGCTGCCGGTCCTGGCGGCCGTGGTTGGCGCGGCCCTTGGCGTCCTGACCTGCATTGTCATCTCCAAGGTGACCACCACGGCGACCGCAAGCCTGGCAGCTTCCCGCCGCTTCAAGGACGTCAGCGCCATCGCTTTTATGGTTCCGCTGGTCCTGCTCGGACCCATCATCGCCGGCGTGACCCGCGGCATCACGGATTCCGCGGCCTTCCTGCCGGAACTGGCCCGCACCATGTCCTGGACGCCGCTGGGCGCCTCCTGGGCCCTGGCCGGGGACGTCGCGGCAGGCGACGCGGGACCGGCGCTGCTGAAGCTGCTGATCGCCGCCGCCACGCTGGCCGCACTGGCGTGGGCGTGGAAGTCCATGCTGGAACGGGCCCTGGTGACCCCGCCCTACAGCGGCGGCAGCACCAAGCGCAAGGGCGGCAAGCTGGGCCTGCTGGGCCTGCTGCCACCAACCCCCACCGGCGCCGTGACGGCCCGGGCGCTGACCTACTGGCTGCGCGACCCCCGCTACTCAGGGTCCCTGGTGGTGATCCCGCTGCTCCCGGTGGTGCTGGTGTTCACCGGCGCCCAGAGCGGGGATTTCAGCAGCCTGGCCATCCTGGCGCCGCTATCCTCCTTCCTCCTGGCCTGGTCGATCTCAGCCGACGTCTCCTACGACAACACTGCGTTTGCCCTGCACCTCGCCACGGGTGTCAGGGGCACCGCGGACCGGTTGGGCCGGGCCATGGCCTGCCTGCTGTTCTCCCTTCCCACGGTACTGGTTTTCGCCGTGGCATATGCCGTCCTGACCGACACCTGGTATGCGTTCCCGGGGCTGCTGGGACTAACGCTGGGCATCCTGTTCAGCGGGCTGGGCCTTTCGTCTGTGGTGTCTGCCCGGTACACCACGCCCGTGCCCTTGCCCGGTGACAGCCCGTTCAAAAAGCCGCCGGGCAACGTGGGCCAGACCATGGCCGTCCAGTTCGGCGGCATGGGCGTCCTGCTGGTCCTGGTGATCCCCGAGGTTGCACTGCTTATTGCCGAACTGGTCACCGGCAACAGGATGCTGGGCTGGATCAACCTGGCCGTGGGCCTGCTGCTGGGTCTTGGACTCTTCGCCGGCGGCATCCGGCTGGGCGGAAAATGGCTTGACGCCAGGGGGCCGGAACTCCTGGCCCAGGTGGGCGTCAATAAGTAATGCCTTTCACCGGGGCCGCTGCCGCACGGCAGCGGCCCTTGGCGTCCCCGGCGCCTGTTCCAACACGCCCGGGCGCGCCGGCTGTCCCTGCGCTGCACCTGGTCCAAACGGGCACCCGGGAGGTCCCGGCGTCGAATGCCAGGCCTTCGGAAAGGCTAAGATGGAAGGCATGACTAGCATGACGGACCCTCTCGAAAACGATCCGCGGCGCGAGCTGTCCGGGGCTGGAACGTCCACGGCCACCATTGAGCGCGAGGAACTCCGCCAGGAAGTGGAGCCCGGGGACCGGGAGCGCTTTTCGCACTATGTGCGGAAGGAAAAAATCATGGAGTCCGCCCTCAGTGGCGAACCCGTTATTGCCCTGTGCGGCAAGGTCTGGACGCCGGGCCGGGATCCCAAAAAGTTTCCGGTCTGCCCCATGTGCAAAGAGGTTTATGACGGTCTGCGGCCCAGCAACGACGGTGGCAAGGGCTCCGGCGGGGACAAGGGCAACAACAAATAGTGACGGAAACCCTCTTTGGTGGCCCCACCCTGCCTCCGGCATACCCGGAACGCGCAGCCTGGGGAACCGCCCCGAAACTCCGTGCCTGGCAGCAGGAGGCCCTGGACCTATACATGCAGGCGGCCCCCCGCGACTTCCTGGCCGTCGCAACGCCCGGCGCCGGTAAGACCACCTTCGCGCTGCGGGTTGCCTCAACGCTCATCGAGGCCGGCACCGTCAACCGCGTCACCATTGTGGCGCCCACCGACCACCTCAAGCGGCAGTGGGCCGACGCCGCCGCCAAGGTGGGCATTGCGATCGACCCCAACTTCAAGAACTCCGACGGCCAGCACGGCCGCGGCTTCGTTGGGGTGGCCGTCACGTACGCCCAGGTGGCCAGCAAACCGCTGCTGCACCGGGCCAAGACGGAGGCCGCCCGCACCCTGGTGATCCTCGATGAGATCCACCACGGCGGCGAAGCCCTGTCCTGGGGCGACGGCCTGCGCGAGGCGTTTGATCCTGCCATCCGGCGGCTGTCCCTGACAGGTACGCCGTTCCGGTCGGACACCTCACCCATCCCGTTTGTGGAATACGCCCAGGACCGCGACGGCATCCGCCGGTCGAAGGCGGATTACACATACGGTTACGGCAGTGCCCTGCGCGACCATGTGGTCCGCCCCGTGATGTTTATGGCCTATTCGGGCCAGATGCGCTGGCGCACCAGCGCCGGCGAGGAAATGGCCGCCTCCCTCGGCGAGGCCGCCGTCACGAAGGACATCACCTCCCAGGCCTGGCGTACGGCGCTTAACCCCACGGGGGAGTGGATCCCGGCCGTCCTGGCCGGCGCGGACAAGCGGCTCAGCGAGGTGCGCCGCACCGTGCCCGACGCCGGCGGCCTGGTTATCGCCACCGACCACGAGGATGCCCGCGCGTACGCCGGCCAACTGAAGCGGATCACCGGCGAATCGCCCACCGTTATCCTCTCGGATGACGCCAAGGCTTCGGACAAGATCGACGAGTTCACCGCCAGCGAGAAACGCTGGATGGTGGCGGTCCGCATGGTGTCCGAAGGTGTTGACGTCCCGCGGCTGTCCGTGGGCGTCTACGCCACGTCCACCTCCACCCCGCTGTTCTTCGCCCAGGCCGTGGGACGTTTTGTGCGTGCCCGCAAACGCGGCGAAACGGCGTCGGTGTTCCTGCCGTCGGTGCCGCAATTGATGGCGCTGGCCAACTCCATGGAAGCCGAACGAGACCATGCCCTGGACCGTCCCGAAAAAGAGGACGCCGACGGCCTGTTCAACCCCGAAGACTCACTCATGGCGGACGCCAACCGCGAGGACAAGGCATCCGACAGCCTCACCAAAGGCAAGTTCGAGGCACTGGATTCGCAGGCGTCCTTTGACCGGGTCCTGTTCGACGGCGGCGAGTTCGGTACCGGCGGCGAAGTGGGTTCGGACGATGAACTGGACTTCCTGGGCATTCCAGGCCTGCTGGACGCGGAACAGGTGGGGACCCTCCTGCGCCAGCGCCAGCACGAGCAGCTGAACCGGAAGAGCAGGTCTGCGCCCGTGCAGGCGGCCGCCCCGGCCATGCCGGACCACCGGATGCTGATGGACCTGCGGAATGAGCTGGCCAAAAACGTCTCGGCCTGGTCGGCCCGGACCGGCACCCCGCACGGTGTGGTGCACACCAAGCTGCGGACGGTGTGCGGTGGCCCTCCCGTGGCCCAGGCCAACGAGGAGCAGCTCCAGTCGCGGCTGCGGAAGCTCCAGGACTGGTTTATCGGCCGCACGTAGGCGCGTGGCGGACCGCCAGGGGTCGAGGCGTTATTTGGCTTTGACCACCGGCAGGTCATCCCAGTGCGTGGTGTACCGCGGCGTCAGCCTGTCCCGCTTGGTGGCCCACTTCGATCCGGACCTGAGGCCGCCGTGGCCCAGCCCGATGCTGGCCCGGCCGAACCGTTCCGCAACACCATCCAGGATGGGGCCCAGGGTCCGGTCCGGCGTGTCCAGGAAGTCCATCAGGGTGTCCTGGCTGCCTGCCGGACTCAGGTCCCTGACGGTGACGCCCACCCGCATATAGGGGGTGCCTTCGCGGATGTCCGGCAGCAGGCGCTGCGCCGCCCTGATGATCTCCAGGGGATCGGCGGTGGGGGAGGGGAACGCCACGTCCACGGAGTGGGCCACGACGGGTCCGCCGTTAAAGGACGAGGTCCGGGCGAAAGCGTTGAGGTTCCCGGTGACCAGCTTTTTCCGGGCAAGGCGGGCTGCTGCGCCCTGGGCGTAGACACTCAGGGCCTGCCCCACCTCCCTGACACTGCTGGCGGGAGTCACAAACGACCGGGAAAACAGGATCTGGCTGTGGCCCCGGGTTTCGTCCAGGGTGATGCAGGGGGTTCCCTGCAGTTCCAGGACCGTCCGCATCAGGACCACCGAGAAACGCTTGCGGATCACCAGGGGATCGGCATTGCGCAGGTCCCAGGCCGTGACAATCCCGACCGCGGCGAGCCGGGTGCTGTTGCGCCCGCCCACACCCCAGATCTTCTGCGCCGGAAGCTTGCGCAGCAGCCGCTCCTGGTCCGCGGGGCTGATGCTGTCCCAGTGGCAGACGCCCTGGAAGTGCGGGTTGTTCTTGGCCCATTGGTTGGCAAGTTTGGCGAGGGTTTTGGTGGGGGCCAGCCCCACGCAGACGGGCAGTCCCACGTGGCGGCGCACGCCGCGGCGGATGTTCCGGCCGGCGGCGTGCTGGTCGGCGGTGCTTCCGGGCAAGGTCAGGAAGGCCTCGTCGATGCTGTAGATCTCGGTGGCCAGCGAGTGCCTGGCCAGGTACTCCATCACCCGTGCGCTGAGGTCCCCGTACAGTTCGTAGTTGCTGGACAGGCCCACCAGGCCCCAGGCCTTGGCCTGCGCCGAGATCTGGAACCAGGGTGCGCCCATGGCGATGCCCAGGTCCTTGGCCTCGGCGCTTCGGGTGATCACACAGCCGTCATTGTTGGACAGGATCACCACGGGCCGGTTTTCCAGCGATGGGTCGAAGGCGCGCTCCGCGGAAACGTAGAAGTTGTTCACGTCCACCAGGGCGAAGCACTTTGCTGCGCGGTCGGGGCCGGCTTCAGACACGGTGCAGGCACCGGGTGGCGACGCCCCACACGGCCAGGTCGACGCCGGCCGTCACCGTGATGGGGGCCAGGCCGGGATCGTCAGCGGTGAGCGTGAGCTCGTCCCCGGCAAGGTGGAGCCTGCGGATGATCAGCTCGCCATCCACAACGGCAACCACCACGGAGCCGCTGCGGGCCGTGAGGGAGCGGTCCACGATCAGTTCGTCCCCGTCGAAAATGCCGGAGGCCCGCATCCCGTCGCCCGCCACCCTGAGGATGAACGTGCTGGTGATGTCGTTGATCAGGTGCTTATTGAGGTCGATGCGGCCGGAAAAATAGTCCTGAGCCGGAGAGGCAAAGCCCACCGGCAGGAATGACTCTCCGGTCCCGGCTGCTCCTTGTCCGGCGCTGTCCGCCGGCTCCGTTGGGTAGGCCATGGTGTCCCTCCATTCCGATTCCCCCCAGTCTAATCGAACATGTGTTCGAGCCAGGCCGACGCGGGGGCGGTCCGGAGGTGACCCGCAGGTACAGGCCGTGGGACTAGGCGATCTCGACGCCGCCCAGTTCCATCTCCGCCACGGCCTCGTCGAGGTCTTCGGCGATCCCGGCTGTCAGGGAACGGATCACGGTGACGCCGTAGCCTGCCTGGACCGCATCGAGGGCGGTGGCGCGCACGCAGTAGTCGGTCGCCAGCCCCACCACCACCACGTCCTCCACGTCGTTGCTTTGGAGCCATTCATCCAGGCCGATGGCGTCCCCGTCCGGTGCTGACTGCGGCGAATCGTTGGCCCCGGGCATTGACCCGGGCTGGCGCTCGCCGGTGGGGACAACGTCCTCGGGGGCAAGTAGGCCTTCGAAGCCGGAGTAGGCGGCCGTGAACTGGCCCTTGCGGAAGAAGGCCTCGATGTACTCGGTGTCCAGGTCCTCGTGCAGCTCCGCCCCGCGGGTTCCCGCCACGCAGTGCGGCGGCCAGCTGTCCTTGAAGTCGGGGGCAGCGGAGAAGTGGTTGCCCGGATCGATATGCCAGTCCTGGGTGGCCACCACATGGTCGAATTGGCCCTGGTGGGCGTCGACGTATTCGCTGATGGCAACGGCCAGGTCCGCCCCGCCAGTGACGGGCAGTGCACCGCCTTCGCAGAAATCGTTTTGGACATCAACAATGATCAGGGCGCGGGACATCAGCTCTCCTCGTAAACGGTGGGGATGGCGGCGTCGCCGCGCTGGAGCCGGTGGACCACCGAGGGCAGTTCGGCCATGGAATCCGCGTGCCGTTGCCGCGCGCGCTGCACTCCCTCATAACCGGTCCAGCCGGGCAGCAGTTCGCCGTTTTTCATGAACTGCTGCAGGAGCTGGCGGTCGTTGCCGTCGTCCTCGGGCCGGTGCCCCACCCCGACCATCTCGGCGGTGGCAGTGCCGCGTTCGTTCAGCTTGCGCAGGGCATATTTGCGGCCGCCTACGCTGGCCTTATTTTTGGCTGCCTTGGCGACGGAGACGAAGTTCCCGGCGTCGTCAGTGCGGCTGACGAGCTTGTAGACCATGCTCGCCGTCGGCGCGCCGGAGCCCGTCACCAAAGACGTGCCCACGCCGTAGGAATCCACCGGAGCGGATTGCAGGGCAGCGATGGCAAACTCATCGAGGTCGGAGGTGACCACAATTTTGGTGTTCACGTTCCCCAAATCGTCCAGCAGGCGGCGGACCCATTGCGCCTGGGCCACAAGGTCACCCGAGTCCAGCCGTACCGCGCCCAGTTTGGGCCCTGCCAGGTCCACGGCCGTGCGGACGGCGGTTTCGACGTCGTACGTGTCCACCAGCAGCGACGTGCCGGCGCCAAGGGACGCGATCTGGGCCTCGAAGGCGTCGCGCTCATTGTCGTGCAGGAGCGTAAAGGAATGCGCTGCGGTGCCCACGGTCTTGATGCCGTAGCGCACGCCGGCTTCCAGGTTGGAGGTGCTGTCGAAGCCGGCAATGACAGCGGCCCGGGCAGCAGCGGACGCGGCTTCCTCGTGGGTGCGCCGTGACCCCATTTCGATGCATGGCCGTCCGCCGGCCGCGCCCACCATACGGGAGGCCGCCGAGGCGATGGCACTGTCGTGGTTCAGGACCGACAGGACGTAGGTTTCCAGCATGCAGGCCTCGGCGAACGTGGCCTCAACAATGAGGATGGGGGAGTTGGGGAAGTAGGCCTCGCCCTCGGCGTAGCCCCAGATGTCGCCGGTGAACCGGTAGTCGGCCAGGTAGTCCAGCGTCTGCTGGTTCACCACCTTGGTGGCAGCCAGGAACTCCAGTTCGGCCGCGCCGAACCGGAAGTTGGCGATGCCTTCCAGCAGCCGTCCCGTGCCCGCAACCACGCCATACCGGCGGCCATCCGGCAGACGCCGCGCGAAGGCTTCAAACACCGATTTGCGGTGGGCTGCGCCGGAATGCAGGGCAGCCTGCAACATGGTCAGCTCGTAGTGGTCTGTGTAAAAGGACGTGCGGGGATGGTCCCAGCCGGCAGAGGTGCTCACGAAAATCACTCTAGTCCCCACCGGCTCCCACGTCTCGCTGCGCTTCGCCGCGGGTCCCTCGCCGGCGTGGCCCCACCCACCGGCTCCCACGTCTGGCTGCGCTTCGCCGCGGGTCCCTCGCCGGCGTGGCCCCACCCACCGGCTCCCACGTCTCGCTGCGGGACCCTTGCCGTTGTGGGCCTATCCGGCGGAGGACCATCCTCCCCATAGAATGGACGGATGACTGTAAGTGTTGCGCCCCGCCCTGACATCCAGGAGGGCACCCGGACCGGAACAGAGGAGGCCACAGGCTCCCTGACGGCCCCGGATATCCCCTGGAACCTGGTGATCTGGAACGATCCCGTGAACCTCATGAGCTATGTCAGCTACGTTTTCCAGAGCTACTTCGGGTACTCGGGGACCAAAGCCAACAAGCTCATGATGGAGGTCCACAAAAAGGGCCGCTCCATCGTCGCGTCGGGCAGCAAGGAACAAGTGGAACGGCACGCAGTGGCCATGCACGGCTTCGGGCTGTGGGCCACGGTGGAGAAGGCCAGCGGCGGTCCGGGCGGAAAGTCCGGAAAGTCCGGCGGCTCGGGCCAGGGTAAGGGGAAACGTGGCTAAGGCATTCAAATACGGACTCAAGGGCATCACCGGTTACCTCGAACCTGCCGAACGCGAGCTCCTGCGCAGCCTGATCGATGACGTCATCTCCATGCTTGAACCCGAGGAGCGGGCAGGGCAGGATCCGCTGGCGGCCCTGATCGGCCTCGACATGGACGTTGCCGCGCCCTCCGACCGGGCGGTCCTGCGGTTGCTGCCGGACGTGATGAAAAATGACGACGACGCGTCCCTGGAGTTCCGCCAGCTCACCGAGCGTTCCCTTCGGGAAACCAAGATCGGCGCCCTCCGCGCTGCCGCCCTGGACCTGGACAAGGATGAACTGGTCCTCACCGGCGACGGCCCCCGGCACTGGTCCATGGCCCTGAACGACGTCCGCCTGGTCCTGGCCGAGCGGCTGGACATCCGCGACGAGGAGGACGCCGGGCATGTGCACCTGATGCAGGACTGGTCCCAGGCCGAGGACGTGGAGAGCTACTTGGCGCTGGTGTACAACTTCGCCACCTGGCTGCAGGAATCCCTGGTCCAGGCCATGCTGGCGTCCATGGAGACCCGCAGGTGAGCGCGGCGGCCCAGCCGTCCTGTGACCTACCAGACATGAGTTCCAGGGCACAACATGATGGCTGAGGCTGCCGGGAAGACCTATCCTCGAATAATCATGACAACAGCCCCGAGCATGGAGCCGCCAGCGGATGCTGACCCGGTGCCCGCAGCCAGCGACCTGCCAGCCGCCGCGTTGGAATCCCGCCCCATCGGTGTGTTTGATTCCGGCGTGGGCGGGCTGACCGTTGCCCGCTCCATCATCGACCAGCTGCCCAACGAAGCGATCCTTTACGTGGGGGACACCGCGCACGGACCGTACGGCCCGCTGCCCATCGCCGAAGTCCGCGCCAACGCGCTGGGGGTGATGGACGAACTGGTGGATTCCGGTGTGAAGCTGCTGACCATTGCCTGCAACTCGGCGTCGGCCGCCGTCCTCCGGGACGCGAGGGAACGCTACACCGCCAAGTACGGCATCCCGGTGATCGAAGTCATCCAGCCCGCCGTCCGCCGGGCGGTTGCCGCCACGCGCACCGGCCGGGTGGGGGTGATCGGCACTTCCGCCACAGTGGGCTCCCGCGCTTATGAGGACACCTTTGCGGCCGCCCCGGACCTGGAGATCACCTCCGTGGCCTGCCCCGAGTTCGTCAGCTACGTGGAAGCAGGCATCACCACGGGACCGGCCCTGCTGGCCATCGCGGAGGAATACCTGGCTCCGCTGAAGGCAGCCAATGTGGACACCGTGGTCCTGGGCTGCACCCATTACCCGCTGCTGACCGGCGTCATTTCCTTTGTGATGGGGGCCGACGTGACCCTGGTGTCCAGTGCCGAGGAAACCGCCAAGGACGTGTACCGGGCCCTGGCCACCCGCAACCTGCAGCGCACCGACGCCACACCGCCCGAACACCACTTTGTTGCCACGGGCGACGCCGGTCAGTTCGAGTCGCTGGCCCGGCGTTTCCTGGGGCCTGAGGTGCTGTCCGTCCGGCACGTGGACCACGTGGCGGCCCAGTACCCCACGGGCAGCCTGGCCCGGATCACCCCTGAGATGATCGCTGCGGCCCAGAGCGCCCGGAACCGTCCGCGGATTTCCAACTTCGTGGGGGGCCGCCTGGCGGGGACCGCCCGTGACGGGAGGCCTGGCCTGTGAAGCTCACCATTGTCGGGTGCACCGGCTCGTTTCCCGGCCCCGGCTCGCCGGCGTCCTGTTACCTGCTGACCGCCACGGACGGTGACCGGACCTGGAAGGTGGTGATGGACCTGGGCAGCGGCGCCCTGGGCGCCATCCAGCGGTACACCGACCTGGAGGACATTGACGCGATCTTCCTCACGCACCTCCACCCGGACCACTGCATGGACCTGTGCGGGCTTCACGTTGCGGTGCGCTGGAAGCCCGGCGGCTGGGACGGCGGCAGGATCCCGGTCTGGGGTCCCGCAGCCACCGCCGACCGGATGGCCACCGCCTACGGGCTGGACCTGGACCCCGGGATGCACGAGGAATTCGACTTCACCAACTGGGCCGAGCGGAAGCCGGTGACTGTTGGCCCTTTCACCGTGACCCCATACGCCGTGAACCATCCCGTGGAGGAGGCCTACGCCCTGCGCGTGGAAGTGGTGGAGCCGGATAAGGACGGCAACCCGGTCACCCGTGTCCTCACCTACTCAGGGGACACCGATTCCTGCCCGGGCCTTGAAGAGGCTGCCAGGAATGCCGACCTTTTCCTTTGCGAAGCGGCCTTCGAGGAAGGGCGCGACGACGGCATCAAGGACGTCCATTTGACCGGCAAGCGGGCGGGGGAGGCCGGAGCCGCAGCCGGCGCGCGCCGGCTCCTGCTCACGCACATTCCGGTCTGGACCTCACCCACCACCGTGATGGCCGAGGCCAGGCCCGTGTTCGGCGGCGACGTGGCGGTGGCCGTGGCCGGGGTGCATTACACCGTCTAAAGCCCGGAAGGGTGCTGGCGCAGCGGAGCCGGATCTTGTATGTTATCGATATTCGTTATTAACGATCATCGATAATCCGGGGGATTCATGAATATGGCAACGCAGCGCAGGTCGGCTGGACAAAAGCAGTTTGTATCACGCGTGGACGCCTTCGCCATCATGGCGGGTGCGGCGCTGGCCGCCGTGGCCAGCACAGTCTGGACCGTGTCCGGCGTCGTTGCCACCTTGACCGGGCCGGTGACCCTCACCCTGCCCCTGAACGACGCTTCCCAGCAGCCCGGGGGACTAATGCTGGACGCTACCGCCCGGTTCAGCGCCATCGAAGCCACCATTCCCGTGCTGCCCTCCGCGGAGGCGGCCCAGTTGGCCTGGGCAGGAGTCTTGAACCAGCTCAGTTTCCTCGCCGTTGCGGCGCTGCTCTTCCTGCTCGCCTTCCGGCTGCAGCGCCGGAGCCTGTTCACCCCGTCGTCGTCCTGGATCATCATCGGCTGCGGCCTGGTCCTTGCCGGAGCCGGCTCCGTGGCGCAGGTCCTGGACGGCCTCGCCCGCACCGGCGCAGCCCGGTTGATTGGGGCGCCGGGCCGGCCCGGCGATGTGCTGTTTGCCGGCGACTTCAATGCCGCGCCACTGATAGCGGGAACCGTGCTGGTCCTGGTTGCCGGCGCCTTCCAGTTTGGGCGCCGCCTGCAGAAAGACACCGAGGGGCTCATCTGATGCCGGCTGAGGACTACTCGGCCATCCACTGCAGGCTCGATGAGCTGCTGGCAGAACGCGGCATGAGCCTGACGGAGCTGAGCCGGCTGGTGGGCGTCAGCCTGGTGAACCTGTCCGTCCTGAAGAACGACAGGGCCAAAGCCATCCGGTTCTCCACCCTCACTGCGCTGTGCGGGGTCCTCAATTGCACTGTGGGGGACCTGCTGACCCACGAGCCCGGCCAGGGCTGACCGGGCTCCGGTGGCACGGCCTCCGGGCTTCAATGGATAAGCTGAAGGCATGACTTCTGAAGCAACCGCAGTGCCCGTAGTGCGCGCCGATGGCCGCACCCCCGACCAGCTCCGCCCCATCAGCATCACCCGGGGCTGGTCCAACCAGGCCGAAGGCTCGGCACTGATCGAGTTCGGCAACACCAGGGTCCTGTGCACCGCTTCGCTGACCGCAGGCGTTCCGCGCTGGCTCAAGGGTGAAGGCCGCGGCTGGGTCACCGCCGAGTACGCCATGCTGCCCCGCGCCACCAACACCCGCTCCGACCGGGAATCCGTCAAGGGCAAGATCGGCGGCCGGACCCACGAGATCTCCCGCCTGATCGGCCGCTCGCTGCGCTCCATCATCGACACCAAGGCATTGGGCGAAAACACCATCGTGCTGGACTGCGACGTCCTGCAGGCCGACGGCGGCACCCGCACCGCCGCAATCACCGGCGCCTACGTGGCGCTCTCCGACGCCATCCGCTTCGCCCGCGACAACAAGCTGATTGCCCGCAACGCCCAGCCCCTGGTGGACACCATCGCCGCCGTCTCCGTGGGCATCATCGACGGCGTTCCCATGCTGGACCTGCCCTACGTCGAGGATGTCCGCGCCGAAACCGACATGAACGTGGTGGTTACCGGTTCCGGCAAGTTCGTAGAGGTCCAGGGCACCGCGGAAGGCGCCCCGTTCGACCGCGCCGAGCTGGACCAACTGCTGGACCTGGCCCTCCTGGGCACCACGCAGCTCGCCGCCATCCAGCGCGAAACGCTGGCAGACACGCTGTGACGGCCGCTCCCCGGTTGGTGCTCGCCACCCACAACGCGGGCAAGCTGCGTGAACTCCGGGAGTTGCTGCGTGGCCAGGTGCCCGGGCTCGACGTCGACACCCAGGTGGTGGATGCGGCGGCAGCAGGTGCCCCGGACGTGGTGGAAACCGGTGTCACCTTCGCCGAGAATTCGCTCCTTAAGGCACGCGCTGTGGCCGCTGCCACCGGCCTGGTGGCCATAGCGGACGATTCAGGCCTGGCGGTGGACGTGATGGGCGGCGCCCCGGGGATCTTCTCCGCGCGCTGGGCCGGCCGGCACGGAGACGACCAGGCCAACCTGGAGCTCCTGCTCAACCAGGTCGCCGACGTTCCGGACGCCCACCGCGGCGCTGCGTTTGTCTGTGCCGCGGCACTGGCCGTCCCCGGCACCCCGGAGGAGCCGGGCCGCGAAGACGTGGAATACGGCCAACTGGAGGGCACGCTCCTGCGGGCTCCCCGCGGCGCCGGCGGGTTCGGCTACGACCCCGTCCTGCAGCCGCTGGGCGGCGACCGGAGCTGCGCCGAACTCTCTGCCGAGGAGAAGAATGCCATCAGCCACCGCGGCAAAGCCTTCCGGGCATTGCTGCCGGCCATCATCTCCGCCCTGCAGGAAGCCGGCGAGTAACGCCGTCGGACGTTCCTGACCTGCCTTAACGCCGAAGGGCGCGCCCACGTGTCAGCGGTGGGCGCGCCCTTCGGCGTTTGTCGCTAAAGAACTCAGCGCTGGTCGGGCCGGTGGCTGCCGGTGTCCCGGGGCGTTTTGTGCTCGTCCTCAGGGGTGTGCTCCTCGATGAACTCGGCCACGGGGTCCGTGCCGTAGGCCTTGGCCTGCCGCTTGGCGGAAAGGCCACGGAGCACCTCGACGCCGATGGGCAGGACCGAGACCAGCACGATGAGGATAAAGATGATGTCCAGGTTGTCCCGGACCCACGGCACGCGGTCGCCCAGGAGGTAGCCCAGCAGCGTCACGCCGCCGCCCCACAGCACCGCACCGATGACGTTGTAGAGGAAGAACTTGCGCTTATCCATCTGCGCCACACCCACGATCACCGGCACAAAGGTCCGGATAATGGGCACAAAGCGGGCCAGGATCAGTGCTTTGCCGCCATGCTTTTCGAAGAACGCGTGGGCGCTCTCGACGTTCTCACGCTTGAAGAGCCGCGAGTTGGGCTTATTGAAGATGGCGGGCCCGGCCTTGGAGCCGATGAGGTAGCCCGTCTGGTTGCCGATGATCGCCGAAATGATGATCAGCAGGGCCAGCAGCCACACGTTGAACTTGATGGTATCCGTGGCCACAAGCAGGCCGGCGGTGAACAGCATGGAATCGCCCGGGAGGAAGAAGCCCACCAGCAGGCCCGTTTCGGCGAAAACGATACCGCACACAAGCAGCACCACCCAGGGCGCCAGGGCGGGATCGGCCAGGAAGATCTGGGGGTTCAGCCAGTCGGGGAGGAACGAGGCCAGCTGCGGCTGGACCGGTCCTGCACCGCCCAGCGTGGACACAGCAAGGTCATTCAGGAGAGGGATGTTCACCTTCCAAGGGTACTTGACCTGCATGTGCCGTCCGGTGAGGCCACCCCCTAAGCCGTCGGCCGCCGTCGTCCGCGTGATATCCGTGACAGGGCCGCCCCGGTAACGTGGAAACGGCCCGGCCCGGCGGTAAAGTGTGGGCGTGGGTTTGGATTTTACGGCGATTGACTTCGAGACGGCGAACGGGTTCAGGGGCTCCCCCTGCGCCGTGGGGCTGACCAAGGTCCGCGGCGGCCGTGTGGTGGAGGAAGCGTCCTGGCTGATGCGCCCGCCCCCGCGCCACGACCACTTTGAGTACCACAACACCCGTATCCACGGCATCACCTCAGCCGACGTGGCATTGCAGCCGCGGTTCGGCGACCTGTTCCCGGAGATCGGCGCCTTCATCGGCGGCGATGTGCTGGCCGCCCACAACGCGGCCTTTGACCTCGGCGTGATCCGCTCGGCCCTGGAAGTCTCCGGCCTTCCCGGCCCGGCCTACGACTATGTGTGCACGGTGATGCTGTCGCGGCGGTGCTATTCGCTGGTCTCCAACTCGCTGCCTTTCGCCGCGGAGGAAGCCGGTGTGCCGCTGGTGAACCACCACGACGCCGCCGAGGATGCCCGCGCCTGCGCCGGGATCCTGATCGACATCGCTGCGCGCAACGGCGCCAACAGCGTGGCGGAGCTGTACCTGTCGCTGGGGCTGGTGATGCCCCGGCAGGAGGCGTTTGACCCCGCCATCGACCCGCTCTCCAAGCCCAGCCTGGCCGCCCTTTCCTCGGGCAACGGCGCTGCGCTGTTCCGGCCCTTCCAGTCGGGCTGGCCGGAGGAGGGCGCCAACCCGGAGCCCAACCCGGCCGCCGCACCGGGGCATCCGTTGCATGGCCAAACCATCGTGTTCACCGGTTCGCTGTCCATCGGCCGGCCCGAAGCGAAAATCCGGTCCGCGGAACTTGGTGCCCGTCCCGAGAGCCGGGTAACGGGCCGCACCACCGTTCTGGTGGTGGGCGACGGTTTTGTGGCCGCAGACCTCCGGTCCGGCCGGCTCACGGGCAAAGCCAAACGCGTCCTGGAGCTCCACGACCGGGGCCAGGCCATCGAGGTGCTGTCCGAGGGCGAATTCCTGCAGATGGTGGGAAGTTTCGCGGCGGCCGGCGCCTGATCATCCCGCTGCCGGTCATGCGGCGCAACAAAGCTTCCAAGCCGGGGACTCCGCTCCTAGCCTTGGGCCATGAGCTCCCTTTTTGCGTTCCCCAATCCAGTCAACGAATACGCCGCCCGGGTGACGGCGGGACTGGTGGTGGTCCTTGCCCTGGCCACGGCGGTGACAGGCTCCGTCTGGGGGCTGCTTGCCCTGGCCGCAGGGTTCTGGCTCCGGGTGCTTTTCGGTCCAAGGGTTTCGCCGTTGGCCCTGCTCTCCGTCAAGGTCATCACGCCGTGGTTGGGGAAGGCCAAGCTGGTGCCGGGGCCGCCGAAGCGTTTTGCGCAGGGCCTCGGAGCCGCAATCTCCACCATTGCGCTGCTGCTGTTCCTGGCCGGCGCGGCACCTGCCGCCTGGACGGTGCTGGGACTGCTGGTGGTGGCCGCCTCGCTTGAGGCCGTCCTGGGCTTCTGCGCCGGCTGTGTCATCTTCGGGTTCCTGCAGCGCCGCGGCCTGATCCCGGCGGACGTGTGCGAGGCCTGCAACAACATCAGCCTTCGCCGGTCGTAACCTTCACCAGCAGCTCGCCCATTCCGCGGATCACCTCAGGCGCTTCCAACGCCTCCAGCCAGTCGGCCGGGAGGCAGTCCGTGCCGTAATGCGCGCCCAGGATGTTGCCCGCGATGGATCCGGTGGAATCGCTGTCCCCGCTGTGGTTGACCGCCAAGGCGACGGCGGCCCGGAAATGCCGGACCGGGCGGGGCTCGCCGTTGTCCGCGGCGTCCGTGGGGATTGTGGCCAGGACAGCGTAAAGCGCGACGGCGAACGCCTCCTCCGCCACCCAGCCCTCGCCAAGTGCCGCCACCAGTTCCTCCGGTGCCACCACGCCCTGCCCGGCAAGCCGCAGCGCGGCGTCGAGGCGCCCCGGCAGTTCCGGGGCGACGTCCTTCACGGTGGCTGCATGGGCTGCCACGGTGGCTGCCGCCCCGGCCAGGGTTTCGCCGGCCACAAGGTGGTGGATCAGGAGGCTGAACACCCCGGCGCTTTGCCGGGCAGAAGGGTGGCCATGCGTGAGGGAGGCGGCGTCGGAGCTGAGTTTGTAGACGGCGTCGGCCGTGATGTGCGGGATCAGCCCGAACGGTGCCGATCGCATCACCGTGCCGCACCCTTTCGACTCCGGGTTGACGGGCCGGATTGAGGTGCCCATTTCTCCGGTGGCAAGGCCAGAGAGACAGGCTTTGCCGGGGTGGCGTTGCTGGTGGAGGACGGCGTTTGAATCAATCCAGCGCGCTTGCGGTGCAGGCGCCCGGGGGCCGGCCTCGACACCCTGCGTGGCCAGCCAGCGCAGGTAGGACAGCCACAGGCAGGCGTTGGCGTCTGCGCCGACACCCGAGTTGGCCCACTCCAGCGCCTCCACCAGCCCGTCCACGGTGTAGAGGGTCATTTGGGTGTCATCGGAGAAATGGGCTGGGCGGTCGAGGGCACCGAAGCCCTGCAGGCCGCTGTTGCCGAAGCGGGACCGGATTGTTGCCATGGAATCGAACTCCACCGCGTAGCCCAGCGCGTCTCCCAGGGCACCGCCCAGGAGGCAGCCGTGGATGCGGGACTTCAGGGCGGGGCCGGGCTGGCCGGATTCGAGGCTCATGGTGCAAATTTACCGTGGCAGGGTGGCCGGCCCGAGCCACGGGCCCGCGGCAGTGCCCGCTTGAGGGCACCTCCAGCAAACCCACAGCCTGGACTGGAAGAGTGTTGGGGTTGCCAGCGGCAACACTGCCATCCACCCCTGACTTAAGGTTTCCCATGCGCACGCCTGCCCCTGCCCGGTCCGATACCCGTCAGCCGGATGCTGCCGGCGAATCCCAGCAGGGCGGACTGCTGCCCCGGCTGGCCGCCGAAGCTTTCGGCAGCCTGTTCATCACCGTGGTGGCCCTGGGCGTTCCGCTGTTCAGCATTCCGCAGACCAGTCCGCTGCCTTCGGCTTTGGCCGCGGGCCTGGCCATCACTGCTGCCATGATCGCCTTCGGACACGTCTCGGGCGGTCACTTCAACCCGGCCATCACGGTGGGCCATCTCCTGGCCGGGCGGATCCGCGCCGGCCGCTCGGCAGCGTACGTCGCCGCACAACTGGCGGGGGCCTTGGTTGGCGCGCTTGCCCTCTTCGGTGTCCTGAGTACGCTTCCCGGCATCCAGGACAGCCGCACGGCATTCGCCACGGTGACCGCCGGCTTTGCCGAGCACTCGATTGTGCAGGCGCCGCTGGGTGCCGTGCTGCTCTTGGAGCTGCTGGGCTCCATCATCATCGTGGCCGTGTTCCTGGGCGCGGGATCGCGTGCCAACACCGCCCGGGCGGCCGCCCCGGTGGCCGTGGGCCTGGCCTTCGCCGCGCTTCTTCAATTGGGCCAGACTCTGGGCAACCTTCCCTTCAACCCCGCCCGCGCCCTTGCTTCGGCGGTCTTCAGCCCAGGATGGGCGGTTGAGCAGGTCTGGGTCTTCCTGCTGATGCCACTGGTGGGCGGCACCATCGCGGGCCTGCTGTTCCGCGTTTTCGACTCTGCCGCTGCTTCGACGCCGGTGGCAGCCATCGACGGCGGCGACCCCGCAGCTGATACCGCGGATGACGTCGCCGCGGCAGGGGGCCGGTCTGGTGTTGACGGCCAGGACGACGGCGGCTTCCGGGACGCTGCCGACGGCGGCGACGCGTCCGCCGTCGACGGTTTCCTGCCGGAATCCGAACCTTCCCGGCAGGGCCCGGCGGGCGCCGCCGCAACTCCTTCGGCCAGTACCGACGAGGCCCGGGAATTCTTTGACGGAAAGCGCGGCTGATGCGCCCCGCTGCGGCGGGTGCGCAAACTGTCGGTGCCAGCCGCTAGCGTAGAAATATGCGGTTATTACACACCTCGGACTGGCATCTGGGCCGGTCCTTTCACGGCGTAGGCATGCTGGACGCCCAACGGGACTTCATTGACCAGCTGGTGGCGGCCGTCAGCGGTCACAACGTCGATGTGGTCCTGATTGCCGGCGACGTCTACGACCGCGCGCTGCCGGGCGTGGACGTGGTCCGGCTCCTGGATGATGCGCTGGTGCGGATCACCGAAGCCGGTGCCATGGTGGTGCTCACCAGCGGAAACCACGACTCCGCCATCCGGCTGGGCTTTGCCGCCAGGCTCCTGGAACGCGGGGGAGTGCACCTGCGGACCCGGGTGGAACACCTGGCCCAGCCGCTGCTCCTGCCGCTCGGGGAGGACCCTGACGGGGCCTCCGCCCAGCTGGCCATTTACGGCATTCCCTGGCTGGAACCACGGCTCGTCGCGGACCAGCTGGGCGTTCCGGCCAGCCATTTCGAAGTGACACAGGCCGCCACCGGGCTCATCCGCGCCGATCTGGCGGAACGTCCCGGTACCGTCCACTCGGTGGTCCTGGCGCACACCTTCGCCACCGGCGGCATCAGTTCCGACAGCGAGCGGGACCTCAGCATAGGCGGCGTGGGGGCCGTCCCGCTGGATCTGTTTGACGGCTTCAGCTACACCGCACTGGGCCACCTGCATGGCAGGCAGCAGCTGTCGCCCCAGGTCAGGTACTCCGGCTCCCCGCTGGCGTATTCGTTCTCGGAAGCGGGCCACCGTAAGGGCGGCTGGCTGGTGGACATCGAAGCAGGGGGCGTCACCGCTGTCCAGGAAATCCACTGGGAAGCGCCCCGGGAGCTCGCTGTTCTCCGCGGCCATTTGGCTGAACTTCTGGCCTCGCCGGACCACGCGTGGGCGGAAACCGCCTACTGCCAGGTCACCCTCACGGATCCGCAGCGTCCCGCCCGGGCCATGGAACAGCTGCGGCAACGGTTCCCGGACACCCTGGTCCTGGGCTTCGACCCGGACGGGGCCACAGCGGCAAGCACCGCCACCTACAGCAGCAGGCTGGCCGGCGCACCGGACGACCTCGCCGTCTGCTGCGGATTCCTGGACCACGTGCGTGGCCGCGAACCTGATCCGGACGAAACCGCAGCACTGGCCGCAGCGATCGAGAACGTGCGCCTGCAGGAGGTGTCCCGATGAGGATCCACGCACTTCGGATTTCAGCGTTCGGGCCGTTCGCCGGTACGGAGGACATCGACTTCGACCGGCTCAGCGCGCATGGCCTGTTCCTGCTCAACGGCCCCACGGGTGCCGGCAAGACCAGCGTCCTGGATGCCATCTGCTTCGCCCTGTACGGCTCTGTTCCGGGTGCCCGGCAGGACGGCAAGCGGCTCCGCAGCGACCATGCGGAGCCAGGCCAGGAACCTGCTGTCACCTGCGAGTTTTCCGCACAGGGCCGGCGGTTCGAAGTGACCAGGTCACCGGCCTGGGACAAACCCAGCGCCCGCGGCAAAAACGGCTTCACCACCCAGCAGGCCAAGACCCTCCTGCGCGAGCGGGTGGGCGGCGCCTGGCAGGAAAAGTCCACCCGCAATGATGAAGCAGGCGCCGAGATTCTGGCCCTGCTGGGGATGGACCGTGAGCAGTTCACCCGGGTGGTGATGCTGCCGCAGGGCGATTTCGCCGCGTTCCTCCGTTCCAAGGCGTCGGACCGGCTGGAACTGCTGCAGAAACTGTTTGGCACCCAGCGCTTCGAATCCCTGGAACAGGAACTGTCCCGCCAGGCCCAGGCCGCCAAGGAAAGTGTGGCCGCGCTGACAGCCCGGCTGGGCGTCTTGTTTGGCCGCGCCGAATCGGAGGCCGCGGCCCTGGAGTTGGCCACTGAGGATGCCCCGGCCGCCGAGACTGCTGAGCGGCTGGAATGGCTCACCGACGCTGTTGAAGACCGGCTCGGCGAGCTGACGAAGGCCGCTTCGGCGGCGGGTACGGCCAGCACGGCCCGCGCCGCCGAAGTGGAAGCGGAAGCAGCCCGCCAGGACCGGCGTGCCAGGCTCGAAGCCTCGGACGTCCGGGCGCAGGCAGTGCACGACTCTGCCGCGCAGGTCGCCAGCCAGCTCGAACGGCTTGACCGCCACCGCCAGGCGGAAGTCCTGGCCGCACACCTTCAGGGTGTTGACTCCGCAGCGGCAAAGGTGGCCGGCGCAGCCTCAGCAGCCGAATCAGCACTGACCCTGCTCCGGTTGGCGGCGGCGGAAGACCCGGAATTGGCCCGGCTGGAGCTGGACCAGGAGCAGGATCTGGAGCAGGCCGGGCGCTCCGGGACGGCGCCGCTGTCCGGCGCCACGGCGGAACTGGGACGGCTCCGCTCGCTGCTGGCCGTGGTGGAAGCCCGCGTGCCGGACGAAGACCGGCTGCGGGAACTTCGCACCCGGCACACCACCCTTGCGGGCCGGCACAACCTGGCCGGCAAGGCGCTGGCGGACCTGGACAGCCGCGAAGTCCGGCTGGGTGCCGATCGCAGCGCGCTGATGGCGGGCCTGCCGGACCTTGAGCTGCGCGCCGGGGCCGAACCTTTGTTGAGCAAGGAGGCTGCTGCTGCCGGGGAACTGCTGGACGTGGTCCGCCGCCATGCCGCGGCCCTCACCGGCCGTACAGCTGTCCACCTCCGGTACGAACAGGCCCGGGAAGTCCGGTTGGAAACCAAACGCGAGTGGCTCGATCTGCGCGAAGCGAGGCTGGCCAACGCCGCCGCCGAGTTGGCCGCCCATCTGCTTCCCGGCAGCCCCTGTCCTGTCTGCGGCAGCGGCGAGCACCCGCTTCCTGCGACCTCCGGCCACGGCGGCCCTGGCCTGGCCCAGGCGGAGGAGGCTGCGCAGCAGGAGCACGAGGCGGCTGAGGCCGCATTTGTGCAGGTCAGCAGGGAACTGTCGGACGCAGACCAGAAGATCGCCGTCCTGGTCAGCCAGGGTGGCGACACCCCGGAGGAGCAGGCACGCCAGGACGCACACGATGCCCGGGAGGCGGCCCGCGCCGCCAGGGACGCCGCGGCCGAACTCGCCACAAAGCGGGAAGAGCTGGCGAAGACGGATGATGCCATTGCCGCCACGGCCAAAGCCCGCGCTGCCACGGAAGCGGAACTGGCGCAGGCCGCCACGGAGCTTGCCGGCCTGGCGGAACAGACCGAAACCCTGGACCAGGCGTTGCTTGAGCTCCGCAACGGGCATCGGAGCCTGCCGCAGCGCCTGCGGGCCCTGGAAAAATCGGCGGCAGTCCTCGCCAAGGCCCTGGACGGACAGGAACGGCTGGAGCGGGCACGGGCAGCGGCCGCTGAGGCGGCGGAACAGCTGGAGCAGGCATTGCCGGGGGCAGGATTCAGCAGCCCCGACGAAGCCCGGGAGCGGTTGCTGGCCGGCGCGGAGGCAGCCTCGCTCCAGGCACAGGTCCGGGCCGCGCAGGACGAAGCCGCGCGTGTGGCTGAACTGTTTGCCTCCCCGGACCTGGTCCAGGCCCGGGAGGAACAGGCCGCCGGGCCCGGAGCCGGCACCGATGGACTCCTGGCCCTTCGCGGGGCCGCTGCCGCTGCCCGCGAGGAAGCGAGGCAGGCGGACCTCGCCGCCGGTCTGGCCGGGCGTTGCCTCGCCGCGCTGCAGGCAATGGGCACCGAATACGCTGACCTGACGGGGGCGGCCCGGGGGCCCGCCGAGCGTGCTCAGATGCTGGCCGGCCTGGCGGACGCCGCAGCCGGCCGGGGCGAGAATACTTACCGCATGAGCCTGAACAGCTATGTCCTGGCCGCCCGGCTGGAACAGGTGGCCCTGGCCGCGTCGGAACGGCTGGTGGCCATGAGTGATGGCCGGTACCTGCTCCAGCACACCGACGCCAAGGCTGCCCGCGGCGCCAAGTCCGGCCTGGGCCTGGAGGTTGTGGACCAGTGGACGGGATTCCGCCGGGACACCTCCACCCTGTCCGGCGGTGAATCCTTTATGGCCTCGTTGTCGCTGGCCCTCGGGCTGGCGGACGTGGTCCAGCAGGAAGCCGGCGGCGTGGAAATTGAGACACTTTTTGTGGACGAAGGTTTTGGCAGCCTCGACGAGCAGTCACTGGAACAGGTCATGGACGCTCTGGAAGGCCTGCGGGATGGCGGCAGGGTGGTAGGCCTGGTCAGCCATGTGGGGGAGATGAAGCAGCGGATTGGGACCCAGCTCCAGGTCATCAAGACCAGGACCGGGTCCACGCTGCGCATTACCGACGCCCTGGACCTGCCCGGGTAGCGGCGCCGATATACTGGAACAGTTACCGGGTTTCGCGCATCGGGAGGAGGGACGGTGCGCAGAGAGTAAACGAGCCCGGAAATGACGCCACAACCTTCTCCCGCTGCAACCAACAACACCCTTGAGGCCGGCCCCGCCACCGCTGCCCCGGTGGGCCGCTTCGCCCGCCTTCCACAGCTGGCCGGCCGCAGTTTCCTGCCTCTGGGCCTCTTCGCCCGGCTGCCGCTGGCCATGCTCACGGTTGGCACACTGACCCTGGTCACCTCCGTCAGCAGCTCCTACGCCATTGGCGGAACCGCTGCCGGGGCCGTAGGCATCGGTTCGGCCCTTGGCGCGCCGATACTCGGTGCGCTGGCAGACCGGCGCGGCCAACGCCCTGTCCTGCTGGTGGCCGCTGTCCTCAATACCCTCGCCGTTGTGTCGCTGATCGTCGCCGCCACCACCATGGGCCAGGCTGGTGGGTTCCCCGTATTTGTCCTGGCGACGGCGTTCCTGGCCGGCGCCAGCTGCCCGCAGGTGGGGCCGCTGGCCCGGGTCCGCTGGATGGCCCTGGCCTCCCGCGGAGTGCCGGCGGATAACAACCGCGACCTTGACACGGCACTCTCGTACGAAAGCACGGCAGACGAAGTGACCTTCGTCCTGGGGCCTGCCCTGGTGGGCATCCTCGCCAGCCTGCTGGCGCCGTGGCTGCCGCTTGCCCTCGCCGCGGCCATGACCATCACGCTGGTCCCGGCGTTCGCCTCGCACCCGACGCACCGCTCGGTGCCGGTCAGCCGCCGCAGCGCAGGATCAGGCTCCGCAGCGCAGGAACCTGCAGCCAAAAAACTGCCGCCGGCCGTGATCCTGCCGGTGGTGGCAATGGTCTGCATGGGCACCTTCTTCGGCTCCACCCAGGCCGCACTCAGCGCCTTCTCGGCAGGGTTCGGCGGCTCGGAGCTGGCCGGCCTGCTGTACGCCGCCATGGGCCTGAGCTCCGCCGCCGCCGCACTCTCGGTGGCCTACTGGCCGCGCCGGTTCAGCCTTCCGCTGCGGTGGATGGTGTCCGCCTTCGCCATGGCCGCGCTCGCCGTCCTGCTGCTGCTGCCCACGTCACTCGGCGCCATGGTAGCCGTCCTGCTGGTCCTGGGCCTTCCCGTGGGACCGGTGATGGTCACCGTCTTCTCCGTGGGCGGCATGGTGGCCCCGGCCCGGCGACTGGGCACCGTTATGACGGCCCTGGCCAGCGGCATCGTGGCCGGCACGGCCCTGGGCTCCTCCATCGGCGGCCAGCTGGCGCAGACCAGCGGGTATGCAGCGGCGTTCATTGTCCCCGTGGCGGCTGCTTTGGCGCTGGCCCTCCTGGGTGCGGCAGCCGCCGTCGGACTCCGCCCGAAAGACCCGGGCGCTACTGACGCGCCGCGGAAGGCAGCGTAAGGATCTCGGCTCCGTCGGCCGTGATGGCAATGGTGTGCTCACTGTGGGCGGTCCGGCAGCCGGTGGCGCTGCGCAGGGTCCACCCGTCCGGGTCCGTGACCAGTTGGGCAGTGTCAGCCATGACCCAGGGCTCAAGCGCCAGCAGCAGGCCCGGACGCAGTTTGTAGCCGCGTCCGGGCCGGCCGGTGTTGGCGATATGGGGGTCCTGGTGCATCGTGGAGCCGATGCCGTGGCCGCCGAACTCCGTGTTGACCGGGTAGCCGGCGTTGGTGAGGACCGTGCCGATGGCGTGGGACAAATCGCCGATCCGGGCCCCCGGACGGGCAACGGCGATCCCGGCTGCCAGGGCGCGCTCCGTGGCGTTGATCATGGCAACGCTGGCTGCCGGGCGGGCCGCGCCCACCAGGAAGGTGATGGCGGAATCAGCCGCGACCCCATCCTTGATGACAGCCAGGTCAAGGGTCAGCAGATCGCCGTCGGCAAGGGTGTAATTGTGAGGCAACCCGTGCAGCACGGCGTCGTTCACGGCAGTGCAGATGTAGTGCCCAAAGGGCCCGCGGCCAAACGAGGGAGCATAGTCCACGTAACAGGACGTGGCCCCGGCCTCGAGGATCATGGCCTTGGCCCACCTGTCGATGTCCAGCAGGTTGGTGCCCACCGTGCTGCGGGCCTTGAGGGTGTGCAGGATGTCTGCCACCAGGGTCCCGGTGACCTTTGCACGGGTCAGCTCGGCGGGGTTCAGGATTTCGATCATGCAGCGCCTCCAGGCATCATTTTCCAATAACTATACCGGCCATATTATCCCGGTACTATAGTTGGTGCCATGGTCAGGTTGCCCCTCACACCCGAAGAAGTCGAGCGCGGAGAACGCCTCGGCGCCCTCCTCCGCCGAGCCCGCGGACAGCGTTCCATGTTGGAAACGGCCCTCGCAGCACGGGTTTCACCGGAAACGCTCCGCAAAATCGAGACCGGCCGGGTTGCCACGCCTGCTTTTCCCACCATCGCCGCGATCGCTGACGTGCTGGGCCTTTCGCTGGACGAGGTTTGGGCCGGGATCAATCCACCCGCCGGTGGCACCGCCCAACTCGACGGCCGCGGCGCGCCGCAGCGGTTGGCATCCTGACCGGGTGCAGCCTGGACCGGCTCTACCCGGTCACGCCAGCAGGGCCTCGATCCGGGCCGCACTGGCCGCGAGCGCTTCGCCTACAACTGCAGGGCCGTGCGCGGACCGGATGTAAACCACGGCGAGTGCGGCCGGCCTGCCGCCGGGCACCCGGACCGGTGCCGCCAGTGATGACACGCCGGGAATGACCTCGTCATGGCTGGCGGAGTACCCCTGCCGCCGGGCCTCTGCGGCTTCCGGCCGGTAGGCGATCCCGGTTCCCAGGCGCTCCCATTCGGCTTCGGTCAGGGCGGACTGGATGGCGATGCCCGGCGCGCCGGCATTGATGGGATGCCGGCTTCCGGGGTGCTGGGCCACTGTTGCGCCGGCGTGCCGGGGCTCCACCGTGACCAGCGTGATGCAGTCATGGTGGTCCCACAGCGCCACAAACGCCGTCATGTCCAGGGTGTTGGCGAGGTGGGTCAGCTCCGGCATTGCTGCTGCCTGCAGGTTCCTTGACACCCCGCGGGCCAGGACGGCGAGTCCCGGTCCCGGCATCAGCTTGCCGGCGTTGTCCCGCTCCAGCAGTGAGTGGTCCTCGAGGGTGCGCAGGATGCGGTACGCCACGGAGCGGTGCACGGCCATGGCGTCCGCCAGTTCCGCAATGGTCAGGGGGCCGGGGGCGGCAGCCAGGATCTCCAGGGCACGGATGCCGCGCGAGAGGGTCTGCGACGGGGGTGCCGCGGCCGGTGCCGCTCCGGCCGGTGCTGCAGCGGAGGAAGTCATGGCATCCATCCTAGGCCGCCACGATCCCAGGGGACCGGCCCGGCGGCGCCTGCGCCACCTCGCCATCAGGCTGGCGCCGGCACGCCACCCGCCAGGGTCCCTGCACCCAAACAACGTTGAATTTTGCCGCTTTGCGTGTCCTGACTCACATTTTCGTAGTACCCTGCTTACTAACTGACCGTTCTGTCGGTAATTATGAAGGCGTCCGGTGGCATCCCCGCCGAATAAACAATGGAGTTTCAATGACCACACCTTCCCAGGTGGACACCCTTACCGGCCCCAGCAGCAGGTACGAAGAACGCAAAGTCCTCGCCGGCACCCTGGTGGGCACCACCATCGAGTGGTACGACTTCTTTATCTTTGCCCAGCTGACGGCGACGCTGCTGTCCCCGCTCTTCCTGGCACCGCTGAACGAATCAAACCCGGGCCTGGCCCAGATCCTCTCCTTCGCCCTGATCGGCATCAGCTTCCTGTTCCGGCCGCTCGGCGCCGTGGTGGCGGGCCACCTCGGGGACCGCCTGGGCCGCAAGGCCATGCTGGTCTTCACGCTGGTGATGATGGGGGCCGCCACTGCCCTGATCGGTATGCTGCCCACCTACGCCCAGATCGGCGCCTGGGCCCCGGTCCTGCTCATCCTGCTCCGTGTTGTCCAGGGCTTCTCGGCCGGTGGCGAGTGGGGCGGTGCCGCACTGATGGCCGTGGAACACGCACCCCTGAATAAGCGCGGCCTCTTCGGCGCCTACCCCCAGATCGGCGTGCCGGTAGGCATGATCCTGGCCACCGGGTTGCTCTACTTTCTCAACACCGGAATGTCCAAGGAGGACTTCGCGGCCTGGGGCTGGCGGCTGCCGTTCCTGCTCTCCATCGTCCTGATTGTGGTGGGCTACCTCATCCGCCGCGCCGTGGCCGAAAGCCCGGTCTTCCAGGAAATGGCCCTGCGGAAGAAGGAAAGCAAGGCGCCCCTGGGCGAGCTGGTCCGCAACCACAAAAAGCCGGTCCTGTACTCCACGCTGATCTTCATCGGCAACAACGCCGCCGGCTACCTGTTGATCGCGTTCTTCATCTCCTACGCCACCCGCATCCTGAAGATGCCCACCCCGCAGATCCTGCTGGCCACCACGCTGGCGTCCTTTGGCTGGTTGATCTTCACGCTGGTGGGCGGCTGGCTTTCGGACCGGATCGGCCGGGTGAAGACGTTCGTGACCGGGTACGCGATCATCTTTGTGTGGATGATCCCCATGTTCGCCCTGATCGACACCAAAAACATCTGGCTTTACGGGCTTGCCCTGTTTGTCCTCACCATCGGACTGGGCCTCTCCTACGGGCCCATGTCGGCCATGTATGCCGAGATGTTCCCCGCTAACGTCCGGTACTCCGGCATCTCCATCGGCTATGCCTTCGGCGCCATCCTCGGCGGCGCCTTTGCGGCCACCATCGCCGAATTCCTGCTGCAAAGCACCGGGTGGACCGGCTCCATCGGCATCTACATCATGGTGCTTTGTGTCATCTCTGTGGTTGGTGTGGTGCTCGCCAAGGAGACCAAGGGCAACCCACTGGGCGTCAGCGGCGGCCACCACTAGGAACCTTTCCACGCGCCCGACGGCGGGCCGGACCACGGCGGTCCGGCCCGCCGTCGGACGTTAATCGGCAGCCGCTGCCAGGAAACCGAGCGCGTCCGCGTCCGTCAGTTGGCCGAAATTCCGGTAGAAGCTGCCCACGGCGCGGAACTTGCCGGGCAGGTGCAGGCACAGCACGGCGTCGCAGACCCGTTCCAGGGACGTCTCCGCCTCCACGGACCCCACGGGCGCCGCCGCCACCACGGCTGCCGCGTTGCCGGCCCGGACCGCCTCGACGGCAGCACGCATGGTGGCTCCCGTAGCCAGCCCGTCGTCCACCAGCAGCACCGTTTTTCCCGCCAGGTCCAGGCTGTATTCCGGGTACCGGGCCGCACGCCTGTGCAGTTCGGCGCGTTCCTGGGCCTCCACGGCTTCCAGCTGCTCCCGGCCGACCCCATGGGCCAGCACACGGTCCAGCAGCGGCCGGTTGAGGAGCCGGACGGTGCGTCCGCCGGAGCGGGCCAGCGCCCCGTAGGCGGTTTCCGGATGCCCCGGGATGCCCAGTTTCCGGACCAGGACAGCGCCTAACGGCAGGAACAGGGCCTGGGCGGCGGCAGCGGCCACGGGGATCCCGCCGCGGGCCAGGCCCAGCACCACGGTGTCCGGCCGTTCCCTGAATTGGGTCAGGACCGACGCCAGCTGCCGGCCGGCGTCGGTGCGGTCCTCAAAGCGCGTTCCCATGTGTCCCTTCCGGCCCTTTTGCCACGTCGGACCCAGCCTACCGCCGGGACGCGCGCCCGTGTGCGGCCGGCGGCTATCCGGCCAGGAACGCGATGGCCGCCTGCTTGAAGGCCCGGCTGGTCACGGCGTTGGTGTGGTTCCTGCCGGGGAGGATCAGCTGCTCGGCGCTGGTTCCGGCCTTGGCGGCCAAATCGGCCAGCCCGGCCAGGCTGCCGAGCCGTTCGTCCTGTTCGCCGGCCACCAGGAGCAAGGGGACGTGCGGCACGGCTTCGGTGGGGTCGTAGGGCTCATCCTTGATGGCTTCCACCAGGGTCAGCAGGGCGAAGATGTTGTTGCTCGGCAGCAGCTGCGCCATCCGGAGCAGCCTGGCGGTGGACTCATCCGCGATCGGGGTGCCGTCGGCCAGGAAGTCCTGGGCGGCCACCAGGTCGAATTCCGCCAGTGGGTCGGCCATGTTGGGCCCGCCCAGCACCAGTCGGTGCACCAGTTCGGGCTGGGTGGCGCCGAATTCCCAGGCGAGCCGGGAGCCCAGCGAATACCCCACCACGTCCAGCCCGCTGGAAGGATTCCCGTCCTGCAGGGGGCGGGCCCCGGCGTCGAACGCTGCCTGCAGCAGGTCCGCGCGGATCCTGCTGGGGGAGTAGGAATCTCGGTCTTCCGGGGCGCCGCTGCGGCCGTGGCCCGGCAGGTCCACGGTGATGACCCGGCGGCCCGCATCCAGCAGCGCAGCCACCCAACCGGTGTCTTCCCAGTTCAGCTTGCTGGAGGACGAGAAACCGTGGATCAGCAGGACGGGCCTGAGGCCGGCGTCCGATGCCGGATCGTGGACAGCGACAAAAAGTTGCGGGTCGGTGCCCTCTACCGTGTGGTTGTGCTGGTTGCCGGTGTGCCTGCCGCTCATGGTTTCAGTCCTCATCAAGTACGGCGCTCAGGCGGACCCTGCGCTTCGGAGCCTCCTCCGCCTGCCCCGCCGAAGGTACGCACCACTTTACCCGGCTGCGGACTTGGCAGCTCAACAGCGGATTTACCGGTTTCAACCGCCAGGGCTGCGAGGGACTTCAACCGGGCAAGCTGGCACCCGCCCCGCCCAACTAGCTCGCAGTTGTTGTCGTTTTGAACCCCCAAAACGACAACAACTGCTAGTCAGTTGGGCTGGCGGGCGCCCCCGGTGAGCCGGGCGGCCAGCCAGCAGGCCGCAGCGATCCCCGCGATCAGCGTCAGCGTGCCGAAGAGCTGCACCCGGCTGCTCTCGGCGCTGAACCCCACAGCAAAGATCACGGCCAGCAGGACCAGGCCAAGGATGGTCAGGCCCGGGAAGCCCTTCATCCGCAGGGGCAGGGGAGTGCCGGCCCGGTCCGCACGGCGCCGCAGGACCAGCTGCGAAACCAGCGCGCTGCCCCAGACCACCAGGCAGGTGGAGCCCACCAGTTGGAACAGGGCCGGCAGGATCCGCTCCGGAAACAGCAGCTCCAGGACAGTCGCGATGAAACCAAACGTCACCGACACGCCCACGGCCGCCATGGGCACCCCGGCGCCGCGCAGCCGGGCCAGGAACCGGGGTGCTTCCCCACGGCCGGCGAGGGAGTACACCATCCGGGACGCGCCGTACAGGTTGGCATTCAATGCCGAGAGGAGCGCGACGACGGCCACCAGGGTGATGGCGGTGGCCGCCCCCGGGATCCGGGCGGCGTCCAGGACCCCCGCAAACGGGGAGGCCAGGGCCTCGGAGGTGGCGGGCAGGACTGCAGCGATCACCAGCACGGAACCGATGTAGAACACCAGGATCCGCCACACCACGGTGCGGATGGCCTTGCCGACGCTGTGCTCCGGGTCTTCGGTTTCGGCGGCGGCAACGGACACAATCTCGGTCCCGCCGAAAGCAAAAATCACCACAAACAGTGCCGCGGCCACACCTCCCAGGCCCTCAGGGGCAAAGTCGGTGGTGAGGTTGGCCAGGCCCGGCGAGGCCACCTCCGGGAGAAGACCCAGGAGCAGGGCTGCGCCCACGCCGAGGAACAGGATGATGGCGGCCACCTTGAGGACGGCGAACCAGAACTCGAACTCGCCGAAGTTCCGGACGCCGGCGAGGTTGATGCCCGTGAACACCACCATAAACAGGAGTGCGAGCGCCCAGACAGGAACCACCGGCCACACGGAAAACAGCAGCCCGGCGGCGCCGAGTGCTTCAGCGGCAATAACCACCACCAGCTGCAGCCACCACAACCAGCCGATGGTGGCGCCGGCAGTCTTTCCCATGGCACGCTCGGCGTAGACCGAGAATGCGCCGCTGTTGGGGTTGGCGGCAGCCATTTCGCCCAGCGCCCACATGACCAGGATGATCAGGGTGCCGGCCACCAGGTACGAGATGAGCACTGCCGGCCCGGCCGCTTGCACGCCGGCACCTGAGCCAAGGAACAGGCCCGCGCCGATGGCACTGCCCAGTCCCATCATGGTGAGCTGGCGGGGCTTCATGCTATGGCCCAGCTGGGGCTGTGGATGTGCCGGGGCGTGCTTCTCCGTCATGGGCTGCCTTCTTGGGTTCGGGGGGATCCTCGTGGGACCACTTGAATTTACCGCCTGAGCCCGTGCAGGCCGTACCGGGCGGACTGGCCGGCGCGAAACGATGGGTACAGAGGTCCGGCGAAACGGCCGGGCACCCGAAGCCTCCCGCCTCCCCGGTCCTTGTGCCGGACGCCGATTTCCCGGGCCGGACCCTGAACCCGGTGGTGGCTGCTGCATGACCGGCCGGGACTGCTGCCGGCAACATTTCGGTTTCGGGCCGTGGAGTCGTAGAATTAGTTCTAGTCAAAGTGACTTTAACTGATGAGGTGGCTCCGGAAGGAGGCGGTGGCAGCGATGTATTCGAACTCGGCAAACGTTTCCGAACGCCAGGCGGCACCGCCGGCACTGGCCATTTCCACGGTGATCTTCGCGCTCCGACCCAGCGAGAGTTCCGGCCGGCCCACGCTGTGGCTGCCGTTGGTGCGCCGGATCCGGGAACCCTACAAGGACCAGTGGGCCCTTCCCGGCGGCCCGCTGAGCCAGGTCGATTCCCTGCAGGACGCGGCCGCGCGGAACCTCCGGGAAACCACCGGGTTGGCCCCCAGCTACCTCGAGCAGCTGTACGCCTTCGGTGGCCTTCACCGCTCGCCCACCCAGCGCGTTGTCTCGATCGTCTACTGGGCACTGGTGCAGCCCACAGAAGCTGCGCTCACCGACGAATCCGAGAACGTCCGGTGGTTCCGGGCGGACCGGTTGGGCACGCTGGCCTTCGACCACAACGCCATCGTGGAGTACGCGCTCTGGCGGCTGCGGAACAAGCTCGCCTACGGCTCAGTGGCCTACCACCTGCTCGGGGAGTACTTCACCCTGGCCCAGGTCCGGGAAGTCTACGAGGCTGTCCTGGACCGCCAGCTGGACCCCGGCAACTTCCGCAGGCAACTCAAGGCGACCCCGGAAATCGAAGAAACCGGGGAATTCCTCCAGGGCGGGAAGCACCGCCCGCCACGCCTTTACCGCTTCACCGGCCGGCCCGGCCTTGACCCAGACAACAGGAGCACACCATGACCAGCGTCAACACAGCAATCCAGCTGATCACGCGCGAACAAGCTGAAAAGGGCGGCGCCGCAGAGCGCAGCACCTGCAGCCCGGCCCTCGCCAAAGGTCCCTGGGACTACGACCTTGCCGAAGCCCTCGCCGGCATTCCCGCCTACGGACCCGGCGCCTCCAGCGCCGACGCCGCACCCGCCGCCACGCCCCGCCAGGGCCAGCTGCCGGAGGAGTACAAAAAGGCCACCGATGCCGAACTGGCGACCCGCATCCTCGCTGCGAAAGCCACGCTGGGCAACCGGGCCGTGGTCCTGGGCCACTTCTACCAGCGGGACGAGGTCATCCAGTACGCGGACTTTGTGGGCGATTCCTTCCAGCTGGCCAACGCTGCCCTGACCAGGCCCGATGCCGAAGCGATCATTTTCTGCGGGGTGCATTTTATGGCCGAAACAGCGGACATCCTCTCCACCCCCGAACAGGCAGTCATCCTGCCCAACCTCGCCGCCGGCTGCTCCATGGCGGACATGGCCGACGCCGGGTCGGTGGAGGAATGCTGGGAACAACTCACGGAAATCTTCGGCACCGAGCCCGACGCCGACGGCCGGGTCCCGGTCATCCCCGTCACCTACATGAACTCCTCCGCAGCGCTGAAGGCCTTCTGTGGCGAACACGGCGGCATCGTCTGCACGTCCTCAAACGCGAAGACCGTGCTCGAATGGGCTTTTGCGCGTGGACAGCGGGTGCTCTTCTTCCCGGACCAGCACCTGGGCAGGAACACCGCCAAGGCCCTGGGCGTGCCGCTGGAGCAAATGCCAATGTGGAATCCGAACAAGGACCTGGGCGGCAACAGCAGCGAGGCGTTGCAGGATTCCCGGGTCATCCTGTGGCACGGTTTCTGCTCCGTCCACAAGCGCTTCAACGTGGGCCAGATTGAAAAGGCCCGGCAGGACTTCCCCGGGGTGCAGGTCATTGTGCACCCGGAATGCCCCATGGAAGTGGTGGATGCCGCCGATTCCGCCGGTTCCACCGATTTCATCAAAAAGGCCATCGCCGCAGCCACGGAACCCACCACGTTCGCGATCGGCACGGAAATCAACATGGTGAACCGGCTGGCCGCCGAATACCCGCAGCACACCATTTTCTGCCTGGACCCGGTGATCTGCCCCTGCTCCACGATGTACCGGATCCACCCCGGCTACCTCGCGTGGGTCCTGGAGGAACTCGTGGCAGGGCGCGTGGTCAACCGGATCACCGTCGATGATGCCGTCCAGGCCAACGCCCGGACCGCGCTTGAGCGTATGCTCGCGGCCAGGCCATAATGCAGCGCCCGCCCCGCACTTCTGCCCGGCCGCTGGCCACCCGCCGGCTCGCCATCCTGGGCAGCGGCATCGCCGGGCTCTACGCGGCACTGCTGGCGGGCGATGCCGGCGCGGAGGTGGTGCTGCTGACCAAGGGCCGGCTGGATCAAAGCAACACCTGGTACGCCCAGGGCGGCATCTCGGCCGTCCTGGACCATCCCGCTCCCGGCGACACGGTGGCAGCGCACATCGCCGATACCCTGCAGGCGGGGGCCGGCCATTGCAACCGGGCCGCCGTGGAAGTGATGTGCCGCGAAGCACGCCAGGACATTGCCGGGCTGGCACGCTACGGCGTCGAGTTTGATCCAGGGTCCGACGGCGGTCCGGCCCTTGGCCTTGAAGCTGCCCACAGTGCCCCGCGGATCCTGCACGCCGGCGGAGACGCCACGGGAGCCAGGGTGGCCGCCGCCCTGATCAGCGAAGTCCTCGCCCGGGAAGCCGGGGGCCAGCTGACCATCCTGGCCGGGGCCCACGCCACGGCGCTGCACCAGGCAGGCGGCAAGGTGACAGGGGTGGACTACCTCCAGGCCGGACGTCCGGCCACCCTCGACGCCGACGCCGTGCTGCTGGCCACCGGGGGAGCAGGGCAGCTGTTCGCCCAGACCACCAACCCCGCCGTGGCCACCGCAGATGGCCTGGCGCTCGCCGTCCGCGCCGGGGCAGCTGTCAGTGACCTCGAGTTCTTCCAGTTCCACCCCACCTGCCTGGTCCAGCCGGGCAGCGCGGGCGGGCCCGGCTGCAGCGGCGATCCGCTGCTCATTTCAGAAGCCGTGCGTGGCGAAGGCGCACTCCTGGTGGACGGCAGCGGCCGCCGCTTTATGCGCGCCTACCACCCTGACGCGGAGCTGGCACCCCGCGACGTGGTCTCGCGCAGCATCGCCCTGCACCTGGCCAAACTTGGCGACCCCAACGGCCACATCTACCTGGATGCCCGCGGTATCGAAGCGGCCAAGGGCGCAGGGTTCCTCCGCCGCCGGTTTCCCACGCTCACCCAAAAAACCCTCGACGCCGGCATTGACTGGACCCGGGACGTGGTCCCCGTGGCGCCCGCCGCGCACTACTGGATGGGCGGCGTGGCCACGGACCTCTCTGCCCGCACCAGCCTTCCCGGGCTCTACGCGGCCGGGGAAGTTGCCTGCACCGGCGTCCAGGGCGCAAACCGCCTGGCCAGCAACTCCCTGCTGGAAGGGCTGGTGTTTGGCCGCCGCGCCGTCGAATCCTTCCTCTCACCCGGCCCGGCCTGGGCGCCGGCGGGGACCATTCCTTCGGCGCAGGCCTTTGGCACACCCGCCAAGGCGTCGCCCGGCCCGCAGGCAGCTGCAGGCGAGCCGTTTTCCCGGGAAGCGCTGCGGCGGCTGATGACCGCCAAAGCCGGCGTGTTGCGGAACGGACAGCTGCTGGCTGAGGCAGGCACGCTCCTGGCCGCCTGGGCCGCTGCGGTGCAACCCCTGAAAGTCCCCGCGGACGCTGATCCCCGCAGCCACGAGGACGCCAACCTGCTGCTGGCGGCGCAACTCCTGGTGGCCGGCGCCATCTCGCGGCGCGCCTCGGTGGGCGCGCACTACCGCAGCGACAGCACCGACGTCGACCATTCCCCCACCGCCGTCAGCCGGCGCCCGAAAGCGAGCCTTGTCCATGACTGATTCAACAGCCACCCTCCCGCAGGCCCCCGTCCGCGACATCCTGGAGCGCGCCTTCGCCGAGGACGCCCCCGCCGGCGACATCACCTCCCAGCTGCTCATTCCCGCCGGCGCCCGCGCCACGGCCGTCCTGAACGCCCGGGTGCCCGGGGTGTTCAGCGGCGCCACGGTGTTCCGCGACGCCATGCTGCTGGTTGATCCGGATACCCAGGTGCAGCTCCTGGTGCAGGATGGGGAAACGTTCGACGCCGGAACGCACCTCGCGCGGGTCAGCGGACGGGCCCGCTCGGTGCTGCTGGCCGAACGGGTGGCCCTCAACCTGGTCCAGCGGATGTCCGCGATCGCCACCAAAACCGCGGAGTTCGTTCGCCTTGTGGAGGGGACTTCCGCCCGGATCACAGACACCCGCAAAACCACGCCCGGACTGCGGATCCTCGAACGCCATGCGGTGAGGTGCGGCGGCGGGGCCAACCATCGGTACAGCCTCTCCGATGCAGTGCTCGCCAAGGACAACCACCTGGCCGTGATGACCGGGGGAGACCCCGCCCGGCTCACCGGCCTGCTGTTGGCGGCCAGAGCGCAGCTGGGGCACACCACCCACTTCGAGGTGGAGGTGGACAGCATGGACCAGATCGATCCCGTACTTGCGGCCGGGGTGGACACCATCATGCTGGATAACTTCACGGTGGAGGATCTGCACGCAGGCGTGACGCTGGTGGCCGGCCGGGCCCGTGTTGAAGCCAGCGGCAACGTGAACCTGGCCACCGTAGCGGACATCGCCGCCACCGGTGTGGACGTCATCTCCATCGGCGCCCTGACCCACACGGTGGCGGCCCTGGACCTTGGCCTGGACATTGAACTGACCGCGGGGTGAACGGGCTTTGATTTTCCTCGACGCCGCAGCCACCACACCGGTCCGGCGGGAAGTGCTGGAGGCCATGTGGCCCTACCTGACCGGCGAGTTCGGCAACCCGTCCAGCCACCACTCGCTCGGCGAATCAGCAGCTGCCGCTTTGGCCGGCGCCAGGGCTTCGGTGGCCAGCGCACTGGGCTGCCGTCCAGGGGAGCTGACGTTCACCTCCGGCGGGACCGAGGCGGACAACCTGGCCATCAAGGGGATCGCCCTGGCCAGGCAGGCCGCGGACCCACGGCTTAAACGGATCCTGATCAGCGCCATCGAACACCCGGCCGTCGAAGAGTCCGCCCGGTACCTTGAGCGGTTCCATGGATTCACCGTTGACGTGGCGCCCGTGGACGGAACCGGGCTGGTGACCCCGGAAGCCTTTGCGGGCTGCCTCCATCCCGGGACCGCTGTGGCCAGCGTGATGTACGCCAACAACGAGGTGGGTACTGTCCAGCCGGTGGCGGCACTGGCTGCGCTGGCGCACGGGCTGGACATCCCCTTCCACACCGACGCCGTCCAGGCCGCGGGGTGGCTGCCGCTGGACACCAAGGCCCTGGGCGTTGATGCCATGAGCATTTCCGGCCACAAGCTTGGCGCCCCCAAAGGCTGCGGCGTACTTTTTGTGCGGAGCCGGACCCGGCTGGAACCCCTTCTCCACGGCGGCGGCCAGGAACGGGGCCGCCGGTCCGGGACCGAGAACGTGGCGTCCGCCGTGGGCCTGGCCACCGCCCTGACAATGGCGAAGGCAGGACAGCCGGAGCGGTCCGGCCACGTGGCGGACCTGCGGGACGGGTTCATTGCCGCTGTACTCGCGGGGGTGCCTGGCGCAGTCCGCACCGGACATTCCTCGGAGCGGCTGCCATCGGTGGCGTCGTTCTGCTTCCCCGGGACCAGCGGCGAATCGGTCCTGCTGGACCTGGAACGCCAGGGGGTGGTGTGTTCCAGCGGTTCCGCGTGCGCTGCTGGTTCCGACGCGCCGTCGCCGGTGCTCACCGCCATGGGTTTCCCGGCCGCGGTGGCACAGACCGCGGTGCGGTTCAGCTTCGACGCCACCGTCAGCGCTGGCGACCTGGCGACCGCAGCGGAGGCCGTGGCCCGGGCTGTGGCCGGGGTCAGGAGCCTCGGTTCGGCCTGACCGCGGATTTTCCGGCTGGGGCCGGCACGCCGCTAGCGGTGCCGCGCCCGCCGGAAAATCCAGTGCCGCAGGAGCGTGAACCGGACGGCGGTGGCCAGGAACCCTGAGAGTGTGGTGGTGAGGAGCTCATCGCCCACCGTGGCAGCCGGATTCAGCCAGTGCAGGACGCCGAGGCTCCCACCCGTGATGACCAGCGCCACAACAATGACCACCAGCCCGTTCAGGTGGTCCCGGATCCTGCGCTTGCCGCCTTCAATCTTGAAGGTCAGGCGCCTGTTCAGGGCGGTGTTCAGCAGCGACGTCAGCACCAGGGCCACCGCATTGGCCAGCTGCGGACCCAGCCAGGGCCGCAGCAGCGCGTACAGGGCCAGCGACGCCGCGGTGCACAGGACGCCAACGCCGGAGAAGCGGATCAGCTGGCGGACCACCGGGAAGCGGAGGAGGCCCCGGTAGTGCCGGGTTGCTGGAAAGCTCCGGGTAGGCTGCTGCGTCGTTGTTTCCGCAGGCGCAGTGGTCGAATCCATCCGTTAAGCCTGACATATGTTCCGGCAGCCCCCGAACCATGCCTGACCGGACCATGCGGGTTACTGCGGCACGGGGCCGGGCCACGCCGATGCTGTCACCGGGTTGACCAGCTCGCCGATGCCCTCCACCCGGCACGCGACGGTGTCGCCGGGGGACAGGGGACGGCACTCGGCCGGAAACCCGGTGAGGACCAGGTCGCCGGGGTGGAGCGTCATGAACGCGGTCAGGTACACCAGGATTTCGTCCACTTTCCAGCCGAGGTCCGCCGTGCTGGCGGTTTCCAGCGCCTTCCCGTTGAGGACTACGCCCACGGCCAGGTCGGCCTCGTCAAGGCCGGTGGTGATCCATGGCCCGGCGGGCGTGAAGGTGTCCTGGCTTTTGGCACTGATCCACAGCGCGTCGGATTTCTGCAGGTCCCGGCAGGTGACGTCGTTGGCGATGGTAAACCCCAGGACTGCAGCACGGGCGGTAGCCAGCGTCAGGCCGCGGGATGTGGTGCCGATGACCACTGCCAGCTCGGCTTCCGGTTCCACCTGGCGCATCCCGGGCGCCAGTTCGATCGCAACACCTGGCCCCACCACGCTCGTGGCTGCTTTGTGGAAGGCCTGGGGCGGCTGCGCCCGTCCGGCCGGTCCCGTGTTGTGGGCCATGCCCAGCACGTTGGCCGGCGCGCTGGGGGCCAGGAAAGTAAATGCGTCCCGCGCCACGGTTGCCCCCAGCTGCCAGCTGTCGCGCCACGGGCTTGATGCGTTGGCCGCCGAGCCTGGAAAGGGCGTCCCGATGACCGTCCAGGTCCCGTCCCGGTCTGTCCAGTCCCCATCGGTCCCGGTTCCGGTGGCCGCGCTGGCCACAAAAAATTGTTCCGCGGCCGTTGCAGGGTCAGTGGGGCGTACGCGGGCAAGGCGGCGCGGGATGGTGGTCATGGGCTCAGTACAGCTCGCCCACAGGGATGTCCACGGCCAGCCGGTTGGAGGGGCCGGCCAGCGGGCACGCCCAAGCCTCGTTGTAGGCGCACGACGGGTTGTACGCAAAGTTGAAGTCGAGTACGAACTCGGCGTCCGGTCCGGAGCCGCTGACGCCGTGGAAGGCGCCCTTGATGGTGTCCAGCAGGTACCGGCCGGCCCCGTAGCTGCCGCCGGGCTGGCCGGCGGTGGCGTCCCGGAACGGGACAAAAATTCCGCCGCCGTAACCCTGCAGCTTCCAAACGGCCAGCTGGCCCATTTCCGGCAGGTCGAACGTGCCCAGCCGGACAAAATGGACCGTCCCGTCGGTACCCGTCTCAACAGTCATCTCCCGGCCGGCGCCTTCTTTGGTGAGCGGCACATGGAACCGGTAGATGGGGTCGTAGTCAGCGGTCCGCAGGCCCGAAAAGTTTGATTTGTCGGCTTTGGTCAGTGCCGAGGCCGGATGGGTGGCAAACATCAGGTCGCGCTGGTGGCGCCAGTACGAGTGGGCTTCGGCCGGGTTGTCCGCAGAAATCCGGCGGACATTGTCGTACAGGGAATACGTCCGCAGCCGCCAGTCGGCAATGTCCAGGGCGGAGATGTCCGCCAGTGATTCCTCGGGTGCGCTGTGCTGGTCTTCCGCCATACCAAACAGCCTAGTGCCAGGGACGGCTGAAGACGTCCGACGGCGACACGCCCGGCAGGTGTCCGCCGTCCGGGCCTGCGGCACCGGCAAGCCGTGGCTCGCCTACACGCCGTCGGGTCACCCCGCGGACTAGGCTGGGGCGCATGAAGCGCGCGCCGGCTGCAAGGACAATGCTCGCGACGGCAGTTGCCGCCGCCGTGCTGGCTGGGTGTTCCGCCCCGTCGGCCCCGGCACCGGCCTGGACTGCCCAGCCGGAAGACACTGCCGTAACGCAGGGCACTGCATCGCCGGATGGCACCGCGTCACCGGAAGGAACGGAGGCGGCATCAGCAAGCCCCTCAGCCACGGACACTGCCCGGCCGGTGGCCACCGCTGCGGTATGGAAGACATTTGCCGACGCCGGCCGGAAAGTCAGCTTCGACCTGCCGCAGGATTGGATCGCCCAGTCCGTGTCGCCGGCAGCGGGGACGCTGCCGGGCGCCCTGAAAATCGAGGTGAAGAAGCCCGACGGCACCTTTATGGCCGCCCTGCAGACCGGACTGCCGGCGTCGGCCGTTGACTGCCCTGAAGGATCCCGGAAACCGTACACCGTGATCAGCAGCGTGCCGGTGGACCTGCCGGCCCTGTCCGGTGAGGCCACCATCCCGCCACGCGTGGTGTTCCGGGTGATCCAGGGCTACCGGTATTTCGGTTCCTACGGCATCACCAACGTGGTGGGTGGAGCGGGCAACCTGGCCTGTGAACTGCGGAACACGGTGCGGGGGCCCGCGGCGATAGGCGACTACTCGTTCGGCGATGTGCCGGCGCTGAAGGCCTATGCAACGGATGAGTTGGTGGCCCCGGCCAAGGCCTTCGATACGTTGGCGCAGGCCGCCGCCTACGCCAATGAGGGGACTGAATTCGCCAACGTCCAGCGGATGCTAATGTCTCTGAAGGTTTCACCCTAGTCCCGCAGCCCGTGTGCCGGGACCCCGTTCACCTCCTGCCAACACCCCCGGAAGCGACATGGAACGTACTGTTACAGCACACCTGGTTTTCAAAACCGCCGCCAACACCAAAGTAGCCATGGCCGTCGCTGCGGCCCGCAACGATGGGTACTCATCCTTCGCCGAATCGCTGTCCGTGAGCAGCGGCGGCGGGGAGGTGCCACTGACCGAGGTGGCGGACCACCACGGCGGGCGGCTCCACTACATGGAGTTCACCGACCCGGCAGAGGTCACCGTGCACTATTCGGCCACGGTGTCCGGCCGGGCGCAGCCGGAAGAGGCAACCCTCGCGGACCGCATCCGTTACGTCAGGCCCAGCCGCTACGCGGAGTCGGACCGGCTCCTGCCCACCGCCTACGCGGAGTTTGGCCAGTTGCGGGACGGCGCCCTGCTGACGGCCGTCCGCAACTGGGTGCACGGGGAACTGCGCTACCTCAGCGGCTCCTCGCGCGGAACGGACGGCGCGGTGGAGACCCTCCTCAGCCGCCGCGGCGTATGCCGGGACTTCGCGCACCTGGCCATAGCGCTGCTGCGGTCCAAGGACATCCCGGCCCGGCTTGCCGCTGTCTACGCGCCCGGCCTGTACCCCATGGACTTCCATGCCGTTGCCGAGGCCTTTGTGGCCGGGGCCTGGCACGTGATTGATCCCACCGGACTGGCCCCGCGGGAGTCAATGCTCCGGATCACTGCCGGCCGGGACTCCGCAGACACCGCCTTCCTGTCCACCATCGGCGGCAGCCTGACGCTGAGCAGGATGCAGGTCACGGCCGTGGTCAACGGCGTCCTGCCGGTGGAGGACCCGGACCGCCTGCAGGTCCTGGGCTAGTGCGGTGGCAGCTGGCCCAGTGAGCTGCGGAGCTTGTCCGTCAGCCGTGCCAGTTCTTTCTGCTCCGCGGGGGTCAGCGCCGGAGTCACCAGCGCGGAGATGTCCCGGACGTGTTCGCGGCCGATCTCCTTCTGCAGTTCCCTGCCGGCATCAGTCAACCTCAGCAGGACGCCGCGGCCGTCCTCCGGGGCGGGCATCCGATCCACCAGCCCCCGCTTTTGAAGCCGCTCCACCAGCCGGCTGAGGCTTGACTGGCTCAAGAGGACATTGTCGTTGAGTTCGTTGAGCCGCAGCCAGCCGGAGGGGCAGCGGGACAGCGTGAACAGCACATCGTACTCGTTCAGCGCGAGCTGGCGGAAAGCCGGTCCCTGCTGCAGTTTCCGCATCACCGCCACCTGGGCCCTGAACAACGACTCCCAGGTTTCCGCAGCGAGACGGACCGGCGATTCCGGCTTTCCGCTGGACATTATGCGTCCGCGGTGGTTTTGGCCGCGTCCTTGGCAAGCTGCGCATCCACGCGGTTGGCGTGGGTGGGCGGCTCGGGGACGTGGGCGGGCTTCTTGTCGGCGTATTCCTTGCGCAGGACGGGAAGGACTTCCTCACCGAACAGGTCCAGCTGCTCCAGGACCGTCTTCAGGGGCAGGCCGGCGTGGTCGATCAGGAACAGCTGGCGCTGGTAGTCGCCGAAGTACTCACGGAAGGTAAGCGTCTTCTCGATGACCTCCTGCGGGCTGCCCACCGTCAGCGGAGTCTGCGAGGTGAAGTCCTCCAGCGACGGGCCGTGGCCGTAGACCGGGGCGTTGTCGAAGTAGGGGCGGAACTCCTTGACAGCGTCCTGGGAGTTCTTCCGCATAAAGAACTGGCCACCCAGGCCCACGATCGCCTGGTCCGCAGTGCCATGGCCGTAGTGCTCGTAGCGTTCCCGGTACAGGCTGATCAGCTGCTGGTAGTGCTCTTTTGGCCAGAAGATGTTGTTGGCGAAGAACCCGTCACCGTAGTACGCGGCCACCTCGGCGATCTGCGGCGTGCGGATGGAGCCGTGCCACACAAACGGTGCCACTCCGTCCAGGGGCCGGGGCGTGGAAGTGAAGTTCTGCAGCGGGGTGCGGAACTTCCCGGACCAGTTCACGGTGTCCTCGTCCCACAGCTTGCGCAGCAGGCTGTAGTTCTCAATGGCCAGCTCCACCCCGTCCTGGATGTTCTTGCCGAACCAGGGGTACACGGGAGCGGTGTTGCCGCGGCCCAGAACCAGGTCCACGCGGCCATCCGCGAGGTGCTGGAGCATCGCGAAGTCCTCGGCGATCTTGACGGGATCATTCGTGGTGATCAGCGTGGTGGCTGTGGAGAGCGTAATCCGCTCCGTCTGGGCGGCGATGAAGGCCAGCGTGGTGGTGGGGGAGGAGGAGAAGAACGGCCGGTTGTGGTGCTCGCCGATGGCGTAGACATCCATGCCGATTTCCTCGACTTTTTTGGCGATGGCCACCGAGGCCTTGATGCGTTCGTTTTCGGTGGGGACCCGGCCCGTGACGGGGTCCGGGGTGATGTCGCTGACGCTGAATACACCGATTTGCATGATGTGCCTTTCCGATCCTGGTCTTGCTGGCTTGGTTCCAGTGTAGTCCAAGATAGATGCATTTGCATCTATCACCCTCTGTAACGCGATGCCGTCCGGAATATTCCCTGTCCCGCCGCGTGGCAGCCAGGGGTTAACGCAACAGGCCCGCACCGGATCTCCGGTGTGGGCCTGCTTGGTTCCCGCCGCTATTCGGGGCTGCCGGGGGCGGCCCGGCGGCCGCTGACCTTGGGCACCATACCGGTGGTCCAGTCATTGAATTCATTGTCCACACGGGCGCCCGCCCGGTAGTCCGGCCGCTGGCGGAGGTCCTTCAGTAACTGTTTCCGTTCCCGGCGGCCTTCCACCAGCCGGTACAGCACCGGGACAAGGACGAGGGTCAGCGCGGTGGAGGAGATGAGCCCGCCAATCACCACCACGGCAAGGGGCTGCGAGATGAAGCCGCCGCCGCCGGTGAGCCCCACGGCCATGGGCGTGAGCGCAAAGACGGTAGCCAGGGCCGTCATCAGGATGGGCCGCAGCCGCTGCCGGGCACCGTGCGTGATGGCATCGGCCACGCTCATTCCGGGCCGGCCGTCGCGTGGCTGGCGGTATTGGTTGATCAGGTCGATCAGGACAATCGCATTGGTCACCACAATGCCCACCAGCATCAGCATGCCGATCAGCGACGGCAACCCCAGCGGGACCCCCGTCAGGAGCAGCAGCGCCACGGCGCCGGTGGCGGCAAACGGAACGGAGACCAGCAGGATCAGCGGCTGGATCAGCGACTTGAACGTGGCCACCATGATCACGTACACAATGGCGATCGCGGCGAGCAGTGCCAGCCCCAGCTGCTGGAATGATTCGGCCTGCTGGGTGGTGGCCCCGCCGATTTCGGCAGTCACCCCGGCGGGAAGCTGCACATCGGCCAGGCGGGCCTGGACTTCGGTATTCACGGCACCAAGGTTGGATCCCGACGGCGTCACGGACACCCGCGCGGTCCGCTGCCCGTTGCTGGCGGTGATGGAAACCGGCACGTCCACCTGCTCCACGGCTGCCACGCTGCCCAGGGTCACCGTTCCGGGGCCCGCCGGCAGGGGAATGTTCCGGACGGCATCGATGCTGGTGAACTTGGTGCCCTGGCCGATCCGGACCGGGAAATCGTTGGTGTCGATCCGCACCTCGCCGGCGGGGACGGGGCTGATGGTAGCGGCGAGGACGCCGGCCACCTGTTCCTCGTTCAGTCCGGCTGCAACGGTTTTGGCGCGGTCAACCTTCACCTGCACCACCGGCTGGCTGGCCGCAAGGTTGGTTGCCACTTCGCTGGTTCCCGGCACACCCGTCATTGCCGCCACCATCGCGTCGCTGGCGGCCTGCAGGTCCGCCGTGGTGGCGGCCTTGAGGGTGATGTCCACGGTGGAGGACGTGCCAAACCCGCCCTGCTGGGTGCCCACGGAGACCTTGCCGGAATCGGGGACCTGTGTGAGTTCGGAGCGGACCGTCTCCTGCAGCAGCTCCTGGTCGGCTTTCTCGTCGGTGACCACCGTGAAGGTGGAATTGGACGACCCGCTGGAGGTCAGGGCGGCAAAACCGGCGGTGGCGTTGCCGGAAGTGACCTGGACATCCTTGATGCCGTCGATGCCCCGGAGGACCGTCTCCAGCCGGATGGCCGCCGCACTGGTTTCCGCCAGGCTGGTGCCGGCGGGAAGCACCTGCCGGACAGTGAGGCTGTTCTGGCCGGAGTTGCCCAACAGGTTGGTGGCCAGCAGTGGCGTCATGGCGCCGGTGGCGCCCAGGACCAGGACGGCCGCCACCAGCGTGATGACGGGGTGTTTCTGGGTTTTGTTCAGGATGGGAAGGTAGCCGCGTTGGAGCCTGCTGCGCTGTTCGCTCTCCAGCGCCTTGCCGCGTGCCTCGGCTGCCTGTGTACGGGCCGTTGGTGAGCCGGCCACGGCACCCACGGCAGCGGCGCCTGGATTCTTCAGGAACCAGTAAGCCAGGACGGGGACAATGGTCAGGGACACCAGCAGGGAAGCCAGCAGCGCCATGGTGACCGTCAGGGCGAAGGGCCGGAACAGCTCGCCGGCGAGCTCACCCACAAAGGCGATGGGCAGGAACACCGCCACTGTGGTCAGGGTTGAGGCGGTGATGGCCCCGGCCACTTCCCGGATGGCGGTCAGGATCGCCGTGACCTTTTCCTCGCCGTAGCTCAGGTGACGTTTGATGTTCTCGATCACCACGATGGAGTCATCCACCACCCGGCCGATGGCAATGGTGAGGGCGCCAAGGGTCAGGATGTTCAGGGAGTAGCCGGTGGCCGACAGGCCAATGAAGGTGATGAGTAGCGAGAGCGGGATGGACACCGCAGTCACCAGGGTGGAGCGTGCCGACATCAGGAACACCAGGATGACAGCCACCGCGAACCCCAGGCCCAGCAGGCCTTCGGTGGTGAGGTCTTTGATGGACTTTTCGATGAAGGGCGCCTGGTCAAACACAGGCGTGAACTTGGCATTTGAGCCCAGTTCGGCCTCAAGGTCCGCCAGGGTGTCGCGGACAGCGTGGGAGATGCCCACAGTGTCGCCCTCGGGTTTTTTGGTGACGGAGACGGCAAGGGTTTCGGCACCGTTGGTCCGGGTGATGGAGGTGCGCTCGTCATCCTTCAAGGACACGTCCGCCACCGTACCGATGGTGGCAGCACCCTTGGCGCCGGAGAGCGGCAGCGCCTTGATGGCGTCCAGGGAATCCACCGGGCTGCCGATCTGCAGGGACAGGGTCTTGCCCTGCTCCTGGACGGTCCCCACGGGTACCAGGGCCCCGTTGTTCGCCAGGGCGTCCCGGATGGCGGTGATTCCCGCGCCCGCAGCGGCCAGGTCATCCTGCCGGGGCAGGATTTCGATGTGTTGGGTGGCGCCGCCGGTCACGTCGGCGCCACGGACGCCGTCGATCTTCTGCAGCCGGGGTACGCTCAGCCGCAGCAGGTCGGCGTTGAGCTCGCTCAGGGACTTGTCCGAGGAGACGGCCAGGAACACGATGGGGAAGTCGCTGATGCTGCCCGCAATGGCCTGGGGCTGGACATCGTCCGGCAGGGACCGCTTGGCGTTGGAGATGGCCCTGTCGATCTGGTTCCGGGCCCGGTCCAGGTTCGACCCGTACGTAAACACCAGGCTTATCTGGGACACACCATTGCGGGAGGTGGAGGATGTTGATTCCAGGCCCTCCACCCCGTTCAGGGCGGTTTCCAGCGGGCCGCTTACCTGCTTGTCCACCACCTCCGGCGAGGCCCCGGGCATGGCCGTCAGGACCGTGATCTGCGGGAACTCAATTGATGGAATGAGTTCCTGCTTCAGCGACGTCATGGTCAGCACGCCGAAGACGGAGGCGAAAACGGTGATCAGTGCGATCAGGGCCCGGTTTGCAAGTGAAAGGTGCGCCAGCCGGAACATCGCATGGTCTCCTGTGGGTTGGGGAACGGGAACGGACCCTGCGGTGCCGGCGCTGACCTGGGGTCAGCGGCCGGCGGAAACGCCTTCCAGCTGCAGCGAGGACGCCGTGGCCAGCTCGAGTTCGGCGGCGAGCTCCGGGTTCTCGTCAAGCTTGACGCCGTAGCCGGGCATCATTTCCTTGAGCTTGCCCTGCCAGCCCTTGAAGTTCTTGGGGAACGTCTTCTGCAGCAGTTCGATCATGATGGGAACAGCGGTGGAGGCTCCGGGCGAGGCACCCAGGAGGGCGCCGATGGAGCCGTCGCGGCCGGCGATCACTTCAGTACCGAACTGGAGGATGCCGCCCTTCTGTGGATCCTTCTTGATGATCTGTACACGCTGGCCGGCGGTGATCAGTTCCCAGTCGCCGTCCTTGGCTTCGGGGTAGTACTCGCGCAGGGCCTCGACCTTGTCGCCGTGGCGCTTGGCCACTTCCTTAACCAGGTAGGCGGTGAGGTCCATGTTGTCCTTGGCCACGGCCAGCATCGGAATGATGTTGCTGGGCCGGATGGACAGGGGCAGGTCCAGGTACGAGCCGTTTTTCAGGAAGTTGGTGGAGAAACCGGCGTACGGGCCGAACAGCAGGGAGCGCTTGCCGTTGACGTACCGGGTGTCCAGGTGCGGGACGGACATGGGCGGGGCGCCTACGGAGGCCTGCCCGTACACCTTGGCGCTGTGTTGGGCGGCGATGTCCTCATCGGTACAGCGGAAGAACTGGCCGGAGACGGGGAACCCGCCGTAGCCCTTGCTCTCGGGGATCCCGGAGGCCTGCAGGAGGTGGAGTGCGCCGCCGCCGGCGCCCACAAACACAAACTTGGCGTGGATCTTGCTGTGTTCCCCGGATTTGGGGTATTTCAGCGAAAGGTCCCAGCCGCCGTCGGACGCCTTGGAAATCCCGGTGACGGAATGGCCGTAGTTGATTTCGACGCCGTTGTTCCCCAGGTACGTGGTCAGCTCACGGGTGAGTGCACCGAAGTCGACGTCGGTCCCCTCGGCCGCACGGGTTGCGGCAACGCGCTGCTTCGGGTCGCGGCCCTTGACGATCAGCGGTGCCCATTTGGCGATCTGCGCGTGGTCCTCGGAGTACTCCATGCTGCGGAAGAGCGGGTGCGGCTTCAACGCCTCATAGCGGGTCTTCAGGAATTTGGTGTGGTCCTCGCCGATCACGAAGCTCATATGCGGCACGGTGTTGATGAAGCCCTTGGGGGAGCCGATCAGCTTCTGGTCCACCAGATGGGACCAGAACTGCCGCGACAGCTGGAACTGTTCGTTGATGACCAGCGCCTTCGACGGGCTCACCGAACCGTCCTTGGCCGCGGGCGAGTAATTCAGTTCGCAGAGGGCGGCGTGGCCGGTGCCTGCGTTGTTCCACGGATCCGAGCTTTCCAGCCCCGGCTCGTCCAGGCGTTCAAACAGCGAAACGGTCCAATTGGGTTCCAGCTGCTTGATGAATGCCCCGAGCGTGGCGCTCATGATGCCACCGCCGATCAGGACAACGTCGGCATGGTGGGTCTTGGAAATGAAAGTCACGATCAGTCTCCGATTGCAGCGGCTCTGGCTGTCACAGAATATCCCCGGTCTGCCTACATACTGAAATTGGGGCAGCGCGTCAAGGCTTCAGTTGGACCTTTGTAAAAACTTCGTTTAAGACAGGGGACGCCGGATAGCTGACCACACGGTCCGAGAGGGCCAGGGCGGAGATGGGGAAGGCGATGGGCACGGCCGGGACGGTCGCAGCGATCTGGTCATTGATGGTGTGATACTGCTCATCCCGTTCCTCCCCCTCGGGCATGCTGCGGGCCCTGTTGATCTTGGAGAAGACCTGTGGGTCCTGATAGCCGAACTCGCCGTTCTTCTCCCCGAACAGGGGTCCAACAAAGTTTTCCGCGTCCGAATAGGAGCCGTTCCAGCCGAGCAGGTGCAGGGCATGGTCGCCGGGGGACTGGACCTTCTGGAGGTAGCCCTCGGACCACTCCACGGGAACGGGCCGGATGTTCAAGCCGGCAGCGGTCAGCTGCCGGCTGATCTCGGCGTACACCTTTTCCGGCGTGGGGAGGTAGGGCCTGGTGACGTTCAAGGGGTAGTAGAACTTCAGTTCTTCCCCGGCGTAGCCTGCGTCCTTCAGGTACTGCTTGGCCTTGGCAAGGTCGTGCCCAAGTTCCGGTGCGTTGTTGTTGAAGCCGCTGATTTTGGGCGGCACGAACTGGGTGGCCTTGGCCGTGTTGTCGATGAAGAACCTGCGGATCAGGGTCTCCTTATCGATGGCCAGCTCGATCGCCTGGCGGACTTTGAGGTTTGCCAGGATGCCGACTGCCTGGTTCATGCCCACGTACATCACAGAGAACGGATCGCGCTGGACGATCTGCTTGCCGCGCTTGACCAACTGGTCAAAGTTGCCCACGGTCACGGCGTCGTAGCCGTCGATTTTGCCGTCCAGCAATGCCTGGAGGCGGGTCTGCGGGTGGTCGTAGGCCATAAAATTGATGGTGCCGATCTGGCCGCGGTCCCCCCAGTAGGAGGAATTGGTGACCAGGGTAACGCTGCCCTCGTCCCAGCTGCTGAGGCTGAACGGGCCCGTACCCACAGGGTTGGTGCCGAAGGCAGACAGCGGCTGGCCGCTTTTCTGCCGGTCCAGGACGTTGGCGTTGCCGGCGGCCAGGGCAGCGGGGGACGCGATGGCGAACGCGGGCAGCGTCAGGGCCTGCAGGAACGCAGTGAACCGCTGGGTCAGGTCCAGCTGCACGGTGTCCGCTGCCAGGGCGGTGCAGCTTTTGAAGATGGACAGGTCCGGTTCATCGGCGTGGGCCTTGAAAACACCCTTGAACGAGCTGCCGGGCGCCTGCCGCTGCAGGTCCGGGGAGAACGCGAACCATCTGTTGAAGTTGGTGCACACGGCTTCCGCGTCAAAGGGTGTGCCGTCATGGAACGTGACACCGCCGCGGAGTTTGAAGGTGTAGGTCCGGCCCTCGTTGGATTCGGTCCACTCGGTGGCGAGCAGGGGCGTTGGTTTGCCGGTGGTCTGGTCCACGCCCACCAGGCCTTCGAGGATCTGGCGGGTGATGCGCTGCGACTCAACATCGCTGGATAATGCGGGGTCGAGCCCCAGGGGCTGCGCGGCCGTGCCGAAGTTGAAGGTGGCGCCGGGTTCAGCGGCAGCGGCGGAGCTGGGGAAACCCGACGACGGCGACGGGGACGGGACGCCCGTGCATCCGGTCACACCCAGTGCCAGGAGGAGGGCGCCGCTTTTGATCACCGTCCGCCGGGAAGTACTGCTGGGCACTCGTTTATCACCTCTGGATTTGCCGGCTCCGCGATGTGCGGGCCGGACCCCAGTCTAGTAGAAGGTGCCGCCGCTGCCTCGGAGGTGGGGAACGGCGCCGGGCGCAGCAAAGCCGGGTCCACTCCAGCGAGTGGACCCGGCTTCAGTGATGCTGCAGTTCCGAAGGTGGCCGGGACTTACTTGGGCATCAGCACCGAGTCGATGAGGTAAACGGTGGCGTTTTTGGTCTTGACGCCGCCGCAGATCACGTTGGCGCCGTCGACCGTCAGGGCGTCGCCGCTGCCGGCAACCGTGACGGATCCGCCCTGGACCGTGGCGTGGGTGCCGGCGATCTTGTCCGGGGTGATCTGGCCGGGAACAACGTGGTAGGTCAGGATCTTGCTGAGCAGGGCATCATCGGTCTTGAGTGTTTCGATGGTGGCGGCGTCGATCTTGGCGAAGGCGTCATCCACCGGTGCGAAGACCGTAAATTCGCCACCGTTGAGGGTGTCCACCAGGTCCACCTTCGGGTTCAGCTTGCCGGAGACGGCAGCGGTGAGGGTGGTGAGGATGGGGTTGTTGGAGGCGGCAACAGCGACCGGATCAAGGGCCATGCCTTCAACGGAGCCGGCACCCGTGGGAACCTGTGCGGCGTAACCGGCGCAACCGGGGCCCACCAGGTTGGCTGCCGGATCCATCGTGTCGGCGCTGGCCGACGATGACGCCGACGGTGACGGTGCCATGCTGGTGGCCATCGAGGACGGCGACTCCGCCGGTGCAGAGGAGGCGGCCGGGGTGCTGGTTCCACCACATGCCGTCAGGCTGAGCAGAGCTGCAGCAGCAACGCCTGCGACGGTGAAAGTTGTGCGCTTAATAGTCTGCATTTTGGTTTCTCCTTGGTTTATTGCATTTTCCGGGAAAGGAAATGAAGTTTCCCTGCCGGGTTTATCTGGCTGGTGGGCACCTGCCCCTCGGCCGGTGTCTCAATGGGTATTCGGCAGCTGTGCCGAGAGGGATGGGTGGATTTCCAAATCTTTTTTTCAAACACGGAATACGCCGCCGCCATGGGCCGTCAGGGCCGTGATTCCGCGGCATCCCCATCCCGCCGGCGGCCAGGCGATGGAAGTTAAACCAAAAGGTCCTCCCGGCACATTGCCGGGAGGACCTTTTACATTGTGTGCGCAAGGGGGGACTTGA
>NZ_LMOL01000005.1:872186-934392 GCF_001424565.1 Arthrobacter sp. Leaf141
TGCCCTCCCACCGAATTCCATTAGCCGCAACAGGCGGTGCAATGCAGGACGGTGGAGGCTTTCGTTCCATTGTAGCGTCGCGGCAGTAGTGTGTCCGGCCGCCGCGACGTGTCAGGAATCGATCTTCAGGTCCTTGCGCAGCTTGGCGACGTGGCCCGTGGCACGGACGTTGTACTGGGCCACCAATACCTTGCCGTCCGGGTCCACCACCACGGTGGACCGGATCAGTCCTTCGTAGGTTTTTCCGTAGTTCTTTTTCTCGCCCCACGCGCCGTAGGCTTCGGCAACCGCGTGATCCGCGTCGGAGAGCAGCGGGAAGGTCAGTCCTTCCTTATCGACAAAAGCCGCCAGCTTGGCGACCGGGTCGGGGGAGATGCCCAGTACGTCATAGCCCGCGGACTGGAGGGAGGCCAGGCTGTCGCGGAAGTCGCAGGCTTCCTTGGTGCAGCCTGGTGTGGCTGCCGCCGGGTAGAAGTAGACGATGGTGTTCCGGCCGGGCCGGGGGGCCAGCGCCGTGTCCTTGCCGGTGGAATCCTTGAGGGTGAAGCCGGGCGCGTTGTCGCCGGCAGTCAGTCTTTCAGCCACTGTTTATCTCCTTGTCGCGTGCGGGACACACCAGCCTAGTAACGGGTGGGGGACAGTGCTAATCCCTGGTTGGTTATACTTGATTCCATGCCTGATATGGATCACTGGCCCACGGGGCGCCTCTTGTCCACTGCCGCGCGCCTCGTTGAACACTCATGGAACGAGAAACTCGCGGCCATCGGCCTGACGCACGCCGGTGTCATCGCCATTGAGGTTCTGGACGCGCAAGGCCCCATGACGCAGGCCCAGCTTGCACAATACGTCCGGGTCCAGGCCCAGACCATGGGCAAAACGCTGAGCCGGCTGGAGTCGCACGGGCATATCGTGCGGGTCCGCAGCACCTCGGACCGCCGCAGCCACGTGGTTTCGCTGACGGACCGTGGCAAGGAAGCCGTCTCCGCCGCAGTTGAGATGGAACGCTCCGTCCTGGCCTCAGCCTCCATTGACCCGGATGTACTCCGCCAGGAACTTCAGGCAGTGGTCCGCGAACTGGCCAGCCAGTTCGCTGTGGCGCCCAGTACCGCTGCGCTGGTGGACAACACGACGTAACGTCCTGCTGGCCGGCCGTTGGAGCCGGAAGCGCGCGGCTGCAGCCCATGGGCTGTGGCCGCTTTTTTGTGCCCGGACCGTCGACTGGCCGGCAGCCTGCCGGGCAGCTGTAGGCACAAACAAAACAGCCCCCAGTTTGCGTTTCCGCAAGCCGGAGGCTGTTTTCCCAGTGGTGCACCCCCCGGGACTTGAACCCGGAACCCATTGATTAAGAGTCAATTGCTCTGCCAATTGAGCTAGAGGTGCATCTTCTTTGCCTTGATCTTTCCGGGCTTTTCTTTCCCGGTTGATCTCCGCAACGACATGAAACTCTACACGAACTTCCGGTGCATGTGAAATCGGCGTCCGGAGCAGCTCCCGGGTCAGCCCTGGAGCGCCAGAATCAGCACAAAATCAGGGTTTTGGCCGTTGGTCAGGAGCCATAAGCGTCCATCCGGCGCCCGCACAACATCCCTGATCCGGCCGTACTCCCGTGTGAAATGGGCCACAGGATCTCCCGCCGCGTTGCCTTCAAGCGGGACGGTCCACAACCGCTGCCCGCGCAGTGCCCCCAGGTAGGCCGTCGATCCGATGATTTCCAGGCCGCTGGGCGAGGACTCCGCAGTGCTGGGCCACACGGCCTTCGCGTCCTGGAACCCCTGCCGTTGCGGTGCCCCGGTGACCTCGGGCCAGCCGTAGTTTGCGCCCGGGAGGATCAGGTTCAGCTCATCATCCTTGTCCGGACCGAACTCGCTGGCCCAGAGTTGCCCCGAGCCGTCCCAGGCAAGGCCCTGGACGTTGCGGTGCCCCAGGCTGTACACGGCGTTGCCGAAAGGATTTCCCGGCGCCGGTTGTCCGTCGGCGGTCAGGCGCAGGATTTTCCCGCCCAGGGCATTGGGGTCCTGTGGTTGGTCCCGACGTTGGGAGTCGCCTGTGGCCACGTAGAGGAAGCCGTCAGGACCAAAGCGGATCCGGCCGCCGTTGTGCGTGCCGGCTTTGGGGATGCCGGTGAAAACTGCCTCCGGGGCACCCAGGGCCAGCCCGCCGTCGGCCGTTTCCTCCACCCGCGCCCGGACCACCCGGTTGTCTTCGGCACCCGTGAGGTAGAGGTAGAGGTACCTGTCGGCGGCAAAACCGGGCGAGAGGGCAAGGCCCAGCAGGCCACCTTCCCCGCCGGCGGCAACGCCGGGAACCTGGCCCACCACGGTGACGGCGCCGTTGCGGACGGCCTTGAGCCTGGCACTGTCGCGCTCAGAGATGAGTGCCGTCCCGTCCGGCAGGAAAACTGCAGCCCACGGGGTCTGCAGTCCCACAGTGAGGCGTTCCGCGACAACAGGCGACCAGCCGGCTGTGGCCGGTGGGACGGTGCTGCTGACCGTGGGCCGGTTGTCAGTGGTGTTGGTGCACCCCGCCAGGACAAGTGACAGGCTGCAGGCCAGCCCGGCCAGGACGGCCGGCAGCCGTGGCGGCTTAGAGCCGGCGGCGCCGGGGTGCGCGGAAACCGGCAGCCTCCGCGTGGGCGGGGGATTCGAACCAGACACTGGCGGCAGCGTCCTCATATTCAGGGTGTCCCTCTTCGTAGTAGGTCATGGCAGCGCCATCCCCCTTGACGGTGAAACCGCCGGGGCCGGTGCCGTCGCCGGCGGCAGCTGCTGATCCTTCGCCGTACGGCCCGCCGGCGGCCTGCTGGTGGCTGGCTCCGTTTTCCACCAGTGCCGAGGATGCTGTCCTGTCGGCCGTCTCTGCGGCGGCCGCGTCGGGCCGGACTGTTCCTGCGGCGGCTGCCGGTGGGGCTGCATCCGTTGCCGCATCCTCGCCTGCGCCGGACTCTGCTCCGGGCAGCGTGGGCGAGTGCGGGTCCGTGTATTCGGAATGGTGGGTGGGTGTTGCTTCCGGCGCCACGCTTACCGGGACTTCGGGCGCGGGGCTGCCCGCTGCTTCCGAGCCGGCCGCAGGGCTGGCCTCCGACCACTGCGTTTCCCATTCGGCCTCGTCCTGGGCATTGGCGTGGGCGGCGGCTTCAGCGGGTTCAGGAACTACAACCGGTTCAGGCTCTGCAGCCGGTTCGGGAGTTGCAGCAGGTTCGGGCGCCAAGGCAGGCGCGGGCTCCGTGGCGGGCTCGGGAACCACTGCGGGCTCGGGAACGGTCGCAGGCTGCACTTCGCGGGCTGCAGCTTCGCCGGCAGTGGGCACCGGGTCTTCGGCGGTGGTGGGGGCGGCTGGCCCGGCAGGCTGGCCAAACCCGGCCACCGTGGGTATTCCCGTGGTTCCGGCGGCCGCAGCGGAAGCCGCTGAGCTGCCGCCGGACAAGGCACCGTCTGCCGGGCGCTGCGGGGCGTCGGAAGCGGCTCCGGAGGACCGGGACCGGTTCATCAGCCACCAGACCACGCCCACGATGACAACAATCAGAATGATCCAGAAAACGATGTCCACAGCAAATCCTTTGGTCTGTCACGGATGGAGCCTTTCCCCTGACGCTACGTTGGGGGACCACCGCTGTCCAGACTGGTGAAGCCGCAACGGGCACCCCGTCAGGGTTTCCGCGACGGCTGCAAAGTCAAGGCGTCCCGTAGCCTCATGGCATGGACTTCAAGCGGCTTCAGATCCTCCGGGAAGTAGCGGACCGCGGCACCGTGGGCGCCGCTGCCGATGCCCTGCGCGTGACGCCGTCGGCGGTTTCCCAGCAATTGCGCACCCTGCAGGACGAACTGGGCGTGGTGCTGGTGGAAAAATCGGGACGGGGCGTCCGGCTGACCGAGGCGGGCCGGGCCATGGCGACGGCGGCTGCGGAAGTATCCACGGCCATGGCCAGGGCTGAAGCCACCATCGATACCTACCGCCGCGGCTGGCAGGCCCACGTCCGGGCGGCTTTCTTCCCCAGTGCGGCCGAAATGTTCCTGCCCGGACTGCTGCACCGGGTCCAGTCCGTTCCGGGCCTGCGGCTGGAGGCGTGCTTCGAGGACCCGGGCGTCGCCGGCTTCGCCGGCCTGGCCGCGGACTACGACCTGGTCCTGGCGCACAGCGTGGATGGACCGGAGGTCTTCGCCCGGAACGGGCTGGTGGTGGTGCCGTTGCTGGAGGAGCCCCTGGACGTGGCCATGCAGGCCGGGCATCCGCTGGCGGCCAGGAGCAGGGTCACGGCCAGGGATGTGGTGGGCTACCCCTGGATCGGGGTTCCGGAAGGGTTCCCGTTTGACGCCGTACTGAAGCAGATTGAGAAGCAGGCCGGCGCCCCGGCCGTCCGCGCCCAGCTGTATCCGGACCTGCGCGTCCTTGAGGCCCTGGTGAGTGCCGGACACGGCTTGTCGCTCCTGCCCCGTTATACCGCGGCCGGCAATGAGTCGCGGGGCTTCGTCCTTCGGCCGCTGGTGGGAGTGGCTGCGCGCCGGAGCATCGTGGCGCTGCTCCGCCCCGACGTGGCCGAGCGCACCACCATCAGGGACGTGCTCAGCATGCTGGTGCTCGAGGCGGAGGCGGTGGCCACCGGTACCCGCGAAAGTGATTCCGGCCACTTGGCGCGGGCGGCCAGGGTACCCTTGTCTCAAAATGCGAGATGAAAGTCCACTATCTGATCGAAATATTGAGGAAAATGGGCACAAACCCGCCGGGCCGGTCGTTTCGCCGCCACGGGGAGTCATAGACTTTTCCTCATGAGTCAGGACACCCAAACCGCAGCAACGGAAACACCCGATATCAAGCCCCGCAGCCGCGTCGTCACCGACGGCATCCACGCTGCCCCCGCCCGCGGCATGTTCCGTGCAGTGGGAATGGGCGATGACGACTTCGCGAAGCCGCAGGTCGGCGTCGCCAGCTCCTGGAATGAAATCACCCCCTGCAACCTTTCGCTGAACCGCCTCGCGCAGGGCGCCAAGGAAGGCGTCCACGCCGGCGGCGGATTCCCCATGCAGTTCGGCACCATCTCGGTCTCCGACGGCATCTCCATGGGCCACGAGGGCATGCACTTCTCGCTCGTTTCCCGCGAAGTCATCGCCGACTCCGTCGAAACCGTGATGCAGGCCGAGCGCATCGACGGCTCCGTGCTCCTGGCCGGCTGCGACAAGTCCCTGCCCGGCATGTTGATGGCAGCCGCCCGCCTGGACCTCTCCAGCGTCTTCCTTTATGCCGGCTCGATCATGCCCGGCTGGGTCAAGCTCGAAGACGGCTCCGAAAAGGAAGTCACGCTCATTGACGCCTTCGAAGCTGTCGGTGCCTGCGCCGCCGGCAAGATGAGCCTTGAGGACCTCACCCGCATCGAAAAGGCCATCTGCCCCGGCGAAGGTGCCTGCGGCGGCATGTACACGGCCAACACCATGGCCTGCATCGGTGAGGCGCTGGGCATGTCCCTGCCCGGTTCGGCAGCGCCGCCCTCGGCAGACCGCCGTCGTGATGAATTTGCCCGCAAGTCCGGCGAAGCAGTGGTTAACCTGCTGCGCAAGGGCATCACCGCCCGCGACATCATGACCAAAAAGGCCTTCGAGAACGCCATAGCCGTGACCATGGCCTTCGGCGGTTCCACCAACGCCGTCCTGCACCTGCTGGCAATCGCCCGCGAAGCCGAGGTGGACCTGACCCTCGACGACTTCAACCGCATCGGTGACAAGATCCCGCACCTGGGCGACCTGAAGCCGTTCGGACGCTACGTGATGACCGACGTCGACAAGATCGGCGGTGTGCCGGTCATCATGAAGGCACTGCTCGACGCCGGCCTGCTGCACGGCGACTGCCTCACCGTCACCGGCAAGACCGTTGCTGAAAACCTCGCAGCGATCAACCCGCCGGACGTGGACGGCAAGATCCTGCGCGCACTGGACAACCCCATCCACAAGACCGGCGGCATCACCATCCTGCACGGCAGCATGGCCCCGGAAGGCGCCGTTGTAAAGAGTGCCGGCTTCGACGCCGACGTCTTCGAGGGAACCGCCCGCGTCTTCGAGCGTGAACAGGGTGCCCTCGAGGCCCTCGACAAGGGCGCGATCCAGGCCGGCGACGTTGTGGTGATCCGCTACGAAGGCCCCAAGGGTGGTCCGGGCATGCGCGAAATGCTTGCGATCACCGGTGCCATCAAGGGTGCCGGCCTGGGCAAGGATGTCCTGCTGCTCACCGATGGCCGGTTCTCCGGCGGCACCACCGGCCTGTGCATCGGCCACGTTGCACCGGAAGCCGTGGACGGCGGCCCCATCGCCTTCGTCAAGGACGGTGACCGGATCCGCGTGGACATCGCAGCCCGCAGCTTCGACCTCCTGGTGGACCCGGCCGAGCTGGAAGCCCGCAAGGAAGGCTGGGAGCCGCTCCCGGCCCGTTACACCAAGGGTGTCCTGGCCAAGTACGCCAAGCTGGTGCACAGCGCCTCGACTGGCGCGTACTGCGGCTAGCACCCCCACCCAACTGACTCGCAGTTGTTGTCGTTTTGAGCCGTCAAAACGACAACAACTGCCAGTCAGTTGGGATGGCGTTCAGGAAGTGGACAATGACGTCCACATGGTGAGATCGGTCAGCGGCTCGTTGACACGTATCCCACCAGAGGGAACACTGAACGCATGACTTTCGTTACCGTCGTCGTCCTTACCAAGCGCGTGGCACCTTAGCCCCGGCAACGAACCGCCACGCGCAAACCCCTCGAAGAGCCACCAGGCTGAGGGGTTTTTTTATTTCCCGCAGCATCCACGCACCACACATGATCCACAAGGAAGAGTCCGATGAGCAAAGGATCGCCGATCAGCCCCTCGCTGATGGCTACCAAGTCCGCTGGAGCCCCCAAAGCTCCGGAACGCGCCGACCGGACGGCCGATCACGCCGCCGTCGTCGCTGACCTTGCTGCTGTCTCTCCTGTCCTTGGGCCGAACACCGTTGTACCCCCAACGGTGATGTCCGGCTCGCAAGCTATTGTCCGCTCGCTCGAAGAACTCGGCGTCGACGATATTTTCGGTTTGCCCGGTGGCGCGATCCTGCCCACCTATGACCCCTTGATGGCCTCGAGCATGAACCACGTGCTGGTCCGTCACGAACAGGGAGCCGGCCACGCCGCGCAAGGCTACGCCATGGTTACCGGGCGGGTGGGCGTCTGCATCGCCACCTCAGGCCCCGGTGCCACCAACCTCGTTACCGCCATCATGGATGCCCACATGGACTCCGTACCGCTGGTGGCCATCACCGGCCAGGTTTCCAGCAGCGTGATCGGCACCGATGCCTTCCAGGAAGCTGACATCGTGGGCATCACCATGCCCATCACCAAGCACTCGTTCCTGGTGACCGACCCCAACGACATCCCGCACGTTATGGCCGAGGCATTCCACCTCGCATCCACCGGGCGTCCGGGACCGGTCCTGGTCGACGTCGCCAAGGACGCCCAGGTGGGGCAGATGACGTTCTCCTGGCCGCCCAAGGTGGACCTGCCCGGCTACCGTCCCGTGACCCGCGGCCACAACAAGCAGGTCCGCGAAGCGGCCAAGCTCATCGCCGCAGCATCCAAGCCCGTCCTGTACGTGGGTGGCGGCGTGGTCAAAGCGCACGCCTCCGCCGAGCTGATGGCCCTGGCCGAGGCAACCGGCGCCCCCGTGGTCACCACCCTGATGGCCAAGGGTGCCTTCCCGGATTCGCACCCCCAGCACATGGGGATGCCCGGGATGCACGGCACGGTTTCCGCTGTCACCGCACTGCAGCAGTCAGACCTCCTGATCACGCTGGGCGCACGCTTCGATGACCGGGTGACCGGTGTGTTGAAGAGTTTCGCCCCGCACGCCAAGATCATCCACGCGGACATCGACCCGGCGGAAATTTCCAAGAACCGCACGGCCGACGTGCCGATTGTGGGTTCGGTCAAGGAAATCATTCCGGAACTGACCGAGGCCGTGCGGACGCAGTTCGAAGCCGTGGGCACCCCGGACACCACCACGTGGTGGGCGTTCCTGAACAACCTCAAGGAAACGTACCCGCTGGGCTGGACCGAACCCGAGGACGGCCTGTCCGCCCCGCAGCGCGTCATTGAACGTATCGGCGCCCTCACCGGGCCCGAAGGCGTCTACGTCGCCGGCGTGGGGCAGCACCAGATGTGGGCCGCGCAGTTCATCAAGTACGAACGCCCGCACGCCTGGCTGAATTCCGGCGGCGCCGGAACCATGGGCTACGCCGTGCCGGCCGCCATGGGCGCCAAGGTGGGCAACCCGGACCGCGTGGTCTGGGCCATCGACGGCGACGGCTGCTTCCAGATGACCAACCAGGAACTGGCCACCTGCGCCATCAACAAGATCCCCATCAAGGTCGCGGTCATCAACAACTCCTCGCTGGGCATGGTCCGCCAGTGGCAGACCCTCTTCTACGAGGGCCGGTACTCCAACACCGACCTGAACACCGGCCACGACACGGTCCGCATTCCGGACTTCGTCAAGCTGGCCGATGCTTATGGCTGCGCCTCCTTCCGGTGCGAACGCGACGAGGACATCGACGCCACCATCCAGAAGGCACTCGAGATCAACGACCGCCCCGTGGTCATCGACTTTGTGGTGAGCCCCAACTCCATGGTGTGGCCCATGGTCCCCGCCGGCGTGAGCAACGACCAGATCCAGTTTGCCCGGAACATGACTCCGGACTGGGAAGAGGAAGACTGACAATGACCCGTCACACACTGTCCGTGCTGGTCGAAGACAAGCCCGGCGTACTGACCCGCGTGGCGAGCCTCTTCGCCCGCCGCGCCTTCAACATCAATTCCCTCGCTGTTGGCCCCACCGAAGTCCCGGGCATCTCCCGGATGACGGTAGTGGTCGACGCCGACGGTGACCTGATCGAACAGGTCACCAAGCAGCTCAACAAGTTGATCAACGTGATCAAGATTGTTGAACTCACCCCCGAATCTTCCGTACAGCGCGACCACATCCTGGTCAAGGTACGTGCGGATGCCGCCACTCGTCTGCAGGTGACCCAGGCTGCAGACCTGTTCCGCGCCTCAGTGGTTGACGTTTCCACCGACTCCGTCGTCATTGAGGCAACCGGCCATCCCGAAAAGCTCACGGCACTGCTTTCAGTGCTGGAGCCCTTCGGCATCCGCGAAATTGTGCAGTCCGGCACCCTGGCCGTTGGACGGGGATCCCGCTCCATGAGTGACCGGGCGTTGCGTTCAGCCTAGGCACCCGCCTGGGACTGACGCTCCGCCCGCAACCGCAGCACCGTAAACACCGATCCACCAAAACCACTCAAGAGGAGTTACGCAAGTGACTGAAATGTTTTACGACGACGATGCAGACCTGTCGATCATCCAGGGCCGCAAGGTAGCCATCGTTGGTTACGGCTCCCAGGGCCACGCCCACGCGCTGAACCTGCGCGACTCCGGCGTCGAGGTTGTCATCGGCCTCAAGGAGGGCTCCAAGTCCATCGCCAAGGCCGAAGAAGCCGGCTTCACCGTCAAGACCGTTGCAGACGCCGCCGAATGGGCCGACGTCATCATGATCCTGGCACCGGACCAGCACCAGCGCTCCATCTACAACGACTTCGTCAAGGACAAGCTGAGCGCAGGCAAGGCCCTCGCCTTCGCCCACGGCTTCAACATCCGTTTCGGCTACATCCAGGCACCCGAGGGCGTCGACGTCATCCTGATCGCCCCGAAGGCTCCCGGCCACACCGTGCGCCGCGAATTCGAAGCCGGCCGCGGCATCCCGGACATCATCGCCGTCGAACAGGACGCTTCGGGCGCAGCCTGGGACCTGGCCAAGAGCTACGCGAAGGCCATCGGCGGCACCCGCGCCGGCGTTATCAAGACCACCTTCACCGAAGAAACCGAAACCGACCTCTTCGGTGAGCAGTCCGTCCTCTGCGGCGGCGTGTCCCAGCTGGTCCAGTACGGCTTCGAAACCCTGACCGAAGCCGGCTACCAGCCGCAGATCGCCTACTTCGAGGTGCTGCACGAGCTCAAGCTCATTGTTGACCTCATGTGGGAGGGCGGCATCGCGAAGCAGCGCTGGAGCGTCTCCGACACCGCTGAATACGGCGACTACGTTTCCGGCCCGCGCGTCATCACCCCCGAGGTGAAGGAAAACATGAAGGCCGTCCTGGCCGACATCCAGTCCGGCGCCTTCGCCACCCGTTTCATCGAGGACCAGGACAAGGGCGGCCCCGAGTTCAAGGCGCTGCGCGCCAAGGGCGAGCAGCACCCCATCGAAGGTGTGGGCCGGGAACTGCGCGCCCTCTTCGCCTGGCAGCAGCAGGATGAGGACTACGTGGACGGCTCCGTAGCCCGCTAAGGCTGCCGCCACCTGAGCATCACATCCCTTCAACGGTGAGGCCGGGTTCACACTTAACAATGTGAGCCCGGCCTTTCCGTCCGCCTAGACTTGTTCCCATCCCCAGGACTGCAACGCAGAGGATCAGCCGTGTCAAAACCCGTAGTACTGCTCGCCGAAGAACTTTCCCCCGCCACCGTCGACGCCCTCGGCCCGGACTTTGAAATCCGCCAGACGGACGGCGCCGACCGCGCGCAGCTCCTCGCGGCGATCACCGACGTCGACGCGATCCTGGTCCGCTCCGCCACCCAGGTGGACGCCGAAGCCATCGCGGCGGCGAAGAACCTCAAGGTCATTGCCCGCGCCGGCGTAGGCCTGGACAACGTGGACATCAAAGCCGCCACCCAGGCAGGCGTGATGGTGGTGAACGCACCCACGTCCAACATCGTCTCCGCCGCTGAACTGACTGTGGGCCACATCCTCAGCCTGGCCCGCCACATCCCGCAGGCCAGCGCCGCCCTCAAAGATGGCGAATGGAAGCGTTCCAAGTACACCGGCATTGAGCTCTTCGAAAAGAAGATCGGCATCATCGGCCTGGGCCGCATCGGCGCCCTCGTCGCTGCCCGGCTCAAGGGCTTCGACACCAAGATCCTTGCCTACGACCCCTACATCACCTCCGCCCGCGCCGCGCAGCTGGGCGTGCAGCTGGTCACCCTGGATGAGCTCCTGGCCCAGGCCGACTTCATCACCATCCACATGCCCAAGACCCCCGAAACAGTGGGCATGCTGGGCGCGGACGCGTTCAAGAAGATGAAGTCCACCGCCTACGTGGTGAACGTGGCCCGCGGCGGCCTGGTGGACGAGGAAGCCCTCTACACCGCACTGCAGGCAGGCGACATCGCTGGTGCCGGCGTCGACGTTTTTGTTAAGGAACCGAGCACGGACCTGCCCTTCTTCAAGCTCGACAACGTGGTGGTCACCCCGCACCTTGGCGCCTCCACCGACGAGGCCCAGGAAAAGGCCGGCGTCTCCGTGGCCAAGTCCGTCCGGCTGGCACTCGCCGGCGAACTGGTCCCCGACGCCGTGAACGTCGCCGGCGGCGTGATCGCCCCCGACGTCCGCCCGGGCATCCCGCTGATCGAGAAGCTGGGCCGCATCTTCACCGCCCTGACCCACGCCTCCCTGACCCAGTTCGACGTGGAAGTTGCCGGTGAAATCTCCTCCCTGGACGTCAAGGTCCTCGAGCTCGCCGCACTCAAGGGCATCTTCGCCGACGTTGTGACCGAGCAGGTCTCCTACGTCAACGCCCCCGTCATCGCCGAGCAGCGCGGCATCAACGTGCGGCTGATCACGACGGCGGAGACGGAGTCCTACCGGAACGTCCTGACCCTGCGCGGCGCCCTCAGCGACGGTACCCAGATTTCCGTGGCCGGCACCCTGACCGGACCCAAGCAGATCGAGAAGCTGGTGGGCATCAACGGCTTCGAGGTGGAGATCCCCATCAGCGAGCACCTGGTGGTGGTTGCCTACACCGACCGTCCCGGTGTGATCGGCACGATCGGCCACATCCTGGGCATGAACAACATCAACATTGCCGGCATGCAGGTGGCCCGCCACGACGAAGGCGGGCAGGTGCTGGCGCTGCTGACCATCGACAGTTCCGTGCCTCAGCAGGTCCTGGACGCCATTAAGGCCGGCATCGGCGCCGAGATGGTGCGCGAAGTGGACCTCGAGGACTAGGAAACGCCGTAGCTCCCGCTCCGCTTGGGCGCGCCCCGGCGGGGCCACGTATGATTGGCCGGTCTGCTTACAATGGCTTGGTCCTGGTTCAGGACCGCGCCGGCAGGCCGGCCAATACCTTTTGCACATCGTCCTCGATGGACCATGTCCGGCTCGGGCGGACATATGTGTGCGTACGCAATCCAGGTTTCAGGGAGTTCCATGAACGCCGTCCAGAGGTTCATCAGAAGCAAAGTGCTGCTGTTGACCGCTGCCATTCTGATCGCAGCCATGTGCTTGTCGGTCCTCGTCCAAAGCCAATCGCAGGCGGCCCTTAACCGGACAGTGGATGAAAATTCGCGGGGGCTCTACGACGTCCTGGTCCAGGCCAAGGCGTCCTCCGGCACGTTGCTGCAGCCGGAGATCGCCACCGGAACCGGCGGGATCGGCTTCGACCAGCTGGAGGCCATCAGGAAACTGTCCGGCACGGCCGTGGCGGCTCCCATCAGCCTGGTGTCCCGCGTGACCCAGAACCTCGAAACGCCGCGCCTGGATGCCATGGACTTCCTCGGCTACAACTCCGGGCTGGCAGGCACCGCGACCGCTGACCAGGCAACCGGCGCCACCGCGCCGGACAAATGGCCGGCCGCGGAATCCGTTCTGACGGACGAAGCCAAAAAGTACCGGCTCACCGCCAGCGCCGTCAGCTCCGACGGCGTCTCCGAGCAGACCCTGTTCAAATCCTCCGCTGAAGGCACCCTCGGCAAGGCCAAGCTCCTCGAGGAAAAGGCCGGCGGCGGCAGCAGCATCCGCATCGCCGCGCCCGAGGACGAGACCGGCATCAAGTTCCCGTCCCCGGCCGGCGGCTCGGAACACAACCTTTTCAACCTCTCCGTTGCCCTGCCCATGGCACCCGAAGTCACAGAGTCCGTCGTCGCCGTCGACCCTGCCTCCGAACGCGCCCTCCTGGGGACCGCGGGAGACTTCCTCGCACCGCTGGAGAAGGCCCCGCCCGCCGACGCGCGCAACGCCGGCGCCGTGGGCCGTTACTTTGAAGGCCTCTTCACCAACGGCATTGACCTTTCCGAACTTGAAGAAGGCCCCGATTTCCTGGGTGTGAAGCTCAAGTACTGGGCGCCCCTGATGACCCAGTACCAGCAGGCCAAGCGCACCGGCGAGCTCACCGGCGACTCACAGGCCATCCCGCTGGTGGTCCGGTCCGGGACGTCCCTTGACCTGACCTACAACGTCAAGATCGAGGAGATCGACGACGCCGGCAAGGTGGTCAATGACGTCGGCACCGTTTCGCGCTCCCTGGGCAAGGATTACCTCCCGTTTGTGTCCAAGGACCCGTTTGTTCTCTCCTGGCCCGGTTCGACGGACCATTCCTCCCTCCTGGGCAGCAACGGCAACTTCAACCAGGGCCTCTACACACCGGCGAAGTGGAGCACCGATTTCTCGGCAGCCCCCAAGTACCAGGACGGCGAAACTGCCGCCAACGGCGCCGAGGGCAAAACCGCGGTGCCGGGGGAGTGGGTCACCGTCAACCGGCTGCCCGAGAAGAGCGCCACCGGCGGTCCCGTGGACCAGACCCAGCGTGAACCCGTGGACGAGCGGTCCTACCGGGACAGCGTAGCCACCGGCCAGAAGCTGGCAGCACCGCTGGCCATGGTTTACGGCACCTTCGATCCGGCCGCCGTGTCACAGGCCGCCGGCGACGTCAACAAGCTGCCCCTGGGCGGCTATGACCCCACTCCGTTCTCGCTGGTCAAGGACGCAGAGGGCAAGGCTGCCAACGCCGAACTGCAGCCCTCCCTGAGCGCCACGGGACTGGCCAGCCAGTCCGCCGGCGCCATCACCGACTACTACGGCCTGGCCGCCGCCCGCGGCTACACCGAAAACGCCGCCGTGATCGATGCCGTCCGGGTCCGGGCCACCGCTCCGGGCAGTTGGAAGGAAGCCCAGCCTGAGGTGGAGAAGCTTGCCGCCGACATCCGCAGCATGGGCCTGGAAGCCACAGTTGTGGCAGGCTCCGCGCGGGAGGACGCCAGCATCTTCGTCCCCGGCTACTCCAAGGACGACGCCGGCAAGGAATCGGCGCTGGGCACCGTCCAGCAGTCGTGGGTCCGCCAGAACGCCGCGGACGCCGTGACGGGTTCCCTGTCCGGAACCAACATCACCCTCCTCTTCCTCACCCTGTGCGGGGCAGCCCTGCTGACCGGCGCATCCACGGTGAGTTACATCCGCAAGCGCCGCACCGAGGCAGGCACGCTCCGCGCCATGGGCTGGACCCAGCGTAGGATCCGCAGCTGGGTGCTCGCCGAATTCGGTGTGGGAGCCATCCTCCTGGCCGCCGCCGGTGCCCTGCTGAGCCTGCTCAGCTGGAGCCTCACCACGGTCCTGGTCACGGCCGCCGTCCTGGTGCTTTACGCCGGCGCTGCGCTGTTTGCCGCGCAGCAGCTGCGCCACCGGGACGTGGTGGACCAGGAACCGCAGCACGACGAACGGCTCATCCCCGTTGACTCACCGCTGACCTTCGCCAACCGGCAGCTCGCAACGAACAAGTTCAACACCCTGTCGCTGGCCATCGCCGTGGGCGTGTTCGGCGCCGCTGTGGGCGGCCTGATCTCACTCCTGATCGACATCCCCCGGGCCGCGGGCGCCAGCGCCCTCAGCGGGCTGGCAGCAGCCAGCGTTGCGCTTCCCAGCATCCTGCTGGCAGTCGCCGGGGTGGCCGTGGGCCTGGTGCTTACCCTGGTCACCGGACGCTTCGAACTGAACGCCAAACGGCAGTACCTGGGCATCCTTGCGGCCATGGGCTGGAACCCGGACATGCTCCGCCAGGTGCGCCTGTTCGAAAATGCCCTGGTGGGAACCGTGGCCCTGCCCCTGGGTGTGCTGGGCGCTCTCGGGATAGGCCTGCTGCTGGCCCCCTACGCCGCGCTCTGGGCCGGCGTGGCCGGCCTGGTGGCTGTACTTTGCTGGATACCTATTGCAACGAAAGTGGTCCAATGACAAACCCGACGAATGTCCAACGGAGCCGCAGGGGCGGCGCCGGCGAGGTGCCCCTGCAGACCCGCGCGAACACCATCGTCAAGGCCGCCGACCACGCCACCCCGCTGGAACTGAGCGACATCACCATCCGTTACGGCGGTGGCAAAGGCGGGGCCGAAGCCGTCAGCGTGGTGGAGGGCTTCGACCTGACCCTGCACGCCGGTGAGATGCACTGCGTCGCCGGCCGCAGCGGCTCCGGCAAGACCAGCATCCTGACCGTCGGCGCCGGACTGACGCTGCCGACGTCGGGCCGGGTCTTCTGGGAAGGCGATTCGCTCGAAAGCATGGGCGACGACGAAATTGCCGACCGCCGTCGGGCGCTGATCGGTTACGTCGACCAGGGCGGTGCCCTGATCGACGGCATGAGCGCGCTGGAGAACGTCCTGCTCCCTGCCGTTCCGGACGGCGAAGTGGACCAGCGCCGGGACATGGCCAAGGACCTCCTGGACCTGGTGGGGCTGGGCCGCCGCATGCGGCACCGTCCCGCGCAGCTGTCCGGCGGTGAGCGCCAGCGGGTGGCCATCGCCCGTGCGTTGATCCTGGGCACCCGCGTCCTGGTGGTGGACGAACCCACGGCCAGCCTGGACCGTGCCTCCGCCAACCGCATCATCAGCATCCTCAAGGACACCACCTCCGACGGCATCGCCGTGCTGGTGGCGTCCCACGACCACGAACTGGTCCGGCTCAGCGACACTCTGACCGAACTCATCTAGCCTGTCCCTCCGCACCGAAGGTAACGCTCCAACCGTGACTGCTTCCGAGAAAACGCCGTTCTACATCACCACGGCCATCACCTATCCCAACGGTGTGCCGCACATCGGCCACGCCTACGAGTACATCGCCACGGATGCCATGGCGCGGTTCAAGCGGCTGGACGGCTTCGACGTGATGTTCCTGACAGGCACGGACGAGCACGGGATGAAGATCGCCCAGGCGGCCGAGAAGGAAGGCGTCACGCCCAAGGAACTGGTGGACCGGAACGCAGAGGTCTACAAGGCAGCGCACGCCGCCCTGGGCATCACGTATGACCGTTTCATCCGCACCACTGATGAGGACCACTACGCCGCGTCGCAGGCCATCTGGAAGAAGATGGAAGCAAACGGCGACATCTACCTCGACAAGTACGAGGGCTGGTACTCCGTCCGGGACGAGGCCTTCTACGGCGAGGATGAGACGGCCGTGAAGGACGACGGCGTCCGCTACTCGAAAGAGACAGACACCGAGGTGACGTGGACGGCTGAGGAGAGCTACTTCTTCAGGTTGTCCTCCTACCAGGACAGGCTCCTGGCCCTGTACGGCGAGCAGCCGGAATTCGGCGCCCCGCAGTCACGGTTCAACGAGGTCATCAGCTTCGTCAAGCGCGGCCTGGAGGACCTTTCCATCAGCCGCACCACGTTCGACTGGGGCGTCCCCGTCCCGGGCAACGACAAGCACGTGATGTACGTGTGGGTTGACGCCCTGACCAACTACCTCACCGGTGTGGGCTACCCGGACGTGGACTCGGAATCGTTCCGGAAGTTCTGGCCCGCGGATGTCCACGTGATCGGCAAGGACATCTCCCGCTTCCACGCCATCTACTGGCCGGCGTTCCTGATGAGCGCCGGGATCGAGCTGCCCAAACGCGTGATGATCCACGGTTTCCTGCACAACAACGGCGTCAAGATGTCCAAGTCCCTGGGCAACGTGGTGGCCCCGGCCGACTTCGTGGCCCAGTACGGCCTTGACCAGGTCCGGTTCTTTTTCCTCCGGGAAGTGCCGTTCGGCGCGGACGGCAGCTACAACCACGAGGCCATCGTGGGCCGGATGAACTCGGACCTGGCCAACAACTTCGGCAACCTGGCCCAGCGGTCGCTGTCCATGGTGGCCAAGAACTGCGAGGGCATGGTCCCCACGCCGGGAGACTTCACCGAGGCGGACAACGCCATCCTGGCGCAGGCCAACGGGTTGCTGGTGGCGGCCCGCGCAGCTTTTGACAAACAGGAGTTCAGCCGTGCGCTGGAAGCCATCTGGACTGTCCTGGGCGACACCAACGCGTACTTCGCCGACCAGGCGCCCTGGGTGCTGCGGAAGACCGACGTCGAGCGCATGAACACCGTGCTGTACGTGACACTGGAGGTGTTGCGGATTGTCTCGATCCTGGCCCAGCCGGTGATGCCCACCGCCACCGCTGCACTCCTGGACACCCTGGGCCAGCCCGACGGCGACGCCCGGCAGTTCACGGCCCTGGCCACACCGATCGTGGCCGGTACCGTCCTGCCCGCGCCGGCACCGGTCTTCCCGAAGTTCGAGGAACCCGCCGCCTGACCCAACTGACTCGCAGTTGTTGTCGTTCTGAGCCCTCAAAACGACAACAACTGCGAGTCAGTTGGGCGGGGGCTACGTCGTGGCCAGCCCCGCCACCGGGGAAAGCCGCGCCGCGCGCCGCGCCGGGACCACCGAGGCCAGCAGGCCGGCGATGACTGCCACAGCGAGCACTCCCAGCAGCTGCAGCCACGGAATCGCCGGCGACACATCGACCACGCCGCCAAGCGCGGACATGGCACCCAGCCAGCCGTAGGCAACCCCCAGGACCGTTCCCATGATGGCGGCGACGGCCGCCACCAGTACCGCTTCAAGGGCCAGCATGCCCCGCAGCTGGCCCTTGGTCAGGCCCAATGCCCGCAGCAGCGAGTTCTCCCGGGTCCGTTCCAGGACGGAGAGCGAGAGGGTGTTGGCCACGCCGATCAGGGCGATCAGCACGGCCACCCCCAACAGCGCCGTGACCACCAGGAGCAGGACATCGATCACCTGGTTGAAGGTCAGCCGTTCGATGGCCGCGCCGCTCACCGCGCTTGCGGGCACTGCCAGCGCCTCCGCCACCTGCTGCTGGACAGTCCGGACATCGTCCCCGGACAGCGTCCCGCCTGCCGGGTCAGCCAGCCGCAGCCACACGGCCTGGCCCACCGTGGGTGTCCCAAGCTGTTGGGCTGTCTCGGTGCTGACCAGCGGCGGCATGTTCCGGGTTTCCAGCACCACTGCGCTGAGATTGGCTGTACCGGCGGTGCCCGTGACGGTCACAGTGCCCGGCGTTGAGCCTTCCGGCAGGTAGATCTTTCCCGGTTCCAGGACCAGGCCGGCATCCCGGAGGATGGCCGCGGCCTGGCCTGCCGGCAGCGCCAGGATCTCGCTGGGATACCCGTCCAGGTCCGCCGAGCCCACTGCCGGCAGCGCCGCCGCGGACTCCACTCCGGGGAGGCCGCCCACAGCCGCCAGCTGCGTTTCGGTAAAACCGGCCGCCGCACCGGGGGGCTGGGTTGCAGCAGGCCCGCCGAAGGCACCGGCGCCAGGGGCGGTGACTGCCATGTCCACGGGATAGTTCTGCGCGAGGGCCTTGTCGAAGGCAATCCGGGACGTTGCGGCTCCCGTCATCATCATGGTCACCAGGGTGACGCCGATCAGGAGCGCGGCGGCCGTGACCGAGGTCCGGCCGGGATTGCGGACGGCGTTCAGCGCCGCAAGCTTTCCCGGGACGCCGGCCGCCGCCGCCAGCTTGCCCACCAGCGAAACCAGCGCGGGAATGAACAGAGAGGAACTCAGCAGCACACCAAGGAAGCTCAGCAGCCCGCCGCCGAACGCCGGAACCAGCTGGACCTCGAGGGCACCCCACACCAGCAGCGGAACGCCGGCCAGCAGGGCGGCGATACCCAGCACCAGGCGTACCCGGCCTTTGGTGTTGCGCAGCGAAGCGTCGTCCGCGGGGCGCAGCGCGGCCAGCGGGGCCACAGCCGTGGCGGCGCGCGCAGGAACCAGCGCCGCGGCCAGGGTCAGCAGGACTCCCACCACCAGGCCGGAAATGATGGCCGACGGCGGCACGGCCAGGGTGGCGAACGTCGAGTTGGGCTGGGAGCTGGCCCAGCCGATCAGGCCGGCCATCAGGCCGGTACCGGCGAGCACGCCCAGGAGCGAGGCGACCACGCCCACAACGAGGGCCTCCAGCAGCACGGAATTGCGGACCTGGCGCCGGCCGGCGCCCAGGCAGCGGAGCAGCGCCAGCTCCCTGGTGCGCTGTGCCACCAGGACCGCGAACGTGTTGGAGACCACCAGGGCGGCCACCACCAATGCCACGGCAGCAAAGATCAGCAAAACGACGGTGAGTTGGTCCTGGCCGCCGGTCATGGCGGCCACCTGGCTGGTCACTTCCTCCTGGGCGGTCCGGACGGTGGGGTCGGCTGCCCCGGCCGCTGACAGCACGCCGGCCAGCGATGCCTGCGCGGCGGCGGCGTCGGTGCCGGGCGCCAGGACCAGCTGCAGGCCCTCGGCGCCGGCCGGGCCGGCATCGGGTCCGCTGTTGGCAGTGAGGGTTCCCACGGTGGGTGAGAGGGCCACCAGTTGCGCGGTGGCACTGGCGAACGGGTCGTTGCTGGCGCGGAGGATCCCCGAGACGGTCAGGGACACGGTGGTGCGTTGGTCGCCGGTGGCCACTACCAGGGCCTGCCCGGCGCTCAGCCGGTAACGGTCCGCGGTGGTCCTGTCCACGGCCACCTGGTTGGCAGCAGCCGGGAGGGAACCGGATTCCAGGGAAGCCGGTTCCAGGGCTGCGGGGGCCAGGTTGCGGACCTTGCCGAAGATTTCCTGGCCGTTGACGCCGATGTAGGCGTACGCAGTCTGCTGGGCGTAGACGGCGCTGACGGCCGGATCCGCAGCCACGGCGTCAACCGCGGCCTGGCTGAACCCCGACGGGCCGGAGCCGTTGCCGGGACCGGGGGTGGCGATCAGATCGGCCTTGTTGTAGGACTCACCGAGGCTGGCGCCCAGCGAGGCCTGGGTGCTGGCGCCCACCATGAGCGTGGTGGCGAGGAAGGCGACGGCCAGCATGACCGCCAGCCCCACGGCGATGAAGCGCCTGCTGTGGGTCCGGAACTGCGAGAGGGCTACCTGCAGCACGGCTATGCCCCCAGCTTGCCGAGGGCTGCCAGGACGGAGTCGGCGGTGGGCTCGTGGATCTCGCCCACCAGGTTGCCGTCACTCATGAGGACCACGCGGTCCGCGTAGCTGGCCGCCACGGGATCATGGGTCACCATGATGATGGTCTGGCCCATCTCCTGGCTGCTGCGGCGCAGCAGGGCCAGGACCTCGCCGCCCGCCGTCGAATCCAGGTTGCCGGTGGGTTCATCGCCGAAAATCACGTCCGGGCGGGTCAGGAGGGCGCGGGCCACCGCCACCCGCTGCTGCTGGCCGCCCGAGAGTTCGTGCGGGCGGTGGCGCAGCCGGTCCTTGAGCCCCAGCGTGGCCACCACATAGTCGAACCATTCCTTGTCGGTTGCGGCGTTGGCCAGGGCCAGCGGAAGGGTGATGTTTTGTTCGGCCGTCAGCGTGGGCACCAGGTTGAAGGCCTGGAAGACGAAGCCGATCCGGTCCCGCCGGAGGGCGGTGAGCTGCTTGTCGTTGAGCGCCGTGATGTCCGTCCCGGCCACCAGGATCTGCCCGGCGTCAGCTGAGTCCAGGCCGGCCAGGCAGTGCATCAGGGTGGACTTACCGGAACCGGAGGGTCCCATGATGGCGGTAAAGCGGCCGGCCTCGAAGCTGACGCTGACATCCCGCAGGGCGCTGACGCGGGTGTCGCCGCGGCCGTAGGTCTTGGCCAGGGAGATGGCCTGGACGGCCGGGCCGGCGGCCGGGTTGCCGCTGGCGGGGGAGTGATGGTCATGCAGGGAAGTTGTCATGGTTCCACGCTATGGGCCGGCGCCGGATCCGGGATCGGCCGACGGGCTGGTCCTTTACGGCCGGTCCCTCATACCGTGGGCGGACGCCCGGCCCGGGCCTGTCCACCCACGTCGCTGCCAGGTGCCGTTGCCACGGATCGCTGCCAGGTGCCGCGCCGGACCGCGGCCTAGTTTCCGGGGACCACGATTCCCGTTTCGTACGCGATGACCACGGCCTGGACCCGGTCCCGGGCGCCCAGCTTGGCCAGGATGTGTCCCACATGGGTTTTGACGGTTGCCTCGGAGACAAACAGGCCCACAGCGATTTCAGGGTTGGACTGCCCCTGGGCGATCAGTTCAAAGACCTCCCGCTCGCGGGCGGTCAGCCGGGCCACCGCGGCGTCGTGTTCCGGCTGCGCCGGTGCCTGGGCGCGGAGCAGCGGGGCAACGTGTTCCAGGAGCCGCCGGGTGGTGGAGGGGGCAATCACCGCGTCGCCCCGGTGCACCGTTCGGATGGCTTCCAGCAGTTCCTCCGGCGGAGCGTCCTTGAGGAGGAAACCGCTGGCGCCGGCCTGGATGGCGGCCAGCGCGTATTCATCGAGGTCAAACGTGGTCAGCATGACGATCCGGATGTTGGCCCGCCGGGACCCGGCGGGTGCGGCCAGGGCGCGTTCCATCAGCTGGCGGGTGGCTTCGATGCCGTCCATGCCGGGCATCCGCACGTCCATCAGCACCACGTCCGCGGAGACCGCGGAGAGCGCCTGCAGCGCTTCGATGCCGTTGCCCGCTTCGGCCACCACTTCCAGGTCGGGCTGGGAGTTGATCAGCATGCCGAAGCCGGAGCGGACCAGCCGCTGGTCATCCACCAGGGCCACCTTGATGGTGCCGGCCGGCGGGGCTTCCAGGGGGTCGGTCATCGCTCAGGCTTCCGTGTAGGGCAGGAACGCGGAGACGTGGAAGCCTCCGCCGGCGGCCGGGCCGGCCGTCAACGAACCATCGTAAAGGCTGATCCGCTCCCGCATTCCCCGCAGGCCGTTGCCCGCGCCGTCGGTGGGATCGGCAGCGGCGCCCCGGCCGTCGTCGTGCACGTCCAGCTGCAGGCCCCGGGACTGCCAGCTGAGCAGCACCCTGGCGCCGGCCTGCGGCCCGGCGTGCTTGAGGACGTTGGTCAGCGCTTCCTGCAGCGCCCGGTAGGCGGTGAGTTCGGCCCCGGGCGGCAGGGTGCGCCGCGGAGTGCCGTCCTGGCCGGACTCCAGCCGCATCCCGGTGGCGCGGAAGCCGAGGAAAAGGTCATCGAGGTCCGCGAGTCCTGGCAGGGGCCGGGTGGAGGCGCCATCCTCCTGGCGCAGCACCCCCAGCAGCCGGCGCATCTCCGCGAGGGAGCCGCGGGCCGTGGCCGCAACGGTTGCCAGGGTTTCGGTGGCGATGGCCGGATCCGCGGCCGAAGCATACCGGGCACCGTCCGCCTGCGTGATGATCACCGACAGCGAATGGGCCACAATGTCGTGCATTTCCCGGGCGATGTGGGCCCGCTCATCAGCGGCAGCCAGTGACCGTTCCTGCTGTTGCTCGGTTTCCAGCCGCCGGGCCCGGTCCGAGAGGGTTTGGAGCTGCAGCCTGCGGACCCGGGTGAGGTCGCCCAGGGTCCAGCTGAAGAGGACCAGCATCCAGATCAGGACGGCATAGACGGCGCTGATGGTCAGGCCCAGCACCCCCGTTTCGGCGGTGCCGCTGAAGTTCCGGCTGGTCAGCATCACGCCGCCCACCAGCCCCAGGATCAGGACGGAGCGGCTGGCCCAGGCTGGCCCATAGGCTGCCACGGCATAGATGATGACGGGGACGGCCACGAGTCCGGCCAGCGGCTCCAGGCCCAGGGACCACTGGACCAGGCAGGCCAGGACAATCACCGATGCTGCGCGGACCGGATGGCTGCGCCGCCAGGCCAGCGGCACCACCATGGCCGTGGAAAGGATGAAGTGGTCCGGCCGGTCCGCCAGGAGGTACACCGGCCCGCAGAACAGGAGGATGCCGAGCATCAGCACGAGGTCCACCTTGAAGGTATTGTCCCGGAGCCAGTTGTACATGCTGTGCCGTCTGTCCACCATGGAACTCTATGCGCCCGCCGGACAGTGCCGCCTCATGCCCTGGGTGGATATCGCCGGGTGTTCGGATAATGAGACGGCTTGACCACCATATGGATGACTTGGCTACCCTGAAACCATGAGCGCATCCTCCATTGATCTGGCAGTTATTCCCGGCGACGGCATTGGCCCCGAGGTCATTGCCGAGGCCCTCAAAGTCCTGGAGAAGGCCGTTGCGGCCGAAGGTGTGGAGCTCAAGCAGACCGAATACAAGCTCGGTGCCGAGCACTGGCTGGCCACCGGGGAAACCCTCCCGGATGAGGTCCTGGCCGATCTCCGGACCCGGGACGCCATCCTGTTCGGCGCTGTGGGCGCGGCACCCGGTGACACCCGGATTCCGTCCGGGATCATCGAACGCGAGATGCTGCTGAAGCTGCGGTTCAGCCTGGACCACTACGTCAACCTGCGCCCGTCCCGCCTGTACGGGACCGTGGGCAGCCCGCTGGCCAACCCCGGAGTCATCGACTTCATCGTGGTCCGCGAAGGCACCGAGGGGCCGTATGTGGGCAACGGCGGCAGCCTGCGCACCGGAACCATCCATGAAGTGGCCACCGAGGTGTCCCTGAACACGGCGCACGGCGTGGAACGCGTGGTCCGGGACGCGTTCCGCCGGGCCAGCGAACGCGACCGCAAGCACCTCACCCTGGTCCACAAGCACAACGTGCTGGTCTTCGCCGGGCACCTCTGGAAGCGCACGGTGGAGGCCGTGGCGCAGGAATTCCCGGAGGTCACCCACGACTACCTGCACGTGGACGCCGCCACGATCTTTATGGTCACGGACCCGTCCCGCTTCGACGTCATTGTCACCGACAACCTCTTCGGCGACATTCTCACCGACCTTGCCGCGGCCATCACCGGCGGCATCGGCCTGGCCGCCTCCGGAAACATCAACATGGACCGGACGGCGCCTTCCATGTTCGAACCCGTCCACGGCTCGGCTCCGGACATCGCCGGCCAGGGCAAGGCCGACCCCACCGCCGCCATCCTCTCCGCAGCCCTCCTGCTGGACCACCTCGGCTTCACCGCGGCGGCCCGCAGGATCGAGGCGGCGGTGGTTGCCGACGTCGAACGCCGGGACGGTGCCGCGCGCTCCACCAGCGCCGTGGGCGACGCCATCGCTGCCGGGCTCTGAAGCCGCTCCGGAGCGTTCGTCTTCGGGCGTAAGCTTGATCCGAATCACCAAATGCCGCCCGACGTCCAGTGCTGAACAGAGGGCGGCCGATCGTGGAGGAACCATGACTCAGACTGCCCATGGCGTCGAATTCAGCCAGCAGCCCTCGGCCAACCCGAAGTCTGCGCAAGAGCGTGCTGCCATCCTGGCCAACCCGGGATTTGGCAACTACTTCACCGACCACACCGCCGTCGTCGACTACAGCGTGGACGAAAGCGGCAACGGCGGCTGGCACAGTGCACGGGTTGAGGCCTATGGGCCCATCAGCCTGGACCCGTCAGCGGCGGTGCTGCACTACGGCCAGGAGATTTTTGAGGGCCTCAAGGCCTACCGCCACGCGGACGGGTCCGTGTGGACGTTCCGGCCTGAAGCCAATGCCGCGCGGCTGAACAGCTCGGCCCGCCGGCTGGCCTTGCCCGAACTGCCCGCAGAATACTTCCTGGGTGCCATCCGGGAACTGGTGTCCGCGGACCGTGAGTGGGTTCCCGGCGGCGACGGCGAAGCCCTTTACCTGCGGCCGTTCATGATCGCCACAGAGGCATTCCTGGGCGTCCGGGCAGCCCGCGAAGTTTCTTTCCGGGTCATCGCGTCGCCGGCCGGCAACTACTTCGGCGGCGAATTGAAGCCCGTTTCCATCTGGATCTCCCGCGAATACGCCCGCGCAGGCCGCGGCGGCACCGGTGCAGCCAAGTGCGGCGGCAACTACGCCGCGTCGCTCATTGCCCAGCAGGAGGCGGAAGCCAACGGTTGCAAGCAGGTGCTGTTCCTGGACCAGGCCAACGACAATGCCGTTGAAGAACTCGGCGGCATGAACGTGTTCTTTGTGATGAAGGACGGCTCGCTGGTCACTCCCGCGCTCACCGGCACCATCCTCGAAGGCATCACCAGGATGTCCGTCATCCAGGTGGCCAAGGACATGGGCCGCGAGGTCAGCGAACGCAAGATCACCCTGGACGAATGGCGCGACGGCGTGGCCTCCGGCGAGATCGCCGAAGTGTTTGCGTGCGGAACAGCGGCCGTGATCACCCCTATCGGTGTGCTCCGCGACGCCACGGAATTCATCGGTTCCGAGGACGCCACAGCCGGTGAAACCACCATGGCCATCAGGACCCAGCTGCTGGGCATCCAGACCGGCGCCGTCCCGGACACGCACGGCTGGCTCACCCGCCTGGCGTAACCGGTTCACACAGCGCAGCAGCGCCCGTCGGGTCTTGGCCCGGCGGGCGCTGCTTCTGTTCCCGGGTGTTTTACACGCCCGACGGCGGCCCGTTAGCGCCGTGCGGCCTTGCGGGCTGCGTTCTTCAGGGCTTTGCGGGACACCGGCTTGAGTGCCTTCCGCGCGGCTTCCTCAGCCAGTGCATGGTCCCGGCGGGCGTCAATGACATCGTTCCAGAGGGCTGTGGCGAAAGCGCCGCCGTCCTGGGCATAGGCATCGTACGGGTAGGCGGCAAAAACGGCCGGTGTGGTGCCGCCGTTGGGAAGGTCCGTCCCGGCGGCCTGCGCTGCTGCGTCCCCTACGGCCCAGGTCCGGGTAAGGTGCGGGGTCAGGTTTTCCTGGACGAAGACGTTGGCGTCGGCCGATTCAGCAGCCCGCGCCAGCAGGGCTTCAAGGTCGGCGGCAAGCAGGGCGGCCGCAGCTTCCTCCAAGGGTGCGGAGGATGCCTTCAGCTCCGCTGCCGCGGCCTGCACCGCGTCGGTCCAGTCCGAGGTCTCACGGAACTTCTTCCAGGTGGGGAACCACACGATGCTCCCGGTGGCGTGGTTGTGGATGTGCTGGAGTCCGCTGTTCTTTTCGGTCGCTGCGTGGTCGTGGCCGGCCGCATCCGCTTCGGAGAGAATGCCTGCAAGGGTGGTGGTGCTGCTCATGGTGTCTTTTCCGGCTTCCTGGTTGACTGCAAGTGGTCTTCACCCGTGGTCAACGGCTGCCGCTCCCGGTTCTATTCCGGCGGCGACGACGGTCGGCATGCCCGGCCGGTGCAAGGATGGTGTGGTGACACACGCTTCCGGACCCGCCCCGCAGCGCACCTCCCCGCTGACACAGTCCATCCTGGCCCCGAACCCCGGGCCCATGTCCCTGGACGGAACCAACTCCTATCTGGTCCGGCGGCCGGGCTCTCCGGACGTGGTGGTGGTGGATCCCGGCCCGTCGGACGAAGGCCACCTGCAGGCCCTGGCCGGGCAAGGGCGGGTGGTGCTGATCCTGGTGACCCACCGGCACGCTGACCACACCGAGGGTTCGCGCCGCCTGCAGGAACTCACCGGCGCACCGGTGCGGGCCGCCCTCCCGGCACACTGCCACGGCGGGCCGCCGCTCCGGGACAATGAGGTGATCCTGGCCGCCGGTGTGGACATCACCGTCCTTGCCACGCCCGGCCATACCTCGGATTCGGTCTGCTTCCACCTGCCGGCGGACCAGGCCGGGACCGGTTCGGTGTTGACCGGCGACACCATCCTGGGCCGTGGCACCACCATGCTGGACTTCCCGGACGGCACGCTGGGGGATTACCTGGCCAGCCTGGACCGGCTCGCGGAGCTTGGTCCGGCGACGGTGCTGCCCGCGCATGGTCCGGTTCTGCCGTCGATGGCGGCGGCGGCCGCTGCCTACCGGGAGCACCGGCAGGGCAGGTTGGTGCAGGTCCGCGCCGCGCTGCAGCGGCTGGGCCAGGACGCCACCGCCGGTGCGGTGGCGGACGCTGTTTATGCCGACGTCGACCGTTCCGTCCGGCGGGCGGCGGAACTGTCCGTCGCTGCCCAGCTCCACTACCTCCGCGAAGGTGGCGGCGGACAGTAGCCGACGGAGTGGCGCGGCCGGGACGGTAGGCTAGGGACCATGCGTATTGCCAGGTTTGTTGTTGATTCCGATCCCCTCTACGGCGTTGTTGAAGGTGATGCCGGCAGTGAGGAAGTCACTGTCATCCAGGGTGACCCCTTCTTCAATGGGGTGGAGCGCACCGGCGTCCGCCACAAGCTGGAGGACGTCCGGCTGCTGGCCCCGATCATCCCGCGCAGCAAAGTCATCGGCGTTGGCCGGAACTATGTCGCCCACGCCGAGGAACTGGGCAACGAAGTGCCGGCACAGCCCCTGCTGTTCCTGAAGCCCAACACCGCCGTGGTGGGTCCCAACGATCCCGTGGTGCTGCCGGAATTCTCCGAGGAAATCTCGTTTGAAGCCGAACTCTGCGTGGTGATCGGCCGGATCTGCAAGGACGTCCCCGAGGAGCGGGTTGACGACGTGATCTTCGGCTACACCTGCGGCAACGACCTCACGGCCCGGGACGTGCAGAAAACCGACCTTCAGTGGGCCCGCGCCAAGGGCTTTGATACCTCTGCCCCGCTGGGGCCGTGGATCGAAACCGAACTGGACACCGAGGACCTGCAGATCCAGGGCCGCCTGAACGGTGAACTGCGCCAGGACGGCAACACCAGCCAGATGATCCGCGGCGTCCGCGAACTCGTCTCTGTGGTGTCCCGGGCGTTCACCCTCCTTCCCGGCGACGTGATCATGACCGGCACCCCCGCCGGTGTGGGTCTTGTCACGGCCGGGGACCGCTTCGAGGTGGAAATCGAAGGTATCGGCCGGCTGTCCAACCCGATCGTCCGCCGCTAAGTCCGGCCCGGGGGAGCGTTGCGCAGGGTACCCGCCGACGCCGGCCAGTGGGAGGCCACCCGCCGGCTGCTGACCGGCCCCCGCACCGTCCGGTCCTTCCTGACGTACGCCGTGGCGTGTGTGGGCACCTTCGCCATGGCCGGGCGCGCCGTGCACTGGCTGGGCGGCCCGGTCTGGCTGGTGCTGGTCTTCCTTGGCCTCGGCGTGCTGCTGGCCGGCTACTATCTGGTGCGCGTGCTGCGGCGCCGGTCCCGGCCGGGCGGCAGCCGGGGCTGAGACGCGGGGCCGGTTCGTAGCGGGGCTGGTGGCAGGCGGTAAAGTTGAAGCCACTATGACTACTGCTCCCGCGTCAAATGCTGCCTCCATCCCGTCCGTCACCGCGGATACGCCCGTCAGGGTCCGTTTCTGCCCGTCACCCACGGGTACCCCGCACGTGGGCCTCATCCGGACCGCCCTTTTCAACTGGGCGTACGCACGCCACACCAAGGGCACCATGGTGTTCCGGATCGAGGACACCGACTCCGCCCGGGACAGCGAGGAAAGCTACCACCAGCTTCTTGACGCGCTGAAGTGGCTCGGCATCGACTGGGACGAGGGCGTCGAGGTGGGCGGCCCGCACGAACCCTACCGCCAGTCCCAGCGCAGCGACATCTACCAGGACGTCATCGCCCGGCTGCGGGAGGGGGGCTTCATCTATGAATCCTTCTCCACCCCGGACGAGATCGAAGCCCGCCACCGCGCCGCGGGCCGGGACCCGAAGCTTGGCTACGACGGCTTTGACCGTTCCCTCACCGCGGAACAGGTGGCTGACTTCAAGTCCCAGGGCCGGGAGGCTGTGCTCCGTTTGCGGATGCCGGACGAGGACCTGACCTTCAACGACCTGGTCCGCGGCGAGATCACCTTCCGCGCAGGATCAGTGCCCGACTTCGCCGTGGTCCGTGCCAACGGCGCACCGCTCTACACCCTGGTCAACCCGGTGGACGACGCCCTGATGGGGATCACCCACGTCCTGCGGGGCGAGGACCTGCTCAGCTCCACACCCCGCCAGATCGCGCTGTACCGCGCGCTGTACGCGGTGGGTGTGGCCAAATACATGCCGGAGTTCGGCCACCTGCCGTACGTTATGGGCCAGGGCAACAAGAAGCTCTCCAAGCGCGATCCCGAGTCCAGCCTCTTCCTGCACCGCGAACGGGGCTTCATCCCCGAGGGCCTGCTGAACTACCTGTCCCTGCTGGGCTGGTCGCTGAGCGCGGACGAGGACATCTTTACGGTGGAGCAGCTGGTGGAGAACTTCGACATCCACGATGTTTTGGGCAACCCCGCCCGGTTCGACCTGAAAAAGGCCGAAGCCATCAACGGCACCCATGTCCGCCTGCTGCCGCCCGAGGTGTTCCGTGAACGGCTGGTTCCCTACCTCCGCACCGCCGGCCTGGTGGGGGAGATCCTCACGGATCGCGAGGAACAGATCCTGACGGAGGCCGCACCGCTGGTGCAGGAACGCATCACCCTCCTGGGCGAGGCGCCGGAGATGCTGGCCTTCCTGTTCAAGGCCGACGACGCCATCGACGTTGCGGACGATGCCCGCAAGGGGCTGCCCGAAAACCTGGCGGAGGTCCTTGCTGCCGCCATTGCCGCCCTCGAGCCGGTCCAGGACTGGACACCGGAGAGCATCCAGGCAGCCTTGAAGGAAGCCCTGGTCGAAGGCATGGGCATCAAGCCCCGCCTGGCGTTCGGCCCCGTCCGCACTGCTGTTTCCGGCCGCCGGATCTCCCCGCCCCTGTTTGAATCCATGGTAATCCTGGGCAAGGAATCCTCGCTCCGCCGGCTCCGGATGTTCGGCGGCTGATGCCGGGCACAGGCACCGGGCAGGGCCGGGCCCTGGCGACGCCGTTCGGGCGCGTCGCGGGCATCCTCTTTGACATCGACGACACCCTGGTGGATCTGGGGTACGCCATGACCACCGCGTTGCGCGAAGTCAGCGAGCACCTCCTGCCGGGCCTTGACCAGGCCGGCTGGGACCGCTTCGGCCGGATCTTTACCCACGAAAGCACCCACTACTACGATTCCTACCTCGCCGGGGAGCTGACGTTCAACGAACAGCGGCTGCTGCGGGGACGCGCGGCCCTGGGCCACTTCGGGGTGGACCTGGTGGATGAGGTCGAATCCCACCGCTGGCTGATGGCCTACGCCGATAAACAGCCGACCTACGTCAAACCGTTTCCGGATGTGCTGCCGCTCCTGGACGCTCTGGACGCCGCCGGGATTCCCTACGGTGCGGTCAGCAACAACGTCCACGACTACCAGCGGGCCAAGCTGGACAGCGCCGGGCTGTCCCGCGTTGGCACGCTGGTGGGCACAGACACGCTGGGCGTTGTGAAACCCGATCCTGCCATCTACCTCGAGGGTGTCCGGCTCCTCGGCACGGAGCCAGGCGGGACCCTCTACGTGGGCGACAACCTGCTCCTGGACGCGGAAGGCTCGACGGCGGCAGGCCTGCTGGGCGTTTGGCTCAACAGGACAGGGGAGCCCGGCGCGGGCTACAGCGGTCCCGTGGTCCAGTCCCTGTCCGAACTGGTTCCCTGACCGCTGGGTTCCTGCCATCAGGAAAGGTCCGTCAGTTGCGGCTGACGGACCTTTCCTGTCCGGGACCTTCCTGCCCTGAAGGCGGCCCAGGACACGGCAGCTCGCCGATTTGTGCGAGCCGCGAGACTCGGGTAGAGTAATTTCTCGTGCTGAGGCGCACGGAGCGGGGCGAAAGCCCGGAATTCCGGCCCCAAAGTATCATTGGGATATGGTGTAATTGGCAACACTACGGTTTCTGGTACCGTCATTCTAGGTTCGAGTCCTGGTATCCCAGCTCTGTTTGGAAGGCTGAAAAGCTGTTCACCCAGAACGTTTCATCCGGTCCGCCGATTTGAAACGGAAGCAAAGTGTATGAAATAATCACTGAGCTTGTCCGGCAGGAATGCGGGACGGAAGTACTTGGCCCCATCGTATAGCGGCCTAGTACGCTGCCCTCTCACGGCGGTAACGCGGGTTCGAATCCCGCTGGGGTCACACATGAAATGGTCCCGGGCATCCGCCCGGGACCATTTTTGCTTAACCAAACTGGCATGATGGTCCTGTGACCACCCGGAACGAGCCGCACACCACGGTCCCAGCGCAGGGACCGCACGATTCCGCCGCGGTGCAATTGCTTGAAGCCGTCCGCAGTGGCCTTGCCGCGGTGACCCTGCCACTCGAATTACCCGCCGCCGGCCAGGCCCGCCGGGATGCCGCCAATGCCGTCGCCCAGCTTGATGACTACATCCTTCCCCGCTACCGCAGCCTGGAGGCGCCGTTGCTGGCCGTCGTCGGCGGATCAACCGGCGCCGGCAAATCCACGCTGGTCAATGCCTTGGTGGGCCATCCCGTCACCCGCTCCGGTGCCATCCGGCCAACCACCCGCCAGCCCGTCCTTCTGCACCACCCCTCGGAAGGGCGCTGGTTTGACGGCCAACGGGTGCTGCCGGGCCTGGGCCGGATCAGGGGCCCGCTGGCGGACACCCCGGGGCCACCGGATCCGGGCAGCCCGGCTACCGCGCCCGCCCTGGAGCTCCTGGCTGACCCCGCGGTCCCCCAAGGGATCGCCCTCCTCGACGCCCCGGACGTGGACTCCATCGCCGACGGGAACCGTGCCCTGGCGGGCCAGCTGCTGGCGGCCGCCGATCTGTGGATCTTTGTCACTACGGCGAACCGGTACGCCGATGCCGTGCCTTGGCAGCTGCTCCTGAATGCAGCGTCGCGGGACATTATGGTGGCAGTGGTGCTGGACCGTGTTCCGCCCGGCGCCGAAGACGAAGTGAGCGCGGACCTGCGTTCCCTCCTGGACCGGGAAGGCCTCGGCGCCGCCCGGCTTTTTGTGATCCCCGAGACCAGCCCTGACGTCCTGGGCATGCTCCCCGCCGGGATGGTCGGGCCGTTGCGGACGTGGCTGGAAGAACTGGCTGCCGATGCCGCCGGCCGGGCCGGGGTTGCCCGGCGCACCCTGAACGGCGCAGTCCGGGCGCTGGCGGCCCGGATTTCCGTTGTCGCCCAGGCGTCGGACGAACAGCGGGACGCCGCGGCACGGCTGGCGGACGGTGCTGAGGCTGCCTACAGCAATGCCGCGGCCCGGATCCTCGAGGCGAGCAGGGACGGCGCGCTGCTTCGGGGCGAGGTGCTGGCCCGGTGGCAGGACTTTGTGGGCACCGGCGAGTTCTTCCGCACCCTGGAACAGAATGTGGGCCGCTTCCGGGACCGCATGGGTGCGTTTTTCCGGGGCGAACCGGAGCCCGCGGTCAGAGTGGAAGCTGCCATCGAAACCGGCCTGCTTGCTGTCATCACCGACCAGGCAGCGAAGGCCGCCGAGGAGGCAGACCAGTGGTGGCGCTCCGACCCTGCCGGCCGCCACCTCCTCGGGGCCGCGGACCTGTCCACCACCTCGCCCGGCTTCGGTGCCCGCGCTTCGGCCGAAATCCGGGCCTGGCAGGAAGCCCTGATGGAGCTCATCCGGACTGAGGGCCAGGGGAAGCGGACACAGGCGCGGTGGCTTTCCTTCGGCATCAATGGGCTCGGCGCCGCGTTGATGATTGTGGTTTTTTCCATGACCGCCGGGCTCACCGGACTTGAGGTGGGGGTAGCCGGCGGGACGGCCGTGGTGGGCCAGCGGCTGCTTGAAGCCGTGTTTGGTGAGGATGCCGTGCGCCGGATGGCGGAGAAGGCACGGGAGGACCTCGCCGCCCGCTGCGTGCGGCTCCTGGCGGACGAGCAGCAGACATTCCTCAGCCTGCTGCCCCAAACCGGGGACGCCGCCACGCAGGCCCTTGCTGCGCAGTCCCGGGACCTGCTCCGGCTCGCGGAGCAGGCGTGAGCCGCCATAGCGGGGCCAGGGAGTTCTCAAGCCTGGACCGCAGGCTGCAGGCGCTGCACGACGCCGTTGACGCGGCGGCCGGCGTCCTTCCCGAGCCGCCGCTGCAGGCAGTGCTGGAGGTCCTGGCGCGTGCCAGCTCACGCCGCTCGCTGTCCGCCGACCATACGGTGGTTGGTTTTTTCGGCGCCACGGGCAGCGGGAAATCCTCGCTGTTCAATGCCGTCAGTGGCGCAGCCATCGCGATGACGGCCGCCCGCCGTCCCACCACATCGGAACCACTGGCAGGCGTCTGGGGTGCGGACGGCAGCGGACCGATCCTCGACTGGCTCGATGTGGGCCAGCGGCACCGGGCAGATCCCGTGGAAGGCTTCGCGGACGAGTCCACCGGGCTGATCCTGCTGGACCTGCCCGACTTCGACTCGACCAGGGAAGCCAACCGCGCCGTTGTTCAACGGATGGTGGGCTTGGTGGATGTGCTGGTCTGGGTCCTGGACCCGCAGAAATACGCCGATGCAGCAGTGCACCAGGGCTTCCTCGCACCGCTGGCAGCCCACGGCGCCGTGACCCTGGTGGTGCTGAACCAGGTGGACCGATTGCCGTCGCCCGATGTGGCACCGGTCCTCGAATCACTCCGTGGCATCCTCTCCGGTGAAGGACTGGGCGCGGTGCGGGTGCTGGCTGCATCCGCGGTGACCGGACAAGGCGTTGACGCGGTGCGGACGGCCATCCGCACCGCTGCCGTGCAACGCAGGGCACAAGGACAGCGGCTGGCTGCGGATGTGGCCAGGGCGGCAGAGGAGCTGGCTGCTGTGTCCGGATCCGGCAGGGCCGCTGGAGTGCAGCCGGCGTCCAGGAAGCAGCTGGCGGCGGAACTGGCCGCCGCGGCGAACGTCCCGGTGGTGGTGCGCGCCGTGGCCCGCTCCTACCGGTTGGAGGCAACCCGCAGGACCGGCTGGCCCGTCACCCGTTGGCTGGCGAGGTTCCGGCCTGACCCGTTGCGCCGGCTCAACCTGCGCAGCAGCGCCCCTGCCGAAGTGAACCGGACGTCGCTGCCCCCGGCCGGAGCTCCGGAACAGGCACGCACTGACGCTGCGGTCCGCGCATTTGCTGATGCCGCCGGCGCGGGGGCTCCGGGTCCGTGGCGCGCGGCCATTCGGGCTGCGGCCCGGGAGGCACGCGACCGGTTGCCTGACGCGCTGGACCAAGCCATTGCGGGAACAGACCTCGCTGCCAACAAGAGGTCCTGGTGGTGGGGAGTGTTCAATGCGGTGCAATGGCTGGCACTGCTCACGGCCGCGGCGGGACTTGGCTGGTTGGCGGTCCTGGCCGGCCTGGGCTACCTGCAACTGCCCGTGCCGGAGGTTCCGCGGGTGGAAGGCTGGCCCGTCCCCACGGTGTTGATCGGGTTGGGTGTGGTCCTGGGGATTTTCCTGGCCCTCGCCGGGAGGTTCCTCGCGGCCGGCGCAGCAGCCGCGCGGGCGGCCACGGCCCGGCGCCGCCTCCATATGGCGGTGGCTGCCGTGGCCCAGGAGCAGGTGGTGGGCCCGGTGGAGCGGGCGGTGGATCGGTCCGCAGCCTTCGCTGCGGCCCTCAAGAAGGCCTCAGCCAGGTAGGGGAGCCAGAGCCGGCCGCGCGTTTACGGCCCGGGCGCAGGCTACTGCGCTGCGGCCTGTAACACCGCGACGGCGTCACGCACCTTGATGAGGGTGCGCAGGTTCCGGGTGGTGGTGGCCGATTTGAATTTTGGTTTGGCGGTGAGTTTGCTGAACGGGCTGTCCAGGGTCCCGCCCGCAGGAGCCAGCCACGCAACGGCCTCCGGGGCAAGGCGTTGCCGGCTGGATTCAGGCAGGTCTGCAGCTGCCGCCATCAGGTCGTCCAGTGCCGCCGGCTCCGACGACACGGTCACGTACGTGTGGGTGGACTTGTCGTGCTCGGGGTAAGGGCACGCGGCCACCAGCTGGGCAACCCTGCCGGCCGCCAGGACCACCACCCAGGCGTCATAGCCGAAGGCCTTCCGCAGGCATTCCTCGATGTCCTTTTTGACGTCCGCTGCGGCCGAGGTGCTGGAAAGCACCACGTTGCCGCTGGCCAGGAGCGTCCGCACGTCTGGATAGCCGCGCTCCACCAGGGCTTTGCGGAGGTCCGCCATCTTGATGTTGATCCCGCCTACATTGATGCCGCGGAGAAAAACTGCGTAGCTGCCCATGCCCGAAAGCCTAGCGGCCCGGCGCGCCCGCGGGGGAGGGCTCAGTCGTTGTTTTTGCGCAGTGCCTCGGTCAGCACCCGGGCTGCGTTGCAAACCACTTCGGCGTGCAACCTGCCGGGCTGACGCGTGAGCCGTTCGATCGGGCCCGAAATGGAGACGGCCGCGATGACCCGGCCGGACGGGCCGCGCACCGGTGCCGAGACGGAAGCGACCCCGGGCTCGCGCTCGCCGAGGCTCTGCCCCCAGCCCCGCCGGCGGACGCCCGCCAGGACCGTGGGCGTGAAACGGGCCGACTGAAGGCCTTCAAGGAGGCGGTCATGGTCCTCCCAGGCGAGCAGGACCTGCGCGGCTGAGCCGGCCTTCATGGACAGCTGGGTGCCCACGGGAATGGTGTCGCGCAGGCCGATGGGCCGTTCAGCGGACGCCACGCAGACGCGCCAGTCACCCTGGCGCCGGAAAATCTGCGCACTTTCGCCGGTGGCATCGCGCAACTGCATCAGGACGGGGCCGGCAGAGGCGATCAGGCGGTCTTCGCCGGCGGCGGAGGCGAGCTCCACGAGGCGGCTGCCCAGCACGAACCGGCCCTGGATGTCGCGGCTGACCAGCCGGTGGTGCACCAGGGCCAGGGCCAGGCGGTGAACCGTGGGACGGGCCAGTCCCGTGGCAGCCACAAGCTGCGCCAAGGTGGTCGGGCCGGCCTCGAGCGCGTCAAGTACATGGGCCGCTTTATCAATGACGCCGACTCCACTAGAATTGTCCATGTAATGATATTGCCGTCTCATTATCTGAGATGCAAATCTTTCGGCTGGCGGATTGCAGAGCCGTACTGATTCAGTTGAGCTATTCAGCCAAACAGCAGTGAAGGGAGATGGCCATGGCAAAGACATTGGCCGAGAAGGTCTGGGACGCACATGTGGTGCGTAAAGGGGACGGCGAAGGAGCCAACGCCCAGCCTGATCTTCTTTTCATCGACCTTCACCTGGTGCATGAGGTTACCTCGCCGCAGGCTTTTGAGGGCCTCCGGTTGGCGGGCCGGCCGCTGCGCCGTCCGGACCTGACGATCGCCACGGAGGACCATAACACCCCCACACTGGACATCGACAAGCCTATCGCGGACCTGACCAGCCGCACCCAGATCCAGACACTGCGCAACAACTGCGCGGAGTTCGGGGTCCGGCTGCACAGCCTGGGCGACGCCGAACAGGGCATTGTGCATGTGGTGGGCCCGCAGCTGGGCCTCACCCAGCCGGGCATGACCGTAGTGTGCGGCGACTCGCACACCTCCACCCATGGCGCCTTCGGTGCGCTGGCGATGGGCATCGGCACCTCCGAGGTGGAGCACGTGATGGCCACCCAGACGCTGTCCCTGAAGCCGTTCAAGACCATGGCCATCAACGTTGAAGGCACGCTGCGTCCCGGCGTCACGGCCAAGGACATTATCCTGGCCGTGATCGCCAAGATCGGGACCGGCGGCGGCCAGGGCTACGTCCTGGAGTACCGCGGCTCCGCCATCCGCGCGCTGTCCATGGACGCCCGGATGACCATCTGCAACATGTCCATCGAGGCCGGTGCCCGCGCAGGCATGGTCGCTCCGGACGAAACCACCTACGCCTACATGCAGGGCCGCCCGCACGCTCCCGAAGGAGCGGACTGGGACGCCGCCGTCGAATACTGGAACACGCTGCGCACCGACGACGATGCCACCTTCGACGTCAGCGTTGACCTTGACGCCGACACGCTGGAGCCGTTTGTTACGTGGGGCACCAACCCCGGCCAGGGCGTCTCGCTGTCCCAGTCCGTGCCGCGCCCGGAGGACTTCGGCGACGAAAACGCCAAGGCCGCCGCGGAACGCGCACTGCAGTACATGGGATTGACCGCCGGCACGCCGATGAAGGACATCCGGGTGGACACGGTCTTCCTGGGCTCCTGCACCAACTCCCGCATGGAGGACCTCCGTGCGGCCGCGGACATCGTCCGCGGCCGGGTCAAGGATCCGAACATCCGGATGCTGGTGGTACCCGGCTCGGCCCGGGTCCGGCTCGAAGCCGAAGCCGAGGGCCTGGATAAGGTCTTCACCGACTTCGGTGCCGAGTGGCGGTTCGCCGGCTGCTCGATGTGCCTGGGCATGAACCCGGACCAGCTCGAGGTGGGGGAGCGCTGCGCTTCCACCTCCAACCGCAACTTCGAAGGCCGGCAGGGCAAGGGTGGGCGCACCCACCTCGTCTCCCCGGTGGTCGCTGCAGCCACCGCAGTCCGCGGCACGCTCAGCTCCCCCTCGGACCTTGAGCCGGCCCCCGAATCCGCCGCCATCCAGATCGACGCAGCCTAGGACACGCCATGGAAAAGTTCACCAAGCACACCGGCACCGGCGTCCCGCTGCGCCAGAGCAACGTTGACACGGACCAGATCATCCCCGCGGTGTACCTCAAACGCATCACCCGTACCGGGTTCGAGGACGCCCTGTTCTCCGCCTGGCGCAAGGACCCCGCCTTCATCCTGAACCAGGAGCCCTACAACACCGGCTCGGTGCTGGTGGCCGGCCCTGATTTCGGCACCGGGTCCTCCCGCGAGCACGCCGTCTGGGCCCTGAAGGACTACGGCTTCAAAGCCGTCCTGTCATCCCGTTTCGCGGACATCTTCCGCGGCAACTCCGGCAAGCAGGGCCTCCTGGCCGCCGAGGTTGCCCAGGATGACATCGAGCTGATCTGGAAAGAACTGGAGAACGCCCCCGGAACCCAGGTCACGGTTGATCTCGAGTCGAAGACCGTGGTGTGCGGCAACATCGTGGCGCCCTTCGAAATCGACGACTACACCCGCTGGCGCCTACTGGAGGGCCTGGACGACATTGGCCTGACCCTCCAGCACGAGGAAGACATCACCGCTTACGAAGCCACCCGGCCGGTCTTCAAGCCGAAAACCCTTCCGGCGCGGCTGTCACAGTAGCTCCCGCCTCACAGCGGGGTGGCTCCCGTCCTGCAGTCCAGGACGGGTGCCACCCCTTTTTTGTTGCCGTGGTGTTTACCGCCACGCCCTGCTTTCGGCCCCGCTTATTTCGGTTCGGTAAAGCCACCTCCTATGCTTGGTGGGAGCCTTTGCAAGGACTTGGGGGCGAGTGATCGTAAGGAAACCGGTAAATGAGTAGTGTTCTGACAATCCGCGGCGGCGTCCCGCTTACAGGCCGCGTCACCGTCCGGGGGGCCAAGAACCTGGTCCCCAAAGCGATGGTGGCTGCGCTGCTGGGAAACGAACCCTCCGTATTGCGGAACGTACCGGAGATCAAGGACGTGGAGGTGGTGACCTCCCTCCTGCAGCTGCACGGCGTCACGGTCGCGAAGGACCCGGTGACGGGCGACCTGACCCTGGACCCCAAAGCTGCCAAGACAGCTTCCAGCACCGCCATTGACGCCCACGCCGGCGACTCCAGGATTCCCATCCTGCTCTGCGGGCCCCTGATCCATGCGATCGGCGAGGCCTTCATTCCCGACCTGGGCGGCTGCAAGATCGGCGACCGGCCCATCGACTACCACCTGGACGTCCTGCGCCAGTTCGGTGCCGTCGTGGAGAAGCGACCCGGCGGCATCCACATCTCCGCCCCCAAGGGCCTGCACGGCGCCAAGATCTCCCTGCCGTACCCCTCCGTCGGCGCCACGGAGCAGGTGCTGCTCAGCGCAACCCGGGCGGAGGGCATCACGGAGCTTTCCGGTGCGGCCACCGAGCCGGAAATCATCGACCTCATAGCGGTGCTGCAGAAAATGGGCGCCATCATCAGCGTCCAGACAGACCGCACCATCCGCATCGAGGGCGTCCGTGACCTTGGCGGCTACAACCACCGCGCACTCTCGGACCGCAACGAATCGGCGTCGTGGGCTTCCGCGGCGCTGGTCACCCGCGGCGACATTTTTGTGGAAGGCGCATCGCAGCGGGACATGATGACCTTCCTGAACACCTACCGCAAGGTGGGTGGCGGAATGGACATCGGCGAGGACGGCATCCGTTTCTACCACCGGGGCGGAAAACTGAACCCGCTGGTCCTGGAAACCGACGTGCACCCCGGCTTCATGACCGACTGGCAGCAGCCGCTGGTGGTGGCCCTGACCCAGGCCGAAGGCGTCTCGATTGTGCATGAGACCGTTTACGAAAACCGCTTCGGCTTCACCGATGCGCTGATCCGCATGGGTGCCAGCATCCAGGTGCACCGCGAATGCCTGGGCAGCGTGCCCTGCCGCTTCGGCCAGCGGAACTTCCTGCACTCCGCCGTGATTTCCGGACCCACCCAGCTCACAGGAACAGATATCGACGTTCCGGACCTCCGTGGCGGTTTCAGCCACCTGATCGCGGCGCTGGCGGCCACCGGCACCTCGCGTGTCACCGGCATCGACATCATCAACCGCGGCTACGAGCGTTTCACCGAAAAGCTCGCCGGCCTGGGCGCCGACTTCGACATCACCACCACCAAGTAGCGGGGCCACCGTGAAGGAACCGGCCCTCAGCAGAGCCACATTCATTTTCATCGCCGGCGTGGTCCGTCCCCTCCTGAACGTCATGATGGCCAAAAAATGGGAAGGGACGGAGAAGCTGCCGGCGGGCGGCTTCATCGCCGCGCCCAACCACTGCACGGAAATTGATCCGCTGGTGGTGGGGCATATGCTCTATAACCGGAAGCGGGCGCCGCACTTCCTCGCGAAGGCCGGGCTCTTCAAGGTCCCGGCGCTGGGCTGGCTGCTGCATTCCACCAAACAGATTCCCGTGGAACGCTCGACGGCGGGCGCGAACCGCTCGCTGCAGGTCGCCCAGGAAGTTGTCGCCGAGGGCGGGGCCATTGTTATCTACCCCGAAGGCACCCTGACCCGCGACCCCGACCTGTGGCCGATGAAGGGCCACACCGGGGCCGCCCGGCTCGCCCTCGAGGGCGGCATCCCCGTGGTGCCCATTGCCCACTGGGGCGCCCACGAAGTTTTCCCCCGCTACGGCAAACGCTTCCACCTCTTTCCCCGGAAACATTCGCGGGTCCTGGTGGGCGACCCCGTCGACCTGAGTGCCTTCGAAGGACGGCCGCTGGACAAAGCCACCCTCTCCGGCGCCACCGAGGCGATCATGGACGCCATCACGGAGCTGCTCGCCACCCTCCGGGACGAAGAGCCTCCGGCGGAGCGCTGGGATCCGGCCAAGCAGCAGCAGGTCCGGCACGGCAGGTTCAAGGACCGGGGCCAGGATCCGTCCGGCGCAGGAACGGAAAATCCGTGACCCCTGAACGTGTGATGGCCGGCTCTGCCCGCTCCGTAGCGGTCCTGGGTGCCGGCTCCTGGGGGACAACCTTCGCCAAGATCCTCGCTGATGCCGCTGCGGCGTCCGGGGAAGAGCGGAGCATCCGCATCTGGGGACGGCGCCCCGAAGTGGTGGACCAGATCAACTCCCGGTCCCGGAACCCGCAGTACCTCAAGGACGTCGAATTGCCCGCGACCATCACGGCATCCGTTGACGTCCGGGAGGTCCTCCGGGACGCGGACCTTGTGGTCCTCGCCGTCCCGGCGCAGTCGCTGCGGCCCCAGCTGCGGGAGTGGGCGGGCATGATCGGGCCCGGTGCAGTGGTGGTCTCCCTCATGAAAGGCCTCGAACTCGGCACCGACGCCCGGATGAGCGAGGTCATCGGCGCTGAACTCGGCCTGCCACCCGAACGCATCGCCGTGGTATCCGGCCCCAACCTGGCGATGGAAATTGCCAGGGAGGAGCCAACAGCGTCGGTGGTGGCCTGCACCGACGCCGCTGTGGCCGGCTGGATCGCACGGACCTGTACGGCGCCGTATTTCCGGCCCTACACCACGGCTGACGTGGTGGGGGTGGAGATCGGCGGGATCGTCAAGAACGTGATCGCCCTGGCCGTGGGGATCTGCGAAGGAAAGCAGATGGGCGACAACACCAAGGCGTCCGTCATCACCCGCGGACTGGCGGAAACGTCCCGCCTTGCCTTGGCGCTGGGCGGCGATGCGCAGACCATGGCCGGATTGGCAGGCCTGGGTGACCTCGTTGCCACCTGCTCATCCCCGCTCTCCCGGAACCACACCGCCGGCCGGCTGTTGGGCGAGGGTCTGACCCTTGACGAGGTGGGCCGGAAAATGACCCAGACCGCAGAAGGCATCAAATCCGGCCAGGCGGTGCACGAATTGGCCGCCAAACTGAACGTTGACATGCCCATCACGGCCGCCGTGGTGGCTGTCCTGGCGGGCAGGCTGTCCGTAGACCAACTGGGACCGGTGCTGCTGTCCCGGGAACTCAAACCTGAAGGCGATTACTGACATGTCCCACGACAAACTGACAGCAGGGGAAACGGCGGGCCGGGCCAAACCCCGGGTTGCTGTCCTCTTCGGCGGCCGGTCCAGTGAGCACGCGGTGAGTTGCGTCACCGCGGCAGGCGTTTTGGGCGCCATCAACAAGGATAAATACGAGGTCATCCCCATCGGGATCGCCAAGTCCGGGCAGTGGGTCCTGGCGTCCACGGATACCGCGCAGTGGTCCCTGGCCGACGAGTCCCTGCCTGAAGTCGCTGCGTCGCTGGAGACGGTGACCCTCGCTGAAATCGGCGGCGAACACCAGCTGATCGTTGCCTCACCCAACGAGGTGCCCCGGGAACTGGGAACAGTGGACGTGGTCTTCCCGCTGCTGCACGGACCCTTCGGGGAGGACGGCACCATCCAGGGCATGCTGGAACTCTCGGACACCCGCTACGTGGGCGCCGGTGTCCTGGCCTCCGCCGTGGGCATGGACAAGCACTACATGAAGGTGGTCTTCGAAGCCGCCGGGCTCCAGGTGGGCCCCTACATCGCCGTCACCGACCGGCAGTGGCTGACCGATCCCGAAGCCGTGCGCAAGCAGGTGGACCGCCTTGGTTTCCCCGTTTTCGTCAAACCGGCACGCGCCGGGTCTTCCATGGGGATCTCCAAAGTCGATTCACTGGCGGACCTGGATGCCGCCGTCGACGAAGCCCGCCGGCATGACCTCAAGCTCGTCATAGAGGCCGGGATTGTTGGCCGGGAGATCGAGTGCGCCGTGCTGGAAGGACGGGGAACTGACGCGCCGCGGACGTCCATGCCCGGCGAGATTTCCGTGGCCGGCGGAACGCACGAGTTCTACGACTTCAACGCCAAATATGTGGAGGATGACGCGGCCGCGCTGAGCTGTCCCGCGGAGATCCCCGCCGAGGCGATTGCCCGGGTCCGGGAACTCGCCGCAGCGGCGTTCGACTCGGTGGGCGCCGAGGGCCTGAGCCGGGTGGACTTCTTCTACACCGGCCAGGGCGAGCTGATCATCAACGAAATCAACACCATGCCCGGTTTTACGCCAAAAAGCATGTACCCGCAGATGTGGGCCGCGTCCGGGCTGGACTACGCCGACCTGATCGATGAATTGATCCACCTGGCCCTGAACCGGAAAACGGGCCTCCGCTAACCGCCCCCGGGGCCTACTGGCTCTTTGGCAAATTCTGCAGTTCCTCCTGGCCCACGCAATTGCGCTGGGCCGGGACCTTGCCGGCGGCGGTGGAAAGATCCGCCAGTACGGTAGCGGAACTGATTTTGTCCGGATCCATCAGGATCTCCGTGGCCGGTTCGCGGCCATACGTGGTGAGGGTCCAGACCGGGTCACCTTCCCGGATCACCCAGTCGATGCCGTTCACAGTGACGCAGCGGTCAGTGGTGGGGCCGGGCACGTTGACCCCGCAGCGGAGGATCACCTGTGACGGATCGCCCCAGGCCGCGGTGGCCTGGCTGTTCGTCTGGCGCAGCCGGGAATCGCCGATCGCATCCGGAAGCGCGACCATCATCGGTGCGCAGGCCGGATTTGCGGCGTCACCGGCGGCTGCGACGTCGACGGCCGGGGCACAGGCTGCCAGGGGGAGCGCCGCCATGGCGCACAGAAAGGCTGTCGCGGTGCGGGGAAACGGGATTCGGCGGGGGGCAGGCATTGATTAAGCCTAGCCGGGGAATTACGTTTGGTTTTCGGGTTCCGGCCGGGCCCAAAGACATAACATATGCTGCTGGGAGTCACCTTCCAGTAGACTGACGAGGTTGGGTGCCGTTGGCGCCACGAATATGCAAGGTCTTCGCAGCTGCATCCGGCAGCGGATCGATGAACTTGGGGGGAAGGAAATCCGATGGGTCTTTGTGGCGTGAAAAGAAATGCCGGGCGGGCAATTGCGGGGCTGTCTGTCTCTGCAATCCTCCTGGCTGGTCCGGTCAGCGGAGCTTTCGCCACGGACATCGTGCTTCCGACACTGCCTCCGGCGACTGGAGCCCCCACGGCCCCAGGCCCCAGTGACCCTACCGGAGAACCCGAAGTTCCAGGGGGATCTGATCCCGGTACGACCGATCCGGGTACAACGGATCCAGGAACGACCGATCCGGGTACAACGGATCCAGGAACGACCGATCCGGGTACAACGGATCCAGGCACGACCGATCCGGGAACTGTAATCCCCGTTCCGGAGGTGCCCGTTCCTGTTGAGCCGGCCCCGGCACCGGCACCCGTTCCGGTCCCGATCGAACCCGTGGTGCCGGCCCCGGCCCCGGAAGTGGTTTTCGAACCCGAGGTTCCCATTGAGGAGCCCGCCCCCGCCGCGGTGGTCCCGGTTGTTGAGGAACCCGCGCCGGAACCCACCCCGCCTGCGGTGCCCGAGCCGGCCGTGCCCGTAAAAGCGGCGGCCGTGGCCAGCGCTGAGCAGCCCACCGCCGTCATCGAAGCCAAAGTCCAGGCCGTCGTTGCAGCAGCGACGGGCAGCCCGGTCGGCGTCCAGGCTGCGGTGGTTGTCTTCCTGCTGGGACTTGGCTATGCCTACTTCCGGTTCCTGGGTTCAAAACGGGTGATGGGAACACCAAAGCCGGGCAAGTCCTAAGGGATGCGAGGAAAACCTTCGGCCTCCGGCAGGAGCGGCCCGCCGGAACCAGGCAAGCTGCAGGTCACCCTGATCACGCACTCATACTGGCCTGAGCAGAGCCCGCCGCAGCGGCGGTGGACCGCCATGATCAAGGAGTTCTCGCACGCGGGCTGGGGTGTTGACGTCATTACACCCGTGGCGCATTACCCGTTCGGCCGGCGCCAACTGCCTCGGTGGATGTCAGGCCGGCCGTTTCACCTGCGTAACGGCCAGTTCACCGAAAAAATCATGCACGTGCCCTATCTCCGCCACGGGACCTCGCGCATCGCAAGGCTCCTGGACCAGTGCTACTCCGCTGCACTTTCGGTGCCCGCCGGAATGATGGTGCGCAAGCCCGACGTCGTTATTGTCACCGCACCCGGCCTGCCGTCGCTGGCAGCGGGTTACGCGCTGGCGAAACTGCGCCGCGTCCCGCTGGTGGTGGAAATGCGCGATGCCTGGCCGGACCTGGCCCGCGACGCCAGGGTGGTCCAGGGCAACGTCAAGAGCGTCATTGAGCACGTTGTGGACTTTGTCCAGCACCGCGCGGACCTGGTGGTTACCGTCACCGAGGGGTTCGGGGCGACGCTGCGCGCACGCGGTGTACGGAACGTCGCGACCGTGACCAACGGCATCCACCTTGAAGCCATTCCTGTCCTGGACCCGCCGCCCCTGGACCGCCCCGTCTTCGAGGCGCTGTATCTGGGCAACCACGGCGAAAGCCAGCGCCTGGACGTCGCCATCCGTGCTGCGGCGCTGGTGGGGGAGTCCATGCACCTGCACCTCGTGGGGCACGGCACCCAGCGGCCTGCCCTGGAAAAGCTCGCCCGGGAGCTTAGTGCCCCGGTAACCTTCCACGCCCCGCTCACCGGCGATGACATGTTTGCCCGGTATGCTTCGGCTGACACGTGCCTGGTATCGCTCCGGGACGACTGGAAGTCCTTCGAGACCACCGTCCCCTCCAAAACCTATGAGGTCCTGGCCATCGGCCGCCACGTGACGGCTGTGGTCCGCGGGGAGGCGGCCCGTATCATTTCAGACGCCGACGCAGGTGACATTGTGGCCAGCGATCCCAAGGCCCTCGCTGCCCTGTGGTCCGGCCTGGCGGCGGACCGCGGCCGGCTGATCCGCAACTCCGACAGCCGCCAATGGGTGAAGACGCACGCGGACTACGACCTTCTCTCGGTCCAATACATGGAAATCATCAGGGACCTCGTCTCGGAGAAGTCCGCCTGATCCATGATCCAGCTATTACGTAATGCCCGGCTGACTGCCGCAACCATCCAGCAGCACCTGCTCGAGGACCCGATGGTCCTCTTCCTGCAACTGTCCCGGCGCCTGCCTGCTGCCGTACGCCCCCTGGCCGGCGCAGTGGTCCGCAAGTGGCCCGTCGGCTCCACAGCAGGCCTGGTGTCCTTCCTCGCGCTGGTCAGCGGCAACGACGCGGAGATGGACCGGCGCATCCGCTTGGCAGCCGCCGCGGCAGTCCCGGGGCCGAAGGCCCGCAGATTGGCGGAAATTGCCCTCGCCGCCAACCGGCCCGACCTTGCGGACCTCCTGATGGACCGCGCGTGCGCAGCACGCAATGGCCGGGCGACGGCGGCCCGCAGGTTGTGGCACGACGGTGCTGTTTCAGACGCCCTGGCGGTATGGGATGGAGCGTCAGGACCGGAACCCCTGCAGCAGCGCCGGTTGAAGGCCGAAGCGGCAGTCCTGCGCGGCGCCGCCCCGGTCCTGGCCTCCGTGCCGTTCCAGCCGGTCGAGGGCAGGGTGCTGCATCTGCTCACAAACTCGCTGCCCCACACGGCCAGCGGGTACGCGCAGAGGTCGCATTCCACCCTGCTGGCCCAGCAGGCCGGCGGCAAGGAAGTGCTGGCCGTCACGCGGATGGGGTACCCCGTCCAGGTGGGCAAGGTCCTGGCCAAGGGCCAAGACGTTGTTGAGGGCATCACATACCGGCGGCTGCTGCCGGGCAGGATGGCCGCCACGGTGGACGCCAGGCTGCAGCAGCAGGCCGAGGAACTCCTGAAAGTGGCACTGGAGTTCCGGCCCGGCGTCCTGCACACCACGACGCACTACGTTAACGGCATGGTGGTCCGTGCGGTTGCTGATGCCCTGGGTATTCCGTGGGTCTACGAAGTGCGGGGCCAGCTGGCTGATACCTGGGCCTCTGTCCGCGGGCCGGAAGCCCGGGAGAGCGAGAAGTACCGCCTTTTCAGCCAACGCGAGCGGGAGGCCATGCTGTCCGCCAGCCTGGTGCTGACCCTCGGCGAGGCCATGAAATCGAACATCGTGGCGGCAGGCGTGCCGGCGGCGAAGGTGCTGCTGATGCCGAACGCAGTCGGCGGGGATTTCCTTGACGAACCCCGCAGCCAGGCCGATGCCCGGCGTGAGCTGGGTCTCCCCGTGGCCGGCCAATACGTGGGCACAGTCTCCAGCTTGGTACCCTATGAAGGGATCCACGAGCTGATGCAGGCCTTTGTGCTGCTGGCCGGGGACCATCCTGACCTTAATCTGCTCATCGTTGGCGACGGCGTATCCACTCCGTCCCTCCGCGCGCAGGCGGAACAAAGCGACTTCGCGGACCGCATCATCTTTACCGGCCGGGTCCCGCAGAAGCTTGCGGTCCGCTATCACCAGGCACTCGACATTTTCGCCGTGCCCAGGAAGGACCTTGAGGTTACCCGCTCCGTTACGCCCTTGAAGCCCGTCGAGGCCATGGCCTGTGCCAGGCCTGTGGTTGCCACAGACCTGCCCGCCCTGCGGGAGATCGTGGAACCCGGCGTCACAGGCCTTCTGACGGAACCCGGAAACCCCGGGGCGCTGGCCGCCGGACTGCGCACCCTCCTGAATGACCCCGGGCTGGCCGCGGAACTGGGTCGGGCCGGGCGCGAACGGGTCCTGAACGAACGAACGTGGGCAGCCAACGCTGCCGCCCTGTCAAAAGAGCTGGAAAAACTGGGAGTCACCAACGGATGAGCATTGAAGAAAAGACGGAGATGCCCGCGGTCACTGTCCCCATCAACCTCAAGCGGCTCACCAGGATCGGGCAACGCCCCGATTTCCTTGACTACCTGGTGCAGTTGTGGGACCGCCGAAGCTTCATTTTCTTCGACGCCCGGGCAAGGGTTCAGAGCGGCAACGAAAAGAACCTCCTCGGCAGCGCCTGGCTGGTCCTGACTCCTGTCCTGTCCGGCCTGACGTTCTACCTGATCTTTGGGCTGCTGCTGAACACCAGCCGCGGCATCGAAAACTTCATCGGCTACCTGATCATCGGGGTTTTCACCTTCCAGATGAGCACCAGGGCCATCGTGGCCGGGGCCAAATCCCTGACCGGCAACACGGCCATGATCCGGGCGTTCCAGTTCCCGCGGGCTTCGCTGCCCATCGCCATTAACGTACGCGAACTGCTGTCCAACGTTCCGGTCACCATCGTGATGCTGCTCTTCGTGATCTTCACGGCACCGGCAGAAGAAATCACCTGGCGCTGGTTCCTGGTGCTGCCGGCCATCTTCCTGCAGTTCATGTTCAACCTCGGTATCGGCATGCTGCTGGCACCCCTGGTCCTCAAGATCCCCGACGTCGGCATGCTGCTGTCGTTCCTGATGCGCCTCTGGATGTACGCCTCGGCGGTCTTTTTCTCGGACCACCGGTTCGATAACTACCCGGTCATCAAAACCATCATGGATTTCAACCCGATTTACCTGGTCATCAAAAGCATCCGCAACTCCGTCCTGTACGCCACCAGCCCTTCACTGCGCGACTGGACGGTGCTGGCGCTGTTTGCCGCCGTGGCAGTAGCCGCCGGACTCCTGGTGTTCTGGCGAGGAGAGGAATCCTATGGACGCGTCTAGAAACCCCGGCATCCACCTGGCCGAGCCCACCGTCGTCGTTGATGACATTTCTGTGGTGTATCGCACCAAGCAGCAGTCGGGGAGCAGGACCACGTCCCGCACCTCCATGCTCGGCGCCCTCCGCAAAGGCAAGGCCACCAGCAGCCCGGTCCGCACCACCGCGCTCAAGAACGTGTCCTTTGTGGCCAACCAGGGTGACTCCATCGGGGTGATCGGCCGCAACGGGTCCGGCAAGAGCACCCTGATGAAGGTCCTGGCGGGCCTCATCATCCCTGATGCCGGAACGGTCTATGCAGCCAGCAATCCCATCCTCCTGGGCGTCAACGCCGCCCTCATCTCCTCCATCTCGGGGGCCCAGAACATCCGGCTGGGCTGCCTGGCCATGGGGATGAGCCACGCGCAGATTGACGCGAAGTTCAACGACATTGTTGAAATGTCCGGGCTGGAAGATGAGATCTACCACCCCATGAATTCCTACTCCTCCGGCATGGGAGCGAGGCTCCGCTTTGCCATCGCCGCGGCCGTGGATCCTGAGATCCTGCTGGTGGATGAAGCCCTCAACACCGGGGACGCCCAGTTCAAGGAGCGTTCCAAGGCCCGGATGAAGCAGGTCACCAGCCAGGCAGGAACCGTCTTCATCGTCAGCCACAGCATCGAGACCATCGTGTCCACATGCAACCGGGCTTTCTGGATCGACAAGGGCGACTTCATCATGGATGGCACCCCCAAGGAAGTTGCCAAACAGTACAAAAGCTTCATCTGGCGCATCAACGAAGGCAACGCCGACTACGGCCGCAAGATCCGGGCCGAACTCATGGCCAGCCTGCCTGCCATGCGGACCACGCTCCTTCCCAACGGCTGGAAGCGGTCCAGGTAACCATGGGACTACGTGACCAGGCGGCTTACTGGCGCCGCGCACTGTGGCACGCCCGCCGGGGCGGCCTGCAGCAGGCCAGGAGCTACCTCCACCGGAGCTCACCGGAGCGGGATGAGGCAAGCCTTGCCGGCGTCCGGGGAGCCGAAGGGGCCTGGCGCGGTTTCGGCAGCAAACGCCGGCTCGTTTTCCGGGAGGCGCCGCCCGCCGTTAAGGCACCGCGGCGACCAGACCTGCAAGTAGGCATCATCATGGATGACTTTTCGGCTGCGGCCTTCGCCTCCGAATGGTCGGTGCTGGCCATCAGCCCGCAGGACTGGGAGTCCCAGCTCCGTGATAACCGGCTTGATTTTGTTGTCGTCGAATCCGCGTGGGCCGGAAACGGCGGCTCGTGGCGGGGCAAGATCACCGGCACTGACGGCCCCTCGACTGCCCTGGTGGGATTTGTTGCGGCATGCCGGAGCGCCGGCATACCGTCCGTGTTCTGGAACAAGGAGGATCCGCCGCACTATGACGACTTCCTCCCCGCTGCCCGGCTTTTTGACCATGTCTTCACCACTGACGCCAACAAGCTGCCCGACTACCACAGGGACCTGGGGCACCAGCGCGTGTCCGTGCTGCCATTCGCTGCCCAGCCGAGGATCCACAACCCGGTTCGTCCGCATCACGGGTGGCATGCCCGGAACGTCGCCTTCGCCGGAATGTACTTCGCACACAAGTACGAGGACCGCCGCCGCCAGATGGACTACCTCCTCGGCGCCGCAGCAGACGTGGCCGCCGGGACGAAGGCCGGCTTCGAAATCTTCTCCCGCCAGCTTGGCAAGGAAACCCAGTACCAGTTTCCCGGCGACCTGAAGAAGCACGTGGTGGGATCACTCAGCTATCCGCAGATGCTCACGGCCTACAAGGCGTACAAGGTTTTCCTGAACGTCAATTCCGTCACCGACTCGCCGTCCATGTGCGCCAGGCGGATCTTCGAGATCACGGCGGCGGGCACCTGCGTTGTGTCCAGCCCCAGCGAAGCGATCGGAGCTTTCTTCCCGGACGGGGAAATCCCCGTCGCTTCGTCCCGCGACGAGGCCGTGCAACTGTTGAAGGCCATCGCCACCAACCCGGACTATTCCCAGCGGCAGGTGCATAAAGCGCAGCGCCGGATCTGGTCCGGCCATACCTTCAGCCACCGCGCCGCCACCATTGCTGCCGCCGTCAGGGCGGACCTGGCGGTCCCTGCGCCCCGCCCCCGGATTTCGGCGCTGGTATCCAGCTTCCGCCCCCACCAGCTGGAGCACGTGATCAACGGCGTGGCGGCGCAGCAGGGAGTGGACGTCCAGCTGGTGTACCTGGCCCACGGGTTCGACGTCGATGAGCGGCTTTTCCGGGAACGGTGCAATGAGGCGGGCCTGGCGGATGCCGTCCTCCTGCATAAGCCGGAAAGCACCCCGCTGGGGGCCTGCCTGAATGCGCTGGTCGAGGGTGCGGACGGCGAGCTGGCCACCAAGTGGGACGACGATGACCTGTACGCGCCGCTGTACCTCGGGGACCTCGCCCACGCCATGATGTATTCCGAAGCAGCAATTGTGGGCAAGCGGGCACATTACATGCACCTGGCCGGGCCCGATGCGACCATCCTGCGCAACCCGCAGCTGGAGCACCGGTTTGTTACCGCCGTCTCCGGGCCCACGATCTTCGCGGCCCTGGACACGTTCCGCCGTTTTCCGTTCCAACCGGTGCAGACCGGCGAGGATACGCAGTTCCTCCGCGACGCGGTGGAAGCCGGCGCCGGGATCTACTCCGCGGACCGGTTCAACTATTGCCAGATGCGCGGGCGTGACGCTGCCTCGCATACCTGGTCCATCACCAACGACCAGCTGATGGCGTCATCAAAGATTCAGTTCTTCGGCCCGCCCGAAGACCACATCGTAGTTTAGGGGAACCATGCAGACGACAGTTTATGACCTGGCAGTGATCGGACTTGGCTACATCGGGCTGCCCACCGCAGCCATCTTTGCCGCCAAAGGCAAACTGGTGGCCGGGGTGGACGTTAAGCAGGCCACCGTTGACGCTGTAAACCGCGGCGAAGTCCCGTTCGTTGAGCCTGATATGGGCGTTGTTGTCTCCGGCGCAGTCAGTCTGGGCAACCTGGTGGCCATGACCGAGGTTCCGCACGCCAACGCCTACATCATTGCCGTTCCCACGCCCCTGGCCGAAGGCAAAGGGGCTGACATGTCCTACCTCACTAGCGCCGTGGAGGCACTGGCCCCGAAACTCCGCGGCGGCGAACTGGTCATCCTGGAATCGACGTCACCGCCAGGCACCACCGAACGGCTGGCCGCACACCTGGCCCGGGTCCGGCCGGACCTGTGGTCCGGCGCCGGAGAAGGCGCTGCCCAGGTCCACGTGGTGCACTCACCGGAACGCGTCCTTCCCGGCAGGATCATGATCGAGATGGCAACGAACGACCGTGTCATCGGCGGCCTCACAGATGAGGGCGCGCAACTGGCCAAGAAGCTGTACGAAGTCATCTGCCAGGGCGAGATCCTTCTCACCGACGCCACCACGGCCGAGATGACCAAACTGGTGGAAAACACCTTCCGCGACGTGAACATTGCGTTTGCCAACGAGTTGTCGGTGATCTGCGACAAACTTGGCATCGATGTATGGCGGCTCATCGAACTCGCCAACCACCACCCCCGGGTCAATGTGCTGCGCCCCGGCCCCGGCGTGGGTGGGCACTGCATTGCCGTGGATCCGTGGTTCATTGTTGACGCCGCACCACAGGAGTCCGGCCTGATCCGCACCGCCCGCGAGGTCAACGACGCCAAGCCGCACCACGTGGTGGACCGCGTGACCGGACTCCTCACCGACCGGGAAAGCGCCACGGTGGCCGTACTCGGCCTGGCCTTCAAGGCCAACATCGACGACGTCCGGGAATCCCCGTCCATGACGATCGTCCAGGAACTCGCACGCAGGCTGCCGCTGGCCACCATCCTCCCGGTGGATCCCCATGTCGAAGATCTTCCTGCCGCACTGGAAAACACCGGAATCACCGCAATGCATTCCCTCCCTGACGCATTGGCCACGGCCGACGTTGTCCTGCTGCTGGTTGACCACGACCAGTTCCTCGCCGTCACACCGCAGGACCTCGAGGGCAAGCTGGTCATCGACACCAAGGGAATCTGGAACGACAGGCAGGCTGCAGTCCCGGTGCAGCCCGTCCTGGCGGGCGCGGACTCCGTTGGTTAGGGACAATAAAGCCGACACGGTTACCGCCGATTTGGCAGCCATCGGCATCCAACTCAAGGCTGTCCACGGGCCCCGTACGGCGTCCGGGCTGGTCAGCGTCGTCATCCCTGCAGGCTCCGCAGCCGAACTCGACGTGGCAGCAACCGCCGCGTCCCTCCTGGCATCTGCCTGCCAGGATTTTACGGCGGCGATCGTCGGGGTGCCCGGGACCGGTATGGCCGGTACCCGGGCGTGGCTCGGTTCTGACGCCAGGTTCAGCTGGCAGCCCGGCCCCCTCACGGGCCTGCATGACCCGACCTACACCCTGGTTCTTCCCGCGGGCACCAGGTTGGGAACCTTCTCCATCGAAGCACTCGTGGATGCAGCCCAGGCCACAGGAGCCCAACTGATCCGCGCCTTGGTGGACGGCCGGACTGATTCCGTCGAATTCTGGGACAGCGCAGTGCTCAACAAGACCAGCACCGGTGGAGATCCGGAAAAGTCGGTCCGCGCCGCCGGGGGAGAACGGTGGGTTTCTGGAAGCTCCGTTGGCGTCCATGACGTCCGGCAACCGGCGCCGCGCCTGCATCTGCGAAAAGGGGCTGCAGGCCGCCATGACCTGACCGTCCTGGTCCGGGACGCCGCTGACGCCGCTGTCCGGGCGGACTACGAAGAGCGCATCAGGCAGCTTGAAGCCAAAGTAGCCAGGGCGGAAGCTGACAGCCGTCGGCTGGAAGCCGGAACCTCCCGGCAGCGGGGCGCTGCGCGGCTTGCAGCGGTTGCCCGGCGGGGTCCCGGCTACATCACCTCCCGGGCCAAAGCCATGCTCGGGCGGGCGCGCAACTCATGAAGCTGGACAGCGTCGCCGTCGGCTTCGGGACTGCCCCCATCGCGCCCGTCATGACAGCACTCGGGCTGGACTACGCCGCCACGCCCTGGCAGCGGCGCGATAGTGGCGACGCCGGGAACTGGCACCATGACGTACCCCTGGACAGGCGCTGGTGGGGCACCTACCTGGTCCGGGCCCGCTCCCTGGCTGAAGCGCGCAGCCTGCTCCCACTGCTCCGCAGCGAGGGCAAAGCCCAACGGTTTGTCCTGGTGATCGAAGGCCACGCCCCCCACCAGGACGCCGCCGCCTGGACCAGCAGGCATTTGGCAACCAAGGCGCAGGCCGCCGGCCGGATTGTGCCTGGCCTGGGCTTCGCTACGGTCATCGAAGGCGGAAAATGGGTTCCCATCCACGCCGCAGCCACCGCTGCCCTGGCCGGAGCCGGCCCGGCCGGACCCGTGCCGGTGCTGGGCGGAATCCGCGCCGGTGTGCTGGAACCGGGCGACCGTAACTGGCTCGCGGGGGACACCCTGGCAAGCCTGGTAACCCCTGACATGCTTAATCCAGACGACGATGACATCTTCGCCGTGGACGTCATCGTGGGGCAGCTGCCCAGGCCATTGCCGAGGATTAAAGGGCGGGCAACCCCGCAGGCCTGGGTCCCGCGCCCCCACGACCTGCCTCCGGTCGACACTGCAGTCATCAGCCCCCAAGGGTTCAACCCCTACGCCGACGGCCCGGTCGTTGACCTCGCGGCAGGAGCAGCCCTGGACGCAGTGGCCCTCACCGGTCCCGAGCTGGCCTCAATCCGGAACGCTGCCTACGTCAGCATCGACGGAACACAATTCGCCGCCATGGACCGGGCCCTGGCCCGACGGGTGGCGGAACTGAGCGTTGCCGGTGTTCCCTTGCTGGCATCGCACCTCTCCGCCGGGGTGGAAGCCATGCTCGGTGACACGCTGGTCCGCCGCATCGCCGCATTCGATCCCGCGGACCCGCCCGTGCAACGGGAATCAAAATCGATCGAGCTCCGGCGCGCCGCCATCGAGGAATTCGCCCCGCGCCAGCGCTGGAACCGCGTCCTGCAAGGGTTGGGTCTTCCGCTGGCGGCCGAGCCGACGGTCAGTGTCCTCCTTGCCACCAGAAGGCCCGACAAGGTGGGATCCGCCCTGGCGCAAATAGCCCGGCAGTCCTGGCAACAGCTCGAGGTGGTCCTGGTCCTGCATGGTTTCGACCAGTACGACCCCGCCGCCCAACAGGCAATTGCCGGCTACCAGGGCCAGCTGACTGTCCTGTCGGTGCCCTCCCAAACGATCTTCGGCGACGTCCTGAATGCAGGAACCAAGGTTGCCGCGGGTGACTACCTCACAAAGATGGACGACGACGACTGGTACGGACCGGACCATATCCGGGACCTCGTGCGCAGCGCCGAGTACAGCGGTGCCCAGCTGGTGGGGGCACAGGTTGAATTCGTCTACCTGGAGGCACTCGACATCACCACCCGCCGGCCGCCGCTGGGGGAGCAGTACTCCGACCACGTTGCCGGCGGCACCATGCTAATGCGGCTCGACGACCTTCGCCGGCTGGGCGGCTGGCGCCCGGTCCACCGCGCCGTTGACCGTTGCCTGCTGCAGGCCGTCCTTGCAGCCGACGGGCTCATCTACCGGTCCCACGGGCAGAACTATTTGATGCACCGGCATTCCGCCGTTGACAGCCATGGCGGGCATACCTGGAACCCGGACGACAGCACCTTTTTGCAAAGCGTTGCCGAACAGTGGGACGGGTTTGTTCCGCCGCCCCAGATTCAGGCCGGCCCGCAGGCCTTTGCTGGCCGCAGCGCAAACTTTTCGAGCTACTTCAGTACTGATAACAGGGGATGAGCAACATCACTTCTCAAAAGACCAATCAATCGTTGGGCTCAAAGATTCCGGTCCGGCAGTTCATTCGCCGCTTCGGCAGGCTTTCCGGCCAGAAGAAGATGGCGGTTCTTGCGGGCGTCCTCCTGTTTGTGGTGAGCATTGCCGCTGCCTATTTCCGTGCCCCCGTGGTGCTCATTGCGGCGCTCATCCTCCTGTTCCTCGGCGGCACCGCAGCGGCGCTGAAGGTGGACGCGCTGCTGAAGGGTGCGCGGACTGCTGCCCGGCGGAGCGCCCTGGCCCTGCAGGCAGTCCCGGCCCCGGCTCCGGCGCCGGCGAAAGCCTCTTTCGGCACCGATTCCGTCTGGGCCACTGACGCCAGACTCACGCCGGCAAAACTGGTGCAACGGCTCACCAAGCTCAGGTCACTCGACGGCCGCGACATCCTGGTCAGGATGGTGACCAACGGCCAGTGGAACTGGAAGGACCTGGAAACCGCGCTGGAAATGTACCGCCAGGGCGGACCGGCAAAGAAAAAGGCCACCAAGGTCCTGGACTCAACCGTCAAGATCCGGCTGCTCCTGATCGCCGACCTTTGCTACCGCCAGAATCTCCGGGCCGATGACATGCTCAACGCCGTCACCATTTACCGGTTTGTCTACCAAAAGCTTGGGGCAGCCCCCTTCAAGGGCAAAAAACGCGGCGAGTTCTACCTGGACGCACTGTCGCAGACCGGCAGGGGCGACCAGACCCTCAAGTTCCAGGGCCTGTACGACGCGGAGAAGCTGAACCCGACCGACCTGCACCTGTTCCGTGCCAACGCCAAGAACCCGTTCCGCCACCAAAGCCACACCGGCGAGGAATGGCTGGCTGAGATCAACGCGGTCTACGAATCCGCAGGACTCGCCACCATAGCGCTGCGCACGGGCTCCGGACCGGCTTTCGCCAGGCTCGCGGCCACTGCCGTGGACGCAGTGGAGACCGGGCCCCTCGTCACCGTGGTTATGCCTGTTTACCGCCCGGACGAGTACACCGATCTCGCGATCCAGTCGGCGCTTGACCAGAGCTACCGCAACCTCGAAATCATCATCGTGGACGACGGTTCCGGCGACCCGTACACCCAGAGGCTGGACAAATGGGAAACAGCCGACAGCCGGATCCAGGTGATCCGCAATACGCCCAACTCCGGCGCCTACACCTCACGCAACATCGGCTATTCCCTCGCGACCGGCCAGTTCCTCACCATCTTCGACGGCGACGACTGGCAGCACCCGCAGAAAATCGAGATGCTGGTGGCTGCCGCCGTCGAACGGACCGACAACCGCCTTGTTTCCGCCCCCTGGGCACGGGCGGACCAGGACCTGATGTTCCACTACCGCGGCTGGCGGGGCGCCTACGTAACACCGGCGCACGTCTCGGCTATGTTCCCCGTGGACGTGATCCGGGAAAAGCTGGGTTTCTGGGACACGGTTCGGAAGGCAGCCGACACCGAATTCATCCTCCGCTACAGGATGCTGGTCAGCCGTGAGGAACCGCTGGAAGTCACCAACGTTCCCCTGACCCTCTCACTGGTCGGCGCGAGCAACCTCTCCATGGACGATTTCAGGCTGGGTTACCGGTCTCCGGACCGGGTAGCCTACAGGTCCGCCTACGAGCACTGGCACGAGAAGGTGGAACAGGGCGAACACAGCGGCTTTATGACCTTCGAACCGGGCGTCAGGTGTTTCCCCGCTCCGGCGAAGTTTCTGCCCGTCCGCGGCGGAACCCTTGACCTCGGGGTCCTGGTGGTGGGCGATTTCGCCGCGCCGGAGCCCATGGCTGCCCGGCTTTGGAACGCCGTACGGGACGCCCGGGCGGAGAACCAGCGGGTGGGCGTGATGCACGTGCCAAGCATCATCAACACCCTCTCCATCGACGCTTCCTTCCCGAAAACCACCATGGAGGAATTCGACGCGGGCACCCTGCACCGCGTCGAAATCACGGACGCCGTATCCTCCGCTGTGGTCCACATTTTTGACCCGACGGCATTCGAATACACGCGTGAGCTGCGCAGCGGGCAGTCCGCGGAGTCCGTCGTCGTCCACGCATCTGCCTCGCCCTACAACCGCGCAAAGCGGGAACAGCGGTACTCAGTCGGAGTGGTGTCCCGCAACGTGGAGAAGATCTTCGGCGCGCCCGTCCGGTGGACGGCAGCCGAGCAGGAAGTCTACGAAGCGATCGGGAAGAACCTTGCGCGGGCCTCAGACCTTGAACTCGTTCCGTACGCTGAGCCGGAGTTCGAAGACGAAGCTTTCCGCCCGGACCACCAAACGGCTGTGACAGCATGACCAACCAACCAGGGGAATCACCAATGACTGACCACGACCCCGGCGCCTGGGATGAGGCGCACAACGCTCCGATCCTTTCCTGGCATCCCGAGTCTGCCCCGGAGCAGCTCCCCGACCACCCTGTGCACCTTGTTGTTGAGCCCAGCGAACCGGGAAGATTGCACGGCCGGATGCTCTACGAACCGTTCGACAGCGGCACCCTCATCGTTTCCCTGCATGGGGCGCTGAACCGGGGACGGTTCAAAGTGCCCAGGTTTGAGTGGCGCCGGACCCTGAACCAGGTGCAGTGCGCCCGCCTGTACCTTTCCGACAGCACGCTGGAACAGAGCGGTTCGCTGGAGATCGGCTGGTACATCGGCAGCGCCCAGCAGGACCTGATCTCCGAATACGCCGAGAGTGTCCGGGCCATTGCCCGGAACGGCGGATACACCCGGGTGATGTGCGTCGGCAGCAGTGCCGGCGGGTTCGGCGCCCTGGCACTCTCCCGGCAGATTGCCGGCTCGGCCGCTGTGGTGTTTTCGCCGCAGACGTCCATCGCCGGGTATCTCCCAAGCCACAAAAGGGCCCTGACGGCTGCTGCGTTCAAGGACCGTGGCTCGCTCAACGACATCGAAGCGGAATTCGGTGAACGCGTGAACATGCGTAAGCTTTATAAGGCCTCAGCGGATACCAACTACGTCCGCTTTGTCCAGAACACCCGGGACCGGTTCCACTTCGAGGCGCACTACGCACCCTTTGCCCTTTCCTTGGGCGTGGATCCGGACACCGGCGGATCCACGGCCGACGGCAGGATCAGTTTCCACGCTGAACGCCAGGAGGAAGGGCACGCCCCACCGTCCCGGGGCCGCTTCCTCAAGCACATCGACGACGCACACCAGCAATTCTTTGGCACGAACCTCACCATCATTCCGGCCGAAGCACTTCAAGGAAAGGACCTGGGAAATCGATGATGTCTTCAACATCTGACGAACGGGCCATTGGCAACCAGGGCGGCGTGTACTTCCGCAACGGCTTTGTGATCACAGAATCCGGCCGCCAGGTCCCGGCCCGGCCGGGCTGGCAGCATGCTGTCCTGGGCGGACTGCAACTCCTGACCCACCCTGATACTTCCGTCACGGCAGGCTCCGCCCACGGAATCCACGTCGCCATCCTTGGGTCCGCTTTCGACCCCGAGCGTGCAGTGTTCGCGGAATCAGCAGTCCTGGAACAGTTGCTCGACGATATCCAGCACGAGGACGCCTTCTACGCGACGCTGGACCGGCTTGCCGGACGTTTCGCCCTCGTCGTCCACTCGCCCGCGGGCACCGAAATCTACCAGGATGCCATGGGATCCCGGTCGGTGTTCTACTCAGCAGCCGGCCCGGCTGTGGCGGCGTCGCATGCTGAACTGGTCCGCGAAGCCATCGGTGCCAATTTCGCCGACTTTTTTGTCCCGTTCATCATGTCCAAAAACTACGTCCAGCGGGACGTCAAGTACCTGCCCGGCGTTGCTTCCCCCTACGAAAACGTCCTGCAGCTCACCCCGAACACCAAACTCCACCTCACGGAACAGCGCCCCGAACGGTTCTGGCCGCGGGAAGAGGCCGGCGAACAGATCGGCAACGAGGACGCAGCCGCCGTCCTTGTAGGACACCTGGAGGGAATGGCCGCGTATCTGAAGCACCGCGCCTCCCGGCCCGTTCTCGGGCTCACAGCGGGCACCGACAGCCGTGGCGTCTTCGCCGCCGTGAAGGACCTGAACCCTTACGTCTTCACCTACGTCCGCAGTGAAAAAGGCAACGTCGTCAACTCAAAGGATGCCAGGATTGCGGGCGAGCTCGCCCAGCAGTACGGGGTGCACGCCCATGTGTGGGGCATCCCCAACCGGTTGACGCTGAACAACGCCGACGACGTGTTTTCGCACGCCTACAGGCTCGCCACCGCCTACTACCGCGGTGCGGGATCCGCATGGCTCGCCGAACTGACGAAGTCCGCGGTTGAGGTTCCCGACGGCCTGTTCGTCCGCGGGTTCGGCGGCGAGGTCATGCGCGGCTTCTACCAAGGCACCATGAACCAGGTCAGCGGCGTCAGCGTCCGCCAGCTCGCCAACGCCTACGACGTCAACTCCGGATCAAACGTCACCCGCAACCTCTTCGGTGACATGATGGACCGCACCTCGTTCACCACCGAACGGCTGGCGGGCTACGACCCGAACGATATTTTCTACTGGGAGCACCGTATGGGCACCTGGGGCAGCGTATCCCTGACTGAAGCCGACCTCGCCATGCCGGCGATGGTGGGATACAACTCGCGGAACCTGTTCAAGGCGTTTATGCGTCTCAGCGGACCGGACCGGCTCTCGCGGGTAGCCTTCGACCTGGCCACCAATGCCCTTGCGCCCAAACTCGCGGCCGTGCAGTAGCACCAACCGCCGCTCCGGCGCCCACCCATCATCGCTGAACGAAGGAACTGCATTACGTGAGCACACCTAAGGAATCCCTGGCCCCGATCGCGGTACGCGGTCAGCGCCTCGTCGATACCCAGGTATTTGACGCCGAGTACTACGCCGCCGAGTGCGGGCGGGACTTTGAGTCGAAACGCGCCGCTGTAAGGCATCTGGTCCAGTTCGGCATGAAGGCCGGCTTGAGTTTCCACCCCCTGTTTGACCTCGGCATGTTCCCCTTGCACCTGCGGGAAGCCTACAAGGCCGGAAACGTCGAGGCGCTCCTGACCTACCTGAGGAGCCAGCAGTCCCGCGAGCACCGCTGGTCCTGGCTGTTTGACCCTTCGCTCTTCACGGATCCGGCCGACGAAGGCTCCCTGCTGCTGTCCCGGTTCCGGGCAGGCCGCGACCGGGAACTGCCGGCACCGGACAAGCTGATCGGTGCGGCGCCCGGCTGGCTGGATGCGCGGGCACTGGTCATCGCCCACGCCAGGAACGCCAAGCAGATCGAACTCGGCAAAAAGCCGCTGCGGCGGACCACCTGGTCCGCCATCGAAGAAGACGTGTGGCTTGCCAGCATCGACGACGTTCCGGCACCGGCTGAGGGCGGTGAACCCGCTGTCAGCATTGTGATGCCTGCCTGGAACCGCGCCCTGGTGATCGAGGAAGCCATCGACTCCGTCCGCCACCAAAGCCTTGGCGCGTGGGAACTGATCGTGGTGGACGACGGCAGCACCGACGGAACCCAGGACGTGGTCCGTGCGCTCTCCGAAGCCGACCCCCGCATCCGCCTCGTGGAAGCCGACCATCAGGGAGTCTGCGCCGCCCGTAACCGCGGCATCGACGAAGCACGGGGCGAATTCCTCGCCTTCCTTGATTCCGACAACACCTGGCGGCCGGACTTCCTCAAGAACATGCACGCCGGCCTGTCCGTGGAAGGCAGCCTCGCCGCCTACTCCGCGGTGAGGATGCTCAACGATCGGGAAGAATACACCGGGCAGATCATCACGGCCGAGAAGCTCCTGGTCCGCAACTACGTGGACCTGAACGTGCTGGTGGTCCAGACGGCCCTTGTCCGCAAGCTGGGTGGCTTCGACGCGTCCCTGCGCCGCTGGGTGGACTACGACCTGGTCCTGCGGATCACGGAAACAGCCACCATTGAGTACTTCCCCTTCATCGGCTGCGACTACGTGGATGACCACAACGAGGACCGGATTACCCGGCGCGAGTCGGCCAACTGGGAATTCGCCGTGCTCGGCAAGAACCTGCAGAACCGGTTTGTGCCCGATCTGGCTGACCAGCGCACGGATACCCCTGCCGTCTCCGTGATCATGCGCGTTACGGACAGTATCGACCTGGCCGTCCGCAGCATCCGCCAGATCCAGGAATCGGATGACGCGGACGCCGTGGAACTGATCGTCGTGGACGAAGTTCCGGGCTTCCGCACGTCCCTCCGGCTCCGGACCGCTCTTGCCGGCATCGCGCACCTCAAGTACCTCAAGCTTCCCCGCCGCTACACGCCGGCCATCGCCAACAACATCGCTTCGGCACACGCCACGGCGCCGAACCTGGTGTTCCTGCGGGAAGGCGTGGAACTCCGGGCCGGCGCCGCCGGAAAACTTGCTGACCGGCTGGCGGACGCCGCCGTCATCGGCGCCCAACCCCTCCTGACCGACGGCGTGGGTGTTGTAGTGTCCGGCGGCGGAGTTTCCCACCGGAACAGCCTGGCGATTCCCCTGTTCAAGGGGCTGGCCATTGACGATGCCCGCCGACACAATGGCCTACACCTGGACGAGTTGGCGCCGGCGGCTTTCTGTGTCCGGGCAACTGACTTCGAGCGGCTGGGCCGGTTCACCAACGTCTTCGCCGGCGACGCTGCCATCATCGACTTCCTGCGCCGCCTCAAAACCGGCTCGGACGGGGACTTCGTCTGCGCCGGCGAGGCCCTCGCCGTGGACCACGCCGCCGACTCCTACACTGAAGAAGCTGCCCTCACCGCCGGCGACGCGGAATGGCTGTCCGCCGGCACCGGACCCGTCCGCAGCCTGGCAGCGCACTACGGCGACCTTGGACTCCTTGTTGACGCGGTGGTTGCCCCCCGGCACCCAAGGCTCCAGCCGGCGTCGGCCGTTGTGTCACGGGCCGCCGCCGCTGAAGCCGAAGTGGCAGAACCACGCCTGCGGTGGGCCATCAAAATCGGTGCCGACTTCAGCTCAGGTGGCGACCGGTGGGGCGATGTCCCCTACGCCGCGGATCTTGTTGAAGCGCTCAAGGCACTGGGCCAGGACGCGCTGGTGGACCGCGCAGGAGCATTCTCGCGGCCGTCCAACCACCTGGACGATGTGGTGCTGGTGATCCGCGGGCTGGTCCGCTGCGAACCGCAGCCCGGTAAGACCAACGTCCTGTGGGCCATCAGCCGGCCGGACCTGATCACCAGGGATGAGCTGCTTGGGTTCGACATTGTTTTCGGCGGGTCGCGGATCTGGTGTGAGCACGTATCCAGCGAGTGGGGCATCAACGCCCACTACCTTCCCCAGGCGACGAACCCCCGCCGTTTCCACCCGGATGCCGCGAAAGCCGGCGCCACACAATACGGACTGACATTCGTGGGTGGCCCCCGCAAACCCATTGGCCGCAAAATTGTTGCCGACTGCGTGGGGCTGGGCAAGGACGTGAGCGTCTGGGGTCCGCGGTGGGAGCAGTTCATCCCCGCTGGGTTGGTGGCTGACGACTACATTTCCAACGATGACCTGGCGGGCCTTTACGGCTCCTCGGCAGTGGTGCTTAATGACCACTTCGAGGACATGGCCCGCTGGGGGTTCGCCAACAACCGGCTCTATGACGCTGTGGCGTCCGGTGCCAGGGTCATCAGCGACGAGGTCGACGGGATCGCCGAGATCTTCGGCGGCGCTGTCCGGACCTACACCACGGTGGAAGAACTGGAGCAGGTCCTGGCCGATCCGGACGGGTTCCCCGATGACGCGCAGATGGCAGCCATCAGCCAGCGGATCCGCGACGAGCACAATTTTGATGCCAGGGCCGCCACGCTGCTGAAGGCAGTACGCGCCAAACGAAACTAAGCACCCGCGGGCGTGGCAGCGCCACGCCCGCGCCGATTCAAACGG
>NZ_LMOL01000005.1:934411-959296 GCF_001424565.1 Arthrobacter sp. Leaf141
GATGGACAGCACGACCCCCACGATTTCGCATGTGTTTATTTCGCAGGCCCACCTCCTGAGCTACGGCGGCTCCGAAATGGTCACCCTGGAACTGGCTGAGCATTTCGCGGCCGCCGGCAGCAAAGTCACCATCGGTACCTGGAGCATCGGGCCGCCGGTGATGTCACACCTGTCCGGCCGGCCCAACATCGCCTGCTTCGACCTGGACGATCCCAGACTGGATGAACGGCTCGCCAGCGACCCGCCCGGGCTCGCCTGGATCCATCACCAGTTGGTGCCTGGTTATCTCCTGAACCATCCGGAACACACATCGTTTGTGTTCAACCACATGTCATCGGTCCATCCGCTGGAGATGTCCTGGTCGGCAGGGATGGAGGCCCGGCTCGCCGGGCTGCACCTGTACAACTCACCGGAGACCCTCGACCTGCACCGCTCCAGTGGCTCCGCCGCCGGTTTTGACGCCGACCGGATGATGGTGTTCGCGAATCCTGCCCCGGATGCCTTCAGCCAGGCCGTGCCCGGCGAACGGGGACTGAAGCGACGGTTCGGCATCGTCTCGAACCACGTGCCGGCGGAACTGGCGGAACTCTTTGACTCCCCGCCTGCCGGTATCGAATTCCAGCCCATCGGCACCGGCGGCCTAAAGGAGTCAAAGCCCCTCCGGGTCACGCCCGGGACCTTCGCGGGCCTGGACGGCGTCATCACCATCGGCAAGACCGTCCAGTACGCCTTGCTCGCCGGCGTCCCTGTCTACTGCTACGACAAGTTCGGCGGTCCAGGCTGGTTGGGGCCGCAGAACTTCGACGCCAGTGAATACCACAACTTTTCGGGCCGCGGGTTTACCCGCAAGGACACCGCCGCCATTGCCGGGGAATTGGTTTCGGGATTCGACGACGCCGCCACTTTCGCCGCCGCGACCAAGGAAGCGGACGACGTCGGCCGGTTCAGGTTGTCCGAGGCCGTGGGTAAAGTCGTGGCAGAGGCTCTGGCGGGGACCGGTACGCGTCCGGCCCTGGACAAGACCGAGATCGATGCGCACCTGCGGCAGCAGAAAGTGGTGGGCCACTACGCCCGGAACTGGCTCCGGTTACTCCGCAGGACGGCTGCAGGATAGCGCGCGGGGCCGGCCGCGCCGGCGGAAAGCCTAGGCCCCGTTCAGCTCCAGCATCACGGGGATGATGTGGTTGACCGGGAGCGGGTTGTGGCCGGCGGCCTCGCTGCTGAAGAAGCGGACCTGCAGCCCCGGCTTACCGATGTCTTTGTTCACCATCTCCTTGATCATCGGTGCGATATGGTGCTCGATGTGCCACGGATCGTAGGTGTTGACCATGATGATCCCGTGCGGGATGTACTGCTCGCTGTCAAAAAGGGCAGCGATGCTGAAACGGTGCGCGTGGTCCCGCTGGATGCTCATGTTGCTGACACCGAGCCAGCCCGCCTCCAGGACCCTGGACAGTTCACGCACGTCATGGAAGCGCAGGAGTTCGGTCTGCGGATTCATGGCCAGCACTTTCGCACCGCGGGTATGGGTGGCAAGGACCAGGGAAACGAACCCGCCGCCCGAGGAGCCAAAGAACAAGGCATCGTGGTTGGCGATGCCGAAGTGGGCGAACAGCTTCTCAAGGTAAGCGGCAATTGTTTTTGTGTAGTCTACCCAGCGCGAGCCAAGGTACCAGCCGATCTGGATGTCATCGGCGAGGTCCAGGGAAGGATCCGCCATGGAGATTCCGATCCCGTCCAGCTCGGAAAACATCCGGATCCGCTGGAAATACGGGTGCGGCTGGTCTGCACGCTTGAAGAAGCCAGGGGAGATGACATAGGCCTTCTTCGCCGCCGATGGCCGGAAGTAAAAGTTCAGCTCGAATTTACCGAAATCCACGGCGTACCACCCCGCTTCGGTCAGCAGGTGATAGTCCGCGGGCGCTATCTGAATCTTCTCCACCGGAGCAGTATAGGACGCAGCGGCAGGCTGCCGGCCCCCGGTGGGCGGTGCCCCCGGCAACATGACGTTAACCACCACGGCGGCAACAGATGGGGAGCATTCCCGGCCCTGACGATATAGTGGACGCGTTTGGTTGCGTCGTTTGCATGCAGCAGGAACCTGAACTCTTTCAAGAATTTACCGCGGCAACTGGGGGACTAGTGACACTGAAACTTACCGTTATCGGGACGGGATACCTTGGCGCGACCCACGCGGCCTGCATGGCTGAGCTGGGATTCGAAGTCCTCGGCGTGGATGTCGACAAGGAAAAAATCGACAGCCTCAGCAGGGGCGAACTGCCCATCCACGAGCCTGGCCTGCCGGAGCTCCTGCGCAAGCACACCGAGTCCGGACGGCTCCGGTTCACCACGTCCTTTGAAGAGGCCGGCGCCTTCGGCGATGTCCACTTCATTGCCGTCGGAACCCCCCAGCGCGCCGGTGAGCACGCCGCGGACATGACCTACGTCGACGCTTCCGTCTCCGCGATTGCCCGCGCCGCCACCAAGGATTCCCTCATCGTGGGCAAGTCGACAGTACCTGTCGGATCAGCCCGCCGCCTCAAGGCGCTGGCTGCAGAGGAAGCGCGCGACGGCGTCAGCGTCGGTTTTGCGTGGAACCCGGAGTTCCTGCGTGAGGGCTTCGCCGTGGAAGACACACTGCGGCCGGACCGCCTGGTCATCGGGTCCGATTCTGCCGCGGCAGAGGCCATCCTGCGCGAAGTCTATGCGGATGCGCTCAGCCGTGAGACGCCCTTCATCTCCACCGACTTCGAGACGGCTGAGCTTGTCAAGGTTGCAGCCAACGCCTTCCTGGCCACCAAGATTTCCTTCATCAACGCCTTCTCCGAAGTCACGGAAACTGTGGGCGGCAACATCCGGACCCTGGCTGACGCCATTGGCCTTGATGCCCGCATTGGCCGCAGGTTCCTCAACGCCGGCATCGGTTTTGGCGGCGGCTGCCTGCCCAAGGACATCCGCGCCCTGCAAGCCCGGGTCTCCGAGCTGGGCCTCGACTCCACCATGCGATTCCTGAATGAGGTCGACGAAGTCAACCTTCGCCGCCGCGACCGTGCAGTCCACGTTGCGGAGACTCTCCTGGGCTCCCTCGAAGGCAAGCGCATCGCTGTCCTCGGCGTGGCCTTCAAGCCCAACAGCGACGACGTCCGCGACTCGCCCGCCCTGGACGTGGCGGCACGGCTCTTCAACAGCGGGGCTGACGTCAGCGTCTACGATCCGGCAGCCAACGCCAACGCCGCCAAGCGCTACCCCCGGCTCAACTACGTGGACAGCCTCGCCTCAGCGGTGGACAGCGCCGATCTCGTGATGCTGCTGACCGAGTGGTCGGAACTGGTCTCCGTGGATCCCGCGGAGCTCGCCAAGGCCGTTGCGCATAAGCGTATGTTCGACGGCCGCAATGTATTGGACCACGGCACATGGAACGCCGCCGGCTGGGACATTGTCTCGCTGGGCCACAAGAGTGAGCTGCTGGACCTGGCTGCCGCCAACTAGGACTGACTGCAGTAATAAAGGCGCCGGCGGGATGCAACATTCCCGCCGGCGTTTTTGCTGTGCTCCCGGGTCAGCGACAGCCTTGCGCGTGACATGCAGGGCAACAGTCCACTTGGATAGGATTCAGAAATGACTTCCGGCAGCCTGTATCTATCCCTCATGCGGCAGCGTTTCGACATGTTCAACGATCCTGCAGCTGATCCCGTCCCGTGGGAGCTGGACGACAAGGATACGGCTTACAACTACGTCACCGCGGCGGGTTACGCGGTGCCGAGGTATGCGAAGGTTGGCACCGCAGCAGAGGCGTTGGCAGCCGGTGAGGGCTTCGGGCCCCGCTTTGTGGTCAAACAGCCCAACCAGCACTCCACCAAGGGCATCTATGTGCTGGAGCCGCTGGGTGGCGGGCAATACCTTGAGTTGCTGAGCCTGCGGACGCTGACCGCGGAGGACCTCGTGCCGTTGGGTCGCCCGCCCGCCTATTGGCTCGCGGAGGAATGCATTGATTCCGGCATTGCGGGCAAGCCCCTGCCCTTCGACTACAAGATCTATGCCTTCCGGGGCCGGGTCACCCATGTCAACCAGATTGACCGGAACGTCTCACCGCCCAGGATGGCTTTTTTTGACGGGGCGTTTCTCCCGCTCGAGCGGGACAGGGACTACACCATCGACGAGCAGCGCTGGCTGCCCGAAAACCACGTTGTTCCCAGGCACGCCGGGGCCATGCTGGAAATGGCCGCCGCCCTTTCAGCGGGGCTTGATACCCTGTTTGTGAAAGTCGACTGCTACGACGGACCGGACGGACCCGTCTTCGGTGAGTTCACGTTCGCGTCCGGAGGCGATGACACAGGCATGGTCCGCTACAGCAGCCGGATCCTTGATTTCCTGGACCGCTCGATGGCGGGCGAGGATGTGCCGGCGCTGTCAGGCTTCGACATTGACCTGCCGGTGTTCCGTGCATCGTTGGACCGCAAACCAACAGTGACAGCCCACCCCACGCTGTACTCGACCATGTCAGCAGCCGCCGTCCAGGGGGACAGGCGCTATCCCACGGTCCTCAGCGGGAACCTGGCGCCAGGAAAGTCCCGCCCGGTTTTTGTCCTGGCGGCACATCTGATTGGCTACCTGAACGGGGACGGCAGCCGGGCGTTCGCCGTCCAGCAACTGGTGCGGAGCAGTGCCGGTCCCATTACGGGCACCGGCCGGCTCCAGGAATTCGAAGCGAAAGCCCTCGGGTTTCATGAGCCGCGGGCCCAAGGAAACCTGTGGCACACGGCACGCGCTGCGGAAGTCCGGCTCGCGGCCGGTGACGGTTCAGCCCTCGATGTCCTGCGCGGGCTGGCGGCGGACGGGTACGCCCACGCGCAGCGGGTTGTGGCCCGCTACGGGGCGTAACCGCAGTTCCGGTGCAGCCCGCGCCAAGCAGGCCGCTACAGCGCCGCCCAGAGCCTGCCAGTGCTTGTGAGCGTCCCGTCGCTCTTAAAGATGGTTGAGCACCCCATTTTGATGTCGCCCGCCGGCCGGGTCTTCCACGCGAAGCGTTCAATGAAGGGCATGGCACGCATCCCAGCCACCGTGGCTCGCATGAAGTCCTCGGTCTCGGCCCGGCTGTACTTGCACGGGTTGGCCGCCGTGGCGCCCCAGTCTGCAACGGCGTACTCGGTGACCCAGATCGGCTTGCCGTACTTGTCGTGGAGCATGTTGAGTTTGTTCAGAAAATCCGTGGCGTTCGGCCAGGCATAGATGTGCATGGTGATGAAATCCACGCGGAGGCCCTTGTTCTTGGCTTTTGCCATAAAGTCGGCCAGCCAGGGGCTGCTGGGTGCCACCGTGGCCGGCGACCCCAGGCGCAGGCCCGTGGCCTGGAGCTTCGGCCACAGGCTGATGGCCTTGTCCACGCTCATGTTGGCCTGGGCAGTGACATCCGGCTCATTAAAACCGAGCAGGTGCTTGGTGTTCGTCTGGGCCAGCTGCCGGGTCACGATCCCGATGGCGTCCTGGTCGAGCACAGCGGCGTTCCGGATCATGGGAACGAAGGGCGGGGCGAAGAAATTGGCCCGGGAACCCCACGAGTAGTGCCATTTCAGGTTCAGGCTTTTGAGCTGCTGCGCAGCGAGCGCATCCTTGCCCGACAACCCGAATCCCTTCAGTCCGGTGGTGGTGGACGTGGCGGCCTGGGCGGGCTGCGCGTTAGCGGCGAGCAGTGCGCCCGGGACGGCAGCAGCAGCGAGGGGCAGTTTTAAAAAATGACGTCGTTCCATTGGGAATCCTCCCGGATAAAGATGGTTGAGACCATTCGGCAGAGTACAGGCGATCGGAGACACCCGTCCGCATATTTTCGTGGCCCCGGTGACCATTTACAAGGGCAGGAGGACGATGGGTCCCGGCTTTCGGCGAATTCAGCCGGCGCCGATCTGTGCCGGCGCGGTGGGTCCGCTACAGTGACCGGTACAGTTCCCCGGTGTCCGTCAGCGAACCATCTTTCCGGAAGAGCGCCGAAGCACCCATGATCGGATCATTTTCGGCGCGGGTTTTCCAGGCAAACCGCTCAACGAAGGGCATCTCCCGAAGGCCCGCAACGGTGTCCGCCATAAACGCCCGGATGTCCTGGGCCGAGTGCCGGCTGGGTCTCTTGGCGGTGGCGTCCCAGTCGGCCACGGCGTACTCGGTGATCCACACGGGTTTGCCGTAGTAAGCGTGCACCTTCCTGACGGTGTCCAGGAATGCGCCGGCATCGGGTGACGGGTACATGTGCATCGCCACAAAATCCACCCGGAGTTGCTTGGCCTCGCAGGAAGCCATGAACCGCTTGAGCCAATCCCCGAGCGGCTGGACGGGGGCCGGGGAACCGAGCCGGAGGCCCGGCTCTTCAAGCTGGGGCCACAGGTTCACGGCCCTCGACACGCTCATGTCTGCCTGCGCCGGATGGTCCGGTTCGTTGAAGCCCAGCAGCGCGGCCGCGCGGCTGAGGTCCAGCTCCGACCGGACCTCGTCCACGGAGCCTTGCCGGACGCTCTCGCGGCCCCAGATCATGGGAATAAAATCAGCCCGGGGCCGCGCTGCCGGAAAGCCTGCGCCCCAGGAGTAAAACCAATCCACGTCCAGTGAGTTGAGCTGGTCGACGCCAAACATCTTCCCGATCGACATGCCGATGCCCTTGCGGGCGAAATCCGGCCGTACGGGAGTCCCGGGCTCCTGCGCAGCCTGTTGCGGCGTGCAGCCGGCTAACGCAGGCACCGCCGCGGCCGTGAGCAATGCGTTTCGGAGAAAGCCGCGCCTGTCCACTGGTTCCCTTTCCGGAGGCCGGGCCGTTTGCCGCTGCCGTCCGCCAATTCTTTCACGATTTCATGACCCACAGTTTCGCCCTTAGACTGGCACCGGGCTTTGCCCGGCGCCGCTGCGAGCAGGCCGGACAAATGCCGAAACAACTGAAAAATGGGGGATTTCCAGCAATGTATCCACAGGGCTTTAACAGGCCAAAAATCGAGTCATCGTTCTTGAGTTTTGTCGCCGACGAATTCCGCCGGCGGGGGACAGCCCGTCGGGGCGAATTGGCACAGAAGATCATCTCCCATCCCTTCGTGGAAAACTTGGGGATGCGGGTGCCGCAGCGGCTCGCAGTCCTGGAAGCGCTCGACGGCCTTGCGGATGCCGGCCTGCCGGACCTCTTTGTGCTGAAGCTGGCCAATGGCTGGTCATCACGCGGCGTGATGATCCTGGAGCGGCAGGGCCCCGACCGGTTTTTTGACCACATGGCACTGCAAAACCTGACCCTGGATTCCATCAAGGATATTCAACTTGAAAAGGCCGCGTCCTTTGCTACAAAAGCCCCGGTGTGGATTGTCGAGGAATTGATCCACCACACGCTGGGTGTGGGGGCGATCCCCTTTGACTACAAGTTCTACTGTTTTCGGGGCCGCGTTGGCCTGATTGTCCAGATTGACCGCAACACCGGGCCAGTGAAAATGGCACTTTTTGATGGCGATTTCCGCCCGCTTCGGCGCAACACTGATTACGTTTTGTCGGAAACTGCCCGGCCGGGAATGCCGGTGATTCCATTGCACGCAGCGGAAATGCTCTGGTGGGCGCAGCGCCTCTCCCTTGAGGCGGATTCGCCGTTTGTCAGCATTGACATGCTGGACAGCCCCGAGGGACCGGTCTTTGGCGAATTCACCTACTCGCCGGGTGGAACGCACCGGAAGATCTTTGTGTTCTCCAACGACATGCTGGACAAGCTGGACGCGCTGATGGACGAAACCGCACCGGAAGCAGACGCCCTTGCAGCCTCACCCCTGGAGCTCCGGAGCGGCTTGGCCAAGCCCGCAGGCCTGCCGTACCGGGCCTGGGCAGGCTACGCCTACGGCGGTGGAGCCCGTGGCGCCGAGCGGCTTCACACCTTCTACAAAGACCTGGCAGTGGACGGCGGCGAGGATGCCCCCGGATACCAGTGGTACCGCCACCTCGCCGCGCGGTGGGCAGGGATCCGGGACAGGCTGCGCCGGGGCCAGCTGGGCTGATCTGCCCGGCCCCGCCGGCCAGCGCTAATTTCCCGCGTAGTCGAATTCCGGAGTCCGCAGCCCCACACCGAGCAGCTCCGCGATGGCAGCCACGGTCCGGCCTGCTGCCGCGCCGTCGCCATAGGGATTCACCGCGTTGGCCATGGCGGTGTAGTCAGCGGGATGATGCAGCAACCGGCTGACCTCATCAACTATCCGCTGTTCACCGGTGCCGATGAGGCGGACCGTTCCGGCGTGCTCGGCTTCGGGCCGCTCGGTGTTGTCGCGCATCACGAGCACCGGCTTGCCAAGGCTGGGCGCCTCCTCCTGCACGCCACCGGAATCCGTCAGCACCACGTGCGCCAGGGCAAGCATGCGGGTGAATTCCCCATACGCCAGTGGCTCGGTCACGATGACATTGGCTTTAGCCTCAATGGCCGGCAGTACTGCCTCCCGGACAACCGGATTCTTGTGCGCGGGAAGAACAATGACCAGGTCGGGTTCCGCATCGGCCAGCCGCGCCAGCGCGCGGCCTACGCCACGCATGGCATCCCCCTGGTTTTCGCGCCGGTGCGTCGTGACCAGAAGGATGCGGCGCCCGCTGGCGGCCAGTCCGGCCAGGCGCGGGTCCGTGAAGGGAATCTCCTTGCCCACCGTTGTCAGGAGCGCGTCAATCACCGAATTGCCGGTGATGACAATGTCTGCTTCGGAAATCCCTTCCGCCAACAGGTTCGTTTTGCTCGTAGCCGTCGGGGCCAGGTGCAGGCTGGCGATCTGGCTGGTGATTTTGCGGTTGCCCTCTTCAGGGAAAGGCGAGAACAGGTCGCCGCTGCGCAGGCCCGCCTCAACGTGGACCACCGGGATGCCGTGGTAGAAAGCGGCGATGGCTGCCGCCGTTGAGGTGGTGGTGTCACCCTGGACCACCACCGCGTCAGGCCGGGCAGCCGCAAAAAGGGCGTCCAGGCCATCAATGGTGCGGGTCATGATGCCGGACAGCGACTGGCCGGGCTGGAGGATGTTCAGGTCGTGGTCCGGTTCGATCCCGAACAGGCTGTTGACCTGGTCCAGCATTTCCCGGTGCTGTCCGGTAACTGTAACCACGCAGTCCAATCCGGCGGCCTCCTGCAGCGCCAGGACGATCGGTGCCATCTTAATGGCCTCCGGACGCGTCCCGAAGATTGGCATAACAACAGGCATTGGACCCCCAAGGTTAGGAATGGAAACAAGAACTGCGGCTGCCGGGGCGCCGGCGACCGCTCAGAAAAACAGCACCAGCGCGGCGAGCAGGGCCGCCACGCCCAGCAGGGTCAGCAGGACCAGTGCGCCGGCAATGCGGCGTTTGGCGCTGTGGCTGACCCGCCGGTGTGGGCGGGGCGGAGCAGCTTCGTCCGGGCGCCGGCCTGCACTGCGTGGCCGGCCCGCCCGGCTGGACGCCTGGAACCGCTGCCGCCGAAGATGGCGCGGGGCCCCGGAAAGAGGCTGCTCGGACGGGTCCACCGGGTTCCCTTCAGTTCGGCCGGACATTTTTATTGATTCTAGCCGCGGCTGCACGGGTGCCCCGATCCGTGCCGGGAACAGCTCAGCATTGGGGCCGCACGGTGGCGTCCAGCAGGCCGCCGGTCTCCACCACAAACCGCCAGAGCCAGTCCCCGGGCCCCATCGACGCCGGCGCGGGAACCATGTGCACCTCCGCGTCCGTGCACTGGCGTACCAGGGTTCCAGCGCGGGTTGCGTGGAAGTCGGAGGTCACCACGGTCACGGATTTCCAGTGGTTCAGCTTCACCAGGCGTTCAATAGCCATGGCCTCACCCCTGGTGTTCAGGGGATCCGGCCGGAAACACACCAGATCCGCGCTGGGGAGGCGCGCCGCGTCGCATGCGTCGTCCGCGGAGGCGTTGCCGGCCAATCCCGTTTCCGCCAGGACCAGGACCGGGATGTCCAGCTCGTCCTGCAGCCCACGGGCGGCGGGCAGACGGTCTGCGGAGAGGCCGCCCAGCATGATCACGGCATCGCTGTGCTGCTTGTCCGCGGGGGGAACGTTCACAAAAAGTTGAAGCGCCACGATCAGCCACAGCACAAAGCCGCCGCCTGCAACCACCGCGAACCATCGCGTGGCGGTATTCACCGCGCTGGTTGATAGGCGCACGCCCCTGAGTCTGCCATGGGCCGTGCCCGCGGGGAAATTCTCCGGCCAGGTCATTGTCGCAGCAGCGCTGTACCGTAGTGCCGTGCCGCAAAAGTCCTCCACCAGCCCCGAACTGCTGCCCGTCTCAGCCCTGTCCGAAGCAGGCCTGCTGGCCAGGATCTTCCCGCGCCTGGCCCTGGGGAAGCCCCACACCGATGCCACGCTGCTGGGCCCGGGCGATGACGCCGCAATCATTGCCGCACCGGACGGCCGGACTGTGATCAGCATTGATACCCAAATCCAGGACCAGGACTTCCGCCTGGTCTGGCCCAACGGGTACCGGACCACCGGCTTCGACGTGGGGTGGAAGGCGGCCGCACAAAACCTCAGCGACATCAACGCCATGGGAGCCACCCCAACGTCCCTGGTGGTCAGCCTCACCCTGCCCCCGGAAACCCCAGTCAGCTGGGTCGAGGCGCTTGCCGACGGCCTCGTTGCCGGGATCAAGGAACTGGGTGCCACCCGGTGCTCCGTTGCCGGCGGCGACCTGGGCCGCGGCAGCGAAATCGGCGTTACCGTGGCCGTGCTGGGCAGCCTGGACGGCGGCGCACCCGTTCTTCGCTCGGGCGCCAGGCCCGGCGATGTGCTGGCCATCGCCGGTACCGTGGGCCACGCTGCCGCGGGCTTGGCGCTGCTCGAATCGGACAACGCCCTCCAGGGCCTCACCCCGGAGCAGCGGCTGTTCCTTGAGCGCCAATGCCGGCCGCAGCCACCACTTTCAGCCGGGCCCGCCGCGAGGCTGGCCGGTGCCACCGCCATGCTGGACATCTCGGACGGCCTGCTCCGGGACGGCCTGCGGATGGCCACAGCCAGCGGCGTGGCACTGGACCTCGACCCGGCCCGGCTGGCAGTCCTCGCGGAAGGGCTGGCCCCTGCGGTGGAGCTGCTGGGAACGGATCCTTCCGGCTGGGTGCTGGGCGGTGGCGAGGACCATGGGCTGCTGGCGACTTTCCCTGCCGGTATACAGCTTCCTGCAGGATTCACTGCGATAGGCTCAATAGAAGCACTGGGAATCGAAGAAAGCCCGGTCGTCAGAATTGCGGGCCGGGCCGCAGACACCGGGGGATGGGATCACTTTGCAGACTAAGGTTGCTGCCAACGCGCAAGCGATGAAGCGATGGTTGGGCAAGGCCGAAACCGCTTTGGGCAACCACAGCGACCGTCTTAACGCCATCAACATCTTCCCCGTGGCAGACGGGGACACCGGCACCAACCTTTATCTCACCGTCCGTGCCGCCGCCCGCGCCCTGACGGCAGACGCGGACCAGCCGGCCCAGATGGACGTCGGAGTTGTCCTGGCCGCAGCGGGCCAGGCGGCCATGGAAGAAGCCCGGGGGAACTCAGGCACCCTGTTTTCCGTGTTCCTCTGCGCGGCCGCCGAACCCTTGGCAGGGCACACCAGGCTCACTTCCACGTTGTTGGCTGCCTCCCTGCACCGGGCCCAGATCCGGGCCTGGTCCGCGCTAAGCGACCCTGTCCCCGGGACCATGCTGTCCGTCATGGAGGCGGCCGCCCGTTCGGCCGCAGCCGTGGACGCCGCGCACAACGGGGATGACAGCAACCATGCCCTGGGGCTGGCCCTTGATGCCGCCGTCGAGGGCGCCCTCGCAGCCGTCATCCACACCGAAGACCAGCTGGACGCCCTCACTACGGCCCGCGTTGTGGATGCCGGCGGCGTTGGCATGCTGCTGATCCTGGACTGCCTGCGGTCGGCCGTTATGGGCCAGGAACTGCAAAGCGAACTGGTGGATGGCCTGCATGGTTACGACGTGTCCGATCCCCACATCCATGCCTCGCTTCCGGACGACGACGGCGTGGAAGTTATGTGCACCATTTCCCTGTCGCCATTGAATGCCGCCACTTTGCGGCAGCGCCTCGACGAGATCGGCGAGTCCGTCATCATGAGCCAGGTGGGCGCGGGTGCCGACCCTGACGGCAATTACCGCTGGCGGGTCCACGTCCACGTGCCCGAACCGGACCAGGCCGTCAGCATCATCGAGTCGCTCGGCAGCCCCTCGCAAATCAGCATCAGCGACCTCGCGCTGCCACGCGACCCTGCTGCCGACGCAGTGAACTCCAGCGGGCATGAGCGCTGAATCGGACCTGCCCCTGGAACGCCGGATCGGGAAAAAGTCCGCAGCGGTCATGGAAAAGCACCTGGGCATCACCACGGTGGAAGGGCTTCTCGGGTACTTTCCCCGCCGCTACATGACCCGTGCCGAACTGACGCCCATCGCCGGCATCCCCCGCGATGAGGAAGTAACGCTGCTGGCCCGGGTTGTCTCCAGCACCACCCGGTCCATGCGCGCCCGCCGCGGCACCATCACCGACATTGTCATCTCCGATGACGACGGCGCCCAGGGCCTGCGGCTGGTGGGCGGCCAGGACTACCACGGCACCGTCCCCGGCACCCTGAAGATCAGCTTCTTCAATGCCTACAAAGCCAAAGCCGAACTCGTCCCAGGGCAGCGGGCGCTCTTCTCCGGCAAGGTCACCAGCTTCAACGGCGCGCTGGGCCTCACCAACCCCGATTTTGTCCTCCTGGACAACGACCCCTTCGCCAACGGCAGCAAAGACCCCGAAAAGATCGCTGCCATGCCCATCCCCGTTTACCCGGCGACGGCGAAACTTCCCACCTGGAAAATCCAGGCCGTCATCAGCACCCTGGTGGAAACCGCGGACCTTGAGGCCCTGCCGGACCCTGTTCCCCGCCTGGTTGCCCGACGGGAGGGTTTCCTGTCCATCGCCGAGGCTTACCGGCTGATCCACCAGCCGGAAACCGGCGCTGACTGGAAACGGGCGCAGGAGCGGTTCCGCTACCAGGAAGCCCTGGTGCTGCAGACCTCGCTGGCGCGGCGCCGCGCAGCGGTTGCGGCCGAGGAAGCCACCGCCCGGAAGCCGGATCCCGCAGGACTGCTGGCCGCCTTTGATGCTGACCTGCCGTTCACGCTCACGGCCGGCCAGGTGGATGTGGGCGAAACGCTTGCAGCGGAGCTCGCCCTCAACCACCCCATGAACCGCCTCTTGCAGGGCGAAGTGGGCTCCGGGAAGACCGTCGTGGCCTTGCGGGCAATGCTGCAGGTGGTGGACGCCGGCGGGCAGGCGGCGCTCCTGGCGCCCACCGAAGTGCTGGCCGCCCAGCACTATGACTCGATCCGCCGCACCCTGGGCCCGCTCGCAGCGGACGGGCTCCTGGGCGGATTGGGCGGCAGCGGCTCCGTGCAGGTCACGCTGCTCACCGGGTCCATGTCCGGACCGGCGCGGAAGCAGGCCATGCTGGACGCCGCAGCCGGCACCGCGGGCATCGTGATCGGCACCCACGCCCTCCTCAGCGACAACGTCTCCTTCTACGACCTTGGCCTGATCGTGGTGGACGAACAGCACCGTTTCGGCGTCGAGCAGCGGGACGTGCTCAGGGCAAAGGCACGCAAGCCCCCGCATCTGCTGGTCATGACCGCCACCCCCATCCCGCGCACCGTTGCCATGACGGTGTTCGGCGACCTCGAGACCTCCACTTTGGACGAACTGCCCAAGGGCCGTGCGCCCATCACCACGCACCTGGTGGGTCTGTCTGAGAACCCCGCCTGGGCGGGCCGGATCTGGGCGCGTGCACGGGAGGAAATCGACGCCGGCCACCAGGTCTATGTGGTCTGCCCCAAGATTGGCACCGACGACGACGGCGACTTCAGCCCTGGTGAATCCGGCCCGCCGCCGGACGAAGCCGGTCCGGATGCCCGCGAACTCGCGTCGGTGACTGCCGTCGTCGAACACCTGCTGACCGAACCGGCACTTGCCGGAATCGCACTGGCACCCCTGCACGGGCGCCAGGACCCGGATACCAAACGGGCCGCCATGGCTGGATTCACGGCCAACGAAACCAAGCTCCTGGTCTCCACCACCGTGATCGAGGTGGGCGTGGACGTCCATAATGCGACCCTCATGGTGATCCTGGACGCCGACCGGTTCGGCATTTCCCAGCTCCACCAGCTCCGCGGCCGGGTGGGCCGTGGCGGGCTGCCAGGCACCTGCCTGCTGGTCACGGCCCTGGAGCCCGACCACCCCAGCCGCCGCAGGCTCGAGGCCGTGGCGGCAACCACCGACGGTTTTGTCCTCTCGCAGGAAGACCTCAAACTCAGGCGTGAGGGCGACATCCTCGGCGCGTCACAATCAGGCGGCCGGTCCACCCTCAAGCTGCTGCGGGTGATCGACCACGGCGACCTCATCGCGCAGGCGCGCGGCGACGCGCAACGGCTGGTGAATATGGACCCCGGCCTGGCACACCATCCGGAACTGGCCCAGGCCATTGACAAGTACCTCAACCCTGAAAAGGAGGCGTTCCTTGAACGCGGTTAGCACGGCACCCTGGACCTGCGGCGCCGGGGCGGGACGCCGGTGACCCGCATCATTTCCGGGGCTGCCGGTGGCACGCCCCTGGCCGGCGTCCCCGGCTCGCTGACCAGGCCCACCACGGATCGCGTCAAGGAAGCACTCTTCTCCCGCCTGGACGCGTTTGATGTGATCTCCGGTGCCCGGGTTTTGGACCTCTACGCCGGATCCGGTGCGTTGGGGGTTGAAAGCGGCAGCAGGGGAGCGCTGGCAGTGGAACTTGTGGAATTTGATGGGAAGGCCAGCGCCGTCTGCCAGCGCAACGCAGACCTCATCAACGGCGTGCTGGGCCGCAAGGCCGTGACCGTGCACCGGTCCAAGGTGGAGCCGTTCCTGGACCGCGCCGCGGCGGACGCCGTCTGGGACCTCGTGTTCCTGGATCCGCCCTACCCGTTGGATGAAGAAGCACTGTCCGCTGTGCTGCTGAAGCTTGCAGCGCATCTCGCGCCGGGCGGTGTGGTGGTGGTGGAAAGGTCCTCACGGTCGCCGGAGCCGGCCTGGCCGGGAGGAATGGACCGGTTTGCCGGGAAAAAGTATGGCGAAACCATGCTGTGGTTTGCCGAGCCGTTTGTTCCGGACGCCATTGGCGACGAGGACGTTCCGTCAGTCACAGGCTCCTGAAGGGCGGCGTCAGCCGGTCAACTGGTCCAGGTCGACTCCGGCCAGCACTGTCCCCGGATGCGGCCCGCGCGCTGTCAGCTCAGTGCTCCATGCGGCAGGCCAGGGCCACTGCGTCCCGGCCAGGATGATGTTGCCAGGGTGGCGGCCCGCAAACATGCCGGACTCGGCGAAGGCTGCCACATCAGGCATGACCTCCCGCAGCGCCGCCACCTGGCTGCGCACCAGGGTAAGCCCGGGCTCGTCGCCCACGTTGACGATCAGGACGCCGTCCGGGCTGAGGACGGCGCGCGCCTCCCGGTAAAAGCCGGCGCAGGCAATATGGGCCGGCGCCTCTGGTCCGGAGAAGATGTCCAGGATCACGACGTCGAACGCCGGGTCCCCGCCGAAGCCCGCCAGGGCGTCGCGCGCGTCGCCGATGACCTGGTGCAGGTCCGTCCCCTCCGGCAGGGGGAGTTGCTGCAGGACGAAGTCGAGCAGTTCCCGTTCCAGCTCCACCGCGTACTGCACGGACCCAGGGCGGGTGGCCTGGATGTAGCGGGCGAGGGTCAGGGCGCCGGCGCCCAGGTGCAGGGCGCGGATGGCTTGGCCGGCGGGAGCCGCGAGGTCCACCACGTGTCCGATGCGGCGCAGGTACTCGTAGAAGATCTCCGCCGGCTGTGCCAGGTTGACGTGTGACTGCTCCGCACCGCCGATGCTCAGAACGTAGCTGCCCGCCGTGAAGGCATCCGGTTCCACCGCTGCATGCTGTCCGGTGGTGCGGAGGAACCGCTCCGTCCGTCCGCTGCTGTCCCGCCGCATCAGAGCCGGCTGCTGAGGGTGGCGAGCCGGGCTGCGGCTTCTTCAAGCAGGTCCGTCTTTTTGCAGAACGCGAACCGAAGCAGGCTGCGGGTCCGTTCGGCGCCCTCGGGATGGCAGAACACCGGGACGGGTATGGCTGCGACGCCCACCAGGTCCGGCAGCCTGCGCGCAAGGTCCACGGAGTCGCTGATGCCCAGCGGCGCCGTGTCCACATTGACGAAGTAGGTGCCTTGCGGGGTAAAGACGTCGAAGCCCGCGTCCCGGAGGCCGGCACTGAGGATGTCACGCTTGCGCGCCAGGGTGGCGGCGACGCCGTCGTAAAATTCATCCGGCAGCGCGAGCCCGGCGGCGATGGCACCCTGGAACGGCGTGCCGGAACTGTAGGTGAGGAACTGCTTGACGGTCCGCACCGCCGCCACCAGGGCTTCGGGGCCGGTGAGCCAGCCGATCTTCCAGCCGGTCAGCGAAAACGTCTTTCCCGCGGAGGAAATGGTGATGGTGCGGTCCGCCGCCCCCGGCAACGTGGCCACCGGGATGTGCCGGACCCCGAACGTAAGGTGCTCATACACCTCGTCGGTGACGATCAGGGTGTTGTGGCGCGCCGCGAGGTCAACAACCCGCTGCAGGACCTCACGTGGGAAGACCGCGCCGGTGGGGTTGTGGGGATTGTTCAGCAGCACCACCTTGGTGCGGTCGCTGAATGCTGCTTCAAGGGCGGCAGGGTCCGGCAGGAAGTCCGGGGCAAGCAGGGGAGCGGTCACATGCGTGGCACCGCTCAACCCGATGACCGCGCCGTAGGAATCGTAGAAGGGCTCAAAGGTGAGGACCTCATCGCCCGGGCCGGCGAAGGCCAGGAGCGACGCGGCGATACCCTCGGTGGCTCCCGTGGTGATGATCACCTCCGTGGCAGGGTCGGGCGTCAGGCCGTAGAAGCGCTCCTGGTGCGCGGCAACGGCTTCACGCAGCTCAGGCATGCCCTTTCCAGGGGCGTACTGGTTTGCCCCGGCGGCTATGGCCGCCTGCGCCGCGGCACGTATTTCCGCCGGTCCATCCTCGTCCGGGAAGCCCTGCCCCAGGTTGATGGCGCCCGTCCGCGAGGCAAGTGCCGTCATCTCCTCGAAGATGGTGATGCCCAGGCCGCCGTCCGGAGCGAGCAGGTTGGCGCCGAGCGCTGTCCGCTGCCAGGGGGCGGGGGCTGAAGGGGTGAAAAGTTCCCGGTCCGGATGCATCCAGTCATGGTATCCCGGCCTTTCCATGGGGTAGGTTCGGTGCATGAGACGCGCTGTCTGCCCCGGATCCTTCGACCCCATCCACAACGGCCACCTCGAGGTCATTGCCAGGGCGGCCGGACTCTTTGATGAGGTCATCGTGGCGGTGTCCACCAACCCTGCAAAGACGTACCGGTTCTCCCTGCCGGACCGCCTGGACATGGCCAGGGAAACCCTGGCTTCGCTTAGGGGCATTGTGGTGGAGCCGGTCGGTGAAGGACTCCTGGCCGATTACTGCCGCCAGCGGGGGGTCTCCGCGATCGTCAAGGGGCTCCGATCGTCCTCGGACTTCGACTATGAGCTGCCCATGGCCACCATGAACCGCCAGCTCAGCGGCGTGGAAACGGTTTTCCTCCCAGCGGAGGCGCACTACATCCACCTCTCCTCAACACTGATCAAGGAAGTGGCCGGCCTGGGCGGAAGTGTGTCCGACTACATCCCCAGATCGGTGCAGCGGCGTATGCTCACGGGCGAGCCGCCAGCGGATCGGCCGGCAAAGGGGTAGGCTGGACCGGTACTTCGGCGCCGCCGCCTGCCCGGTTTGAGTCCCTGCGGCTCTTCAGGCTAGGATGGTACGTCGGTCATATGTTCAACAGGAGTTCTCATTAAAAGAGATGCTGGTTCGCCCTTGGCGTTCGACGTCAAGGACCTCGGGCGCAGCCCGGGAAGCATGCGGACACTGACGGAACATGTACCCGCACCAGGTGATCTTGGTGTGGCACTCATTGGTGTTCAGGAAGGCTCGGAAATCGAGCTGGATCTGAGGCTTGAGGCCGTACACGAAGGAATTCTGGTATCAGGAAGCGCATTCGTTGAAGTAAAAGGCGAATGCGGCCGATGCCTGGATCCCCTTGCGTATGACCTTGAGGTACCTGTGCAAGAACTTTTCTTCTACGAAGACGCTGTGTTTTCGGACGGGGAAGATGATGAAGAGCAACGTCGAGTCGAGCACGATGTAATCGATCTTGAACCGGTGTTGCGGGACGCGGTTGTCACCAACCTGCCGTTCCAGCCGGTGTGCCGGGAAGACTGCCAGGGCCTTTGCTCCGAATGCGGAGTACGCCTGGAAGACGAGCCGGGGCACCACCACGAGGTCTTGGATCCTCGCTGGGCTGCCCTAGCTGATATGGCTAAGCCTGACCGGCAAAATTGATTTGTACGTGTTTGTCTAGAGAGAAATGAGTTAGCCGTGGCTGTCCCGAAGCGGAAAATGTCTCGCTCGAATACCCGCGCCCGCCGCTCGCAGTGGAAGGCGACCGCCCCCCACCTGGTGAAGACCGTTGAAAACGGTCAGGTTACTTACAGCCTGCCCCACCAGGCGAAGGTCGTCACCGACTCTGCCGGCACCGCGCTGTTCCTTGAATACAAGGGCCGCAAGGTCGCAGACGTCTAATCGGCCATCCAGGCTGACTTGATGTCTTCAACTGAAGAGCTTCTGAAGCGTCTCGGTGTCATTATTGACGCCGGGACGCTTCGTCTTGCGCTCACACACCGCTCCTACGCGTATGAAAACGGTGGCATCCCCACCAATGAGCGGCTGGAATTCCTGGGCGACTCCATCCTTGGGTTCTCCGTCACTGACGCGCTCTACCGCGACAACCCCGGGCTGCCCGAGGGGGACCTGGCCAAGCGCCGGTCCGCCGTGGTGAGCACGCGCGCCCTCGCGGGCATCGGCCGAAGCCTTGGCATCGGCGAGTTCATCTACCTGGGCCAGGGCGAGAAACTCACCGAAGGCCGGAACAAGGCCTCGATCCTCGCGGACACGATGGAAGCCCTGATCGGTGCCACGTACGTGTCCAACGACATCGAAACTGCGCGGCAACTGGTGATGCGCCTTGTGGGTCCGCTCCTGAAGGACGCCGCCGTGCTCGGTGCCGGGACCGACTGGAAAACCAGCATCCAGGAGCTCGCCGCGAGCCGCCAGCTCGGCACCATCCACTATGCAGTGGACGGCGCCGGCCCGGACCACGCCAGGACGTTCAGCGCAGTGCTGCGGATCGGCGGGACCGACTACGGCAAGGGCGCCGGCCACTCGAAGAAGGAAGCCGAGCAGGAAGCAGCCGCCGACGCCTGGCGCGTGCTTTCGGGAACTCCGGGGAGCGTCGAGGCCGGCGCCGCCGGCTCCGGGGCCCAAAAGTAGGAATCCATGCCTGAACTGCCCGAGGTTGAGGTGGTCCGCCGCGGCCTGGCGAGCTGGGTCAGCGGCCGGACCATCGAGGCCGTGGACGTGCTCGATCCCCGGTCCATCCGCCGCCATGCCCTTGGCGTTGAGGACTTCCGGGGCAACCTGGAAGGCGCCGTGGTGACGGATGTGGTGCGCCGCGGGAAATTCCTCTGGCTGCCTCTGACGGACAATCCGCACTCAACGGACGGCGCCGCCGCTGAACCTAAAGTGGCGCTGATGGCACATCTGGGCATGAGCGGCCAGCTTCTGCTCCAGGAACACGACGCTCCTGACCAGAAGCATCTCAAAGTGCGCTTCCGGCTCAGCCGCCGCGACGGCATGCCCGCCCAACTGCGGTTCGTGGACCAGCGGATCTTCGGCGGACTGTTCGTCACGGCCCTGATCCCCACTGACGACGGCGGCCCGGGCGGCCTGTCAGCCACACCGGTGCCGCTCATTGCCGAGGAAGCCGCGCACATTGCCCGCGACCCCCTGGACCCGGCATTTTCCTTCCCGCTGTTCTACGCCCGGTTGCGCCGCCGCAGGACGGGGCTGAAAAGGGCCCTTTTGGACCAGGGCCTGGTGTCAGGCATCGGGAACATCTATGCGGATGAAGCCCTATGGCGCGCCCGGCTGCATTACGCCCGGCCCACGGATACGCTGCGCCGCAGCGACGCGGAGCGGGTACTGGAGAGCGCCCGCGAAGTCATGACGGATGCGTTGGCAGCGGGCGGCACAAGTTTCGATTCCCTTTACGTCAACGTCAATGGGGCATCGGGGTACTTTGACAGGTCACTGGACGCCTATGGGCGCGAGGGCCAGCCCTGCAAGCGGTGCGCCGCCGCGGGCATCCACGCAACCATCCGGCGGGAGCAGTTCATGAACCGCTCCTCCCACACCTGCCCGGTCTGCCAGCCCCGCCCGCGTAACGGACGCTGGTAGGCCCCGGCGAAGTCTGCGGAATTCCGGTGCGGAAAGCGCGGGAATGTTGTGGGAATACACCTATGAAGTGGCATTCCCCGGTGCCAGACTGGGCGCATGTTGGTGAAGCGTTTGGTGCTCATTGGAGCAGCTGCCGCCATAGTCCTCGGGGGCTCGGCCGTTGCCTTGGACAGCATTGCCCGCCAGCAGGCGGACAGCTCCATTCAAGCGGAACCCGGGGGCCGGGAAACGGCTGGCGGGTCCGGCACGATGTCCGCTGCACCGCCGCCCGGAACGCCTGCCTCAGAGCCCGCAGCGCAACCGGCCGAAAGCCCAAACCAAGGCGCCGGGGAGGGGCAGGTCAGCGGTGACCGGCCGCCCCCCGGTGTTGCCGCCGGAGTGCCCGAACCTGACGAAAAACCGTTGGAGGTTCTGCCGCCGGCCACCGCGCCACCTACCGGACTGCCCATGCCTGCGCCGCTGCCGGCCCTGATCCGGGCACCGTTGCCCGCGACCGCATCGGCCCAAGGTAAGACCGTGGACGGTTTCCCGTCCCAGGTGCTGAGCTTTCCGGAAGGAACGGTGATTGTCTTCACGGGCGTCAGCTCGGACGGCGACAGGCTTCAGGCCACGGCAGAGGGGATAGTCGGGCTCAGCCGCGATGAGGTGGCAGGCTATTTCCAGCAGATCCTCCAGCCCAAAGGCTTCACATCGGAAGACGCCGCGTCAGCGGCCGACCAGCAGGCCCGGCGTCTGAGCAGGGGCACCGACTCCGTGTCAGTGACGCTGTCTACTACAGGAACCGGCAGTACCCGTTTTTCCCTCCTGGGGAACTTCACCGCCGGGCCGGCGGCTTAGATCCATGTACATCTCCATGTCGGACCGCCAGGGCGGCAGGAAAAGCACGGTTGAAGAAAGCCAAGGCACCCCAGCGCCGCCTTTCCGGCTTTCCCCCGCCATTCTCTGGCTCGGCGTGGTCAGCATGGCCACAGACATCTCCTCCGAATCCGTGGCGGCGGTGCTGCCCCTCTACATCACCGGTTTCCTTGGCCTGTCCGTGATCGCGTTCGGTGTTATTGACGGCATCAACCAGGGCGCCAGCGCGTTGGTCCGCATTGCTGCGGGCTGGGCTTCGGACCGTGCCGGCAGACCCAAGGCTGTCGCCATGGCCGGCTACTGCCTGTCCCTGGTGGCCCGGATCGGGTTCCTCTTCGCCGGCGGGTTCTGGTCGATCGCCGCAGTGGTCACGGGCGACAGGATCGGCAAAGGGATCCGGACCGCACCCCGCGATGCGTTGATTACGACGGCGGCCCAGCCTGAGCATCTGGCGAGGCACTTTGGTGTTCACCGCCTGCTCGACAATATCGGTGCCGCCGCCGGACCGCTGATCGCCTTTGTCATCCTCATGCTGATGCCCAACGGCTATGGCACAGTCTTTGTGGTTTCGCTCGCTTTCGCCGCCATCGGGGTGGCAGCCCTGGTGTTGGTGGTTCCCGATCTGCGCACCGGCCGGCCCATCCGGCGGCAGAGCCGGGTGAAGAAGGCCCGGGCGGTCGAGCCCGGTGTGCTCAGGGAGCCTGCTCTGGAGGCACGGCGGCGCAGGATTCCGGCGATCCGCTGGTCGATGTTCCGCGAACCCGGCCTCGGCCGGCTCCTGGTGGCATCAGCTGTCCTGGGCGTCCTGACCGTTGGCGATGGTTTCATTTACCTGGTCCTGCAAAACAAGGACCAATTCGCAGTGCAGTGGTTCCCGTTGCTGTATGTCGGTACCAACGTTGTGTTCCTGCTGCTGGCCGTTCCCATGGGCCGGCTGGCCGACACGTGGGGCAAGGGAAAGGTGTTCCTGGCCGGGCATGTGGCACTGCTGGCCTGCTACTTCCTTGCTGCGGCCCCCGCCATGGGACTGACTGGAACGCTGGGCTGCCTGGTTCTCCTGGGAGCCTTCTACGCCGCCACCGACGGGGTGCTGTCAGCTTTCGCCAGCCAACTGACCCCACAGCACAAACTGGCCACTGGAATCGGCGCCGCGCAGACTGTTGTGGCGCTCAGCCGCGTGCTGTCGTCCACCCTATTTGGTGTGCTGTGGTTCGTTGTGGGCGCGTCTCTGGCGATGGTGATCGTCGGGTGCCTGCTGGCGGTGGCCGTTCCGGCCTCGTACTTCATCCTCCGGAACGCCCGCTACCAGGGCACGGCTGCGTGAGTCCGGAGACCGAAGCAGCGCCCAACCGGATGCGGTGGGTTATCCTCTTGGTGGTCACTGGGGTGGTCCTGGCAGGAACCGGGCTGTACGCGGTGATGGCGTTCCAGCGGCTGCAGGAGAGCAGCGCTGCCCTGCCTTCCGTCATTGTCACTTCGGGCGGGGGGACGCTGCCGGATGGCCAGTATCTTTTGTTCCGCAACACGGCGGCCGGCCAGGGCTACGGTATGGCTGGCACCGTGCCCCTGGCCGATCCCACAGGCGCCCGGTCACTCAGCACCGTGCCGTGCGACAGGGTCTACTCGACGGGCAGCGGATTTATGTGCCTGGCCACCGAACGCGGCATGGTCACCCGGTTTGACGCTGCCCTGCTGGGTGGCAGCTATCAGCGGCTGCAGGATTGGTCGCTTAAAGGTATTCCCAGCCGGACCAGGTCGAGCGGCGACGGCAGCCTTGTCGCCACGACTGTATTCGTCACGGGGCACTCGTACGCTGCGGCGGGTTTCTCCACCGATACCGTGATCACCCATGTGGGCGGCGGAATGGCGCCGGATAACCTGGAGGACTTCGCGTTGATGGTGAACGGGCAGCAGGTCACCGCTGCGGACCGGAACCTATGGGGTGTCACGTTTGTCCCCGGTGAGCCCGATGCGTTTTATGCCACTGCGGCCTCTTCCGGCAGGCTCTGGCTTGTCCGGGGCAGCATCTCCCGGCGGACGCTGACTGCTGTAGCCGATGGTGTGGAGTGCCCATCCGTCTCGCCCGATGGCACCCGCGTTGCCTTCAAAACCAACGTCTCGTCGGGGTTGACTCCCCAGTGGCGGGTTGCCGTCCTGGACCTCGCCACGGGAACGCGCGTCACTCTCGGTGAGGAACGCAACGTCGATGACCAGGTGGAGTGGCTGGATGACCAGACGCTGCTGTACGGATTGCCGCGCGAGGGGGAACCGGGCGACAGCGACGTGTGGAGCCTCCCCGCCAAAGCCGGGGGAGCTCCGGCTGTTTTCCTGGAGCACGCCTGGTCTCCATCGGTGGTCCGTTGACCCTGAAGGGCTGGATAGGTCCGGCCCTCCGCTACGACGCGGGGGAGAAGACCACATCCACGAAGTAGTTCGTGGCGTTGCTGGTCAGGTTGGGCACAGCGGTGCCCGTTCCCAGCCTGTAAAGACCATTCCGGGTCGCGGCGGCGGTGAGGTAGCCCACTGTCCTGGCCTGGCTGAAATAGTTGGTGGTGAAGGAGTACCGGCCACGGGGTGCGTTGTAGGAGACGACGTAGTCCGTGTTGGCGGCCAGAAGGATCGGGGTGCCTAACGTCACCGTCTGCCAGCCGGACAGTGTTTCATTGGTGAATGCCACCCGCACCAGGCGGGCACCGGCGGCGGTCCAGAGCGACCCATAGTGGGTTCCCGTGTTCAGTGCACCCTTGTGGAACCGGATGGCCGTCACCAGCCCGGTGCGTGTGGTCCGGAACGAAACGCCAAGTTCAATGGCCCGCGTCTCGCTGGAGATGGAGGATGCCGGGTTGACAGTGGCAAACATGGATTGGTTTGCCGGGTTGGCCGTGGTGAATTGCCAACTGGTGGGCGGCAACGCCGCACCGTCGGTGGAGATCACATTGACGGCGCGGACAGTCACCTGGGTGTTGGCAGCCAGCAGGCTGGCGGGGGAGAACGTGATCGTTTTGCTGTCTGCGGAAATGGCCGACGTGCCCGCCACGCTGGTCCCCGCCGTGGTTGCCTGCAAAGCCGATCCAGCCCGCAGCGCCGCTGAAACTGTCAGGCTCGGTTTGGCATCGCGGGGGACGTTCACCGCACCCGGCGCCGGTGTTTGGGCGCCCACCGTCAGCGCCTGCGGTGCAGGCGGAGCGGCCGGAGGTGCTGCCTGGAAGACGACGTCGACGAGGTAGTTGGCGTCGGATCCGTTGCCGGGGAATCCGAGGGAGTAGGTGAAAGCACCTGCGCCGGGGGCGGTTTGGAGTGGCCCGCTGGTGAGGGCTGTGCTGTTTCCGCCGGTGGTGGCGGAGTAGGTGCCGTTGGGAGTGGTGTAGGCGGCTGTGTATTCGGTGTTGGCGTTGATGGGGACGGGTTGGTTGAAGGTGGCGGTTTGCCAGCCGGCGGTGGTTTCGTTGGTGAAGGTGATGGTGGCGAGTTCCTGGCCGCCGGCGGTGTAGAGCTTTCCGGTGTGGGTGCCGGTGTTGCTGGCGGCCTTGTAGAAGCGGACCCCGGTGATGGTCCCGGCGGTGGTGCTGCTGAAGCGGACGCCGAGCGTCAGCGCCATGACATCGTCGATGTCTCTGGTAGCGGGGGTGACGGTGTCCTGGAAGAGGGTGCAGGGGCAGGTTCCTGCGATGCGTGGTTCGGGGA
>NZ_LMOL01000006.1:0-202 GCF_001424565.1 Arthrobacter sp. Leaf141
CGGCCCGATGCCCATGGACACGGTGGGGAATTCCCAGAAGTCCGGCATCAGCCGCGGGTGCGGATAGGAGGACAGGGCGTGGCCCTGCCGGGACTTTTCCTGCCGGAACCCGTCCAGGTCCTCCTCGGTCAGCCGGCCTTCCATAAACGCCCGGGCGTACATGCCGGGGGAGGCGTGGCCCTGGAAGAAGACCTGGTCCCCG
>NZ_LMOL01000006.1:351-43236 GCF_001424565.1 Arthrobacter sp. Leaf141
CAGTCTCTTCCGGATCACGATCAGGCAGCTGGTTAGTCAACCCGCTGAGGATATGGGAGGTATCTTCTCCTGCAGCCACGTCCAACCTCTCTTTGCGCGCATGAACGGCGCACTCAGGCCAGGCAGGGTGACTGCCCGGCGTACATACGCCGTGTGCGACGTATTCGGTTACAACAGCCCGGTCATGTGTGCCGGGCAGGGTCCTAGAGCTCCTATCCCTGCTGCGGAGTTACACGGTTGTTGTCCGGCAGGCATAGATGTCACCAGCCACTCTAGCCCTGACCGTAACCCGATGCGTAGCCGCGCCCTGGGCACCCCGGTTGTATTTCGCCGTCATACTGGTTGTGTGACTAAAAGCCGCTGCGAAGCGGGGTGAAGGTCCCCGATGTGACGCAGAATATGTGCCGCGACGGGGCCGGCAGCTTGAAGAGCAGGCACAAAGGGTGTTGGCTTGGAGTAATGGAAATCACTATGCAGACTGCATACATGAGGCATTGGAGGTACACGTGAGCGAGGCCGACGCCGCCACTTCGGTAAATGTGGCGGAAAAATTGGGTTTCAAGACTGGGGATCTGATTCAGGAGTTCGGTTACGACGACGACGTCGATTTCGACTTACGTGACGATATCGAGGACCTCACGGGGTCTGAGCTGCTGGATGAAGACGATCACGAAGTTGCTGACGCCGTCATCTTTTGGTGGCGTGCTGGCGATGGCGATCTTGTCGACAGCCTGATGGACTCGTTGACCACGCTGAGCGAAACCGGAGTTGTCTGGGTCCTGACGCCAAAGTCGGGCCGGGACGGGTACGCCTCACCGGCAGATATCCAGGAAGCCGCCCCCACTGCAGGTCTGCACGTCACCACGTCAGCCGGCGTTTCCAAGGACTGGAGCGCCACCCGGCTGGTGAGCAGGAAAAACAAGTGAGCATTGCGCTGGCCCCCACCGCTGAAGTTCCTGCGGTGGGCAGCACAGCGCCGCCCTTTGAGCTGGTCAATCAGTTCGGCGAGCCCGTCCTGTTGCAGGATTACCGGGGCCGGACTGTGGTGCTGGTGTTTTATCCTTTCGCGTTCTCGGGCATCTGCACCGCGGAGCTTGGTGACCTCCGGGACAATGCAGCCGCCTTCGAGGCGGCCGGGGCCGCCGTGCTGGCGGTGTCCGCGGACAGCAAGTTCAGCCTGCGCGCTTACGCCGAGCAGGAGGGTTTCGGCTTTGACCTGCTCTCGGATTTCTGGCCGCACGGCGCAGTCGCCAGCGCTTACGGCGTTTTCGACCCTGCCAGCGGCATGGCCCGCCGGGGAACGTTTATCATCGACCCCGGCGGAACCATCCGGTACTCGGTGCTGAATCCCAGGGGCGTGGCGCGGGACGTGGGCGCCTACCTCGCGGCCCTGGCCACGCTGGCCGGGTCCTGACATGGCAGAACCACGGCCCCGGATCGGACTGACCGGGTTTGCCAGCAGGCCGCCCGTCCCCAATGCCGGCCCGTCGGCGTCGGATCTTCCGGGCCTTGAGACTGCCTCCGGTCTACTGGCGGGACTGCGTCTTGCCGTTCTCACCGGCGCCGGCCTCAGCACTGACTCGGGCATCCCGGATTATCGGGGCCCGGACTCGGCACCACGCAAGCCCATGACGTATCAGGAATTCACCAAGGATGCGGCAAACCGCCGGCGCTACTGGGCCCGGAACCATATCGGCTGGTCGCACCTGCGCCATGCCGACCCCAACGAGGGGCACTTCGCCCTTGCCAGGATGGAGCAGCGGGGACTCCTCACCGGCCTTATCACCCAGAACGTGGACCGGCTGCATGAAGATGCCGGCAGCACCAACGTCGTGGACCTGCATGGCCGGTACGACCGCGTGGTCTGCCTCGACTGCCACCGGAACTACTCCCGCCAGCTCCTGGCCGGGATGCTGACGGAGCTGAACCCGGACTTCCTGGCCCAGGCACTCGCCGCCGATGTGGTGGAAATCGCGCCTGACGCCGACGCAACAGTCGAGGACGACGCGCTCATCAGCACCTTTGTGGTGGCCGTATGCCCTGCTTGCGGGGGAGTGCTGAAACCCGACTTTGTGTACTTCGGCGAAAACGTGCCGAAAGACAGGGTGGAGCGTTCCTACGCCATGGTGGACGACGCCGAAGCCCTGGTGGTGGCGGGCTCGTCGTTAACTGTCATGAGCGGCCTGCGCTTCGTCCGGCACGCTGCCAAGGACGGCAAGCCCGTCGTCATCATCAACAGGGGCGCCACGCGCGGCGACGACAAAGCCACCCTCAAGCTCGAGTCGGGAGTCAGCGAATCGCTGACCTGGCTGGAGAGCGAACTTCCCACCCCCTGACCCCGCGGAACGCGGAACCCCTTCCGATTCGCGTTGCTGCCGGGGGTGGGGTAGAGTCTATGTTCGTTGGTCAGGGCGGCGCCGCCGCCCGGAGCATCGTTTGGGTCTTTAGCTCAGCTGGTAGAGCGCCACGTTTACACCGTGGATGTCATCGGTTCGATCCCGGTAGGACCCACCAAAGAAAACCCCGTAGTTGCAGCCTGATTGGCTGTAAATGCGGGGTTTTCCCGTTTTCCCGGTGTGCGGCCGGGGACGCCCCTAGGCTGTGTTCGCCGCCGGGGGACGTACCAGGAACCGTTCGATGGTCTGGAAGATGACGTAGTCGGGTCGTACGTCGCGGATGTAGTCAAGGTCCAGCGCGTTCTCCCACTTCATGTGGTATTCCCTGAACAGCCGCGAGAACCACCAGCCCAGGCGGGTGGGGCTTTCCACTCCGCCGAAGAAGGAATTGCCAAAAACGACCACTTTCTTATCCGATACCGGGGCACTGTTCTGCCAGATGTTATGGGACCCCACAAAGTGGCCCGGTGAATACGAATAGACGTTGGTGATCTCCTGCTCGCCCAAAGCGTCGGGCGCAGGACGGTATTGCTTGTCCCACAGCGGGACGTCGAAGAACTTGGCTGACAGGTCCCCGTCCCGGTACGTGGTTTCGGTCAGGCCGACCCCGTCAAGCCAGCGGGGGTCGCAGCCCGGGAGCCGCTCCAGCATTGCCCGTGTCATGGCCAGGGAACCGGCGGGGGAGCAATGCGTATCGTTCCGCTGCCAGGCCCCTATTTCGTTGTCCCAACCATCAAACATGCCGAGGAAATTCAGGTAGCCCGGCTTTCCTGCCATGAGTTCATCCACCCGGTTGTACAGCGGTGTGGGCCCGCTGATGGGGAGGGGCGCCAGGTGGCGGAGGGCGGTCAGTTTCTCGGGAATCATGACCTGCAGGAAAGGGATTCCCAGTTCCGCCAGGGCTTTTGCGTTGGAGTCAAGGGCCGCTTCCCACCGCTGGGCCTTCTCCTCCATGGCTGCCTTCGCCGCATCGGTGGCGGGTTCGCGGTACTGGTCGCGGAGGGCGTTGCTTCCGCCCGTCAGGAAGAGGTGCCCGTCGCGGCCCAGCTGGGCTGTGTCGTTGCCGGAGCGCATGCCCACCGGGAAGCCCAGGTAGGACAGGTCGCCGGACTTGCCCGCAGCGGCGCTTTCCCGGGCATACTTGGCCAGGCCGGACTCCTTGACCTGCAAGGCGTCCAGGATCACTTCACGGGTCCCGCTGGAATTGGCCGAAGCGGTGGTGACGAAGTCGGCCATCATCTGATGATAAGCGCGACCACCCAGCTGGACCGGGCTGCGGACGCCGTCAACGACGGCCGCCACATGGTGCGACTTCGCCAGCAGGTGATGGCTTTCGGCCGGCTCATCCAGGCTCAGCGTGAACACCCGGTTCGGCACACCCAGGGAGGCCACAACATCGGCTCTTTCGTGGCCAAACACTGCGGCGCCGGAGACCTCTCCGTTGCGGTCAAAATGCAGGGCGGGTGGTTGCCCGCTGGGGTCCACCTGGATCCACCCGGTCAGCGTGAGCTTATCCGGGGAGATGGAATCGACGTAGCCTTGGAGCATTTTCCCTCTTTACTTTCCCTGCAGCGGACCGGTCGATTCTTCCACACCGGCCGTGCCCGGCGCCTGCCGGGCCATGATGTCGGTGCCCTGCCCTAAGTTGCAGGAATGGAACACGTGATAGTGCACACGGGCAAGGATGGACGGCCCACGGCGGTGCTCAGCGGCGGCAGGGAATGGACGGTGGGTGCCGAACCTGTCAGATGGTTTGAGCGGGTGAACTGGTGGGAGCTCAACCGCAGGATGCCCAAGGGCGGCAGCCGGATCGATGTGGAGGTCCTGCAGGTCCAGGTCAGGCTGGGCCGCAATGCAGGTTCGGCGTTGACCACCATGCTGCTGCAGCGGGACGGACTCGGCGGTGGGTGGCGGCTGCGGGAGTCGGTGGCGGACGCCGCCTGAGCGGCCGAAAGCGGGGTCCTGGTGACGGGCCGCACCCGGGTCCGGGCATTGGAAACCCTCCACCGCGACTATTGGGGGATGCCGCGGTGGAGGGCCTGTGATGAATATACCGTGAACTTCAGGAAACACGAAGTTGACACGGTGTCCGACACGCAGGTGTCCCGTGGAAGCGTCTGGTCAGCCGGCAACCCACGGCCACGGCAAACCGTCCAGCCATTATGATGGTTACTGTTCAGCGGAATGAACAGTAGGACACGGTAGCTTCCGACGCCCCATCAAAGGAGAATCATGGCCGATTCCCGCACCGCCCGCCCGTCAGACGGACTTGGGAGCTCTTCCCCGGCGCCGGCAGTAACCCGGGCGGCGGCCGTCCTGGATGCCCTGGCCGCCTCAGCCACGGGGCGGTTGACCCTGAGTGACCTGGCCCGCGAGCTCGGGATCCCCAAGTCGTCCACGTCCAACCTGTTGCTGGCGCTTGAGGAGGCCCGGTTGATCAGCAGGCAGGGGGCGGAGTTCACTTTGGGGCGCAAGCTGGTGGAACTCGGCGCCGCTTACCTGAGCCGGCTGGATGAAGTCCAGGAGTTCTACCGCTATTGCGAGCAGGCCGCCACGCTGTCAGGTGAGACCGTGCGGATCGCCATGCTGGACGGTACAAACGTGATCTACCTGGCCCGTTATGAAGGCCACCCTGCCGTGCGGCTGACGTCTAACATCGGCGACCGGATGCCGGTGTCGCTGTGCGCCGTGGGGAAGGCCCTGATTGCCCGGCTCCACGACCATGACATCGATGACCTCTTCGCCGACGATGCAGACCTTCCCGTCCTCACGCCGAAATCCCTCCGGACCGGCGCCGAGCTGAAGGCCCAGTTGCTGGAAATCCGGGAACAGGGCTACGCCTTTGAAGATGAGGAATCCACCACGGGCGTGGTGTGCCTGGCCGTCGCCGTTCCCACGCGCGGCGCCCACGGGCCGAGCCTTGGCCTGTCTGTGACTGCTCTTAAGGCCACCTATACGCCCGAACAGGGCGCCCGGATGGTGAAGGAGCTCCGCGAGCTGGCCCACTCGCTGGGCAATCCCATGGGATAGCGGTGTATTTTCCTACACCCCTTGCTCATTGTTCAGCTTGATGTACTCTGTTCAATATAGTGATCAGCACAACAGGTGTGATCACTGACCCACCAGGCCAACGGAGGCCTGGAGTGTTGTGAGGGAGTTCTTGTGACAACTCGTACTAATGCACCACAGGCCGGCAGGGACGACGCCGTCGTTGACCCTGACCAGCTGCGCCGGGCAACATTGGCCAGCTCCGTGGGCTCCGCCCTGGAGTACTACGACTTCTACATCTACGGGCTGGCGTCGGCGCTGATCTTCGGCCCGTTGTTCTTCTCCCCGCTGGGGGAGAGCGGAGCCGTCATCGCCTCCTTCGCGACGTATGGTGTGGGCTTCGCGGCCCGGCCCTTCGGCGGCGTGGTCTTCGGCTATATCGGAGACAGGTTCGGCAGGAAGATGGTCCTGATTCTGACCATCGGCCTGATGGGTATGGCCAGCTTCGCCATCGGCCTGCTGCCGACGTTCGAACAGGCAGGGATGCTGGGCGCGGTCCTCCTTGTGGTGCTGCGTATCGTCCAGGGCCTTGGCGCCGGCGCCGAGCAGGCGGGCGCCACCACCTTGATCTCCGAAGTCGCGCCGCGCCGCCGTCGTGGATTCTTCGCTTCCCTGCCCTTCGTGGGTATCCAGATGGGTACGCTGCTGGGCGCCGGCACCTTTGCGCTGATGGCCCTTGCCGACAAGGAAGTGCTGCAGGGATGGTTGTGGCGGGTGCCGTTCCTGGCCAGTTTCCTCCTCATTGTTGTGGCTGTTTTCATCCGGCTCCGGCTGAAGGAAACCCCGGTGTTCCAGGAACTGGAGAAGCACAAAGCCGTGGTGAAAAACCCGGTGGGGCAGATCTGGAAGCATTCCAAAAAGAACGTCCTGGTGGGCATCGGGCTGCGCATGGGCGAGAACGGCAACTCCTCCATCTATTCGGCGCTTTTGGTCTCTTTCATCAGCATGCCGGCCGGCGTTTTCGCCGGCGACAAGTTCATCGGCCCTACCGGCCTGCTGATCGCCGCAGGCTTTGCGGCCGTTATGGTGGTGGTCTTCGGCGGTTTGTCGGACAAGTACGGCCGGGTCCCGGTCTACCGTTATGGCGCACTGTTCCAGGCCGTCATCGCACTGCCTGCCTTCTACCTCGTCACCCTGGGCAGTGTCACCCTGGTCTGGGTGGTTATGGTGGTGGGCATCGCCCTGGGTGTGCAGTCCATGCTGGGCCCGCAATGCGCCCTGCTGCCCGAACTGTTCGGCTCCCAGCATCGCTTCACCGGCGTGGCCTTGAGCCGCGAACTCTCCGCTGTCCTGGCCGGCGGCTTCGCTCCAATGATCGGTGTGGCACTGCTTGCGGCCACCAACCACTCCTGGCTGGTGCCCGCCATCTACTCCCTGGTGCTGGCATCGATCTCCTTCGCCACCACGTTTTTCACACCGGAAACCAATGGCCGCGACCTCGTCCTGGTGGAAGACGCACACTAGGACTGCAACGAAGAACGCCCGGCCCGCATCACTGCGGGCCGGGCGTTTTGTATATCGGGGGGAGTGCCGGTCAGTAGAAATGCACGGGATCAACCAGGTGCGGCAGCTCGCCGCCGGCCAGGAAGATGCCGAGGTTGGCGGAGAAGCGCTCCGCGATCAGCCGGTTTTCGGCGGCACTCAGCGCGGAAGTATGCGGGGAGACCATCACCCGGGGATGGTCCCACAGCGGGCTTTCCTGCGGCAGGGGCTCCACAGCGAAGACGTCCAGGCAGGCGTAGGAGACCTGGCCGTTGTCCAGGGCCTCGAGCAGGGCATCCTCATCCACCACCGTGCCGCGGCCCACGTTGATGAAGACCGTTCCCGGCTTCATCGCAGCGAAAATCTCCCGGCTGAAGAGGCGCTCCGTGTACGGCGTGCCCGGCAGGGTGTTGACCACGGCGTCCGCGGTGGCGAGAAGCCCGGCCAGCCCGTCGTTGCCTGCTACCTCGTCGATTCCTTCCAGCGGCTCAACGGTCCTCTTGGTCCCGCTGACCTTCATCCCCAAGGCGCGGGCCACACGTGCGGTTTCCAGGCCGATTTCGCCGAGCCCGGTGATGACCAGCCGCGAGCCGCTGACCAGCCTGGTGGGTGTCCGCAGTTCCGGCCACATCCGGTTCGACTGGTCCACCGCCAGCTCTGCGGAGCGCTTGAAGCCGTTCAGGATGCCCAGTGCGGCGAACTCCGCCAGCGGCAGGGCGTGGACGCCGGCGGAGGTGGTTACCTTGAACTTCTGCAGGCTTTCCAGGTCAAGGCCGGATGCCTTGACCGCTCCGCCGGCCCCTGCGGCCATGGCCTGGACCCATTGCAGGTGCGGGTTCTGCCGGGCCACTTGGGCCAGCCCGGCAGGGCTTTCGTTCGGCAGGCCGTAAAGGACCTGCGCCTGGTTGATCATGGCCCAGTAGCGCTCCTCCTGTTCGGGAGTGCGCCGGAAGTCCGGGTCGCCTGCGTGATCGGCCGGGAAGCGTTCCGGCGGCAGGAGGTCCGGCTGGTACAGGACGGTGACGGATGGGTGGGCGGCGCGGATGCTTTCAACCAGCTCAGCCTCGAGCGGTACGGCAATGGCCACAGTAGGCGAAGTTGTCATACTGTTCATCATACTGAATGGAGGCTAGGATATTGAACAGTTTCGCACGATTTTGGCACAACGATGTGAGGTCACCAGCATGCAGGACAACAACGTAGGCTTCGTGGGGCTGGGCCTGATGGGCCTGCCCATGGCGTCAAGCCTGGTACGCGGGGGCTGGCAGGTGACGGGATGGAACAGATCCCCGGGCCCGGTAGCGGAGCTCTGCAACCTGGGCGCCGCCGGGGCCGGGTCGGTCGCCGGCCTACGGGATCTGCCGGTGATCATTTTTATGCTTCCGGACCTTTCCCACATCGAGGACGCCGCGGCCGGCCTGCTGGCCGCCTGGCAGGCAAAGCCGCCGGAACCAGGCACCGTGCTGGTGGTCATGAGCAGCGTTTCGCCACAGCGGGTCAGGGACTTCGGCCGCCGGGTGGAAACGGCCAGCGCCGGCAACGCCGCGGTAGTGGACGCGCCGGTCAGCGGCGGCACGGCCGGCGCCACGGACGGGACCCTGGCCATCATGGCCGGCGGCACTGTTGACGACGTCGCCCGCATCACGCCCGTCCTCGCCGGCATGGGTACCACCGTCCGGCACCTCGGCGGACTCGGCTCGGGATCCTTGGCCAAGGCCTGCAACCAGCTCATCGTGGGAACCACGACGGCGGCGCTCGCCGAAGCTGCCGAACTCGCCGAGCGCTCCGGCATCGACGCCGGCGCACTTTTTGAGGTCCTGGCCGGTGGCCTGGCGGGAAGCCGGGTCCTGGACATCATGGGACCACGCCTGGTGGCCAAGGACTACCGGGTCACCGGACCCGCGAAGTTCATGCACAAGGACCTCACCTTTGTAGTGGAGTCTGCCCGGGTGGCCGGTGCGGCGGTCCCCCTGGCGGCGGCCGCCGTCGACCTCTATGCGGAACTCAAAACCCAGGGACTGGGTGACCAGGACCTGACGGTGGTCCGGCAGGCCATCTCACACCTCAGCGATCAGGCAGCCGCGCACGCGGCGGAAGGAAGCGTCACAGCATGAACGGACTTTTTGACCTCACAGGCCGGGTGGCGCTCGTCACCGGCTCCAGCCGCGGGATCGGAAACGCCCTGGCGCGCGCCCTGGCCGGCGCCGGGGCCACGGTTGTCCTCAACGGGCTGGACCCGGACCGGCTTAAATCAGCCGAGACTGCCATGGCCGGCGATTTTGCCCCGGGCCGGATCCACAGCGTGGCCTTTGACGTCACCAGCGACACCGCTGCGGCGTCCGGCGTCGCCTGGATCGAGGAAAACGTGGGCCCGCTGGACATTCTGGTCAACAACGCCGGCATCCAGCACCGCGTCCCCATGCTGGAGCTCGACGTCGCCGACTGGGAAAAAGTCATCGCCACCGACCTCACCAGCGCGTTCCTGGTGGGCAGGGAGGCCGCCCGGCACATGATCCCGCGCGGACGGGGGAAGATCATCAACATCTGCTCCGTCCAGACGGACCTGGCCCGCCCCACAATCGCCCCCTATATCGCGGCCAAAGGCGGCCTGCGCAACCTGACCCGTGCCATGACCGCCGAATGGGCAGCCTCCGGGCTCCAGATCAATGGCATAGCACCCGGCTACATCCATACCGAGATGACCCAGAACCTGGTGGATGATCCGGAGTTCAACTCCTGGATCCTCGGCAGGACGCCCGCGCACCGCTGGGGCACCGTCCAGGACCTGGCCGGACCGGCCGTATGGCTTGCCTCCGCCGGCTCGGACTTTGTGAACGGGCAAACCATTTTCATCGACGGCGGAATGACGGTGGTGGTCTGATGGAAACGCTGAACCTGCCCACTTCGGGACCGGCCATGGTGGCCTACGCCGCCGGGGACCTGCGCATCGAGGACGTGCCGCTGGTCCCGCCTGCAGCGGACCAGGCGGTGGTACAGATCCGCTACGGCGGTATCTGCGGCTCCGACCTGCACTACTGGCAGCACGGCGCGGCGGGGGAGTCGATCCTTAAAGCTCCGATGGTCCTGGGCCACGAGATCGTTGGGGTGGTGGCCCAGGCGGCCGCCGACGGTTCGGGTCCCGGCGTTGGGACGCCGGTGGCTGTCCATCCCGCCACCCCGGGCCCGGGCGCCGCCCGCTACCCGGCGGACCGGCCCAACCTGTCACCGGGCTGCACCTACCTTGGCAGCGCTGCACAGTACCCGCACACAGACGGCGCCTTCAGGCGCTACGCCACGCTTCCCTCCCGGATGCTCCGGGAGCTGCCGGCCGGCCTGGACCTGCGGACAGCGGCGCTGATCGAACCGGCCAGCGTGGCCTGGCATGCGGTGGCACGTGCCGGGGAGGTAGTGGGGAAGACCGCACTGGTGATCGGCTGCGGCCCCATCGGTGCGCTCGCCGTTGCCGTCCTCCGCCGGGCCGGGGCCGCCACGATCGTTGCCGTTGACGTGCATCCCAGGCCTTTGGAGATTGCCGCCGCCGTCGGTGCGGACAGGGTCCTGCAGGCAGGGGACACCGGAGCCATCACCGCTGTGGAAGCTGACGTGGTGATCGAATCCTCCGGCAGCCACCATGGGCTGGCTTCGGCCATCAAGGGTGCAGCCCGCGGCGGACGGGTGGTGATGGTGGGGCTTCTGCCCTCCGGTCCGCAGCCGGTGCACATCTCGCTGGCCATCACGCGGGAACTGGAACTGGTGGGCTCCTTCCGGTTCAACGACGAGATCACCGACGTCATCGGCGCCCTCGCCGATGGCAGCTTGCGGATAGGCCCGGTAATTACCCACGAATTCCCGCTGGAGCGGGGGCTCGAGGCCTTTGAGGTGGCCCGGAACTCCGCAGTGTCAGGGAAGGTCCTGCTGGATTTCGGACCGTAGCGGTCCCGGCGGGCCGTCAGCGATTGACGGGAATGAAGACCCTGGGCTGCTCGGTCCAGGTGTCCGCCATCCTTGTCATGGTCCGGCGCATGATCCGCTCCGAGCCCTCCCGGGCCGCCGCGCCATCGCCCCTCGCGATCGCCTCCGCGACATCCACATGCCACTGCAGCGCCGCCTCGTGCGGGTGGTCCGGCATCAGTCCGTGGACGGTCCTGCCCGTCAGCGTCTCGGCCACCTGGCCCATAAGGTTGGCGAACATCTCGTTGCCGGACCCGGAGAGCAGCAGCGAATGGAACGCAATGTCCAGCTCCAGGAACCGGGGCACGTCGCCGTTGTGGCCGGCGTCGCGCATGGCACGTGCCACCTGCACCAGTTCCAGCCGAAGCGGTGCCGGCGCGTTCGCGGCTGCCAGTTCGGCCGCGGCAGGCTCCACGGCCGACCGCAGTTCCGCCAGGGACCTCAACTGGGCGCCGCGGGCGTCGCTGGCCAGGCGCCAGCGGATCACCTGGGCATCAAAAGGGTTCCAGCGGCCCGCGGGAAGCACCCGGATGCCCACCCGCTTGGTGGTTTCCACCAAGCCGAGCGACTGCAGCACCCGGACCGCCTCCCGGATCACGGACCGGGAAACCTTGAGCTCCACCTCGAGCTGCTCAGCGAGCATCACGTGTCCGGCAGGCAGCTCACCGGAGATGATGCGGGTGCCAAGATTCTCGATGGCACGGTGGTGCAGGCTGCTGGTCATGGCCTCCAGCCTAGTGCGGTCTGCTCCGGCGGCAGGCTCCGGCCGGGACCGCCTGCGACACAATGGGTTCCATAACGTGGGCGTTACTTCCCTGTTACCGGATGAATATATATGCTTTATTACGACCCTTGGATCTGCGAACGCACTTCTGCATCCGGAAACCGGCCTTCGCATCCGTCGCACAGTACAAATTGGAGTTTTAGATGTCTGCACACATCGGTGTCACCGGCCTCGCGGTGATGGGCGCCAACCTCGCCCGCAACCTGGCCCGCAACGGCTTCACGGTGGCCCTGCACAACAGGTCCGTCGAAAAGACGGACGCGCTTCTGGCCAAGCACGGCACGGACGGCGAGTTCATCCGGACCGAAACCCTGCAGGAACTCGTCGATTCGCTGGAAAAGCCCCGCCGGGTCCTGATCATGGTGAAGGCCGGCAAGCCGGTTGACTCTGTCATCGAGCAGCTCGAACCGCTCCTGGAAGCAGGCGACATCATCATCGACGCCGGCAACTCGCACTACGAAGACACCCGCCGCCGCGAGGCTGCACTGGCCAAGAAGGACCTGCACTTTGTAGGCGTTGGCGTCTCCGGCGGCGAAGAAGGCGCCCTCAACGGCCCCTCCATCATGCCGGGCGGTTCCAAAGAGTCCTACAAGGCCCTGGGCCCGCTGCTGGAAAAAATCTCCGCCAAGGTCGATGGCGAGCCCTGCTGCGCCTGGGTCGGCACCGACGGCGCCGGCCACTTCGTCAAGATGGTCCACAACGGCATCGAGTACGCCGACATGCAGGTCATCGGCGAAGCCTTCGACCTGCTCCGCTCCGGTGCGGGCATCGAACCTGCCGAGCAGGCCAAAATCTTCACCGAGTGGAACAAGGGCGAACTGTCCTCCTTCCTGATCGAGATCTCCGCCGAGGTCCTGGGCCACGTGGACGCCAAGACCGGCAAGCCGTTCGTTGACGTTGTGGTGGACGCCGCAGGCCAGAAGGGCACCGGCCGTTGGACCGTCATCTCGGCCCTGGAACTCGGCTCGCCGGTCTCCGGCATCGCCGAGTCCGTGTTCGCCCGCGCACTGTCCTCGCAGGCCGGCCAGCGCAAGCTGGGCCAGGAACTGCTGGCAGGCCACGAGGCCAACGTCGAAATCCCGGAAACCTTTGTGGAGGATGTCCGCCAGGCGCTTTACGCCTCCAAGCTGGTTTCCTACGCCCAGGGCCTGGACATGCTGACCTCCGCCGCGAAGGAGTACAGCTGGGACCTCAAGCTGGACGAGATCGCTTCCCTGTGGCGGGCCGGCTGCATCATCCGCGCCGAGCTGCTCAAGGACATCACCAAGGCCTACGCCGCCGAGGACAAGCCCGCCAACCTGCTGTTCGCCCCCGCGTTCACCGAAGCGATCGCCGGTGCCCTGCCGGCATGGCGCCGCGTGGTGGCCACCGCGGTGCAGCTGGGCATTCCGGTCCCCGTGTTCTCCTCCTCGCTGGCCTACTACGACGGCCTGCGCCGCAAGCGTGTTGCAGCAGCCCTCATCCAGGGCCAGCGTGACCTCTTTGGCGCCCACACCTACGGCCGCGTCGACTCCGAAGGCACGTTCCACACCCTCTGGGGCGAGGACAAGTCCGAAATCGAAGCCGTGGACACACACTGACGTCCCCGCGCTGAAACACCAAGGGCCGGCAGTTCCGAAACGGAACTGCCGGCCCTTGGCCGTTAAAGTCCTGACCGGGTTGGGTCAGATCCGGTATTCGATGTCGTATTCGGCCGGGTCAACGGCAGGCTTGGTTTCAAGCTGCGCATCGCGGTGCCGCCACCGGCCGGGGATGCCGGTCACAATGGACTCAGGCGGAGCGTCCTTGACCACCACGGCATTGGCACCCACGGCACTGTCCCGGCCGATGGTGATGGGGCCCAGGATCTTGGCGCCGGCGCCGATGGTGACGCGGTCCCCAATGGTGGGGTGCCGCTTGATGCGTGCCAGCGAACGGCCGCCCAGCGTCACGCCGTGGTAAATCATCACGTCCTCGCCGATCTCGGCGGTTTCCCCGATGACCACGCCCATGCCGTGGTCAATGAAGAACCTGCGGCCCACTGTGGCACCCGGATGGATTTCAATGCCGGTCCAGGACCGTCCCAGCTGGGACAGCAGCCGCGCGGGGAACCGCAGGGAAGGGTTCTGCCACATGCGGTGGGTCAGCCGGTGGATCCAGATGGCATGCAGGCCGGAATAAGCGAAAAAGTTCTCGAAAGAACCCCGGGCCGCCGGGTCGTGGGACCGGGCGGCCTCGAGGTCTTCCTTCAGTCTTGCAAAAAAGCGCACAAAGTACTTTCTACAGGAAACGCTGTGGTGTTCGGCCTGATCAGCCGCGGATGTCGTCATAGAGGACGGTGGAGATGTAACGCTCGCCGAAATCGCACACGATCGCGACAATCAGCTTGCCGGCATTCTCCGGGCGCTTTGCCAGTTCCAGGGCACCCCACACAATGGCGCCGGAGGAGATGCCGCCCAGGATGCCCTCTTTGATGCCCAGCTCGCGGGCAACGCGGACGGAGTCCTCCAGCGTGGCGTCCAGTACCTCGTCATAGATGTTGGTGTCCAGGATTTCGGGGACGAAGTTGGCGCCGAGGCCCTGGATCTTGTGCGGGCCCGGGGCGCCGCCGTTGAGGATCGCGGAGTCCTTCGGCTCGACGGCGACGATCTGGATGCCGGGCTTGCGTTCCTTGAGGACCTGGCCCACGCCGGTTACGGTTCCACCGGTTCCCACGCCGGCAACAAAGATGTCCACCTTGCCGTCGGTGTCGGACCAGATTTCCTCGGCCGTGGTGGTGCGGTGGACTTCGGGGTTGGCCTCATTGGCGAACTGCTGGGCCCAGATGGAGTTCGGCGTGTTGGCAACGATCTCCTGGGCCTTCTCGACGGCGCCGCGCATGCCTTCGGAGCCCGGGGTCAGGACGATTTCCGCACCGTAGGCGCGCAGCATCACGCGGCGCTCGGTGGACATGGTTTCCGGCATCGTGAGGATGACCTTGTAGCCGCGGGCAGCGCCCACCATGGCCAGGGCAATGCCGGTGTTGCCCGACGTGCCTTCAACGATGGTGCCGCCGGGCTTCAGGGCACCTGACTTTTCGGCGGCGTTGACAATTGCCACACCGATGCGGTCCTTGACGCTGTTGGCAGGGTTGTAGAACTCCAGCTTGACGGCGACGGTGGCGTCGAGGCCCTCGCTGAGCCGGTTCAGCCTTACCAGCGGGGTTCCGCCAACCAGCTGCGTTACATCGTCATAGATCCGTGCCATGTGCAGATACGCCTATCTCTGAGTGTGAATACTGAGGTCAGCCTAACGAGGCCGCGTAATGCTGGCTAAGCGTTAAGCCATGCAGAGTAATATTTCCTGGCCTTCGCGAGCTTGGGGTTGATGATCACCTGGCAGTACCCCTGCTCGGGGTGTTTGCCGTAGTAGTCCTGGTGGTAATCCTCGGCCACGTGGAACCGGGGGAGCCGGCTGACCTCCGTGACGATCGGATGGGACCACAGGGCCTGGTTACGGTCAATGGCCTCTTCGAAGAGGATCTTTTCCTCCGTGGTCTCGTAGAACATTGACGAGCGGTACTGGGTGCCCACGTCGTAGCCCTGGCGGTTCAGGGTGGTGGGGTCGTGCAGCGCGAAGAACATGTCCAGGATGACTTCCGCCGGGATGATGTCCTCGTCGAAGGTCACCGCCACCACCTCCGCATGCCCCGTGGTGCCGTTGCACACGGAGTAGTAGTCCGGCCGGGGATCATGCCCGCCGGTATAGCCGGACACCACCGAGCTCACGCCCTTGGTTTTCTGGTAAACGGCGTCGAGGCACCAGAAACAGCCTCCGCCCAGAACAAAAGTTTTCATGTCCTCTTCAATGGTTGAGCGTGCCGGATGATTCCCGGCACAGCAAGGCGCGGCTGCCCGGGCACGCTCCCCGGGACCCGCGATGGGGTAAAACTAAGACTATGGAACCTGTGGACACCGACGTTACCGGCCCCGATAATCACGACGGCGGCACACCGCCCGGAGCCTCGGGTCCAGGGCCAGGGGCCGTCACCACACTGGCAGACCTGCTGCTCGCTGTCGAAGAGCTCTGGCCGGAGTCCCTCGCAGAGAACTGGGACGAGGTGGGCCTGGTGGCGGGGCGTCCGGGCGCACCTGTGTCCAAGGTCATGTTTGCCGTGGACCCCACCCTTGAGGTCATCGAGGAAGCCGTTTCCTGGGGCGCGGAACTCCTCATCACCCATCACCCGCTGCTGCTCAAGGGCGTCACGTCCGTGGCTGCCACCTCTGCCAAAGGCAGGGCCGTGCACCGCCTGATCGAATCAGGCACTGCACTGCTGACCGTGCACACCAACGGGGATTCCGCCGTCGGCGGTGTTTCCGATGTACTGGCCGATGCGCTGGGGCTTCAGGATGCGGTCCCGCTGACGGCAGCCGCCCACGGACTGCCGGAAGAAGGCATCGGCCGGGTAGGGGACCTTGCGGAGGCCGTCAGCCTGGGCGACTTCGCTGCCCGGGTGTTCGGTATCCTTCCGGCGGTGGCCGGCGGCGTCCGGGTGTCCGGCGACAAGGACGGCCTGGTACGCCGGGTCGCTGTCTGCGGCGGCGCGGGGGATTCGCTGTTTGACGAGGTCCGGGCCAGCCATGCGGACGTCTACGTCACCGCGGACCTGCGGCACCATCCTGCCTCGGAGGCCCGCGAGGCGGCTGTGAACGGCAGGCCTTACCTGGTGGACGTCTCGCATTTTGCCAGTGAATGGCTGTGGCTTCCGGCTGCTGCCACCGCGCTGGGCAACGTCCTCTCGGACCAGGGCCACGAGGTGCAGCTCAGGGTCAGTGGCACCAACAGTGACCCCTGGGACTTCATCCTGACTCCCGGCTAGGCCGGGCCCGCACACAACCCAGCACGCGCAGCGAGGCAGGGAAGCAGGGCAGGCGCTAGAGTCGTGGGAGCGCCAAATCGGTGCCCGGCCATGGGCCGGAAGGTTTTAGCGGAGGTAAAAGTGGCGAAGGCAGCACCGGCGGAACAGTTGAAGTTGCTTGAGCTGCAGGGTTTTGACGCCAAACTGACGTCGCTGGCCAACCGCCGCCGGACGCTTGAGACCGATCCCCGCATCAAGGACCTCGAAGCTGCACTGGCCGTTGCAAACGGCACCCTGGGCTCGGCGAAGGTTGCCGTCCACGATGCTGAAGCCGAGCTGAAGCGGGCTGAGGCCGACGTCGAACAGGTTGCCGGCCGCATCCAGCGGGACGAAGCGAAACTGAACAGCGGCACCGGCCTGTCCAAGGACCTGGTGGCCCTGCAGAAGGACATCGTCTCGCTCAACAAGCGGCGCTCGGACCTCGAGGACGTGGAACTGGAGGTCCTGGAACGGCTGGATACCCTGCGGGCAACGCAGGCCGGGCAGCAGGTTATCGTTGACGACATCCAGGGCTCCTTCGGCGGCATCCGCGCCGAGCTCGACGCGGCGCTGGCCGAAGTGGCTGCCGAAGCCACGGAGGTAAAAGCCAAGCGGGACGACTTCGCTGCGCTGCTGGAACCCGCACTCCTGGCGGTGTATGAAAAGACGCTGGCGAAGCGGGGCGTGGGCGCAGCCCGGCTGTTCCACGGCACCTCGGAGGCGTCCGGCATGAAGCTCAGCCCGGGCGACCTGGCCGAGATCAAGGCCGCCGCTGCCGATGACATTGTGTTCTGCCCGGACTCCGGGGCCATCCTGGTCCGCTCCGACGAGTGGAATACCGCGGCCCCCGCCAGCTGACCCCAACTAACTAGCAGTAGTTGTCGTTTTGGGGCGTCAAAACGACATCTACTGCGACCTAGTTGGGGAGGATGATGTTCAGCGCGTGCGGCTTGCGCACCGTGCCGGGAACCAACTCCGCGTCCCACCTTTCGCGGGCCGCTTTCAGCAGGGCCGCCGGCGTGGCGGGGGCGTTGCCGCGCCGCGCCAGCAGGTGCCGTGCCAGTTCCCCACGTGTGTGCTTGGCAAAATGGCTCACCACCTTGCGGACGCCGGCCACCTCGGTGAACACGTTGACGGCAACAGTACGGTCCGACGGCGGCGCCCACGCCGCTGCGTAGGTGCTGGACCGGCAGTCCACCAGCAGGTGGTCCGCCAGCTCCGGTGCGAGGGCGGCGCTCAGCTGCGGTTTCCAGAACGAGGCCAGCCGGCCGACGTCGGGCAGTGCAGTTCCCATGGACAAGCGGTAGGCGGGGACGCTGTCACCGAACCGGATCGCCCCCCACAACGCCGAAATCACCAGCACCGACTGGTCCGCCTTGCGCCGCTGCGCCGGGGTCAGGCTGCGGTAGCCGAGCGCGTCAAACAGAACCCCGGAATAAATCTGGTGGGCAGGGGCCGCCGGTTCCGCGTGCAACCGGGTGTTCCGGTCGACGTCGTCCTGCAGGGACGCCCCCACGCCAAGCAGGGCCAGGGCATCCTGGTGGGCGCTGACCGTTCCCAATGCCTCCAGGACGGTGGCCCGGTGGGTGTTCAGGGCCGGAAAACTGAGTGTGGACCAGTCGACTGCGGGGCCGCGGACGGCGGGGGTCTTGCCTTCGGAGGGGGGAAGCAGAATCAGCACCGTCCGATCCTACCGGCGCTCCAACGCGCGGCGGCGCCAGGTTCCGGCACCCGCACCGTTAGACTTGATGCGGATGGGACAGCCAGGCGGCCGCGCGTCACGCAAGTGGCTCGAGGAACGTCCGGGCTCCGCAGGGCAGGGTGGTGGGTAACGCCCACTCGGGGTAACCCGCAGGCCAGTGCCACAGAGAAAAGACCGCCTGCCTCAGCCGTCCTTGGACGGGGGAGTGCAGGTAAGGGTGAAACGGTGGTGTAAGAGACCACCAGCTTCCCGGGTGACCGGGAAGGCTAGGTAAACCCCACCCGGAGCAAGGCCAGACAGGACACGTTTGAGGGCTGCCCGCCCGAGTGTCCGGGTAGGCTGCTGGAGGGCGTCGGCAACGGCGTCCGTAGATGGATGGCCGTCGCTCCCTTACCGGTAACGGTTCGGGGGAACAGAACCCGGCGTATCGGCTGTCCCATCCACACCAGCCATAGACCCAGCAGGACCCGGGAACTCGGCCGGGACAGGTTGAACGTGGGCGCCCGGGACAGCATTTAGGATCTTCATATGGCCTCCTCGAACCCCTACTTGTCCTTTATGCGCCAGCGCTTCGTTAATCAGCAGAACCCCGTCGACCCTGTTCCATGGGAATTGGACGACAAAGACACCGCTTATAAGCACGTTAGTGCCGCGGGATATCGTGTGCCGAAGTACCTGACGGTCGGTAGCGCTGCCGAGGCCCTTGCCGCCGGTGAGAGCTTAGGCGATCGGTTCGTAGTCAAGCAGCCGAACCGCCATTCGACTAAGGGTGTGTACGTCCTCGAAACCATCGGCGGCGGAAAATATCTGGAATTGCTTAGCCTGCGAATTCTGACGGTGGACGACTTAAAAACGGACGGGCCTGAGCCTGACTATTGGTTGGCTGAGGAATGTATAGACTCAGGCATCGCCGGGAAGCCTTTACCAATGGACTACAAAATCTATTGCTTCCGGGGCAAAATAACCCACATCAGCCAGATCGACCGGAACGTATCGCCGCCGCGGCTCGCATTTTTCGATGGTGCGTTTCTTCCTCTCGAATTCGGAAAAGATTACACCCTTGACGAAAGCCGATGGGCTAGGGAAAGCCATCTGGTTCCACGCCACGCGGGCGCGATGCTGAAGATGGCAGCGGACTTGTCCGCCGGCCTCGACACACGGTTTGTTAAGGTCGACTGCTACGACGGTCCCGATGGGCCAGTCTTTGGTGAGTTTACTTTTGCATCCGGGGCAGACGACATAGGTATGGTGCGCTACAGCGATGAGATTCTGGCGAAGCTTGGCCGTGCTATCGACGGTGAAGAGGTGGGTGCCTTGTCCGGATTCGACATCGACATGCCAGGATTCCGGGCTGCCCTGGGCGGCGAGTCAACGCTGACAGCTCACCCGGCCCTCTATTCGAGAATGTCCGCCGGGGCCCTTCAAGCTGACAAGCGGTACTCACCGACCTTGGCAGCCAACCTCGCAGCCGGACGGACGCGCGCGGTCTTCGCACTCGGTGCCTATGTGATCGGCTGCCTTAACAACGACGAAAGTCGTGCTTTCGCAGTCCAAGACCTTGTCCGGCAAGGCTCGCAGCTCATCGTGGGCGGTGGGCGGTTGGCCGAATTCAGGGCCAGAGCACTCGCCTTCCACGATCACAGGGCCAGCGGTAACCCCTGGCACACGGCGCGCGCAGCCGAAGTCCGTCTGGCAGCCGGCACCCAGGAAGCGCTCGAAGTGCTGAAGGCTTTGGCTGCGGACGGCTACGCCCATGCCGAGCGGGTCGTGGCAAAATACGAAGCGAGCTTCAGCAAATAACCCAGTCAAGCTGCATTGGGACACCGGCAGTCAGGCAGTCGCACTTGACTGCCGGGCGTATGCGTGAACAGGCTTCCAGAACGTATCTAATCTGAGCACTTTGGCCGCCTGCAACTGTACGCTCCACATAGAGGCAACGCGGGCTCGACGGGCTCGAGTTGACCTGGTCCGATGCGTTGGGCATCCTGAAGCGTGCTTCCAATCTCTGACCTTCCGTCCGCTTCCGAACGTAAGGTTCCTTCCCCCGGCGGGCAGGCGGCTGCCCTGCTGGGGTTTCTTGGCCTGTCGATGGCAGCCTGGATCGTTGCATCAGTGCCCATCATCCTGAACTCCACCGGCTGGTTCGCCGCATCCGTCAAAGCCCCGTGGATGCCGCCGGGCTGGATGTTCAGGTCCATGTGGATCCTCCTGTACGCCGCCGTGGCGTTGGCGGCGTGGCTGGTATGGCGCCGGCAGGCACTTCGCGGCAGCACCCGGTGGTGGTACGCCGCACAGCTGCTGTTCAACGCCGCGTGGCCGCTGACGTTTTTTGGCCTGTATCCGTTGATCGGCACAGCGGCCCTCTGGGGTGCCCTGGTGGTCATTGCCGGCCTGGGTGTGTCCGTGGGATTCCTTGTGGTGCGCTTCGGCCCGGTCAGTGCCACCGCGGGGCTGCTAATGCTGCCTTATCTCTCGTGGGTCATCTATTCGTTCAGCCTGAACCTCTTTTCCGCCCTCCATAACTGAACGGCAGGTGTGAGTGATTTCACGGCGCCGGCGACTCAAACAGGCATCACGCCAAATTAGAATGGAACCGAACGCAGGGGTTCTTCCGCCGGAGCTCCGTTCTTAACCGGCGGTTTTTCTTTGCCAGCAATCCCGGCGCCCAGGGCCGAACCCTGCCGGCGCCACTGCCACTGGACATCATCAGGTGGCCTACAACCGCGCACGACGACGTACGCGGCTGAACCGAGGAAGGTATTTCTGTGAGCCAGACGTCAGATTCTTGTCTTGATACGTGGATGGGCCGGGAGGCCCTCGCCGAGGCCATGATCCCGGTGATTGGCCGGCTGTACCGCGACAACAACGTGGTCACCAGCATCCATGGCCGGAGCCTGATCAATAAGTCCACCATGAACATCCTCAAGGCGCACCGCTTCGCCCGCAGAATGAGCAAGGACGAATTGCTCCTGGAAGAGACAGCGCCGCTGCTCAATACCCTTGCCGGCCTGGAACTCGGCGCCGCAGCGATCGACATCGCGCGCCTGAACCAGAAGTTCAAGGAAGAAGGCGACGGCACCTCGCTCGAGGAATTCCTCCGCGCTGAACTTGCCGACGTTGTGGGCAAGCGCGGCGGCGATGACCGCACCAGCACCGATGTTGTGCTTTACGGCTTCGGCCGGATCGGCCGGCTCCTGGCCCGCCTCCTGATCGAAAAGGCCGGCGGCGGCCACGGCCTTCGCCTGCGCGCCATCGTGGTGCGCCGCGGCTCGGACAACGACCTCGCCAAGCGGGCCAGCCTGCTTCGCCGCGACTCGGTCCACGGCTCCTTCGAGGGCACCATCCGCATCGATGAGGTCGCCAACACCATCACGGCCAACGGCGTCCAGGTCCAGGTCATCTACTCGGACAACCCCGCCACCATCGACTACACCACCTACGGCATCCACAACGCCCTGGTTGTGGACAACACCGGCCGCTGGCGCGATGCCGAGGGCCTCTCGCAGCACCTGCAGAGCACCGGCGTGGCACGGGTCCTCCTGACCGCGCCGGGCAAGGGCGACCTGAAGAACATCGTCCACGGCATCAACCACACCACCATCGAGGACAGCGACCGGATCGTCACCGCCGCATCCTGCACCACCAACGCCATCACTCCGGTGCTGAAGGCCATCAACGACAAGTTCGGCGTCATCCACGGCCACGTGGAAACGGTGCACTCGTTCACCAACGACCAGAACCTGATCGACAACTTCCACAAGGGCGACCGGCGCGGCCGCTCGGCAGCGCTGAACATGGTCATCACCGAAACCGGCGCCGCCAAAGCCGTTGCCAAGGCACTGCCTGAACTCCTGGGCAAGCTCACCGGCAGTTCCATCCGCGTCCCCACGCCTGACGTGTCCCTGGCCATCCTGAACCTCACCCTGGAGAACGGGACCACCAAGGACGAGGTCAACAACTACCTCCGGGAAATGTCGCTGCACTCGGGCCTGCGCAAGCAGATCGACTACATCGACTCGCCCGAAGTTGTTTCCACCGACTTCGTGGGCTCCCGCCGCGCCGGCATCGTGGACGGCCTGGCCACCGTCTCCACCGACAAAAACCTGGTGCTATATGTCTGGTACGACAACGAATTCGGCTACAGCTGCCAGGTGGTCCGCGTGATGGAGGAGATGGCAGGGGTCAACCCGCCGTCCTTCCCCGCGAAGGAAAGCGCCGCTGCGCTGGCGGCCATCGCCGTCTGATCCGTCAAACGGTCAGCGGATTCCCGGCTGGTTCTCTGGAATCAGCCGGGAATCAGTACCACACTGGGGGAATGGAAAAAGAAAAGGCAATCCGGCACGAAACCACCCTCGAACACGCTCTCGACGTGGCACAGGACAACCACAAGGAAGCCATCCGGCTTTTGGAAGGGGCCCGTGCGGGCCACAAAACGGGCGACGTCGGTGCAGACCGGGTGCGCCAGCTTGAGGACCTGCTGGCCGTGGCCGAGGAGGACCTCCGCAGGGTGGTCCGGGAACAGTAACCGTCCCACCGAAGGGTCGAGTGGCCCTCCACACTGTGGATAACGGGGCAGCCCTGCTGCGGGTGCCCTAGGCTTTCCTGATGCTTGTCCCCACACCTACCGTCGTTGAGCCGTGAGCGTCAGCTGGGCCGCGTACCGGCGTGCCCGGCGCAGGTCACGGGCCGCGTGGGCCCTGCTCGCCGTTGCAGCCCTGGCCTTGCTTTCCGGACTGTTCTGGTTCTTCACTGCCGGGCAGTTTGCCGCAGCCGGCCCATCGTTGCCGGGTCCCACAGTTGCCCCGGTCTTCGAGCCGGGCTGGATGAAGCCGGTGGCTCCCGTCCACGCCGTGCCGGCCGGCGCAGCCGGCAACGTCCTCAACGGGCTGCCGGTAAAGGGCCGCGCAGGCAAGGGCGGATACAAGCGGGAAGCCTTTGGCGCGGCGTGGCTGGACATGGACCACAACGGGTGCGACACGCGCAACGACATCCTCCGCCGCGACCTGGCTGATGTCCGGTTCAGCGAGGGGTCACGCTGCAACGTCGCGGCCGGCCGGTTCACGGACCCGTACACGGCACGCGGCATAAATTTCAACCGGGGCCCTGACAGTAGCCAGGCCGTGCAGGTTGACCATGTGGTGGCCCTGGCGGATGCCTGGCAAAAGGGTGCCCAGCAGCTCAGCCCCGCACAGCGCACCGCCCTGGCCAACGATCCGCTGAACCTCATCGCTGTGGACGGCGCAGCGAACCAGGAAAAAGGCGCGGGCGACGCGGCCACCTGGCTGCCGCCGAACAAGTCAATCCGCTGTCATTACGTGGCCCGCCAGATTTCGGTGAAAGCCGCCTACGGCCTCTGGGTGACTGCTGCCGAAAAGGACGCCATGAACCGGGTGCTGGGCTCCTGCCCCGGACAGCAGGCCATCAGGGTCCCCTGATCCTGGCCGTTGCCCTGTGGGGTCAGTGCCCGAACGGGTCCGGGTCGACGCCGGGGAGCCACGTCAGCCCTGGAACGCCCCAGCCGTGCTTTTTCGCCTGCTTCATTGCCTTGCGGCCATAACGGTCCAGCAGGCGGTTGACGTACAGCTTGCCGTCGAGATGGTCGAATTCATGCTGGATGACCCGGGCAAACCAGCCGGTTGCCTCAAACTCGACCGGCTGGCCATATCCGTCGAAGGCTTCCACGCGCGCCCAGTCGGCGCGCTTGAGCGGATACTGCTCACCCGGGAAGGACAGGCAGCCCTCTTCCTCCTCATCCGGATCGGGGACTGCACCGGAGATCTTGGAGAGCGTCAGGACGGGATTGACCAGGGCTGCGGTGGCGGGAGCGCCGTCGTCGTTGGCGTATTTGTAGACGAAAAGCCGTTTACCCACACCCACCTGGGGTGCCGCCAGCCCCACGCCATTGGCGGCGTCGTTCGTTTCGAACATGTCGGCAATAAGGGTGCGGAGCGCGTCGTCGAACTCCTCCACTTCGGCTGCCCGGCGATGGAGTACGGGCTCTCCCCAGATGGTGATTGGCAGAACAGTCATCTTCAGCGGTCCTTCGACGTGCGGCCCCGGCCGGTTCGCCCGGGCAGGAAACAAACAAAGGAGGCCGCACCGGGTATCCGGTACGGCCTCCTTCTTGGAAGGTCCACGACCATCCTGTGCGGGTGAGCTACGGGGGTTGAACCCGCGACCTCCTGGACCACAACCAGGCGCTCTGCCAACTGAGCTAAGCCCACCATGTGCCCCGCAGGTTTACCGGCTGACCGGCTCCCTCGAAAGGCAACTCAAATAGCTTACCTGCTGTTCGGGGGTGCTTTCACCACTTTTGCTGTTTTTGGCAAAAAAACCGCAAAACGTGGCGGAAATTACGCCTCGTTGTGCTCCCCGGCGGTGAGCCGGCGGGCAATCGACTTGGCCGTGGCACTGTCAGGCCCCGGGGCGGGCACAAAAACGGCCTCCCGGTAGTAGCGGAGTTCGTCGATGGAGTCGATGATGTCACCGAGCGCCCGGTGGCCGCCTTTTTTGGCGGGGGACTGGAAGTACGCCCGGGCAAACCAGCGGCGGGACAGTTCCTTGATGGTGCTGACGTCAATGACCCGGTAGTGCAGGTGCTCCACAACGGCGGGCATGTCGCGGGACAGGAACACCCGGTCGGTTCCCACGGAGTTGCCGCCCAGCGGCGCTTTGCGGGGGTCCGGCACCCACTCGGAGATGTAGGCCATAACGGCGGCCTCGGCCTCGGCCATGGTCTTGCCCGCCGGGAGTTCCTTCAGGAGGCCCGACGTCGTATGCATGTCCCGGACAAAATCATTCATCTGGGCCAGGGCTGCGTCATCGGGTTTGATGACCACATCCACCCCGTCGCCAAGGATGTTCAGTTCTGAATCGGTGACCAGCGCGGCGACTTCGATCAGGGCATCGTTTTCGATATCCAGACCTGTCATTTCGCAGTCGATCCAGACGATTCGTTCGTTAGAAATAGGCACCGGACCAGCCTACCGTTTCACCTTCAACCCGGACGCCGGTGCTAGGATTTCGGGTACGCGGCCTGCACTGCTGCCGCAGTAACGCGCCCGGGACTGCCCGGCGCCGCGCCGGTCAGCCCAAGCGCGGACGCAACAGCGGACAGCAAAAGATTGGACGATCCTGAAGATGACGGCGCCTATGCCCGCGACGGGGGAGAAGGCGGCCGCCCCTGCCGGAGCGGCCGGCCCGGAGGTGGACAATCCCAGCTCCCCGATCCTTGCCGGCTTCGTCGGTTCGCTGTTTATGTTCATCGGCTCCCTGGGCGTCGGCTGGCTGGCCCCCGTCTCTGAGCTGCGCCGCGTCCCGCTGTTCATCTGGATGCGGGCCGAGGCCGTCGGCGTCGCGCTTTCCATTGTGCTGCTGGCCGTGGGCGGCATGCTGCTGGTCCGGGCCTGGCTGAGGCTGGGGCAGCGTGTGCGCGTCTGGGGTCCGCGGGCCCGCCGGGCGACGCTGACCGCGATCGGGGCCTGGAGCCTGCCCATGATGTTCAGCGTGCCGCTGTTCAGCCGGGACGTCTACGCCTATATCGGCCAGGGGCGGCTGATGGTGGAGGGCTTCAACCCCTACCGGAACGGGATCTCAGCCCTCTCCAACTATTTCCAGCTCGGGGCGGACAAGATGTGGACGGAGGCGCCCGTTCCCTACGGTCAACTGTTCCTCTGGATCGAACAGTTCGTGGTGTGGTCCACCAATGTCCATCCCGAAGCCAGCGTGATGCTGTTCCGGCTGGTGGCCCTGGCCGGCGTGGTGCTCTGCGTCATTTATGTCCCCAAGCTGGCCGAACTGCATGGTGTGAACCCCCACCGGGCGCTCTGGCTGACGGCCGCGAACCCGCTGTTCCTCACCAACTTCATCGCCAGCGTCCACAATGATTCACTGATGATCGGCCTGGCCCTGGCAGGCCTGTACTACGCGGCCACCCGGCGGGTGGTCCGCGGCATCGTCCTGGTGACCCTCTCCATCGCGGTCAAACCCATCACCATTGTGTTCCTGCCGTTCGTTGGCCTGCTCTGGGCCGGCCGGGACGCCGGCTGGCTGCGGAAGATCGGTTTCTGGGCGCTGACGGCCGGGCTCAGCCTGGCACTGCTGGTCCTCATGAGCCTTGTTAACGGCTTTGGCTTCGGCTGGATCAACGGGTTGTCCGCTCCCGGCAGCATCTCCATCTGGTATGCGCCGGTGGGGCTGATCGGCATGGTGGTGGGCTCCCTCGGCAGCGCTTTCGGGCTGGACGGCGCCCTGCTCTCGGCGGTGGTGGCCAACGCCGGCAAACTCCTGGCCGTAGGCATCGCTGGGTGGCTGATTCTCAAAGGGGACTACGACCGGTTGATGCGCCGGCTCACGCTGGCGTTCGCTGCCGTGGTGCTGCTCTCGCCGATCATCCAGTCCTGGTATGTGGTCTGGCTGATCCCGCTATTTGCCGTCACCGGGATCCGGAACGACTGGCAGGTCAAGGCCCTCTACTTTGTGGTGTCCTTCTTCATCATCTACGCCAACTCCGACCAGCTGGAAGTTTTCCCCTACCTGCAGACAGGCGATGTTGGCTTCGCCCTGCTCCTTGCGCGGGTGGCTGCCGCGGTCACCGGGGTCCTGTTTGCCCTGTACCTGGTCTTTTGGGACCCACGGACGCGCTCACTGTTCCGCAAGGCCGGCGATCCCGTGGTGGAACGCCCAGTCATCTGAGCCGCCAGGCATCAGGCCGGGCCGCCGGAAGGTCCTGGCAGCCGCCGCAACGCTTCACGGCGCGAGAGCTGGCTGAGGGAAGCTGAGTTCTCCGCCACGAAGCCCCGGACCCAGCCCGGCGCCGTCTTGCCGTATTCGCGCAGGGACCACCCGATGGCCTTGCGGATGAACAATTCCCCATCCGCCAGGTTCGGCACAATAACCTGGGCCAACAGCCGGGTGTCCGTGGCAGTCTTTGCCTTCAGCTGCGACAGAATGGCCGATCGCCGGATCCAGAAATCGGGGTCCGTGCTCCAGGCCAGAATCACCGCAGTCATCTCATCCCGATGGGCCTGCAGCAGTCCGCAGATCCTCCCGGCCACACCATCCACAAAGTCCCACCACGCGCCGGTGCGGATGATCTCCTCATAAACGGGAAGCATGTGCAGATCCCGGGCCACCATCCGGTTGCCCGCCAGGTCGATGGCAGCGTAGCGTTCCTCCCGCACGGTGGAGGTGCGCCACAGCTCCAGCACCGTGGCCCGAAGCTGATCCGCAGATTCAAAGGGCAGCCCTGCCGCGACGTCCCCTGCGATCCGGCGGACATCGGGAACGCGGACGCCCAGCGACGGGAGCTCCGACTTCATATAGGCCTGGGCGCCGGCAGCCCGCCCCGGGTCGGCATGGTCCGCCAGGGCCGATCGGATCGCCGAGATCAGTTCCCGATTGACGGGGTCCGGAATGTCCATGAGGCTACTGTAGCCAGCACCCGCCCCTTTTGCGGGCGGTGCCCGCCGGCAGGATCTGGGCTACGCTGTTTAGCGCTAACAATATTGTCGAACCGGAGGACGCATGACCGAAACCAGCATCGCCATGGGGCCCTACTCTGCGGTGGTCACTTCACGCGGGGGCGCCCTCCGGGAGCTGCAGCACAACGGCCGGGACCTGGTGGTGGGCTTCGGGGCCGGGGGCAGGATTCCCGACTACCGGGGCGTCATCTGCGCCCCGTGGCCCAACCGCCTGGCGGACGGCGCCTACGAGTACGCCGGCACGGCGTTCCAGGCTGTGATCAACGAACCGGAGCGCGGCGCAGCCCTGCATGGGCTTGCGACGGACCAGGTGTGGGACGTGCGCGAGACGACCAACTCCTCCGTCACCCTGGGCTGCACCGTCGAGGCGGGTCCGCACTACCCTGCGGACCTGGACCTGGAAGTCAGCTACACGCTGGCGGCCGACGGCCTGCACTGCTCCGTCCGGGCCGCCAACACCGGCGGGACGGCCGGGCCGTACGGCGTGTGCCCGCACCCCTACCTGGTGGCAGGGCCGGCGCCGCTGGACGAATGGACCCTGGAACTGCCAGCCTCCGAGTACCTTGCGGTGACGCCGGACAGGCTGCTGCCGGTGGGAATGAAGCAGGTGGCGGGCGGCAGCTTCGATTTCCGCGCAGAGCGCCGGCTCGGTCCGGTAAAAATCGACCACGCATTCACGGGCATCACCAGCGATGACTCGAAAACGGCGCGCGTCAGGGTGCACGATCCCTCCGGAACCGGGGTGGAGCTCGAATGGGGTGCAGAGTGGGCCTGGGTGCAGATCCACACCGCCGACAAACCCACCAAGCCGGACCGGCTGGGCCTCGCCGTGGAACCCATGACCTGCCCGCCGGATGCCTTCAACTCAGGGACTGACCTGATCCACCTCCAGCCGGGTGACACCCACACCGCGGCCTGGGCCATCAGGGCCCTCGGCTAAGGCCGGACAGGCCTCCGGTCACGGCTTCAGGACAGGGCCCAGCCCGCGCGCTGCAGCCACGCGGCGCACAAGGCAGGCCACTGGTCCGGGCCCGCTTCGCCGCCGGCCAGCCCCAGCCCGTGCCGGCCGTTCGGGAAAACATGCAGTTCTGCCGGGACGCCGGCGGCCATCAGGGCGCCTGCATAACCCAGGCTGTGGCTGACGGGCACGGCGGCGTCGTCGGCGGTGTGCCAGACAAACGCCGGCGGCGTGTCCGCGCCCACCTGTTGCTCTGCGGAGACTTCGGCCAGGAGGTCCGACGGCGGCGCGTCGCCCAGGAGGTTATCCACCGAGCCCTGGTGTACTTCAGCGGTGTAGGACACCACGGGATAGCACAGGACAGTCCGGTCCGGCACGCTGGCATCCACGTCCAGCCGGGAACTGCCCGTGGCCACACCCGTGGACAGGGTGGCAGCGAGGTGCCCGCCGGCTGAGAAGCCCAGCACGCCAACCCGGCCTGGTTCCAGGTCCAGCCCGTGGGCGCCGCTGCGGATGTACAGCATGGCTTCCTTGGCGTCCGTCAGGGGCGCGGGATGCCTGTCCGGCGCCACCCGGTAGCGCAGCACAAACGCGTGGATTCCCAGGGACGCCAGCCACTCGGCGACCGGCTCGGCTTCGTGATCCGCCTGGCGGGCATAGCCGCCGCCCGGGAGCACCAGCACGGCCGGCCTGGGTCCTTCAGCCCCGGCGGGCACCACGCTCAGGCCCGCAACAGGCCCGCCGCTCATGCCCCGGCCTCGGTACTGCGCCGCAGGGTCACGGCTCCCGTGATGGGTGGGCCGGCCTCATCCGGGTGTTCGGCCGCGCCGCGGGCGGTGGCCCGGGTGGCCAGGCGGCCGATGTCTTCGAGCGGCAACCGCACCGTTGAAAGCGCCGGGCGGAAGTCACGAAGCGTCTCGATGTCATCAAACCCGGCGATGGTGGCATCGCGGGGGATCCGCAGGCCTTCGGCGCGCAGCGCGGCCGTGGCGCCGATGGCCATCACGTCGTTGACGGCGAAGATGCAGAGCGGCCGCCGGGCGGGGCCGGCCGCCTTGAGCCGTTGGGCCAGCGCCAGCCCGGCCTCGTAACCACCGGAGCGGTTGAAGGCGCTCCGCACCAGTTCCGCAGCCGGCCGGCCGGCCCGCTCCAGGCCTGCCTGGAAGCCGCGGATCCTGTCATCGGAGGTGAACAGTCCCTCAGGTCCGCCAATCACCACAAAATCGCAATCGCGGCCCTCGGCCAGGCTGGCCGCCAGCGATTGGGCAAGCTCCTCGTTGGGGACGGCCACCACGTGGTATCCCTCGCTGGCCGACGCGCCAACAACGGGATGGCCCACTACAGCCACCTGGCCGCCGTTGCGGCAGTACCTGTCCAGCTCCGCGGCCAGTTCGGCGTTGTCCTGCAGATCCTCGTTGCGGGCGGAGCGGGAGCCCGCGATGACGATCGAGTCGGCGCGCCGGGCCGCAAACGCCGCCACGGCTTCCTTCTCCTCGGCCGGTGCCCCGCCTGTTGTGGCGAGCAGGACCATGCGGCGCTGTTCCCGGGCCGCGTCCTGGACGCCCCGGGCAATTGCCGCGAAGTAAGGATCGGCGATGTCATGGACAATCAGCCCGATCAGGCCCGAACTGGACTTCGCCAGGCCCTGGGCCTGCGCGTTGGGAATGTAACCCAGGGAGTCCGCTGCCTGGCGGACCCGCTGGGCGATATCGGGCCCGGGGGTGCGGGCCGAGCCGTTCAGGACACGGGACGCCGTGGCAGGCGATACCCCGGCAAGCCGGGCCACTTCGGTCAGGGTACTAGCAGCCACAACATCTCCTGGTCAACGTAAAAAGTGGGCCAAATAACAGTTCCCCCAGTATGGCAGGGGAAGTTCTTTGCGGAAAGCGCTTGCCAACCCTGTCCTTTCCGGTGCATCATTGAAGCAGTGGGAATGCGCTTTCCCAATCAGCTTGAGTAACACTGCTCACTCACCGTGGAGGACACATGGGCTTCGAAACAAAAACCATCCGCATCGCCATGAACGGCATCACCGGCCGGATGGGTTACCGCCAGCACCTGCTGCGCTCCATCCTTCCCATCCGCGACGCCGGCGGCTTCACCCTCGAAGACGGCACCCGCGTCCAGGTGGAACCCATCCTGGTGGGCCGCAACGAAGCAAAAATCCGTGAACTCGCCGAGCTGCACAAGGTCTCCGAATGGACCACCGACCTGGACTCGGTCATCAACGACCCCACCGTCGACGTTATCTTCGACGCGTCCATGACCAGCCTGCGCGCCGCCACCCTTAAGAAGGCGATGCTGGCCGGCAAGCACATCTTCACGGAGAAGCCCACCGCCGAAACCCTCGAGGAAGCCATCGAGCTGGCCCGCATCGGCAAGGACGCCGGCGTCACCGCAGGCGTTGTCCACGACAAGCTGTACCTCCCCGGGCTGGTCAAGCTCCGCCGCCTGGTGGATGAAGGCTTCTTCGGCCGCATCCTCTCCATCCGCGGCGAATTCGGCTACTGGGTCTTCGAAGGCGACGTGCAGGCTGCGCAGCGCCCGTCCTGGAACTACCGCAAGGAAGACGGCGGCGGAATGACCACGGACATGTTCTGCCACTGGAACTATGTCCTCGAAGGCATCATCGGCAAGGTCAAGAGCGTCAGCGCCAAGACCGCCACCCACATCCCTGCCCGCTGGGACGAGGCCGGCAAGGAATACAAGGCCACGGCCGACGACGCCTCCTACGGCATCTTCGAGCTCGAGACCCCTGCCGGCGACGCCGTCGTGGGCCAGATCAACTCCTCCTGGGCCGTCCGCGTCTACCGCGACGAACTGGTGGAATTCCAGATCGACGGCACCCATGGCTCCGCCGTCGCCGGCCTGAACAAGTGTGTTGCACAGCAGCGCGCCCACACTCCCAAGCCGGTCTGGAACCCGGACCTGCCCGTTACGGAATCCTTCCGCGACCAGTGGCAGGAAGTTCCCGCCAACGCCGAACTCGACAACGGCTTCAAGCTGCAGTGGGAAGAGTTCCTGCGCGACGTCGTCGCCGGCCGCGAACACCGCTTTGGCCTGCTTTCCGCAGCCCGTGGCGTGCAGCTGGCAGAACTCGGCCTGCAGTCCAACGACGAACGCCGCACCATCGACATCCCGGAGATCACCCTCTGATGACGTCCCTTATCCTTCCCTCCAACGACGGCGGCACCCGGGAATACCGGCTGCGGGGCAACACCAGCTGGGCCCGGCCCACGGCCCCCCTGACAGCCCGCCGCGCTTACGCCGCGGCACACGTCATCCCCGAAGTTTCCGCTGACAACACACCCGGCGCCCCGGCCCGGCTGGACTGGGACGCCACCCTGGCCTACCGGCACGAGCTCTGGTCCTACGGCCTGGGCGTCGCCGATGCCATGGACACTGCCCAGCGGGGCATGGGCCTGGACTGGGCCGCTACCCAGCAGCTCATCAAGCGCACCGGCGTCGAAGCCGCCTCGGTCGTGGCCGGCAACAACGCCGCGACTGCAGGGAAGTCCGTTCGCGACCTCGTCTCCTGCGGTGCGGGTACGGACCAGCTGGACGTGGCCACCCTGCCCACCGGCGAGGCCGGCCTGAAAGCAGTCCTCGAGGCGTACCGCGAGCAGATCGCCGTTGTCTCGGAGGCCGGACCCAAGATCATCCTGATGGCCTCGCGGGCCCTGGCCCAGGTGGCCACAGGTCCCGAGGACTACTTGAAGGTCTACAGCACCCTGCTGCAGGAAGTTGACCAGCCCGTCATCCTGCACTGGCTGGGCACCATGTTTGATCCCGCGCTGGCCGGGTATTGGGGTTCGGATGACGTGGCAGCTGCCACCGAAACCTTCCTGGGACTCATCAAGGACAACGCCGCCAAGGTGGACGGCGTTAAGGTCTCCCTCCTCGACGCCAGCCACGAGGTGGCCCTGCGGGCCGCCCTGCCTGAAGGCGTCCGGCTCTACACCGGCGATGACTTCAACTATCCGGAACTGATCGACGGCGACGGAACCCACCATTCGGACGCCTTGCTGGGCATCTTCGCGGCCATCTACCCGGCCGCCTCGGTTGCGCTGCAGCACTACGAAGCGGGCAACCCCGCCAAGGCGCGGGAAATCCTGGACTCCACCCGTGAGCTGGGCAAGCACATCTTCAGCGCCCCCACGTTCTACTACAAGACCGGGATCGCGTTTATGTCCTGGCTCAACGGCAAGCAGCCTGGCTTCCAGATGGTGGGCGGCCTGCACTCGGGCCGCTCGGTAGCGCACCTGTCACGGACGTTTGAACTGGCCGACCAGGCCGGACTCCTGAAGGATCCGGCCCTGGCCGCCTTCCGGATGTCCGACTACCTGCGGATCAACGGGGTGGGGGTATGAGCGACTTCTCCCGCCTCGCCATCAACAGTGCCACCACCAAGAAGTGGACGCTGGCACAGGTAGTTGAAGGCTGCGTCAACGCCGGCATCCCCTCGATCGGCCCTTGGCGGGACCGGGTGGAGGAGGCCGGCCTGGACAAGGCCGCGCGCCTGATCAAGGACGCGGGCCTGCGGGTCTCCTCCCTGTGCCGCGGCGGTTTCCTGACAGCGCCCGACGCCGAGGGGCAGGCAGCTGCCCTCGCCGACAACCGCGCCGCCATCCTTGAAGCAGTGGCCCTGGACACCAGGGAGCTGTTCCTGGTGGTGGGTGGCCTGGGTCCGGGAGAGAAGGACGTTGTGGCCGCCCGCGGGCGCGTCGCCGACCGCCTCGCAGACCTGGTGCCCTTCGCCGCCGAAAACGGCGTCCGGCTGGTCCTTGAACCGCTGCACCCGATGTACGCCGCGGACCGTGCCCTGATTTCCACCCTGGGCCAGGCCCTGGACCTCGCAGCGCCCTTTGCCGCCGCCGAGGTGGGGGTCGCCGTCGACACCTTCCATGTCTGGTGGGATCCGGAACTGAAGGCCCAGATTGCGCGCGCCGGCCGGGAAAACCGGATCGCCTCCTACCAGGTGTGCGACTTCAACATGCCCATCGCCGCAGACCCGCTGCTCTCGCGTGGATACATGGGCGACGGTGTGGTGGACTTCGCCACGATCGGCACCTGGGTGCGCGACGCCGGCTACACCGGCGACATCGAGGTGGAAATCTTCAACCAGGAGATCTGGGACACCGACGGCAACACCGTCCTGTCCACGGTCAAGGAGCGCTACGCGGAGCTGGTCCTCCCGTACGCCTGACCTGGTGCAAGGATCGCGGGCCCGCGTTGCGTCACGGCGCGGGTCCGCGTTACCAACCGGAAACAGCCGACGGGGCGGCGGCGGGTTACTATTTTCCTGCCCCGCCGGCTGGCGGCCGGGGCCTTTTATGGGGGAGTCCACGTACGTGCGCCTGAAAAACCTGATTATTGCGTCCCTGGCGGGTACCGTCATCGTCCTGGGCTCAACGGCCGTTCCGGCCTCGGCCGCCGCGCCGAAGTCGTACAAAAACTGTACGGAGCTGAATAAGGTTTATCCGCACGGTGTGGGCCGCTCCGGCGCCCGGGACAAGACCAGCGGCAAGCCGGTCACCACGTTCCGCGTCAACAGCACCGTTTACAGCTACAACGACGGCGCGGCGCGGTACAAGGGCGAATACGACCTTGACCGCGACAACGACGGCATCGCCTGCGAGAAGCGCTAAGGCAAGGCGCTGGCTTCCGGCCCGTTCCGCTTCGGCGGGGCGGGCCGGACTGCGTTGTCAGGATGGGGGGTTGGTGTCCGCAGCGAGGATCTGTTCGCGCAGGATGTCCGCGTGGCCGCAGTGCCGGGCCAGTTCGCGGATCATGTGCAGGTACACCCAGCGGAGGGGGAGTGGTCCGCGGCGGTTGCCGGGCAGCAGGTCCGTGAGGTCCAGGGCTGCGGTGGCCTCGGCGGACGCGGCGCAGGCTTGCCGGTGCAGTTCCCGGACGGAGGCGATGGAGTCCTCCGGGGCAAGGATGAACGATTCGTCAGGCGAGTCCGGGATGCCGATCTCCATTCTGGGGCGCGCCGTGATGGCCTCATCGAACCAGACCCGCTCAACAAACGTCACGTGCTTGACCAGCCCCAGCAGTGTGGTCCGGGAGGCGACCAGCCGGCGCCGGGCCTGTTCTTCCGTCAGCCCGTCGAGGCACGCGTTGAGGGCCAGCCGGTGCTCATTGAGGAAAGCCTCGAATTGGAGGCGTTCCGGGGAATTGATGCTGGTCTCAGGGGTGGCAGGCTGCTGATCGCGGGCGGGCATGATCCGAAGTATGCCAGACCGGGCCGCGGGCATTGCCGCCGTTGTCCCGATCCGACGACAGCCTACGCGGGGAAGTGCAGGGCCGCGTAGCTGCGGTAGCGGGCCAGGACCTCAGGGGCAGGGCTGGCGGGCTGCGGCTCCTCGGCGTCGAGTTCCCAGGTGGGGAACTGTCCGGTGAGGACGGCGGCGGCCTGCCGGGCGGCGCCGTCGGCAACGTATTCGCCGGGACGGGGCACCAGGGTGGGCAATCCGATCAGGGCGGATGCGGCCTCCCGGACGGCTGTGGATTGCGCCCCGCCGCCCACCAGGATGATCCGGGCAGCCTGCACGCCCTGGGCTTGAAGTGCTGCGAGGCCATCGGCCAGGGACGCCACCACGCCTTCGACGGCGGCGCGCGCCAGGTTGGCCGGTGAGTAGTTGGCGCGGGTGATGCCGTGGAGGGAGCCGGTGGCGTCCGGCAGGTTGGGGGTGCGCTCGCCATCGAAGTAGGGAACCAGGGTCAGCCCGCCGGCGCCGGAGCCGGCCGACAGGGCAAGGCCGTTGAGTTCCCCGAGGCTGACGTCCAGCAGCGCGGCGGTGGCGTCGAAGATGCGGGTGGCGTTGAGGGTGCAGGCCAGGGGCAGGTAGTTCCCGGTGGCGTCGGCAAAGCCGGCCACCAGGCCGGTGGCGTCGGCAGCCGGCGTGGCGGAGACGGCGAAGACGGTTCCGGACGTGCCCAGGGAGAGCACCACGTCGCCCACAGTGGCGCCAACACCCAGCGCGGCCGCGGCGTTGTCTCCAGCGCCCGGGCCGATCAGGGCACCGGCCGGAGTTGTTGCTGCGGCCTCGAGCGGGCCCACAACCTTGGGCAGGATCGGGACGTGGCCCAGGGACGCTCTAATGACGTCGGGCAGGTATGAGTCAGTGGCAGTGGAGTAGTAGCCGGTCCCGGACGCATCGGACCGGTCGGTGGTGAGTGCTCCCAGGTTGGCTTCGCCGTGCTCCACGGGGCCGTGGCCGGCAAGCCGCCAGCTCAGCCAGTCGTGCGGCAGGCACACGGCGGCCACTTTTGCGGCGTTCTCCGGTTCGTTGGCCGCCAGCCAGTGGAGCTTGGTCAGCGTCAGGGAGGCGACCGGGACGGTGCCCGTTGCCCCGGCCCAGTAGCTGGCACCCGAGGCGGGATCGCCGTCGCCCGCGTTTTTGATGAGTTCCGCGGCGGCAGGGGCACTGCGGGTGTCATTCCAGAGCAGGGCCGGGCGGATGACGTTCCCGCCCCTGTCCAGGACCACCATGCCGTGTTGCTGGCCGCCCACCGAAAGCGCCGCCACATCGTCGAGCCCGCCGGCCTGGCCGATGGCTTCCTGAAGTGCGTCCCACCAGCGGTCCGGATGCACCTCGGAGCCGTCAGGATGGGTGGCCCGGCCCTGGCGGACCAGCGCGCCGGTGCCCGCGTCGCGGATCACTACCTTGCAGGACTGGGTGGAACTGTCGATGCCGGCAACGAGGGCCATGGGATTCCTTAGGTGCGTACGCCGCCGTCTGGCTTTCCATGTTGTTGGAAAGCCCGACGGCGGCGCATTGTTGGGTGCCAGGTGGCGCGGAGTGCGCGGCGGGTCAGCGGGCGTTGAGCAGGTGCTCGATGGCCAGCTGGTTGAGGCGGACAAACGCGAACGAGCGCTCGGCGGCCTGGTCGGCGTCGAAGGACTCGAATGCCGTGGTGTCTGCCAGCAGGTCCGCCGTGGTTTCGCCGACGGCGAGGGTGGACTCGCCGAGTTCAAAGACACCGGACGTCGCCAGGGCTTCCTGGACCTGCGGGTCCGCGCGGAACGCCAGGGCGCGTTCCTTGAGCAGCAGGTAGGTGGCCATGTTTGCCTTTGCGGACTCCCAGACACCGTCGTAGCCGTCGGTGCGGGAGGGTTTGTAGTCGAAGTGGCGGGGGCCGTCGTATGTGGCGCCGCCGTTGGGAAAGCCGTTCTCCAGCAGGTCAACGGTGAAGAAGGCGCTGGTCAGGTCGCCGTGGCCAAACACCAGGTCCTGGTCGTACTTGATGCCGCGCTGGCCGTTGAGGTCGATGTGGAAGAGCTTGCCCGCCCACAGCGCCTGCGCGATGCCGTGCGTGAAGTTCAGGCCGGCCATCTGTTCGTGGCCGGTCTCCGGGTTCAGGCCCACAATGTCGCCGTGCTCCAGCTGGGCGATGAACGCCAGGCCGTGGCCCACGGTGGGCAGGAAGATGTCGCCGCGTGGTTCGTTGGGCTTCGGTTCCAGGGCGATGCGGAGGTTGTAGCCCTTGTCCTTGATGTAGGCGGCGGCCGTGTCCACGCCTTCCTTCATTCGGTCCAGGGCTGCTGAGAGGTCCTTGGAACCGTCGTATTCGCTGCCCTCGCGGCCGCCCCACATCACGAAGGTCTCGGCGCCGAACTCTGCTGCGGAGTCGATGTTGCGCAGTACCTTGCTGAGCGCGAACCGGCGGATGGAGCGGTCGTTGGAGGTGAAACCGCCGTCCTTGAAGACGGGGTGGCTGAACAGGTTGGTAGTGACCATGGGCACCTTCAGGCCCGTCTCGGCCAGGGCTGCCTTGAAGTTCTTGAGGATCAGGTCCTTCTCCGATGCTGTGGCGTCGAAGGGAACCAGGTCGTTGTCGTGGAACGTGATGCCGTAGGCGCCCAGGTCGCTGAGGCGGTGCACCGCCTCCACGGGGTCCAGTGCATCGCGGGTGGCCACACCGAAGGGATCGGCGCCGGTCCAGCCGACGGTCCAGAGGCCGAAAGTGAACTTGTCATCGGGAGTGGGGGAGAGAGCCATGATGCATCCTTGCAGTCGGGCCGCGGTGCGCGACGATTAGTTCATTGCCTGAACTATATGAGCCGACGTAGGGTTGGGTCAACAGTTCCGGCAGATTGCCGGCCAGGAATTTTTCCGAGAGGGGGACCCGATGGCGATGCCTGCGCAGGCCGCCGCCCTTGCCGTGCCAGGCAACATGGGCGACGTCCGCAGGAGCAACCTGGCCCTGGTGATGGGCAGGATTGCCCGGCAGCCTGCCGGCGTCCACCTCACCCGCGCCCACGTGGCCGCTACCACCGGGTTGACCAAGGCGTCGGTTTCCAGTCTCGTGGTTGCGCTCCTGGACGCCGGCCTGGTCCGCGAAACCGGACTGAACCCGCAGGGCGAACGCGGCCGGCCCGGCGTCGGACTTGAACTTAATCCCGCCCGGGCCGTCATGGGGATGGAAATCAACGTGGACTACATCGCGGCCGGGGTGACGGACCTGTCCGGAACCTTGCTGCTGCGCGAGGTAAGGGAGCGGGATAACAGGGACAGCGAGCCGGGTCCCGTGGTGGCTGCCCTGGCCGCGCTCGCGGCAAGCCTCCGTGTTGAAGCAACCGGGCGGGGCATCCAGATCGTGGGCGGCGGGCTGGCGGTGCCTGGGCTTGTGGATCCGGCACGGTCCATGGTGCTGGCCGCCCCCAACCTGGGCTGGGAAGGCGTGCCGCTGGACCTTGCTGCGCTGCTGCCGGGGTCGCCGCTGGGCGTGGCGCTGTTCAACGAAGCCAATGCCGCTGCCCTGGCGGAGATTGCGCGCCGACCTGCCGGCGATGCTGACTTCCTGTTTGTTTCGGGCGAGGTGGGCGTGGGTGGCGGACTGGTGATCGGCGCCGAGTTGTTCACCGGGCCGGCGGGCCATGCCGGCGAGGTGGGCCACGTGGTGGTGGACCCCGGCGGCACCCGGTGCTCCTGCGGGGGAACCGGCTGCCTGGAGACGGTGGCGGGCCAGGACGCCATCTTTGCTGCGGCCGGAATGGCTGGCCTGCCGGTAACACGGTCAGCCGCGCTCGCAGCCCTGTTGTCAGCTCTTGACTCGGGCGACCCTGGCGCCCGGGCCGCCGTGGACCGGGCAGGCCGGGCCCTCGGTGTGGCGCTCGCATCCACCGCGCGGGTGGTGAACGTTGGTTCCGTGGTGCTGGGTGGGCATTTCGCGGTCCTCGACCAGTGGCTGCGCGCACCGCTCCTGGCCAGCCTGGAAAAGTACGCGCCGGGCAAGTTCACCCCCGGCCAGCTCACCGTTACCGCCGTGGGGGATCCGGGCGCGCTGCTCGGCGCGGCCGGGAGCGTGGTGCGCTCGCTGGTTGAGGCTCCGCATCTGCTGCAGGCCTAGCAGGGGTTGGATCGCGCAACAATCCGGGCACAAACCTGCAGCGTGGCCTCTTTTTCCTGTGAAGGCGACACATACTTGCCCGATGGGGTGCATATTGCAGCGGTGCTTGCCCAGCCGCAACAAATCAGTGGTTCTGGCGGCCATCGGCGTGGTCCTGATGGGTGGATCCGCCGGTTGCAGCAACACCTGGGGCAAGCCGCCCCCATGCATGCCGCCTGAGTATACGGTGACACCTTCCATGGCCTCGGCGGGGGAGACCGTCGTTGTGGCGGCCCTGGACGCCGGCTGCGATCCGCGCTATGGCGATAATGCCCGCGTGGCTGTCAGTGTCACCGACGCGGCCGGCGTTGAGGTCCTGAAGGACACGGCACCCATGGCGGATGCGGGCAGTTTTACCTATCGTTTTGAGGTTCCTGCCGGAGTCGCGGCTGGTGAGGCGCTTGTGTCCGCTTATCCGCATAATGTGGATTGGTGCGACGACACCGGGGTAAACAACCGTGCGGCAGCCGGTGTCCCGACCCTCGGACGTGTGTCCTGCGCCGAGCGCTTGGTGCCGTTTACCGTTCGGTAGGCAGAGCGAATCGCGCTCGTGGCGTTATTATCCAGTCAGTGTGGTTTTCCACGCCGGGTTTATTGGGGGTAGGCGGCGGCGCCGGAGGGGACTGTCTTTGAGCCAGTTACACCAACAGGGGTATGGGGCTTTGGGCCCGCATCCCGTGCAAGTCCACGAGCGGGACGGCGGCAGGAAGTCCTTCGTCGCTACCTGGCTTTTTGCCCTGTTCCTGGGCGGCTTTGGCGTTGACCGTTTTTATCTCGGCAGAACCGGAACTGGCATTGCGAAGTTGCTGACGTTGGGCGGACTGGGAATCTGGACGCTGGTGGACATCGTGCTGGTGCTGGCCAACAAACAAACCGACGCCACCGGTAAAACTCTGATGGGCTATCAGAACAACAAGGTGCTGGCGTTCATTTTGACGGGTGTTCTCTGCGCCCTGAACGCTGTGGCCCTGGCGGCTGTCACAGTTGCTGTGGCGCTGGGCGGCCTCAATCTTGCCGGATCCCACCCAACAGGGGTCAAAGATACCGAAACTGCGCCCAGGGGAAGCCTTGCAGTGCCCACCCAGGGCCCGCTGGGACGCTTCACTGCGGTGGCCACCCAGACAGTCACCGGAACCGGCGATGACAGCGTCCAGACGCTGGACCTGGATGGTTTACCGGCTCTGGTGTCGTTCCAATGCAATGACTGCACGGGCGCCACCGTTGTAAGAACCAACGGCCTGGACGGAGTGCTGGTGGATACGCAGGGTCCGTATTTTGGCGAGCACCTGGTGGATATATTCGCAGGCTCAACAACCGATGAGTTCGAGGTCACCGCCACGGGTTCGTGGGCCCTGACGGTAAGGGATTTGTCGGAAGTTTCCGCCGTTGACGGGCCCGTCGAAGGCCACGGCGACACCGTCCTGTATTTCGGGACAGAGTCCAACGAGGCCACAGTCACCCACCACGGCGATGGCCGCTTCCTGGTCGAAGGCTTTGGAGCTGATGATATGTCCGAACTTCCGGTGGACACCGAAGGCAGGTTCTCCGAAACGGTCAGGCTGACCACTCCTGGTTACGTCCGCATCATCTCGGACGGCGACTGGTCCGTAGCCCCCGGCTCGGCGGCGGCGGACAGCCTCGCGTAAGCCGGCGAGCAGGTCCTCGACACCAAGTGCTCGAACAGAAGCGCAGTGCGCCATTCGCAGCAACCGCCCCGGGTTCGAAGCGGCCCGGACCTGCGCTTGTGCAGGCCCGGCCGCTTCGTGTGTGCCCCAGGAGGGAATCGAACCCCCGACCGGCGGATTACAAGGTTGGCGGTTCGGCAGAAGTTTTGGCTTTCCCCTTACGCCGTGAGCACTTCGCTGACCTCCCCCTGGAGATCGCTGCATGAGCGCCGCAGCGACGTGGCCCGCCGTAGGTTCGATGCTGACCACCGTGGCGGAGCTCGACGCTCTCCCGCCCTTCTCAGTGGTCCTTGGAGATCCTGACGGCCTCAACGAGGCTCCGAACTACCAGTGCGTATCTATGCAGAAGCGCCCAGGAATTCCTGGTTACGAGGACTACTGGTACCCGGCCTGGGATGGCGATATTTTCAACGCGCTGGCATCCGAAGAGGCGGTGATCCGGTTCCACCTCGGTCCGTTCTTAGTCCTCTGGACGCCGCCCATCGTTGCGGCCGGCGAGGCCGCAGCATGACCCGCGAGCAACGTCTCGCGGAGCTGCTCTGCCTGTACGCAGAACTACGTCAGCGAGCTGCCCCCAAAACCTAAAAAGAAAGCCGGCCGGATGCGTCAACATCCGGGCCGGCAAGGCAATCAGTCCCCGGCTACGGACCCTGATCGCGCCACCAGTCTAACCACTGCCAACGCACCCCGTCCATAGCCGTGCCTGCTTGCCGCTCATACAAGGCGGTACGGCTACCCCGCCTGGTGCTTTCGCGCGCCCACCAACACGCTAAGCCTTGTTCCGTGGGCTGCTTACTGGGTCAGAGCCAGTTCCTTTTCGAGCGCACGGGCAGGGTCCATAAAGCGAGCCTGAAGGCCGCACATGCGAAGGAGTGCCAAGACCGACCGTGAACCCAGTTCACCAGATCCGTGCGCATATGCCGCCACTGCCCAGGAGTAATGCCCTGGGCCTTGCTCAGCTGCCTAACCAGCAGCCAACCGACGACAACCGACCGACTGACGCGGTGTCTCACCAGCTTGCCTTGAATGACCACAGATTCTTTTTCTGTTGGTCTGACAAGGCAGGCCCCTGCCCTCCTCGCCCCTCCCTCCCTCTGCGGTGATGGGAAAAACAAAAAGAAAGGGGCCTGCGCAGCAGGCCCCTGAACAGGCAAAACTTCCAGAATATCGCCCTGAAATCAAGGGCAAATCAGTGTAGAAACTACACCGGAAAGACACGATAAAGCAGGGGGCACCAAATGGAGACTAACGACACGCTGAACTACTGGACCGCTTGCATGAAAGCAGCAGACCTCACCGAAAAGACAATCCGCGAGCGCCTGATTTTCATCAGGCAGTTGGACCGAGACATCGACAGCCTGGAGACGGTGACCAGGAAGCAACTCATTATGTGGCTGGCGCAGCAGCGCTGGTCAAATTCCACCAGGGTGCACCGTCGATCCGGTTTGCATACGTTCTTCGCCTGGATGCAGGATGAGGGGCTGCGCTTGGACAACCCGGCCTACCGGCTGCCCCGGGTGGCTACCAGGAAGCGCGAGCCCAATCCCTTCACCGTCGAAGAGATCAACACCCTGTTGCAGAGCGGGATCTACCGGAAGACTCGGGTGATGGTCGCGCTGCATTACTACCTCGGCTTGCGAGTCTCTGAGATCGCGGCCGTGAATGGCGCTGACATCGATTGGCAGGCCCGGACCCTGTCTACCATCGGGAAGGGCCGCAAACCGGCCACGCTGCCCGTCCCCGCGGCCGTCTGGCCGCTGTTCCTGCAAATGCCCAGGACTGGCTATTGGTTTCCCAACCGGACGGCCAACCGTCTGCACGCCGCGGGCGAGGGACACATCATGGGGAACTCTGTCTCCGGCCTCATCGGGGAAGCAATCAAGCGCCTTGGTCTCAATCACCGTCCCCACGACCTGCGGGCTTCCTTGGCCACTGAAATGCACGAGGCCGGCGTCAGTGACTTCGTGGTCCAGCGGTCGATGCGGCACTCCAACATGGACACCACCACGCTCTACCTCAAGCTCCGACCAGAGGGCATCAGGCACGGCTTCGATGCCCTACCACCGATCAGCATCCCCGACCGGTCCGGCCGCAGACGGATGCAGGAACCACCAATGGCCGCTTAACGCTGACAGTGCGGGCCC
>NZ_LMOL01000006.1:43276-43378 GCF_001424565.1 Arthrobacter sp. Leaf141
GGACATCATGATGATGTCCGGGCCCGCACTTGTTTGCGTGCCCCAGGAGGGAATCGAACCCCCGACCGGAGGATTAGAAAGCCTCTGCTCTATCCCCTGAGC
>NZ_LMOL01000006.1:43437-91402 GCF_001424565.1 Arthrobacter sp. Leaf141
TACTGGGGCAGGCACGCGCATATAGCTTAGCCCCGTACTCAGCGGTCAAACAAAAGGGCGAGGCTCGTTGAATCGTGGGCACTCCCAGTTACCGCAGCAATAGCCCGTTACCCGATGCGGGCGAGCCAACCTACTAAGTCTGGGACGGCTTCCTCGGCTGGGTGTCTTGATCTCCGCCATAGTCTCGCCGCATGTATCGCACCTGCCCGGTTCGTCAGCTGCCTCGATCTCCATACAACACATTTTAGATCCGGTATGCCAACATGGGACTCATGTCTAACAAAGAAGTCGCAAAGGCCATCCGCGAAGCAGCTCAGTCAATCCGCGAGAACCCGTCACAGTTCACATCTATCAGCATCGGCGCGGCCTTCGTGGGATCGAGCCATAACCAAAGCGGCGGCCAGACCATCGGCGGTTATGTCAAAGCCGTCGGCGGGAACGGGCCAGGAAACGTCACTGGCGTCTCGGCCACGGCTGGGAACGGCGCCGCATTTGATCCCCGCGGTTCCGGCGTGCCGGCCATGCCTGCTTCAGCACGAGAGGGGCAGATGGAGAAAGCCCAGGCCTGGGCTGACGGTTTGGACGACCTGGCAGTCGGAGTGGAAGCAGAGTCTCCTGACAAGGGCTTCGTGGCCCGCAAACTTGCGGCTTTGGCCCAGACCGACATCCCACAGTCCTTGCTTAAGATTGTTGCTGCGCTCATAACCCTTGGAGTCAGCTTTAACGCTGGCTCCTGATTGACCGGCCGGACAAACAGCAAAAGCGCCCCACCTCCGAAGAGATGGGGCGCTGGGCTGGGGTAATTTAACCGGTCTCACGTGCCCGTACCGGAGGCGGCGGCCGCCCACTTTGCCTCAAATAGTGCGTCCTTTTTCTGTTGAGCGGCTGCCGCCAGTCTCTGCAACTCCTCAACTATCTGCTGATATGAAACAGAGTCTCCCAGGACAGCTACTTGGTTCGTTTCCATGTCGATCCGGCGGAGGAAGGAGGATTCCGGCATTCCCTCTATGAAGATTGATCCAGGTTCCCACAAGACCCTGTCCACGATGTTCTGGTTTCCCAGGGCAAGTACTCTGTCCAAGCGGGCGTCAAAGTGCTCGAAAGAATTCCGGACGGCGCGCGACTTTACGGGCGAATCGTCTGTCGCTTTTAGCCATTTCCTGAGTGTTCTAGCCCTCGCCTGTGCGAACTGCCGAAGATCTTGCCATTCTTCGTCCGAGAGATCGTTGTACTCTCGGGGTCGTTCCGCCCCGTGGTTGACCCATAGAAGCTGGTGAACTTGCCCAGCGGCGGTAAGGATTCCTTGCACAGCGGCAAAGCAAATCGCTGCTAGGTTTTTCGGCGGGTCCTGGACCGTTGCCGCGGAGTTGTACTGAAGTGCATGGAGCACCGCCCCTTCCGCCTGATTGATTACCTCATCGAGGTAAAGTTCCATTTGCCTGTCCGTGGGTTCCATGAGCACCAAGCATAGAGTCTTCGATTTAGTACGTAGCCCTAACGTAATGTCCTGAACGGATTGCACGCCAAGTATCATGAGGCCATGGAACGAGCAATTTATATTGTGGGGGCCGTTCTCGGATCGCTTTACACGATCACGCTTCTGCCCTCGTACGGAACCGATGGACTTGTTGACCGGTCGTTCACAGCCTGCGTCATGCTTCTCTCCGGACTATGTCTCCTAGGGATCTTCCGCCCACTGCTGCCCAGCAAGCGGAACGACTAGAAGATTGACCAGCGACTACTCATTTTGGCCCAGCCTTACCGTACTTATCGGCCTCGCGGCCTGGGTGTTTGGTACTCGAATGCGCTTCGGCGCCATTCTCAGCCCCTACTCCCTGATGCTCCTGATGCTCATATCCATTTTCGGGATTCGACCGCTCCTAATGCCAGAGGAACCGGAGTCCTTCGACTTCTACGGCTACGCCATCGGATCTGACGGGTTCGAGGCGGCCGGGGTTCTCGGCTTCGCGGGAACACTGGCCTTTGTTCTTGGGTTTTCCTTCTGGCGCCTCGTCATGAGGCCTAAGCAGACCGGACCGGGGGAAGAGAGTCCAGAGCCGGCAGGGCTCCCCGAGTGGGCCCCGCGAAGGTCTGTGCTGATCGCCGTTGGCCTTTCGGCGGGCTGGTTCTTGTTCATGATCGTCGTGGGTGGTGGCGTGGGCTTCCTCACCCAGCTGTTCGCCGGCCGCTCCGAGACGGTCATTGCTCGACTGGAGAATGTTCCCGCGTTCGTTGGCGCCCTTCCAACGATTGGCTGCCTCACTGTCGCGGCCGTTCGCTTCCAGTACGAGCGTGTCCTCAGGTACACCCGTCCGCAGAGCCTGGCGTACTGGCTTGTGGTAGCTGGCTCCGTCGTCCCGCCAATGGCGCTTGGGACCCGCCGCTACCTCATCCCGTCCATTCTGATCGCTGTGGTCGGAGCAATGGCTGGCTCGTGGAATCGTCGGATCAAGCCGCGATGGATAGGCCTCGGCGTTCTAGGCTTGCTGGCCCTAGCGATCATTCCGTTTGTTCGCAGCGCAGGTTCGCGCACCAAGCTCGGCGGCGACTCGGACATTGTGGGGGCCATGGGGCTCTACTTCCAAGAGCAGGGGCTTAGCGGGACGCTGAATAACTTCTTCCTGTCCTACGACACGGAGATGTTCAACTACCTCGCCTACATGTCCCAAACGATGGGAAACACCATCCCTTTCGGTATGGGCCGTGGGACTATCGGCGAGCTGATCGCCATGCCCATCCCCGATGCCATCACACCATTCCAGCGGTGGAATGACTTCCTGCTGATGCAATCGTTCGGGACTAAGTGCGGGTACGGAAATCCCTGTCCAGTGCCTAGCATCGTCGGCGTACTCTTCTCCGATCTCGCCCTGCCGGGCATCATTCTTGGGATGATCATCCTGGGGATCATGGCCGCACGATTCGACAGGGCGCTGCTGGCGGCATCCGGTACCTACGTTGGCGTCCTGCTCCTGACCGCAGGGTTTGCCGTTGCCTTTGCTCGCGGCAACTCGTTGGCCCAGGTTTGGATCGCCGTCCAGTGCTTCATTGTCTGGTGGGGCGTGCAGAAAGTCTTTCTGCACGCCCCGAAGACAAAGCAGGAAATCAGTCCCGGTAGCCTCCCTGAGGCGTACCGGCGTCTTCCTAGGCCTTACGCCAAAAAGGAATCTGGCCTGCAACGCCGTTGATGATGATATCCGCCCACGCAAAGGGTGCGCCGGGGATGGCGCCGGCGGTGCCCGCTACCGGAGCCGCTGGTGTGGTGGGGAATTGGAGGTCGGTGGTTGCTGTCAGCTTGAAGATGGTAGACAGGAGCTCCACCGTACCGCCCGTGACTTGCAATTTCCTTCCTGCTGCGATGGCGAGCACAGCATCATCTGCTGCGGTCCCACGCCGGATGCGCAACGCTTCCACTCCGCCGAACTTGAGCATCAGCGCGAGTGCCTGCGAGGCGTTACCCGGGTCAAGCGAAAGCTGCGCGTAGTTGCCCATGTTGCCGTCCGTGTGGTTGCCGGCACGGACAACGTTTGCGCCTACGGTGCCGCCTACTCCATCGCTTCCCAGGCCATAGCCGGGCATGATGTTCCGTGCGATAAGGGTTGTTCCCTTTGGCGAGAGCACCGAGAGGTTCTGGGTTGTGGACTTGGGGATGTAGTTGTTGACGTACACGCTTCCGGATGAGCCATCCGTCTGGTCGTGGATTCCGTAAGTGTTCTCGTAGATCGAGCACCAGCCGATGAATGATCCCGGTCCGTCGCCGATGCCAGCTCCAGCGTTGTGATGGATCTCTGCGCCGCGGACGCGGGCGTTGACGCCTAGTGCCAGCCCACCGACGCCCGTCGATAGGCCGCCGTAAGCGTATTCGCCGCCTTCGATGATGCACCCTTGGCTTGACGAGGCGTTGACAGAGCGTGCGCCCACCTTCCAAGAGCGGCAATTGCGAAGAGTGACATTGCGTGCCCGGACTTGGAATCCGTTCGCGTTGGAGCCGGTTCCGCCCGTTGCGAGGCAGTTTTCGAAGACGATGTTGATGCCTTGTGGGTGGGTGTCGAAGATTGAATAGGTATCTACGCCACCCTCTCCAATCGAGTCCACAACGAGTACGTTGCGTGGGCCACCGTAAGTTGCGCCGGTTTCCGCATCGTTGCCGTTGCCGCCCAACGTTGTGAAGGCGTGTCGGCAGTAGCGGGCAATCAGTCGGGACACGATCAGGTTCGCGGTATTTCCAGCCGCCGTGACGCCATAGCCCTGGAAATTTTGCAGGTTCGGCGCTCTGTCCACCAGAGTGCCGTCGATGAATCCATCGAGCACGTCGGCGAAGAATACGCCGCCTGCAGCGTTCTGGATCGTGCAGTCCTCAACGCGGACATCGGTAGCCTTGCGAACAACGATGCCACGAGCGCCCAGAATCGTTGTCGGTGTTGCCGCGGTGATCCGCATCCCCCGGATTCGCACGTGGTCCACCGTCGAGATTTTCCAAACCTTGGCGGAGTCGGCGACGAGGTAGGGAAGGGTGAGCCCAGTGTCCATGACAGCGACATTGCCTGTGACGCTGAGAACCTTGTGCATTTCCCCGGCGTACATGTTGGATGCGAACGCCGGGAGGTTGCTCTCGAATCCGATAACGTCACCCGCTTGTACCGTGGCCGATATTGCGGCGGGGAGAGTGATTGTCTGCGCCCCTTCGCTAGCATCAGCTGCCAGGGCTACCTTTGCTCCATCAGAGCCTGATGCGAACAGGACGCCACCGCCCGATGAATAGGCGCCGCTGGCGGCCAGAATCTCGGAGCCGGGGTCACCCAACACGTCCGCGCCAGCCGGAAGGTTGATCGATCCGTTCACGAGGTAGCGGCCCTTTGGGAACCTGGCCTGCAAGCCAAAGGTGGCTGCCTTGTCGATGGCCTCCTGAATGGCAGCCTTATCGTTCGTCGTGCCATCTCCCTTAGCCCCGTAATCGGTGACTAGAAGAGAAACCTTTTCCGTACGGTCGAGGATTGTGGCAGAAAGTGCCCCTGGGGCGAGGGCTTCGGGGAGGTTGGCTTGTGGCACGCGCTGACCGGCGTCGAGTGGGGCGACACCTGAGGCGGCGCCCTTCTGGCCGGCGTCGAGCTTCGAGGTCTCAACACTCTTGGCAGCGTAGCTGGCAGCCGCCTCAGTCTTGTCGAGCTTGGACGTTTCCACCCCTTTCGCGGCGTACGTTGTTGCGGCCACGGTTTTGTCGAGTTTGGGTGACGCGGCCGCCGCTGCCCGAGCATCGACCGCTGAGCGCAAATCACTACCCGGGTCCCTGACCGACGCCGACACCACCGGGATCAGGTCATCAAGGTTTGACCCTGCCTCGATCCGCGCATCCACCCACGGGGTGAGGCGTTCGGCCAAAAAATCGACGCCAACAGCGCCGGTCGCGCCGGCCACGGACAGAACTTCCGGGGCCTGCACCGTGTATGGCTCCGTCGGCTCATCTGCGGGCAGCGTGTCGAAATCAACCGTTTCCTGCCCGATCAGCGGGGCCCAGGTGCGCCACGCCGTGCGGATCTGATCGCCGTACCAGGACCGGCGGACCACCTTGTACGCGAAGCCCGTCACGAGCTCGCCCATCCGGTTCCGGAAACCCTCCTGGTCCACGAACGGGGCCGTGACCTCGCCCTGCTCCCCGGCCGGAGCGGAAACAGTGTCCGTGAAGTCCTCTATCGGCTGGCCAGTGTCCTCCCACACAACATACTGCGACGGGGTGATGCTGATTTCTGTGCGGTCAGCCTCTTTGCCCGACACGGCGAGCGGCTGGCTGAACGTCAGCGTGGAGTACTTCATCCCATACGGGTAAGCCATGGTGCCTCCTAGGGCATGAAAAAAGCGCCCCAGGAGGCGCCGGCGGTTGTGGGGTGATGCAGAGTTAGGCGTTGCTGGTTTTGCCCTCAGGGGCGAAGCTGGGCAAGTAGCGCCGCAGCCAGTCGTTGACGCCTGGCAACGCGAGGATGCGGGTTACCCATGCGGCCAGCAGCGCAGTGGCCACCAGCACGCCGTTGAGAGCCGGGAACACCCAGACGGGAAGGTGCACTTCGTAGGGCTTCAGCAGCTCCACAGTGACGGCCGCGATGGCGTTGATGACCGGGATGAGCAGGACGATGGCGCCCAGGGTGCGGCGAACCGCTGCACCCGGGTTCCGCTCTTGCGTGGAGACTGCGCTGGAGTGGTCGCCCATCTATTCAGACACCTGGCCGAGTCCGTCGAGACTGTCAACGTCCATGATTTCCCCGTCGCGGGTGAGCGCGATAGCACCGACCGTGTTGAGTCGGCGCATCTGCGCCAGCGCAGACGGATCAGGCACGTGCCAGCGCTGCCCGCCACCGAACGCCCAGATAGCATCCTCGCCCCGCTTGCGGAATAGCCCAATCTCCGCCGGGCCCCGAACCTCCACCCCCATGGCGCCGATAGGAAGATTCCGCACGGCGCCGCCGGCATGCAGCTTCAGCCAGCCTTCCACGTCTCCCTTCTTGAGGTCGGCCAGTTCGGCTTCATCCTTCACGTGGCGGCGAGTGATTCCGTCACCGATCCAAATCCTGCCGTCGTTGACCGCGGAGTCCTTGAAGATAGTTTTCATGTCGTCGTCCTCTTCTTGTGCTTGGGTGGTTGCTGCGTTGGTGGTGGCCCCTTGAAGGACGGGGCCTGTGGTTCCGAACATGGGGGTGGGGTCCACGCATCCGAAGATGATCCGCGGCCAGTTGGTGGAGTAGCTCACCGGGTCAGCGACGGTGACGACGTGAAGGTGCGCGCCGACCTTTTCGGTGCGCGTCTTCGTGTCTCCGGAGGAACCGATGATCTGGCCTTCATTGACGTGCATGCCGACGCTGACGGCTTCATTGCTGGACTGGTGGCCGTAGATGTCGTACTCATCAACTCCGTCGGCCTTCGAGACGGTGACGATGCCAGGGAAGGTCTTGTACATGCCCCAGCGGCGGAAGTACCCGGACGGGCCCCAGGAGTCATCGCCCGGCAGATCCTCGCCCCAGCCCGCGTACACGATGGTTCCAGCCCGCATGGCCCGGATTGGAGTGCCGACCGGGCAAGCGATGTCCACGCCCGCGTGTCCGAACGGCTGATAGTCGCCGTACAGCCACACCAAGTACTGAACCTCGGTACCGTCGGGCCGGCCAACCACTCCGCGGGTAGCGAGCCCGGCAAAGAGCTGGCTGATCGGCCACTTACTGTCAACGGGTCTGGCCATCAGAGGCCTCCTTCTTTTTGGCCCAGTCAGCGCTGAACCGTAATTGAAAAAACAGGATGGCGAGCCGAAGTCCTGAAGCGAGGACAGAGCCGTAGACGAAGAAGCGAACCAGCTCCCGCCACTGGTAGTCCCCGAACAGGTTCGACGTGGCAATCAGGACGAACACGGCGGCTGACGATCCCAGCAGCATCATCAGCGCCCGTCCCTCGCGTGACCGGAACCAATCCGGGGCGGTTATCCAGTAGATGAACGGAAGGCACGCCCAGATGGAGGCTGCGATGTATCCGATGTAGATCGCCTTCATATGGCGCCTCCAATTGGTCGGTCGAATGATTTGCGGATCGCTGGAGCGAATCCGTTGCGGAGGTTCACCTGCTGCAGGTCAGCGACGATCTTGTTGGCTTGGGTAGCCTGCACCTGCGCCGCGCTGTGGGCTTCCACGGCGGCCTCAATGGCAGCGTCCGCTAATGAGTGGTCCACCGGTTCCGGCTGAGGAACAACAGGCGGCTTACTGCGACGTGCTCGGAACCACATGTGCACCACCTCCTGCGTTTTCCTGCAGGGCTGACATGACATGCGTGGAGAACTTGGCCGTCTCGATGAGATCTGAGTTCGTCTTGCTCACCACGGCGTTGGTCTGATTGGCGAGCGCAGCGGCGGACTGCCAGTTGTTTCGGTCTGTGGTGACCTGGACGTTGGCGTTTTCCAGGACCCTGACAACATCGTTGTGAGATGCGCGGGTGACCAGCCTGCCGGTGAAAACTAGCCAGAACACAGCGAGCGTCGCAGCAACCGGTGACGAAAGGCTAACCCATGCAGGGATTCCATCAATCATCGGCCCACGTCCACGGACCAGGCGAAGCTGCAGAACTTTCCGCCGCCGGCTACCCTGTCGATGTTGATTTTGAAGGAAGCCCCGGTGATGTCGCTGATCCAGAATTTCCCAGCCAGACCCATATCGCTCATTGAGGTGACGTTGATCCAGCGTGCGGAGGTTACCGGCACGGACAGGCCATGGGTGACGGTGACGGAGGTCTGACCGTCCGTAATGCCTGTGGTGCCAGTCTCCGCAGTGTTGAAGCCTTGGTTGGCTCGCCAGCGGGCGTTGATCAGGGAACCCGTAGTGGAGACGGGTGTGGTGATGTTGCGGAACCTGTTGCCGATGAAGTTGGACCCGATCACGTCTCCGAGCTTGAAGGCCTCGCCCGCGAGGGTTGATTCTGCGAAGAACCCATTGTCGGTGAAGTCTGAACCGGCTGTACCCATGGAACCGATTTCAACAAGGCCATTGCCGGCTTCGAGTCCGGCCGCGGTGATCAGGATGTTGTTGGTGCTGATCTTGCCGTTGGCAAAGGAAGGCAGGACGATCCATTTACGGTTGGCCCCGCAGCGGACAGTGTTCCCCGCGATGGTGGTGGACCGCAGGACGGTGGTTCCGGTCTGCCCGATTCCAACAGCGGTGGAGCCGTTGACCTGGAACAGGTTGTTGGCGATGAGGTTGTTGTCCTGGAACTGGCCGGTGGAGGCGAATCGGACAGCCGCGCCGCCCCAGGTTCCGTCCACGTCCTCGTATCCGAAGTAGTTGGATGTGATCACGTTGGCGCTGCCCTGGAGGGTCATGCCGTCGTCGTTGTTGTCCCGTCCGTAGAAAAAGCTGCCCGTGATGGTGCAGCGGGACGTTACGACGGCTCCCTTTTCGGTGTTGCGTCCGAAGACGCAGCCCACAAACTGGGAGTTGCGGATCGTCTTTCCTTCGGCGGGCTGGACCCCGACGCGGCCCCAGTTGAACTTGCAGCCGACGGCGTACAGGTCGTTGATGGAGCCGGTGAGGGCGACGTCGTTGAAGCGGAAGTCCACAAAGTGGAAGATGGGGTGGTTCATCGTGACGTACGCGCCGATGTTGTTCTGCCAGATGCGCGAGTCCCGGAGTACGGGGAACCGGTCATTGAGCGATCCGTTGTAGGCGCGGTTGAAGTCGTGGACGTAGACGCCTTCCATCACGAAGGACTGCAGCGTTTCAACGGTCGCCATGTCTACCCAGTGCTGGGATTTGTTCACGCCGCCGAACTCACCGCCGCAGATACCGCCGCCGATGAGCTCCGAAGTTACCGGCGCCTTGAACATGGCCTTTTGCGGGGTGGCAGGGAGGTTGATGGTGACACCGCGCAGGTCGAACCAGACGTTCGACTTCAGCGGGATGCCCTCGGCGGTGTACGTCTTGCCCTTCTGACCGGTGACGACGCCGCCGCCAGCTGCCGCGCAGGCGTTGACCGCGGCAGCCCACTGGGTGGACTCGTTCACCGTCCCGCCGATAGCCCCGAAGTCGGCCACATTGAACACCAGCTCGCCCTTGCCCACCGGACGGCCGCCGCCCTGGGGAGCGAACCGCCCATCGAGGGCCGCAACGGTTTCTGACGCGGTCTGAGAGACGAGCCCTGCAACAACAAGGTCTTGGAACCCGAGCGGCGGTTCGTTGAACCCGGCCGCGTTCTCAAGAGCAGCGACGCGGCCAGCAGTAACGCGGTAGTCCAGGAGGTGCCGCTTCTCCGTGATGAGTCGAACATCTGATGGTTGAGGCATGCTTTAGCTCCTGGCCTTGTAGTACGGGTTGCCGTCGGTGTCCTGAAGGACCGCGACAGTCATGGAACCGAAGTGGATGAACGGCGCGCCGTCGGTGTCGATGTTCACGTTTGAGGTGTCCATCAGGTCGATGACGCCCTGAGTGCGGGCATCGGTATAGATCCGGGCAACTTCCGCGTTCTGATCGATCAGGCGCCCGTGCGCGGCGATCCCGGCAGCGTTCGCGGCAACGCCGACTTGCAGGGAACCGATCTGCGCATCATGGGTGCGGTCCTTAGCGTTCAGAGCATCAATCGCCGCCTGCTGCACGACGTTGCCAGGGTCGCCCTTGTCGCCCTTTGTGATGATCTTGCCGCCCTGAACGTCCGCGAACATGGTCGAGAGCAGGCCGCCGCCCGCAGGCACCACGACCGGCTCCGGATAACGGTCTGGGGGCTGGTAATTCCCGCCCGAATCGCTCCACTCGATGGTCAGCCAGTAGATAGTGGACGGGTTCGTGGACTCGGACGCTGCCAGATCGACGCTGAACGCGCCTGCCCCATCAGCAGGCGTCCGGATCTCCTTCGTTGCCAGTACGGAACTGCCAGTAGTCGCAGGCCGGTCAGGGCGGAAAACCAGCTCCGCAGTCGCACCCAAAGGGAGCGGCCTGAAGTCCTTTGCATTGCCGGTAACCGTAGCCAAAAGAGCCTCCTTAGGTTTGTCGCTGAGTGGGGATAGTGGGGAGTAGCCGTAGCGCGGAAGATCCGATCAGGTGATCTTGCGGAGGTTGCCGTCGTCGTCGATGTGCACGTTCGGTTGGGCGCCACTGGCAGTTCCCGGGTTGGTGATCTTCAGGCCGCCCTGAATGGTTACTGCCCCAACAAGGCGGATTGCTGCTGCCTGGATGCCGGCGAGCGCGTTGCGGGCGAAGACGAAGGCGTTGCCGGCAGGGCCGGTGATTTGGGGTCCGTCCGTGGTGCCGGAGAGGTAGCCGCCGCCTTCGAACTGGACGCTGCCGCCGAGCAGGTCGGGGTCTATTGTTAGCCCGCCGGCTTTGATTTTGCCCTCGGTGGTGACGTTGCCGGTGGTGTCGATATTGAACTGCCCAAACTTGACTGAGCCGTCAGGGTTGATCACGGCGGTTCCGCTGGTGATCTTTCCAGCGGCGCTGATTTCCAAACTGCCAAACTTGGCTGACCCGTCCGGGCGCAACTCGATGCCACCTGCTTTGAACAGGCCGCCGGAGGCAATCTCCAAGTCATTCAGCACAGTCATGATGCCGGAGACATCCACGCTGCCGCTGACGTCCAGCGGGCCGGAAATGATGACCTCGCCCACGAAATTCACCAGGCCGGAAGCGAAGAGTCGTCCGATGATCTCCGCGGAGCCTGTCACGCGCAGGCCGCCGTTCTCGATGGTGATCATGCCGCCGTCGTGGACGGTGAGCCCGCCGCGGCCGATGGCCATGTTGTTCTGGTTCGTGGCATTTTCCAGGGCTCGTAGACGGCGCTCAAAGTCGTCCCCGTTACCCTGCCCCAGGTTATTGATCTGGCCCATGGGTTAGCCTCCTTGTGGCTGCATTTGCAGGGTCACTGTCTCGCGGTCGAAGTTGTACTGGATGAGCCGCCACGTGGACCAGCCATCGGGCAGGTTTTTGACGCCCTTGGTCTTCACCAGGCACTCACCGCCCAGGATTAGGTCCGAAACTTCCACCGGGCCGTCGCACGGGATCTTGAAGCTGAGCTGGCTCGTGGGCCGGTCGGAGACCGCAAGGTCCGCTCGTGTGCGGGCTTCCAGCGGGCCGGGCTCTTTGATGCTTTGGTATGAGGTCACTCGTTCAATTGCGGGGTACCGGGTGCCGGCCATCGAGTCTGCAGACTTGACCAGTAGGCTTCGACCTGAGCCCTCGCCCGTGCCTATGAGCTTGTTGCTCACGCCCGAGCCGGCGTAGGTGAAGTTGATTCCGAAGACTTCGGAACCTGAAGCTGTGGTGTCCCATTCCCTCGGGTTGTAGCCAAGCCCGGGGGCTGCCCGGAACTCCCACTCAAGGTTCCCCGCCGGTGACTTTTCCGGACTCAGGTCTATGTCCGGGCCACCCTCGGTCTTCATGAGTTCGTCAAGTGCATCAGCGACGCTCATGAACTTGAAGCCCTCATAGGTGCGGGCATGGTCGCCGGGCACATCAGGCGGGAAAACAATCGGGAGCGCATACCGTTCCTGCGGCTCCGCGTTGGCGCCCTCAAGGATGACGCCCTTGGCTATCGTTTCCAGCGATTTGCCTGCGTAGGCTATTGGCTCCGCCAGCTGGGAACCCTCGCCGTGAACCCGCAGAACGTGGCGGTTGTTGAAGATCCACCAGATTTCCCGAAGGTCTGCGGTCACTGTTCCTGCGTCTACATCGTGCACCGGGTCAAGGACGTAGCCGGCGTACTTCACGATGTCGTCCCACGCGGCAACGAGCACTCGGGCAAGTGGCTCGATGGTGTATTCCGTCACCACTTCATCTACCTCGGGGTCCCCGACGTTGAACGTCACCCTGCCGGGAACGCCCGCGTTCAATGCTCGCCCGCCAGTGCATTGGGCCGCCGGCAATTCGATCCAGTCCGTCCATGTCAGGCTGCTCACCGTGTAGTACTTCCAAGCCACGGGGCCTCCTCAGATATAGGTGTCGTAGACCGCGAAGGACGCTGTCCCAGTCCCGGTAGTGGTGGCGGTTAAAGAGACGACCGTCTGTGTCCCGGGATTGATGCCCGGGGTGAAGGACTCGGTGATGTTGCCGTGCACTACCAAACCGTTGATCCGCAGCCGGCCGTCGTTGTAGTCGATGACGTGGGGGACGCCTGGCAGGAGCGGCCTAGTGATCACGAACGCCAGGCCGCCCACGCCGAGCCGGTAACCGCCCGGCATTGAGCCAGCGACTGTTGCCACGGGTTTCGCCGGATAGTTGCCTCGGTGGTAGGCGAGCGCGTCAGCGCCTGGTGTCGCTACGAACTCCCGCAGTTCCCCGAATTTTCGGGGGTCCACGAACTTGAGCGGCACCTGCCACGTTGCCATGGTTGCGGTGAGGGGGCGGAACCGGATACGGCCCACCTTCTTACCGTCCGCCCACTGGGAGGCCCCGTGCCCTGATACCTGCGCCCTGCCCGTCATGGCGCCGGTGAGGAATATCCCGGCGTCGTGAAGCACTTCGTGGCTGTGCGCGTGGAGGAGTCCGTCGAAGGTGACTAACCTTGCCCGGTTGTAGATCGGCATGTCATGTTCGCCATCGGCGTCCGGACGGTCGATGACATTTCCCTTCGCTTCGGGGGAGTCCCACCAGCCGTCCGGCGCGGCGCAGGTCCATCGGCCGAACCGGTCAGTTCCGGAGAGGGTGCGGCCCGCCCACTTGATCTGCTCACTTGCCAAGCCGCACCCCCTGTTCCCCGAGCTTGTAGGTGATTTCGTCTACGACGGCGCGCTGGACTGCGTGCACGTCAGTGGCCCCGTAGATCTTGATCCCACCGATGTCGATCCGGGTCCCGGACGTTCCGGCGGCCGAGCCGCTGGGACCGGTCGAGCCGTTGAAGGACTGCGACTGGCCGTACCCGCCCGCCATGGACTTGGACGGAGCCTGGAAGACGTCGTCCAAGTTCAGCCCGTCGTTTACCGCTTTGAGCCAGCGGTCGTTGCTCTTGGACTGGCGGCCGTTGATGATCCACTCTTCGCCCTGCAGCCCGATAGGCTGCCCGCGGACCATGCCCAGGACGTTGTCCCGGCGGAGATCGGCCGGCGCCCGGCCAGGCACCTTACCGCCGGTGTTGAATCCCATGATGGTCCGCACCCGCCCGCCGGTTGCACCCCCCGCTGGGGCAAGAACGCCGAGACCCTTTCCGTAGGAGCCGTCCGCCTCCGAAGGAAGCTTCAGAATCCTCTGGAGAGTTGTCTCATAGGTGTCAATGCGGACAGTGGCGGTCTTCCCGTTGAGCCCATCGGCTTTGTCTCCTACGGCTTGTAGCTTGGCCATGGAGTCGGCGTAGTTCTGGATCGCCGTCTCAATGGGTACACCTTTGGGAATGCCAAGCGCCGACCGTGCCAAGTCGTCCGCCTTTTCCTCGGAGGCGCCAAAGGCCCGCGCCGTGTCGTACAGCGACTGGTAGGTGTTGCTGAGCTTGACGCCCAGCTCGTCTTGGCTCGCGCCGTTAGCTGCCATCGCCTCGGTGGTGGCGCGGGCTTTCGACTCCAGTTCCCCGAAAACGCCGTTGGCCTTCCGGCCTGCCTCCGTAGTGAGGTCGAAGGACCCGGTAGCGGCATCCATGATGGCGTTACCAGCGGACTGCGAGGCCTTGACCTCATCGATCTTCGCCTTCAGCCCATCCAGGGTCTCCTGATAAGCGGCCTCTGCGTCCCTTGCGGACATGCTGGCCAGCCCGGTCCGGAACATCACGTCGAGGAGCTTGGAAAGCGAAAGCACCGTGCCGTCAGCAGCCAGGCCCATATCCTCAAGCTGCTTGGCTGCCTCTTCAGTCAGCTTGGCTTGGTACTCGGCTGCCTTGGCAGCGCCCTCCGTTGATCCCTGCACGGCCTTCATGCGGGCCGGAATTTTGCCCAGAGCCAGCTCTTCAAGCTCGTGCTGCTCCAGCTTCAGGCCGAGTGCCGTTGCCTGCTTCTTGAGCGAATCGGTGTACTGCGGCATCAGCTTGAGCACGTCAGCGATGGACATCCCGGCTTTGCCTTGGGCCTTGGATGACTTGTCGGCTTCGTCCGCGAGGACCTTGAACGATGAGCCGGCCTTCTCTGCGCCGCCGTTCTGCACCAGGGACACCAGGGTGTTGTCCAGGCTTCGAACGTTGTCCCGGAATTTCTGGGTGTTCGATGCTCCGCCAACCATGTCGCCGGCCCAGTTGTTCAGGTTGTCGTACCAGTTGAAGTCGTTCACCCGGACGAGGGCGTCACCGACGCCGTTGATCTGGGTGCCGAGCCCGCCGGTGCTCTTGACCAGGGCATCAACGTCGTTCGTTGATTTGCCCAGTGTCAGGAACGCCTGGGCATAGTCCTCAGCGGACTTCGTGCCGTCCTGCCAGGTCTTGCTCACGGCGCCGGCTATTTGCAGCGCCACAAGGCTGCCGGTCAGTGCGCCGGCTATCTTCGCGGACTTCGACAGGGACCCGTGCAGCTTCTCGTTGCTGCTGCGCAGCTCGTTGAATGCCTTGGCGGACTCGATGGCCCTGGGGAACATGGTGAGGAACGTTCCGCCGACGAGTGCTGCTCCGCCGGCCGTGGCCGTCAGGCCCAACCCGGTCTGCAGCAGTGGTGCCGGTAGGCCACCCACCATGTCGATCAGGTCCTCCGCGCCCTGCGTCAGGCCGCGCAGCACCTGATTGGCACCAGACCCGGATTTGAGGAATACCGAGTCCAGGGACCCGCCCAGCTTCTCGACGTCTCCGGCCAGGTTGTCCTGCTTGATAGCCGCAGTTACGGCGGCGAAACCAGAGTCGTTGACCGCGGTGGTCCATTCCCGGACGCCATCTGCGCCGGTCTTGTAAAGTACTCGGGCGGCGGTGACCTGCTCGTTACCGAAGATCATTCCCAGCGAGGCGTCTCGCTGCGCATCATTCATGCCGGCGTACGCGCTCTGCAGCTGACCGGCCATGTTTGCCAGGCCAAGGAACTTGCCCTTGGTGCCGGTGGCTTTGCCGTCCACGTCGTAGAGGTTGATGCCGAGCCGTTCGATTTCCTTAGCGGCAGCCTTCGACGGGGAAGTCAGCGAGCCAAGCATCCCGCGGAGACCGGTGCCAGCCTTATCTCCAATTATTCCCTGGGTAGCGAAGGCGGCGAGCGCGCCGGTTGTCTCCTCGATGGAGACTCCCATTCCTGCTGCGACAGGACCCACGTACTCAAGGGCAAGAGCGAGATCGGTGACTTCGCCTTGGGCTTTGCCGGCTCCGGCGGCGAGGAGGTCCGCGATGTGCGGGATGTCCTTGCCCTTCAGACCGAATTGCGACATGGCTGTGGCTGCAATTTCTGCGGCCTGCCCGACTTCCAGCGAGCCTGCAGCAGCCAGGGCCAGCGCGCCGTTCAGTCCGCCGGCGAGGATCTCGCGGGTGGTGACGCCAGCCTTGGATAGCTCAGTGATGGCCTGGGCGGCTTCGCGAGCTGAATAGGAGGTGTCGGCGCCCGCGACGATGGCGGCCTCCCTGAGGAGTGCCATGTCGCCGGCGGAGGCGTGCGTGGCCGCGCGCACTTCGGACATTGCCTTGTCGAACTCGGCGTAGGACTTGATGGCCAGGCCAACGCCGACAGAGACAGCTGCGCCGAAGGCCAGCATGGAGCTGCCCGTCCGAGCCCAGTTCTCGTCGTTCTTTGTGGCGTTTTGCACCAGCTGGCCGAGGGCCGTGTTGCTCTGGCGGGCTTTGTCGGCCGCGTACTCCTGATCGGCCGCGAATTCCCGTGTGGCGTCGCTGGCTGCATCCAGACCGAGGGCTGCCGCCTTCGCCTGGGTGACCATCTTGCCGAATTCGTCCCGGAGCTGACCGGTGGCGTCGTACGACAGGCCCATGCTTTTGGCTTGGGACTGCGCTGCCGCACCGGACTTGATCAGTTCGGCCCGCAGCTCGCCGGCCTTTTTCGCAGTCTCTTCCAGAGGCTTCTGGGACTGCTCCCCGGTTTCCTTTACTGTCTGGCCGAGTTTTTCCGATGCCTTCGTGGCTTCAGCGAAGTTCTTGCGGAAGTCGCTGATTTCGGCCTTGAGCCGAACTATTATCTGGCGATCAGACATGGACGCTCCAATCGCTATTCAGATGTCCCGGCCAGCTAGGCGTGGGTGTCTTTCAGGATGATCTTTTGGCCGGGAAAGGTTGAACGGTTCTTGTCGGCCCGCATCTCTTCGATGGGGGCGCACCCATGGCAGAGGACCTGATCATCAGCCTCGTGCCGGCCCACGTTGTGGTCGCCGCGGCTGACCGATGAGTGCAGCCCGCACCCTGGACAAAGGCCGTCCTCGTAGGCCGTCAGCGCGAGCGCAAGGGCGCGGTCGACATAGTTCCACGTGTTGTCGTTCTTGCGCCCGCGCAGGACCGTCTGGGGTACTTTCCAGTCCCTTGCCGTTCTGGCCTCTAGGAGGACGTGAGCCCATCGTCGTTGTGCGAGGGCTGTGACGATTTTGGGACGGTCACCTGAGGCTCTTCGATGGAGGCCCGGGTATAGGCCTTGCTGATCAGGGCGATCTGCGCATCCCCGACGACTTTGTAGAGCTTACGGACCTGGTCAGGCGTCATCCTGGGAGAAACGACGGCCGCGGCAATGGTGCGGACGTTGATCTCGCGTTCGAAAACGTGCTCGGCCGCCGCGGCAGCGAGGTTGCGGCACATCTGGTTCACGTCGTTGACGGCCTTGATTTCGAGGCGTTTGCACTTCTCGACGCCATCCGCACGGGCCTGCTTAGCTGCGGCGTCCGCTTCGGCCTTGAGTTCCTTGCGGACGGCGGTGGAGATGGCTTCCTGCTCTTCGTCGTCCAGGAAGGAGACCCGGATCTCGATCTTGGACGCGTCGATCTGAATATAGAGATCGTCTATCTCCTGGCGGAGCTTCTCTGACGGGTCGCCGCCCATGGACCGGTCTTCCTCCGGGATCTCCGCCTCTGCCCGGAGCTTAGCCTGCAGGACGTCGATCTCGGCCATGAGATCCATCCGTCCATACAGTGTGACGGCGCGTTCGGTGCGCTGCACGGAGTCGATCCAGTCATCCAGGTTGAAGTCGGGTGTTGCCGTTGTTGTGCTGGTCATGCTGAACCTCCAAGGTTTTTAGCGTGGGGGCAAGGTTTTGGGTGGAGCGCCGGCCGGATGGAACCTTGGAAAACCATCCGGCCGGCAGTCTGTCTACGCGACGACGATGCTTCGCTGTACGTAGGCCTGGGGGGCGAATACCTGCTTGAACTTCTCGTACCCGGCGGTGGCGGGGGAGAGGATCTGCTGGTCATGGGTCAGGAACTCGCCGGCCTGCAGCTCATCCCCGACCTTCACCGGAGTGTTCTCCTGGTCTTCGTCGTCCCCGATCTGTCCGATGCGCTGCACCAGATAGCCGGAGATGTCCTTGCCGTCGAACGTGGTCCACGCGACGTCGTCAACGTCGTTCTTGAACCGGAAGAAGTCCATCTCGGCGGCGACGGTTGCCAGACCTGGCGCGGAAGTCTCGATCTGTGCGCACAGGCCCGGGTCCGTGATGGACGCGTTGCCGGTGATACCGAACTGGAAGTTGGCGGCGGTCACGCGGCACGTGATGTTGATGCCGGCGTCCACTTCGGTCTTTTTGATGGCATTGAGGTTGGCAATGCTCGGGACCCACCACAGTGCACGGTTGGCGGTGTTGAGCATTTTTGGACCTTGAGGGGCCATGGTCAGTTACCTGCTTTCGATGAGGGGGTTTCGACCAGGTTCGGGAACCGTCCGTCAAGGTGTGACACGGGCACCTTGTGCGGAAGCTTCTTTCCGGTCTCTTTGTCGTAGGCCGGGACCCGGCCGCGTTTTGCTTGAGGCGTCCCGTCGCCGGTGCCGGCGAGCGCGAGCGCTGAGCTTTCTCCGGTGTTGAGGTCGGCCTCGTTGGTGAGTCCGGCGCTGGTCAGTTCCTGGCGGGCCTGGTCAGCGGGAGGTGTTCTGTTGGTGGGTGGCACGGTGGAACTCCTTCTGGGTGGTGGTTACCGGCCCGCGAAGAGGACCAGTTCATCGACCGCGAAGAGCGGCGATCCGATGTCGGGGATAATGACGTCGAAATCCGTTCGGATGTCCTGCAGCGCTTCGTGCCGGAGTGGGGCACAGGTCCAGCCCGGGATCTGGAGTCGGGCGCCGATGAGTGCACGCCTGGTGAGGCTGACGATGAACAGGACGGATTCGAAGGAAAGCCCGGCATAGGTGAGTTTGAAGCGGAGCTCCAAGGTGTCGGTGCTGGCAACCGGGGCGGCGGATGTTTCCTGGCCGGCGTTGCCGCCGATCAGGATGTAGGGGTAGTCGGCGGACTCTGGTGTTCCGGTGATTGCGCCGAAGTGCACGGCTGGCCCATCGAGGACGGCTTGCGCTACGGCCCGCAGGCGGGCCTCCAGCGCCTTGTAATGTTCCTCAGCCATCCAGGTTCACCCCGGGGAGCTTTGAGAGCGCCTCCTCGAAGCGTGGGGCTTCGGCCTGCAGCGCGAGCAGCGGGTCCGGGACGCTGCCGCCGCCGCCCCGGGAGCCGCCATGGATGGCGACCCCCACCAGGTCGGCGATGCCTTCGTTTTCGAGGAAGGGGGAGATCTCGGCCTCTACCGCGTTTGCCGTGACGTTCCGGTTGTATCGGATGTCACGGATGCCCTTGAAGTGCTCGGAGCTGCGGAAGTCCTTCTGGATCTGCTGTTTGATGTTCAGGGCGCCCTTGGACACCACCTGACCTACGTCTTTCAGCAGCTCGTCAGATGATGCAGCCTGGAGCGTCTTGGTCAGCTCGTTCAAACCGGTTACTTCGGTGCTCAAGAGGTCAGCTCCTCGACTCTGGATCGTTGCGCGGTCGCGTAGGTCTTGTTGAACAGCTCGGTTACCCGGAAGGTCCGGCCGATCAGTTGGGGGTCTTCCGGGGCAGCGGTGACTTTGACGACGTCGTTGATCTTGAAGGGCCCTGCCCCTACCGGGGTCTTCCACACGGTGTCCTGGGCGGTGAATTCGTGTTCGCCGGCTTCGGACTCTGTGGATTGGGCCACTGTCTGCTGGAACTCACACCGCCCGACGTAGATCTCGTCCATGGCCCGGGTCACTTTGCCGTTGGCCGGGTCCGTGGTCTTAGCGCCGGGCCGGTGGACCGTGCAGCGGTCGATCATGCGGGCCTTCGCCCGTCGGCGGCCGCGCGCGAGCGCGGCGCGGGCGGCCCTCACAGTCCACCTGCCACGGTCGGGCCGGCGCCGAAGCGCTTGGCGAGTCGTTCGCGCGTGCGCTCCGGCAAAGTCATTTCAGTGACGGCTTCAACTTCGTCCCCGGTGGCGTACGCTTCGCGGAAGTCATCGATACCCACCGATGAAATCCGGCCGTTGTTCAGGGCGAGGCTGTCAGCGCCGTCCTGAGCGGCCAGCTCGGCGGCGATGACCATCCGGGCCACCAGATCCTTGATGTCGGCAGGAACGGCCGGCAGGCCGTGCGTGTAGTCCACCGTGACGACTTCCAGACCCCGTTGGGACCAGCCGTCGGCGCGGTGAATCCCGGCGGTGAGCCGGGTCCAGCCAATCAGGGGGACTCCGCCGATGGTGACGGAGTGGATCTCCGAGATTGGCAGCCCGGGCAGGCGGAGGATCATGGCCGGCATCGCTGTCAGCTCAACCACTGAACGGCGGCGGAGAATCGGTGACCTGGCGGCGTCCGTGACAGCCTCGGAAGCGGTTGCAATGAATCTGGCCACACGTGGACGGTTCACGTCCAGGTCTTCCAGTTCGTAGGATGCGAGATCTTCGGGCGTGATCAGGTTGGCCACCAGGTCACCTCCTCTCTACTTTTCCGGAGCGGTGGTTTCCGCGTCCGCGGTTGCGGCTTCCGGGTGAGGTGGGACATCGAGCGGGGACGGGCCCGTTTCGGCTCCGTCCTTGCCGGCGGGGATGACCTGCAGCACGGAGCTGTCCAGGTCGGCATCCTCGCTGGGAGCCTCCTGAGGGCGCTCTGCGAACAGTTCACGGATCTCGCCCTGCTTCAGGCCGGTCAGGTCGTCCTCCGTCTTGCCGTTGGCAAGGGCGTAGGCAACCCACTCTTCGCGGCTGGCGTTGCCGCGGGGGCGGCCGTCCGCTGTCGGCTGGGCAGTCAAGTCAGCGACGCTGTTGCCGACGGGAAGGACCAGGCCGGGTGCCACCTCGGGGTTGAGGATCACAATGGCCGGGTCCGGGGTGACCAGCGCCGTTTCCGGTTCGCCGGCCGCCAGGAAGGCGTAACCGTCACGGACCAGGCTGCGGGCCATGTCAGTGGAGACGTCCAGCGGGACGCCGGAGGGGCCTACCACGCGGGGGCTCATGCTGCGGTCCAGTGCGCGACGGCCGTCGGACGGAGAACCTTGCCGCCGTAAACGTGGAGGCCACGCAGACGGTCAGCAAACTTGTTCTGCGCCCGCATGGGCTCGGTCTTGTCGATCTGGGACACGTAGGCCAGCGCCGACTTGTGGTAGGCCACGATGGACGGGCGGCTGACCGTGGGCAGGTTCTCGGAGCCGAAGCCGTCGAAGCCAAGGATGCGCGGAAGCTGTGCTTCCTGCAGGCCCTTGGTGGTGCCGGAGGTGTTGGCCTGCATCAGCTTGGAGTCGTTCTCTTCCAGCAGTGCAGTGAACTCGGCGTTGGCCACGAAGATGCGGTCACCCTGGGGGACCTTGGCCTTGTTGAGCTGCTTGCGCAGGTCGCGGATGACGTTCCACGCGGTCTTACCGTCGATGGCCGGGGCCCCTACGGCCGTGCCGGTGCCCTGCAGGAACAGGAGGGCAGCGAGCCAGCGGTCTGAGTCCTCCACCAGGCCCGCAGCTGCGGAGTCCGTGTAGGGGGTCAGGAGCCGCGTGAACGCCTGGGCGGCGTCGATGTCATCGACGTAGAAGTCGAAGTTCTTCTCCTGGTCGATGCGCAGCTCAATGGTCGTGTCCGTGATGTCGTCCGGGGCGGTCGTGCGGGGGAGTGTGCCACCGCTGCCGTCCGGAAGAGCGCCGGCCTTGTAGTCCTTGATCTGGACGTCAACGACGCCGGTGATCTTGACGGTGTTGCCGGCCTTGACCTCGCCCTCGTACTCGCGGTTTGCGAGCCCGGCGAAGATGGCCTTTTCCCGGAACGCGGTGAGGATCTTCGAAGACCACACCGTGGGGATGAAATTGGCAATTGCCATGTTGTTCTGCTTTCTGTGCGTTTGGCGGTCGGCGCGGTATTACGCCTTGACGCGTCCCTCGTCGTACGCCTTGGCGATCTGCGCCGGCGTCATTTTTTCGAGGTCTGCTGCGGTCAACTTCGTCTTCGGCTTGGGCTTGCCCCGGGCCGAATCGAACTGGGTTGTGCCGCCTTGCGCGGCCAGATACGGGTTCTCTTCAAGGAGCGCCGAAATTGCTTCGGCAATGGCGTCCTCGTCCACCTCGCCGTCCTCATCCACCTCGAGGGAATCGAGGTCGATCAGCTTGACGGCGAGCGCGGGATTGGCGAGTTTCCCGGCTGCAGCAGCTTTCACTTCTGAGCGGAGGATTCTCTTGTTTGCGGCGTCGGTGGCCGCGGTGTGTCCTTCGAGGCGGGCGGCGGCCAGGGCCTGCTCTTCAGCGGGCTTGCCGGCGCTCTCCTTCTCGGCCTTCAGCCGGGCTGCCTCCGTCGCGGATGCTTTCACTTTCGCGTTGGCGGCCTTGAGCTTGGCTTTCATGGCATCCAGCGCCTTCTTGCCCTTGTCCCCAAGGTCCGCAGCGTCCGGGTCCGGGTCAGCGTCCGGATCTGCATCGGGATCAGGGTCAGCGTCCGGATCTGCATCGGGGTCCGCATCGGGATCGGGATCAGCGTCCGGGTCGGTTTCCATGACGGCGTTTCCGAAGGTGAGCCGGTGGAAGTCGATGAGCTGCTGGGCGGCGTCCGTTGCGGACATGTCGATCCCGTGCAGCAGGCGGGGCGTTTCGGTGCTGGACATCATGGCGGTGCTCCGTTTCTCGCGTTGCGCGATCAGGTGTGGACTGGCCGATTGCCGGTCAGTTCGTGCGGTAGCGCTGGGTGAATCCCCGGGCGCTGCCAGCAATTGCCCCGTCCGGCGCTTGGCCGGCGGGAGTGATGTAGCCGTACTCGGTCAGCAGCGCCTTGGCGCGTTCCGGGGAGGCGGCTCGTTTGTAGATCTCTTCGGGCATCATTCGCTGGCGGATGGAGACGCCGTAGCGTTCGGCGCCCTTGCGGTCCCTGGTCTTCTGCTGGGAGCCCCAGTAGCCGCGGCGTGTGACGCCCTCGCGGGTGACCTTGGAGCCGCCGGCGGTGGTGTACATGCCCTTGCGGGCGTTGACTACCTGGAAGATGTCCGAGCCGTCGCGGATGGCCTGGGCTCCGGCGTTAGTGAAGATCCTGTTTTGCTCGGGTTCGGGCAGGGACTGGAAGTACTCGTAAGGGTCCGTCAGGAGATCTCCTGCGGCGTCCTCGCTGGTGGGGATGTGCCGGCAGTCGCACCCAGGATGCCGGTGGAACCCGGCGTTGGAGCGGTACCACTTCCCGGCGAGGATGGCGCAGCGGGCGCAGGAGGGCGGGTTGAGCATCCGGACGTACCCCACCCGCTCGTTGCGGGTGGACATGGACACCGAACCGGAGTTCCTGGCCGCGTCGGAGATCTGCACCTGGGACCGGAGCATGAGGTCATTCAGGCCCCCGGCCATGGACCTCTCCAGAGTCGCGCCGCCTTTGATGCCCCTTAGGGCGGTGAAGGCCGGCGCCGCTAGCGTGCCTGGAAGGTCCAGCGCCAGAGCATCAGGGCTGAGCGGGTAGGCCAGCCCCGCGAACCCTTTCGGGGAGACCGCGGGGCCAGCCGTGCTGATGCCCTGGACGGCGAGCGCTGCGGACATGTAGGCCACGCCGTCCTCTGCTGCGGCGAGCTGTGAGGCTGCCACAACGTCCACGGCGTCCGGTAGGCGCTCCGTCCAGGAGGCGAGGATGTTGCGGCGGTCCACGCCCCGCCAGAGGCTCAGGAGCTTCCCTGCGGCTGCCGCCTGGAGTTCCTTGCCGTAGGCGTAGTGGATTTCCGCCAGCTCAAGCGGCGATGCCATCCGGCATGCCGTTCTGCATTGCCCGCTGGGCTGCTCCCAGCGGGTCCATGGCGGCTTCCTTTTCGATCATCGCCATGACCCGCTTGACTTCCGCCGGGTCCACCAGCAGCTTTTCCGCGATGTATTCCATGGGGAATCCTGCAGAGCGGAGCTTGGTGGCCACATCAGCCATCTGGGAGTCAGAGCGGTACTGGACGTTGCCCCAGACCAGCTTGCCGGCGTTTATGGCCACCAGGCGCCGGTCATTGGCGCCCCTGGCTTTCGCCATCAGCCGCATGGTCTTCTTCAGGCCCCGGCCTGCGTAGGTGATCCGTTCCCCGGTCTTGGAGACCAGGCCGGCCTCTGCGATGTTCAGGGACTCAGCGGCCGTGTTGACCATCTTCGCCACCAAGTAGTGCGGCGGCGTCCGGGTCTGCGCGGCGATGTGCTCCACCAGCTGGCTGATGACCTTGGAAAACACGTCGAGTGACGCTGCGGTCCACTCTTCGACACTGACATCCTTGCCCGGAATCCACAGGATGCGCTCTTTCATGAGCTCATCCAGCTCGACGTCGCGGTAGCCGACTATGGTCGTTCCGTCCGTGTCCAGGATGGGGACCTTGGGCAGTTCGGCGCCGGTGATGACCCGGCCGGGCAGGGACGCCTGGTCGAGTCCGTTCAGCAGGTAGGCCCAGATGAGGTTCACGGCGTCCTGAAGGGCCATGACTCCGGAGATATCCGAGATCGGCTCATCGTCCATCAGGCTCTGGTTGCGCAGCTCGGAGAGCGGGACCTCTCCCAGCGGGTTGGGTTCCACCGGAGTCTTTTCGTCCCGGAGTTCCCAGCCGTCAGCCAGGTCAGCGGGGCCGGGCCGCTCGTGCCGGTCACGCGAGGTGCTGCGCTTGAACTTGAAGACCTGCGTGGGCGAGTAAAGGGTGGCGAAGTCCATCTCGTCGTCAGCCCAGACAACCAGGCCGAACCGGTCAATCCCGGTTGCCGGGTCGGTGTCCACGATGGCGGATTCCGGATGCTCCCACGTCAGCAGCGGCGCACTGTCAGGGCCGGCGCCGGGGTGCACCAGGGAGTACGAGCGTGAGGCGACGCCCTGTAGGAGGAACGCTTCAGAAGAACCGGCGTCCCCGTTGTTGGCCAGCCAGTCCTTTTCAAGGTCCTTGTCCACGCCGGTAACCCGGCCGTACGGGCGGAACCCCAACAGATTCATGCGTTCCGCCGGGGCCTGGGCGACAGGCCGGCACCAGTTGTCAGAGAATCCCTGGTACTGCTTCAGCACGTGCTCCGCGAACTTGGGAGAGGCGTATTGCAGCTTCCCGGTCTCGCCCTTGAAGTACTCGATCTGCTTGCGCATCTCGGGGCGGCGGCCCAGTAGTTCCTTGCTCAGCCGGGCTGTCTTCTGTTTGGCGCCGTTGAGGTCCAGATCCATGGACTCACCCCCTTCTCGTGCTGGTGCCGGTGTGCACCACAGTTGACTGCGAGCGGAGATCTCCGCGCACAATGCCGTCCATGCCCGTCACCGCGGCCTGGAAGCCGTCAATGCGGGTGCTGGACTTCTTACGGTTCGGTTTCACGGGCCGGATGTTGTCCAGGTCATCGGTCTTGACGTCTACGACGGACGCCATCCACTTCATGGCGGGGTTTCCGTCCCAGCCCATGGACTTGGACCGCCAGCGGCGCTCCATCTCCTTGGCCGCCGGAGAGAGCCCGTAGAACGTCTGGGCAACCGGCGTAATTTCGATGCCGCTCAGCTCGGCGTCGAGTTCCTGGACGAGCTGGCCGGCGAACATCCGGTCATAGGAGACGCGCTGCATGTCGAAGTACTCGCAATCGGTCTTCACCGATTCCTTGACCCGGGAGTAGTCGATGACGTCACCCTCGGTGGCGATCACGTAGCCGCGTTCGATCCAGTCCTGCAGCGGGATGAGCAGCTGCTTCTGCAGGTCAATGACGCGCTCTTCCGGGACCCAGATTCTGGTGAAGAGATCCAGCTCGAAGCCGGGCCGGTTGGACTCCACCCAGACGGACCAGGCGGTGAGGTCGGAGGTGGCCGAGAGGTCAAGACCGCCCCATGCCCTGCGTCCCCGGACAGGGGCCCGTGTGGCGATCCGCAGCGCGTTCCACTTGTCCATGTCCACCCAGCGCGTCTGAGACGGCGAGCGGCGGTTCAGGGACAGTTGCAGGAAGGCCGGCAGGGCGCTGGGGGAGTTCTGCGCCTTCAGCGCTTCACCGCGCATGTAGGTCAGAGTGGGGGACTTGCCCAGGCCCGGGTTCGCTTTGTACCAGGTGGCCTCAGCGAACGGGTCATCATCTTCCCCGGCCGCCCAGATCACGCCGTAGAAGGACGGGTCCTTCAGGATGTCGTTGGCCAAGTTGCGGGTATAGGTGTGCTTTTCGTCGTACGGGGTGCCCTCTTCGGCCTCATCCGCGGTGGTGATGAAGACTATGAGCGGCTGATCCCGGGCGCCGACGCCGGTCTCAATGGCATCAATCAGCTTGCGCTGCAGGCGCAGCGTGTGGATCTCATCAATGGTCGCGCCGGACACGTTCAGGCCGTGCGCCGTCTCGGCCACGCGGGAGAGTACCCGGAGGATGCCCAGGGTCTTGGGAACGCGCACCAGGTCCGTCAGCGGCTCGATCCGCTTGCGGGCGGCCGGGGATGTCATGAGCATCTGCTTGGCGTCTTCGAACACGCGGCCGGCCTGTGTGGCGGAACCGGCAGCGTTGTAGACCTCGGCGCCCATCTCGCCGTCAGCGAGAAGGAGGACGCCGGAGATCCCGGAGGCGAAGGTGGACTTGCCGTTCTTACGCGGGATCTCGATCCAGACCTTGCGGATGACCCGCACAACCCGGTCAATCTCTTCGTCGTACCAAACCCAGCCGAAGACAGGGGCCATGACCCAGACAACCTGCCATGGGTCCAGGCCTTCGCCCAGGCGGAGCCGTGTGCCCGCCCAGCGGCCTTTCGTGTGCTTGAAGGACCCCAAGGCCCGCAGAGCTTTCCGGGCGCGGTCTACGTCGAACCAGGCCCCGGGCTGCTGGCTCGCCTGGTTGGCCACAACCAGCGGTTCCTTGCCGGCGGCGTCCACAATCTGCTCGTGCGTCATGCCGAGTTCGATCAGCGACTCATACGGCGCGGGCAGCCTGGAGGAATCGAAGCCGGCAAAGAACATCCCGACCCCCTTAGCGACGCAGGAACCGCCTCCCGGTCTGCATCAGGTGTCAGGTGAGTAGAAGGGGCTTAGATCCTCGGGGGCCAGGACCAGTGCCCCGGTTTGGGTGCCTCGCTGTACGGTACGTACTCGTCAAAGAACAGGCCGGATGGGTTCAGGACAGCGAGGGAAACGGAGCTGATGTACAGCTCTGCCTGCTCATCAGATGGGCGAGCCTCCTGCACGTGGCCTTCCCAGTCCTTTTCGCCGGCGGCATCACTCCAATGCACGCTGGTGATAATCGCAGCGCGCGGCTCGGAGCGGAAATGCCCGTCCTTGCTGCCTCGTGATTCGTAGTGGACGCTGCGGGCAATGCTTGGTTGCTGGCTCATGGTTCCTCAGTTTCAGTCGAAGGGGTCATCGTCTTCGCCGCCGTCTGGCCGCGAGGGAAGTCCGGTGCGGGCCGATGGAGACAGGCCAAGCTCCCGGATGTAGGTCTTGAGCTGGGTTCGGTATTGGCCGGCCACGGTTGTCATGGGGTTTTTGCACGGTCCCCGCTGGCCCATGACGATCAGGCCCTCTCGGGAAAGCTCGTGCTCGCACCACTCCAGGCGGGCCACGCAGATGCACATGTCCACCACAACGGAGTAGTCCGGGCTGCCCAGGCCGATGGACTGAAGTAGCACCGGAACGACGCGGGCCCACTCGGCGGCCGCCCTGCGCTTGACGAACCGGGTCCCGTTGATGGCCTGCCGGCGCAGCTCGTAATCGGTGAGCTGCTTCTCGTAGCGGTACTCGCGCTGGATGAAGTGCTCAATGGATTCGTCCTCGTCGCGGATCGGCTCCTTGGGCTTCCGCGGCGCTTTGGACTCGGGCAGCTCCTTGGACCAGTCCGGCTCCGGAAATTCGGCCGGCGGAACAGTCGCGGACTCAGGAATTGGGCGGTGTCCGGGGTTGCCTTCACGCACAATCGCGAGCGCCGGGCGGCCAACTGGACCTGACATTGGGGCACCCCCTGATCAAAAAGCTCTAACCTGCGGGGCAGGGACTTCCCCTGCCCGGTGGCTATTTGGAGGGGCCTCCAAGGGGGTGCCCCCACCCCCTTGGAGGCCGGAATGTAGGGGCGAATCGACCCTCTTATTGAGGTCGGTTCCACCCTCCGGGCTGATGCCGGGCTGTTTCAGTTGAGTGGCACGGTTTGCAGAGTCCGCGGCCCCGTTTGGGATCGTCAGGGTTCAGGCCCAGCGTTATCAGTCCCTTTCGGGACAACGGGAAGTGGTCAGCTTCTTGAGACGGTCTCCGCATACACAAGACGCATATCGGGTCTCGTGCCAACACCTCTTCGCGGAAGAACCTGTGTCCTGGGCTGGTGTATCCACGGTCTGCTGCGGATCCGCGGTGGAGGTCAGCGGCCCGCCTGTGTTCCTCGCACCTTCCGGAGCTGACCAGATTCGGACAACCAGGGGAAGGGCAAGGTTTCTTCAGGGCATGAGGCACATGACGCCTCCCATCAACGCCGGGTACGACAAAGGCCCCGCCGGATAAACCGGCGAGGCCTCGTGCAAGCTGTATCGGGGACAGCTATCCCCTCGGATTTAGGGTACTACATTCTTCGTCTCGCCCGCATCTCCTGTCTCACTGTCAACACGTCGCCAGGATAGTAGAGCCTTTGGGCCCTGATGTTGGTGGTAACGCGGTCTAGGACGTACGCCAGCTTGCCCAGTTGTACCCAGTTTTCGAAGTCCTTTGTCAGGATCTGCACACGAGCACTGCGCTGTAGGTGTTCCCGCACTCCGCGTGGCGGCAGGGGGTTCCCTCGGGCTCTCTGCCGGAGACGATCCAACAGTTCATTGACCTGGTGAACCGTGTTGCAGTCAGGGCATCTAACCGTTGCATCGTCCGGATGGGCAACAAGTGGACCATCACAGTGGAAGGACTCCTCATCTTCGGTCTCCAGCTCTGCGTCCTGGAGCACGCCGCACTTGCCGTAAACCCGCTTCTCTTCCGGGCCCCACACGAGATCCCGACCTGATGTGACCCACTCCCTTGCCATGTACAAAGTCTGGCCGGCCACGGTGTTCTCCATCGCCTCGGCATGGGCTGAAGTGGGCAGGCTGTGAAGGTGGGCTTTGAGCATGTAGGCATCGACGTTCATGGCTGGCTTCGAGCTGGCTACGCCACCACCACCGCCAGCTCCGGGCGCACTGGTGACTGTCTGCCGGTAGATCACTGCGTCGATGCGTTCGAGGATGGGCGTCACGTCCTGCAGCAGATCGGCCAGCTCCACGATGCACACGGTGCACAGGTAGAGCGTGGTCAGCCGTTTGCACTCCTCGGCGGTGCAGAATCTGACTTCCTCTTTCATGCCTGCCCTCTCAGGTCTCGCTCGATGTGCTTGTTGTGGAGATCCTCAGGACGCCAGACGCCTGCGTTGAGTCCAGCCGCTTGCATGGCAGCCAGGCACTTGACCTGGTCAGGACGGACCCGGCCCTTGCTTGTTTTGAGTTCCCGGAAGAGGACGATGCCGCGGGATGTGCTGATCAGGGTCAGGTCAGGGAACCCGGCTTGCATCCGCCGGCTATCTGGATTGTGGTAGATCATGTCGTAGCCCAGCACCTGGGCAAGGTCAGTGACCTGCTGTTGGAACTGCTCTTCACTGATGGGGTGATGCGATGAAAGTCCTTTGGTGGGCATGCTTAGATTCCCCCTCGCTTCCTGGGGCGCCTTCGTCTCTTAGCTCTGGAGTTCTGCTTAGGGGTTTCAGGGAGCTGGGCTCCCTTCCCTTCCCTGCCCGACCCAAGACCCGTCCCATGTCCCGCCCCGGCATATCCAGATCCGTCGGGCTTGTGGTCTGCCGGATCTGGCTGATCGGCGGTCAGACTTCTGCTGGGTTCCCTGTTGCCCGGGGTGCTGTCTGCGCTGCTTGCCTGGCCGGAGGGTGCTTCCGTTGCCTGGATACTTCCCGGAGCTGCCGTTGCTGGCTGCTCTACGGGGCGCTGCGCTGACGGCGTGCCGTCGGCTGGGGTGGCCTTCTTTTTCATAACCGGGTGCTTGCCGGTTGGTTGTACGTGGTGGCCGTGCTTGGCCAGCCATGTTGCTGTGGAGGGGGAGTAAAACGGGACCGCCGGGGCCGGCTGCAAGTCCAGTAGGTCATCGTGGTTCTTTTTCCGGGAGTTGCATTCACCGCACGCGACTACCAAGGTGTCAACGGTGGCGTCCATGTCCCCGGCGATGACGTGGTCCATGGTGCCGGTGCGTGCATAGCCGCCGGCTCGGGCCGATTTCTTGTCACCGCCGAAGTACACAATCTTGAGGCAGTAACGGCAGGCGTCGCCGTCGCGCAGCCGGACCAGTGAGGTCATCTTCGTGTCGCGAGAATCCCTACGCTGCTGGTTCATCCATTCCTGCTCAGCTTTGGTGATCAGGTGTATGAAATCCGGGTCCTCGATGATCTTCCAGGATGGGGCTCCATCCGTTTCGAGCTGCTCCATCAGGCCGGTCTGCTCAGCGACTTCGAGCAGCCGTTCGTAGTTCGGGCCTCCCATCATCATGGCTACGCCAAATTCGATTACATAGTCAGTTCGGTGCGCAGCCGACTCGTACGCGCACCGGTGGATAAAGCCGAACATCTCGTTGACGCTGATCTCGCCCTTGCTGAAGTGCGGGACGTTGAGGGCCTTCGGAAACGTTGCGGCCTTGTCACTGCCCTTCAGCCAAGACAATGGGTGATCCTACTTTCTCCGATGGATCGGCGAGCGCTGGGGTGTTCCTCTTCCACCAGCGGAGCCGGTAAGGAATGTGCCATTTGCATGCCGGGTCGTGGGTGGTCTTCTGTGGATCATTTATGCGGCCGGCGCGCATGACTGCGTGGTGTTCCCGATCGCAAGTGCATGGTTCGTCTGGTGGCAGCCAGTAGTCGACGGACGCAAGTAGCTCTTCGACGGACAATCCGCCGAGGTCGTCGCCGGGGAATGTGTTGGCGAGGTAGGGCCGATCAACGGTGAGGTCCCAACCGCCGGCTAGGCCGGACATCTCGCCCGCGTCGTAGATGGGTTGCCAGGTAAGTTCTTTGACGGCGTAACCGCGGGATTCGACAGCCTTGCGAATACGGCGTCTTGCCCGGGTTTCGGGCTGTCCCTGCGTCTGAATGTGCGGGGCGGCGGCTTCGAGGATCAGCCGGACTGTTTCCTTGTTGAGGTAACGACCCAGGGCCGCAAGTTCACCTGCTCGCAGGGCTTCGTCGCTGACGGTCATGGCTGCTCCTGATTCGTGTAGTCGATGAAGCATGTGGTGGTGCAGAAGTCGAGTTTCGCGCCGTCATTCTCGGTGGACATGATTTTGGGCGTGCCCTCGATAGCCTTTTCGCAGAAGTCGCAGACGAGTTTCTTGCTCACTGTTCGGGTCCTTCCGGGGCGAGTGCGGCGATAGTCGGGCAGGGCCAGTGGGTCTCGTCGTGGTAGTCGAGGCCGTCGTACTCACAGTCGCCTATGGCTTCAAGGACCGAATCCCCCGTGCAGCTTGTGCAAAGCGTCTTCATTACGATTTGCTCGCCGTCCTCGTCCTGCTTGAACGTCCTATTGGAGTCGTCGTACTCGAAAACTTCGACGGGCTGGTGCAGCTCCCGTACTTTGGCGATCTGCCCGGCCTGCGCTTCCGCCACGGACAGGAGGTAAGCGACGTCGGCGGGAGCGGCATCCTTGATGGCCTGGCAGGGCCAATCCTCGCCATCCTCGTTGCAGCAGTGCCGCTCGTAGTCCTCGGGCACTTCCTCGTCGCCACCCTCCGCGATGTCATCGGCGTATGCGATGTCCTTGTAATGAGCCGCCCACGTGCCCTTGATCGCGTCCAGGCGCGGGTCCGAGGCCGTCACTTCCTGGCCTCCCACTTCTCCAGCACGTCGCCGCGCATGAACGTCTCAGTGACGGTCTTGACGAGCAGGGAAGGCTGATTATCCGACCAGGCCTGGCGGGCGTTCTCCTCAGCCGTCCTGCCGTCCGCACCTTCGAACTCTGCGCTTGCAGTCAAACCGTTCTCGTCAGGGGGGAGTTGGACTTCCCACTTGGTTACGGTCAGTACCTTTTTCTCCTCGGCCATGGTCAGATTTCTCCTTTTGATGCGGCGATCCACGAGATGGTTGAGCGCATGGACAGGGCGAGCAGGCCGGCCGTGGCCACGAGTGTGGCCAGGAGGGCGGTTTCGAGTTTGGTCATCAGAATTTCCAGAGTCCTTGCTTGCCGGTTTCGGGGAAGGGGCAGGAGAGCGGGCGGGGATTGGTGAGTACCCAGTGGTATTGCCCTGGCAGCGCCCAGCCTGAGCACATAGTGGGGTGGTTGGCCTGGCAGTCCCGGGCGTGGTGGATGGATTGCAGGTCCGCAGTGCCCAGGATGTATCCCGGCCGGAATGCGGCATCCACGTTCGCTGCAGCAGCTACGGCGAGCGCGTGGGTGATGAGTCCGTCTGCGAGGTCGCGTTCGGTTGGTTCGGCTAGTCCGGCGTGGATGTAGAGGGGGCCTCGGTAGGAGGTGTGCCAGGAGCGGTTTTCGATGTCTTTGCCGCCGTTGATGATTGCCCAGGCCCACGGGTTGCGGATGGTCAGGGCGGTGTTGAGGAGGACGCGGCCGGCGTTTTCGGTGGGGGTCACAGGTGGGGTTCCACGATGTCCACGACGCGTTTGAATACCAGGTCGGTGATATCGCGGACTGAGCCGCCGCCGCCCGGTTTGAAGGTTACGGATTCGAGGGAGCTGGGCTTTTCCGGCTGTTCGGGTTTGGGGCGCGGGCCGGCGTGGGCGAGTTCGGGGAGGCGGTTCATCCAGCCGTCGCGCCAGTCGTCCAGTTCGGTGGCCACGGTTGATCCATCTTCGGAGCGGATGGGCATCAGGAGACCGAGAAAGGACTCTCCGCAGCTGATGAGGATGCGTTTGGCATCTTCTGTCGGTTCGATGACCAGTGGTTCGCCGTAAGCCTGTGAGGCCGTTGCGAAAAGCCGGAGCAGGCGGCCAGCGGCCACGAGCCGTTCGGGCATAACGCGGTCTGAAAGGACCGCCTGGATAAGTAGCCGGCCGAAGTTCAGCGGGAATTCGTTGTCGTCCCCCTGGGGGATCTTGAATTCCTTGCCGGGGAAGAGCCCGGAGACGTCCAGGAACGTGATGGAGTCGGGGCGGACAGTGATGCGGAGAGTATCCCCGATCTCGTCCTCTGGCTGCTTGCCCTTGGCCTTGAAGATCTGCAGCAGCTCTTTGGCGACATCGGCCGACAGGTTGAAAGCGTCGTCGTTGACGTCGCTAGTCAGCCCATCCGATTCCCAGATGGACGCGACAGCGTGGCCAAGGGTGACGGTGTTGCTGGCGGTGACGTGCAGCATCCCGTCCGTGGCCGTGAAGTGCACGACGGCGAGCGCGGTGCTGAGTTTGGGGTCGCAGGCGTGTGGGGTGACTGCCATGAGTGCTTGGCGGAGGTCGAGGGTGTTGACGTGGAGGATCATGGGTCAGCTCCAGGCTAGGAATGGGACCCAGTGTGGGTGGAGTTGCGTTGGGCCGGTGAGGGTCCATGGCTGGTCTTCGTCTTTTTCCAGCTCGGCGGGGTCTGCCCATTCCTGGGAAGCGTTTTTCCAGTCGGGCATTTGGTCTTCGTCGGGGTCTATTTGCCCGGCCCAGGCGGCACGGGCTGCCTCTGGGTCGTGTGTTCCCCAGACGATGCAGGTTTCCCATTCGGTGGACCACACCCGGTGGAGGCTCTCTTCGCTGCCTCCGCAGGAGTGCAGCTCGACAACGGTTCCCTGCATTTCCTCGGGGATGCTGAGGGGGTGTTCGCAGGCGACGCATTCACTCATGGCCGGGGTTCCTATCTGATCCGTGCTTTTCGCAGTCTGGGTTTGTGGGGCGGGGGTGGGCTGGGTGGTAGCGCCAGGGCGGGCAGCTGCATCCGGGGGTTGGTTGGCGTCCTTGGTGGCCCATGGCGCAGACTTCGGGGCCGTGCTGGTGGGTCACCGGGCGCCTTTCTGGTGGGGTGTTCTGTGGGGGCCCGCCCGGATTCGAACCGGGACCTTTGCTTACTTCCTCATGGGGGGATTGGTTTCGGCGGTGGTTGCCTATCGGGCCCGTGGGGGCGGCCGCTGCGCGGCGCCCTTGGTGGTGCTTGGTTTAGGTTCTTGGGCGGTTTTGGCTGGCGAGGTGAGCGGTGAAGCCGCCGGCTGCCTTTGGCGCGGGCGGTGGGGTGAGGGCCGTGCCTTTTTGGATGGCGGCTTGGATGGCCGGGTTCCGCCCTTTGCCCGCATCGGAGCGGGGGGTGGGGCCGTTTTGAGAGTTGAAGCGTGCGTACACGCTCCATGTTTTGCCGTCTGCGTTTTGGCGGCTGGTAGTTTCGCAACCTTCTTTCCGAAAACGGCCGGGAGACGCGGACGTCTTCCAGTCCGGGACCACAAGGGCCCATTTCCCGGGGTTTGCTTTGAGCTGTTCGATGATGGAGGTGTAGTCGTAAAATTTGCCGCCGCTTCTACCAGGCGGTTCCTGCCACTGGACTTCGTTACTCATCGGTCTCGGCCTTTCGTTAGGAGCAGCGGCATTCGCCGGTTTGCAGGTTGATTGGTCCGTTGCACGAGCCGCAGCGTTCCACTTTCTCGGGCTTGCTGGCCTCCACTTTCGGGCTCATGCGGCTTCCATACCGTTTAGGCGGACACCGGAGCAGCGGTGCGCCTGGATGAATGCCCAGGCGAAGGTGAAAGCCTCGAACCGGGTCTCGTGTTTGTCCAGGCCGGACGACTCCCAGGCGTGCACGATGCCCTTTTCGTCCCACAGGGTGATGAGCCAATGGCCATCCAGATGCTGCCTGACGCCGGCACGCGGATACCGGGCGGACTCTCCCGGGCTGAAAGGTGCCTCCGGGCAGCGGGCGTTCACCGGGCGCAGGTTGAGCGCTTCGGCGTGGTCCAGGACCATCTGCTTGGCCTTCCACTGCTTACCAACCGACAAAAACTCGTTCAGGATGTCCGGGCGGTAGCCACAGATGCAGACAGGCTCGTTCTCACTGTTGCGGGTGAGGCCATGCAGGTCACTCATCGTTTGCTCCCTGCTTGTCCTTGCCGGCGGTCTTCGCCGCTGCCTCAGCTTTGAAATGCTCAATGGCCTCGCGTTCGAATACGGCCGGCCCGTAGCCGAACACTTCCTCGCGGACCCTGATCCACCGGTTGATCTCGGTCTCCTCGCCCTTCCACGGGCTAGGCTTCCTGTCCCACGTGGCTGGTTTGTGCAGGTTGTCAGGCTTCAGCTTCAGCTCGACGCGGAGCATAACGAGTTGGAGCGGCCGCAACTTTGCCACGGCCTCCCGCAGCTCCTGGCCATAGGCAATGTGGCTGTTCTTGTTCAAGAGAAGCTGGCCGGCACGTTCGTAGTGACCGGAGTGCTCGAGTAATCCGGCTGCCATACCGAACTGAAGGAGCTGCTCATCGGCGCGCAGCGGGGAACCGCCGCCGGCGTCCGTGAGCGAGGCACGAAGATGCTCATCCCAGAGGGCCAGATCCTGCTCCAGGCCGGCGGTAATCTCTCTCAGCCGGAGCTTCGCTGCCCGCTCTTCCTCGGTGAGGGACTTGCGGGCCTGCGCGGTCTCGCTGCGCTTGTACCAGCGCAGCTCCCCATCATGAGCGGACACATGGGCGTAGTGCCCCTTCTCTGCGTGCTCCTCGTCCGTCAGCTTGTCGGCGGAATAGTCGCGGTCGTAATGGCCGCTGTCAGCCTGGCCGTCAGTGATGACCTGGGCGCCGGTAGCCTCAATGAGCTTCGCAGCCTCAGCTGCTTTGGCCGGCGCATCCCGGCGTGCGCGGCAGCGCATCACTTCCCGGTCCCAGTCCCACTTATTCCGGTGCGGGTTCGTGGCCAGAAGAGTCAGGGCTTGCGTGGCGTCCGCATCATTTTTGAACTCATCGAAAGCTTCCGACTGCTCCAGCGTCAGGCCGCCGCCGTCAACCAAAGCGTGGGCGACCGCCGGCATGTGGGCCAGCCGCGAGCGCTGACGGATGAAAGACTCGGAGCGGTGGATGGCCTTGGCGACTTTGCGGACGTTCATGCCGTCGCAGTCCAGCAGGGTCTGGATGGCCTTGGCTTCGTTGGATGCAGTGATGCCTACGCGGTGGGTGTTCTCGCGGAGCATGGCCTCGATCTGTTTGGCCTTGGTGTCACAGCTCGGGTCGATCCAGGCTTCCAGTTCCGCGACGTTGCCCAGCTTCGCGGCTTCTCGTCGGCGGTGGCCCTCGATGATGAGGTACTTGCCGGCGTTCGGGCCCGCGGTAATGGGGTGGAGGCGGACGCGGATGGTGTTGCCGTTAGCGGCGAGGTCGTTGGCCAGCTCAGCGAGTTCCTGGGGGCTGCCCAGGTCATCCCGGGGGTTGTTCGGGTGGGGGATCATGTCCTTGACGGGCACCATCTGGAGAATGTTCGGGCTCATGGCTGCTGTGCCCCCAGGATCATGCGGGGAGGGGCAGAGAGCGCCGCCTCTGCGAAGGCGAGGGATGAGCGGAGCCATGCGATGCCAGATACCAGGTCGCCGTTTTCCAGGGCCTTGACGGCATGCTGAGAGTGCACCTCGGCTTCCAGGTGGAGGTCCGTGACGATATTCTCGTCTTCACTGGTGACCCGGGGCGGATCCGTGAACGTTGGGTTGGCTGCGTGCCAGACTTTCGCTTCCTCTCCGGGAGTCCAGAAACCGGCGGGTTCCATGCGAGTGTGCTCGTCAAGGAAGGTCCCTACGAGAGGGATGCCCCGTACTTCGATACCGGGCCTGGCGTTGCCGAGGAACTCTTGTTCCGTGGGCTGTTCGGTCATTGGTCTTTTCCTGTCTCACGTACGAATCCGGCGGCGCCGGCGAGGACGAGTGCGACGCCGGCGAGGTAGCCGCCGTTCACTGTGGGGAGGGCCGCGAGGATCGCGGCTGTGCCCGCGGCGATGGCTGGGCTGTAGAGGTAGGCGCAGCGGCGATTCCGGCCGACCCGCGCCGTGGGCCTCATGGCCTCGGCTCCACCAGCGAGTAGCTGGCGGTGTGGCTACCGTCGATCAGGATGTGAGCGGCATGGACGTCGACCTGGATGGTCTGGGGTAACGGCCACTTGGAGCGGCAGTAGGTCTTGAGCTGCTCCACCAGTTCCTTGTTGTCCCGGTACTGGACGATGGCCCGGTCCTTGAACGGTGCACCGTGAACGGGGTGCACGACGGCGAGCCGCTTGATCCGCGCCTTCACAGCCGAGCCCCACGTGAGGACCGGGCGGCCATGATGCGCTTGACTGCGTCGTCAGCCTTCTGAGCGGACGTCAAGGGGCGGGATACGACGATGTGCAGGCCGGGCCCGGGGAGGGGGCCGGCAGCCGGAGCATTGGGGGAAGGCTCTACGGCTGCCGGGGACTGTGGGGGAGTGCTGCCAATAGCTGCGCGGTAGCGGTCACTGGCCAGCTCTACATCGCGGCTGAGGTTGCGGAGCTGCTTGAACGCGTCGTCAGCGGTGTCGCGGAAATGGGGGAGGGCATCTTCGGCGTTGCCCGTCCCGTCGAAGGACTTGATGTTCTTGGAGGCGTCGACCAGCTGGGCGAGCTTCCGGACCAACCGTGTGTGGTCACTGTGCCGCTTGCCGACCATCAGTTCGATCTGGACCTCAGGCAGGCCCTCGGCCCGCATGTCTTCGCCTCTGAAGAAAAGGTTCCTGGGCAACTGGTCTGGCTTAGCTTCTGCGTCCATTGCTAGACTCACTTCCGATTCGGCAGCCGAAATAGGGCCCCTGCAAGGGCTGGCTGTTGGGTTTGGTTATCGGCGGTCCAGTGAAATCTTTGGCGAGAGGTACTGGGCCGCCTTTTTGTGCCTGAGCTGGGGGTGTCAGGCGGTTCGAGGGTGGCTTTGGCTGCCAGCAGTCGCAGACTCAAGGCGAAGAGCTGCGACCGTTTCCTCCGTGAACCGGTGATGCCCGCCCGGTGTTGTGACGTCCGGGGTGACTGTTCCGTTGAGCACCCAGCGGCGCACCGTAGCGGTGTTGACGCCGAAGCGGTCAGCAACCTGACTAGTGGTGATATACACCGGATTTTTGTTCATGCGTGAAGTTTGTCATGGCGTGCAAGTAGTGTCAAACACCAAATTGCGTACAGCCTAAGCGCGGCCTTCCAATGCATAGCCCAAGGTCAGCCCAAGGTTGGGTCAAGATTGCCAAGGTTGAGCATTGGTTCAATGTTCGGTATTGCGCTTTATGCACGACTTGTGTAATTCTTTCCTCATGAGCACACAAATCCACGGGAAGTTCGTTCCTCGTACCAACACCTTCGGAGCGCGGCTTGCCCTCATCCGCTGGCAGATGGGGTGGAACATGAAGGAAGCGGCATTGGCCTGCGGTTTCTCTCAGCAGTCCTGGCGCGGATGGGAGTTGCAGGGGCATGACCCGCGCGGCTTCGCGGACGTTGCAGAGCGGATCGCTGAACGCACTGGCGTGGATGAGTACTGGATTCTCACCGGTAAAGAGCCGGCTCCGGCGCCTGGTCCAGATGGGGGCGAAAGCGCCCCAAAACTTAAGCCGGTCTCAGACCCCAAGCCTTTGGATTAGAAGGCCGCTGCTCTATCCCCTGAGCTACTGGGGCGTTGGCGTTCGGATGAAACTTCCGGCGCCTGAAAAAGTTTACATTGCCGAGGGGCGGGTTGCAGCGGCCCCGTTCCACGGCCCGACTTGTCCTCCACACCGGGCCAGCAACGCTGGTTGTCCACATAGGCGGCTCATGGCATCGCCCTGCCGGGGCTCCGCCGCGATGCTGGTGTTGTCTGCACCAGGCACCACCAAATGAGACAGGACAGGACCATGATCGATTCCATCACCGTCCGGGGCTATGTGGCCACGGACGTCAAAAGTTCCACCACAACCGGTGGATTCGCCACCGCCACGTTCCGCATGGCCTCGAGCGTCCGCAGGTTCGACGAGCCCAGCCAAACCTGGGTGGACAGCCAAACCAACTGGTATGAGGTCCAGGCCTACCGGCAGATGGCGGGAAACGTCGCGTGCAGCCTACGGAAGGGCCAGCCCGTGATCGTCGTCGGCAAACTGAAGATCCGCGACTGGGAATACGAAGGACGCACCTATTACGCAGTCGAAATCGATGCCGAGGCCATCGGCCAGGATCTGAGGCACGGTACGGCGAACTTCAGCAAAAACTCCGGCAGGCCCGTTCTGTCCCTGATGGAGCAGGCACCGCCGGACGACGAGTCGGACCCGCCGGGCCCTGCGGATAGGGATGGGGCCACCAACGCCGCAGATCCGTCGGTGCTCATTGAGGACACCGACGGCGGCCTCTCCAGCCTCGATCTGCAGACGGGGGAACTCGTCGACAACCGCCCCTGACCTGGGACCCGCCAGGGCCGGCAGCGCTGCCGTGGCAGAATGTCAGAATGCGGCTCAATCCTTCCCTCCGGCAGACCAACCACACCGGAGTCCACGGACGAGACCCACGTTCGGAAACGGCCAACAAGCCAGGCCGGACCCGGACAGCCGTCACCCTCGCTGTAGTTGCCGCGGTGCTTTCGGGCTGTGCCGGCGGCGCCACCGTTGGCACCCCGCCGATCGACAGTTCCCTCGCGGAAGCGGCGCAAACCGGTTCCCCGCAAACAGGTTCCCCGGAAGCGCCAACCTCATCGCAGTCCGCTTCGGCGCAGTCGCCACAGGCCGGCACACCAGCCGCGTCCCCGTCCGGTTCCGCGCAGGCAGCAGCCGCAACCGATGCCGTAAAGCAGTCAGTCACGGACGCCCTGGTGAGACTGGCAGCCGCGGCACCCAAGCCGGCCACCGAGCAGGTCACGGACGCCTTGACCGGATCCGGCGTCGCCCCGGGGTTCCTGGAGGTGTCCCAGAGCCGGACCCCCACGGGTCTGGCAGCCGACTCCATCGAAGCCGCCGTCCTGCAGGGCACGGATTGCATCATCGGCCAGGTCCGCGAGGGCGCCGTCACCGTTACCGTCCTGCCGGTACTGGCCAGCGGGAAGTGCTTCGCCGGGTCCTGATCCCGGCCGTAAATGGAAGTTATGCCCGCCAACCCAGTAGATTTGGAAGCATGGCGGAATTTATCTACACAATGACCAAGGCCCGCAAGGCTGTTGGCGAAAAACTCATTCTCGACGACGTAAGCATGTCTTTCTTCCCTGGCGCCAAGATCGGTGTCGTGGGCCCGAACGGTGCCGGTAAGTCCACCATCCTGAAAATCATGGCCGGACTGGACACCCCCTCCAACGGCGAGGCCCGGCTCAGCGCCGGCTACACCGTGGGGATCCTGCTGCAGGAACCGCCGCTCAATGAGGAAAAGACTGTCCTGGGCAATGTCCAGGAAGGCGTCGGCGAGATCTACGGCAAAATCCAACGCTTCAACGAAATCTCCGAAGAGATGGCCAGCCCCGACGCTGACTACGATGTCCTCCTCGAAGAGATGGGCCAGCTGCAGGAAGCCATCGACGCCGCCGACGCGTGGGACCTCGACTCCCAGCTGGAGCAGGCCATGGATGCGCTCCGCTGCCCGCCTGCCGATGCGGACGTCACCACCCTCTCCGGTGGTGAGCGCCGTCGCGTGGCCCTCTGCAAGCTCCTCCTGCAAAAGCCGGACCTGCTCCTCCTCGACGAGCCCACCAACCACCTCGACGCCGAGAGCGTGCTCTGGCTCGAACAGCACCTTTCGTCCTACGCCGGCGCAGTCCTGGCCGTAACCCACGACCGGTACTTCCTGGACCACGTGGCCCAGTGGATCGCCGAAGTGGACCGCGGCCACCTGTACCCGTACGAAGGCAACTACTCCACGTACCTGGAGAAGAAGCGCGCCCGCCTGGAAGTCCAGGGCAAAAAGGACGCCAAGCAGGCCAAGCGCCTCACCGAGGAACTCGAGTGGGTCCGCTCCAACGCCAAGGGCCGCCAGACCAAGTCCAAAGCCCGCCTGGCACGCTACGAGGAGATGGCAGCCGAGGCTGACCGGACCCGCAAACTCGACTTCGAGGAAATCCAGATCCCGCCGGGCCCGCGCCTGGGTGGCCTGGTCCTGGAGGCCAAGAACCTCCAGAAGGGCTTCGATGACCGCGTCCTGATCGATGGGCTGTCCTTCACGCTGCCCCGCAACGGCATTGTGGGTGTCATCGGCCCCAACGGGGTGGGCAAGTCCACACTGTTCAAAACCATCGTCGGGCTGGAACCGCTCGACGGCGGCGAACTGAAGATCGGCGACTCGGTCAAGATCTCCTACGCTGACCAGAGCCGCGGCGGCATCGACCCCAACAAAACCCTGTGGGAAGTCGTCTCCGACGGACTCGACTACATCCAGGTGGGCCACGTCGAAATGCCGTCCCGCGCCTACGTCGCCGCTTTCGGTTTCAAGGGCCCGGACCAGCAGAAGAAGGCCGGCGTCCTCTCCGGCGGTGAGCGCAACCGGCTGAACCTGGCCCTGACGCTCAAGCAGGGCGGAAACCTGCTCCTCCTCGATGAGCCCACCAACGACCTCGACGTCGAAACCCTCAGCAGCCTCGAAAACGCGCTGCTCGAATTCCCCGGCTGCGCCGTGGTGGTATCGCACGACCGCTGGTTCCTGGACCGGGTGGCCACCCACATCCTGGCCTACGAAGGTGACGAAGAGAACCCCTCCAAGTGGTACTGGTTCGAGGGCAACTTCGAGTCCTACGAGGAGAACAAAGTGGAGCGGCTGGGACCTGACGCGGCCAAGCCGCACCGGGTGACCCACCGCCGCCTGACCCGCGACTGATCAGCCCGCGGCAGACAGCACCGCTGAACCACCGAAGGACGGCCCCCGGAAGGGGTGCCGTCCTTCGGCGTTAAACCGGGACGCGCGCTATTGACCGGGCCGGGCGGCTTCGGCCGGAACCCGGACCATGCCTTCCTGGGCCACGGACGCAACATGTTCCCCGGCCCGGTTGAAGATCTTCCCCGTGGCCAGGCCGCGCGCACCGTGCGCGCTGGGTGACTCCTGGACGTAGAGCAGCCATTCATCAACGCGGGCGGGCCGGTGCCACCACATGGCGTGGTCCAGGCTGGCCACGTTCATGCCGGGTGTGATCCAGCTCAGCCCGTGGCGCCGCAGGATGGACTCAAGCAGGGTGTAGTCGCTGGCGTAGGCCAGGGCGGCCCGGTGCAGGTTGGGATCGTCCGGCATGGGCCCGAACGTCTTCATCCAGACAGCATTCGTGGCCGCACGCTCACCCTTCGCCGACACGTACAGCGGCGGGTCCACGTGGCGGATGTCGAACGGCCGCTCGTAGGCCCAGTGCCGGGCCACGGGATGATCAAAACCGCCCAGCAGGTCCGCGGTGCTGGGCAGGGACTCCGGGTCCGGGATGCCTTCGGGCATGGCGGATGCGTGCTCCACTCCTTCGTCCTCCACCTGGAACGACGCGATCATCGACAGGATGGGCACCCCGTCCTGGTAGGCGTGGACCCGCCGTGCGGAGAAGGACCGGCCGTCCCGGAGCCGCTGCACGCCAAAGGTGATGGGTTTGTTCGCATCGCCGGGCCGCAGGAAGTAGCCGTGCATGGAATGGACGGCCCGGCCGTCCGCCACAGTCCGGATGGAGGCGACAAGCGACTGCGCCAGGACCTGGCCGCCAAACACCCGCTGATGGGGCTGCTGCTGCGAGGGCCCCAGGAAAATATCCTCATCCGTCCGTGCGCCCTCCAGATGGCCAAGGTCCAGAAGGGTGATCAGCGATGAGGTGGGGTCGCCGCTGGGTGGCGCCAGCAGTCCGGCTTCGGCTTCAGTCATGGTTCGACTCTAGACGGCGCCCCGAAGCGGCTCAACCGGACGGCAGCCGGTAGTGTTCTTGGTGTGTCTGATCTGCTTACGTCATCCTTCCGCTTCGCCGACCCGCGGGATCTCGCGGACCTGAAGACCTTCGCCACCCGCGCCAAGGCCATTGATGACGGCGCCATCCGGCTGCAGGCCGCCGGCACCGTCCTGGCCGCCTACGTCTGTGTGCTGCGGCCCCGCGCTCTGGGCGAATCGACGCCCACCATCCTGGGCCTGCGCACCATGGCGCTGGCCCAGCCGTCCGGCACGGACGTCACGGTGCCGATCAGCGCGGTCCTGGACCGGCTGGCGCGGGCGGGGGAGCACGACGTCGACCTGCCGGTTCCGCCGTCCACGGTCACCGAATCGTGGACCGGAGTCAGTGCGCCCCGCGGCGGGTGGGAACGCATTGGCAGCATCAGCGACGCCGACCTGCGTGCTGCGGCCGAAGCCGGCATCACCGAAGTAGCGGGCATCGTCCCCGACAAACCAGGCGCCTTGATCGTCAGCAACGCCCGCGCAGCCGTGTGGGGGCGTGACCTGGACGGCAGCGGGCTGCCGGCCGGGGCTGCCTTCGCCGCCCTGACCCTGGGTTTCCTCGGAACCGGGGAGCAGGCCCTGTTCCGGGCCGGCCGCTGGTTCCGGCTCTCCGGCGACCGCGGCCACGTCCTGGCCCGTACAGGCAGCGGCCCCGTCTGAACAGCGGCCCCGGCCGAAGCCGGCAACCGCGCCTGAACCTGGCCCCGGCCCCCGGGCGCCTCGGCAGGCTACCGGCCCGGCCGCCCGGTCAGGATGAGGGACTGTTGACCATGGACAGCGCCGCGCGCTCCATGTAGTCCCACAACGTGCCCTCGTACAACGGCGGAAGGGCCAGGGCGTCCACGGCAGTGCGCATGTGGAAGAGCCAACGGTCCTTGGCTTCGGGCGTGACCTGGAACGGCATGTGCCGCATCCGCAGGCGCGGGTGGCCGCGTTCCTCGCCGTACGTGGTGGGGCCGCCCCAGTACTGCTCCAGGAACATCAGGAAGCGGCGCTTCGCCGGCGCCAGGTCCTCCTCCGGATACATGGGCCGGAGCAGCGGATCCGTGGCGACGCCGTCGTAGAAAACGTCGATCAGTTTCACGAACGTCCCGTGGCCGCCCACGGCGTCGTAAAAATTGTCCGTGTACCCGGGCTTGCTGAACGGATCGTTCTGCATCAGGGGCCGCTGCGGCTCCAGGGGGAGACTCATGCTATTCGCCGGCTTTCTGTTCGGTTTTGCGTGGTTCGGCGTACTCGGCCGGAGCCATCAGGCCCGCGGCGGGTTCCTGCACGGGGGCCACGTACCGGCCCTGGGACCTGTTACCCACCCGGAGGATCTCGCCGTTGCGGAGGTACCAGATGGCGCCGTCGTCGGACCGGACCCGGGTGATCCGCAGGCCCATGGACTCCACAACGCCCACAACTTCGCTGGTCTCGATGACGTCGCCGATGCCGTACTGGTCCTCGATGGTGATGAAGATCCCGGCAAGGAAGTCACGGATCAGCTGCTGGGCGCCGAAGCCGATGGCCACACCCAGGATGCCCACGCTGGTCAGCAGCGGCGCGATGTTGATGTCCAGGTTCTGCAGCACGTACATGCTGGTGATCACCACCACCAGGACTCCCACAATGCTGTTCAGCAGGGAACCAATGGTTTCCGCGCGCTGGACCCGCCGTTCGTGGTCCAGGGCACGCAGCGCGGGGGCCACCCACTTGAAGGTGCGTTTTTTGAAGAAGTTGCTGCCGGCCGCCACCCGCTTGGTGATGCGGGCAATCGCAAACGTGGCGATCAGCCAAAAGGCGATCCCGATCCCGATGCTGATAACGATTCCCGTGAAGCTGATGCCGTCGGGCGCTGCGGCTGCGTTGGGAAGGATGGACATCATGCTGACCATAAGCGGGAAATACTCCTTGGGGTGGGGGTCTGTTCCCTTTCAACAGTAGCGCCGTACGGTGGACCAATGCGCATTCTTGTCCTGGGAGGTACCGCCTTCCTGTCCGCAGAAATCGTCCGGCAGGGGGTGGCCCTGGGGCACCGTGTCACCTGCCTGGCCCGCGGAACCACGCGGATCCCGCCCGACGGCGCCACCTGGCTTAAAGCGGACCGTTCACTGGGAGCGGAAGCCTACGCCGGGGCCGCCCGGCAGGACTGGGATGCCGTCATCGACGTGGCCCGCGACCCGGCCCTGGCGAAAGGCGCGCTGGCCGCCCTTGCCGGCCGGACTGCACACTGGACCTTCGTCTCCACCAGCTCCGTCTACGCCGACAACTCGGTCCCGGGCGCGGCGGAGGACGCCGCGCTGCTGCCGTCCCTGCCTGCCGGTGCGGAGGCCACACCGGAAACCTACGGTGCGGCGAAGGCAGCCATCGAGGCAGCCACCCTGGCAGCCACGGAAGGCCGGGCCCACCTGTGCCGGGCCGGGCTGATCAGTGGCCCGGGCGACAGCACTGACCGGTACGGCTACTGGCCGGGCAGGTTCGCCCGGGGCGGCAGCCCCGTCCTGGTCCCGGCCATCGCCGCCCACCCCACCCAGATCATCGACGCGCGGGACCTGGCGGCCTGGCTCCTGCAGGCAGCGGAGCAGGGGACCACCGGAACCCTCAATGCCATTGGGGACGCCGTCCCCTTCGGCAGCTACATCGAGGCGTCCCGTGCGGCGGCCGGCCACCGCGGCGGAACAGTGGAAGCTAACGTGGAGTTCCTGGCCGCGGAAGGCGTGGCGTACTGGGCCGGACCGGACTCCCTGCCGCTGTGGCTCCCGCCAGGAAACGACGGCTTTATGGCACGCAGCAACACCGCGGCGAAGGCGGCCGGCCTGACGCTGCGGCCCTGGCAGGAGACCGTCGAAGACACGCTGCTGGACGAGCGGCACCGCGGTCTGGACCGGCCCCGGAAAGCGGGGCTCAGCCCCGCCACCGAGGCCCGCCTGGTCGGCGCCCTCACGAACGGCCCCTAGGCCACCAGCGTCACCGGCCGGTGCTGCACCGGAAAGTTGACGCTCCGGGCGATGAAACACACCTTATTGGCTTCATGGTGCAGCGTTTCCGCCAGCCCGGCCTGCCCGGCGTCGGCCACGGTGACCTGAGGGTTCAGCGTCACGGACTCGAACTGGCCGCTGCCGTCCCGGTTCAGCCGCATCATCCCGGTGGCCTCATCGCGGTAATCCAGCACCGTCACGCCGTGCTGCACCGCCACATGCAGGAAGGACAGCATGTGGCACTGCGCCAGGGCAGCCAGCAGCAGCTGCTCGGGATTAAAGCGCTCCCGGTCCCCGTGGAACGTGGGGTCGGCCGAACCCTTGAGGACGGGCAGCCCGGGGATCAGCACGTTGTGGTCCCGCGAATAATCGCGGTACCCGGATGTTCCGGTCCCCAGGTTGCCCGTCCATTGGACCGCGAGGGCGTAGTGGTGCTCGTGCAGATTCTTCACGGCCTGTCCTTCAGGCGTCCGCGGCACGGGCCCGCAGCGCACGCGCCACGGCGTCGCGGTTTTCCAGCATCATGCGGCGCAGCGCGGCGCCCTCCGCCGGAAGGCCGGCAAGGAACGCGTCCGTCCGGTCCACGGTGGCCTGCGTTGTCAGCAGGGCGGGGTAGAGGCCGACGACGATCTGCTGGGCGAGTGCGTGGGTCCGGTTTTCGACGATGCCCGGCACAGCCTCGAAATACTTTTCGGCGTACGGCTCGAGCAGGGACCGGTCCCGGACCCGCATGAACCCGGCCACCGCCGAGCCCTGCAGGGCGTTGGACAGGCTGCCCTTGACCACAATCGACTCCCAGGCTGCTGCCTTGGCCGCAGCCGTGGGGATCGCGGCCCCGGCCAGCGCCGCGGCGTTCTGCCCGCTGGCGGTGTTGTCGCGTGCCAGCTCGGCGTCGATTCCGTCCTGGTCCAGCCGGCCGCCTGCCACCAGCGAGGCCACGAGTTCCCAGCGCAGGTCCTGGTCAACGGCGAGCCCTTCCAGCGTGACCGAACCGGCCAGCAGCCCCGCCACGGTGTCCAGCTGAGTGGCGCTTCCGGCGTGGAGCGCAAAAGCCTTGATGAACTGCAGCTGGGCGTCGGAGCCGCCGGGCGCTTTGCCCGCGAGGTCCCAGAGTGTGTCTGCCGCCGCCACCGTGGTGGCTTCGCGGTGATCCCCGGAAACATAGAAGTTCAGCGCCGTCGCCAGTTGGCGGAGCTGGACCAGGATCACCGACGAATCGGTTTCGGCGGCGACGTTCGCCAGGATCAGCCCCACGTACTGCCGGGCCGGCGTCTGGCCGTCCCGGGCCGCGTCCCAGGCCGAGTTCCACACCAGGGTCCGGGGCAGGCTCTGGGCGAAGTCCTTGAGGTGGGCCGTGGCGGTGGCCAGGGACGCCGGATCCAGCCGGACCTTCGCGTAGGCCAGGTCGTCGTCGTTCACCAGCACCAGGTCAGGACGGGCCAGGCCCACCAGGGCAGGCACCTCGGTGCGGGGGCCGTCCACGTCCAGTTCCTCGCGGTGCACCCGCTCCAGCTTTCCGGCGGCGGAGAGGTTGTAGAAGCCAACGGCCAGCCGGTGCGGGCGGAGGGTGGGCCACTCCGGAACGGCAGTCTGGGCAATGGCAAAGGAGGTGATGGTGCCGTCGGCGTCCACGTCCAGTTCCGGGGTGAGCGTATTGACGCCCGCAGTTTCCAGCCACTGCTTGCCCCAGCTGTCCAGTTCCCGGCCGCTGGCCTTTTCCAGTTCCACCATGAGGTCGCTGAGCTCGGTGTTCTGCCAGGAATGCTTCGCGAAGTATTCGCGCACTCCGGCCATGAACTGCTCCGGCCCAACCCAGGCCACCAGCTGCCGGAGCACGGAGGCGCCCTTGGCGTAGGTGATCCCGTCGAAGTTCACCTCCACGTCCTGCAGGTCGTTGATGTCGGCGAAGATCGGGTGGGTGGTTGGCAGCTGGTCCTGGCGGTACGCCCAGGACTTCTCCACCGACGCGAACGTGGTCCAGGCACTGGTGAAGGAGGTGGCTTCCACCGCCGCCAGGTGCGACATGTATTCGGCAAAGGACTCGTTGAGCCACAGGTCGTTCCACCAGCGCATGGTCACCAGGTCGCCGAACCACATGTGCGCCAGCTCGTGCAGCACGGTGATGGCCCGGCGCTCCACCTGGGCGCCGGTGACCTTGCCGCGGAACACGTAGCCTTCCAGGATGGTTACCGCACCGGCGTTCTCCATGGCGCCCGCATTGAACTCGGGCACAAACAGCTGGTCATACTTTTCGAACGGGTAGGGGCAACCGAACTGGGCCTCGAAGAACCCGAAGCCCTGCCGGGTGAGCTCAAAGATGTTCTCCGCGTCGAGGTACTGCATCAGGGACTTCCGGGCGAAAACACCCAGCGGGATGACCCGCCCGTCGGAGCTGGTCACTTCGGACCGGACCGACTGGTACGGCCCGGCGATCAGGGCTGTGACGTAGGAGGACAGCCGCGGGGTGGGCGCGAACGTCCACACGGACCGGGCTCCGCCGTCGTCGCCGGGCTCGGCGGGCGCGGGCGCCGGGGTGGGGG
>NZ_LMOL01000006.1:91429-108712 GCF_001424565.1 Arthrobacter sp. Leaf141
GGGCTGTTCGAACACGGCAAACATTCGGCGGGAATCGGGAACCTCGAACTGCGTGTAGAGGTACACCTCGCCGTCCACGGGGTCCACAAACCGGTGCAGGCCTTCACCGGTGTTCATGTACGGCGCATCGGCCACCACGGTGAGCTCGTTCCGCTCCGCCAGGTCCGGCAGCTGGATCCGGACGCCGTCCGAGACCGTGGCGGGATCCAGGCTGCGGCCATTGAGGGTCACGCTGTGCACGGTGCGGGTAACGGCGTCGATGAAGGTGGATGAGCCGGGAACGGCCCCGAACGCCACGGTGGTGGTGCTGCCGAAGACCTCTCCGCCCCGGGTCAGGTCCAGGCTGACCTCGTAGGAATCGACGGTGATCAGGTCAGCGCGGCCGCGTGCTTCGGCGCGAGTCAGGTTCATGCCCGGCAAAGTGGTCCTCCAGAGAAGTTGGTGTGCCGCCGGCGGTGGCCGGCGTTGGCACTGATCATTCTTGCACTGCCTGCCCCCATGGCAAGTTGCGCCGGTCACAGCCACCGGCCGCGCCGGCCGGGACCTCGGGCGGCCAGGGCGGGAGTAGCGTTGGAACATGGGAAAGTTCCGGGATTCGGTGGATGCCAAGGCGCTGCGCTTTGCGCTGGGGTTCCCTGTCCTCCTCGCCGTTGCCTTTGTGGTGTCCGCGTCCTTGCTGCGGCCTGACCTTCCGGAGCCGCTCGCCATCCGGTGGACGGCCGACGGCGGCGCCTCCTTTGCGCCGTTCGGCGCCTACGTGGGGTGGGGGGCAGCCCTGGTGGTGGCCTGCGGCTGGCTGGTTCTGCTCCAGGCCGTGCCGCTGAACAGGCCGGTGCTGATGCGGCGCATCATGATGGGCGCCGGGCTCTTCCTCGCCCTGTTCATCACCACGGTCCTGGCCGCCGGAATGGTGGGCCAGGCCGGTCTGGCGGACGCCCGCGACTCCCACGTCGACGCGATCGTCCTGGCCAGCGGCAGCGGCGCCGCCGTGGCACTGGGCGTCATCATGGCGTTCGTCTACAAGGCGGACCGGCAGTGGTCCCCGGACGATGACCGTGCCCTGCAGTCGGCGATCGCCCGCGAACTGGATCCAGAGCTGGCGGCGGACACCATCCGCTTCTGGGTGCACGCCCGCAGCTCGGTCTTTGTGATGATCGGCATCGGTTCCCTGTTCCCGGCGGCCCTGCTTGCCATCGCCGTCCCCTGGCTCGGTGCCGTCCTGGTGCTGGTTGCAGCCCTCGCGGCCGCTTTCCTCTTTGCCCGCGTCACCGCGGACCGGGCCGGCCTGAAAGTCCTGGTGGCCGGCGTGGTACCCGTGATGGACGTCCCCGCGGGGGCCATCGCCACCGCCGCCGCGTCGGACCTGAAAGCCGCCGACTACGGCGGGTGGGGCTACCGGCACCACGGCGGCACCGCAGCCCTGCTCGTCAGCAGTGGACCCGCCGTCGTCGTCCGCAAAACCGACGGCGGCAGGCTGGCCGTCAGCGGCGGCAGCCAGGCAACCGCCGCCAGGCTGGCCGATGTGCTCACCCGGGTGGCCGAACGGGCCAGGCGGAGCGGACCGACATCCGCCGCCGGGCAACCACCGTCCTAGTACTCTTGTCCTGTTGTTCCCTTGCTCCCGGGGCCGGCCGCAGCGCCCCCAAACCGAACGGATTCAAGCTCGTGACTTCTACTCCTGCCTTCCCGCGGGTCCACATTGCCACCGACCACGCGGGCATGGAACTCAGCGCCCACCTGGTCCAGCACCTCACCGCAACGGGCTACGACGTGGTGGACCACGGACCCAAGGAGTACGACGCCCTGGACGACTACCCCTCCTTCTGCATCAACGCCGCCCGCGCCGTTGTGGCGGACCAGGAAGCAGGCGTCCACGCGCTGGGCATCGTGCTGGGCGGCTCCGGCAACGGCGAGCAGATTGCCGCCAACAAGGTCCGGGGCGTCCGGGCCGCCCTCGCCTGGAACCATTCCACGGCCACCCTGGCCCGGGAACACAACGACGCCAACGTGGTGGCTGTGGGCGGCCGCCAGCACACGGTCGAGGAAGCCACCGCCCTCATCGAGGCGTTCCTGGCCGAGCCCTTCAGCAACGACGAGCGCCACGTGCGCCGGATCGGCAAGATCGCGGCCTATGAAACCACCGGCGAGGTCATCGACTAGTGCCGGAAGGGCACTCAGTCCGGCGCCTGGCCCGGCAGTTCGGCGACGTCTTCACTGGCCAGGCCCTGACCGTAACCAGCCCCCAGGGCCGGTTCAGCGCCGGCGCCGCGCTGCTTGACGGCCACACCATGGTTGCCGCCGAAGCCCACGGCAAGCACCTGTTCCTGCACTTCGGGAACGCGCTGGTGCTGCACGTGCACCTGGGCCTGTACGGCGCGTGGAGCTTCGGCGGGGACAGCAGCTTCGCCGGTGCTTCCAGCATCGGTGCGCCCCGCAGGGTGGGGGAGCGGGAAACCACGGCGGACCCTGACGACGGCGGCCTGCCGTACGAAGGCCCGCCCGCTCCGGTGGGGGCCGTCCGGGTCCGCCTGGCCGGCCCCCACGGCTGGGCGGATCTCCGCGGCGCCACGACGTGCGAAACCATTACCGAAGCGGAGGTACAGGCCGTCCTGGACCGGCTGGGCCCGGACCCGCTGCGGAACCTCCGCGGCGATGCGGGCCGCTTCGCCGCGAACCTGGCCGGCCGGAAACCCACCATCGCCGCGCTCCTGATGGACCAGAAGATCATCGCCGGGGTGGGGAACGTCTACCGGGCAGAGGTGCTGTTCCGGCAGCGGCTGGACCCCTACCTTCCCGGCGGGTCGCTCAGTGACGCCGCCGCGCGCAAGCTGTGGCGCGACGTCGTCAGCCTCATGACCGACGGGGTGGCGGACGGCCGGATCATCACCACGGCCGCCAAATACTGGACCCGGCGGAACGGAAAAACCGGCCGGGTCAGGAGCGCGGACGACACCTTGTCGCTGCCCGCGAAAACCGCTGCCATTCCCGTCCGGGCGGACGCGCACTACGTCTACAAACGCAACGGGCTGCCCTGCAGGGTCTGCGGGACCGTGGTCCTGGCCGCCGAACTGGTGGGCCGCAACCTGTACTGGTGCCCGGTCTGCCAGCAGTCCTGACGGCACGCCAAATACAAAAGGACCCCTCAGGCGAGGGGTCCTTTTTGTTGGAGGGGACGACGGGAATCGAACCCGCGTAATCAGTTTGGAAGACTGAGGCTTTACCATTAAGCTACGTCCCCGAAAGAAGCTCCATTCCACTATATACGTGGGCGGGAATCTTCGGGCTGGCTGTTCAAGCCGGATACAACTAAACCTAATCGATGGCCTACGTGTCAAATGTGCAAACTGGGCGCGTATCACCGTAGACTTGCCTGTGCACTTACGGGGTGTAGCTCAGCTTGGCTAGAGCACCTGCTTTGGGAGCAGGAAGTCGCAGGTTCAAATCCTGTCACCCCGACTCTGCCGCCCGGACCGCCAGGCCCGGACAGAAAAATGCGTTTGATTGACAATCCATCCCCCAACCCCAGGAGTACTTAGACCGTGAAGAGCGCTGTCGAGAACCTCACCCCCACGCGGGTCAAGCTCAATGTTGAGGTCCCCTTCGAGGAACTGAAGCCCAGCATCGACTCGGCCTACAAGACCGTTGCTTCGCAGATCCAGGTTCCTGGTTTCCGTAAGGGCAAGGTCCCCGCCAAGCTCATCGACCAGCGCGTCGGCCGCGGCTACGTCCTGGAAACCGCCATCAATGATGGCCTCAACGGCTGGTACCAGGCGGCCGTGCAGGAATCCGGCATCCGCCCGCTGAGCCGTCCCGAGGTTGAAATCACCGAGGTTCCGGACCCCACCGCCACCGACGGCGGCCTGAAGTTCGCCGCCGAGGTTGACGTCCGCCCCGAGATTGAACTGCCCGATTACGCCGGCATCACGGTCGAGGTTGCTGCGGCCGAGTCCTCCGACGAGGATGTGGACAAGGCCCTGGACGAACTGCGCGGCCGCTTCGGCACGCTCAAGTCCGTGGACCGTCCCGCCGCTGACGGCGACTTCCTCACCATCGACATCACCGCCACCATCGACGGCGACGACGTGGACACCGCGTCCGGCCTGTCCTACCAGGTTGGCGCCGGCACCATGCTCGAAGGCCTCGACGAAGCCGTCACCGGCCTCAGCGCCGACGAGGACGCCATCTTCAACACCACCCTGGTGGGCGGCGAGCACGCCGGTGAAGCAGCGCAGGTCAAGGTTGTTGTGACCGCCGTCAAGGAACGCGAACTTCCCGAAGCAAACGACGACTTCGCTCAGCTCGCCTCCGAGTTCGACACCCTTGTTGAGCTCCGTGAGGACCTCGCCAAGCAGGCTGCCGACTCCAAGGTTGTTGAGCAGGGCGTCGAAGCCCGCGACAAGGTCCTGGACAAGCTCGTTGAGCTCGTTGAGGTTCCCGTGCCGGATTCGGTCGTCGAAGAGCAGCTCGAAGCCCACTTCAAGGAGGGCAATGGCCACGGTGAAGGCGAGCATGACACCGAGGAGCACCGCGAGGAGATCCGGGTCAACACCGCCCGCGCCTTCCAGAACGAAATCATCCTCGACGCCATCGCCGAAAAGGAAGAAGTGGACGTCAGCCAGAACGAGCTGATCGACTACATCGTCACCACCGCGAGCCAGTACGGCATGGACCCGAACCAGTTCGCCCAGATCATTGATCAGAGCGGCCAGGTCCCCATGATGGTATCCGAGGTCCGCCGCCGCAAGGCACTGGCTGTTGTCCTCGGTCAGGCCACCGTGACCGACACCGACGGCAAGACCGTTGACCTGAGCGACTTCGTCCGCCCCGGCGGCGAAGACGAAGCTCCCGCAGCTGACGAAGCAGAGGCCGTAACCGCCGATGCCGAGGCTGCAGAAGCTCCCGCCGAAGACGAGAAGGCAGCGGCCAAGGCCTAGCCTTCAGCACCTTGTAACCAACGGCCCCCGGATCAATGATCCGGGGGCCGTTCGCGTTAAAGAGCCCCACGCAGCCCATGGTTCGCCGATCGTGCGCCGTCAGCGAACAGCCGTCGGTGCGCGAACAATTCGCCGCTGAAACGGGTTAGTGTCCAAGTAGTGATTTTCAGTGATGTCACCGTCACCAGTGAGAGGTAAGCAAACATGTCACAGCACCCACAGGCACCCCGGATGGCCACCGTCGATCCTGCAGCCCAGGATAGCTACATCTACAACCGCCTCCTCAAGGAGCGGATCATCTGGCTCGGCTCGGAGGTGCGTGACGACAACGCCAACGCCATCTGCTCGCAGCTGCTGCTGCTCTCCGCCGAGAACCCGGAAAAGGACATCTACCTTTACATCAACTCTCCCGGCGGCTCCGTGACGGCCGGCATGGCCATCTACGACACCATGCAGTTCATCCCGAACGACGTCGTTACTGTCGCCACGGGCCTGGCAGCCTCCATGGGGCAGTTCCTGCTCTCCTCCGGCACCAAGGGGAAACGCTACGCCACTCCCAACGCACGTGTCCTGATGCACCAGCCCTCGGGCGGCATCGGCGGTACCGCATCGGACATCAAGATCCAGGCGGAGCTGATCCTGCACATGAAGAAGGTCATGGCCGAACTGACAGCCGACCAGACCGGCCAGAGCGTGGAAACCATCCTCAAGGACAACGACCGCGACAAGTGGTTCACCGCTGACGAAGCCCTCGCCTATGGCTTCTTCGACAAAATCGCGGCGCACGCCGGATCCGTGGCCGGTGGCGGCGGAACCGCCAGCGGCAGCGGCAGCGACTCCGCCGCTTCGAACTAACCGGCATCCAGAAAGCCAGATCAGGAGCTATGAACATGAACTACAACTTCGGGTGGTCTGCCGGAAATCTTCCGTCCAGCCGTTACGTCCTGCCCCAGTTCGAGGAGCGCACCCCTTACGGCTTCAAGCGCCAGGACCCTTACACCAAGCTCTTTGAGGACCGCATCATCTTCCTCGGTGTGCAGGTTGACGACGCCTCCGCCGATGACGTCATGGCCCAGCTGCTGGTGCTCGAGTCCACTGACCCGGACCGCGACATCACCCTGTACATCAACTCCCCGGGTGGATCGTTCACGGCCATGACGGCCATCTACGACACCATGCAGTACATCCGGCCCGAGATCCAGACCGTTTGCCTGGGCCAGGCCGCCAGTGCCGCAGCGGTCCTGCTTGCGGCGGGCACCCCGGGTAAGCGCCTGGCGCTGCCCAACGCCCGCGTCCTGATCCACCAGCCGGCACTGTCCGGCGGGCAGGGCGGGCAGGCCTCGGACCTCGAGATCCAGGCTGCCGAAGTGATGCGGATGCGCTCCTGGCTTGAGGACACCCTGGCCCACCACTCGGGCCGGACCTCCGAACAGGTCAACAACGACATCGAGCGCGACAAGATCCTGACCGCAGCCGAGGCGCAGGCCTACGGATTGATCGACCAGGTCCTTGACTCGCGAAAGATCAAGGCACAGGCAATTACCAGGTAGCAGTTCGGCCCAAGGCCGGTGGGACCGCCGTCATTTGGCCCCACCGGCCTTTGCCTTCCACCCTTTGGGACCGAATGTGACCTAGAGTGGAAGGTGTCACACCGGCCAGGCCGGGTGGTGAAGATTCCAGCATCGGCGCAAGGCTGCCCGGCAGCAAGATTCTAAAAGGGGTTTCCATATGGCTCGGATTGGCGAGAGCACGGATCTGCTGAAGTGTTCTTTCTGCGGAAAGAGCCAGAAGCAGGTGCGCAAGCTCATTGCCGGGCCAGGTGTCTACATCTGCGATGAATGCATTGAACTCTGCAATGAAATCATCGAAGAGGAACTGGCCGAAGTCGCAGACCTGGGCAGTTTCGAGCTACCGAAACCCCGTGAGATCTTCGACTTCCTGCAGGAATACGTCATCGGCCAGGAACCCGCCAAACGTTCCCTCGCCGTCGCCGTTTACAACCACTACAAGCGGATCCAGTCGGGCCACGCCCCGAAGGCCGGAAGCCTCGCCGAAGGCGGGCACCACGACGACGTTGAGATCGCCAAGTCCAACATCCTCCTCATCGGGCCCACCGGCTGCGGGAAGACCTACCTCGCCCAGACCCTGGCCCGCCGGCTGAACGTCCCGTTCGCCGTCGCGGACGCCACTGCGCTTACCGAGGCCGGTTACGTGGGCGAGGACGTCGAGAACATCCTCCTGAAACTCATCCAGGCCGCCGATTACGACGTCAAAAAGGCCGAGCAGGGCATCATCTACATCGACGAAATCGACAAGATCTCGCGCAAGAGCGAAAACCCGTCCATCACCCGGGACGTGTCCGGTGAAGGCGTCCAGCAGGCCCTGCTGAAAATCCTGGAGGGCACCGTTGCGTCCGTTCCGCCGCAGGGCGGCCGGAAGCACCCGCACCAGGAATTTATCCAGATCGACACCACCAACGTCCTCTTTATTGTTGCCGGCGCGTTTGCCGGCCTTGAAGAGATCATCGGCTCACGCTCCGGCCGCAAGGGCATCGGCTTCGGCGCCCCACTGAACGAAGCCAGCAAAAAAATCGATTCCTACGGTGAGGTCATGCCGGAGGACCTGCTGAAGTTCGGCCTGATCCCCGAATTCATCGGCCGCCTCCCCGTGATCACCACGGTCTCCAACCTCGACCGGGACGCCCTGATCCAGATCCTTTCCACACCCAAAAACGCCCTGGTGAAGCAGTACCAGAAAATGTTCCAGATTGACGGCGCCGAACTGGTGTTCGACGACGCCGCCCTGGATGCCATCGCGGACCAGGCCCTGGACCGGGGCACCGGCGCCCGCGGCCTGCGGGCCATCATGGAGGAAGTCCTCCTGCCCGTGATGTTCGATCTTCCAAGCCGGGAGGACGTAGCCAGCGTGGTGATCACCGCTGACGTTGTTCTGAAGGGCGCCGAGCCAACCCTCATCCAACACGTCACCAAACGCCGCAAGTCCGCCTGACCGGTTCAACCCCCCACATCAGTTGTGGCTGCCCCCTGCGCAGCCGCCCGTTACTGAAGGACCTTCCCATGACTGAATCCGCCAAAAACACTGCCGACTTCTGGTTCGATCCGCTGTGCCCGTTTGCCTGGATCACCTCGCGCTGGATCGGCGAAGTCGAAGCCGTCCGCAACATCGAAACTAAATGGCACGTGATGAGCCTTGCCGTCCTGAACGAGGGCCGGGACCTGGACCCCAAGTACCGGGCGTCCATGGACAACGCGTGGGGAATGGTCCGGGTCATTATTGCGGCCCGGGAAGCCCACGGCGAATCCGTGGTCAAGGCCCTTTACGATGCCATGGGAACGCTGATCCACGAAGGTGGGGAGAAGGACCGCTCCCTGGTCATCACCAAGGCGCTGGCCGAATGCGGCCTCCCGGCCGGCCTGGCTGACGCTGCGGATACCGACGCCCACGACGACAAACTCCGCGCCAGCCACGAAAAGGGCATCTCCCTGGTGGGCCAGGACGTTGGCACCCCCGTGGTGGCCTTCAACGGCACCGCGTTCTTCGGCCCTGTCCTTACCCGCATCCCGCGTGGCGAGGACGCCGGGAAACTCTGGGACGCCACCACCGCGCTGGCAGGCTTCCCCTACTTCTTCGAACTGAAGCGCAGCCGCACGGAAGACCCGCAGTTCGGCTAAACCACCGCCACCCCAACTGACTCGCAGTTGTTGTCGTTTTGAGCCCTCATAACGACAACAACTGCGAGTCAGTTGGGGCACAAGGGCCCCGGCAAAACTACTCTCATGTAGTTCTGCCGGGGCCCTTGCCATTGGTCCAGGGCAGGATCACAATTGCAGGTACCACCTTCGAAAGAGGGAGGACGCAGGAACCAAAGATCCAGTGATATGCATCTGACGCAGCCCTTGGCACAGCCGGATGTAAGCTGCCAGTGACGTGGCAGGAAGACCTGGAAATCGGCGGGTCCTGCCAGACCATCAAGCGTCACGGGATGGCCGAAAAGTCGAAGCCCCACCAACGGCAAAACGCTGATGGGGCTTCCCCTTTGCCCGGAAATACCCGGAATGAACCGGCTCAGGCCTTGGCGGGCTCCTCGGTGGGCGCCAGCTCCACGTCGGTGACCGTGAGCTCGCCGTCACCAACCACCAGCGTGATGTCGCGGGCGTTGGAGGCTGCCTTGAGGTCCTGCAGGCCGGCTTCCAGCTGGGCGGTCAGCGCTGCGGAGGCGGAGATCGTGGCAGCGAGTACTTCCGTGCGCTGCTTGACCTTGGCCTCCGACTTGGCCTTGCGGACGCCGCTGAGCGCGACCCCTACCGTGGCAAGCATGGTGGTGTCCCCGCCGGGAACGTCCAGTGCGGCCGGCCACTGTGCGCGGTGCACGGAGCCGGTGCGCCACCAGCCCCAGACCTCTTCTGTGGCGAACGGCAGGAACGGTGCGAAGAGCCGCAGGAGGGTGTCCAGCGTGGTGGCCAGCGCCGCGAGCACGGAAGCCTGTTCGGTTTCGCCGGCTGCACCGTAGGCACGGTCCTTGATGAGCTCCACATAATCGTCCGTGAACTGCCAGAAAAAGCTTTCGGTGATCTGCAGGGCGCGGGCGTAGTCGTAGTTGTCGAAGGCCTTGGTGGACTGCTCCACCACGGCGGCAAGCTGCGCCAGCAGGGCCCGGTCCAGGGGGTTGGACAGGACGGACAGGTCACCGGTAATGACGGAGTCCTCCGTGGCACCCAGGTTCAGGACGAACTTGGAGGCGTTGAGCAGCTTGATGGCCAGGCGGCGGCCGATCTTCATCTGCGCAATTTCGTAGGCCGTGTCCGCGCCAAGCTTGGCGGAGGCGGCCCAGTAGCGGACCGCGTCCGAGCCGTAGTCGTTCAGGACGTCGGTGGGAACCACCACGTTGCCCTTGGACTTGGACATCTTTTTGCGGTCCGGGTCCAGGATCCAGCCGGAGATCGCCGCGTGCTTCCACGGTGCCGTGTTGTGCAGCGCGTCCGCGCGGACGGCCGAAGAGAACAGCCAGGTCCGGATGATGTCGTGGCCCTGCGGGCGGAGATCAAACGGGTACACCTTGGCCAGGAGGTCCTCGTCCCGGCTCCAGCCACCCACAATCTGCGGGGTGAGCGATGAGGTTGCCCAAGTGTCCAGCACGTCGGCGTCGCCGGTGAAGCCGCCGGCAATGTCGCGCTGGTCTTCCCGGTAGCCCGGCGCGGCGTCCGCGGCGGGATCCACCGGGAGCTGCGCATCGGCCGGCAGGATGGGCGCGTCGTAGTCCGGGTTGCCGTCCGCGTCCAGCGGGTACCAGACGGGGATCGGCACGCCGAAGAACCGCTGGCGGGATACCAGCCAGTCACCGTTCAGCCCGGAGATCCAGTTCTCGTAGCGGGAGCGCATAAATGCCGGGTGGAAGTCGATGTCCTGCCCGCGGCCGATCAGTCGTTCGCGGCGGTCGGCATCGCGGCCGCCGTTGCGGATGTACCACTGGCGGGAGGTGACCACTTCGAGGGGCTTGTCGCCCTTTTCGAAGAAATTCACCGGGTGCATGATCTTTTTGGGTTCGCCGTCCAGCAGGCCGGCTGCGGTGAGCAGTTCCACTACGCCTTCCTTGGCGCTGAAGACCGTCTTGCCGGCAATCTTTTCGAAGGCCTCCCTCCCGCCCGGGGTGGTGATCCACTCAGGGGTGTCGCCGATGATGCGGCCGTCGCGGCCCACGATGGCCCGGGTGGGCAGCTGCAGTTCACGCCACCAGGTGACGTCGGTCAGGTCACCGAAGGTACACACCATGGCGATGCCGGAACCCTTGTCGGCCTTGGCCAGCGGGTGCGGGCGGACTTCTACCTCGACGCCGAAGACCGGGGACGTGACCTTCTTGCCGAACAGCGGCTGGTACCGTTCGTCGTCGGGGTTGGCCACCAGGGCGGCGCAGGCAGCCAGGAGCTCGGGGCGGGTGGTCTCGATGTAGATTTTGTCGCCGTCTTCGGTGAAGAAGGGGTAGCGGTAGTAGGCGCCGGCAACTTCGCGGTCCTCAAGCTCGGCCTGGGCCACTGCGGTGCGGAACGTGACGTCCCACAGGGTGGGTGCCTCGGCCATGTAGGCGTCGCCGTTGGTGAGGTTGGCCAGGAAGGCGCGCTGGGACACTGCCCGGGAGTTGTCATCGATGGTGCGGTAGGTCAGGTTCCAGTCCACGGACAGGCCCAGGGTCTGGAAGAGGTTCTCGAAGACCTTCTCATCCTCAACTGCCAGTTCCTCGCACAGTTCGATGAAGTTGCGGCGCGAGACAACGTCGAAGTCGCGCTGGTTTTTGGCGGGCTCGGCCGGCGGGCGGTACCCGGCGTTGTACGGAATGGCCGGGTCGCAGCGGACGCCGTAGTAGTTCTGCACGCGGCGTTCGGTGGGCAGGCCGTTGTCGTCCCAGCCCATGGGGTAGAACACGTTTTTTCCGGTCATCCGCTGGTAGCGGGCCAGGACGTCGGTCTGGGTGTAGGAGAACATGTGGCCCACGTGCAGGGAACCGGAGGCCGTGGGTGGGGGAGTGTCGATCGAGTAGACCTGCTCCCGGGTGGTGTCGGGGTTGAACTTGTAGGTTCCTTCGGTGAGCCAGCGCTGCGTGAGGGCAGCTTCGAGGCCTTCGAGGGCCGGCTTGTCCGGAACGTTGATGGGCGCGGTGGTGGGCGTGTCTGTACCCTGTTTATCTTCAGCCATGTGCCAATTGTTCCACGCTTGCCCGGAACGGAGCGGCGTTGCGCCGGCCGCCGGGCGGCAGCGGGCCCGGTTCATCGGGCGACACACTTTTGCGGGCCCCCGTTAGGGTGGTGCCATGACTGACGAATCACAGAACAGGGCAGCCCTAGTGACCGGTGCCAGCACGGGAATCGGCGAGGCGACAGTCCGCGCCCTCCGCGCACAGGGCTGGACGGTTTTCGCCGTGGCCCGCCGCGCTGACCGGCTGGCGGCGCTCCAGGACGCCACCGGCGCCATCGCCGTTCCCGCGGACATCACCGCGGACGACGACGTGTCCCGGCTGGTTGCCCATGTCACCGCTGCCGGGGGCATCGATACCTTGATCAACATCGCAGGCGGCGCCCGGGGGGCGGACCGCATTGCCGACGCGGGCACGGAAGACTGGGAATGGATGTACCAGGTGAACGTGGTGGGCACCATGAAACTCACCCGCGCCTTCTTGCCCATGCTCCGGGCCACGGGGGAGGGAACGGTGCTGAACCTGACGTCCACTGCCGGGCTGGTGGCATACGAGGGTGGTGGCGGCTACAACGCGGCCAAGTTTGCCCAGCACGCCATGACCGGGGCCCTGCGCCTCGAGGAGGCTGAGCACAACGTCCGCGTGATCGAGGTGGCCCCTGGGCTGGTCTACACCGAGGAGTTTGCCCTCAACCGGCTCGGCGGCGAGGCTGCCGCAGCCAAGGTCTACCAGGGCGTGGAAAAGCCGCTCACCGCCGACGATGTGGCTGACGTGGTCCGGTATGCCGTCAGCGCGCCGCACCATGTGAACCTGGACCAGATCGTCATCCGCCCCGTCGCCCAGGCGGCAAACCACAAACTGATCCGCAAAGGCTGAGCCGACCGCTGTGCTTACAGTGGCCACGGGCGGATCAGGGGGCCGGCAGCACCAGATCCGCCACCAGGCCGGCGTGGTCGGTGCCGGGAAGGATGAAGCTCTCGACGTCTGTCACCTTCACCCCGGCACTGACCAGGATGTGGTCCACGGCGACGAACGGTGGCACCTCCGAGTTCACCGGCCAGGTAGGCGCCAGGCCCTTGCCCACGGCGTGGGCTGCGTCCGTGAGCCCGCCAGCCAGCAAGGCCCGGAACTCACGGTGGTCGGCGCTGGAATTGAAATCGCCCAGCAGTACGGTGGTACCGGCCGGCCCCTGCGCTGGCAAGGTCCCCAACTGGCGCAGCTCCTGCCGCCAGTTCCAGATGAGCCCAGGGCGCGGTGACTGGACGTGGACGGCGGTCAGCTTCACCGGGGCATCCGTTCCGGGGATTGAGGCCACTGCCCGGCTTTGATGGAATTCCGTTCCCGGGACCCGCCGGCGGGGTTCCATGGCGTACTTCGAAAACAATCCGCTGCCCACCCCCACCCAGTCAACGTCCACTGACCGGTAGGGGAACAGGTCAGCCACACCCGCTTCCACCAGGGCTTCCAGGCCCTGCGGCGCCAGTTCCGGAAGGGCCAGGATGTCTACCTCCCGGTTCCGGGCTTCTGCCAGGAGCCGGGCGGCGTCCACCCCTGACTCGCCGACATTGAGGGTCATCACCCGAAAGCCAGGTCCGGGTCCCGGCCCGGCAATCTGCACCGGGCGGGCCGCCCGGGTTGCCGGGATGGCCCGGGGCAGGACAAGGGCTGACTGGGCCATCAGCAGGGCAGCCAGCAGGAGGGCCAGGACAAGCTGGCCGCCGGCCCGGTGGTGGCGCCTTGTGCCTGTCCACACCGCCAGCAGCGCCAGGCCCAGGGCAGCCGCGGTGAAGGGCAGCGTGGCGGGCAGCGCCGAGACCAGCTGGATCCACGGCGTGCCCACCTCCCAGGGAAAGAGCCGCACCCCCAGGAGGAGCGCGCCCGGCAGGCCAAACAGCACCGCGCCGGCGGCTGCCGTGGCGGATGACCAGCCCAGGACTGCAGGCAGCGGTTTCCCCGGCGAGGGCAGCGGGGACCCAAACGTCTGCATGGCCCAATATTTGTCCACAATTGCCCACGATCCCGGAGAATTGCGGCAATCTTGCGCCAGCGGTCCGGGAAATGGCCACGGATGCGGCAGGAATAGTAGACTGGGCAACGGCTATGACCCGGCAATCACCGGTGAGCTTCCGGAAGAACGCGCAACCGGCCCGGTTCGGGTTGGCAGCGCCGGTAGAACCGGACGGGTAAGCCCGTCACAGCAGTAATGAGTGGCCGGCGCTCCGGCTGTTCCCCAGGGAACAGGCTGCGCCGGTAAGTGAGGTGGTACCGCGGTTCACGCACAGTCTTCAGGCCGTGCGCCAGCCGTCCTCGCATCCTGAACGGAACCGCCCGGCGACTGCCGGCGGCTCGCCACGCTCAACCCAGGATGTCGAGAATGACGAATTACCCCAAGGCCTCAGCCGTCAGCAGCAACGGCAGTGCAGGCGTGTCCGCGTCCGTGAAGTTCCCGGAGGTCGAAGAGCGGATCCTGAAGTACTGGGAGCAGGACGGCACCTTCCAGGCCAGCATCGATGCGCGCAGCGCCGACGTCCCCGGCGGCGCACCGGGCAGCAACGAATTCGTTTTCTACGACGGCCCGCCCTTTGCCAACGGCCTGCCGCACTACGGCCACCTCCTCACCGGGTACGCCAAGGACCTGGTGGGCCGCTACCAGACACAGCGCGGTAGGCGGGTGGAGCGCCGCTTCGGCTGGGACACCCACGGGCTGCCGGCCGAACTCGAAGCCATGAAACAGCTCGGTATGACCGACAAAACCCAGATCGAAGCCATGGGCATCGACAAGTTCAACGACGCCTGCCGGGCCTCCGTGATGAAGTACGCCGATGAATGGCGCAACTACGTGACCCGCCAGGCCCGCTGGGTGGACTTCGACAACGACTACAAAACGCTCAACGTGGAGTACATGGAGTCTGTCCTTTGGGCCTTCAAGCAGCTGCACGAAAAGGGCCTGACCTACAACGGCTACCGCGTCCTGCCGTACTGCTGGAAAGACGAGACGCCCCTCTCCAACCATGAGCTGCGGATGGACGACGACGTCTACAAAAACCGCCAGGACCAGACCGTCACCGTCACGTTCCCCATCCTTGCGGGGGAGTCCGCCCTTTCCCGCGCGCTCGACGGCGTCCAGGCCCTTGCGTGGACCACCACCCCCTGGACCCTGCCCACCAACGCCGCGCTCGCCGTCGGCCCTGCCATCACGTATGCCGTCCTGCCGGCCGGCCCCAACGGCATCAAGGCCGCCGCTCCGGACGCCCCCGTGTCGGGCAGCTTCCTGCTGGCCGCGGACCTGGTGGGCGCTTACGCCAAGGACCTTGGCTACGAAAACCACGAGGCCGCGCAGGCGGCCGTGGTGTCCACCCACACCGGCGCCGAACTGGCGGGGCTGGCCTACCGGCCGCTGTGGGATGACTTCAGCGACACCGAAAAATACGGCACCGAGAACGCCTGGCGCATCCTGGTGGCGGACTACGTCACCACCACCGACGGCACCGGCATTGTCCACCAGGCTCCTGCCTACGGTGAGGACGACCAGAAAGTCTGCGAAGAGGCCGGCATCCCGGTGGTCCTCTCCGTGGATGAGGGCGCCAAATTCCTGCCCCTGTTCCGCGGCGGCGACCTGGACGCCATCGTGGGCCTGCAGGTTTTCGAAGCCAACAAGCCAATCACCCAGGTGCTGCGCGCCCAGGGCCGCCTGGTCCGCCAGGCCAGCTACGAGCACAGCTACCCGCACTGCTGGCGCTGCCGCAACCCCCTGATCTACCGGGCGGTGTCGTCCTGGTACGTGGAGGTGACCCAGTTCAAGGACCGGATGTCCGAACTGAACCAGGACATCAACTGGATCCCCGGCAACGTCAAGGACGGCCAGTTCGGCAAATGGCTGGCCAACGCCCGTGACTGGTCCATCAGCCGTAACCGCTACTGGGGCAGCCCCATCCCCGTCTGGCAGTCCACGGATCCCGAATACCCGCGCACCGACGTCTACGGTTCCCTCGCCGAGATCGAGGCCGACTTCGGCCGGCTGCCCTTGAACAAGGACGGCCAGGTTGACCTGCACCGCCCGTTCATCGACGAACTGACCCGGCCCAACCCGGACGATCCCCGCACCCCGGAGCAGGGCCAGTCCGTTATGCGCCGTGTTGAGGACGTCCTGGACGTCTGGTTCGACTCCGGCTCCATGCCCTACGGGCAGGTCCACTACCCGTTCGAGAATGAAGCCTGGTTCGACACGCACAACCCGGCCGACTTCATCGTCGAGTACATCGGCCAGACGCGCGGCTGGTTCTACATGCTGCACATCCTTTCCACCGCCCTGTTTGACCGGCCGGCCTTCCGCAACGTCATCAGCCACGGCATTGTGCTCGGCTCGGACGGACAGAAAATGTCCAAGAGCCTGCGGAACTACCCTGACGTGTCAGAGGTCCTGGACCGCGACGGATCCGACGCGATGCGCTGGTTCCTGATGTCCAGCCCCATCCTCCGCGGCGGCAACCTGGTGGTCACCGAGCAGGGAATCCGCGACGGCGTCCGGCAGGTCATCCTGCCCCTCTGGAACGTCTACAGCTTCTTCACGCTCTACACCAACGCAGCAGGCGCCGGCGCCGGCTACGACGCGAAGCTCCGGTACGACGGCTACACCGACACGCTGGACACCTACCTGCTGGCCAACACCGGCGAGCTGGTCCGGAACATGACGGCGCAGCTGGACACCTACGACATCTCCGGTGCCTGCGACGAGCTCCGCAGCTACCTCGACATGCTGACCAACTGGTACGTCCGCCGCAGCCGCCAGCGGTTCTTCGACGAGGACCAGGACGCGTTTGACGCCTTGTTCACCGCCCTGGAAACCGTGTCCCGGGCAGCCGCGTCGCTGCTGCCCCTTGTATCCGAGGAAATCTGGCGGGGCCTCACCGGTGGGCGCTCCGTGCACCTGGCCGACTGGCCGGATGCCGCCCTGTTCCCGGCCAACCCTTCGCTGGTCGAAGCGATGGACCGGGTCCAGCAGATCTGTTCCACCGGCTCATCCCTGCGGAAAGCGGCGAACCTCCGTGTCCGGCTGCCCCTGCAGGAACTGACGGTGGTGGCGCCCGGCGCCGGCGCCCTCGCAGGATTCGCCGGTGTGGTGGCCGATGAACTGAACCTCCGCTCCGTCCGGGTCCTCGACGCTGCCGACGCCTCACCGCAGGAATTCGGAATCGAGCAGAAACTGGTGGTCAACGCCAGGGCAGCCGGTCCGCGGCTGGGCAAAAACGTCCAGGTGGCCATCAAGGGCGCCAAGTCCGGCGACTGGTCAGTAGACGCGGCGGGTCTGGTGGTGGCAGGTGGCCTGGCCCTTGAGCCGCACGAGTACACGCTCGAAACCGTGGTGGCAACGGCCGACGGCGGCGCGGCAGCAACTTCCGCCGTGGCGGTCCTGCCCGGCGGCGGTTTTGTGGTGCTGAACACCGAGGTCACGCCGGAACTGGAAGCCGAAGGGCTGGCAAGGGACATGGTCCGCGCCATCCAGCAGGCCCGGAAGGACGCCGGACTTAATGTCAGCGACCGGATCCGGACCGCGGTGTCCGCACCGCAGCGCGTCGTGGATGCGCTGTTGGCCAACGCCGAACTGGTCAAGGGCGAGACCCTCACCGTGGACCTCACGGCAGA
>NZ_LMOL01000006.1:108756-125649 GCF_001424565.1 Arthrobacter sp. Leaf141
GAATTTTCCGTAGAGAGCGTTTACGCCGAACTGCTGGGCCGTGCGCCCGAGAACAAGATGGAACCCCGGCTTGCGCCGCTGTTCCGGGCCATGGACGTCCTGGGGGAGCCCAATAAGGCGTACCCGATCATCCATGTGACCGGCACCAACGGCAAAACCTCCACGGCGCGGATGATCGAATCCGTGCTGCGGGCCCACGGCCTGAGCACCGGCCGCTACACCAGCCCCCATCTGACCAAGGTCACCGAACGGATCAGTATCGACGGGCACCCCGTCCCCGATGAGACCTTCGTCCGGATCTGGGACGAAATCAGGCCGTACCTGGAAATCGTGGACGCCGAGTTGGAAGCAGACAACCAGCCGCGGTTGACCTACTTCGAATGCCTCACCATCCTGGGCTTCGCCATCTTCGCCGACCAGCCCGTCAACGTGGCCGTCATCGAAGTTGGCCTGGGCGGCATTACCGACGCCACGAACGTGGGCGACGGCCAGGTCGCCGTGATCACGCCGATCTCACTGGACCACACCGACCTGCTGGGCGACACCACCGGCGACATCGCCCTGGAAAAGGCCGGCATCATCAAGCCCAACGGCTACCTCATCAGCGCCGCCCAGCCGTTGGACGCAGCCCAGGTCCTGCTGGAAAAGGCCCGCGACACCGGCGTTCCGTTCCGGTTCGAGGGCGTGGAGTTCGGCGTTGAGGACCGCACCGTTGCTGTGGGCGGCCAGATGGTCACCGTCCAGGGCATCGCCGGCCGGTACCCGGACCTGCTGGTCCCGCTGCACGGGGCGCACCAGGCGCAGAACGCAGCGGTGGCCGTCGCCGCGCTGGAGGCGTTCTTCGGCGGGGAAAAGGAGCTCGACTTCGAGGTCCTGCAGGAAGGCTTCGCCGCTGTCACGTCGCCGGGCCGGCTGGAAGTGGTGCGCACCGCGCCCACCATCATCGTGGACGCTGCGCACAACCCGGACGGCATCAAGGCGTCCGCCGCTGCCATCCAGGAAGCCTTCACCTTCACCCGGCTGGTTCCGGTGGTGGGTGTGCTCAAGGAAAAGGACGCCGAGGAGATCCTCCGCCAGCTCAAGGAGTCCCTGGGCGGGGAAGCCGAGGAATTCTGCTTCACGCAATCAAACTCCCCGCGTGCGGTTCCCGCAGCCGAACTCGCCGAGCTGGCCATCGAAATGGGCTTCGGTGAAGACAACGTGCATGTGGCCGAAAAGCTGGACGACGCCATCGAATGGGCAGTCGAACGCGCCGAAGCCAACGATGACCTGTCCGGCGCCGTCCTGGTGACCGGCTCCATCACGTTGGTGGCTGAAGCGCGGATCCTGCTCGGGAAGACGGAGGCTTAGCGGTGGCCAAGCTGACCAAGGCGCAGCGCGACTGGCGCCCGGGCATGCCCAAAAAACGCCGGTCCACCAAGGTGATGTTCGCTTCCACGGTCCTGCTCCTGGAAGCGTTTGTGATGTTCTTCGCCACCCTGGCCGTATTCGGCCTGCGGCGGGCGGAGTTCGCCCCCGGCCTCATCCTGGGCGTGGGCATCGGCCTGAGCGTGGTGATGATCCTGGCCTGCGCTGTCCTGCGCAAACCCTGGGGCATCGGATTGGGCTGGGTCCTCCAGCTGGTCCTGATCCTGACGGGAATCTTCGAGCCCGCCATGTTCCTGGTAGGCGTGCTCTTTGCGCTTGCCTGGTGGTACGGGATCCGGACCGGCACCCGGCTGGACCGGGAAGCAGCCCAACGGGCGCGCGACCAGGCCGAATGGGAAACAGCCCACCCGGACCAGGCCGCCGGATCCAGCCCGCCGCAGTCCCCGTAGACTTATCCCGAAACCCCCACCAACGCATTGGAGCAGTTGTGACTACAGAGCGCACCCTCGTCCTGATCAAGCCCGACGGCGTCGCCCGTAACCTGACCGGCGCCGTCCTGGCCCGGATCGAAGCCAAGGGATACACCCTGCTGGAGCTGAAGAAGGTCGAAGCCACCCGCGAACTCCTGGAGCAGCACTATGAGGAGCACGTGGGCAAGCCCTTCTACGAGCCGCTCGTGGAATTTATGCTCAGCGGCCCCGTTGTGGCGGCCATCTTCGAAGGCCACCGCGTCATTGAGGGCTTCCGCTCACTGGCGGGCACCACCGATCCCACCACCGCGGCCCCCGGCACCATCCGTGGCGACTTCGGCCGGGACTGGGGCCTGAAGGTCCAGCAGAACCTGGTGCACGGCTCCGATTCGCCCGAGTCAGCCGAGCGGGAAATCGCGATCTGGTTCTAAGTCCCCACCTGCCCGTCCCGCGAGATGACACTTAAGGCCAATGTTCCCGAGGAACATTGGCCTTAAGTGTCATCTCGCGCAGGAGAGGACGGGTGCGGTGGGTGAACGCCGGGCTAGTAGCCTGAGGTTCCGGCGAACACCTGGATGAAGGCGAAGAAGATGGTGGCGGCAACCGCCACGTACAGCAGGGCGGTGATGATCCAGCCGGACTCACCCAGGATCCGTGCGGCGCCCGCGGGCAGGCGGATCACAGCGTGCGTGACGTTCCTGGCGGTGACCCAGACGGTCAGCGGGATCATGGCAGCCCACACGATCATGCACAGCGGGCACAGGATGTGGATGTCGTACAGGGCCTGGGACCAGAGCCACACCACAAACGCGAAGCCCAGGGTGACGCCTGCCTGCAGGCCCAGCCAGTACCAGCGGGAGAATTTCGCCCCGGACAGCAGCCCCATGCCCGTGGTGATGATCACGGCGAAGGCGACGATACCAATGAACATGTTGGGGAAGCCGAACAGCGAGCTTTGCCACGTGGTCATGACCTGGCCGCAGGAAATCCACGGGTTAACATCGCACACCGTGGTGTGGTTGGGATCCTGCAGGACCGCCAGCTTCTCCAGGACCAGGGTCCCTGATGCCAGCCAGCCGATGGCGCCGGTGATGACCAGCAGCCACGCGAACGGCCGGTCGCGGGTCATGGTGGGCACCGACGGGGTGCGGCCGGGTTTGCGGTCCGGATCCCGGTCTGTGGCCTGACCGCCGCTGAGTGGTGAAATGCTGGGCATCGGTATGCGTCCTTTTCGTGGGGGTGCTCCTTGCCCGATTGTAACGCCGCCTGCTGGCAGGCCCCTTCAGGTCCGGCGGACGGACGGACCGGCCTCCGCCATGATTTACCCGGCGTATGAGAGAATGGTCATGGCTGGAAGCCGATCCACATTCGGCACTCCGGTCCGGTGGCTTGTTCCCAAGACCGCCAATGATGCGCAGGGTACGGTTCGGTGCTTCCGGACCAGGTTCCCGCGACGCCATTGAGCGGCACCTGGTTGTCTCGAGGAGAGCAACGGGTTTTCAGAACATCCCGCCGGCCTCCACGGGCTGCCGCACCCCAACGCCGGTGCGAACCTGGAGGTATCCACTTGACTTCTGTCAACGCCCGCGGGTTTTGACAATATATGCCCCAATGGGTGCCGGATGTGGCGGTACGTCAGGGGCAGGAGTTGCCACATATGGAAAATGAACAGGTTTCAGCCGTTACTGAAGATGCTGCGGCAGGCGAAGCCGCCACAGCGCCGAAGAAAGCAACCCGGACCCGCCGCAAGGTTGCCCCCAAGGCCGCGGCAGACACCGCCGACGCCGGCACTGCAGGAGCCGAAGAAGGTGCCACAACGGCCGCCCCGGGTTCCGACACGCCGGCCGCAGCGGAAACCAAGGCTCCGGTCCGCCGGACCCGCGCCCGCAAGAAGCCCGAGGCAGCCGAGCCGCTGCCGGCCTTCGCCGAGGACGCCGCCCCGCTGGCAGACATCCCCGCAGCCGCACCAGCCGCCGCAGCTGAGCCGGCGCCTGCCGCGACGGAGGCGGAACCGGAAACCAAGCCGGTGCGCCGCCGCCGGGTAGCCACCCGGAAGACTTCCGCACCAGCCACCGAGCCGGCCGCGCAGGCCCCGGCCACCGAATCCGTCGCCCCCGCGGCAGCAGCTCCGGCCATAGCGGAGCCGGTTGTGGCGGAGCCCGTCCTCGCGGAGCCCACCCTCGAGGCTCCCGAGGTCGCCGAAGAAGCCCTGAACGCGCACGTCTCGGCCGGGCCGGTTCCGGCAGCCGACGCACAGGCTCCCGACGAAACGCCCCTCAGCACCCCTCTCGAAGCCCCCGCTGCGCAGGGCTCCGACGATTCCGCCACGGCATCGCTGTCCGCCTTCGGTTCCCTGTTTATGGAGCCCGGCGCCGGTTCCTCCGTTCTTTTCCAGGCCCCGGACCTCACCACGGTGGTGCGCCCCGCTGCTGCCGTTGAAGAGCCGGATGAGGACGACGCCGAGGACGGCGACCAGGACGATTCCGCCAGCCGCCGCCGGCGCCGCAGCCGCGGCCGCCGGGGACGCAGCCGCCTGGACCGCGACGCCACCGACACCGGCGACGGTGACGATGCCGGCTCCGATGAGCAGGACGAAGACGATTCCGACGCGGCCGGCCAGCTGGACGACGGCGTGACCTCCCGCCGTCGCCGGCGCCGCCGCCGCGGCGACCAGGACCTGGAACTGACCGGAGGCGGCGATGACGACCCGCCCAACACGGTGACCCGCGTCCGCGCCCCCCGTGCAGCCAGCGAGCCCGTGGTCAACAACCGGGTGACGAGCGTTAAGGGCTCCACCCGCCTGGAGGCCAAGAAGCAGCGCCGCCGCGAATCCCGCGACACCGGCCGCCGCCGTACCGTGATCACGGAGGCTGAGTTCCTGGCCCGCCGTGAATCGGTGGACCGTCAGATGATCGTCCGCCAGCGCGACGACAGAATCCAGATCGCGGTCCTCGAGGACGGTGTCCTGGCCGAGCACTTTGTGTCCAAGACCCAGCAGGATTCCCTGATCGGCAACGTCTACCTGGGCAAGGTCCAGAACGTCCTGCCCTCCATGGAAGCCGCTTTTGTGGACATCGGACGCGGCCGCAATGCCGTCCTGTACGCCGGCGAGGTCAACTGGGACGCCGTCAACCTTGAAGGCAAGCAGCGCCGCATCGAGAACGCCCTCAAGTCCGGCGACACCGTCCTGGTCCAGGTGACCAAGGACCCCGTGGGCCACAAGGGTGCCCGCCTCACCAGCCAGATTTCCCTGCCGGGCCGTTACCTGGTGTACGTCCCCGGCGGTTCCATGACCGGTATCTCCCGCAAGCTGCCCGACGTCGAACGCAACCGCCTCAAGCGGATCCTTAAGGACCGACTGCCGGAGCACGCCGGTGTCATCGTCCGCACCGCAGCCGAAGGTGCCTCCGAGGAGGAGCTGACGCACGACATCAACCGGCTGCGCGCCCAGTGGGAAGGCATCGAAAGCCAGTCCACCTCCACCAAGATCCTCGCCCCGGAACTGCTGTACGGCGAACCGGACCTCACCATCAAGGTGGTCCGCGACGTTTTCAACGAGGACTTCTCCAAGCTGATCGTCTCCGGCGAGGAAGCCTGGGACACCATCGAGGCGTACGTGACCTACGTTGCCCCGGACCTGGTGGGCCGGTTGGAAAAGTGGACCAAGGACCAGGACATCTTCGCTGCCTGGCGCATCGACGAGCAGATCCACAAGGCCCTGGAGCGCAAGGTTTTCCTGCCCTCCGGCGGTTCCCTGGTGATCGACCGCACCGAAGCCATGACCGTGGTGGATGTCAACACCGGCAAGTTCACCGGCAGCGGCGGCAACCTCGAAGAGACCGTCACGAAGAACAACCTGGAAGCTGCCGAGGAAGTGGTCCGCCAGCTCCGGCTCCGTGACATCGGCGGCATCATCGTCATCGACTTCATCGACATGGTCCTGGAATCCAACCGTGACCTGGTGCTGCGCCGCATGGTGGAATGCCTGGGCCGGGACCGGACCAAGCACCAAGTGGCCGAAGTGACCTCGCTGGGCCTGGTCCAGATGACCCGCAAACGCATGGGCACCGGGCTCCTGGAAGTCTTCGGCGAGCAGTGCGAGGCCTGCGCCGGGCGCGGTGTGGTCACCCACGACGACCCGGTGGAGCACCGCCGCGCCACGATTGTGGCAGCCGAGCACCACGTCCAGCGCGCCGACACCCGGCAGGAACACCGTCCCAACGATTTCCGCAGCCCGGAGCCCCGCCCCGAACGCGTTGACAACAACCAGCAGGGCACACGCCCGGAGCGCAAGCGCCGCCGCGGCCGTGGCGGCCAGCAGCCCGAGCTGGCGCCGGCAGCCCCGGTCCAGGCGCACACCGTGCACCCGGAACCCGTGGACCCGGAGCGGCACGCCAAGGCTGAAGCCACCCGGCTGGCCCTGGCGAACATCGCAGCAGCCGCGCACGCCGCGCACCTGCACGACGACGAAATCGCCGCCGCCAGGCAGGTACCCGCCACGCCCGTGGACGCCGGTTCGCACGACGCCGACGCTCCCGCACGCCCCGGGGCGGTGCTGACCTTCGGGGGAGAGGAAGTTGTCCTTCCGTTTGTTGAGCACGCCGGTGACCAGCAGTCGCAGCCGGCGCTCACGCTGGACCGCCTGGCCGAAGCCTTCGCGCACCTCGGCGAACCGCTGACGGCACCTGCAGCTGCTCCCGCAGCGGCAGCACCCGTTGCAGCTGCGCCGGATGCAGTCCCCGTTGCTGCGCCCGCCGCAGCCCCGGAAAAGGACTACTCAGACCACACGCTGGAGCAGTCAACGCAGCGCCGGCCGCGCCGCAACCGCAGTGCCAGCCGTGCCCAGGGCGCAGCCAACGAAACCTCGGTGCAGCAGCACCAGAGTGCGCCGTCGGCCACCCCTGCGCACACCCATTCCGCAAAGGCACCGGAGCCCGCGGCGGCTGCCGCCGCCAAGGCACCGGCCGCTGCACCCATCATCCTGGGTGTGGGCGTTCCGGCGTCGGAGCTCTAGGGACCAGGGGCACTGTCCCACCTGCATCGGAGGCCCGGAACCGCACATCAGTGCCGGTTCCGGGCCTCCGGCGTTTTAAGACAGGCAGCGACTTTCCCGCACCGGTGGTGGAACAGCTAGGCTGGGGACCGACACGGGGTGCCGCGCACAGGGCCGGCTGAGATCCACACCCGTTGAACCTGTCCGGTTAGCACCGGCGAAGGGATGTCTCTTGTCTTCGACCCTTACCGCGCCTGGCGCAGCCACACCTGCTGCTGCCACCACGCCTGCTGCGGACACCTCCGAAGCCATTCGCCGGGACATTCCCCGGGTGCTCTCCATCGCCGGTTCCGACCCGTCCGGTGGGGCAGGGGTGCAGGCGGACCTTAAAAGCATCGCTGCGCACGGTGGCTATGGAATGGCCGCCATTACGGCCCTCACGGCGCAAAACACCCTGGGGGTGCAGGCTGTCCATATCCCGCCGGCGGACTTCCTGGCCCGGCAGCTTGAAGCTGTCAGCGCGGACATCACCATCGACGCCGTCAAAATCGGCATGCTGGGCGATGCTGACTCCATCCGCACCGTCCGCACCTGGCTCGAGGAGGTGCGGCCCGCCGTTGTGGTCCTTGATCCCGTTATGGTGGCCACCAGCGGCGACAGGCTGCTGCAGGCTCCGGCGGAGACAGCGCTGCGGGAACTGCTGCCGCTGGCGCACCTGATCACCCCCAACCTGGCCGAACTTGCTGTCCTGGTGGACGGCGACGTCCAACAGACCTGGGCGGGGGCACTGGACCAGGGAAGGCTCCTGGCCCTCGCTACCGGGGCCACCATCCTGGTCAAAGGCGGCCACCTGCAGGGACCGGGCTGCCCTGACGCGCTGGTGAACACGGCGGGCCTGCTTGGCCCCGAGGTGGTGGAAGTGCCGGGCGCGAGGGTGGATACCCGGAACAGCCACGGCACCGGGTGCTCGCTGTCCTCTGCCATGGCCACGGTGCAGGCGCGGCTGGGGGACTGGGAAGCCGCGCTGCGCGAAGTTAAGCCGTGGCTGGCCGGTGCCCTTTCGGCGTCGGACCGGCTGGGTGTCGGCGCCGGCAACGGACCGGTCCACCACTTCCACCACCTCACGGCCGTCCCGGCGCCCGGCCGGTTCGAGGCGCTGCTGTGGAAGGAAGCCGCCGCGGACCTGGCGGCCATCTACGAACTGCCGTTCATCAAGGGCCTGGTCTCCGGCACGCTCCCGGAGCGTGAGTTCGCTTACTACCTCTCCCAGGATGCGCTGTACCTTAACGGCTACTCGCGGGTCCTGGCCCGCGCCAGCGCCTTGGCACCCACCGAAGCCGAACAGCTGTTCTGGGCGGGCTCCGCGCAGCAATGCCTTGAGGTCGAGTCGGAGCTGCACCGGACCTGGCTGGCGTCGCGGACCATCCAGCCGGACCTTGGCCCCGTCACCAAGTCCTACGTCGACCACCTGGCCGCGGCCTCGGCGTCGGGCGGTTACGCGGTGCTGGCCGCCGCGGTCCTGCCGTGCTTCTGGCTCTACGCGGAAGTCGGCCGGACGCTCCATGCACAGTTCGTCGCGGCGGGGGAGCCGGCGGGGCACCCCTACGCGGCCTGGCTGCGGACGTACGCCGACGAGGACTTTGCTGCGGCAACCAGGCGGGCGATCGGCATTGTTGATGAAGCCGCCCGCAACTCCTCCGAAGCCGGGCGGGCAGCCATGGTGGACGCCTTCCGGCACTCCTGCCGGCTTGAAGTGGAATTCTTCGACGCGCCGCGGCTGCACTCCTGAACGCGGGCCGGCTCCGGTACCGGTACTATGGTGGGGCACGGTACCGCGCCGGTACATGCCTGTGGTTGCTATCACAGGCGACCCGCCGCTGCCAGCCTCATTTGCAGCCGACGACGGAATTAGCGTATTCTTGATCTTCGGTGCTTACGCCAACACTTGGGTTATGACCCCACGGCGTTGAGGCACAGCGAGAAACCAGCCATTTACGAGTTGGATTCCGCACGCAAATTTAGTAATAAACGTCGAGAGAAGTGAGTTCCCAAGTGGTGTACGCGATTGTCCGCGCAGGCGGCCGGCAAGAGAAGGTTTCCGTTGGAGACTTCGTTACCCTGAACCGCGTCGCCGGTGGAGCTGGCAGCACCATTGAGCTGCCCGCGCTGCTCCTGGTGGATGGTGACAAGATCACCACCGCTGCTGCTGACCTGGCCAAGGTGACCGTAACGGCTGAGATCCTTCAGGACCTCCGTGGTCCGAAGATTGTCATCCAGAAGTTCAAGAACAAGACCGGGTACAAGAAGCGCCAGGGTCACCGTCAGGAACTGACCAAGGTCAAGATCACTGGCATCAAGTAACCACCCGGTTTCCGTTTCGGTTTTTCAGCAGATTCCCCAGAATTTAGAGGCAGGCATTACAGATGGCACATAAAAAGGGCGCGAGCTCCACTCGCAACGGCCGTGATTCAAACGCTCAGTACCTGGGCGTCAAGCGCTTCGGTGGCCAGGTTGTTTCGGCCGGCGAGATCATCGTCCGCCAGCGCGGCACCCACTTCCACCCGGGTGCCGGCGTAGGCCGCGGCGGCGACGACACCTTGTTCGCGCTGACCCCGGGAGCCGTTGAATTCGGCACCCGCCGCGGTCGTCGCGTCGTCAACATCGTTGCTGCTGCAGCTGCAGAGTAACACCAAGTTCTGAAGCGGTGGAGCGGGCCTGATGGTCCGCTCCACTGTTCTTTTAACCGCATTACAATCGTTTTGGCGCCCACAGGCTGCCAGGAAACAGCACTGAGGAGATCCACGTGGCCAGCTTTGTAGACCGGGTAGTACTGCACGTATCCGGCGGTACCGGCGGCCACGGGTGTGTTTCCGTCCACCGCGAGAAGTTCAAGCCCCTGGGCGGGCCCGACGGCGGCAACGGCGGCGACGGCGGCAACGTCATCCTCCGCGTCGACCACCAGACCACGACGCTGCTGGACTACCACCACGCACCGCACCGGCACGCCACCAACGGTGGACCCGGCATGGGCGACTGGCGCGGCGGCAAGAACGGCGAAACCCTGATCCTCCCGGTTCCCGACGGCACCGTGGTCAAGTCCAAGGACGGCACCGTCCTGGCCGACCTCGTTGGCGAAGGAACCGAATACGTTGCCGCCGCAGGCGGCCTGGGCGGCCTGGGCAACGCAGCCCTGTCCTCCCAGAAACGCCGCGCACCGGGCTTCGCCCTGCTCGGCATTGAAGGCGAATCCAGCGACGTTGTCCTGGAACTGAAATCCATTGCCGATATCGCCTTGGTGGGCTTCCCGTCCGCCGGCAAGTCCAGCCTCATCGCCGCGATGTCAGCCGCCCGGCCCAAGATCGCCGACTACCCGTTCACCACCCTGATCCCCAACCTCGGTGTGGTCCAGGCCGGCGAAGTCCGCTTCACCATCGCCGACGTTCCCGGCCTGATCGAAGGCGCGTCCGAAGGCAAGGGCCTTGGCCACCACTTCCTGCGCCACGTGGAGCGTTGCGCTGCCCTGGTGCACGTCCTGGACTGCGGCACCCTCGAATCGGACCGCGACCCGCTCTCCGACCTCGCCGTCATCGAAGCCGAGCTCGAAAAGTACGCTGTGGACATGAGCTACGCCGGCCAGGACGGCGAAGTTGTGCCCCTGAACCACCGTCCCCGGCTGGTGGCACTGAACAAGGTGGACCTCCCCGACGGCAAGGACATGGCCGAATTCGTCCGCCCCGAGCTGGAATCCCGCGGCTACCGCGTCTTCGAAATCTCCGCCACGAGCCACGAGGGCCTGCGCCAGCTGGGCTTCGCCATGGCTGAGATCGTCAAGGCCGCCCGCGACTCGCTGGCCGCTGCACCGCCCAAGGTGCAGCCGCCCGTGCTCCGCCCCCGGGCCGTCAACGAATCCGGCTTCAAGATCCGTCGGGAGGAAAAGGCCCTGGAGCCGCTGTTCCGCGTCATTGGCGACAAGCCGGTGCGCTGGGTCAAGCAGACCGACTTCACCAACGAAGAAGCCATCGGCTACCTCGCGGACCGGCTGGCCAAGCTGGGCGTCGAAACCGAACTGTTCAAGCAGGGCGCCAAGCCCGGCGACATGGTGGTCATCGGCGAGGACGACGGCGTTGTCTTCGACTGGGAACCCACCATGATGGCCGGCGCGGAACTCCTGGCCTCCCCGCGCGGCACCGACGTCCGCTTCGCCGACATCGGCGACCGCCCCACCCGCGGCCAGAAGCGCGACGAGCAGCAGGAACGCAAGGACGCCAGGGCCGCCACCAGGGCCGAACTCGAGGCCGAGCGCAAGGCCGGCATCTGGACCGAGTCCGTGAGCAGCCGCCGCGTAGCGAAGCCCCTCAAGGAGAGTGGACTGGGCGCAGACGATGACCAGTAGCGCCCTGCCCGGCGCGGCCCTGGACCGAAGTGTCTTCGCCCAGGCCCGCCGGATCGTGGTCAAGGTGGGTTCCTCGTCGCTCACCAGCATCAAAGGCGGCATCTCCGAGCAGTCCCTGACGGCCCTCGCTGACGCCCTGGCCGCCAAGCGCAATGCAGGCACCGAGATCATCCTGGTCTCCTCCGGCGCCATCGCGGCGGGCCTGGCGCCCCTTGGCCTGGCCAAACGCCCCCGCGACCTGGCCACCCAGCAGGCCGCGGCAAGCGTAGGCCAGGGCCTGCTGATGGCACGCTACACCCAGGCCTTCGGCGCCCACGGCGTCACTGTCAGCCAGGTGCTGCTGACCGCAGAGGACCTGATGCGGCGCAGCCAGCACACCAACGCCTTCCGCGCCCTGAACCGGCTGCTGAACCTCGGCGTGGTTCCGGTGGTCAACGAAAATGACACCGTCGCCACCCACGAGATCCGGTTCGGTGACAACGACCGGCTCGCCGCCCTCGTGGCGCACCTGGTCCGTGCGGACGCGCTGGTCCTGCTGTCCGACGTCGACTCCCTCTATGACGGGCCGCCCGCCCAAGGTGCCACCCGGATTCCCCTGGTCACCGGTCCGCGCGACCTCGAGGCAGTGTCGATCGGCAAAGCCGGCAAGGCCGGGGTGGGAACTGGCGGGATGCTCACCAAGGTGGAAGCCGCCAGCATGGCTGCGGGCTCCGGGATCCACACCCTGGTGACCTCCACACCTAACGCCGCCGCTGCGCTGCGCGGCGAGGACGTTGGCACCTGGTTCACGGTGAACGGCGCGCGCAAACCCGTCAGGCTGCTGTGGCTGGCCCATGTGGCCTCCGTCCAGGGCCGCCTGGTCCTCGACGACGGCGCCGTCCAGGCCGTCCGCCACCGCCACACCTCCTTGCTGCCGGCCGGCATCTCGGCTGTGCAGGGCGACTTCGAGGCCGGCGACGCCGTGGAGATCGCCGGTGCCGACGGCGTTGTCGTGGCCCGCGGCCTGGTGAACTACTCGGCCGTTGAGCTGCCGCGCATGCTGGGCCGGTCCACCCGGGACCTTGGGGAAGAGCTCGGCACAGGCTATGACCGGGAAGTTGTTCATGTTGACGACCTGGTGCTGGTGTAAGCCCCGTCCTCGCCTAAACTTGAAGGATGACTGAGGCCCTGACCCACGCAGCTGCTGACACCTCCGAAAACACCGCCGCCGGTTTCCCGGCGGACGCCGTGGCGCCGGCCGCCGCGCCGGTGACGGTTGATGCCCCGCTGTCCGCGGCTGACGTCGAGGCAGCAGTGCATGCCATCGCTGACCGCTCCCGCAAGGCCTCACGCCGGATGGCCATGGCCAACCGGGCGTGGAAGGACCGCGGCCTCGAGGCCATCGGCAAGGCCCTGCAGGACAGCGCCGACGTCATCCTTGCCGCCAACGCCCGCGACGTTGCGGCAGGCAAAACCAACGGTACCTCCGCAGCCATGCTCGACCGGCTCACCCTCACCAGGACCCGCATCGCCGGGCTGGTGTCCGCGCTGGACAACCTTGCCGGCCTGCCCGATCCCGTAGGCAACGTGGTCCGCGGCCAGACCCTTCCCAACGGGCTGCGGCTCCGCCAGGTCAACGTTCCCATGGGTGTGGTGGCGGCCATCTACGAGGCCCGTCCCAACGTCACCGTGGACATCGCCGGCCTGGCGCTCAAAAGCGGCAACGCCGTGATCCTTCGGGGCGGCAGCGCTGCTGAAGCCACCAACGGCGTCCTGGTGCGGGTGCTGCGCGAAGCCCTGGAATCCGTGGGCCTGCCCGCCGACGCCGTCCAGACCGTGGACCAGTACGGCCGCGCCGGGGCCACGGTGCTGATGCGTGCCCGCGGCAGGGTTGATGTCCTGATTCCCCGCGGCGGCCGCGAGCTGATCCAGACCGTGGTCACCAACTCCGCGGTCCCCGTCATCGAAACGGGGGAGGGCAACGTCCACATTTTCATCGACGAGTCCGCCGGCGTGGACATGGCAGTGGAGATCCTGCTGAACGCCAAGACCCAGCGCCCCAGCGTCTGCAACACCGTGGAAACGCTTCTGGTGCACTCTGGCTCCACCGTCCTGCCCGCCGTCGCCGCTGCCCTGCAGGCCGCGGGGGTCCGGCTGCACGCCGACGAGCGGATCCGCGCCGCCCTGCCCGCGTCCATCGAGTCCGTTCCGGCCACGGACGTGGACTGGGGCACGGAGTACATGGACCTGGACCTTGCCGTCGCCATGGTGGACACCCTTGACGACGCCGTCAGCCATATCCGGAAGTGGTCCACGGGCCACACCGAAGCCATCCTGACCAACGACCTCGCCAACGCCGAACGCTTCATCGCTGAGATTGACTCCGCCGCAGTGATCGTCAACGCGTCCACCCGGTTCACCGACGGCGGGGAACTGGGCCTGGGGGCCGAAGTGGGCATCTCTACCCAAAAGCTGCACGCCCGCGGCCCCATGGGACTGACGGAGCTGACCACCACCAAATGGATCGTCCAGGGCGAAGGCCAGGTCCGCGGGTAGCAACGCGGTAATATAGACCAGAAGCCTGCAGCAGCGCGTTTGCCGCTGCCCGAAAACCTTGAGCCTTAGGGGAGAAAATGCTGTTCCAGCAGATCGCCATGTCAGTTGCCGCAGAAGGCGAAGAGCACGAACTCGCTCCGCTGTGGGCCGAGCCGTGGGTTTTCGGCGCGGTCATTTTCGGCATCCTGCTGGTGCTGATGTTCATCACCTTGTCCTACTCCAACCTGGGCAACCGCCACAGCATCACCGAGGAGCACGCGGATCCGCACCGCCAGCACCCCAACAAGCACGATCACGGGCAGGGCCACTAACATTTCCGGCGTTCTCCACCACAGCGGTGCAGCCAAGGGCAGGCTCCGGCTGGGCGTTATGGGCGGGACGTTTGATCCCATCCACCACGGACACCTGGTGGCTGCCAGCGAGGTTGCTGCGCAGTTTAACCTTGATGAAGTTGTGTTTGTGCCCACCGGGCAGCCCTGGCAGAAATCGCACAAGCAGGTCAGTGATTCAGAGCACCGCTACCTGATGACAGTGATTGCCACGGCTTCAAACCCGCGGTTCACGGTCAGCAGGGTGGATGTGGAGCGGCCCGGCCCCACATACACCATCGATACCCTCCGCGACCTGCGGGCCCAGCGCCCGGATGCGGACCTCTTCTTCATCACGGGCGCGGACGCCCTGGCGCAGATCCTGTCCTGGAAGGACATCGACGAACTGTGGTCGCTGGCCCACTTTGTGGGGGTCACCCGGCCCGGGCACGTCCTGGACGGGATGGGCCGCACGGACGTCAGCCTCCTTGAGGTGCCGGCCATGGCGATTTCCTCCACCGATTGCCGCACCCGCGTGGCGGGGAACAACCCCGTGTGGTACCTGGTGCCTGACGGTGTGGTCCAGTACATCGCCAAGTACGGCCTGTATGCGGACGAGCGCACCGCCGTCACCAATCCAACTTCCGAAGCACGTGAACCCGCCAGTACCGAATGAGTCCCTAATGAGTCAGGAACAGCCAACCTTCCGTAGCCGCCGGGAACTCCGCCAGGCAAGGGAAGCTGGACAGGTGTCCGCGCAAGTCGACCAGCTTCCCGCTGCCGGCCAGCCGGATGCTGCGCCCCTGCCTGCCACAAAACAGGCCGAAACCAAGCAGCCTGACTCGGCGGCGCCTTCCGTAAAGCAGGGCCAGGGCGGGCAACCGCAGGCAAAGCGGCCCGCCGCGGCCAAGCCCGTTCCGGTGAAACCGGCACCCACCAAGGCTGTTCCTGCGGCGGCAGCTCCAGCGAAGCCCGTCCCGGCCAAGCCGGCCGGCCCGGCCGCTTCATCAAAGGCTCCTGCAGCGAAACCCGGACCAGCCAAGCCGCAACCGGCCAAGCCCGCTCCTGTGAAGCCTGAAGCGGCCAAGCCTGAAGCGGCTAAGCCCGCTGCGGTGAAGCCTGAAGCGGCCAAGCCCGCTGCGGTGAAGCCTGAAGCGGCCAAGCCCGTTGCCGCCAAGGCTGAACAGGCTAAACCGGATCCGGCCAAGCCTGCCCCTGCCAAGCGAGCCGCCAACAAACCTGCTGTTGCCGCACCGGAGGATACGTTCACCCAGCGGTCCTCCCAGATCCGTGCCCGCGACCGTGCGGCCCTGCGCACGCTGAAGGAGCAGGAAATTGCAGACGGGCAGCAGGCCGACGGCGGTCCGCTCACCCGCCGCCAAATCCGCCTGCAGCAGCTCAAGGAGCAGGCCCTTACGGCTGCCACTCCAATCGTTCCGGCGCCGGAGCAGGCCTCCGCAGGCCAGCTTGCCAAGCCCGCTGTCCCTGCCGCACCGGGCACCGCGCCTGGCCCCAAGGGCATGACGGTGGAACAGGCACTGGCTGCGCGGGCACTGATTGCCGAGCAGGCCAGGAACCAGATCGCCAAGATGGAGCACATTGCTTCACTGGACCCTAAGACCGCGGATCCCGAAGCCGTGGACCCCGCAGTCCTGGCTGAGCAGGTGGCACTTGCTGAGCGGGCGGCCGCGGTCAACCGGCGGGCCGGGGCAAGCAAGCCGGCACCGTCCACCGCAGATAACCTGGCCATGGTGACACCCCTGGAGTTTGTCGAAGTACCTGGCTTCGACCGGCCGGTCATGAAGCGCCCCGCCACGTCCCATGTTCCAGTGGTCACCCGGCCCGGTAGCAAAGTCGCCTCCGGACCGGGCCGTAAAAACCCGCCCGGACCGCGCGCCGGACGGCCCGCCCCGGACGCCGGCACCAGCCCGTCCCAGGTGATTGCCCGGGCGGAAGCTGCCGCACGGAAAGCTGCGGCCCCCGTTCCAGGCGTTCCAGCCGAAAGCTCTCCAGACGACCTCTTTGCGGACCTGCCACGCATCCCGGCCGCATCCGCGCATGGGCTGGACCCCCTCGACGCTGCCACCGCTGGGCTCGGCCGGGCGCAGCGGAACCGCCTGCTTCAACTCTGCATCCTGGTTTTTGGCATCGTGGCACTCGTCTCGGGCATTGTCCTGATCATCAGCGGCATGTCCCGCTGACCGGCTCCGCCGAACATCACAGCTTTTAATAACAACAAGGAAGTCCCATGACTGCTACAGAATCATCCATCAGCATTGCCCGTACCGCCGCCAAGGCTGCCGCCGACAAGATCGCCCAGGACATCGTGGCGTTGGACGTCAGTGAGCGCCTGGCGCTGGCCGATGTGTTCCTGATCGCCTCGGCACCGAGCGAACGCCAGGTCAACGCCATCGTTGATGGCATCGAAGAGGAACTCGCCAAGCAGGACCTCCGTCCCGTGCGTCGCGAAGGCCGCTCCGGTGGCCGCTGGGTCCTGCTGGACTACGCGGACATCGTCATCCACGTACAGCACGAGGAAGACCGTGTTTTCTACGCCCTGGAGCGCCTGTGGAAGGACTGCCCCGTTGTGGATCTCCAGCTCGGGGATGACACGTCCGCTAAGGCTGCAGTTACGGCCGAGGGCGAATAGTTCCGCACCATCCGGGCGAATATACCCGATTTGGAATTTTCGGAATTGCTGTTCTAAGATATTTGAGTTGCTTCGGGGAAACCCGGGAAAACATCGAAGAACAGCAGTAGTTCGGGGCTGTGGCGCAGCTGGTAGCGCACCTGCATGGCATGCAGGGGGTCAGGGGTTCGAGTCCC
>NZ_LMOL01000006.1:125657-125991 GCF_001424565.1 Arthrobacter sp. Leaf141
GAACGGTCCGCCGGAATCATCATGATTCCGGCGGACTTTTTTGTATCCGCGAACGCCATCATGGTCTCCATGACCAGCAGCGGAACATGGCCAGCCTCCCGCAACCCCAGCGGGGCATAGCGGAGGCCATCAACAGATCACGTCCGCGCCGGGTGTTGGGGGCAGGAAACGGTAAATACGCCCCTGGGTGAACCTCCGATTGGCGCGGAACACCAAAGTGCATTAAGCTGATCAGGTTGCTTCGCGGGTTACCGTTGAGGCGGCAGGGTTTGGGGCTGTGGCGCAGCTGGTAGCGCACCTGCATGGCATGCAGGGGGTCAGGGGTTCGAGTCCC
>NZ_LMOL01000006.1:126009-148599 GCF_001424565.1 Arthrobacter sp. Leaf141
AAACAAAAAGGGAACCACCGTCGCCGGTGGTTCTCTTTTTTGTTGCCAGCGGCAGCGACCGGTTCAGAGCCACTCCGTCCGCCGCAGCGGCGGCTCCGCCCCGCCGGGCCGCCGGACCAGCACCTGGTTGACGCCGGTCAGATTGTTTTCAAAGCCCAGGGCGCTGGACGCCATGTAGAGGCGCCAGATCCTGGCCCGGCCAGGGCCGGCGAGCTCCACCGCACGGTCCCAGCCGGCCTCCAACCGGTTGACCCACGCCCGCAGTGTCAGCGCGTAGTGCCTGCGCAGCGCCTCGACGTCCAGGATCTCGAAGCCGGCGGTCTCCAGCGCCGCCGCCATCTCCGCGAGGCTGATCATTTCCCCGTCAGGAAAGACATACCGGGGGATAAACGAGTCCGGGTCCGGGCTGGTGACCCCGGCGTTCCAGGAAATCGCGTGGTTCAGCAGCCTCCCGCCGGGCTTGAGCAAACCGAACAGCGTGGCCGCATAGCGAGGCGTCCCGGCCCGCCCGACATGCTCCGACATGCCGATTGAGCTGATGGCGTCAAACGGGCCATCCGGGACATCGCGGTAGTCCTGGACCCGGATGTCCACTGCGTCCGCCACGCCCGCATCCGCAGCCCGTTCGCGGGCCCGCTTAGCCTGCTCCGCCGAGAGGGTGACACCCACCACCGTGGCGCCATACCGGCTGGCAGCATGCAGGGCGAAGCTGCCCCAGCCGCAGCCCACGTCCAGCACCCGCATGCCAGGCTGCAGCCCGAGCTTGCGGCACACCAGGTCCACCTTGGCTTCCTGGGCGGCGTCCAGACCTTCAACCAGGCCGTTGCCTGTCCCGTGGCCGTCCGCACCGTCCGCCGGAATCCCCTCCCACACCGCGCAGGAGTACACCATGGACGGGCCCAGGACCAGTTCGTAGAAGTCGTTGCCCACGTCGTAGTGATGGGAGATGGCCGCGGAGTCCCGGCGGCGCGTATGCAGCCGCCCCGTCCGGCGGACCTTCGCCTCCTCGGCAGGCGGCGCAGGGTTGGGCCCCAGGGCGCCGAGCCGGACGGCTGCCCGGACCAAAACCAGCAGTTCCCCTGCCGTGGGTCGGCGGAACGGGCCCGGTTCGGCGAACTTTCCTGCCGAGCTCAGCGCCGTGAAGGCAGCGAAGATATCGCCCGGGGTGTCGATTTCGCCGGCCACGTAAGCGCGGCTGAGCCCCAGCTGGCCCGGCGACCACAAAATCCGCCGGAGCGCGCGCCGGGACCGGAACTCCAGGATCGGTGCACCCAGGGGCCCTGCCTCTGAACCGTCCCACGCGCGCAGGCGCAGCGGAATGCCTTCCGTGCCCAGCACCACCCCCAGTGCTGCGGCAAGCCGGTCAGCATGTCCAGTCCCTGCGGCCACGGCGGTCCTGCCTTCCCGGACGGCCTCCCCGCCGCTGGCCAGTACCCTCGGCAACCGTCATGCACGTCCTTGGGCCAACACTAAGGCCGGTCCCCGCCGTTGTCAGCGCCCCTGGAGCAGGGAATTTTCCGGTGTCGGGGCGCGACTATCATGGGGGAGTGAACCCTGCCCTTGCCGACGTTGTGGTCATCGGCGCCGGCCAGGCCGGCCTGTCGGCCGCGTACCACCTGTTGCGGCGCGGCCTGGACCACGTGGTCCTGGACGCCGAAGACGGTCCGGGCGGCGCTTGGCGGCACCGGTGGAAAAGCCTTCGGATGGGCACCGTGAACGGCATCAGCGACCTGCCGGGTGCGGCCAAGCCCCCGGTGGATCCCGCGGAACCGAGTTCGGAGTTCCTGAGCCGCTACTTCGGCGGATATGAGGAGGAACTGGCACTGGCCATCAGGAGGCCCGTCAAAGTCCGTTCCGTCAGCAGGGAAGACAGCAACCCCCTCGGCAGGCTGCGGATCACCACTGACGACGGCGTGTGGTCCGCCCGGGCGGTCATCAACGCCACTGGCACCTGGACAAGGCCGTTCTGGCCCATCTACCCGGGCCAGGCCGGCTTCCGTGGCCGCCAACTGCACGTGGCCGACTACGTGGCGGCGGAGGAATTTTCGGGCCGCCACGTTGCGGTGGTGGGCGGCGGGATTTCAGCGGTGGGCCTGCTCGCCGAAATCTCGCTGGTCACCAGTACCAGTTGGTTCACCCGCCGCCCGCCCGTATGGCGGGACAGCGGCTTCGATGGCCGGGCCGGCCACGACGCCGTGGCGCTCGTGGAAGAGCGGGTGCGGCAGGGCCTGCCGCCGCAAAGCGTTGTGTCGGTGACCGGCCTGCTCTGGACCCCCACCCTCCGTGCCGCAGCCGCCAGGGGAGCCCTGGACCGGCAGCCCATGTTTACGTCCCTAACGCCCGACGGCGTTCGCCTCGCCACCGGGGAGCTGCTGAAGGTGGACGTCATCTTGTGGGCCACCGGCTTCCGCGCCGAACTGGAGCACCTTGCCCCGCTTCACCTGCGGGGATCCGGCGGCGGAATTGCGATGGCCGGAACGCAAGTGGCAGCCGAGCCGCGCGTGCATCTCGTGGGGTATGGGCCGTCGTCGTCCACCATCGGCGCGAACCGGGCGGGCCGGGCGGCAGTGGCAACGCTCCTCAAGCTGCCGCAGCTGGCCGCACCGGCGCAAGGACGGCAGCAATGACCACCGAGGGAGAACCCGAAAACAGCATGGACCAGCCAGCACACATCATTGATGACCTTTTCGCCGGCCTGCGCCGGCGGCCCGACGTGGAAGCGGCAAACCTCCATGCCTGGGACGCCACCGACCGGCTCCTGCTCGAGACCGCGGCTGCCGAAGGACGCGCCGGCACCCGGATCGCCGTGGTCGGAGACCGCTATGGTGCCCTGACCCTCGGCGCCGGCGCTGTGCTGGAACCGGAGGACCTGCGGGTGCACCAGGACCTGGTGACCGGCGAGCGGGCGCTGCGCCTCAACGCCGGACCCGGTGCCCGGTTTGAGCAGGTGCCTCTCGGGGCGGACCTGCTGGCCGGTGCGGGGACGGTGCTCCTCCAATTGCCTAAGACCCTGGCCGAACTGGAGGAGATCGCCGCGGCCGTGGCACTGCATGCGGACCGGGACGCGGTGGTGCTGGCCGGCGGCCGGGTGAAGCACATGTCGCTGGGCATGAACCGGGTGCTGGAACAGTACTTCACCACCGTCCAGCCGCAACTGGCGCGGCAGAAATCCCGGGTCATCCTGGCATCCTGGCCGCGGTCGGATGCGCCGGCCACCAAGTTCCCCGTGCTGGAACACCTGGCGGAGCTGGACCTGGCGGTCGCCGCCCACGGTGCCGTGTTCGCCGGCCCGAAGCTGGACATCGGCACCCGGTTCCTGCTGGACTTCCTGCCCACCATGCCCGCAGCGGCGCACGCGGTGGATCTGGGCTGCGGCACGGGCATCCTGGCGGCAATGTATGCCCGCAGGTTCCCGGGGGCAGTGGTCACCGCCAGCGACCAGTCAGCGGCCGCCGTGGCTTCAGCGCTCGCAACGGCCCGCGCCAACAACCTGGCGGACCGGATCAGTGTCCTGCAGGACGATGCACTCAGCACCCTGCCGGCGGGCAGCGCGGACCTGGTCCTGCTGAACCCGCCCTTCCACGTGGGCGCCGGGATCCATGCCGGGGCCGGTCTGAAACTGATCAGCGCCGCCGCGCGCGTCCTGGCACCGGGCGGTGAACTCTGGACCGTCTACAACCGGCACCTCCCGTACCTGCCGGCACTCGAACGCGAGGTGGGGGCCACCGATGTCCGGGGGCAGAACCCAAAATTCCTGGTGGCACGGACCGTGCGGCGGGCCTTGCGCTGACCGCTGAATTACCGCGCGCCGCGCCGTCGGACAGACGTATGGCCTGCGGGAGGGCGTAACGTACGATTCAAGAATCACCACTGCAACGCAGTAAAGGTATAGGGGAAGAAGTGACTGAGATCCGCCCATCCTCACCGAGGCGCGGAACCAACCTGCCCAAAATGGGGGACTTCAACCTCACAGTGATCGTTGATGCCATCCGCAGGTCCTCCGGCGGGATGAGCCGGGTGGAGCTGGCCCAGATTGTGGGCCTGTCCCCGCAGACCATCTCCAATATTTCCCGCCGGCTCCTGGACCAGCACCTCATCATCGAAGCCGGCAAGGAAGGCAGCGGCCCCGGCAAGCCGCGGACCATCCTGCGCCTCAATCCTGCCGGCATGTACGCCCTGGGGGTCCACCTGGACCCGGCCGTCACCACCGTGGTGGTGCTGGACCTCGTAGGGGCGGTGGTGCAGCATTCCCGCATTGCCACGCCGGGCGGCAGCGACCCGGCCGCCGTCATCGCCACCATTGCCGCGGAGATCGCCGCCGTTGTGGCTGCATCCGGGGTGGACCAGAGCCTGATAGCCGGCCTGGGACTGGCCACTCCCGGGCCGATCGACCTGGATAACGGCACGGTGGTTGACCCGCCACTGCTTCCCGGCTGGGACCGGGTGGAACTGCGCAACGCCCTCTCCGCAGCGACGGGCTACTCGGTCCTGGTGGACAAGGACGTGACCAGCGCCGCCGTGGCCGAGACTTGGGCCGGCGGCCCCAGCGGTTCCGGCAGCTTCATCTTTATGTACATGGGCACCGGTATTGGCTGCGGCATCGTCCTCAACGACGAAGTGGTCCGTGGCACGTCAGGCAACGCCGGCGAGATCGGCCACATCATGGTGGATCCGGACGGCCCGCCCTGCGACTGCGGCCAGCGCGGCTGCGTCAAGTCCTCCTGCATCCCGCAGGTACTGGTCGCGGAGGCCCAGGCCGCCGGCGTCCTGGATGGCCCGCTGGCGGGCACCAGCGGAGCCGAAATCCAGCAGCAGTTCTCGCGGCTGTGCAGCCTGGCAGCCGAGGGCAACGAAAAGGCTTCCGCCATCATCGACAAATCCGCCGTGCTGGTGGCGCGGGCGGTGTCTGTTGTCGCCAACACCCTGGACATTGAACGGGTGGTTTTCGGTGGCCCGTTCTGGAGCGGACTGTCGGAGCGCTACCTGGAACTGCTGCCCCCGCTCCTTGACGCCAGCAGCGCCGCCCGGCTGATCCACCCCATCGATGTGGTGGGAACCGGCGTTGGCGAGGACGTCGGGGCCATTGGTGCCGCGTCGCTGGTCCTGGAGCACACCCTGGCCCCCCGCGCCCAGCGCCTCCTGCTGGAAAACTGACAGCAGAAGGTCGGGCACAGCAGCCGGACAGGCTGGCTAGTCGATGTCCTCGAGGACAACCCCGAACGGAAGGGTCTCATCGAGGTGCGCCTGGTGGCCGGTTGAGCCGGGGTTGTACACCACGCGGACCCCGTGCAGTCCATCCGCAGCAGACTGCTGCAGGACCGGCTTGACGGTGTTCACGAACATCTCGCTCTTGTCGGCGAGAAACTCCTTGTAACTGGCTGGAAGCTCGCTCATGGCATCAGGATAGACCTGCCGGGCGCGGATGGGGAGTGGTCCCCATTGCCGCCTCCACCCCATCCGGCTTGGATAGGATGGCGGGCGGAGTGCAGGCGCCCGCCAAAACCCATCAACCAGCCAGCCAGGGGGACCACCAGTGCAGCAGACCCGTGCCGCCGCAAGGATTGAACCGGCGGAGCTGGCCAGGGCGCAACAGGTCGCGGCCAACATCACCAGGAGTTTCGAAACCAAAGTGGTGGGCCAGTCCCGGCTCCGCGAATCGCTGTTGGTGGGGCTGCTGACCGGTGGCCACGTGCTCCTGGAAAGCGTTCCGGGCCTGGCCAAAACAACCGCGGCCCAAACGGTGGCCGAGGCCGTCAGCGGTGACTTCCGCCGGATCCAGTGCACCCCCGACCTGCTCCCCAGCGACATCGTCGGCACCCAGGTCTACGACGCTTCCACCGGGACGTTCTCCACGCAGCTTGGCCCCGTCCACGCCAACATTGTGCTCCTCGACGAAATCAACCGGTCCAGCGCCAAGACCCAAAGCGCCATGCTCGAGGCCATGCAGGAACGGCAGACGTCCATCGGCGGCCGGGACTACCCGCTGCCGGCGCCCTTCCTGGTGTTGGCCACGCAGAACCCCATCGAGCAGGAAGGCACCTACCAGCTGCCCGAGGCGCAAATGGACCGGTTTATGCTCAAAGACGTCCTGGACTATCCCACACCGGCGGAAGAGGCGGAAATCATCCGGCGGATCGACGCCGGCGTGTACAGCAAGGAGCAGGCACCGCCCGCCGCCGCGTCCCTGACCGCCGTGGCCGCTGTGCAGGACACCGTCCGGCGGATCTACCTCGACCCGGCCATCGTCAATTACATCGTGGGCCTGGTCTTCGTTACCCGCAATGCCGCCCAGTACATCGATCCCCGCCTCGCCGGGTACATCGAATTCGGTGCGAGTCCCCGCGCCAGCATCGCCTTCAGCCAGGCCGTCCGGGCGCGTGCCCTGCTGGAAGGGCGGGACCACGTGATCCCCGAGGACGTGAAGGCCCTGGCCCACCGGATCCTCCGGCACCGCCTGATCCTGGGGTTCGACGCCGTCGCCGAGCAGGTGCCGGTGGAAACCGTGATCGACGCGGTGGTCAATGCCGTGCAGACGCCGTAGGGCTGCATGACTGCACTCCTGCACCGGGTGAAGTCGAAGATGTTCATCTTCGCCCACCGGAAAGCCCGTGGCCTCCTGGACGGGGAATACGGCTCGGTCTTCAAGGGCCGCAGCCTGGACTTCGACGACCTGCGGGCCTACGTTCCCGGCGACGAAGTCCGCGACATCGATTGGAAGGCCTCCGCACGGCACGGCTCGCCACTGATCCGGCGCTATGTGGCAGTCCGGCAGCAGCAGGTGCTGCTGGTGGCGGACACCGGCAGGAACATGGCGGCCGAGTCCCTGGGCGGCGAACCCAAGAAGGACATCGCCGTGATGGCGCTGGGGGTGCTGGGGTCCCTGGCGCTGAACCACGGCGACCCCGTGGGGCTTGTCCATGGCGATGCCACCGGTACGCAGGCCCTGCCGGTCAAGGCCGGCGACGCCAACCTCGAGCGGATCCTCCGGAAAGTGGACGACGTCGGCCGCCACAGCGCGCCCAGTGCCCCCGGGGAGCAACTCGGGTTCGTCGAGCGCACCTTCCGCCGCCGGATGCTGCTGTTTGTGGTGGCGGACGAGGGCGCCGTGGCGGAGACCACGGAACGCCAGCTCCGGCGGCTTCGTGCCCAGCACGAAATCCTGTGGCTGACCATCCGGGACGCGGACCTGACCGCACCGGCGCCCGCTGCGGACCCGGCCGGGCGCGGGACAGCACTGCGGGATGTGGTGGGGCGGGCCGCCGTCGTCCATCCCGTGGCAGCCTCGCCCAAGGTGCTGGCCGCATATCAGCTGGCCCGGACGGAGCGGGATGCGTCCCGCAGCGCCATGCTGCGCCGGGCCGGTATCACCGAAGGGTACGCGGGCTCCAGCCATGAGGTGGTCCCCGCCATCTTCTCGCTTCTGGAAAGCCACCGCCGTGGCGGATGACCAGGGCTTCTACGCGCCCCTGGGCTACAGCCCGCTGTGGTTGTGGGCAGGCCTGCTCCTGGCTGCGCTCGCGGTGGGGTGGATTGTTGCCGTCCTGGCAGCCACCCGGCAACCCCGCGCGCGGACCGCACCGGACAGCCCCGCCGCCGTGCTGCCGGCTGCCGGGTTGAAGGAGCATTACCTGGCCCGGATCCACGAGGTGGAGACAGCGGCCGGAACCGGGGCGCTGCCGCAACGCGCCGCACACCAGGAGCTCAGCCTCCTGCTGCGCCTCTTCATCCGGGATGCCACCGGTCAGGACATGACCCGGATGACGCTGGCGGACATCCGGGAGCAGCCATTGCCGGGGGTGGCCGAGGCCATCGGCAGGATCTATCCGGGCGAGTTCGCCGCTGAACCGCTGCCGTCCGTTACGGCGTCCGCAGCAGCGGCCCGGGAAGCGGTGCGGGCATGGAGCTGATGTACTGGTGGATTCTCCCGGTGGGGATCCTGGCAGGCGCTGCAGTGGCCTGGTGGTTCCTCCGCCGTGACAAGGACTGCCGGCACCGGGCTGTGGCGCATACGGACCGGCTGACCGCCCTGCCCGAGTACCGGGATGCCCTGCGGCGCCACCGCAGGCTGCTCGCGGTCATGGCAGGTTCCGCCGCGGTGCTGCTGCTGGCGGCCCTGGCTGCTGCCGCGAGGCCGGTGAGCGCCACCGTGACCACACCGGCGGAGCACAGCCGGGACATTATGCTGTGCCTGGATACGTCAGCCTCCATGGCCAGCGCCGATGCCGCCATCGTCGGGGTGTTCCAGGACCTGGCCCGGGAGTTCGACGGCGAACGCATCGGCCTGATGATGTTTGACTCCTCCGCAGCCCAGGTCTTTCCGCTGACGGATGACTACCAGCTGGTGGCGGAGCAGCTGGCGCGGGCCCGCAACGCCTTCGAGGGCGGTCCCGGCGACGCTGCCTTTTTCGCCGGGACAGGGGTGGCGCCGGGGTCGTCGCTGATCGGTGACGGCCTGGCTTCGTGCAGCCAGGGATTCCCCGGACCGGACGATGGCAGCCGCTCGCGGTCGCTGGTGCTGGCCACGGACAACTTCATCTCCGGCAACCCTATATTTACGCTGGCCGAGGCCGCAGCCCTGGCCAGGGACAAAGGCATCAGGATCCATGCACTGAACCCGGCGGACTTCGACTACGGCGACAAGCCCGGGCAGGAAGGTGCCACCCTGCGGGCGGCGGCCGAGTCCACCGGTGGCGCGTATTACCCGGTGGACTCTCCGGCGGCAGTGGGGTCGATTGTCCGCGAGGTGCAGCGCACGGAAGCGGCGGCACGCCAGGGTGCACCGCAGCGGGTGGTCACTGACGAGTCCGCATGGCCGTTGGGTCTTGCCCTGCTGGCGGGCCTGGTGCTGGTGGGCCTGGCCTGGCGGGTGGACCGATGAGCCTCCTTCCGATCCTGCCGTGGTGGTTGCTGGCCCCCCTGATGGCCGTCGCGACTGCGGGCATTGTGTGGCAGCTCCACCGGAACCGGTCGTCACCGGCAGCGGCGCGGGACTGGGCCGCTCGCGGGGTCCTGCTGGCGCTGCTTTTTGCCGCCGCCCTCCGCCCGGGGGTGGGCGGCGCAGCTACCCAGGCAGCGCCCGCCGACGTCGACGTATTCCTGGTGGTGGATACCACCAGCAGCCTCGCCGCCGAGGACTTCGGCGGTGAACCCCGCCTGGCCGGCGTCCAGCGTGACGTCGCCGCGGTGGCCACGGGCCTGGCCGGCGGCAGGTTCTCCCTGATCACCTTCGATGCCGCAGCCGTGGTGCGGTTGCCGTTGACCACCGATGCCGGCGCACTGGCTGCGGCCGCCGGGGTGCTGGCGCCGGAAATCACCGACTACGCCCGGGGGAGCAGCATCACCGCAGCAGGAACGGTGCTGGCCCAGCGCCTGCAGGCCGCCCGGGACAGCCATCCCGAGCGGCTTCGGTTTGTGTTTTACCTGGGGGACGGGGAACAGACCAGCGCTGCTCCGGCCGGTCGGCTCGGGGTGGACAGCGGCCTGGTGGATGGGGGAGCGGTGCTGGGGTACGGAACGGCCGACGGCGGCCGCATGCGCACGTACGAGGGTGGCCGGACCGGCTCGGCCGGGACCGCCTATATCCAGGATGGATCGGCGGCGGGCGGCGGCGACGCGGTGTCCCGGATCGACGAGGACGCGCTCCGCTCGATTGCGGACACCCTTGGTGTGCCGTACGTCCACCGCACGCCCGGCGACACTGCGGATGCGCTGCTGCAGGAAGCCAACCCCGGCAGCATGACGGTGGCTGACAGCGCTGGAGGAGAGGTCCCGGACCGCGGGGAGGTGTCCTGGCTGCTGGCGCTGGCTGCCTTTGTGCTGGGCCTGCGGGAACTGGTCCTCGCCGGCCGGCGGCTCCGCGATACGCGGCTGCCCGCCGGCGGGCGAGGGGGCAGGTTATGACGGGACAGGTCTTGAGGAGGCATTCAGTGCGGAGACCGGGGAAGCGGCGCCGGCTGCTGCTGGTTTCCGCGCTTCCTGTCCTGCTGGTGCTGGTCATCGCGGCCAAGCTGGTCAGCGTCAGCCTGATCGCCGATGCCGCCGCCGGGGCGTTCGGCCGCGGGGATTCCGCAGGTGTGTCGTCGGCTGCCCGCGGACTGCTCACCGGTAACGTTATCGAACCCCACAAGGCAGTCTTTGCTGCCGGGGACGGTGAAGTCCTGGCCGGCAACTTCACGGCCGCCCGGGAACACTTCCAGGCGGCACTGGAGCTGAACCCCGGGCCGGATGAATGCAAGGTCCGCGTCAACCTGGTGCTGGCCACGGAACGCCTCAGCGAAGGCGCTGCCGACTCCGCACAAAAGCACCATCTGCTCACCGAGGCGCTCGCCGCCGTCGAACAGTCCCCGGCCGGGTGTTTCACCGACGCCGGCAACGGGTCCGGGTACAACGACGCCGGCGAGGGCAGCCGGTTGGCCGAAGCCCGCGACCGGCTCAGTGCCGCACTTGCCGCCGGTGACGGGGGCGAAGATGCAGGGGAGGAACCCCAAGGGGAGGAACAACCGGAACAACCGGACGCCTCCCGGCTGCAGCAGCTGGAACAGCAGTCCCGGGACGCGCTGCGGGAGCGGCTGGAGAGCGGCGCACGTAACGAATACCTCGACCGGCCGGACACCGGGCCTGGGGTGGACAGGCCCTGGTGAGGCAAATCCCGGCGGTAATCCCGGCCCACAGGAACGCGCCCAGGCGACCGGACTAGGCTCGGTACATGGGGAAAACAACAACAGCATCTGCACGGAACATCAGGCACGGCCGGGGGCCCGTCTGGCTCACCTTCGTCGCCGCGCTCGCGGCCACCGTCGGATTCTTCGCGTACGGCTGGTCCCTCTATCCCGGCCTGCCGGACATGTTCTTCACGCAGTTCCTTGCCGCGGGCATGACGGTTTTCCTGGCCGGGCTGGCTGCCGTGTCAGTGCGCGCCTTCCCGCCCCGGCCGGAGGCGACTGCCTGGGAACTCCACCGCCGCGAAGGCATGGCCCGCGGCACCATCGCCGCGCTGGGACTAACTTCCCTGGCCCTTGCCGTCACCCTCGGCCTGCAGGGTCCCCAGGGAGGGACCGGACCGGACAGGCCCACAGCGCCCCCGGCTCTCCTCTCCATCCCGCTGTTCCTGCTGGTGGTCATCGGTTCGTACGCTGTTGCCGCCAGGTGGGCTGCCCGCGCCGCTGCGCGGGCAGGTGTTGCCCCCACCGTGCAGGAAGCCGCGGCGGACCGCTTGTGGATCAGCGGCATCATCTACAACAACCCCGAAGATGCCCGCCTGCTGGTGCCGAGGCGGGAGGGGGCAGGTTACGGACTCACCATCAACCTGGGCAACCGCGCAGGCAGGATCGGTGCCATCTGCTTCGTGGCGCTGGTGGTCCTTGTCCCGCTGGCGCTCGGGGTGCTGGCCTGGCAAAGCTGACAGGCCCGCCCCGCCCGCTGGGCGAAGAAAATTCCGGGCCCGGGATACTCAAGGCGTCAAGGTGCGTCTTAATTTGGCGGCAGACTTGAAAGCGCCCCCGCACGCTCATAGAGTCATTACCGAGTTACCCTGGTAACGTGTCAGCGATCCTCCGGTTCGGAGGGTGTGGGTGCCCCCATGTGGGCCTGACATTTGCTCACGGACAACGTCAAAACAGGCTTAACAGTCCCGGCTGTGTTCCTGTGGAGTTTTCCCGTGATCCCCAAACTCAATTCATTGCCGGCAGGTCCCACCCAAAAAACGTGGAACTGCCTCCAATGGCAAAGCCAAGGACGCAAATGTCACCACCAAGCCTTATTGACACACATCCGAACCTCTCCGACGCCGCCCCGGTGGCGCTTTCGTACGAGCTGTTCCCGCCCCGGTCGCCGGCCGCCGCGGAAACTCTTTGGACCACGATCCGTGAGCTGGAGACCACGTCCCCGGACTACGTCTCCGTCACCTACGGTGCCAGTGGCTCCAACCGGGACACCGCCGTCGAACTGATCAACCGCCTCGTGGTTGAAACCACCCTGCGGCCGCTGGCGCACCTGACCTGCGTTGGCAACACGCCGCAGGAACTGGCAGCCATCATCGGCCAGCTCCTGGACACCGGCGTGCGGGGCATCCTTGCCCTGCGCGGCGACCTGCCCAAGGACAGCGGGGCGCCGATCGCCGGTTCGCTGCGCTACGCCCAGGACCTGATCGAACTGATCCGCCGCGTGGAACAGCGCCGGTCCGCGATGCTTTGCGCCGGCAAGATCGCGGTGGGTGTGGCGGCCTACCCCACACGGCACCCCGAGTCGCCCAGTGAAGCCCACGATGTGGAGGTACTGCTGGCCAAGCAGCGTTCCGGCGCCGACTTCGCCATCACGCAGGTCTTCTTCCACACCGCGCAGTACGCGGACCTGCTCACCCGGGCCCGCCGCGCCGGCGTGACCATCCCGATCATCCCCGGCGTGATGCCGCTGACCAGTGTGCGCCGCGTCACCCGCCTTGGCGAGCTGGCCGGCGTCGAACCCGCACCGGAGCTGATGGCGCGGCTCGCTGCCGCGGACAGCGACTCCGAGCGTCGCCGGATCGGTGTCAGCGCCACCATTGAACTGGCGAACGCAGCCCTGGACGCCGGCGCCCCCGGCCTGCACATCTACACCTTCAACGAGCACCAAAGCGCGCTCGAAGTCCTGGACAAGCTTGCGCTGCCCCGGCACTCCCGTAACGGCCTGCTGGCAGACGCACAGTAGCAATTCTTCGCTGACAGCATAAAAGTACGACGCCGGCCGGTCACCAGGGTGACCGGCCGGCGTCGCTTTCCAATATGGGAGCCTCAGGACTCCCAGAGGATTTCGTCGTCCACCACGCCGTCCTCATCGGCCGAGGCCACAAGGACCTCGTCCGTAAAGTGCTCACCCAGGGTGAAGTCAAGCACGAAGTAGCGTTCCGGCTGCCCGGGGTAGATGGCCACGTGGCCCAGCTTCAGGGCCTTCAGGAAAACGTCGTTGGTGAGCTGGCTGCGTTCCTCCACGCCGAAGACCTTTTGCAGGTGCTCATCCTTAAGCGCATTGCAGTGGAAACGGAGATACTCCTGAGGGCTGGTGCCCTCCTGGCCGAGTTCCTCGGCGATCATGTCGCGGACCTCATCAACGAGCTCGGGCAGGAACCGTAGCCGGTAATCCACCTTGTGCATCGCGGCCTCGTCGAAATGGTCGTGGGCGGTGATGTTGAGGTCAAGTTCCAGGGGATGGCCACGCAGTTCGTGCTTCGCGGCGAAGTTATGGTCCCTGCCGTGATTGAGCTCGACTTCGCCGAAATGCTGGCTCGCTACCCTGTTCATATTCTCAACATAGACCCGAACAGCGGTGCATTCCAGCATTCGGCCTAATTGACTGCCGTGCGCATTCCGGCGAGGGTTTCCGCCAGCAGGTCCACAAAAAGCTGGACCCGGGCGGTTTTGCTGTCGTTGATGACCAACGCGAAAACGTTGCGGGCCAACCGGATTTCGGGGACGTCCAGCACCACCACGCCTGCCGGCTTGTTCCGCAGCGCGAGTTCGGGGACCAGCGCCGCGCCGAGTCCCGCTGCAGCCATCTCCAGGCTGGCGTGGAAGTCGTCGCTGTGGGCCACTACGCGGGGATGCAGGTTGCAGCCGGCGAAGAGCCGCTCGATCACCATGGCATCGCTGGTGCCGGGGTGGTGCATGATCCACGGCATCTCGGAGAGGTGATCTGCAGCCACCTTGGCGTCCGGGCCGAAGCCCCAGCCTGCGGGCAGCACCACCCGGAAGTCGTCGTCACCGATCCACTGCCGGTTGATGGTGTTGGGCCACGCCAGCCCGGTCTGGCCCACCTGGAACACCAGCGCCAGGTCCAGGTCCCCGCCGGTACGCAGGCCCTGGATGGTTTGCCCGGGTTCGGCTACGGAGACTTTGAGGTCAATGCCCAGGTCCTTCCACGCCGGGTTCTTCAGGATCCGGGGGAGGACATAGGTGGCCAGGCTGGGAAAGATGCCCAGCCGCAGTTCCTGGCTGGCGGTGTCCTGGGTTTTGGAGGCGGCGGCCATCAGCGCCCCGATGTCCGTGAGGACCTTCGCGGCATGGCGGGTCATCACGACGGCGGCTTCCGTAGGGACCACGGCCCGCGCCGACCGCTGGAAGAGAACCACGCCGGTATCGCGTTCCAACGCGGACATCTGTTGGGAGACCGCGGAGGCGGTATAGCCCAGGGTTGCCGCCGCCGCCGCGAAAGAGCCGAGGCGCGTGACTTCCAGGAGGGTCTTCAGATGTACCGGATTCACCACCTGCCCACACTACTCTGCCTGCGCCCGGTCAAAAACCGGTCCGTGGTGCGCCCATCCGATCCTGCCGCCGCTTCGAAGTACCCTTTGAAAACACCGGCCCGGCGGGCCAATGTTCAGCAGAGGAGCAGCAGTTGTCACCGAACGCAGCAGTGAGCAGGACCGTGAGGCGCCGCGTAGCAGTGGTGGGAAGCGGAGTGGCAGGACTCACCGCCGCCTACATCCTGAACCGGCACGACGACGTGACCCTCTTCGAGGCCGACTCCCGCCTGGGCGGCCACGCCCACACCCACGACATGCCGCAGCCGGACGGCTCCTTCCTCGGCGTCGACACAGGCTTCATTGTCCACAACGAGCGGACCTATCCCACGCTGCTGCGGCTGTTTGCCGAACTGGGCGTCGAAACCCAGGATTCCGAAATGAGCATGTCCATCCGCTGCGACGGCTGCGGCCTCGAGTACGCCGGTGCCCGCGACGGTGCCAAGGGTATTTTTGCCACCCCGGCCAATCTCTTCCGCGTGCAGTACCTTAAAATGCTCGCCGAGGTGGCCACGTTCTACCGCAAGGCCCGGATCCTGCTGAAGACCGCGCCAGCCAGCGCCGTGGGTGCCGGCAGCACTTCCGAGTTGACCCTTGGTGAGTTCCTGGCCCGGGAAAAATTCAGCCCCTACTTCATCTCCCACTTTATGACCCCGGTGGTCAGCGCCGTATGGTCCTGCGATCCCACCACGGCCCTGTCCTACCCGGCACGGTACCTGTTCACGTTCCTGGGCCATCACGGCATGTTGGGCGTCAAGGGCTCCCCGCAGTGGCGCACAGTGACCGGAGGCTCCCACCGGTACGTGGAGAAGCTTGCCGCGACGCTCCCTGACATCCGGCTCAACACGCCCATCACGGCCATCCGGCGCATCGCCGATGGTGTGGAGATCGCCACGGACTCCGGCCTGGATGACTTTGACGCCGTGGTCATCGCCACCCACCCCGCGCAGGCGCTGGGTTTCCTGGCCGACGCCACCCCGGCCGAAAAAGAGGCGCTGGGCGGCATGCCCTACTCCGTCAACCACACCGTGTTCCATCGCGACCCGGCCGTGCTGCCGGCGGCGGACAACGCCAAGGCGTCCTGGAACTACCGGCTGCCCGCCTGCGATGCCCGCCCGGACAACGTCCTGGTCAGCTACGACATGACCCGTTTGCAGCGGCTGGAGCACGCCGACAGCCGGCCCTACATCGTCAGCCTGGGGGAGTCGGACCTGATCGCACCGGACTCCGTCCTGGAACGCATGGTCTACGAGCACCCGCAATACACCCCGGAGTCCCTGAAGGCGCAGCAGGCGATTGCCGCGCTCAGCGATGGCCGGGTGGCGTACGCCGGCGCGTACCTGGGCTGGGGCTTCCATGAGGACGGCGCGTTGTCCGGCCTCCGCGCCGCCGAATCGCTGGGCCGCACGTGGGTCAGCCCGGGCAACGTCGACCCTTCCGGTGAAGGGGAGCGCGAACTCCTCGCGGCCGGTGAGCCTGCATGAGTGCCGGGGCGGCCATCTACCGCACCTCGATCGCCCATGTGCGGGAGTCGCCGTTGAAAAACAGGTTCACCTACCGCAGCTACAGCTGGTTTGTGGACGTGGACAACCTGCCGCTCCTGCCGCGCCTGCTGCGGCCGCTGGCGGTCTTCAATGCCGGGGACCATCTGGGGGACCCGGAGGAAAGCATCCGAACCAACGTGGAACGCTACCTGCGCACCCACGGGATGGAGCCCGACGGCGGCGCCATCCGCATGCTGACCAGCGCCAGGGTCTTTGGCCACGTGTTCAACCCGCTCAGCCTCTTCTGGTGCTACCGCTCCACCGGGGAACTGGACTGCGTCATCGCCGAGGTCCACAACACCTACGGCGAACGGCACTGTTACCTCCTGCGGACCGACGCGTCAGGGCGGGCCTCGGTACCCAAGGCCTTCTACGTTTCGCCGTTCAATGACGTGGACGGGCAGTACCGCATGAAGCTGCCGGCGCCGGACGAACGGCTGGCGGTCTCGATCGTCCTGGAACGTGAAGGGCAGCGTCCGTTCGTAGCCACCATGGATGGCCGGCGCAGGCCGGCCACCATCAAAAACATCCTCGCAGCGGCGGTGGCGGTTCCGGCCGCACCGCTGCTGGTATCCGCACTTATCCGGGTACAGGGCATTAAGCTCTGGGCAAGGCGCCTTCCGGTCGTCACCCGGCCACACCACACCTCACAGGAGGCAGTTCAATGACAATGACGGACGATAACGGGACCACCGCAGCTGCGGCAGGGGCCCACGCGGCCACCTCCGGTGCCGCCGCCTGGACCGGAACCGGTGTTCCGGCGTCGCCCGCCACCATCGATCCCGAGATCTGGCCGGGAGTGGCCCAGCCGCCGTCGGGCGCCAAGGCGCTGGTGGCGGGCAAGGCCGCCGGGTTGCTGTTCAAGGGTGCCGTGAAGCGGCTGCCCATCCGGGTTGTCTACCCGGACGGCACCATCCTGGGCATCGGCGGTGCCGACGCGCCGGTACTGACGATGATCCGGCCGGATGCATTCGAGGCCCGCATCGGGGACAACGGGCTGATCGGATTGGGCGAATCCTTTATGGCCGGCGACTGGGAGGCCAGCGACCTCGCCGGCGTCCTGGAAGTCTTTGCGGCTTCCGTGGACACCCTGATCCCCATGCCGCTGCAGAAACTCCGGACCCTGTACCTGCCCCGCACGCCGCGGCAGGAACGCAACGCCGAGCAGAACACCCGCAGCAACATCTCGCGGCACTACGACCTGTCCAACGACCTGTTCTCGAACTTCCTGGACACCACCATGAGCTACTCCTCGGCGCTGTTCCCGGCCGAGGCAGGCCACCTGGCCACCGTCGGCTTCGAGGGGCTGGCGGCCGCGCAGCAGGCCAAGATCGACAGGCTGCTGGACCGGGCTGGCGTTGGTGCCGGGACGCGGCTGCTGGAGATCGGCACGGGCTGGGGTGAACTGGCGCTGCGGGCCGCAGCCCGGGGCGCCACTGTTTACAGCGTGACCCTTTCCAGCGAGCAGCAGGCGCTGGCGCAGGACCGTATCGCCGCCGCCGGCTACGCGGACCAGGTGACGGTTGCCCTGCAGGACTACCGCGCCGTGGAGGGCGAGTTTGACGCCGTGGTGTCCGTGGAGATGATCGAGGCGGTGGGCTACGAATACTGGCCCATCTACTTCCAGACCATCGACCGGGTGCTGGCTCCCGGCGGCAAGGTGGCCATCCAGGCCATCACCATGCCGCACGGCCGGATGCTGGCCACCCGCAACGCCTACACCTGGGTGCACAAGTACATCTTCCCGGGCGGCTTCCTGCCGTCCGTGCGGGCCATCGAGAGCGTCACCCAAAAGCACACCACCCTGCGCGTCCGGGAGCGGATGGGCATGGGCGACCACTACGCGGCCACGCTGCGGCTGTGGGAGGAACGGTTTATGGCCCGGTCACAGGAAGTGGGCGAGCTGGGCTTCGACCCGGTCTTTCAGCGCATGTGGCTGTTCTACCTGTGCTACTCCCGGGCCGGCTTCCAGTCGGGTTACCTGGATGTGCAGCAGGTGGTGCTGGACCGCCGGGAGGCGCAGCTCTGACATCCCTGCCCTGACGGCAGTGCCGTTGGTCACCAGGAGGGGTTCCGAAGGTCACTTCGGGGCCCCTTTTTGGTGTTTCCGTGCAGTTCCTTTGCCGGCTTGGCATTCGGCGACACGCCGCCAAAACCGCGACACGCACGGGGTTAATTGTGCAGAACTTCATCCACAGGGTGTGGACAGGAGGGCCCGGATCGGCGGATTCCCGGCCAATTAGGGGTGCCGGACCTGTGGATTAAAAGTGCAGGGAATGACATACTTGTAATACATCATCTAGGGGTCGCTGCGGCCGCCCTGCACTAGATGTAGTATCAATTTACGGATCGGGCACCAAGCAGAAACAGCCCGGACAAATGCATACAACGTCCCAGGAAGCAACCGGCGCATCAGCCGGGCCAACCGGGCCGGCATCGGAGACGGACGTCAAAAGACCCGGGCTCCAGCAACGGTAGAAGACTTACAAAGGGGATTGGGAACATGACCGTCACGGTTTACACGAAGCCGGCCTGCGTTCAGTGCAACGCCACTTACCGCGCGCTCGACAAGAAGGGCATTGCCTACGAGAGCGTCGACATTTCCCAGGACGCCGAGGCCCTGGAACGCCTCAAGGCCCTTGGCTACATGCAGGCGCCCGTTGTGGTCACGGACCAGGACCACTGGTCAGGTTTCCGCCCGGACAAGATCGCGGAACTCGCCGAATCGGCAGTTTCTTCCGTAGCCTGATTTTCCCTTTTTCCAGCACTGAACCGAGGTACCTCCCGTGGCTGCATTGACGGTTGAAGCCACCACCACGGACAGCCCGCTGATCTGCTTTTCATCTTCATCAGAGAACACCCTGCGGTTCGTCCGGAAGCTGGGCATGGATTTCGCCCGGCTTCCGTTGTACGCCAGGGATGCACCCCTGCTGGCCACCCGGCCTTTTATCCTGGTCCTTCCCACCTACGGGGGAACCGGGGGTGAAGGCTCCGTGCCCAAGCAGGTCATCCGGTTCCTCAATGAACCCCGGAACAGGGAACTGATCCGCGGCGTCATCGGGGCCGGCAACACCAACTTCGGGGACAACTATTGCCTGGCTGCGGACATCGTGGCCGCCAAGTGCAAAGTGCCCCAACTTTACAGATTTGAACTCATGGGAACACCGGAAGATGTGGCCAGGGTTCACCACGGATTGGAGACGTTTTGGACACGACAGTCACAGACTCAGAGCTAGCCACCGGGGGAGTCGACTCCCTGCCGGCAGCCGCCGTCGACAAAGCCGGAATGCCCGCCGCCTACAAGGGCCTTGGCTATCACGAGCTGAACGCGATGCTGAACCTGTACGGTCCCAACGGCGAAATCCAGTTCGAGGCTGACCGGGAAGCTGCGCACCAGTACTTCCTGCAGCACGTGAACAACAACACGGTGTTCTTCCACGACCTGGAAGAGAAGCTCGAATACCTGGTGAAGAACGAGTACTACGAGCGCGAGACGCTGGACCAGTACACGATGAACTTCATCCGCGACCTGTATAACCGCGCCTACAAAAAGAAGTTCCGCTTTGAGACCTTCCTGGGCGCCTTCAAGTTCTACACCTCGTACACGCTGAAGACCTTTGACGGCAAGCGTTTCCTGGAGCGCTACGAGGACCGTGTCTGCATGGTGGCCCTGCACCTGGCCCGCGGCAACGAACAGCTCGCGCTGCAGATGGTGGATGAGATCATCGAAGGCCGCTTCCAGCCGGCCACCCCCACGTTCCTGAACGCCGGCAAGAAGCAGCGCGGCGAGCTGGTCTCCTGCTTCCTGCTCCGCATCGAAGACAACATGGAGTCGATCGGCCGCTCCATCAACTCGGCACTGCAGCTGTCCAAGCGCGGCGGCGGCGTGGCCTTCGCGCTGACCAACATCCGCGAAGTCGGCGCGCCCATCAAGCAGATCGAGAACCAGTCCTCCGGCGTCATCCCCGTGATGAAGCTCCTCGAGGACAGCTTCTCGTACGCAAACCAGCTCGGTGCCCGCCAGGGTGCCGGCGCCGTGTACCTGCACGCCCACCACCCGGACATCTATCGGTTCCTGGACACCAAGCGGGAGAACGCGGACGAGAAAATCCGCATCAAGACCCTCTCCCTGGGTGTTGTTATCCCGGACATCACGTTCGAGCTGGCCAAGAAGGACGAGGACATGTACCTGTTCTCGCCGTACGACGTCGAAAAGGTCTACGGCATGCCGTTCTCCGACGTCTCGGTCACCGAGAAGTACTACGAGATGGTGGACGATTCCCGGATCAAGAAGACCAAGATCAAGGCGCGCGAGTTCTTCCAGACCCTCGCCGAGATCCAGTTCGAATCCGGCTACCCGTACATCATGTTCGAGGACACCGTGAACCGGGAAAACCCGATCGACGGCAAGATCATCATGTCCAACCTGTGCTCGGAGATCCTCCAGGTTTCCCAGCCCACCACGTACCACGATGATCTTTCCTACGACGCCACCGGCAAGGACATCTCCTGCAACCTGGGCTCGCTGAACATTGCCAAGGCCATGGACTCGCCGGACTTCGGCCTGACCATCGAGACGGCCATCCGGTCCCTCTCGGCAGTGTCCGACATGTCCAACATCACCTCGGTGCCTTCCATTGCCCGCGGCAACGACCAGAGCCACGCCATCGGCCTGGGCCAGATGAACCTGCACGGCTACCTGGCACGGGAACGGGTGCACTACGGCTCCGAAGAGGGCCTGGACTTCACCAACATCTACTTCTACTCCGTGGTGTTCCACGCGGTTCGGGCCTCCAACCTGCTCGCCATCGAGACCGGCCAGACGTTCGGCGGCTTCGAAAAGTCCAAGTACGCGTCCGGTGAATTCTTCGACAAGTACACCGAGCAGGAATGGGTACCGCAGACGGCCAAGGTTGCGGAGCTGTTTGACGGCATCCACATCCCCACGCAGGATGACTGGCGCGAGCTGAAGGCTTCCGTCATGGAGCACGGCATCTACAACCAGAACCTGCAGGCCGTCCCGCCCACGGGCTCCATCTCCTACATCAACAACTCCACCTCTTCGATCCACCCGGTGGCGTCCAAGATCGAGATCCGCAAGGAAGGCAAGCTGGGCCGCGTGTACTACCCGGCTCCGTACCTGACCAACGACAACCTGGAGTACTACCAGGACGCGTACGAGCTGGGCTACGAGAAGGTTATCGACACCTACGCCGCGGCAACGCAGCACGTGGACCAGGGCCTGTCCCTGACGCTGTTCTTCAAGGACACCGCCACCACCCGCGATATCAACAAGGCGCAGATCTACGCATGGCGCAAGGGCATCAAAACCATCTACTACATCCGTCTCCGCCAGCTCGCGCTGGAGGGCACGGAGGTGGACGGCTGCGTCAGCTGCATGCTTTAATCTTCAACTAAACATCGCCAGTACGACGGCGGGCGCCCACCCGCCGTCGTACGCTTTAAGTAAGTACCAACCCAAACTTTTAGGGGATGACATGACCGAAAAGGTCAAGCTGCTCAGCCACGTCGAGGCCATCAACTGGAACCGTATCCAGGACGATAAGGACGTTGACGTTTGGAACCGCCTGGTCAATAACTTCTGGCTGCCGGAGAAGGTGCCGCTGTCCAACGACGTCCAGTCGTGGAACACCCTGACCCCGGCGGAGCAGCAGCTCACCATGCGCGTTTTCACCGGCCTGACCCTGCTGGACACCATCCAGGGCACCGTGGGCGCCGTCTCGCTCATCCCCGACGCGATCACCCCGCACGAAGAGGCCGTGTACACGAACATCGCGTTTATGGAATCGGTGCACGCCAAGAGCTACTCCTCGATCTTCTCCACGCTGGCCTCCACCAAGGAGATCGACGAGGCCTTCCGCTGGTCCACCGAGAACGCCAACCTTCAGAAGAAGGCGCAGATCGTGATGGACTACTACCAGGGCGACGATCCCCTGAAGCGCAAGGTAGCCTCCACGCTGCTGGAGAGCTTCCTGTTCTACTCGGGCTTCTACCTGCCCATGTACTGGTCCTCCCGCGCCAAGCTGACGAACACGGCCGACCTGATCCGCCTGATCATCCGCGATGAGGCTGTGCACGGCTACTACATCGGCTACAAGTTCCAGAAGGGCCTGGAAAAGGTCTCCGAGGAGCGCCGCCAGGAAATCAAGGACTACACCTTCGAACTGCTCTTCGAGCTGTACGAAAACGAAGTCCAGTACACGCACGATCTTTACGACGGTGTTGGCCTTGCCGAGGACGTCAAGAAGTTCCTGCACTACAACGCCAACAAGGCGCTGATGAACCTGGGCTACGAGGCCATGTTCCCGGCCTCCGTCACCGACGTTAACCCGGCCATCCTGTCAGCCCTGTCACCGAACGCTGACGAGAACCACGACTTCTTCTCCGGGTCCGGTTCTTCCTACGTCATTGGCAAGGCTGTCAACACCGAGGATGACGACTGGGACTTCTAATCCGCCGGCTCTCCGGCGCCTGAATGTCCTGAACTGGCCCCGCACGCATCCAACGCGTGCGGGGCCATTTTTTGTGTCGCTACGAAGCCGTCGTTGGTCCCTGGTGCTCTAATGCGGTGTCCGCTCCGTTGAGGCTGAGTAATGCCGGAGCCGTCGGAGTTTCTCGTTCCTCACCTTGGAGCGGGTGGTCGATCTGGATACAGGCAAAGACTCGGCGCTAGGTGGCCGTTGAGTCAGCGATGTGCCTGGTGGTGGGGGTGCGGTGGAGTGGTAGGTGTGGCCGGTGGGGGTGGTGAGTTGG
>NZ_LMOL01000006.1:148711-148934 GCF_001424565.1 Arthrobacter sp. Leaf141
GCGGCGCAGGGCTGGTGGGAAGAGCCGGGCGGTGGAGTCCATGGCGATGAGGTCTCCGGTGCCTGGCGCTGTGTAGAGCCGCCGGATCCAGGTCTTCAACTCTGCCGCGTCGGGGTTGCGGGTTTTTGTCCCGTGGCGGGCGAGGTGCCTGGCCCAGTCGGCGGGGACGGTTCCGTAGCCGGGGAGCCGGGCGGGTTCGCTGTCGGCCTGCAGGAGGGTCCGG
>NZ_LMOL01000006.1:149014-149133 GCF_001424565.1 Arthrobacter sp. Leaf141
CCGGGTCCGGGGATCGCCGGTGGACTTTTTGGTGTCGGCTTCCCGGGTGAGGGCGGTGTAGGCGGCCACCCCTTCGGCCACGGGCAGGAGGGCGGTGAGGAGGGTCATGGTGTCCGGTG
>NZ_LMOL01000007.1:0-12390 GCF_001424565.1 Arthrobacter sp. Leaf141
GCCTACGTGATTTACTACTAACCACCTAACCAACAGGTGTTGCAACGACCCCTAGAAACCGCCAGGCCCCCGCCGCCGTCGTGCGTTCCAGGAAACGCGCCTGAGCACCAGGCCCCGAAGCAGAAAATGATCAATATGAACAAGTATTTTTGTTTTTAACGCGCCAAATTCGGGGATTGTGCTACTTTCGGCTCTGGCGACGGGCACTTCTTCGGCCCGTAAGCACCCCCTGAATCCCCTGAATCCCCTGGAGACCCGTGGAAACCCCTGCACACCCGACGCTGGCCGTCCAGCCCGCCGCACCAAACCGCGACGCGGCTCACCCGCCCGGACTCCGGCGCTCCATGGGTCCGCGGCACCTGGTGATGATCGCCATGGGCGGCGTGATCGGCTCCGGTCTGTTCCTCAGCTCCGGCTACACCATCTCCCAGGCCGGACCGCTGGGCGCCGTGCTTGCTTACCTGGTGGGCGCGTTTGTGGTGTACCTGGTGATGGCGTGCCTGGGCGAACTGGCCATCGCGTACCCGGTGTCCGGCGCGTTCCACATCTACGCCGCGCGGTCCATCGGCCCCGCCACCGGGTTCACCACCGCCTGGCTGTACTGGCTCTGCTGGGCCGTGGCCATCGGGTCCGAGTTCACCGCCTCCGGCCTGCTGATGCAGCGCTGGTTCCCGGACGTCGCCGTGTGGGTCTGGTGCCTGGTCTTCGCGGCCGTGCTGTTCGGCTTGAACGCCGTGTCCGCCAGGTTCTTCGGCGAGTCCGAGTTCTGGTTCGCCATCATCAAGGTGGCCGCCATCATCGGGCTGATTGTGCTGGGCGGCGCGGCGCTGTTCGGGTTCCAGCCCCTCGGCGGAGGCGGCAACCACCCGCTCCTGTTCGAAAACTTCGCCACCGAAGGCGGGCTTTTCCCCAACGGGTTCACCGGCGTTTTTATCACCGTGCTCGCCGTGTTCTACGCGTTTTCCGGCTCCGAGCTGATCGGCGTGGCCGCCGGCGAAACCAAGGACCCGGCCACCAGCATCCCGAAAGCCATGCGCACCACCGTGATCCGGCTGCTGATCTTTTTTGTGGGCGCCATCGCCGTCATCGCCGCCACCATCCCGTACACGGAGGTGGGCCTGGACGAGAGCCCGTTCGTCACGGTGTTCTCCGCCGTCGGCATCCCCTTCGCGGCCGACATCATGAACTTCGTGATCATCACCGCGCTCCTCTCCGCCGGCAACAGCGGCCTCTTTTCCTGCGCCCGGATGCTCTACTCCCTGGCCGACGAGGGCCACGCGCCCGCCGCGTTCCGCCGCCTCACCCGCCGCGGCATCCCGCTGATTGCCCTCTCCGTGAGCATGGTGGGCGGCGTAGCGTCACTCATCAGCAGCGTGGTGGCACCCGAAACCGTGTACCTGGTGCTGGTGTCGGTGGCCGGCTTCGCCGTGGTGGCCGTCTGGATGTCCATCACCGCCTCGCACTTCTTCCACCGCCGCGCGTTCGTCCGCCGCGGCGGCGACGTTGCGTCCCTCACCTATCGGGCTCCCCTCTACCCGCTGGTCCCGATCCTCGCGTTCACCCTCTGCGTGGTCTCCCTGATCGGGATCGCCCTGGATCCCAACCAAGTGGCGGCGCTGTACTTCGGCGTCCCGTTTGTGGCCGGGTGCTACGCCTGGTTCCACTTCCGGCACGGCAGGACACGGACGACGGCGGCAGCCCGGCCCGGTGCTGACCGCACCGGTGACGGGTAGGACGCAGCCGCCGGCCGCAACCAGCCCACGGCGCCTTCCCGTCCTGCGCCTTCCCCGCCAACGGCATGGCACGTTGCCCATGCTGAAATCACCACGTTTTGGAGTTCGTCCCATGCCCAGCGCCACGTCCCTCTCCCGTCTCCTGGAAGCCCGCGCAAACCTTATTGCCGATGGTGCCCTGGCTACCGAACTGGAGGCACGCGGCTGCAACCTGGACGATCCGCTCTGGTCAGCCAAGGTGCTGGTGGAGCAGCCGCACCTGATCCGGGACGTCCACAGCGACTACTTCGCGGCCGGGGCCGGCATTGCCACCACCGCCAGTTATCAGGCCACACCCCTGGGGTTCGCCCGCCGGGGCCTGTCCGCAGCGGCCGCGCTGGAGCTGGTGGCGCTGTCCGTCAGCCTGGCGGACGAGGCCCGGCGCGGGCACCTGGCAGCGCACCCTGACGCCGGCCCGCTCCTGGTGGCAGGTTCGGTGGGCCCCTACGGCGCCTACCTTTCAGACGGCTCCGAGTACCGGGGCGACTACGTGCTGTCGCCGGCTGCCTTCGAGGATTTCCACCGGTCCAGGATCGCCGCGCTGGTGGATGCCGGCGCTGACGTCCTCGCCTGCGAAACACTTCCGTCGTTTGCCGAAGCGGAAGCCCTGCTGGCCCTGGTCCGGGAGTACGGCGTTGAAGCCTGGTTCACGTTCTCGCTGCAGGACGGCGGGCACCTGGCGGACGGCACTCCGCTGGAAGCCGTGGCCGCCCTCCTTGATGCCGAGCCGCTGGTGGCCGCGGTGGGGGTGAACTGCGTGCCGCTGCGGCTGGTCTCACCTGCCCTCGAAGCGCTGGGCCGCGCCACAGCGACACCCCTGATGGCCTATCCCAACTCCGGCGAGACCTTTGACCCCGTGGCCAAGACCTGGACGGCCGGAACGGATGCCGCCGCTGCTGGTGTGCCGGGCCTGGCCCAGGGCGCAGGAGCATGGCGCGGGCTCGGTGCCCGCATCCTTGGCGGCTGCTGCCGGACCACCCCTGCAGACATCGCCGCCCTGGCGCGGGCCTAGTCCAGCCGTTTGTAGGTGCTCAGGACATTGCCCTTGCTGGTGCGGGACTGATCCGCCAACACCAGGCGCGTAAGCGGGTCGCCGTCCTCGAACAGCCTGCGGCCCGTCCCGGCCACCACGGGGTGGGTCATCAGGGTGAGCTCATCGAGGAGGCCGGCAAAAAGCAGTTGGCGGGTGATGGAGATACTGCCGCACACCGCGATCTCGCCGCCTTCACGGGCTTTCAGGCCCGCGACGAAGTCTTCCAGGGGAGCGTCCATCACGGTGGAGTTTTGCCACGTGAGGGGGTCGGCCAGGGTTTTTGAAGCGACGAACTTTTCCACGGGATTGATGAAGCCGGCAAAGTCCTCGTCCGCCGATGCCGTGGGCCAGTAGCCCGCCCACTCCTCGTAGCTCACCCGGCCCAGGACCACCGTGTCCACGGTTTCCATCATCCGGCTCAGGCCCTGGCCAAGCTCCGCGTCAAAGCTGTCGAACTGGAACTTGAAAGGATCGGAAACCACGCCGTCCACGGAATGGAACAGGCCTGCTGTGACTTTGCGCATCGGTGCCTCCAAAGGCGTCAAGGGACCCTGATCCGGCCCTGGTCCTACCGTATTCCGCGGGCCGTCCGGAGGGAAGGATCCGGGGTGGGCGGGCAGGGCAGGAACCGGCCGAAAAAAGTCTCCAGTTATGTTCATCACTCGCCACGGCGTCTTGCGCTGTATTCGTCACCCGCGGCCCCATACTTGAAATGAACGGCGTTCGCCGAGCCCCGGCCAGGCAGGAGGAAAATGCATGGAAACCCTCAAGAAGATCGTGACCAACCAGTATTTTCCGGCCGCCGCGGTGCTCACTGCCGTGCTGGCCTTCTGGGCTGTAGGGCTGCTGGGCGGACTCTCCCTCCTGCACAACAACCAGCCGCCGCTGGCAACGCTGACGTGGCTGCTTTTTGTGTACTTCGCAGCGGTGCTGTCGCCGTTGGCCGGACTACTGGCCGCCGCGAGCCTGATCCGCCGCTGGCGCCGCAACCGCGCCGCGTTCCAGGCGCTGGAACGCGCGTCAGCCCCGGCGTCATCCGACCGGACCGAAGCTCCCGCCAAGGCCGCCACTTCGAAGCCCGCAACCGCCGCCAGGAACGCGCAGGCAACGCCGCCGCAGCAGCACACCCGGCCTGCGCCGCCGCGGCAGCCCACGCAGGGCGCCGCCAAGCGCCCGGCACCCGCCGCCGGTGACGCCGACAAACACCCCCACCAGCCCGGACGCAAACAGGCCGCTTAGGCGGACCGGATAACAACCAGCCCGGCTACTCCCGCTGCTTCAGCGCGGTGAGCGCCGCCTCGGCATGCCGGACCGCCTGCACCAGCCGGGATCCCGGCTCCGGCAGGGAGAACAGATAGCCCTGCAGCGTGTCGCAGTCCAGGGCCGTGAGGTAGTCGGCCTGGGCTGCCGTTTCGACGCCCTCCGCTGTGACTGTCAGGCCCAGGCTGTGGGCCATGTTGATCATGGAGCTGAGGATGGGCAGGCGTTCCAGGCCGGTCCGCACCATGGAGACGAAGGACTTGTCGATCTTTACGGTGTCCACGGGAAGGTCCTGCAGCCTGCCCAGGGAGGAATAACCGGTGCCGAAATCGTCCAGCGCCACCCGGGCGCCGGCGTTCCGGAGGGTGCCCAGTTGCCTGATGAGGGCGCAGTCGTCGTCGAAAAACACGCTCTCGGTAACCTCCACCACCAATTGGTAGGCGGACACGCCGCTGGCCTCGGCCAGGCTCAGTACCTTTTCTGCGAAATCGGACTCCTGCAGTTGCACAGCCGAGACGTTCACGGCCAGCGACCTGGCGGGGTCCTCGCTGAGCCAGCCCGCCAGCTGCACCATGCTCAGGGCCATCACCTCGATGCCGATCTCACTGATCAGGCCCGTGCGTTCGGCGAGGGGGATAAAGACCGACGGCGGCACCCGCTCCCCGGCGCGGGTCCACCGGGCCAGGGCTTCGACTTGAACCACCTGCCCCATGCGGTGCGAGACAATCGGCTGGAAATCGACGCTGATCTCGCCGCGGGGAACCGCGAGCCGCAGGCCGCCTTCCATGTCGGTCCGCTGCACCAGCGCCGTCATCATGTCCGGGTGGAAACGCAGGAACCGGTTCTTGCCTGCAGCCTTGGCCGCGTACATGGCAATGTCCGCCTGGCGCAGCAGCTCGGAGGGGCCCAGCGTGTCCTGGCTCTTGGAGGCCAGGCCCAGGCTGAGGCTGGGCCGCAGCAGCGTGCCGTGGATTGTCACCGGGACGTGCAGGCAGCGGACGATGCATTCGGCGATCTCATCCGCGTCGGGGCTGGCGGTCAGCAGCACCACAAATTCGTCGCCGCCCAGCCGGGCCACCACCTCGGCGGTGGGTACGCAGCCCCGGAGCCGGCGTGCCACCTCAACGAGCATGTCGTCACCGGCCTGGTGCCCCAGGATGTCGTTGACTTCCTTGAAATCGTCCAGGTCCAGGAGGAGGACGTCCACGGATTTCAAACGGGGCTCAGCCAGGGCCACGGCCAGGGCATCATTAAAAACTGCCCGGTTGGCCAGCCCGGTCAACGGATCCTGGAAAGCCATGGCCCGGAGTTTTTCCGTTTGCGCTGCCAGGTCGAGCATTGCCTGCTGCGCCTGCTCCTGTGCCTTCCGGCGCGGAGTCACATCCCGGAAGCTCCACACCCGTCCCACGATGCCCTGGCCCACCCGCTGCGGCCTCGAATACCGTTCGAAGGTCCGGCCGTCCCGGAAATCCACCACATCGTGGCTTTCTTCTTCCGGATTGTCGTCCAATTCGTTCAGGCGACCCATAAAGGCTACGGGGTCAGCGAGTTGCCCCACGATGATCCGCATGATGGGTTCCTCGCTGTCGCCCTGGAGGAGCTCGGGCGGGATGCCCCACATGGTCAGGAAATTGTCGTTGTAGCCCGCCACCCGGCCCTCCCTGCTCATCACCAGGATCCCGTCAGCGGTGGATTCCAGCGTCGCCGTGAGCAGGGACATGGCCTCGCGCAGATCGGCGTTGGTGGCGTGCCGGTGGGTTGTATCCCGCACCGAGACCAACAGCAGGGGCCCGTCCGGGTGGCCACCGGCGGCACCCGTGTCCGCCGGAACCGGAGACCCGGCCACCTCTGCGTGGAAGGCAGTGCCATCGCGGCGGATGGCCTGCGCCTCCAGCAGCGGCGGATGGTTGGGGGAGCCGGCCCCGGACCGGCCCAGGATCTGGGCCAGTTCCTGCTGAAAGCCAGCGCCGAGCAGCGCCTCGACAGGGAGTCCGCTCAATTCCTCCGGGCTGTATCCGAACAGCCGCGAGGCGGCGGCGTTGGCCAGGGTCACGGTTCCCCCGCCAGTAAGCGCCAGCAAGGCATCCGGACTGGCGTCAAGCATCGCGCCGAACATCCGCACTGCCACATCATTGGCGTGACCTGATCCGGCCATGACACCACCCCCTCGCACATCATAAAACCAATTTCCACAAATGTGCGGCGATGTGCGGAATCGGTTTCCCGGTTGTTACACCCCGCCGCGGTCATGAACCGCTGCAATGGCAGGAACGGAAGCCAGTACAGGACACAAAAATGCCGCCCTCCGAAAGGGGGACGGCATCTTTGTGTTTTGTGTTGGGACCCGGGCTGCTAAGCCCGGCTGCGTCCGCGGTTGGCCACAGCGCCGTAGACCAGGAGCACTACGATCGAGCCCAGGATGGCGAGCAGCCAGGTGCGGATGTCGAAGAATTCTGCCAAGCCGCCGCCAAAGATCAGCGATCCGATCCAGCCGCCCAGGAGGGCGCCCACAACGCCGAGGACCAGGGTGACCACCCAGCCTCCGCCTTGGCGCCCGGGCAGGATTGCCTTTGCGATGGCGCCGGCGATCAAGCCCAAAATGAGAAATCCGAGAATACCCATGTTGTCACTCCTTAATCAGTAAGTTGTGCCGGGTCCCCACTACCGGTTCCCTCATTCAATCAGCGTGCTTACTTTCCTGCAAGACCCTGAATATCACAGGATGGCTGTCAGTTTGCGGTCGGAAACTGCCCGGGGAGCTGCCGACGGGAGCGGCGGCGCCCCGGGCGCGTCATCCGGGCGTGGATAGGATGGAGGGTCCCCGCCACCTATTGAGGAGCTCCGGCATGTCCAGCCAGCCAACCGTCCGTACCCGTGCCGTTTTCCTTGATATTGACGGCACTTACGCTGAGCACGGACTGGCTCCCGAGGCCCATGTGGACGCCGTCCGCGCAGCCCGGCGCCTGGGCCACCTGGTGTTTGTCTGCACGGGCCGGCCGCTCTCGATGGTCCCGGCACGGATCCTCGACGCCGGCTTCGACGGGACCGTGACGGGTGCCGGCGCCCGCGTGGAAGTGAACGGCGTGGTCCTCCGGGACACCCGCTTCAACCCGGACCTGGCCCGGCGGCTCGTGGAAATCCTCGACGCCAATGACGTTGCGTACATCCTCGAAGCCCCGGAATCCCTCCATGGCCGCACAGGTGTGGACCAGCGGCTGCGGAACGTTCTTGGTCCGGTTTTCGCCGAACGGCACACCTCCGGCTCCGGCCAGGATTCCGCCGAGGACCCCCTGGAAGACATCCTCGGCCCCATGCAGTACGGCGATGACCTGCGGTCCGAGTCCTTCGCCAAAATCTCCTGCTTCGACTCACCCGTGCCCCTGCGCAGCCTCCTGGCAGACTTCGGCCATGAGGTGGGACTCATCCCCAGCTCCCTGTCCGCGCTGGGCGAGGGCGCAGGCGAAATCTTTATGACCGGCGTGCACAAAGCAGTGGGCATCCAGGTGGTGGAAGCCCATCTTGGCCTGGACCGGGACGACATTGTGGCCATCGGCGACAGTGCCAACGACATCGAAATGCTGGCCTACGCCGGCGTGGGCATCGCCGTGGAAGGCGGCCACCCGGACGTCCTCGCGGTCGCCGACAGGTTTACGCCCGGCCCCGACAGCAACGGCGTAGCGCTGGCCTTCGCCGAGCTGGGCCTGTTGGACTGACGCGGAGGCCCGGCCCGCTCAGGCGGGCAACCGTCTGCTGCCCCACGGCTTCGGCGCCCCGGCGCTGACCGCAGGCGAGGCAGTCCCTGCCTGGACGTCGTCGTAATGGCGAACCAGTTCGGCGCACAGGACGGGCCACGTCCGCGCCTGGACCGAGTCGTGGGCCGCGGCCGCGAAGGCGCGGCGCTTGGCGTCGTCGCCCATCAGGTCCTGGACGCGGGCGCGCATGCCGGCCAGGTCGCCGGGTTCATACAGCCACCCGGTCCGGGAATTCTCCACCAGGTCCAACGGCCCGCCCCGGCCCGTGGCCACCACCGGCACACCGGAGGCCATGGCCTCCTGGATGGTCTGGCAGAACGTTTCGAATTCGCCGGGATGGACAAAGAGGTCGAAGGACGCCACCGCCCGGGCCAGGTCGTCCCCGCCCAGGAATCCTGTGAAGACCGCTGCGGGCAGAGCCTCCTCGAGCGCGGCCCGCTGGGGCCCGTCGCCCACAACCACCAGGCGGGTGTTGGGAATTCCGGCCAGTGCGGCCAGGTCCTCCACCTGCTTCTCCACGGCGAGCCTGCCCACATAGCCGATGATCCGCTGCCCGCCGGGGGCCACCGAAGCCCGCCACCCGGCGTCGCGCTTCGCCGGCGAAAACCGGGCCGTGTCAACGCCGCGGCGCCACATCTGCACCCGGGGAATGCCCCGGCCGCGCAGCTGGTTCAGCGCAAAAGTGGACGGCACCAGGGTGCGGGTGGCCAGCAGGTGGATGTTCTCCACCCGGTTCCAGGCCCAGTTCTCCAGGAACGGAACGCCGTACCGGCCCGCATAACTGGGCACCTCCGTCTGGTACACCGCCACCGTGGGGATGCCCAGCTGGTGGGCCGCCTGCGCTGCCCGCCAGCCCAGTACAAACGGCGACGCGAGGTGGACCACGTCCGGGGCATACTCGGCAAGGATTCTCTTGACCCGGTATACACCGCCCATGGCCACCCGGACGTTCGCGTACCCCGCCAGCGGGACCGCCGGCAGCCGTTGGACCGCAGCGCCCTGGACCTCCGCAGGCGCCTGGGCGTCCGGGGTGGACGGGGCGATGACCAGGACGTCGTCGCCCCGGTCCTGGAGATGGTCCAGCACCCGCAGGATGGAGTGCGTGACTCCGTTCATCAGCGGCAGGAATGATTCGGCAACAATTGCGATCCTCACCCCTCCACGGTGGTGGCCGGCTCTGGCTTGCCGGGGGAGACGGCGTAGCCCGCAGGGAAAGCTTGGGTGAACAACCCGGGTTCCCCCGGGCCTGCCGGCGGGTGGGGTTCCCTTTTTCTACTAAGCATGCTTACTGTAGAGGGCAAGCAATGAGGCCTCAAGCAGCCGGGGTCGGACCCCGGCGCTGGACTCCGGCGCCGGGGACAACCACTGCCGGGCATCTGCCGGGCGCAGGCAAGGAGACCCATGCTCGCGAGGGAAGACATTGAAGGACTGCTCAGCCGGGGCGGCCATGTTGTAAGTGCTGATGGGACCACCATCGGTTCCATCGGCCAGCTTTATGCCGACGATGACACCGGCGAACCCACCTGGGTCACCGTCAAGACCGGCCTTTTCGGCACCTCGCAGTCTTTTGTTCCGGTCGAGGGCGCGCGCAGCCAGGACGGCAACCTGGTGGTTCCTTTCTCCAGGGACCACGTGAAGGACGCACCGCGCGTCGAGGCGGACGGCCACCTCACACCGGAGGAGGAGGACCGGCTGTACACCCATTACGACAGGGAAGTCCGCACCTACTCGGATGTGCAGGACACCACCGTGGAAGCAGTGGACCTCCAAGGCGATGCCGACTTGAACGCGGGCACCCCCACTGCCGGCATCGGCGCAGAGCCGCCCGCGGCAGTTGCACCCTCCCGCGCGGCACGGCTGCGCAGGTACGAGGCGCCGGACCGCCGCGACGGCGACGGCCGCGCCTGACCGGTTCCATCCAGGCCGGCGGGGTTCCTGCTATTGGGGGCGTCGGCCTGGCTGGTCAGCTGGAATAACGACGCCGGGAGCACCCGTGTGGTGCCCCGGCGTTTGTTATGCCCGGGCCGGGTCTGCCGTGGCGCGCCTGTCGTTCACCGGCGCGGGCTGCCCGGCGTGACACCATGGAACACGATGAAACTGCGCGCTGATCAGACCGGAGACCGTGGCCTACCCATGCCCTTATGGCTGCAGGGTGTGCTGGAATCGGTGCAGGCCGCCGTCATCTCCGCGCTCGCGGTGCTGGCCCCCATCGTCGCCGTCTGGGCCACTGCGGGTTTTCAGAACGGGCAGCCTGATGTTCTGGCCCGCCTGGCCGGACAGTCCTGGCTCCTGGTCCACGGTGTGCCGCTGAAACTGGTGGGCGTGGGGCAGGATGCAGCGGCCACCGGGGCCAGCGGGATCCTCAGCCTGGTGCCGTTGGGCCTGACCCTTATTCCCTTCCTCCTGGCCTGGCGCGCCGGCCGGCGGCTGGCGCGCGCCTCCTACACTGACCAACTGTGGCAGGCGCTCCTGGGCTCGTGGGCTGTCTATTCCGTCTTCGGAGCCGCGACTGCCTTTGTGTGCCGCACGCCCGACGTCGTTATTAATCTCTGGCACGCCATGCTGTTCCCGCTGATCCCTTTTGCCCTGGGCATGATCATCGGGGCCCGGCGCGAGGCGGGATCGTGGAGCCGGCTCATCGGTGTGGACGCGGTGGACTGGATTTCCCGGACCAGCCAGCATTCGCGCTGGGCGGGCTCGTACCTTGCGTCCGCCGCCAAGGCAGGCGTGGTGGGCGTCCTGGTGGCGCTGTCGCTGTCGGCGGTGCTGCTGGCCGTGGACCTCTTTATCCATTGGAACCTGGTGGTGACCGTCTACGAGGCGCTCGACGCCGGTGTGGTGGGCGGTGCGGCCCTCACCATCGCGCAGCTCGGCTACCTGCCCAACCTGGTGGTGTTTGCGCTGTCCTGGACCTCCGGGGCGGGGTTCGCCATGGGTGCCGGATCCCAGGTGGGCCCGCTGGCCACGGCCGTGGGGCCGCTGCCCTCGGTTCCGGTGCTGGCCGCGATTCCGGCGGGCGGGCTGGAGTTTGGCTTCGTGGCGCTGATGGTTCCCGTGCTGGCCGGTGTCCTGGCGGGCTGGTGGTTCCTCCGCGAAGGTGAAAACCACTTCGACGAATGGCTGTCCATCAAAATCCGTGCCCGCTGGTTCACGGCGTCGGCATCCACGCTGGTGCTGGGCCTGCTCGCCGGGCTGGCCGCGGGACTGCTGGCCATGGGGGCCGCATTCCTGGCGCGGGGCTCAGCCGGACTGGGACGGCTGACCGACATTGGGCCTGACCCGCTGTGGACGGGAGTCTGGGTGGCCGCCGAGGTGGGGATCGGCGTCGTGATCGGTTACGCGGCCGGACCCTGGCTGGAACGCGGGCAGACGGTGCCGGAGCACAACGCGCAGCTGGTGCATTAAGCCGGTGCTGGTGGCGGCTGTCGGGTGCCGGCTGCCGTCTGCCGTCTTACGGATCAGGGTGCGCCGGGAAACGCATCCTGAAGCTGCACCATGCAGGACGAATGCGCCTGGTCCGTCAGCGCCCGTCTCTCGCAGGCCTGGTAGTCGCTGACGTCGCCGTAGAACAACGCAGTGACCATGATCACCAGCGCCATCACCGCTGAAACCACCAGCCCCGAGATGGCACCAAACATCACCAGCCTGGATTGCCGGTACTTCGCCTCCCGGACCAGCAGGACGATGCCCAGAGCAATGCTTGCCGCCGTGAGGATGGCGGTCAGCCAGAGGTAGCCCACATCCAGCTGGTACACGAAGTAGGCCCCCAGCACGGAGACAATAAACATCCGGAACAGGGACCGGGTCCTGGCCAGGGAGGCCTTGGCTGCCTCACTGAGCGGGGCCTTCGTTTGCTGGGGCCCGCCTGGATCCGGTGTGCTGTTCATGTTTTCCAGCCTACGCGAGCGTGCCCATAAGCTAGTCCCATGCGTATCGTTGTCCTCGTTTCCGGAACCGGGTCCAATCTCCAGTCAGTCATAGACGCGGTTGAAGCGGGGGAGCTCGACGTTGACATTGCGGCGGTGGGAGCCGACCGGCCGGGCACCTACGGCGTTGAACGCTCCGCAGCCGCCGGGATCCCCACGTTTGTGGTGGATTTCAAAGCGCACCCGGAGCGCGCGGAATGGAACGCTGCCCTGACCGAAGCGGTGGCCGCGTTCAACCCGGACATCGTGGTGTCGTCCGGCTTTATGCGGATCGTCAGCCCGTCCTTCATCGACGCGTTTGAAGGCAAATACCTGAACACGCATCCCGCCCTGCTGCCGGCCTTCCCCGGTGCGCACGGCGTCCGGGATGCCATGGCCTACGGGGTCAAGGTCACCGGCTGCACTGTCCACTGGGCCGACGCCGGAGTGGACACCGGCCCCATCATCGCGCAGGAAGCCGTGACCATCGAGGAAACCGACACCGAGGAAACCCTGCACGAGCGGATCAAGGTGGTGGAGCGCCGGCTGCTGGTGTCCACGCTGGCAACCCTCGCTGCGCCCTCCCGGACCGAGTAGCCCCCTCTCTCCCAACTGACTCGCAGTTGTTGTCGTTTTGAGCCCTCAAAACGACAACAACTGCGAGTCAG
>NZ_LMOL01000007.1:12406-13483 GCF_001424565.1 Arthrobacter sp. Leaf141
TGGGGGACTGCATGCCTGTGGATAACTCCGAAACTCTCCCACCCGGTTTGCCATTATGAAGGGGTGAAGACTCCCCGTCCGTTGCCGGCGCAGCTTGATCTGGCCGCGTTCACCTTCCAGGAAGCGGTCGACGCCGGCGTCAGCTTCAGGCGGTTGCGGCACGTATCGCTGCACTCGCCCAGCAGGGGTATCCGGGTGCCCAGTGGTGGCCCGCGCACGGGTCCGGCCTGCGGGACCACACCGGAAGTTGTGCGTCCTTTTTCGCAGGTGACCAGCTTCTCCGCCGCATCACACGCCACCGCCTTTGTACTCTGGGGGTTTCCAGGGTTCCTGCCGGGGTCCAAGACCGGGCTCATCCACATTTCGCGTCCGGACACCATGGCGATCGTTCGAAGGCGGGGCGTGGTTGGCCATGTTGGCCAGTTTTTCGACGACGAAATCACCAACCTGGACGGGCTCTTGATCACCACGCGGCTTCGGACATGGCTGGACTGTTCACGGCGGATGAGCGTGGAGGAACTAACGGTCGTTGCCGACCATCTGGTGCGTCATCCGCGGCCGGAGTTGGAGGGACGGACGGAACCGTATGCCACGCCGGGTGACCTGGCTGACATGCTCGACCGGCACAAAGGGACCCCTGGAATCCAAAAGGCGCGGCTGGCGCTGGAGCAGTCGAGGGTGGGCTCGGACTCCGCGCAGGAAACGCGGCTGCGGCTGGCATTGGAGGACGCAGGACTGCCCGAGCCGGAGTTGAACGCGCCCACGGACTTGGGCTTCGGCGTCGTCCGCCAGCCCGATCTGTCCTATCCCGAGTACAAGGTGGCGGCGGAATATGAGGGCGAGGGGCATTCCGACGCCGAGCAGATAGTCCGGGACATCGCCCGCGAGGAAGATTTCAGCAGGGCCGGATGGCTGCTGGTGCGCATCTCCAAACGCCACATGCGCCACGAGGCGGGCGCCGCCGTCCGCAAGGTCCGCGCCGCGATGCTGGACAGGGGCTGGCCCGGGACCTAGACCCAACTGACTCGCAGTTGTTGTCGTTTTGAGCCCCCAAAACGACAACAACTGCGAGTCAGT
>NZ_LMOL01000007.1:13497-25083 GCF_001424565.1 Arthrobacter sp. Leaf141
AGGTTGGGAGGGGAGGGGCGGAGGGGGGGGAAAGGGGTCAGTCCAGCCGGCGCTGCTTGGTCTCCGGCGACGAGAACGCCATCCACACCACTGCGAGCACAATCAGCCCGCCGGCCAGGGCGAAGGAGGTCGCGAGGCCCAGCTCCGGCCAGAAGTAGTTGGCGAAAATGAGCGGCCCGAACCCGGCGCCGAGCCGCGAGAACGTTGACGCCCAGCCGAAGCCCGTTCCCCGCAGCTCCGTTGGGTACAGCTCGGACACGTAGGCGTATAGGACCGGAATGGCCACCTGCACCACAAACCCGAACACCAGCAGCCAGAACACCGCGGCCGTGGGAATGTCCACCACAAACGCGACAATCACCAGGGTCAGGGCTGACAGCGGGCCGGTGATGGCCAGGATCCACTTGCGGCCCACGCGCTCCACCAGCAACGCCGCCACAATAACGCCAAGGAGTCCGACGGCGGCCATGGACGCCGTGGTCACAAAGGCCTTGTACTCGGCGAACCCGGCCTGGATCAGGATCCGGGGCATCCACGTCAGGGACAGGTAGTAGACCAGCAGGATGCTGAAGAACAGGGACCAGGCAGTCGCTGTGATCTTCCAATTGAACTGCCACACCGCCCGGAGCTGGTGCCAGGCGCTGCCGGCGGACAGCCGCGGCACGTCCTGGGCTTCGGGCAGGCTGTAGGCCCGCGGCTCCGCTCCGGTGGCCGCCACCAGCCCGTCAATCACCTTGGCAGCTTCGTCGCGGCGGCCCTTCCGGATGAGGAACAGCGGGGACTCGGGGACACTGCGCCGGACCCAGAACACCAGCAGGGCCGGGAGCACCATCACCAGCATGGTCAAGCGCCAGTCGCCGTAAAGGGCCACCAGTCCGGCCGAGACAAAGCCGGCCAGGGCGGCACCCACCGGCCACCAGCCGTCCATCGCGGTGAGCACCTTGCCGCGTTGCTTGCGTGGGGTGAACTCTCCCACCAGCGCGTAATCCACCGGAATGCAGCCGCCCAGGCCAAACCCGGCCATGAACCTGAAAATGCAGAACCAGATGAAGTCGGGGGAGAACGCGCCCAGCACCGTGAAGATGGAGAAGATCAGCAGCGTGGCGGTGAACGCCTTTTTACGCCCGATGGTGTCCGCGATGGTTCCCCAAACGAAAGCGCCGACGGCCATTCCGATGAGGTTGGACGTGCCCACCCACGCCACCTCGCCGGCGGACAGGGCCCAGTGTGTTGAGAGCAGCGGGATCAGGATCCCGTTGAGGGTGACATCCCAGGCGTCGAACATAAAGCCGAGGCCACCGATCACGAAGATCCTGCCCTGGACTTTCCAGCGCCACGGCAGTTCCTGGACCACCTGTTCGCCGCTGGGCACAGTGGTGTAAGTATTCATTGCAGCCTCCTGGGAAAACCATAGCGCCGCCCGCTGACGTTCACACTGCCGGCGCCACGCGGAGCAATCGCCGCTTCGCGATAAACTGGCGGTATCCCCACCAACCGCGGCACTGTGCCGCGAGAAAAGACGGAGACATCTGTGAGCTTTACGCAGCATGAGCGCGTGTCCATCGACCGAGTCCCCATCCGCCGGGCCCTGATCTCGGTCTACGACAAGACCGGCCTGGAGGAGCTCGCCGCCGGCCTGCACGCAGCCGGCGTGAAGCTGGTGTCCACCGGTTCCACCGCCAAGAAGATCGCCGCCGCCGGCATCCCCGTCCAGGAGGTCGAGGAAGTCACCGGTTCGCCGGAGATGCTTGATGGCCGCGTCAAGACCCTGCACCCGCGCGTGCACGGCGGCATCCTCGCCGACCGCCGCGTCCCGGCCCACATGGAAACCCTCGCAGGCATGGAAATCGAGGCCTTCGACCTGGTGGTGGTGAACCTCTACCCGTTCGTGGAGACCGTCAAGTCCGGCGCCGCGCAGGACGACGTGGTGGAGCAGATCGACATTGGCGGGCCCGCCATGGTGCGCTCGGCAGCGAAGAACCACGCCGCCGTCGCCATTGTTGTTGACCCCACCTTTTACGGTGCCGTGGTCACCGCCGCGGCTGAAGGCGGCTTCGACCTGAAGACACGACGCCGGCTGGCCGCCAAGGCGTTCGCGCACACCGCGTCGTACGACACCGCCGTGGCCAGCTGGACGGCCAGCCAGTTCCTGGACGAGGACGGCGACGGCATCGTCGACTGGCCCGCCTACGCCGGCCTCTCGCTGGAACGCTCCGAGGTACTCCGCTACGGCGAAAACCCGCACCAGCAGGCAGCCCTGTACGTGGATAAGGCCGCCCCGGCCGGCATCGCCCAGGCCGAGCAGATCCACGGCAAGGCCATGAGCTACAACAACTTCGTGGACGCCGATGCCGCCCTCCGCGCAGCGTTCGACTTCACCGAACCGGCAGTGGCCGTCATCAAGCACGCCAACCCGTGCGGTGTCGCAGTAGGCGGGGCGGACGCCGAAGATCCCATCGCCGACGCCCACGCCAAGGCCCACGCCTGCGACCCCGTGTCGGCTTTCGGCGGCGTAATTGCCGCGAACAGCACCGTCACCGCCGGCATGGCCCGGACAGTGGCCGGCATCTTCACCGAGGTGGTCATTGCCCCGTCCTTCGAGCCCGAAGCCGTGGAGATCCTCTCCAAGAAGAAGAACATCCGCTTGCTGGCCCTGCCGGAAGGCTACGGCCGCTACCCGTCAGAAATCCGCCAGGTATCCGGCGGCGTGCTGGTGCAGATGGCCGACAAGGTGGACGCCGACGGCGATAACCCCGCCAACTGGACCCTCGCAGCAGGTGCGGCAGCAGACGAGAAGACACTCGCCGACCTCGCCTTCGCCTGGACCGCCTGCCGGGCAGCCAAGTCCAACGCGATCCTGCTGGCGAACGACGGCGCGGCCGTCGGCATCGGCATGGGCCAGGTCAACCGCCTGGACTCCTGCCGCCTCGCCGTGGAGCGGGCCAACACGCTGGGCATCACCGTTGACTCGGATGTCGACGGCGCCGGCGGAGCCTCAAACGCCGATTCCACCGGTGCCCCGCAGCGCGCCCGCGGTGCGGTGGCAGCGTCGGACGCGTTCTTCCCGTTCGCCGACGGCCTGCAGATCCTGATCGACGCCGGCGTCCGCGCCGTGGTCCAGCCCGGCGGCTCCGTCCGTGACGAGGAAGTGGTGGCAGCGGCCAACACCGCCGGCATCACGATGTACTTCACGGGAGCGCGGCACTTCTTCCACTGACATGAACGACGGCGCCCGCCCCCTTCTCAGGGGACGGGCGCCGTCGCTGTTTAATCAGTCCGCCTCAGGAGCCGGGGTGCGCGGCGTCCGGATCAGCATCATCCGGGGCCGGCCGCCGCAGGTCCGGGGGAGTTGCCTCCGCCATCCGCTGCTCCGTCCAGTACGCGAGGATCTCCCCGGCTGACTGGCTCACGTCGCTGTGGCTGACGGTTTCCGGGTGGGCCGGGGTCCGGTCAGGATGCTGCCGCGGTGGCATACGTCTGCTGGATCACGGTGCCCCAGTACGGGCCGTACATTTTGGTGGAGTTCTGGCCGTAGCCGTAGCTGTTGACGGAGTTCTGCTTGCCGGTGGAGCTGCTGCCCACAAACCAGGGGCCGCCTGAGGAACCGCCGGTCATGTCGCAGGGGATGCCCTGGGTGGTGCCGCCGGGGTTGACGGTGTCGTTCGTGGCGGTTCCAGCGCAGCTCTTGAGGGTCTGGCCGTTGAACGGGGAGGCGGCCGGGTAACCGAAGGCCTTGTAGGTCAGCCCGCGGGCGGCGTTGAACTGGACCCCGGAGGCGCCCACGGTGTCGGCGAGGGTGCGGCCGTTGAGCGGGGAGACCACGGCGAAGCCGGTGTCGTACTGGATGTTGCCCTGGCCGGTCCACTGCGCGGGGGCGTAGAGGGCCTTGGCCGCCCACTTGCCGTACGGTGCGGCGCCGTTGTTGTAAGCGGGAACAAAAACGAAATTGGTGACAAACGCGCCGGGGCCCTCGTTGAGGCAGTGGCCGGCGGTGGACACGGTGCTCTTGTTGGTGGCTGCCACGGAGTTGCCGGAGCACACGTAGTTCTGGCCGCCCTGGGTGAAAAAGATCTTGCCGATGTGGGCCACGGGGGATTCGCTGGCGGCCTTCAGGACCGGGGTCTTGGCGGCAAGGGGTTCTACGGTGGTGGGAGCGCCCTTTGCCACCAGCGCACGGTCCAGGCCAAGGGAGCGCTGCACTGCGCGGTTGGCCCGCTGGTCCGCAGGGACGGCGGTCAGCATCCGGTCGGCGGTCCAGTAATCGGCTGCGCCTGCGGACTCGACGGCGGTGCCGGTGACGGAAGGGGCTGACTTGTCCTCGGCGGGAGCCGGGGCAGCGGTGGCTGATCCTGCGGCGCTGAGTGCCAGAATGGCTGCTGCTGAAAGGCTCAGGAGGCTGGTGGCCAGAGACTTGGTGCGAGTCATAGTTGTCCTGTCTGAACGTTTGGGCCGGCCCGTGGGGTTGGGCCGGTGTGACTTAGGGAACATATCCGGATATGACAAGTTTGTAAATAGTAGTGACATCTCATGTATTGCTCGTGGGTGGGCTATGCCGGCCAGCGCACGACGACGGCCGGGCACCCGGGTGCGTGCCGCCGTCGTGCGTTCTCCATCGCTGTAGTCCGGCTCCCCGCCGCGGTAACGCATGTGTCCCGGTAGGGTTCAAACCCGCGTCCTCGGGTAAGTTGTACTTGGTGAAATAGACAAAAATTTCACAACCAAGCCGACCTTCAGGGAGACGCCCGCGCATGTCCAAGATCATCTACACCCACACCGACGAAGCGCCGATGCTGGCTACCTATTCGTTCCTGCCCATCATCGAGGCGTTTGCTTCGACTGCAGGTGTGGAGGTGGAGACCCGCGACATTTCGCTCGCCGGCCGCATCATCGCCGTGTTCGGTGACTACCTGACGCCGGAGCAGCAGAGCGGCGACGCCCTCGCCGAACTTGGCGAACTGGCGAAGGCGCCGGAAGCCAACATCATCAAGCTGCCCAACATCAGCGCCTCCATTCCGCAGCTGAAGGCCGCCATTGCAGAGCTGCAGGGCCAGGGCTACGCGCTGCCGGATTACCCGGACAACCCCTCCTCGGACGAGGAAACCGCCGTGCGCTCGCGGTACGACAAGATCAAGGGCTCCGCTGTGAACCCGGTGCTGCGCGAGGGTAACTCGGACCGCCGCGCGCCCCTGTCCGTCAAGAACTACGCCCGCCAGAACCCGCACTCCATGGGCGCCTGGAGCCCCGACTCCAAGACCAACGTTGCCACCATGGACGAAAACGACTTCCGCTCCAACGAGAAGTCCGTGGTGATCGGCGAGGACGGCACCATCGCCATCCAGCTGGTCCGTGAAGACGGTTCGGTCAAGGTCCTGAAGAAGGCTTTCCCCGTCCTGGCCGGCGAGGTCATCGATGGCACCGTGATGCGCGCCGCCGCCCTGGACGAATTCCTCAAGGCCCAGGTGGCCCGCGCCAAGGAAGAAGGCGTCCTCTTCTCCGCGCACCTGAAGGCCACCATGATGAAGGTCTCCGACCCCATCATCTTCGGCCACGTGGTGAAGGCTTACTTCTCGGAACTCTTCGAGACCTACGGCAAGCAGCTTGCAGCTGCCGGCGTGAGCCCTAATAACGGCCTCGCCGCCATCCTCAGCGGCCTGGACGACCTGCCCGCGGACGTCCGCGAAGGCGTCCAGAACCTGATCACCAAGGGCCTCGAAGACGGCCCGGCGCTGGCCATGGTGGACTCGGACAAGGGCATCACCAGCCTGAACGTCCCCTCTGACATCATCGTGGACGCATCCATGCCCGCCATGATCCGCAGCTCCGGCCACATGTGGGGCCCGGACGGCCAGGAAGCCGACACGCTGGCAGTCCTCCCGGACAGCTCCTACGCCGGCATCTACCAGGTTGTCCTGGACGACTGCCGCGCCCACGGCGCCTACGATCCCACCACCATGGGCACGGTCCCGAACGTGGGCCTCATGGCGCAGGCCGCCGAGGAATACGGCAGCCACGACAAGACCTTCGAGCTCCAGGAAGCGGGAACCGTCCAGATCGTCGACGGCGCCGGCACCGTCCTGATCGAACACACCGTTTCCGAAGGTGACATCTGGCGCGCCTGCCAGACCAAGGACGCCCCGATCCGCGACTGGGTCAAGCTGGCCGTCACCCGCGCCCGCGCTTCCCAGACGCCCGCGGTGTTCTGGTTGGACGAAACCCGCGCGCACGATGCCAACCTGATTGCCAAGGTCAACGAGTACCTCAAGGACCACGACACTGACGGCCTGGACCTGCAGATCCTCTCGCCGGTCAAGGCCACCGCCTTCACCCTGGAGCGCATCCGCAAGGGCGAGGACACCATCTCCGTCTCCGGCAACGTCCTCCGCGACTACCTCACGGACCTGTTCCCCATCCTGGAACTGGGAACCAGCGCCAAGATGCTCTCCGTGGTGCCGCTGATGAACGGTGGCGGACTCTTCGAAACCGGCGCCGGCGGATCGGCCCCGAAGCACGTCCAGCAGCTCATCAAGGAAAACCACCTGCGGTGGGACAGCCTGGGCGAGTTCCTGGCCCTGGCCGTCAGCTTCGAGCACCTCGCCACCACCACGGGCAACGCCCGCGCGCAGGTCCTGGCCGACACGCTGGACCGCGCCACCGGAACCTTCCTGCTGGAAAACAAGTCGCCCAGCCGCCGCGCCGGCGAGTTGGACAACCGTGGCAGCCACTACTTCCTGGCCCGCTATTGGGCTGAGGAACTGGCCAAGCAGACGGCCGACGCCGACCTGGCCGCCTCGTTCAGCGCCATCGCCGGGGAGCTCTCCGCCAAGGAGGAAACCATTGTGGGCGAGCTCGCCGCAGTACAGGGTTCCGCCGTTGACGTGGGCGGGTACTACCACCCGGACAGCGCCAAGGCATCCGCCGTGATGCGGCCGTCCGCCACGCTCAACAAGGTCATTTCCACGCTGGGCTAACCTTCACGCCCTGCTGAAGTGGCGCCGTCCCGGACCGGGGCGGCGCCACTTTTTGTTTTTTTGTTGGTGGGATGGATTGGCCTGGCTTGATTTGGCGCTGGCGGCTTCCGTTAGGCGTCTGCCGTCTGCCGTCAGGCGGCGACCGGCTGGCGCGTCCGGCCCGGCTGGAGGGTCACGCCGACGCCGGCCGCCACCACCAGTGCCACGCCCAGCAGTGCAATCAGCCCCGGAGCCTGGCCCAGCACCACAAAGCCGACGGCGGCGGCGATGGCAGGTTCCAGGCTCATCAGGGTGCCGAACACGGAGGCTTTCAAGCGGCGGAGGGCCAGCAGTTCCAGGCTGAACGGGATCACCGGCATCAGCAGGGCCAGGCCCGCGCCCACCAGCAACAACTGCCAGTCAAGGTGGGCGAAGACGGCCGGCCCCACCACCACGGTGGCAGCCACAGCGGCGACGGGCATCGAGACGGCCAGCGCCTGGAGGCCGCTGACCTCGTCGCCGGCCTTTTGGGTGAGGAGGATGTAGCCGGCCCAGCAGGCCGCGGCGCCCAGCGCCATCAGCACTCCGGCCAGATCGGTGCCGCCATGCCATGGTTCGGTCAGGGCCAGCACGCCCACGGCAGCAACCACGGCCCACCAGCGACCTGCTGTCCTGCCCCTGATGACGGCAACGGACAGCGGCCCCAGGAATTCCAGGGCGCTGGCGGTGCCCAGCGGAATCCGCACGGCCGCCGCCATAAACAAAAGTGTCATGCCGGCGGTGACGACTCCCAGCGCCACGCAGGTGAGCAGGCCCGACCGGGTGAACCGGGAGCGCCACGGTCGAGTGAATGCCACGAGGATCACGGCGGCCCAGGCCAGCCGCAACCACGCGACGCCGTCCGCGCCCAGCCTGTCGCTCAGTCCGATGGAGGCTGCCAGTCCGAGCTGGACGCAACACATGGCTGCGCCAGCCATTGCTGTTCCGGTCCGGGCGCTGGTGTGTTCTTTGTGTGTGCTGGGCATCCGTCCAGTAGACCGGAACTGTCTGTTGGCGTCCACGTGACAAAGATGCATAAACCGTCCACAAATCATGCACAATTGGGTTTATGGAAACGCGGCGCCTCGAAGTACTGCTCGAACTCTCTCGCCAGGGGTCGATGCGCCACGTGGCGGATATCCTGGGCACCACCACCTCCACCGTCTCCCAGCAGATCGCGGCTTTGGCGCGCGAAGCCGGAACCCCGCTGCTGGAACCGGTGGGCAGGGGAGTGCGGCTCACCCCGGCAGGCCGCCGGCTGGCCCATCATGCCGGCCTCATCGTCGCGGCCGTCAACGCTGCCACTGCCGAACTGGACCCTGCAGCGGAGCCTGCCGGTACCGTGCGCGTGGCCGGCTTCGTCACCGCAGTCCGCAGCATCATCATGCCGATCGTGGGTGACCTGGCCGGCAGCCACCCGGATGTGAAGATCGAGGTCCGGGAGCACGAACCGGCCGAGGCGCTGGCCCTGCTGGCTGCCGACGAGGTGGACCTGGCGCTGACCTACGATTACACGCTGGCGCCGGACAGGGCCGGCAGGGAGTTTGATTCCATCGCGTTGTGGAGCACGCTGTGGAGCCTGGGCGTGCCGGACTCCGCGGCCGCTGTCAGCGGGACTGCACAGGAGATTTTTTGGTCCCTGCGGGAACGGGACTGGATCGGCAATTCCCGGAACCGGGCTGATGAGGAGGTCCTGCGGCTGATTTCTTCCATGGCGGGTTTCGAGCCCCACGTCAGGCACCAGGCAGACAGCCTTGATCTTGTGGAGGACCTGATTGTCGCAGGAATGGGTGTGGGGCTTTTGCCGGCCAACCGGAGGCCCGCCCCGGGCGTCAGCCTGCTCCCGCTGGCGGACCCCGCAGTCCGGATGCGTGCTTACGCCCGGACCAGGCCCGGCAACAGTTCCTGGCCGGCACTGGCTGCTGTCCTGGGACTCGTCACCGGCCGGGCTGCAACCCTGCCGGACCTGGGCACCCCGGCCGGTACGGACTGACGGAACAACTGACCAGCCGGACGTCCCCCGCACGCCGGGCGGCCGCCGTCGTCAGCGGATGGGTGGGGCGGCGACCAAACGCGGCTCTAGTTTTTGTCCTTGCCTTTGCCTTTGTCCCCGCCGTCGTTGCCGTTCCCGTTATTGGAGCCGCTGTCGTTGCCGTTATCGCCGGAGTTGGAGTCGCTGTTGCCGCTGCCTGGGTCCGGGGCAGGCGCCTCCGTGGCAGCCGGAGCCGGCACAACGGTCTCCGGCGACGCGGGTGGTTCCGTGGCGGCCTTTTCCGCCGCTGCCTTCTCAGCCGCCGCCTTCTCCGCCGCAATCCTGGCGTCCTCGGCAGCTTTCTGGGCCGCCGCCAGGTCCGCCTGCAGGTCGGCGCGGACACCGTCGGCGATCGTGGTGACGCTCTTATGCCGCTCCGTGGAGATCTGGCCCTTCGCCAGGGCAGCATCCAACTCCGCGTCCAGGCTGTCCAAGGCCTTGAGCGCCGCGTCCGGGTCATTCTTCGCCGACGCCTGGGTCACTTCCAGGACGCGTTCCTGGAGTTGCCGGGCAGTGTCGCGCTGCAGCCCTGTTTCGCCGCCGGAGCAGCCGGCCAGCAGGCCCAGCGCAAGGAGGGCGGCGGACCAGATCACCGGGATCCGTCGCCAACGCTTCGGAGGGAGGGACGTTCTCATGGTTCCACGCTCCTTTGCAGGTTCTCAAGCTGGTCGCCCAGGGTGCCGGTTACTTCGGGATAGGGCACAACGCCGGACGCATCGGGAAGCAGGTTCAGAAGGACAAAGATGACTACCACCGCGAATGCCGCCAGAAGGGCGAGGATCAGCCCGAGCCGGGACCTCCACTTCGGGCGTGGTTCACTGGGGGTGTCCGACGCGGGCGGCAGCGTCTGGGATCCAGTGCTTTCCGTGGTCTCCTCGACCGTGACGGATGGCGGGTGGAAGGGCATGGCCGGGAGTACCCTGGTGGTGTCCGAAACGAGCCCGCCGGGTGTGGACTCCGGTGAGATGAGGGCCTGCCGCAGCGACGCTTCGATGTCGGCCGCTGCGGGCCGCTCCAAGGGTTCGATCGAGGTCATGGAGCGGAGCAGGTCGGCCCATTCGCCGGGCAGGTCGTCCGGGATCTCCGGGGCACGGTGCAGCCGCGCCACTGCTGATTCGATCGCGCTGCCGGGGTACTCCACCACACCCTTGATGCATTCCAGGAGGACAAGGCCCAGCGAGTAGATATCCGTTGCGCCGGTCAGCGGTTCGCCCTGGGCCTGCTCGGGGCTGAGGTAGGCTGCCGTTCCCACCATGGTTCCCGTAGAAGTCAGCCGGGTGGCATCAACGATCCTGGCAATGCCAAAGTCAGTCAGTTTGGGCCGCACGGGCTCTCCCGGCCGGTTCTGCACCAGCAGGATGTTCCCGGGTTTGATGTCGCGGTGGATGATGCCGAGGCCGTGGACGTACGCCAACGCGTCGGCAATGCCGGCGCCGATGACAGAGAGCTCGTCCAAGGGCACCAGGCTGTGCCTGATGCGGCTGCGCAGGTCCTGGCCCGCCACGAGTTCCATGGTGAGGAACGGTCGTGGTTCGTCAGGAACCCTTTCGTCGGTTCCGGCGTCGAACAGGGTGACCAGCCCGGGATGGTTCAGCGTCGCCAGAAGCTGGATTTCCGCTTCCTGCCGCTTCAGGTCATCGGCGTCCGGAGCCTGCGGTGCGAAGAGTTTGAGGGCCACGTCGCGGCCCAGATTTTCGTCCCGGGCGCAGTACACGGCGGACATCCCGCCGCGACCAATCACCTCACCCAACCGGTACCGGCCGCCGACCATCTCCTGTGTGATGGAACTGGGCACTTCCGCCACCATGACGTGTTCCTCCTGGTAGCTGCGGGGATCCTGTACGCAAAAGTATACGTCCGGGGGCCGCTCCGGTAACTGATGAGGCGCCGCGGGCAGGGTCTGCCCGCGGTTCAGCAACTCCTTTCGGGCTGCGGAACCGCGGGCTTCGCCTGGTGCACCCCTACGACATACGGCGCCTGCGGAGTATCAGGATTCCAGCCGTCAGCAGCAGGAGTGCCAACGGCAGCAGCCCTGCGTCAAGGCCGGTGTTGGCCAGGGTTTTTGCGCCCTGGGTGTTGGAACCCTGTGCGTTGACGCTCTGGTTGGCCGCGGCTCCCGTGGCTCCCGTGGCGGTGTCGACTGCTATGACGCCCGCCACGGCGGTGGAACCCGCAGGTGCTGCGCCAGCGCCGGTGCCCGGTGCCTCGGTGCCTGGCATCTCAGTTCCGGTACCCGGTGCCTCAGTGCAGGGTGTTTCGGTGCCCGGGGTTTCGGTGCCGGGTGTTTCGGTGCCTGGCATCTCAGTTCCGGTACCCGGTGTCTCAGTGCCGGGTGTTTCCGTGCTGGGTGTTTCAGTGCCCGGGGTTTCGGTGCTGGGTGTTTCAGTGCCCGGGGTTTCGGTGCCGGGTGTTTCCGTTCCTGGGTTTTCGGTGCCCGGGGTTTCCGCACCCGGTGCCTCAGTCCCGCCACCGATGCCAACATCAACCACGACATCAATGCCGTTGTTGCCGCCGAGGTCGATGTCGACGACGGCGTCTACGAGTCCGCCGGGTGTGGTGGTCGGTGGG
>NZ_LMOL01000007.1:25103-25434 GCF_001424565.1 Arthrobacter sp. Leaf141
CACGAGTCCGCCGGGTGTGGTGCCGCTAGTGGGCGCTGTCCCACTGCCGCCCAAGTCCACATCAACGACGGCGTCTACGAGTCCGCCGGGTGTGGTGGTCGGTGCGGAGGATCCGCCATTTCCGCTGAGGTCCACATCAACGACGGCGTCCACGAGTCCGCCGGGTGTGGTGCCGCTAGTGGGCGCTGTCCCACTGCCGCCCAGGTCCACATCCACGACGGCGTCCACGAGTCCGCCGGGTGTGGTGTCGCTAGTGGGCGCTGTCCCATTGCCGCCGAGGTCGATGTCGACGACGGCGTCTACGAGTCCGCCGGGTGTGGTGGTCGGTGGG
>NZ_LMOL01000007.1:25458-61166 GCF_001424565.1 Arthrobacter sp. Leaf141
TACGAGTCCGCCGGGTGTGGTGTCGCTAGTGGGCGCTGTCCCATTGCCGCCCAGGTCCACGTCGACGACGGCGTCTACGAGTCCGCCGGGTGTGGTGGTCGGTGCGGAGGATCCGCCATTGCCGCCGAGGTCCACATCCACGACGGCGTCTACGAGTCCGCCGGGTGTGGTGGTCGGTGCGGAGGATCCGCCATTGCCGCCCAGATCGATATTGACAGCAGCATCAAGCAGGTTGGCCTGGGACGGTGCGGTCTGCCCCTTGTCCCCACCGGTCAGCGCGACAGTGGCCTTGGCATCAACCGTCTTGGAATCGGATCCGGCAGTGGCCTTTACAAACGCGGATGCTGCAAGATCCGATCCATTGGTTGTGTCCGCGGCGTTCGCCGCCGTGCAGCCGAGGGCCAGAAGCCCGCCGGCAAAGAGGGTGCCGAGCAGCCCCCTGCGAAGGTTGTAACTCATGGTTTTTCTCCTGAAAAGTTGTTGGTGGGCGCAACCGCACCCAGATGGACTCGTTCCGCCCTGGGGCAGAAGGTCGCTCAACTAGTCGGGAGATGATCCGGGGTCGAAAGACACCGGCGAGACTGCGTGCTCCAGGAAATCTGCTGCAACAGTTGCGCCGAGGGTTGGGAGCAGAAGTTCAATCGAGGCCAGCCAAGCGGGGGCGCCCGCGGAGTTGGCTGACGACGCGCTGCTGGCTGCGCCCGATCCTGAAACGGCCGGTAGCTGCACGGGCTCAGGGGCAGGGAAACCCGGGTTATGTCCGTCCGACGATGCTGGCTCAACCGCCGGAACTGCCGACACCGCAGGCGTTGCGGAAAGCAAACCACCAACAGGAACCGCCACGATGGCGCGGGTTGAAGCCGGCACGGCGATGGCGGCGGTGTTCAATTCCGCTGCTCCGGCTGGATCGGAGCCGCTGCTCTCCTGGCCGGCGGTCAGCGGCGCTGCAACGTTTGAAGGCTCCGTAACCACCGGAACCGGAGCTCCTGCCGGGGCCGGAATCCGGACCTCTGCCGGCGCAGGTACCTGAGTGACGGGTGCGACGTCGGTGACGATCTCCGTGACGGGTGCGACGACTGGGTCCAGAACGGGCGCGACGCCGGCCACCACCTCGGCAACGGGACTCACCACAGGTTCCAGAACAGGGAAGCCGGCCACAGGTGCGGACGCCACTTCGGTTACTGCCACCGTGATCGCATCAACTGCGGTGGCCACGGGCGTGGTGACAGTCGCCACGGTGCCTGCCGAGACCACCTGCTCGACGATGGGCAGCGACGACGCCACGTTATCGGCGAGACCGGAGACGCCCCCTGCCACCGGACTGAGGAGGCCGCGGTCAGATGATCCCGGTGCAGGCTTGGGTGAAACGGAGACCGGCTTCGGAGCCACGGGAATGGTCTGCTGGACCGGATCCGGCGCATGCCGGACAACTGTCCCGGCCGGCTCCGTCAATTTCTTGGCCACCGACGAGACAGATCCGGTGGTCTCACCGAGAAGTGATGATGCGTCGGAAAGGACGTCGGCCGAAGACGCGGTGGCCGACAGGGTCAGCCAGGTGACGGCGGCCGCACCTGCCAGCAGGATCGGGCGCAGGGCATGCCATGGCGAACGGGTTCCTGCCATGCATACCACCCCCAGTGACGGCGCATTCGACGAAACCCCAGCCTAAGACCGTTCCGCCGGGAAAGTCCAGAGTCTGGACCAATGTTCGGCGAACAACATCCGTGGCAAACCTGCGGTTGGGAAGGTACAGGAAGGCCGCCGTCAGTGCCGGTCGTTGGGGTAGCTGACGCCGAGCTGCCCGCGCACCCCGTCGAAGAGGCGCATGGTGTTCAAAGAGTCGTCCAGCGGCATGACCGGGCTTTCGGTCAGGCCCTGCTGGATGCAGCGGGTTACCTCCCGCAGCTCGTAGGTGTACCCGCGGCCAACTGTCTCGAACGTTTCGGTCCGGCGGTCATCCCAGCCGCTGGCGATCATGATTTCACGCGGATTATTGATGGATCCTACGGTCTGGAGGAAGCCCAGGCTTCCGGCGACGGTAGCGGTCCGTGGCCCGTGCGCCAGGAGGGACGAGGTGAGCTGAGCCTGGGCGCCGCCGTTGTAGCCGAGCGTCATGGCATTCTGGGCGTCAACGCCGTCGTCATTGACCACACCTGTGGCACTGACGGTCTGCGGAAACCCCAGGGTTCCCAAAGCCCACAGCAGCGGATACACGGACAGGTCCAGCAGCGCTCCGCCGCCGTCCTGCCGGGCCCAAAGCCGGGCCGTGGGGGAGTAGGGGGCCGGGAAGCCCAGGTCGGCAGTGACCCAGTGGATGTCTCCCAGTTCGCCGGACGCCGCAATCTCAAACGCTCGCTGCATGGAGGGCAGGAACCTGCTCCATACCGCTTCCATCAGGAACAGGTTCCCGCTCCTCGCCATCCCGATCAGCTCGGCGGCCTCACGCGCATTGATGGTCAGGGCCTTTTCGCAGAGGACGTGCTTTCCGGCCTGCAGCGCCGCCAGGACGATTTTGTGGTGCTGCGCATGCGGGGTGGCCACGTAAACCACGTCCACCGCATCATCGGCGAGAAGCCGCTGATAGCCGGGTACACCGCCGTCGTCACCGTAGGCGTGCCCCACCCCGTACTCCGCCGCGAAGGCGTCCGCGGACGACTGGCTCCGCGAGCTGACGGCATGCAGCTCCGCATCCGCCAGCATCGCCAGGTCCCCGGTCACGGACCTGGCGATCCCGCCCGTGGCGATGATGCCCCAGCGCAGCGGTTTGCCGGTGGCGGAGCGGGGATCGGAATCGGACTGGCTGGTCAGCCACGGCGTGGCGATGGGCGTAGTCATGGTGACCATCCTCTCATTCAGGCAGGGGCCCGCCGGCGTCGGACATGCCTGAGCGGCGGGGCCTTGCGGGCCCCGCCCCGCTGCACCCGGCGCCCGGAACTAGGCCGGCGCACCAGCCACGGCTTTGGCGCGGACCGGCTCTTCGGTCAGCTTGCCCTGCTGCAGGCGGAAGCGCCTGTCGGTCTTGTTGGCCAATGCCCTGTCGTGGGTGACCACCAGGATGGTGGTGTTGTGCTCCCGGCGGAGGCTGCTGAGCAGTTCGATGATGTGGTCACCGGTCTGCTCGTCCAGGTTGCCGGTGGGCTCATCCGCGAGGATCAGCTTGGGTTCGTTGGCCAGTGCGCGGGCAATGGCCACGCGCTGCTGCTCGCCACCGGAGAGCCTGTTGATCCGCCGCCCGTGTTTCTCCGGATCCAGCTGCACCTGCTCCAGCAGCTCCCTGGCCCGCTGCAGGCGGGCAGCCCTGCGGAGGCCGGCGAATTCCATCGGCAGCATCACGTTATCGACGGCGGACAGATTTGGGATCAGGTTGAACTGCTGGAAAACGAACCCGATGTCCCGGCGCCGGTATTCCGTCAGTTTCCGGTCCGGCATTTTGGCCAGGCTCACGCCGTTGACCACAACGTCGCCGCTGGTGGGTTTGTCCAGGGCCCCGAGCAGGGACAGCAGGGTGCTCTTTCCGCTGCCGCTCTTGCCCACAATGGAGGCCAGGGTGCCCTGGGCGAGTTCGAAGCTGACATCGTTGACGGGTTTGATGGTGCGGTCACCGGAGTTGAAGGTGCGGACCAGGTTCTTGACTTCAATCATGGCTATTCTCCTCGCAGGACTTCGATGGGACGGATGCGTGCTGTCAGCAGGGCCGGCACCAGTGCGCCGATGATCGCCACACCGAAGACTGCGGCGATTCCGCCGGCAATCACGCCGGGCGAGGCGCTCGCCGTGACGGACGTCAGCAGTTGGGAAGCGCCGCCGAACGGACCGCCCTGCCCGCCGGGGAATCCTGCGCCGCCGCCGGGCATCCCCGCTCCGCCGGCAGCCCCGGCCATGGCCGCGCCGCGCCCGGTGGTGGCTGCCGTCGTCGTGCTGGTGGTGTTGGTGCTGATCAGTGCCGAGGCGATGCCGCCGCTGGCGAAGGAGGCGATAATGGCTCCAGCCGCGCTGCCCAGGGCCGCGAGGACCAGGGCTTCGAGGACAAACTGCAGGCCGATGGTGCGGTTGGGCGCGCCGATGGCCTTGAGCACACCGATTTCCCGGCGGCGCTCGCGGACCAGCATCACCATGATCAGCAGGATGATCAGTCCGGCCGTGCCGAGGGCGGCGATGAAAGCGATGAAGGAAATGTTCTTGACGCTGCCCAGCGAGCTGACGGCGGTCTCAAGGTTCTGGCCCTGGGTGACGTCCGCCGCGTCGGTGCCGAGGGCGGCCTGCAGCGCGGTCTTCGCCGTGTCGACGTTCTCCAGCGAGTCCACGGTGACAATCATGCTGGACAGCTCGCCGGGCACCCCGGCCAGGGCCTGGGCGGTGGGGAGCGTCAGGTAGGCGGCGTTGTTGCCGAACGTGGTGCCGGCGTCGAACAGGCCCGCCACGGTGTACGTCTGGTCGTTGATGGTGAACGTGGACCCGATGGCGAGGTTGTTCTTCGCGGCCAGCGTGGTCCCCAGCAGCGCGTTGGTGGATTCCGCGGAGTAGTCGCCCAGCCCGGTGCCTTCCGTGATGTTCAGGGCCTTGCCGGCGGTGTCCACTTCGGCGCCGACGCCGGTGGCGGTGATGGGCAGCGACCGGACCGGCTGGGTGGTGCCCGTGGTGCCGCTTGCCTGGTTGCGGTTCCCCAACGTGCCGGCGTCAACGGCCGCGGTTAGGCTGGTGGTCAGGGTTGCCGCGGCCTGGCCGCCGGGCCCGCCCTGGCCACCCGGCCCGCCCTGGCCACCCGGCCCGCCCTGGCCGCCGGCAGCGGTCTGGGCCGCAGCTTCGGTGGCGTTACGCAGGCGCAGGGATGAGGTTCCGACGACGGCACTGACGTTGGGCACGGCCGCCGCGGTGGCTGCCTGGTTGGCGGTGAGCGGCTCGCCGCCGCCTTCGAAGCCCTGGCCACCGGCAGGGTTTACGGTGAGGACCGTCCCCACGGACGCGTTGAGTTCCTGGACTTTGGCGCCAACGGCCTGGTTGGCCACCAGCATGGCCAGGGCCAGTCCGATGGCAACGGCCAGCACTGCCACCACGGCGGCCGTGCGGACCTTGTTTCTGAAGGCGTTGCCTACACTGCGGGCAAGGACGCTCACGTTACTCCTATGGATCAGGTGCCGGCACGGAAGGCCGGCGTCGGATCCACACTCGCGGGCCATCCTGTGCAACAAACCGGCCGGACCTGTGCCTGGGCTGTGAAGGCTGCGGGCACCGGATCCGGGCACGGAAAAGCCCGGCCCCCGTGGAAGGGAGCCGGGCTGTCCGGTGCGTGGTGTTACTTGGTCAGCGGGCCGAGTACCGGATCGTCGGTGTAGGCCGTCTTGACGTTTTCCGCGGTGACGATCACCGGGGGCAGCAGGAAGGCGGGAACCGTCTTGACGCCGTTGTCGTAGGACTTGTCGTCGTTGATCTCAGGCGTCTTGCCGGCCTGGAGGTCCTTGACCATCACAATTGCGTGCTCAACGAGCTTGCGGGTGTCCTTGTTGATGGTGGAGTACTGCTCGCCCGCAAGGATCGACTTGACGGACTCTTCTTCGGAGTCCTGGCCGGTGATGACGGGGAGCGGCTTGCCGGCCGCCTTGACGGACGTGATGACAGCACGCGCCAGGGTGTCATTCGGGGAGAGGACGCCGTCCAGGGATTCGGTGCCGTAGGAACCGGTGAGGAGGGTGTCCATGCGCCGCTGGGCGTTTTCAGCCTTCCAGTCCTGGGTGACTGCCTTCTCGAAGGTTGTCTGGCCGGAGAGGACCTTCAGCGTGCCGTCGTCGATCTTGGGCTTGAGGACCTTCATGGCGCCGTCGAAGAAGACCTTCGCGTTGGCGTCATCAGGCGAGCCTGCGAGCAGTTCGATGTTGTACGGTCCGGCCGGCTTCTTGGCCTTCATGCCGTCGAGCAGGGCCTGGCCCTGGAGCTCGCCAACCTTGAAGTTGTCGTACGCCACGTAGTAGTCCACGTTCTCGGTGTTCAGCAGGAGGCGGTCGTAGGCGATGATGGTGGCGCCGGCGTCCTTGGCCTGCTGGAGCTGCGTGCCCAGCTGGGACCCGTCCAGGGCACCCACGATGATGACCTTGGCGCCCTTGGAAATCATGGCGCTGATCTGGTTCTGCTGTTCGGCCACACCGTTGTTGGCGAACTGGACCGTCGGCTTGAATCCGGCGCTGGTGAGGCCGTCGTTGAACAGCTTCTCCGCCAGGACCCAGTTCTCGCTGGTCTTCTTGGGAAGTGCGACGCCGATGGCTGAGTCCTGCGCGAATCCTCCGGTTCCTTCGCTGGAGCCGCCCGTCGAGGGTGTTTCGGCGCGTCCGCAGCCGGTCAGCGCCAGTGCTGCAATGGCAGCAACTGCTGCCGCCTTCCCTGCTTTTCCAAACATTCGCATGTTTTCGCTACTTTCTTTTATGGGGTGGTGGGACGGGAAGCTGAGTACTCAGGCTTCCCGGGAAATGGTTGCTTTGGTGGAGGTGACTTCATCGGGCTGAAGCGGCGTGCCGGGGCCGTTTGAGGACCGGTTGAAGTTCTTCATCATCAGGCCGATGATCGAGGCCCGGCCCTGGGACTTGTTGTAGACGTCGATGGCCACGGCCACCAGGAGCACAAGGCCCTTGATCATGGACTGCCAGTCAGCGCCGACGCTGAGCAGCTGCAGGCCGTTGTTCAGGACGGCCATCACCAGGCCACCAACGATCGAGCCGATTACGGTGCCCACGCCGCCGGTCACCGCAGCGCCGCCGATGAAGACAGCGGCGATCGCGTCCAGCTCCCAACCGGTGCCGTCGGACGGACCTGCAGAGGTTGAGCGGGCCACGAAGATCATGCCGGCCAGGCCGGCAATGATCGACATGTTCATCATCACCAGGAAGTTGATCTTTTTGGACTTCACGCCGGACAGTTCGGCTGCGTGGCGGTTGCCACCCACGGCGTAGACGTGGCGGCCCACAACGGTCTTGGAGGAGATGAAGCCGTAGACCAGGACCAGGACGGCGAGGATCAGGCCGGGGATGGGGAACGAGGTGCCCGGCCGCCCGGTGGCGAACAAGTACGTGGCGTAGAGGATGGCGCCGCAGATCAGGACCAGTTTGAGGACCATGACCCAGGTTTCCGGAACCTCCGCGCCCAGCGCCTTGGCGGAGCGGCGGCGGCGGACTTCACCAATCACCACAAAGGCGGCTGCCGCCAGGCCCAGGAGCAGGGTGAGGTTGTTGAAGCCGGTGTTCGGGCCGATTTCCGGCAGGTAGCCGGCGCCGATGAACTGGAATTCCCGCGGGACGGGGATGGAGTTGGACTGTCCCACAAACTGCTGCGCACCGCGGAAAATCAGCATGCCGGCCAGCGTCACGATGAACGCCGGGATGCCCACATAGGCCGTCCACCAGCCGTGCCAGGCACCGATCAGGGCGCCCAGGCCCAGGCCCAGCAGGATGGCGAGGAACCAGGGCAGGTTCCAGTCGCGCATGGCGATCGCCACCACCATGCCCACGAAGGCTGCCACGGAGCCCACGGACAGGTCGATATGGCCGGCGATGATGACCAGCACCATGCCGATGGCGAGGATCAGGATGTAGGAGTTGCCGTTGAAGAGGTTGATGACGTTGCCCGGGGTGAGGGTGATGCCGCCTGTGAGCCACTGGAACAGCAGGATCAGTGCCACCAGGGCAAAGATCATGCCGAACTGGCGGGTGTCGCCGCCAAAGAGTTTCTTGAGCGCGTTCATTGTTTCGGTCCTCGTATCTGGAAGGTTCTGGAAAGCTCCAGAGGATTAGGCGGCTTTTCGGGCGGAGGTCATGAGCTTCATCAGGCTTTCCTGGCTCGCTTCCGCCTTGTCGAGGACGCCGGTAATGGCGCCTTCGAAGATGGTGTAGATGCGGTCGGAGAGTCCCAGGAGCTCCGGCAGTTCCGAGGAAATGACGATCACGCCTTTACCCTGGTTGGCGAGCTGCTGGATGATGCCGTAAATCTCGTATTTGGCGCCGACGTCGATGCCCCGGGTGGGTTCATCCAGGATCAGCAGCTCCGGGTCGGTGAACATCCACTTGGCCAAGACCACCTTCTGCTGGTTGCCGCCGGAAAGTTTCGCCACACCTTCCTGGACCGAAGGGGCCTTGGTCCGCAGGGACTTCCGGTACTGCTCGGCCACCGCAAACTCCTTGTCGGTGTCCACAACGCTCCGCTTGCTGATTTTCTGGAGGTTGGCCGAAACGGTGGTGGTTTTGATGTCGTCCAGGAGGTTCAGGCCCAGCGACTTCCGGTCCTCGGTGACGTAGCCCAGCCCGGCGTCGATGGCCTGGGGAACGTTTTTGAGCGCCGTCTCCTTGCCGTGGATGTATACCTGGCCGGAAACGAAGTGGCCGTACGACCTGCCGAACACGGACCGGGCCAGTTCGGTCCGGCCGGCCCCCATCAGCCCGGCGAAGCCCACAATCTCGCCGCGGCGGACAAAGAAGTTGGAGCCCTTGCAGACCAGCCGGTCCTGGATCTGCGGGTGGGCCACCGTCCAGTCCTTCACTTCGAAGAAGACTTCGCCGATCTTGGGGGTGTGGTCCGGGAACCGGGACTCGAGGGTGCGGCCCACCATGCCCTTGATGATCCGGTCCTCATCAACGCCGTCCGCCTTGACGTTGAGCGTTTCGATCGATTTTCCGTCGCGGATGATGGTGATGGAATCGGCGATCTGTTCGATCTCGTTGAGCTTGTGCGAAATGATGATCGAGGTGATGCCGCGGCCTTTCAGGCCCAGGATGAGATCCAGCAGGTGCTGGGAGTCGGATTCGTTCAGCGCTGCGGTGGGCTCGTCCAGGATCAGGATTTTCACGGACTTGTTCAGGGCCTTGGCGATTTCAACCAGCTGCTGCTTGCCGACGCCGATTTCCTTGATGGGGGTGTCCGGGTTTTCGCGCAGGCCCACCCGGGCCAGGAGTTCGGTGGAGCGGATGCGGGCCTCGGCCCAGTCGATGACACCACGTTTGGTGGGTTCGTTGCCCAGGAAGATGTTCTCCATGATGGAGAGCTCCGGGATCAGCGCCAGCTCCTGGTGGATGATCACGATGCCGGCCTGCTCGCTGGCCCTGATGTCCCGGAACTGTTGGGTCTGGCCCTGGTAGACGATGTCGCCGTCGTAGCTGCCGAACGGGTAGACCCCGGAGAGGACTTTCATCAGCGTCGACTTGCCGGCGCCGTTCTCGCCGCAGATGGCGTGGACTTCGCCGGCCTTTACCCGCAGGCTGACTTCCGACAAGGCTTTAACGCCGGGAAACTCTTTGGTGATGGACCGCATCTCGAGGATGACAGGGTCCGTGTGCGTGGTCTGGGACGTCATGGGCCCTAACCTCCATTAAAAAATGACTCCGTTGTCCGGCCGGCAAAGCGCAGGGCCGTCTGATGCAAAAGTAAACTGGATCACAGCTATTGTCGTCAAGTCTTGAACGCAATTACCGGATAACGAAATGGTCTAGTTTTTCCTGATGCCAGCATTTTGGAACACCAGGGCGGCCGCTCCGAGGGCTTCGGCACGGTCCCCGAGGGAGGACATGGTGAGGGTGGTGGTCTCCCCGATGACGGGGACTGCGTGCCGTGTCAGGCCCCGGCGGATCGGGTCCAGCAGCAGGTCTCCGAGCCCGGCCAGCGGCCCGCCCACCACAATGACTTCGGGGTTGATCAGGTTGGCGACGTTGCCCAAAGCGCGGCCCACGGACAGGCCGGCGTCGTCAACCACGCGCAGGGTGGCGGGGTCCCGGGCCAGGGCCTTCCGGACGATGTCAGCGGGCGTCAGCGGGCGGTCCTCGCCGCGGCTGAGCAGCTCGATCATGGTGGTGGTGGAGGCAATGGTTTCCAGGCAGCCGCGGTTGCCGCACCGGCACACCAGGCCCTGTTCGTGGATGGTGGCGTGGCCGATCTCGCCGGTGATCCCCACGTTGCCGTAGTACGGCGCGCCGTTGAGGATCAGGCCCGCGCCGATGCCTGATCCGATCTTCAGGAACATCAGGTTGCTGACGCCGCTGTGCCGGCCCCACGTGACCTCGGACCAGGCCCCGAGGTTGGCGTCGTTGTCAATGAAGACGGGAAATTGCAGTTTCTCTTCCAGGTGCTGCAGGATGTTGATGCCCACCCACTCAGGCAGGATCGCGCCCTGCGCAACGGTTCCCGTGCGCCGGTCAATCGGGCCGGGAATTCCGACGCCGGCACCCACCACGGCGGTCCGCTCTATGTTGCTTTCCCGCAACAGTTTGTCCAGCAGGGTCACTGCCGCCTGGATGCCGTCCTCCGCCTGGTGGCCCAGTGGCAGCATCACGGATTCCTCGGCGATCACGCGGTAGCTCAGGGAGGCCAGGACCACGCGGAGGTGCCGCCGGCCGAAGTCGATGCCAACGGCCACGGCGCCGTTGCTGTTGAGTCTCACGTTGAGGGCGCGGCGGCCGGAACTGGTAATCGGTTCCGTGGACGCGAGGCCGGAGTCCAGCATGATCTTGACGATGTTGGAGACCGTCGCCGTGGAGAGGCCTGTCTGCCGGGCGAGTTCAGCCTGGGTTGAAGGCCCGCCGCGCAGGCTTTCGATGATGCGTTGCTGGTTCAGCTGCCGCAGTGCGGACTGTGAGCCGGGATTCTTTGGCTTGCTCCTCGTTGAGCGCGGGGTTCCGGACATGCTATGTACAGTGCCCTATTTCCCGGCTTGTAGTCAAGAAGTTAACGCATGCGTCGGTTAGCGGTAACTTTTTGGTCATAGGACGATTCGGCCCCCGATGGCATGCTGCGTGTGCAAATGGCCCGGACGCATCCCGGCGCGCGCTGGTTAGGCTGGAGCCAGGCCGTTATCCCCCGGCCGTCCCGCGATGGAAGGTGGTAGCGGTGCTGCTGGCACTCCTGCAGGCAAACGCCGCAGTCCTTGACCCTGATGCCAACCTCGATTCCCTTGAAGCCGCGGCAGCCACCGCCGCCGCGCGGGGCGCAGCCGTCCTGGTCACCCCGGAACTGTTCCTGGTGGGCTACGCGCCGCGGCGCATCCGGTCCGGCCTGGACCCGGACATTCTCCCGGCGCTGCGCCAGCGGCTGGCTGACATTGCCAGGCGGCACGGGATTGCGTTGGTGTACAGCCTGCCCCGCCTCACCGCCCAGGGGGAGTGGCAAATCAGCGCCACCCTCCTCGACGCGCAAGGCGCCAGCTTGCTGGAGTATGGCAAAGTGCACCTTTTCGGCCCGGACGAGCGGGCGGCCTTCAGCCCCGCCACCCAGCCGCCCGCCGTCGTCGACTTCCACGGAATCCCCACCTCGATGGTGATCTGCTTCGACGTCGAATTCCCCGAAACCGTACGGGCCGCGGCCTCGCGCGGAGCCGAACTGCTCCTGGTCCCCACGGCGCTGGCCCACGGCTTTGACGACGTACCCCAGGTGCTGCTCCGCGCCAGGGCGCTGGAAAGCCAGGTCAGCATCGCCTACGCGAACCATTCCGGCGTCGAGGACGGCCTTCGGTTTCTGGGCGGCAGCGTGGTGGCCGGGCCGGACGGCAAACTGCTGGCGGCTGCCGGAGCCGGAGCCACTGTCCTCTTTGCCGAGGTTGATCCCGCAGCGGCGCGGCGGGAGCGGGCCGAGGTGCCGTACCTGGCCGAGCGTCGCCCGGACCTGTACCGGGACTGGGGCTACTGACCGGCAGAGTCCACAAACTGCAGCGCAAACCATAGTTCGGCCCGCGCTGCCGCCTGCGCCAGGTCCAGGTCCAGGAGTTCCGCCAGCGCGGTGATCTGCCGGCGGACGCTGTTGCGGTGCAGGCCCAGGTCCTTGGCCGCGGCATCCCAGCTGCCGTTGGCGGCCAGCCACGAGCGAAGCACCAGCAACTGCGCGTCCCGGCGCGCCGGTTCCTGTTCAAGGACAGGGGCCAGCAGCCGGGCGGCGAGCAACGCGCCGGCGTCGGCGCCCAGCAAACCGGCGACGGACCAGGTGAGGTCTTCCTCCCGCACCGTCGATGCGGTGGCCAGGACCCGCGGGCGAAGCGCGGTGGCGCGCTGGTAGGCGGCAGCCAGGCCCGGAAGTTCCGTGGGGGCGCCCACCACCAGCCGCCACCCTAGCTGCTCCACCTCCGCCAGCAGCGGCCCGTCCACCTTGAGGCGGGTCACGGTGGCGAAGCCGTCATCGGTCAGTTCCACCAGCTTGGTGTCGAAAATCCGCCGCCAGTGCAGCAGGTCGCGGACGGCGCCTTCCGTGGCGGCAGGAGCCGCTGCCGGTGTGCCGGACCGGAGCCCCAGCACCACGCGGACCGGGGCCGACCGGGTCCCGCCCACGCTCTGGGCCAGCAGGTCCTTGAGGGCGTTGAGCCGGCGGGAGCTGTTACCGGCCAGGCTGTCCGGGTGCAGCAGCAGGGCGGTGGCCAGCTGGCTGGGTGCCAGGGAGCCGCTGGTCCGCTGCCGGACCAGCAGCTCCAGCAGTCCCACCACGGCGGACACCACATTGTTCTGGGCTGGCGTCAGGGGTTTGCCGGCCCCCAGCACCAGGGCGCCCAGCGTCGCGTCCCGGGTGTTGCGCAGCGGATGCCCGAACAGCAGGGTGGGATCCGGGGTGTCCACGGAGCCGGTTTCGATGCGGGGCCCGCTGCCGGCCAGGAGCCTGGCCACCAGCGGCTGGAGGAGGGAATGCTCGACGGCGGCCCTGGGGTTGGTGCCGGGGCCCGCCTGTGCGGCCGCCCGGGCCCGCGCCCTGCCGTCCGCCCCCACCAGGACAGCCCACACCGGCACGCGTTCGGTGAGCGCCGCCAGCAGCTCGTGTTCCGGCCGGGCGGACAGGACGGCCCGCATCAGGTGCCTGTTGGTCTCCGCCAGGTGCCGGAACACCTGGGCGTTCCCGGATTCCAGGAGTTTGGAGAATTCCAGGCCCAGCGCGGCGAACGGGATGCTGGCCGGAACTTCCACCAGCGTCAGGCCGTGACGCCGGCAGGCTTCCACCAAGGCGTCGGGAACCGCGTCGAAGTAAGGCTGCAGGCCGAATCCCAGGGCAGCGACCCCGGCTGCCACCAGGCGCCGGACGTACGCGTCCGCCTGCGCCGCCGTGCCGCCGTCCTCCGCCGCACCGCCCGCAGCGGCACCCGGGGCGGGGGAGCCGCCGCGGTGCGTGCCGCCGTCGTCCGGGCCTGCTGCCGGCCCGCTCCGCAGCCCGCCGCTGCGACCGCTGCCGCCGGTACCGGGGTGATCGCCGGCGTGGCCCCCGGCCAGGAACGGCAGGCCCGCAGTCAGCACAAATTCGCCGTCCAGCAGGTACGGCGTGGGGTCACCGAGTTCGCTGGGCTCCACCCAGCGCAGCGGCGCGGCACCGTTGCCGGCATGGTGCACCACTGTCACCCCGGCAGGCAGAGCGGCCAGGAAGCGGCCCAGGGTTACTGCGTCCAGCTGCTCCGGGCTACCATCGTTCTCTGGTGCATTGTGTCTCATGCTGGAAGCCTACAGGTTGTTTTGCACACCATTGAGATGCTGCTCACACCCCTAGTCTGGGGAAAGGGAAAACCAGTTCAACCACCCACCAACAGGAACGGACGTCAACGATGACTGTGCCAACACTTTCCGGCAGGGGGCCGGCCCGGGCAGCCGGCCGGCCTTCACTCGGCGCGCAACTGCTGCGCCGCAAGCCGATCGCGCAGATGGTCACCGAAGCCGGCGACGCACAGGACGGACCCCGTCTGGTCCGCAGCTTCGGCGTGCTCCAGCTGACAATGATTTCCGTTGGCGCCACCCTTGGCACCGGCATCCTGGTGATCCTCGGCGAATCGGTGCCGCTGGCGGGGCCGGCCATCTGGATCTCCTTCGCCATCGCCGGCCTGGCCGCGCTGCTGTCCGCCGTCTCCTACGCCGAGATGGCAGGCATGGTGCCCGTCTCCGGCTCCAGCTACTCCTATACCTACGCCACCATGGGCGAGGGCATGGCCTGGATCTGCGGCTGGTGCCTGGTCCTGGAATACGCGGTCTCCGTGGCCGCCGTCGCGGTCGGCGCCGGCCAGTATGTCAACGAGGCCCTGGCCGTCTTTGGAACCGCTCTCCCGGACGCGCTGTCCCAGCCGCCGGGCGACGGCGGCATGATCAACGTCCCCGCCATGGTCATCGTGTTGCTCGCCACCGCGCTCCTGGTCCGCGGCGCCAAGGAAAGTGCCTGGATCAACACGTCCATCGTGGTGGTCAAGGTGGGCATCCTGCTCTTCTTCTGCGCAGTGGCCTTCACCGCCTTCACCGCAGGCAACTTCGAGCCGCTGCTGCCCATGGGGGCCGCCGGCGTCTCCGCCGCAGCCTCACGGGTCTTCTTCTCCTACATTGGCTTTGATGCCGCCTCCACAGCCGGTGAGGAGGCCCGCAACCCCAAAAAGGACCTGCCCCGTGCCATCATGCTGTCCATGCTGATTGTCACCACCATTTATGTCCTGGTGGCAGTTGCCGCCATTGGCGCCCGGCCGTGGGGCTGGTTCGACGGCACCGAGGCCGCCCTGGTGAAAATTCTTGAGGAGACCACCGGCCAGCCCTGGATCGGGCTCGTGTTTGCTGTCGGCGCCGTGCTGGCCATCGCCAGCATCGTCCTGACCGTCCTCTACGGCCAGACCCGCATCCTGCTGTCCATGGCCCGGGACGGCCTGATTCCCGCCGTCTTCGGCCGGGTGTCCCGCCGGACCGGCACCCCCGTGGTTGGCACGCTCCTGGTGGGGACCGCCGTCGCGCTCACTGCCGGGCTGATCCCGCTCGGCGCCCTGGCGGACGCAACCAGCATCGGCACCCTGTTCGCCTTCGGCCTGGTGAACGTGGCCGTCATCTACCTGCGGCGCAGCCGGCCGGACCTCGAACGGACCTTCCGGGTGCCGCTTTTCCCCATCACCCCCATCCTCGGCGCCATCATGTGCGGCTACCTCATGGCCAACCTCGGCGCCGACACCTGGGTGGTGTTCGCGCTGTGGATGCTGGTGGGTATTGCCGCTTACTTCTCCTACGGCCGGCGCCATTCCAAGGTGGCGGCGATGAGCTCCGCGGACTACCTTGAGGTGTCCGCCGCCCGCCCCGCACCGCAGCATTCCTGATCCGGACCGTCCCAAACCTTCCAAAGGCAGACTTCAATGACCATCGCCACAGAACTTCCGGCCTCCGGCCCCGCAGGCGCCCCCTCACAGGGTGGTGCCGATGCCGGGACGGCTGCCCCCATCACCATGCTCAACCCGGACTTCCCGTTCAGCTACGACCACTACCTGGCCCACCCGGACGGTCTCGGTTCGGTGCCGCCGGAGCTGCTGGGCACCGAAGTGGCAGTCATCGGGGCCGGCCTGTCCGGCCTGGTCACCGCCTACGAACTGATGAAGCTGGGCCTGCGGCCTGTGGTGTACGAGGCGGACCAGATCGGCGGCCGACTCCGCACCGCCAACTTCCCGGCAGCACCCGGCGTCGTGGCGGACCTGGGCGGCATGCGGTTCCCGGTGTCAGGCAAGGCCTTTTACCACTACGTGGACCTGCTGGGCCTGGACACCCAGGAATTCCCCAACCCGCTCTCCAACGCCACCTCCAGCACCGTGATCGAGCTCGCCGGCAGGAAGTACTATGCCGAAAAGCCCTCGGACCTGCCGCCGTTCTTCCGTGAGGTGGCCGACGCCTGGAAGGCTGCCGTGAACGACGGCGCCAGGTTCACTGAAATGCAGGAGGCCATCCGCACCCGGGACACGGGCAGGATCAAGGAACTCTGGAACGAGCTGCTGCCGCTGATGGACGAGCAGACCTTTTACGGCTTCATCGCCGCCAGCGAGTCCTTCAAAAAGGCCGGGTTCACGCACCGGGAGGCGTTTGGCCAGGTGGGCTTCGGCACCGGCGGCTGGGACACGGACTTCCCCAACTCGATCCTCGAGATCCTGCGGGTGGTCTACACCGACGCTGACGACGCGCACCGGCTGATCCGGGGCGGCGCGCAACGGCTCCCCGAGGCACTCTGGCAGCACGCGCCGTCGGGCCTTGCCCACTGGCCGGAGGGCACCTCCCTGGCCTCGCTGCACTCCGGGTCCCCGCGCGGCGCCGTGGGCAAAATCAGCCGCGACCCGGACGGCAACCTGCGGATCCGCGAACGCTGGGGCCGCGAAGCCACCTACCCGGCAGTGGTCACCACGTGCCAGTCCTGGCTGCTGTCCACCCGCATCCATACCGAAGAGGCGCTCTTCCCGGCGGAGCTGTGGACGGCGATCGAGCGTTCGCACTACATGCAGTCGTCCAAGACCTTCGTGATGGTGGACCGGCCGTTCTGGAAGGACATTGATCCGGCCACGGGCCACGAGGTGTTGTCCATGACCCTCACGGACCGGCTGAACCGCGCCACCTACCTCCTGGACAACGGCCCGGACCAGCCCGCGGTCATCCTGCTTTCCTACACCTGGAACGACGACGCGCTGAAGTGGCTGGCGCTCGACGCCGACGAACGCGTGGAGCTGATGCTGCACTCGCTCGAGCAGATCTACCCCACGGTGGACATCGCCAGCCACATCGTGGGCCAGCCCATCACCGTGTCCTGGGAAGCGGACCCCAACTTCATGGGTGCGTTCAAGGCCAACCTGCCCGGGCACTACCGCTACCAGCAGCGGCTGTTTACGCACTTCAAGCAGGACGCGCTGCCCGACTACCAGCGCGGCATCTTCCTGGCCGGCGACGACGTTTCCTTCACTGCCGGCTGGGCCGAGGGCGCCGTGACCACCGGCCTGAACGCGGTGTGGGGCGTGGTGAACCACCTGGGCGGGTCGGCGGCGCCGGGCAACCCCGGTCCCGGCGAGCTGCTCGACTCGATCGGGCCGGTCAGCCTGGACTGATTCCCTGGGTTAGTGGGGTCAGCCGTGCAGGGCGCGGTGCGCCCTGGCGAGCCCGACGTAGCGTTCGGCGTTGGCCCGGACGCCGTCGAACTCCTCGTCGGTAAGGGGCCGCCGGACTTTGGCCGGGACGCCTGCCACCAGTGACCGCGGCGGCACCACCGTGCCCTCGAGGACCACGGCGCCGGCCGCCACCAGCGAACCCGCGCCGATCACCGCGCCGTTCAGGACGGTGGCGCCCATGCCGATCAGGCAGTTGTCCTCCACCGTTGAACCATGGACGACGGCTGCGTGCCCCACGCTGACCCGCTCACCCACCGTGCAGGGGAAGCCCGGGTCCGCGTGAAGCACCACGTTGTCCTGGAGGTTGCTGCCGGCGCCGACGCTGATCTTGGCGGTGTCGGCCCGGACCGTGGCGCCGTAAAACGCGCTGGCGTCCGCCGCCAGGCTGGCATTGCCGATGATCGTGGCCGTGGGGGCGACGAATGCTGTCTCGTGGACGGCCGGGGTGTTCCCGGCGAAGGGGTACAAGGGAGCCATGGGTTCACTCTAGCGACGCCTGCGCGTGGCCGGTTTCCGGTGCGGATGTGACAGGCCTGCGCGCCCCACCCAACTGACTCGCAGTTGTTGTCGTTTTGAGGGCTCAAAACGACAACAAGTGCGAGTCAGTTGAAGACCACCGTGCGGTTCCCGTCCAGCAGCACCCGGTGCTCGGCGTGCCACTGCACCGCCTGGACCAGCGTGCGGCCCTCCACGTCGCGGCCCATCTGGACCAGCTGCTGCGCCGTGCGGCTGTGGTCCACGCGGATGACTTCCTGCTCGATGATCGGACCCTCGTCCAGGGCGGCCGTCACGTAGTGGGCGGTGGCGCCGATCAGCTTCACGCCGCGGGTGTGGGCCTGGTGGTACGGCTTGGCGCCCTTGAAGGAGGGCAGGAACGAGTGGTGGATGTTGATGGCCTTGCCCGTGAGGTCGGTGCACAGCTCATCCGAGAGGATCTGCATGTAGCGGGCCAGGACGGTCAGCTCGATGTTGTGCTCCGCCATGATGGCGCGCAGCCTGTCCTCCGCCTGGACCTTGGTGTCCGCGGTGACCGGGATGTGGTGGAACGGGATGCCGTAGAACTCGGCCAGCCCGGCCAGGTCCTTGTGGTTGGAGACAATGGCCGGGATGTCGATGGGCAGGGTGCCGCTGCGCTGCTGGAACAGCAGGTCGTTGAGGCAGTGCGCCGACGTGCTGGCCAGGACCAGGGTCCGGACCTTCCGGCCCGCGGGGTTCAGGCTCCACTGCATGCCGAACGCGTCAGCCACGGGCTGCAGGGCCGCGCGGAGCTCTGACTGCGTGGCGGTCGTGGTCACCTCCACGCGCATAAAAAACGTTCCCGTGGCGGGGCTGCCGTACTGCTGGGAGTCCGTAATGTTGCACCCCGCCACCAGCAGGGCGCCAGCCACAGCGTGGACGATTCCCTGGGTGTCCGGGCAGGACAGGGTGACTACGAATGCATCGTTGAGTTGCTCATCTTTCACGCAGTCAAGCCTACCCGCGCGCCAGGGTGTGCTTTTGGTAGGCTGGTCGGGTCGCAACTGGCGTTGGGTGGCTAACCACCAGGGAGCGGCAATCACGAAGACCACGGATCGTACGCCTGGGCCGAGGGTCATGTTTTGCCGGAAACGGGGCACCGGTTGCCTGTGCGCAGCCGCGTCCCGTGCCACCCGCCTGATGCCAGTAGCCAACACGGCGGTGAGGCGTGCCAGCCGGTAGCCTGACCTAAGCAGTGCCCGAATCCCGAGCCAGGAGTTCTTTGTGACTACCACAGCCACCACAACATCAGCCGTCAGCAACCAGTCGCTGGCCGAGCTTGACCCCGAAATCGCTGCAGTCCTCAACCAGGAGCTTGGCCGCCAGCGCGGCACCCTGGAAATGATTGCCTCCGAAAACTTCGCGCCCCGCGCCGTGATGGAAGCCCAGGGCTCCGTCCTGACCAACAAGTACGCCGAGGGCTACCCCGGCCGCCGGTACTACGGCGGCTGCGAATACGTGGACATCGCCGAGCAGCTTGCCATCGACAGGGTCAAGGACCTGTTCGGCGCCGAGTACGCCAACGTCCAGCCGCACTCCGGGGCCCAGGCCAACGCCGCCGCCCTGTCCGCCATGATCACCCCGGGCGACAAGATCCTGGGCCTGTCCCTGGCGCACGGCGGACACCTCACCCACGGCATGAAGCTGAACTTCTCCGGCAAGCTCTACAACGTAGCCGCCTACCAGGTGGAGGAAGATTCCTTCCGCGTGGACATGGACAAGCTCCGCGAGCAGGCCATCGCCGAAAAGCCGCAGGTCATCATCGCCGGCTGGTCCGCCTACCCGCGCCACCTCGACTTCGCTGCGTTCCGTTCCATCGCCGATGAGGTGGGCGCCCTCCTGTGGACGGACATGGCGCACTTCGCCGGACTGGTGGCAGCGGGCCTGCACCCCAGCCCCGTCCCGTACTCCGACGTTGTCACCTCCACCGTGCACAAGACCCTCGCCGGTCCCCGATCAGGGGTGATCCTGGGCAAGCAGGAGTGGGCCAAGAAGCTCAACTCCAACGTGTTCCCCGGCCAGCAGGGCGGTCCGCTGATGCACGTCATCGCCGCCAAGGCCGTGGCCTTCAAGATCGCCGGCACCCAGGAGTTCAAGGAACGCCAGGAGCGCGTCCTCGAAGGCGCCAAAATCATCGCCGACCGCCTCAACCAGGCTGACGTTGCCGAGGCCGGCGTTTCCGTCCTCACCGGCGGCACCGACGTGCACCTGGTCCTGGTGGACCTGCGCAACTCCCAGCTGGACGGCCAGCAGGCCGAGGACCTCCTGCACTCCGTGGGCATCACCGTGAACCGCAACGCCGTTCCGTTCGACCCCCGCCCGCCCATGGTCACCTCCGGCCTGCGCATCGGCACCCCGGCCCTGGCCACCCGCGGCTTCGGCGCCGCCGAGTTCACCGAGGTCGCAGAGATCATCGCCAGCGCGCTGAAGGCCGGCACCGCCACCGACGTCGAGGCGCTCCAGTCCCGCGTGGACAAGCTCGCCGCCGACTTCCCGCTGTACCCGCAGCACGAGCAGTGGTAACCAATGACTGATACCGCAACTGCACAAATCCTTGACGGCAAGGCCACCGCCGCAGCCATCAAGGCCGAGCTGACCGGACGCGTGGCCACGCTCCGTGCGAAGGGCGTCACCCCCGGCATCGCAACTGTGCTGGTGGGCGCCGACCCCGCCTCGCAGCTGTATGTCTCCATGAAACACAAGCAGTCCGAACAGATCGGGATGAACTCGATCCAGCGCGAACTGCCGGCTGACGCCACCCAGGCCGACGTCGAGGCCCTCATTGATGAACTCAATGCGGATCCCGACTGCCACGGGTACATCGTGCAACTGCCGTTGCCCAAGCACCTGGATACCGACGCCATCCTTGAGCGGATCGACCCCGCCAAGGACGCCGACGGACTCCACCCGACCAATCTCGGCCGGTTGGTGCTCAACGTCAACTCGGAGATCACCACTCCTCTGCCGTGTACACCCCGCGGCGTCATCGAGCTCCTCGAGCGCAATGGGTACAGCCTTGCCGGCAAGCACGTGGTGGTGGTTGGCCGTGGCGTCACGATCGGCCGGACCATCGGCCTGCTGCTCACCAGGCGGGCCATCAATGCGACGGTGACGCTGACGCATACCGGCACCAAAAACCTGTCGGAGCTGCTCAAGCAGGCGGACGTTATTGTGGGCGCCGCTGGAGTCAAGCACATTGTCAAGGCCTCGGACGTGAAGCCGGGCGCTGCCCTGCTTGATGTGGGGGTTACCCGGGAAACCGATCCGGAAACAGGTAAGAGCCGCGTCCACGGAGACATCGATCCCGCCGCCGCCCAGGTGGCCGGCTGGATTTCGCCCAATCCCGGCGGCGTGGGCCCCATGACCGTGGCGCTGCTGATGACCAATGTGGTTGAAGCGGCGGAACGCCAGGCAGGCATCGCCTAGCCCACGTGGGTTAAAACGCGCGACGGCGGCCCCGCACCTTCCCGGAAAGGTGCGAGGCCGCCGTTGTTGTGTTCGCCGCCGGTGGAAGCGTGCCGGATCGGCGCCGGGATTTGAGAGAATATCTCCATGCAATCAGTGGGCAGTTCCAACTCATCAGCCAAACCCCGTTTCTCCATGTTCCGCATCAGCGGGCCGGGGCTGATGGTCCTGGTGACCGCGTTTGTGGTGGCCGTCATCTTCGCCGCCAACCAGAACGATGTGGTGGGCTGGGTAGTGGCCATCATCGCCCTCTTCTGGCTGGTCCTGGCCACCTTCGTGGTGGTCAGCATCCAGCGTGCCGCCAAGAAGGCGGGCGCCAAGCTGACCGAGGCCCAGAACGCCTTCAACACCGCAGCCGGCCGGGCCCCCTCGCCCACGGCAGCGAACCACGGCGGTACCAGCGTGGTGTACGAGCGCAGCGAAGCCGATGAGGTCCGTGACCTCAAGCTGGACCACTCCTTCAAGATCGTCCAGGTGCAGGTCCGGGTGGTGGAGGAAGAGCGTGCCAAGGGCGCCGCCGCCAACCAGGACACCATCCACCGCGCCCTGGAAACCATCGAGATCACCGCCACCAACGCCCGCGGCATGATGAAGTCCTCCGGCGGCTCCGGTGAGCCGGTCAGCGGAACCATCATCGACTAGAGTGGAGCGGGTGAGCTCGGCATTGAAGAAGGACCACCTTCGCATCGCATCCGTCAACGTCAACGGCCTCCGCGCCGCCTACAGGAACGGTATGGCAGCCTGGCTGGAACCGCGTGAGGTGGACATCCTCTGCCTGCAGGAGGTCCGCGCCCCGGATGCGATTGTTCACCAGCTCCTCGGTGCGGGCTGGCACATCCTGCACGCCGAAGCCGAGGCGAAGGGCCGCGCCGGCGTGGCCATCGCCTCCCGCGAGGAACCACTGACCACCCGCATCGGCATCGGCGACGAATACTTCGCGACGGCGGGACGCTGGGTCGAAGCAGACTTCCGGCTCCGCGACGCCGCCGGCAACCCGGTCCAGCTCACCGTGGCCAGCGCCTACGTCCACTCGGGCGAGGTGGGCACCCCCAAGCAGGACGACAAGTTCCGTTTCCTGGACATCATGTCCACCCGGCTGCCCGAGCTGGCCAAGCACAGCGACCACGCCCTGGTGGTGGGGGACCTCAACGTGGCCCACACGCCCCTGGACATCCGCAACGCCAAAGCCAATGTCAAAAAGGCCGGCTTCCTGCCCGAAGAGCGCGCGTACTTCGACAAGTACCTCGGCGGGGACATCGGCTGGCAGGACGTCCACCGCAACCTGTCCGGCCCGGTGGACGGCCCGTACACGTGGTGGTCCCAGCGCGGCAAGGCGTTCGACAACGACACCGGTTGGCGGATCGACTACCACTTGGCCACCCCGGCCCTGGCCGCTGCTGCCTTCTCGGCAGTAGTGGACCGCGCGCCGTCGTGGGACACCCGCTTCTCTGACCATGCACCGCTGGTAGTGGACTACCAGCTCTAAGCCCGAAAGTTCCACCATGACTAGCCTGACCTCTCCGGCCGCTAAAAAGCGCATTCTCTCCGGCGCCAAACCCACCGCCGATTCGCTGCACCTGGGCAACTACATCGGTGCCGTGCGCAACTGGGTGGACATGCAGGAGGAGTACGACGCCGTCTTCTTCATCCCTGACCTGCACGCCATCACCGTGGACTTCGACCCCGCGGAGCTCGCCAAGCGCACCCGGACCGTCGCGGCACAGTACATCGCCGCCGGCATCGACCCGGACCGCAGCATCTTCTTTGTCCAGTCCCACGTGCCTGAGCACGCCCAGCTGGCCTGGGCCCTGAACTGCATCACGGGTTTCGGTGAGGCTTCCCGGATGACCCAGTTCAAGGACAAATCGCAGAAGTCCGGCGCCGACTCCGCCACGCTGGGCCTCTTCGCCTACCCCACGCTGATGGCAGCCGATATCCTGCTGTACCAGACGGACCTGGTTCCGGTGGGCGAGGACCAGCGCCAGCACCTGGAACTGACCCGGAACCTGGCCCAGCGGTTCAATACCCGGTTCGGGGACACGTTCACCGTCCCCGAGGCCACTATCGTCAAGGAAAGCGCCAAGATCTACGACCTGCAGAACCCCGGCGCCAAGATGTCCAAAACCGGCGAGTCGCCCAACGGTGCCATTCAGTTGCTGGAGGACCCCAAGGTCGCCGCCAAGCGGATCAAGTCTGCAGTGACCGACGCCGGCACGGAGATCCGCTTCGACACCGGGGAAAAACCGGGCATCTCCAACCTGCTCACCATCTACTCGGCCCTGACCGGCAAAACAGTGGCCAGTCTCGAAGCCGAATACGAAGGCAAAATGTACGGCCACCTCAAGGTGGACCTTGCCGATGTGGTGGTTGATTTTGTGACACCCCTGCGGGACCGGACCAATGAACTGATGACGGACCCGGCCGAACTGGACCGGCTGCTGGCCTCAGGGGCTGCACGGGCACGGGAGATCGCCTCGGTCACCCTGGGCAACGTGTACGAGCGCATGGGGTTCCTGCCGTCACTGAGCCTCGCCGGAGTCCGCTAGAGCCATGTCTGCCAGCAACGTCACCGCACGGGAAGGAACCCGGGGCCCAGGCTCGCTGGGAGCCGCGCCCACCCCGCACGGCGGCCCTGCCGGCGGCGGGGACGGTTCCCGCCAGGAAGACATCAGCGTTGGCGTGATCCTGGGCTTCCCGGCTGAGGTTGCCAGCGAACTGCAAAGCTGGCGGGCCTCATTTGGGGACCCCCTGGCGGAGGTGGTGCCTGCCCACATCACCCTGGTCACCACCACCCCCACCACGGACTGGGACGCCACCCTGGCGCACGTGCGCAGCGTGGCCCGGGGCCAGCGCCCCTTCCGGGTCACGATTTCCGGGACCGGGACGTTCCGGCCGGTCTCCCCGGTGGTGTTCATCAAGGTGGAGGACGGGTTCGCCGAGTGCGTGGACCTGCACGGCAAGCTCCAGCAGGGGCCGCTGCACCGCGACCTGCCGTTCGCCTACCACCCGCACGTCACCATCGCCCACGATGTGGCCCCGGAAAGCCTCGACGAAGCCGAAACGGTGCTGAAGAGCTACAGGGCAAGCTTCCCGGTGGCTAGCATGGGACTTTACGAGCACGGTGCCGATGGCATCTGGCAGCTACGGGAAGAGCTGGACTTTGGGACCGAAACAGACAACAACGCCGGCACCCGGCATAAAAACTCAGCAAGGGACGCCGGGGACGCCGCCGCTTCCCACTGACCTGGCCGGCCTGCGGCTGGAGGTCAGCCACAAACGGGTGGAGCTGAGCAAGGCGCGCCGTTCCGGCGGCGGCCCGTTCGCCGTCCCGCTGGCCATGCTCATGCTGTTCCTGGCCCGGCTGAACTCGCTGCTGCCCATGCGCGCCTTCGCGCATTACAACCGGCAGCACGGCCCGCTGATGGCCGCCGGGATCGGCTTTGTGATGTTCTTCTCCATCACGGGCCTGCTGGCCACCGGCTTCTCCATTGCCGGGCTGGTCCTCCGCGGCCAGCCGCAGCTCCTCGACACCGTTGTGGGCAGCGTGGCGCAAAGCGCGCCGGGCCTGCTCAAGGTCAACGGCGGAGAGGGCCTGGTGGACCCGCAGGACCTGCTGAACCCCAGCGGGCTGGGCTGGACCGCGGTCATCGCCGCCGTCGTCACCATCATCACGGCGCTGAACTGGATCAACGGCGTCCGGGAAGGCCTGCGGGGCGTCAACCAGCTGCCGCCGCTGGTCATCAGCCCGGTGCTGCTCAAAGCGGGCGACGCCGGCACGCTGGTGCTCCTCGGCGTGGCCCTGGTGGTCAGCTCCGGCGCATCGCTGGTGTTCGGCACCGCTGCGGGGTGGGTCACCGACTTCCTGGGCCTCAGCGACGCCGTGGCCGGCCCGCTGACCACCATCGTCAAAATCGCCGTGCCACTGGTGCTGGGCTGGGTCACGGCCGTGATCATGTTCCGCCTGGCAGCCAGGCTCAAATTCTCCCGCCGGGCCCTCCTGGAAGGCACCATCATCGCCGCCGTGGGCACCACGGTCCTGCAGCTGTTCAGCACCGAGCTGCTGGCCGGCGCCGGCCGGAACCCGCTGCTGGCCCCGTTCGCCATCATCATCGGCCTGCTGATCTGGTTCAACCTGGTCAGCCAGGTCTACCTGCTCTCCGGGTCCTGGGCCACCATCCGCGAAGGTGACCTGGCCGCAGGCGCCGCGAACGGCGAGAAGGCCGCCTGGGGCGCCCGGCAGGTCCAGCCGGGCAAGGTCCCGGTGGCCACCACGCCGGTTCCCGGCAGGGCCGTCGCGGGCAGCGTCAGGCGTCGAGGTACTGGTCGGCCCAGGCAGCGATGATCCGGGCGGCGCGTGCCGCCTGGCCCTTGCCCGTGAGCAGGTGGTCGCTGCCCTCCAGGGACACAAAGTTCCGCGGATGACGGGCCGTTTGGAAGATGGTGCTGGCGTTCTCGATCCCGACGGTGTTGTCTGTGGGGGAGTGCAGCACCATCAGCGGCTTGTGGAGCTGCCGGATGCAGTCGGTCAGGTCCGCGTTCTCCAGGTCCTCCACGAAGTGCCGGCGGATCTCCACGCGTTTTCCGCCCAGATCCACCTCGGCGCTGCCTTCGGAAAGGATCCGGTCCAGGGCAGCGTCAAAGACGTGCGCCACATGCTTGGGTGAGAAGGGCGCCCCGACTGTGGCAACGGCGTCGAGCTCCGGAATCTCCTTGGCAGCTGCCAGCACGGCGGCTCCACCGAACGAGTGGCCCACCAGCAGGGAGATCTCCCTGCCGACGCTGCGCATGTACTCTGCCGCCTTGACCGTGTCCGCCACCTTGTGGCTGAAGGACCCGGCGGACCATTCGCCGGCGGAGCCGCCCAGGCCCAGGTTGTCGAAGCGGAGCATGCCCACGCCGCTGTCAGCCAGCGCCTTGCACATCCGGGACGCGGACGGCGCATCCTTGCCCAGGGTGAAGCCGTGCGAAAACACGCCCCAGCCCTTCACCGGGCCCTCGGGGACATCGATGATGCCGGAGAGCACCTCGCCGGTGGAGCCGGTGAAGGAGACCTTTTCGGAGCGGGACACGGTGTCCCCTTTCGTTTGTGCGGACGGCTTGCGCTATCACCTATGGTCCCTAAAAGGGGGTTTTGGGGACCATAGGTGATAGGGCATCTTAAAAGTTCGACGGCGCCCCTCACCACATGGGGTGGGGGACGCCGTCGTCAGCGTTGGATCCTTAGATCTTGCGCGAGAGGATTGCCTGCTTTACCTCGGCGATGGCCTGGGTGACCTGGATGCCGCGGGGGCATGCTTCGGAGCAGTTGAAGGTGGTGCGGCAGCGCCACACACCTTCCTTGTCGTTCAGGATCTCCAGGCGCATGTCGCCGGCATCATCGCGTGAATCGAAGATGAAGCGGTGGGCGTTGACGATTGCGGCGGGACCGAAGTACTGGCCGTCCGTCCAGAACACCGGGCAGGACGAGGTGCACGCGGCGCAGAGGATGCACTTGGTGGTGTCATCAAAGCGTTCGCGGTCCTCGGCGGACTGCAGGCGTTCCTTGGTGGGCTCGTGGCCCTTGTTGATCAGGAAGGGCATAACCTCGCGGTAGGACTGGAAGAACGGTTCCATGTCCACGATCAGGTCCTTCTCCACCGGCAGGCCCTTGATGGGTTCCACGGTGATGGGCTTGGACGTGTCCAGGTCCTTCAGGAGCGTTTTGCAGGCGAGGCGGTTGCGGCCGTTGATGCGCATGGCATCGGAACCGCAGACGCCGTGGGCGCAGGACCGGCGGAACGACAGGCTGCCGTCCGTCTCCCATTTGACCTTGTGCAGGGCATCCAGGACACGGTCCGTGCCGTACATGGTCAGGTGGAAGTCATCCCAGGTGGCCTCTTCCGAGACTTCCGGGTTGTACCGGCGCACACGCAGGTGGACGTCGAACGTGGGGATTTCCCCGCCGCCGCCCACACCTGCGGGCAGTTCGATCTTTGAGGCTGGCTCAGCGAGTTCAGCGGTCATCTTAGTACTTCCTCACCATCGGCTCGTAGCGGGTAAAGACAACCGGCTTCGTGGCCAGCCGGATGCCGGCGATTGCTTCAGCCGATCCGTCTGCCGGGGCGTGGTCATCCTTGTACGCCATGGAGTGCTTCATGAATTTCTCGTCGTTGCGGTCCGGGAAGTCCTCGCGGAAGTGTCCGCCGCGGGATTCCTCGCGGTGCAGGGCCGCCACGGTCATGACCTTGGCCAGCTCCAGCAGGAAGCCCAGTTCCACGGCCTCCAGCAGGTCCAGGTTGAAGCGCTTACCCTTGTCCTGGACGTTGATCCGCGTGTACCGCTCCTCGAAGGAGGCGATGTCGGCCAGGACCTGGTTCAGCGTGTCCGCGGTGCGGAACACCTGCATGTTGGCGTCCATGGTGTCCTGGAGTTCCTTGCGGATCAGGGCCACCTTTTCGTCGCCTTCGCCGTTGCGGGCGATGTCCAGCAGTTCCGTGGTGTAAGCCAGCGGGTTCTCCGGCAGCTCCACGTAGTCGGCGGTCTTGGCGTACTCGGCCGCGGCCACACCGGCGCGCTTGCCGAACACGTTGATGTCCAGCAGCGAGTTGGTGCCCAGCCGGTTGGAGCCGTGCACGGACACGCAGGCCACCTCACCGGCGGCGTACAGGCCCGGGATGATGGTGTCGTTGTCCTGCAGGACCTCGGTGGTGATGTTCGTCGGGATGCCGCCCATGGCGTAGTGCGCCGTGGGGAACACCGGGACGGGTTCCGTGTAGGGCTCCACACCAAGGTAGGTGCGGGCGAACTCGGTGATATCCGGCAGCTTGGCGTCAATGTGCGCCGGCTCCAGGTGGGTGAGGTCCAAAAGGACGTAGTCCTTGTTCGGGCCGCAGCCGCGGCCTTCGCGGACCTCGTTGGCCATGGAGCGGGCCACGATGTCGCGGGGCGCCAGGTCCTTGATGGTGGGGGCGTAGCGCTCCATGAACCGCTCGCCCTCGGAGTTGCGCAGGATCGCGCCTTCGCCGCGGGCGGCCTCGGAAAGCAGGATGCCCAGGCCGGCCAGGCCTGTCGGGTGGAACTGGAAGAATTCCATGTCCTCGAGGGGGATTCCCTTACGGAACGCGATGCCCATGCCGTCACCGGTGAGGGTGTGGGCGTTGGAGGTGGTCTTGAAGACCTTGCCGGCGCCGCCGGAGGCGAAGACCACCGACTTGGCCTGGAACACGTGCAGTTCGCCGGAGGCCAGGTCGTAGGAGACGACGCCGGCAACACGCTTCTGCTTGTACGGGGTGCCGTCCTCGCGGACCGCGTCCTCTTCGACCGTCAGGAGGTCCAGGACGTAGTACTCGTTGTAGAACTCGACGTTGTGCTTGACGCAGTTCTGGTACAGGGTCTGCAGGATCATGTGGCCGGTGCGGTCAGCGGCGTAGCAGGCCCGGCGGACGGGAGCCTTGCCGTGGTCGCGGGTGTGGCCACCGAAGCGGCGCTGGTCAATGCGGCCCTCGGGCGTGCGGTTGAACGGCAGGCCCATCTTTTCCAGGTCCAGCACGGCGTCGATGGCTTCTTTCGCCATGACTTCGGCGGCGTCCTGGTCAACCAGGTAGTCGCCGCCCTTGACGGTGTCGAACGTGTGCCATTCCCAGTTGTCTTCTTCGACGTTGGCAAGGGCCGCGCACATACCGCCCTGCGCCGCGCCCGTGTGTGAACGGGTGGGGTAGAGCTTGGTCAGTACTGCTGTGCGGGCGCGCTGACCGGATTCGATCGCGGCGCGCATGCCAGCGCCACCGGCACCGACGATGACGACGTCGTACTTATGGACCTGCATACCAGACGCTCTTTCTCTCAAATTTCCTGTAAAACAACGGGGCGGCGTTGGCTGCCCCGCACAACAGGGCCCGCGGTTATGCCCGCGGGCCCTGGAAAGTGCTGCTGCTAGGCAGGGCAGAAACCGCCCGGCAGGGGGACGCCGTCGACGACGGGGCACGGGTTGAAGGTGAAGATCACCAGGGTGCCCAGGACGATGATGACAACGGTTGCGCTGTAAAGGACCGTCTTCAACCAGCGGCGGGTTGAGTCCTTCTCGGCGTAGTCGTTAATGATGGTGCGCACGCCGTTGGTGCCATGCAGCATGGCCAGCCACAGCATGGCCAGGTCCCAGAACTGCCAGAACGGGTCGGCCCACTTGCCGGCCACAAAGCCGAAGTCGATCGCGTGGATGCCTTCGCCCACCAGGAGGTTCACAAAGAGGTGGCCGAAGATCAGCACCACCAGCACCACGCCGGAGAGGCGCATAAACAGCCAGGCCACCATCTCGAAGTTGCCGCGGCTGCCGCCGTTGCGGCGGTACTGCGGTGCGATCCGGCCGCTGCGCGGACTGTCGATTGTTGCAGTCATGGCTTAGTGACCTCCGAGGGCGAGGGACAGGTGGCGGATGGAGAAGGCAACCATTGTCACTACCCAGAGGCCCAGGACAACCCAGAGCATCTGGCGCTGGTACTTGGCGCCCTTCTTCCAGAAGTCGACGGCGATGATCCGCAGGCCGTTGAAGGCGTGGAACACGATGGCGGCAACAAGGCCGGTCTCGCCCAGCGCCATCAGGGGATTCTTGTAGGCGCCAATGACGGCGGTATACGCCTCAGGCGAAACCCGCACCAAGGAGGTGTCCAGAACGTGGACCAACAAGAAGAAAAAGATCACTACACCGGTAATCCGGTGTCCTACCCAGGACCACATGCCTTCACGGCCGCGGTACAAGGTGCCAGCTGGTTTTGTCGGCACTGAATAAACCTCCCTGCAACACAGCGGCGCTGGCATGAGATCCACGCGGGGGGAACGCCTGCTGCGAGAGCACTCGTAGCTCGAGCCTAAATCTAGGCTCCGCTTACAGCTTATTCAATTTAGGAGCCACTTAGTGACCAGCAGCGGCGCGGGTTCGGTGGATTTTGTGAGACAAACGCCACAGTGGGTTGCGCGGCCGAGCCCTGATGTGTCGTGCCGGGGGCACTTTACCGGGGCAGCGGTGCCGGTTCGGCTAAACTAGGCCCTGATGAGTAAAGACACAGTGACAAGCCCGGTATCACCCCTTGACCGCTTTATTGCGGTGATTCCGGCTGGCGGAGTGGGGACCCGCCTCTGGCCCCTGTCACGAGCCGCAGCTCCCAAGTTCCTTCACGACCTCACCGGTTCGGGCAGCACACTGCTGCGCGCCACCTTTGACCGGCTGCAGCCTTTGGCCGGCAGCCGGGTCCTGGTGGTCACCGGCCAGGCCCACCGCGAGGCTGTATGCCGCCAGCTTCCCGAGGTGGAGGATTCGGACCTGGTCCTCGAATCCGAGCCCAAGGATTCCGGTGCCGCGATCGGGCTGGCCGCAGCCATCCTGCACGAACGGGACCCGGACACCATCATGGGTTCCTTCGCAGCAGACCAGGTGATCAGCCCGGACAACCTCTTCCAGGAAGCGGTCCGCGAAGCGATCCACGCCGCTGCCGCCGGAAAGATCGTCACCATCGGCATTAAGCCCACGCACCCCTCCACAGGGTTCGGCTACATCCGTTCCGGTAAGGCGTTGAACATCGACGGCGCGCCCAGCGCGCTGGACGTTGTGGAGTTCGTCGAGAAGCCGGACGAGGAAGTCGCCCAGCAGTATGTGGACAGCGGCGAATACTCCTGGAACGCCGGGATGTTCGTGGCGCCCGTGGCCCTGATGCTCAAGCACCTCGAAGCCAACCAGCCCGGCCTCTTTAACGGCCTGCAGGAAATCGCCCGCGCCTGGGACACCCCGGACCGCGACGAGGTCACGGCCAGGGTCTGGCCCACCCTGCCCAAGATCGCCATTGACTACGCCGTGGCGGAGCCCGCCGCGGAAGCCGGCGACGTCGCAGTGGTCCCGGGTTCCTTCCGCTGGGACGACGTGGGCGACTTCGCCTCGGTGGGCCGGCTGAACTCCGCCAGGGAAGTTGACGACGTCACGGTGCTCGGTGAGGGCGCCCGCGTCTTCACCGAAAACTCCAGCGGCGTGGTGGTCACTGACACCAAGCGCGTCATCGCGCTGATCGGGATCCAGGACGTGGTCATTGTCGACACGCCCGACGCCCTGCTGGTGACCACCATGGCGAACTCGCAGCGCGTTAAAGCCGCCGTGGACGCCCTGAAGGCCAGCGGCGACACCGACGTCCTCTGAAACCGGCCGCCCGCCGTCGTCAACCCGACGACGGAGGGAGGCCGCGGGAAGTAACGCGGCGGCCGTGATGCCCGTAAAGCGGCGGCGCTCGCTAGAGTGAACCAGTGCGCAATTACACTACTGAAGCCGAACCCACCGCTTTGGTGGCCCCATGGCTGGAGCCGCTCCTGCCGGAACTGATCGATTTCCGCAGGGACCTGCACGCACATCCGGAATTGTCCTTCAAGGAGTTCCGCACCACCGACAAGCTGGCCGAGCGGCTGGAGGCAGCCGGGCTCAGCCCGCGCCGCCTCGAAGGCACCGGCCTCACGGTGGACGTGGGGGAGGGCCCCATCGCCACGGCCCTGCGCGGGGACATCGATGCCCTGCCCATCATTGAGGAAACCGGCCTGCCGTTCGCCTCAAAGAACCACGGCGTCACCCACGCCTGCGGCCATGATGTCCACACCACCACCATGCTGGGCATCGCCCTGGTCCTGCAGAAAATGCACCAGGCCACCCCGCTGGGCGCCACCGTCCGCCTCATCTTCCAGCCGGCCGAGGAAACCATGCCCGGCGGCGCGCACTCCTGCATTGAACAGGGCGTCCTGGAAGGTGTTCCGCGGATCCTCGCCCTGCACTGCGATCCGCGGATCGAGGTGGGCAAGATCGGCACCCGCATCGGCGCCATCACCTCGGCGTCGGACACCATCCGGATCGAACTTTCGGGCCGCGGCGGCCACACCTCCCGCCCGCACCTCACCGAGGACCTGGTTTTTGCTCTGGCGCAGATCGCCGTCAACGTCCCCGCAGTCCTCTCCCGCCGCGTGGACGTCCGCAGCGGCGTGTCCGTGGTGTGGGGCCAGATTTCAGCGGGGTCCGCCCCCAACGCCATTCCCGGCACCGGGTACATGGCGGGCACCATGCGCTGCCTGGACCGTGACGCCTGGCACGCTGCCGGCGAACTGCTGGACGAGGTGGTCCACCAGGTGGCCGCCCCCTACGGTGTTGATGTCCGGCTGGAACACACCCGCGGCGTGCCGCCGGTGGTCAACTCCGAGCATGAAACGGCAATCATCGAAGCGTCCGCCCGCGCTGAAATCGGCGAAAGCGCCGTGGTGCTGACCCCGCAGTCCATGGGCGGGGAGGATTTCGCCTGGTTCCTGGCGGAACTTCCCGGCGCCATGATGCGGCTGGGCACCAAAACCCCGGGCGGCGAGGAGTACGACCTGCACCGCGGCGACTACATCCTGGACGAACGCGCCCTGGGACTGGGCATCCGGGTCCTGACCGCTGCGGCACTGCGGACCATCCGGGACCTGTAGGCACGGCCGGTGGGGGAGCGCTGCTGTCCGCCACAATCTAAGTTGTGCACAATTCAATTGTGGGCTACGGTAGATGCATGAGCGAAACCCCCAGGCTGGACCGTCAAGTGTGCTTTGCGCTGTACTCCGCATCCCGGGCAGCCACCGCCGTTTACCGGCCCGTCCTGGAAGACCTCGGCCTTACCTACCCGCAGTACCTGGTACTGCTGGTCCTCTGGGAGAACGATCCCCGGGGCGTCAAGGAACTGGGCGAGGAACTTGGCCTGGACTCCGGCACTCTGTCGCCCCTGCTCAAGCGGCTCGAAGCCCTGGGCTTTGTGGAGCGCCGCCGGTCGGGAGAGGACGAACGCCGGGTGGCCGTCCACCTCACCGCCGCAGGCCGGGAACTCAGCGTCCGGGCCAGTGCCATCCCGCAGCGGCTCGCAGATGCTGCGGGCCTCTCAGCCGATGAGCTGGAGCAGCTCCGCACCACACTGGGCAAGCTCACCGCAGCCCTGCACTCCGCCGTCTGACCCGCGGCAGGACCCCCCATTTTTCAAGCAATCACCTACAGAACGGAACTGTTCCTGTGAAGACCCTTTACACAGCCGAGGCACTGGCCTCCGGCGAAGGCCGCGACGGCACCGCACGCACCAATGACGGAAAACTCGAAGTTGACCTGGCCAGCCCCGTTGAACTCGGCGGCAGCGGCGAAGGCACCAACCCCGAGCAGCTTTTCGCCGCCGGCTACGCGGCCTGTTTCCACTCCGCCCTGCGCCTTGTGGGCCGCAAGGAACGCGCCGACCTCGCGGACTCCGCCGTCGCCGCCAAGGTGCACCTGGGTCAGCTTCCCGACGGCGGCTTCGGCCTCGCCGTCGACCTCGAAATCGCACTGCCCGCCCTCGACCTGGGCACCGCGGAAGACCTGGTCGCCAAAGCCCACCAGGTCTGCCCCTATTCAAACGCCACTCGCGGCAACATCACGGTGGACATCAAGGTATTGGAGTTTGCAGCATGAGCGTGACAACACTTCCCACCAGCACCCGCGAAATCCAGCTCGCCTCCCGCCCAGTAGGCCGGCCGGCGGCGGAGAACTTCCGCCTCGCCGAGTCGGGCCTGCCGGAGCTGCAGGACGGCCAGATCCTGGTCCGCAACACCTTTATGTCGGTTGATCCCTACATGCGGGGCCGCATGAACGACGTCAAGTCCTACTCGGCGCCGTTCGCCGTGGACCAGGCGCTCGACGGCGGCGCCGTGGGCGAGGTCATCGCGTCCCGGTCAGCTGACCGGGCCGTGGGGGAGACGGTGGTGCATTCGCTGGGCTGGCGTGAGTACGCCGTTGTCGACGCCGCCACCACCGCAGTGGTACGCCCCGAGCTCGCCCCGGAGTCCGCCTTCCTTGGCGCCCTCGGCATGACGGGCCTGACCGCCTACGCCGGCCTGCTCAAGGTGGCCGAATTCAAGTCCGGCGACGCCGTCTTCGTCTCCGGCGCAGCAGGGGCTGTGGGCTCGCTGGTAGGCCAGATCGCCAAGGCCATGGGCGCCTCCCGGGTCATCGGTTCGGCCGGTACCCCGGAAAAAGTGGCCCGCCTGCTGGAGCTCGGCTTCGACGCCGCCTTCAACTACAACGACGGACCTGTCCGGGACCAGCTCGAAAAAGCCGCAGGCCCCAACGGCATCGACGTCTACTTCGACAACGTCGGCGGCGAGCACCTCGAGGCAGCACTGTCCGTACTGAATGTGGGTGGCCGCGTTGCCATGTGCGGTGCCATCGCCCAGTACAACTCCACCGAGCCCACACCGGCGCCGCGGAACCTCATGCTTGCCATCGGCAAGCAGCTCACCCTGCGCGGATTCCTGGTGGGTGGCTACTGGCACCTGAAGGACGAGTTTATGGAGAAGGCCGCAGCGTGGCTTGCAGACGGCTCCATCAGCTACGACGAAACCATCGTGGACGGCCTCGAAAACGCCCCGCAGGCCTTTATGGACCTGCTGGACGGCGCCAACACCGGCAAGATGCTGGTGCGGATCCAGCCCCAGGGCTAAACGCCTCCGCATCCAGTAGGCGTGCCGCCACCGCGCGGCACGCCTACTGGTTGGTAACAACTTGTAAACAATCTCCGGGAACGGGTGCCCCTGTGCTACAGGGGAGTGGCGCAGGCCACTAAAGTAGTGGCATCAGTGCGCTCCGGCGCAGTGCTGCGGGCCCTCAGTGAAAACAGAATTTCAGTGTAGAAACGGACACTCATTGAATTCCAGCCGTAGCGCCACTCTCTTCATCCTGGAGGAAAATTGAAGACATCACTGCGTGCACCCTTCAAGCGCGGTTCACTGGCAGGGCTGGCCACCATCAGCGCGTCCGCACTCCTGCTCAGCGCCTGCGGCGCGGCACCCGAGGCAGGCAGCGGCTCAAGCGCAGGTGCCACGGACTACACCGGCTGCATCGTCTCCGACTCCGGCGGGTTTGATGACCAGTCCTTCAACCAGTCCTCCTACGAGGGCCTGAAGAAGGCCGAAACCGACCTGGGCATCAAGGTCAACCAGGTCGAATCCAAAACCAACAACGACTTCGACCCCAACCTGCGGGCCATGGTCAGCGCCGGCTGCGACCTCACCGTCACGGTGGGCTACCTGCTGGGCGATGCCACCAAGGCACAGGCAACGGCGAACCCGGACAGCCACTTCGCCATCATTGACTTCGGCTATGAAACCCCCATCAGCAACGTCAAGCCCATCATCTACGACACGGCCCAGGCTGCGTTTATGGCCGGCTACCTTGCTGCCGGGTCCACCAAGACCGGAACGGTCGCCACGTTCGGCGGCATCAAGATCCCCACCGTCACCATCTTTATGGACGGCTACGCGGACGGCGTCAAGTACTACAACGAGCAGAAGGGCAAGGACGTCAAGCTCCTTGGCTGGAACAAGGAAGCGAAAGACGGCAGCTTCACCGGCGACTTCGAAAAGCAGGACGTCGGCAAGCAGCTCACGCAGAACTTCCTGGACTCGGGTGCCGACATTGTGATGCCCGTGGCCGGCCCCGTGGGCAAGGGCGCCGGCGCGGCGCTGAAGGAAGCCAAGGCCGCCGGAAAGGACGTCAAGCTCATCTGGGTTGACTCCGACGGATACCTCACGGCACCCGATTACAAGGACATCATGCTCTCCTCCGTGATGAAGGAGATGGGCGACGCCGTGGAGACGGTGGTCAAGGAAGACAAGGACGGAAAGTTCAGCAACACCCCGTACGTTGGCACGCTGGCCAACGAGGGTGTGAAGCTGGCACCGTTCCATGACTTCGAATCCCAGGTCCCGGCCGAACTGAAGGCCGAGTTGGACCAGATCAGCAAGGACATCGTGGACGGCAAACTGAAGGTTGTGTCCGAGTCCAGCCCGAAGGTCTGAGCACTGCCTGTAAGCGCCACCG
>NZ_LMOL01000007.1:61197-61306 GCF_001424565.1 Arthrobacter sp. Leaf141
CCCGGTTGGTCACTGACCCGCCGGGCGGTGGCGCTTTTTGCTGGCCGCGCCACCGGGCACACCCCCGCCCATCCCAGGACCGCACCCACTAGGCTGGTCCTGCAGCCAC
>NZ_LMOL01000007.1:61346-171290 GCF_001424565.1 Arthrobacter sp. Leaf141
ATATCCCGTCCGGTCGATCACCGGACGCTTCGAGATTGGTCAGAGTTTTGAAACTTGAACTCAGAGGGATCACCAAACGCTTCGGCACCCTGATTGCCAACGACCACATCGACGTGGTGGTTGAGTCCGGCCAGATCCACTGTCTGCTCGGCGAAAACGGTGCCGGCAAATCCACCCTGATGAACGTCCTGTACGGGCTCTACGAGCCCAGCGAAGGCGAGATCCTCGTCGACGACAAACCCGTCTCCTTCCGCGGCCCGGGTGATGCCATGGCTGCGGGCATCGGCATGGTGCACCAGCACTTTATGCTGGTGCCCGTCTTCACCGTTGCCGAAAACGTGGCCCTGGGCGCCGAGCCCACCAAGGCGGCCGGCTTCCTGAACCTGGACGAAACCCGGCGCAGGATCCGGGAAATCTCGGACCAGTACGGTTTCGACGTGGACCCGGACGCCCTGGTGGAAGACCTGCCCGTCGGCGTCCAGCAGCGGGTGGAAATCATCAAGGCCCTGGTACGCAACGCCAGCGTCCTGATCCTCGATGAGCCCACTGCCGTCCTGACACCACAGGAAACGGACGAACTCCTGGACATCATGCGCCAGCTCAAGGCCGGCGGCACCTCCATCGTCTTCATCAGCCACAAGCTGCGCGAAGTGAAGGCCGTCTCCGATACCATCACCGTGATCCGGCGCGGAAAAGTGGTGGGCACAGCGGATCCCGCAGCCTCCACCACCGAACTCGCCTCCATGATGGTGGGACGTGCGGTGAGCCTGACCCTGGACAAGGAGCCGGCCACACCGCAGGAAACCACTTTCGAGGTCCGGGACCTGACGGTGATCGCCCCCAACGGCCAGCACATGGTGGACGGGCTCAGCTTCGACATCGCCCGCGGCGAGATCCTCGCCGTCGCCGGAGTCCAGGGCAACGGCCAGACCGAACTGACCGAGGCAATCCTGGGCCTGCAGGACAGGGTTTCGGGATCCGTCACCCTTGACGGCAAGGAACTCCTGGGCCGGTCCGTGAAGGACGTCCTCGGCGCCGGCGTCGGGTTTGTCCCGGAGGACCGCAAAGTGGACGGCCTCGTCGGTACCTTCTCCGTGGCGGAAAACCTGGTCCTCGACCTTTACGACAAGCCCCCCTACGCCAAGGGCATCAGCATGAGCCCGGCAAAGATCATGGAAAACGCCAAGGCACGGATCGGCGAATTCGACGTCCGCACCCCCTCCGCCGCTGCCGCCGCCGGCACCCTTTCCGGCGGCAACCAGCAGAAAGTGGTGATGGCCCGGGAGCTGTCCCGGCCGCTGCGCCTCTTCATCGCCTCCCAGCCCACCCGCGGCGTGGACGTGGGCTCCATCGAATTCCTGCACCGCCGCATCGTGGCCGAACGCGACCAGGGCACCCCGGTGATGATCGTCTCCACCGAGCTGGACGAGGTGATGGAACTCGCCGACCGCATCGCGGTGCTCTACAAGGGCAAGCTGGTGGGCATCGTCCCGGCCGGCACCGGCAGGGACGTCCTTGGCCTCATGATGGCAGGCATCGCCCCCGGCGAACACACCGCCAGCCCGTCCACGGGCACCCAGCCCGCCGCCACCGCCGACACCGAGGGAGGCGACCATGCCTGAGAATCCCAAACCCCAACACGCAGCCGGCGAAACGCCGGAAACCGCTCCGGAGCAGACCGCAGCCGCGGCCGCCGTGGACACCGCCGGCGGTGCCATGGAACCGTCTGCAGTCCCCGCCACCGCCCAAAGCGGGCAGCTTCCCGGCGGCCCGGACACCGTGCTCCGGAAAATCTTCACCGGCAGCGGGATGGTCTCCGTCCTGGCCGTCCTCCTGGCACTGGTCATTGGCGGCCTGTTGATCGCCAGCACCGACAAACAGGTCGCCGCCACGTCGACGTACCTGTTCGCCCGGCCCGCCGACTTCCTGGCTGCGGTATGGAACGCAGCCACCCGGTCCTACATCGCACTGTTCCAGGGCTCGGTGTTCAACCCGCGCGGTAACACCGCCGCGGCCCAGTTCGCGCCGTTTACCGAAACCCTGACCATCGCCACGCCGCTCATCACGGCGGGCCTGGGCGTGGCCCTGGCCTTCCGGGCCGGGCTGTTCAACATCGGCGCGCAGGGCCAGATCATCATGGCCGGCATCCTGGCCGCCTGGGTGGGTTTCGCCCTGGACCTGCCGCTGGGCCTGCACCTGCTGCTGGTCCTTGTGGCAGGCATCATCGGCGGCGCGGTGTGGGGCGGACTGGTGGGCCTGCTCAAGGCCCGCACCGGCGCACATGAGGTGATCCTCACCATCATGTTCAACTACATCGCCCTGTACTTCCTGCGCTACCTGCTGAACACCCCCGCGTTCCAGCGGCCGGGGGAGACCAACCCCATCTCACCCATCCTCGAAGCCAGCGCCGTGTACCCGCAGATCCTGGGCGGCCAGTTCCGCCTCCACCTGGGCTTTGTCCTGGCTATCGCCGCCACCGTCCTGGTGTGGTGGCTCCTCAACCGCTCCACCGTGGGCTTTGAGTTCCGGGCCGTGGGCGCCAACCCCAAGGCTGCCCAGACCGCCGGCATTAACGTCTCCCGCGCCACCATCCTGGTGATGGCCATCGCCGGTGGCCTCGCCGGCCTCTCCGGCGTGGCCCAGGTGGCCGGCACCGAGAAGGTCCTCACCGACGGCGTCGCCGCCACCTACGGGTTCGACGCCATCACCGTGGCGCTGCTGGGGCGCTCGACGCCGTGGGGAACCTTCGCGGCCGGCCTGCTGTTCGGCGCCTTCCGCGCCGGGGCCGTCCAGATGCAGATCCAGACCGGCACCCCTATTGACATCGTCCTGGTGGTCCAGTCCCTGATCGTCCTCTTCATCGCGGCACCGCCCCTGGTCCGCGCCGTCTTCGGACTGAACCCGCGGCGGAAGAAACCCGCCCGCGCCGCCAAGTCCCGCCGCGCAGCCACCACCGGAGGTGCCGCATGAGCACAACAGTTTCCTCACCCAACCCGGGTACCCCGCGGCCGGTAAACGCCGGACCGGGGGAGCGGGCAGCCGCGGTCTCCGCCAAACCCGTGGGCTGGCGCACGCCCGTCATCCTCGCCGCCTTCGCCCTGATCGCCCTGGTGTTTTTCGGGCTCATGGGTCCCAACCAAACGGCCAGCTTCGGCATCTCCACGGGCAGCGACTTCTTCCAGCTGCCGGCATTGGAGATCAACGCCTTCGCCGGCGGGCTGGTGCTGTCCATTGTGCTGCTGGCCCTGGCCGGCTATGCCGTCTACCTCAAGACCCAGGACCGGCCTGCCCCCGGCTGGCTCAACGTGGCCTTTATTGTCCTTTTCGTCGCAGCCTTCCTGATCTGGGTGGTGGGCGGTGCCCGCACCCCGGCCATCTCCCTGGCCGGCCTCATCGCCGGTTCCGTGACGCTGGCCGTGCCCCTGGTCTTCGGTTCCCTTTCCGGCGTGCTGTGTGAACGGGTGGGTGTGGTTAACATCGCCATCGAAGGCCAGCTGCTGGGCGGAGCCTTCACGGCCGCCATCGTGGCCACCATCACCCAGAACCCGTTCATCGGGCTCATCGCCGCGGCTGCCGCCGGCGCCGTGGTGTCCATGGTGCTCGCCGTCTTCAGCATCAAGTACGTGGTCAACCAGATCATCGTGGGTGTGGTGCTGAACGTCCTGGTCTCCGGCGTCACCGGCTTCCTGTTCAGCACCGTGATGCAGGCCAACAAGGCACAGTTCAACTCCCCGCCGGGACTGGACATCATCGAAATTCCGCTGCTGTCCGGCATCCCGATCATCGGGCCCATCCTGTTCCGCCAGTCCCTGGTGGGCTACCTGATGTACGCCGCCGTCCTGGTGGTGTGGGTGGGCCTGTTCAAGACCCGCTGGGGCCTGCGCGTCCGGGCCGTGGGCGAGCACCCGCAGGCCGCCGACACCCTGGGCATCAACGTCAACGCCACCCGGTTCTGGAACGTCACCCTCGGCGGTGCCGTGGCAGGCATCGGCGGCTCGTTCTTCACCCTGGTGGCCATCGACAGCTTCACCAAGGAAATCTCCGGCGGACGGGGCTTCATCGCCCTGGCCGCGCTGATCTTCGGCCGCTGGAACCCCATCGGGGCGTTCTTCGCAGCGCTGCTGTTCGGCTTCGCCGACAACCTGCAAAGCATCGTGACCATCATCGGCACCCCGGTGCCGAGCCAGTTCATGGCCATGCTGCCCTACCTGGTCACCGTCCTCGCCGTCGCCGGCCTGGTGGGCAAATCCAGGGGGCCGGCGGCCAGCGGCATCCCGTACGTTAAGGGTTGACGGCCGTGGACAACGGAACGGCGGTGGACTGGGCCGCCCTGGAGCAGGCAGCGGTGGCGGCCATGGGCAACGCCTACGCCCCGTATTCGAAGTTCCCGGTGGGCGCCGCGGCGCTCACCGCGGACGGCCGGATTGTCAGCGGCTGCAACGTGGAGAACGCCAGCTACGGCCTGACCCTCTGCGCCGAGTGCGCGCTGGTGGGCAACCTGCACATGAGCGGCGGCGGCCGGCTCCGGGCGTTCTATTGCGTGGACGGCGCCGGCAACGTGCTGATGCCCTGCGGCCGCTGCCGGCAGCTGCTCTATGAGTTCCGGGCCCCGGACATGGAGCTTATGACCACTCACGGCATCAAAACCATGGACCAGGTGCTGCCAGACGCCTTCGGTCCCGAACACCTGGAGGAAACCCGGTGACAGCGAACCGTACATCCGAAGCTTTCGACGCCGTTGACATCATCCGCGTCAAACGGGACAAAGGGACCCTGAGTCCCGAACAGATCGACTGGACCATCGACGCCTATACCCGGGGCGCCATCGCCGATGAGCAGATGGCCGCCTTGAACATGGCCATCCTGCTCAACGGCATGGACCGGACCGAAATTGCCCGCTGGACGGCGGCCATGATCGCCTCCGGCGAGCGGATGGACTTCTCCAGCCTCCGGCGGCCCGACGGCGGCCTGAAGTACACCACCGACAAGCACTCCACCGGCGGTGTGGGGGACAAGATCACTCTTCCGCTGGCACCACTGGTGGCCGTTTTCGGCGTGGCTGTCCCGCAGCTCTCCGGCCGCGGCCTGGGACACACCGGCGGCACCCTGGACAAGCTGGAGGCGATTCCGGGTTGGCGGGCGGACCTGAGCAACGCGGAGATGCTGGCCCAGCTGCAGGATGTGGGGGCCGTGATCTGCGCTGCGGGTGCCGGCCTGGCCCCTGCCGACAAAAAGCTGTATGCCCTGCGGGACGTGACGGGTACCGTGGAGGCGATTCCGCTGATCGCCTCCTCGATCATGAGCAAAAAAATCGCCGAGGGCACCGGGTCCCTGGTCCTGGACGTCAAGGTGGGCAGCGGCGCGTTTATGAAGGACGAGGCCACCGCCCGCGAACTCGCCGAGACCATGGTGGCGCTGGGCAAGGACGCCGGAGTCAACACGGTGGCCCTGCTCACCAACATGAACACCCCGCTGGGGCTGACCGCCGGCAACGCCATCGAGGTGGCCGAGTCCGTGGAGGTGCTGGCCGGCGGCGGCCCCGCCGACGTGGTGGAGCTGACGGTCCGCCTGGCGGAGGAAATGCTGGCCTGCGCCGGCGTCCACAACGCCGACCCGGCGGCGGCACTCAAGGACGGCCGGGCCATGGACGTGTGGAACCGGATGATCCGGGCCCAGGGCGGCGATCCCGCCGCCAGGCTGCCGGAAGCCAGGGAGTCCGATGTCATCTACGCCCCCGCCGACGGTGTGCTGGTGGAACTGGATGCCCTGTCCGTCGGCGTCGCTGCCTGGCGCCTCGGTGCCGGCCGCGCCCGCAAGGAGGACGTGGTCCAGGCCGGAGCCGGGGTGCGGCTGCACGCCAAACCCGGCGCCCTGGTGCGTGCGGGGGAGCCGCTGATGACGTTGCTCACCGACACGCCGGAACGGTTTGCCCGGGCCAGGGAAGCACTGGAACACGCAGTGGTCATCGCCCCGGAGGGCTCCCGGCCCGCGCAGCAGCTGATCATCGACCGCATCGCGTAGGGACCCATGCAGGCCATCAACGATTTCATCCTCGCCGCCGCCGGACAACCGTGGGTCCTGGTGCTGGTCCTGGCGTGCTGCATCATCGATGGCTTCTTCCCGCCCATCCCCAGCGAGTCCGTGGTGGTGGGCCTGGCCGCGGTGGCTGCCACCGCGGACGTGCCCAACCCCTGGCTCCTGGTCCTGGTGGCGGGCCTCGGGGCGTTTGCGGGGGACAATATCGCCTACCTGCTGGGGCGGAAGGTGGGCGTGCAGCGCTGGGCCTGGATGCGCGGACCCCGCATGCAGAACGCGTTCCGGTGGGCCGGCCGTGAGCTTCGCAAACGCCCGGCCTCGCTGGTGCTGGTGGCCAGGTTTGTCCCCATCGGCAGGGTTGCCGTGAACCTCACCGCCGGAGCCACCCACTACCACCACCTGCGGTTCGTGGGCCTGACCGCGCTGTCGGCCACGCTGTGGGCCGGCTACTCCGTGGGCATCGGCCTGTTTTTTGGCCAGTGGTTCGAGGACAACCACCTGCTGGGGGCGGCCATCGCAATCGTCTGCGCCGTGGCCCTGGGTGTGGTGGTGGACCTGGTGATCAACAAGGTCCGGCGCAAGGCCCCCATGGTGGAACGGATGCGCGAACCGGAGGCGTAGGCCCCGCGCGGATCAGCCCCTGGGTGGAGGAGCTCGTGCCCCGGATATCACCCGCTGGGACGACGCCGCCGCGGGGCAGGCCGGGATACCGTTGGAACAGGTGTTCCGGGGCCGGGGCGTAGCGAACGACGTCCCGGCCGTGGGACACTTATTGCGATTTCTGCCGACGTTTTCGGCGACTGTCCCTGAGGAGCAAGTCCGCGTGGATTTCCTGAACCAAATGCTCGAGTCAGCAGCCGAGCAGCCGTGGATTTATCCTGTGCTCCTGGTCTTCTTTTTTGTTGACGGCTTCGCCACCATCCTGCCCAGCGAAACCGCCATTGTTGGCCTTTCGGCGCTGTCGCTCCACACCGGGCAGCCTAACCTGTGGATCCTCGGGGCCACGGCCCTCGTGGGCGCCATGGCCGGGGACAACATGGCGTACATGCTGGGCAAAAAGATCGGCCTGGACCGCTGGAGGTGGATGCGCCGGCCCAAGGTGAAAAAGATGTTTGGCTGGGCCCAGTATGAGCTGGATAAACGCGGCGCCGTGCTGATCTTCACCGCCCGCTACATTCCCTGGGGCCGGGTGGCAGTGAACTATGTGGCGGGACAGACTGGTTTCCGGCACCGCACCTTCTTCTGGCTCGATGCCTTCGCCTGCGTCACCTGGGTGGGCTACTCGATCGGCATCGGGCTGCTCGCGGGCCAGTGGGTCCACCACAACCCGCTCCTCGGCGTTGGCATCGCCGTGGTCTTCGCCGTCCTGCTGGGCATCGTGATCGACCACGTGCTCCGCTGGTGGCACAAGCACCTGGCCCGCAACGACGCCCAGGGTGCCGACGCTGGAACCGATGGCCGCGGCGCCGGCGCCCCGGAGTCCGCCGGCGGATCCACCGGCATCCTGGCACCCACCCCGGGGGACGGCGCGGCCAAGTAGCGGCTGGCTTTGCATCTCCGGCCACCCTATGGTTGGAACGTGACTGAGCCTATTCTTGACGCTGCCCCTGCCCTCGATTTTGACCTGAAGAGCCTGCCCAAGGTTTCCCTGCATGACCACCTGGACGGAGGACTCCGTCCGGCCACCATCATCGAGCTGGCGCAGGCCGCCGGCCACACCCTTCCTTCCACCGATCCTGTGGCCCTGGGTGAGTGGTTCCGCGAGTCGGCCGACTCCGGATCCCTGGTCCGCTACCTGGAAACGTTCGACCACACGGTTGCCGTGATGCAGACCGCCGAAGGCCTGTTCCGGGTCGCCAAGGAATTCGTCGAAGACCTCGCGGACGATGGTGTGGTGTACGGCGAAGTCCGCTGGGCCCCCGAACAGCACCTGCAGCAGGGACTGTCCCTGGACGAAGCAGTGGAAGCCGTCCAGGAAGGCCTGGAAGCCGGCGTCGAAGCAGTCAGCGAAACGGGCCGGGAGATCCAGGTCGGCCAGCTGATCACCGCGATGCGCCACGCTGACCGCGGCCAGGAGATCGCCGAGCTCGCCGTCAGGCACCGCAACCAGGGCGCCGTGGGCTTCGACATCGCCGGCGCCGAGGACGGCTTCCTGCCCGCACGCTTCAAGGACGCCTTCACCTACCTTGCCCAGCACAACTTCCCCGCCACCGTGCACGCCGGCGAAGCCGCCGGCCTGGAGAGCATCCAGTCGGCACTGGTGGACGGCCGGGCCCTCCGGCTGGGCCACGGCGTGCGGATCGCCGAAGACATCACCGTGGAATTCGACGAGGACGACGACGCCGGGGACACCATCGGAATGGTGACCCTGGGCGACCTCTCCAGCTGGGTCCGCGACCGCGGCATCGCCCTGGAAATCTGCCCGTCCTCCAACCTGCAGACCGGCGCCATCTCCGGCTTCGGCGAGGGCATCGAGAGCCACCCGCTGGACATGCTGTACCAGCTGGGCTTCAACGTCACCATCAACACCGACAACCGGCTTATGAGCGGCGTTACGCTCACCGACGAGTTCGACCTCCTGGTGGAGACGTTCGACTACGACCTCGATGACCTGCTGGAACTGACGCTCAACGCGGCCGAGGCCTCCTTCCTGCCCCTCGAGGAGAAGGAAGCGCTGGTGGAGTACATCAACGACGCCTACGCCAACCTTGGCTGACCAGCACGCTGCAACGCCCGGCGGCTCCCCTGCGGGGGAGCTGCTGGCTGGGCACGAATTAGTCGGGATAATCGCCGCGCTTCGGGAGCACTGCCCCTGGATGGGCGCCCTGACGCACGCCTCCCTGGTGGAATACCTCCTCGAGGAGGCGTACGAACTCGCCGAGACCATCGAGGCGGGTACCCCGGCAGATTCGGGCCAGGTCGCGGAACGCGCGGCCCAGGCCGCGGGGATTGACGACGCCGAACTCTGCGGTGAACTGGGCGACGTCCTTTTGCAGGTGGTCCTGCATGCCCGGCTCGCGGAGGAGCGCGGCGCTTTTGCGTTCGACGACGTGGCTCGCGGCCTGGCTGCCAAAATGGTCCGCCGCAACCCGCACGTGTTCCGTCCCGACGGTTCGCTGCAGGACAGTTTCCCGGCCTCGATCGAGGAAATCGTCCAGACCTGGGACGCCGTAAAACGCACCGAACGGCCCGGCCGGGCCAGCCCGTTCGAGGGCATCCCGCAGGCCCTTCCCGCCCTGGCGAGGGCGCAGAAGTCCCTGGACCGCGCGGCACGCGCCGGACTCGCGCTGCCGCCGGCGGGGCCTGCCCCGCAGACGGAGGACGAGCTCGGGGACCTGCTGTTCGGCGTCGTCCGTTCCGCCGCCGCCGGTGGCCTGGACGCCGAACGCGCCCTGCGCGGTGCCATCAGGCGCTACCAGCAACAGGACGCCCCGGAACCCCGGCCCGCCGCCACACCCCTGCCGTGACGTCCGGGGGCTGGATAGGTTTCCGTAACCTGGGCCACTCTGGACTACGCTTGTCCGTGACGAGGACGTCAACATTTTCTGCAACATCCCCCGTTAATCGCCCATAAGGAGCAAATTCATGGCGCTTATCGATGCCATCCACGCCCGCGAAATCCTCGATTCCCGCGGCAACCCGACAGTAGAAGTTGAAGTCCTGCTCTCCGACGGCCAGATCGGCCGCGCAGCAGTTCCTTCCGGCGCCTCCACCGGCGAGCACGAAGCCGTTGAACTGCGTGACGGCGACAAGGGCCGTTACCTTGGCAAGGGCGTCCAGAAGGCCGTCGACGCCATCATTGACCAGATCGCCCCGGCCCTGACCGGCTTCGACGCCACCGACCAGCGCAGCATCGACCAGGCCATGCTGGACCTGGACGGCACCCCCAACAAGGGCAAGCTCGGCGCCAACGCCATCCTGGGCGTCTCCCTGGCCGTGGCCAACGCCGCCGCAGCCTCCGCTGACCTGCCGCTCTACAAGTACCTGGGCGGCCCCAACGCCCACGTCCTGCCCGTCCCGCTGATGAACATCCTCAACGGTGGCTCACACGCCGACTCCGACGTCGACATCCAGGAATTTATGGTTGTCCCGCTCGGCGCCGAGACCTTCTCCGAAGGCCTCCGCTGGGGCGTTGAGGTCTACCACGCCCTCAAGTCCGTCCTGAAGGAAAAGGGCCTGGCCACCGGCCTGGGCGACGAGGGCGGCTTCGCGCCGAACCTGCCGTCCAACCGCGCCGCCCTGGACCTGATCCAGGAAGCCATCCAGAACGCCGGGTACACCCCGGGCAAGGACATCGCCCTGGCCCTCGACGTGGCCTCCTCCGAGTTCTTCATTGATGGCGCCTACCAGTTCGAAGGCAAGGCCCTGACCTCCGCCGAGATGAGCGCCTACTACTCCGAGCTCGTGGCCGACTACCCGCTGGTATCCATCGAAGACCCGCTGGACGAGAACGACTGGGACGGCTGGAAGACCCTCACCGACGCCATCGGCGACAAGGTCCAGCTGGTGGGCGATGACCTGTTCGTCACCAACCCCGCCATCCTGCAGCGCGGCATCGACACCGGCACCGCCAACTCGCTGCTGGTCAAGGTCAACCAGATCGGTTCCCTGACCGAAACGCTGGACGCCGTCAGCCTGGCCCAGCGCGCCGGTTACACCACCATCACCTCGCACCGCTCCGGCGAGACCGAGGACACCACCATCGCCGACATCGCGGTGGCCACCAACGCCGGCCAGATCAAGACCGGTGCCCCGGCACGGTCCGAGCGGGTTGCCAAGTACAACCAGCTGCTTCGCATCGAAGAGGAACTCGACGACGCCGCACGCTACGCCGGCCGCAGCGCGTTCCCGCGTTTCAAAGGCTAGTAGCCGCGTAAACCAATAACCGGTGGCTATGGTTGAAAGACCATAGCCACCGTTGTTGTTTCAGCAGCACCCGTCCCAGCCCAGCCAGCGGCGACCCCGGCAGGCTGCGCGTTCCAGGAGTGTCATGGCCACCCGCCGTCCCAAAGTTCCCAAGGTCACCCCCTCCCGCCCAGCCCCGGAAACCTCCGACGGCGCAGACAACACCGCGTCCGGCACCCGGCCCGCGCAGGCCGCCACTAAAGCACCGGCCGGCAGCAGCAAGATACAGCCCGGCAGGCCCGGCCCCGCGGGTAAGACGCCGGGCAGTAAAGCTCCGGCAAGCGGCCGCACAGCCGCCGGCACATCAGCAGACCGGGACGCGGACCACCAGCCAGTCCCGGCCAAAGCGTTCTCCGGCAGGATGCTGGCCCTGGCCGTGGTGATGGTGGCCATTACCATCCTCCTGGCGCCAACGGTGAAGATCTTCTTCGATAAAAAAGCCGAACTGGATGCCCTGAACGCCGACATCGCCGCACGTCAGGCCGAAGGAAAAGCGCTGCGCCAGCAGGTCTCACGCTGGCAGGACCCCAACTACGTGAAGCAGCAGGCCCGCGACCGCATTAACATGGTTATGCCGGGCGAAACCGGCTACTGGGTGTTCGGCGGCGATGAGCCGGCCGGCGAAAGCAGCAGCGAACCCGGTGCAGCAACACCAGACCCCGCCGATCTGCCGTGGGTGGATTCCCTGTGGGAGTCCATCACGCGCGCGGCCACAGACTGAACCGCAACAGGAAGGACGGCCCGCGCATGGAACACCACACGGCAGCCGCCCGGGATGAAACCCGCCAACCATCAGCCCACGACCTTGACGTACTGAGCAGGCAATTGGGCCGCCCCGTCCGCGATGTTGTGGAAATTCCTGCCCGCTGCGTCTGCGGCAACCCGCTGGTGGCCGCCACGGCACCGCGGCTGGGCAACGGGACCCCTTTCCCCACCACCTTTTACCTCACCCACCCGGTGATCACATCCGCCGTGTCGCGCCTCGAAGCCAACGGCGTGATGATCGACATGAACGAACTCCTCGCCGCAGATCCGGAACTGGCCAGCGCCTACCGGGGCGCGCACGTACAGTACCTGGCGGCCCGTGACGCCATCGGCCAGCGGTCCGGCATCGGCCCCGTCCCGGAGATCGACGGAATCTCTGCCGGCGGCATGCCCACCCGCGTCAAATGCCTCCACGTCCTGGTGGGTCACTCGCTCGCCGCCGGTCCCGGAACCAATCCGCTGGGCGACGCCGCACTGGAACAGATCGCCGAATGGTGGACTGTTGAGAGGTGCTACTGCGACGGCGCCTGGGACACCTCCGGCCTGGCACCTTCGAAGGACCTGAGCCGGCACGGTCCGCAGGGTTTGCCGGACATCGTGGGCCGACCGGCGCCCGTCCGGAAGACAGCGCAGCAGCCGGGGGAGACCGCATGAGCCGCGTTGCTGCCATCGACTGCGGCACCAACTCCATCCGGCTCCTCATCGCCGACATCGACCGGACCAACGGCACCACCACCCTGACCGACGTGGTGCGCGAGATGCGGGTGGTCCGGCTCGGTGAAGGCGTCGATGCCACCGGCGAACTGTCACAGGCCGCCCTGGACCGTACTTTTGCCGCCACCGCCGACTATGCCCGGCTGATTGCCGGGCACGGTCCCGCCGCCGTCCGGTTTGTTGCCACCTCGGCCAGCCGGGACGCCAGCAACAGGGACGTCTTTGTGGCCGGCATCAGGGACCTGCTGGGCGTCGAACCCGAAGTCATTTCCGGCGACGAGGAAGCTGCCCTGTCCTTCGCCGGGGCCAGCAGCGTGCTGCCCGTCCTCGACGGCCAGGAAGTCCTGGTGGTGGACCTGGGCGGCGGCAGCACCGAATTCGTCCTGGGCACCGCAGCCGGCGTGACGGCTGCCGAGTCTGTGGACATCGGCTGCGTCCGCCTCACCGAACGCCACCTGCGCGCCGACCCGCCCACCGCCGGCCAGATCGCCGCCGCCCAGGCCGACGTGGACAACGCAATCGCCCTCGCGGGCCGGGACGTTCCGCTGGAACGCGCCACCGCCGTCGTGGGCGTCGCCGGGTCAGTGACCACCATCACCGCCCATGCCCTCCGCCTGGACGAATACTCGCCGGACGCCATCCACGGGGCGGAACTGCCCCTGGCCACCGTCCGCAGCGCCGCCGGCGACCTGCTGCAGCTCACCCGCGCCGAACGCGCCGCGCTGCCCTACATGCACCCGGGCCGCGTGGACGTGATCGGCGCCGGGGGACTGGTGTGGGCGCGGATCCTGGAACGCGTGGCTGAGCTGAGCGGCGGCCGGATCACCACCGCCACTGCCAGCGAGCACGATATCCTCGACGGCATTGCGCTGAGCATCGGCTGAGCATGCATTCATCTTTGCTCCGGGCGGGCGCCCCGCTCCGAAAAGCCACGTCCGCTGTCCTCGCCGTAGGCCTCGCGGCGTGCTTCCTCTGCGCCGGACTGGCCACCGCCGGGCCTGCCCGGGCCGACGACTGGCGCGACAAGCAATTTTGGCTCGCCGAATCGGGCATCACCAAGGCTTGGGAGGTTTCCAAAGGCGCCGGCGTCAAGATCGCGGTGATCGACAGCGGCATCGATGGCCAGCACCCGGACCTTAAGGGTGCGCTGGCGGGCGGGTATGACGCGTCCGGGTCCGGCGCCGCCAACGGGCAGAAGAGCGTCGGCGCCAAACCGGAGCATGGCACCCTGGTGGCCACCATGCTGGCAGGCCGCGGCCACCAGCCGCCGGTGGACCCCAGCGCCAGCCCCAGCCCGTCACCCAGTCCCACCCCGGCGAACCCTGCCCCGGACGGGATCATCGGCGTGGCCCCCGAAGCCCAGATCCTGTCCGTTTCCACCTGGCTGGGATCCGCCAACCCCTCGGGTAAGAGCGACCAGGACCAGATCCCCGAAGCCGTCCGCTGGGCGGTGGACAACGGCGCCAAGGTCATCAACATCTCCCTGGGCAGCACCACCCCGCAGTGGCCCCAGAGCTGGGACGCGGCGTTCCTCTACGCCGAACAAAAGGACGTGGTGATCGTGGCGGCCGCCGGTAACCGCGTGGGCGGCAACACCCAGGTGGGTGCGCCTGCCACGATCCCCGGCATCCTCACAGTTGCCGGGCTGGACCGGGACGGCGTGGCCAGCGTGGATGCCTCCTCCCAGGGCATCAGCATCGGCGTGGCAGCCCCGGCCGAGGACCTGCTGGGCGGCCTGCCCGGCGGCGGCTACACCGAATGGGCCGGCACGTCCGGCTCCACACCGATCGTGGCCGGCGTTGCTGCCCTGATCCGCTCCAAGTGGCCCGCCATGACCGCCAAGCAGGTCATCAACCGCATCATCACCACGGCCAAGGATGCAGGCGCGCCCGGCAAGGACCCGCTGTACGGCTACGGCATCCTCAACGCGGAGGCTGCGCTGAAGGACACGGTTCCGGAAGCCAGCAGCAACCCGCTGGGCTCCATCGCCGAATGGATCAGGGTCCACCGGCGCGGGATCCCCGCCACCCCGGCCCCTGTGGCCACCGCGGAGGTGCCCAGCGCGGCACCCACGCTGCCCGAAGCGAAAGTACCCGCAGCCGTGGCGCCCTCGCAGCGGGACACCGCCATTGGCGCCGCCGTCGTGATCGGGTTTGCCCTGCTCATTGTGTTCATCATTGCTGCCGCCGTCATCCAACTGCGCAGGACGGCCAGGAATCCCGCCCTGCTGCGGGAGGAACCTGACACGGGCACCATGGAACGGGTTGATTCGGGCCGGAAAACGTAGCATTTCCGGCGGACAACGTAGTTAGTGAAGATTTTCACAAACTGCTGTATCCTTAAATCATGGCAACCACCACAGAGCTCCAGGACCGTCCCAGGGTACTCGTCGTCGGCGGCGGGTACGTCGGCCTGTACGTAGCACTCAAACTGCAGAAGAAGATCGCGAATGCCGGTGGCATCGTCACCCTCGTGGATCCACTGCCCTACATGACTTACCAGCCCTTCCTCCCCGAGGTGGCCGGCGGCAACATCGAGGCGCGCCATGCAGTGGTCTCCCACCGCCAGCACCTCAAGCAGACCGAGCTCATCCAGGGCCGCGTCACGTCGATCGACCATGCGAACCGCACCGCTGTTGTGGCTCCGGCCGACGGCGGAGCCAACATCGAGGTCCCGTACTTCGATGTTGTCCTCGCGGCAGGTGCCATCACGCGCACCTTCCCCATCAAGGGCCTCGCGGACAAGGGCATCGGCCTGAAGACCATCGAGGAAGCCGTTGCCCTGCGCAACAAGCTCCTGGAGCGCATTGAAGTTGCCTCCACCATGACGGACCCGGCCGAACGCGCCCGCGCCCTCACCTTCGTGGTGGTGGGTGGCGGATTCGCCGGCATCGAGTGCATCACCGAGATGGAGGACCTGGCCCGCGCCGCGGTCCGCAACAACCCCCGCGTCAAGCAGGAGGAAATCCGCTTTGTGCTGGTTGAAGCCATGGGCCGCATCATGCCCGAGGTCACGGCCAGCCAGGCCGAATGGGTGGTGGAGCACCTCCGCAGCCGCGGCATCGAGGTCCTGCTGAACACCTCCCTGGACAACGCCGAAGGCAGCCTCAGGCTGATCAACCTGCCGGACAAGTCCCTGGCCCAGGATTTCGAAGCCGACACCCTGGTGTGGACTGCAGGCGTGCAGGCCAACCCGATGGTCCGCTCCACCGACTTCCCGCTGGAGCCCCGCGGCCGTGTCCGCGTCCTGCCGGACCTGCGCATCGGCGGCGACGAAGGCATTGTTGACAACGCCTGGGCCGCCGGCGACATCGCCGCTGTACCGGACCTCACCGGCAAGGGCCTGCCCGACGGAACCTGCGTCCCCAACGCCCAGCACGCCCTTCGCCAGGCCAAGCGCCTCGCCAAGAACCTGTGGGCCTCCCGCTGGGACAAGCAGCTCAAGGACTACAAGCACAAGAACCTCGGTGCTGTGGCCGGTTTCGGCGAGTGGAAGGGCGTTGCCAACATCAACCTCCTGGGCCGCATCGGCCTGAAGGGCCCGCTGGCCTGGCTCGCACACCGCGGCTACCACGGCATGGCGATGCCCACGTTCGAGCGCAAGTTCCGCGTGGTCCTCAACTGGGTCATCGCGTTCTTCGCCGGCCGCGACACCACCCAGCTGCTGGACCTGGACAACCCCCGCGGCGCCTTTGTGGCAGCAGCCACCCCGGCACCCAAGCCTGCGGCCGCAGCTGCACCCGCCGCTGACGCCACCCCCGTGGCCGGCGCCCCCGGTTCCGCGGAAAAGACCAAGGTTGACCCCAAGGAAGCTGTCACGGCGAACGCCAAATAGCGCCACGGCTTTCCCATAACGCACGACGGCGGCTGTTCCCATCACGGGGATGGCCGCCGTCGTTCGTTTAACGGCTCTGCCTGACGCGCCGCCGGTTCCTCCCGCACCGGCGGTGCCTGGCTCCTAGACTGGCCGGATGAGTGCCGAAAAAGATCTACAGACCCTGTTGGCCACTATGGCGCCCACACTCCGGGAGGGTGAATACGTTTTTGTGCAGTGGCCGGACGGCCGCCCGTTGCCGGCCGGAGCCGAAGCGGCCGTGCGCGAGGCTGAGGGCCTGACGGTGGTGCTGCCCAGGGCAGCAGCGGACAGTGAGGGGCTGGCGTACAGCTTCGTGGCCGCCTGGATCACCCTGGAGGTCCATTCGGCGCTGGACGCGGTGGGACTCACGGCGGCCTTCGGTAAGGCGCTGGCGGACGCGCACATCAGCTGCAACGTCCTGGCGGGACTGCACCACGACCACCTGCTGGTCCCCGCGCCCGATGCGCCGCGGGCCCTGGAGGTCCTGGCAGAACTGTCAGCGGAAAGCCGCCAGCAGGAGCGTCCCACCCTTGAGCTCCGGAGCGAAACCGAGGCTGACCGGGACGCCATCTATGCCCTGGTTGCCGACGCCTTCGCCATCTCGCCGGCCACTGGCCTTCCTGCGGTGGGCGAACCTGCGGAGGTGGCCGTGCTGCGGGGGCTGTTCGAGGCGGAGGAGTACCTGCCGGACCTCAGCGTCGTGGCCGTCCTGGCCGGGGAAGTGGTGGGCCATGTCATCAGCACACGCGGATGGGTGGGGGACCACGAACTCCTGGGCCTGGGCCCCCTGGCCGTCACGCCGCGGCTGCAGCGGCATGGTGTGGGGTCGGCGCTGGTGCAGGAGAGCATCGCCAGGGCCAATGCTGCGGGCGAGCGAGGCATCGCGCTGCTGGGCAGCCCCGAGTACTACCCCCGGTTCGGCTTTGTGCCCGCGGCCAACTTCGGGGTCCTGGCTCCGGACGAGGCCTGGGGTGACTATTTCCAGCTGCTGCCCCTGGCGCTCTGGCCCGGGGGAGTGCACGGTACCTTCCGGTACGCGGAGCCATTCAGCCTCGCCTGACGGGATACCATTGAGCAGTTGCCCCAGTAGCCCAATTGGCAGAGGCAGCAGACTTAAAATCTGCGTGTTGTGGGTTCGAGTCCCACCTGGGGTACAGGCCCGGCATCAGCCGAAAATCGGGAAGCCGTTCGCGACGCGGGCGGCTTTTCCTGTGCCCGGGACAGCCCGCGGCGGGCGCCGGATGTCCGCTTAATTCCGCATAGGCAACGACTGTTATAAGGATGTGACCTCAGTCACTTATCTTCGGCCGGTATTTGCATTAGCTTGAAGCCTAATCAGGAACACCTGACCATGCGCATCAAAGGCCGTTCGCACCTTTCGATCCAGGAGATTCTCAATGATTCCACGTTCCCCGGTGGCGCCCCGAATTGCCAAGCTCACAGCGCTTGGCGTCGGCGTTGCCTTTCTGGCTACGGCTTGCGGTGGCACCTCCACCCCCAGCTCGACGGAAACCACCACGGCCGCCGCATCCGGCGCCATAGCCTGTCCTGCTCCCGCAGCAGGCGCTCCTGCACCTGAAATCCCTGCGGCCGGCACAGTGCCCGCCTCGACCACCACTACCGAGACGCCGCTTAAGATCGGTTCGCTGCTGCCGTCCACCGGTTCGCTGGCCTTCCTGGGCCCGCCCGAAATCGCCGGCGTCAACCTGGCGATCAAGGACATCAACGACGCCGGCGGCGTCCTGGGCAAGCCTGTGGAGGTCTCACACCTCGACTCCGGTGACACCACCACCGACGTCGCCACCCAGTCCGTCACCAACCTCCTGGGCCAGGGCGTCAGTGCCATCATCGGTGCGGCATCCTCAGGCGTTTCCAAGACGGTTATCAACCAGATCACCGGTGCCGGCGTGGTCCAGTTCTCGCCCGCCAACACGTCCCTCGACTTCACCACCTGGGATGACAAGGGCCTCTACTGGCGCACCGCCCCGTCCGACCTGCTCCAGGGCTCCGTGCTGGGCAACTACGCCGTTTCCTGCGGTGCCCAGACCATGGGCATGATCGTCCTCAACGACTCCTACGGCACCGGCCTGGCCAAGACCGTCAAGTCCTCGTTTGAGGGCGCAGGCGGCAAGATCGTCGCCGAGCAGCTCTTCAACACCGGCGACACCCAGTTCAACACCCAGGTGGATGCCATTGTTGCGGCCAAGCCGGACGCCATCGGCGTGATCACCTTCGACGAAGGCAAGAGCATCATCCCGCTGCTCCTGGGCAAGGGCATCAAGCCGGAGCAGCTGTTCCTGGTTGATGGCAACCTCAAGGACTACAGCAAGGACTTCGCGGCAGGCACCATGACGGGCGCCCACGGCACCCTTCCGGGCACCAGCGCCGGCGATGCCTTCAAGAAGAGCCTGCTGGCCATCGATCCTTCGCTGACGGACTACTCCTACGCCGGCGAGAGCTGGGACGCCACCAACCTGGTGGCTCTGGCTGCTGAAGCTGCAAAGAGCACCAAGGGTGTTGATATTGCAGCCCAGCTGCAGGCTGTGTCCAAGGACGGCGAGAAGTGCTTCAGCTTCGGCCAGTGCGTCACGCTGATCCGTGAAGGCAAGGACATCGACTACGACGGCCAGTCCGGCCCGGTGACCTTCGCCGACAGCGGAGACCCCTCCGAGGCAACCATCGGTGTCTACGAATACAGCGCCGACAACAAGTACAAGCTCGTCAAGGAAGAATTCGGCAAGCTCTAAGCAGTAACGCCGGCTCCCTAAGAGCCTGCAGCGGGAGGGCCTGAGAACGGTATTGCACCGGGTTCAGGCCCTCTCCTTTTGCCCGAAACCGGGTCGGGAAATTGTCGTAAGGTGCTGGAATACCTGGGTTATGGAGGTCCTTCCGGCTCCGATGAAGCTGACGACGGCGGCACGCACCGCCGATCTCAGCCCCGGCGGGGTGCCGGATGCGGCCGCCGGGCTACGGCACGTTCCCGCAGTGCGGACCAGCGACGTTAAAGCAGGTGTGGGCTGCCTCCCGGAAAGTGACCCCGGAATCCGGGTCCACTTTCCGGGAGACAGCCCACACGGGGTGGTTGCTCCTAAAGAGGCAGGCCTATTCGACAGTGTCCGCCAACGTGCCAAGGTACAGCTGGATGACCTTCGGGTCCTTCATAAGCTCCCTGCCGGTACCGGTGTAGGCGTCCCGGCCCTGGTCCAAAACGTAGCCGCGGTCACAGATCTGCAGGCAGCGGCGGGCGTTCTGCTCCACCATGATCACGGACACCCCGGCCCTGTTGATCTCGTGGACCCGGAGGAAGGTCTCATCCTGTTTGACGGGGGAGAGGCCTGCCGAGGGTTCGTCCAGGAGCAGGACTGCCGGGTCCATCATCAGGGCGCGGCCCATCGCCACCATCTGCCGCTCGCCGCCGGAGAGCGAACCGGCGCGCTGGGCGCGGCGCTTGCCCAGCTCCGGAAACAGGCCGGTGACAAAGTCGAACCGCTGGGCAAAGTCCTTGGGCCGCTGGAACATCCCCATCTGCAGGTTTTCCTCGATGGTCAGGGCAGCAAAGACGTTGTTGGTCTGCGGCACAAAGCCCACGCCCCGCGTCACCAGCTTGTTGGCCTTGAGCCCCGTCAGGTCCTCGCCGCGTACCACCACCGTGCCGGAGTGTACTTTCACCAACCCGAACATGGCCTTCAGGAGCGTCGACTTCCCGGCACCGTTGGGCCCGATAATGCCGATGAGTTCGCCTTTGCGGGCCTCGATGCTGCAGCCGTTGAGGATGTTCACGCCCGGCAGGTAGCCGGCCACAAGGTCGGTGACTTTGACCACCGGGTCGCCGTCGCTGACGGGCTGGGCGGCGGGTGCCGCGCTGGTGCTGCTCATTGGCTGTTCCTATCGGTCCGGTCGGTGTCACTGCTGCCGTGGGGTCGGGGACGCCTGTTGCCCGGTTCCACGGGCCCGTCTTCGGCCGCCACCACATCCAGGGAGATGATGCCTGCGTTTTCGGTGCCAACGATTGATTCGTCGTCCGCCACCAGTTCCGCTGCAAGCTCCTTGATGCCCTCGGAATCACCGAGGTCAACATCGTGGTGGGCGCCCAGGTAGGCGTCGATGACCGCCGGGTTCTTCATGACTTCACCCGGAGGGCCTTCGGCCACCACTTTTCCTTCGGCCATGACCACTACCCAGTCCGCGATGTGCCGGACCATGTGCATGTCATGCTCGACGAACAGAACGGTCATGCCTTCGGCCTTCAGGTTTTTGATGTGGTCCAGCAGCGACTGGGTCAGTGCCGGGTTCACACCTGCCATGGGCTCATCCAGCATGACCAGCTTGGGCCGCACCATGAGGGACCGGGCCATCTCCAGGAGCTTGCGCTGGCCACCGGACAGGGACGCAGCGTAATCGTCCTTTTTGGCATCCAGTTTGAACTTGGCCAGCAGGACGTCCGCTTCGGCGGTGATCTGCTTTTCCCGGCCACCCCACATGCCCTTGAAGAGGGCCTTTGACAGCCGTTCCCCGGGCTGGTTAGCAGCTCCCAGGCGCATGTTTTCCATCACCGTCAGCTTGCCCATGACCTTGGTGAGCTGGAAGGTGCGCACCATGCCCATCCTGGCCACCTTGTAGGGCGAAACGCCGGCCAGGCTATGTCCCTCGAACTGCCATTTGCCGCTGTTGGGCGTATCAAATCCCGTGAGCAGGTTGAACAGTGTGGTTTTCCCGGCGCCGTTCGGTCCGATCAGCGCTGTGATCTTGTGGCGGGGGATCTCGAGGTAGTCGACGTCCACGGCGTTGATGCCGCCGAAGGTCCGGGTCACGTTCTCGGCCACCACGATGGGATCGCGTTTTTTGCAGCCGGGCCCCGTTTCGCCGGCCGCAATGGGCCGGGTGTCCGTCATGTAGTCCGGCTCGCCGGTGGCGGCTGTGGGTTCTTCGCTGTGCAGGCTCATGCGAACGCCAGCTCCTTCTTGTTTCCAAACACGCCCTGGGGCCTGAAGATCATCAGCAGCATCAGGGCGACGCCCACCAGGATGTACCGGAGTTGACCGGCCTGGGTTGTGGTCAGCCAGCTGACCACGCCTGAATCGATGAGCCCTGTCAGGATGCCCTGGGTCAGGGACAGCACCACCCAGAACATCATGGCGCCAATCACCGGCCCCAGGACCGTGGCCATTCCGCCCAGCAGCAGGCAGGTCCAGAGGAAGAACGTCAGTTCCGTTCCATAGTTGGTCGGCTGCACGGCGCCCCGGGGGAGCGTGAAGATCATCCCTGCGAGCCCGCCCAGGACACCACCGATGATGAGGGCCTGCATTTTGTAGGCGTAGACGTTTTTGCCCAGGGACCGGACAGCGTTTTCGTCCTCGCGGATACCCTTAAGGACCCGGCCCCAAGGGCTGCGCATCAGCAGGAACACCAGGACCGCGCAGGCGGCCACCAGGATCCAGGCCACCAGGCGGATAAAGAAGTCCCTGCTGCTCATCCCCATGTAGGAGCCTTCAGGGAAGGGGTTCATGGCGTAGAAGCCACCTTCGAAGGCGGCGAGGCCGTTGGCCGAGCCGGTCACGGCGGTCCAGCCGTTGGTGGTCACCAGGTAGCGGATGATTTCGGCGGAGGCAATGGTGACGATGGCCAGGTAGTCAGCCCGAAGCCGCAACGTGGGGATGCCCAGCAGCAGCGCGAACAAAGCTGAGCACAGCACGGCGATCAGCATCGCCACGAAGAAAGGCGCCCCGAAGGTCAGCGTGGAAATGGCAAACCCGTAGGCGCCCACTGCCATAAAACCTGCCTGCCCGAAGTTCAGCAGGCCGGAGTAGCCGAAGTGCACGGCCAGGCCCAGCGCCGCCAGGGCGTAGGCGGCGGTTGTTGGGCTGATGATCTCGCCCATCGCGTTGGAAAGGATGCTTGAAAAGTCCATGGTGTTGTTTTCCTATCCCACTCGCTCGCGCCGGCCCAAGATGCCTTGAGGGCGGATAAGCAGCACAATGATCATGATCCCGAGGGGAATGACGTATTTGAGGTCTGCCGGTGCACCGAACACAGTGGTCAGTTCGGTGAAGAGGCCTACGATGATGGAGCCGATCAGGGCGCCGAACACTGTGCCCAGGCCGCCCAGGGTCACGCCGGCGAAGATGAGCAGCAGGATCTGCGAGCCCATGTTGAAGGTCACGCCGGGACGGTAGTACGCCCAGAGGATTCCGCCCAGGGCGGCCAGCATGCCGCCGGTGATCCAGACAATCCGGATGACCCGGTCCACGTCGATTCCTGACGCCGCTGCCAGTGCGGGGTTGTCAGCCACGGCCCTGGTGGCCTTGCCGAGCCGCGACTTCATCAGGACCAGGCCTACGATCACAATGACCACGGCGCTGATGACCAGGGATGCCAGGTTGTTCGGGGAGATGGAGATCGGCCCGAGCTGGATTTCGGCGCTTTGTGCGTAGGGCAGCTGCTGGGTGGCGCCGCCGAAGTAGAACTGGATGATGTAGCGGACGGCCAGTGCCAGGCCGATGCTGACAATCATCATGGGGACCAGGCCGGTCCCGCGTTTTCGCAGCGGACGCCACAGGCCGGCGTCCTGGATGTAGCCGGACAGTCCGCCGCCCAACAGTGCCAGGACAATGGCCAGCCAGAAGGGCAGGCCGATGGCGTTGAAGGCGAAGACGAGGACCGCGCCCAGCGTGACCATCTCGCCGTGCGCGAAGTTGGTCAGGCCCGTGGTGCCGAAGATCAGGGAAAGGCCCACGGAGGCCAGGGCCAGGAGGAGGCCGAAGCTCAGGCCCGCCACCAGGCGGTTGATCAGGTCCTGGCCGAAGTTGCCCTGCTGGACCACGATGCCCTCGCCGAACGCGAAGACGGTGCCCTGGGTGGTGGTTCCGCCGAAGACAACGTCACGGGGGTTCTCCTGCCCATCCGCCAGCTTGATTCCTTCGGGAAGGGTGGATTCGTCCAATTCCACCTTGTAGGTGCCCTTTTCGGGGACACCAACAGCCCAGGAACCGTTTTGTCCGGACGTGGTGGAGCCTTCAAAACCTCCACCGGACACGTTGATCTTGACGTCAGCAAGTGGCGCGCCCGCGTTACGGAGGAAGCCGCTGATGCTGAAAGGGGAGGCGGTCGACGGGGATGGTGTCGGTGACGGGGAAGCAGCCAGGGATGCCGGTGCTGCCACGAGGAGGATCGCCATGATGGAAGCGCTGATGGCTCCGATCAGTTTCAGCAACCTGTGGCGACCTCCGGCCCGGAGGCCTTGGGTTGAACTTCTCAAATTGAAAAACCTCCACTTGGGGACGGTCCAGGCTGCGCCTTTGCAACCGTTGCGAACGGACGCAGGGCTGGGGGTGCAGACTCGCCTGACACCTTCACGGGTGTGAGTTTCGTCACCCTGCTTGGCTTATGCTACAGCGCCAACCGCGCCGATATTGCTGCTGTTCAGGCCGCCATGGTCGCGATCGGATAACAACTGTGTAGCCAAATTGTTTCAACACCGTAGGAATGCTAAAGAAACATTTGTTGAGTCCCGGTATTTCTTAACAATCGGTCTGGCCGGGTCCACCGGGCCGTCCCGTCACAGGGTCACGGTTGGGTTGCACCAGCAGGGTACGGGGAACTTTCCCGCGCGCCGCCGCGTGGGAATTGGTAGCGTGAACTTTAAGGTTCACAGTCACCCACGCACATGGAGGAATACCGCAATGGCACTTGGCGGCAACCCGATCTTCAACGGAAAGAACTTCCGTGGAGCCACCCAGGCACCGCCTGTTCCGCAGGCTGCCTACGGACAGGCCCCTTACGGCCAGCAGGGCTGGAACACCCAGACCCAGCAGCCGGGCATGTCCAACGAACAGCTCCAGGACCTGTACAACCAGCCTGCCGCGGGCCCGGCCGACACCGGCCGGATGACCTTCGACGACGTCATCATGAAGACGGCAGCCTGCCTGGGCGCAGTCATTGTGGGCGCCGCCATCACCCTGACGGTTGGCATGGGCCTGGCCTCGCTGCTGATGATCGTCGGCGCCCTGGGCGGATTTGTCCTGGCGCTGGTCAACACCTTCAAAAAGCAGCCCTCACCGGCGCTGATCCTGGCGTACGCCGGCCTGGAAGGCCTCTTCCTCGGCGGCCTGACCCGGATCCTGGATGCCCAGTTCCCGGGCGTTGGCCTGCAGGCAGTGGTGGGCACGCTGTCCGTCTTCGCCGTCACACTGCTGCTCTTCAAGAGCGGCAAGGTCCGCGCCACCCCCAAGGCCATGCGCTTCTTTATGATCGCCATGGCCGGGTACGCACTGTTTTCCATCGTGAACCTGGTAATGATGCTGACCGGCGTTACGCAGGAGCCGTTCGGCCTGCGCAGCGGCGTTATGGGTGTGGTGATCGGCATCCTGGCCATCGGCCTCGCTGCCTTCTCGCTGATCATGGACTTCACCAGCATTGAAGCCGGCGTCCGCAGCGGCGCCCCGCAGCGCTTCTCCTGGACGGCTGCCTTCGGCCTGACCGTCACCCTGGTGTGGCTCTACGTGGAGATCATCCGCCTTCTGGCCATCCTGCGCGGGGACGACTGACGCCCCAGCCGGCACACCGCCGTCGTACGCAAGCACAAAGCAGGCCCCACCAAATGGTGGGGCCTGCTTTGTTGTTACAGCCTGGTTGCCCGTGGCGCCTTATGAGATGCGCATGGCGCCCGCGGCGGGGGACACCGTGAAGATGTCCGGGGCAGTAAACCCGGCGTCCGCAAAAGCCTTGACGACGGCGTCCCGCACCTTTTGTTCGTCGCCCACCGGCGTGAGGGCGATCGCCGCGCCGCCGAAGCCGCCGCCGGTCATCCGGGCCCCAATGGCGCCGTTGGCGCGCGCGGTGTCCACCGCGACGTCCAGTTCGGGGCAGGAGATTTCGAAATCATCACGCATGGAAACGTGGCTGGCGTCCAGCAGTGCGCCGATGGCGGCCGGGCCCTGGGCCGCCAGCAGCTCCACCGTCTGCAGGACCCTGTCGTTCTCGGTGACCACGTGCCGCACCCGGCGGAACGTCAGTTCGTCCAGCAGGCCGCTGGCCTCCTCCAGGTCCGCCACCTGGACATCGCGCAGGGCCCTGACCCCAAGGACTTCCGCCCCCAGCTCGCAGGAGGCGCGGCGTGAGGCGTAGCCGCCGTCCGCATGCGAGTGCGACACCTTGGTGTCGATCACCAGCATGATCAGGCCCGCAGGCCCGGTTTCAAACGGGACGAGGCTGGCATTCTGGTCCCGGCAATCAAGGAACACCGCGTGGCCCTTGGAGCCGCGCAGTGACGCGGACTGGTCCATGATGCCCGTAGGCGCACCCACGAAATCGTTTTCGGCCTGCTGGGTTGCCAACACCATGTCCTGGGCGGTGAGCCCGGCGCCCGTCAGTTCATTCAGCGCCGACACAACGGCGCACTCGATGGCGTGCGAGGAGGACAGTCCGGCGCCCAGCGGGACGTCCGAGTCCAGCAGCAGGTCGAGGCCGGGAACATCGATTCCGCGCTGGCGCAGCGCCCACATGACACCCAGCGGGTACTTGGTCCAGCCCTTGGCCGATCCGGGTTCGAGCGCATCCAGCGTGGTGGTGACCACACCCTGGTCACCATAGGTGGACAGCAGGCGGACGGTAGTGTCCCGGCGGACGCCGATGGCAACCCGGGCCGTCCGGTCGATCGCAAACGGGAGGACAAAACCTTCGTTGTAGTCGGTATGTTCGCCGATCAGGTTGACCCGGCCCGGCGCCTGCCAGGTTCCATCCGGAACGGCACCGAAAGCCTGGGTGAAGCGGGCGGCCAGGTGAGCGGACCCGGCAGGGCCGGGGGAAGTTTTGGGGGCGGGGGCGGCGTTCAAGCGGAGGCTCCTTCGGGCGTCGGTTCCAGGGCAGGGGTGGTGGCGGGCGGGACGGCAACCGCGCGGAGGCGTTCGGCCACACTCTCCGGCGTGGTGTCGTTGATGAATGCGCCCATTGCAGCTTCCGACCCGGCCAGGTACTTCAGCTTATCCGCGGCCCGGCGGGGCGAGGTGAGCTGAAGGTGCAGGTAGCCTGCAGGCCGGAGAAGGGCGTCCAGCGGCGCCTGGTGCCAGGCGGCGATGTACGGGGTGGGCGTGGGGTACAGTGCGTCGAGACGCTGCAGCAGGTCAAGGTAGACCACTGCCAGTTCGTCCTTCTCCTCACCGCTGAGCGCGGCCAGGTCCGGCACCTGCCGGTGCGGCACCAGGTGGATTTCCAGGGGCCAGCGGGCGGCAAACGGAACGTAGGCGCTGAAGTTGGTTCCTTCGAGGACCATGCGGCTGCCGTCCTCCCGTTCGGAACGCAGCAGTGACCCGGTCAGGGTGCTGCGGCCGTCGTGCGCGTCGAAGTGCTTCCGCGCCGCCGTGCCAATGGTGCCGGCGCGGGGTGTGACGTACGGGTAGGCGTAGATCTGGCCGTGTGGGTGGTGCAGCGTGACGCCGATGTCCGCTCCCCGGTTTTCGAAGGGAAACACCTGCTTGATGCCCGGCAGTGCGCTCAGGGCTTCGGTGCGGTGGGCCCACGCTTCGATGACGGTCCGGGCCCTGGTGCTGCCCAGTCCGCTGAAGGACCCGGTGTGGTCGGGTGTGAAGGACACCACTTCGCAGCGACCGTAGGCAGGGCCGGTGGTACCCCAGGCCGGCTGCGCCGGAATGGAGCCCACCGCAGGGCCCAGGGAGGGGAAACGGTTCTCAAACACCACAACGTCGTAGTCCGCTGCCGGAATTTCGGAGGGGTTGGCGGCGGTGGTGGGGCAGATGGGGCACTGGTCCGCCGGTGGAAGGTGGGTGCGGGCCTGCCGGTGTGCCGCCACAGCCACCCATTCATCCGTCAGCGCGTCGTAGCGGACCTCGCCCGGCTCGCCCCGCGGCGGGAGGCCACGGTGGTCAGTGGTCAGGCTCGCTTCGCGGGACGTGGTGGTGCCGGCGTCGTCAAAATAGATCAGTTCCCGGCCGTCGGAGAGGGTGGTGCTGGTGATGGCTGTCATCTTCAAATTTTCGCATATTCGATCAAAAAAGAATAGTTAACAACAAAACAGAACAAACAGGGGCGTCCGACGGCGGCAGGCGGGGTACCGTATGTCCCATGACTTTTCCTTTGGAGGCCACCCATGGCGGGGCCCGCGCGTACGCCACCGGCCGGCAATACGAACTCCGCCGGGGTGACGCCATGGCAGTGGTTACCGAACTCGCCGCAGGACTGCGCTCCTACAGCCGCGATGGCGTGCTGCTGACCGAAACGTACGCGGACGACCGGATTCCGCCCGGGGCCACCGGCATTACGCTGGCCCCCTGGGCCAACCGCGTCGAGGACGGGGTCTGGTTCCTGGACGGCAAAAAACAGCAGCTGGACATCACGGAAGTTTCGCGGAACAACGCCAGCCACGGACTGCTGCGCAACGCCTCGTACGCCCTCGTGGACGAAACCGAACATTCCGTATCACTGGAAGCCACGATCTTTCCGCAGCATGGGTATCCGTTCCTGGTCCGCCACCGGGTCCAGTACGAAGTGGCGGAGAACCTGGGGCTGGTGGTCCGCCAGACGCTCACCAACCTGTCGGACTCGCCGGCGCCGTTTGTCCTGGGGGCCCACCCGTACCTGCGGCTGGGTGATGCGCCCATCGACGGCCTGGTCCTGACCGTCGACGCAGAGACCCAGCTTGTGGCCGATGAACGCCTGATACCCCGCAGCGCGGCGCCCGTGGCGGGAGACACCGATTTCCGGTCCGGCCGGAAGGTGGCAGCGCTCAGCGTCGATGTTGCCCTGACTGACCTGAAGTACACCGCCGGCAAAGCCCGGCACACCCTCTCCGCTCCGGACGGCCGGCACGTGAGCCTTTGGCAGGACGAGTCCTGCGCGTACGTGCACGTGTTCGTCAGCACCGAGTACCCCGGCCGCAGCCGGGCCGTGGCCGTGGAACCCATGACCGGGCCCGCCAATGCCTTCAACTCAGGTGAGGGCCTCCGCTGGCTCCGGCCGGGGGAGTCCTTCACCATCGAGTGGGGCATCGACTACAGCGCCGGCGCCTAGCCGCCGGGCCCGGCCCGCAGTTTCCCATACGGCCGTGGCTGGTGAATTATTAGGCTATGACGCCAACCGAGGACGCCGTAAACTCCAGCAGTCCATCCCCCGGGCAGCCCGGATCCGCCGCCGTGCCGCCGCTAAGGGTCCGCACGGACCGGGAGCTGGACCAGGACATTCCCTACGGCATCCGGATCGCTGCGTCGTGGGCGTGGCGGCTGGGGCTCATCCTGCTGGTGGGCGGCACCCTGATCTGGCTGCTGGCCCGCATCAGTTTCCTGCTGATCCCCGTTATGGTGGCGGCACTGCTGGCCGGGCTGCTGAGCCCAATCGTGGCCTGGCTGAAACGGCACGGAACCCCCGGCGGGCTGGCTGTGGCCGTCACCGTGCTGGGCTTCATCGGGCTTATTGCCGGGGCCTTGGCGCTGGTGGGCCGGCAACTGTTCTCCGGCTTCGGCGAACTTTGGTCCGAGGCGCTGACCGGGGTGAAACAGGTCCAGGACTGGCTGGCCGATGGGCCCCTGCACCTGACAGCGGACCAGATTGACCAGTACCTCAAGGAAGCAACCACCGCGCTTCAGGACAACAGCAGCAGCATCGTCAGTGGTGCGTTGTCCTTCGGCAGCACGGCGGGGCATTTCGCAGCGGGCCTGGTGCTGGCCCTGTTCATCCTGATCTTCTTCCTCCTTGAAGGCGGCCGGATCTGGGCCTTTATGGTCCGCCTCCTGCCCAGGAAAGCGCGCGCGGCCACGTTCGGCGCCGGCCGCAAGGGCTGGACATCGATGGTCAGCTACGCACGTATCCAGCTGTTTGTGGCGTTTGTGGATGCCGTGGGCATCGGCGTGGGAGCCGCAATCATCGGCGTTCCCCTGGCCCTGCCGCTCAGCGTCCTGGTCTTCATCGGCTCCTTTATCCCCGTGGTGGGTGCCCTGGTGACCGGCGCCATCGCCGTGCTCCTGGCCCTGGTGGCCAACGGCCCCATCAACGCCCTGATCATGCTGGCCATCGTGCTGGCGGTCCAGCAGCTCGAAAGCCACATCCTCCAGCCTTTGGTCATGGGCAAAGCCGTGTCACTGCACCCTGTGGCCGTCATCCTTGCCGTCGCCGCGGGCTCCTACCTGGCCGGGATCCCCGGCGCCCTGTTCTCGGTGCCCATCCTCGCCGTCGCAAACTCGTCCATTCGCTACATCGCCGCCAGAACGTGGGAACATGAAGACGTGCCGGCGACGCTCCTGATGGCAGGCGCCGGAGCGGACACCACGTTCAAAGACGTTGAACGTCCGGCTGCGCTTCGCCGCGGCAGGAAGGCCGCCTCCGGCACCACAGCAGCAGATCCTGATGCCCGCACCGCCACGGAGCACGGCTCAGGGGACGAATCCTAAGGAGAGCAGTACGTGAATATCCTGGAAACCCTTCCCGTCACCCTGGACGATGTCCTTGAGGCGCAGAAGCTCCTGGACGGGATTATTGCGCGCACACCGGTGGAATCGTCGCGCGCGCTCGGTGCGCTGGTAGGCGGCGAGGTCTACTTCAAATGCGAAAACCTCCAGCGGGCTGGGTCCTTCAAGGTCCGCGGCGCCTATGTCCGGATGGCCCGGCTCTCCCCGGAGGAGAAGAAGCGCGGTGTCGTCGCGGCATCCGCCGGCAACCACGCCCAGGGCGTGGCGGTCGCCGCCAAGAGCCTGGGCATCAAGGCCCGCATCTACATGCCGCTGGGAGTGGCCCTGCCCAAGCTTGCCGCCACGCGCAGCCATGGCGCCGAGGTCATCCTGCACGGGCACAACGTGGACGAGGCGCTCGCGGAAGCGCAGCGCTACAGCGACGAGACCGGCACCGTATTTGTCCACCCCTTCGACAACGTGGACGTTGTGGCCGGCCAAGGCACGCTGGGCCTTGAGATCCTGGAACAGATCCCCCACGTGGACACCATCCTGATGGGTGTTGGTGGCGGCGGGCTCCTGGCCGGAGTGGCAGTGGCCATCAAGGCCCGCGCCCGGGAACTGGGCCGCGAAATCAGGATCATCGGCGTGCAGGCGGAAAACGCTGCCGCGTACCCGCCGTCGCTGGCAGCCGACGCCCTGGTGCCGCTGACCAAGGTTTCCACCATGGCTGACGGCATCGCAGTGGGCCGCCCGGGCCAGCTGCCGTTCAGCATCATCCGGGAACTGGTGGATGATGTGGTCACCGTCAGTGAGGACTCCCTGGCGCGGGCCCTGATCTTCCTGCTGGAACGGGCCAAGATGGTGGTGGAACCCGCCGGTGCCGTGGGCGTCGCCGCCCTGATGGATGGCAAGATCGAAAACCCGGGCACCACGGCGGTGGTTTTGTCCGGTGGCAACATCGACCCCATGCTGATGCTCAAGGTCATCCAGCGCGGCCTGTCGGCTGCGGGACGCTACATGACCGTGCGGATGATGCTGGATGACCGGCCCGGCTCGCTGGCCACCATCGCCAGGATCATCGCCGAGAACGACGCCAACGTCACCGGCCTGGACCACACCAGGGTGGGCGGCGCGATCAGCATGGGGGACGTGTCCATCACGGTCAACCTGGAAACCAAGGGCCACGAACATGGCGAACAGGTCCTCAGCGCACTGCGCGCCGAGGGTTTCCAGCCCATCGTGGTGCACTAGGAGCACACCATGGCCAAAATGTTGGGGGACAGGTCCGCGGGGGAGCGGCAGGGCATCGCCGCACGTGCCAAAGGCGGGCTGCTGGTCCTGGGTGGCTTTGTGGCGGTTTTGTTTGTCATCGAGGTGATCAACTTCCTGCTGACGCGCTCGCTGAACAGGACTTTCGGACTGCGGCCGCGGAGCGCTGATGGCCTGCTGGACATCCTGACCTTCCCGCTGCTGCACGCAAACCTCAACCACCTGCTCTCCAACGCCCTGCCGCTGATCATTTTCGGCTTCCTGGTGTTCCTGTCCGGGATCCGGGTGTTCCTCACCGCCCTTGGCTTCAGCTGGCTGGGATCGGGGCTGACGGTCTGGCTGATCGGTGACCCCGGGGTCACCGTAGGTGCCTCCGGGCTGGTTTTTGGTTTGTTCGCGTTCCTCCTGGTGCGGGGGTTCTTCAATTCCAGCTGGAAGCAGATCCTGCTGGCAGTGGTTCTTTTTATGCTGTACGGCAGCATCCTCTTCGGGCTCCTGCCCACCGTTGCCGGGTTCGTCTCCTGGCAGGCGCACCTGGGCGGTGCCGCGGGCGGTGTGGCCGCAGCCCTGCTGCTGCGGCCACGGAACCGGACGGCAACCCTGGCGCCCGGGAACCGGTCCGGCATCTGAGATGTTCAACCCCGGTTACCGGGCTTAAAACCAAAGCGCCGCCGGTCCCTTCGGGGCCCGGCGGCGCTTTGCTGTGCTGAGGGTCAGGCGGAGTACGGCTTGGCGGAAAGGATCTCCACCGTGATGTCCTTGCCGTTGGGCGCCACGTAGCTCAGTGAGTCGCCTTCCTTGTGGCCCAGGATGGCGGCACCCAGCGGGGACTTCTCGCTGAAGACGTCCAGGTCGGAGTCGCCGGCAATTTCGCGGGAACCGAGCAGGAACGTCTCCTCGTCGCCGGCAATCCGGGCCACCACCAGCATGCCGGGCTCCACGATGCCGTCATCAGCGGGTGCTTCGCCCACGTGGGCGTCCCGGAGCAGGGCGGTCAACTGGCGGATACGCGCCTCGATCTTTCCCTGTTCCTCTTTGGCGGCGTGGTACCCGCCGTTCTCCTTGAGGTCACCTTCCTGCCGGGCGGCCTCGATCTTCTGGACGATATCCGCCCGGCCGGGGCCGGAAAGGTGGTCCAGCTCTGCCTTCAGGCGGTCAAAAGCTTCCTGGGTAAGCCAGGCTGCAGCTGCGCTGTTGGTGGTAGACACGGACTTCTCCTCTATATGGTCCTACATGCAAAAGACCCCGCCATGGTGGCCACTTGTGGAGCGGCAACCAGCTCAGCGGGGTAAAGGTATTGGACCAGTGTAGTCAGTCCGGCAGGTTTATCCCAAAGCCGGAGCGATGCAGGTCACAGCAACGGAAGCTACGCCTTGGGCACCCAGCAACTGTCCACCACGCCGGAGACTGACAATGATTCGGTCCGGACGGAGACCCGCTGCGCGAGTGTCCTGCCGCCGTCGGACGAGTCCTCCGTGGCCTCCGCGGGAATATCCACAACCTTCCAGCCCACCACCGCGTACTTCGAGTCCAGCGCCTTGACGGAGCATTTGACCTCGGTGCCGGGCTCGCGGGTGACCTGGAAATCAACTTCTGCGAGCGTGCCGTCGGGAGTGCTGTAGCCGATGTCCTTGAACGTCACCCCACCCAAGGCGTTGGACGTGGAAACCCAGGCCATAAAGCCAATGCCCACAGCCAGCGCGGCACCGGCAATGATGCGTTTGGCGCGAGGGGTAAGCCCCTGTTTTTTTGCACCATAGCGATTGGCTAGGCTGGTGTCTGCGGGCGCGGAGGGGGCCGGCTGGTCCGGGGAAGTCACCTGACCAGTTTAGTGCCTTTCCGCCGGTGGCTTTTCCGGCCGGCAGCGCACCACTGCAGCCCGCTTTGTTCCATCCAGCCTAAGTACAGAAGAAAGAGGAGCGGTCCTTCAATGACAGCGCCCAGCAACTCCCCGGCACCGCTGCGGCTGCTCGCAGTCCACGCCCACCCGGACGACGAATCCAGCAAGGGTGCTGCCACGATGGCCATGTACGCAGCATCCGGCGTGGACGTTATGGTGGCCACCTGCACGGACGGCTCCCGCGGCGACATCCAGAACCCCGCCATGGCCGACGCACCGCACCCCAAGCGCGACATGGCCGGCGCGCGCCGCCTCGAGATGGCGAACGCCGCAGCAGTCCTGGGCATCCGCCAGCAATGGCTTGGCTTCGTGGACTCCGGGCTGCCGGAAGGGGACCCGCTGCCACCGCTTCCTGCCGGATCCTTCGCCACGCTGCCGCTGCACCATGCCGCCGCCCCCCTGGTCCGACTGGTGCGTTCCTTCAAACCGCACGTCATCCTCAGTTACGACGAAAACGGCGGCTACCCCCACCCGGACCACATCATGGCCCACAAGGTGGCCGTTGAAGCCTTCGAGGCTGCCGGGGACCCCAACCGCTACCCGGAGGCCGGACCGGCTTGGGAGCCCAGCAAGCTGTACTACGACCGAGCGTTCAGCCCCGACCGGTTCCGGGCCCTGCACTTCGCCCTGGAGGAGGCAGGCCTGCAGTCCCCGTATGCCGAGCGGCTTGCAGCCTGGCTGGAAACCGACGCCGAGGGCCACACCCCGCCGGTCACGGTGCACGCCACCACCACCCAGGTGGACTGCGGCGATTTCTTCGAAGCCCGGGATGACGCGTTGCGCGCCCACCGGACCCAGATCGACCCGCTGGGTTTCTTCTTCGCCGTCTCCACGGAGATGCAGCGAAAAGCATGGCCGTGGGAGGACTACTGCCTGATCAAGTCCCGGGTTCCCTCCGAGCTCCCCGAAAAGGATCTCTTCGCCGGGCTAAGATAGAACCAGCAGGCAATTTCTATGCCGCGTAGAAGAACCGGCCGGGAGGCCGGCCGGCGCCTGCTGCCGCCGTTCCACAGAAGGTTTTAACAGTGCATCATCTGCTCCTTAGCCTGGCCACCACCCCGTCGCCGATGCCCACGCCGGGGCTCCGGGACGGGCTCTCCGAGGACCAGGTGACCCCTGGCCTGTGGGGATTCATCATGACGGCATTTTTTGTGGTGGCCACCACGCTGCTGATTATCGACATGGTGCGGCGTATCCGCAGGGTCCGCTACCGGGCACAGGTGGAGGAGGACCGGCTTGCTGCGGCCGCCGCGGCGGACGTTGACGCCGCAGACGAGCACGACGGCCTGGCAGCTCCCGGCCCCGTTGGCCCCGAAGGTACCGGATCCAACGCCTTGGACCACCGGCCCCGCGACTGAGCCCCGCCCAGGGGGCCGGCCCCGGCCCGCGTGTACCTGCTCAGCCCAGCACTGCCATGGCGATTGCGATGAAGTGCGCCGCAAAGGCAAAGACCGTCAGGGCATGGAAAAGTTCGTGGAACCCGAAATGGTGGTAGCTGAAGTTGGGCTTCTTCAGGGCGTAAAACACGGCGCCGGTGATGTACAGCGCGCCGCCCACGCAAATCAGGACCGCCGAGGCGATGTTGGCCTGGAAGAACTGCGGCAGGTAAAACAGCGCCCCGCAGCCCAGCGCAATGTAGATGGGGACGTAGAGCCAGCGCGGCGCGTCCGTCCATAACAGCCGGAAAAGCACGCCCAGGATGGCGCCGGACCAGATCACCCACAGCAGCAGGACCGCCTGCGGCCGTTCCAGCAGGCTCCAGGCCAGCGGGGTATAGCTGCCGGCGATGACCAGCATGATGTTGGTGTGGTCCAGCCGCTTCAACACCCGTTTTGCCCCCGGCGACCAGTTGCCGCGGTGGTAGATGGCGCTGATCCCGAACAGCAGCACGCCGGTGAAAGCGTAGATGGACGAGGTGATTTTCCGGTCAGGCGTCGGGGCGAGGACCACCAGCACTATGCCGGCGGCCAGGGCCATCGGAGCCGCCACGGTGTGGATCCAGCCCCGCCACTTCGGTTTGATCATCAGCAGCTCCGCCAGCCGCACCGCCGCGTCATCCAGGGCGGTGCCCTTGGGGGCGCCTGCTGTGGTGGATCCGTCCTCCGGTTGCGGGGTCCGGGGTGCCTCCGGCATCTCGCTGTTCATGGTCCCAGAATAACTTACGATCCGGTAAGTTACCCATGAGTAGGACCTGGCGGCGGCACGGCGGAGCGGCGTGGGACGGCGGAAGCAAAGCCGGACGGTAGCCTAGGATGTGCAAGGAACGTCCAGCAAGGAAGTCAGGTGAGTGGAGGCGTGGAGTTGCCCGGGTTCCTCTACGGCTTCTATGAGCGCAGGCTCCTGCGTGGCCTCGCACGGGACCGCATTCCCCGGCACATCGGCGTGATGGTGGACGGCAACCGGCGCTGGGCCAAGCAGTTCAACGCCCCCACCAGCCAGGGCCACCAGGCCGGCGCGGACAAGATCCACGAGTTCCTGGGCTGGTGCCAGGAACTCGGCGTCAAGGTGGTCACCCTGTACATGCTGTCCACGGACAACATGAACCGGTCCAGCGAGGAGCTTGACCTGCTGATGGGCATCATCGCCAATACCCTTGACCGCCTGGATGAGGATGCCAACATCTCCGTGCACGCCATGGGAGCCCCGGAACTCCTGCCGGACTACCTGGCCGAGCGGCTCAACAACCTGACCGCCCGGACCACACTGCGCGAGAAGATCCACGTCAACGTGGCCGTGGGGTACGGCGGCCGGCGGGAAATCGTGGACGCCGTCAGGGAACTCCTGCACGACGCCGTGGCCAAGGGCGAGGACATCGGCAGGCTCGCCGACGCGCTGAGCGTGGATGACATCTCCCGGTTCCTCTACACCAGGGGCCAGCCCGACCCGGACCTGGTGATCCGCACCTCGGGCGAACAGCGGCTCTCCGGCTTCCTGATGTGGCAAAGCGCCTACAGCGAGTTCTACTTCTGCGAGGCCCTCTGGCCGGCGTTCCGCAAGGTGGACTTCCTGCGCGCCCTTCGCGACTACGCCGGCAGGCAGCGCCGCTTCGGTTCCTGAGGGTCCGTTAACTCCAAGTTCACGCAGCGGCAACAGGAATCGCCGCGTAATGGTTGCGGAAATTACCCGCGGCGGAATTACGTTATATCCATCAGCAGGCAAACCGCCGGCTGATCGGGGAGGCCAGTACATGGAGCGGAACATCGCACCGGATGTATGGGAGGCCGGATCCGGCCTCGTGGCCGAACCGCCTCACCATTAAGAAATCCGGGCTGGCGCCCGGGGCTGGAGTCGATGTGGCTACTTCTGAAACACTGCCCGAGGTCGTTTCCGACCAGGAAGTGAAAGCTACCTCTCGCGCCACGCGAGCCACCACACAAACCGGTGCAGCACCAGATGCTGACACCGGTTTTGCCGTCTCCGGAAGGGAACCAGCCATCAACACCTTTGTGATCGACACCTCGGTCCTGCTCTCGGACCCATTGGCACTGCTGCGCTTCGCCGAACACGAGGTGGTGATCCCGGTGGTGGTCATCACCGAGCTTGAGGCCAAACGCCACGACCCGGAACTGGGATACTTCGCCCGGAAAGCACTCCGGCTGATGGACGACCTCAGGGTCCAGCACGGCGGCCTGAACCGGCCCATCCCCATCGGAGACGACGGCGGCACCCTGACTGTGGAGCTCAACCATATTTCCACGGAGGTGCTCCCGTTGGGGTTCCGGAGCGGCGACAACGACAGCCGCATCCTCGCCGTCGCCAAAAACCTGGCCAACGAAGGCAAAAACGTCACGGTGGTGTCCAAGGACCTGCCCATGCGCGTCAAGGCCTCGGCCATGGGCCTCACTGCCGACGAGTACCGGAACGAACTGGTCAAGGACTCCGGCTGGACAGGCGTGGCCGAGGTGGAGGCCAACGAACAGGAAATCTCCACCCTGTACGGCCACGAACCCGTTTTTATCCCGGCTGCCGCGGAACTGCCGGTCAACACCGGCCTGGTGCTGCTGTCCAACAGGGGCTCCGCGCTGGGTCGGGTGGGCGCCGACAAACAGGTCCGCCTGGTCAAGGGCGACCGCGATGTCTTCGGCCTGCATGGCAGGTCCGCTGAGCAGCGGCTGGCCATCGACATGCTGATGGATCCCGCCGTGGGAATCGTCTCGATCGGCGGCCGCGCCGGCACTGGCAAGTCCGCACTGGCGCTCTGCGCCGGCCTGGAAGCGGTCCTGGAACGCCGCGAACACCGCAAGGTCATCGTGTTCCGCCCGCTGTACGCCGTGGGCGGCCAGGAGTTGGGCTACCTGCCGGGCTCCGAGTCCGAAAAAATGAACCCGTGGGCCCAGGCAGTCTTCGATACCCTGGGCGCGCTGGTCAGCCAGGAAGTGGTGGAGGAAGTCATGGACCGGGGCATGCTTGAGGTGATGCCCCTGACCCACATCCGTGGCCGGTCCCTGCACGATGCCTTCGTGATTGTGGACGAAGCGCAGTCCCTGGAGAAAAACGTCCTGCTGACGGTCATGAGCCGCATGGGCCAGAACTCCAAGATTGTGCTCACCCACGACGTCGCCCAGCGCGACAACCTCCGCGTCGGCCGGCACGACGGCATCGCCGCGGTCGTCGAAACCCTGAAAGGACACCCGCTTTTCGGCCACATCACGCTCACCCGCAGCGAACGCTCACCCATCGCAGCACTGGTGACGGAGTTGCTCGAAGGGTAAGCCGTCAGAAGGAGGGCCGTGGCTTGCTTGGTTCGCCGGGCCGCGGCCCTTCGCCGTCGCTTAGACACCTCCCGTCGCAACCCTCCGGTCGCTGAGCGACCTGCGCGCCGCTTTGGTCGGCGATGCGCTCCTTTACGAAGCGCCGGGGCCCGGCTGGTGCCTGGACGCGCCTAAGAATCCAGCCGCGGCGTTGTGGCCTGCCACCTGCAACTCCCAGTCGGGGCGTTTGAACGATTCGGGGGTGAGCCGGACTTGTTGGACCGTTTCCACCTCGGTGCCCCACTGGGTCCTGTGCACCCCGTTGGGTTCGTAGCCCAGGGAACGGGAGACGCCCAGCGAGGATTCGTTCCACGCGGCGGCCTCGGACTCGGCGACTTCGGCACCCAACCAGTCAAACGCCCACAGCACAACGGCGGCCCGCATCTCCTTGCCCAGGCCGATGCCGTGCGCGGAGCGCTGCAGCCAGGAGCCGGTGCTGATGGTCTTGAGGGCCGCGAATTTCTTGGCGCCAACGTCCTGGCAGCCAACGAGCTCCCCCTCGTGCCAGATGCCCAGCAGGATGGTCCAGGACTCCGGTCCGCACTCCGCCCGGTTCCGCCAGTGCCACTGCGCCATCCGGGGTCCGAGCTCGGCGCGGGGCGCCTCGGCCCAGGCCGTGCTGAACGGGTTCCTGCCGGGTTCGTGGATGCCGCCCGCCGCAGCATCGACCAGCGCCGGCAGGTCCTGGTCCGTCACGGTCCGCAGTTCCAGGCGCGGTGTCTTCAGGACCAGGCCGTCGAGGGGCCACAGGTGGGTTATCGCAGTCATCGGGCCAGCCTAGCCCAGCGGCACCTAGGGTTCGGGCCACACCTGGGCCGGGAGGTTCCAGCTGATGTATCGGCGGACATCCGCCGGAGCTGCAGGGCTGGCCAGGAACAGATCATCAGGCATGTATCCGTCCACCGCGAGGATCCGCAGCCAGTGGCCGTACTGGTCCTTCTCCGGTTCCAGGGAGCGGCTGGCCACACAGACACCGGTCCGCAGGTCCACCCGGACCAATGACCTGCCAGGCAGGCACAGCGGGGCTGCGGGATCGCCGGCGTGGTACGCCGCCGTAGGCGACACCTCGGCCTCGAGCGCGGGCCGGCCCTCGTGGTCCAGCCGCCGGACGCCGTGGACCAGCACTGCATTGCTGCCAGGGAATTCCAGGGGCACCGGGGCATTGCCCGCCAGTTCCACCGGGTCCAGGGCCGCCGAAAGACGGCCGTTGCCGAACCCGGGATCCCCGTACGCGGCCTCGGGCCTGCGGCGGACCAGGCCGGAGCCGTCATAGACCGGGGTAACAAGGTGCGGCGGCAGCAGCCAGGACTTCCGTGTCGAGGTGACGTAAAACCCGTCGCGGGAGTCGTTGATTCCGGGTGTGCTGTGGAGGACCAGTCCGTCGGGGCTTTCCAACCGGAGCGCGCCGGGCCGGCGCAGCGACGCCCGCACCAGCGGCGCCGCCGGGGCAGGGGCATCGGTGAAGGGCTCATCCCAGTACTCGAACTGCAGGGCCTGCCATTTCCACGGCGAGGACCGGCAGAGGTTCCGGAACATTGCTGCCGTGTCCGCCGGGCCGGCGCCGTGCTCCGGATCCGGGCGGTGCCGGGCGTCCCATGTGGCCATATCCACATATTACGCGGGCGCGGTTCTGGGCCCGGCCCGATTCCAGTAGCATCCGAGGGGTGATGGGACGACTCGGCGGCCTTTGGGCCGGCAACCCTGTGGCCTTCTGGCTGGTGCTGGCCGCGTGCGCCTATTTTGTGGTCATGGCCGTGCGCCTCACAGTCATCGATGTCCGGCATCACCTGCTGCCCAACCGGATCATTTTCCCTTCCTACGCCATTGTCGGCCTGCTTCTGGTGGCTGCCGCGGCGCTGGGTGATGCCGGCTCCGGTACCCTCCACGACGGCGGGCTTGCCGCCACGGAGACTTTCCGGGTGCTGGCGGGAGCGGGGCTGCTGTGGCTGTTCTACTACGTGCTGCGGCGCTTGTACCCGCCGGGCATGGGATTCGGCGATGTGAAGCTGGCGGGAGTGTTGGGCCTGTACCTGGGCTTCCTGGGCTGGGGCCACCTGTTCGCGGGCACGTTCCTGGCGTTCCTGCTGGGCGGATCCTGGTCCGTAATCCTGTTGGTGGCACGCCGCGGCACGTTGAAGACAGCTATCCCGTTCGGCCCGTTTATGCTGGCCGGTGCTTTCCTGGCCCTGCTCCTGCCGGCCTGAGGGCGGTGCGCCGGAGGCATAGGCTTGGCTTATGCCTGCACCTGACTTCATCCTGAACCTGCGTAAGAAGGTCGGCAACGACCTGCTGTGGCTTCCCGGCGTCCGGGGTGTGGTGGTGGACGGGGAAGGCCGGATCCTGTTGGCCCGGCGGGCCGATAACGGGCAGTGGGCCCTGGTCAGCGGCATCCTGGAGCCGGGGGAGCAGCCCGCCCGCGGCCTGGTGCGGGAGATTTTTGAGGAAACAGCCGTGGTGGCAGAGGTGGAGCACGTGGTCTCTGTTGGCGCCGTGGGTCCGTTCACCTACCCGAACGGCGATGTTTGTGAATTTCTGGACATTGTTTTTAAGTGCCGGTACGTGTCCGGGACCGCCCGGATCAACGACGACGAATCTCTTGCCGTGGGCTGGTTCGCCCCGACGGACCTGCCGGAATTGATGGCCGGCCACCTCACCAGCATCCGTCGTGCCCTCGCGCCGGCGGGGACAGCGCATTTCGAGGCCTGAGCCGACGGCTTAAAACCAGGCAGGGACGCCGCATCCCCCAAGATTGCGGCGTCCCTGCTTGTCGTGATCCGACGGACCGTGGTGGCAGCCCGCGTCAGCGTCGCTGGGAAACCAGCCCGCCGTCGTCGTCCGCGGCATCCCGGCCGTTGTTCGCAGGGTCGTCCTGCCTGGCGGGCGCTTCGCCGGCGGCTGCTGCCCGCTGCTCGGCCTCGAGCCGGGTGGCTTCCTCGCCGCCCACTGCCTCGCCGCGGGCCACCATGCCGGCCGTATCCGACAACGGGATCTGCTTGAGCGTGATGGCCAGGAGCAGGGCCACGGCAATGAAGGGCAGCAGGTACCAGAACACCGGCGCCAGCGAGTCGGCGTAAGCGTTCACGATGGCGTCCCGCAGCTGCTCCGGGAGCTGGCTGAGCGCTGCCGGGTCCAGGGTGCTGGTGGACTGCGCGGCCTGGTCAGCCGATGCGCCGGCCCCCGTGAAGGCGGTGGTCAGCGATTCGGAGAGCCGGTTGGTGAAGATGGCACCAAACACTGCGACGCCCATGGCGGCACCCACTTCGCGGAAATAGTTGTTGGTGCTGGTGGCGGTGCCGATCTGCTCTGCCGGCACGGAGTTCTGGACCACCAGGACCACCACCTGCATGATCAGGCCCAGGCCTGCACCGAACACAAACAGCTGCACGCAGATAACCCAGATGGGTGTTGTGGCGGCTAGGGTGGTCATCCACAGCATGGCAGCCATGGTGAAAGCAGCGCCCAGGATGGGGAACATCTTGTACTTGCCGGTTTTGGAGATCCGGATGCCGGAGTAGATGGAGGTGCCCATCAGGCCCACCATCATGGGCAGCATCAGCAGGCCGGATTCGGCGGCGGACGTGCCGGAGGACATCTGCAGGAAAGTGGGCACAAAGGCGATGGCGGAGAACATGCCCAGGCCCAGCGTGAAGCCGATGGCCGTGGCGTTGACGAAGATCCGGTTGCGGAACAGGCTCAGCGGAATGATGGGGTCCTCGGCGCGGCGCTCCACCATAACAAAGGCTGCGGCCGACAGGACAAGGCCGGCACCGAAGGCCCAGGTCAGCGGAGAATCCCAGCCTTCGTCCTTTTTGCCGCCGAAGTCCGTGAAGAAGATCAGGCAGGTGGTGGCGGTGGAGAGGAGGAGGACCCCGAGGATGTCGATGCGCTTTTCTGCCTTTTTGTTCGGCAGCGTCAGGGTGAACCAGGCGATGGCGAAGGCGGCGATGCCGATGGGAATGTTGATGTAGAAGGCCCATTCCCAGGTGAGGTGGTCCACGAAGAACCCGCCCAGGAGGGGGCCGGCCACGGCGGAGAGTCCGAAGATGGCGCCCAGCGGGCCCATGTACTTGCCGCGGTCCTTGGCGGGGACGATGTCGGCGATGATGGCCTGGGACAGGATCATCAGGCCGCCGCCGCCCAGGCCCTGGATGGCACGGAAGATGACAAAGCCCCAGAAATCGGTCGCAAGGGCGCAGCCGACCGAGGCGAGCGTGAACAGCGCGATGGCCACGAGGAACAGGTTCCGCCGGCCCAGGATGTCACCGAACTTGCCGTAGATGGGCATCACGATGGTGGTGGCCAGCAGGTAGGCGGTGGTGATCCAGGCCTGGTGTTCGACGCCGCCGAGCTTGCCCACGATGGTGGGCATGGCCGTGGAGACGATTGTCTGGTCCAGGCTGGAGAGCAGCATGCCGGCGATGAGCGCCGAGAAGATGATCCAGATGCGTTTTTGCGTCAACAGCAGGGGCCCTGCCGGTGGCTTGGTGGTGGTGCTCATGAGTGTCCTTCTGCTGCTGCGGTGGTGGGGTCGAAAGGCTGGGAGAAAAGGCTGCTGGCGGCGCTGATGTTTTCCATCAGCAGCTCGCGGTAGGGGCGGGTGTTGCCGTCCGAGAAGTAGGCCATGCTGCTTTTGCGGGCGATGGTGCCCAACAGGACCACGGCCATCTGCACCACGGGATGGTCCTCGCCCACGCCTTCGCGGCGGGCCAGGTCCCTGGCGAACTGCTTCTCGCGCCGGTCAGTGACCCCGATGATGCGCAGGATCAGCTGCGGTTCCTTATGGACCACGGCGATCAGCTGCCGGGTTTCCTCCTCGGAGGCGGTCATCTTTTCGGAAAGCCGGAGGGAGAACCGGATGAGGTCCTGGAAAAGGGTGGGGGAAATTTCGCCGGCAGGGGAGGCTGCGCCGCCCGCAATGAACTCGGCAAGGATGTCCTCGGGGACGTCGTCGTCCACGTGGCCGATGATGGCGTCTTCCTTGGCCGGGAAGTAGTTGAAGAAGGTGCGGCGCGAGATTCCGGCGGCTTCGCAGACCTCTTCCACGGTGTAGCCGTTCAGCCCGCGTTCGGCCGTCAGGGTCCGGGCGGCGTTGGTGATGGCCTGCCGCGTTGCGGCCCGTTTCCGCTCACGGAGGCCATTTTCTAAAGTTGCACTCTGAGTCACAGAGTAAAGTTTTGCACTAAGTCGGAATTAGTGCAACTTAATCTGGGAAATGCGTACGACGGCGGCCGCCGCCTTCGCTGGGAAGGTGGCGGCCGCCGTCGTACTGCAGGAAAGCCGGGGGAACTAGGCCTTGTGCGGCGGGCGCGTCATGGACATAACGTCCAGGGCGGTGTCCAGTTGTTCCTCGGTGACCTCGCCGCGCTCCAGGAAGCCCATGGCGATGACGGTTTCACGGATGGTGAGGCCTTCGGCCACGGCCTTCTTGGCGATCTTCGCCGCGTTCTCGTACCCGATGTACTTGTTCAGCGGGGTGACGATGGACGGTGAGGCCTCGGCCAGGAAGCGGGCGCGCTCCACGTTCGCGGTGATGCCGTCGATCATCTTGTCCGCCATCACGCGGCTGGTGTTGGCCAGCAGGCGCACGGACTCAAGCAGGTTGGCGGCCATCACGGGGATGCCGACGTTCAGCTCGAAGGCGCCGTTGGTGCCGGACCAGGCGATGGCGGTGTCGTTGCCGATGACCTGCGCGCACACCATGATGGAGGCCTCGCAGATGACGGGGTTGACCTTGCCCGGCATGATCGAGGAACCCGGCTGCAGGTCGGGGATCGCGATTTCGCCCAGGCCCGTGTTGGGGCCGGAGCCCATCCAGCGCAGGTCGTTGTTGATCTTCATAAAGGAGATCGCGATGTTGCGCAGCTGGCTGGACGCTTCGATCAGGCCGTCGCGGTTGGCCTGGGCCTCGAAGTGGTCGCGGGCTTCGGTCAGCGGCAGGCCGGTGTCCGTGGCGAGCAGTTCGATGACACGTTCGGGGAAGCCGGCCGGGGTGTTGATGCCCGTGCCCACGGCCGTGCCGCCCAACGGAACCTCAGCGACGCGGGGGAGTGCTGCGTTGATGCGTTCGATGCCGTAGCGGACCTGCGCTGCGTAGCCACCGAACTCCTGGCCCAGCGTCACCGGGGTGGCGTCCATGAGGTGGGTGCGGCCGGATTTCACGACGTCCTTGAACTCCACGGCCTTGCGTTCCAGCGACTCTGCCAGGTAGCCAAGCGCAGGAATGAGGTCGTTGATCAGGGCCGAGGTGGCTGCCACGTGGACCGAGGTGGGAAAGACGTCGTTGGAGGACTGCGAGGCGTTGACGTGGTCGTTGGGGTGGACCACCTTGTCGCTGCCGGCTGCCTTCAGGGCGCGTGATGCGAGTTCGGCCAGCACCTCATTGGTGTTCATGTTCGAGGAGGTGCCGGAGCCGGTCTGGAAAACGTCGATGGGGAAGTCGCCGTCGTACTTGCCCGCCGCCACCTCATCGGCAGCGTCGGCGATCGCCTTGGCCAGCTCGCCGTCGAGCACCCCAAGTTCCGCGTTGGCCTGCGCCGCAGCCTTCTTGACCCGGGCCAGCGCCTCGATGTGGGCGCGTTCCAGGGTTTTTCCGGAGATGGGGAAGTTCTCAACTGCACGCTGCGTCTGTGCACGGTACAGGGCGTTCACGGGGACGCGGACTTCGCCCATCGTGTCGTGTTCAATGCGGAATTCTTCAGTGGAAGTCATGGGGCTAGCTTAGGACGAGCGGGCGCACCATCGAAAACCGTGAAGGGGCTGCGACGCAGCGGCCCGCCCGGTGCCGCTAGAGGTCCCCGATGCCCGAAACAACGTCCGCCCGGCCTTCCGCCAGGCTGTAGGACAGGCCAACGACGGCGGCGCGGCCGCTTTCGATTGCGTCGGAAATCACACGGGAGCTGTCCGCCAGCCGCTGGGCGGTCTGCTTGACGTGCTCCACCACCATGTCGTTGACCTCTGTCTGGTCGTTCCGCAGCGAGGTCAGCACCGAGGGCGTGATCCGCTCCACCAGGTCCCGGATGAAACCGGCAGGCATCTGTCCGGTCTCGACGGCGGCCTTGGTGGCGCTGACGGCGCCGCAGTTGTCGTGGCCGAGGACCACGATCAGGGGCACCCCCAGCACGCCGATGCTGTATTCGAGGGAGCCCAGGACGGCGTCGTCGATGACCTGGCCGGCGGTGCGGACCACAAAAACGTCGCCAAGGCCGACGTCGAAGATGATTTCGGCGGCGAGCCGGGAATCCGAGCAGCCGAAGATCACCGCAAACGGGTGCTGGTTCTCCACCAGGGAGGAGCGGCGGGACGCATCCTGGTTGGGGTGGGACGTTTCGGCGTTGACGAAGCGTTCGTTTCCTTCGCGCAGGCGGCGCCAGGCGAGTGCGGGGGTCAGGTAGGTAGCCACGCGACTACGTTACGGCGCTGCGGTGGCGGAGGGTGAAACTGTTACGGCCGGGTTGGCCTCAATGGACTTCACCACGGCGCCCGCCAGCGTGCCGAATTCTTCCAGTTGGGCGGCGCCGGTCAGGATGACGGTGGTGCCGCCATATTCCAGCACCATTGACTTCTCGCCCTTGCCGGTGTCCCGGAGTTCCCATTCCTGGCCGCCTGCGCTGCGGGAGCCGGTAACGGGGGCGTTGCGGGTTTCCTGGAGCAGCCAGGTGGGGTTGGCCTTGATGGTCTGGACCATGCCGATGAAGGAGCCCTTGGGCGTCAGGTAGCCCACCTCCCAGGTGGGGACCCCGCTGGACGTGCCTGCCTCCCAGCGGGCGTAATTGGCCCTGAACGCACCGCCGGTGTCCGGCGCGGCAGGTGTGAATCCTGCCACATCCGCGGCCCGGCCGGCTATTGCGGCCACGTCGATGTCCGGGCGGTAGCCATCACTCTTGGGCAGCGGGTTCATCAGGATTACCGGCAGGAACGCCGCAATGCTGACCACCAGGGCGATGATCATGCCGATCACCGAAGCGTTGGCCCGCTTGGCCGCCGCGGCCGGAATGACGGGCAAAACCTGGCTGCCGCCGTCCTGCCCGGCGGCAGACTCCCGGCCGCGGGTTTCGCTGGGTTCGGGGCTGGGGCTGGGCTTTTCCTGCATTTCATTCACCCCTCCATAGTCGCCTATAGAGGCACCCTCTGCTATTCGGGACCCCCTCGGTCCGGCTCCGGCCAATCCCGGCACATTGCGGGGGCGCGTCATCCGATGCCCCGTGCCCGATGCCGCGACTATGATCGGAAGCAGAGGAATCACCGCACCGCCGCACCGGCGTTGCGGGTTTAATGATCGCCACTCGAAGAAGAGGTTCACGTGTCACCAGCGTCCATGACCCAGAAATACTCCACGATCTCACCGTCCCTGGCAGTAGGCAACGACGAGCCTGACCGCAACCTGGCCCTTGAACTGGTCCGCGTCACCGAGGCCGCGGCCATCGCCGGCGGACACTGGGTAGGTTTCGGCGACAAGAATACGGCGGACGGCGCTGCCGTTGACGCCATGCGTTCCTTCCTGCAGACCGTCCACTTCAACGGCGTTGTGGTCATCGGCGAAGGCGAAAAAGACGAAGCCCCCATGCTGTTCAACGGCGAACGCGTCGGCGACGGCACCGGCCCTGAGTGCGACGTTGCCGTCGACCCCATCGACGGCACCCGCCTGACCGCCCTGGGCATCAACAACGCCCTGGCCGTGCTCGCCGTGGCTGAGCGCGGCTCCATGTTCGACCCCTCAGCCGTTTTCTACATGGAGAAGCTGGTCACCGGCCCCGAGGCTGCCGACATGGTGGACCTCCGCCTGCCCGTCAAGCAGAACCTGCACCTCATCGCGAAGGCCAAGGGCGTTAAGGTCAACCAGCTCAACGTGATGATCCTGGACCGTGACCGCCACCGCCCGCTGGTCGAAGAGATCCGCGAAGCCGGTGCCCGCACCAAGTTCATCATGGACGGCGACGTTGCCGGCGCCATTGCGGCGGCCCGGTCCGGCACCGGCGTGGACGCCCTGATGGGCATCGGCGGCACCCCCGAGGGCATCGTCGCGGCCTGCGCCATCAAGTCCCTGGGCGGCGTCATCCAAGGCCGCCTGTGGCCCACCAGCGACGACGAGAAGCAGAAGGCGATCGACGCCGGCCATGACCTTGACCGCGTCCTCTCCACCAACGACCTCGTCTCAAGCGACAACTGCTACTTCGCAGCCACCGGCATCACGGACGGAGACCTGCTCAAGGGTGTCCGCTACTCCAAGGACAAGGTCCTGACCCAGTCAATCGTGATGCGGTCCAAATCCGGCACCATCCGCTTTGTGGACGGCGAGCACCAGGCCAGCAAGTGGGAAGGCTACGCCCGCAAGAGCTGAGCCTGCCGGCCGTAGCCGGCCCGTCCCGAAGCCCCGGAGTGCCCAGCGCGCCCCGGGGCTTCGGCGTTAACGCGTTGGTATAGGGTTTAAGCCATGATTGTCGCTGTTGTGCCCTGTACTGACCGCACCCTGTGGGATGAGCATGTTGACCGGTTCCAGGGGCATCCGCAGCAGCTGTGGGGTTGGGGGCAGACCAAGGCCGCGCACGGTTGGTCCGTTGACCGGGTGCTCCTGGTGGCCGGCGGCACCACAGTTGGCTGCGCGCAGCTGCTGATCCGCAGACTGCCCTTTCCCTTCAAGGCCCTGGTCTACATTCCCCGCGGGCCCATGTGCTCAGCGGCCGATGCCCCCGCAGTGCTGGACAGCCTGGCGGCGCATGCCGCAACCCGTCACGGGGGAGTGGCGCTCAGCATCGAACCTGACTGGGACGCCGACTCGGACTTCGCCGGCGCGGTGGCTGCCGCCGGGTTCCGCAAAACCGAAAACACGGTCCTGATCCCGCGGACCCTCATCCTGGACCTTGGCCGGACCGACGATGAGCTGATGGCGGACATGTCCAAGTCCACCCGCGCCAACATCCGCAAGTCAATGCGCAGCGAGGTGGAGTTCCGGAAGGTCGCCAGCGCGGACGAACTGGAACAGGTCCTGGCGATCTACCACGAAACGGCCGAACGGGCCGGGTTCGGCATCCATGAGGACCAGTACTACCGGGACATCTTTGCCAACCTGGGCGAGGGTTCCCCGATCATCGCCGCGTTTGACGGCAGCCGGGTCCTGGCCTTTGTCTGGCTCGCCCGCAGCGGTGCCACGGCCTTCGAACTCTACGGCGGGGTGTCCGCCGAAGGGCAGAAGCAGCGGGTCAACTACGGCGTGAAGTGGGCAGCCCTGCAGGCAATGCGAGCGGACGGCTGCTCGCGGTATGACTTCAACGGCCTGCTCAACGACGGCATCTCCGATTTCAAGAAGCAGTTCGCCAAGCACGAGAACCTGCTCCTGGGCACCTGGGACAAGCCCTTGTCGCCGTTGTACCCTGCCTACGCCAAAGCCATGCCGCTGGCCAGGCGCGGCCTGCAGGGCGCCCGGCGCGCGGTGAAGGCCGCTGCTGGCCGGGTCCGGCCGGCAGCGGCCCGCCTGCTGAAGCGCTAGTCCCCGGCCGGAAGGCCGGTGGTCACCGCGAAGGCGAGGACTTCTTCGGTGCTGCCCGCGGCGCGGTGGACATTCACCGGCGCCTCGGCGGCCGGCAGGAACGCGCTGCCGCCGCGGGACAGGTGCAGGTCGCCCTTCGGGGAGTCCAGGTAGATGTCGCCGGCCACCACAACCACCACTGCCGCTCCCGACTGGGCTATAGGCACCGGACCCGCGTCCGGACCCAAAGCGATGCGCTGCAGGGAGAACTCCGCGAACGGAGGGCTGAAGATTTCCTGGTCCAGGCCGTTCCTGGTGGCCGCCAGCATGGGCACCGCGACGGGCTGGAAATCGATGGTCCGCAGCAGTTCGGGGACATCCACGAACTTGGGCGTCAGCCCCCCACGGAGGACGTTGTCCGATGATGCCATGACCTCCACACCCAGGCCGTGCAGGTAGGCGTGGACGTTGCCTGCCGGAAGGTAGACGGCTTCGCCGGGCTGCAGCGAAATCCGGTTCAGCAGCAGGGAGATCAGGACGCCGGGGTCGCCCGGGTATTTTTCGTTCAGGCTGACCACTGTGGCCAGTTCAGGGCGGTAGGGCTCCAGCGGCGCGCCCGAGATGAGGGCAGCTGCCACCACTGCCGTGGCCTCCGCTACCTCTCCGCCACCGGAAATCAGCCTTTCAAAGGCCGTCCGGAGGGCCTGTCCCTCGTCCGGTCCGGCCAGGTCCGCGAGCAGGGTGCCCAGCAAGGCGGGAGCAGTGCGCCCGGCCTGGTCAAAACGGCCTGCCACGTGCTGCAGGAGCTGCCGGGTCTGTTCCGGAGGCCGGAATCCGCACAGGGCCTCGAACGGCGTCAGCGCCAGGATCATTTCCGGCTTGTGGTTATCGTCGCGGTAGTTGCGGTTGGCTGCGTTGGCCGGCACGCCGGCGTCGTTCTCCCGGGCAAAACCTGAGCGCGCCTGCTCGAGGCTCGGATGCACCTGAAGGGACAGCGGCTGGGCGGCGGCCAGGATCTTGGCAAGGAACGGCAGCCGGGGACCGAAGCGGGCCACGGAACCTGCACCGAGGTGGTGCGCAGGGTCGGCGTCGATCAGCTCGTTGAGCGGCGTCGGTGTTCCATTCCTGCCGGACCGGGCCATCGACGGGGAGTCAGCGTGCGCGCCGATCCAGAGTTCGGCCTCGGGGCCGCCCGATTCGGGCCGCCCCAGCAGGGCGGCGATGGCGGTGGTCGAACCCCAGGCATAATCCCGGAGGACGTTCTCAATTTCGTACAAAGCCCGTTCCGATCACTTGGTTCTGGTTTGGCTGCGCTGCCTAAAGCGGCGCGCAGTTGCCGTTACTGGCCACGAGGTCCCGGATGGCCTGCTCGTTGCCCTGGCGCTTGAGTTCGTTCAGCATGGCCTCGGTAATCGGCTCGCCGTCCGGCGTGGTGGTCACCGGGACGAAGTCCGACGGCGACGGTGACTGCTGGCGGGGAAGGGCGCCGGCCGCGTAAAGGGCGGCAGGAACTCCGGCGGCCTGCACCTGGCCGGTACCGGCGGCGGGAACTGCCATGGCGTCGTCGGCCGTCCCGGCAGCCTGCGGCCCGGCCGACGCCAGCAGCTGGTCCACGCGGGAGTGGAGTTCACCGAAGTCCGGCACCGTGGAGAAGGAGGCGTCGAAGTCCGGCGGACCGATAGTCATCCGCTTGATGTCAAGTCCCTTTGCTTTTACGGCGAGGTCCACGAAGCTGCCCAGCTGGTTGGACGAGATGTTGGAGTCCGCCACCTGGGTTCCGGCATTGGCGATTTCCTCGAACTTGGCCAGCAGCGTGCCCGGGTCGAGCTGTTTGAGCATGGCCTGCTGGATGCACTGCTGGCGCTGGATTCTGGCGTAGTCGTCCACAAATTCGCGGGACCGGCCGTACCAGAGCGCCAGGTCGCCGTTCAGGCGGTGTTCGCCGGCCGGAATCCAGCCCATGGGCATGCCGTGGATGCCGTTCGCCTCATCGATGACCTCACCGCTCAGCGGCACCCAGCCACCGGCCTTGATTTTGATTCCACCCATGGCGTCGATGAGTTTGGCGAAACCTTCCATGTCCACCAGGACATAGGCCTGGACCGTGAGGCCCAGGGTGCCGGAGACGGCTTCCATGGTGGCCTGCGCCCCTGGATCAGCGACGCCGGGGTACAGGTCCGCGTATTTGTTGGTGACCTCGGTGTTGATCGCGTTGATCAGGCACTCGTCGCCGCAGTTGTAACCGTCCGGGTAGATGTCCCGCATCGGCGACCCTTCGCTGAACTGTGCGTTCTGGAAGTTCCTGGGCACCGAGATGATGGCCGTCTGGCCCGTTTTGGCATCCACGCTCAGGACGGAGAGGCTGTCCGGGCGGCGGCCGGTGCGGTCATCGCCCGCGTCTCCGCCCATCATCAGGAAGTTGTACCTGCCGTCCACCGGTTCGATGGCGGGGCCGGCAGAGAAGATACTCCCGATCGCGTTGCGGCTCACGTTGAGCAGGTAGGCGCTGTAGGCGAGGGTACCGCTGCCCAGGACCAGCGACAGGACGAGGGCAATGGCGACGCCGGGACGCGCCTTGGGCGCCAGCAGGACCGGGCGGATCAGGCGCAGGGTGTTGACAAACAGGACCGCCCAGCCGGCAGCCAGGGCGACGAGCAGGATGACCACCAGCAGTGAACCGAACTGGTTGGCCAGGATGTTGATCAGCAGGCTCCTGTTGAACACGGCAAGGAGCAGGGCAATGGCCACGAGCCCCCAGGCGCACAGGGTGACCCGCAGGGCCGTGCGGCCCAGTTTGCGGTCGCCGGCCACCAATTGCGCACTGCCCGGAACCAGGAGGGTCAGCAGCACCAGGACAAAGGCCCGCTTGGTGCGGACCGCGGGGGCGGCGCCGGCCGGGAACCGGACGGGATCGGTCAGGCCACTGCCGGTGGCTTCGTGCTGTGCTTTGCTGCTGGCCATGGGCGCGTCCTAGTGGCTGCCCCGGGGGGAGCCCGCGGGGTCCGCGAAGACCTCGCTGACTTTCTGCCGGAGGTTTGCCCCCTTGCGGCTGGCCACGGCGTTGAGTTCCTCGGCAAATGCGAGCAGGTCGGTCCGGAGGGAGGCTGCCAGATCGTCGGTACCGGCTGCGAGGATCCGGACAGCCAGGAGGCCCGCGTTCCGGGCGCCGGCGATGGAGACGGTGGCCACCGGTACACCGGCGGGCATCTGGACGATGGAAAGGAGCGAGTCCATCCCGTCCAGGGTCTTCAAGGGAACGGGGACGCCGATCACGGGCAGCGGAGTGACGCTCGCCAGCATGCCGGGCAGGTGGGCGGCACCGCCGGCGCCGGCGATGATCACACGGAGCCCGCGTTCGTGGGCGGACTTGCCGTAACTGATCATCTCGGTGGGCATCCGGTGTGCGGAAACCACATCAGCTTCGAAGGGGATGCCGAACTCAGCCAGGGCTTCGGCCGCAGCTTCCATCACGGGCCAGTCGGAGTCGGAACCCATGACCAGTCCCACCAGGGGGGCCGCCGCCGGTGTGGCGGCGGGGTTGGCTTTGGCGCTCATTGGTTCTCCTCGAATGTTTGCTGCGGTTCCCCGGCGGGGACGCGGCCATCACGGATGATGCCCGCCACCAGCGAGGCGCGGCTGCGGACGGAATCAACGTCCGCCGCGGACGTGCCCACCAGGTTCACGTGTCCTATCTTGCGGCCCGGGCGGACCGATTTGCCGTAGCAGTGCACTTTGGCGGCCGGTTCGCTGGCCAACGCCAGGGGGAACGCCGAGAACAGGTCCTGGTTGTCGCCGCCCAGGAAGTTCTTCATCACCACTACCGGTGCCAGCACGTCGGTGGACCCGAGCGGAAGGTTCAAAACAGCCCGGAGGTGTTGCTCAAACTGGCTGGTCACCGAACCGTCCTGGGTCCAGTGGCCGGTGTTGTGCGGCCGCATGGCCAGTTCGTTGATCAGGAACCCGGGGCCGGAGCCGGGGGTTTCAAAAAGTTCGACGGCGAGGACGCCTGTCACGTTGAGTTCGGCGGCGATCCGCAGGGCCGCGTCCTCGGCAGCGGCGGCGACCTCCACCGGGATGTCCAGGGCCGGGGCAATGACTTCATCGCAGACGCCGTCAACCTGGATGGTGTGCACCACGGGCCAGGCCCGGGACTCGCCGTCCGGAGTCCGGGCCACCAGGGCCGAAAGTTCGCGGGTGAATTCCACTTTGGCCTCGGCCAGCAGCGGGCTCATGGCGGCAAACCACTCAGCGGTTTCTGCGGCTTCCTCCGCGGACGCGACAATCCGAACACCCTTGCCGTCATACCCGCCGCGGGGCATCTTCAGCACCACGGGCCAGCCGCTGTCCTCCCCGAAGGCCACCAGGTCGGCGATGCCGTCCACTGAGGCCCACGCGGGGTTGGGCAGTTCCAGCCTCTCGATGGCAGCACGCATCACCAGTTTGTCCTGGGCATGGACCAGGGCGTCCGGTCCGGGCTGGACGTTGACCCCGGCGTCCTGGAGGGCGCGCAGGTGCGCCGTGGGGACGTGCTCGTGGTCGAAGGTCAGCACGTCCACGCCTTCGGCAAAGCCGAGCAGGGCCTGGAGGTCCTTGTAGTCACCCACCGGTGAGGTCCGGACCGCCGGGACTGCCGAAACGTCCCCGCTTTCTGCCAGGACACGGAGTTCAAAGCCGAGTGCGGTTGCGGCTGGGGCCATCATTCGGGCCAGTTGGCCGCCGCCAACCACGCCTATTACTGGAAAAGTCACATGGGCAAGCCTACCGAAGACAGCCCGTGATCCCGGCTTCCCGGGCGCTCTACGCCGAAGATTTCCACCAATCTGCGCCGGGGAAGGCGGCGGCGGAGGGGCCGGAGGGGGTGTTTGGGGGCTAAAATAGTCGTTTGGCCGTGTGGCCCATAGTTCAGACGGCCATGGAGGGTCATGTTTAGCGCACTTGCAGATCGAATCCGGGGGCTCGCCTCACTCTTTTGGCGTGAAGTTGCCAAATTCGGGGCCGTGGGCGGTGTGGCGTTTGTCATTGACTCCGCCATTTTCATCTGGCTTTTCACGGGGCCCATGCACGGCAGCGAAGTCTGGGCCAAGGCCGTCGCCACGATCGTGGCCAGCATCTTCTCGTGGGTGGCCAACCGGTTCTGGACGTTCCGCCATCGTAAGCAGGCCAACGTGGTGCGCGAGGCCGTCCTGTTCGCCGTGATGAACTTCGTGGGCCTGCTGATCGCCTCCGGCTGCGTGTGGTTCGCCAAGTACGTCCTGGAACTGAACGACAAGCCCTCGCTCTTTATCGCGGGCAGCGTTGTGGGCCTTGTTCTGGGCACCATCTTCCGGTTCTTCGCCTACCGGTTCTGGGTCTTCAACGAGGAACTGGACCAGGAACCCGAGTTCTCGCACGACCATGACCTGATCGAACTCCACCACCAGCACCGCGGGCAGGCTCCGGCCGCCGATCAGGGCAGCACCCCGGGCGGACCGTCCCGGCCCTGATCCAGCCCGAATGCGCGCGGGCAGGGCCGCTGTGGCCTAGTTGCCGTGGATGCGTTCGGTAGCCAGCAGGTGGTCCGTCAGTTCAACCTCAGGTGCGGTCAGCACCACCGACCCGTCGCGCTGCCAGGCGCCCAGTGCGCCGGCAAGGGCGCCTTCCAGGCCATCCCCGGCGGCGAGGTGGATCCTTGCGCCGTCCTCGTGGGGGAGTGCGAAGCCCTCCAGCAGCCCAGCCTGGCTGTGTACCCCGCCCCCGCCGGCACGGATGGCGCAGGCCGCCGGGTCCGGCTCGGCATGGGCCATAAAGACGTCACCGTGGGAGCGCACTTCGGCGGCGTAATCCACCCAGCCTGCCGGCAGCGTGCCCGGCCAGCGCATGGCCAGGGCAGGCAGGGCAACGGCGATTACGGCGTCATACCGGCCCTCGACCGGGTCGGTGGCCGCCGTGACCAGGAAATCGGCGTCCGCCCCGTCCAGGACCGTTTCCAGACCCACCTGCCAGGCTGCCAGGGCCCACACCATTGACTTCCAGTGCGCGGGCAGGTCAAGTTTCAGCCGCATCCCGGGAGCCGCGTCCAGTTCGTCCTGGAGCAGGTTGCTGGTCTTGGCCACCCAGTTGTCCAGGACCCTGCCGGAAAGTTCCACGCGTTCGCTGTCCGGGCCGTACCAGGTAAGCCGCGGCGCTGTGGCATTGCCGGAACGGAGGCTGGTCATCAGGTGGGACGCCGGAGTAGTCATGACTCCATCCTGCCACCGGGCAGCCCTCCGTGCGCCAGCAGGCCGGGACCATTCCGGCGCAGGGGGCCTGTGACTTGCCTCTCACCGGAGTGACGTCCATCCCGGCGGGGCGTTGCCCGAAGGTGCCCGATTGCCGGGAAATCAGGGCCGCAACTGCCGGGAACCGCGCTGACCTGCATGAGGGCCGCGCGACACGCCACGAAATGATCGGCGTGGCGTGCGCGCGTTGGGGGTTCGGAGTGATTATTATCCCGGCTCCGGCTTGACTCACCCAAGTTACACACGTGTAATTAGATATCTAAGGCAACTGCGTAAATACCGGCACACAACCGAGTGTCCACGTATCCAGGCAGTAGCCGCAACAGCAGGAGGGTCGCCGTGGGGCAAGCAGAGCGAATCCAGGAAGATGGCATTGTCGCCGGTCAGGCGACAGCCAAATACCGTGCACGGGGCGTGCCCGGCGATTGGTATGTGGATCCTGCAGATCCTGACGCCGCCGAACGCTACAACCGGAATTCCGGCGGCAGCCTTGACCAGCAGGCCACCGCGTTCCTGGCAGCCCATGAAGCCCTCTCCAGCGGCGCGGATCCCGAGGACGAACTCGACCCGCCCATGGAACTGGCCATTTCCGCCGCGACGCAGCCGGAATGGCTGGGCCTGCCGTTCCAGCAGGACTTCGACGACGAAGGGGAGCTGGGGTGGCAGACTGACGCCTTGTGCGCCCAGACGGATCCCGAGGCGTTTTTTCCGGAAAAAGGCGGCTCAACCCGGGACGCCAAAAAGGTTTGCGGTGCGTGCAACGTAAGGTCGCAGTGCCTTGAGTATGCGCTGGCCAACGATGAACGGTTTGGCATTTGGGGTGGCCTGTCCGAGCGCGAGCGCCGGCGGCTTAGGAAGCGGGCAGTCTAATTCTTCAGGACGTTTATGTCACTGCCGTTGTGGTCGCCCACAACGGCAGTGCCTATCTCCCCAGGACCCTCTCCGCCCTGGCGGAACAGACCCGGCCGGTTGACCGCGCCATCGGTGTGGATGCCGGCTCCCGCGACGAATCGCAGCAGCTCCTTGCCGGGGCCCTCGGCGCCGCGCACGTTGTGGCCCATGACCGGGTCAAGGGCGGTATGGGCGCTGCCGTGCAGGCCGGCCTTGCCGGGCTGTCGCCATGGCATGCCGCCGCCGAAAACGCACGCCCGGAGTGGATCTGGCTGCTCCATGACGACGCCGCGCCGGCGCCGGAGGCGCTGGCCGAGCTGCTCATGGCAGTGGAGCGGGCGCCGTCCGTGACCGTGGCCGGCTGCAAGCAGCTGGACTGGGACGCGGAACGCCACCTCATTGACGTGGGCCTTTCAACGAGCCGCTGGGCTGAACGGCTGACCCTGATTGACGCCGAGGAACTGGACCAGGGCCAGTACGACGGGCGAAGTGATACTTTCGCGGTGAATTCCGCCGGGATGCTGGTGCGCCGCGACGTCTGGGAGCAGCTGGGCGGCTTCGACCCGGCGCTTCCCGGCAGCGGCGACGACGTCGATTTCTGCTGGCGCAACCGCCTGGCCGGGCACCGCGTGGTGGTGGTGCCTTCGGCCAGGATGTTCCATGTGGCCCACCGGCCGCATGCCCTGGGCAACGCTGCCGCTGCCAGGAAAGCCCAGGTCCACCTGCGGCTCAAGCACGCACCGGCCTGGCTGGTCCCGGTCCACGCTGTTGGCGCCCTGCTGGGCAGCCTCTTCAAGTTCGTCCTCAGCATCCTGGTCAAGGATCCCGGGTACGGCCTGTCCCAGCTGGCCGCGACCTGCGCTGCCCTGGCCCGGCCCCGGGCCGTTGCCCGCGCCAGGGGGGCTGCGCGGAAAACCCGGAGGATCCGGCGTTCCGTGATCCGGAAGCTGCAGACCCCCCGCCGGGAGGTGTGGAGCCACCGGCGGTCCCTCATGGAGGCGCTGGGATCCGACAACACTCCGGCGGACGAGCTGGAACACGATCCGCTGGCCAACCAGCCCACCGGAGACGCCGCTGATGATTTTGCCGCCCTGGCCACCACCAAGCGAGGTTGGGTGGGCAACGGCGCCCTTGCTGCCGTTATTGTCGCCGCGGTCGCCGCCCTGCTTGGCCTCGCCGGCCTGTTCCGCGCCGACGCCGTATCCGGTGGTGCGCTGATCCCCGTCTCCGCCGGCCTGGGCGACATCTGGCACCATGCCTCCAGCTGGTGGGTGGGCCTCGGCGCCGGGCTGCCGGGCCGTGGCGACCCCTTCGGATACGTCCTGTGGGTCCTTGGCGTCATCGGCGGCGGCGACGCCAACGCCGCCCTGGCGTGGCTGTTGCTGCTCAGCACCCCGCTTTCCGGACTCACTGCCTGGTTCGCGGCCGGCGGCCTTACCGTCCGCCGCAGGCTCCGGCTGGCCGCCGCTTTGGCCTGGGCCGCTGCCCCGGCCCTGCAGGTGGCACTTAACCAGGGCCGCGCCGGTGCGTTGATCGCGCACCTGATGATTCCCCTGTTTGCCCTCGCGCTGCTCCGGGCCACAGGCTCAGCGGTAGGCCACGGACGATTCACCATGCCCGCCCCCGGCGACCGCAGGACAGGAAACAAGCCACCCATCCGGCCCGGCATCAACGGCACCCCGTCCTGGACAGCTGCGGCCGCCGCCGGCCTGGCATTGGCCGTCATCGCGGCTTCGGCGCCGGCACTGCTGGTGCCTGCCGTGGCCGTGGTGGTGCTGTGCGGACTGTTGCTGGGCCGCCGCGGCCGGACCGTGTGGTGGGCCCTGCTGCCCGCCGCTGCCCTGTTCATTCCGTTTGGCCTGTCCGTGCTGGACCGGCCCCGCGCCCTCCTCGCCGATCCAGGCCTGCCCCTGGCCTTCGAAGCCGCACCCCTGTGGCAGCAGCTCTTGGGCCAGCCCCTGCGGTTCGGCCTTGACGGCGGCCTGGCCGGGCTTTACGTCTTCGATGGCGGCATTGTTCCCTGGGCCCCGGTGCTCGCCGGCCTGGTTGCCGTCCCCATCCTGCTCCTCGCTGTTGTGGGGCTGTTCATCACAGGCCGCCGCGCCAAAACGGTCCGGTCACTGTGGTCAGCAGCCGCGATAGCCCTTGCCGGCGGCTGGCTCGCCGGCCAGGTGGCCACCGCCGCCGGCGCGGACACCCTGGTGGTGCCGTTTACCGGGCCCGCCGTCTCGGCAGCGGCCTTTGCCCTGCTGGGCGCCGGCCTGCTCGGCGCCGAGCAGCTCCTCTCGCTGGCCGACCGTGCCGCCGCCCACAATCCCCGTAAGCGGGCAGGGGTTCGGGTGGCCGTGGCCGCCGGCCTGGTCCTGGTCCTGGCCGGCCCCCTCGCCGGCATGGCCGCCTGGTCCGCCCAGAACCTGCTGGGCACGGATCCCGCCGCAGCGGCAGCGCCTGCGGCAGACGCCGAGGGCCAGCCGCTGGGCACCCCGCGGCTGGTGGTTCCCGCCACCCCGCGGACCCTGCCGGCCACTGCAATCGACCGGGGGACAGGTCCGGAACAAACCCGGACCCTCCTGATCAGCACCCGCGACGACGGCACCATCGATGCTGCGCTCCAGCGCGGCGCCGGCACCACGCTGGACAGCCTGTCAGCGATCGCTTCAGCACGGAACATCATCGGCGCGCCGGGCGCCGAAACCGTCCGCGACGACGACGGCGTGACCGCTTCGATCCGCCGGGTTGTGGCAACGCTCGTGGCGGGCCAGGGCGTGGACCCGCGCGCGGACCTGGAACAGCTGGGAGCCGGGTTTGTGGTGCTCCGCGCCGCCGATTCCGCCGCGCAGCTGACCGCGAGCCGCATGGACGCCGTGCCCGGACTCGTCGCGGTGGGCCAGACGGACATGGGCTGGCTGTGGCGCATCACGCCCCTCAACCAGCCCGCCAACCAGGCTGCCGAGGTTGCCCACAGGGTGAGGATTGTCGACGGCGGCGGGGCAGCGATTGCCATGGTGCCGTCCGCAGCCACCGACGTCGACGCCGCAATCCCTGCCGGGCCGGACGGCCGGCTGCTTGTCCTTGCTGAACGGGCCGATCCGCACTGGAGCGCGTGGCTGGACGGCCAAAAGCTGCCCACCGCCACCTCCGGCTGGTCGCAGGCCTTTGCCCTTCCCACCGCCGCCGGCCAACTGACTGTCCGTTACGAAAACCCCTGGGGGCCCTGGGCCGGAATAGCCCAGCTGACGGTGATCGGCCTGACCATCCTGCTGGCCATCCCACTGCCGGCGCCGCGGCCACGGACCGGCCTTTCACGTGGCGAGGGCTCTTTGCGTAAGGAACAACAGAATGCGTGAGAACACCACCCCCGCAGCGGGCCAGGCCACAGCACCGGCCAAGCCCACAGCTCCGCAACCCCCCGCCCCGGCGGCCGGGACCCCGGCGGAGGCCCCCGTGCGTCCCGCCGGAAAACGGCGCAAGGCCGCGGCGGCAGGATTTGCCGCGTCCGCGCTGGTGCTGGCAGCCGCAGGGGCCGTGGTGGCCGCAGGGTCCCTGCTGGGCCCCGCGTCCAACCGCGACCTGGCGGCTGTGGCGGCCACCGTTCCCGCCGGCACCAGCATTGGCGTCTGCCCCGGGCCCGCCCGTCTGCTCGAGGGCACCCAAGCCGGCACCGACCCCCAGTTCAGCCCCGAATCCGCCACCGCGGCCAGCACCGTCACGGGAGTGGTCCTGGGGTCAGCCGGCGTGCTTCCTGCCAGCCGGCTGTCCCGCCTCGACGGGGCCACCGCCGTCGAAATTGCCAAGGAGCCAGGCGCACCCGCCAAGGACAGCGCCCCCCAGGAAACCCTTGCGGGCATCGTCGCCGGCCGTGCCACGGACCAGGCCTCCGTGCTCCAGGCCGACCCCGTCGCAAACCAGAAGGCATCGGCGGCTGCTGCCCTGAAGTTCTCCGCCACTGACGGTGACCTTCGCGGCATGGCCGCCACCAACTGCCAGCAGCCAGCCAATGACCAGTGGCTGGCCGGAGCGCGGACCACCGTAGGGCGGACATCCGTCCTGGTGCTCTCCAACGCGTCCACCACGCCGGCCACTGTCAGCCTTGAACTTTTTGGTGCCTCGGGCCAGATCCAGGCCCCGGGCAGCCGCGGCCTCCTGGTGGCGCCGGGAGCCACGCGTTCGGTCATCCTTGCCGGCCTGGCCCCATCCGAAGAACAGCTCAGCGTCCACGTCCGCAGCGCGGGCGGACCTGTGGCCGCCGTCATCCAGCAAAGTGTCCTCCGGGGACTTACCCCCGGCGGCGTCGATTTCATCGCACCCGGAGCCGCACCGTCCACACGCCAGGTCATGACCGGCGTCGACATCCAGGCCCCCGCAGCAGTCACAGCGATGACCGGAAAATCCGGCTACGACGACGCCGGCCCCGCCCTTCAGCTCACAGTGCCCGGCCCTTCAGATGCCGTGGTGGAGATCAGCTTGTACGGGCGGGACGGCCAGAAGGCACTGCCCGACGGCGGCGTAGTCACCGCCAAGGCCGGCGCCGTCACCGAGGTGCTGCTGGCCGGCGTCCCGGCCGGCCAATACACGGTTGCTGCATCCTCGGATGTCTCCTTTGTGGCCGCGGCGCGGATGAGCCGGGGCGTCGACGCAGAGAAGGAATCAGACGTGGCCTGGGCGCCGTCAGGTGTCCGGCTCGGCAGCCAGCACGTCGTGCCCGTGCCGCTGGGCGGCGTCCGGCAACTGGTATTCGGGGCCCTCGACGCGCGCGCCAGCATCACCTACGCCGCTGTCACGTCGGACGGCAAGGTCCGGGCCCCGGCAACGGCGGACATTGCCGGCGGCACCACCGCGGCCATCACCATTCCGGAGAAGACCGACGGCGCCGACGTTGTGGGCTACGTTGTCTCCGCTTCCGGGGATGCCGCGTACGGGGCGTTGCTGCTGCAGCAGGATGGCCGGAACGACATTTCGTCGCTGGCCTTTATGCCGGCGGCAGCCGGCCAGGAAAGCGTTCCGGTGGCACTGGGCTACTGACCGAGGCTGTCGGGGCCGGCGCGGCTCAGTAGCGGCGCCGGTACACCGGGTCCAGGGTTTCCGGTGCCACGCCCAGCATCTCCGCGGTGTACTCCACCACCACATCATGGACCAGGTCCTGCAGTTCGTCGGAGCTCGCGGTGCCCTGCTCCACCACCCGCCGGTACACGGTGATCATGGGGCCGTCGTCGGCCGTGGCCGGCGCGGACGCGCCCATGGGCACGGGGGAAGCTGCGGCCGCCAACTGCTCAAGGTTGGGCGGAATCTCATCCACCCCGAAACGGACACCGTCCAGGGTTTTCCCCCAGATGTCGTGCAAACGCTGCGCCGATTCCATCACCATGTCATCAAAGCGGTCCGAGCGGGTGCGGTAGCCGGGGTGGGCGGGAAGCATCACCTCGCCGCGCAGGCCACGCCCGTGGCGGTTACGGCGGCGGGCAGTGAAGCCGCGGCCTGCTGATCCGGTGCCCGGATCCCTGTGGGCTTCCGGGTCAGCCAACCGGACCGTAAATGCTGATTCCTGGTTCGATGACTGCATACATTGACTGTAAACCCGGCACCTGGATTACGCGACAGGATCGCCGGAGCAGCCCGATGCGCGCGGCCGCGCGCCAATGCGCGGGTTCCGGCTGCCGGCCCGGTAGTCTGGGCTGTCGTGGGAGCTATCCGTCAGTGTTCAAGATCCGCCTGCCGCCAGTCAGCGGTAGCGACGCTGACCTACGTCTACGCGGATTCCACCGCGGTCCTCGGGCCCCTGGCCACCTACGCCGAACCCCACTGCTATGACCTGTGCAGCCAGCACGCCGGCTCCCTGACCGTTCCCCGGGGCTGGGAAGTACTCCGTCTGGCCATGCCCACCACACCGCAGCAGCCAGGCCCCGACGACCTGCTCGCCCTGGCCGACGCCGTCCGCGAGGCGGCAGCCCAGCCTTCCCCGCAGCAGCGGCCTTCCGCCCAGCGTGGCCCCCACACGGCACTGGAAGCTCCGGCAGGAACCGAGGGAACCCGCAGGGGCCACCTGCGCGTCCTCCGGGAACCGTCCTGAGGCGCGGCGGGCGGTAGGCTGGACGCTGTACGTCAGTCCGCTACCGGCGCGAGCGCGCCCGCCAGGGAGCATGAACAAATGCCAAAGATCAGTCCCGAGCTGTTGTCAGTCCTGCGTTGCCCCGTGACCGGCTCACCCCTGGTCCAGGAGGGCGAGGAACTGGTGGCCACCAACGCCGGGGAAGCCGGCGCTGCGCCGCGCTACGCCATCCAGGACGGCATCCCGCTGCTCCTGCCGCCGGAACTGCTCGCCGCAGCCACCAGGGCCGGCTCGGACCAGCACGATCCCGCCGGCACCGCCGCGCCGTAGCGCGGAACCAGCACATCAGATCCAGAATTAAGGACCACTATGACTTTTGATTACAAGGTTGCCGACATTTCCCTGGCAGAGGCCGGACGGCACCAGATCCGCCTCGCAGAACACGAAATGCCGGGCCTGATGTCCCTGCGCGAGGAATTCGGTCCCACCCAGCCGCTCAAGGGCGCCCGGATCGCCGGTTCCCTCCACATGACCGTGCAGACGGCTGTGCTGATCGAGACCCTGACCGCCCTCGGCGCCGAAGTCCGCTGGGCCTCCTGCAACATCTTCTCCACCCAGGACGAGGCCGCCGCCGCCGTCGTTGTGGGCACGGGCACCGTGGAGCAGCCCGCCGGCGTCCCGGTCTTCGCCTGGAAGGGTGAGTCGCTGGAGGAGTACTGGTGGACGGCAGAGCAGATCCTCACCTGGCCCGGTGCGGACACAAACCCGGACCTCGGACCCAACATGATCCTGGATGACGGCGGCGACGCCACCATGCTGGTGCACAAGGGCGTTGAGTTCGAAGCCGCAGGCGCTGTCCCCGCCGCGGACGCCAATGACTCCGACGAGCACGTCATCTTCCTGGACGTCATCCGCCGTTCCCTCGCCGCCGACCCGCAGAAGTGGGGCCGCATCGCCGGCACGATCAAGGGCGTCAGCGAGGAAACCACCACGGGCGTGCTGCGCCTCTACCAGCTCGCTGCGCAGGGCAAGCTCCTCTTCCCGGCCATCAACGTCAACGACTCGGTCACCAAGAGCAAGTTCGACAACAAATACGGCATCCGGCACTCCCTCCCGGACGGCATCAACCGCGCCACGGACGTGCTGATGGGCGGCAAGGTCGCCGTCGTCTGCGGCTACGGCGACGTGGGCAAGGGCGCGGCAGAGGCCCTCCGCGGCCAGGGTTCACGCGTGATCGTCACCGAGATTGACCCCATCTGTGCACTGCAGGCGGCAATGGACGGGTACCAGGTGGCAAAACTGGAGTCCGTCCTGGCCCTCGGTGACATCTTCATCACCACCACCGGCAACAAGGACGTCATCATGGCCGACCATATGGCGGGCATGAAAAACAAAGCCATCGTGGGCAACATCGGCCACTTCGACAATGAAATCGACATGGCCGGCCTGGCCCGGATCCCCGGCGTCAAAAAGGTCGAAATCAAGCCGCAGGTCCACGAATGGGTCCTTTCGGAAGGCACGGACTCCGAGCGGTCCATCATTGTCCTGTCCGAGGGCCGCCTGCTTAACCTCGGCAACGCCACGGGCCACCCGTCGTTCGTTATGAGCAACTCCTTCGCGAACCAGACCATCGCCCAGATCGAGCTGTGGACCAAGAAGGACCAGCCGGCCGACGAGCGCGAATACGAAAACCAGGTCTATGTCCTGCCCAAGATCCTGGACGAAAAGGTGGCCCGCCTCCACCTGGACGCCCTGGGCGTGGAGCTGACCGAACTGTCCAAGGACCAGGCCGAATACCTGGACATCGACGCCGCAGGCCCGTACAAGCCCGAGCACTACCGCTACTGACGGCCCGGGCACCGGCGGTCCCGCCGCCGGTGCCCGGCGAAGCCGTGCCACCAGGAACCCGGGTGCCCGCTGGCACCCGGGTTCCTTGCAACCACCTAGAATCGATGTATGGAGCCTGATACCAAGCCCCGCCGCAAGGGCAACGTCAAGAAGATTCTGGTGGTGGCCACCGTGTGCCTGCTCGCCGCCGCCGGCGGTGTGTTTGCTGCCGTAGCGCCGGGACTCGCCGGGACCCCGCTGGAGTCAGAGGCCGGCTCCGCAGCCCGGACGTCCCCCGGAATCGCCGCCCCCGTCATCACGCCCGTGAGCGTTGACGCGGCACCGGCCAACGGCGCCAAGGAGGTCAATCCGGCGGCCCCGGTGTCCCTCAAGGTTGACCACGGGACCATCGAACGGGTCTCCCTGACCAGCACCGGCGGCGAGGCAGTGGACGGCAGCATCGATCCGGCCGGCACCTCCTGGGCGGCAACCGGGGCGTTGAAGTTCAACACCGACTACAGCTACACGTATGTCCTCAAGGACAGCGCCGGCCGCGAAACGAGCACCACCCGGTCCTTCGCCACGGTTTCCAGCTCCCACGAGGCGGACGCCGCCATCTACCCGCTGGACGGCATGAAAGTCGGCGTCGGGCAACCCCTGCAGGTCACCTTCAGCGAACCCGTCCTGAACCGGGACGCCGTGGAAAAGGCCATCACCGTGACCAGCAGCGCCGGCCAGGTGGGCGCCTTCCACTGGTACAGCGACACCATGGTCCGGTACCGGGCCGAGACGTTCTGGGCTGCCAACTCCACCGTGTCCATGGACATGAAGCTATTCGGCGTCGACCTGGGCAACGGACAGATCGCCAATTTCAACAAAAAAATGAGCATCGCCATCGGTGACAAAAAAGTGGCCGTCGCGGATGCCACCGCGCACACGTTCACCTTGAGCGTGAACGACCAGCCGGTCAAGACCCTGCCGGTCAGCATGGGGGACAAGCGCTTCCCTTCGGCCCGCGGGTTCGGCGTCCTGATGGAGAAAAAACGATATGACCACTTCCGGGCGGCAAGCATCGGCCTCAAGCCAGGGGACCCCGCCTACTACGGCGAGGAGGACGTGGAGTACACCATCCGGCTCACCCTCAGCGGCGCGTACCTGCACCAGGCCCTGGATTCCGCCTTCCCCTTCATCGGGAACACCAACGTTTCGCACGGCTGCATCGGGTTCCTTCCCGACGGCGCCGCCTGGGTCTTCGAGAACCTCGGCACCGGTGACGTCGTCCAGATCATCAACACCGAAGGTGACTACGCCGCGAACGACGACGGTTTCGGCGACTGGAACATCCCGTGGGCCGAGTACGACAACTGACCTCAGCCGGTGAAGGGCAGCCGCTGCAGCCTTTCGCCCACGTCCGCGTTGCGCCGGCGCGACCGGGTCAGCCGGATGAGCTCGCGTTGACGGCGTTCGGCCACAACGGCTGACAGGTAGTCCTCCGGGCCCGTGCCCGGCGGCGGGGGCGGGGCAACATACGCGGCCAGTTCCGTGGCGATCGACGCTGCCAGGCCCGCCCGGGACAGGGGCGCCATCCGGCCCGCCTGCCGCAGGAACTGGGCGGCGCGCCGGACGGTGGCATCAGGCAGCCGGCCGATATCCGCCGACTCCACCCAGGCCCGCAGCCAGGGCGGGACAAAGATCGGCACTGCCCGTTCCACCGGAACACGGCTGCGGACCGCGTACGTGCCCGCCATCAGGTCACCGAGGCGCCGGGACTTGTCGTTGAACAAGGACACGGCCAACGCCAGGCCGCCCAAAGTCAGGTAGATTTCCAGGAATCCCGTCAGGCCGCGGATGACTGCATGCCGGAACCGGATGGCTCCGCCGTCCTCGCGGACCACACGCAACCCGGTGGCCAGTTTTCCCAGCGAACTGCCCCGGCTCAGCGTTTCCACCGCCACCGGGACCACCACAAGGCAAAACACCACGCTGCACAGGACCAGGGCACGCTCAGCAGCCTCGTCCAGGTCCCCGCCGGCCGATGTCAGGCCGATCAGGATGGCCACCAGCAGCACACCGTGGCAGGCCACATCGATGAACAGGCCCAGGGCCCGGCCGCCAAAGGACGCGGGCCGCAGTTCCAGGACCACTGCCTCGCCGGTGATGATGGAGCTCACGCGGATGTTCCCTTCCGGGGGTGCGCGGTCCGGCGGGACGCCGGCCGGAACGTTGCGGACACTCAGAGTCTAGCGGCGGGAAGGTTAGGCTGGTCCCGTGGATATGGATGCCTTCTCGGCAGTGCACTCGGACAAGTGGTCGCGGCTGCATGGGCTGGCGCACAAACCCAGGTTGACCGGGCCCGAGGCTGATGAGCTCCTGGCCCTGTACCAGTCCACGTCCTCCCACCTGTCCCTCATCAGGTCGCTGGCGCCCGAGAGCGGGCTTTCCGCTTCCCTGTCCGCCACCCTGGCCCAGGCCCGGACGCGGTTTACCGGCGCCAGGAGCAACCCGATGGCCGACATTGCCAGGTTTTTTGTCGCTGCCCTGCCGGCGGCCCTGTACCGGATTTCCTGGCTGACCCTTGCCTGCGGCACCGCGTTCGTCCTGGTCGCCGCAGCCTTCGCCGTGTGGATCGGCACCAACCCGGACGTGCTGCGGGCGGTTGCCTCGGAAGCCGAGGCGGCGCAGTACGTCAACAACGACTTCATCGATTACTACTCCGAGAACCCGGCGGCGTCCTTCGCAGGCGCCGTATGGACCAACAACGCCTGGATCTCCGCCCAGGCCGTAGCCCTGGGCATCACCGGATTCTGGGTGCCCATGATCCTGTTCAGCAATGCGCAGTCGGTTGGGGTGGCGGCCGGGATGTTTGTTGCCGCCGGCAAGCCGGATGTGTTTTTCAGCTACATCCTGCCGCACGGAATGATGGAGCTCACTGCCGTGTTTGTGGCCTGTGCTGCGGGGCTCCGGATTTTCTGGGCCATGGTGTCCCCGGGCCGGCAGACCCGCGGCAGGGCCGTGGCCCGGGAAGGCCGGTCCCTGATCACGGTGGCGCTGGGTCTGGTGCTGGTGCTGTTCGTCTCAGGGCTGGTGGAGGGTTTTGTTACCCCCTCACCGCTGCCCGTCTGGGCGAAACTGGGCATTGGCGCCTCCGTGCTGGCGGCCTACTGGACCTATGTCCTGGTGTGGGGGCGGCGCGCCTTCCTGGCCGGGGAACGCGGTGACCTGCGCAGCGAGGACGCAGGCTATACGGAAATCGCTGCCTGAATCGTTGTAATCCGTGCGGGGTGGTTTCTCGCCCTGCCAACAGGGCGGACGGTAGGCTCGGGTGCAGAAACAGGCGCCAGCGGACCCCAGCGCGGCGCGGAAACCGACGGAAGAGACGCTGCTGTGAAAGACGAAACACCGGCCCGCGCCAAAAGCGCCGATCCTCAGCAGGAACCCCACCTGGACACCTCAGGCGACACCGACGAGCCCGCGTTCTCCTGGCTTTCCCCGGCCGAACCCACCGGCAACAAGAAGCCGGCCACGGGCAAGCCGGCCACGGGCACTCCGGCCGCGGGCCCCTCGGCTGCAGCCAAGCCAGGCCAGACCACAACCGGTACCGCGGCTGCGGGTGCAGCGGCTGCAACCGCCACCGGCGCCATACCCGCCACACCCGCCACACCCGCCACACCCAGCCAGCCGGACAGCAGGGCCGGCCGGAAAGCCGCTGCTGCCGCCGTCGAGCCCTCCGGCGCTGATCCGTCGGCGCGCGGCACCTCTCCGGTGTTCAAGGAACCCCTGCCTACCTCGGCCCTCCAGGTCCGGCCGCCGGACGAGGAAGTGGAACGCCGCAACGCCCAGCGCGAAAGTGCCGCCAACGCGAAGCCGGTCCTGCCGCGCGTGATGCAGGTGCTGCTGGCGGTGTTCTACCCCCTGACGCTCCTGATCCTCGCTGTCCGCGCCGTCACCAGCCCGCTGTTCCTCTGGGTGGAGTACAACCGGCCCGGCTTCCCGGGCGACGGGTACGGGTTCAGCACCGACGACAGGATGACCTACGGTTCCTACGCCGTGGACTACCTGAGCAACTGGTCCGGCCCCCGCTACCTGGGTGACCTGATGCACCGCAGCGGCGACAAATTGTTCAAGGACGGCGAAGTCAGCCACATGGCCGACGTTAAGGTGGTGATCCTGTCCACGTTCGGCGCGGGCGTGCTGCTGCTGGTGCTGGCCCTGATCGCCATCCTCTACCTGCGTAAACGCAGCCACGGCGGCGTCCGGCGCGCGCTTTTCGCCGGTTCCCTCGCCACGCTGGCCCTGATCCTCGGGCTGGGCACGCTGGCCGCACTGGGCTGGCAGCAGTTCTTCACCGAGTTCCACCGGATCTTCTTCGCGGCCGGCACCTGGACGTTCAGCCTGGACGACACCCTGATCCGCCTCTTCCCGGGGCAGTTCTGGATCGACGCCGGCATTGTGATCGGTGCGTTGGTGCTGGTGGCAGCAGTAGTGACCCTTGTCTTGACGTGGCCCACCCGCCGGCGCCGCGGCCTGGCACCCAACGAGTCAGCGGCCACTGCCAATCAGGCGTAAAGCCGCGCCACCTCAGCCGCGAAACCACTGACGACGGCGGCCCGCTTCAGTTTCAGGGACGGCGTCAGGTGGCCCGATTCGACGGTGAAATCGGCGTCCAGGAGCGCGAACGAGCGGATGGACTCGGCGGTGGACACCAGCTGGTTTGCCTGGTCCACCGCCTCCTGCACGGCCGCCCGGATGGCCGGGTCCGCGCAAGCCCGGGCCACAGTCAACGGCGGCAGCCCGCGCTCCGAGCACCAATTGGCCAGCCCCTCGGGGTCGAGCGTCACCAGGGCCGCCACAAAAGGCTTTCCGTCGCCCACCAACACCGCATGGGCTACCAGCGGATGCGCGCGCACTTTTTCCTCCAGGGGACCGGGGGCCACGTTTTTACCACCGGCCGTGACCAGGAGGTCCTTCTTGCGGCCCGTGATGGTCAGGAATCCGTCGTCGTCCAGCCCGCCCAGGTCGCCGGTCCGGAAAAAGCCGTCCACAAAGGCGTCCGCGTTGGCCTGCGGGTTGGCGTGATAGCCCCGGAAAACACCAATGCCCTTGACCAGGATCTCGCCGTCCGCCGCCACCCGGATGGTGGTCCCTGGGATGGGGATGCCCACCGTGCCCACCCGCGTCATGCCGGGCGTGTTCGCGGTGCAGGGCGCGGTGGTTTCGGTCAGCCCGTACCCCTCGAGGACCGGGATTCCGGCGCCGCGGAAAAAGTGGGCATCGTCGGGGGCCAGGGCGCTGGCGCCGGAGACCGTAAAGGCCACCTGCCCACCCAGGGCGGCGCGGAGCTTCGGGTACACCAGCTTGTCGAAGAGCCGGTGCCTGGCGCGGCACAGCAGGCCCGGCCCGGTCCCTTGGCCCCGGCCCTGCCTGTCCAGTTCGCGGGAATAGTCGATCGCGGTGGCTGCCGCGGCACCAAACAGGCGGGCCTTGCCACCCACGGCAGCTTTGTGGGTGGCGCCGGCCCGGACCTTTTCGAAGATGCGGGGGACCACCAGCAGGAAGGTGGGGCGGAAGGTTTCCAGGTCCGCCAAAAGTTGGGCAGCTCCCGGCGTGTGGCCCAGGGTGGCGCCGGCACTGAGGCACACCACCTGCACGGCACGGGCCAGGACATGGGCCAGCGGAAGGAACATCAGGGTCCGTGCCTGGTCCTGCAGGAGCACCTCGGGGAGGAACGCCACAATGTTCCTGGCCACCAGGGCGAAGTTGCCGTGCGTAATCTCACAGCCCTTCGGCTTGCCCGTGGTCCCCGACGTGTAGACCAGCGACGCCAGGTCGGCCAGGCCCGCCCTGGTGCGGTGCCGCTCCAGCTCAGTGTCGGCCACGCCCGCCCCCGCAGCGGCGAGGCTGGCCAGGTTGGGGGCGTCGCCGTCGTAATCCATCCGGACCACCCCCACCAGGCGGTCCCGCAGCCGGTCCGAACCGGCCAGGACCCCGCCCACCAGGTCCGCCAGGGCGCTGGTGCCAGCGAACACACGGCGGACTCCGGCGTCCTCGAGGATCCACTCGACCTGGCCCGGTGCGGAGGTTTCATAGATGGGGACGGTCACGCCGCCGGCGAACCAGATGGCGAAGTCAACAACAGTCCACTCATAGGAGGTGGCGGACATCACCGCCACGGCATCGCCGGTCTCCAGGCCGCCGGCCACCAGGCCCTTGGCCAGCGCCCGGACTTCCTGGAGGAACGCCCGGGCCGGCACGTCCACCCAGCCGTTGGGGCCCTTCCGGCGGTACAGCGCGTGCGCCGGGTTGGCCGCATGCCGCTCCAGCAGCAGGTCCGTGACGTTGCTGCCGGCGTCAAGCTCAACCAGCAGAGCTGTGCTTGCTTCCCTCACAGCCGGCCTCCGTTCCGCTGCCACCGCCCCGGCAGGGGCGCCGATGGGTCCTTCCTGCCATCCTGCCCTAGATCCAGGACGGCATCCACATGCGGACCTTCCACGCGTCGTAGGGGATGGTCTCCGCCGCCCACACCGGGTAGAAGAAGGCGGAAAGCAACACCGCAGCCGCAAGGAAAACCACCACCACGTACAGCCCTGAACGGCGGCGCCACGGCGGGTCGGCGGGCCTGCCCAGGACCAGTCCCAGGCAGTAGACCAGGGCCAGGACCAGGAACGGCTCGAAGGAGACCGCATAGAAGTAAAACATGGTCCGCTCGGGGTACATGAACCACGGCAGGTACCCCGCGGCCATGCCTGCCAGCACCGCGCCGGCGCGCCAGTCCCGCCGCCCGGCCCACCAGAAGAGGAGCACCACCAGGGAGGCCGCGGCCGTCCACCAGATCAGCGGATTGCCAACGGAGAGGATGGCTGAGGTGCACTTGGCCACATCGCACGCCCCGGTGCCCTGCGGCGGGGATTCGTAGAAGAACGATGTGGGCCGGCCCATCACCAGCCAGCTCCAGGCGCTTGCCTCATACGGGTGTTCCGAGCCCAGCCCCTGATGGAACTTGTACGCCTCAAGATGGTAGTGGGCCAGGGACCGGAGGGGGCCCGGCAGCCAGCCCCATTCCGTGGACGGGTTGGCCTGGGCCCAGTTACGGAAGTAGGCGTCCCGGGAGGCGAACCAGCCGGCCCACGTGGCGGTGTAGACAGCGCCGGCCACGGGCACCATGCTGAGGAACGCCGGCAGGCCGTCCTTGATGATTCCGGCGCTGATCCAGCCGCGGATGCCCGCCACCCGACGGGCGCTGAGGTCCCACAGGACCGTCAGCAGACCGAACCCGGCCAGGAAAAACAGCCCGGACCATTTGGTGCCCACGGCCAGGCCCAGGCAGACACCGGCTGCGATGCGCCACCAGCGGATCCCCAGCCAGGGTCCGGACAGCAGCACGGCCGACGCAGGCAGTCCACCCTGCGCCGTCGCCGCCGTGCCCAGCCGGGCAGCGAGCCGGCGCCGGCCATCGTCACGGTCCATCAGCAGGGCACCGAAGGCCGCCAGGACCCAAAACATCAAGAAGATGTCCAGCAGCGATGTCCGGGACATCACCAGGTGGTGGCCGTCAACGGCCAGGAGCAGCCCTGCCGCGCCTGCCAGCGCCAGGGACCGGAACAGCTTGAGGGCGACCAGGGAAATCAGCAGCACCGAGAGGGTGCCTGTCAGGGCGGCCGCAAACCGCCACCCGAACGGATTTTCGGGCCCGAAAAGCCACATGCCGGCAGCGATCATCCATTTGCCCACCGGCGGGTGGACCACGTATTCGGGGGTGTCCAGCAGGATGGCCGGGTTGCCGGCGTTGAACGAATCGTTGGCCTTGTCCGGCCAGCTGCGCTCATAGCCGCTGACCAGGTAGGAGTAGGCGTCCTTGACGTAATAGGTTTCGTCGAAAACCAGCTTGTGCGGCTCGCCAAGACGGACAAAGCGGAGCGCCCCGGCCACCACGGTGGTGAGGGCCGGGACCAGGACAAACCACAGCCGCAGCGACAGCGGATAGTCGCGCCACCTGCCGGCGCTGCCCAGCAGCCGGGCCTGCAGCGCTTCGGCTGTGAACGCCGCGGCGGGCCGGGCCACCCACGGCCGGCGGGCTTGGTGTCCGGGAGAGGCGGCCGGTGCGGCTTCGCCGGCTCCTGCCGGCCGGGTGGAGGTCTGCGTCACGGGCCCCATGCTACCTTTTGCAGCTGGCAGTCCGCCGCGGCAGTAGGCTTGGGGCGTGGAACCTAACCCCAGCACCCGCCCGGATTCCGGCACGCCAACCGTGGGACGCATCGTGCTTGCGGCCACCCCGATCGGAAACACCGGTGATGCCTCGGCCCGGTTGGTGGAGCTCCTGGCCACGGCTGACATCGTGGCCGCCGAAGACACCCGCCGCCTGCACCGGCTGGTCCAGGGACTTGGCGTTACCGTGACCGGCCGCGTCATCAGCTACCACGAGCATAATGAGGCGGCCAAAACCGGGGAACTGCTGGACCAGGTGCGGGCGGGAAGCACGCTGCTGATGGTTACCGACGCCGGCATGCCGGCCGTGTCCGATCCGGGCTTCCGCCTGGTTGCGGGAGCGGTTGCCGCCGGACTCACGGTCACCGCCGCGCCGGGACCCTCCGCAGTGCTGACCGCGCTGGCCTTGTCCGGCCTGCCCACCGACAGGTTCTGCTTCGAGGGTTTCCTGCCCCGGAAGGCCGGCGAACGGGCGTCCCGGCTGGCGGACCTCGCCGCGGAACGCCGCACCATGGTGTTCTTCGAGGCCCCGCACCGGCTGGAGGTTATGCTCCGGGCCCTTCGCGAACGGTTCGGCCCCGACCGGCCCATCGCCGTCTGCCGTGAACTGACCAAAACCTACGAGGAAGTCATCCGGGGAACGCTGGGCGAGCTCCTGCTGTGGGCGGAGGGCAATGAGGTCCGCGGCGAGATCGCGGTGGTGCTCGGCGGTGCCCCGGAGCAGGCAGCCGGAACACCGGAGGATCATGTTGCCGCAGTCAACGAGCTGATGGCCCAGGGCATCCGGCTCAAGGAGGCTGTGGCGGCAGTCGCCGAAGACGTCAGGGTCAGCAAGCGGGAACTTTATTCGGCAGTCCTCGCCGCCCGCTGAGCCCGGACCCCCTGCCACCGCGGCACGGCCCTGCGGTTGTGCAGGTGCACAGCCGGATCGGCATTTGGCAGTGCGTGCAGGCGTAGACCCGGACGAAACCGCGGCAGTAGGGTGACTGTTAATCAGCCCAATGAGCCCGGTCACTTCCGGCCGCGCCCGTGGGTTGCAACAACCCCTACTGACGAGGGAGTCATCGTGACTGTCACTGCACTGCCGGCCGTAACCGCCGAGCGCGAAAGCAGCCTTCTGGCCTCGGTTCCCACCGGCCTGCTGATCAACGGCGAGTGGCGTGCCGCCGCTTCGGGCAAGACGTTCGACGTCGAGGATCCGGCAACGGGAAAGGTCCTGCTGAGCCTCGCCGACGCCGGCGCCGAAGACGGTGCCGCCGCCCTGGACGCTGCCGCCGCGGCACAGGAATCGTGGGCCAAGGTCCCGCCGCGCGAACGAGGCGAGATTCTGCGCCGGGCCTTCGACCTGGTGACCGAACGCGCAGAAGATTTCGCCCTGCTGATGACCCTGGAAATGGGCAAGCCGCTGGCCGAGGCCCGCGGTGAGGTCACCTACGGCGCCGAGTTCCTGCGCTGGTTCTCCGAAGAGGCAGTGCGCGCCTTTGGCCGCTACTCCGTTTCCCCGGACGGCAAGTCCCGGCTGCTGGTCACCAAAAAGCCGGTAGGCCCCTGCCTGCTGATCACGCCCTGGAACTTCCCGCTGGCCATGGCCACCCGCAAGATCGCCCCGGCCGTGGCCGCCGGCTGCACCATGGTCCTGAAGTCGGCGAATCTCACCCCGCTGACTTCCCAGCTGTTCGCCGCCGTGATGATGGAAGCCGGGCTGCCGGCCGGCGTCCTGAACGTCATCCCCACCTCCACCGCCGGGGCCACCACCGGTCCGCTGATCAAGGACTCCCGGCTGCGGAAGCTGTCCTTCACCGGTTCCACAGAGGTGGGCCGCCGGCTGCTGTCCGATGCTTCCGAAACTGTCCTGCGGACCTCCATGGAGCTCGGCGGCAACGCCCCGTTCCTGGTCTTCGAAGACGCCGACATCGACGCTGCCGTAGCAGGGGCCATGCTGGCCAAGCTGCGGAACATGGGTGAGGCCTGCACGGCCGCCAACCGCTTCATTGTCCACGAATCCGTCGCCGCGGAATTCGCGGAAAAGTTCGCCGCCAAGATGAAGGACATGACCACGGCCCGGGGCACCGAACCCGAATCGAAGGTTGGCCCGCTGATCGACGCCAAGAGCCGCGACAAAGTCCACGAGCTGGTCTCGGACGCCGTCGCCGCCGGCGCCACCGCAGTCCTGGGCGGCAGCCCGGTGGAGGGCCCCGGCTACTTCTACCAGCCCACCATCCTGTCCGGCGTCACCGAAGGTACCCGGATCCTGGCCGAGGAAATCTTCGGACCCGTCGCACCGATCATCACTTTCAGCACCGAGGATGATGCTGTCCGGCTGGCCAACAACACCGAATACGGGCTGGTGGCCTACGTCTTCACCAAGGACCTCAACCGCGGCATCCGGATGGGTGAACGGCTTGAAACCGGCATGCTGGGCCTGAACGCCGGCGTTATTTCCAACGCAGCGGCACCCTTCGGCGGCGTCAAGCAGTCCGGCCTTGGCCGCGAAGGCGGCCTCGAAGGCATCGAGGAGTACCTCTACACGCAGTACATCGGCATCGCAGACCCCTACGCCGGCTAACCCGGGTAGCCCGGCAAAGTCTTGCCGGGCTACCGCAGGCCGCCGCGTGCTCCCCGCCAGGAGCGTGCGGCGGCCTGTGCTGTTCCCCGGACACCCCGGCCCACGGCCCTGAAGGGTGCGCCGGTGAGGAATCCGAGCCGCCGCATCACCGACGGCGGGACCCAGGTGGCGATGAAACGGCGCGGACCGCCGGCGTTGGCCCGGAGGGCCGCCTGGAGCGCGTCGATGTGGTCCCGCGGGCTGGCCGGGTCCGCCGGCCCGGCAGGCTCCGGATTGGCAGCCTCTGGATTTGTGGCCTCCTGATTGGCCGGGCCCAAACCTGCAGCCTCCGGCGGGCCGTACTGGTTCCGCTCGTAACCGGTGGTCAGCGCGGCAGCAGCCAGGTGCGCCGCGCGGTCCATCCCGTCCGGTTCGCCCAGCAGGGAACGGCGGAGCCGTGCGGAGTACGCACGCGGGGTCTCACTGGGCCCGGGCGGCAGGCCGTAGTCCGTGCCAAGGTCCGCCAGCTCGGCCCAGGCCAGGGGAGCAGCGGCAGTTGCGTTGCGGGGCCGGAGCCGGCGGGCCCGGATTCCGGTCCGCAGCAGGAACGGCGATGCCAGCAGCAGGCCGCCGGCCAGGACACCACCGGCGCCCAGCAGCCAAGGCAGCAGGCGGGGACCGGCGTCGGCCGTTCCGTTGTCCTGCGGGACCGGAGCCGCGGAAACGCTGGGGGCCGGGGAAGGGACCTGGCCCGGTTCGGGAAGGAGGTCATCGTTGTTGTCCAGCGAATCGGCCGTCCCCGGCGCCGACGCCTCGGTGGCGTAGGTGGGAACGACGCCCCGGGACGGGGTGGGCTCAAACGGGACCCAGCCGAGGCCCTGGAAGTACAGCTCGGGCCAGGCGTGCGCGTCGCGGCCATCCACCTCGTATTCGGACAGCGGGCCCTGCCCTGCCACGGGCACCGTTTCACCGGTCAGCCGGCCGGGCGCGTAGCCCACGGCGATACGGCTGGGGATGCCCTGGAGCCGGGCCATCACCGCCATAGCGGAGGCGTAGTGGACGCAGTATCCGCTCTTCTGCTCCAGGAAGTCCGCCAGCACCGAGAGCCCGTTGCCGTCGTAGCCGCCCTGAACAGGGGACTGGAGGGAATAAGTGAAATCCGCGGACCGCAGGTATTTCTGGATGGCCATCGCCTTTTGGTACTGCGTTCCGGCAGCGCCGGCCACGGTCTCGGCGGTGCTGCGGACACTGGCGGGGACATTCCCCGGAACTCTGGTGAAGGTGTCGGAAATGTCCTGCGCGGGACCCGTGGACCGGGCCAGGAGCGCCGGGGTCAGCGCAGGAGCGGACGAGGTGACGATGTAGTCCTGACGCCGGGATGTGGTGTCGGTGCCCTTGATGCTGAGCGTTGCCGGGTCCCACGTCCACTGGCCGTTCAGGCCCCGCACCGTCTCGGGGGCATAAGGCGCCGGCAGGTAGTTGCTGCTGAGTGAGCCGGTGTCGATGGCTGTCACCTGGCGTTGCTGCGCATCGGCCAGGACCTGGTAGCCGGGATCAATCGGGCCGGCCAGCCGTATCCGGGACTCATTCCGGTCATCCGGGCCCCAGGAATCGCCGTCAAAATTTTCCACGGTGACCGTGCGGAGATACAGCGGGGACGTGGCGTTGGTGGCATAGGTGATGCGTCCGGTGCCGTCAGGGGTCCGCAGGCTGTTGCCCAGCGTAATCATGGGGTTCAGGCCGGTGGAGGTGCCCCACGGGTTGAGCCTTGAGCCCTGCGGGAACGTACCCTGGTCGAAACCGGGGATGACGGCGGGAACCAGCAGGGCAGCCACCAGCGCCACGGAGCCGGTGAGGGCAGCACGGCGCAGGTGTCCCGTGCTGCCGGCGGCGTCTGTCTGCGTACCAAAACCGGGTGCAAACCACTGGCTGCAACCCAAAATCAGCAAGTACCCGGCCACGGTGGCAACAAACCCCCAGAAACCGACGCTTTGCGGCTTGATCATGGCAGGGACCACCAGCAGCGCCAGCAGGGCAGCGCCCGTGGCTGCAGGCATGCCCAGCGGCACCGCGAGGGCATCCACCAGGATCACCGTGAGGCCCAGGACGGCGCACACAACCATCACAATGCCCGCGTTGGGCGCCACGGGCGCCGTTTCCGACAGCACTGTTTCGCTGGCGCGCCCGATCAGCCGGTCGAGTTCGCCGAAGGTGTCGCCGCCGGGAATGACACCGAGGATGCTGGAACTGCGGAAGAACGTGAGCGTCAGGATGCCGCCGAGGGCCAGGAACCCGCCGAACGTCACCAGCAACGGCTGGGCGCGCAGCCCGCGGAGCGCTGCCAGCGTGAAGCTGACCACGAGGACCGTGGTCAGGACGGGAAGATACCAGTTCCAGCCCCGGAGCACACCGTTAAGGGACAGCGCGGCGCCGCAGACAGCCAGCGCAACGGCTGCTGCCATGGCCCACGGAAAAAGGCCCACCAGGGCGCGGCGGGGTGCGGCGCCCGCCCCGTTGTCCTGCTGCTGGCCCTGTCCCGGGGTCCGCGGTGGCGCCAGCGTCATCTGGCCACCCCCGCCCCGCGCCGGACCTCAGCCGCAGGGGTGGCGGCAACGGCGTCGTCCCCGTCGAAGCCTGCCCACGCCGAAGCAACCGGGACGGCGGGGGCCACAGCTACAGCACGCCAGCCACCCTGGCGGAGGACCTCGAGAACGTCTGCTTGGTCGCCAGGCTTCTCGGCCACCACCAGGGCGAACGCGTTGGTGCCGTACCCGGCGGCCGGAGCAAGGGCCAGGGCTTCCTCTGCGGAGATCCGGCCCAGCATGGCGATCAGCGGCCCGCGCATCCGGTGGGCGGAAAGCTTGTCCATCAACTGGTCATCAAACGGGGCCGGACCTGCGTCCTGGCCGCCTCGGGGGTCAGTGCGGTTCGCGAAGTCCCACAAAGAGCCATCACGGGCGTGGCCGGAGCCGGACAGGGCGATGGCGGCGAGGCTTTCGGCGATCGACTGCAGACCGGCGCTGCCGGTGAACTCCTCGGCAGCGGGATCCGGCGCAGACGGTGAGTGCAGGAACGCCGGCTCGCCCCTGGGGTCCAGCAGGCGCAGCACATAGTTGCGTTCGGTGAGGTGCGCGGCGATGGACATCGCCGCCACCACCGCCCACTCGAAGGTGTCGCTGGTAGGCATCGACTGCCCGCCCCTGGCCTGCTGCCGGGCCTGCTTCGCTGCGGGGGATGGCCCGGTACTGCCGGCGAAGGCGCCGAACCGGTGGTCGAGGATCAAGGTGGCCTCCGGTGTGGTGACCGATTCCTCCTGCCGCACCATCAACGCCCCGTGCCGGGCCGTGGCAGCCCAATGGACCCTGCGCATGGGGTCGCCGTGCCGGTATTCGCGGGTCATAACGTCATCGTCGCTGGGGTTGGCCCGGATCCGGGTGGCCGTGATGCCGTCGTTACCGCGCGCCCCGGCCAGTCCTGTCAGGGGCAGCACCACGGCGGCCGGCGTGACCGTGAGGATGTCGCCGTCGTCAATGGCCTGCCGGTGCGTGGACAGGCCGAAGGGGTCCGAGAACTCGGCCATGACCGGACCTATCCGGAACTGGCCGCGTTGGGCCGAGCGGAGGTGGTATTCGTACCGGCTGGTGCCGCCGGCAGCTGACCGGGCGGGGAACCGGAACATGGGGGACTCACCGAACCGGGAAGGCAGCCGTTCCTCCATGGTGGCCCGGCCGCTGCCGGGATCCTTCCGCGCCACCGCCAGCCGGACGGTGGCGGGCGCAGAGGTTTCCACAGGGGACGGATGAAACTCGCGGTAGACCTGGAACCTGGGCTTGACCAGCCGGATCCCTGCCAGCGAGATAAAAGGCAGGACCAGCAACAGGATGCCCAGGGTCAGCAGGTCCCGGCGGCCCATAACGAAGGCCGCTCCAAGGGCCACCCCGCCCGCTGCCAGCATGCCCCAGCCCCGGGGGGTCAGGAGATGTCGGGGAAACCGGTCCAGCAGCGCCATCTGAGCCGCCGCCTAGCGGTTCCTGCCCAGGCCGGAGGCTGGGGCACTCCGGGCCGGCCGCGTCCCGGGCTGTCCCGCGGAAGCATGCGTGACAGGGAGCCGCTGCAGGATGCCCTGCAGCACGGTATGCGCCGTTTCGCCGGCACCGGCAGCCTTCCTGTCCAGGAGGATACGGTGGGCCAGCACAGCTTCCGCCACCTGCAGCACATCGTCCGGGAGGACAAAGCCGCGCCCGTCAAGCGCTGCCGTGGCCTTCGCCGCCCGGAGCAGCTGCAGCATGGACCGGGGGCTGGCGCCCAGCCGGAGCAGCGGGCTTTCCCGGGTGGCCCGGCCCACGGACACGGTGTACTCCTTGACGGCCTGGGACACGTAGACGTCCTGCACGGTGGTAATCATGGCGGCGACCTCGGCGGTGGTGACCACCGGCGTGACCTTGGCCAGGGGAGAGGCGGACTGGTGGGTTTCCAGCATCTGGATTTCCGCGTCCATGTCCGGATAGCCCATGGAGATCCGGGCCATAAAGCGGTCACGCTGGGCCTCGGGAAGAGGGTAGGTGCCCTCCATCTCGATGGGATTCTGCGTGGCCACCACCATAAAGGGCTCGTCGAGCTTGTAGGAGTGCCCGTCCACGGTGACCTGGTGCTCCTCCATGCATTCCAGGAGCGCCGACTGGGTCTTGGCGGAGGCCCTGTTGATTTCGTCGCCGATCACGATGTTGGCGAAGACTGCCCCGGGCCGGAACTCAAACAACCGGGATGTCTGGTTGTAGATGGAGACCCCGGTGACGTCCGAGGGCAGCAGGTCCGGGGTGAACTGGATCCGGTTGACGCTGCAGTCGATGCTCCTGGCCAGCGTTTTGGCCAGGAGGGTCTTCCCCACTCCGGGGACATCCTCGACCAGCAGGTGGCCCTGGGCCAGCAGCACCGTCAGGGCAAGCCGGGCGGCGTCCGATTTGCCGTCTATCACTGTATTGACCGTCGTGAGGATGCGCTGCGCGGCAGCGTGGAACGCCGCGTCGTCCAGCGCCGCAGGCCGGTGCCCGTTCAGGGCGCTGACAGAGCCCGCCAGGCCCGCCGGATTGCGGTTCGCAGCGGTTCCATCGGCAGTGCGTCGGTGGGATTCCATCGGCAACCTTTCAGCCCAGGGGTTCGCCCGGACGGGACAGCAAGCCTGCCTTCGCCCGTCGGTGGGCGTTCGCATCTGTTCGTCCCAGACTACTAACACAACTGCCGCGGTAGACAGAGAGTTCCGACAAAAAATACCTGCCGTTCCGGCCGCTAGGCTGGGACGATGTGCACTCCGCAGACCCCCGCCGCCTACCTGGACCCCGCCGCAGGGACGGCAGCCGAAGCCCAGGGCTCCACAAAACGCGGGTTTCCGCCCGCTCCCGAGCCGCTGCCGGTGCCGGTGATGGACAACCACACGCACCTGGACTTTCCGGACGGGCCGGCTCCGGTGGGGGTCCGGGCAGCCATGGACGCAGCCGCGGCCGTGGGCGTGCAGGGCGCCGTCCAGGTGGGCTGCGACCTGGAATCGTCGCGGTTCACGGTGCAGGCGGTGGAACTGGACCGCCGGCTGCTTGGCGCAGTGGCGCTGCATCCCAACGACGCCCCGCTGTACGCCGGCCGCGGCGAACTCGAAAGTGCGCTCGCGGAAATCGAGCAACTGGCAGCCCATCCCAGGATCCGCGCCATCGGCGAGACCGGACTGGACTTCTACCGTACCGAGGGCGCGGGGCTGGCCGCCCAGCGGCACTCGTTCCGGCGGCACATCGACATTGCCAAGCGCCTGGACCTCACCCTGCAGATCCACGACCGGGATGCCCACAACGACGTGGTGCAGGTACTGGAAGAGGAAGGCGCCCCGGAGCGCGTGGTCTTCCATTGCTTCTCCGGCGATGCGGACCTGGCCAGGATCTGCAACCGGAAAGGCTGGTACATGTCCTTCGCCGGCACTCTGACCTTCAAAAACGCGGACAACCTGCGTGCAGCGCTCGCGGTGGCTGATCCCGGCCTTGTCATGGTGGAAACGGATGCCCCGTTCCTCACTCCGCATCCACACCGGGGGCGCCCCAACGCGAGCTACATGGTGCCTTACACGGTCCGGGCGATGGCCGGTTTGACAGGAACCGACCTGGCCCGGCTCTGCACCGAGATCAGCGAAAATACCGTGCGGGCCTACGGATCCTGGACCTAGGAAGGGCCTGTCCAGCATCCATTCAGGAATACCAGGTATGCAGATTTGTTGGCTGGTTTATAACGCTACGGTTACAGTGGAAAGATATTAGCCGGGGTCGGGGAAGGCCACCGGGTAAATCATTTTTCCTTCCATGACTGGCTGCGCGGGCTTCCGCCCGCGCCAATCGGGCCTGGAATGTGGCGGCGCGACGGTGCCCGGACTGCCTGTATTCCAGGTGGTTCCGGGCATTTTATTGCGTTTTTCCCCGTGCCCGGATGGACCGAGAGTTACGGGCAATCGTGGTCAAGTACTTCACATCAGACGGCAAGTTGAGCGTCGTCAAGGTTGGTGCACAGGTTCTGGTGCTGTGCGCGCTGGTTGCGGGGCTCGTAGCCTTCGTTGGAAATAACAAAACGGTCACGCTGAATGTTGACGGAAAAGTCAGTTCGGTGCAGACCTTCGGCGGCACTGTGGGCCAGGTGGTCAAGGGCGCCGACTTCGACCTCAAGTCCACCGACCGGATCTCCCCCGACGTCGACTCGTCGGTCCGCAACGGTACCGTCATCAACGTGAACCAGGCCAAGGAAGTCAAGGTCAGCCTGGACGGTTCCGAGCAGACGGTCAACACCACCGCGCAGGACGTGGCCGGCCTCGTGACCGAACTCGGCGTCGCCAGCGCCTCCTCGGTGTCAGCCCCCAAGGACGCCCAGCTGGCACTCGCAGGCTCCTACGTGTCCATCTCCACGCCGAAGAGCGTCAGCATCGTCGCGGACGGTAAAGCCTCCGCCACCACCACCACTGCCGCAACCGTGGGCACCGTCCTGGACGACGCCGGCCTGACCCTTGGTGAGAACGACCGCACCTCCCAGCCGGCCAACGCCCCCGTGGTCAACAACATGGTGATCAAGGTTTCCCGCGTTGACACCAGCCAGACCGCCGTCACCAGCGAAGAGATTCCCTTCGAGTCCGTCACAGCCGAGGACGCCAACGTCCTGGTGGGCGAGAAGACCGTGACCCAGGCCGGAGTGGCCGGCAAGAACGAAAAGACCTTCAAACTGGTCCTGGTGGACGGCCGCGAAGCGTCCCGCACCCTGGCTTCCGAGACTGTGGCCGTCCAGCCCGTCACGGAGCAGATCACCGTGGGTACCAAGCCCAAGCCGGTGCCCCAGGCAGCGCCTGCACCCGCAGCTGCTGCGGGCGGCAGCAACACCGGAGCCGCAGCTCCCGGCATGATGAACGAAGGTATGTGGGACCGGATCGCCCAGTGTGAATCCACCGGCAACTGGAGCATCAACTCGGGCAACGGCTACTACGGCGGCCTCCAGTTCGACGTCCGGACCTGGATCGGCTCCGGCGGCGGCGCCTACGCCCCCAACGCCAGCCTGGCCACCAAGGCCCAGCAGATCGACATCGCCAACCGCGTCTATGCGCAGCGCGGCCTCCAGCCGTGGGGCTGCGGCTGGGCCGCCGGCGGATAGCCAGGCACCCCCGCCAGCAGGCGAACAGCAGCCGGCCCCGGTACCCACCGGGGCCGGCTGCTGCCGTTAACGGGGCAGGTCCGCGGCGCCGCCCGGGATAGGATACTCAGGTGACTGAACCGATCCCCGCCGCGCCCGCACCCCTGTTCGGTGCCACCGACATCCGCAGGCTGGCGGAGGAAATCGGGATCAGGCCCACCAAAACCCTGGGCCAGAACTTCGTCATCGATGGCAATACGATCCGCCGGATCGTGACAGCTGCCGGCGTGGGCCCGGCGGAAACGGTCCTGGAAGTCGGGCCCGGGCTCGGGTCGCTGACCCTGGGCCTCCTCGACGCCGCCGCGGCCGTGGTCGCCGTCGAAATCGATCCCGTCCTGGCAGCCAAACTTCCCGAAACGGTGGCGCAGTGGCGTCCCGCCGCGGCCGGCTCCTTCCATCTGGTCCACGCCGACGCCATGAAGGTGACGGAACTGCCCGTCCAGCCCACCGCGCTGGTGGCAAACCTGCCCTACAACGTTGCCGTCCCCGTGGTGCTGCACCTGCTCCAGCATTTCCCCAGCCTGCAGCACGGGCTGGTTATGGTCCAGGATGAGGTGGCGGACCGGCTGGCTGCGGGCCCCGGGTCCAAAACCTACGGCGTGCCGTCCGTCAAGGCCGCCTGGTACAGCCGGATGCGCAAGGCCGGCGTGATCGGCATGAACGTCTTCTGGCCGGCACCCAAGATCCACTCAGGGCTGGTCGCCTTCACCCGGCACGAGCCGCCCGCCACCACTGCCACCCGCGAACAGGTCTTCGCCGTCGTCGATGCTGCCTTCGCCCAGCGCCGCAAGACCCTCCGGGCTGCCCTGGCCGGCTGGGCCGGCGGCGCGCCCGAAGCCGAACGCTGCCTGGTGGCTGCCGGCGTGGACCCCACAGCAAGGGGCGAGGTCATCGACGTCGCCGCGTTCGCAAGGATCGCGGAAGCCAAGGCGGCCCGGTCATGAACGCCCTCCCCGGGCGGTTCCCGGCCCGCACCGTGAGGGTCAAGGCGCCCGGGAAAATCAACGTATCCCTCAACGTCGGTCCGCTCCGGGACGACGGCTACCACTCGGTGGCCAGCGTCTACCTGGCAGTGTCCCTCTACGAGGAAGTGGCCGCCACCAGCACCGAAAGCCCCGGGATCACCGTCAGCCTCAGCCCGGAAAGCTCCCTGGACCTGGACGCCGTTGACATTCCGCTCGACGCCGGCAACCTCGCCTACCGGGCGGCCGCCATCATGGCGGACGTTTCCGAACATGCCACCGGCGTGCACCTGGAGATTACCAAACGGGTCCCCGTGGCCGGTGGCATGGGCGGTGGCTCCGCAGACGCCGCCGCGACCCTCCTTGCCTGCGATGCGCTGTGGAACAGCGGACTCTCCCGCGAGGAACTCGCGCACCTCGCGGCCGAACTCGGCGCGGACGTACCGTTCTCGCTCCTGGGCGGCACGGCCGTGGGCCTTGGCCTCGGCGACCAGCTCTCACCCGCGCTGGCCAAGGCCCAGACACACTGGGTCCTGGTGGCCGCCGACTACGGCCTGGCCACCCCTGACGTCTACCGCACCCTGGACCGGCTGCGCGCCGACGAGGGCATCGTGGCCGCCGAGCCCACCGGCGTCGACCCGGGAATCCTCACCGCCCTGCGGGGAGGGGACGCCGACGCCCTGAGCCGGGTCCTCATCAACGACCTGCAACGCGCCGCGATCGACCTGGCCCCGGCCCTGCGCGATACGCTGGGACTCGGCGAATCGCACGGAGCGATCGCCGGCCTTGTGTCCGGTTCGGGCCCCACCGTGGCACTGCTCGCCGATGACCCCCTCGCGGCGGAAGCGCTGGCCACGGATCTTCGACGCTACGGCCACGCGGCCCTTGCAGTGCACGGCCCCGTCCCCGGGGCCCGCATCATTTCCGACACCCTTTTGTAGATCTTCAGCCCCGCAGCAGAAAGCAGTTCCCTTTGGCACACCTTCTTGGCGGCGAGAACCTGAGTGTTTCGTTCGCAACCCGTACCGTCCTGGACGGCATCACCATCGGCCTCGAGGAAGGGGACCGGATCGGCATGGTGGGCCGCAACGGCGACGGGAAGTCCACCCTGATGCGCCTGCTGGCCGGCAGGTCCACCCCGGACTCCGGCCGCGTCACCAAACGCAGCGAGGTCAACGTGGGCTACCTTGACCAGAGCGACGTGCTGGACGGAGACCTCACCGTGGGCGCTGCCATCGTGGGGGACCAGGCGGACTACGAGTGGGCCCGGAACCCGCAGATCCGCGAAATCATGGGGGGCCTGGTCTCGGACGTGGACTGGCACGCCAACGTCCACGCCCTCTCCGGTGGCCAGAAGCGGCGGGTGGCCCTGGCCAAGCTGCTGATCGAGGACCACGACGTCATCATGCTCGACGAGCCCACCAACCACCTGGACGTGGAGGGCGTCGCCTGGCTTTCCCGACACCTCAAAACCCGGTGGCGGGCCAACCAGGGCGCGTTCCTGGTGGTCACCCACGACCGCTGGTTCCTCGACGAAGTCTGCAACAAGACCTGGGAAGTCCACGACGGGATCATCGACCCGTTCGACGGCGGCTACGCGGCCTACGTGCTGGCCCGCGCAGAGCGTGACCGAAGCGCCTCCGTTGTGGAGAGCAAGCGCCAGCAGCTGGTCAAAAAGGAGCTGGCCTGGCTGCGGCGCGGCGCCCCCGCCCGGACCGCCAAGCCCAAGTTCCGGATCGAGGCCGCCAACGCCCTGATCGCCGACGTCCCCGAACCCCGCGATTCCATGGCGCTGAGCAAGATGGCCACCGCCCGCCAGGGCAAGGACGTGCTGGACCTCGAACACGTGTCCCTGGACCTCCTGGACGGCGGCGGAGCCAAACTCTTCGACAACATCACCCTCCGGCTCGCCCCCGGCGAACGCCTGGGACTGGTGGGCGTCAACGGTGCCGGCAAAACCACGCTGCTCAAACTGCTCAACGGCGAAATCCAGCCCACTTCGGGCAACGTCAAGCGTGGCAAAACGGTGGTCAGCGCCGTCCTGACCCAGGAAGTCAAGGAGCTCGACGACGTCTCCGACCTGCGCGTCATCGAGGTCATTGAGCGGGAAAAGCGCTCCTTCGACGTGGGCGGCAAGGAATTCACCGCCGGCCAGCTGGTGGAACAGCTTGGCTTCACCAACCAGAAGCAGTGGACCCAGGTCAAGGACCTTTCCGGCGGCGAGCGGCGCCGGCTGCAGCTCCTGCGGCTCCTGGTGGGCGAACCGAACGTCCTGATGCTTGATGAACCCACCAATGACCTCGACACCGACACCCTTGCCGCCGTCGAGGACGTCCTGGACGGCTGGCCGGGAACGCTGGTGGTGGTCAGCCACGACCGCTACCTGCTCGAACGCGTCACCGACCACCAGATGGCGCTCCTGGGTGACGGGAAGATCCGCGCGTTGCCGCGCGGGGTGGACCAGTACCTGGAACTGCGCGAATCGGCACTCGCCGGCTCCACCGTGACCGGCGGCGGCAACCCCGTGACCGGTGCGTCCGGGTCCGCCGCGCCTGCCGCCCCGGGCCGCTCGGAAGCCGAGAAGCGGGATGCCCGGAAAGCCAAAAACCGGATCGAACGGCAGCTGGGCAAGCTGGAGCAGCAGGAAAAGAAGATCCACGACGAAATGGTCAAGGCCACTGCGGCGAACGACTTCGACGCGATGGGCGACTTGAACAGGAAGCTCAAGGACCTTGCCGGGGACCGCGAGGGCATTGAACTTGAATGGCTCGAAGCGCTGGAGGTCCTGGGGGAGTAGGCCCGGCGCCTACCCTTCGCTGCGGAGCTCCGGGTCCTTCTGCAGGCCGGTCAGGCCGTTCCAGGCAAGGTTCACCAGGTGCGCGGCGACGGTGTGTTTGTCCGGCTGGCGGCTGTCCTGCCACCACTGGCCGGTCATCGCCACCATGCCCACCAGCATCTGCGCGTACATGGCGCCGTCCCGGCCGCTGAAGCCGCGGCGGGAAAACTCGTCTGACAGGATGTGCTCCACCCGGGCCGTGACGTGGGAGAGCAGGGTGGAGAACGCGCCTTCGGGCTGGGACGGAGGCGCGTCCCGCATCAGGATCCGGAAGCCGTCGGTCCGGTCCTCGATGTACGTCAGCAGGGCCAGGGCGGCGCGTTCCACCAGGACGCGGGGCTTGGCTTCCTGGGTGAGGGCGTCGTTGATGGCTGCCAGCAGGATCCGGAACTCGAAGTCCACCACCTGCGTGTACAGGCCTTCCTTGGAGCCGAAGTGCTCGTAGATCACCGGTTTGGACACGCCCGCGCACGCAGCGATTTCCTCGATGGTGGTGCCGTCCAGTCCACGGGCGGCGAAGAGCCCACGCCCGACGCCGATCAGCTGGGTCCGGCGCTGCAGGCCGGTCATTCGCGTCCGGGGCGGGTTGTTGCTCACATTTCCATCATGCACCACCGCCCGGCACCGGGATTCCAGTCTTCCCCGCGGCACCCGCGCCGGGCCGTGTCGCGCACCGCCCCCGACCCATGGCAAAATAGGGACTTGTGTCCGGGCCTTGCGCCTACGGCATGGTCCGCCCTGGTGTAATGGCAGCACCCCGGCCTTTGGAGCCGTGGAGTATAGGTTCGAATCCTATGGGCGGAACTGCTTGACGAGATCGTTCAGCAGGATGGCCTTCGGGCGCCGCGCCGCCTGGTCGGCCGGCCCCCGGGCCAGCAACCAACGAGGAGAGCCCGTACGTGACTTCTGAGAATGCCGGCCCAGCCGCCGTGATCGTTCTGGCGGCAGGCGCCGGCACCCGGATGAAATCCCGTACCCCGAAGATCCTGCACGAAATCGGCGGCCTGTCCATGGTTGGGCACGCCCTCAACGCTGCACGCAGCATCAGCCCGCGCCGGCTCGCTGTGGTGGTCCGCCACGAGCGTGACCTGGTGGCCGGCCACCTCACCGGGCTGGACCCGGAAGCGCTGATCGTGGACCAGGACGAGGTCCCCGGAACCGGCCGCGCCGTGGAAGCCGCCGTGCAGGCGCTGGACGGACAGCAGCGCCTGGCCGGCACCGTGGTTGTGACCTACGGCGACGTCCCGCTCCTGACCGGATCCCTGCTCGCCGAACTGGTGGCCACGCACGAACGCGACGGCAACGCCGTCACGGTGCTGACCGCGGTCCTGGCCGACGCCGCCGGCTACGGCCGGATCCTGCGCGCCGCCGACGGGACCGTCACCGGGATCCGGGAGCACAAGGACGCGTCAGCGGACGAGCTTTTGATCCGTGAGGTCAATTCCGGCATCTACGCCTTCGACGCCGCCGTGCTCCGCGACGCGCTGGGCCACGTGACCACCAACAACGCCCAGGGTGAAAAATACCTGACCGACGTGCTGGGCCTGGCCCGTGAAGCCGGCGGCAGGGTCGCCGCGGTGGCCACCACCGACCGCTGGCAGGTTGAAGGCGCCAACGACCGCGTCCAGCTGTCGGCGCTCGGCGCTGAACTGAACCGCCGCACCGTCGAAGCCTGGATGCGGGCCGGGGTCACTGTTGTTGACCCGGCGACCACCTGGATCGACCCGTCCGTAACGCTCGACGAGGACGTCCGGATCCTGCCCAACACCCAGCTGCACGGCCGCACCCACGTGGCGCGCGACGCCGTCGTGGGCCCCGATACCACCCTGACGGACGTCACCATCGGCGAGGGCGCCACGGTGACCCGCACCCACGGTTCCGGTGCCGTGATCGGCGCGGGCGCCGCCGTCGGGCCCTTCACCTATGTGCGGCCCGGTACCGTCCTTGGCGAGACCGGCAAAATCGGTGCCTTCTACGAAACCAAAAACGTGACGATCGGGCGCGGCTCCAAACTGTCGCACCTCGGCTACGCGGGCGACGCCGAAATCGGCGAGGACACCAACATCGGCTGCGGCAACATCACCGCCAATTACGACGGCGAAAAGAAGCACCGCACGGTGATCGGCTCGGGCGTCCGGACAGGTTCCAACACCGTCTTTGTTGCCCCCGTCACGGTAGGCGACGGCGCGTACAGCGGCGCCGGCGCCGTGATCCGCAAGGACGTCCCCGCCGGCGCGCTGGTGCTCAGCGTCGCTGCGCAGCGCAACGCCGAAGGCTGGGTGCCCGCCAACCGGCCTGGAACGCGCTCCGCCGAACTGGCCCAGGCGGCCACCCCAGATACCTCCACCACCCCGGCATCTACAGAAGAGGGCAAGTAATAATGAGCGAAATTACGGCGCACGGCGAGAAGAAGCTGGTGCTCGCCACCGGGCGGGCCCACCCGGAGCTGGCGCGGGAAATCGCCCAGGAGCTTGGCACCGAACTGCTGCCCATCGACGCCTACGACTTCGCCAACGGCGAGATCTACGTCCGGGCAGGTGAGAGCGTCCGCGGCACCGACGCGTTTGTCATCCAGGCCCACCCGGCCCCGCTGAACAACCACCTGATGGAACAGCTGATCATGATCGATTCGCTGAAGCGGGCCTCGGCCAAGCGGATCACCGTGGTGTCCCCGTTCTACCCCTACGCCCGGCAGGACAAAAAGGGCCGCGGCCGCGAGCCGATCTCCGCCCGCCTGGTGGCTGACCTCTACAAGACCGCCGGCGCAGACCGCATCATGAGCGTTGACCTGCACACCTCCCAGATCCAGGGCTTCTTCGACGGCCCCGTGGACCACCTGATGGCCATCCCGCTGCTGGCGGACTACATCCGGACCCGCGTGAACGAGGACAACATCACCGTTGTCTCCCCGGACACCGGCCGCGTCCGCGTCGCCGAGCAGTGGGCGGAACGCCTGGGCGGCGCGCCGCTGGCGTTTGTGCACAAGAGCCGTGACCTGACGGTCCCCAACCAGGCCGTGTCCAAAACCGTGGTGGGCCAGATCGAAGGCCGCACCTGCGTCCTGATCGATGACATGATCGACACCGGCGGAACCATCTCGGGGGCCGTGCAGGTCCTGAAGAACGCAGGGGCCAAGGACGTCATCATCGCCGCCACCCACGCCGTGTTCTCCGAGCCCGCCGCCCGGCGCCTGTCCGAGTCCGGCGCCCGGGAAGTGGTGGTCACCAACACCCTCCCGCTGCACGCGTCCCAGCGGTTCCCGCAGCTGACGGTGCTGTCCATCGCACCGTTGATCGCCCGCGCCATCCGCGAAGTGTTCGACGACGGTTCGGTCACCAGCCTCTTCGACGGCAACGCCTAGCAGCGCCGCCCACGGGCCCGCCCGGCAGGATCTGCCGGCCGGGCCCGGCCCGTTTTCAGGAATGGGCCCCCGCGCTGGTAAGCTTGCCAGCGATACCTTGGCGAGGGAGAGCAACCGGGAAGCCGGCTGATGGTCTCCGTAATCGACTGGGTCTGTTCCACCTCTTCTCCTGCAGGCCTTCCGGCCGCCTGGCGTTGAAGGTCGCACCAGACCTCCGCCCTTGCTGAACACCGTTTAGGATTCAAGGAGATTTCCATGTCTGAGCAGAAACTCGCAGCAGAACTGCGCACCGAATTCGGCAAGGGCTACGCCCGCCGCGCCCGGATGGCCAACCTCATCCCCGCCGTTATCTACGGCCACGGCGCAGAGCCGATCCACATCACCCTGCCGGCCAAGGCCACCACCCTGGCCGTCCGCACGGCCAACGCCCTGCTGGCCCTGGACATCAACGGCGAAGGCCACCTGGCCCTGGTCAAGGATGTCCAGCGCGACCCGATCAAGCAGATCATCGAGCACATCGACCTCCTGACCGTCCGCCAGGGCGAAAAGGTCACCGTTGACGTGGCTGTGCACCTCGAAGGCGAAACCGCTCCGGGTACCGTCCACAACCTCGAACTGACGGTTGTCTCCCTCGAAGCTGAAGCAACCCACCTGCCCACCTCCGTTGTGGTCAACATCGAAGGCCGCGAAGCAGGCCAGCACATCCACGCTTCGGACCTGGACCTGCCCAAGGGTTCGGTCCTGCTGACCGATGCCGAAGCTCTCGTTGTCAACATCTCCGAGGCCATCGAGATCGAAGAAGACGAAGCCGAAGACGCCGCTGCAGCTCCGGCAGCAGCCGAGTAACAACCGGTATGTCCCGCCTGTGGCCGGATCCCCACTGGGGGTCCGGCCACAGGTATTTACCCGCAGCCCGACCTAGGATGATCCCATGACCGATACCTGGCTGATCGCCGGCCTTGGCAACCCCGGAACCCAGTACCAGGCCAACCGGCACAACGTTGGCCAGATGGTGCTTGATGAGCTCGCCGGCCGCATGGGTGCAAACTTCAAAAGCTCCAAAATGCGGGCCCAGGTGCTCGAAGGGCGGCTCGGCATCGGCGGTCCGCGGGTGGTGCTCGCAAAACCGCTCTGCTACATGAACGTCTCCGGCGGCCCGGTGGCGGCCCTGGCCGGCTTCTACGGGATCAACCCGGACCACGTCGTGGCAGTCCACGACGAAATCGACATCCCTTTTAATACGGTGAAACTGAAGACCGGCGGCGGGGAGGGCGGGCACAACGGCCTCCGCGACATTTCCAGGGCCCTGGCCACCAAGGACTACCTCCGGGTCCGGGTGGGCGTGGGCCGGCCACCGGGACGCATGGACACCGCCGACTTTGTGCTGCGGGACTTCGGTACCGCCGAGAAAAAGGAACTGCCGTTCCTCCTGGACGAAGCGGCGGATGCGGTGGACGCCCTGGTCCGGGACGGGCTGATGGCCGCGCAGCAGAAATTCCACCCGGCGAAGCCTGCAAGCTAGCAACACGCGAACTTATTCCGCGTACCACCTGTTTCCTTGTCTCAGCGACGGGGTACTGTACTTCCTATGCGGGGGAGCAATGGAGCTACATCCCGTTACCGCTGGATGTAGGGGATAGTGCATGTCAATCGAGCCACTGAGCTGGGGACGTGGGTCAACGCCGAACGGGGCCGGGCTGCGCAGCCAGGCTCCTGCCATGCCCGGGATCCAACAGTGGTCCGCTCCCGCCCGCGGCGCCAACCTCGATTCCGTCCGTAGCGCCCTGACCAGTGAAGACTCCCTGGGCGTGGTCATCACCGGCAGCCGTGGTGTGGGCAAGTCCTCCCTGGCCCGCGCCGCCGTCAATGACCTTGGCCCCGACGTGTGGTCCCTCCAGCTCCGCAGCGCCCCTGCCGGTTCCAGTGCCCCCTACGGCTGCCTGTCCTTCCTGCTGGCCCGCCTGCCCCAGGCCTACATGGGTTCGCCCACCGCGATCCTGCGCGGCATCACATCCCTGATCCGCAGCGACGCTGCCGGGCGGCCGTGCATCATCACCCTCGATACTTCCGGCGGTATCGATGACATGAGCGCCGGCGTGCTGCTGAACGTCCTGCTGACCGGCACTGCGAAGATCGTTGCCGTGGCGCCCCGGACCAGTGACCTGCCGGATGATTTCCACTGGCTGCTGGCTGACAGGCGGATCACCGAAGTACGGCTGGACAACCTCAATGAGCTCCAGACCCGCCAGGTGCTGCTGTCGCTGCTGGGGCACCGGGTCTCCGCGTCCCTGGTCGCCACGTACCACAACATGGTGGGCGGAAACCCGTTGCTGCTCAAGGCGCTGGTCACCGAGCAGCAACACTCCGGCAACCTGGTCCTCTCCGATGAAGTCTGGACCCTCCGGGACAAGGTGGTGCTGGACGGCGCAGCCAGCCTGGACGACATTGTCCGCTCGAGATGGTCCCGGGAAACCGCTGAAACCCGCGAAGTCATCGAAATGCTGTCCTGCGCCCGCAGTGTGGAGCTGTCCCGCCTGACGGCCATCTTCAGCGCCGACGTGGTGGCGGACATGGAGGATGAAGGCCTCCTCGAAATCGAGGGATCCGACCACCGCTGGGTGACACTCCGCGAGAAGTACATCGGGGACGTGGTACGGACCTGGCTGAGCATCGCCCGTCGCCGCGAGCTCCGCAGCATGCTCCTGGGCGGTGCGGAACCTGATCCCGCCGGCATGAGCACGGAGGAGCTGCTGGCCTTCGCCGCCTGGACGCATGAGTGCGAGGCGGACCTCAGCCCGGGCCTGGCCTTCGCGGCGGCAGCAGCAGCTGTCCAGCTCTTTGACCCGCGCACCGCCCTGGCGTACGCCGATATGCTGCCACGCAGCCACCCGCTGTGGGTTCCGGCGCAGCGCCAAAAAGCGGCCGCCTACCTGCAGCTGGACCTCCCGCTCCAGTCCCTGGCCACCCTTGAAGGCATCTCCGCTGCGGAGCTGGACGCCCTCGGCGCCACGGAATACGCCGAGGTCATCGCCGCAACGTCCCAGGTGATGCTCTGGATCCCGGAGAAGACCCGGGCCGTCCCGGGCCTCCTGGTGCAGGCCCGTGACCGGCTGGCCGCCGCCGGAAACGCTGCCGCCTGGCCTGACCCGGTCGCCGTGGCGGTCAACCGCATCGCCCTGAGCGACTTCGAATACCAGGCGTTTGTGGGCAACTACGCTGCGATCATTCCCGCCCTGGAGCACGCCGCGGACCCCGCCCGGAACCCGGACACCGGCTTCCGGATGAACGCCGCCATCATCCTGATGACAGCCCGGGCGCTGACCGGGCGGGAGATGGAAGCGCTCAGCCTGATGCGGCAGCTGGGCGGCCAGCTCACCGACGCCTCCCACGTTGTTGGCATCCGCGAGCGGTATACCCGCGATGCCTACCTGGTGCTGCTGCTGGCCGGGCAGTGGCGGCGCTGCATCGACTTCCTGGGTCCCCAAAGCACCGAGGAGCCCAACCGCATCTCGCAGCAGGATTCCGCCCACGAACTGGCGGTCGGCGTTGCCTACGCTTTCTCCGGACGCGGAACCGAAGCCCTCGAACCGCTGATCTCCGCTGTGGCACAGCTGGAGATCCATCCCACCCAGAGCGGGCTCCGCTGCGCGTATTCCGCCACGGCACTGGCCTACGCCCAGATCGGCAACCCTGCTGCTGCCAGGAAATACCTCGCCAAACTTCATCGCGTGCCGGGCACGGCGGACTTCGCCACCGAATGCGTGATTACCTTCTGCACCCTGGTGGCCGGACGCTGGCTGGGCGATCCGGACGCCGCCGGCGCCCTCAAACTTGCGGCCGAGGCAAACCTTGCCGACGAGCGCTTCACCGTGGCCGGCCTGTATCTGCTGGCGGCCACCGTCAACGGCAGCGACCCCGAGTTCCGGCTCCTCGAGGACATCGCGGCGCACCGCCAGGGGCCGCTGGCCGAAGTGTCCCGGCTTATCGCCATCGGCAGCCGCACCAAGGACGCAAAAACCCTGCTGGCCGGAGGCGAAATCGCTGCCACCCTGGAACTGGAGGCCGTCGAGGCCAGGTGCATGGCCCTCGCCGTCGATTTTGCCCGCCAGGACGGGGATGCCGCGTCCGCCCGGACAGCCCAGGCCCGGCTGGACATCCTGGCTGCCACCGTCACCAACCTGCCCATCGTGCCCAGCAGCGGCAGCCCGTTGCTGACCAGCAGGGAACGCCAAATTGCCCGCCTGGCCGGGCGGGGCGCTTCCAACCGCGACATCGCCCTTGAAATGGGCGTGTCAGTCCGAACCGTCGAAGGCCACCTGTACCAGGTCTTCACCAAGCTCGGCGTAACTTCCAGAGGTGATCTGACTGGACTTGTCTAACGGCTCCAAAACCGCAGGCCCGCACCGCGCCCTACCGGGCCGGCGCGAACCGCTCGACCGGATCACGGCGGTCATCCGCAACCGTGCCAGCCAGGCGGTCTACGTTATGGCGGGTCCGGGCCTCGGTAAAACATCGCTGACGGACGGGATCGTTGAGCGTTTGTCGGATGAACTCAATGTCCTGCAGATGCACGGCAGTTCCGCGCTTTCCAATGTTCCGTTCGGAGTCCTGACCCCTTACACCGCCGATCTCACGGCGGAGGAATCGATTTCCCCGGTGGCAGTGCTGCGGTCCATGTGGACGTACTTCGAGAAACTGAAAACCGTCAACGGAGCGCCGGTCCTCCTGGTGGTGGACGACGCACACTACCTGGACGAGGGCTCAGCCGGCGTGGTGGCGGACCTGATCTCGGCCGGCTGGGCCACCGTGGTGGCCGCCGCCAGGCCACGGCCCGGGCTGCCGCGGCCCCTGGACCAGCTCTGGTACGACGGCCTCGCCGAGCGGGTGGACCTGCGCCTGCTCAACAGGGAGCAGATCGAGGAAGTGCTGGCGCATGTACTGGACGGCACCGTCCCGGCAGCCACTGTGGATGCGGTCTGGAGCGCATCCGGCGGAAACCCCCGCATCCTGGATGCGCTCCTGCACGATGCAGCCGAGGCCGGGGTGCTGTCCAAACGGAACGGGATCTGGATCCTGCTGGGCCCACTGCCCTCCGACGGGGACCGAATCGGCTCAGTGGTGGCCAAGGAGCACCTCCGCCGCCCGCAGGACGAGCAGGAAGCCCTGAAACTGGTCGCCCTGGCCGGTCCCGTGAGCCGCAAGGCCATCGAGGACATCAGCGGAGCCGCCGTGGTCCGCTCGCTCCTGGAGCAGCAGGTGGTGGTGGAACACCCATCGATTCCGGCCGAACTGTCCCTGGGGAACGTGCTCCTGGCCCAAACCATCAGGAACACCATCTCGGTGTCCAGGAGCCTGCAGCTGCTCGAAAAAACCCGGCCGCACCTGCCCGATACCTTGCTGCACGGCGAAGGCCGGACCCGTTCCGTGGAGTGGGCCCTGGAGTGCGGGCTGCGGATCCCTGACGCCGCGCTGATCGAGGCCTCACGGGAAGCCCTGGACCGGTTCAGCAATACCAGCGCCCGCATGATCGCCTCAAAGGTCCAGGACCCGGCGCTGATCCCGCTGGCACAGGCCATCCAGGCGCGGGCACTCTTCAACGACGGGTACTACCTGGAAGCGGCATCCCTGCTGGACGGCTGCTGGGAGGCCCTGCTCAACCACGCCGATGGCCCTGCCGTGCTGCTGCTGCGTGCCTTCGCCCACCAGGCCAACGGCCAGTCCCTCGCGGGCCTCGCCGAGGAGGCGGTGGCGGTTACCGGTGTGGCAGGGACGCCGCAGTGGCCGCTGACCCTGATGGCCCTGCTTCGCAGCGGTGGTGAGCTGGACGCCGCCGGGCTCGCCGCGGAAGTGGGTACCGCAGCAGGCAGCGCTGTTGACGGTGCCACCGGCCTGCCCCTGCATGCCATGGGCGGGGCGTTGCTGGCCCACGCCCTGACCGCCGCGGGCCGGGCCGATGAGGGGGTGGAAGCCGCCCTGATGGCGGCGTCCGAGCTTCCCGCGCTTGAAGGCAGCCTGTTTTTCTTCCCGGAACTGGTCCTGGGCCGGCTGGTCAGCGCCTACCTGGCCATGGGCGAATGGGAAACCGCGGAACGCGAGCTGAACAACTACGCCTCGGCGCACTCACCCGGGCACGCCGTGTTCAACGGCAGCCTGCAGATCCTGCGCGGCTACTCGCTGCTGCGGCAGGGCAGGATGGAACGCGCCTACCAGGTGCTGCTGCCCGCCGTCGAGGCCCTCCGGCTCAACGACCCGCTGCAGCTTTTCCGGTTCGGCGCGTCCCTCGGCTTCTATGTGGCCGCACGCCTCGGCGATACCGCCCAGGCGCAGCGGCTGGAGCGGGACTGCCGCGACGCCGTGGCAGGGGCCCCGGCCCACGACCTCCTGGCAGCCGCCCACTGCGCCGCTGCAGCGGAGTACCTGGCCAGGGACGGGAAGGGCCTCGCGTCCCTCCACACACTGGTCACGGCCGCCGAGGCCGCCGGCAGGACCGGCACGCTCCTTGAACTGCTCGCCATGTGCTGGGAACTGGGCGACCCTTCCGTCATCCCGATGGTGCAGAACGTGGCCCGCACCGTTGACGGAAGGTGGGCCGGCGCCATGCTGACCCTGGCTGCCGGCTGGGAAGTGGGCGACGGCGATGCCCTGATGGACACCGCAGCCGCCCTGGAGGAAGCCGGCTTCGTCAACCTGGCCCGTGAGGCATACGCCAGGGCCAGTACGCTCCTGGAACAGGCCGGGGAGCGGCGCCGGTCCCGGCAGGCCGTGGCCCAGCGGGAAAAATGCGACCACGAACTGGGCGAGCGGTTCCGGGAAGGCCGGTTTATCGCCGCCGCCCCGGCCGTCCATCTGACCCGCCGCGAACAGGACATTGTTGGCCTGGCCGTCCAGGGGTACACGGACCGGGAAATCGCCCAGAAGCTGATGGTGTCCGTCCGCACCGTGGAGGGCCACCTCTACCGGACCTACGTCAAGCTCGGCGTCCGCAGCCGCGAAGAGCTCGAGTCCGCCCTGCCCAAGTAGTACAGCACCCGGGTGTGCCCGGCACGGGCGCATCCGGGTTTTTCCGGCCGGACCCGGCATGTCCGTGTGCCTGTGGCGGGCCTGCAGTCCGCGGCTCCGGCGGACCCAGTACCGACCCGTTTCAAAGTCGAGTACAAGCTACTCGTGTACGCGTCCGGGCTCCGACGCTTTACTTAAGCAGGCAAGGAAAGCAGCGGGGAAACCGCCGCCGGACAGCCCGCATACCAGGTCTCCCGAAAGTTCCGGCTCCCCACCAAGGGGGCCGGCTCCAGACGGGGCCGGCGACGTCAGAGTCTTCTGAGACCGAGACTCTCCCCCCAGCCGTCGCCGGCCCTTCTTTCCGCAGGCTGAAGCCCGGAGAAACTGTGGCGGCCGTCCCCCCGGGGCGGCCGCCACAGCTGCGTTGTGGGACAATTGAGAGTCAACAGTTGGCATCTCAAGGAGTTCGTTTTGGCCGTAGTAACAACGCCAGCCACCCTGGAACGTGCCCTGCCGGCCATGGACGACGCCGAGGTGCTGCGGATCCGCAACGACTTCCCCGTGCTGAACCAGACGGTCAACGGGCAGCAGCTGGTCTACCTTGATTCCGGGGCCACGTCGCAGAACCCGCTCAGCGTGATCGAAGCCGAGCAGGAGTTTTACGAACAGCGCAACGCCGCCGTGCACCGCGGCGCCCACCACCTCGCCGTCGAGGCCACGGAGGCCTTCGAGGACGCACGCCAGACTCTCGCCGACTTTGTGGGCGCCGGCTACGAGGAAACCATCTGGACCTCCAACGCCACGGAGGGCCTGAACCTGATCAGCTATGCCCTCTCCAACGCGACGCTGTGGGCAGCCCAGGGCCGGGGTGATGCCAGGCTGAAGGACCTGGCCCTGAAACCGGGTGATGAGATTGTGGTCACCGAGATGGAGCACCACGCCAACCTGATCCCCTGGCAGGAGCTGGCGTTCCGCACCGGCGCTGTCCTGCGCTTCATCCCCATCGACGACACCGGCAGCCTCCGCCTGGACCAGGCCCGGGACATTGTTGGTCCCCGCACAAAAGTGCTGGCCTTCACCCACGCGTCCAACGTCCTGGGCACCATCAACCCGGTCCGGGAACTCGTGGCGCTGGGCCGCAGCGCGGGGGCTCTGGTGGTCCTGGACGCCTGCCAGTCGGCTCCGCACCTGGCCCTGGACGTCAAGGCGCTGGACGTTGACTTCGCTGTCTTCTCCGGCCACAAAATGCTGGCGCCCACCGGGATCGGCGTCCTGTACGGCAAGCAGGAGATCCTGGACATCCTGCCGCCTTTCCTTACCGGCGGTTCGATGATCACCACCGTCACCATGGAGCGTGCCGAGTACCTGCCGGCGCCGCAACGCTTCGAAGCCGGCACGCAGCGCATCTCCCAGGCCGTAGCCCTGGCTGCGGCGGCCAACTACCTTACGGAAACGGGCCTGGACCGGATCCACCGTTGGGAAGGTGAGCTGGGCCAGCGTATGGTCACCGGACTCGAATCCATCGCCGGCATCCGGGTGCTCGGCCCCGCCGCCGGCAAGGAGCGGATCGGGCTGGCCGCGTTCGACGTCGAGGGTATCCATGCCCACGACGTGGGGCAGTTCCTGGACTCCCGGGGGATCGCCGTCCGGGTGGGCCATCATTGCGCCCAGCCGCTGCACCGCCGCCTGGGGCTGACCGCCACCACGCGGGCCAGCGCCTACCTCTACAACACCACCGACGACGTCGACCGGTTCCTGGATGCTGTGTCCGGCGTGCGGGCCTACTTCCGCGCCTAGTCCCGTAACCCCAGGAGTACCCATGAGCCTTGACCAGCTGTACCAGCAGATCATTCTGGACCACGCCAAAACGCGCCACGGCAGCGGGCTGGCCGGCACAGCGGCCCCCGAAGGCGCGGCTACCGGCCAGTCGCACCAGCTCAATCCCGTCTGCGGCGACGAAGTCACCCTGCGGCTTGCCGTCGCTGACGGGAAAGTGGCCCAAGTTTCCTGGGACGGTGCGGGCTGCTCCATCTCCATGGCCTCGGCGTCCGTGCTCAGCGAAATGGCCGAAGGCATGACGGTGGCCGAACTGCATGGGGTCATCGACAGCTTCCGGGACGTCCTGCGCTCCCGCGGCAAAGTCCCCGCCGACCCGGCGCTGCTGGGCGATGCTGCAGCCTTCGAGGGCGTGGCCAGGTATGCGGCGCGCGTGAAATGCGCCATGATCTCCTGGGTCGCGGCCGAGGACGCCCTCAACCAGGCCTCCTGACCTGCCGGCAGCCGCCCGCCGCGGACTGCCTCCACCCACCGGACTGTGCGGATGACCGCAGTTCCTGCCCCACCCGCTGTCCCGGCTGCACCACCAGTACCCGCTACCTGCCTGATGAGTACATGCAGGTAGCAGTACCCTGCCAAGACAGGTAGCAAGTACCGGTGCACCCGTACTGCCAAGCCGCTTGACTGGTCCTCACCTCAGGAAATACCTACCTAGAGAAGGTCTCAGGATGAGTCAGGCCAGTCAATTTTCCGCACCCAAAAACCGGCAGAGTTCCTGCGTGGGCCGCGTTGCCGGCCTTCCTTCCCACCGCCGGCGCTGTTCCGGCCAGCCTTTCGCCCCGCCCCCACCAGCATTGGGCCGCACGATGTCCGTGGCCCTGCAGGCCGGCTGACCGGGGAGGCACAGAGTCATGGGTCTTCGAATCGGTTATGCCCCGGGCGCGTTCGACCTTTTCCACATCGGTCACCTGAATATCCTCAAACACGCCAAATCGCAGTGTGACTACCTGATTGCGGGCGTCGTCTCGGACGAGAAGCTGGAGCTCACCAAGGGCAGGGCGCCTGTGGTTCCGCTCGCTGAACGGCTCGAAATCGTCCGCAACATCACGTATGTGGACATGGTCTACGCCGAGTCCGCACCGGAGAAGCTCCAGGTCTGGGACGAACTGCGGTTCACCGTCTTTTTCAAGGGCGACGACTGGCGCGGCACGCCTGCCGGAATGCACCTTGAACACGTCTTTTCGGAGGTGGGGGTGGAAGTGGTCTATTTCCCCTACACCGTCCAGACCTCCAGCTCGGTCCTGCGGACCGCTCTTGAACTCATCAACCGTCCGGCAGCAGCGGACAGAATCCAGGGGGTGCAGTGATGAATGGACTAAGGATAGCGATGGTGGGTACCCGCGGGGTTCCGGCCAGGTACGGCGGCTTTGAAACGGCCATCGAGGAGATCGGCCAGCGTCTTTGCGCCCGCGGACACCAGGTTACGGTCTACTGCCGTGACACCGGAGCAGGTCCCCGGCCGGATTCCACTTACCTGGGAATGGACCTGGTGTTCCTGCCGGCCATGCACAAAAGGTCACTGGAAACGCTCAGCCACACGGGCCTGTCCGTGATGCACCTGATGGCACACCGGCCGGACGCTGCGATTGTCTTCAACGCCGCGAACGCCCCCTACCTGCCCCTGATCCGGGCGGCCGGCGTTCCGGTGGCCACCCACGTGGACGGCCTGGAATGGAAGCGGGCCAAGTGGGGCGGGTCCGGCAAACGCTACTACCGCCGGGCCGAAGCCATGGCCGTACGCTGGTCCGACGCCCTGATCGCCGACGCCGTGGGTATCCAGACGTATTACCGGGAACGGTTCGACGCCGATACCTACTACCTGCCGTACGGTGCCCCGATCCTGGCCGGCACCAAATCCGACAAGCTCGCAGAGCTGGGCCTGAAGCCCCGCGGCTATCATCTGGTGGTGGCCCGCTTCGAGCCCGAAAACCACGTCCACATGGTGGTGGACGGCTACGTCCGCAGCAAAGCCAAGGAGCCGCTGATTGTGGTGGGCTCGGCACCTTACTCCGATGCCTACACCCGCCAGGTGCACAGCCTGGCCGACGACCGGGTCAGGTTTGTTGGCGGCGTCTGGGACCAGGACCTCCTGGACCAGCTGTACGCAAACTCCCTGGTGTACTGGCACGGACACAGCGTGGGCGGCACCAACCCGTCCCTGCTGCGGGCCATCGGGTCGGGGGCCGCCACCAACGCATTCGATGTGGACTTCAACCGTGAAGTGCTCTCGACGGCGGGCAGGTACTTCGCCGACCCTGCAGGCGTGGCCGCGCTCGCGGAGGAAGCCGAAAGCGGGCTGCCCGGCCTGCGGGAACGCGGTGTCCTGGGACAGCGCCTGGCCCGCCGGTTCGACTGGGACCTGGTCACCGACGGCTACGAAGGCCTGTGCGCTGACCTGGTGGCTGCCACAGCGCCGGCGCCACGCCGGGCCCGGCGCGTGCAGCGGGGCACCCAACAGACCACTGTGGGGGCCGAGTAATGCCGGGCCAGCACGCCAAAGCTGCGGAAGCCCGGGAACTGCTGCCCTACGCCGGCTTCCGGGACGCCGTGGACAGGCTGTCCGGCGCGCAGAAGGCGGCTGCCCGCAGCGCGCCGGCCTACTCCCGTTTCGTCAACCGCAGGATGGGCCGCTACCTTGCGGCTGCAGCCTTCGGCGCCAGGCTGACCCCCAACATGGTCACCGGCATCAGCGCGCTTTTCACCTTTTCCGGCATCGCCCTGCTGATTTCCTTCCCGCCGTCATGGGGGCTGGGGATCCTGGTGTCACTGGCCCTGGTGCTGGGCTATGCCCTGGACTCCGCGGACGGGCAACTCGCCCGGCTTACCGGAGCCGGTTCGCCGGCGGGGGAGTGGCTTGACCACATCGTGGATGCCCTCAAAACCTCCACCCTTCCGCTCGCCCTGCTGGTGGGCCTCTACCGGTTCGCGGCGGTGGACCCGGTGTGGCTCCTGGTGCCCCTCGGCTCGGCGGTGGTCTCGGCAGTGGTGTTTTTCAGCATGATCCTGACCGAGCAGCTGCGTCGGCAGGCCGGGGTGGTTCCGGGCCAGCACGAAGGGGCCCCGCCGTCCTGGCTTCGCGCCGTGCTGGTGGTCCCCATGGACTACGGGGTCCTGTGCCTCAGCTTCATGCTTTACGGCGCCACCCCGGTGTTCCTGGCCGTCTACACGGCGATCTTCGCCGCCACCACAGCGTTCCTGGCACTGTCCTCCGTGAAGTGGTTCCGGGAACTTACCGCCGTCCACGGAGCGCAGCCACGCCTGGGCCGGGACCGTCGTCCCGCCATCGGAACCACCATGTCGGATGCAGGAGCGTAACTGATGGAAACCATCCCTGATAACCCCGCGGGACCCCTCGCCGGCCGACGGCGCCTGATCATCGTGGCCGTGGTGCTGGCGCTGCTGCTGATTGCCGGCACCGTGTGGGCAACCACCCGGCCGGGTGTGTCGCCCACCGCGGCGCAGGCCACGGAGGCTGCCTCGGCTGCTCCCGACACGTCGGGTCCGGATCCGTCCGCCGCCGCGGCGGACCCCGATCCATCCGCCGCCCCGGCGTCCGCCGATCCGTCGGCGCCCCCTGCCCCGGTTCCCGCAGCGGAACCGCCCCAGGCCGCCCCGGCTCCGGAAGCGGCTCCCGCTGTGGAAACTCCACCGGCCGGGAGCGACGAGGAACTTGCTGCCGTGGAACAACCCGTTGCTCCTGCCGTGCCCCTGGTGGGCACCGCAGTGGTGAAGACCGGGGTTTCCGCTGCGATCACAGACGTTGAGGCGGTCAACGGCGAAGCCACAGGCATCGGCGAAGTTGCAGGCCCGGCGCTCCGTTTCAAGATCACCGTCAAGAACGACACCGCAGCGGAAATTTCGCTGGACCCGGCGGTCATCAACGTCAGCTACGGGGCCGACAACTCCCCGGCGAGCAGCCTCAGCGGCCCGGGCCCGGAGCCGTTCCCCGCCACCGTGGCCCCTGGCGCCAGCGCCACCGGCATCTTTGTCTTCGGTGTCCCGAAGGACAGCCGCGGCAGCGTAAAGATCTTCTTCAACCTCGACGCCGGAACGCCCATCGCCGCCTTCGAAGGCCAGGCCCCCGCATGACCCCGGCCCTCATGGTTGCGGGGCCGGTGACGCAGGCACGCGCCACGGCCCGTCGGCTGCGCAAGGCGGCCAAACGCGTCCGCGCCCATGCTGGCGTGGTGGCGCTCCGCTGCCGCAACCGCCTGGTGGCGGAGTCCGTCACCGGAACGGCCGACGTCGTGGTTTCCATGACCACCCACGGCGCGCGCCTGCAGACGGTGGATATCGCCCTGGAATCCATTGCCCGCGGCTCCGTTCGGCCGCGCCGCCTGATCCTCTGGCTGGACGACCCGGCGCTGATGGTCCGGCTGACCCCGCAGCTCCGGCGGCTGCAGCAACGCGGCCTGGAGGTGCGCCTTACCTCAAACTACGGACCGCACACGAAGTACTACCCTTACGTCCTCTCGACGGAAGAGTTCGAGTGTCCGTTGGCCACCGCCGACGATGACATCGTCTACCCGGCCGGGTGGCTTGCCGCGCTGGTGGCAAGCCACCGCGACCACCCGGACACGGTGGGCGGGCACTGGGTGAGCGTGGTGGGCGTTGACAGCGGCAGCATCACCGGGTATTCGGGCTGGGCGCGGCGCCACGACACCGACGCCGGCATCGACAATTTCGCCCTGGGGGTCTCCGGGGTGATCTACCCGCCGCTCATGCTGGCTGCCCTCCGGCGGGGCGGGGACGCCTTCCTGGACCTGTGCCCCGGCGCCGATGACATTTGGCTGCACTGGACCGCACTGCGGGCCGGAATCCGGACCCGACAGGTAAGCGCCGTGCCCAGGCATTTCCCGATGATCCCGGGAAGTCAAAGCACCGCACTCAGCCTCAACAACGTGGGCAACGACCGCAACGATCACTGGATCCGGGGCCTCTACTCGGACTCGGATGTGCTGGCCCTCAGCAGCCCCGGAACTGCAGCAACCCTCAAGGATGGAGAAAGCAATGCGTTCTAAGCATCAAGCCGGGGTGGAAAGCCCCGGCCTTACGGCAAGCCAGGAAGGCCCCCCGCCGCACCGCGGCCCACGGTCCCTCCTGGTGATGGTCCTCAGTGCGGCAATGGCGCTGTCACTGGGCGTCGTCTGGGGTGCAGCTCCGGCGACAGCCGACAGTGCCCCGGCCCCTGATGTCCCCTTGACCGTCACCGCGGACAGGCTGCCCACCGCCCAGCACAACGGCGTGGGCTGGACCCAGCTGGTCATCGGCAACAAGGTGTACGTCGGCGGCGAGTTCACCATGGCCCGGCCTGCCGGCGCCGCACCCGGCACCCAGGAAGTGGTCCGTAACAACATCCTGGCCTACGACATCAGGACCGGTGTGCTGGACCCCACGTTCCACCCGAGCATGAACGGCGAAGTCACGTCCCTGGCCGCCTCACCGGACGGCAGCCGGTTGTACGTGGGTGGTTCCTTCACGGCCATCGACGGCGCCACCGTCTGGCGCGTCGCCGCCCTGAACCCGACAACGGGCAGCATCAACACCTCGTTCCTGCCGCGCATGTCCGCTTCCGTAAGGGCCATTGTGGCTACGGACACCACCGTCTACATGGGCGGACTCTTCAACGGCGTAGGCACCGTCACCCGTGACCGGCTGGCTGCCGCCGCCGCCTCGAACGGCGCGCTGCTGCCGTGGAACCCGGTGGCCGTGGGCGGCCGCGTCAACGCCCTGGCACTCTCTCCGGACGAGGCCAGCATGGTGGTGGGCGGCGCCTTCACCACCCTGAACGGATCCGCCAACCCCGGGTACGGCCTGGGCAAGGTGGACACCAACCTGGGCGCTTCTCAGCCCTTCCAGATCAACAACATTGTCCGTAACGGCAGCACGGGCGGCTCCATCACGGCGCTGGCTACCGACGGCACCAACGTATACGGCAGCGGCTACACCTTTGGCCGGGCCAGCACCCTTGAAGGCATTTTCTCCGTGAAATGGGCGGACAGTTCCACCGAGTGGATCGAGGACTGCCATGGCGACAGTTACTCCGTATTCCCCATCGGCGACGTGGTGTACCAGGCCGGGCATCCGCACTATTGCGGAAACGTTGGCGGGTTCCCGCAAGCTGAGCCGTGGGAGTTCCAACGCGCCCTGGCGTTCAGCAAGAAGGCCACCGGTGTCCTGACCCAGGAAACCCACGGCTACACCAACTTTGGCGGCAACCCGGCGCCGTCGCAGCTGAACTGGTTCCCCTACATGAGTGACGGGACCTTCACCGGACAGAACCAGGGCCCCTGGTCCGTGTCCGGCAACGCGGACTACGTGGTCTACTCAGGCGAGTTCACCAACGTCAACAGCCAGGCCCAGCAGGGTATGGTCCGTTTCGCCAAGAGCACCACGGCGCCGAACCTCCGCGGACCGAAGGTGACCGGGGCAAACTTCGCCCCGACGCTTTCAACCCCGGCGCCTGGCCAGGTCAGGGTCCGCTGGCAGGCGAACTGGGACCAGGACAACGAGAACCTGGTCTATGAGGTTCGACGGGACAATGTGGTAATTGCCACCCTGAACCAGGCTTCACGGTTCTGGAACCGGCCCGGCATGACGTTCCTGGACACCAACCGGGTCGCGGGGCGGAGCTACGCGTACCGCATTTATGCCAGGGACGCCTTCAACAACCAGGCAGTCAGCGACATCGTCAGGATCACCGCGACGGACACTGTGGCAGCCCCGGGCGCCTACTCGCAGACGGTACTTTCCGATGCGCCGGCCAACTACTGGCCGCTGGGGGACGCCGCCGGAACCACCGGCGTGGACCTTGCCGGCAAGGACGACCTGGTCCTGCGCCCCGGGGTGACCCTTGGAGCTGACGGTGCCGTGGGCGCCGACGGCGGGACAGCGGCAACCTTCAACGGCACCGCCGACAGCGTGGCCGCCAGGATGCCGATCGCCATGCGGCCGCAGACGTTCAGCACTGAGGCCTGGTTCAAGACCGGGTCCACCACGGGCGGCGGCATCATCAGCTACGGCAACTCACCCACCGGCGTTTCCACCGATTTCGACCGGACCGTGTACATGTCCAATACCGGCAGGCTGTTCTTCGGGGTCCGCCCCAACGGCGCGACCCGGCAGACCATCAACTCGACGGCGAGCTTCAACGACAACCAGTGGCACCATGTGGTGGCTACCCTGGGCAGCAACGGCATGCAGCTGTTTGTCGACGGCGTCCTGGTGGGAAGCCGGGCGGACGTTACCTCTGCCTGGCAGTTCGATGGCTTCTGGCGGCTGGGCGGCGACAACCTCGGCAGTTGGAGCAACCGGCCCACCAGCCGCAACATCAACGGCCAGATCGACGACGTCGCCATCTACCCGGCAGTGCTTCCGCTGTCCCGGATCCAGGCCCACTACGTGGCCTCGGGCCGGACAGTATCTGCTCCGCCGGCCGCCCCGGTGGCGCGGTTCGCAGCTGCCGTGGACGGGCTGAAAGCGTCGGTTGACGGGACGGCCTCCTCGGACGCCAACGGCCCCATCGCCGGCTACGCCTGGGACTTCGGCGACGGCGGAACGGGTACCGGCGTCAAGGCCGACCACACCTACGCCGCCGGCGGCACCTTCAACGTCACGCTGACCGTTACTGACAACACGGGCCAGACCAACGCGGTGACCAACCCGGTCACCGTAACCGCCCCGCCGCCCAACCAGGTACCCGTGGCCGGCTTCACGTCCACTGCCACCAACCTCGCGGCGGCCTTCAATGCCGGCACGTCCGCCGACCCTGACGGCACCATCGCCGCCTACGCCTGGGACTTCGGCGACACCACCAGCGACACCGGCGCCACTCCGTCACACACCTACGCAGCGGCGGGCACGTACAACGTGACGCTGACGGTCACGGATGATGACGGCGCAACCGGCTCCCTCACCAAGGCAGTCACCGTCCAGGCGCCACCGGCCAACACCGTTCTGGCTGCTGACGATTTCGGCCGCACCACCGCCTCAGGCTGGGGCGCCGCCAACACCGGCGGGGCCTGGTCCGTGGCAGGCACTGCCGCTGCCTATACGGTTGGAAACGGCGTCGGCAACCTGATCCTGGCGACCGGCGGGGTAACCCGCACGGCGATCCTGGGCGGGGTATCCGCCGCCGCCACCGACGTGCAGGTCAAGGCGTCGCTGGACAAGATCGGCAACGGCGGCGGAACGTTCGTCAGCGTGATCGGCCGCCGGGTGGGGTCCGACGATTACCGGGTCAAGGTCAAGGTTCCGGCCACCGGTGCAGGCACGCTGTACCTCACCCGGATTGTGGGCGGGGCCGAAACCGTTATCTCCACGGCACCGCTGACCGGCCTGACCCTGGCCCCCGGCGACGCCATCCGGATCCGGATGCAGGTGACGGGCACGGGCACCAGCACGCTCCAGGCCAAGGTGTGGCGCGATACTGCTGCCGAACCTGCAGCCTGGCTGCTGACCAGCACCGACACCACCGCAGCACTGCAGGCACCCGGAACAACGGGGCTGGTGGGCTATTTGTCCGGCTCCGCCACCAACGTGCCCATAACTGTGCGGTTCGATGACTATTCGGTGAAGGTGCCCTAAGAGTAGCCTTATCGCACCACCGGCTCGTGCACAGGCTGCGCCGCAGGGACTTTTGTCCCCGCCGGCGCAGCCTGTGCGCCAACGGTGCTCTTCCGCACTGACAGGGAACCCTGCGGAAGGGATGCGACCGGGCTTGCGCCCGGAGCATCACCCAAAGCGACTCAGCGCTTTGCCACAGACTCGGTCTGCACGTGGAAAAGGGCTGATATGTTCAGGAAAAGACCAGCTTTCCGGCTGGTGGCGTTGTTCAGTACTCTGTTTCTCTTCGGTGGGGGCTTTGCGGCACCGGCGCTGGCGGACTCCGCTCCCATCGATCCCAATGATCCTAAAACCCCGGTGACCGTCACCGCTGACAGCCTCCCCACGGTCCAGCACGACGGCGTGGCATGGCAGGCCGTCACTGTGGGGACCACTGTTTATGTTGCCGGCAAATTCAACAACGCCCGGCCCAGCGGCGCCGCTGCCGGCACACAACTCGTGCCCCGGCGTAATATCCTGGCCTTTGACCTGGCCACCGGCGCACTCAAAACCTCCTTCACCGCATCCTTGAACGGCCAGGCCCTGGCCATTGCGGCGTCGCCGGACGGCAGCAGGATCTACGTTGGCGGCGATTTCACCACTGTGAACGGCGTCACCCGGAACCGGATAGCCGCCTTGAATCCCGATACCGGCGCCCCCCTGTCGGGCTTCGCCCCCTCCGTTGGGGGCTCCGTACGGGCCATCGTGGCTGACGGCAGCAAGGTCTGGTTTGGGGGCCTGTTCGGCAGCGTTGGCTCCTCATCGCGGAACCGGCTGGCGGCAGTCAACGCGGGCAATGGAGCCCTCCTGCCCTGGGCGCCCAACGCGGCCAACGGAAAAGTCAACGCGCTGGCGCTCTCTCCCGACGGAAGCAAAGTGGTGGTGGGCGGCGCCTTCACCACCCTGAACGGCTCCAACCGTCCCGGCTACGGCCTGGGCATGGTGGATGCGGTGTCCGGCGCGAACCTGGCCACCCCCATCAATGACGTGGTCCGCAACGGAGGTACTGACTCGGCCGTCCTGTCGCTCTCCAGCGATGGGACATCGTTCTACGGCACGGGCTACATCTTTGGCACCGGCGGCAACCTGGAAGGCGCGTTTGCCGCCAACTGGTCGGACGCACGGGTCAAATGGGTGGAGGACTGCCACGGCGACTCCTACGGCGCGTTCGCCACGGACACGGCTGTCTACGTTGCAGGCCACCCGCACTACTGCGGAAACCTGGGTGGTTACCCCGAAACCACACCACGGACCTGGCACCGGGCTGTTGCCTTCGGCAAAGAGGCCACCGGAACCCTGACCAAGGACATCTACGGCTATCCATCCTTCACCGGGCAGCCGGCTCCCGCCATGCTTAACTGGTTCCCTGATATGGACACGGGGACGGCCAGCGGCCAAAGCCAGGGCCCATGGGCGGTCACGGGAAACAACTCCTACGTGGTGATGGTGGGGGAGTTCAAAAATGTGAACCAGCGGGCGCAGCAGGGCCTGTCCCGTTTCGCCGTTAGGTCCATTGCACCCAACGACCAGGCCCCCCGGGTGTCCGGAGCAAGTTTTGTTCCCAGCCTCAGCAGCCCCGGTGCCGGTCAGGTCCGGGTCCAGTGGCAGGCCAACTGGGACCGGGACAACTCGAACCTGACGTACACCGTGCTCCGCGACGGCGACACCACGCCGGTGTATACGGCCTCGCAGCTGTCCACGTTCTGGCAGCGGCCCACCATGTCGTTCACCGATTCCGGGCTGACGGGCGGGCAGCATAGCTACCGGATTTCCGTGCGGGATCCTTTGGGCAACACGCTCACGGGAAACGCGGCAAGCATCACTGTTGCCGGCGCAACCAACGGGCCGCCCACGGCCAGCTTCACCAGCAGCACCGATGGGCTGACCGCAGCGGTGAACGGTTCAGCGTCTGTTGATCCTGGCGGCAGCATCGCAGGGTATGCCTGGCAGTTCGGTGACGGCGGCACGGAATCCGGCGTCTCGGCGCAGCACACGTACGCGGCCGCAGGAACCTACACGGTCACCCTGGTTGTCACCGATAACTCGGGCAACACCGATTCCGTTTCTGCTCCCGTCACGGTCAGTGCCGGGGGCGACCCCGACGGCCCGCTGGCCAACGATGCCTTTGGCAGGACCGTCACCGGAGGGTGGGGGAGCGCCGACCTTGGCGGGGGCTGGTCCACCAGCGGCGGGTCAACACCGTTCGCCGTCTCCGGCGGGGCCGGGCGGATCACGTTGGAACCCGGGCGGGGCCCCTCCGCCTATCTTGGCGCCGTGACGGCCACGGACACGGACGTGCAGGCGACGTTGTCCTTCGACAAGGTACCCAACGGCGGCGGCGCCTACGCAGGCCTGGTGGGCCGGCGGGTGGGCACCGCCGAATACCGCGCCAGGATCAAGCTCGACGCTGCCGGTGTGGTGACCCTGCGCCTGATCCGGCTCTCCGGCGGCGTGGAAACCACATTGGTCACCGCCAACACCGGACTGTCGGCCGGTGCCGGAAACCAGCTGCAGCTGCGGTTCCAGGTCACGGGAACGGGGCCAAGCCAGCTGCGGGCCAAAGTGTGGTCCAGCGGCTCCACGGAACCGGCAGGCTGGGGAGCCAGCACCACTGATACAACAGCGGGACTGCAGGCCGCCGGCAGCACAGGTGTCACCGTCTACACCTCCAGTGCCGTCACCAACTTGCCCGTCCGGGTCCTGTTTGACGATTTCAGCGTCAGGAGGCCTTGACCGGCAGGCATAAAGGAAGGGGAGGAGCGCCACCAGCGCACTCCTCCCCTTCCTGTTGGCCCGTGCCGCAGAGCGGGCCGGGCAGCTATTGAGCTATCAGCCGTTGTAGAGAATGCCGGTGGTTTTGCCCTCGGTGAGGAAGGCCAGGTTGTCTTCCCAGCGGTTGGTGGACAGGCCGCTGACGGTGCTTGCCGACCGCTGGATGATCCGGATCGGGTAGGTGCCGTTGGCGTACTGGTACTGGTTGCGGCCCAGGTAGTTATTGCGGACCGTCACCGTGATGTTGGAGTACTTGCCGTTGTCGATGTTGATCGACGTCTGGCCGTCATCCACCCAGTTGCTCTCCACCACTACGTTGGCCAGCTTGGCTACGTTCTGCTGGAGCATGATGGCAATGCCGCCGTGCGTGCCGCGGGGGCTCGGGCCCGAACCTGCACCGGTAACGATGCTGGCCACCACGGTGTTGCCGGCGAGCAGGATGTTCTCGCCGCCCTGGACCTGGATGCCGTCGTTGTGCGTCCCATCGGAGTGCACGGTGTCCTGGTCGAAGAACGTCAGGGAATGGATGTAGTTGCCCTTGGCGGTCACGTTGGCCGTGGCCGGGCCGCCGGGACGGTTGAAGATCCCCAGTCCGTCGTTGGTCCGCTGGATGTGGTTGCGCAGGGCCGTGTAATCGTGGCCCACGATGCCGTCACGGTTGAACGAGGGACGGTCCGGGTTGATGGTGTTGTTCTGCACCAGCAGGTTGGACACGGCAGCGCTGTTGGCGTCGATGATGCCGGTGGCGTTGGCGGGGTGGTTCTTGCCGCCATGCAGCCTGCTGTTTTTGATGACCACGTTCTTTGCCCGGACCTTGATGTCGCCGTAGATCTCAAGGCCGTCCAGGACGGTGCCGTCCACGGAGATGACCAGGTCGGCGCCGCTGGTGTTGTACGGCTTCAAAGTGGTTCCGGCCGGAACGCCGGTGTTGGCGGCCGATGGCTTGGCCGAGGTGGTGGTGGCTGCGGCCACGGACTGGACGGTTTCCACCGGAGCCGGAGCTGCCTCGACGGGGGCCGGAGCCTCAACCGGAGCCGGAGCTGCCTCGACG
>NZ_LMOL01000007.1:171343-218020 GCF_001424565.1 Arthrobacter sp. Leaf141
GTCCACACTGGGGGCGGGGGCTTCAACGGGTGCCGGAGCGTCCACGGTTTCCTTGACGGGCGCCTTCACGGTCTCAACCGTGGCAGGTACCGGAGCCGCCACGGCGTCGGCAGGTTCCACCGGAGCTGCTGCAGCCACGGTGCCGGGTGCCTTGGCGGCCCCGACCGGAACGGGTGCTGCTGCAACGGCCGGGGCAGGGGTGGGTGCCTGCGCGGCAGGAGCGGCAGGGGCCGCCGGAGCCGCCGCTGATGCCGGGGACTTGCCGGTGTCCGCAAGGGCTGCAGCCGGGGCCTCGGGGGTGTCGATGGTGTCGACGGCCGGAGCAGGCGGTACTACTTTGGAAGTTGAGGGGGCTTTGGTGCCCGTTGCCTGGCCCTGTGTGGGGGCTGCTGCGGGGGCCTTGGTCCCCGGCGCTACGGCGGCGCTGTCGGTGATGCCGGCTGCTGACAGTTCGGAGCATCCGGACAGTGCCAGTGCTGCGACCGTCAGGGCGGCGCCCACGGCATAGCTGGTCCTGATGTTTTTGCTGACGGCTTTGCTGATAGCCATAGGGTGTACCTCTCGAGTTCGTCTCCGGGCACGGGGAGACACATGGAGGCATAACCTGGCTGCGCATGGCAAAGCCGGGCTGGTCTACCTGACGTGTGGCATCAGCAAAAGGGCTTGCGCCGGAAGGCGAAGCAGGGGTGACCGCGCTTCGACTGTGCTGACTTCTCCCGTAGGCATCCCCGACCCCGGCTGTTGACTGCAACGCTATTTGAGGTTTTGTTGTGTTGCAAACCGATAACGGTGCAAATGGGCAAGGATCGACACGTTTCGGTTAGGTAACGATGGCTTTTTTTGCATCGTCAAAACTACCAACACGCCGTCCCGAGCAGGAGCTTCGCAAAACGACCCAGGGAGCGCCACAACCGTCCCGGAAAATCTTTTTGTGATCCTGCTCAACACAGGGCCCAACTGTCTTATTTGTAACGTAGGCCACGCCGCTGGACTGTCGGGCCCCGGTAACGGAGACTGGTCAGTTGCGCCGGTACTCGCTGTAAACATACCCGGCCGCTCCGGACAGCATGCCTGAGCCCCTGGCAATGTTGCGCATGCCCCTTGCCCGGAGCGACATGGAGCCGCCTGCCAGGCCCCCCAGAACCCGTATCGTCCCCCCGGCGACGCGGATCGAACCCGCCGCGAAGGCCCGGCTCCGGGCTGCCGCCCGTGCCGGCGCCGAACCGGCCAGCTCAACGTCAACCCGGACGTTGGCGTTCCCGCTGCGGAACGCCCGGCGCAGCACCCAGTCCCGCGTCAGCCGGCCGGTGGGTACCCGGTCCACCACCACGGCCTCGTCACACCACACCATGGTCCCGCCCAGCTGGGCAAGCCGGCGGGTGAAGAGCGTATCCGAACCGCCCGTAATGCCAAACTTCTCGTCAAATGCGAGGCCCAGCGCGTGGACCTTCCCCATATCGAGCAGCAGGTTGTTGGTGGCCGCCACGTCGATCAGCGATCCGGTGGCGAGCCGGCGCCGGTCAAAAAACCTGCCAGCCTGGATCCAGGCCTCGGGCGGCTCGGCATATTCACTGATCACCGGACCCACCACGGCCGCCGCCGCCGTGGCGCGGTACTGCGCCAGCAGGTGCCGCAGCCACTGCTCCGACGGCACCTCGTCGTCGTCGATGAACACCAGGAGGGAGTCGGAAACCGCCTCGCGGATGGCCCGGTTCCTGGCGGCAGCGATTCCAGGCCGGGGTTCGTGCACGTATTTGACCAGCGACGACGGATAGTCCTCCACCGTCTGCCGGGCACTGCCAGCGGGGTCGTTGTCCACCACCAGCACGGTGGCAGCCAGGTCCACCGAACGGGCCTGGTCCAGGAGGCGCGGGAGCACCACCAGGAGGTCTTCCGGGCGCTTGTACGTAAGCACCGCAATCACAAGCTGCTCCGCTGTCTGGATCATGGCCTGCCTTTCGCCGGGGTTATGTTCATTGATCGAAGCCCTGCCGTTTGCCAAAAAGGGCGGCTGCCTGCCGCCGGAACTTCTCCACGTGGCTGCGGTGGCACAGGAACAGGACAGCCGCAAAAAGCAGGAGGAACACAGCCAGGCCAAGGGCCGTGGTGGCTGCAAGGGGAAGGTCCAGCAAGCCGATGCCGAGGCAGCCGGCCGCGCCCCACAGGGCGCCGTGGACGGCGGGCCAGATCACCGCGAGCTGGGCGCTGATCCGGACCTGGGTCAGGCGGGCCTGGATCAGCAGCAGCACCGGAACCAGGAACAGGCCGGCCCCCACCAGGCCCACCGCCACCCCCAGCAGGCCAAACTGCAGGCCCACCACGATGCCGCCCACCTGGACCAGGGCCGCGAGCACCTCGTAGCGGAGGATCAGGCCGCCCTTGCCCAGCCCCTTCATCAGGGTGGGAGTTATGTAAAACACCGTCTCCCGGGCACCGCCAATGGCCAGGACACTGATGATCGGGGCGGCCGCCAGCCATGCCTCGCCAAGGACCAGCTGGACCAGCTCGGGTGCGGCGCAGGCAATGTAGGCCATCAGGGGCACCGCCGTCATTGCGGTGATCCTGGTGACCGAGGTGAGGTGGAACGCAACCTTGGCAGGATCATCGCTGGCCCGGGAAAAGACAGGAAACATCACCCGGTTGATGGTTTGTCCCACCAGCTGGACCGGAAGCACCATGATCCGGTACGCCATTCCGTAGAGGGAAAGCGATGCGAGCCCAAGGAACCGGCCCACCAGGACGTTGTCCATGTTCCGGGAAAAGTATGCGAGGAAGTTGGTGCAGAAGACGCTGAAGCTGAAGGCCAGCATGGGCAGGACTTCCCGCAGATGGTGGTTTGGCCAGGGCCCCCTCGCCGCCGCCAGCAGGAGTGCGGCGGTGACCAGGTCGGTGGCGATCACCTGGTATGCCAGGGCGAAATAGCCGGCGCCCAGAAGTGCGGAGGAGATGCCGCAGGCGGCACCGCCCACGGCGCCGGCGATGTCCGCCCTGGCCACCAGCGCGAACTTCAGTTCCCGGCTGAGCATGGCACGGGGCGTGATGGCCAGGCCCTTAAGGGGGATGGCAACCGCAAGCGGCACCAGCAGCACGGCAAGTTCCGGCGCCCCAAAAAAACCGGCGACGGCGGGAGCCAACTGGAGTGCGGCCACCCCGATGGCCACCGACATCAGCAGGTTCAGGGTGGCCGTGGCCCCCGCCGCGCGCCGGCTGACGGCCGGGCGCTGGACCAGCGCCGCGGCCAGCCCCTGGTCCAGGAACAGCGCAGCGAAGGTGGTGAACACCGTGGCGGCGGAGATGATGCCGTAACTCGCCGGGCCCAGGATCCTGGCGAGGACCAGCGCTGCCAGCATCTGGAAACCCTGGCGGGCGATGACTGCGGCCATGGTCCAGCGCACACCGCTGGCAGCCGGGCGGCCCGCAAAAGTACTTCCCGCAGGGTGGGCGCCTGCACCTTTGCCGGCCGACGGCTTCCCCTCGGCGCGGTGCAGGCCGGCAGGGGAGCCGTTGCGGCTCATGCCTGCCCGGTTGCTTGGCTGAGATGCCGGAACATTTCCTCGCCATACAGGACCGGGCTGTGTTTGGCCCGTGCCAGGGAGGCGTCGCGTGCTGCGGCGCTGCGGTACACCGCCCACTGGGACGCCACCGTCTCCAGGGCATCCGCCAGGCCCTGGACGCTGCCGGGAGCCACAAACTGCACCGAGTCATAGGCGCCGGCGGCCTCCCGCAGCCCGGAAATACTGCTCGCCACCAGGGGCCGGGCCGCAAGGATCGCCTCCACTGCCGTGTTGCCGAAGGATTCGTCCAGCCGGGACGGCACCACTGCCACGTCTGCATCCGCAAGGAAGGGCCAGACGTCCGACTGGTACCCATGGAACGCCACTGATGCCCCGGCACCCTGCCCGGCAACCCGCTGGCGGAGGTCCAACTCGTAAGCGTCTGCGCCGGGTACGGCGCCGCCCACCACATCGAGGTGCGTGGGATGGCCCTTGCGGTTCAGCTGCGCGATCGCCTCCACCACAACGTCCACGCCTTTCCGGTGCGAGAGCCGGCCGACGTAAAGCACGCGCAGCCCGCCGTCGAGCCTTCCCCTGGAACGTGCCTCCGTGGCGGGCCCGGGCACTCCGTTGTAGATGACGGTGCTCCTGCCCTGCAGGCTCGGCAGGGAGCGGACCAGCGTGTCGGCAGTGAACTGGCTGTTGGCCACGATGCTGGTGGCGAAGGACAGCGGCAGGGCGAGCAGGGCCTGCTGGAGCCGGGGCGCATAGGCTTCGGCTTCGTGGACATGGACCACCGCGGGAACGCCGCAGAGCCGGGCCAGCGCCGCCCAGAGCGGGACGGTGCTGGTATTGGCCAGCAGTACATCCGGTTTGCAGCGCCGGATGAGTCCGATGCCTCCGGCGGTGCCCCGGATCGCGTCGGCGGTAAAGCGCGTCGCCCCGGACGGCGTCAGCATGGACCGGCGCAGCACCGGCGTGGGGCACAGCACCACCGCCGCACCCCGGCCCTGGAGCTCCGCCACCAGCGGGCCCTCTGCAGGCACGGTGACCAGCACCCGGGCGCCGCCGCGCAGCAGGCCTTCGACTGTTTCGAGCAGGACCTTGTCCGCGCCATAGAGATCTGCGGAGGGATGCGCAATCAGGACTGAGAGCCGGTGCCCGTTCACAGTACCTCCATCCAGTGTTGAAGGGGTCAGGAAGTGGCCGACAGGCGGCCTTGGTTCCATAGTGGGGGCGGTGGCTGCCGCGGCCGGGTGCCTTGACCCAACCTTGAGGGAAAGTTGCGGCTGGGAAGCCCCGGCCGGCCTTCCGCCGCCCGGATGCAGCGGTCAATAATGAACGCCTACCAACGGTGTGGTCCGGGACGTCCGGCTGCGTACGTAACCGGGAGGCCATATTGGATTTGTCAGAGTATCTCCGCGCCGTGGTGCGTGGCTGGTGGATCATCGTGGCGTGCGCCCTGGCAGGACTGCTCGGTGCTGTCGCTTTTACCGCGTCCATCCAGCCCATGTACCAAAGCACTGTCAGGTTTTTTGTGGTGGCACCGCCGGTCAACGGGCAATCGGCGCTGCAGTCCGATGAACTCTCCCGCGGCCGCATCGTCTCCTACGCCGCCCTGGTCAAGAGCGACCAGTTCGTCTCCCGCCTGGTCAGCGACACCGGACTGGGGGTGACCGGCCCGGAAGCAGAATCCAGCATCAGCGCCTCCGCAGACAAGGACACGCTGCTGCTGACGGTGGAAGTCACCATGCCCGACGCCGGCAAAGCCTTCGCCACGGCCACCGCCATAGCCCGGAATTTTGGGTCGGCGGTGCACGAACTTGAGGAAAGCCGGGTTCCCACCACCGCGCAGACGGTGCTGACCGTTGTATCCGGCCCCACCGAACCGGGCAGCCAGGTCTCCCCCCGGGAGAGCCTGAACTATGGACTTGGGCTGCTGGTGGGTGCCGCCCTGGGTATCGGGATTGCGGTAACCCGCCGCGTGCTGGACCGGACCCTCATTACTCCTGAACAAATCGAGGAAGCCGGCGGAGTCCGGGTTCTGGCCCGCATCCCGGCCGGCCGGAATGCCAAGGCGCTGAACCGTATCCTCAGGTCCCCGGATGATGCCCTGGTGACCGAGGCGGCACGGCGGCTGCGCACCAACATCGATTTCCTGCCCGAGGCCGCCGGCCTGAGGTCGCTCACGGTAACGTCCGCAACATATGCGGAGGGCAAGACCTCGGTGGCGCTGCTGCTGGCGAAGGCCTGGGCAGAGAACGGGCACACGGTCCTCCTGGTCGAAGCCGACCTGCGGCGGCCCCGCCTGGCGCAGGAACTTGGCCTGGCGAAGCCCACCGGCCTGTCCAACGTCCTTTCCGGCCAGGTGGCCGCGGACAAAGCGGTCCAGGAAAGTGGGATACCCGGCCTGCAGGTGATGGCGGCCGGCACCGTCCCGCCCCGTCCCACCGCCCTGCTGGGCGGCGGCCCCGTGCGCACCATGCTGGCGGAGCTGGCACCGAAGTTCAGCAGGATCGTGGTGGACGCCACGCCGCTGCAGCCGATGAGCGATGCCGCACTGCTCGCAGCAGTCACCGACGGTGCGATCGTGGTGGTCAGGCACCAGCACGTCACGGCGGAGATCCTGGCCGCCTCCCTGGCCAACCTGCGCGCCGTCAATAGCACCCTGCTGGGCGTCGCCGCCACCTTCTTGCCGAACCGGCTCGCCGAATCCCACCGCCAGGGTTCGTTCCCTCGGCTCAGCGGGCGGTTTCGCCGCCGGATCCGCCCGCAGGAACCCACCAGGAAGGCAGCCGCCGCGCAGAACCCGGCCCGCGACCGCGTGCCGGCCACCCGATCCCACCGCGGCTGACCAGGTTGCCGGCGGCTGGGTTGCTGATGGACAAGGTGGCATAAATGCAGCTGGGACTATGGATCGGGCTGTGCTTCGCGACCGCTTTCCTGCTGCGCTCGCGGCCCCGGATCCTGGTGGGATCTGTCCTTGCCCTTTGGTTCCTGGTCCCCGCCGTGGGCAGCCAGGTGGTCACCGGCGTTCCATCCGGTCCGCTGTCGCTGCACGCCGCCAGTTGGCTGATCCTCGCGGTTTTCCTGGCCCGGCTGCTGGATGCGCCGGCCGCTTTTGGCCAGGTCCTGGGCAGGCACTTTGTCCTCTTCCTGGCCCTCGCCGTGGTGGTCGCGGCCGCGGTCCTTGCCTCCCGGGCCGCTGATTCCGGCGGCGGGATGGTCCTGCTGGCCGACCAGATCGTGGCGCCGGTCCTGTTTTTCTTCCTGCTGCTCACCCTCTCCATCACAGACGCCGGCCTGGCGGTCTGGTTGCGGAACCTGCTGCTGTGGCTCGTCGCGGCGGTGTGCGCAGTGGCGCTGCTGCAGTGGCTCACGCACAGTCCCTTGGTCTACGAGCAGGGCTTCAGCAAGCAGTACTGGTACAAGCCGGAGAACAACCGCTGGATGGGGACCCTGGACCAGCCGCTGGCCCTGTCCCTGGTCATCGTCGCCGTTGCCCCGCTGGTGGCCGGGCTGAAACGGAACCTGGTCCAGCTGGTGCTGCTGGTCCTGATGATTGTGGGGATCCTGATCACCCAGTCCAGGGCCGGGCTGGTGGTCCTGGCGGCCTGCGTGGCAGTGGTGGTGCTTTTTGCCCGCCGTCCGGCCTGGCTCAAAGGAATCCTGCTGGCACTGATTGCCGCCGCCGCGATCCTCATCACCACGTCCCCCCTGATTGAGGGTGTGGTGGGCAGGATTGAGGACGACACAGGCTCGACGGAGGCCAGGGCATTGTCCCTGCAGTACTTCTTCAACCACTGGGGTGACTACGCCATCGCGGGCCAGGGGAGCGGTGCGAGCTACCGGGTGGCGGTACAGGGCGGCCTGGAGACGAGCTTTGAAAACCCGCTCCTGATGTACAGCGTGGACTTCGGCATCGCTTTTGCCGTGCTGTACTTCGGGACCATGGTGGCTCTGCTCCTCCGGCACGGCCTGCACCACCGGGTCCGCGGGCTGACGCTGGCGGCCATCCTTGTGATTGCGGTGCCGCAGACGTACAGTTCCCTGGCCACCCGCTCGGTAGCGGGAATCCTGGTGTGGACAGTGCTTGCCATGTTGGTGATGGCAGCGGAAGCAGCCCGCCGGGAACGGCAGGAAGCAGCCAGGACGGCACGCCACCCCGAGGAACCCGCAGGCACCAGGACGGCGGCAGCCCCGTGAGGACCGGACCTGACCGGCGGACGTTCCTGGGCCTGGCAGCAGCCGGCGCGGCCTGGTCCCTGACGGGCTGCCAGGCCTGCCCGGACCCCGTTGACCGGACAGTTCCCGGCGACCTGGCCGGCACGGGGAAACCAGGAACCACGGCAACCTCCGCCGGCGTCCCCCTGCAGCCGGTAGCCGACGTGCCGCTGGCCCCCGCCGGCCCCGCCACCATCACCGACCTCCTGGCCACGCCCAGTTTCTACATCGCCCACCGCGGCTCGGGTGACAACTGGACCGAACACACGCTCCGGGCCTACCGGGAGTCCGCCGCACTGGGCATCAAAGCCATCGAAGTCTCCGTATCGGCCACCTCGGACGGCGTCCTGATCTGCCACCACGACCCCGACCTGGCCCGGATGACCGGCCGGGACTTCCTGATCTCCGCCACGTCGCTGGCCACTGTGGCAACCCTGCGGAACGATGCCCGGGCCTGGCTGGGACCCGCCACCGGCCGGGAACCGGTCCCGGAACTGCAGGAGGTCCTGGACCTCCTGCTGGCGGACACCGTCATTTTCCTGGAGGACAAACAAGGCACCAACCAGGAGGAAATCCTGGCCCTGCTGGCGGGCTACCCGGACGCCCGGGACCACATCGTGTGGAAGCAGCCCGCCCAGTCCAAGGCGCATGCGGAGGCGCGCAGGAACGGGTACACCACTTGGGGCTACTTCGGCTCCGGCACCCTGGACGGCGCGGCGGCGTATTTCGATGCCGTGGATCTGCTGGGCGTCCCCGCCCTGGCCCCGACAGAAAACATCCGGCAGTTTGTGGCCACCGGAAAGCCTGTCATCGGTTGGGAGGTCCACCGGCGAAGCGAGCGGGACCGCTTGTTGGGCCTGGGGGTCCGGGGCATGATGTGCGCCAACGCCCCCTACGTCCTGCAGCGGGAGCCAGTAGCCGCCGCGGACGCGTTCACCACCGGGCAGCGGGCGCCGGGGGACCTGCCGTGGGATGCGGACAGCCATTGGCAGGAGCAGCCGACGTTCACCGGATCGGCGCTGCGCATGGCGTCCGCCACCACCGCCGCCTACACGCTGGGCTCCATGGGCCCCATCCAGGCGGCGGAGTGGTTATTGGAATTCGAGCTCCGCTGGCCGGCCGGCGTGCCGGGCCAGGCGTACGGTGCCGGGATCATGTTCGCCCTGGCGGATGACTCCCCTTGGCGTCCCGGACAGGTCAGCGGGCAGGGTGGATACCTGCTGGACGCCCGGCCGGACGGCCGGCTGATCCTCTACCGCGTGGACCGGGGCAGCGCAGCGGGCACAGTGCTGGGCGAGGCCGGCGGGGCGCCGGCGCGGGCCGGGCAGTGGCAGCAGTTCCAGGTTGCCGTCACCGCGGCCGGGATTTCCGCCGGCCGCGGCGGCACGCAGGGCCTTACCAGCACCGATGCGGCGTTCCGGGGCGGCTACTTCGCTTTGGCAAAAAATTACGACGGCGGCCCTCCGGTTGAGTTCCGGAACGTGCGGACCGGCCCCGCGCCGCAGCCAGGCACGGCGGGCCAGGCCTGCCCCGCCTGACTTGGCTGCGCTGCCGGGCTTCAGCCCAGCAGCCCCATGATGCCGATGACCGCCGTGGCAGCGCCCAGCACCATGGAGATGCTGACCAGCACCACGTGGACAGTCAGGAACCTCGTGGCTTTCCCGGCGGCGTCCCGGGCCCGGGTGTCCTTCATAACGCGGCGCAGGAACTGCGGCCACACCACGAGGGACCAGGCGCCGGCGATGATCAGGACGAGCGCAGGGAAAACAGGCAGGTCCACGGGATCAGTGGCTTTCCAGCCAGGCCTGCGCCTGCTTGGCCTGCAGGTTCAGGGCCTTGGCCACCATGGGCTCGGCGGCGTCGGCAATTTTTCCGCCGAGGAACGGGACCGAGGACTTGACCGCGCCCTCAAGCTCAACCCGGGTGCCGCCGTCGGCCGCCACCAGGCGCTGCACCGCGGTGACGTCCACGGGGGCGCCGCTGATCTTCAGGGAGATGTTGCTCTGGCGTGAACCGTCGGCCGCCGGGGCGTCCCAGTTCTCCACCTGCGTGACCTTCAGGCTTTCGCCAACGAACTTCCGGGCAATCTCCGGCAGGCGCGTGGTGGGCAGGGTGCGTACGGACGTGGCGCTGAACGCACCGGCAACATCGCCGTCCACGGCGAAGGACTCGAGGGTGCCCCCCACCAGCTCGCTCACGTGGCGCTGGAAATCCTCGTTGACCAGCACGGCGGCGACGCTGTTGACGGAATGCGGAAGGGTGGTGACGGCGTTCAGGGCCATGGGTCCTCCAGGGACGTGGGAGCGGATCGGGCTCCCAACATCCTACGGGTTGCCGGTTGCCTGCTCCGCATCAACAATCTTCTGCGCCGCGTCCGTGATATTGCGCGCCATGGCAGGAAAAATCAGGCTGTGGAACGGCAAAACCGCGAGCCAGTACAGGCGCCCGCTCAGGCCTTTGGGGAAGAAGATGGCGCGCTGACGGTACGTGCTGCCGGTGCCGTCGGGTTCCACTGAGAGTTCCAGCCACGCCCGGCCCGGCGCCCGCATTTCCGCGCGCAGCCGCAAGAGCTTGCCGCGGTCGATCCGCTCCACCCGCCACCAGTCCACCACTTCGCCGATGGCCAGGTCCTTGGGATGGCGGCGGCCGCGGAGCAGGCCCGCGCCCCCGGTCAGCTTGTCCAGCCAGCCGCGGACCTGCCATGCCAGCGGCAGGGAGTACCAGCCGTTCCGGCCGCCAATGCCTTCGATGATCGTCCAGACATGGGCCGGATCCACGTCGCCGTGGAAGGTCCGCTCGTCGATGTAGACCTTGTGCCCGGCCCAGTCCGGGTCGCTGGGCAGCGGGTCGGAGGCCACCCCGGCGTTGGCCCAGGTGGTGACCACCTGGCCGTCCCGTTCCTTCCCCAGGGCCAGCGCCACAGCGGTGCGGTAGCTGGTCAGGCCGCCTTCCGGCTGCGGAATGTACTGGTCAATGTCGTGCTCGTCCGAGACGGCGTCGTGCTGCAGGGACTGCACCAGCGGCACGGCCATGGACAGCGGGATGGGGGTGGTCAGGGCCACCCACATGCCGGCCAGCTTGGGCGCCGGGACCGGCAGGGCCAGCACCACGCGGTAGGGCAGGCCGGCCTCCGCAGCGTACGCCTTCATCATGCCGGCGTAGGTGAGCACCTGGCGGCAGCCGATGTCGAAGGTCCTGTTGATGTGTCCCTCCAGCGACGCCGCGCCCACCAGGTAGTGCAGGACATCGCGGACGGCGATCGCCTCGATCCGGTTCCGCACCCAGCTGGGGGCCGGCATCAGCGGCAGCGTCTCGGACAGGTGGCGGATCATCTCGAACGACGCCGAGCCGGACCCGATCACCACACCGGCCTGGAAAACAATGGAGTCCACGCCGCTGTCCAGGAAGACCTTGCCCACGGTTTCCCGCGACCGCATGTGGGTGGACAGCTCCACCCCGCTGGGATGCAGGCCGCCCAGGAAAACAATGCGCTGCACACCTGCGTCCTTGGCGGCACGCGCGGCGGTTTCGGCCATGGCCTTTTCCTTGGCTTCAAAGCCCGTCCCCGCCGCCATGGAGTGCACCAGGTAATAAAAAACGTCGACGCCGGCCAGCGCGTCACGCAGGGCCTCGCCATCGTCCAGGCTGCTTTCGACCACTTCCACGTCATCCCGCCACGGGTTGCCGGCAATTTTGTCGGGGGAGCGGACCAGGACCTTGACCGTGTGGCCGGCCTCGAGGAGCCGGGGCACCAGCCTTCCGCCGATGTAACCGGTGGCTCCCGTTACCAGGACTGTCCTGGCCGGGCCGATGCTGCTGCTGGTTTCCGTCATGGTTTCTCCCTACGTCCGCAAGCGTTGATCCCCAAGAGGTTCGGAGCGGCAGCCCGGTTGGACCGGTGCTGGCGGGGCCAGGTTTCCCGGTGCCCGCCGGCCGCCCTGGCGCCTCTGCCCAGCCTAGCCGCAGGACTGTCGGTGCCGCGGGGTAGGCTGGGTTTACCCGGGATTCGAAAAGAATTCCGGGTTTTCGCGTTGCCTGATTCAGCCTGCCTGATTCCACCTTGCCTGATTTTCCGCTGCACACCACAGGAGCACCTGCCATGAGCCTTTCCGGTCCGCCCACCGCCGGTCCGTCGCTGGATGGACTGCGCCGAGCGCTCGCGCCGGACCAGTCCTTCTCCCGGGTCCGGGCAGAAGCCGGGCGGGGATTCGACGTCCGCGGGCAGGACTACCAGATCAGCGCGCCGACCGGACTCCGGCCTGTCCTGCTGGCCGAGATGGTGGACGGTCTGACGGCGGCGGCTGCGGACCCGGATGCTAGTGCCGGTACCGGCACGCCCGGCGTTGTCCTGGCGGTCACCGCCACCGGCCGTGAAGCCGAGGACCTGGTGGCGGCGCTGCGCGCTTTCCTGCCCGCCGACTCCGTGGCGGAGTTCCCCAGCTGGGAGACGCTGCCGCACGAGCGGCTTTCACCCCGCTCCGACACCGTGGGCCGGCGGCTCTCCGTCCTGCGGCGGCTGGCGCACCCCGAAGGCTCTGCAGCGGGGCCGCTGCGGGTGGTGGTGGCGCCGGTACGCGCCGTGGTCCAGCCCATTGTGGCCGGCCTGGGCGAGCTGGTGCCCGTCACCCTTGCGGTGGGACAGGAAAGGCCCTTCACCGAGGTGGTCCGGAACCTCGCGGACGCCGCCTACGCCCGCGTGGACATGGTCACGCACCGCGGTGAATTCGCTGTGCGCGGCGGCATCCTGGACGTCTTCCCGCCCACGGAGGACCACCCCATCCGGGTGGAGTTCTTCGGCGACGAAGTGGACCAGATGCGCTGGTTCGCCGTGGCTGACCAGCGCTCGCTGTCAGCCCCGGGCATCAAGCACCCCACGGAACTGCACGCCCCGCCGTGCCGCGAAATCCTGATCACCCCCTCCGTGATGTCCCGGGCAGCGTCGCTGAAGGCCCAGCTGCCTGCTGCGGCCGACATGTTGGAGAAGATCGCCGGCGGCATCACCGTGGAAGGCATGGAGTCCCTGGCCCCCGTCCTGGTGGACGCCATGGTCCCGTTTGTGGACCAGCTGCCCGCCGGGTCCATCGCCGTGGTGATCGAACCGGAAAAGGTCCGCGCCCGCGCCCACGACCTCGCCGCCACCAACGAGGAATTCCTGGAAGCGGCGTGGTCCACGGCGTCCGACGGCGGCACCGCGCCTTTGGACCTCAGCTCACAGGCGTCCGCTGCGCTGCACACCGCCAGTTTCCGGTCCCTGGCCGAAACCCGGAGCGCCTCCCTGGACCACGGGGTCTCCTGGTGGTCCATCACCTCGCTGGCGCAGGACACCGAACTGCTGCCGGACATCGACGTCCTGAACCTGCACGCCCGCGAGCCCCGCGGCTACCAGGGCGACGTCGCCGAAATGATGGAGTTCATCGGCACCCACGTGCGCAACCAGTGGCGGATCGTGGTGGCCACGGAAGGTCCCGGCCCTGCCCAGCGCCTCGCCGAACTGTTCCACGACGCCGACATCCCCTGCGCCCGGGTGGACCGGCTGGACCAGGAGCCCCAGCCGGGCATCATCGAGGTGACCACTGCCGCCGTCGGACGCGGTTTTGTCCTCGACGGGCTTAAGCTGGGCCTGCTTACCGAAGCCGACCTGCTGGGCCGGACCTCCCCGGGGTCCACCAAGGACATGCGCCGGATGCCCTCCAAACGCCGCAACGCCGTGGACCCGCTGCAGCTGGTGGCGGGGGACCACGTGGTGCACGAACAGCACGGCATCGGCCGGTTTGTGGAGCTCATCCAGCGCAAGGTGGCCGGCGGCGGCGACGGCGTCCGCGAATACCTGGTCCTCGAATACGCGCCCTCCAAGCGCGGCGCGCCCGGCGACCGGCTGTTTGTCCCCACGGACCAGCTGGACCAGGTGACCCGCTACGTCGGCGGCGACGCGCCGGTGCTCAGTAAAATGGGCGGCGCCGACTGGGCCAGCACCAAATCCAAGGCCCGGAAGGCCGTCAAGGAGATCGCCGGCGAACTCATCCGGCTGTACTCGGCCCGGATGGCGTCCCGCGGGCATGCCTTCGGCCCCGACACACCCTGGCAGCGGGAGCTTGAGGAAGCCTTCCCGTACGTGGAAACCCCTGACCAGCTGACCACCATCAACGAGGTCAAAGCGGACATGGAGCGGGAAATCCCCATGGACCGGCTGGTCTCCGGTGACGTGGGCTACGGCAAAACCGAGATCGCCGTCCGGGCGGCGTTCAAAGCGGTGCAGGACGGCAAACAGGTAGCGGTGCTGGTACCCACCACCCTGCTGGCCCAGCAGCACTACGAGACCTTCACCGAACGGTTCTCCGGCTTCCCGCTCCGGGTCAAACCGCTGTCCCGTTTCCAAGGCACCAAGGAAGCGAAGGAGACGGCCGAAGGCGTCAAAAACGGCAGCGTGGACGTGGTGATCGGCACCCACCGGCTGCTGTCCAAGGACTTCGAGTTCAAGGACCTCGGCCTGGTGATCGTGGATGAGGAGCAGCGCTTCGGTGTGGAACACAAGGAAGCGCTGAAGAAGATGCGCACCAACGTGGACGTCCTGGCCATGAGCGCCACCCCCATTCCCCGGACCCTGGAGATGTCCCTGACCGGCATCCGGGAAACCTCCACCCTGGCCACCCCGCCGGAGGAACGCCACCCGGTCCTTACCTACGTGGGCCCGTACACGGACAAGCAGACCTCCGCGGCCATCCGGCGCGAGCTGATGCGCGAGGGCCAGGTGTTCCTGGTCCACAACCGCGTGTCCACCATTGAGCGGACCGCCGCCAAGATCCGGGAAATGGTGCCTGAGGCGCGGGTGGAGGTGGCCCACGGCAAGATGTCCGAGAGCCGCCTGGAACAGATCATCGTGGACTTCTGGGAACGGCGCTTCGACGTGCTGGTGTGCACCACCATCATCGAAACCGGGCTGGACATTTCCAACGCCAACACGCTCATTGTGGACGGTGCGGACAAATATGGCCTGTCCCAGCTGCACCAGCTCCGCGGCCGGGTGGGGCGCGGCCGGGAACGGGCCTACGCCTACTTCCTGTACCCCTCCGAGAAGCCCCTGGGCGAGGTGGCCCTGGAACGGCTCAAGGCCGTGGCCACCCACAACGAACTCGGCGCCGGCATGCAGCTGGCCATGAAGGACCTCGAAATCCGCGGCGCCGGCAACCTGCTGGGCGGCGAGCAGTCCGGCCACATCCAGGGCGTGGGCTTCGACCTGTACATCAGGCTGGTGGGCGAGGCGGTGGCTGACTTCCGCGGCGAGGCCGAGGAAAAGGCAGCCGAAATGAAGATCGAACTGCCGGTCAACGCGCACCTGCCGCACGACTACGTGCCGGGGGAGCGGCTGCGGCTGGAGGCCTACCGGAAGCTGGCGTCCGCGCTGACCCACGAGGCCATCGATGAGGTCCTGGCCGAACTGGTGGACCGCTACGGCGAGCCGCCGCTGCCCGCGCAGAACCTGGTGGCCGTGGCCCGCTTCCGGGTGGGGGCCCGCGAGGCCGGGCTCTCCGATGTGGCCCTGCAGGGCAACTTCATCAAGTTCTCCCCGGCCACGCTGCCCGAGTCCCGGGTGATGCGCCTGAACCGGATGTACCCCGGCGCGCAGTCCAAGCCGGCCCTTGATGCGGTGCTGCTGCCCAAGCCGAAGACGGCAAGGATCGGCGGCCGCGACCTGCAGGACGCCGAGATCCTGGAATGGGCCAACGGCGTGATCCGCAACATCTTCTCCGACGCGCCGCTGACGGCGGGCCAGGGGTGATGGGTGGCCACCACGCCGCGGCAGGTGCCGCGGCGTGGGTGGCGGTTGCCTCCACCGGCCCGTATACGCTGGGCTGGTATCCGCTGGATGCCACGGGAATCGTGATTGGCGGGATGACGACGGCGGGCACCGCCCTGGTGTGCGACTGGGACCACCGGTCCAGCACCATCGCGAACTCCCTGCCGCCGCTGTCCAACGCGGTGGCGGTGGGTATCGAGAACGCCAGCGGCGGGCACCGGCAAGGCACGCACTCGGTGGTTGGCGCAGCATGTTTTGTGCTGCTGGCCGTCGCCGTGGCCCAGTTCCAGGTGGACACACCGTGGGGGCTGCTGTCCGTCGGGGCAGGGCTGTTGTGCATGTTTATGATCAACATCGCCGCCAAGGCCCTCAAGCTGTTCCCAGCCTCCGGGTGGCTGACCAACTGGATTTTTGGGCTGCTGATGGCCGGCCTGGTGACCTGGTACGCCCCGGACCAGTGGACGTGGCTGCCCATGTCCATGCTGATCGGCGTGGTGGTCCACATCCTGGGTGACCTGGTCACCACCGGCGGTGTGCCGCTGCTGTGGCCCATTGTCATCAAACCGCCGAAGCTCTTCCGGAAAGTGCCGCTGCTGCGGAAGATCTGGCGGCCCAACGGGGCACTGTCCCTGCCGGTCCTGGGGCGGGCCGGCTCCAAACGCGAGTGGCTGGTGCTGATTCCCGTGAGCGCCTACGCCATGGTGGGACTGGCCATGGCCGCCTGGTCCATCGCCCGGACCCACCTGGGCGGGGTTTCCGCGGCCGCCGTGGCGTGGGTCCGGATCTGGTTCTGAACCCGTTTTGATGCTGGGGTCCGGTCCCAAGGCGGGCAGCAAAAACCCCCGGCGGATCCTGGGCTTGCCAGGGAGTCCGCCGGGGGTTCTGGAAAATCCGGGGCTAGTGCTCCCCGGCTGAGTCCGAGCGGCCCAGGATGGTCTGCGGGATCCAGAAGGCCAGTGCGAACAGGCCAAGGCAGACGGCCATGGGCCAGGGGTTGCCGAGCGTCAGGAACGTCAGCGAGTAGATGGACCCGAGGAACAACGCCATGTGCACCACAAAGAGGATGATGCTCCCGGCCAGCGGGTTCTCATTCTGGGGGGTCTGGACATGGGCAGTGCCCTCGTGGGCCGCCGTGGTCTTGCTGGACATTCGTTCCTCCTCGGCCCGCGCGGGGCCAGATCTGTGGCGGCTGCCGGGGCCTGTCAGTAAGCGGATGAACCCTGTTCACCCTTGACAATCGCAATCCCGGAGCTGGCACCAATACGTGTTGCACCTGCTGCAATCATAGCCTGAGCGTCAGCGAGGGAACGCACTCCGCCGGACGCCTTGACGCCAAGTTGCGGCCCCACGGCGGCGCGCATCAGGGCGACATCCGCTGCGGTCGCGCCGCCGCCGTTGAAGCCGGTGGACGTCTTGACGAAGTCCGCACCGGCGGCGACGGCAGCTTCGCAGGCAAGGGTTTTCTGGCTGTCGGAGAGCAGCGAGGTTTCGATGATGACCTTCAGGATGGCGCCGCTGCCGTGCACGGCTGCCGCCACGGAGGCGATGTCCTCGGTCAGTGCGCCCTTGTCACCGGCCCGGGCGGCGGCGATGTTGATGACCATGTCCACCTCGTCGGCGCCGTCAAGGACGGCACCGCGGGCTTCGAAGGTCTTGACGTCCGTGGGCGTGGCGCCCAGCGGGAAACCCACCACCGAGCAGGTCAGGACCCCGGAGCCCTTGAGTGCCGTTTTGACGGTCTTGACCCAGACAGGGTTCACGCAGACGGACTTGAAGCCGTACTCCGCGGCTTCGGCGCAGACCCTCAGGACCTCCTCCTCGGAGGCTTCCGGCTTCAGGATCGTGTGGTCGATGTAGGACGCGATGCCGTCCGGTCCGGCGGCGGTGGCCGGGGGAACGGTGGGCGCGGCTTCGTTGCTCATGATGGTCCTCTCCAGTGGCCTTGTGGGCCGGTGGCGCGTGTCCGTGACTCGTTTCGGGACCCATCTTGCCACAGCGGCAGCACCGCCCGGGCGTGCCGGGCGGTGCTGCCGGCTGCCTCAGGCGGCGGCCTGCAGGACCGGTCCCGGGGCCGACGCGCTCAACAGCTGCGTGGCGCAGGCCCCCGCTGCTGACGCGGCCGCCACCAGCAGGCCCAGCCGGACGCCGTCGAACGCTGCGGCGTCGCCGATGGCCCAGATGCCGGGCACGGAGGTCCGGAAGTCCTGGCTGATGACGATGCCGCCGCTGGCCGCGGTGCGCAGGCCGGCGCTGGCTGCCAGGCCGTCGCGGGAGACGCGTTCCTCGGCGAGGACCACCAGGTCCCCGCTCATGCTGCTGCCGTCCTCGAAGATCACAGCGGACGCCACCAGCCCGGAGGCCGAGGTGCCCGGGACAATCGCGGCGGGCCGGGCGGTGGTGCGGATGGGGCGGACACCGCGGGCGCGGAGCACGGCTTCGGCCTGTCCTGCGGCTGCCCCGTTGCCCACCAGGATGCCCAGCGGGCGCCGGCCAAGTTCCCGGGTGACTTCGCCCACCGCACGGGAAATCCGGGCGGCGTCGTCGATGGTGGAGTAGCTCAGGCAGGAGCCGGCACCTTCCACGGGGTTGGCCACCGGTGCCGAGCCGGTGGCGATCACCAGCTGGTCGTAGCTGAATTCCATCCCGTCGGCGGTGGCCACTGTGCGCTTGGCGGCGTCGATGTGGCTGGCGGGTTGGCCGAAGCGGACGGACACCTGGGGCAGCAGGGCCAGCTCCAGCAGTTCCGCCGGGGTGTCGTCCCGGTTGCTGAGCACCGTGATGGTGCCGGTGAAGCGGCCCTGGTCCAGCTGCGTAACAAGGGCCTGGGCGGCCGGGCCTGCACCTGCGATGACGATGCGGGTGGCTGCGGGAGTGGACGGGGATGGTGCCGGAGCGGACATGTGCTGGCCCTTTCGCTGCTGGCCGCTGAGGCGGCCGGGACTTTCGTGATGCTCCCAGCGTAGGAAAGTGCTTTTACCGTTGTGTTTCCCCGCCATTGCGGCTCCGGCGGGGGTGCGTTCGCCAATGTTTACCGGCTGGTAACAGAACCCGTGACCCAGCTCTCAATCCGCCGGAGCCGGACACATATGGCCTTGGAACAGTGTCCCGGCGGCTCCGGCGGCGGGGGTCAGACCCGGATCCGGTAGCCCCGCTTGACCACGGTTTCCACCAGCCGGCCATCCGGCAGGGCGGAGCGGAGCCGGCTGACAGTCATGTCCAGGGCGTGTACGGAACCGCGGAGCTCCAGCAGGTCCGAGAGCGAATCGCGGGACAGGACGGCACCTTCCGCGCCGAGCAGCGCCCGCAGCAGCAGCAGGGGAGCCGGGGCCAGTTCCACGGGCTGGCCGTCGATCCGGAGGCTGCGGCCCCGGAGCTCGATGTTCCCGCTGCGGGTGTCCAGGCGGCGCACATGGTTCAGGGCCAGGTGCTCCACCACCAGCCGGATGAGTGCACCCATGCGGAAGCGTTCCGGCACCAGCGGGGTAATGCCGGCGTCAAGCAAGGGCTGGGCGGTGACGGGGCCCACCACTGCGGTGGTGACGGTGGTTTTGAGGCTTTCGATCAACTGCTTGTAGACGCCCATTTCGTGGGCGGTGCTCCACATGGCGTCCACAGCAGGGGCGCTGGTGAAGGTGAGGACATCGAGGTTCCCGCTGCAGGCGGCCTCGATGAGGCGCGGCAGCCGGTCCTCGCCGTCGGGCTTCACCCAGCGGTACGGGGTCACGGTCAAGACCGTGGCCCCGGACATCCGGAGCCGTTCCAGCTGCCGGACATCCGTGTAGCCGTGCAGCTGCACGGCCACGGTTTTGCCGCGGACGCCTTCCGCCAGCAGCATGTCCACCAGTGTTGCGGTGGTTTCGTCGCTGCTGATGCCGACGTCGGCCAGCCCCGCGGCGCGGACGGCGCCGCGGGCCTTGGGACCGCGGACAAACATCCGGCACGCGGCAAGGGTTTCCAGCAGTTCGTCGCCGATCCCGAACGAGTCAGCGGCCTCGCACCAGCGGCGCATGCCGTAGGCGGTGGTGGCGATGCAGAGGTCCGGTTTGGCGGCGATGATGGTCCGGGTGTCCTCGATGAGGCGCATGTCCTCCTGGACGGGGGCGATTTTCAGGGCGGGCGCGTGCAGCACTTCGGCGCCGCGGCGTTCCAGGGCCTCAATCAGGTCCTGGGAGCGACGGTGCGAGGTCACGCCGATGCGGAATCCTTCCAGCGGGGACTCCGGTGCGCCGGGTGTTTCCTCAACCTGCGGTGCCTCGGCTGGTGCAAGTGCATTCATGGGGGTCAATCCTTTCACGAACCGAGCAGCGAGGCCGCCAGCCTGTCTAAATCGGCGGCGGCTTCGGCGTGGCCGTTGTTGGCTTCCGCCACCTTGACCACCTCGCCGATGACCAGGACGGCGGGGTTGCTGCAGCCGGCGGCCGCCGTGGTGATGGTGCCGAGGTCCGCGATGGTGGTGCGCTGCCCGGGCCGGTAGCCGCGTTCCACCACGGCCATGGGCATGTCCGCCCGCATCCCGGCGCGGCGCAGGCCCGCTGCCAGCTGGTGCAGGGTCCCCACCCCCATCAGCACCACGATGGTGCCGCCGAGGCCGGCCAGGTGGTGGTGTTCCTTGTCGGTGAGCGGGGCGTGGCCGGAAACCACCGTGAACATGTGGCTGACTTCCCGGTGGGTGACGGGGATGCCGGCGGCAGCCGGGACGGAGATGGCGCTGGTGACGCCGGAGACCACTGAGACCTTGACGCCGGCGGCCACGCACGCGGCGACTTCCTCACCGCCGCGGCCGAACACGTAGGGGTCCCCGCCCTTCAGCCGGACCACGTTGTTGCCGGTGAGGGCCGCGTCCACCATGAGTTTTTCAATGTCGGCCTGGCCCACCTTGTGGTGGCCGGGCTTCTTGCCCACGTCCACCAGCACGGCTGAGGTCAGCGTGGGGAGCTCCTGGTACGGGGCAAGGCGGTCATAAAACACCACGTCCGCATCGCGCAGGGCCTTCACGGCCGCCACGGTGAGGAGATCGGTGGTGCCGGGCCCGCCGCCCACAAGGGTGACGTGCCCCGGTGCGCCGGCGGCGGGTTCGGTGGCTACGGGGATGCCCGCGGCACGGCAGCGGTCCAGGAGCAGGTCCCAGCCGGGCTGGCCGTCGTCGACGGCGGCCACCAGGAACGGGCGCTCCGGCAGCGGACCGTTGTGGTCCTCGCCCTGGGGTGTGCTGAGGCGGGATACCACGGCGCCGGCGGCTTCGTAGCGTCTGACAGCCTGGCGGGCTGCCGCGTCCGATCCGGTGACCAGGACTTCACGGCCGGTGAGGTCGATGGAGAGCTGCATGGCTATACCTCGTTCGTGTTGCTGGAACGGACCGGGATGGAGGAACCGATGAGGACCTTGGCCTTTTCCTGGGCGGTGGCGGGGCGCATCTGGCCGCGCTCGTCCGGGACGAAGGTGATGGAATCATCCTTTTGGTCCGGGGCGTTGACGAACGACCGGAACCGGCGCAGGCGCTCCGGGTCCTTCAGGGTGTCGGCCCATTCGTCCTGGTAGGTGTCCACGTGCTTGGCCACGGCTGCTTCGAGGTCTGCCGCGATGCCCAGCGTGTCGTTGACCACCACGTCCTCGACGTGCTTGATGCCGCCGTCGAGCTCTTCCTGCCAGCGGGCCGTGCGCTGCAGCCGGTCCGCGGTGCGGATGTAGTACATAAAGTAGCGGTCGATGTATTTGATCAGCGTCTCGTCATCCAGGTCCTTGGCCAGGAGCTGGGCGTGCGCCGGGGTTGCCCCGCCGTTGCCGCCAACGTAAAGGTTCCAGCCGTCCGCCGTGGCGATCACGCCGACGTCCTTGCCGCGGGCCTCCGCGCATTCCCGGGCGCAGCCGGAGACACCCATCTTCAGTTTGTGCGGGCTGCGCAGGCCCCGGTAGCGGAGCTCAAGCTGGATGGCCATGGCCACCGAGTCCTGGACGCCGAACCGGCACCAGGTGGAACCGACGCAGGACTTCACGGTGCGCAGGCTCTTGCCGTAGGCCTGGCCGGATTCGAAGCCGGCGTCCACCAGTTCCTTCCAGATTTCCGGAAGTTCCTCGAGCCGGGCACCGAACATGTCGATCCGCTGGCCGCCGGTGATTTTGGTGTACAGGTTGTACTTCTCGGCGACGGCGGCAATGACGCCGAGCTTCTTGGGGGTGATTTCGCCGCCGGCGATGCGGGGGACCACCGAGTAGGTGCCGTCCTTCTGCATGTTGGCCAGCGCGCGGTCGTTGGTGTCCTGCAGGGTGCCGCGGCCGGCGTCCAGCACGTAGGCGCTGTTCTGGCTGGCCAGGATGTTGGCGATGGTGGGCTTGCAGATGTCGCAGCCGGCGCCGGTGCCGCACTTGGCCATGACCTCCTCGAAGGAGGTCAGTTCCAGGACGCGGATGGTTTCGAAGAGTTCCTGGCGGGACAGTTCGATGTGCTCGCACAGGGCCTTGGATACTTCGACGCCGGACTTGGTGAGCTCCGTTTCCAGCAGTTTCTTCAGCATGGGCACGCAGGAGCCGCAGCTGGTGCCGGCGCGGGTGCAGCCCTTGAGCTCGCCGAGTTCCTGCACCGGGGCGTTCCCGTCGCAGGCACCGCAGCCGTTGACGGTGTCGCGGATGGTTCCGGCGGAGACGTTGTTGCAGGAGCAGAGGATGGCGTCGTCCGGCAGTTCGGTTTCGGGGGCGTCGCCGCCGCCGGCAGCGGTCAGGTAGGCGCCGGGTTCCGCGCTCAGTTCGCGGCCCAGGATGGGCCGCAGCGAGGTGTACGGGGTGGCGTCGCCAACAAAGATGCCACCCAGGAGGGTCTTGGCATCGTCGGTGGTAACGATCTTCTGGTAGACGCCTCGGGCGGGGTCCGCGTAGACGATTTCGAGGGAGTGCTCGGTGCGGGCGAACGCGTCGCCGAAGCTTGCCACGTCAACGCCGGAGAGCTTGAGCTTGGTGGCGGTGTCGAAGCCGGGGAACGTGGCCGCGCCGCCGTGCAGCCGGTCCGCGACGATCTCGGCCATGGTGTTGGCCGGGGCCACCAGGCCAAGGCACATGCCCTCGAAGTTGGCCACTTCACCGATGGCCCAGATGTCCTCAACCTCGGTGGCGCAGGAATCGTCAATCACCACGCCGCCGCGCTGGCCCAGGCTGAACACCTGCTCCTCGCCCTCGGCGGCGCGGAAAAGCTCGTCGCGGGGCTTAACGCCGATCGCAACGATCACCAGGTCCGCCTCGATGGTGCGGCCGTCGGCCATCAGGACACCGGTGACCTGGCCGTCGTCGTCCGCCAAAACCTCGGTGGGGAACACACCGCCGTGGACCGTGAAGCCCTTGGCCTCGATCAGGCGGCCCAGGGCCTGGCCCGCGCCTTCGTCGAGCTGGGTGTTCATCAACCAGGGCGAGCCGTTGATCACGATGGGGTTGGCGCCGAGCTGCTCGGTGCCGGCCGCGGACTCCAGGCCCAGCAGGCCACCGCCGATGGTGACGGCGTTGACCTTCCGGCCCAGTTTGGCGGTGAGGTCGGCGATGGCCTTGTTGATGGCCCACACGTCTTCAAGGGTGCGGTACACGTGGGTGTAGGCGGCCCCGGGAATGGGCAGCCGGGCGGCGTCGGAACCGGTGGCCACCACCAGGTGGTCGTAGGGGTAGCTGCTTCCCGCGGCGGTTTGCACGGTTTTGGCTGCGGCGTCGATCTTCACCACGCGCTCGCCGCTCTTCAGCGTCAGTGCGTTGTGGTCCCACATGGACGCTGTCCCCAGGGTCAGGTCCACGCTGCTGTCTGTCAGGGCCTTTGACAGCGCAACACGGTCATACGGCAGGTGCACCTCCTCGGTGAGGACCGTGACATCCCAGCCGTCCAGGCCGCGGGTGTGCATGGCGTCGGCGAAGCGGTGGGCTGCCGGCCCGCCGCCGGCGACGACGACGCGGCGCGGTGTCTCTGTACGGGAAGTCTGTTCGGTCACTGGAGGGCCTTTCGCATGGGCCGCAGCGGACTTGCCTGCAACCTTTTCTGTCGAGCTTTCCCTCAACAGTAGGAAGCGGCAGTTTCGCTTCAGTTTCCCAATTGTTTCGCGAACTTAACTTCTGCATCACGAACGCATTTCCCGGCGGGTTAGGTGTCTTTTACGCGCCGGACACATTCGCCGCACCCCGTTGAAACACCTGCCGCCTAGCGTGGAACGTGGCCGCAACGGCTGCCAGAGACTGGCATAACAAGCACAGGGAGAGGAGCCGGACATGACGGCAACACTGGAACTTGGGGTACCCGGGACCGCAACGGCCGACGCCGGAACGCGCCCCACCGCCGGATGGCACCGCATCTGCGCCGTTGAGGACCTCGAACTGTCCTGGGGTGAGGCGGCTCTGGTCGACGGCCGCCAGGTGGCGGTCTTCCGTACCGGCGCGAGTGAGGTTTTCGCCGTCGCCAACGAGGACCCGGCCACCGGGGCCCACGTGATGGCGCGCGGCATCCTGGGCTCGCGGGGCCTGCGGCCCACCATCGCCTCGCCGCTGCACAAAGAGGTCTATGACCTCGAGACCGGCGAATGCCTGACCAGCCCGGGCCTTGCCCTGGACACGTTCAGTACGCGGCTGGCCGGCGGCTTCCTGGAAGTCGAGCTCTAGGCCGCCGCAGCGTTCCGGCCGCTACAGGCCGAGGGCTTCGCTGACATCCTGCAGGGCCGCGTCCAGTGCCGAACGCGCCGCCTGCCGGGCGGCCGGAAGCTCAGCCGCGGACCCCACGTGCTGGATCACCTCGAGGTAGCACTTGAGTTTGGGCTCGGTGCCGCTGGGCCTGATGATCACCCGGGTCAGGTCCCGGGTGACATACAGGAGGCCGTCCGTGGGCGGCAGCTGCGGGCTGCCCTCCGCCAGGTCCGTGTAGACCTCCACTGCGGAGGACGCAAAGGATTCGGGCGGGGAGACGCGGAGCCGGTTCATCATGGCATCCAGCAGCCCCAGGTCCGCCACGCGGATACTCAGCTGGTCACTCGCGTGCAGCCCGTGCCGCAGATAAAGGTCATCCAGCGTGTCAAAAACTGTCCGGCCGTCCGCTTTTGCGGCGGCGGCCAGCTCGGCGATCAGGACAGCGGCGGAAATACCGTCCTTGTCCTTCACCAGGTCCGGGGCCACGCAGTAGCCCAGCGCTTCCTCGTAGCCGTACACCAGGCCGGGAACACGGGAAATCCATTTAAAGCCGGTGAGGGTTTCCTCATGGTCGTAACCGGCTGCGGCGGCGATGCGGGCCAGCAGCCGGGAGGACACAATCGAGTTGGCAAAGACGCCCCGGTGTTCCCCTTCCGGGGTGCCGTCGGCGTTGGCGGACCTGGCCGCGACGTGCGCGCCCAGCAGCGCACCCACTTCGTCGCCGCGGAGCATCCGCCAGGCACCCGTATCCGGGTCCTTGGCAGCTACAGCGGCCCGGTCGGCGTCGGGGTCGTTGGCGATAACGATGTCCGCGTCCAGCCGCTCTGCGGCTTGCAGTGCCAGGTCCAGGGCGCCCGGCTCCTCCGGGTTGGGGAAACTGACGGTGGGGAAGCCAGGGTCCGGCTCGGCCTGCTCCGCCACCAGGGTGACGTTCTGGAAACCTGCGGCGTTAAGGACAGCCAGTGCGGTGGCCCCGCCTACCCCGTGCAGCGGGGTCAGGACGATCCGCAGGTCCCGGGCCGGGAACCGGTCCGGGCGGGCCAGCCCGGCGGTGGCTTCCCGGTACGCGGCGGCGAGGGAGCCGTCCAGGACGGTCCAGCCCTCGGTGGCCAGGGCGATGCCCGCCAGCGGTCCCACGGCGTCGATGTGGGCGGCGATTGCGGCGTCGAACGGGGCCACGATCTGGGCGCCGTTGCCGCTTTCCGGCACCGCGTGGCGGCCCAGATAGACCTTGTAGCCGTTGTCCTGGGGCGGGTTGTGGCTGGCGGTGACCATCACGCCGCCGTCGCATCCGAGCGCGCGGACGGCGTAGGCCAGCAGGGGAGTGGGCAGCGCCGCCGGGAGCAGGAACGTTTCAATCCCCACTGCGGTGAAGATCGCCGCCGTTTCGGCGGCGAAGACGTCGGAATTGTGCCGGGCGTCGTAGCCAACGACGGCGCGCGGCCGGGTTCCGGGCGCAGCCTCAGCTACGGCAGCCAGCAGGAACGCCGCGAAACCGGCGGCGGCGCGGCGCACCACCACGCGGTTCATCCGGTTGGGGCCGGGGCCGAGGGCTGCGCGCAGGCCGGCGGTGCCGAACTGGAGGGTGCCGCTGAAGCTGTCGGCGAGTTCCTGCCGGGCGGCGGGATCGCCCTCCCCATCGCGCCGGAGCAACTCAAGGAGGGCGGCGGACGTTGCCGGGTCCGGGTCTTGGGCGGCCCATTCACGGGCCTCGGTGAGCAGGCGGGACTCGGCAGCGGGGGTCGTCATGCCCCTAACGCTATCGTCATTGGGCTGGCGTTTCAGCCACTGCGGGGCCGCAACCGGCCGGATGCCGGGCTTTTTCCAGCCTGGTTGCGGCCCCGCACGTGGTTCAGAGTTTGGTGATGATGTCCGCGAGGAGCCGGGAGATCCGCGGGCCGGCGGCCTGGCCGGATTCGATGACTTCCTGGTGGCTGAGTGGCTGCGGGCTGATGCCGGCGGCGAGGTTGGTGACCAGGGAGATGCCGAAGACTTCCATGCCGGCGTGCCGCCCGGCGATTGCTTCCAGCGCCGTGGACATGCCCACCAGTTCCGCCCCGATCCGCTTGGCGTACTGCACTTCCGCGGGGGTTTCGTAGTGCGGACCCGTGAACTGGGCGTAAACGCCCTGGTCCAGGGTGGGGTCCACTTCCCGGGCCAGGTCCCGGATCCGCGCGGAGTAGAGATCGGTCAGGTCCACAAACGTGGCCCCTTCCAGGGGCGAGGCCGCGGTGAGGTTGATGTGGTCGCTGATCAGGACCGGCGTTCCCGGGGTCCAGGCTTCGTTCAGCCCGCCGCAGCCGTTGGTGAGGACCAGGGTTTTGCAGCCTGCAGCGGCGGCGGCGCGGATCCCGTGGACCACGGCACGCACGCCCTTGCCCTCGTAGTAGTGGGTGCGTGCGCCGAGGACCAGGGCCCGTTTGCCGTCCTTGGTGAGGATGGACCGGATGGTGCCCACGTGGCCTTCCACCGCCGGGGCGTGGAAGCCGGGGACCTCCGCGGCGGAGAGTGTGGCGGTGGTTTCGCCGATCAGGTCGGCCGCCTCGCCCCAGCCGGAGCCGAGGACCAGGGCCACGTCATGGCTGTCGACGCCGGTTTCCTCGGCGATGTAGTCGGCCGCGGCCTGGGCGGCGGCGAAGGGATCCGTGTTCAGGAAGTCTGTTGTACTCACTGGTACAAGCTATCCTGCCGCCCCGGGCGAGGCCCACCTTTCGGTGGGGTTTGGTGAGAGAACGGTTTCTTTGGTGGTTCGGCGGAACAGGGGCGAGAATGGTTGATTGTGACTACGCACCCAGATTTCAGTTCACCCCGGATCGCAATCCTGGGAGGTGGTCCGGGCGGGTACGAAGCCGCCATGGTGGCCGCCTCGCTGGGGGCGCAGGTCACCATCATCGAACGTGCCGGCCTGGGCGGCTCCGCAGTCCTCACGGACGTGGTTCCGTCCAAAACCCTCATTGCCACGGCTGACCTGATGACCCGGGTCGGTGAGGCCGGCGAACTGGGCGTGAAGTTCGACGTCGACGGCGGCGACTTTGTTCCCGTGATGCGCGCGGACCTCAAGCACATCAACGACCGGCTGCTGAACCTGGCCCGGAGCCAGTCCAAGGACATCCACGACGGCCTGGCCCTGCAGGGCGTCCGGATCCTCACCGGTTCCGGCCGGCTGCTGGATGACCACACCATCGAGGTCCTCACCGCCGACGGCACCGAGACGGTCGAGGCGGACACCATCCTGCTGGCCGTCGGGGCCCACCCGCGAGAGCTCCCCACCGCCCGTCCCGACGGCGAACGGATCCTGAACTGGGCCCAGATCTACAATCTGGACGAGCTGCCCGAGGACCTGATTGTGGTGGGGTCCGGCGTGACCGGCGCCGAATTCGCCTCCGCCTACAACGGCCTGGGCTCCAAGGTCACCCTCATCTCCAGCCGCGACCGCGTGCTGCCGGGTTCCGACGTCGACGCGGCAGTGGTCCTGGAGGAAGTCTTCGAACGCCGCGGCGTCCGCGTGCTGTCCCGCTCCCGCGCCGAGGCTGTGGAACGCACGGAGGACGGCGTGGTGGTCACGCTGGGCGACGGGTCCAAGGTCACCGGCAGCCACTGCCTGGTCTGCGTGGGCTCCATTCCCAACACGGCCGGCATCGGCCTGGAAGAGGCCGGTGTGGCGGTCAGCGACGGCGGTTACATCAAGGTGGACGGCGTCTCCCGCACCACCGCCCCGAACATCTATGCTGCCGGCGACTGCACGGGAGTGCTCCCGCTGGCGTCCGTGGCCGCCATGCAGGGCCGCATCGCCGTGGCGCACTTTATGGGCGACGGCGTGACCCCGCTGAAGCTGCACCAGGTGGCGTCCAACATCTTCACCTCACCGGAGATCGCAAACGTGGGCGTGACGGAAGCGGAGATCGAGTCCGGCAAGTACCAGGGCGATGTCATCAAGCTGTCGCTCCGGAGCAACGCCCGGGCCAAGATGCGCAACCACCGCGACGGTTTTGTGAAGATCTTCGCCCGGAAGGGCTCCGGAACCGTGATCGGCGGGGTGGTGGTGGGTCCCAACGCTTCCGAGCTGATCTTCCCGATCGCCATCGCCGTCAAGCAGAAACTGCACGTTGATGACGTGGCCAGCACCTTCACCGTCTACCCGTCCCTGACGGGGTCCATCTCGGAAGCCGCGCGCCGCCTGCACGTTCACATGTAGGTTAGGCCCATGGCAACTTCACTGGTGCGGCCCCGCCGCGGAAAAATCATCGGCGGCGTCTGCGCTGCCCTCGCCGCCCGGTTCGGGCTGCCAAAATTCCTGGTCCGGCTGGGTTTTGTCATCTTTGGTGTGGTGGGCATCGGGGAACTGGTGTACATCATCCTCTGGGTCCTGATTCCGAAGGACGCAGCCTAGGCACGTGCCGGGGCAGGGTTGGCCCCCTGGACCGGGGGCCAACGGGGCGGGCTCTACGGCCCCATGCCTTCGAAGGCCTCGGGGTAGGGGAACTTATGGCCGTTGCAGAGCAGGCCAGGACTTGGCACCATTGCCTTGCCGCCGGCCTTGACGATCTGGCCGTAGGACTGGACCCGGCCGCCTTCCACAGGATCATCTGGAGTGTCGTTCTGACCAGAGAACGAGCAGATGGAGTTGGCGTGGGCTGGCCCTCGTTCAACCTGCCCGGCCGCCATCGCCGGGGCGGCCTGCAGGCCGATGAATGCCGCCGTGCAGATGGCAGCACCAATCAATGATGTTTTGCGCATAGCTTTCCTCGATCTCTAGAAGTGCTGAAACTTCCAGGCCACAGGCGCATGCCGATCCGGTGCAAACCCTGACACTGCCCAGCGCAGGCCTGCAACCCCCGGGACGGATCCCGTGCGGGAATCTTAGGAGCTTCGGGGCGGGAAAGGAAGGGCCTCAGGGTTCGGGGGGTTCCTCAGGCGGCCGGGACCGCCTGGAAGTGTTTTTCGATCAGCCCGCGGATGTCGTCGTGGCAGCCGCCGCAACCGGTTCCCGCCCGCGTGGCTTTGGAAACCTCGGGAACGGTGGCACAGCCTCCCGCCACGGCGTCCTGGATCACCGCACCGCTGACACCGGCACACCGGCACACGGTTCCCTGCGGATCAGCGGTAACGGGCAGCTGGTCCGGGCCATCGAGGCGCAGCAGCAGGGACCGGTCCGCCGGCAGTTCGGCGCCGCGTTCAAAGAGACCCACAAGTTCGGCCGCGGTCCGTGGCATCCCCACCGAAACCAGGCTTGCCAGGACACCGCCGCGGGTGGTCATTTTGACGTAGCGGCCGTGCTCGGGATCAGCCCACTGGGCAATCTGCAGGCGTGGCCTGCCATTCACGGCACCGGCGGACAGTGCCTCGTCGTCCCACGGATCGGCACTGTTGTCCCCGGCCACGGCCATGTTCATGCCGCGCGCCTTGAGCACCACCACTCCTGCCTGCTCCGGCGGCAGGGCCGGCAGCGCTTCCGCGTCCTCAACCAGCCCCGCGGCCAGGAGGCCCAGGTATTCGGCAAGCCATTCGGCCTGCCGCCAGCCCGGTCCCACCAGGCCGGAGGGGCCCTTGGCGTTGCGGCAGTCGGTGCAGTCCGGGTCGGGGCAGCGCACCTCGGCGCAGTCGCCGATCGCGAAAATGTGCGGCTCGTGGTGCGCGCGGAGCCGATGGTCCACCAGGATGCCGGTCTGGGTGGACAGGCCGCAGCCTTCGGCCAGTTCCGTCCGGGGCCGGACGCCGCACGAGAGGACCAGGAGGTCCCCGTCAATCGCTGAACCGTCGTCAAGGAGCAGTGCCGAGAACCCGCCGTCGGGCGCGTTGTGCTCAACGCCCGTGGACCGCGCGTTGCCGGCCACCCGAACGCCGCAGCGCCGCAGGCCCGCGGCCAGGACCGCGCCGCCGCCCCTGTCGATGTTGCGCCCCAGCGGGTGCGGGCCGTTGTGCACCACCGTGACGGTGGCGCCTTCCTCCGCCGCGGCCAGCGCGGTTTCCAGGCCCAGGACGCCACCGCCCAGGACCACCACGCGTTTGCCGCCGGCCACGGCCTGGCGCAGCACCCCGGCATCGCGGAGGTCCCGCAGCGCCGTCACACCGGCTGGCAGGACCGGCGAGGTGGGGTCCGGATTGATGCCGGTGAGGTTGGGGATGACGGGCCGGGAACCGGTGGCGAAAACGAGCCGGTCGTAGTGGACGGTGCTGCCGTCCGCGAGGATGACCAGCTGCCGGGCCCTGTCCACCCGGCGGACCCGGGTGCCCAGCCGGACGTCAACGCCGTCCCCGGCCAAGGCCGCGTCATCCGCCAGGGCGAGGGCATCGGCGGTGGTCCGGCCCACGCCCAGATCAGCGACCAGGACCCGGTTGTAGGCGGCTTCGTTTTCCTCGCCCACCACCGTGAGCCGGACCTGGCCGGAACGGACGGCCGGCAGGAGTTCATCCACCAGCCGGGCCGCGACGGGCCCGAATCCCACAATGACTGTCTGCTCGCTCATGAGGCCTCCGACATCTGGTGCGCGTTGGTCGAAACGGGTACGGCAACGGGCCGGACCTGCACGGTATTGAACTTGAATTCGGGCATCCCGGAGATGGGGTCCGTGCTGGCTTCCGTGAGTCGGTTGGCGCTTTCCATCCCGGGGAAGTGGAACGGCAGGAACACGGTTTCGGCCCGGATGGCGGTGCTGAGCTCGGCCCGGCACACCACCTCGCCGCGTTCGTTGGAGACCGACACCAACGCGCCGGCGGTGATGCCCAGCGACCCGGCAGCGGCAGGATGGATCTGGACGGTGGCCTCCGGGCGGGTGGCCAGGAGTTCGGCCACCCGCCGGGTCTGGGCGCCGGACTGGTAGTGCTCAAGGAGCCGGCCAGTCACCAGGGTCATGGTTTTGGCGGGGGCGGCGCCGTTAGCCGCGGCTGGCGGCGCAGGCGTACGACGGCGGCGGGGCACCACCGCTGTCATCACCGCCTTGCCATCAGGGTGGGCAAAGCCGTCAGTGAACAGGCGCGGGGTTCCCGTGCTTCCGGCCGGGTAGGGCCAGTAGGCGGCTTCGCCGCGGTCCAGCATGGCGTAATCGATCCCGGAGTAATCGGCCAGGCCGCCGGCGGAGGCCAGCCGGAGTTCCTCGAAGACTGTCTCCGGGTCCTCGCTGTAGGTGGAGGGGGCGTCGAGGGCTTCCGCCAGCCGGGCCATGATCCAGAGTTCGCTGCGGGCACCGGCCGGCGGTGCCAGGGCCCGGCGGCGGCGCAGGACCCGGCCTTCGAGGTTTGTCAGGGTGCCTTCCTCCTCGGCCCACTGCAGCACGGGGAGGACCAGGTCCGCCTCGGCGGCGGTCTCGGACATAAAGAAGTCGCACACCACCAGGAAGTCCAGGCTGCGTAGGCCGGCGATGACGGCGTTTGCATCGGGGGAGGCCACGGCGATGTTGGAGGCGTGGACAAACAGGCAGTGCACCCCGTCCGGCTGGCCCAGGGACTTCAGCAGCTGCACGGCGGGGAGCCCGGGGCCGGGGATGAGGCTCTCGGGCACGCCCCACACACCGGCCACGTGGGCCCGGGCGGCGGGGTCGGTGATCTTGCGGTAGCCCGGGAGTTGGTCGGCCTTCTGGCCGTGCTCGCGGCCGCCCTGGCCGTTGCCCTGGCCGGTAAGGGTGCCGTAGCCGCTGCGGGCTGAGCCGGGCAGGCCCAGCAGGAGGCTGAGGTTGATGGCGGCCGTGGCGGTATCTGTGCCGTCCACGTGCTGTTCCACGCCGCGGCCGGTGAGGATGTAGGCACCGCCCCGGGTGGCTCCGGCGGCGAGCCGCCGGGCGGTTTCGCGGATCAGCTCCGCCGGGACCCCGGTGAGGCCCTGGACCCGTTCCGGCCAGAAGGCGCTGACGCTCCGGGCCACGGCGCTGTAGCCGGAGGTACGGTCCGCCACGTAGGTGGTGTCCACCAGTTTTTCGGCAATGACCACGTGGGCGATGCCCAGCAGGAGGGTCAGGTCGGTGCCCGGCAGGGGCTGGAGGTGGAGGCCGGCGCCGTCGGCGGTGAAGTCGGCAGTGGCGGAGCGCCGCGGGTCCACCACGATCAGGCCGCCGGCGTCGCGGGCGCCCTTGAGGTGCTGGACGAAGGGCGGCATGGTTTCGGCCACGTTGGAGCCGAGCATCAGGATGGTGGCGGCGGTGTCCAGGGCAACGAGTGGGAACGGCAGGCCGCGGTCCACACCGAAGGCCCGCATCCCGGCGGCTGCTGCGGAGGACATGCAGAACCGGCCGTTGTAGTCGATCCGGGAGGTGCGCAGAGCCAACCGGGCGAACTTGCCCAGCATGTAGGCCTTCTCGTTGGTGAGCCCGCCGCCGCCGAAGACACCCACGGCATCCGCGCCGTAGCGGGCCTGCGTGGCCTGCACGGCATTGGCGGCCAGCTCCAGGGCGTGGTCCCACGTGATGGGGCGGTGGACGCCGTCGGGCCCTTTGAGGAGCGGCTCGGTGACCCGGCCCGGGTGGTTCAGCAGCGAGGCGGAGGTCCAGCCCTTGCGGCACAGGCCGCCCTTGTTGGTGGGGAAGTCGCGGCCGGCCACGTCTAGGACGGGGGCTGCCGACGGTGCGGGAGGAAGCAGGGTCACGGGGACCGGCCCCGGCGTTGACGCCGGGGCCGGATCCGCGGGGGAGGTCAGCGTCATGGCGCACTGCAGGGCGCAGTAAGGGCAGTGCGTGTCGGCGCTTGTGGTCATGTTAGACGTGTCCCATCGCATTTCGGTTGGCGTTGCGGATGTAGAAGAACCAGCAGACCACCAGCATCAGGACGTAGGCCCCCACGAAACCGTAGAAGGCCGGGGTGTACGAGCCGGTGGCCGTGTTGGAGGCGTTGAGCACCTGCGGAATCACGAACCCGCCGTAGGCGCCGATCGCCGAGATCAGGCCCAGGGCCGAGGACGCCAGCCGCTGGGTTGCCACGGAGTTGGCGCCCTTCCGGGCGGCGCGGCTGGAGATGGCGAAGATGACCGGGATCATTCGGTACGTTGCGCCGTTTCCGAAGCCGCTGGCGGTGAAGAGCATTAGGAACAGGACCAGGAAGAGCCAGAAGTTCTTCAGGGGCAGCGTCCAGATCATGGTCAGGGTGATGACGGCCATGGCGGCGAAGGCCGCGACGGTCATCCGGGCGCCGCCCATGCGGTCGGCCATGCGGCCGCCGTAGGGGCGGGCCAGGGAGCCCACCAGCGGGCCGAGGAAGGCCAGCGACAGGGCCACGGTGCCGATCCCGATGGAGGAGAAGGCCGGGAAGTAGTCCTTGATCAGTTTCGGGAAGACACCGGCGAAGCCGATGAACGAACCGAAGGTGCCGATGTACAGCAACGCCATGATCCACAGGTGCGGTTCCTTCAGGGCTGCCACGGAACCGGCGATGTCGCCCTTGGCGCTGGTGAGGTTGTCCATGTACTTCCAGGCACCAAACGCGGCGATCAGGATGAAGGGAACCCACATCCAGCCGGCCAGTGGAAGGTTGACGGTGCCCACTGCAAGGAGGGTGATGACGATCGGGACGGCCAGCTGCGCGACGGCGGCGCCCATGTTTCCGCCGGCCGCATTCAGGCCCAGTGCCCAGCCCTTTTCCCGGGCCGGGTAGAAGAAGGTGATGTTGGCCATGGAGCTGGCGAAGTTGCCGCCGCCGAAGCCTGCCAGCGCCGCCACCAGGAGCATCACGCCAAACGGGGTTTCCGGGTTGGAGACGCAGAGCGCCAGTCCCGTCGCTGGGATCAGGAGCAGCAGGGCCGAGACGATGGTCCAGTTGCGGCCGCCGAAGCGCGGAACCATAAACGTGTAAGGGATGCGGAGCGTTGCGCCCACCAGGCTGGGCATGGAGATGAGCCAGAAGATTTCCGAGGTGCTGAACGTGAAGCCTGCGGCCGGCAGCTGGACCACCACGATGGACCACAGCTGCCACACCACAAAGCCGAGGAATTCGGCGAAGATGGACCAGTTCAGGTTGCGGCGGGCGATGGCGCGGCCGCCGGACTCCCATTGTTCCTTGTTCTCGGCATCCCAGTTGGCGATCCAGCGGCCGGGGCGGAATTCAAGGGCGGGAGCGGCGGTGGTGCCGGCAGTGCCGGGCTGTGCGCTGGCGGCTGCGGACCCATTGACCTCGGTGAGATCAAGGGAATTTCCGGTGCCGGCATCAGCGGTGCGATCGACAGTCACGGGTTACCTCCTTCGGGGGATGTTGTTCCTCCAAGGTAGGTAAGGCGCGTTTCGCGGACCGACCCGCTTTGTTAACGCGCTGTGACATTTGCCTATCGGGCCCCCTGGGGCAGCGTTAGGCGAAGGCCGAAGCGCGGGAAATGAGACACATCCCACACGTCCGCATTGTGGACCTTTCGTCCATTGACTGGACTGGGGGAACTAATATTGAACTCTGATTATTTCGAGCCGGGCCAGTCCGATGTTTCCGGCCGCTCCTGATGAAAGCGTTTACTATGTCTTCCACCGATACCTCCACGGTGCCGGGCCAGCCGCAGCCGGTGAATTCCCGTGGCCGCGTAATCGTGGCCAGCCTGATTGGCACCACAGTCGAGTTCTACGACTTCTACGTGTACGCCACCGCCGCGGTGCTCGTTTTCCCGCAGCTGTTCTTCCCCAACCAGAACGAAACCACCCAGCTGCTCAGCTCCTTCGCAGTTTTCGGCGTGGCTTTTGTGGCCCGCCCGCTCGGTTCAATCGTCTTTGGGCACTTCGGTGACAAGTTCGGCCGCAAGGGCACCCTGGTGGCCTCTCTGCTGACCATGGGCATTGCCACGTTCCTGATCGGCTGCCTGCCCACAGCGAAAGTGGAGGGCTGGGAGTTCTGGGCCCCCGCCCTGCTGGTGGTGATGCGCTTTGCGCAGGGCCTTGCACTCGGCGGCGAATGGAGCGGAGCTGCCCTCCTGGCCACCGAGAACGCCCCGGCCAACAAACGAGCCATCTACGGGACGTTCCCGCAGCTGGGTGCCCCCATCGGGTTCATTATCGCCAACGTCATCTTCCTGGTGGCCAGCTACACTCTGACCCCGCAGGCCTTTATGGACTGGGGCTGGCGTGTGCCGTTCCTGCTCAGCGCCGTGATGGTCATCATCGGCCTGTACGTCCGGCTCAAACTGATCGAAACCCCGGCGTTCACCAAGGTGCTCGAATCCAATGAAGTGGCCAAGCTGCCGCTGGCCCGCGTCTTCAACACCAGCTGGCGTCCGCTGATCCTGGGCACGTTCATCATGCTCGCCACTTACGTGCTCTTCTATCTGATGACCACATTCACCCTGACCTACGGCACCCGCGCCAGCAGCCTGGATGCGGCCAAGGCCGCAGCGGAGAAGGCCGGCAAGCCGATGACCGAGGCCGCGGCCGCAGCCTTTGTTCCCGGCCTGGGGTTCACCCGCAACGACTTCCTCTGGATGCTCATTGCCGGCGTGGTGTTCTTCGGTATCTTCACCCTGGTCTCCGGCCCCCTGGCAGAGAAGTACGGCCGCCGCAAAATGCTGCTGGCCGTTACCGGCGGCATCCTGGTCTTCGGCCTGCTTTTCGTCCCGCTGTTCAGCGGCGGGTTCGTGGGCACCATGGCGTTGCTGGTCATCGGCTTCTCCCTGATGGGCCTCACCTTTGGCCCCATGGGCGCGCTGCTGCCCGAACTGTTCCCCACCAACGTGCGGTACACCGGTTCAGCTGTCAGCTACAACGTCTCCAGCATCCTCGGCGCAGCGGTGGCACCGTTCATCGCCGTGGCACTGTGGGAGCTGGCTGACGGCAGCCCGGTCCTGGTGGGTGTCTACCTCAGCGTGATGGCCGTCCTGACGCTCATCGCCCTGTTTGTGAGCAAGGAAACCCGCGACCTGGACTACGAAAACAACGTGGCCTGACCTGCGCGGCAGCCTGCGGAAATGCCCGGCGCGGTCCTTTGGGACCGGCCGGGCATTTTTATGCCCCGGTGGCGTAACGGGCCACGAAGTTCCGCAGCACCCCCATCGGCTCGGTGACCGTAAACCGGCGGGCGTTGGCCATCAGCTCGCCGGCCGAGTCCGGCGGGAAGTAACCGGCGTTCCGGTAGATGTCGATCCTGGTGACCAGCCCGTCCACGTCGAGCTCGGGATGGAACTGCGTGGCGTAAAGGTTGGTGCGGATCCGGAACATGTGCACAGGGCACGTTGCGGAGCTGGCCAGCAGCACTGCGTGCGGCGGCAGGGTGGTGCAGGCCTCCTTGTGCCCGGTGAAGGCCGTGAAGGTCCCGGGCATGCCGGCCAGGAGCGGATCTGCCAGGCCGGCTTCGGTGAGTTTGATCTCCACCCCGCCCAGCGGCTCGCCGTACGTCCTGTCGATGACGGCACCCTGGTGCCGGCCCAGCGTCCCCACCCCGTAGCAGGCGCCCAGGAACGGAAAGTCCCGGGCCACCAGCTCATCCAGGAGTTGCGCCAGTTCGCTTTCCACCCGGTGCTGGACCGCTGACTTCTGCGTGTCCGGATCGCTGGAGGTGAACGGGCTGCCGCCCACAATCACCCCGGAATAGCCGGCCAGGTCCAGCTCCGGCAGGGGAGCGGCTTCCATCCTGACGCGGTGCAGCTGGTGGGGTTCGAGCCCGCCGTACTTCAGGTAGGCGGCGTACTCGTCATCGGCGGCGGCGTCCTCGGCCCGGGACGCGAGCAGCAGGAAGGGCAGCATTGGCTCAGCTGTGGGCGGGCTGCGCCAGGGAGCGGCGGGCCTGCGGACGGGCTGCGGGGTCGGCGTGGCGGTGCAGCAGCTTCCAGTAGCCCTCTTCGCGGCGGAAGATGCTGGTGACGCGGAGCGCGAATTCCTCGGGGGCTGCGGCGCCGTCCAGGCGGGCGCGGAAGTGCTCGGTCTCCAACAGGTAAGCGGTATCCCGCGCCGTGTAGGAGGTGATGGTGTCAAAACCAAGCATCTCGCCGTCCTGGAACTGCCGGGCGGCCTGGTCCAGCCGGGCCTCCACCTGGGCCCAGCCCCTGGCGATGCCGCCGAACGGGTTGGCCAGGGTGACGTCGTCCAGGCGTGAGTACAGCTCCTTCAGCGGGGCAGGATCGCCCTGCGTGATTCCCGGCACCGCCAGGTGGTAGCGGGCAACTTCTTCTTCAAAACTGGGTGCAAGCATGGTGCCTTCCGGGGCCCGTCAGTCTTCGATGGTGGCGATGACGGCGCCGGCGGCAACCGTTTCGCCGGCAGCAGCGGTGAGGCCGGTGATGGTGCCCGCGCGGTGGGCAGTGAGGGGCTGCTCCATTTTCATCGCTTCCAGGACAACCACCAGGTCACCTTCGGCAACAACGTCGCCTTCAGCCACTGCCACCTTCACGATGGTCCCCTGCATGGGCGAGGTCAGGGCGTTGCCGCCTGCTGCCACGGCGCCGCCGCCGGAACGGGACCGTTTTTTGGCCTTGGCGGGTTTGGCGGTGCCGCCGCCGGAACCGATGGAACCCAGGGACGCGGGCAGGACCACCTCAAGGCGCTTGCCACCCACCTCAACCACCACGCGCTGCCGTTCGCCGGCGTCGGGCGTTTCCGTCTCCGTGCCGGTGGGGGTCCAGGCGGGAATGTCGTTGACAAACGCCGTTTCGATCCAGCGGGTGTGGACCTTGAACGGACCCTCCGCGGGTGCGAAGTCCGGGTTGGTCACAACGGCAAGGTCGAAGGGGATCACGGTGGGAATGCCTTCCACCACCATCTCGGACAGGGCCCGGCGCGAGCGCTGCAGGGCCTGGGCGCGGGTGGCGCCCGTGACTACGAGCTTTGAGAGCATGGAGTCGAAGTTGCCGCTGATCGCGTCGCCCTGTTCCACGCCGGAATCAACCCTGACACCGGGACCGGTGGGGTTCACCAGGCGGGTGATGGTGCCGGGGGCGGGCATGAAGTTGCGGCCCGGGTCCTCGCCGGTGATCCGGAACTCGATGGAGTGGCCCCGGACCTCGGGGTCGCCGTAGCCGAGTTCCTCGCCACGGGCCAGCCGGAACTGCTCTCGGACCAGGTCGATGCCGGTGACTTCCTCGGAAACGCAGTGCTCCACCTGGAGGCGGGTGTTGACCTCCAGGAAGGAGATGGTGCCATCCTGGCCCACCAGGAATTCGCAGGTGCCTGCCCCCAGGTAGCCGGCCTCTTTGAGGATGGCCTTGGACGACTCATAGAGGCGCTGGTTCTGCTCGTCCGTGAGGAACGGCGCGGGGGCCTCTTCCACGAGTTTCTGGTTCCGGCGCTGGAGGGAGCAGTCACGGGTGGAGACCACCACAACGTTGCCGTGGGCATCTGCCAGGCACTGGGTTTCCACGTGCCGGGGTGCGTCCAGGAAACGCTCGATGAAGCATTCGCCGCGGCCGAAGGCGGCGACGGCCTCACGGACTGCGGATTCGAAGAGCTCGGGGATTTCCTCGCGGGTGCGGGCCACCTTGATGCCGCGGCCGCCGCCGCCGAAGGCCGCCTTGATGGCAACGGGCAAACCGAACTTGTCTACGAACGCGAGGATTTCCTCGGCCGATTCCACCGGATCGGCGGTGCCGGGGACCTGCGGGGCGCCGACCTTTTCGGCGATGTGGCGGGCCTGGACCTTGTCGCCGAGGGCCGAAATCGCCTCGGGGGAAGGGCCGATCCAGGTGATGCCGGCCGCAATCACCTGTGCGGCGAAGGCGGCGTTTTCGGCGAGGAAGCCGTAGCCGGGGTGGATGGCGTCGGCACCGGAGGCCTTGGCAGCGTCGATGATCTTGTCCATCACCAGGTAGGACTCGGCGGCGGTGTTCCCGCCCAGTGCGAAGGCCTCGTCAGCAAGGCGGACATGCAGTGCATCACGGTCCGGATCGGCGTAGACGGCCACGGACGCGATGCCCTCATCGCGGGCTGCCCGGATGATGCGGACGGCGATTTCACCGCGGTTGGCGATCAGCACCTTGGTGATGGCTGACGGCGTGGGACCTGCGGACTGCTCGAAATTTGCTGACAAGGCGTCTCCTTCTTTCCTTCAGGGAGCCTAGCGCGGTTTTGGAGGTTCCGCCGATATTACTTGCGGATTCCGCGTGTAAAGTACCCAGCCTTTGTAGGGAAGCTACAAGACTGCCGGAAAACTTCCGGTTCAGGGGGCGGGCCACAGGTCGGTGATCCGCACCTGCGCCTGGGCCAGCAGGCCCCGCAGCGTGGACACGGACAGGCCAACGACGGCGTGCGGGTCGCCGTCAACCTTGCGGATGAAGGCCCCGCCCAGGCCGTCGATGGTGAAGGAACCGGCGCACAGGAGCGGCTCCCCGGTGGCGATGTACGCGTCAATCTCTTCAGGTTCCATGTCCAGGAAGGACACCCCTGCGGAGGCCACCGTCCCCAGGGTGGCCCCCGTCCCGGTCTCTGTGCCGTCGTCGGGATCGGTGTCCCGGCAGTCCACCAGCCAGTGGCCCGTGTGGAGGACGCCGGTGTTTCCGCTCATCCGCAGCATCCGTTCCCGCGCCACCTCGGCCGTGTAGGGCTTGCCGTGCGCCTCGCCGTCGAACTCGAAGACCGAGTCGCAGCCCAGCACCAGGGCCCCGTCGGCCTCCGGGAGCGCTGCCACTGCCTCGGCTTTGGCGCGGGCCAGCAGCAGCGCTGTATCGTGCGGATCCGTGATCCCGTAGCGTGCCTGGACGGCGTCCTCGTCCACATCCGAGACCAGGACGGTGTGCCGGATGCCGGCCTCGGTGAGGAGTTTGGTGCGGGCGGGGGACTGGGAAGCCAGGATCAGACGGGTCACGGATTCAGCCTAGTGGACCGGTTCGGCCGTCCTGGCCGCAGTGTGCTCCAGCTTTTCCAGCTTGGCGCCTTCCACGTCCACGTCCGGCAGGATGCGGTCCAGCCACCGGGGCAGCCACCAGGTCTTTTCACCGAGGAGGTACATGATGGCCGGGACGATGGTCATCCGGACCACAAAGGCATCCAGCAGCACACCGAAGGCCATGGCGAAGCCCAGCGGCCGGACCATTGTCAGGTGGCTGAAGATGAAGCCGGCAAAGACGCTGACCATGATGATGGCTGCAGCGGTCACCACGGCTGCCGCGTGCCGGAAACCGATCCGGACGGCGGCCTTGGCCGGGGCGCCGTGCATGGAGGCCTCCCGCATGCCGGAGGCGATGAACACCTGGTAGTCCATGGCCAGGCCGAACAGGACGCCGATCAGGATGATCGGCAGGAAGCTCAGCACGGCGCCCGGGTTCGCAACGTCGAACACGCCACCCAGCCAGCCCCACTGGTAAACGGCCACCACGGCGCCGAACGCTGCGGCCAGCGACAGCAGGAACCCACCGGTGGCCAGGAGCGGCACCACGATGGAGCGGAACACCAGCAGGAGCAGGACCAGGGAGAGGCCGACGACGATCGCCAGGTAAGGGGGCAGCGCGTCGCCCAGCTTGGTGGAGACGTCCACGTTGCCTGCGGTCTGGCCGGTCAGGCCCATGGCCACCCCGTAGTCGGACTGGATCTCGTCATTCAGGCCGCGGAGTTCAGCCACCACCTGGACGGTGCTGGCGCTGGCCGGGCCTTCCCGGGGGATGACTTGGAAGACGGCGGTGCGGCGGTCCTCGCTCAGCGCGACGGGAACAGCGGCCACAACGTTGTCCACGGCGCGGAGCTTGTCCGCCACGTCGTACTGCAGGGTCTGGGCCTGTGCCTCGTCGAGGTTGGCCGGGAATTCGCCGACGGCCACGATGGGGCCCGTGACGCCTTCGCCGAAGCTGCGGGCGGTCAGGTCGTACGCCTGGTAAGCCTCGGAGTCCACGGGTTCGGAACCGCCGTCGGGCAGGGCCAGCTGAAGCTGGGTGGCAGGCAGGGCGAGGGTGCCCAGGAGGAGCACGCCGGCGACGAGGGCCAGGACGGGATGCTTGGTGACCAGCCCGCCCCAGCCGCGGGTGCTGCGTTCGCGGTCGGTGGCTTCGTCGGCGGCCTCGTGGCCGGGCTCGGCGTTGTGGGCTTCCGCTTTGGCCCAGGCGCGCCGGGAGATGATGCGGCGCCCGATCAGGGACAGCATGGCGGGGGTCAGGGTGATGGCCACCAGCACGGCCACCGCGACGGTGCCGGCTGCTGCCAGGCCCATCACGGTGAGGAACGGAAGGCCGGGAACCACCAGGGCGGCCAGGGCAATGATGACCGTCAGGCCTGCAAAGACCACGGCGTTGCCGGACGTGCCGGTGGCGCGGGCCACCGACTCACCGGGCTCCATGCCGGCCAGGAGCTGGGTACGGTGCCGGTTGACGATGAACAGTGAATAGTCGATGCCCACCGCCAGGCCCAGCATGAGGGCGAGCATGGGGGAGATGGAGCTCATGTCGAACAGGCCCGAGAGGGCGAACGTGATGCCGACGCCAACGCCGACGCCCATGATGGCCATCAGCAGGGGCAGGCCGGCGGCGATCAGGGTGCCCAGCATGATGATCAGCACCAGGGCGGCCACGGCGATGCCGATGATTTCCGCAGCGCCGAAGAGCTCGGAGATGTCCTCGGTGATTTCCTTGCTGGCGTAGGCGGTGACGCCGGCCTCCGAGGTTTCGTGGGCGATCTCCTGGACCTCTTCGCGGACGGCGGGGCTCAGGCCGTTGATGGAGGTGTTGAACTGCACCTGGGCCACGGCGGCGCGGCCGTCTTCGGAGACAAAGCGGATGGCTTCGGACGCTTCGGCCTGGCGCTCGCCGAGTGCAAGCTTGGCCTTGCTGGCCTCAAGTTCCTGGGTGCCGGCGTCGAGCTTGGCCTGGCCGTCTGCCAGTGCTGCCTTCTGCTGGCCCAGCCGGGCCTCGATGGTGGCAGCGTCAGCGCCGGCAGCGGTGAGCTGCTGTTCTGCTGCCGCCAGCTGTGCCTGGCCGGCCTGGAGCTCCGTGCGGGAGGCGTCCAGCTGGGCCTGGCCTGCTGCAAGCTGCTGCTCGCCGTCGGCAATGGCCTGCCCTGCCTGGTCCACCTGGGACTGGGTGGCGAACGGGTCCACGGTGCCGCGCACGTCAGGCAGCTCTTGGAGCTTCTTCAGCGCATCGGTGACAGCGGCCCGGCTGTCATCCGTAAAGCCGCCTTCCGGGGCTTCAAAAACGATCGTTGCCGTGCCGCCGGAGGCCGACGGCAGTTCCTTCTGGAGTTTGTCCGCGATGCGCTGGGTTTCAGTGCCGGGGATCTGGAAGTTGTTGGACAGCGTGCCGTGGAAAGCGGCTGCGGAACCGCCCACGGCCAGGAGCACGGCGATCCAGAGCGAGAGGACCAGCCAGCGGCGGCGGTACGAGAATTTGCCGAGGCGGTAGAGAAGCAGTGCCATGGTGGGGACCGATCTGATCAGGAGGAACGGGAAAAGGAGGGGAGAGTAGCAGCCGTCGGTGCGCCGGCGGTGAACCCGGAGTCCAGCAGGGCCATGGAATCAATGAGCAGTTGCCGAAGTTCGGCCAGGGAGGCCGGGGACAGGTCCTGGCCGCGCCGGCTGAACCACGCCTCCATGGCGGCCTTGCCGCAGGAGATCACCGAGCCGGCCAGCGCCCTGATGTACAGCTCGTCCGAGGCTGCCGGGGTGGCTGACAAGCGGTCCCGGGCCACGGCGAACACCTGTTCGCGGCAGTATTCCCAGGCTTCGAGCTCGGTGTGAGCCATCAGCGGGCTGGACTGGGTGAGCGAAAACAGTTCGGCCAGCGGTGCCACCGTCTGCGGATCCGCGAGGGCCATCAGTGCTGCCTGTGCGGATTTGAGGATCGGCTCGTCAGTGGGGCGGAGCTTCAGCTGCGAGATGGCGGACTCCAGGAAGCCATGCGAGATGGCGGCGAGGGCCGCGTCCGTGCTGCTGAAGTAGTTGAAGAAGGTACGCCGTGAAATGCCCGCCGCCGCGGCGATGTCCTCCACGGTGAAGTTGCCGGGGCCGGCGGAACGCAGGAGCCCCAGCGAGGCGTCGATGATGGCCTGGCGCGTGGCGGCCTTGTTCAGCTCGCGCCGGGTTGGGCCGGCCGCTGGTTCAGGCGGAACGGAAGGGATCACGGAATTACACTACGTGCAACTTTGCACTCTGCGCAACTTGCATTCACAGCAGAATGAAAGGTTCCCAACAGGCTCCCCTGAACCCCGCGGCGCAGGCTTGAACTGTCCCGGCAGGGATGGAAGTTCCAGCAGCCGTCAACGGACGGCGGATCCAGGAGACTCTTAAATGTCACGCACAAAGAAATTGACCCTCGGCCTGTCAGCCACGGCGTTGGCCCTTGCGGCCGGCATCGGAGTTGCCGGCATGGCCTCCGCCACCACAACACCCACACCGTCCCCAAGCGCCAGCTCCACCGCTCCTGCTGATGGCGGCACGGGCACCGATTCGGGCGCTCCTGGTGGAATGGGCAGGCATGGCGGTCACGGCGGGCCCGGCGGTGCAGGAGCATCAGCCTCTGCCTTGGCCGAAAAACTCGGCGTGGAGGAAGCCAAGGTCAGCGACGCCCTGCAGGCGTTCCGTGAGGCCAACAAGCCACAGAAGCCGGCTGACGGCACCAAGCCTGCGGAAGGGACCCGTCCCGATGAGTCAGCCCGGGATACTGCCCTGGCGAAATCGCTCGCCGAGGCCCTGGGCATCGACGAAGCCAAGGTCACTGCGGCGCTGTCGGAGCTCCGGACCGCCGCGCAGGCGGACCGGGCAGCGGCGTTGAAGACACGGCTGGACCAGGCCGTCACCGACGGCAAGCTCACCCAGGCCGAAGCGGATGCCGTCACCAAGGCTGTGGAGAGCGGCGTGATTGGCGGCGGCGGACGCTGATGGGCTGAAGGTTCCTTAACGAGGGACGTCCCCGGGATGATTCCCGGGGACGTCCTCGATCAGCACCGCAGTGGCACGCCGGTATCAGGCGCGGGCGTCCTGCAACTCGCGGGGAGTGGTGTCGGTGCTGGTGCCGTCCGTGGCGGCAGTGTCGTCGTCGTTGTTGTCATCGACGAACGGGGTGCCGTTACGCGGGGCGTTGTAAAGGGACTCGTCCAGGATTCCCTGCCGCTTGGCCACAATGGTGGGGACCAGGGCCTGGCCCGCCACGTTGACGGCCGTGCGGCCCATGTCCAGGATGGGGTCGATGGCCAGGAGCAGGCCAACGCCTGCCAGCGGCAGGCCCAGGGTGGAGAGGGTCAGCGTGAGCATCACCACGGCGCCGGTGGTGCCGGCAGTGGCGGCGGACCCGAGCACGGAGACCAGTGCGATCAGCAGGTACTGGCTGAAGTCCAGCTGGACCCCGAAGAACTGGGCCACAAAGATGGCGGAGATGGCCGGGTAGATGGCTGCGCAGCCGTCCATCTTGGTGGTGGCGCCCAGCGGGACGGCAAAGGATGCGTAGGCGCGGGGGACACCCAGGCTGCGCTCGGTGACACGCTGCGTGAGCGGCAAGGTACCCACGGAGGACCGGGAAACGAAGGCCAGCTGCACGGCCGGCCAGACGCCGGAGAAGTACTGCTTGATGGACAGCCCGTGGCTGCGGACCAGGATGGGGTAGACCACAAAGAGCACCAGGGCCAGGCCCAGGTAGATGGCCACGGCAAACTTGCCCAGGGAACCGATGGTGTCCCAGCCATATACGGCGACGGCGTTGCCGATCAGGCCCACGGTGCCCAGCGGCGCAATGCGGATGATCCACCAGAGGACTTTCTGGATTACGGCCAGGGCGGAGGCGTTGAGGGCCAGGAACGGCTCGGCGGCCTTGCCGACCTTCAGGGCAGCCACACCGATGGCGATGGCGATCACCAGGATCTGCAGGACGTTGAAGCTCACGGATGTTGTCACCGCGCCGGACTCGGCCACGCTGGAGCTGGCGCCGAGGCCCAGGAAATTTTTGGGGAAGAGACCGGTGAGGAATGCCCACCAGTTACCAACTGATGAAGGAGCCTTGCCCTCGCCGGTGATCCCGGTGTTGGCGCCCGGCTGCAGCAGGACGCCAAGGCCGATGCCGATCAGCACGGCGATCAGGGACGTAATGGCGAACCACAGCAGCGTGTTCCATGCCAGCCGCGCAGCGTTGGAGACCTGGCGGAGGTTGGAGATGGAACTGACAACAGCAGTGAAAATCAGGGGGACAACGGCGGTCTGCAGCAGGGCCACATAGCTGGACCCAATGGTCTGCAGTGTGGCGCCGAGGCCGTTGGGGGCCTCCTTGGTGCTGCCGGTGTACTTGGCCAGCAGGCCGAGGCCCAGGCCAACAATCAGGGCGGCGATGATCTGGAAGCCGAACGATCCAGCCCACTTGGGGAGCTGGAAGCCGGTCTTTCCTGCGGAATCTGAGGGGCGGGTTTGAGTGCTCACTCGAATACGCTAGGCCCGGGTCCACTATCACGGCGAAAGCATGTTGAGAAATGTTACGTGGGTGGAAAGTCGATTTGCGTCGCCAGGGGCCTGGAACCGGCGTCAGTGCCGGGGATTGTGAAGTTATTCCCGTCTGGGGTGTAACAAAGGTCATGCGGCCGCGGGGTTAGTGTTGCCTCCATGTCACAAACCATTGTTGTTGCAGGCGCCACCGGAGACCTCGGCGGACGCATCATCCGCTCCCTGCTGGCCGAGGGCGCGGGCGTCCGCGCGCTGGTCCGGCCAGGTAAGGCAATTTCGGGGGTGCTGCAGGAGGCAGGCGTCAGCGTGGTGCAGGTGGATTATCTTGATGCATCAACGTTGAAGGATGCGCTCGCGGGCGCTGACGCAGTGGTCTCGGCGCTCAGCGGGCTGGCCCCGGTGATGCTGGAGACCCAGACCCGGCTGCTGATGGCGGCCGTGGCCGCGGGCGTCCCGCGGTTCATTCCCTCCGACTATGCGGTGGACTTCACCACCATCAAGGAAGGGTCCAACCGCAACCTGCAGTGGCGGCGCGAATTCCGGAAGATTGTGGATGCGGCACCCATCCGGGCCACGTCTGTGCTCAGCGGCGCTTTCGCCGACATGCTGACGGGGGTGGCGCCGCTGATCCTGTTCCGGCAAAAGCGCGTCCTCTTCTGGCGCGACGCGGACCAGCCGATGGCGTTCACCACCATGGACGATGTTGCCGGCTACACCGCCAAAGCGGCACTCGACCCGGAGGCGCCGCGGTTCCTGCGCATCGCCGGGGACACGGTCTCATCGCGGGAGCTGGCAGCGATCATGACGGACATCAGCGGCACGCAGTACAGGACGCTGTATGCCGGCAGCATCGGATCCCTGCGCCTGATGGCGCGGGTTGGCCGGATGCTGGCCAAACCTTCGACTGACCTTTACCCTGCCTGGCAGGGCATGCAGTACTTCGGCAACATGTTCAGCGGTGACGGGGCCTTCCACACCCTGGACAACGACCGTTACGGTTCCCGGCAGTGGACCTCCGCGCGGGAGGTACTCCGCGCCCGCTGACCAAGTCTGGCCTTGCTCTGCCTTACGAAGCCTGTTCAGGCCACCTGACCGGCGCTTTGACGCCGCTGGAATCTTCGCCGGGCGAGCTGGCGGAGCATGCGGGTGTTGGGTTCCGGTGCCTCGGGTACCGGTCCGGGTCTGGCGGCCCGGCTTGCGGGCTGGGGCGGGTGCTGTGGTTTTCTGCTGCTGCTGATTGATGTGCCTGGTGGTGGGGGTGCGGTGGAGTGGTAGGTGTGGCCGGTGGGGGTGGTGAGTTGG
>NZ_LMOL01000007.1:218142-218275 GCF_001424565.1 Arthrobacter sp. Leaf141
CGGTGGGAAGAGCCGGGCGGTGGAGTCCATGGCGATGAGGTCTCCGGTGCCTGGCGCTGTGTAGAGCCGCCGGACCCAGGTCTTCAACTCTGCCGCGTCGGGGTTGCGGGTTTTTGTCCCGTGGCGGGCGAGG
>NZ_LMOL01000008.1:0-190 GCF_001424565.1 Arthrobacter sp. Leaf141
ACCCACAGCGCCGATGGTACTGCACCCGGGAGGGTGTGGGAGAGTAGGACGCCGCCGGAACACAACTCCGGTCGAGGCCCCAACCAGCACCTGGTTGGGGCCTCCCACATTTAACAAACAAACACCACCGTTGACCTATCAGATACGGTCCCCAAACACCCCGAATAACAACCACAACCGATACCACAAC
>NZ_LMOL01000008.1:260-4546 GCF_001424565.1 Arthrobacter sp. Leaf141
TCCATATGGTCATAGACTTGCCGTCTATGACCCGGACCTCCCACCAGCAGCCTGGCAAGCGCCACCAGCAGCCTGCCAAGCGCGCCACCATCCTTGATGTGGCTGCCGCCGCCGGCGTTTCCCGGCAAACAGTCACCCGGGCCATGAACAACATGGCGGGCATCAGTGCAGCCACCAGGGAGCGGGTGCAGGGCATTGCCGCTGAGCTGGGCTACAGCCCCAGCCGGTTCGCTAAAGGCCTGGTCCAGGGCGCCCGGGTGTCAGTGGGGCTCGCCATTCCCGACCTGACCAACCCCTATTTCCCCGCCTTTGCCTCCAGCGTGGTGGAAGCAGCGACCCAGCGGAGCTGGAACGTGGTGGTTGACGACTACGGCCACGGCACGGCAACAGCCCTCGATGCGGTGGAACGGCTGGCGCCCCAGGTTGATGCGCTGATCGGATATCTGGGCAGCCATGCTGCCCAGGCCCAGTCCCTCATGGGCAGGCGTCCACTGGTCAGCCTTGACTACCCGGCCGGCCAGGCCGCCGGCAGGATCTCCTTCGACTACCACCATGCTGCGAGGCTCGCGCTGGACTACCTCGTGCACAGCGGCCGCACCAGGATCGCGTTCCTGGATTCGGACCAGGGCGGCCCTGCGGCCAGCAGGGGGACCGCAGTTGCCGCGGTCGCGGACCAACTCGGCATCACCCTCATCCGGCGTGCTGCCGGCCCGTCCGCGCCCGCAGCACGGGCCGCAGTGCTTGATTTGGTTACTGGCCAGGACGCTCCGGACGCCTTGCTGGTGTTCAACGACCTCATGGCAGCAGGGGCGCTCAAGGCACTGCAGGAAGCCGGCCTCAGCGTCCCCCGGGATTGCGCCGTGATCGGCATGGACGGCATACCCCTGGGTGAGCTGACCTCACCGGAGCTGACCACCCTGTCCCTTGACCTACGCTCCGTGGGGCGTGCCGCCGTCGGCCTCGTTGAAGGCCTGCTGTCCGGCGGCGTGGCAGCGGGAACGGAACAATCGGCACTGGTCCTCCGGCACGAGTTGGTTCACCGGGAGTCGGCGTAGGGCCTACTCAATCGCGAAGTAAACCGCTAGGCTTGATACTGCATCGTGAACGTTCACGGAGTTGTTCCATCCCCTGCAGCGAGGATTCCCATGTCAGTCCAGTCCCCCTCCGCTCCGGACAAAGCCGTCCCGGACGAAACCGCCGGTCAGGCATCGCGCAGCCTCGAGCTGGGCGCTGCCGGTGTGAAGGAGCTTGCGTCGCTGGAGCCTGCCCGCGGCACCCTGCCACCGCGCGCCTACCTGACCTCGGATGCCCCCAGGCTCTCCCTCAACGGCGAGTGGCACTTCCGGCTCAGTGATGGCATCCGCACCGCTCCCGGGGACGGCTGGCAGAACGGCAGCGACCTGTCCGGCTTTACCGGGCTGCCGGTCCCGTCCAGCTGGTCCATGCACGGCCACGGCGCTCCCGCCTACACCAACATCAAGTTCCCGTTCGCCGTGGAACCGCCCAACGTTCCCGAAGCCAACCCCATCGGCGACCACCTGACGGAGTTCACGGCAGGGCCGGAGTTTCTCCCCGCTGCGCTGCTCCGTTTCGACGGCATCGAGTCAGCGGCCACGGTGTGGCTCAACGGGGTGGAACTCGGGACCACCCGGGGCAGCAGGCTTGCCCATGAGTTCGACGTCTCCGGTGTCCTGGTGGCGGGCACCAACACCCTTGCCGTCCGGGTGGCGCAGTTTTCGGCCGCCAGTTACGTGGAAGACCAGGACATGTGGTGGCTCCCCGGAATCTTCCGGGACGTCACCCTGCAGGCCCGCCCCGCCGATGGCATCGACGACGTCTTTGTCCACGCCGAATACGACGCCGGCAGCGGCGAAGGCATCCTCCGGGTGGAGGCGGGCCGGTCCGGCGTGGCGATTGACGCCGTCGTACGCGTCCCAGCGCTGAACCTGGAACTGGCAGCCGGCACCGAACACCGGATCCCCGGCGTCAGCCCCTGGTCCGCGGAACTGCCGGCCCTCTACGCCGCCACCGTCAGCACGGCAGGGGAAACCGTAGATCTTCAGCTGGGCTTCCGCAGCATCACCATCGAGGACGCGCAGTTCAAAGTCAACGGCCAGCGCATCCTGCTACGCGGCGTCAACCGGCACGAGCACCACCCGCGCCTTGGCCGCGTGGTGCCCCGTGACGTGGTGGAGGCCGAGCTGCGGCTCATGAAGCAGCACAACATCAATGCCATCCGTACCTCCCACTACCCGCCGCATCCGGAATTCCTGGCCCTCGCGGACCAGCTGGGGTTCTATGTGGTCCTCGAATGCGACCTCGAAACACACGGTTTTGTTGACGCTGGCTGGAAGCAGAACCCCAGCGACGATCCGCGCTGGGAATCGGCACTGGTGGACAGGATGCGCCGGACCGTGGAGCGGGACAAAAACCATGCCTCGGTGATCATGTGGTCCCTCGGCAACGAATCCGGGAACGGCCGGAACCTTGAGGCGATGTCCCGCTGGACCAAGGACCGCGACCCCAGCCGACCCATCCACTACGAGGGTGACTGGAGCTCGGCCTACGTCGACGTGTACTCGCGGATGTACGCGGACCACGCCGAGACGGAGCTGATCGGGCAGGGTAAAGAAGAAGCGCTGGCAGATCCCGCCCTGGACAGCCGGCGCCGGGCCATGCCGTTTGTGCAGTGCGAATACGTGCACGCGATGGGTAACGGCCCGGGCGGCATGACCGAGTACCAGGAGCTTTTTGACCGCTACCCGCGGCTCATGGGCGGATTCGTCTGGGAATGGCTGGAGCACGGGATCACCGTCCCTGCCAAGGACGGCGGCGAACAGTTTGCGTACGGTGGCGACTTCGGCGAGGAAATCCACGACGGCAACTTCGTCACCGACGGCCTGGTGGACGCAAACCGCAAGCCCCGGCCCGGGCTGCTCGATTTCAAGAAGGTCATCGAGCCGGTACGCCTGGGCGTGGCGGCGGACTGGACCACCGTCACGGTCCGGAACGGATTCAACTTCGCGGACACGTCCGCGCTCAGCTTCCGGTACGCAGTGACGTCCGACGGCGGCACCACGCCGGGCGGCGACGTTATCCGTGAGGGTGTGCTTGACGTAGCCGCGGTGGACCCGGGTGCGGAAGCGACAGTTCCGCTGCCCGCCGGCCTTGCAGGCCTTGACGGGGCGGCCGTGCTGACGGTCAGCGCCGTGCTGGCCGCCGACTCGGACTGGGCCGGCGCCGGCCACGAAGTTGCCTGGGGACAGGGTGTCCTCAGCGGCGCTCCGGCCGCAGCGCACCAGGCCCTCGAATGCGTTGCCGTGGAGCAGGCCGAACTTCGGCTGGGTGCAGTGGTGTTCAACCGCGCCACCGGGCTGCCGGTCTCAATTGGCGGCGTCCCCGTGGCGGACTTCCGGTTGGTTCTGTGGTGGCCGCCCACCGACAACGACCTTGGCCGGGGCTGGTTTGGCCGGGACGACCTTCCCCTGTCGACGGCCTGGCACAACGCCGGACTCAACCGGCTGCATTCCCGCCTGCTGGGCATCACTGCGGACCGTACCGCCGAGGGCGGCGAGATCCTTACGGTAAGGACGCGCATGGCGGCGGCCGACAAACAGTTCGGCGTCCTGGTTGACTACTCGTGGAGCAGTGACAACGAGTGGGTTGGCCTGCGCACGCAGGTCCGGCCTGACGGAGAGTGGATCGACGGCGGGTTGCCGGTCGAGTGGGCCCGGATCGGCCTGGAGTTTGTCCTGGCTTCAAAGGCAAAGGCAGTGAGCTGGTTTGGCCAGGGTCCGCACCAGAGCTATGCGGACACCGGGCAGGGCGCCCGGCTTGGCAGGTACGCGCTGCCGGCGACGGCAATGAACGAGGACTATGTCCGGCCGCAGGAGTCCGGGGCCAGGTCCGGGGTTATCCAGGCGGCGGTGGAACTGGCCGCCGGCAGCTTCGAGGTGCAGGGAGCCCCCTTCGCACTGACCGTCCGGCCCTTCTCGCAGGAGCACCTCGATGCTGCTGCCCACCGGGACGACCTTGTGCCGGATGGCCGGACCTACGTCTACGTGGATCATGCGCTGCGGGGAGTTGGGACAGCTGCCTGCGGACCCGGTGTCCTGGAGGCCTACCGGCTGCGGCCCCGCGAAGCTGATTTCAGTGTGGAGCTGCGCGTCAAAGGCTGACAACCCGACCGCTTTTGGTGTGTGACTCACTGCATAGTGGCTGGATTTGGTCTCGTGTGGGTGTTGGGTGGGGTGGTGGTCCTTGTTTTCCTTGTGTTGGCGGGGTTT
>NZ_LMOL01000008.1:4631-4789 GCF_001424565.1 Arthrobacter sp. Leaf141
CCATCCCCCATTTTGAACGGCCTGGAATATGGTTCGCTTGTTTGCGTGCCGGTTTTTTGGGTGGGGTGGTTGCTGTTGAAGCGTGATTCTGCGTCAGAGATGCGGGTTTGCAAAGCTTCCGGTGATCGGGTAAGTTTGAAAAGTTGCTCCGGAGCGAT
>NZ_LMOL01000009.1:0-190 GCF_001424565.1 Arthrobacter sp. Leaf141
AGGATCGGGGAGGGTGGGATCCGGGAGTGTGGGGGTGAGGAAGTGGGTTTCGAGGGCGGTGGTTCCGGCGTGGGGCAGGCCGGTGCATTCGTCGGTGAGGACCCGGGCGTGCTGGTAGGTGATTTCTCCGGCCGCCAGTGCCGCGAGCGTCAGCGGCTGGGTGGCGGCAAGCTGGTAGCTGGTGCTGACC
>NZ_LMOL01000009.1:218-468 GCF_001424565.1 Arthrobacter sp. Leaf141
GCCGGCCCCGAGACCAAGGATCCCGCCGACCTCAGCGATCAGGGAGATTTCCCGGGCCCGTTGATGGGTGATGCCCAGATCCGGTGGGGTGAGGGCGTCCTCGATCCCGACATACTCGGCGATGGTGAGGGCCTTGACGGCCGCGAGTTGGGATTCGAGCCGTCGCACCACGCCCAGGCGCTGTAAACGGTTTTCCTTGGCCCGCTCCAGCAGGTCCTCCCCGGACCAATCATCCTCCAACGCAACATCC
>NZ_LMOL01000009.1:536-84268 GCF_001424565.1 Arthrobacter sp. Leaf141
TTCGCCGTCCATAACCCCAGCATAGGGAGGGGGTACGACAAATTCCGACGGGACGGGGGCTATGTGCATAACCACCAGAAATCGAGCATTTTGCGTCTGTTCCAGTCCAGCAGGGCTGGTCCGCATGGTGAGTGTTTCAGGATGGCAACCACTGCTTACTATTGCGCCCCTCACTGGTGACGGCCACCAAAGCCGCAGCCGCCGTCGTCCGCTCACGGGCAGCCGTTTTGGGGTTGCGCCCCTGACTCCGGTAACCTATTCAGGTTGGTGACGTGTCCGAGCGGCCGAAGGTGCAACACTCGAAATGTTGTTTGGTGTAAAAGCCAACGTGGGTTCAAATCCCACCGTCACCGCCAGTGAGCAAGGCCCTGATTCCTTTACAAACAGTGGGAATCAGGGCCTTTCTCTATAGCGGGGGTCAGGCAAGGAATCCGGGCTAAGGTACCGTCACTTGCGTTTGTTGCGAGCCAAGCCGGCAAGGGCCGCCAGGCCAATCAGCACGCAGAGCGCCCCCAGAAAGCCGCCGAAACCTCTACCCATCGGCCCGGCGATCAGGACTAGCCCAAGGCTGAGGCCGGCCGCACCTCCGCCCAGCCGCCAGGCATTTATGGCTCTTGCATCCGCCACCCGGGTCGAAACCCCATATTTACGGGGCACTCCCCTGGACTTCGGCGGGTCCGGATTTGTGCGCGCGGGTCCGTCGACGACCCGCCCGGCCTGGTCAATCCAAAACCCGGGCCCTACCTCCGGGCAGTGCGCATGCACTGCGTCACTAACGGTCGCGAAGTCAGCCGGTTGGCCCCGGTACATTATCTGGGAAGCCGCATGTCGAAATCCACTTGTCCGGATGTCCGGACGGCATCGTAGCGAATCAGCCGCACCGGCCGCCGCAGCCACCTTGACGGCTCAATCACAGCCGTGGCACGTACAGCAACGACGATTTCCGCAGGTTCAGGCACGGGACGATTCCTCCACGACGGTCAGCGGCACTTACGAGAGCTTGACGAGGAACTGGTTGTAATCGGCAGCGTTGAAGTTGGCCACGATCATGCTCGACGGGTTCGCGTGCTCGACGGGCATTTGGAGGATCACTTTGTCGGTTACAGAGAAGCCCTTCTCGGCAGGAGGCGCAGTCGACTCGCCCTTGGGCAAGGTGGATACGTTGTTAAAAGTGGTCCCGTATTCGTCATCAGTACCGAAGGTCCCGTCCCAGTTCTTGTTCACCACGGAGAACTGTGTTCCACCCTTTTCGGGCTTTGTACCGTTGTACTTCCAGGTTGCCGTGAACGTCACCCAGGTGTTGCCCGGATCCGGCGCCACCTTGGAGGCAATGCTGTCCATGGCCTTGATCTCGGCGTTCGCATCGAGATTGACGCTGTCGATGACCAAGGACCAGTCGCCGTCGGTCATTTCTTCACCGATACTGTATGGGTTTGCCAGTGTCCCCTCCTTATCGCCCTTTGGCCAAACCGGTTCAGGCGTGGGGGCGGCTGCAGGCGCCGTGGCCGGTTCGGCTGCCGGCGTTTCCTTGGCGGGGGACGCGCACGCGGAAAACGTAAGCAGTGCCGCCAAAGCGAGTGCACCGCCCGCAAAAGTGCGGCGGAAGGAAGTAGAGCGGGTTTCTTTTACACGTTGCATGGTCTTTACACTATTCGATTTACAAACCGTCCGGGGGTCCCTACCCCACCGGCACGGGCGAAGCATCTCGGCATTGGTCGATCCAACGCCTGACGGTAGAGGCAGTGATTACCTGCCGACCCGGCGTCAAACAACGTCGATGATCCACAAAGTTTTGCAGCACTTAGTCAGCAAGCTACCCATCGCTAATTCCTCAGCAGAAGAAATTTTGGTCGATTTTCGCCGCGTCTCAGAAGTATCCCCGTCGCTCACTGCACAGCCTCCCCATCTCCTGATCGAAAAGCTTCCCGCATGGAACTTTTATGCTTTGAACGGCATCCCCTAAGTGTGCTCCATACGTTGCGCGACTGTGCGTCATCCGTGCCGGACCTGATGACATTCCGGAAGCTCCAGTGGCTGGGATTGAGCTGCGCAAGCCGACTGACCAATTCCCCAATTGCCAATAGAGACTGCTCCTACACAGACGGGAAGGCGCACGAACCTAGTCGACCAACCTATATTTCTGGGCAGTAGGAATGGCTTGCTGAATGTCCCGCAAAATCACACGCGAGTACCATCCGATTTCGAATTCGTACATACTTCCGACTTTGAATGAAGCCGTTATTGCATCTTTATTGTTAAATGTCACTCCGTTGAACACTGATATTTTTCCACAGTCCGTCGTTTCAACCAGGATTCCCGCGCTTGAGGCCGACCCTCTGGATCCACCAGAATTTGTGTTGGGTTTGACCGAAGTAACCTCACAGCGAACACTCTCAATTCCAACGGACTCCCAAAGCGGCATAAGCAGTACAAAGAGACCAGCTAGGAGTACCAGCCCGCCGGCCAGACTCCAGTACCATTTCAACGTCGGCCTTCTGGCGGGCCCATCCGGATCAAATTTCGTCTTAGAAGTCATTAATCCTGCAAATAGTAGCAATCATTGGGACACGACTAATCGAGGCTTCCGCTTGTGCCAATTGGGGAGGCCTCGAACAGTTTCGTTTGCAAGCTCACCAGCACACCGGACCATATGCCGCGAAGGAGTGAGTCATCCAACTGCGATTTGCGGGACTCCCTGGTTGACGGTTCAAACTGTCTTTTTATTTCACCGATTGTGCCGTCCCAGCTCAGTCATCAATGACTGAGCAAACCATTAACTCTGGTATCCACCAGCCACAAGAATCGCATTAGCCATAGTCCACTGAACCAAAATGCAAATTAAAAGAAAAACTACTGCGAGTACGTATCCCCGGATCCGGCCTGCTTTAGTTCGCGGATTCTTATCCGGCCTGCTTACCGCCCGCCATATACCGAAAATTGGTACTAAAACAGGAGCCATTGCAATTTGCATCGGGATACCATTGCCGCTTCGATTGTATTTTCCGTCATACGGCATACGCGTTTCCCAAGGTACATTCATAAAAACAAAAACAGCTATTCCAAGACACGCTAAAATGGCACAAATGCACATGAGACTCAGATTGGTGGCATCTTTCTTAGTGACTTTGAGCTGGTCCGCACTGAAATTACTTCCATCAAAAGCGTCCGCAATACCGGAACCTTTATTTCCACTCACCACGGGCTCGCTCCAGTTCCTTGATTGACCACTTCGCCGCTGACAAACTTCACGCTTTCAACGATAGCTCCCACGTGGGCGCCCCCATACGCAGAAAGACTGTGCGTCATCCAACTCGGATTGGGAGCCATTTCTGAAGCTCCTGGGAAGTGGGATGTGGCCGCGCCGGCGGTACCGTCAAATAGCATCTCCGCAAGGCCGTAGTCCTCACCCGTTATAACGTTATCCAAGGCACCCCCGGCAATGGAGCCACCAGAAGCCACCGCATATTGAACCAGGTGCGACTCAAGTCGCTGAGTAATAGGCCCGGCCAGATATCCCGCTTGGGAACTCACGGCGCCACTGACGAAGCCGTTCGTAGCCGCCCCGCCGACACCTGCCAACGACCATTCATCACGGGGATTAGTGACAAAGTACATTCCAGTGTTTCCCAGGCCACCCGAAACGCCGTTGGTGGCTGCGGCCCGGACCATCTGCTGACCCGGCAGTTGGGACACGTAGCCTCCGGCGGTTGAGCTGACCCGGGAAATACCTGATGTCACTGCAGTTCCAACCCGAGTCCCCGCACTGGCAACAGCAGTTCCTGCCCTGCTCGCACCGGACGCCATGGCCGAACCAACCCTCGTACCGACGGCCGAGACCGCAGAACCGGCCCTGCCGGCATTAACCAGCGCCGCTGAACCCGCACGTCCCAGGGCCGGCAGCACACGGGTACTCAAAGCTGTCCCCACGCGGCCGACACCCGATGCCACAGCACTGCTGACTTTGCCAGCCAACGGACCGGCAACGATTCCAACGGCACCCGTCAAAGCGACTTGACCCCAATTCACGGAACCCGTGGTCGCCTTCTGGATAATCGTGTCGGCGCCCGCCCCAATCAGTGCCATGCCCACAGGTCCACCCACGCCAGTAGCCATCAGCACGCCACCGGCAATCACCATGGCGCCGCCGGCGAAATACTCCCAGTTATCGGCCATAAAGTCCCCGGCAGCCGCCATCGCCCCGCGGGTGGAACTGTCGTAAGCCTTAAGCTCATCGTCCGTCAACGGCCTGAGCCCCGTGGGGTCCGTCGTGTTCAGGGGATTGTTGCCCGCATACGCGTAAGGATTCCCATCCCACCCGGCACCAAGCACCGGAGCCAACGGATCAGTCGAAAGGAACCCACGGCTCGCCGGATCATAGGCCCGGGCGCCAAGCCACTCCAGCCCGGCAATATCCACCCCGCCGCTACCGGTCAGCGTCACCCCCGCAGGCAGCGCACCCGCAAGGCCGCCCGCCACACCGCCAGGAGCGGGGTCCACGACCGTCGGAGCACCAACAACAGCCCACGGATCAGCCTGATCCGTGGGCCGCGCAGCCCGCCACCCCGGAGCAGCCCATGCCTCCCCCACACCCGTCACACCGCCCGGCAGCGAAAGAACCTGCCCGCCACCGATCCCAGCCAGCGCAGGGACGGAGTTGGCCGTATCCCACCACAACTCACAACGGTCGACGGCGGCAAGCTCACCCAGCGCGTCAACCCACAACGAGTGCCGCGACACCTCAGCCCCGTCACGGTCCCGGACCACAGAACCACTCAGCAGCCCGGTGGAACCCCACGCGTATTCGGTCCAGGAACCATCCGGACCAATCAAACGCGTCCGCCGGCCCAAACCATCATGGACATACTCGGTCCGGGACCCGTCAGGTTCCGTCACGGACAGCAACTGCCCAGCAGCGTCATAACCATAAATCCGGGATCCACCCGGGACGGTTTCACGCAGAAGCCGCCCACCGTCGTCGTACTCCCACGCCAAAACCTCAGCGGGTGACTCAGGTTTTCCGGCACGGGTGGTGGCGGCGGAGACCATCTGCCCGGCGCCGTCGTACCCGTACCGGGTGACCGCACCGGACCGCGTCAGTCCCGTGATCCTGCCATCACCATCGCGGCCGATCATCGTCACATCAGGGGCACCGTCACCCGACCGGTCACGCCTGATGTGCTCGGACAGCGCACCGTTGCGGTAGGCCCACTCCTGCACCAGGTCCCCTGCCGTTGCGGAATTCATCCGGCCCGCAGCGTCGTAGCTGAAGGACGCCTCCCCCAGCAACGGATTACCAACAGCCGTGATCTGCCCGGCAGCATCACGGGCGTACGTTGTGGTGGTCCCGTAGGCGTCGGTGAAGCTGGTCCGGTGCCCGTCAGCATCGTATTCCCAGGACAGGCCCTGGGAACCACGGGTCCGGGAGGTCAGCCGCCCGCACCGGTCAAAGCCAAGCTCATGCTCGACGGCGAGCCCGTCCGGTCCGGTGTAATCGGTAATTACAGCGCGGCGCCGCAACAGGTCGCGGCTGATGGTGGAGATCAGCTTCCCGTCCACCGAGGTGCTGGCTTCACGGCCCGCGGCGTCGTAGGTCCACGTGGTGGTGTGGCCCTCCGCATCCGTTTGCGAGAGCTGCCTGCCGGCAGGGTCGTACGTGGCCGTGGCCACGCGGCCCAGCGGGTCCGTTACCGAATCGACAAGGTCCGTGACCGTGTAGGTCCTGGTGGTCACCCCACCCAACGGGTCGGTGATCCGGACCAGCCTGCCGCGGACGTCGTACTCGAACAGGGTCCGCCCGCCCACGCCGTTTACGGACTCAGTAAGCTCACCGGCGACGTTGTATTTGAACCTGCGGGTGCCGTACCAGGTGTCCTGTGAGAAGGTGAGCCGCCCGCAGGAGTCGTAGCCATAACGGGAAAGCCCCTGGCCCGGGGTGCGCCGCGCAATCAGCCGCCCGCCGGCGTCGTACTCAAAACTCTCCACCTCGCCCGTGGGCAGGGTCCGGGAACTGATCCGCTGGTCCTCGTCGTAGGCCAACTCCGTGACCGCGCCGAGCGGGTCGGTGGTGCGCCAGGGACGGCCGCAGCCATCGTATTCGTACCGGGTGACGGCGCCACCGGGTGAGGTGACCGAGGTGACCTTGCCGGCGATGTCCCGGCCCAGGACCGTCAGCCCACCGTTACCGTCCACCAGCTCCACCGGGTTGCCGGCGGCGTCGTACGTGACCAGCTCCGCTGAACCGTCAGCGGCTTCCAATTTGGTGGGCCGGCCGAACTCGTCAAAGCGGATGGTGGCGGCGCCAAAGGCCTCCGTCAGGGTCGCGGTGCCCGCTTTGCGGTCCGTGGCCGCGTCGGTGCGGACACCTGTCGGGTCCACCACCGCGGTCAGCGCGCCGACCTTGTCATACTCCCGGGTCCAGTCGTGTCCGGCCGGATCGGTAACTCCTGTCAGCCGGGAAAGCGCGTCATGCGTGAAACCCCAGGATGCGCCGTCGGGCAACACCGCTGTGGTGACGTTCCCCAGTTCATCAAAAACCCGCTCAACAGTCCGGCCCAGGGGGTCTATGGTGCGGATCAGTTCACCGTTCGCGGCGTACTCCAGTTCGGTCCGGCCGCCATCCGGGGCCACGGACGCCGTGACACGCCCGGCGGGATCATGCTCGAAGGCCCACACGGCCCCGTCCGGGTCCTCCCGACGGACCAGCACGCCGGCATCGTTGTAGCTGAAACGGGTTTCGGCGCCCGAAGGGGTTACCGCCTTCACCGGCCGCCCCGCCTGGTCCCGGACGATCCGGGCAACATCGCCCGCCGCGTTGCGGGTGGCCACCAAGTCCCCGAAGGAGTCGTACTCAAACCCGACCCGGACCCCAACCGGGTCGGTGACCTGCGCCAGCTGCCCGTCCTGCCACTCCAGTTCGGTGCGGCCGCCCAAAGGATCCAGGACCACTGCAGGATCCCGGGACAGCTCATCAGCGTACTCGTAGGACACCACAGCGCCCGAGGCAGTCACCAACGTGGAGATCCGGTCCCGGTCATCCCAGCCGTAGGTCAGGTCCGCGCCTTCCGCCGTGACGGTGCGGGTCTTGCGGCCCCGGTCGTCATACGCGTGCACCGTCACTGCGCCGTCGCGCTCGGTGAACGACACCAGGTTTCCGTGCGCGTCGTACGCCATCGACTGGCGCTGGTCATGGGAATCCAGCACCCCCACCAGGCGGCCCTTCGCATCCGCAATCCAGGAGTTGGAGCGGGTACCGTCCTCATCCGAGACCACAGTGACCCGGCCCGGCAGGTACGCAAAACGGACGCGGCGCCCGTGCTGGGTGACCTGCAGGACCACCCGGCCGGAGGCATCGTACGTGTTTTCCGCTTCCAGGACACCGGCGGCGGAATAGACGGCATCGATCAGGCCGGCCTCGTTCCACCGGTACGTCCTGGTGCCGGTCTCCGTGCCCACGCTGACCAAACGGCCATGGGCGTCGTATCCGTATTCGACCCGGCGGCCATCAGAACCACGCACGACGGCGGCGCGTCCCGCCGCGTAGTCAACTTCGAGGAAGCGGCCCCGCACGTGGTCAAGCCTGGTCACCGGGCCGGTGCCGGCGCCGTCGGCCGGTTCTTCCCGATGGACCGAAACAGTCCGGCCCGGCCCGGAACCAGTGCCCAGCCATGTGCCGGCAAGGCTGTGTGCCCACCAGGTGCCCTGGTTATCGCGGACCACCAGAAGTTCGGAGGTGCCCGCAGGCACGGAGCCCAACTCCGCAAAGGCTGCAGCTGCGGCGGGCTCGGTGGTGAGCCAGTAGTTCTCCCCCACACCCCGGCTCCACCCGGCGCCCTCGCGGGGGAAATCCACGGCGCGGCCATCAGCCATCACCCAACGGCAACCCTCATTGGACAGCGCCAGGTGCTGGTCCAGGACAGAGGCCCACCCGGGGCCAAACACCCCGTCCCGCTCCAGGCCGGAGCCAAGCGAGTTGTACATCCTGGCCAGCGCCAGGTTCGACGACGCACCGGCAAACGCCAGATCCGACTCCGGCTCGATGAAGTTGCCGGTGGCGGTGTTCACGGGATCGTTGGCGTACCCGCTGGTGGGCATGGCGCCGGCCGCTGTGGGCGGGTCGATCGCCAGCGAGGAACGCGTGGCGCTGACCCCGGCAGCGGCCAGGGCCTCGTTCACTGCCGCATCCGACACGGTGGAAACGGCACCCTCGCCGCCCGCGGCCGCAAAAGCATCCGCCACCGTGGTGGCCCAGATGGCATCGTTTTCATTGGCCTGCAGGTACCGGCGGTAGGCGCTGATCACGCCGGAGGCGTCGATGGAGCCCCAATAGCAGGCGGACGCGAAGGAAGACATCTGCCCGTCCAGTGAGCCCGGCTCTGCTGCCAGCGAATCGTCCAGGCCCCTGGACCCGGCAGCGAAGGAGCGCAGGTCCTCGGGCTTGGCCGAGGAGGTGCCACCGCCGTAGCCGCCGCCAGGAGCCGGGTTGTCCCGGGAGCCCAGATTCGCGGACGCTGAGCCGAAGGTAGGCGCCGGGCCGGGGTCGGCGTTGGGCCGTTCCTCCTCGCCAAAAAGCCAGTCACGGGCCTGTTCAAAACCGTTACGGTCGTTGTGTTCCCGGACCCATTCATTGTTCCGCCGCCGGCGGTCGTCTTCGTCGCGTGCGGCGTCGATCATCTGTCCCACGTAGCCGGCGACGGTCCGCATGGCCGCAGCCAAGGCTTCCGCGTCCCCGGCCGCCGTTGTGGCGTTTGCCGCGAACAGCTCCGAGAAGTGACCCCTGAACTCAGCTTTTGCCGTGGATACATACGAGGCCCGCGATCCGGCCTGCCCCTCAACCCGCGACGCCGCAGATTCGAAAACCGACTGCACACCTTCGGCCACGGCGTAGCTGAACCGCCCGCCGTTGGACGCATCCGACGCCGGCAACAGCGGCACCTCAACGAATTCGGTCACAACCAACGCCCCCCACTGAGCCAGAACAGAAACAATAATCATTGACAGGACAGAAAACGCTGACCTGCCCGGGACACATCACCAGGCAGCGAAAGCGGTCCCCTAAACCCAAAAACCGGACCAGGACAACCCAGGACCGGACTACAGCAAACCAAAAATCACACGGGACCGGCGCAACGGCCGGGCGGAGATCCCATTCAGTGGAACCCCGGCCCGGCCATCACGCCCGAATTTGCAGGCTAAGCCCCGCCGCCGGCTGAGAAGATGTCCTGGGAGATCTTCTCCAGCTGCCCCCGCAGCTGCTCCAGCTCTTCCTTGGCCTTATCCAGGGCGGCCTTCGTCTCCGGCCAGGTTGACCCGCGGAATTGCGCGGCGAGCGGACCGTCCCAGATGTTCGGGTCGGACAGAACCCGGCCCTGCGCATCCAGCGCGGAAATCTGGTCCGTGAAACCGCCATTGATGATCGACTGGACCTGCCCGATGGCAGCCTTCGCTTGCTCAGTAGACAACACACGCGACATAAGAAATTTTCCTCCCCAAAAAAATTAACCAGGACATCGCCAGCCACAAAGGCCAGCGACCAGACAGCATGACGCTACCAATTCAAGCCAATAAATCCAACAAAAGAACAAACAAATGTTGCAGGTCATGACGGCAGTAGGCTGAGCACGCAGCCGGCGGATCCCAGATTAGTCCATTCGCAAGCGCAACCCCGTATATCCTTCTTGTTGGCACCGTGAACGATTGAGGGGACAATCATGCCCAGATGGACCAATACTGACCAGCGAAACAGGGAACGGCGCATGGCGCCGGGCCGGACGTTGGGGGCACTGCTTGTCACCTTGGGGCTCATTGCCACAGCGTCCTGCACACCGCCGCCCGAACCGGAACCGGTAGCCAACCCGGTCAAGCTCCTGCAAAGCGTCCGCGTGGGCCTTTCCGCGGCGGCAGGGGTGCAAACGATTGAGGGCACCACCATTTCGGTGTCCGCAGCCGGCGACTCGTCCGCGGCGGACACAACGTACAAGGCTGCCGACGTGGTGGGCGAACTGCCGGTCCGCGTCAGCCTGCAGTACCGGGCCGGCGAGAAATCCGGTTCCGACCTTTCCGAGCTGCAGGGACACACCGGTCCCGTGGAGATCAACCTGACGTTGGAAAACCTCACGGTCAAGCCCCGGCAGGTCCAGTACGACGCAGCGGGCCAGGCCCGCACCGATACCGCGTTGGTGGGGGCGCCGCTGACCATCGCGGCCGCCACGAAGCTCGCAGGAGTGCGGGCCGACGACGTCACTGCAGGGTCCGCGGACGGGGCGTCCGGTACCAACGGCGTTCTGAGCAGCACCGGGGATGGTGCCACAGTGGTCCAGTGGGCCACCGTACTGGCACCGCCGCGGTCCGGCGCCAGCACCACACTGCGCCTGGTGGCTGATGTCCGGGATTTCCAGGTCCCCACCTTCGATGTTGCGGTTCAGCCGGGCCTCAACACCGACCTCAGCGCGGACGGCGTCCTTGCCGGCGCTTTCTCCTCCGGGACCGGCTCCGAGCTTGAGCTGCAGCGCCGCACCATCTCGCTGGTCTCGGACGTCAACACGGTCCTGACCAAGGCCGGCTCCACCATCACCGACGTCCGCCGGAACCTCCAGGTGACCTCCCAGACCCTGGGTGCCAAGACCGCCGGCGAACTGAGCACCAACTCCAAAGCCCTGGCCGACACCATGGTGGACCTCAAGGGACAGCTGCAGCGGCTCGGCACCGACCTGGAGTCCGCCACCAAATCAACGCAGTCCACCACCTCGGCACAACTGAAGGTGACGGTAGCCGCCGTCGACGCAATGCTGGGCGACACCACGACGGTACCGCCAACAACACCCATCACGGGCGAGGGCTGCACTGCCGATGTCGCCAAATCCGGCTCGTCCGCCACGGTCTATTCCAGCATCCAGACCATGGCCTCCCAGCTGGATGCCTACGCCAAGGTCAGCACGGACTGCCGGGACCTGGTGGCCGGGGCCATCAAGGCAACGATGGGCCCGGAGAACCCCACCATCGAAGACTGCGCCGAACAGGGTTCCATGACCTGCTCGCTGCTGGGCTCCGCCATCACCGTAACCGGCGCCCTCCTGGGCCTGGTGGCCAAGGGTGATGAGCTGGTGGCCGGACTGCAGCCGCAACTGGTGGAGAACGCCATCAAGGACCAGGCAGCGTCCACGGCCACCCTCAAAGAAGTCCGCGCCAAGGTCACCGCCGTCCTGGCCGGGGCCACCACCCCGCAGGATTACAAGGCGGCCCTCAAAACCGTGGACAACGAACTGAAGGCCGCCCGTAAGTCCGTGACTGCCACGCTGGACGCAACAGGAACGGCCCGCGGCAAAGTCAATGCCCTGCGCGACAAGCTGGTGGCCATCAGCGAAACCGCCGCGGACGCCCGCAGCGAATACGCGGACGGAACGTTGCTTGAGGGCTCCATGAGCCTCCAGGTCCAGCAGCTTGCCGATCAACTGTGCGAGATGGCTGACGGCAACTTCCCCCGCGGCGGCCGGCTTGCCGCCGGACAGGTGGAACGCCTGCGCTCCTACCTGACGGACGTTCCGTGTAAAACCGAGGACGAAAAAATCGTACCGGGGAAGATCGGGCTGCCGGACGGCTTCGAGGCGCCGCTTGATGCGCGGTTGGAAGACCAGTCCGATGCGTGGGACGAAGTCCTGACCGCTACGGACACCTCGTCTGTGGACGCCGAAATCGGCCAGGCTTTCACCGCCATTGAGGAGGCAGCCGCCGGCACCAACGCCGGGCTGGACGCCGTCGAAATGGCTGTGCAGGCGCTCGACGGCGCCGCCACGGGAGGCGTCGACGGAACCAGGGAAGACCTCGAGTCCCTCGCCAAAGCCTTCGACGAAGCGATCGGCTCCTCGGCGCAGGTGGGTACAACGCTGGGAAAGCTGAAGGAACAGCAGGACGGGCTTGGCGACAAGATCACCAAGTCGTTCGGTGACACCTTCAAAAGCACCACCGCACAGGTTCAGAAGCTGGTGGACGAACAGGTCCGCCAGGTCGCTGAAATCGGCGACGCCGGCTCCACCTCTGTGGTGACGGCCTTCAACCGCTCCATTGCCGGGCTGAAAACCACCTCTGACGAAGTGGTCAAGGATGCCGGGGCCACGGTGGACAAGCAGCGCGGGGAACTGCAGGAACAGGAGTCAGCGCTTGCGGCTTCGCTGGCCAAAGGCACCGAAGATTCGCTGGAACGCATCGCCTCCAGCACGTCCGGTTCCACCCGCGACGTTGAAGGTGCCAGCGCATTGCTGTCCTCCAGCCTCAACAGGGTCATGCTGGACCTCGGCGACAGGTCGGTGAACGGTTCGGGCCTCCTGGGCTCAATGGCCACCAGCGCCGCCAAAGCGGACACCGCTGACTACCAGCTGGCGTTGGCTTCCCAGAACGCCGAAGGCTACGCCAACATCCGGTCCCGGGACGTGGCAGGGCTCCTGCTGCGCCAGGCCCAGTTCAAAGCCTCCCTCACCGCGGTGGACGAACTGCCGCCGTTCCACTTGGAAGTTCCTGCCGGCGCCACGTCGCAAACCCTCTACACCCTGAAGATCGGCGGCACCGCATGAGTTCGCGCAGCAGGCTCATTACCCTGATAGCCGCCGGCGCCGCTGTGGTTGTGGTGGCCGCCGTCGTCCTGTCCCTGGTGCTGACCCGACCCAAGGAAACCCCGCTGCCTGACCCGGTAGCTGCGACGGTTCCCGTTGCGTTACAGGCCGATGGACTGCCCAAGGACGCCTCTGTGGGCGTCATCCTCACCCTGGGCCAGTCCGGCGAGCCCGGGTCGGAATACAACCGGGCAGCCCAGGGTGCAGTGGTGGCTGCACAGCGTTTTGCGCAGGGCGGCACTCCGGTGGCCCTCCGGGCCGAGAATGACAGGGGCACGGAGGACGGCGCCCGCGCCGCAGTCCAGGCCCTGTCCGGGCAGGGGGTGTCCGGCGTCGTGATCACCAGCACCGGGCCGCAGGCCCAGGCCGCGGCGCAGAAAGCTGCGGAGCTTGGCCTCCCGGCAATCCTGCCCTACACCGAACCGTCCGCCGCCGCGCCCACCACCTGGACCACCGGACCCACGGCAACCGCCGTGGACACTGCCCTGCAAAGCGCGCTGGCGGGAAAAACCAGGGTGCTGATCGTCGCGGACGGCGCGGCTGCCCCGGCATCGGTCCGGAGCGTGCAGGCACTGAACCTTGAAAACTTTGCTGACGTCGCGGAGCTTGCCCAGGAAGCCGCCGTCCAGACCGGCGACCAGTTCCGGCCGCTGGCCGAAGACGCCCCGGAAGGCACCGAACCGGTCAGGGTCGCCGAACCGGCAGACGCCCTGGTGGTCTCCGCGGCAACCCCGCAGCGCCTGGCCCGCCTGGTCCAGGCCCTGCAATCCCGCGACGTATCCGTCCCGATGATCCTGCCCGCCGGCGCCGCCACACCCGCATTCGCCACTACCCTCGCGGAATTGGACGGCACCGCCTCAGGCCAACTCGTCACCGTTACCCCCGCTGCAGGCGACGCCACGGCCCTGCAACAGGACGCCCAGGGCCGGGGCATGTCCGCGTTCCTGTCCGCCGTCCGCCTGGCGGCCGGCAACACAACCGTCACCAATTTGACCGGAGATGCCCCCTTCTCCGCCGATGCGTGGGCAGCAGACGCCCGCAGCCACGACGCCGTTGTCGCCCTTGTCCGGGCCGCGGCCCTGGCCGGAAGCAGTGAGCCCGCCAAGGTTGGGGCGGCCCTGGGCACTCTGTCCTTTGGACCCGGTGAGGGCCTGGCTGGCCCGGCCCTCGACTTCTCCCGCCCCGCAGCCTTGACGGCACCGGCGGTTCCCGCCTACGCCTCCGCCCAGGACCTGGGGCTCCGGCCACCGGACGAGGCAGCGCCGCGCGTTGTCTGGGTACCCGCCCCCGCGGGTTCCTGACCCACCTGCCCTGACCCGCCCGGCGCGGACCGCCACCACCTGACTACGGAAGGACCGCCCCGATGCGTGTGCTGATCGACCTGGACGAACGCCGCTTTGAATGCGAGGTGGCCCGCGCCGCAGCGGCCACCACACTGACAGACCTCGTGGCGGCCGCAGGCGGACCCCACCTGGCTCCGGACGAGGCGGTGTACGTCAACGAGGCGGAGGTGCGCGGTTCAACTCCGGTGTCCGAACTGGTCCTCCTCGAAGGCAGCCGCATCTCCCGCAGGCCCTGGCAGGTCCCGCACCGGGTGCCCGGCTGGAGCGTGACGCTGGCCGGCGGGCAGCGCACCGGCGGGGTGGTTGACGTGCCCCAGGGCCGCGAGATGCTGATTGGCCGTTCGCCGCAGGCGGACCTGACCCTGCCAACCGAGAGCGCTTCCTGGGACCACTGCCGGCTGCGCCGGGAGGACGACGGGTTGCGGGTGCTCGACGGCGGATCCACCAACGGGACGCTGGTGAACGGGGAGCGTGTGGGCGAAGCCGGCGTCCTGGTCACGGGAACAGCCACCATCACCGCCGGCGGGACGGTACTCCTGTTGCGCCCTGCGCTGGAGGAATCACCGGCTCCCGCGCCCGGCAGCCTGCACAACCTCACACCGGCCGCCACGGCACCGTTTAACCGGCCACCCCGCCCCGGCCGCGCGCCCGCCGGGGACCCGCTGGTTCCGCCGAGCCGCAAAGACGTACCGCCCGCCGGCAAGTTCAGTGTCATCACGGTCCTGGCCCCGCTGGTAATGGCGGCCGCGATGGTGCTGATCCTGCGGGACATGCGGTTCGCCATGTTCGCGATGCTCAGCCCGGTCATGGCCGTAGGCATGTGGTTCGAGCAAAAACGCCGCTATGCCCGCAACCTTAAGGAGGAGGACGCCCGCTTCGCAGGTGCCCTCGAGGAATTCGAAGAACAGATCCGGCAGGCCGCCGCGGAGGAAACCGCCCGGCGCCACAGGATGATCCCCGATCCGGCCACCGTGGTACGCCGTCCGGCGCTGCCCGCCACGTCCCTGTGGCAGCGCCGCGCGGACGCCGACGACTTCCTGGCCCTGCACGCCGGCACCGGCGATGTTCCCTGGCGGCCTGAACTGGACCGCTCCGCGAGCACCCGCCTCGACAACGAGGTCAAGGACTCCCTGGCGGCAGCGCGGCTGCAGGCAGCACCGGTACTGGTGGACCTGACCGACGCCGGTGTGGTGGGCATGGTGGGCCCGCGCGAGGGCACCCTGGCCCTGGCCCGTTCCCTGGTGGCCCAGGCGGCCGTGCATGTGGGCCCCGCGGACCTGACCATCGGCGTCTTCTGCGACGCCGGCCGCGCGGACGAGTGGGAATGGGCCTCGTGGCTGCCCCACACCCGCCAGACCGGCAGCAGCACCGGCGAACGGTGGATGTCAGCGCACCGGGAGACTGGCGTTGCTATGCTGCGCTCGTTGAAGGACAGCGTGGCGGAACTGCCCACTCCCGCGCTCCTGGTGGTGCTGGACTCAGAAGTCCTCACCGAAGGCAGGGACGCCCCCGCCCGGGCGCTGCTGGGCATGGGCCGCTCTGCCCCGGGCGGCTACGTCAACCCGCAGCAGCGCCCTCCGCGGGTGGCGGGCATTGTCATCGCCACGTCCGAAGAGCAGCTGCCGGCCTCGTGCACCACCATCATCAGGGTCGGCGCGGACGCGGCGGCGACCGTGGAACAGCCGGAGGACCTGACCCGGGTGGAGGATGTCATCCTGGCCGGCCTCGACGAGGAGGAAGCGCTCAGCTGCGCCATGCGCGTGGCGCACTTCGACGACCCCGAACTGAGCGTCCCCGGCGCCTCCCTCCCCCCGCTGGTCCGGCTTCCGGAACTGCTGGACTACGACCGCCCGGATGCTGCCACCATCAGCCGGCTCTGGCAGGCGGCCACCGGAATTTCGACGCCGATCGGCACCGGCGAGAACGGGATCCTCACCCTGGACCTGGTCAAGGACGGCCCGCACGGCCTGGTGGGCGGCACCACCGGATCCGGCAAGTCCGAGTTCCTCCGCTCGCTGGTGGCGGGCCTCGCCGCCCGCAACGATCCCACCCGGCTGAACTTCATCCTGGTCGACTTCAAGGGCGGGGCCGCCTTCAAGGCCTGTGAACGGCTCCCGCACACCATCGGCACCATCTCCAACCTGGATGAGCAGCTCGCCGACCGCGCCCTGCGTGCGCTGGAAGCCGAAATGGAACGCCGCCAGCGGGTGTTCGCCGCAGCCGGAGAGGGCGTCGACAACCTGTCCGCCTACCTCGCCACCAACCCAGCCGAGCCCATGCCCCGGCTGCTGCTGGTGATTGACGAGTTCGCCATGCTCGCCAAGGACTTCCCCGACGTGCTTAAGGCCCTGGTCAGTGTGGGCGCCGTGGGCCGCACCCTGGGTGTGCACATGATCCTTGCTACGCAGCGCCCCGCAGGCGTGGTCAGCGACGACATCCTGGCCAACACCAACCTCCGGGTAGCGCTGCGGGTCCAGAGCCGAGAGGACTCCAACAACGTGATCGGCGTGCCGGCCGCCTCGGCGATCGGGCGCGCCCAGATGGGCCGGGCCTTCGTGAAGCTGGGCCAGGACGACATCACCCCCGTGCAGACGGCCCTGGTGACGGGGCAGGCGCTGGTGGGCGGCGGACCCGCAGTGGACGTGCGGGAAGTGCGCCGGTTCGGCGTTCCCGCCCCGTCGGCAGCGCCGGCCCGCTCCGCCGCCTCTGACGAGAACGACCTGGACCTCCTGATTGATGCCGTGGTGCAGGCCAACACCGAGGCCGGCTACGCGGCGCCGCGCCAGGTGTGGCCGGAAGCGCTGGGCGAACGCGTGGAACTGGCAGGCTTCCTGGCCCGGCCGGATGCCGGCACTTCCGCGGAGCCGGCATCGGGCGGGCCCTCGCCGGACGGGACAGTTGCGGACGGGACAGTTGCGGACGGGACAGCGGCGGAAGCGACGGCGGCGCAACCGTTGGCAGCCGCCCTGCCCCAGGTGGGTTCAGTCCAGGGAAACACCGTGCTGGTCACCGTGGTGGATGAACCCGACCTGCAGCGCCAGTCGCCGTCGGGCTGGGACATGTCCGTGGGCAACCTGATGCTGATGGGGGTGGCCGGATCCGGCACCAGCACCACGCTGGCTTCGATCGCCCTGGCCCTGGCCAAGGACACCGATCCCGCCAGCCTTGACCTGATGATCCTCGACATGGGCTCCCGCGAACTTGAGCCGCTGAAGGACCTGCCGCATACGGTGGCCTATGTGGGGACCGGCGCCGGCGCCAAGGAACAGCAGGCCCGCTTCCTCCGGCACCTGAACACCGAGCTGGAAAACCGGCGCGCAAACCCGGACAGGGGCCGGCGCACCGTGGTGCTGCTGGATGGACTGGCCTCGCTCCGGGACGAGTTCCAGGACTTTGAAGGCCAGCAGATGATGGCCCTGTTGTACCGCGCCTACGCCGACGGACCGGCGCTGGGCCTCTCCTTCGCGGTGTCCACCACCCGGGCCAAGGCCGTGCCTTCAGCCATGAACGAGGTGACCCTGCAAAAGTGGCTCTTCCGCCTCGCTGACACGTACGACTACTCTTCACTCGGTGTCCGCGGCAAGGAGATCCCGGCCCCGCTGCCCGGGCGCTGCGTGGACCCCCGCACCGCGCTGCAGATGCACGTGGCCACTCCCGGCATCGGGATGGCGGCGGCCGTAGAGCAGGTGCGGCAGGGCTGGGCGCAGGCACCGGCCAAGGCACCCGCCATCCGGCGCCTGCCCTCCAACGTCACGCTGCAGGAACTGGCCGTGGAACCCCGCCTCGACGCAGAACCCTGGCTGGTGCCGGTGGGACTGCAGGAAGCGGACCTGTCCCCCGCGTTCCTGGAGATCTACGAAGGTGAGCACGCACTGGTGGCCGGGCCCGCACGGTCCGGGAAGTCAACGCTGCTGCTGGCCCTGGCCGGGGCCGTCCGGGGCAAGCCGACGTCCCGCGGCCCAGCGCAGGTCTGGGCCATCTGCGACCGGCGCTCACCCCTGGCCCTGGCCGGCGCCGGCCTGGACCGGGTGGCGGTGGGCGCCGACGAGGTGCCGGCGCTGCTGGCCTCCCTGCGGCTGGAACGCGGAACGGTGTTCCTGCTGATCGACGACGCCGAACGCTTCGACGACGGCGACCAGTCCATCGCCGGGGTGGTGGCCTCCGGGCAGCCGGGGCTGTGCATCATCGCCTCCGGCAGGGCGGCGGACCTCCGCAGCCTGTACAGCCACTGGTCCAAGACCGTACGGAAGTCCCGGTTGGGCGTCCTGTTGCAGCCGGACGTCAATTACGACGGCGAGTTGCTGGGTGCGGTGGTGCCGCGGAAGGCTCCCGTGGCGTTGACTGCCGGGCGCGGCTACCTGAGCGTAGGGGGCCAGATGGCGCTCATCCAGTCGATGAGCGTCGACGGCTGATACGGGCGGCGCCGGCGATGCAGCGGCGGCGCCTACGATGGCAGGGTGGCCGGAACGGTGGCCCTGGGGAACCGGATCGACAGCGTTGGGGAGTACGGAATGCAATTCGCACAAACGGGTGAGGCACTGGGGGCCTCCTACCGCTTCGGCGAACGGGTGGGCTCAGGTGCCGTAGGCGAGGTTTGGACCATCACCGCCGCGGACGGCCGCACACTGGCCGCCAAGGTCCTGCGCCCCGAGCATGCCGATGATCCCTCCCTGGTGGAGCGGTTTGTCCGGGAACGGTCTGTGCTGCTGGGCCTGCAGGACCCGCACATCGTGACCGTGCGCGATATGGTGGTGGAGGGCCAGCGGCTGGCCATCGTGATGGACTACGTCCCCGGCGGCTCGCTGCGGGACGCCGTGAAGGCGGCAGGAACGCTTGGCCCCGCCGATGCCCTTAACGTCACCGCCGAGATCTTCGACGCCCTGGCCGCCGCGCATGCACGCGGCGTGACCCACCGCGACATCAAACCGGACAACGTGCTCCTGGCCCGGCCCTGGGCCGAGCGTGAACAGGGCGATGTCCGGGTTTCCGACTTCGGCATCTCCGATGTTGTGGGCGAGCGGATCCGGCAGACCACCGGCCTGATCGGCACACCCCAGTACATGCCGCCGGAGCTCATCAGCCAGGGCAGGTCCGGCCCAGCCGGCGACGTGTATTCCACCGGGGTCCTGCTGTACGAACTCCTGGCTGGCCGCACGCCGTTTGCCGGGCCCGGGACGGATTTCAGCGTGGCCTACCGCCACGTTTCCTCCCGCCCGCCGCGGATTCCGGTGGCCGACGCCGTCTGGGAGGTCCTGGACAGCCTGTTGTCCAAGGACCCGGCCCAGCGGCCCACCGCCAGGGAGGCGGCCTCGACCCTCCGGCGGCTGGCGCCGGGACTTGCCGGCGCCAGCCCGCTGGACCGCACCGGCGCACCCGAGGACTTCGCCGACGTCGAACGTCCCGCCACGGTGGTGCGCGGCGCCTTTACCGACGACGAGCTGGCGGCGTTTGCCGCCGCCCCGGCCGTGGAAGGTGAGGTTCCCGAACTCGGCGAGGCAGGCAGCGCCACAATCGTCCGCTCGATGCCCCGCCGGGACGTCCGGGCCCCCGCTGAGCAGGCACCGGCAGCCGAGGCCGGCACCCCGTTCTGGCGCACCCGAAAGGCGCTGATCCTCGGCGGAAGCGCTGCTGTCCTGCTGGTGGGCATGGTGGTGGGGTTTGTGGTGCTGGCCCCGGCTGCGCAGGAGGCGGCGCCGGCCGTCGCGGGCCAGTCCCTGTCGGCGCAGCTGCAGGACCCGGCGCTGCCAACCGGGCTGACCATCTCACGGTCAGCAGCCTTCGAACCCGCCACCGGAGAGGTCCGCCTGACGGTTTCCTACGCGGCGCAGAAAGCGCCACTGTCCGGCGACTTCCTCGAGGTCATTCCGGGCCTGGCCGGCAGCAGCACCTGCCCGGCAGCCACCTGGGAAGGCGGGTCTGTCAGCCGGAACCAGGCCTCGATCACGGGCCTGGACGTCAGCTGCGGCTGGAAGGTCTCGGGACTGGACATTCCCGCCGGCGGCTCCAAGCAGGTGACCGCCAAGGTGCCGGTGGCTCCGGCGGACCAGCAGGCGCTCGATGCGTGGCTCCGCAGCGGCTCCGAGGGGACCCGCGACGCCACCGCGGATCCTGCGGTCAAAGGCACCGCCTATCCCGTCCAGCGGCTGCAGGGCGTGGAGGTCCGCACCCCCGCCCGTGTGGTAACGCCCAGCCCCCTGACCATCACGGTGGTGCCCGTGTGGGCGGGCGGGGCCGACGAACTCAACCCGCTCTACGTCAGCCCCGCGTCGGGCCGCCCGTCCCAGATGCTTGATGCCGTGGCAGCCGGTGAGAAGGGGGTGCGTTTCTCCGACGGCTGCGGCGGCGCACTGGCAGTGGACAGCTCCGGCCTCACCGTAACGGCCCTGCAGATCACGCCCCAGTGCACTGTGCGCGCCACGGTTGGCAACTTCACCGACCTGCAGTCACAGGCTTTTGGCATCACGTCGCGCGAAAGCTCCGGCAACTGACACGAAGGCGCCGGAGCGTGGGCCCGTTGCGGGCCACCCCGGGTCAGCACAAGCAGCAGCCGGGTCAGCCCTTCGGCGTCACCTGCAGCCGGTCAAAGGCCACCACGGCGCCGGCCGTATCAAGCACCACCAAGTCGTCGCGGCCATTGCCCACGCCCGCGGGCAGGATGAACTCCAGCGTATTGGCCATGGTGGGGAACAGCCAGCCGATCCGGTCTGCCTTCTTGTTCAGGTACACGTAGTACCACTGGCCGTCCTCCAATCCCTGCAGCACCACTTTCTCCCCCGGTGCGTACTTGGCCCCGATCTGCAGGTCGATGGGCGACGCAGCGCTTGCCAGCTTCAGCGTCCCGGCAGCCGGCTCGGAAACCGGTTTAGCCGGTTGACGATTGAGCACCAGCGCTTCTCCGGTCACCGTTAGTGCTGCAGGCTGCAAACCGTTGTCCGCCGTGGCCTCGAAGGACACCGGCGCCAGGGTGCCTGCCGCCACATCGGCGGCTGTCAGGCGGTATTCGCGGGCAGCAGACACGGATTCGCCAACGGCGAGCGCCGCCGTTGTGATCCCCGCGGCATCTGCGGCCAGGCCGGTCAGCGGCACGTTGCCCGCGTTCCCCACCGTGTACGTGTAGGTGACAAGGTCCCCGGCGCTGGCGTACCGGTCGCCGTCGGAATCTGCCCATGCCGCGGTGACCGTGCCGTCGAGCCTGGCCTCGCGGACCTTCAGATCCACCTCGCCGCCGTCGACCGTGTAGGTTTTGGCCGTCTGCCCTGCGGCGCTGACCTCCCAAACCGTGGCCGGCGTGAAGTAGCCTTGTTCGGCCTCAGCGGCGGTCACCGTGTGGCGCGGCGTGGCGCAGGTGTACGACTGTCCGGCCGGCAGCACGGAGTAGCGGCAGTTACCGGCCCCTTCGGGCAGGAATGGGCTGAAGTTACCGCTGGTGGGAACCACTTTGGTCACCAGCGGGCTGGTGTTGGACACCGCAAACGAATACGGCACCTGGCTGCCCGCAGCGTATGGCTGGGTTGCCAGGTCGCGCCCGACGTCGGCCCTGGCACCCCTGATATCGGCGCTCACCAGGCCGTCGCGCAGGGCAATCGCGGCGCCCGCGAAGGACACCGTCCGGGTCAGCGACGGGGTGGCACTGGCCGTGACATTAAAACCCGCCGTGGGGACGAAGTAGCCGCGCTCCACGTCTGCCGCCGTGACCACGTGCCTGGCCGTGGCGCACGTATAGGAGGCCCCGGCTGCCAGGTTGTTGTACCGGCAGTTGGGGGCTGACGGCGGCAGGAACCCCGAGTCGAACGTCCCGGACACCGGCACAGCGTTCGCCGTCACAGTGGAGGTGCTTTTGACCGTCAGGGTGTAGGTGATGGTCTCCCCCACGGCATAGGGATTGGCCTGCACGTCCCTGCCCGGAGCCGTTCCGCTGATGGCCAGCCCCACCTGGGCATTGACGGGAGCCGTGGCCGCAAACGTCGACTGCGATACCCGGCCATCCGCCGTCGTGAACGCAGCGTTGAGGTTCTGCACGCCGCTGGCGCCCGCCGGGGCGGTCAGTGCCACGTTGACGGTGGCCGAAGCTCCGGGCGCGACGGCGGGGACCGGTACGGTGGTTGCCGACCAGCCGACGGGCGTGTAGACAGTCGCCGTTGCACCGGTCAGCGTGGCCGCCTCTTGATTGGTGACGGTGACTGGCACCTGGGTGGTTGCCCCACCGGCCACGGCAGTGCCCGGGACGGCCAGCGGTGCGCAGGCGTAGTTCAGCCAGGCATCGTTGAAGGACGCGAACTGCATGTTGTCCGTGTAGTTGCCCTCGTAGAGCAGGCCGAATGCGCCGTCCTGCAACCGGCTGATGGTCGAGTAAGCCGAGAATCCTGAACGCACGGTCCGCACGCCCGGCCAGGTTGCACCGTCATCGCAGGACACCCGCACCGAAACGTTTTCGCGGGCTGTCCTGGAATTCGAGTTGGTGAACACGAGCTTTTTGGCGTCCGCGGAACCCTGCGCGGCGTTAGGGAACATCCTCGCGATGGACCCGTTGTTGGCCGGGTCCGGCAGTTCCGTGTCCTGGCTGACCGGCCCGTACGTTGCGCCGCCGTCAGTGGACACCGCCACCTTGCGGTATCCCTGGTTGGCATTGTCGCGGGAGTTCAGCAGGACGCGGCCATCGGAGAGTTCCACGGTCTTGTTTTCGTCCATCCGGTCGCCCACGTTGGCGCCCTTCTGCCACGTGAGGCCGTGGTCGTCCGAGTAGACGCTGTAGGCCTGGATTTTGTTGCCGCCATCTGCCTGCCGGATGTCGCCGGCGTATTGCTGGATCAGCCGGCCCTTGTGGGCACCGTACTTGAGCTGGATGCCCTCACCCGAGGATGCGAAGTTGGACCGGACGTCACCCGCCACGGGGCTCGTTTTGCTGGTGCCGGGCTTGGTTACGTTGGTGATGAGCCGCGGCTGGCTCCATGTCACGCCGCCATCAGCGGATTCGATCACGGCTGACGAGATGACATTGCGGTCAGCATCGCTGTTGCCGAACTGGCTCCCGCCGAAGCCCTGGTCCTTGGAATAGACGAAGAAAGCGAAGACCTTGCCTGCCTCGGCATCGAAAATGTAGGAGGGGTCGCTGTAACCGTACTTCGGGCTGCTTGCATCGCCCGGCTGGCCTGCGGCGATGGTCTGCAACGGCCCCCAGGTGGCGCCGCCGTCCGTGCTGCGGCGCTGCACAATCGAGTTGGCGTTGGGAGCATCAGCGGCACTGCCCGGGCGGCCGTCCCACGCTGCAAGGACCACGTTGTTGCCAAGGTACGTCAGGGCCGGAATGCGGTAGAAGAAGTTGGCCGCCGTGCGATCGGCGCCGAGGTTCTGTTCCGCGAAGCTGCCCGGTGGGGTGGCTGGGTTGGGCGAAGGGATGGGTGCGGCATTGGCTGGAAGGACGCTTGCGGCCAGCAACGCCAGCCCGGCGGCGCCGGCGCCGAGGGTCCGCGCCGCGCCTCGAAGTTTTGGTCTTTGGTTTTTCATACCGTGGTCCTCTCGTCTGCGACGGTGAGATCGGGAAGGCGTGTGTTGTAGCTCATACATACAACGTCCTACAACATACGTTGGAAGTCAGCGCCTGGCTAGCCCCTACCGCCCCCGCACCCCACTCCCTAGGATGAAGGTATGACATCCCATCTCCAACCCATCCGTGAGCAGGTACTGGCAACCCGTGGCGTCGGCGGCTACCGGCAGTACCGCATTCCCGCCTTGGCCGTCACACGGACCGGCACCCTGCTGGCCGCCTACGACGGTCGGCCCAACCTTGACGACCTGCCCAACCCGATCGACCTGCTGCTGCGACGCAGCTCCGACAGCGGACAGACCTGGACCGACCAGCAGGTGGTCCGTTCCGGCGTCGGACTGCAGGGATTCGGCGACCCCAGCCTGCTGGTGGACAGCCACACCGGGCGGATCTTTATGTTCCACGCCGCCGGTACGCACGCAGGCTTCTTCGAAGCGGTGGAAGGACTCGAGCCGGACGATGCAGTCCAGCACGCCGACCTCAGCTTCTCCGACGATGACGGCCGCACCTGGCGGCACCGCAGGATCACCGACCAACTTAAAGTCCCGGGCGTCACCGGCCTTTTCGCCGCCGCCGGTCAAGGCATCCAGATCCACACCGGCCCCTTCACCGGCCGCCTGGTGCAGCAGTTTGTCCTTTTGGTGACCGGCCAGATCATGGCGGCCTCGGCCTACAGCGACGACCATGGCGACTCATGGACCCTGGGGGCGCTTCTGGGACCGGGGCCGCATGGGATCAATCCCAACGAAAACAAAGTGGTGGCTTTGCACGATGGGCGCCTCCTCCTGCACTCCCGGGCCACTCCGGCCCGGCTCGCCGCGCACTCGGACGACGGCGGGGCCTCCTGGAGCGATCTGGCTCCGGTCCCGGACCTCCCGGACCCCAGCGACAACGGTTCCCTGGCACGGTTCGACGGGTTGCCGGCGGTGACCGGGCATGCCAGGCAGGAAACCGATGGCTGGCTGCTGGCCACGAACAACAACGACACCCTGCTCCGGCGGAACACCACCCTCAGCCTCTCCACGGACAACGGCGCGACGTGGCCCCGGAAGCTGGTCCTGTGCCCCGGCAGCTCCGCCTATTCCACCGCCTGCCGGCTGCCGGACGGCAGTGTTGGCGTGCTGTATGAGCGCCAGGGGTACCGCGACATTGTTTTTGCGTCAGTGCCGACAGCAAACCTGCTGGCCGCGCAACCGTCAGCAGAGCCCCCGGAACGCAACGGCAGCCTCGGCTTCGAGATGGAGCTGCGCTCCATTACCCCGGGCAGGCCGGCAGACTGGCAGGACGTTGGCGAGTCGCACGCACTCCCGGCCAACGATGCCGGCTGGGACGCCCATACCTGGAAAGAGATCGGCCACGGATATGGCGCCCAGCAGATCCTCGGCAGCAGGGAAGCCCAGGACCTGAATTACGGCCCCATCAGCGCGGGCTACAAAGCGGGTGATATCTTCGCCTTCACCGGGCGGGCCAGCAACAACGGCCCGGCACCCGCAGCACTGGTAACACTCCACGGGCCCGGCGCCGACGCCTTCGAACCCACGGACCTCAAGACCGGCCACGAAGCCCGTTTTTTCACCCCCACCTACACCGTCACGGAAGCCGACGTGGCAGCGGGAACGGCCACTGTCACTTATGTGCTGACGGCCACAGTGGGAGCAGGACGCGTCCGGACAGGCAAGGAGTTTGCCTGCAACACCAGCACCGGTGAGATCCTCGAGCGCCTGCTGGACGATGACAGCCTGCGGCAGGCTCCGCAACAGGGCGCAAACCCGGCGCCCCTTGACGAACCCCTGTGATGGCCCTTACAGTTTTCTTACGAGCTCGGACATCCTACATCCGATAAACCCTTTCACATGGTGAGGCCCTCATGAACACCCTCAAGCACCTGCCGCTGGTCAATGACGCCAGCCGCCGCAATTTCCTCAAGATCTCCGGTGTTATGGGCATCGCAGCAGCCATCACCACCTCCGTTGCAGCCTGCGGCGGTCCCGCGGCCACCACCACCGGCTCCGCCACCAATACGGCAGCCGTCAACAAGGACCTCACCATCGAGGCAGGCATCTCCTACGCCCTGTCCACCGGCTTCGATCCGATCTCCTCCTCCGGCGCCACACCCATGGCGGCCAACCTGCACGTCTTCGAAGGCCTGGTGGAACTCCACCCGGCAACACGCAAGCCGTACAACGCCCTCGCGGCGTCGGACCCCACCATGGTCAACGAGACCACCTACCGGGTCACTCTCCGCGACGGTGCCATGTTCCACAATGGCTCCCCCGTCACCACAGAGGATGTTGTCTTTTCCTTCACCCGCGTGATGGACCCGGCCAACAAGTCCCTGTTCTCCCAGTTCATTCCCTTTATCCAGGAGGTCAAGGCGGTCGACGCCAAGACCGTGGAGTTCACCCTCAAGTACGGCTTCCCGGGCTTCGGTCCCCGCATCTCCGTGGTGAAGATCGTCCCCAAGGCACTCACCAACTTCCCGGTGGGCTCCGACCAGCTGAAGGCTTTCGACGCCGCCCCCGTTGGCACCGGCCCCTACAAGCTGATCTCCGCCGTCAAGGACGACAAGATCATCTTTGAAGCCAACAGCGCCTACAACGGCCCCATGCCGGCACTCGCCAAGGGCATGACCTGGCTCCTGCTCTCCGACGCCGCGGCCCGCGTGACCGCCATGCAGTCAGGCCGCGTGCAGGCCATTGAAGATGTCCCCTACCTGGACGTTGATGGCCTGAAAGCCAAGTCCAGCGTGGAGTCGGTGCAGTCCTTTGGCCTGATGTTCCTGATGTTCAACTGCTCCGCTGCCCCGTTCGACAACAAAAAAGTGCGCCAGGCACTGCACTACGGCCTGGACAAGGACGCCATCATCAAGAAGGCCCTGTTCGGCAACGCCAAGCCGGCATCGTCGTACTTCCAGGAAGGCCACCCGGACTACGTCAAGGCCAAGAACGTCTACGGCTACGACGCCCAGAAGGCGGCCGACCTGCTCAAGGAGGCCGGTGTTACCAGCCTCGAGTTCGAGCTCCTCACCACCGACACCGCCTGGGTCAAGGACGTAGCTCCGCTGATGCTCGAGTCCTGGAACAAGATCCCCGGCGTCAAGGTCACCTTGAAGAACCTCCAGTCCGGTGCGTTGTATTCAGACCGCGTGGCAAAGGGTGACTACACAGTGGTTGCCGCCCCCGGCGATCCGTCCGTCTTCGGCAACGACGCTGACCTGCTGCTCAGCTGGTTCTACGCCGGTGACACGTGGATGAAGAACCGCGCCTTCTGGGCCACCACTCCGGAGCGCGCCGCCCTGGTGGACCTGATGTCCAAAGCCGGCCGCGCGTCGTCGTCGGAAGCCAAGGCACTGACCGGCCAGATCGTTGACCTGGTTTCCGAGGAAGTTCCCCTCTACCCGATGTTCCACCGCCAGCTCCCCAGCGCCTGGGATTCCACCAGGCTCAGCGGCTTCGCGCCCCTCCCCACCACCGGAGTTTCCTTCGTTGGTGTGGGCCGCACATCCTGATCTGATCAACGGAGAAGACATTGACCACCATATTGCGACTGCTGGGCAGACGGCTCGCAGCGTTGCCCCTCATGATCCTGGGCATCACGCTGCTGGTGTTCCTGGTCCTGCAGGCAGCACCGGGCGACCAGGCCAGCAGTGCCCTGGGCGAAGGTGCCAGCGAAGAGGCCAAGGAACAGTACCGGGAGTCCAACGGGCTCAACGACCCCTTGCCCCTGCAGTACATCAGTTTCCTGGGCAGGCTCCTGCAGTTCGACCTTGGCGTCACCACTCCCCCGGCCAAACCGGTTGCCGGCATGATCGCCACGGCGTTTCCCCTGACGCTGCAGCTGACCTTCCTCGGCGTCATCATCGCCGTGGTGGTCTCGCTGGTCTTCGGCATCATCGGCGCCCTGTACCGGGATAAGTGGCAGGACCAGGTGGTTCGTGTCTTCTCCATCGCGGCGGTAGCAACACCGTCGTTCTGGCTGGGTATCCTGCTGATCCAGTGGTTCGCCCTGGGCAGCAACCCGCTCTTCCCGTCCGGTGGAATCGCGACGCCCGAATCCGGCTTTGGCGGCTGGCTCAACTCCATGGCCCTGCCGGCCCTGGCACTGGGCATCCCGGTCTCCGCTTCCCTCATCCGGGTGGTCCGCACTTCGATGGTGGAGGAACTGGACCGCGACTACGTCCGGACGGCCGTCGGCAACGGCGTGCCGTACCGCGAAGTGGTCTCCAAGAACGTCCTGCGCAACGCCCTGGTGACTCCGGTGACCGTGCTGGGCCTGCGCGTTGGCTACCTGCTGGGCGGCGCCGTCGTGATCGAAATGATCTTCGCGCTGCCGGGCATGGGTCAGCTGATCCTCAACGGCATCACCAACCTGGACGTCAACCTGGTGCAGGGCGTGGTGCTCACCATTTCCGTCACATTCGTCCTGGTGAACATCGCCGTGGACCTTCTCTACCTGCTCATCAACCCCCGAATCAGGACCGTGTGACCCATGCGCAGCAAACTCGCTGAACGCCTGAGCGCCCCCGGACTCCGCTTCAAGGCCCTGCCCTGGAGCTCCCGCCTGGCCCTCGTCTTCCTTGTGATCATTGCCGCGGCCGCCATCTTCGCCCGGGTTCTTGCGCCGCACGATCCCCTGGAATCCTTCACCCCGGCCACCCCTCCCGGCGGCGAGCACCTCTTCGGCACCGACCGGCTGGGCCGCGACATCTTCTCCCGGCTGCTGTTCGGTTCGCAGTCCTCGCTGCTGATCGGCCTCGGCGCCGTGGCCCTCGCTGTCCTGGTGGGAGCGCTGCTGGGATCCCTGGCAGCCACGTCCAGCAAGACCGTCAATGAACTGATCATGCGCATCATGGACATCCTGATGGCCTTCCCCGGCATCGCTTTGGCCGCTGTGCTGCTGGCAGCATTCGGCAACTCCGTGCCCACCATCATCCTGGCGATCGCCATCATCTACACCCCGCAACTGGCCCGGGTGGTCCGCGCCAACGTGCTCTCGCAGTACGGCGAGGATTACGTCCGTGCCGAGCGGGTCATCGGCGCCGGCCGCTTCTACATCCTGCTCAAGCACATTGTCCGCAACACCGCCGCCCCGGTGCTGGTGTTCGCCACGGTCATGGTGGCTGACGCCATCATCCTCGAAGCGTCGCTGTCCTTCCTCGGCGCCGGCGTCCAGGATCCGGCACCGTCCTGGGGCAACGTGATCTCCTATGGCCGCAATCTGGTGCTCTCCGGCGGCTGGTGGGCCACTACCTTCGCCGGCCTCACCATCCTGCTCACGGTGCTGGCCCTGAACATCCTCGCCGAAGGCCTCACGGATGCCATGGTCAACCCCAAGCTGCGGCGCGCACCGGCGGTAAAGGACGACGACGGCGCTGCCGCCCTCACCGCCGTCGACGCCGTGGTGGGCACCTCAGTTGCCCAGGGCTCCGTCGTGGAGCAACACGAACTCGACGCGGTGCAGGCCGCGCCGCGGCACAGCCTGTCCGACGACGGCATGGGAGCAGGTGCCGGCATGCCGGATCACGGCGCCGCCGTGATCTCGGCGAACCCGAACGCCCGGCTGGACGAAGAACTCCTGCGCCTGGCCGCAGTGGAAGCCACCCGGACCGACCGGCTGCCCCAGGTTCCGGCCGATGCGCGCACAGTGCTCGAGGTGACCAACCTGTCCATCAAATTCCCGGGCCGGTTCGGCGCCACGGCCATCGTGGACAACGTCTCCTTCACCGTGAAGGAAGGCGAAACCATGGCGCTGGTGGGCGAATCCGGTTGCGGAAAGTCCATCACCTCCCTGGCCATCATGGGGTTGTTGGCCAAAACGGCGGAGATCACCGGCTCCATCACCTTCGACGGCAAGGAACTGCTGGATCCCGCCCGCAAGCACAGCAGCATCAAGGCTTACCAGGGCCTTCGCGGGGAGCAGATCGCCATGGTCTACCAGGACGCGTTGAGCTCGCTGAACCCGTCCATGAAGATCAAGGACCAGATGACCCAGTTGACCCGGCGGGGCGGTCGGAAGACGCCCACCGAGCTGCTGGAAATGGTCAAGCTGGACCCGGTCCGGACGCTGGCAAGCTACCCGCATGAGCTGTCCGGCGGGCAACGCCAGCGCGTCCTGATCGCCATGGCCCTGTCCCGTTCGCCCAGGATCGTGGTGGCCGATGAGCCCACCACCGCCCTGGACGTCACCGTGCAGAAACAGGTGGTTGACCTGCTCAACGACCTCCGCGAAGAGCTTGGCTTCGCCATGGTGTTCGTCAGCCACGACCTGGCCCTGGTGGCTTCGCTGGCACACCGGGTCACCGTTATGTACGCGGGCCAGGTGGTGGAATCTGCGCAGACCTCCGCGCTGCTGCAGGATCCACGCCACGAGTACACCCGCGGCCTCCTGGGCGCTGTCCTCTCCATCGAGGCGGACGCCACCCGGCTGCACCAGATCCCCGGCACGGTCCCCTCCCCGCAGGACTTCGCCCCCGGCGACCGTTTCGCGCCCCGGTCCCTGCGGGCCGACGCCGATCCCAACCAACGCCTGGTCCTCACCCCGGTGTCCGCCGGTTCAAGGGTTCCTGCCGGTTCCCCGGCTGCTGCCGAACCTGCCACCTCCACCGGGGCTTCGGATGCAGAACACTTCTGGGCCAGCCACCTCAAGGAGGACGCGAAATGAACGCCGCCACCGGCACCCCCGTCATTGAACTCAAGAACGTCAAGGTCCACCACCGGGCCCGCTCCGGATCGCTCTTCAAGCCCACCATCGTCAAGGCCGTGGATGGCGTGGACTTCAGCATCAGCCGTGGTGAAACCGTCGGCATCGTGGGCGAATCCGGTTGCGGCAAGTCCACCCTGGCCGCCGTGCTGGTGGGCCTGCAGCCGCCCACATCCGGTGAGGTACTGTTCCACGGCAAGCCCGCCATCAAGCGGAACGCCGCCATGCGCAAGGAATTTGGCCGCTCCGTTTCGGTGGTCTTCCAGGACCCGGCAACGGCCTTGAATCCCCGGATGACCATTGCGGATATCCTGACGGACCCGCTCCAGATCCACGGGATCGGCACCGCAGCGTCCCGCGCTGCCAAGGTGGACGAACTGCTGGCGCTGGTTGGCCTGCCGGCTTCGGCAGCCGGGGTCACGCCGTCGCAGGTTTCGGGCGGCCAGCGCCAGCGCGTGGCAATCGCCCGGGCACTGGCCCTGGACCCGGACATCATTGTGGCGGACGAGCCCACCTCCGCGCTGGATGTTTCGGTGCGGGCCCAGGTGCTGAACCTGCTCTCCGACCTGAAGACCCGGCTGAACCTGGGCCTGGTGTTCATCTCGCACGATATCCAGACCGTCCGCTATGTCTCGGACCGCATCTGCGTTATGTACTTCGGCAACATCGTTGAACAGGGCCCTGCCGCGCAGGTCTTCGACACCCCCAGCAACGACTACACCCGCAAGCTGCTGGGCGCCGCTCCCAGCCTGCTGCACACCTGAATTTTCCCGCTTCGCTTTTCAACCATTGGAGTTACCCCATGCCCCAGTTTTCCGGCGTCATCCCGCCCGTCGTCACTCCCCGCCACACCGATGGCAGCATCGACACAGATTCCCTGAAGAACGTCACCAAGCATCTGCTCGACGGCGGCGTCTCCGGTCTGTTTGTCCTCGGCTCCTCCGCTGAGGTGCCCTACATGACGGATGCCGAGCGCGCCCTGGTGGTCAGCACCATCGCCGAGGCCAATGCCGGCGCCGTCCCGCTGATTGTGGGCGCCAACGAACAAACCACCAACCGTGTGATCGAAGAGGCCAGGAAGGTCATCGACCTGGGCGCTGACGCGATCGTTGTCACCTCCATGTACTACGCCATTGGCAACGCCGCCGAGACCGAGACGCACTTCCGGGCCGTCCACGCCGCCGTCGACAAGCCCATCTTCGCCTACGACGTTCCCGTCCGGACGCACTTCAAGCTCCCCGTTGACCTGCTGGCACGGCTGGGCCGCGACGGCGTCATCACCGGCGTCAAGGACTCCTCCGGCGACGATGTTGGCTTCCGCCAGCTGCTGCTGGCCACCAAGGACAACCCCGGGCTGAGCATCTTCACCGGCCACGAGGTGGTGGTGGACGGCGCCCTCCTGGGCGGGGCGCACGGCGTGGTCCCGGGCCTCGGCAACGTTGACCCGGCCGGCTACCGCCGCCTGTTCGATGCTTCCCAGGCCGGCGACTGGGCCGGCGCACGCCGCGAGCAGGACCGCCTGGCTGACGTCTTCGAAATCGTCTTCACCCCCAACGGCCGGGTCTCCGGGGGCGCTGCGGGACTGGGTGCGTTCAAGACCGCGCTGCAGATCATGGGCGTCATCGAGTCCAACACCATGAGCGTGCCCATGCCGGCACTGAACGACTCCGAGACCGCCGCCATCAAGCTGATCCTGGCGCGTAACGGCCTGGTCTAGGTTCTACTGGGGCGTTGGGCACCCATCTTTTGCCGGCTGCTGCACTCGTTCCTCGCGCTTCGACGCAACCTACGCAAAAGATGGGCGTCCAACGCCGCCTCCCGTAGTCCGGCTCCCCCGCGATCCCCTGTGAGGAAGAAATTGATGTACGCGATCGGTGTTGACCTGGGTGGCACCAAGACTGCTGCCGGGGTTGTTTCCGGAGCCGGGAAGGTCCTGTTTTCGGAGACCATTCCTACGCTGAACCGCGGCGGCGGCGCGGCGATCCTGGATGCTACTGCTGCGCTGGTTTCGGGGCTCATTTCCCGGGCCGCTGCTGCCGGGATCACCGTCGACCGCGTCGGGGCTGGTTCCGCCGGGGTGATCGATGCATCGCGCGGGGTGGTGGTTTCTGCTACCGACGCGATCCTCGGCTGGGCCGGGACGGACCTGACTGCCGGACTGGCCTCGCGGCTGGGGTTGCCGCCGTCGGCCGTGCGGGCCGTAAACGACGTCCACGCCCATGCGCTCGGCGAGGCCTGGACCGGCTCCGCCGCCGGAACGGCGAGTTCGCTCCTGGTGGCGTTCGGCACCGGCGTCGGCGGCAGCTTTGTCCTGGCCGGCACTCCCGTCCTGGGCCATCGCCACGTGGGCGGGCATGTGGGCCACGTCGCCTCGCCCTATGCCTACCACAACGGTGCCGCGCTCCCCTGCGTCTGCGGCCACACGGGCCACGTCGAGGCCATCGCCTCCGGACCGGCCATCCTCGAATCCTTCCGCCGCTTCGGCGGCCCACCCCAGGTCCGGGACACCCGGGCCGTCTTTTCCTTGGCGCACGACGGCGACGCTGCCGCCATCAAGGCGATCGGCGCGGGCGCGGGCGCGGCGGGCCAGGTCGTGGGTGGCCTGGCCAACATCCTGGACCCTGCCGTGGTGGTGGTTTCCGGTGGACTGGCCGATGCCGGCGACCTCTGGTGGCGCCCGATGGAACGCGCGCTGAGGGCCGAACTCCTGGCCCCGCTGGCGGACGTGCCGGTGCTGCGGGCAGCCCTGGGCAACACAGCCGCCATTGTGGGCGCAGGAAAACTCGTTCTGAAACCATGCTGAAACTACTCGCAGGAGAACCCATGATCCTCACTCCCGAAGGCCTTGAGGCCCTCCGCTCCCAATTGATCGTTTCCTGCCAGGCGTACCCCGGCGAGCCCATGCGGGATCCACGCACCACCGGCCAGGTCGCCGCGTCGGCGGTGATCGGCGGGGCTGCGGCGATCCGCGTCCAGGGCCTGGCTGACATTGAGTTCACCAGGACCTCCGTCGACGTTCCCGTCATTGGGCTCTGGAAGGACGGCCACGACGGCGTCTTCATCACCCCCACCCTGCGGCACGCCCTGGCCGTGGCGAACGCCGGCGCCCACGTGGTGGCCATCGACGGCACGCGCCGGGCCCGCCCGGACGGCCTGAGTTTCGCCGCCACCGTCGCCGGGATCCACGCCGGGTCGCTCGCCCTGGTCATGGCCGACTGCGGCTCCCTCGATGATGCGCTGGCCGCCGCCGATGCCGGCGCGGACCTGATCGGCACCACCCTGTCCGGCTATTCCGGGGAGCGGCCAAAAACTGCCGGCCCGGACCTGGAACTCCTGGGCCTGATTGCTGCCGCCGGGCTCGCCGCACCCTTGATCGCCGAGGGCCGGATCCACACTCCGGCGCAGGCCAGGCAAGCCCTAAATGCCGGTGCGTTTGCGGTTGTGGTGGGGACTGCCATCACGCATCCGGCCAGCATCACCGGCTGGTTCAAAGGCGCCCTGGACGCCTGACCTGCCTCGCGGCAGGGGCGGCCTACTCCCCCGCAACGTCCTTGAGCTTGAGCCTGATGCCGTCGAAGTGCCTTTGCAGGCGTTCGGCGGCCAGGGCCTTGTCCCGGTTGGCCACGGCGTCGTAGATGTCCCAGTGGTCCTGGGCCTGCTGCTCCAGGTTGACGGTTCCGGTGCCGAGCGCCAGGTGGATCTGGCGGTACACCTGCCAGAACACGTCGACCAGGCTGGTCAGCAGCTCGTTGTTGAGGGGCGCGTACAGGCGGCGGTGGAATTCGGCGTCGTGCTCCACCAGCATTTCGCCGCGGCTGGCAGCTTCCTGCATGCCCTGCATCACGGCCTTAAGCTCTGCGAGGTGTTCCTCGGTCAGCACATCGATGGCCGAGCCGATCAGGCCGGATTCCAGGGCCTGGCGCACGTCCACCAGCTCCATGGCCTCTTCGCCCTTGTGGCGCAGCGAGAGGCGGCCACGGAAGGTCAGTCCAGCCACCAACGCCGTGAAGTTGTTCGGAGCCACAAACATGCCGAAGCCGTGCCGGATCTCGATGACGCCCAGGGCCTGGAGCACCTTGAGGGACTCCCGGACCGTGTTCCGGCCAACGCCGAGTTCCGTTGACAACTCGCTCTCGGTGGGCAGTGCATCGCCCACGTCCAGTCCGCGCTCTAGGATAAGATCCATGATCCGTGTCTGCAGGGCCTGGGAGCGGAGCTGGGCACTGAATCGGGCTGGCGAAACTCCTGCAGGCGCTGTGGTCACGATATCTCCTTAGGCAGCCGTCGGGTGGCGGCCTTTTCTCTTCTCCCAGTATACAGGAGATGGGACGTCCCCTGTCTGCTTTGGCCAAAGAAAAACGCCATTCCCGCCGGAATTTCTCCGGCTGGAATGGCGCCGTTTCTTGTGGGTAAAGCCCAGGCTAGAGCCTGGTGTCAAAGGACCCGCAAAACACGTTCTCGTTGAACGTGCCGGTGAATTCCGACTTGCCCTGGATCTTCTGCACCGCGGCACGGATCGCCTCGCGGCTGCCGGCGTGGGCATGGATGGCAGTCCGGACCATGGGCACGTCAATCAGGTGGTTGGGCTGGTTGAGGGACACAAACACCGTGGGAACCTCGGTGCTGTACCACGGGATCTCCGCGGCCATGGGGCTGGACCACTTGATCCGGATGGCGGCCTCCTGTGCGAAGCCCTTCACGTTGGCAAACACAAAGGCGGCGTCGTATCTGGCGGGATAGTCGTCCGTGGCTTCCTCGGCCAGCACAGACATGAAGTTCACGTCTTCCTCGCCCGCGGCCTCCCGCTGCTCCGCGGTCCGGAACAGGTGCACCTCGAATCCGGCGGCTTCGAGCTCCTCGTGGACGGTATCGAGGTAGGCCAGCGGATCGGCGCGGGTGAAGTCCGCACCGCCGGAAACGCCGTACAGGCGGATCCGCTTATGCGTCGCGGGTGTGATGGGCAGGTTGCCGGCGGTGTCCTTGACCAGGGTGACCGTTTTGTCCGCGATGTCCGCGGCAATGGCGCGGTGCACCTCGCCGCCGATCACTTCGAGAGCGGCTGCCGGCGGCACCAGGTCCGTCGCGTTCCTGCGGTGCAGGCCGAGGCTGGCCTTCAGGCCGAGGATCCGGCGCAGGGCATCGTGCAGCCGTTGCTCGGTGAGGACCCCCGACTTGTACCCCTCCAGCATGTAGCCGAAATCCTCTGCCGGGTTGCGGAAGAAGAGGAACATGTCGCAGCCTGCGGCGATGGTGGCGGGGACCAGGTCGCTGCGCTTCATGGCCTGCGTAAGTCCCACCATCAACGATGCGTCGGTCAGGATGAGCCCGTTGAAGCCCAGTTCGCCGCGGAGCAGGTCCTGCAGCAGTTCCGGTGCCAGCGTGGCCGGCAGGATGTCGCGGTCCGCGATTCCCGGCCGGAAATGCCGCGACAGTTCCGGCGCCCCGATGTGCCCGGCCATGATGGATTGCACGCCGTGCCCAATCAGCTCCCGGTAGACGTGCCCGTAGGTCCGGTTCCAGTTCCCGTAGCCCAGGGTGTTGTATGACGTAACCACGTGCTGGTCCCGTTCGTCCATGCCGTCGCCCGGGAAGTGCTTCATGGCGCAGACGGTGGGCGATTCGCTGATGCCGTCGAAGTACTCCTTGGCCCGCTCCACCACGACCTCCGGCGTATTACCGAAGGACCGGGTGGAGACCACGGTGTTCCGCCAGTTGTAGTGGATGTCCACGATGGGAGCGAAAGCCCAGTTGCACCCCAGGGCCGCCGTTTCCACGCCTGCTACCTGGCCCATCCGCCGGGCAATCCCTTTGTCCGGATGGGAGCCGGCCTGCAGGTGCGTGCTCACGAAGGTTCCGTCGTCGCAGCTGCCGGCGCCACCCATTTCCGGGTTTGAGGCCACCAGCAGCGGAATCCGCGACCGCGACTGGGCATACCGGATGTGTTCCTGGACGGCTGCCGAGGGGCCCGGCCGGTAGCGCATGCCGCCCACGTGGTACGTGTCCAGGACCTCGTCCAGGTACCGGGGGGCGTAGCTGTTGTTGTGGTTGATGAACAGCTGGCCGATCTTCTCCTCCAGCGTCATCGCGGAGAGGGTGCCCTCCACCCAGGCGATGGCCTCGGCGTCGAGCGTGAACGGCGCCGCGGTGAGGTCCACGTCGAACTGCCGCCGTCCGGCACCGGCCGGCCCCAGGGCGGCCAGCGCCCGGTCCACCTGTTGGTCCACCGGCAAGGCGATGTCCACCACCACACCCGCCTCATCCGGCTGCAGCTCCTCGAGCGTGTCCAGCTGGGAGTCCAGCAGCGACAGGGGCATAAAGTGTCCCGGCCGGGCCGCCATCCGGCCGGCCAGGAGGTCCCGGCCGCCGTGCAGGTGGACAAACACCACGGACGCGTCGCCGCTGCGGATCAGGTCGCGGTAGCGGCGTTTGAGCGCGCTGCACGCAATCACCAGGCCCGCGTCCGACGCCGAGAAGCGGCTGCCGATTTCAGCCAGCCACGGTGCGCGGTCGGCGTCGTCCAATGGAGTTCCGGCAGCCATTTTGTCGATGTTTGACTGCGGATGCAGCGAATCGCCGTCGACGAAGATTGCGCCAAGGCGTTCGGCGAGGGCCGCGCCCACAGTGCTTTTGCCGCAGCTGGTCACGCCCATCACCACAATGTGGGCCGGGGCTTGTTTACCAGTCATGGACGGTACCGTCCACCGGGCGGTTGTACGGCAGGTAGGCCTGCTGGTACGGGAACGCGGCGGCGGCTTCCTCGTTGAATTCGACGCCGATGCCTGGCTCGTTGCCCGGGTGCAGGTAGCCGTCCTTGAATGTCATGGACTGCTGGAAGACCTCGTTGGTCTTGTCCGAGTGCTGCATGTATTCCTGGATCCCGTAGTTATGGATGGCCAGGCCCACGTGCAGCTGCGCGGCGAAGCCCACCGGGGAAATGTCCGTAGGGCCGTGGAAGCCGGACTTGATCTGGTACTGCGCGGCGAAGTCCATCACCTTCTTCAGCGGGGAAATGCCGCCGAAGTGGGTGGAGGCGGCCCGGACGTAGTCGATCAGCTGTTCCTTGATGATGGTCTGGTAGTCGTACACGGTGTTGAAGATTTCGCCGATTGCCAGCGGCGTGGTGGTGTGCTGGCGGACCAGGCGGAGCGCTTCCTGGTTCTCCGCCGGGGTGCAGTCCTCAAGCCAGAAGAGGTCGTAAGGCTCCAGGGCCTTGCCCAGCTTGGCGGCCTGGATGGGTGTCATCCGGTGGTGCCCGTCGTGGAGCAGCGGCAGTTCCGAGCCGAACTCGTTGCGCACGGCTTCGAACACGGTGGGCAGGTGGCGCAGGTACGCGCGGGTGTCCCAGTCTTCCTCCACAGGGAACGCGCCCCGGCCGGCGGGCTCGTAGTCGTAGCGTTCACCCGAGGCCTGGGCCTGGGCGGCTACCCCGTAGACAGCCTTGATGCCGGGGACCGCGGTCTGGATCCGCACCGATTTGTAGCCCAGTTCCAGGTGCTCGCGGACCGAATCAAACAGCGAAGGGATGTCCGCGCCGGAGGCGTGGCCGTAGGCGCGCAGCCCGTTCCGCGAGGCGCCGCCCAACAGCTGGTACACGGGCATGCCGGCCAGTTTGCCCTTGATGTCCCACAGGGCCATGTCCACTGCGGCGATCGCGGCCATCGTCACCGGCCCGCGCCGCCAATACGAGGACCGGTAAAGGAACTGCCAGGTGTCCTCAATCCGGTGCGGGTCCTTTCCGATCAGCAGTTGCGCCACATGCTCCTTGAGGTACGCGGCCACCGCGAGTTCGCGGCCGTTGAGGGTGGCGTCGCCGATGCCGGTGACTCCGTCCTCGGTGGTGATGCGCAGGGTCACGAAGTTGCGCGAGGGGCTTGTCACGAAGACTTCGGCGGCAATGATTTTCACAGCTGGTCCTTTCAGGCGGACGGGGCAGTTGGGGGTGGTTCGGGAGTGGATGGGAAGGCCAGCGGAAACCGGGGTGACCGGACGGTTTTGGCACGTGTCAGCCGGGGGCCGGGGATGCGGCCACCCTCCCGGTGAGGCCCCCGATCAGCTCCACAACGGCGGCATCCGCCGCGAGGTCCGCGTCCACCAGTTCAAGCAAGGCGCGGAGCCGTTCGGTTCCAGCCAGGGCATTGGCCGCCTCGACTCCGGCCGCCAATGGATCCTGGGCAGGCGGCAACTGGGCCGTGCAGTCCAGCCAGGCAGCAATCATCAGGGCGGCCGCGGCACCGGTCCTGCCGGCCGCCCGCTCGGCGCGCAGGACGGGGACGGCGCGCATCCTGAGCTTGGTGGTCCCGTCCATGGCGATCTGCGCCAGATGGTGGGCGATCCTGGCGTTGCCGAACCGCGCCAGCAAGGCAGCCCGGTAGGCGGGTACGTCCAGGCCTTCGGCGGGCAGGTTGGCCTCCGCTTCATCCCAGAACGCCTCCACGGCGTGCCGGCATGCGGGGTCGGCCAGGGCCTGGGCCACGGTGGCGTGTCCGCGGACCTGGCCGGCATAGGCCAGCAGCGAGTGGGCGCCGTTCAGCAGCCAGAGCTTCCGGTTCTCATAAGGTTCGATGTCTTCGACAAAGAGCGCTCCGGCGTCTTCCCAGCGCGGCCTGCCCGCGGGGAATTCCCCGCTCAGGACCCAGCTGGAGAAGGGTTCGGCCACCACCGGAGAGGAGTCCCGGTAGCCGCAGGCGGATGCCACAGCTTCAAGGTCCGCTGCCGTGGTCCGGGGCGTGATCCGGTCCACGGACGTGCTGACGAAGCTGACTGCGTCACGGATCCACTCCGCCAGCGCCGGCTCCCAGGCCCCGGCCATGCCCAGTACGGCATTGCGGGCCACGGTCCCGTTGTGCGAAAGGTTGTCGCAGCAGACCACTGCCAGGGGTCCCGCCGCCGCTGCCCGGCGGGCGGCGAGGCCAAGGACCAGGCGGCCCAGCGGCGTCACCGGCCGGCCCGTACCGCGCAGGGCCGCGAGGTCCGCGGCCACCTCCGGCGCGGCAGCGTCGAACCCGCCATCGGCGGTGGCCAGGTACCCGGCTTCGGTGATGGTGAGCGTGACCACGGCCGTTGCCCGCGCGGCCAGCAGCGCGGCAAGCCGGTCGACGTCGGCACCGTCCACCGCTTCGACGATGCTGCCAACCACGCTGAACGAGTCACCCGCGTCGGCCCGCTCCACCACGGTGAAGAGGCCGTCCTGGGCTGCCAGCGCGAGGGCTGCGTCCGGACGCCTGCCCGTGAACGCGGCGATTCCCCATTGCGCCGCATCGCCGGCCTGCTGGGTATACCAGGCCTGGTGCGAGCGGTGGAAGGCGCCCAGGCCCAGGTGGACCATCCGTACCGGCGCCTTGGGCGCATTCCGGAGCTCCCGGGTAAGCCGGGGCAGTCCGGCGGCGGACTCTTTGCCTTGGGCTCTGTCCTGCAGGCCGGCGCTCACAGCTTGAAGACCCGGCGCGGGGAGCCGTCCACCAGGTCCACGATGAGCTCGTGGGCCCTGTCCTCGGAGACGCGGTGCTCGGCCACAAGGCGGGCCAGGAAGGACGCCTCGATCCGGCGGGAGGCATCGTGCCGGGCCGGGATGGAGCAGAAGGCCCTGGTGTCGTCGATGAACCCCGAGGACCGGGAGAAGCCGGCGGTTTCGGTGACGGCGGAACGGAACCGCAGCATGGCGTCCGGGGCGTCCAGGAACCACCACGGGGCGCCAAGGTAGACGGCCGGGTAGAAGCCGGCCAAAGGCGCCAGTTCGCGGGAAAAGACTGTCTCGTCCATGGCGAACAGCACCAGGTGGAAGTCCTTGGCGTTGCCGAAGTCCTGCAGGACGGGACGGATGCTTTCGGTGTAGTCGATGGCGAACGGAATGTCGTGCCCGCTGTCCGCCCCGAAGGTGTTGAACGTGGGTTCGTGATGGTTCCGGTAGGAGCCGGGGTGGATGGTCATGACCAGGCCGTCCGCTACTGACATCCGAGCCATCTGGTACATCATGTGCGCTTCGAAGTCCTCGCGGTCCGCGGCGCTGGCCTGGCCGGCCCTGGCGCGGTCAAACAGCCTGGCCGCGTCGGCGGCCTCGAGCATGAGCGTGCGGGGCGTCCGCACGCCATGGTCTGCGGAGACGGCGCCGTGCTCAATGAAGTACTGCCGCCGGTTTTCCAGCGCGGTGAGGTAGCCCGCGTAGCCCGTGCCGCCGTCACCCGCTGCTGCAATCAGGCGCTCCACGTTACCGGCCCACTCCGGGTGCGCGATGTTCAGGTACTGGTCCGGCCGGAAGGTCGGCAGGACGCGGCCGTGGAAGGTGGGGTCCCCGGCGATGGCCTTGTGGCTGGCCAGGTCATCCAGGGGGTCATCGGTGGTGGCGAGGACCTCGATGTTGAAGTCCTTGAAGAGCTGGCGGGGCCGGAAGCCGGGTTCCTGGAGCCGGGCGCTGATGGCGTCGAAGCTGGCATCCGGTTCGGTTGCGGAGGGCTCGCTGTGCAGGCCGAACACGCTCTGGAACTGGTTGCGCAGCCAGTAGCCGGACGCGGTCCCTTCGAACAGGGGCCAGGCCTTGCAGAACTCGCGCCATACGGTGCGGGAATCCGGGGCGGCGCCGGGGTTGCCGTGGCTGCCGGCCTGGGGCCGCAGGAGGTTCTGGTCCACGCCCGCGGAGTGGATCAGCCGGGTGACGTAGTGGTCCGGACTGACCAGCAGCACCGCAGGGTCCGGAAACGGCGTGTTGTGTTCAATGACCGCGGCATCAACGTGGCCGTGCGGGGAAATGATGGGCAGGTCCTTGACTCGCTGGAAAAGATCCCTGGCAATCCTGCGGGTTCCGGGATCGGCGGGCAGGAGCCTGTCCGGGTTGACGGCAATCGACTGTGACATAAGTCAATGGTCCGGGTCCGTCAGCCATCTTGTCAACCGGTTGCCAAAAGTTGCCATTGGCTGCTGACCCGCATTTATCAGCCCTGCCGCACGACCCGCCCGCTGGAGCCGCGCAGCACCAGCTCCGTCTCCACGCGGAGGGTGCCGGCGTCCCCGCCCTCGCCGACCAGCAGGTCCAGGAGCCGGGTGGTTGCGGCGGTGCCACACTCCCCCAGCGGCGACCGGACAGTGGTCAGCGGCGGCGTGGTGAAATCGGCACCGAAGATGTCATCGAAGCCCACAATGCTGATCCGGTCCGGTACGGCCATGCCGCCGGCCTGCAGTTCCTGCATCAGGCCGATGGCCAGGAGGTCGTTGTAGGTCATAACGGCGGTTGCCCCGCTGGCCAGGACGTCGCGCGCCACCTGCCGGCCGCCGTCGACCGTTGGCCTGCTGGATTCCAGCCGCACAGGAGTGACCCGCGACCATTCGCAGGCCGCCTGGACTCCTTCCCAGCGGCGCGCCGACATCCAGGACTGGGGCGGGCCCGCCACAAACGCCAGTTTGCGGTGGCCGTTGGCGGCCAGCGACCGGACTGCTTCGCTGATGCCCTTGCCGACGTCCGGGATGACGCAGGGCACGCCGTCGACCTCGCGGTTGATGACCACCACGGGCTTATCTGCTGCCAGTGCGCGAATGTCGTTGTCGTCCATGCGCGGGCTGGCCAGGATCAGGCCGTCGGCGGTGGCCATCATGCGCCGCGCGGCGGTGAGCTCGGTGACGCCGGATTCGGCGGACTCGGCCAGCACCAGGGTGTAGTCCCGCAGCGTCGCGGTGGCCTGGGCGCCGCGGATGATGTCGAAGAAGGTGGGGTTGGTGATATCGGCGACGATCAGGCCGATGGTGTTGGTCCGGCCGGTGGGCAGGGCCCGGGCAAACGGATTGACCTGGTAGCGCAACTCCGCGGCGGCGTCCTCGATGAGTTTCTGCGTCTTGGCGCTGACCCTGCCCGGCTTGCTGAGCGCCCGGGACACCGTGGAGGGGTTCACACCGGCCAACTTGGCGATGTCGTAGATGGTGGCATTCGACTTGCCGTCCCGCCCCGGCCTTTTGGCAGCATCAGGGATCGCGGCGGGGTCCTTGGGGTTGGGTTCAGTCACCGCTTCATCCTAACGACGCCCCTCCCAACTGACTCGCAGTTGTTGTCGTTTTGAGGGTCGAAAACGACAACAACTGCGAGTCAGTTGGGAGGGGGGGCAGGATCAGCCCGGCAGCCTACAGGTGGACAGCCGGAGCGTCCGGCGCGGCGCCGCTGAACGTCTTCCGGCTGATGTCGATCAGCACCAGTGCGATGGGGGCGATCAGGATCGCCACGCCTGCAGCCCACCAGAAAACAGCTGCGTATCCGCTGGACAGCGCTGCCAGGGGTGCCCCGCCGGCCGTTGCCGTGGCAGCAGCGGCGATGGTGCTGAACAACGCGATTCCGAGGGAGCCGCCGATCTGCTGTGAGGCGTTGACCAGGGCACTTGCCACGCCGGCGTCGTCCTTGTCCACGCCAAAGAGCGCCAGGTTCTGCATGGGAACAAACACCATCCCCAGGCCGATGCCCAGCAGGATCAGCGCCGGCAGCATAACCACGGCGTAATTGCCGTCAGGAGTCACCTGCGTGAGCCACAGCATGGCGGCCGCCATAAACGCCGGGCCCACTGCGGTGGGGATGCGGGCGCCAAGGGTGGGCAGGTTTTTGGCCACGATCGCAGCCGTGATGATGAGGACCACCGTCATGGGCAGCGAGGCCAACCCGGCAATAAACGGCGCGAAGCCCAGCACAATCTGGATGTAGAAGTTGATGAACAGGATGCCGCCGATGAGCACGGCACCGGCCAGGAAGGACGCCAGGAAGGCTGCCGCCCGGTTGCGTTCGGTGGCCACCCGCAAGGGAAGCAGGGGGTGGGCCACACGCTTTTCGACGGCGATGAACAACGCGATCAGCACCACGCCGGCCAGGATAAAGCCCCACGCGCCGGGAGTGGTCCAGCCGTATTCGGCATTGGTGAAGCCGTAAACCAGGGCGCCAAGACCCAGGGCCGCAAGGACCACGCCGGGCCAGTCGTACCGGGGAACGCCGCCTGCCTTGCTTTCCGCAACCCGCTTCCAGACACCCAGCAGGGCGACGACGGCGATGGGCACGTTAACGAGGAAACACCAGCGCCACGAAACGTAGTCCGTCAGGAAGCCGCCCAGCAGCACCCCCACCGCGGCGCCCACGCCGCTGATGGAGCCGGACACCGCGAACGCCGTGCCGCGTTCCCGGCCACCCGGGAAGGACACTGTCAGCAGCGCCAGCGCGGCGGGTGCCAGCAAGGCTGCGAACAATCCCTGCAGGGCCCGGGCGCCGATCAGTTCCCACGGCGCCTGGGCCAGGCCGCCCAGCAGCGACGCCACGGCGAACCCCGTGGCCGCCGTCATAAACGCACGCTTGCGGCCCCAGAAATCCGCGATGCGGCCGCCCAGGAGGAGGAACGCGCCCAGCGCCAGGGCGTAGGCGGTGACCACCCAAGCCCGGGTGGAGTCGCTGATGCCCATCTCGGCCTGAAGCCGGGGCAGGGCCAGGTTCACGATGGTGCCATCGAGGACCACCATGAACTGGGCGAGCGCCAGGAAGACCAGCGCCCACCACTTGCCGCCGCTCGCCCGCCCCTCCGCGCGCTCCGCCGAAACCGCCGGGGTTGCTGTTTGTGTTGCCACCAAAAATCTCCGCTTCTTCAAAAGTAATACTTACATAAGTATAAGTATCTATCCGGCAGGCACCAAACGGGCCATGTTCAGGCTCAGGCGTCGGGTTCGTGGAGGATGGCGGCAAGCCGTTCCAATGCGGGCAGCGCCGCCGCGAGGCGCGCCAGGTCATCCGCGGTCAGCTTGTCGGTGGCCGTGGCGAGGGCACCGGCCCAGGCTCCTTCAAGCAGGGACTTGATCCGGCGCGACTCGGCGGTGGCGTGGAGTGCCACATAACGCTTGTCCGCCGCGTCCCGGGTGCGGGTGACCAGGCCCAGTGCCACCAGTTCCCGCAGTTGCGCGCTGACGTTGCTTAGTTGCCTGCCGAGCCTGGCTGCCACCTCGGCCACCGTGATCCCGGGATGCCGTTCGATGACGCGGATGACGTCCAGCACCCCGCTGGACAGCGGCAGCACACCCGTCCCCTCGTGGCTTTTCCGGCGCACTTCGAAGGAGATGTCCAGGACGGCCACGGCCAGGGGCCGATGGTTAAAGGGGCTGGCCACCGGAGGCAGTGCAGCTTCGCGGCGGGTCTTGGCAGGATCCATTCCCCAAGCATAGGAGAGCCGGGGGCCGGGCCCCGCGGCCTGTCCGGACGCTGCGGCTTATTCGGCGCCCGGGCTGCGGTAGGCAATTTCGCCGGCAGTCCGGAGGGCGTCCAGGGTTTCCTCGACCGTGAGCAGCACAGTTGTCTCAAACGAGGCCAGGGCCCCGCCGCCGCTGATGGCGAGCGCCACCGCGGCCATGGATACGTTGTCCGGCGCCTCCCACAGGTTGTAGCCGTCGTGGGCGCCGAATCCGTACCAGAATCCGTGCAGCTTTCCCCCCACCGATTCGATGTACTGCTGCGCCGCCTTGCGCCTGTCCTCCGGGTGGCTGATCAGCCTGGCCCAGGTTTCCGGCGTGTAGCTGAATTTTGAGAGATAGAGCGGCATTGACCTGTCCTGTCCGTCGCGGCCAAACTGCGGATAACCCCAGAATGGCACTGCGGGGCACCGGCAGCAATGCCCGCGTGGCAAGCCCGGTGGGCGGAGGCAACGGAATGTCCCGCCGCCGTCGTCCGCTGCTGCTGCCGCTGCTAGGTAACCATCCGCCCCGCCTTCCGTAACGGCCAAGCGCCCCAGCCGACGGCGACATCCCGCAGCCTGGCCGCAGCTTCACCCAGGCGTCCGCCGTCAATGGGTCCAGGCTCACCGCATCCGCTTTCCGAGCCTGAACCATCGGCCGCGGCAAGCACGTACTCAAGCTGGTGTCGCCTGCCTACGGGGTAGCGTTCGGCGTACCCGCCCGCGGCCACGCCGAGAACGAGCATTTCCAGGCGGTCTGCCGTTGATTCCGACGTTTCGTCGCACGCGTCGCATCCGCAGGCCGGAAACGGGAAATCGTGCAGCACCCCGGCGTGGACGATGACGCCGGGAAAGCCCGTAAAGACGAAGGTGAGGGGCGCGGCCCCGGCGTGGTGCGGGGTAAGCCTGACGGCCCGCCGGACATCCGGGTGGGGCAGCAGGAGGTCCCCGGCCAGGGCCGGATCCTCCCGGACATCGATGGCGTAGGTTACTTCCAGGTGGCTGATCAAAGCATCGGCAATGGCGTGGAGGCCGGCGAACCGGCCCGGATTGCTGACCACTTCATAGGCTTCCTGCGGCGGACCGCCGCCATCCCAACGCCCGCCGTACCGTCTGGCATCCGCACCGGAAAAGTAACGAACGTCCGGCAGGCTGGGACGGATGTAGACGGGGTGCCCCGAAGCCGGTACCGGCAGGGGCCCCGCGGGCCCGCCAAGGTCCTCCTGGGCCCATCCCCGCAGCTTGGCCGCAAACGCCTGTACCATTTCGTCGCCTGCGCCGCAGAGCCCCTCAACCACAGCCCGGACCACGAACCGCGCCTCATGGTTCCCCACCTCGGCGCCACCTGGACCGACGGTCCACGATGCATCCGGCCGCAGGCCTGCAATGGTGTTACCTGTAAAAACCGCGGCGGCAGCCAGCCTGTCCGAATTGGCCCTGATGGTTGGCCCGTGCGCCTGGAGGAAGCCGGCGAGCGCAGCGGGATCAGCGGCCAGCTCCGCCGGGACGGCGCCCGCAGCTTCGCAGTACCGGGCGAACACGGCATAGCCGCCCACATGCCTGACCTGACCAGATTGCCCGTCCGTGAGCGGTCCGTATCTGGCCTGACCCAAGGACACGCCCGCGGGCAAGACACCTGGCGGTCCTACGAAAAGGTCTTCCACTCCATCACCTTGGATCCTGTGGTGCGGCATGCCTGGTTGGCCGCCGTCAGGCGTACCATTTTTGTTGCTACAACCGGTCGGTGCGGTCCTCACCCCTGTGCCCGGAACCGCGCAGGTTGTCCTGGACCTTGCCGAACAGGTCCTTGATGGTGGACTCGGCGTTGGTGATCACGTCCACCTGCAGGTACACCTCATGGTTGGACGGAAGGTCGTACTCGTCCTTCAGGTGCGTCCCGCCGGCGACCCCGTCCAGGGACAGGTAGACCATGGCTTCGGTGCGCGCGATCCCCGCGATCCGGCCGAACACCACAGTGAATTCATTGGGCTGGAAACTGACCGTCTGGCCGATGTGGCTGCGGTCCAGCTCGCCTGCCGGGACGGCCCGCTCTGACTGCGCTCCGGTGTATTCCATGAACAGCTCCTTACGTCGCAGAAGATTGTCTCCGCAGTCTAACGCCCGGCTGTTCCGGCCGATACTGCCGTTGCCGGGCCCCTTTCCGGAACGGTTTCTTGGGCCCGGGCGCCGGGCCTGAAAGACTGGCCGGGCCAGCATTTCCCGGACCCAGGAGACCGCCATGAACCACCCGCGCACCGGCCAGGCCGGGACCGCCCGCCTTACGGACCTGCTGGAAATCGAGGCCCCCGTGGTCCTGGGCCCCTTCGGCGGCGTCTCGTCGGTGGCGCTGACGGCAGCAGTGAGCGACGGCGGCGGGCTGGGTTCGTTCGGGCTGTACGGGTTCGACGCGGCGGCCATCGAAAGGACGGCAGCCGCCCTGCGGGCGGCCACGGCCCGGCCCTTTGCCCTGAACCTCTGGATCCCCACGGGAACCGAGACGACGGACCTGCCGGTGGCGGATTTCCAGCGCTACGTTGGGATCCTCAAGCCCTACTTTGACGAACTGGACCTGCCGCTGCCGGATATGCCGGACCGGTACCTGCCGGACTATGGCGAGCAGGTGGCGGCAACCCTGGCGGCCCGTCCCGCCGTCGTGAGCTTTGTCTTCGGCGTCCCTGCGCCTGAGGTGGTGGAGGCGGCGCACCGGCTGGGCATCAAGGTCCTGGGGACCGCAACCACCGTGGCCGAAGCCGTGGCGCTGGAGGCCGGCGGCGTGGATGCCGTGGTGGCCAGCGGAATGGAGTCCGGCGGCCACCGGGTGTCCTTTTTGGCGCCGGCCGGCGAATCCCTGGTGGGCACGTTTGCGCTGGTGCCTCAGGTGGCGGACGCCATCCACATTCCGGTGATCGCTGCCGGCGGCATCGCGGACCGCCGCGGGGTGGCCGCCGCCTTCGCGCTGGGCGCCGACGGCGTGCAGGTGGGCACCGCGTTCCTGGCCACCGGGGAATCGGCTGCCGTGCCCGCCTACCGGTCATTGCTGCGCAGTCCTGCCGCCGGGACCACCGTCCTGACCCGGGCCATGAGCGGCCGGCTGGCGCGGGGCCTCCCCAACCGGGTCACGGCCGAACTCGAGGATGCGGCCCTCGTGGCCCCCTTCCCCATCCAGAACTGGCTGACCGGGAAATTCCGGCCCCAGGCTGCTGCTGCGGGCAACACGGACCTGATGTCCTTGTGGGCCGGACAGGCCGCCCCGCTGCTGCGCCACGGCACCGCCGCTGAGGTCCTCGCCGAACTGTTTGCCGGCGCACCCTGATCCAGCACGGCCGCCGCCCATCCGGGGCCAACCATGCCTCGAATCACCGGTAGAATCTAGACCGCCATGCGGGACCGGAAAGGAGGAGCTGTGCCAGCACACCCACACACTCCTTTCCACGTGCTCCGATCCTCGGCAGTGGCAACCGGCATCCTCGCGCTCGCAGCAGGGGCCCACCTTGCCGGTGGCGGCGAGCTTCCCGCGCCGGGCATCATGCTGGCGGTTCTGGCCCTGACCGTACTGGCCAGCACCACCGCCACACGCCTGCGCCTGGGCTTTCCCGCCATGGCCGCGCTGCTGGGCGGCGGGCAGGTGGTGCTCCACGGACTGTTCAACGCCTTCAGCGGCACCGTCACCGCGGCGGCAAACGTTGCGCCCGCTGGGCACCACCACGATCCTGCCGAGGAACTCCAGGCCTATGCCGGCCTGGCCCCGCTGGCCGGGCACCTGCACCAGCCCGGCGCCAGCGGTCCCCTGATGCTTGCCGCCCATGCGTTGGCCACCGTAGGCTGCGCGCTCCTGCTGGCCAGGGGCGAGGCTGCCTTGTGGGCCCTCGCCGGCTGGCTCCGGCCGTTGGCCGGCCTGCCCCGGGCCGCCGCCCTCCACACCGTTCCGTCGGTGCCGGCGGAAAGCCGGCCTGCCTGGCCTGCCCGGCAGCCGTGGCGGAACCTCCGGTGGGACAGCCGGCGCGGCCCGCCTTCCGCCGTCGTGAATCCCGCCTGACCGGCGAACCGGACAATCCTTTCCGGCGCCGGGTCCCATACACCCTGCACCCCCTTGTTTGGGGTGCGCCAGAAAGGCAATCCCATGACCAGCACCCTCCTTCGCCGCACCCTCACCACCGCAGCTGCCACGGGCGGCGCAGCCGCGCTCCTGCTCTCCGGAGCCGTCGGCGCCTCCGCCCACGTGGGCGTCACCCCGGACAAAACGTCAGCCAACTCGTACGCGCTCCTGACCTTCGCCGTGCCGCATGGCTGCGAGGAGTCGAACACCACCAAGGTTGCCATCACGCTGCCGCAGGAACTCAACGACGCGCAACCCACCGTCAACCCCAACTGGACCGTCGAAAAGGTCACCGAGCAGCTGGCCGAACCCCGGAAGCTGGCTGACGGCACCGCCATCACCAAGCGGACCAGCCAGATCGTGTACACCGCCAAGACCCCGCTGGAGCACGAACTCCGGGACACCCTGGTCCTGTCCGTGAAACTGCCGGACCTTGCCGGCACCACGCTGAACTTCCCCACCCTGCAGACCTGTGAAACCGGGCAGACTGACTGGTCCGAAATCGCCAAGGAAGGCCAGGACCCGCATTCCCTCGATGCCCCGGCGCCGTCGATCACCATCACTGACGTGGCCGCCGAGGGCCACGGGGACGGTCACGCCGAAACAGCGGCCACCGAGCAGGTGGCGGCAGTAACGGACAGCGGCGCCGACGCACGGAGCTGGGCCGGCCTGGTGGCGGGCGTCGGCGGCCTGGCCCTCGGCGCGGCGGCACTGGTACGCAGCGGCGCCCGGCGCAAGGCCGCAGCTGACGCGAAATAGCCTGCACGCCTGATGCCCGGATCATCACGATCCGGGCATCAGTTGCCTTCCGGGCTGGTGGCTTTGTTGACGCGGGCAACCTCTGGCGTAAAGGTGGTGCGATGAGGTCTCAGCGAATTTCCCAGGCGTTTACCATTACGACGGCGGCCGCTGCGGCTGCCCTGCTGCTCACCGCGTGCGGTGGAGGCGATCCGCAGGCGGAACCCACGACGTCGGCGTCCAACTCCGGTTCAGCAACGTCGGCACCGGCCAGCGCATCGGCGTCGCCCACGCCCAGTGCGCCGGCCACCACGGCGCCCGCCACGTCGGCACCGGCCACCACACCGGCTGCCACCGCCCTCTGCAAGGCGTCGGGGCTCGTTGCGGAAACCGACCCTTCCGGTGGCGGTGCTGCCGGCAGCGTTTACATGAAGCTGAACCTCACCAACACCGGCACCGAGCCTTGCCTGCTCAAGGGTTACGCCGGCGTGTCGCTGACCGCCGATGCTGCCGGCGACCCCATCGGCGCCGCTGCCGCCCGGGACGTCACAACACCCGAAACGGAGGTCCTGCTTGCCCCAGGGGAGACCGGGACGGCGGTGCTGCGCTACGTCCAGGCCGGCAATTTCCCCGACTGCGCCCAGGTGCGGGCCGGCGGCTACCGCGTGTACCCGCCGGAGGACACCGCATCGCTTTTCCTGCCGGACCCCACCAACGCCTGCAGCAACGCCGGTATCAACCTGCTGAGCATCGGCGCTTTCCAACCATCGTAGGCCGCGGTCAGCTGTCCTGTCGGTGGGGTGCGGCATGATGGAGGCATGACGCAGGAACAGCCCGTCGCGGGCGCCAAGGATTCCGGTGCAGCGGCACCCATGGGCCAGTTCAGCCGGCCCACCCGCGACTGGTTCCTGGGTGCCTTCAGCGGCCCCACCCCTGCCCAGGCCGGGGCCTGGAACGCCATTTCCTCCGGCTCGCATGCCTTGGTGGTGGCCCCCACCGGCTCCGGAAAGACGCTGGCGGCCTTCCTCTGGGCCCTGGACCGGCTCCTGACCTCCACCCCCGGGCCCGATGCCGCGGATCCCGTCGCAGGCCAGGACACGCTCCCGGGTGTTGGGGCCGGATCCACGGGCAAGGTCACCGGCCAGGCCGCGGGCAAGGGCAGGCGCCCGCGCGCGCCCAAGCGGAAAACCCGGGTCCTCTACATCTCACCCCTGAAGGCCCTGGGGGTGGACGTGGAACGGAACCTCCGCGCCCCGCTGATCGGCATCACCCAGACCGCCAAGCGCCTTGACCTGCCGGCGCCCTTGATCACCGTGGGTGTCCGGTCCGGGGACACCACCACCGCGGACCGCAGGTCTTTGCTGACCACTCCGCCCGATATCCTCATCACCACCCCGGAATCCCTGTTCCTGATGCTGACCTCGAAGGCCCGCGAGACCCTGGCGGAGGTGGACACCATCATCATCGATGAGGTCCATGCCGTGGCCGGGACCAAGCGCGGCGCCCACCTCGCCGTCTCGCTCGAACGGCTGGACGCCCTGCTGCCCAAGCCCGCCCAGCGGATCGGGCTCTCAGCCACCGTGGAGCCCAAGGAGCTGGTGGCCCAGTTTCTGGCCGGTTCGGCGCCGGTGGAGATCGTTGCCCCGCCGGCGTCCAAGACCTGGGACCTCACCGTTTCAGTGCCTGTGGAGGACATGTCGGACCTGCAGGGCGCGGCCGGCGCGTTCGACTCCGGCCCGGCCTCAGGGCTCCAGCCCCAGGCTTCCATCTGGCCGCATGTTGAGGAAAAGATCGTGGACCTGGTGCTGGCCAACCAGTCCACCATCGTCTTCGCCAATTCCCGGCGGCTTTCGGAGCGGCTCACGGCCCGGTTGAACGAAATCTACGCGGAGCGCCAGCTGGTTGCGGTGGGCGGCGGCTGGGACGGAACCCCGGCCGCGGAGGGGGACGGCGCACCTGGATCTGACCGCCGTCCGGGCGGGCCGGCGTCGGGCCTTCCCGCCTCAACCCCCGCCCAGATGATGGCGCAGGCCGGCAGTTCCGCCGGCGCGGACCCGGTGCTGGCGCGGGCGCACCACGGATCCGTGTCCAAGGACCAGCGCGCCCTGATCGAGGACGACCTCAAATCGGGACGGCTGCGGTGCGTGGTGGCCACGTCCTCGCTGGAACTGGGCATCGACATGGGCGCCGTGGATTTGGTGGTCCAGGTGGAATCGCCGCCGTCGGTGGCCAGCGGGCTGCAGCGCGTGGGCCGCGCCGGGCACCAGGTGGGCGAAGTCTCCCAGGGTGTCCTGTTCCCGAAACACCGTGCGGACCTGGTGCACACCGCCATCACCGTGGAACGGATGCTGGACGGCAAAATCGAGCGCCTGTACGTGCCGGCCAACCCGCTGGACATCCTGGCCCAGCAGACCGTCGCCGCCGCGGCCCTGGGCAGCATCGATGTGGAGGAGTGGTTTGCCACGGTCCGGCGCTCCGCCCCGTTCGCGTCGCTCCCCCGCTCGGCGTTCGAAGCCACTCTGGACCTGCTGGCCGGCCGGTACCCGTCGGACGAGTTCGCAGAGCTGCGCCCCCGGATCATCTGGGACCGCAACGCGGGGACCATCGAAGGCCGCCCCGGAGCGCAGCGCCTCGCCGTCACCTCCGGCGGCACCATCCCGGACCGCGGCCTGTTCGGCGTGTACATCATCGGCACCGAAACGGAAGGCTCTGCGTCCCCGGCTGCGGACGGAAAGCCCTCCCCCGCGCCCAAGGGCGGCCGGCGGGTGGGCGAACTGGACGAGGAAATGGTCTACGAATCCCGGGTGGGCGATGTGTTCGCGCTCGGCGCCACCAGCTGGAAGATCGAGGACATCACCCACGACCGCGTCCTGGTCTCGCCCGCGTTTGGCCAGCCCGGAAAGCTGCCGTTCTGGAAGGGCGACTCGCTGGGACGGCCCGTGGACCTGGGCCGGGCCCTGGGGGCGTTCGTCCGCGAACTGGCAGCGTCCGATTCCGGTCCCGCCCTGGAACGGTGCAAAGCCAGCGGTTTGGACGACTTCGCCGCCAACAACCTGATCCAGTACATCCGGGAACAAAAACAGGCCACCGAAGTGGTCCCCAGCGACACCACGCTGGTGGTGGAACGGTTCCACGACGAGCTGGGCGACTGGCGGGTGATCCTGCACAGCCCGTTCGGGATGCCGGTGCACGCCCCTTGGGCCCTGGCCGTGGGGCAACGGCTGCACCAGCGGTATGGGCTGGACGGCTCGGCGATGGCCGCTGACGACGGCATTGTGCTCCGGGTTCCCATGATGGAAGACGAACCACCGGGGGCGGAGCTGTTCCTGTTCGATCCGGAGGAACTGGAACAGATTGTCACCGCCGAAGTGGGCGGCAGCGCCCTGTTCGCCTCGCGGTTCCGTGAATGCGCGGCCCGCGCCCTGCTGCTCCCCCGCCAGACCCCCGGGAAACGCCAGCCGCTGTGGCAGCAGCGGCAGCGGTCAGCGCAGCTGCTGGACGTTGCCCGGAAGTACCCTACATTCCCCATCGTGCTGGAGACGGTGCGTGAATGCCTGCAGGATGTCTACGACCTTCCCGCGTTGAAAGACATTGCAGCGTCCGTGGAACGCCGCGAGCTGCGGGTGGTGGAAACCACCACCAGCCAGCCCTCACCGTTCGCCAAGTCCCTCCTGTTCGGCTATGTGGCCCAGTTCCTGTACGAGGGCGACTCACCGCTGGCCGAGCGCCGGGCCGCGGCGCTGGCCCTGGACTCCACACTCCTGAACGAGCTGCTGGGCCGGGTGGAACTGCGCGAACTCCTGGACCCCAAGGTCATCGAGTCCACCGAACGGGAACTGCAGCGGCTGCTGCCGGACCGCCGGGCCCGCGGCCTGGAAGGGACAGCGGACCTGCTCCGGCTGCTGGGACCGCTGACGCCGGACGAGGCCGCGGCGCGCCTCCAGGGCGAACCCGATCCCGAGCAGGACGCCGCCAGTGTGGCATCCGCCGCCGGCCACCTCCAGGCCCTGCAGCGGGCCAACCGCGCCATCAAAGTCAACATCGGCGGGGGGGAGCGGTTTGCCGCGGTGGAGGACGCCGCCAGGCTCCGGGACGCCATCGGGGTGCCGCTGCCCATGGGTGTGCCGCTGGCGTTCATTGAACCCGTGGCCGATCCGCTGGGCGACCTGGTATCCCGGTACGCCCGGACGCACGGGCCGTTCACGTCCGCGGAGGCCGCTGCCCGGCTGGGCCTGGGCGTGGCGGTGGTGGGCACGGCGCTGAAGCGGCTCGCCGCCGATGGCCGTGTGGTGGAGGGTGAGTTCCGCCCGCACGCCGGCGGCGACGCGGCGCAGTCGCCAACTCCCAACGGCAGCGGGCCGGACGAGGCCCTGCTGCCGGCCGGTCCGGACGACGATGACACCGATCCCGCGGACGTCGCAGAGCTGGACGACGATGGGAACGTGGCCGAGGACGCCGATCCGGAGGCGCAGGCTGCCAGGGCGGATGCCGCGGCGCGCGCCCAGGCTGCCGGCCCGGCCGGGGTGGCGGCTCCGCAGCCGGCAACCAGCGAATGGTGTGACGCCGAGGTCCTCCGCAAGCTGCGGCGCCGCTCGCTGGCAGCCCTGCGCGCCGAAGTCGAACCCGTGGACGCCTCCGCCTACGGGCGTTTCCTGCCGGCCTGGCAGCACGTCCGGGTCCCGGGCGGGGGCCGCGGGCAGCCGTCGCTCCGAGGGCTGGACGGCATCATCACCGCCGTGGACCAGCTCTCCGGCGTCCCCATCCCGGCCTCCGCCTGGGAGCCGCTCATCCTGGCCAGCCGGGTGTCCGACTACCGGCCGGCCATGCTCGACGAACTTATGGCCGCCGGTGAAGTCCTGTGGTCCGGTGCCGGCTCGCTCCCCGGCAACGACGGCTGGATCAGCCTGCACCTGGCCGATTCCGCGGAACTGACCCTGAATCCCGCCGTCGACTACGAACCCGGCGACGCCCAGCTGCGGCTCCTGGACCACCTGCGCACCAACGGCGGCGGGTACTTCTTCCGGCAGCTGACGGACATCGCCGGCGGCATGGACGCAGTCCTGGGCGACCAGGATGTGGTGTCCGCCCTGTGGGACCTTGTTTGGGCCGGCCGGATCACGGGCGATACCTTCGCGCCGGTGCGGTCGCTGATCGCGGGCGGCCACACCGCCCACCGGCAAGTGGCTCGGACCCCAAGGGCCCGGGCGCCCCGGCTGAGCAGGCTGGGCCGTTCCGGCAGCGGCCTGATCGGGGCGGCCGGTGGCGGCCGGTACGGCACCTCCGGCGCCGTCGCCACGCCGCCCATGGCTGCCGGGCGCTGGTCCGCGCTGCCCGCTCCCGAACTGGACGCCACCATCCACGCGCGGGCCACCGCGGAGCTTCTGCTGGACCGATACGGCGTGGTGACCCGCGGCTCGGTGATGGCCGAACAGATCCTGGGCGGCTTCGGGCTGATGTATAAGGTACTGGCCCGGCTGGAAGAGGCCGGCCGCTGCCGACGCGGGTATTTCATCGAACACCTCGGCGCGGCCCAGTTCGCCGTGCCGGCCACGGTGGACCGGTTGCGGTCCTTCTCCGAGGACTCCCAGCTGGCCAAACTCGAGCCCGTGGCCCTGGCGCTGGCCGCAACGGACCCCGCCAACCCCTACGGGGCGGCGCTGTCCTGGCCCGGCGTGAACGACGACGCCGGCACCGGTCACCGGCCGGGGCGGAAAGCCGGGGCCCTGGTGGTGCTGGTGGACGGCGCGCTGGTCCTTTATGTCGAGCGGGGTGGCAAGACCCTACTGGTTTTCAGCGCCGATGAAACCGTCCTGGCCGCGGCGGGAGCCGCCCTGGTGGGGGTGGTGACCCGGGGCGCGGTGGACAAACTCATCATGGAGAAGGTCAACGGGCATGGAATCCTGGACACACCCGTCGCTGCCGCGCTCAGTGCCGCTGGCGCCTATTCCACACCGAAGGGGTTGAGGATCCGTGCCTGAGGGTGATTCGGTGTTCCGGGCCACCGCGCAGCTGCATGCCGCCCTGGCAGGCCAGGTCCTCACGGCCTCCGACTTCCGCGTGCCGCGTTTTGCCACGCTCAACGTCACGGGCTGGACGGTCAGCGAGGTAGTGCCGCGCGGAAAACACCTGCTGATCCGGGTGGTCAGCCCGGAGGGGCGGGGACTGACCATCCACTCGCACCTGAAGATGGAAGGCAGTTGGCAGGTCTATCCTCCGGGCGGCCGCTGGCGGAAACCCGGCTTCACGGCCCGCTGCGTCCTGCGGACCGCCTCGGCTGATGCCGTGGGGTTCTCCCTGGGGGTGCTGGATGTGGTCAAAACCGAGGACGAGGACTCGGTGGTGGGGCACCTGGGCCCGGACCTGCTGGGGCCAGGGTGGGATCCGGACGAAGCCGAACGCCGCATCCTCAGCGCGCCGGATGTCCCCATCGGTGTTGCCCTTCTGGACCAGCGGAACCTGGCAGGCATCGGCAACATCTACCGCTGCGAAACTCTGTTCCTGGCCGGCGTGCATCCCACGGTCCGCGCCGGCGACGTGCCTGCCTTGGTCTCCCTGCGGGAAATGATGGCCAGCGCCAAAATCCTGCTGGAGGCCAACCTGGGCCCCGGCCGGCGCGTCACCATCCTCAACGCACGCGGCGTCCCGGTGGGCCGCGCCGCAGGCCGGCCCGGCTACTGGGTGTACCGGCGTGAGCACCAGCCCTGCCTCAAGTGCCGCACCCCCATCGAACACGCTGTCCTGGGCAAACTCAACGGCGACGAGGAACGGGACATCTACTTCTGCCCCAAGTGCCAGCCTGCGCCCGTTGCCGGCCCCGACCCGGGACCGGCAATACCCTGACCCTGGTTCACCCGTGCGCCTGGTGTGCCGTCGCCGGTGTGCCGGATCCGGGTTCGGCCGGGGGCAGCGCGCCGGGTGACGCTGCGGTATGCCCGGCAAGGGTCACACTCGCGGGTGTCTTTTCGGGAACGGTGAAGAACGGCATCATGAGTTGCACCAGCGGGCCGATGGCCAGCGCGTACACGGCAGTGCCCACACCTGCCGCGCCGCCCAGAAGCCAACCGGCGGCCAGGACCACCACTTCGATGAGGGTCCGGGACACACGCACGGACCACCCGGTCCGCCGGGCGAGGCCCGTCATCAGCCCGTCGCGGGCGCCGGGTCCGAAGCGGGCCCCGATGTAGCAGGCCGAGGCCACGGCATTCAGGAGAACCGCCCCGGCAAGCACCGCGGTCTGACCGCCGAGGTGGGAGAACTGCGGAACAAGGGCCAACCCGAGATCAGCGAAGACACCCACCAGGATGGCGTTGCACAGCGTACCAAAACCGGGCCACTGCTTGAGCGGGATCCACAGCAGCAGCACGGCAAAACTGACAATGATCACCACGGCTCCCAGGCTGAGCCCGGTCCTGGCAGCCAGGCCCTGATGCAGCACATCCCACGGCGCAGTGCCCAGGGCTGAGCGGATAAACAGGGCCAGAGAGAAGCCGTACATGGCCAGGCCGATAAAGAGTTGAAGGAGTCTGCGAATCATCATTGACCCATCCTCGCCTGGCACTGGCCTTGTATTCCATAGCCAGTCTGCGATACTGGCCTGATGCCCGGAGCCATGAATCCCGCCGCCCTTGCCCGGTTGATGGGCCCCTGGCAGAGCGGCGCCGGCCCCGCCTACCGCGAACTGGCGGACGTTGTCCGGCTGCTGGTCCTTGATGGCCGCCTGCCCCTGGACACACCCCTGCCCAGCGAACGCTCGCTGTCGGAGACCCTGGGCATGTCCCGCACCACCGTCACCGCCGCCTACGCCCTGCTGCGGGAGCAGGGGTTCCTCAGCAGCGGACAGGGCGCCAAGGGCCGCACCCGGCTGCCCCGGTCTGCCGCCGGGGTGGCAGCACCGGGCATGTCCGCCCCGGACGGTCTTCTGGACCTGGCCTACGCGTCGCTGCCGGCGAGCGGCGAAGTGGTACACAGGGCTTTTTCGGCCGCCTTAAACGACCTGCCCGCGCTGCTGCCCGGCTTCGGCTACGAGGTCCTGGGCCTGCCCGTCCTGCGCGAAGCAGTGGCAGCCCGGTACACCGCGGCCGGGGTACCCACCACAGCGGACCAGATCCTGATTACTTCCGGAGCGCAGCACGCGCTGAACATCATCCTCCGGGCTGAAGCCGGACCCCGGCATGGCAGGCCTGCCAAAGTCCTGGTGGAGCACCCCAGCTATCCGAACGCGCTGGACGCCATTGCCGGGTCGGGTGCGCGGGCGCTGCCCGTCGCCGTGGGCGGACCCGGCCAGCCGCATTGGGACCTGGACGCCGTGGAGGCAACGCTGCAGCAGCACCGTCCCGCCGTCGCCTACCTGGTGCCCGACTTCCACAACCCCACCGGCAAACTGATGCCGGATCCGCAGCGGCGCCGCCTGGTGCGGGCCGCTGCCGCCGCCGGAACCGTCCTGGTCATCGATGAAACGCTGCGCGATTTGAACCTCAACGGCCTGGACTCGCAGCATGTGGCAGCGTTCGGCTCCTGCGTATCCGTCGGTTCGCTCAGCAAGTCGCACTGGGCCGGCCTCCGGACAGGGTGGATCCGTGCCGGCAGGGAGCAGATCCGGCGGTACGCCGCCCAACGGACCACCCTGGACCTGGGCGGTCCCCTGACCGAGCAACTGGCCGCGGCGCATCTGATGGCGCATTTCGAGGAGCCACTGCCAGCCCGGCTGGCAGCACTCCGGGATCAGCGGGGCACCCTTCAGGAGCTGCTGGCGGAGCACCTGCCCACCTGGCAGGCTGCGGCGCCCGACGGCGGACTGACCCTTTGGTGCCGGCTGCCGGCACCCATCAGCACGGCCTTGACCGTCATTGCACCCGGGTTCGGCGTCCGCCTGGCCGCCGGACCACGCTTCGGAGTTGGCGGGGCCTTCGAACACTACGTCCGGATCCCTTACACACTTGACCCCGGAAGCCTCGAAACCGCTGTCCGGGCGCTGCGGTCAGCCCAGAACCAATTGGAGGCTGCCCCGCAGCTGCGGCGGGCCCTGCCGGAGCCGCCCCGGGTGGCCATCGCCTAGTCCGGAGCGGCCAAGAGCGGACCTAGTGCCAGCCCGCAGCCACGTCTTTTCAGGCGTAAACCGTCGCCAGGAACTTGCCCCAAACCGCCGCGGTGGCCCCGGTGTCCGCGCTCCCGCTGAAGTCATGCACCGTCATGCCCACCGGGGCACCCCAGGCGTTGCGGCCGAAGAACCGGTACAACGCGTCGGACGTCCGCAGGCCCAGGAAATGCTCATTGGCAAAGTCCACCTCCGCAGAAAGCCGGCCGACGCCGTCGAGCTCCACGTCCACGCGCCCACCCGGTCCGGCGGCGTCCACTCCGAGCGCCGAGCGCAGCCGCTCAAAGCCGTCCGGGGTGATGGACTCCGCCGGGCCCTGGATGTCCGTGAACACCACGGCCCTGCCGTCGAAGTGCTTCAGGTACTGGCCCAGGGTGTGGAGGTAGAACTCCGTATGACGGCTGGCGCCGTCATACTGCTCATCCCAGTTGTCGGCGAAGATGCCGCTGTGGACGTAGTGCAGGCTGGCGCGGCCGCCCGCCAGCGGCGCCAGGACGTGTTCCAGCTGGTTGAACCAGCCATCCGGCCCGTCCATGCGGGACACCAGTCGAGTGGGATGCTCCTCAACCGTTTTTACCGCCGGCCACTGCTCTGTGGGGAACATCCAAGCAGACGTCCCTGCGGTCACGGCTTCCCAGACCCGCTCCGGCGTGCCGGGAAGTTCAGTATCCTGGATAATTTCAAAGCTGCGGTCATCAGTCATTGTTCGGCTCCTTGCCTGGGTTTTCAGTTGTCTTGAGTGCCGGATGGAGGGCCACCACCAGCCGGTGCCGGCGCCCCCGCGGCGAGGTCCCGCCGTCGTGGTATTTGTCCACCAGCGCGGTGACCGCCACCCCGAGGTCCGCCGCGAAGGCGGCACGGTCGGCGGCGGACCGGAAGGTGATCTCGCCGTCGATCGCGAAGGTTGGCAGGGCCTGGCGGGCGGCGGCGGCGCCGGCGATCAGCTTGCCGGTCTCCTCAACCATCCGCCCGGCGAGCGCCAGGAGCCAGAACGCCGAGAAGTCGTCGGTGAAACGCCGCGGATCAGGGGCCACGGCGGCCAGCGCCTGGGGCGAGATCAGGTATGAGGCGGCCGTGGCCTGGAACACCCGCTCGGTCATGTTGCCCTTGCGCCGCTCCGCCACGAGCTCCACCAGCCCGTGCCGCTCCAGGGCCTTGAGGTGGTAGTTGACCTTCTGCCGCGGCAGCCCCACCTTGCCGGCCAGCTGCGTGGCGGACCCCGGTTCGGCCAGCTCATGGAGGATCCGAGTCCGGATGGGGTCCAGGGACACTTCGGCGGTTGCCGGGTCCTCGATCACTGCGATGTCCAACATGGTTCCAGCATGCCTTCCGACAACTTTTATTGTCAAGAACTTTTTTCTGTTCGGTGACGTACAAGCCCGCCGGTAGAATGGACAGGTGATGCAATCCCCCCTCCCCGTGCGCGACGGCGTCAACGCGACCCGCCTGCGCCTCCCGGACGGGGGCCCGTGGGAGACCGCCATGGACTACATGATGCACCGGTGGGGCCACATCGACCCGCAGGGCATCGAGGACAGGTTCGACGCCGGCGAAATCGTCGGCGAGGGCGGCGTTCCGCTGGACCGGACCACGCCGCTTCGGGACCACACCTTCATCTGGTATTACCGCTCCCTTCCCCCGGAGACCCGGATTCCGGTGGAGCTGGACATCCTGCACCAGGACGGGCACCTGCTGGTGGTGGACAAGCCGCATTTCCTCCCCACCACCCCCGGCGGCACCTACATCCAGGAGTCGGCGCTGGTGCGCCTGCGGAACCAGCTGGACCTGCCGGACCTGATCCCCATGCACCGGCTGGACCGGATGACGGCCGGGGTGCTGCTCTTTTCCACCAACCCGGACACCCGCGGCAAGTACCAGGTCCTCTTCGAAAAGCGGCAGGTGCAGAAGGACTACGAGTGTGTGTCCGCGGCCCAGCCGGCGCCGGGCCATCCCGACGTCGGCTTTCCCGTGGTGGTCCGCAACCGGATGACCAAGTCCCGCAGCTACCTCCTGGCCGAGGTTGTTGACGGCGAACCGAACGCGGAAACCCGCATCGAAAAGCTGGAAACGTTCGACGGCGGCACCCCCGGAAGTGCGCCGCTGGCCAGATACCGGCTCGAGCCGCACACCGGAAAGACCCACCAGCTCCGGGTCCACATGGCCTCGCTGGGACTGGGCATCGTGAACGACTCCTTCTACCCTGACCTGCTGGACAAGGCACCGGATGACTACTCCCGGCCCCTGCAGCTCCTGGCCCGGGGCATCCGGTTCGTGGATCCCATCACCGCCAAAGCAGTGGAATACCGCAGCGGCCGCGAACTCAGCGAGGCAGTCCGACAAAGTGCGGTACCTTGTGGCAATGGACTTCGGCAGCGCTGACAGCTGGGGGGCGGCGATCTACTTCTGGATCATCCCCGCGGTGCTTGGCGACGCCATCTTCCCGCCCATCCCTTCCGAGATGGTGGTGATCACCGCCGGTGCCCTCTCGGCTGACGGCCGCGCCAACTTCTTCCTGATTACCGCCCTGTCCGCCCTGGCATCCTGGGTGGGCGACATGGTGGTGTTCCAGCTGTTCCGCCGGCGGCTCAGCCACATCCTGGACCGCTGGAAGTGGGGCCGGAAGGTCCACCGCGGCATCCACCAGGGCCTGGCGAAAGCCGGCCGGTCCTCCACCTACGGCACCATCATCGGCGCCAGGTTCCTCCCTGGCGGCAGGCTGGCCACGTGCGCGGCGGCAGGCATCGCCAACGTGTCGCTGCGGGGCTTCAGCCTGTGCGCAGGCCTGGGCGCCATCGTGTGGGCGTTCTGGCTGGTGGGCCTGGGCTATTTCACGGGTTCGGCCACGCGCCTGCCGTTCTGGGCAAGTTCGCTGATCGGTGTAGCGCTGGGCCTGGTGATCGGCGCCGTCGTCGGCATCATTGTGACCCGGCGGCGCGGCGACCGCTCCCCCGTGGAGGAAACCGGCCCCTTGGCCTGATCCGGGCGGCGCGTCAGACGGGCGCCCAGCGGCCGCGGTTGCGCCGGAGCACCAGCAGCGCACCGGTCAGCGCCACGCGTTCGACGGCGTCGCGCATCATGGCGGCCGACTGCAGCGCCTGCTGGTTCTCGCCGCTGTATTCGGTGGGCTCCACCAGGAACCGCAGGTGCAGCTGCGGAACGCCTCCGGCCAATTGCAGCTGGTGCGATTCCACGTGGTGGCGGGTGCCCAGCGCCTCCACGGCGGCGTCCATCACGGCCTCCGGCGGGTTCCCTGGCCGGAGCCCGGTGATCTTGAGGCGGGTCTGGAACGAAGGCATGCCCCAACCCTATCCAACCCCCGTTGCGCTATCACCTACGGTCCCTATCCGACCCGGATGGGGACCATAGGTGATAGCGCAACGGGAGGGGTGGGGGGTTAGCGTTAGCCCGTGTTGCGCAGGCCCGCTGCAACACCGTTGACGGTGATGAGCATGGCCCGCTGGAGGCGTTCGTCGATTTCCGCGCCGCTGATGGTGCCGGCTTCGGCCCGGACTCGGCGCAGCAGTTCCACCTGCAGGTAGCTGATGGGGTCCAGGTACTGGTCCCGGATCTCGAGGGAGCGCTTGAGCGTGGGCTGGGCGTCCAGGAGCAGGTGCTCGCCGGTGAGGATCTGGATCTCGGCCACCGTGAGCTCGTATTCCTCCCGGATGGTGCGGAAGATGTGGTGCAGCTCTTCCGGAACCAGGGTGGCCACGTAGTAGCCGGCGATGTCCAGGTCCGTCTTGGCCAGGGTCATCTCCACGTTCGACAGCACTGAACGGAAGAAGTGCCAGTGCTCCATCATTTCCACCAGGTGCCCGGCATTTCCTGCCTCCCGGGCAGCTTTGAGGCCGGAGCCCACCCCGAACCAGCCGGGCACAATCTGCCTGGACTGCGTCCAGCCGAACACCCACGGGATGGCGCGGAGGCCACCCAGGCCGGCGCCGGAGTCGGGCCGCTTGGACGGGCGGGAGCCGATGTTCAGGGAACCCAGCTGCTCCACGGGGGTGGAGGCCATGAAGTAGGCGGGCAGGTCCGGGTGGTCCACAAGCTTCCGGTACCGCTCGAACGCTGCGTCGGAGACGGTTTCCATCACCTGGCCGTAGCGTTCGCGTTGCCCGGCGGACGTCCGGGGATCCCGGTGCAGGGCCGAACCCTGGAGCACCGCGGCGAGGGACAGTTCCAGGTTTTCCCGGGCCAGCTCGGGCAGGGAGTATTTGTCCGCGATGACCTCACCCTGTTCGGTGAACTTGATTTCGCCTTCCAGGACGCCGTTGGGCTGGGCCAGGATGGCATCATAGGTGGGCCCGCCGCCGCGGCCCACTGATCCGCCGCGGCCGTGGAACAGGCGGACCCGCACCCCGTGCTTGGCGGCAATGTCGCGCAGCTTCCGCTGGGTCTTGTGGATCTCCCACTGGCTGGTCATGACGCCGGATTCCTTGTTGGAGTCCGAGTAGCCCAGCATGACTTCCTGCACGTCGCCGCGCAGCCGCACCAGGTCGCGGTAGGAGGGGACGGAGAGCAGCTGGTCGATGATCTCGGCGGAGGCCCGCAGTTCCTCAACGGTCTCCAGCAGCGGCGCGAAGCCGATCTTGGCGTACGGATTCTCCCCGAAAAGGTTCACCAGGCCGGCTTCCCGGGCCAGGACTGCGGCGGCCAGGACATCGTCAGCGCCCCGGGTCATGGAGATGATGTAGGTCTCGATGACGTCGGGCCCGTAGGTCTTCAGCGCGCGACGGACCTCGCGGAAGACGTCGTAGGTCCCGTCGGCGGCGCCGTCGAGCTTGATCGGGTGACCCGACAGCGGCCGGCGGGACGCCAGCTCGGAGCCGAGCACCTCGAACCGCTCTTCGCGGCTCAGTTCGGCGTACCGGACCCCGGGCCCGCCCAGCCGGTCCATCAGCTGGCCCACGGCGTCGTGGTGGTGGTCCGCGTGTTCGCGGATGTCCAGGGTGGCCAGGTGCAGGCCGAAGGAGGCAATGGCGCGGCGGACGCGGGCCAGGGCACCGTCAGCGGCAAGGGTGGCCGAGTGGTTCCGGAGCGAGAGTTCCAGCAGGTCAAGGTCCGCCAGGAGCTCGTCGGTACCGCTGTAGTCCCGGCCGTGTTCGTGGTTCGACCCGGCCGCAACCCGCTTGCCGGTGTTTATCAGCTTGGCTTTGATGCAGGTCAGCTTGAGCCGGTAAGGCTCCTGGGCGTTCAGTTCCAGGACCCGCTTGTCCAGGCCGGGCAGCTTCGCGAGGTCTGCGTCGATGGAATCCAGGAGTTCCTTGTCCGCCCCGGCCAGCGCCGTGGAGTTGGAAAGGATGGAGATCAGCTCGTCGATCATGCCGATGCTGATCCGGACCGCATGCTGGTTCTGGATCTGGAGGATTTCCCGGGTCACCCCGGCGGTGACGTTGGGGTTGCCGTCCCGGTCACCGCCAATCCAGGAGCCGAAGCGGATGGGGGCGTCCTTGGCGGCAAGGCTGACGCCGTGCTCGCCCAGCAGCTCCGAGAATTCGGTCAGCATTTCGGGCATGGCGTCCGTCAGGATGCTGCCCAGGTAATAGATGGCGTTGCGGGCTTCGTCCACGGGGGTGGGCCGGACCTGGCGGAGCTCATCGGTCTGCCACATCTGGTCGATCACCTCTGCCAGTTGGCGGTCCTGCCGCCGGCGTGCCGTGGTGCCCTCGGTGGTGTGCTCGGCCAGCACGTCCGACAGCTTGCGGATCTTGTCCAGGACCGAGCGCCGGGACGCTTCGGTGGGGTGGGCGGTGAAGATGGGGCGGACATCCAGCCCGTTCACCACGTCCTGCAGTACCTCCGGACCGGCCTGGCCGGCGATGTCATTGACGGCCTTGGCCAGCCAGCCGTCCTTTTCCGCCCGGGTCCGGAGGCCGCGGACGCGGTGGACCTGCTCGGCGGCGTTGGCCAGGTGGAAGTAGAACGCGAAGGCGCGCACCAGGTCGGTGGCCTGCTCAATGGGCAGCGAGCCCAGGAGTTCGCGGACCTGGGCCACCACGTCATGGGCGCTCCACGGGCCGGTGGCGTCGGCTCCGCCGCGGGCCGCTTCCTTGGATTCCTTGGTCAGCAGGCGGACCTGCTCCACGAGGTCGAGGAGCTCGGGGCCGTGCTGGCGGACCAGCGATTCGCCCAGGAGGGTGGACACCCGGCGGACGTCTGCCCTGAGTTCGGAGGCAAGATCGGATTCGGGATGTGCTGCAGTGTGAGCCATGGAAGCGTATCTTTCGAGGGTTCGGACTTGGCTCGTACACTGCGCTGGATACTGTGAGCCACGTTACTGCCTATAGATGCTACCCGCAGCGCGGCGGGACGTGGCAATCCGTCTCAGATAGTGTCGCTTCCAATAGGACCCCGCAGCCCGGTATGCCGGGTTCCCGGCGGGATGAAAACCCCGCCTGCCACCGTTGTACCGTGGCAGGCACCATCGGAAGGAACCATGGCCACCACCCCCGCCGCCAAACTGGAACGCTGGCAGCGTTTCCGCGCCAACCGCGACACAGCCCTCGCGGCCCCGCACGGCTGGCTCACCCTGACATCCTTCCAGTGGCTGGCGGACTCCCCCGCCGCCGTCGATCTGGCCCCGGGATTGTGGTCAGCGGACGGCACGACGGCGGAACTCACCGCGGTGCCCGCCGACGGGCTGTCGCTGGTGGATTCCGGTGAACCGGTGGCGGGGACCATCACGGCAACGCTCGACGACGAGGAATCCCTCCTGTGGGTAAGGTCCGGGGGCGCTGACGGGGACCAGGTGGTGGTGGAGCTGGCGAAACGGGCAGGGAAGTACGCCATCCGCACCAGGGACGCGGCCTCCCCGGTTTTCACCGGCTTCCGCGGCGTTCCCACCTACGCCTACAACCCGGCCTGGGAAATCACCGCGACCTACCACCCCTACCCCGAGCCGGTGGATGTGCCGATCGCCACCGCCAACCCGCTGGTGGACGGGGTGCACCGGACTGCCGGCGAGGTGGTGTTCCGGGTTCCGGGAAGCGGCCACGAGTTCCGGCTGCAGGCTGAAGAGGAACAGCTTGGGGCGCTCACCCTGACGTTCCACGACGGCACCAACGGCGACACCACGGACGACTGGCGGAAACTGTCCGCACCCCGGCCACGGCCCGGGGCTGATGGCACAGCCACCGTGGTCCTGGACTTCAACCGGGCCATCAACTACCCCAGCGCCTTCAGCCCGTACGGCACCTGCCCCATGCCCGTCCGCAACAACAGCCTCGACGTCCGGGTGGAGGCCGGCGAGAAACTGCCGTTCCCGCCCGACACGGCACCGGCCGCAGCCGAACCGGAAGGCCAGGGCCGGGAAGCCTAAGGCCAGCGCCTCAGGCGATGGCGGACATCCCCGTCACCGCGCGGCCCACAATCAGGGTATTGATCTCGAAGGAGCCCTCGTAGGTGTAGATGGCCTCGGCGTCGGAAAAGATCCGGGCCATGCGGTAGTCCGTGACGATGCCGTTCCCGCCGAGGATGGACCGGCCCATCGCCACGGTTTCGCGCATCCGGGCGCTGAGGTAGGACTTGGCCAGGGCCACCCGCGCCATGTCCGCGGCGCCGTCGTCCTGCAGCCGGGCCAGCCCTGCCATCATGGCCATGCTGGCCACGGCGTTGCCCAGCATGGTGACCAGCTGCTGCTGGATCAGCTGGAACTGTGCCAGCGGCCGGCCGAACTGGTGTCGGTCCACCGCGTATTGCCGGGCCACGTCGAAGGCCGCCAGCTGCTGGCCCACGGCCTGCCAAGCCACCATGATGCGTGACCCGCGCAGCAGTTCCTTGGTGTCCTCGAAGGAGTTGATGCCGGCAAACCGGTCAGCTTCCGCCACCTGGACGTCCCGGAACACGATGTCGGCGTTCTGCACGGTGCGGAGGGCGATTTTGTTCTCGATCCGGGTGCGGCTGACACCCGGCAGGGTGGCGTCCACAATAAAGCCACGCACGGCCCCGTCGGCTTCATCCCGCGCCCACACCAGCATGTAGTCGCAGAACGTTCCGTTGCCGATCCAGCGCTTGGCGCCGTTGAGCACCCACGTGTCGCCGCCGCCGGCCGCTCCCTCCAGGGTTCCCGCCCCTGTCCCGGGCTGCGCCGGGACCCGCCGGGCCCGGGTTTCCATGCCACCGGCCACATCCGAACCGTGCTGTGGTTCGGTCAGGGCGAAGGCCCCGGTGATGCGCAGTTCCGACGCGGCCGCCAGGAAACGTTCCTTCTGTTCCGCCGAGCCGAAGGAGTACAGGGATTCCACAAAGAGGTCGTGGTGGACCAGGAAAAACGTGGCGATGGACGTGTCCACGCGGGTCATCTCGGCGATGACCAACCCGGCGAAGAGGTGGCTGTAGCCCCGCTGGGCAGGCGTGCTGAGCTCCAGTGCTGCGAGTTTGGGCAGGATATGCGCCGGGAATTCCGCCTTGTTCCACCAGTCCCCCGCGTAGGGGGCGATTTCCGCGGCCAGGAAATCCCGAAGTTCGGCCAGCTTGGCCTGCTCGGGCCGGCTGAGCTGTGATTCGTAGCCGAAAAAGTCTGCCGTGGGCAGTTCGGGGGCCGGGCCGGTCACTTCGGTGCCATCCGGATGGCGCCGTCCAGGCGGATGGTTTCGCCGTTGAGCATGGCGTTGTCCACAATATGGGCCACCAGCTTGGCGTACTCATCCGGTTTACCCAGCCGGGAAGGGTGCGGAACCTGCGCCCCGAGGGAATCCTGCGCCTCCTGCGGCAACCCTGCCATCATGGGTGTTTCGAAGATGCCGGGGGCAATGGTGACCACACGGACCAGCGAGCGTGCCAGCTCCCGGGCCAGCGGCAGCGTCATGGCCGCCACAGCACCCTTCGAGGCGGCGTAGGCGGGCTGGCCGATCTGGCCGTCGAACGCGGCCACCGAAGCAGTGTTGATGATAACGCCACGCTCCGGCCCACCCAGCGGAGTTTCCGCCGGTTCGGTTTCCACCATGGCCGCGGCGGCCAGGCGGAGCACGTTGAATGTGCCAATCAGGTTGACCTGGATGACGCGGTTGAAGTCCGCCAGCGGGAGGACCCCCGTTCGCCCCAGCACCTTTCCGGGGGTGGCGATCCCGGCACAGTTGACCACGATCCGGAGCGGGCCCAGTCCCACGGCGGTGTCGACGGCGGCCTGCACCTGGGCCGCGTCCGTCACGTCAGCGGGGACAAAGACTGCGGACTGGCCTTCGGCGGTACCGGCAAGTTCCGCAGCAAACGCGGCCCCCGCGGAGGAGGGAAGGTCCACCAGCACCACGGAGGCGCCTGCCCGGAAGAGCTGGCGGGCGGTGGCGGCCCCCAGCCCGGAAGCGCCCCCGGTAATCAGGGCAACAGAGCCGTTGACGTCCATACATCCTCCTTGATGCGTGCTGCGGACCGCGGAAGGACAGCGGTTCATCAGTTAGTGAATGTTAACTGAAATTGCCGCCGCGTGCACCACCCGCACCGGTGCCGGTCTGCCCGCGGCGCCAAGCCCACGCCTAAGCTGGAGTCCATGACCACAGCGGACGATGCCTTGCCGGACTGGAACCAGCGCGCCACGCATGCGGCCCGTTCCGTCACCGCGCTGTTCGGCCGGCGGCTGCTGCACCTTCCGGGCACGCACCTCGCCGCGGTCAGCTGGTCCGGCCTGCCCGATTCAAGGGATACGGACGGAGCTGCAGCCCAGGACGGCGGGGCCGGCCAGGGCCCAGGACCCGGCTCCGGCGCCCTGTGGCGTGGCTTGTCCGGCCCCGCGCGCCGCCTCCGCGGCAGCCTGCTGGACCCCTGGCACTACTGGTGGCAGGCCCACTACCTTGACTGCCTGGTGGACGCCGGCCGCCAGGAGTTGGCGGCCGGCGCCACCCCTGCGGCCCGCTTCAACGGCCCGGACCACGCCAGCGCCGGAAAGCTCGCCTCCCGGCTGCTCCGCGGCATCCGGCTCCGCAACACTTTTACGTTCGTCAACAACTACTACGACGACATGGCCTGGCTGGCCCTGGCCACCCTCAGGCTGGCCCGGCTGGCAGAAGACACCGGCAAGCCGGGGCGGCGACGTTACGCCGGGGTGCGGAAGTCCCTGTCCCGGCAGTTTGATGCCGCCTGCAGCGACGACCTGGGCGGCGGCGTCTTCTGGAGCAAGCAGCGGGACTTCAAAAACACCCCTGCCACTGCCCCCGTGGCACTCTTCTACGCCAGGACCGGCCAGCCCGCCAAAGCCCAGGGGCTGGTGGACTGGCTGGACGGCACCCTTTTCGACGCCGGCCAGAGCCTGTACCTGGACGGCGCCCGCCGGGGTGCGGACGGTGCGGTGCAGGTGGAGCGGAACATCTACACCTACAACCAGGGCCCCATCCTCGGTGCCTTGCTGGAATTGGGCGGCACCGCGAACCTGGCCCGCGCGGCCGTCCTGATAGCCGCCGTGGACCGGGTGCTGACCCGCACTCCGGCCGCACCCAGCGGTCCGGACGCGAACCACGGGACGAAAGTGCTGCGGTGCGACGGAGCGGGCGACGCCGGGCTCTTCACCGGAATCCTGTGCCGCTACCTGGCCCTCGCAGCCACGGACGGCAGGCTGCCCGGGGAAGCCCGGACCACCGCAGCCCGGCTCGTCACCGACACTGCGGCCGCGTTCTGGGCCGGCCGCAGCGCGGTGCCGGGCCGCGGCGCAGCAGGCCACAGCACAGCAGGCAACGGCGCGGCCGGGCACCCGGGCGCCAGCGTCTTCTCCCAACATGCCGCGCAACCGGCAGCCGACACGTATCCCCCGGGCACCGCCGTCGAACTTTCCACGCAACTGCAGGCCTGGATGGTCCTGGCGGCAGCGGCGGACGTGGCTGCGGGGAGCTGAGGCGGCGGCCGCTGCTTCGCGCAACACTCCGGCAAATACGTGTGAGCCTCATCACTTTAACCGTTTTCGCGACTGTTGGTTAGGATTGGCTGGCCTAAAGTTCGTCAGGTGGGCATCCCCGGCCCATAGGCAGCTCCCCCGCCTTACCCCAGAAAGCAGTTCCGCCATGAAGATCCGCACCCGCGCGCTGGCCGGCATCGCACTTGCCGCCACCGCAGCCCTCGGCCTGTCCGCCTGCGGCGGCAGTTCCGCCCCCACCACGTCCGGCTCGTCGGCCGCCGGCCAGCCGGTCTCCGGCGAAATCACGGTCTACAACGCCCAGCACGAGAGCCTGACCCAGGAATGGGTGGATGCCTTCACTGCCGAAACCGGCGTCAAGGTCACCCTGCGGCAGGGCTCGGACACCGAGCTGTCCAACCAGATCGTCCAGGAAGGCCAGGCCTCACCGGCGGACGTTTTCCTCACCGAAAACTCCCCGGCCATGGCGCAGGTGGAGAACGCAGGCCTCTTCGCCGACGTGGACAAAGCTACCCAGGAGCAGGTCCCCGAAGAATTCCGGCCCTCCACCGGCAAGTGGACCGGCATCGCCGCGCGCTCCACCGTGCTGGTTTATGACCAGAACAAGCTGTCCGCGGACCAGCTGCCCAAGTCCATGCTGGACCTGGCCAAGCCGGAGTGGAAGGGCAAGTGGGCAGCGTCGCCCACCGGCGCTGACTTCCAGGCCATCGTCTCAGCCCTCCTTGAGCTCAAGGGCGAGGACGCCACCAAGGAGTGGCTGGCCGGCATGAAGGAAAACTTCACCGCCTACAAGGGCAACAGCACAGCCATGAAAGCCGTCAATGCCGGCGAAGTGGACGCTGCCCTGATCTACCACTACTACTACTACGGCGACCAGGCCAAGACCGGCGAAAACTCCAAAAACGTCACGCCGTACTACTTCAAGAACCAGGACCCGGGCGCGTTTGTCTCCGTTTCGGGCGGCGGCGTGTTGAAGACCGCGAAGAACGCCGCAGCGGCACAGGCGTTCCTGAAGTTCGTCACCGGAGCAAAGGGCCAGGAAGTCCTCAAGGACGGCACCTCCTTCGAGTACGCCATCGCCTCCGACATCCCGGCCAACGAGAAGCTGGTCCCCCTCACGGACCTGCAGGCACCCACCGTTGATCCGGCCAAGCTCAACTCCGAAAAGGTCACCGAACTGATGACCGGGGCCGGACTCCTCTAATTTCCGTGACACCCGGACTTTCGGCCTCCCCCAAGGGACGCACGACGGCGGCGGGCCGGGGCAGCAGCCCCCGCCCGCCTTTCGGCGTTTCCGCAGTATCCGTGCTGGCGGTCCTGATTGCGCTTTTCTCCCTGGTGCCGCTGGGGTACGTGCTTTACATGAGCGTGGCAACCGGGTGGGACACCGCCGTCGGGCTCATCTTCAGGCCCCGCGTGGCCGAGCTGCTGCTGAACACCGTCCTGCTGACCGTGATCACCGTTCCGCTCTGCCTGGTGCTGGGGGTGGCGGGCGCCTGGCTGGTGGAGCGCACGGCGCTGCGCGGGCGCAGGACGTGGGCGGTGCTCCTGGCAGCGCCGCTGGCCATCCCGGCGTTTGTCAACAGCTACGCGTGGGTGTCTGCCGTCCCGTCCCTGGCCGGCCTGGGCTCGGGCGTCCTGATCGCCACGCTCTCCTACTTTCCGCTGGTGTACATCCCGGCCGCTGCGGCGCTGAGCCGCCTGGACCCGGCGATCGAACAGTCGGCGGCGTCCCTGGGGCTGGGCGCCTGGCGCACCTTCTTCCGGGTGGTTCTGCCCCAGCTGCGGATCGCCCTCACTGGCGGCGGGCTGCTGGTTGCCCTGCACCTGCTGGCTGAATACGGCGCGTTCGCCATGATCCGGTTCGACACGTTCACCACCGCCATCATGGTCCAGTTCCAGTCCACCTTCAACGGTGCCGCCGGCAACATGCTGGCCAGCGTCCTGGTGTTCTTTTGCCTGCTCCTGCTGCTCGCGGAGGTCCGGACCCGGGGATCAGCCCGCTACGCGCGGATTGGTCCCGGTGCCCAGGCGCGGGCCCTGCGCCTGCCGCTGCGCGGGTACCAGCTGCCGGCCCAGCTTTTCCTGCTGGCGCTGACGGTGCTGGCGTTCGGCCTGCCGCTGTTCCTGGTGCTGCGCTGGGTGGCGGCCGGCGGCCCGGACGTCTGGGCCGCCGCGGAATTTGTTCCGGCCCTTGCTGCCACGCTGGGCTACGGCCTGGCCGGCGCCGCGGCCACGATTGTGGTGGCCTTCCCCATGGCCTATCTCGCGGTGCGGCACCCGGGCTGGTTCAGCAAGACCCTGGAGCTTTCCAACTACATCACCAGTTCCTTGCCCGGCATTGTGGTGGGGCTGGCCTTCGTCACCGTCAGCATCCGGCTGGTGCCGGGCGTGTACCAAAGCGCCGGGGTGCTGGTGGCGGCTTACGTCCTGCTGTTCCTGCCCCGCGCGCTGGTTAACCTCCGCGCCGGACTGGCCCAGGCCCCCAAGGAACTGGATGAGGCGGCGCAGGCCCTGGGAAAGCCGCCGCTGACGGCCTTTGTCCAGGTCACGCTGCGGCTGATGGCCCCTGCCGCCGCCGGTGGAGCCGCACTGGTGTTCCTGGCCATCACCAACGAGCTCACGGCAACCCTCCTGCTCTCGCCCAACGGCACGCGGACGCTCGCCACCGAATTCTGGAGCAAAAGCAGCGAAATCGATTACGCAGGCGCCGCCCCCTACGCGCTGCTGATGATCCTGCTCTCCGCCCCGATGACCTACCTGCTCTTCCAGCAGTCCAAGAAAGTAGCCGGACAGTGACAGAACAAGCCCCCTCCCGGTTGCCGGAACCGCGGATCGCATCGTCCGTCGCATCCAGCACCAACAGCCACCTGGTGGTGGCGGACGTGACCAAAAACTTCGGGTTCCAGGCGGTCCTGAAGGGCGTCAACCTATCGGTGGCCCGGGGCGGCACCACCGCGATTGTGGGACCCTCAGGATCTGGCAAGACCACTTTGCTGCGGTTGATCGCCGGCTTCGAACACCCCGCCACCGGCAGCATCACGCTGGCCGGCAGCCAGGTTGCCGGCGACGGGGTCTGGATTCCCGCGCACAAACGGCACGTGGGCTACGTGGCACAGGACGGTGCGCTCTTCCCGCACCTCAGCGTGGGCCGGAACGTGGCGTTCGGCCTTGACCCGGCCTGCCTGCAGGGCGGCCGGACCGCGGTGGCCGGAAGGGTCAGCGACCTCCTGGAGATGGTTTCCCTGGACCCGGCCATGGCCAAACGGCGCCCGCACCAGCTTTCCGGCGGCCAGCAGCAGCGAGTTGCCCTGGCCCGGGCGCTGGCCCGCGAACCCAGCCTGATGCTCCTGGACGAACCGTTCTCCGCGCTGGACGCGGGCCTCCGGGTGGCCACCCGCCGGGCCGTGGCCAAGGTGCTGGGCGACGCCGGCGTCACCACCATCCTGGTCACCCACGACCAGGCCGAGGCCCTGTCCTTCGCCGACCAGGTGGCGGTGATGCGCGGCGGGAAACTGGCGCAGATCGGGAACCCGTTTGTGGTCTATACCCGGCCCGCAGACCGGGCCACCGCCGAGTTCCTGGGCGACGCCGTGATCCTCGACGCCTGGCTGGAAGGCTCCCTGGCCACCTGCTCGCTCGGCGGGATCCCCGTCCGCAGGCCGCCGGCCCAGGGCCGGGTGCAGCTGATGCTGCGGCCGGAACAGATCCGCATCGCCGAGGACGGTCCCATCCGCGGCGTTGTGGTGGATACCGACTACTTCGGCCCAGAAACCACCGTCCGGCTGAAACTGGCCGTCCCGCCGGAGCTCGCAGGCACGTCCGACCACCGGTATCCCGGCGGCGGCGAAGTCATCACCATCCGGCACTGGAACGCGTCCATTGCCCGGCCCGGCATGGAACTGTGCCTGCGCGTTGTGGGCGAGGGCGTCGCGTTTCCGGCCGACACGTAAGCGACCGGGCGCCGTTCAGGCGTCGCCGGGGCGCTTCTTCTGCGGGTACGGCGCTTCGCTCCGGGCCAGCATCTCCACAAAACCAGCGATCTTCCGCTCGCGGGTGGCGGCCAGTTTAACGCTGTTGGTGCGGTTGATCAGGGCAAACCGGTTGGACCTGGTGAGGACGTCAAACATGGCCTGGGCGGCGGGAACGGCGGCGATCGCAGCGGCCAGGTCAGCCGGAACTTCCGCGGTTGCCTGCCCGGCATAGGCAGCGGCCCAGCGGCCGTCCGCTTTGGCGGCGTCGACGGCGGCCCTGCCTGCGCCGGTCATTTTGCCTTCCTCCTCCAGCCGGGCCACGTAGGTGACGTTCCGGGCGGACCAGACGCTGCGGCGGCCGCGGGGTGTCATCCGCTGGAACGAACTTTCGGCGTCGCGCTTCCTGGCCTGGCCGTCAATCCAGCCGAAACACAGGGCTTCATCCAACGCCGCGGCGTAGTTGATCCCAGTCACCGTCCCGCCCTTTTTGTGCAGGACCAGCCACACCCCGGGACTGTCAGCGTGGTTCGCCTCGAGCCAGGACCGCCAGGCGGCAGCGTCGGGCACCAGCAGTTCCTCGAGTTCGATCGCCATGGCACCATTCTGCCGTGCAGACCATCGCTGCGACACCATCAACGCCACCCGCCGCAGCCACGTCCCGCCCGTGACAGGATGGCTTGGGGGCACCGGGAGCTTTGCCGCCCGGTCTCCGGCCCACCGCCCAGCCGGGCACGGCGTCCCGTCACCATCCGCCAGCACCCCAAGGATCCGCCATGCTCCGCGTCCGGCCCTTTCAGCACACCGCCAGGCTCCTGGAGTGGCAACGGTTGCTCGTTGCCCTGGGCATGGTCCCCGCCACGGGTAACGGCCGCACGTTCGACGCAGGATCCGGCAGGATCTCGCTGCAGCCTGCCCACCCTGCCCTCCCCGGCCTGGCCGGGCGGGCTGAGCTCGGCTTCGAGGTGCGCGTCCTGGCCGAGTTTGCCCGCCGCACCAACCTCGACGCCCAGGGCGACGGCCGGATCCCGGCAGTAATGTCCGGCGACGGCGCCAGCTGCGGCATCAGCGCCCCGGACGGCTTTTCCTTCCTGGCGGCGACCGCCAACCCTGCCGTACCCACAGTGGGCGCGGATCCGGCTCTGGCCGTTGTGGGACTCTGGTTCACGGAAGACCCATCCGCAGCGGCCCGGACCCTGGGCTGGATCGGTGCCCGGCCCAGGACCGGTCATGCCGCCGCCGACGCCTCTGCGTTCACGGCCAAAAACGGCGGCGTCATCCTGGTCAGGCCGGGACACGGCCCGGCCCGCTCCGGCCTTGGTTTTGAGTACGACGGCGACCTGGCCGCCCTGTGCGGGCGGCTCCAGGCCGCCGGCTTCGCCGCTGCCCTGGCCGGCCAGGGACCGGACGGACCGGGCAGCCTCCTGCGGGTTCCACACCCGGACGCCGGGCAGGACCCCGGGAAGGGCACCGTGCCTGGCGCCGGTGGGAACGCCGCGCCCGGGACGGATGCTACAGCCGGACAAGGGGCCGGCGAAAGTACGGCGGGCGGCGCCGTCGACGGAACCGCCACCCCTGCCCCCGGAGAGCTGTGGATCACCCGGCGCCCTCCCATGGGGTAGAACTTAACCATGAACGTGCGCACACCTGACCCGAATCCCGGCTGGCTTTCCGAAGAAGACCTTTTTGAGGCCCGCGGGCGGCTGCCCATGGTGTACGTCGAGGCGGTGCCCGTTCGGCTGGACCCGCTGGGCTTCGTCAACGAGGTGGGGACCCTCCTGCAAGCGGACGAGGACGGCACCATGGTCCGGTCGCTTGTATCGGGCCGCGTCATCTACCGCGAAACCATCCGCGCCGCCCTGCTCCGACACATGGAAAAGGACCTCGGTCCGCTGGCCTTCCCGCAGCTGCCCATCAGCCCGGTGCCCTTCACCGTGGCCGAATACTTCCCCGCACCGTCGCAGACGGGGTTCACCGACGAACGCCAACACGCGGTGTCCCTGGCGTACGTCATCCCGGTCACGGGCGAGTGCGAACCGAGGCAGGATGCCCTGGAACTGACCTGGATGACCCCGGACGAGGTCCTCAGCCCCGGCGTGCAGCTGGAGTTCGTCGGCGGCCGCGGCGGGCTCATCCGGCAGGCCCTGGCCTTCGCCGGCGTGGGCTACTGACACCCGCACCCCACCCGCCGGGTCCCCGATTTCCGGTGCCCGCCTTTGTAGACTGTTGGGCGGACCGCACAAGAATTTAAGGACTTCCATGACCGAAACACCAGCCGCACGGCGCCACAGCGAACAGCAGGCTGGATCTCTGGGCAGCGGACACCACATCCTGCTGCCGGACGGCCGGGGGACCGCAGAAATCCATCAGATCGAGGTGGAGCGCGACGATTTCGGGGCGCCCGCCCTGGTCCTCGCCAGCCTTTCCGGCGGCGGCACCCTGCGCATCGCCGTGGGCACCAGCGTCACCGTGGTGGACCAGCATGCCGACGCCGTCACCCGCCTTCCCGAGGCGGCCGGACAACCAGCTGAAGCACGGCAGCAGCAGCCCGCCGGAACTGCTGCGCCCGCCGCAGCGGCGCCCGCCGTCGTGGTTCCCCCGCTGCCGCCCGTACCACCGGCCATCAAGGGACCCAGCGACGAGGAACTCGCCCTGATCCCCACCGCCGCCGGCACCCCGGAGTCCGTTGTGGAAGCCGCGGCGGAGGCGCACCCGGATGCCATCGGCGTGATGCTGCTGGCGGACCGGCTGGCCAAGGGCGTGAACTTCAAGTCGGGCAGCTGCCTGAAGGACCTCAGCGACCTCGCCCAGGAACTGTTTGTGGCCCTGAAGGACGCCGAGAACGCGCTCCTCGTCGCGGACCTCATCACGGTCCTGCCCTTTGACGGCAACCCCGGCCGCTGGACGTCCGTGGAAGCGGCCCTCGCCCTGGCCAGCTACATCTGCCGGCAGGATGGCCAGGACCGCCGGGCCGCCGTCTACGAGCAGCTGATCCGGACTCCCGAGAACCAGGAAACCGACCCGTTCAAGGCCCGGATGGCGGCCAAGGTGCGGCAGCGTTCGCTCAATGAGCCCAACCTGTACGACAAGGAAATTTTCCGGGCCATCGACAATTCCAACCACGACGCCGAACGGGAATGGCGGCTGCTGCGGCTCGAATCACTGCTGTTCCTGCGCGCGCACGGCGGTTCGGAAACCATCGGCGGCAGCGAACTTAAGCGGCGCATCAGCAACGAACTTGAGGCCGTCCGCGCCTGAGGATCCACCCGGCCGGCGCGGGACAGCGCCGGCCGGCAACTGCCCCCTACCCGGGACGGGGCGGGAGTTGTACATTCGGGGCATGACCAACAATCTGAGCGTAGTGATCAACGCCGATGCGCCGCAGGTCTGGACCATGCTGCGCGAACCCGCCAAAGTTGCCCAGTGGCACGGCTGGCAGGCCGAGGACCTGGACGCCGAAATCAAAGAGATCTACTTCTCCGACGACGTGCAGGAAGCACCGGACCACACCAGCCTCACTGTTCACGGCGGGGACGTCTTTGAGCTCCACCCCGTGCCCACGGGGACCCGGGTCAGCGTGACCCGCGCCGCGCTGGACCACAACTCCGAATGGGCTGCCTGGGATGAGGACATCACCCAGGGCTGGCTCACGTTCCTCGAGCAGCTCCGGTTTGTGCTGGAGCGCCACCCCCGCGGCTCCCGCCACACACTGTTCCTGAACCTCCCGGGCGGTCCGGGCTCCGCCATCGAAAAGCTGGGCCTGGCCGACGTCCCGGCGCCGGGCGGGGACTACCGGCTCACGCTGGGAACCGGCGAGGAGATCTCCGGGAAGGTCTGGTACCGGTCCAACCACCAGGTGGGGCTCACGGTCCATGACTACGCCGACCACGGCGAGGGCCTCCTGGTGGTCACGGACCAGCCGATCATCGAGGACATCCGGCCCGACGGCGGGTCCCTGGTGATTGCCTCAACGTACGGGCTGGGCGCCCACCGGCTGGAGTCGATCCGTACGGGGTGGGACAACTGGCGCGCTGAGAACTACCCCACATCGGAACCGGCCAGCTGACGGAGCGGCGGGGAATGCTGGCACACTGGTACGGTGCCAGCCAACCCCGCCCCTGCCCCGTCCCAGCAAGCCGCCACTGACGGTACGGCCGGGCAGCCTGCCGTCCAGGCCGAGTTCGGCTTCCGGGTGGGTACCCGGCTGTCGGACTCCTGCAGTCCTTCCGGCGCCCAGGTCTCGGAAAACGGCGGTGAATTCCTGGGCCGCACCGGCAGCATCTCCACCCCGCACGGTGAGATCCGCACGCCGGCGTTCATCGCCGTCGGAACCAAGGCGACGGTCAAAGCCGTCCTGCCCGAATCCATGGCGGACCTTGGGGCGCAGGCGCTCCTGGCCAACGCCTACCACCTTTACCTGCAACCGGGCGCTGACATCCTGGACGAAGCGGGCGGCCTCGGCGCGTTTATGAACTGGCCCGGCCCCACGTTCACCGATTCCGGCGGGTTCCAGGTCATGAGCCTGGGCTCTGGCTTCAAGAAGGTCATCGACATGAAGTCTGTTGATTCCTCCGGACCTGACGACGCCGTGGCGCCCGGCAAGGAACGCCTCGCCCATATCGACGACGACGGCGTCTGGTTCAAGAGCCACCTCAACGGCGACCGGCACCGGTTCTCCCCGGAAATCTCCATGCAGGTCCAGCACCGGATCGGGGCGGACATCATGTTCGCCTTCGACGAGCTCACCACCCTGCAGAACTCCCGTGGCTACCAGGTGGAGTCGCTGGAACGCACCCGGCTGTGGGCGCTGCGCTGCATCGAGGAGCACTTCCGGCTCACCTCCACCCGCGTCGGGAAACCGTACCAGGCGCTGTTCGGCGTCATCCAGGGCGCGCAGTACGAGGACCTCCGCCGCCAGGCCTGCCGCGACCTGGGCGCCATGCCCTTTGACGGGTTCGGCATCGGCGGGGCGCTGGAGAAGGAGAACCTGGGCACGATTGTCCGCTGGTGCAATGAGGAGCTGCCGGAGGACAAACCACGGCACCTGCTGGGGATCTCCGAGCCGGACGACATCTTCACGGCCATCGAGAACGGCGCGGACACCTTTGACTGCGTCTCCCCCACCCGGGTGGCCCGCAACTCCGCCTTCTACACACCGCAGGGCCGGTTCAACCTCTCCGGCGCAAAATACAAACGCGACTACGGCCCGCTGCAGGACGGCTGCGACTGCTACACCTGCGTCAACTACTCCCGCGCGTACATCCACCACCTGTTCAAGGCCAAGGAAATGATCTCCGCAACCCTGATCTCCATCCACAACGAGCGCTTTGTGGTGAAGATGGTGGACGACGCCAGGCTGGCCATCGAGGCCGGCACCTTCTTCGACTTCAAAGCCGAGACGCTGGGGCAGTACTACTCCTGAGCCCGACGCCGTCGGAATCGCCGGAACGGTGCGGGGACGCCGAACCGGGACAGCGTCCCCGCACCGTTCCAGCGTCCCGGTTGTTTTCCACATAACGACGGCGGAACCTGGCCCACGCGCGGAGCCCATCCGAAGCTGGGTGGATGACACAGCTCCCGCCGCTCCCCGCAGCAGGCAGCCTTTGGCGGACCGGCCAGCTGAGGGCCGCGGGACTGAACTCCCGGGCCGTACGCCAGCTCGTCAGCAGCGGCGGACTGGTCCGGCTCCGGTACGGCTGCTACATCCGGGGCGCTCTATGGGAAAAGCAGTCCGCTTCGCTTCGCAGTGTGCAGCTGATCCATGCCCATGCTTACGGGACGTTGACGACGTCGACTGGCGGCTTCGTGTACAGCCACACCTCGGCTGCAAGGCTCCATGGCCTTTTCCTTTGGAATGTTGACGACCTGATCCACCTGCTGTTCCGGGTGCGGCCGTCCTGTGAGCGCCTCGGCAAGGACATCCGTGGCCACACCCGGCCCTTTTCAGACGCAGAGGTCATAACCCGGGCCACGCTCCGCGTTACCACCCTTGAGCGCACAACGGTGGACTGCGCCTTGATGCTCAGCTACCGCCAGTCGCTGATCATTATGGACAACGCGCTGCGGCTCGGCGCGGATACCTCCCTCATGCAGGCAGCGGCGGACGGGCTGGCAGGGCAGCGCGGGATACGCAACCTCCGGGCGGCTTTGGCCAACGCAGATGCCAGCGCCGAGTCGGCCGGGGAAACGCTGACCCGCGAACTCATCACCCGCCTGCAGCTCCCCAAACCCGAGGCCCAGGTGGAGGTCCGGAGCCGCGCGGGCTGGCACCGGCTCGATTTCGCCTGGAAGGACAAGAAAGTGGCCCTCGAATTCGACGGAAAGGTCAAGTACTTCGACTACAAGCCCACTGCCGAAGTGCTGTTCCAGGAGCGGCGCCGCGAAAAGGCGCTCACCGAGGACGGCTGGTTCTTTGTCCGGGTGGAATGGAAGGACCTGTTCCGGGAGCAGGAGTTCAAACAACGCGTGCTCACAGCCCTAGGACGCTAGTCCTGTTTCCGTGCCCGGTCGGCCTCCCGGCGTCGAAATCGCTGGAACGGTGCGGGGACGCTGACCCGGAACAGCGTCCCCACACCGTTCCAGCGTTTCGGGTGACATGGGCCTAGGCCAGGTAGCTGGGCTCGCGTTTCTTGATCCAGCCGATCACCACGGCGGTGACCGGCACAAACAGGAATTCCACCAGGGTCTTGTAGACAAACCCCACCACCACGTAATTCACAAACATGCCGAAGTCCGTGATGCCGATGACCGAGGCCGCGATGCTGCAGAAGATCAGGGTGTCCACGAACTCGCCGGCGCCGGAGGAGCCCATCAGCCGGGCCCACAGCGACTTCTCGCCGGAGCGGGCCTTCATCCGGACCAGGATCCATGAGTTGATGGTTTGCCCGGCCAGGAACGCCAGCAGCGAGGCCAGCACGATCTGCGGGACGGGTCCCAGCGCGCCTTCCAGCGCAGCCTGCTTGGACGCGCCGAAGTCGTCGTCGAATCCCGGCAGCGCGATGATCACCCAGTAGCTCAACGATGCGAAGACGGACAGCGCGAAAGTGGTGAGGATGGCTTTGCGGGCCACTTTGAAGCCGTAGACCTCACTGATCACGTCGCCCAGGATGTAGGCCAGCGGAAAAAGGAAAAAGCCGGCGTCGGTGATGATGGGGCCGAATGCCACGCCCTTGGACGCGCCAATGTTGGACAGGATCAGGATGACCGCCATGGCTGCGAGCAGGATCCCGAAGTACGGCGAGCCGATCGAAGCGAACCTGGCCGCCTGGCCTGGGGCTGCGCCGCGCGCGTGGGTGGGGAGGGCGTCAGGGCCCGGGGCAGAAGGCATGGGAGGTCCGTTCAAAGTGGTTCGCTCGGTCGCGGATGCTTCGCGGGCCGGCTGTATTAGCACTGTCGCCCAATTCTCCCATTGGCCGCGCCCGGCTGCCGCCCATTGTAACGGTGAACACATACTGCCGGAGTGCCCTGTTCAGAAACACAAGGAAAACGGACGACGCCGGATGGCAGGATGGTGCCATGACTTCCGTTTCCGCCGACGCAACACAGCCCGCTGCCCCCGCAGTTGTCCTGACCATCGCAGGGTCCGAAGCCACCGGCGGCGCCGGCGCGCAGGCGGACCTGAAGACCTTCCAGGAACTGGGCGTCTTCGGCATCGCCAACCTGACCTGCATTGTCTCCTTCGATCCGACGGACAACTGGAACCACCGCTTTGTGCCCGTGGACCAGCAGGTGATTGCTGACCAACTGGAGGCGACGACGGCGGCGTACGGCCCGGCGTCGGGCGCGCCGTCTGTGCTGGACAGCGTGAAGATCGGCATGCTGGGCAGCCCGGCCACCATCGCCACGGTTGCCGGCGCCTTGAAGGCCAATGCTTTCCGCCATGTGGTGCTGGACCCGGTGCTGATCTGCAAGGGCCAGGAGCCGGGACACGCGCTTGACACCGACCAGGCGCTGAAGGCCCATATCCTGCCGCTGGCCACGTTTGTGACGCCCAACCATTTCGAGGCGGAGTCGCTGTCCGGCCTGGTGATCACCGACGTCGAGTCCCTCAAGGCCGCCGCCATCCGCATCCACGAAATCAGCGGCGCAGCAGTCCTGGCCAAGGGCGGAGTGCGCCTGGCCGGTGCGGACGCCGTGGATGTCTTCTACGACGGGTCGACCCTCGAAGTGCTCAGCGCCCCCAAAGTCGGTGAGGTGGCGGTGTCCGGCGCCGGCTGCTCCCTGGCCGCAGCTGTCACCGCTGAACTCGCCAAGGGTGCCTCGCCCCTGGCAGCGGCTCGAACGGCCAAAGCCTTCGTCACGGCCGGCATCAAAAACCGGGTTGCCTCCGGAGCGCCGTTCGACGCGCTCTGGCAGGGCGGCGCCCGCTAGCCAGGGCGCACCGGCTGGAAACTCCAACGCCCCCGCACATCGGTGCGGGGGCGTTGGTATCTCCTCGACCAGGGAATGCGGGCCCTAGCGGCGCGGGATGTTCCTAAGGTTGCTGCGGGCCATGCTCACCGCTTCCCCGGCGCCGCGGTTCAGGACCACCTTGGACATGGCGGTGGCGAAGCCCAGCACCTGCGAGCCGGAGATCTTTGGCGGGATGGACAGCGCGTTCGGATCGGTGATGAGCTCCACCAACGCCGGGCCTGGGTGGGCAAAGGCTTCGCGGTAGGCGGACTCGATCCGGGCCGGGTCCGTGACCCGTTCGGAGTGGAACCCCAGGGCCCGGGCAACCTCTGCGTAGTTCGCATCGGGGACGTCCACACCGAAGTCCGGCAGCCCGTCCACCAGCATCTCCAGCTTGACCATGCCCAGGGTGGAGTTGTTGAACACCACCACCTTGACCGGCAGTTTGTGCGCCGCAACAGTGATGAGTTCACCCATCAGCATGGAGAGGCCGCCGTCGCCGGATACGGAGACGACCTGCCGTCCTGGGAACGCGGCCTGCGCGCCGATGGCGTGCGGGAGGGCGTTGGCCATGGAGCCGTGCAGGTACGAACCGATCAGCCGGCGGGTGCCCAGCGGGTTGATGTACCGGGCCGTCCACACGTTGCACATGCCGGTATCGGCCGTGAAGATGGCGTCCTCAGCGGCCAGCTGGTCCAGGAGCGATGCCGCGTATTCGGGGTGGATGGGCTGTTTTTTCTCCACCTTCCGGGTGTAGGCACCCACGGCTTTGTTCATCAGCCGGTCGTGCTTTTTCAGCATCTGGTCCAGGAAGCGGCGGCTCTTCTTCTGCTTCAGGAGTGGCAGGAGGGCAGCCAGGGTGGGCAGCACGTCGCCGTGCACGGCGATGTCGACGTCGGTCCTGCGGCCTATCTTGTGCGCTGCCCGGTCCACCTGCGCGGTCCGGGTACCGGGCAGGAACTGATCGTAGGGAAAGTCGGTGCCCAGGAGGACCAGCAGGTCCGCGTCGTCGATGCCTTCTGCCGCAGCGCCGTAGCCCAGCAGCCCGGTCATGCCGATGTCATAGGGGTTGTTGTACTGGACAAAGTCCTTGCCGCGGAGTGAGTGGCCGATGGGCGCATGCACACGCTCGGCAAGGGTGATCAGCTCGCTGTGGGCCCCCTCAACCCCCGCGCCGGCGAAAATGGCGACTTTCCCGGCGTCGTTAATGGCATCCGCGAGTTCCTGCACACTGGCCGGATCCGGCACCAGGCTGGCCCGCCGGAAAGTTGCCGGCAGCGGCGTGGGGGTGGTGGCTTCGAGCCCGGCCACGTCACCGGGCAAGGTGACGACGGCGACGCCGCCCAGGCCCACGGCATGCTGGATGGCGCTGTGCATTACGCGCGGTGCCTGTTCGGCGGTGCTGACCAGTTCCGAGTAGACGGAGCATTCATTGAACAGCCGGTCCGGGTGGGTCTCCTGGAAGAAGCTGCTGCCGATCTGCTTGCTGGGGATGTGCGAGGCGATGGCCAGGACGGGCGCGCCGGACCGGTTGGCATCGTAAAGGCCGTTGATCAGGTGCAGGTTTCCGGGGCCGCAGGAGCCGGCGCAAACGGCGAGTTTGCCGGTCAGTTGCGCTTCGGCCGCGGCTGCGAAAGCGGCGGCCTCCTCATGCCGCACATGGACCCAGTCGATGCCGCCCTGGCTGGCGCCCCCGGTCTTGCGGACAGCGTCCACGATGGGGTTCAGGCTGTCGCCCACAATCCCGTAAATCCGCTGCACTCCGGCAGCCTGCAGCTGTTCAATAAGTTGGGTGGCGATTTCCTTGGCCATGCGTGCACACTCCCGCAATCGAATTGATGGGCTGACAGGCCCAATATAGTCCGCCAGGCTGGGTACTTTCCCGTTGGCCCCTTAACGCCACCGGCCCCCTTGCCGGGATAGGAAAGGGGGCCGGTGGTTACCGCAATGCCGTTCCAGGTGGCCCCGGACAGGCGGATCAGCCGATCAGTGCGGTGGCCGCTGAGTAGCGGGCCAGGGCAGTGTAGGCCGTTTTGGTGCCGGTCACGCGTATTTTGATGGCAGCTCCCTTGTCCGCTGCCACCAGCTTGTAAGTCGGTCCGGTGGCGCCGGTGATGGCAGTGCTGCCGCGGTACCACTGGTAAGCCAGCGTCACCGGCGCCGGACCCCACGCACCCGGAACAGCAGTCAACACCGAACCAACCTTCGCCGTCCCGGACACCGTCGGCACCGGCGCAGACAGTGTTCCC
>NZ_LMOL01000010.1:0-196 GCF_001424565.1 Arthrobacter sp. Leaf141
CATGGTGGGCATCAACGTCGACGAGATCCCGCAGCCACACCGCCTCGCAGAACGCGGCTGGTAACTCCCGCAACTGCTGTACCCCCGACGCCGGTTCCCCGCCTTCCAGAGGTGGGGGACCGGCGTCGTGCTTTCCCAACTGACTCGCAGTTGTTGTCGTTTTGAGGGCTCAAAACGACAACAACTGCGAGTCAGT
>NZ_LMOL01000010.1:227-101851 GCF_001424565.1 Arthrobacter sp. Leaf141
GGGGGAGGAGGGGAGGGGGGAGGCGAGAGGCTACTCCAGGCCGCGGCGCTTCAGCAGGGGTTCGAGTGTGGCATCGCGGCCGCGGATGCTGCGGAACGAATCGAGCGGGTCGCGGCTGTTGCCCCGGCCCAGCAGTTCCCGGCGGAACCGTTCCCCGTTGGCACGGGTCATACCGCCGCTTTCGGTGAACCAGTCCACCGTCTCCGCGTCCAGGACCTCGCTCCAGATGTAGGAGTAGTAACCGGCCGCGTAGCCGGCACCCGCGAAGATGTGCTGGAAGTAGCCGGTCCGGTACCGCGGCGGAATCAGCGGGTGCGCGATCCCTGCGGCGGCGAGTGACTTGTCCTCGAAGGCCAGGGCGCCGTCCGGGACGGCGGCCTGCTCCAGCACATGCCAGGCGAGGTCCAGCAAGGCAGCACCCAGGTACTCGGTGGTGCCGAACCCTTCGCCCCACAGCCGCGAAGCGTTCAGCTTGTCCACCACGGACTGCGGCAGCGGCTCGCCGGTGGCGTGGTGGCGGGCGTAGTTGGCCAGGACCTCGGGCCACATGATCCACATCTCGTTGACCTGGGACGGGTACTCCACAAAGTCCCGGGGAACCGAAGTCCCCGAGAACCGCGGGAAGGTAACGTCCGAGAACAGCCCGTGCAGGGCATGGCCGAACTCGTGGAACGTGGTGCGCACCTCGTCGAGCGTCAGCAGGGTGGGTTCCCCGGCCGGCGGCTTGGAGATGTTCAGGGTATTGATGACCACGGGTTTGGTGCCCAGCAGCTCCGACTGATCCACCAGCGAGTTCATCCAGGCCCCGCCGCGCTTGGACTCACGGGTGTAATAGTCGCCCAGGAAAAGGCCCAGTTCGCTGCCGTCCTCGTTCCGGACCTCCCACACCCGCACGTCCGGGTGGTAGCCGGACAGGTCGCCGCGTTCGTGGAACGTGATGCCGTACAGGGAGGTGGCGGCGAAGAAGACGCCGTCCGTCAGGACCCGGTCCAGCTCGAAGTAGGGCCGCAGGGCCTGCTCGTCCACCTCGTAGCGGTCTTTGCGGACCTTCGCCGAGTAGAACGCCCAGTCCCAGGCCTCCAGCGGATGCCCTGCCTGTTCCGCCAGTGCGGCAGCCTCCGCGTCCGCGTTGCGCACAGCGGCGGGGGCCATCCGGTTCAGCATGGCCTGCACGGCTTCGAAGTCCGGTGCGGTCTGCCGGTCCACCACCAGCTCTGCGTAATTCTCGAAACCCAGGAGGTTTGCCTTTTCCGCACGGAGCGCTGCGGTGGCCCGGGCAATGTCCAGCACGTCCAGGGCGCCGCCGCTGCTGCCGCGGGCCACGGACGCTTCGAACAGCCGACGGCGGACGTCCCGGTTTTGGAGCGCGGCGAGGGCCGGCTGGTTGCCCGGCTGGATCAGGGTCAGCAGGTACTTTCCCTTGTGCCCTGCCGTGTTGGCTGCCTCCGCGGCGGCGGCAACGTCGTCTGCCGGCAGTCCGGCGAGGTCGCCGGCGTCGTCCACCAGCAGTGCCGCGGCCTTCATGCCGGCCTTGACCCGCTGCCCGAATTCCGTGCCCAGGGCGGCGAGTTCTGCATTGATCTCCTTCAACCGCTTCTGGCCGGCCGCGTCGAGTGCGATGCCTGACTGCCGGAACTCCTTCAGGTACTCGGCCACCAACCGGACCGCCTCGGGGCCGCAGTCCGCCGTGCTGATGGCGGCAAACCGTTCGTAGAGGTCCCGGTTCAGGTAAACCTCATCCTGGTGCGCGGAGAACCGCGGGGACAGCTCGGTTTCGAGGGCGCGGATCTCTTCTGATGCATCCGCGGATACCAGGGTGAAAAACGCCGACGCCGCGCGGTGGAGCAGCCTGCCGGACCTTTCCATGGCCAATGCGGTGTTTTCGAACGTGGCCGGCGCCGGGTCCACCACGATGGCCTGGATTTCAGCGAGCTGGCCGGCCAAGCCGGCCCCGATGGCCTCCGCATAGTCCGAGGGCCCAAGCTGGGCGAACGGAGGAAGCTCATAGGGCAGGGGACTGGGGTGGAGGAGGGGGTTCGTCATGAGGTAAACCTTTCACAGCCCGGGCACGCTTCTCAACGCGGCCAAATGCCTGCGGCGGGTCCTGGCCGTCCCTAGAATGGCGTTATGGGGATCACATCAGGCATAACTTCCCGGCGCTGGCTGGCAGCAGCCTCGGCCGGAGCGCTGCTGACGGCGCTGGCCGGCTGCGGCCTGGTGGCCGAGCAGAACCGGGCGACGGCGGACCCGCAAACCAACGCGGCCACGTCCAAGGCCACACCCACAGCCACCGTTCCGGCGCCGGTCCCCACCCCGGGCCAGGGACCCGACTGCCCCGTCCTGCGCTGCACCACCGTCCTGGTGACGGGGGACATGCTGGTCCACACCCAGCTGTGGCAGCAGGCGCAGCAGGACGCAGCCGCCGCGGGCAAGCCCGGCCTGGACTTCGTGCCGCTGCTGGAAGGCCAGCGCCGCTACATCGACAGCAGTGACCTGGCCATCTGCCATCAGGAAACGCCGGTAGCAGGACCTGATGGGCCTTTCTCCGCGTACCCGTCGTTCAACGTTCCACCCCAAATCATCACTGCCGCGAAAAATGTCGGCTACCAGGCCTGCACCACCGCCAGCAACCACACCATCGACCGCGGTACGGACGGCCTGCTCCGGACCCTTGACCAGCTGGACGCCGCGGGGCTGAAGCACACCGGCTCCTACCGGACCGCAACTGAATCCCAGGGCATCCTCATCATGCAGACGCCGGCCGCCAAGGTGGCCATCATCCAGGCCAGCTACGGGCTGAACGGCCAGATCGCCGAATACCCGTGGCAGGTGGACATGCTGGACGCCTCGGCCATGATTGCGAAGGCCGTCAAGGCCCGGGCCCTGGGCGCGGACATCGTCCTGGGCGTGATGCACGCCGGCGACGAATATGCCAGCGTCCCGAACGGCCAGCAACAGGACGTAGCCCACGCCCTGGTGGACAGCGGACAGTTCAGCATGGTCTACGGCCACCACACCCACTCGGTGTTGCCCATCGAAAATTACAAGGGCACCTGGATTGTGTACGGCCTGGGCAACGGGGTCACCGAGCTATCGCCCTGGTATGTGGTCAACAACGAGGGCCTGCTGGTCCGGGCCCAGTTCGGCCAGGACGCTGCAGGCAAATGGGCGCCCACGGACCTGGCCTGGGCGCCGTCGGTCATTGTCCGGGACCCTTACCGGTGGTGTTCCGTGGCGTCGGACGCCCCGCAGGGCACCTGCGCCGGCCCGGAAGAGGACGCCGCCACCAGGGCGCGCACCACCGAAGTGGTGGAGTCCATGGGCGCAGCCGCCGCGGGCGCCCATGAGCTGCTGGTGACCCGGCAGCCCTGAGGGATTCCTAGCGGGGCCGCCGGGCGGCGTGTTCGCGGGCCAGTACCGCGTAGGAGTCGTCCGGGGTGCCCGGTTCGAAGCTGCCGAACTTCCGTTCCGCCGCCGTCCTGATCAGGAAATCGGCGATGGCAGGGTTCTTGGGCAGCAGCGAGCCGTGCAGGTAGCTCGCCACGATGTTGCGGTAGCGGGCGCCCTCATGGCCGTCGGCGCTGTTGTTCCCGGTGCCCTTCGCCGCCGTGCCCAGCGGACGGACGCCGTTGCCCAGGGTGGTTTGGCCGCTGTGGTTCTCGTAGCCCAGCACCTCGCCGAATTCGGTAGTGGCCACCTTGACGTTGCCGATCAGCCGCTCATCGGTGCCCAGCGTCTCCACATCCAGGATGCCGATACCCGGGATGACAGTGCCGGTCCGGGTCTTGAAGGACTTGCCAAAAAGCTGGTACAGCCCGCAGATGACCAGCATGGGGGCGCCGTCCTCGGCCAGGTCCGTCAATTCGACGGCCCGGGCCTGCAGGTCGTCCTGGATCACCAGCTGGCCGCTGTCCTGCCCGCCGCCGCCAACAATGATGTCCACGTTGGCCGGGAACTCATCGCCCACGTTGTATTCGAGCAGCTCGGGCGTGTAGCCGTGCCAGCCGATGCGCTGCTGCAGCACCAGGGCGTTGCCCCAGTCGCCGTAGATGTTCATGTCCCGCGGATACAGCTGGAGGACCCGGAGGGTGCCCTTGTCCTGGTGTCCGGTGCTCATGAGACAACCTCCACGGTGGTGATCTTGGACAGCTCGCGGCGGATGGCCAGCATTGCCGTATAGGTGCAGAAAATGCGTTTCGGCTTGCCGGCAGCTTCCCGGATAAATGCCGCCAGGGCGGGTGCGATCTCGGGCTGGACGGCGCCGATCCGGACGTCGTCGTACTGCAGCCGGAGGGCCATGTCATAGGCCCTGGACCCGGTGAGCTGGTCCACCCCGCCGGGCTGCAGCGAGTCGAACCCGACGTCCCACAGCCAGGACATGTCCCGGCCGTCCGCGTAGTTGTCGTTGATGGCGATCATGGTGGCGTACCCCTCTGCGGGGAACGACTTCAGGCCAAGCCGGAAACCGCTGGGGTTTTTCACCAGGACCAGGTCCAGGGGCTGGCCGTCCACGGTGAGGCTTTCGCCGCGCCCGAACGCGGGTTCCACTTTGCCCAGCGCAACGAGCAGGGCGTCGTGGTCCGCGGTGGCGGCGCCCCCGCCGCAGATGCTGCGGGCCAGCGTCAGCGCGGCGGCAGCGTTGAAGATGTTGTACACACCGCGCAGCTTCATCCCGGTGGTGACGGTGCCGCCGTCGTACTCAAAGGCAGCGGAGTCCGCACCCACTGTGCTGAGCACGACGTCGGCAGCCGGCTTCTGCGGCAGGGCCGCCGGGGCGGGGCTGCCGGGAGCGGTGCGCATGTCGTCGTCGTTGGGGAACGTACTGAGCAGGGAATCGTCGAGGCCGAAGTAGCGGACGTCCTGCCCCGTCAGGGTCTCCGCGATCCGCGCCACGCGCGGGTCCTCGCGGTTCAGCACCACGGTGCCGGTGGTTTTGTCCGCAATGTGCTGGAGCAGCTGGGCAGTTTTATCGATTTCGCCGAACCGGTCAAGCTGGTCCCGCAGGACGTTCAGCAGCAGGCTGTACCGCGGCGGAACACTGTTAACGAAGTGCACGGCGTGGGCTTCATCCAGTTCCAGGACCGCCACATCCGCCTTGAGCCGGCCGCGCCAATCCACGGCACCCAACAGTGCAGCGGCCACGCCGCGGGTGAAGTTGCTGCCCGTCCGGTTGGTGAACACGGTCAGGCCCTGGCTTTCGAGCAGTTCCACCACCATTTTGGTGGTGGTGGTTTTGCCGTTTGTGCCGCTGACCACCGCCACGCCATGGGGGAGGGTGGTCAGCGTGCGCCGCATAAAGCCAGGATCGATTTTCTCGACCACCAGGCCGGGAAGGGCGGAGCCGCCGCCCCGGAGCCGGGACACCCGGCGGACGAGCTTGCCGAGCGGAACACTGATGTAGAACATGGTTCGAATATATCCCAGCAGCGGCATGGAACCGCCGCAGGCTTCCCCTGTCCGCGGGCCCCGCAACCGCCGCACCGTATGCTGGATGGATGACAAATTCCCTACCTGTTGCTCCCGCGCGCCCGGGTTCCGGCCTGCGGATCGGGGTGCTCGCCCTGCAGGGCGACTTCCGGGAACATCTCCGCGCCGCCGAGGCGACAGGCGCCCATGGCGTCAGCGTGCGCCGGCCCGCGGAGCTGGACGGACTGGACGGCCTGATCATTCCCGGCGGCGAGTCCACCGCGATCGACAAGCTGGCCCGCGCCTTTGAGCTGGCTGATCCGTTGCGCGAACGCATCGCCGGCGGCCTGCCCGTCTACGGCTCCTGCGCCGGCATGATCCTCCTGGCCCAGGACATCGCCGATCCCGCCACCGACCTGGCCGGTGCGCCCCAGCAGACCTTCGGCGGCCTGGACATCACCGTCCGGCGCAACGCCTTTGGCCGGCAGCGTGAGTCCTTCGAAACGGACCTTGAGTTCAAGGGGCTGGACTTCAGCGCCACGGAAACCGGCGTCGCCCCGGTGCACGCAGTATTCATCCGCGGCCCCTGGGTTGAGCGGGTTGGTCCCGGCGTGGAGGTCCTGGCCCAGGTGGAACCGGCCGACGCCGGCCACGCGTCCCACGCCGCCGCATTGCCGGGGGCCGCTAGAATTGTTGCAGTGCGTTCCGGCCAGCTGCTGGCCACCTCCTTCCACCCGGAAGTGACGGGCGAAAAGCGCATCCACGAACTTTTTATCCGCATGATCAGAGGAGAAGCGTAAAGCATGTCAGGCCACTCCAAATGGGCAACCACCAAGCACAAAAAAGCCATCCTTGACAGCCGACGCGCCAAATCCTTCGCCAAGCTGATCAAGAACATCGAAGTTGCTGCCCGCATGGGCGGCCCGGACCTCTCCGGCAACCCGGGCCTGGAACTGGCTGTCACCAAGGCCAAAAAGACCTCGGTCCCCGCGGACAACATCGACCGCGCCATCAAGCGCGGCGCCGGCCTCACCGGCGAAGTGGTGGACTACACCGAGATCATGTACGAGGCCCGCGGCCCGCAGGGCTCAGCCCTCCTGATCGAGTGCCTCACGGACAACAAAAACCGTGCCGCATCCGAGGTCCGGCTCGCGATCTCCCGCAACGGGGGCACCATCGCCGACCCCGGCTCCGTCAGCTACCTCTTTACCCGCAAAGGCGTGGTGAACCTGCCCAAGAACGGTCTCACCGAGGATGACGTGCTGATGGCCGTCCTCGATGCCGGCGCCGAGGAAGTCAAGGACAACGGCGAGACGTTCGAGATCCACTCCGAGCCCACCGACCTCCAGGCCATCCGCGACGCGCTCAAGGAAGCCGGCATCGAGTACGACACCGATGAGGCCGAGTTTGTCCCGTCCATGCAGGTGGAACTCGACGTCGACGGCGCCCGGAAGTTCCTGAAGCTCGCGGACGCGCTGGAGGAACTCGACGACGTCCAGAACGTCTACAGCAACGCTGACCTGAGCAGCGAAGTGCAGGCCGCACTGGAATCCGAGTGACCTGCCGGCACCCCGCCGCGGAGGCCCGGACTTGACCCTCAGGGTACTGGGGGTTGATCCGGGCCTCACCCGTTGCGGGATCGGCGTGGTGGATGTTGAACGCAACCGCCGCGCCACGATGGTGGGTGTGGGCGTGGTGGGCACCTCGCCGGAGCAGTCCCTGGACCAGCGGCTGCTGGTGATCGCCCTGGCCATCGATGACTGGCTGGACCGCTACGAACCGCACGTGGTCGCAGTGGAACGGGTCTTCTCCCAGCTGAACGTCAGTACCGTGATGGGCGTGGCCCAGGCCTCAGGCGTGGTGATTGCTGCGGCGGCGCGGCGCGGCATCCCGGTGGCCATGCACACGCCGTCCGAGGTCAAGGCCGCGGTGACCGGGAGCGGCACGTCCAATAAGGATGCGGTGACCAAGCTGGTGACCAAGATCCTGCGGCTGGACGCTCCTCCCCGCCCGGCGGACGCCGCCGACGCGTTGGCCCTCGCCATCACGCATGCGTGGCGGGCCGGCAGCGGGGCGGCTGTGGCCACCACGGGTCCCGGCAGCTCATCGCTTACGGCGGCCCAACGGGCGTGGGCCGAGGCGGAAGCAAAAGCGCGGCGCGGGCGATGATTGCCCCGGCCGCTTGCTAGGGTATTCGTAGATATGTTCGGATAGCCGGCGTTGACCACAACGGCCGGCAGTACACCAGGAGTACGGCCTTGATCAGTTTTCTTCGCGGAACAGTAGCCCACGTAGGCCTGTCCACGGCCGTCATCGACCTCAACGGCGCCGGCATGAGCGTCAACGCCACACCGCAGACCCTCAGCCGACTGCACGTCGGTGAGGAAGGCAAGCTGTTCACGTCACTGATAGTGCGTGAGGATTCACTGACGCTTTTCGGGTTCGCCTCGGATGACGAGCGGGAAGTTTTCGACATCCTGCTGAGCGTCAGCGGTGTGGGTCCCCGGCTGGCGCTGGCAGTCCTGGCGGTCCACGAGCCGGAGGCCATCCGGGTGGCTGCGCACAGTGGCGACAGCAAAACCTTCACCAAGGTGCCGGGTATCGGCCCCAAGGTTGGCGCCCGGATTGTCCTGGAACTGGCCGGAAAGCTGGTGCCGCACGGAACGGCCGGCGCCGCAGGGGTGCCCACGGCCGCCGAAGCTGCCTGGAAGCCGCAGGTGGTGGCCGCCATGACCAGCCTGGGCTGGTCCGAGAAGGACGCCTCCGCCAGCATCGACAAGGCCCTCGCCGACGATCCCGAAGTCTCGTTCCGGGGCAACGTCGCGGAAATCCTGCGCACCACGCTCCGCTGGCTGGGCCAGGACGGCGCGCGGGCCGGCAACCGCATAGGCAGCCGTGGCTGAACCGTCACTGGTGGCAGCGGGGGAGGAGCCCGAGGAGCGGGCCATTGAAGCCGCCCTCCGGCCCAAGAACCTGGACGACTTCGTTGGCCAGCACCGGGTACGCAAACAGCTCTCCCTGGTGCTGCAGGCGTCCAGGATGCGCGGCCGCAGCGCAGATCACGTCCTGTTCTCGGGTCCGCCCGGGTTGGGCAAAACCACCCTGGCCATGATCGTGGCCGCCGAAATGAACGCCCCGCTGCGCATCAGCAGCGGCCCGGCCATCCAGCACGCCGGTGACCTCGCGGCCATCCTGTCTTCCCTCTCCGAGGGCGAGGTCCTGTTCCTCGACGAAATCCACCGGATGTCTCGGCCGGCCGAGGAAATGCTGTACATGGCCATGGAGGATTTCCGGGTGGACATTGTGGTGGGCAAGGGGGCCGGTGCCACTGCCATTCCGCTGGAACTGCCGCCGTTCACCCTGGTGGGTGCAACGACCCGCGCGGGCCTGCTCCCCGGGCCCCTGCGGGACCGGTTCGGGTTCACGGGCCATCTGGAGTTCTACTCGGTTTCCGAACTGGAACTCGTTTTGCGCCGCTCGGCGGGGCTGCTGGACCTCAAGGTCAACTCTGCAGGGTTCAGCGAAATCGCCGGCCGGTCCCGGGGAACCCCACGTATCGCCAACAGGCTGCTGCGCCGGGTACGCGACTGGGCCCTGGTCCACGGCATCGAACAAATCGACGCCAGGGCAGCCTCCGCGGCCCTGGACATGTACGAAGTGGATAAAAAGGGCCTTGACCGGCTTGACCGTGCCGTGCTTGAGGCGCTTATCACCAAATTCGGCGGCGGGCCTGTGGGCCTGTCCACGCTGGCCATCGCCGTGGGCGAGGAAACGGAAACCGTGGAAACGGTGGCCGAGCCATTCCTGGTCCGGGAGGGGCTGCTGGGCCGCACCCCCCGGGGCAGGATCGCGATGGCTCCGGCCTGGACCCACTTGGGGTACGCCGTTCCCGCCGGAGCCTTCGGCCAGGAGCAGCTGGACCTGTTTGAACCTGCCGTTGAACCTGTCTGGCCGTCGTCCGGCTGGGATCCGGAGAGCCAATAGCAGGCTCCGTTCAGCTTTTCCCCCTAGACTGGTATGACGCCCGGCACGTTCGGGTCTTTGTTCCTGCGGCCACTGTGATTCCGGCTGCCCCGGGCTGTTGGGAAATCCGTCAGGGTTTCCGTGCGCACGGCCGGCGGAGGGAACAAGCCGACGGTGCCGGAAAACCGGCTAGGTAAGTAAAGAACGGATTTTTCCCTTGGATTTAATGTCAATTCTCCTCTTCGTCATGCTTGGCGTTTTCATCTTCATGATGTTCCGCCGCAACAAGAAGACGCAGCAGCAGCAGGCGCAACTCCAATCGCAGTTCGCTCCCGGCGTTGAAGTGATGACCAGCTTCGGCCTCTTCGGCCGCATCGTCGAGATCGACGACGCCGAGAACAAGGTCACCCTGGAACTCTCCCCGGGCAACCTGGCCACCGTCCACCGCCAGGCCGTCACCAAGGTCGTTGAGCCCACGGCAGTGCCGGAAGACGAAGCCCCGGCCGTACCGGATGATGCCTCCTCACTCACCGGCCAGGAGGCCGGAACCACCGCGGCACCGCTGGAGACCCCGGACGAGACGATGAAGCGCCTCAACGACGAAGGCAAAAAGGACAGCTAGTTCCGCTGCCGCCCCACTCACCTCTACCGCTGCGGACAACCGCCGGTGCAGACATGCACCGGCGGTTCCTCCGTGAATAAGAGAAAGATCGACAATGGCACGAACTGGCCCTAAGAAATCAGGCCTCAGGGTCCTGGTCTGGCTCGGCGTTATCCTCGCCGTCCTGACTGCGGTCCTGGCCGGCGGGACCCTCGCCGGGCAGGCAAGCTGGGCGCCGAAACTGGCACTGGACCTTGAAGGCGGCACCCAGATGATCCTGGCGCCCAAGGTGGAGGGCGGTTCGGACATTAACGAAGAGCAGCTCAACCAGGCCGTCTCGATCATCCGGCAGCGCGTCGACGGCTCCGGCGTCTCCGAAGCTGAAATCAGCACGCAGTCCGGGCGCAACGTAGTGGTGAGCCTCCCCGGCGTGCCGTCCAAGGAAACCCGCGACCTGATCCAGGCCTCCGCAGACATGAACTTCCGCCCCGTGCTGCTCAACGGTGCCGGCGCGGTGGTTCCCGAAGAGTCCCGGGCGCCCGAGGACCAGCTGCCGAAGCCCACGGCGGAGCCGGCCAACAGCAGCGACGTCAACTGGATCACTCCCGAGATCTACCGCGAGTTCGAGGCGCTGGACTGCGACAACCCGGCACAGGAGGAGCTGGAACGCTCCGATCCGGCCAAGCCGCTGGTCACCTGCGAGCCCGCCACCGAGACCGCACCTGCCATCAAGTACATCCTGGGTCCGGTGGAGGTCAAGGGCAGCAGCATTGTCACGTCCTCCTTCCAGCTCCAGCAGGGTGCGCAGGGCGCGGTCACCAATGACTGGGCAGTGAACATCCAGTTCGACGACGAGGGTACTGCCAAGTTCAAAGAGGTCACCGAACGCCTGAACCAGTTCTACGTGGCGGCCGGCGGCGAGTCGGGCAGCGACCCCAAGGCCCAGTTCGCCATTGTCCTGGACGACCAGGTTATCTCCGCCCCCCGGTCCCTGGCAGTCATCACCGACGGCCGGCCGCAGATCACCGGCGGCTTCACCGAAGCGTCCGCCAAGGCTCTCTCCGACCAGCTGAAGTTCGGTGCGCTTCCCATCAGCTTCGAGATCCAGAGTGACCAGCAGATTTCCGCCACCCTGGGTGGTGAACAGCTGCGCATGGGCCTCCTGGCCGGCATCATCGGGCTCCTGCTGGTGGTGGTCTACTCGCTGTTCCAGTACCGCGCGCTGGGGTTGGTCACCATCGCCTCCCTGGTGGTGGCAGGCGCTTTGACCTATCTTGCCATCGCCATCCTCGGCTGGACTGAGAACTACCGGCTGTCGCTGGCCGGCGTGGCAGGCATCATCGTTGCCATCGGCCAGACAGCGGACTCGTTCATCGTCTACTTCGAACGCATCCGCGATGAACTGCGCGAAGGCCGCGGCCTGGTATCCGCCGTCGAAAACGGCTGGAAGCGTGCCAAGCGCACGGTCCTGGCCTCCAAGGCCGTCAACCTCCTCGCCGCCCTGGTCCTGTACTTCGTAGCGGTGGGCAACGTCCGCGGCTTCGCGTTCACCCTGGGCCTGACGGCCCTGGCGGACCTCCTTGTGGTGTTTATGTTCACCCACCCGACCCTGCAGCTGCTGGCGCGCACCAAGTTCTTCGGCGAGGGCCACCGGTTCTCCGGCCTTGACCCCAAGAAGCTCGGAGCCGTGCCGCTGTACCGTGGTGCCGGCCGCGTGCGTACCCCTGAGGACAAACCGGGCGTGGTCCGGACGAAGAACACCGGTGCGGCCGCAGAGGCAGAACGCCGGATGACCATCGCCGAACGCCGCCTGGCCGAAAAGCAGGAGCAGCTTGCGGGCTCGTCGAAGAACGCAGCGAAGGAGAACAAGTAATGCCAAGCTTCGCCAATTTCGGTAACGAGCTTTACACCGGCAAGCGGTCCTACAACTTCGTGGGCGCCAAAAAGATCTGGTTCATCATCGCGGCCGTGGGGGTGGCCCTGTCCATCATCATTCCGGTGGCCAAGGGCGGGTTCAACCTGGGCATCGAGTTCCGGGGCGGCTCTGAATTCACGGTCTCCAACGTCCAGAGCACGGACGCCGCCCTGGGCGAGCAGGTTGTCACGGACGTCGTTGCGGGCAGTGTTCCGCGCGTCGCCAACGTGGCCGGAACCACCATGCGGATCCAAACGGACAAACTCACCGATGACGAGACCCTCCGGATCAAGGAAGGCCTCGCCACGGCCTACGGGGTCACCGTCGACGAGGTGACGTCCACGTTCGTGGGCCCCACCTGGGGTGCTGACGTGACAAAGCAGGCGCTGATCGGCCTGGTGGTCTTTGTGCTGCTGGCTGCGGTGCTGATGGCGTTGTACTTCCGGACCTGGAAAATGTCGCTGTCCGCGATAGCCGGCATGGTGGTGACCATGTTCATCACGGCCGGGGTCTATGCCCTCAGCGACTTTGAGGTCACACCGTCCGCCATCATCGGCTTCCTGACCGTGCTCAGCTACTCGCTGTACGACACGGTGGTGGTGTTCGACAAGATCCGGGAAAACACCTCCGAGCTGGACGCCTCCACCCGGCGTACCTTCGCCGAGGAGGTCAACCTGGCGGTCAACCAGACCCTGGTCCGGTCCATCAACACGATGATGGTTGCGATCCTGCCCGTGGGCGCCATCCTGTTCATCGGTGCCGGCCTGCTGGGGGCGGGCACCTTGCGTGACCTGTCGCTGGCACTGTTCGTTGGCATCCTGATCGGCACGGCTGCCACCATTTTTGTGGCAGCCCCCATGTACGCACTGCTGCGCCAGAAGGAACCCGACCTGCTCAAACAGGAGAAGCGGGTGGAGCAGCGGCGCGCCGCGTCGGCCGGGAACACGCCGGCTGCAGAGGCTGCCACAGCCTAAGGCCGGCACCGCACGTCCACGGATGGGCCGTACAGCGTATTCATTGCGCCGTGCGGCCCATCCGTTATTTGGGGCCGGTTAGAGAACTCGACGCGCTGAGGAATAGACTGAGGTAATTAAACGGTGGTGAGGGGTACTTCATTGGAAGAACGTTCGGCGTCGGCTACTGCGGCTCAGGGTAAAGTCCCTGCCGACGTGCAGGCAGGGACTGCGCCTGCGGCGCGCCCGGGTTCCCTGGTACCGGTTGACAACTCCGGCTCGCGACCCACCTTTCCGGGCCGCCGGGAACGGACCCGGTCCCGGCTGGCACGGCTGACCGGCCGCGGCGCGGCGAGTTACTCGCCCATCCTGGAACCCCTGCTGCGGACTGTCCGCGCCAACAACCCCAAAGAGGACTTCGACCTCATCCAACGCGCCTTCGACGTTGCTGAACAAAGCCACCGCGGGCAAAAGCGCAAGAGCGGCGATCCCTACATCACCCACCCCGTTGCGGTGGCCACCATCCTCGCCGAACTGGGCCTCAGCGGCACCACCCTGGCCGCGGCGCTCCTGCACGACACCGTGGAGGACACCCCATACACACTGGCGGACCTGAAACGCGACTTCGGTCCGGAAGTGGCCATGCTGGTGGACGGCGTCACCAAGCTGGACAAGGTCAGCTTCGGCGAGGCGGCCCAGTCCGAGACCGTCCGCAAAATGGTTGTGGCCATGGCCAAGGACATCCGCGTGCTGATGATCAAGTTGGCCGACCGCCTGCACAACGCCCGCACGTGGCGTTTTGTCTCCGCTGAGTCCTCGGCCCGCAAGGCGCGCGAAACCCTCGAAATCTTCGCCCCGCTGGCCCACCGGCTGGGTATGAACACCATCAAGTGGGAGCTCGAGGATCTGTCGTTCGCCGCCCTGTATCCCAAGGTGTACGAAGAGATTGTCCGGATGGTGGGGGACCGCACCCCCGAACGGGAAAAGAGCCTCGGGGTGATCCGGGACCAGATCACGGATGACCTCCGCACGGCACGGATCAAGGCGACCATCACCGGCCGGCCCAAGCACTACTACTCCATCTACCAGAAGATGATTGTCCGCGACAAGGACTTTGACGATATCAACGACCTGATGGGCGTCCGTGTCCTGGTGGACTCCGTCCGGGACTGCTACGCGGCCCTGGGCACCATGCATTCGCGCTGGAACCCCTTGCCGGGCAGGTTCAAGGATTACATCGCGATGCCCAAGTTCAACATGTACCAGTCGCTGCACACCACGGTGATTGGTCCCGGCGGCAAACCCGTGGAAATCCAGATCAGGACCCACGAAATGCACCGCCGGGCTGAATACGGCGTGGCGGCGCACTGGAAGTACAAGGACCAGCCCAACAGGACCGCGGTGGGGCCGGGGAGCCCGCGCGACGGTGACATGGGGTGGCTGCGTTCCCTGGTGGACTGGCAGCAGGAGACCTCCGATCCCGGCGAGTTCCTCGATTCGCTGCGGTTTGAAATCAACGCCCGCGAAGTGTTTGTCTTCACGCCCAAGGGTGAGGTGATGGCCCTTCCGGCCGGGTCCACCCCCGTGGACTTCGCATACTCGGTGCACACAGAGGTGGGGCACCGGACCATCGGCGCCCGCGTCAACGGCAAACTGGTGCCGCTCAACAGCGAACTGAACCATGGCGACTGGGTGGAGATCTTCACCTCGAAAGCCGAAGGCGCCGGCCCCAGCCAGGACTGGCAGCACTTCGTCAAGAGCGCCCGGGCCCGGAACAAGATCCGGCAGTGGTTCAGCAAGGAACGCCGCGAAGAAGCCATCGACAGGGGCAAGGAACTGCTGACCCGTGCCATGCGGAAGCAGAACCTGCCGTTGCAGCGCCTGATGACCCACGAGGCACTTGCCGCGGTGGCCGAAGAGTTCAAGTACGTGGACATTTCCGGCCTCTACGCCGGGGTGGGCGACGGTCATACGTCCGCGCAGTCCGTGATGGAAAAGCTCGTGGAGAGCCTGGGCGGCAACGAGAACGCCGACGACGACATCACCGAAGTCAGCATTCCGACCCAGGTGACCAAGGCACGTTTCTCGGACTCGGGCGTGGTGGTCCGCGGCGTAGGCGACGTGTGGGTCAAGCTCGCCCGGTGCTGCACGCCGGTCCCGCCCGACCCCATTCTGGGCTTCGTCACCCGGGGCTCTGGCGTTTCCGTGCACCGTACCGACTGCACCAACATATCGGACCTGAAAGACCAGCCGGACCGGATTGTCGACGTGGACTGGGCACCCACCCAATCCAGCGTTTTCCTTGTGGAAATCCAGGTGGAAGCCCTGGACCGGAAATCCCTGCTGTCCGACGTCACCCGGATCCTGTCCGAGAACCACGTCAACATCCTGGCTGCAAGTGTGCACACCTCCACCGACCGCGTGGCCATCTCAAAGTTCGCCTTCGAGATGGGGGACCCCAAGTACCTCAGCCACGTCCTGAGCGCCGTCCGCAGGATCGACGGGGTCTTCGACGTGTACCGCACCACCGGGAACAAGCGTCGGAGCTAACCTGGCCAGTTTGGCCAGGGCAGCGCGTTTGTGGGGCACCCGCGGTGACGCCTCGATGGCCAGCACCAGCAACCTGAGCCTGACGTCATTCTGCGGCCTGGCAAGGAGGTTCGCCAGTGCAGGGACGGCGCGGCCCTCCTCCACGTGGAGGGCCACGTCCACGGCTGTCCGCAGCGGGCTGGAGACCATCAGGCCGCCCAGGCTGACCACATCGAAAGGCCCGAGCCTCACCTCGTGCAGGGTGCAGCCCCTGGTGTTGCGCAGGCTGGAGACGCGGCGCTTGGCGTCCACCAGCAGCGCCAGCCGGTCCGGTTCAGCCGCGCAGCCGTAAATCCAGGCAGCGGTCATGCGGCCTGCCACCACCCTGCGGCGGACCTGTAAGGGGACAGCACCCGCTGCCGCCCGGGCCCGCAGCTGGCTCGATACCTGGACTTCCGGCAGGACATAGCCGTGCTGGTGGATTCTTGCCAGCAGCCCGTCAGCTGCCAGCGCCTGGAGTTCCGGCCACGCAAAGGGCAACCCTGGGACATACAAGTCGGGAAACTGGTGCCCGGGACTGCCGGGCGGGGCTGGAGGGGATGCCATCCGTCAATCCTGCCCCGGGAGCGTTAACTGACACAGGCCCGGTCCCGGTCATGTGGATAACCGGGCCCGGACCTGTGGTCTGTTGGTGGCGCAGCGGTCAGCGCCGCAGATCCGCCACCAAGGTTCAGCTCAGTTCGCTGGCCGAGCGCTGGATCTGGTCAAGCCAGGCCTGGCGCGCCTCGAGGGCCTCCTGGGCTGCCTTGATTTTGCGCTGGTCGCCGGTCTTCTCGGCCTTGGCCAGGTCATCCTGCAGGCCCGCGATGGCGGATTCCAGCTGGGACAGGGCGCTGTTGGTGCGGGCCTTACGCTCCGGGTTGGAGCGCTGCCACTGCTCTTCCTCGGCGTGGCGCACTGCGTCCTCAACCTTGCGGAGACCGGCTTCGATGCGTCCCATATCGGCACGGGGCACCTTGCCGGCTTCTTCCCAGCGGTCCCGGACGGACTGCAGGGCCTTCTTCGCGGCGCCGAGGTCCTTGATCGGGAGGATGGCAGTGGCTTCGCTGAGCAGGGCTTCCTTGGCGGTGAGGTTGACCGAGTACTCCTGGTCGATCTCATCGTTGGCAGCCTGGCGTGAGGTGAAGAAGACGTCCTGGGCGGCACGGAACCGGGCCCACAGCGCGTCGTCGTCCTTGCGGCTGGCGCGCGGGGAAGCTTTCCACTGGTCCATCAGGCGGCGGTACTCGCCGGCTGCGTAACCCCAGTCGGTTGAGCCCGACAGTTCCTCGGCTTCGGCGATCAGCTTTTCCTTAGCGGACTTTGCCGCGGAGTTGTTGCTGTCCAGCTGCGAGAAGTAGGCCCGACGGTGCCTGTCGAACACCGTGCGGGCGGCACGGAACCGCTTCCACAGCTGGTCCTCATTGCTGCGGCCCAGGCGGACGCCGCTCTTCTGCGCGGTCTTCCAGCTTTCGAAGAGGTCGTTCATCCGGGCGGAGGAGGTCTTCCACTGCGTCTGCGCGGGGTCCTGGCCGGAAATCTGTTCGGCCTCGGCCACTATGGCTTCCCGGGCGGCGAGCTCGGCGGTGCGGACGGCGTCGTGCTCCGCCTTTTCTGTCTTCTCCAGCTCGGTGATCTGGCCCGCGAGGCTGTCCAGGCGGGCCTCTGCTGAGCGGAGGTCGCCCACCATGTTGCGCTCGGCAAGCTGCTCGCGCAAGTGCGTCACGGTCTTCTGCATGTCGGTGCTGGGGGCCTTGGAAGCCACCCGCTGCTCCAGCAGGACAACCTGGGCAAGGACATCGTCGAATTTGCGCGCGAAGTAGGCCAGGGCCTCGTCGTTGCTGACATCCGGGTACTGGCCCACGGGGTGTTCGCCGCCGTCGATGGTCAGGAATACGTGGCCGTCACCCTCAACGCGGCCCCACTTTGCGGCCTCGGCCAGTGAGGTTGCGGAAGGAGCCTGGACCGACGCGGCAGCCGGTGCGGCAGCAGCGGGCTTGGGCCGGGACGCAAAAGCGGCGGGTGACGGGGCAGCAGGCCGCGCGGCCGGTGCCGCGGGCGCTTCCGCTGGAGGGGTCACCTCGGCGGGTGCGCCAGCCGCCGGAGCCTCCTCTGCGGGAGCGGCAGCCGCCGGGGTCTCCTCAGCAGGAGCCTCCTGAGCCGGAGCCTCCTCAGAAGGGGCGTCCGCAACGGGAGCCTCCTCAGCCGGAGCCGCAGTTGTGGTGGTTGCATCAGCGCCTGGGGCCTCGGCCACCGGGGCCACCTCGGTCAGGTCTGTTGCTGTTTCGTCGGATTTCTGACTGTCTGTCACCGCTAAAAGTCTTTCGCTTGGAGGAAAATACTCACGTACTGCGCCCGGGCCGGAGGCCAGGGCGCCTACTTCAGAGAGAACGAGTCTATCGTGACTGGTTCCCGTGGCGAGCCGTCCGTGTCGCTGGTGACCGGCGTGATGCCTGCGGCCGCAAGATTGGCCACCGTTTCAAGGCCGGACGTCACCTTGCCCACCACCGTGTAGCCACCCGCAGTGTCCGCGGGAATTGCCGTGTCCTTGTACACAATGAAGAACTGCCGGCCGTTGCCGTAAGCGTTGTTCGCGCTCCTGGCCACGGCAATGCTGCCCGCCGGATAGACGTTGTCCGTGGGCGTGTTTTCCAGCGGCCCCCACGTGAACGCGGCGTCGGCGTTCCCGGTGCCGTCCGTTGAACCGCACTGCAGGAGCCCGAACGATTCGCCGGTGGTCAGGCGGTGGCAGCCTTTTCCGTTGTAGTAGCCCTCGGTGCTCAGCGCCGACAGGACGGCTGCGGCCTGCGGCGCCTTGGTGCCGTCAATCTCAACGCCCAGCGGGCTGCCGTTAAGCACCAGGTCCCCCGTGAAGGTCTTCCCGGCGGCGGTGTCCGGAGCAGGGATATCGGGTCCGTTGGCGGTCTGGGCGGGGCTGGGGGTGGGTTCCGCGGACGCCGACGGGTTCGTCAGGCCGGCCTGCGCGGCCGCGTATTCGTCCTCGGTAGGGTTCCCGGAAAACGCGGTGAGCTGGAGGACGACGGCGAGGACCACGGCGGTGGCGCCGGCACCGGCGGCCACAAGGTTGTCGCGCTTGCGGCGGCCCTCCTGCACACGCCGGAGCTCACGTTTGGCTTCCATCTGCTGGATGCGCCGTTTGGTTTCGCGGGCGTTGCGGGAACTGGCCGCCAAGGGTCCTCCTCGTGAGTCGGGCTGCCGCACCGGAGCCTTCCGGCCCGTGATGCAGGGATGTGGCGGCCGGGCCGCACCGCCCGCCGCATTAGAGATGCACAAGGATGGCGCATAAACTGACTGCCGCACACAGTTTATGCATGACTGGCTGGACAGCCGCCCCTAGCCGCCCGTTTCGGGCCGCATGGCGTGCCCGGCAGCCGTACACGATGAGGAGATCTTCCACCATGGCACGCAACGCCTCCCTGTCCGGATTCCCCGAGTGGCTTCCCGAGGAGCGGCTGGTGGAGCTGCATGTCCTGGACACGCTGCGCCGCGTTTTCGAACTGCACGGCTTCTCCTCGATCGAGACCCGGGCCGTGGAAACGGTGGGCCAGCTGCTGCGCAAGGGCGAAATCGACAAGGAAGTCTACGGACTGAGCCGGCTCCAGGACGACGAAGGCGACGCAAAAGGCAAAGCCGACCCACAGGCGCTGGCGCTGCACTTCGACCTCACCGTGCCTTTTGCCCGCTACGTGGTTGAGAACGCCGGCCACCTGGCTTTCCCGTTCCGGCGCTACCAGATCCAGAAGGTGTGGCGCGGCGAACGGCCCCAGGAAGGCCGTGCCCGCGAGTTCACCCAGGCGGACATCGACGTGGTGGGCGACGGCGGGCTGCCGTTCCGCTACGACGTGGAGATTGCCCTGGTCATCGCCGAAGCCCTCAGCGCCCTGCCCATCCCGGACTTCCGGCTCCGGATCAACAACCGCAAGCTGGCGGAGGGCTTCTACCGGGGGATCGGCCTTGACGATACCGCTGGAGTCCTGCGGAGCATCGACAAGCTGGAGAAAATCGGCGCCGACAAAGTGGCCGGCCTCCTCCAGTCCGAACTGGGCGCCACGGAGGAGCAGGCGCGGAAGGCGCTGCAGCTGGCCGGGATCCGCACCGAGGACACGTCCTTCGTGGCGCAGGTCAAGGCGCTGGGGGTCAGCAATGAGCTGCTGGATGAAGGCCTGAGCGAGCTGGAACAGGTCATCGAGGCGGCCGTCCAGCGCGCCCCCGGCAAGGTGGTGGCGGACCTGAGCATCGCCCGCGGCCTGGACTACTACACGGGCACCGTGGTGGAAACCGTCCTGGTGGGCCATGAACAGCTGGGCTCCATCTGCTCCGGCGGCCGGTACGACGCCCTGGCGTCCAAGGGCAACCGCAAGTTCCCCGGTGTGGGACTGTCCATCGGGGTCACCCGCCTCGTGTCCCGGATCCTCAGCCAGGACCTGGCCAAGGCCTCCCGTTCGGTCCCCACGGCCGTCCTGGTGGCACTCTCCCACGATGACAGCTGGGGCGCGGCGCAGGACGTTGCTGCCCAGCTGCGCAGCCGGGGGATCGCCACCGAAGTGGCGGCCAAAGCGGACAAGTTCGGCAAGCAGATCAAGTTCGCGGACCGCCGCGGCATCCCGTTCGTCTGGTTCACGGACGACGACGGCGCGCACCAGGTCAAGGACATCCGCACCGGCGAGCAGGTGCCGGCGGAGCCCGGAACGTGGGCGCCGCCCGCTGCCGACCTTTCCGTCCAGGTGAGCACCACGGCTTGATCCGCCGGCTTAAAGACACTCCACGGACTCAGCGGCGGCGCCGCAGGACCAGCCACCGGCCCGCCGCGCCCGCCGCCAGGACTGCCACCATGGCCAGCACCGGTGCCGGCGGGAGGGTCAGTGCCAGCCCGACGCAGGCCACTACGCCCACGGCATTAAGCCACCGCGGGGCGTACCTGGGATGCGCGGGAAGGGTGAACGCAGCGGCGTTGGCGACGGCGTAGTACACCAGCACCCCGAAACTGGAGAAGCCCACCACCGTCATCACGTCGCTGGTGAGCAGGAGCAGGATCACGACGGCGGCTACGCTGAGTTCGGCGGCCACCGGTACCGTCCGTTTGCCGCTTACCTTCGCCAGGAAGCGCGGCAGGTCGCCCGCACGGGCCATCGCCAGGCCCGTGCGGCCCACACCCGTGATGAGCGCCAGCAGCGCGCCCAGGCACGCGGCAGCAGCGCCTGCCTGCACGATCGGTGCGCCTCCGGCCAGGCCGGAGGCAAGCACGGCGTCCAGCAGGGGAGTGCGGGACGCTGCGAGCCGCCCGGCCGAAAGATGGTTCAGGAGCAGTCCTGCCAGCAGCAGGTAGATGGCAAAGGCCCCGGCCAGGGCGGCCAGGATGGCGCGGGGGATGGTCCGGGCCGGATTTTTGACCTCCTCGCCCAAAGTGGCAATCCGGGCGTAACCGGCAAACGCAAAAAACATCAACCCCGCCGCTGGCAGCACACCCGCAGCCCCGCCGGCGATGTCCGGCGAAGCGGCAGCTGCCGGATGCGGACCGGCCACGGCGGCAACGGCCACAAATGCGAGGACCGCAAGAACCACACCGAGGAGGATGCGCGTCAGCAGCGCCGTGCGGGTGATGCCAAGGAGGTTCACGCCGGTGAGTGCCACCACCGCTGCCACGGCAACGGGGATGGCGTAGCCGCCGCCAACGTAGCTGCCGAACGTCAGGGCCATCGCCGCGCACGACGCCGTTTTTCCCGTCACAAAGCCCCAGCCGGCCAGGAACCCGGCCCACTCGCCCAGCTGCTTCCGACCGTAAACGTAGGTGCCGCCGCTGGTGGGATACCGGGCGGCCAAGGCAGCCGAAGCCACCGCATTGCAGTACGCCACGGCGCCGGCAATGGCCACCGCGGCGGGCAGCAGCGTTCCAGCCAGGGCGGCGGCCGGGCCAAACACCACAAACACGCCGGCGCCCAGCATCGAGCCGAGTCCGATCGCGGTGGCATCGGCGGTGGTGAGCCGCCGCTCAAGCTGCCGGTGTGCGTCCATGGGGTACGGGTGTCCTTCCAGCGGGTAAACTCGATCGGGATTGCTCCCGCAGCGATCCTATTGACTTCCCACTGTTTTCCCGCAGAAAGGCGTGCTGTGCTGCGCACACATGACCTCGGATCCCTTCGTTCCGAGCACATTGGACAAACCGTAACCCTGGCCGGCTGGGTGGGCCGCCGTCGTGACCACGGTGGTGTGGCCTTCGTGGATCTCCGCGATGCATCCGGCGTGGCCCAGGTTGTGGTCCGCGAAGAAGAAGTGTTCCACGGGCTGCGCAACGAGTACGTCCTGCAGGTCACCGGCACCGTCTCCAAGCGTCCCGACGGCAACGAAAACCCCGCGCTGGCCACCGGCGCCGTCGAGGTCATCGCCGAGGACGTCACCATCCTCAACACCTCTGACCCGTTGCCGTTCCAGATCGATGAGCACGTCGAAGTGGGCGAGGAAGCGCGGCTGAAGCACCGCTACCTGGACCTGCGCCGCCCCGGCCCCGCCCGCAACCTGCGGCTCCGCTCCGAAGCCAACCGGGTGGCGCGCGACCTGCTCCACCAGGACGGCTTCGTTGAGATCGAGACGCCCACGCTGACGCGTTCGACGCCGGAAGGCGCCCGCGACTTTGTGGTTCCGGCACGCCTGGCGCCGGGTTCCTGGTACGCCCTGCCGCAGTCGCCGCAGCTTTTCAAACAGCTGCTGCAGGTGGGCGGCTTCGAGAAGTACTACCAGATCGCCCGCTGCTACCGCGATGAGGACTTCCGCGCGGACCGCCAGCCGGAATTCACCCAGCTGGACATCGAAGCCAGCTTCGTGGAGCAGGACGACATCATCGCCCTGGGCGAAGGCATCGTCAGCGCGCTGTGGAAGCTGATCGACGTGGAGATCCCCACGCCCATCCAGCGCATCACGTACCACGACGCCATGGCGCGGTTCGGATCGGACAAGCCGGACCTGCGTTTTGGTGTGGAGCTTACGGAACTTACCGATTTCTTCAAGGACACCAACTTCGGCGTCTTTAAGGCACCCTACGTGGGTGCCGTGGTGATGCCGGGCGGCGCCTCGCAGCCACGCCGTACCCTGGACGGCTGGCAGGAATTCGCCAAGCAGCGCGGCCACAAGGGCCTGGCGTACGTCCTTTTCAAGGAGGACGGCGAACTGGCCGGCCCCGTTGCCAAGAACCTCACGGACACCGAGCGCGAAGGCCTGGCCGGCGCCGTGGGCGCACAGCCCGGCGACTGCATCTTCTTCGCCGCTGGTGAGAAGTCAGCGGCCCGCGCCCTCCTGGGCGCTGCCCGCGTGGAGATCGGCCACCGCACCGGCCTGATCAACCCGGCCGACTGGGCCTTCTGCTGGGTGGTGGACGCGCCGATGTTTGAACCTGCCGCCGCCGCCGTCGCCTCCGGTGACGTGGCAGTGGGCGCCGGCAAGTGGACCGCCGTGCACCACGCGTTCACCTCGCCGAAGCCCGAGTTCCTGGCCACCTTCGACACCGACCCCGAGCCGGCACTGGCCTACGCCTACGACATCGTCTGCAACGGCAACGAAATCGGCGGCGGCTCCATCCGTATCCACCAGAGCGACGTCCAGGAACGTGTCTTCGAGGTCATGGGACTCTCGAAAGAGGACGCCCAGGAGAAGTTCGGCTTCCTGCTGGAGGGCTTTAAGTACGGCGCCCCGCCGCACGGCGGCATCGCCTTCGGCTGGGACCGCGTTGTGGCACTGCTCTCCGGTGTGGAGTCCATCCGCGACGTCATCGCCTTCCCCAAGACGGGCAACGGCTACGACCCGCTGACCGCCGCGCCGGCGCCCATCACGGCCCAGCAGCGCAAGGAAGCCGGCGTGGACTTCAAGCCCGAAGCCAAACCGGCCGGTGCCGCCAAGGCCACCGCAGCCAACTAGGCCCGCAACCCGGCGCACGGCGCTGCAGGAGGCTCCCCGCGCCAGCCGGGAGCCTCCTGCCGTTAACGAAGGAATGCCAGTGACCACACCAGCCGCCGGAACCACGCCGGACCCCCTCGCCGGGCTGGAGGGCGCCATGGACGCCGCCTGGCCCGCGCCGGACCGGGAAAACGTTGGCAGCTGGGTCCTGCGGGCCGCCGACGGCGTCACGCAGCGGGCCAACTCCATCTGGCCCCGGCCGGAACCGGCCGGCAGCGACCCGGCCGTGCTCCTGCGGCAGGCCCGGGCCTGGTACCGCAGCCGGCGGTTGCCCGTCATCTTCCAGCTGATGGCAGGCCCGGCCGGCACGGCGCTCCATCAGTTCCTGGATACCGAGGGTTTCACCCGGCAGTCCGAAACCCTTGTTATGGCCCGGGGGCCCTGGCAAGCGGCCGCAGGCCCAGACCCCGACGTCGAAACCGCCGCTGAACCGTCCGCGGAGTGGCTCCGGCTGTGGTGGCAGGTGGACGGCCGCGGCGGTGACGCCGCCATGGCGACAGCCCGCACCATCCTGACGGGCTGCCCCGCCCTGTACGCCCTGGTGCGCGATCCCGGCGGCCAGCCTGCCGCCGTCGGCCGCCTTGCCCTGCCTGCGCAGCACCCCGGTTGGGGCGGGATCTACAGCATGGCCACCCACCCGGACGCCCGCCGCCGCGGGTACGCCAGCCAGGTCCTGGAGGCCCTGCTGGATGCCGGCGCTGCCCGCGGGCTGGCCAACTACTGGTTGCTGGTGACGGCGGCCAACACCGGTGCGCAACAGCTCTACGCGGCAGCCGGGTTTGTCGAAACGGGGCGCTACGAGTACCGGCAGGAACGGCCGCAGCGGGCCCGGACCGGCTGCTGACCGGCTTCACGGAGACGGCCTACGCGGGTTCCGTCACCTGGATCCGGACGGAGCAGGCATCGGCCGCGGCTTTTTTCAGGACGGCGGCACGCGGTTCCGGCACATCCAGGTACGCCAACCTCGGCAAGGTGGCGTAGGGCCGGAGCGAGGGGTGGGCCAGGACCAGCTCCGCAAGGCTCCGGTCGCCGCCGGGAACCAGGTATTCAAAGCCGGCCGCGGCAAAGATGGGTTCCGCCTGGGCCGCCACGGCGTCCACCAGGGCATCCGCCTGGTTGGCGCGCCGCCGGGCGAAACGTTGCTGGGACTGGCCACCGGCGGCCGTCCGTGACTGGACGTACCGGGTGCCTGCCTTGGACGCCAGCAGCCGGCCCTCGGTGGCGACACCGGCCGCGTACCCGCCGCGGCGCACCAGCAGCAGCCCCAACCGCCGCGGCTGGGCCGCCAGCGACGCGAGCCGTTCCAGCCCGTCGGAACCGCGGCCGGGCCTGCCGTCCGCGGGCCATGGCGCCTGCAGCAGCGCTCCGGTGCCGTCCCCGGCGCGAAGCCGCAGCCCGTCGTCGTCATCATGGAGCCGGTAGCCGCCATGTGACGCGCCAAACCGTTCGGCCCAGCCCTGGAGCCGGTGGCCGGGGACAAAAGCGGTCCGGACGGACGGCTGGCCGGTGGCGGGGGACGGCATGGGGGAATCCTTTGGCGGCAGGGCGGCGAAAACGCACGGTGAACTGGAAGTAGCCTATCCATGTGGAAGATCTCTTTGGGCAAGGACCGGACAACGACGACGACGATGCCCCCGCCGCTGCACCGGGAACCGGCGCGAAGGCCTCGCCGCGCAGCCCACTCGCCGTACGGATGCGGCCAAAAAACCTGGACGAAGTGGTGGGCCAGCAGCACCTGCTGGGCTCCGGCTCACCCCTGCGCCAGCTTGCCGCCGGCGCCAACGCGGCCGGCCCCGCCGGGCCCAGTTCACTGATTCTCTGGGGCCCGCCCGGAACCGGAAAAACCACGCTGGCGCACGTGATCGCCCGCGGCCCGGGCCGGAAATTCGTTGAACTGTCCGCCATCACTGCCGGCGTCAAGGACGTGCGGCGGGTCATGGACGAGGCCCTCACCGCGCGGGACCTCTACAAAACCACCACCGTGCTGTTCCTGGACGAGATCCACCGGTTCAACAAGGCCCAACAGGACGCCCTCCTGCCGGGAGTGGAAAACCGGTGGGTGGTGCTGGTGGCCGCCACCACCGAAAACCCGTCCTTCTCCGTGGTGTCACCGCTGTTGTCCCGCTCCCTGCTGCTCACGCTGAAGCCGCTGACCGACGCGGACGTGGAGGGCCTCCTGGGCCGGGCCGTGGCAGACCACCGCGGCCTCGACGGCAAGGTGGAGCTGTCCCCGGACGCCCTGGCGCACCTGGTGCGGCTCTCCGGCGGGGATGCCCGCCGCGCGCTGACCGCCCTGGAAGCCGCCGCCGGTGTTGCCTTCGGCGACTCGGATGACGCCGGCGCCGGCATTATCGCCGTGGAACTGAAGCACACCGAGCGGGCGCTGGACGTGGCAGCCGTCCGCTACGACCGGGCGGGGGACCAGCACTACGACGTGGCCAGCGCCTTCATCAAATCCATCCGCGGCTCCGACGTCGACGCAGCCCTGCACTACCTGGCCCGCATGCTCGAGGCGGGGGAGGACCCCCGCTTTGTGGCCCGCCGGATTGTGATCTCCGCCGCGGAGGACGTTGGCATGGCGGATCCCACCGCGCTGCAGACCGCTGTGGCCGCAGCCCAGGCCGTCCAGCTGATCGGCATGCCGGAGGGTCGGATCATCCTGGCCGAAGCGGTGGTGCACCTGGCCACGGCCCCCAAGTCCAACGCCGCGTACATGGGCATCAACAAGGCCATCGCCGATGTCCGCGCCGGCCTGGGCATTGGCATCCCGGCGCACCTGCGCGACGCGCACTACCCCGGCTCGAAACAGCTGGGCCACGGCCAGGGGTACAAGTACGCGCACGACGCCCCGCATGGCGTGGCCACCCAGCAGTATCCGCCCGATGACATCGTGGGCAAGGACTACTACCAGCCCACCGCCAACGGCGCCGAACGGGACATCGCCGTCCGGCTGGAGCGGCTGCGGAAGATTGTCAGGGGCAGGTAGGCCACATGCTAGGATTGATGTTTGTCTGGCAAGGTTCGGGCGCCCAATCACCGAAAAATTCTTTCGATCCGGTTGTGCCCTGCGCCCAGTAGCAAAAGGCAGCGGTTGGCCGATGCTCTCCATTATGGAGGCCAGTAACACTGACACACCGCAGATATTGGAAGGACACAAGTGGCTAACAACACTCGTGCTCGCCGTACCGCACGCCTGTCGCGTGCACTCGGCATCGCTCTGACCCCCAAGGCCGCCAAGTACATGGAGCGCCGTCCGTACGGCCCCGGTGAGCATGGCCGTGCCCGCAAGAAGCAGGACTCGGACTACGCCGTACGCCTCCGCGAAAAGCAGCGTCTGCGCGCCCAGTACGGCATCCGCGAAGCACAGATGACCCGTGCCTTCGAAGAAGCCCGCCGCACCAAGGGCCTGACCGGTGAGAACCTCATCGAGCTGCTCGAAATGCGTCTTGACGCCCTGGTCCTGCGTGCCGGCTTCGCCCGCACCATCGCCCAGGCCCGCCAGCTGGTTGTGCACCGCCACATCCTGGTTGACGGTATCCGCGTTGACCGCCCGTCGTTCCGCGTCGGCGAGGGCCAGCTCGTCCACGTCCACAGCCGCAGCGAGACCATGGTCCCGCTCCAGGTTGCAGCAGCCGGCGCACACCGCGACGTTCTGCCCAACGTTCCGGCTTACCTTGACGTCAAGCTCGAGGCACTCCAGGCCCGCCTGGTCCGTCGCCCCAAGCGCTCCGAGGTCCCCGTGACCTGCGAAGAGCAGCTCGTCGTCGAATTCTACGCACGCTAAATTCCAGCAGCGTATCCAAAGAAGCCCGTGGCAAGCGCCACGGGCTTCTTTGTATGTAAGGTACTTGGGGGACATCTGCAGGACGCGCCAGGCGCGGGCCCGCGGACGTCGAACCGAACCACAGAATTACAAGGAGTTGAATCGTTTATGTCTGGTGGCGATATTGCCGGCCTGATCGCTGCCGGGGTGTTTGCGCTCCTGGTGCTGCTGCTCGCGGTGCCCATCCTCAAGCTGGGGCGGGTGTTTGATGAGGTCCGTACCTCCATCCGGTCCCTGAGCGACGGGGCCACGCCCCTCATGGATGAGGTCACCGCCACGGTGTCCACCACCAACCAACAGCTGAAGAAGGTGGATGGCATCTCGTCCAACGTCTCGGACGCCACCGCCAACCTTTCGGCATTGTCCTCCCTGGTGGCAGCAACCGTCGGTTCGCCGCTGATCAAGGTGGCCGCCTTCAGTTACGGCGTGCGCACCGCGCTGGCCAACCGCCGGAAACCCGCCGCCGGCCGCCGCAGCCGCTGAGTTCCGGAAAGGACATCACATGAAACGACTTGTCTGGATGGGAATCGGCGTGGCCATCGGCGTCATCGCGTTCCGCAAAGTAACCGAAGCCCAGGCCACGCTGGGCCCGGAGGGCCTCAACCGGGCCGTTGGACGGCTGGCGGACGGGGTCTACGACTTTGCCGACACCGTCCGCGCCGGTATGCGCGAACGGGAAACCGACCTCCGCACCGCGCTCGGCATCGAATCGGCGGAGGTGGCGCGCCGCTAAGCCGCGGCGCCCACGCTTTCCACCCGCAATGAACCGGCAGCGACCACCCGAAACGTCCCTGCCGCACAACGAATTTCCTCCGCGCCAACAGCCGCGCGGACCAAGAAGGGTATAAAACAGCTCATGAAGTCGCAGGAGATCACGAAGCGCTGGGTGGACTTTTTTGTCAGCAAGGGCCACACCGCGGTGCCGTCCGCCTCGCTGGTTTCCAGCGATCCCTCGCTGCTGTTCACGGTGGCCGGCATGGTTCCGTTCATCCCGTACCTGACGGCCCGCGAAGAGGCCCCCTACGCCCGCGCCACCAGCGTGCAGAAATGCATCCGCACCGGCGACATCGAGGAAGTGGGCAAGACCGCCCGGCACGGCACCTTCTTCCAGATGTGCGGCAACTTCTCCTTCGGCGACTACTTCAAGGAAGACGCCATCAGGTACGCCTGGGAGCTGCTCACCACCAGCGTGGCCGACGGCGGCTACGGCCTGCCGCCCGAGCGCCTCTGGGTGACGGTTTATGAGGAAGACGATGAAGCCAAGGAACTGTGGCTGAAGAACACCGGAGTTCCGGCGGAGCGCATCCAGAAGATGGGCAAAGCCGACAACTACTGGAACACCGGCCAGCCGGGCCCGGCCGGCCCCTGCTCCGAAATCTACTACGACCGTGGGCCTGCCTACGGCATCGAGGGCGGCCCGCTCGCTGACGAGACCCGGTACATCGAAATCTGGAACCTCGTGTTTATGCAGTACCAGATCGACAATGTCCGCTCCAAGGACGACTTCGACATCGTCGGTGAGCTGCCCAAGAAGAACATCGACACCGGCCTGGGCATGGAGCGGCTGGCCATGATCCTCCAGGGTGTCGAAAACATGTACGAGACCGACCAGGTCCGTCCCGTGATCGACAAGGCCGCCGAGCTCTCCGGCAGGGAATACACCTCCGCCGAAACCCCGGATGACCCCCACCACACGGACGATGTCCGGATGCGCGTTGTTGGCGACCACATCCGGTCCGCCCTGATGCTGATTTCGGACGGCGTCACCCCCTCCAACGAAGGCCGCGGCTACGTCCTGCGCCGGCTCATCCGCCGCGCCGTCAGGTCCATGCGCCTCCTCGGCGTTGAAGAGGCCTGCCTGCCCAGCCTGCTGCCGGCCTCCCGGGACGCCATGAAGGGTGTCTACCCCGTGGTGGACACCGACTTCGCCCGGATCAGCCGGATCGCCTACGCCGAAGAAAAGGCCTTCCTGCGCACCATCGCCTCCGGAACGGCCCGGCTGGAGGATGCCGTCAAGGAATCCAAGGCCGCCAACACGCAGCTCTCCGGCGCGGACGCCTTCGCCCTGCACGACACCTATGGCTTCCCCATCGACCTCACCCTGGAAATGGCCGAAGAGGCCGGACTCAAGGTGGACGAGCCCGCCTTCCGTGCCCTGATGCTGGAACAGCGCCAGCGCGCCCAGGCCGACGCCAAGGGCAAAAAGGGCGGCCACGCCGACCTCAGCGCCTTCCAGGAGATCCTCACCCAGGGCGAGACGGTCTTCACCGGCTACACCGAGCTCGACGGCGAATCCCGGGTCCGCGGCCTGCTCGCCGCAGGGCGCCCGGTCCAGCAGGCTTCCACGGGCGATGAGATCGAACTGGTCCTGGCCGAGACGCCGTTCTACGCCGAGGCCGGCGGCCAGTCAGCCGACACGGGCCTCATCACGGGCGACGGGTTCATTGTTGAGGTCCTGGACGTCCAGCGCCCACTTAAGGGCCTCAGCGTCCACAAGGCAGTCGTCCGCGAGGGCGAAATCGGTGCGGACTCGCTGGTCCGTGCAGCCGTGGACCGTGAACGCCGGCACGCCGCCGAGCAGGCACACACCGGCACGCACATCGTGCACGCCGCGCTGCACCAGATCCTCGGCCCGGAAGCCACCCAGCGCGGCTCCTTCAACAAGGCCGGCTACCTTCGCTTCGACTTCGCCTGGGGCGAAGGCCTGAGCACCGCCACAAGGTCCGAGATCGAAGAGGTCTCCAACCTGGCGATCCGCAACAACTACGCGGTCCGGACCAACGTCATGGGCCTCGCCGAAGCCAAGGCGCTCGGCGCCATGGCACTGTTCGGCGAGAACTACGGCAGCGAAGTACGGGTTGTGGAGATCGACGGCGCCTGGTCCCGTGAGCTGTGCGGCGGCACCCACGTTGCCAACACCTCGCTGATCGGCAGCCTGTCGCTCCTGGGCGAGCAGTCCGTTGGCTCAGGAAACCGCCGCGTCGAGGCGTTTGTGGGCATGGAGGCCTTCCGGCACCTCGCCGCGGAACGCGCCCTGGTGACGGAGCTGACCGACCTGCTGAAGGTCCCGTCGGGCCAACTGGCCGACCGGATCGCCACAACACTGGCGAAGCTCAAGGCAACCGAGAAGGAACTGGACCGCCTCCGCAAGGAGCAACTGGCAGCCGCGGCGGGCCAGCTCGTCAGCAGTGCCCGCGACGCCGGTGGCGTCAGCGTTGTGGCCCACGACGCCGGCACTGTCAGCGGCGCGGACGACCTCCGGGGCCTGGCCCTGGACCTGCGGACCCGGCTCGGATCCGCGGCAGCCGCCGTGGCCGTCGCCGGTGTTGCCAACGGGCGGCCGGTCATCCTGGTTGCCACCAACGAAGCTGCCCGGGAAGCCGGCGTCAAGGCCGGTGCCCTGGTCCGGCTCGCCGCCGGGATCCTTGGCGGCGGCGGTGGCGGCAAGGACGACGTCGCCCAGGGCGGCGGCACGGACGCAGCCAAGGTCGGCGAGGCCCTGGCCGCGGTGACCGACTCGATCGCGCGGCGATAACCGCTTCATGGACAATCCTGCAACATCCGGCGGCTACCCCCAGGGCGTGAAACTGGGGGTGGACGTTGGTACCGTGCGGGTGGGGATTGCCATCTGCGACCGTGACTCCATCCTGGCTACGCCGTACAAAACGCTGGACCGCAACGCGAAAAAGAACTCCGACATCAGGGTCATCGCCAACCTGGTGGCCGAACTGGGCGCCGTGCAGGTCATTGTGGGGCTGCCGCGCACCATGAAGGGCGAGGAACACGCGTCCGCACGGATGGCCACCGACTATGCCCTGCTGCTCGCCACAGAGCTGTCGAACCGGTCGCTGGACGTGCCGGTGACGCTCGTGGATGAGCGGCTCAGCAGCGTTTCGGCGCACCGGAGCCTGCGCGAAGCTGGCATGAGCAGCCGGGATCACCGTAAAGTAGTGGATCAGGTCGCTGCTGCGGGCATACTCCAGCACGCCATAGACATGCAAAAAGCCAGGGGAACGGATGTCGGCTCACGTGTGAGCGCTCCTTCCCTTTCCGTGGACTTGGGGGTCAGCGGGGCTGGGGAGCCATTCCCTGCTCCGCCGGGAAACGCGGCCCGATCTTCAGATAATGGAAGGCAACAGTGAGTCCTGCCAACAGTGACGATGCTTCCGGTGCGCACGATGCCGGCGCGGCCCGGCCGCTGACCCGCAAGGAAATCCGGGAACGCGAGAAGCACCTCAACGACGGCCCCGGCCCGGAGCTGCAAGAGGGCGACGGCCCCGCCGTTCCGCCGCAACCCTCAGCGCCGCCCGCAACGGCAGGCATTCCCGCCGTTCCCGACGCGCTGCCTTCCATCCAGGATGCGCACCACGACGACGCCGCCCACCCGGACCAGTACGGCCAGCCCGACCCGGCCTACGCGGACCCGGCCGACCGGGAACCCGCGTACGCCGTACATCACCAACAGCAGGCAGATGCGCACCCGGACGGCGCATACGACGACGGCGCGCACCACGGTGCCGGCAGCCAACACAGCGGGGACCACCACGATGCCCACCACCTTGCTGATGCCCGGCACACTGACGAGCACCACGAATTGCTGCCCGGCTCCGCGGCGGTACAGGTAGTGGCGAAGCCGTCCCGGAAGGTCCGGCGGCGTCGCCGCTTCCTCGCCCTGTTGATCACCCTCGCCGTTTTTGTGGCGGCCGTGGCCGTTGGTGCCCAATTCCTCAAACCCCTCCTGGGCAGCGACCAGGCCGCCGACTTCCCGGGCCCGGGAAGTGGTGAGGTGCAGGTGACAGTGGACAACGGCGAAGGCACCCGCTCGGTGGCTGCGGATCTTGAAAGCAAGCGCGTGGTGGCCAACGCCGACACCTTCCTGCAGGCGTTCGCAGCCTCCGGGGGAGTCCTTGCGCCTGGGGACTACACCTTCAAGGCTGAAATGAAGAACACCGACGCCGTGGACGTGCTGCTCGGAAAGAGCCAGGCGAAGGTCATCTACATCGCCCTGAGCGCCGGGCTGCGCGTCGGCGAATCGCTGCAGGCAATCGCCGACGGCTCCGGCGTCACCGTCCAGCAACTCCAGGCTTTCAACAATGCGCCGGCCCAGTTCGGGCTGCCGGCCACGGCGAAAAACCTCGAAGGATACCTGGCACCGGGCGAGTACCGGTTCCCCCTGGGCACCCCGGCCAAGGAGATCCTGCAGAAACTTGTCAGCACCACCGTTGACGAGCTTAAATCCCAGGGCATCACCGACCCCGCCAAGCAATACGAAGCCGTGACGGTGGCCAGCATCGTCCAGGCTGAAGGCGGCCAGGCCGAGTACGGCGATGTGGCCGGTGCCATCTACAACAGGCTCAAGCCCAACGACCAGACCGGCGGCTTCCTCCAGGTCGACTCCGCCGTCACGTACGGGCTGGGCACCAAGAGCTTCAACTTCACCGATGAAGAGCGCAAGGACAAGTCCAACCTGTACAACACCTACGCCAACCCCGGCCTTCCGCCGGGCCCCATCGGCTCGCCGGGCAAAACAGCCATCGACGCGGCGGCCAAGCCGAAGGCGAACGACTACCTGTACTGGGTCACCGTCAACCTCGATACCAAGGAGACCAAGTTCTCCCGGACGCTGGCTGAGCACAACGTGTTTGTGGAGCAGTACAACACCTGGTGCATGGCCAACGCGGGACGTTGCACATGAGCCTAAGGGCTGCCGTCCTGGGCCACCCGATCAGCCATTCGAAATCACCGGCGCTGCACCTTGCCGCGTACGCCAAGCTCGGCGTGGAGATCGGCTACACGGCCATCGATGTCACCGAGGAACTCCTGCCGGCGCTCATGCGCCAGGTCCGCGGGCAGGCCGGCTGGTGCGGGCTCTCCGTGACCATGCCGCTGAAAACCGCCATGCTGCGGCAGGTGGACCAGGTCCGGGGCGTTGCGCAGACCCTCGGCGTGGTGAACACCGTCTCCTTCGAGGCCCATGCTGGCGGATTCCGGACCGTCGGGTCCAACACCGACGTGGCCGGAATCGTCAACGCGCTGCGGTATGCCGGCGCCGGCGCCACGCCGGCTGGCGTGGTGCTGGGCGGCGGCGGTACGGCCGCCGCCGCCGTGGCTGCACTGCGGGATCTTGGCGCAGCAACCGTGACGGTCATCGTCCGCGACCCCGCCCGGACCGCTGAGGTGCGCGCCGCCGCGGACAGCCTGGGCGTGGCCTTGGATATCCGGGACATGGCCGGCGCCGCTTCCGTCCTGGCGGCTGCCGACGTCGTAATTTCCACCCTGCCGCCCCGCGCCGCGGACGGGCTGGCTGCGCAGGTGGCTGCCCTGAAAACCGCCACCCCGGGCGTCTTGCTGGATGTGGCCTACGACCCATGGCCCAGTCTCCTGGCATCCGTTTGGGAGACCGGCGGCGGTGCCGTGGTGCCCGGGCTGGAGATGCTCCTGTACCAGGCGGTGGAGCAGGTCCGCCTGTTCACCGGCCGGGGTGCGGACGTTAATGGAGCTGTCATAGATGTGATGTGTGACGCAGTCGGCCTTGCCCGACGGGCGTTCTAACCGCCCTACGTGGCAGGATGGAAATTATGCGTTGGTTGACTGCCGGTGAATCCCATGGCCCGGCTCTGATGGGAATTATTGAAGGCGTCCCCGCCGGTGTGGAAATCACCAGCGGGCACATCGCGGACTCTTTGGCACGCCGCCGCCTGGGCTACGGGCGCGGCGCGCGGATGAAGTTTGAGCAGGATGTTGTCACCATTCTTGGCGGCGTGCGGCACGGCCTCACCCAGGGCGGCCCGGTGGCCATCCAGGTGGCCAACACCGAGTGGCCCAAATGGGAACAGATCATGGCCTCCGACCCCGTGGCGCCCGAAATCCTCGCCGACCAGGCCCGGAACGCGCCCCTGACCCGGCCGCGGCCCGGCCACGCCGACTTCACCGGCATGCAGAAGTACGGCTTCGACGAGGCCCGTCCCGTGCTGGAACGGGCCAGCGCCCGCGAAACCGCCACCCGCGTGGCCATGGGTGCCGTTGCCGGTTCGTTCCTCAAGCACCTGGGCATCGAACTGGTCAGCCACACCGTCTCCATTGCCAGCGTCACCGTGCCCGAAGGCCGGCCGCTGCCCGTTCCCCGGGACGTCATCGCCCTGGACGCGGACCCGCTGCGGTGCTTTGACCGGGAAACTTCCGACGCCATGGTGGCCGAAGTGGACGCGGCCCACAAGGAAGGCGAAACACTCGGCGGCGTTGTTGAGGTCCTCGCCTACGGGCTTCCGCCGGGACTTGGCAGCTACGTGCACTGGGACCGGCGGCTGGATTCCCGGCTCGCCGCGGCGCTGATGGGCATCCAGGCCATCAAGGGCGTCGAAGTGGGTGACGGTTTCCTGACCGCCGCCCGCCGCGGTTCCGCCGCGCACGATGAGATTGTCCGCGACTCCGACGGCCGGATCAGCCGCACCAGCAACCGCGCAGGCGGCATCGAAGGCGGCATGAGCATCGGCGACGTACTGCGGGTCCGCGCCGCGATGAAGCCCATCGCCACGGTGCCCCGGGCGCTGAAAACCATCGACGTCAGCACCGGCGAGGCCGCCAAGGCCCACCACCAGCGATCGGACGTCTGTGCCGTCCCCGCTGCCGGGGTTGTGGCCGAGGCCATGGTGGCCCTGGTCCTGGCAGAGGCAGTCATCGAGAAGTTCGGTGGCGACTCCGTGGCGGAAACCGCACGGAACATCAAGGGTTACCTGGACAATATTCCGGCAGCCCTGGACTCGATCGGCCACTAGTGCAGCACCGCAGCCACTCCGGTCCTGCGGACCAGCGGCCGATCGTCCTGATCGGCCCCATGGCCGTGGGCAAGTCCGCCATCGGCCACCAGCTTGCCCAGCAGCTCGGTGCCCCGTTTGTGGACACGGACGCCGTCATTGTGGCCGGCCACGGCAGCATTGCGGATATTTTCGCCTGCCGCGGCGAACACGCCTTCCGTGAAATCGAGGCGCGCACCGTGGCCGGTGTAGTGGATGCAGCCGCCGGGACGGGCACCGTCATCTCCCTGGGTGGGGGAGCGGTCCTTGATTCCGGCACCCAGCAGGTCATCGGCAACTGCACGGTGGTGTACCTCGAATGCGACGCGTCCACCGTCGCCGGCCGGATCGCCAGGAATTCCAGCCGGCCGTTGCTGGCAGGCGACGCCATGGGCCGCTGGACCACCATGTTTGCTACCCGCCAGCCCGTCTATGAACGGCTGGCTGACATCACCCTGGACGTGCGGCACGGCTCGGTTTCCGAGCTTGGCGGACGGCTGGAAGCAGCACTGCGGAGCTACGCAGCTGCCCGACAGGAAGTTGAGAAGTGAGCACCGAATCAACAGTCATCAAAGTCACCGGCGACGCCGCTGCCAGCAACTACGACGTGGTGGTGGGACGCGGCCTGCTCGGTGAACTGCCGGCGTTGCTCGGTGAACGGGTCCGGCGGGTACTGGTGATCCATCCGCGCGCGCTCCGCCTCACCGGCGATACCGTCCGCGATGAGCTGGCGGCCGCCGGATTCACTTCCCTGACCGCCGAAATCCCCGACGCGGAAGAAGGCAAGCACATCCAGGTGGCCGCGTTCTGCTGGCAGGTCCTGGGCCAGAACGACTTCACCCGCTCCGACGCGATTGTGGCAGTGGGCGGCGGAGCCGTGACGGACCTGGCCGGTTTCGTGGCCGCCACCTGGCTGCGCGGGGTCAAGGTCATCCACATGCCCACCAGCCTGCTGGGCATGGTGGACGCGTCCGTGGGCGGCAAAACGGGCATTAATACGGCCGAAGGAAAAAACCTGGTGGGCTCCTTCCACCCGCCCGCCGGTGTCCTGGTCGACCTGGACACGCTGGCCACACTGCCTAAAAACGAAATCATCTCGGGCCTGGCCGAGGTCATCAAATGCGGGTTCATCGCCGACCCCGCCATCCTGGACCTGCTGGAAAAGGACACCGCCGCCGTGGTGGACCCGCAGTCTGCGGTGCTCCGCGAACTGATCGAACGGGCCATCTCCGTCAAGGCCAAGGTGGTCTCCGAGGACCTCAAGGAAGCCGGTTTGCGGGAATACCTGAACTACGGCCACACCCTGGGCCACGCGATCGAACTGGTGGAACGCTACTCCTGGCGGCACGGCGCCGCGGTCTCCGTCGGCATGATGTTCGCCGCTGAACTTGCCCGCAGCGTGGGCCGGCTCAGCGACGTCGACGCCGACAGGCACCGGAGCATCCTGGAAGGGCTGGGGCTGCCCGTCACCTACCGGCGGGACCGCTGGCAGGGCCTGCTGGACGGCATGCGCCGGGACAAGAAGTCCCGCGGTGACCTGCTGCGGTTTGTCGTGCTCGACGGCGTCGCCAAACCAGGGATCCTGGACGTTCCGGACACGTCCCTGCTGTTCGCCGCCTACCAGGAAATAGCTTCCTGATGCAGGGCGACCTGGCAGGAACGGCCGACTGGCCCGAAGCCGGCTTCCCCGGCGTCAGGATCAACCCCGAAACCCTGCTGCCGCAGGTGATCAACCCTGAGACGTGCCGTGCGGCCCTGGAAGCGTCGGTGGATCCCGCGGACGCCATTTTTGTCCTGCTGGTGGAAGGACACTCCTCCGAGGCCGCCGAGCTTTTGGCTGACGCCCGCTTCCGCGACCCTGAGTCCTTCAAGCTCCGGGCGTTCGAAGCCGAGGTGCTGCGGGTCTCCAACCGCCTGGATTTGGCTGTGGACCTGTTCCGGCAGCTCCTGGCGGAGGTGCAGGGCACCCCCCGGGAAGCCATGGCGCTGCAGTTCCTGGGCAAAACCCAATACACCGCCGGGCAGACCTCAGCCGCCGTCGAGTCCTTCGCCCGGGCCCTTGACCTCCGCGTCGCCGCGTCCGCTGATGCCGCCCTGATCTACTCCTCCACCGTGGCGCTCCGACGGGCCCGCGATGTCCTGGATCTGGCCTGCTGAGGGCCGGTCGCGGGACCGGACGGCAGGACCGGTCCAATTACCGGTAGAATGATTCTTGGATTTTTGACAAACAGGCGCCGGCAAGCCGTTTGGCGTGCCCGCCCGGCATACAGCGTCTGCACGCAACCCGATACGGAAACCTGAGGAAACAGTGGCAACCACTAACGACATCAAGAACGGTACGGTCCTGAAGCTTGAGGGCCAGCTCTGGAACATCATTGAATTCCAGCACGTCAAGCCCGGCAAGGGTGGCGCCTTCGTCCGCACCAAGATGCGCAACGTGATGTCCGGCAAGGTTGTTGACAAGACGTTCAACGCCGGGCTCAAGATCGAGACCGCCACCGTTGACCGCCGCGACTACCAGTACCTGTACCAGGACGGTGCGGACTACGTGTTTATGGACACCTCGGACTACGACCAGATCACCGTGTCCGCCGCCACCGTAGGCGACGCCACCAACTTCATGCTTGAGAACCAGATGGTCAACATCGCGATCCACGAAGGCAACCCGCTCTACATCGAGCTGCCGCCCAGCGTTGTACTCGAAATCACCTACACCGAACCGGGCCTGCAGGGCGACCGTTCGTCCGCCGGTACCAAGCCGGCCACCCTGGAAACCGGCTACGAGATCCAGGTCCCGCTTTTCGTGGAGAACAACACCAAGGTCAAGGTGGACACCCGTGACGGCAGCTACCTCGGCCGGGTTTCCGAGTAGTGAGCGCACGCGGTAAAGCCCGGACCAAGGCGCTGGACGTACTTTTTGAGGCTGAGCAGCGTTCAGTGTCTGCCTTTGATGTCCTCCGCGCCCGTCGGGAAAAGACTGACCAGATCATCAACCCTTACACCCTGGAAATCGTTGAGGGTGTGGTCTCCCAGCAGCCCACCATCGACGAGTTCCTCGAAACGTACTCCCAGGGTTGGACGCTGGAGCGGATGCCCTCGGTTGACCGCATCATCCTGCGGATCGGCACCTGGGAACTGCTCTACAACGACGACGTCCCCGACGGTGTTGCGGTCAGCGAAGCAGTAGCGCTGGCCAAGACGCTGTCCACTGACGAGTCGCCGCAGTTCATCAACGGCCTCCTGGGCCGGCTGCAGCAGTTGAAACCCTCACTGCTGGCCTAACCCGGGCCATCTACTGGTTACGGAAGGCCCCGCTCCTCTGAGCGGGGCCTTTTGTGCATCCGGCTCAGCCCGCCACGGAGGCCCGGAGCGCCAGGACCCGTTGCAGCTGCTGCCGCTCCTCCGCCTGGTGCAGCGGGACGTCCCTGCCGCTGAGGATGCGCTGGCGGATGTTGGCCAACCGGGTGGCGGCTCTGATGAAGTCCTTCATCTGCCGTTTCCGGCCGTAGCCTGCCGCCCATGCCAGGGCCGCCCGGCGGCCGGCCAGGGTGGCGAGCAACTGCACCTCCTGGGCAGTGAACCAGCCGGCAGCCGAATACTCCAGCAGCCGCTGCCGGGTCAGCCGCTTCTCGGCAACGCGCAGCAGGATGATGCCGGCCACGGCGAGCAGGAAGATGGGCACCTGGACCAGCGCGTAATCAAGCAGGAAGCCCTGGCCCATGCTGTTCCAGCGGTTGTGCAGGAGCATGGCCGGGAGCAGCCCCACAAAAAACGCGGCCACCGAGGCGCCGGCATGCCAGCGCCGGGCTGCGAAGCCCATGACCAGGCCGGTGGTGCCGGTGAATAAGGCATGCGCAAAAGGCGACATGATGCCCCGGAGGAAAAACACCTGGGCAAAGTCGCCCGCGGGGTCCGTGGATTCCGCGATGGCCCGGCCGAAATACAGGATGTTTTCCGTAAAAGCGAAGCCACCCGCGATGGTGAAGGCAAACACCACCCCGTCCACCGGTCCGTCAAAATGGCGGCGCGCCAGCAGCAGGATGACCAGCAGACCCAGCGATTTGGCGAACTCCTCCACAATGGGCGCCTGGACCGTGGCCAGGTAGGTCCGCAGGTCCGGCTCGTCGGAGAACTGGAACGTCACCACAAACAGCGGCTGGATCAGCAGGGTCACGGCGATGGACACTGCCGCGCCCCAGGTGAAGGCGAAAAACAACAGCCGCTTGGGCTCCGGTTCCCATTTGTCGATCGCCTGGACAGCCAGCAGCACAATGGACAACGGAACCAACGAGGCCACGAAGCCGATCACCAGCCCGCCGGGCCCGGTATTGGCGAACAGGAACGGCACCACAAGGAACAGGCTCAGGAACGCCAGGACACTGCCGCCAATGGTCAGCCCAAGCAACCCGCCACGCCTCCCCGGTGAGCGCTGCAGGGAGTCCTGCGCCGGGCCCGGCATCACGGGGGCCAGTGCCCTGCCCTGGTGGCCGGGCGCCGGGCGGTAGTCCTGCTGCCGGACCTGGCCCATCCAGCTGGGATTGGCCTGGGCGGGAAACGGCCGGCCGGGGCCGGCGGAAGGATCACCGGATGGCTGGTGCGGGGGCATCGACATAACGGCCAGCCTAGGCGGGCCCGGCCATGGCTCCAAGGACCCCGGCCCGGCACCCGCGGATGTGACCAGCGCCGCCCGTCACAGGCCGGATTACCGGCCGCCCGTATGGTAATTTTGAAACGCACATGATCCTTTTTTAATTCCGTCCAGTGAGGCGGGGAAAGGGGAGACGAGCGTTGACATCTGTCACCAGCGCGCCGGTTCCAGCCAGGGTTGTCCTCAGCCCGGCGGACATTGACCGGGCACTCACTCGTATCGCCCATGAGATCCTCGAAGCCAACAAAGGCTCGAAGGACCTGGTCCTGCTTGGCATTCCACGCCGCGGCTACCCGCTGGCAGTGCGGCTGGCCGAAAAAATCGCCGCCGCAGACCCCACCGTTGACGCCGCCACGATCGTGGGCCAGCTGGACGTCACCATGTTCCGCGACGACCTCTCCCACCAGGGCACCCGCCCCGTGTACCCCACAAGGCTTCCCCGCACCGGCATCGACAACAAAGTGGTGGTGCTGATCGACGACGTCCTGTACTCGGGGCGGACCATCCGCGCCGCCCTGGACGCCCTGATCGACCTTGGCCGCCCCCGGATCGTCCGGCTGGCCGTGCTGATCGACCGCGGCCACCGCGAACTGCCCATCCGTGCAGACCACGTGGGCAAAAACCTTCCCACGTCGTCGTCCGAGAAAGTCCGGGTCCGGCTCGAAGAGACCGACACCGCGCCCGGCGGCGACCCCGTCAACGAAGTAGTGATCGAGGGCGGCGCATGAGGCACCTGCTCTCCACCCAGGACCTCAGCCGCGGCGACGCCATCCGCATCCTGGACACCGCCGAGGAAATGGCCGCCGTGGGGGACCGCGAAGTCAAAAAGCTGCCCGCCCTGCGCGGCCGCACCGTAGTGAACCTCTTCTTCGAGGACTCCACCAGGACCCGCATCTCCTTCGAAGCCGCCGCCAAGCGCCTCTCCGCCGACGTCATCAACTTCGCAGCCAAGGGATCCTCGGTCTCCAAGGGCGAATCGCTGAAGGACACCGCGCAGACGCTGGCCGCCATGGGTGCGGACGCCGTGGTCATCCGGCACTGGGCCTCCGGCGCGCCGCACCGCCTCGCTTCCACCGACTGGATCGACGCCGCCGTCATCAACGCCGGCGACGGCACCCACGAACACCCCACCCAGGCCCTGCTGGATGCCTTCACCATGCGCCGCCACTGGTCGCGGCTGGCAGGCACCGGTTCCCAGGGCGCCGACCTGTCCGGCATGCGGGTGGCCATCGCCGGCGACGTCCTGCACTCCCGGGTGGCCCGCTCCAACGTGTGGCTCCTGCGCACCCTGGGCGCCGACGTCACCCTGGTGGCCCCGCCCACCCTGCTGCCCATCGGCGTCGAACAGTGGCCCTGCAAGGTCAGCTATGACATGGACCGCACCCTCGAGCAGGGTGTCGACGCCGTCATGATGCTCCGGGTCCAGGGCGAACGCATGAACGCCTCGTTCTTCCCCAGCACCCGCGAATACTCCCGCCGCTGGGGATTTGATGACAACCGGCTGCGGTCCCTGGACACCCTGGGCATGAAGGACACCATCATCATGCACCCCGGGCCCATGAACCGCGGCCTCGAAATCAGTTCCGCGGCCGCCGACTCACCGCGTTCCACCGTCCTGGCCCAGGTCCGCAACGGCGTGTCCGTCCGGATGGCCGCACTGTACCTGCTGCTTTCCGGGGACACCCGCGAACCAGCCGCCACCCCGGGAGCGGGCCACTTCGCCGGCGCCGCCCCTTCCACCAAGGAGAGCATCTGATGGCAGCGAACACCGGAACCTACCTGATCCGCGGCGCCTCCGTGCTGGGCGGCGCCCCTGCAGACCTGCTGATCCGCGACGGCGTCATCGCCGAAACCGGCACCGGCCTGGCAGCCGGGGACGCCACCGTCATCGAGGCAGCCGGCCTGGTGGCGCTGCCCGGCATGGTGGACATCCACACGCACCTCCGCGAACCCGGCCGTGAAGACGCCGAAACCGTGGAAACCGGCACCCGCGCGGCCGCCCTTGGCGGTTACACGGCCGTGCACGCCATGGCCAACTCCAACCCCGTCGCCGACACCGCCGGCGTTGTGGAACAGGTCCACAGCCTCGGCAAGGCCGCCGGTTGGGTGGACGTCCGCCCCGTAGGCGCCGTCACGGTGGGCCTGGCCGGCAAGCAGCTCGCGGAACTCGGCGCGATGGCGGACTCCCGCGCCGGCGTCCGGGTCTTCTCCGACGACGGCATCTGCGTCCACGACCCCGTGCTGATGCGCCGGGCGCTGGAATACGTCAAGGCGTTCGACGGCGTGGTGGCCCAGCACGCGCAGGAACCGCGCCTCACCGAGGGCGCCCAGATGAACGAGGGGGAAGTCTCCTCCGTCCTGGGGCTTGCCGGCTGGCCCGCCGTCGCCGAGGAAAGCATCATCGCCCGCGATGTCCTGCTCGCCCAGCACGTCGGTTCCCGCCTGCACGTTTGCCACGTCTCCACCGCCGGATCGGTGGAAATCATCCGCTGGGCCAAGGAACGCGGCATCAACGTCACCGCCGAAGTCACCCCCCACCACCTCCTGCTCACCGATGACCTGGTCCGCAGCTACGACCCCGTCTTCAAGGTCAACCCGCCGCTGCGCACCGACGCCGACGTCCAGGCCCTCCGCGCGGCGCTGGCCGACGGCACCATCGACGTGATCGGCACGGACCACGCACCGCACCCCAGCGAGCACAAGGAATGCGAATGGGCGCAGGCGGCCATGGGCATGACGGGCCTCGAGACAGCCTTGTCGGTGGTGCAGGAAACCATGATCGAAACCGGGCTCTTCAGCTGGGCGGACTTCGCCCGGGTCACCTCCACCGTGCCCGCCGTGATCGGCCGGGTAACAGACCAGGGCCGGCCGCTGGAAGCTGGTGAGCCAGCCAACGTGGTGCTCGTGGATCCCGCCGCGCGCTGGACCGTGGACCCCTCGGCCATGGCCACCATGGGCCGCAATTCGCCGTTCAAGGGCCTGGAGCTTCCCGGCAAGGTGGTGGCCACGTTCTTCAAGGGCCACCCCACAGTCCTCAACGGCGCCCTGAACACCCCCTACCGCGGCGCCGGAACCACGGAAGGGGCCGCCTGATGGACAGAATCCTCCCCGGACTCCTGATGCTGGCGGTCATCGCCGTTGTGTTTGTCCTGATCTGGATCGGCTGGCGGAACCGGCTCAAGCGCCAGTCCGACGTCGAACAGCTCCCCGCCGTGCCCGCCGCACCTGGCGAGCCCATCACCTCTGCCGAGGGCCAGTACGTTGCCACCACCACCGGCGGCGACTGGCTGGACCGGATCGCCGTGCAGAGCCTCGGCATCCGCACCAACGCCACCCTCGCCGTCCACCCGCACGGGGTGTTCTTCGAGCGCACCGGCGCTCCCGCCCTCTACATCCCTGCCGCGTCCCTCACCGGGGTCCGGCAGGACAGCGGCATGGCAGGCAAGTTCGTCGAAAAGGACGGCCTGCTGGTGCTCACCTGGCTGCTTGGCAGCCGGGAACTGGACACCGGTTTCCGGACCCGCCGGGCCGCCGACAAGGACGTCCTGCACGCCGCCCTTACGGACCTGATCTCCCCAGCCCCCGCGGCTGGCACCACCAGTGGAAAGTAGGACCCAGTGACCGAAACCCGCAACGCCACAGACCCAGCAGTGAAAGCGAAAACAGTGACAGCAACCGCCACACCCCGAAGTGCCGCCAACCACGGCACCCCGTCCGCCCCGGCAGCACTGGTCCTCGAGGACGGCCGCATCTTCCGCGGCCGCAGCTACGGCGCCACCGGAACGGCCCTGGGCGAGGCAGTGTTCGCCACCGGCATGACGGGCTACCAGGAAACCATCACGGATCCTTCCTACGCCCGCCAGCTGGTGGTGCAGACCGCCCCGCATATCGGCAACACCGGTGTGAACAAGGACGACGCCGAGTCCCGGCGGATCTGGGTGGCCGGCTACGTGGTCCGCGACGCCGCCCGCCGCCCCTCAAACTGGCGTTCCGAGCGTTCCCTGGACGAGGAACTCATCGAACAGGGCGTTGTAGGCATCCAGGGCGTCGACACCCGCGCCATCACCCGCCACCTGCGGGAAAACAAAACCATGCGCGCCGGGATCTTCTCGGGCGACGCGGCCAACGCCACGGATAAGGAACTGGTCTCCGCCGTCCTGGCGAGCTCACCGATGGAAGGGTCCCGGCTCGCGGAGGAAGTCAGCGTTGACGAAGCCTACGTCGTGGAGCCCGCTGACCACGGCTGGGACGGCGACGCCCGCTTCAGCATCGCCGCGATCGACCTCGGCATCAAGACCATGACGCCTGTCCGCTTCGCCGAACGCGGTGTCCGGGTCCACGTCCTGCCCGCCACCGCCACCCTGGCAGATGTCCAGGCCGTCAACCCGGACGGCTTCTTTATGTCCAACGGGCCAGGCGACCCCGCCACCGCCGACGCCCAGGTCAACCTCCTCCGCTCCGTCCTGGACGAGAAACTGCCGTACTTCGGCATCTGCTTCGGCAACCAGATCCTGGGCCGCGCCCTCGGATTCGGCACCTACAAGCTGCGCTACGGCCACCGGGGCATCAACCAGCCCGTCATGGACCGCCGCACCGGCAAGGTGGAAATCACCTCGCAGAACCACGGTTTCGCCGTGGACGCTCCGCTCGACGGCGCCACCTTGGCCCCCGAGGAGCGCTTCGGCCGCGTTGAGGTCAGCCACGTCAGCCTCAACGATGACGTCGTCGAAGGCCTCGCCTGCCTCGACATCCCCGCGTTCTCGGTCCAGTACCACCCCGAAGCCGCAGCCGGCCCGCACGACGCCGCCTACCTCTTCGACAGGTTCATCGACCTGATGGAAAGCACCAAAAACGGCGCCCAGAACACCAACGACAACACTGAGGACACCAAGTAATGCCCAAGAGAACTGACCTCAAAAGCGTCCTGGTCATCGGTTCCGGCCCGATCGTCATCGGCCAGGCCGCCGAATTCGACTACTCCGGCACCCAGGCACTGCGTGTCCTCAAGGAGGAGGGCCTGCGGGTCATCCTGGTGAACTCGAACCCGGCCACCATCATGACGGACCCCGAGTTCGCCGACGCCACCTACATCGAACCCATCACCCCCGAGGTGGTGGAGAAGATCATCGCCAAGGAACGGCCTGACGCTGTCCTCCCCACCCTCGGCGGGCAGACGGCCCTGAACACGGCCATCGCCCTGGACAAGAACGGTGTGCTGGAGAAGTACAACGTGGAGCTGATCGGCGCCAACATCGCCGCGATCGAACTCGGCGAGGACCGCGAAAAGTTCAAGGGAGTGGTGGAGCGCTGCGGCGCCGAATCGGCCCGCAGCCACATCATCCACACCATCGACGAGGCCCTCAAGGCCGCCGAGGACCTGGGGTACCCCATGGTGGTCCGTCCCTCCTTCACCATGGGCGGCCTGGGCTCCGGCCTCGCGTACGACGAAAGCGACCTGCGCCGCATCGTCGGCCAGGGCCTGCAGTACAGCCCTACATCCGAGGTGCTCCTTGAAGAGAGCATCCTGGGCTGGAAGGAGTACGAGCTTGAGATGATGCGCGACAAAAACGACAACGTTGTGGTGGTCTGCTCCATCGAGAACTTCGACCCCGTAGGCGTCCACACCGGCGACTCCATCACCGTGGCCCCGGCGCTGACCCTCACCGACCGCGAGTACCAGCGGCTGCGTGACATTTCCATCGCCGTCATCCGCGAAGTCGGCGTTGACACCGGCGGCTGCAACATCCAGTTCGCCGTGGAGCCTGACACGGGACGCGTTGTTGTGATCGAGATGAACCCGCGCGTCTCCCGGTCCTCCGCCCTGGCCTCCAAGGCCACCGGCTTCGCGATCGCCAAGATCGCCACGAAACTGTCGCTGGGCTACACCCTGGACGAGATCCCCAACGACATCACGCAGAAGACCCCGGCGTCCTTCGAGCCGACGCTGGACTACGTGGTGGTCAAGGTTCCCCGGTTCGCGTTCGAGAAATTCCCCGCCGCCGACAACACCCTCACCACCACCATGAAGTCCGTGGGCGAGGCCATGGCCATGGGCCGCAACTTCACCGAGGCCCTGCAGAAGGCGCTGCGCTCCCTGGAGCAGAAGGGCTCGCAGCTGGACTTCAGCAGCGTCCCGGAATGGGAAGTCGCTGAGCTGATCGAGAAGTCCAAGCGCCCCACCACTGACCGCCTGCACCAGGTCCAGCGCGCCCTCCTGGGCGGCGCCACTGTGGAACAGCTGTTCGAGGCCACCAAGATCGACCCCTGGTACCTGGACCAGCTGCAGCTGCTCAACGAGATCTCGCACGAAATCCGCCAGGCCTCCGCCCTGACCAAGGAAATGCTGGAGCGGGCCAAACGCCACGGCTTCTCCGACGAGCAGATCGGCGCGCTGACACACAACTCCGAAGCTGTGGTCCGCGGTGTCCGCCAGGCCCTGGGGATCCGCCCGGTCTACAAAACGGTGGACACCTGCGCCGCCGAATTCGCCGCCTACACCCCGTACCACTACTCGTCCTACGACGAAGAGGACGAGGTGGCGATGCATGCCAAGCCGTCGATCCTGATCCTGGGCTCCGGGCCCAACCGGATCGGCCAGGGCATCGAATTCGACTACTCCTGCGTCCACGCCTCCATGGCGCTGCGCAAGGCCGGCTACGAAACGGTCATGGTCAACTGCAACCCGGAAACGGTGTCCACCGACTACGACGTCTCCACCCGGCTGTACTTCGAGCCGCTCACCCTCGAGGACGTCCTCGAAGTCATTGCCGCTGAAGAGCGCACCGGCGGCGTGATGGGTGTCTTCGTCCAGCTGGGCGGCCAGACGCCGCTGAAGCTGGCGCAGCAGCTCGCCGACGCCGGCGTGCCCATCCTGGGCACCTCACCGGAAGCGATCGACCTTGCCGAGCACCGCGGCATGTTCTCCCGGGTCCTGGACCAGGCCGGCCTGATCGCCCCGAAGAACGGCACCGCCGTGTCCTTCGAGGACGCCAAGAAGATCGCCGACGAAATCGGCTACCCCGTCCTGGTCCGCCCGTCCTACGTGCTGGGCGGCCGCGGCATGGAAATCGTCTACGACGAGCCCAATCTGTCCCGCTACATCGCCAACGCCACGGAAATCACCCCGGACCACCCGGTCCTGATCGACCGGTTCCTTGAGGACGCCGTCGAAATCGACGTCGACGCCCTCTTTGACGGCACCGACATGTACCTGGGCGGCATCATGGAGCACATCGAGGAAGCCGGCATCCACTCCGGCGACTCCGCCTGTGTCCTGCCGCCCATCACCCTGGGCACCAACGTGCTCGAACGGGTCCGCACGGCAACCCGCGCCATCGCTGAAGGCGTCGGCGTCCGGGGCCTGATCAACATCCAGTTCGCGCTGGCCTCCGACGTCCTTTACGTCCTCGAAGCCAACCCGCGGGCCTCCCGCACCGTACCGTTTGTGTCCAAGGCCACGGGCGTGCAGATGGCCAAGGCCGCTGCCCTGATCGGCACCGGCGTCACGATTGGCCAGCTCCGCAGCGATTACAAGATGCTGCCGGAAACCGGCGACGGTTCCACGCTCCCGCTGGACGCCCCCGTGTCCGTCAAGGAGGCCGTGCTGCCGTTCAGCCGCTTCCGCACCGTGGAGGGCAAGGTGGTTGACTCCCTGCTTGGCCCCGAAATGCGGTCCACCGGTGAGGTCATGGGCATCGACAAGCACTTCGACACCGCCTTCGCCAAGAGCCAGGCCGCAGCCAACAACGCCCTGCCCACTGAAGGCAAGATCTTTGTCTCCGTGGCCAACCGGGACAAGCGCTCCGTGATTATGGGCGTCAAGCGGCTCTCCGACCTGGGCTTCGAGATCGTCTCCACCGGCGGTACCGCAGACGTCCTGCGCCGCAACGGCATCCAGGCCACCCCGGTCCGCAAGGTGGCCGAGGGATCCAGTGCCGACGGGGAAGGCACCATCGCGGACCTGGTCGTCGCCGGGGAGATCGACATGGTCTTCAACACCCCCTCCGGCGGCGAAGCCCGAAGCGACGGCTACGAACTGCGGGCAGCGGCAACCTCGATCGGGATTCCCTGCATCACCACGGTGGCTGAGTTCAACGCGGCGGTCCAGGCCATCGAGGCCATGCGCACCTACGAATGGTCCGTCACCAGCCTGCAGGAACACGCTGCCGCGCTGGCCGCCTCGCAGGAAGCGGCCCGCCGGAATGCCTGAGCAGGAATCCGCCGGCCGGGAGCCTTTCGGTTCCCGGCTCGGCGCGGCCATGGCCAGCCGCGGCCCGCTGTGCGTGGGCATTGACCCGCACCCGGGCCTGCTGTCCGCGTGGGGGTTGAACGACGACGCCGAAGGGCTGCGGACGTTTTCCCGCACCGTCCTGCACGCCGTAGGTTCCCTCGCTGCCGCGATCAAGCCGCAGGTGGCCCTATACGAACGCCACGGCTCGGCCGGCATGGCGGTGCTCGAGGAACTGCTCGCAGCTGCCACCGAGACGGGCGTGCTGACCATCGCGGACGCCAAACGCGGCGACATCGGCTCCACCATGGCCGCCTACGCGGACGCCTGGCTGCGGGACGGTTCGCCGCTCGCCGCGGACTCCGTGACCCTCAGCCCCTACCTGGGCTTTGAGTCGCTGCGCCCGGCGCTGGACCTGGCCGCGGAAACGGGCCGGGGCGTATTTGTCCTGGCACTGACGTCCAACCCGGAAGGCGCTTCCGTCCAGCACGTTGGCGGTGCGGACTCCGTGGCCCGGCGGATCGTCGAAGCGGCGGCAGCGGAGAACACCCGCTACGCCGGGGACCTGGGCTCGGTGGGCCTGGTGGTCGGCGCCACCGTGGGCTCCGCTCTGGCAAGCCTGGACCTTGATCTGGCGGCCGTCCGCGGCCCCATCCTGGCTCCGGGACTGGGAGCACAGGGGGCCACCCCCGCGGATCTGCGCGCCACGTTCGGCGCGGCGTATCCGCAGGTGCTGGGCACATCCAGCCGCGACATCCTGTCCGCCGGCCCCGATCCGGTCCGGCTCCGGGCAGCTGCGGCCCGGACCCTGGACGGGCTGTGCGGGTAATAGGGCGCCGTTTAGGCCGATCCATTGATTCACGCAGTCCTGAAGAGTAGTTTCAGGACAGGTTCAAGGGCGGCCGCCCTGGACCATCCGCCGAATCCGGGGGTGTCCTCTTATGGTCCTGCGACCTTTATCTGCTGCGGAACGCGCTGACGCACTTCACAAGGCGGCAGCCGCCAGGGCTACCCGGGCGGACGCCAAGGAGAGCCTGAAGAACGGCAAGCGCTCCGCGGCGGACATCATCAGTTCGGCGGGGGAGGACGACGCCCTGGCCAGGATGCGCGTGTCCGAACTGCTCGAATCGCTGCCCGGCATCGGAAAGGTCCGTGCCGCCGCCATCATGGAGCAGCTCGGCATTGCCGCGTCCCGGCGGGTCCGGGGCCTCGGCGTGCACCAGCGCCAGGCGCTGGTAGATTTTATAGACGAGAGTTAGCGGGCCGCATCCGGCCGCATCCCCACCCCCGGCAAAAGGAATACGTGCACAAGTTACCTGGACTGACAGTCCTCGCTGGTCCGACGGCTGTTGGCAAAGGCACCGTGTCCACCTACATCCGCGACAACTACCCCGAAGTGTGGCTGTCAGTGTCCGCCACCACCAGGGCGCCCCGCCCGGGCGAGGTTGACGGGGTGCACTACTTCTTCAAATCCAAGGACGAGTTCGAACGGCTCATTGCCGAGGGTGAATTCCTTGAGTGGGCGGTGGTGCACGGGCAGAACACGTACGGCACGCTGAAGAGCACGGTGAACCAGGCCATCGCCGACGGCAAGTCGGTCCTCCTGGAGATCGACCTGCAGGGCGCGCGCCAGGTCAAGGAGGCCCTCCCGGAGGCGCAGTTCGTCTTCCTGGCCCCGCCCAGCTGGGAAGAACTGGTCCGCCGGCTTGTGGGCCGCGGCACGGAATCCGCCGAGGAGCAGCAGCGACGGCTGGAAACCGGTAAAGTGGAACTTGCTGCTGAACCGGAGTTCGACCACACAGTCATCAATGATGACGTCCGCCGGGCAGCGGACGAGCTTGTTTCACTCATGGGGCTGACCCCGCATCCACACTGACCGCTTCGTCAGCCCGCTAGTAATTTGGAGAATTCGTGTCCACGAACCTTGAAGGCATCATTAACCCGCCGATCGATTCGCTGCTTGAGGCAGCCGATTCCAAGTACGGCCTGGTGATCTTCGGTGCCAAGCGTGCTCGCCAGATCAACGCTTACTACGCCCAGCTGCACGAGGGCCTCTTCGAGTACGTTGGCCCGCTGGTCGACACCAAGTTGAACGAAAAGTCCCTCTCGATCGCGCTCCGCGAGATCAACGAAGGCAAACTGGTGTCCACACCGATCGAAGCCGCAGAGTAGTCCTGCAGCCGAGCCTGACTTGCTGTTGACGGAGGTCACGTGCGCATAGTCCTCGGAGTCGGGGGAGGGATTGCCGCCTACAAGGTGGCATCGCTCCTCCGGCTTTTTACTGAAGCCGGCCATCACGTCACGGTGATCCCCACCGAGGCGTCCACCCGGTTTGTCGGCACTGCCACCTGGGAAGCCCTCTCCGGCAACCCGGTGAGCAACAGCGTTTTCGACGACGTCCACCAGGTTAACCACGTCCGGTTGGGCCACGAGGCGGACCTCGTTGTGGTGGCCCCGGCCACCGCGGACCTTCTGTCCAAAGCGGCAGCCGGCCAGGCCGGTGACCTACTCACCAACACGCTGCTGATGGCCTCCGGGCCCGTGCTCTTCGCCCCCGCCATGCACACCGAGATGTGGCAGCACGCCGCAACCCGCGCCAACGTGGAAACCCTGCGCAGCAGGGGAGTGGCGGTCCTGGAACCCGCCAGCGGCAGGCTGACAGGCTCCGACTCCGGACCCGGCCGCCTGCCCGAGCCCGAAGACATCTTCGCCGCCGCGATGGCCCTGATGCACGGCGACACCGACATCGCGCTGCCGCTGGCCGGCCGCACCGTCACCATCAGCGCCGGCGGCACCCGGGAACCCCTGGATCCGGTCCGGTTCCTGGGCAACCGGTCCTCCGGCAAGCAGGGCGTGGCCCTCGCCGTGGCCGCCCGGAACGCCGGCGCCACAGTCCGGCTGCTCGCCGCCCACATGGAAGTCCCTGCGCCTCCCGGCGTCGAAACGGTGTCCGTGGAGACTGCCCTGCAGCTTCGCGAAGCCGCCCTTGCCGCCGCAGCTGATTCCGACGTCGTGATCATGTCCGCCGCCGTGGCCGACTTCCGGCCGGCGGAAATCTCCGGCACCAAAATCAAAAAGCGGGACGACACCGCCGACCCCGTCATCAGCCTGGTCCGCAATCCGGACATCCTCCAGGAGCTGGTGGAGCTCCGGAACCAGGGCCCGGAGCGCGAAGACCAGCTTATTGTCGGTTTCGCCGCCGAAACCGGGGATGAACAGGGCGGTGTGCTGGCTTACGCGCAGGCCAAACTGCAACGCAAAGGCTGCGACCTTCTGGTGGTCAACCACGTGGGCGCGGACAAGGTTTTTGGCCAGGACACCAACGCCGTGGTCATCCTGTCCCGCTCCGGCTCCGAACCACAGGAGGCCGCCGGAACCAAGACCGAGGTTGCGGCGGCAGTCATCCGCAGGATCGGCTGTGAACTGAACCACGTACCGCACCGCGCCTGACGTGATCCGGGCCACCCCCGCTTAGCGCGGGGTCATGTCCCGGCGGGCGCGCCGCCTCCAACCAGTAAGGTAGTTGAGTGACTTTACCGCTGCACCTTCCCCAGACCTCCCGGGCTACGCCCGCCGCCCTCCGGCTCTTCACCTCAGAGTCCGTGACGGAAGGCCACCCGGACAAGATCTGTGACCAGATCAGTGACGCCATCCTGGACGCATTGCTGTCCAAGGACCCTGAATCCAGGGTTGCCGTGGAAACCATGGCCACCACCGGCCTGGTCCACGTGGCAGGCGAGGTCACCACCGACGCATACGTCGAGATTCCCCAGATCGTCCGGGAGACCATCCTCGGCATCGGCTATGACTCTTCAGCGAACGGGTTCGACGGTGCCCGGTGCGGAGTGTCCGTCTCCATCGGCCAGCAGTCCAACGACATCGCCGGTGGCGTCTTCAACTCCCTGGAAGCCCGGGAAGGCCGCCAGGAGGACGACTACGACCTTCAGGGCGCCGGCGACCAGGGCCTGATGTTCGGCTACGCCAGCGACGAGACCCCCTCCTTTATGCCCACCCCCATCTGGTTGGCCCACCGCCTCTCCGAACGGCTCACCCAGGTGCGCAAGTCCGGCGAACTGGCCTACCTGCGCCCGGACGGCAAGACCCAGGTCACCGTGGGATACGACGGCGATGTGCCCGTGTCCGTCGAAACGGTGGTCATCTCCAGCCAGCACGCCGAAGGCACCAGCCTCGCGCAGCTGCGCGCGGACCTTGCCTCGATCGTGATCGAACCCGTCCTGGCCGGCGCCAACCTGGACATCTCCCGCGCCGCGAACATCCTTAACCCGGCAGGCGAGTTCGTCATCGGCGGCCCGGTGGGCGACGCCGGCCTGACCGGCCGGAAGATCATCGTTGACACGTACGGCGGCATGGCCCGCCACGGCGGCGGCGCGTTCTCGGGCAAGGACCCGTCCAAGGTGGACCGGTCCGCCGCGTACGCCATGCGCTGGGTGGCTAAAAACGTGGTGGCCGCCGGCCTGGCAAAGCGCGCGGAAATCCAGATCGCCTACGCCATCGGCCAGGCCCGGCCCGTTGGCACCTACGTGGAAACCTTCGGCACCGAGACTGTCGATCCTGCCCGGATCAGCGCCGCGATAGCCGAGATCTTCGACCTGCGGCCCCGGGCCATCATCGACGCCCTGGACCTGAAGCGGCCCATCTACGCCAAGACCGCAGCGCACGGCCACTTCGGCCGCGACGATCCGGACTTCACCTGGGAACGCCTCGACCGCGTGGACGACCTCAAGGCCTACTTCAACGCCTAGGGTCCGCAGCCGCCGGGCTCCCGGCCGATTGTCGGTGCCTGGTGATTGGCTGGACCCATCCACCACCAGGCCGATCGGAGGTAGCCGCAGTGGTTGCTGACACCCCCGCCCAACCGGCACTGGAGCTTCCGGGCGCCCTGCAGCCCACACTGCTGCAGGGTTTCCCGGCCAGGCGGCTGCCCACCGGCGTACCCCTGGCACGGGAGCTGCCGGTGGCCAGGGTGCTGGTGGAATCGACGCTGCCGCACCTGGACCGGCCCTTCGACTACGCCGTCCCGGAATCCCTCGACCAGGCCGCCCAACCAGGCGTGCGGGTCAAGGTCAGCTTCAACGGCCAGGACCTCAGCGGTTTCCTCCTGGAACGCACAGCGGAGTCGGACGCCGGCCACACGCTTGTGCCGCTGGCCAAAGTCGTGTCACCGGTACCGGTCCTCACCCCGGCCATCCGCGACCTGGTGAACGCCGTCGCAGCCCGTTACGCCGGCACTGTCAGCGACGTCATCCGCGTGGCCATTCCGCCGCGGGTGGCCAAACTGGACAAGGACTACCCGCGAAGCGAATCCGGGGCGGAGCAGGATCCGCCCGCAGCTGCGCCGGATGCCGGCTCCGCCTGGGATACCTACCACAACGGGCCCGCCTACCTGCGGCACCTGGGCCAGGGGGGTTCCCCCCGGGCCGTGCTCCATCCGCTGCAGGGCTATGGCGCCGCGGGCTGGCCGCAGCTGATGGCCGAGGCCATCGCCGCCACCCACGCAGCGGGCAGGGGAGCCGTGGTGGTGGTCCCCGATTACCGCGACCTGGACCGCCTCGAGGCCGCAGTCCTGGCGCTTATACCGGCCAAAGCAGTGGCCCGGCTGACTGCCGATGACGGGCCCACCCCCCGCTACCGGAATTTCCTGCGCCTGCTCGCCGGAACCGCCACGGTGGCCATCGGCACCAGGTCCGCTGCGTTTGCCCCGGTCCGCAACCTGGGGCTTGTTGCCTGCTGGGACGACGGCGACGACCTCCACATCGAACAGCGCGCACCCTACGCCCATGCCCGCGAGGTCCTGCTGCTGCGCGCCGAACAGGAGGGCACCGCGTGCCTTCTGGCAGGGCACGCCCGAAGCACCGAGGTCCAGCGCCTGGTGGCTGCAGGGTGGGCCTTCCCTGTGGAATCGGGCCGCACCGAAATGCGGCGCACGGTACCGCGGGTGGTGAATACCGCCGACAGCTTTGAGCAGGAGCGCGACCCCCTTGCCTCCATCGCACGGCTTCCCGGCGCAGCCTGGCGTGCCGCGAAGGACGGGTTGGAGCGCGGCCCCGTGCTCGTGCAGGTGGCCCGGGCCGGCTACGCGCCGTCGCTGGCCTGTGAAACCTGCCGGGAGCCGGCGCGCTGCGGAACCTGCCAGGGCCCCCTGGCGATCGCCGGGGCGGGGTCGGCCATGGCCCAATGCCGTTGGTGCTCCACGCCCGCCCCGGACTGGCGTTGCACGCACTGCGGTGGCCGGCATTTGCGCAAGGGCGCCACCGGGGTGCTGCGGACCGCCGAGGAACTGGGCCGGGCCTTTCCCGGCAAAACAGTCATCACCTCATCCGGCGACCAGGTGAAGGCCACCGTAGGCTCCGGGAAGGCGCTGGTGGTGGCCACGGTTGGCGCCGAACCTGTGGCCGAGGGCGGCTACGCGGCCGCGCTGCTGCTGGACGGCGAGTCGCTGCTGCGCCGGGAAAGCCTCCGCGCCGGCGAGGACACCGTGCGGCGCTGGTTCAACGCTGCCGCACTGGTCCGCCCCGCAGCGGACGGCGGCCTGGTGGTGGTCACCGCTGCAGACACCACGGCGGTGGGCGCCCTGCTGCGCTGGGATCCGGCCGGCCACGCCTACCGGGAACTGGCCCTGCGGACCGAACTGCAGCTGCCGCCGTCCGTCCGGGTCGCCTCCGTGACGGGGCCGCGCGCCGCCGTCGACCATTTCACCGGCACTGTGGCCGCGGCACTCGACACGGCAGGAACAACACTGCGGACCGCCGGGCCGGCGCCGGTGCTCCTCAACGGGCCGGCATCGGCACGCCGGCCGGCTGAGGACGTGCGGACACTGCTCTTCTTCTCCTATGCCCAGGCCGCGGGCGTGGTCCGCGTACTCCGGGCCACCCGGGCCGCGGCCGCCGCGAAGCGCACCGTGGAACCGGTGCAGCTGCGGCTGGACGGCGTGGACGTCCTCTAGAGCTGCCGCCGGCGGACAATTCCCTCGGCGACGGCCACCAGCTGGCGGGCCGAGTCCTCCCAGCTGAACTGGGCGGCCCTGGCCACGGAGCGGCGGGACACCTGTTCCCAGTGCTCCCGGTCCGCCAGGTCCGCCACCGCCGCGGCGAACCCGACGGGCGAGGCCGGATCCACGTACGCCGCAACGTCCCCGCCCACTTCTCGGAAAATGGGAATGTCACTGGCAATCACCGGCGTGCCCACGGCCATGGCCTCCACCAGCGGCAGGCCATATCCCTCAGCCCGGGACAGGCTGACCAGCGCCGTGGCCTTCCGGAGCAGCGCGTCGTACTCCGCATCGGTCACCCCGTTGTGGAACACCACCTGCGCGCCCGCAGGAACCAGGCGTTCCAGCTCCGCCCGCCGGGCGGGTGTGATCCTGCTGAGCAGGTGCAGCGTGAACCCGGACAGACCGGCCATGCCCGCCACCATGGTTTCCACGTTTTTGTAAGGCATGAACGAGCCCATGTACACCAGCGAGCGGTCCGCGCCGGCAGCGGCGTCGCGGGGCACCTGGTCCGGCTGGGGTGCGTTGCTGATGATTTCCACCGGACGTTTGGTCAAGCGGTACTTTGCCATCAGCGCCTCGGTGGTCCGGCTGATGGTGGCCACCGTGTCCGCGCGGTCCAGCAGCAGCCGCTGCGGCCAGAACGCCTTGTGGTAAAGCCGCCACAGCACCCGGACAGGGGCCGGCAGGAATCCGGGCGGGGCGGGGTGCTCGTAGTAGATCAGGTCGTGCAGGGTCAGCACCAGGCCGTACTTCCGGCCCCACGTGCCCATGGTCTGCATCGGGCAGACCACCACGTCAGCGCCGAGCCTGTTGACCTGACGTGCCACAAACAGCTCTTTTGGCGATAACGGGCTGCTGATCAGGGTGTACGGCACGTCCGGCAGCAGGGCCAGCTGCCGTGGATCGGACACCAGCATCTCGACGTCGGCGATCCTGGCGGTCGCCGCGATCAGGCTGGCACCGTAGCGGCTGATGCCGTCGTGGTGGTCGGTGCGGGTGAACCGGGCATCGATGACGATCTTCACGCGGGATGGTCCTTCAGGAAGCTGCGGATGTGGTGGGCGGCCGGTTCCGGCGTTTCGTAGTGGATCAGGTGTCCGACGCCGGGAATCACCTTCAGCTCGCCGTCCGGCAGCTGCGCCAGGAGGGTGTGCTGGTCAGGCAGGGCGGCGATCTCATCCTTTTCGCCGGCGATCAGCAGGACGGGCAGGGTAAGCCGGGCGGCCACCTCGGTGACGTTGCCGCTGACGGACGCCGTGAACGATTCGAGCAGGCTGTCCCGGTCGGCGAAGGCGCTGAAATAGGCATGGTGCTGGCCGTGGATGAACCCCCGCAGTCCCGGGTCCCTGGTCTTTGCCATGGCCTCGCTCATGATCCGGACAATCAACGGGCTGCGGAGCAGGGCAAGCCCTGCGCGGCGGGGGAGGCGGGCCGCGAGCCGGTAATACAGCACGGCCAGCCGCGTCATGACACCCTTGGGCCCTTCCAGCGCGGGTGCGGCGATCGGATTGACCAGGATCAGCGGAGTGACGGTGCCGGGGTTAGCTGCCACGAAGTGCGCGGCGATGATGGAACCGAAGGAATGGCCCAGCAGCACGGTCTCCGGCCCCAGTCCCAGTTCCGCCATGAACCCGGTGATGAAGCGGCCGTAGTGCGCCACGGAGTGGTTGCCGTCGGCGAAAGCGGCCGAGCTGCCGAAGCCGGGGAGGTCCGGCATGATGATCCGCATGTCCGGCAGGAGATCGGCCACGCGCAGCAGGCCGTGGTGGTCGCCGCGGAAGCCGTGGATGACCAGCATGGTCCTGGTTTCCGGGGCCGCGTGCTGCGGTTCGTAGGTCCAGTAAGCCACCGGAGCCCCCGCCAGCTGGACCACGCCGGCCGTGGTCCGCGCGGCCAGGCCTGCGCTGAGGTAGGTGGGTGCGCCCGGGTCTGCAGTCTGCATAAGTGCTGGTCCTAGTTGACGGTGTCGGGGTGGGAGCCGGTGCGCTGGTTCCGGTCGAGGCCTGCGAGCGCGGCCATGTCCGCCGCGGACAGGTCAAAGCCGAAAACATCCAGGTTTTCGCGGAGGCGCGGTTCTGAGGATGCCTTGGGGATGGCGATGTTGCCCAGTTGCATGTGCCAGCGGAGGATTACCTGCGCGGGCGTCCGGTGGTGGGCGGCCGCAATGCCGGCGATGCCGGGATCCGTGAGGACCTGGCCGCGGCCCAGCGGACTCCACGCCTCGGTCCGGATCCCCAGGGTGGCGTGTTTGGCCCGGAGCTCCTCCTGCTGCAGCCAGGGGTGCAGTTCGACCTGGTTGACGGCGGGGACCACCTCTGCGGTTTCCAGGAGCCGGTCCAGGTGGGCGGGCTGGAAGTTGCTGACGCCGATCGCGCGGACCCTGCCTTCCCGGTAGAGGGTTTCCAGGGCGCGGTAGGTCTCCCGGTACAGGTCCTTGGCCGGGCACGGCCAGTGGATCAGGTACAGGTCGATGTAGTCCAGGCCCAGGTTGACCATGGACGTGTCGAAGGCCCGCAGGGCGGCGTCGTAGCCATGGTGGTCGTTCCAGAGCTTGGTGGTGATGAACAGGTCCCCGCGGGCCAGGGAGTTGCTGAGCTCGCCGGAACCGCCGCTGCCGGCCGGACCGCCCAGCAGGGGCGACAGCCCGCGGGCCACGCCGGTCTCGTTGCCGTACATGGCTGCCGTGTCGAAGTGTCGGTAGCCGGCATCCAGGGCCGCTGCCACGAGATCCGCGGTCCCCGCCGCCGGAACCTTGTAGAGCCCGAAACCGAGCTGGTCAATCAGCACGCCGTTGTTCAGGCCAAGCCGGGGTGAGGTTCTCATGTCCACGACTCTACCCACTTGCCGCCGCGAGCCCCTCAAAGTCCACCAGCCGCCGCGCAGTGGCCTCGTCCAGGATGAGGTCCGTGGCCAGGCCTGCTGTGAGCGCGCCCCGGAGGCCGTTGATCTTCGATTCCCCGGAGACCACGCAGATCCTCCGCCGGACCTGCCTGAGCTGCGCCAGGGAGGGGCCGGTGGAACGCTCGTTGAGCACAATGCCGTCCGAGGAGCCGTCGCCGCGGAAAAACACCGTTGCAACGTCGCCCACCACGTCCGAGGTGGCCAGGATATTCAGGTCGCTTTCGTCCAGGTAACCGCCGGCGTAGACGTGGCTGGGGTAGTCGGCGTCCACGGAACCGACACCGAAAATGGCGATGCTCATCTTGGCCTGCAGTTCGAGGATCCGCTGCACGCTGCGCTCATTCCACATGGCCGTTTTGGTTCCGGCGTGGTCGAAGAACGCGGGCACCGGGAACTGCTCCACCCGTGCACCGTAGGCACTGCCGAAGCGGCGCATGATGTCGCTGGCGTACGTGATTCCCGTGGTGTGCATGTTGCCCGCGCCGTTCAGCTGGACGATCACGCTGTCGTGCGTGATCTTCCGGGTGAGGTGCCTGCTGACGGCGCTCAGGGTGGAGCCCCAGGCCACGCCGATGATGGCGTTCGAGTCCACGATGGGCCCGATGGTCCGGGCCGCCTGCATCGCCACCCGGTCAAGGGTTTCGGCCTCGTTGAGCGTTTCCAGGACCGGAACCACGTGCACGTCCACGTTGTAATGGCGGCGGATCATGCCTTCCAGCTCGGGTCCGGTGTCCAGGGGATTGCGGATCTGGATCTGCACCAGGCCTGAGTCCCGGGCAGAGGAAAGCAGCCGGGAAACGGTGGAGCGGGACGTCCTGAGCTCGCGGGCGATGGCATCCATTGTGAGGTCCTGGAGGTAATACATCTGCGCAGCCCGAAGCGCGTCGGAATGCCGGGAGGGGTCCATTGCAGGTCCGTTCTGCACGTTTGTGCATAGAGCTTGACGCCATTTTCCATTATTCAAAAGAATAGTTGTAAAGGCGGCACACCTCCGGGCGGCCGCACCGCACCAAGCCCAAGGGAGTCGTTTTGGGACCGAAGGAAACACCCGCAGAACCAGCAGCCGCGGCACCGCAGCCGGGCGCTGAACGCACCTCAGTGCACAACCTCCGCCGGCGGCCGCACGCCAAGGTGCTGGTGGTGGGCGGCGGCATCAACGGTGTGGGAACGTTCCGCGACCTGGCGCTGCAGGGCGTGGACGTTGCGCTCGTGGAACGCGGCGACTACTGCCAGGGCGCCAGCGGAGCCTCCTCGCACATGATCCACGGCGGCATCCGCTACCTGGAAAACGGTGAGTTCCGGCTGGTCCAGGAGTCGGTGGTGGAACGCAACCGGCTGCTCCGCATTGCCCCCCACTACGTGAAGCCGCTGCAGACCACCATCCCCATCTTCAGCACGTTCTCCGGCATCCTGTCCGCACCGGCCCGCTTCCTGACCCACAAGCAGGGCAAGCCCAAGGAACGCGGCGCGTTCCTCATCAAAGTGGGCCTGAGCCTCTACGATTCCTTCTCCCGCGACGGCGGCACCGTTCCCCGGCACCAGTTCCGCGGCCGGAAGCGTGCCCTGGCCGAGCTGCCCCGCCTGCGGCAGGACGTCAAGTACGCGGCCACCTACTTCGATGCCTCGGTGCACAACCCCGAACGGCTCACCCTCGACGTCCTCCAGGACGGCGAAAAAGCTGGCCAGTCCGGCTCCGCCGCGGCCCAGGGCGACACCGCCCGGGCCAGCAACTACCTGTCCCTGGTATCAACGACGGAGCAGCCCAACGCCGGCACCGGCCGCGGCAGCACGGTCCGGCTCCGCGACGAACTGACGGGGGAGGAGTTCGACTTCACCGCCGACGTCATCGTTAACACCACCGGCGCCTGGGTGGATCAGACCAACGGGGCCATGGGATCGGCGTCGACCTTTATGGGCGGCACCAAGGGCTCGCACATTGTGCTGGACCATCCCGCCCTGCTGGACGCCTGCCAGGGCCGGGAAATCTTCTTCGAGCACACCGACGGCCGGATCGTCCTGATCTACCCCATGGGCGACCGCGTCCTGGTGGGCACCACCGACGTGGACGCGGACATGGCACAGGACGCCGTCTGCACCGACGAGGAGATCGACTACTTCTTCGAACTGGTGGGCCACGTCTTCCCGGACATCCCCGTCTCGCGGGAGCAGATTGTCTACACCTTCTCCGGCGTCCGCCCGCTGCCCCGGCACGATGCAACCCAGCCCGGCTTCGTCTCCCGCGATTACCGGATTGAACGCCGCGGCCCCGGTGCCGGCGCCCCGCAGGCGGCGCCCGTCCTCAGCCTGGTGGGCGGCAAATGGACCACGTTCCGGGCCCTGGCCGAGCACCTCACCAACGATGTCCTGGCCGAACTGGGCGAGCAGCGCAAGGTGTCGACGGCGCAACTGGCCATCGGCGGCGGCGCCGGCTTCCCGGCCGACGAGGCCGGGGTTCAGGCCTGGATCAAGGCGCACATGACAGCAGACCGGGACGCTGACCGCACGGCGGGGCTCCTGACCCGCTACGGTACCCGCGCCGAAGCCGTCATGGAGTTCCTTGACGCCGCGCCGGACCGTGCCCTGCACTCCACCCGCGAACTGAGTGTCCGGGAACTGGAGTTCATGGCCGCCAACGAGCAGGTGGGCCACCTCGTGGACATCCTGGTCCGCCGCACCTCCCTGGCCTTCCGGGGCCTGGTGACCGGCGAACTGCTCAATGAAATGGCCGATGTCCTGGGCGCCCCGCTGCACTGGGATGCCGCCGCCAGGGCCGCCGAAGTGCGGCACGCCCAAGAGGTGCTGCAGCGGTTCCACCGCGTGGAAATCCACAGCCTGGTCGCCTGAGGCCGGACTGACCGCCGGGGCGGCAAACCGCCCCGGCCCAACGGCCCCCAACCCGCAGGGGCCAACAACAGAGATAATAGGAGTCAAAGATGTCTCTTGGAATTGTGTTCCTTTCCGAGCTCTTCGGAACGGCGATGGTCACCCTCCTGGGTTGTGGCGTCGTCGCAAACGTCGCCCTTCGGGGGACGAAAGGAAATAACGGCGGGTTCCTGATGGTCACCTGGGGATGGGGAATTGCAGTCTTCGCCGGTGTGTTTGTCGCCGCCAAGTCCGGCGCGCACCTGAACCCGGCCGTCACCCTGGGCAAGCTCACCAACGGCGGCGCCACCTACGCCCCGGACGTTCCCATTTCGTTAGCCTCCACGGTGACCTACCTGGGCGCCGAACTGCTGGGTGCCTTCATCGGCGCCGTGGTCTGCTGGCTCGCCTATAAGCAGCACTTCGACGCCGAACCCGAGCCCGCAGCCAAGCTTGGTGTGTTTTCCACGGGCCCCGCGATCCGGGCCACCCCGTGGAACCTGGCCACGGAAATCATCGCCACCTTCGTCCTGGTCTTCGTTATCCTCGCCTTCGGCGGGACCCCCTCAGGCCTTGGCCCCCTCGCCGTGGCGCTGCTCGTCGTCGGCATCGGCATCTCCCTCGGCGGCCCCACCGGCTACGCCATCAACCCGGCCCGTGACCTCGGTCCCCGCATCGCCCACGCCCTGCTCCCCATCAAAGGCAAGGGTTCCAGCGACTGGAGCTACGCCTGGATCCCGGTGGCAGGCCCCCTGGCGGGCGGGGCCCTGGCCGGCCTCGTGGCCAAGATTGTGCCGATCATTTTTATCGCCGCTGCCTGACCTGACCCACGGGCGCTTCAGCCCAACCGCTCCACCAGCCATGAACCGTCACTCACTGACAAGACAAGGACGTCACCATGAACCAGTACGTAATCGCCATCGACCAGGGCACCACCAGCACGCGCGCCATCATTTTTGACCACAGCGGGGCGATCGTCTCCTCCGGCCAGATGGAACACGAGCAGATCTTCCCGCAGGCCGGGTGGGTGGAACACAACGCTGCCGAAATCTGGAACAACACCCGGGAGGTCATTGCCTCCGCCCTGTCCAAGGCGAACCTGACCCGCCACGACATAGCCGCCGTCGGGATCACCAACCAGCGCGAAACCGCCGTCGTGTGGGACAAAACCACCGGCGAGCCCGTGTACAACGCCATCGTATGGCAGGACACCCGCACGCAGGACATCGTCGATGAACTGTCCAAGGACGGCGGCGGGGACCGGTTCAAGCCAAAAGTCGGCCTGCCCCTGGCCACCTACTTCTCCGGCACCAAAATCAAGTGGATCCTGGACAACGTGGCCGGCGCCCGCGAAAAGGCCGAGGCCGGCGACCTGGTGTTCGGCAACACCGATGCCTGGGTCCTGTGGAACCTCACCGGCGGCGTTGACGGCGGCGTCCACGTCACGGACGTCACCAACGCCTCCCGCACCCTGTTTATGGACCTCGAAACCCTTCAGTGGGACGAGGAAATCCTCGGCATCTTCGGCGTCCCGCTCAGCATGATGCCCGAGATCCGCTCCTCCTCCGAGGTCTACGGCCAGGTCCACGGCTCCCAGCTGCTCCGCGAAACGCCCGTCGCCGGTATCCTGGGCGACCAGCAGGCCGCCACGTTCGGGCAGGCAGCGTTCCAGACCGGCGAAGCCAAAAACACCTACGGCACCGGCTGCTTCCTCATCTTCAACACCGGTGAGGAAATCGTCCACTCCAAAAACGGCCTGCTCACCACGGTCGGCTACAAGCTTGGCGACGCTGCGCCGCACTACGCCCTGGAAGGCTCCATCGCCGTCACCGGTTCCCTGATCCAGTGGCTGCGCGACAATCTCGGCCTGATCAGCAGCGCACCGGAGGTGGAAACGCTTGCCGCCGCCGTCGAGGACAACGGCGGCGTGTACATCGTCCCGGCCTTCTCCGGCCTCTTCGCCCCCTACTGGCGCTCCGATGCCCGTGGCGCCATTGTGGGGCTCACCCGGTACGTCAACAAAAACCACATCGCCCGGGCCGCGCTGGAATCCACGGCGTTCCAGACCCGCGAGGTCCTCGACGCAGTCAACGCCGACTCCGGCGTGCCGCTGACCGAACTGAAGGTCGACGGCGGCATGGTCGCCAACGATGCCCTGATGCAGTTCCAGGCGGACATCCTCGGCGTTCCCGTCATTCGGCCCAAGGTCGTGGAAACCACCGCCCTGGGCGCCGCGTACGCTGCGGGCCTCGCCGTGAACTTCTGGAAGGACCTCGGCGAGCTGTCTGCCAACTGGTCCGAAGACAAGCGGTGGGAACCCCAGCTGGACCAGGCCGAGCAGGACCGCCAGCTGCGGCTCTGGAAGAAAGCCGTCACCAAGTCCATGGACTGGGTCGACGAAGACGTGAAGTAGCTCCGGCTTAGAGAGAGGGGCCGGTGACTCCCGCCCGCCCGCTTCGCGGTGCCCACCACACCATGGCGGGGAGTCACCGGCCCCTCTTTTCGTATCTTCGCTGAAGCGGCTGATGTTCATGCGGCCGGAGCTAATTAGGTGCGCTAAAGTGGATTCATGCGTGCGATCCTCTTGCTTAGTCAGCCGCCGGGTGTCCGAAACATCGGATAGCTGAGCGGCAGCCCCTCCATGGAGAGGGGCTTTTGTGTGTCCGGGGTACTTTCCGGGCCGGCAGCAGGAGGATCAGGCCGTTATGGCAGTACAGATGCCGTGACAGAACAGAAGAGGGCAGCAGTGGGCGTTCAGCCGGAGACCAAGACCGGAACAGCAGCATCAGCAGCGGAGGCGCCCGAAGAAGGCGCCTACAGCTTTACCGCCATGGAGGCCAGATGGCCCAAGGTGTGGGACGACCTCCAGGTCTTCACTCCTGTGGATGACGGCTCGAAGGAACGCCGCTACGTGCTGGACATGTTCCCGTACCCGTCCGGCGACCTGCACATGGGCCACGCCGAAGCGTTCGCCATGGGCGATGTCGTGGCCCGCTACCTCCGCCAGCAGGGCTTCGACGTGCTGCACCCCATCGGCTGGGACTCCTTCGGCCTGCCCGCGGAAAACGCCGCCATCAAGCGCAACGCCCACCCCAGCGAGTGGACCTACGCCAACATCGACACCCAGGCCGCGTCCTTCAAGCGGTACGCGATTTCCGCTGACTGGTCCCGCCGCCTGCACACCTCGGACCCCGGCTACTACCGCTGGACCCAGTGGCTGTTCAAGCGCTTCTACCAGCGTGGACTGGCCTACCGCAAGGATTCCCCGGTCAACTGGTGCCCCAAGGACCAGACGGTGCTGGCCAACGAACAGGTGGTCAACGGGGCCTGCGAACGCTGCGGCACCATCGTCACCAAAAAGTCCCTGAACCAGTGGTACTTCAAGATCACCGACTATGCCGACCGGCTGCTCGATGACATGGAGCAGCTCCGCGGCCACTGGCCCGAGCGGGTCCTGGCCATGCAGAAAAACTGGATCGGCCGCTCCGAAGGAGCCCACGTCACGTTCGTGATCGAGGCCGACGGCGAAAAGCCCGCCAAGGACGTCACGGTCTTCACCACGCGCCCGGACACCCTGTACGGGGCAACGTTCTTTGTGGTGGCCGCTGACGCGCCGATCGCCGTCGAACTCGTCACCGCAGGACACGCCGACGCCCTGGACGCCTACCGCGAACAGGTCAAAGCACTCTCCGACATCGAACGCCAGTCCACGGAACGGGACAAAACCGGCGTCTTCACCGGCCGCTACGCCATCAACCCGCTCAACGGCGAGAAGCTGCCCGTCTGGGCCGCCGACTATGTCCTGGCGGACTACGGCACCGGTGCCATCATGGCCGTCCCCGCCCACGACCAGCGCGACCTCGACTTTGCCCGGACCTTCGATCTGCCCGTGCGGACCGTCCTGGATACCGGCGAGGAGGACCCCTCCGTGTCCGGTACCGCAACGGCAGGGGAGGGCACCCTGGTCAACTCCGGCGAACTGGACGGCCTGCCCAAGGCTGAGGCGATCCCCGCCGCGATCGCCATGCTGGAGCGCCAGGGTACCGGTGAGAAGTTCGTGAACTTCAGGCTGCGCGACTGGCTGCTGAGCCGGCAGCGGTTCTGGGGCACCCCCATCCCCATCATCCACTGCCCGTCCTGCGGCGAAGTCCCGGTCCCGGACGACCAACTGCCCGTAACCCTGCCCGCTGACCTGCGCGGCGAGGATCTGTCCCCAAAGGGCACCTCCCCGCTGGCCGCCGCCGAAGCGTGGGTCAACGTTGACTGCCCCTCCTGCCACGGCCCGGCAAAGCGCGATACGGACACCATGGATACGTTTGTGGACTCGTCCTGGTACTTCCTCCGGTTTGTGTCCCCGGACTTCACCGAGGGCCCGTTTGATCCGGCGAAGATCAACGACTGGATGCCGGTGGGGCAGTACGTGGGCGGCGTTGAGCACGCCATCCTGCACCTGCTGTACGCCCGGTTCTTCACCAAGGTCATCAACGACCTCGGCCTGATCGAAGCCAACGAGCCGTTCAGTGCGCTCCTGAACCAGGGGCAGGTGCTTAACGGCGGCAAAGCCATGAGCAAGTCCCTGGGCAACGGTGTGGACCTCGGCGAGCAGCTGGACAAGTACGGTGTTGACGCCGTCCGCCTGACCATGGTGTTCGCCTCCCCGCCCGAGGACGACGTGGACTGGGCCGATGTTTCCCCGTCCGGGTCCGCCAAGTTCCTGGCCCGGGCCTGGCGCCTGGCCCAGGACGTCACCAGCGGAGCGGGCACCGATGCCGCATCAGGTGACCGGGCCCTGCGCTCCGTGACCCACAGGACCATCGCGGACGCTGCGGAACTGCTGGACGCCAACAAGTTCAACGTGGTGGTGGCCAAGCTGATGGAACTGGTCAATGCCACCCGCAAGGCCATCGACTCCGGCGCCGGCGGCGCTGACCCGGCCGTCCGGGAAGCCACCGAGGCCGTTGCTGTGATCCTCAGCCTCTTCGCCCCTTACACGGCCGAGGACATGTGGAACGTCCTGGGGCACCCCGCCTCGGTCGCGAACGCCGGCTGGCCCGAACATGATCCGGCCCTCTTGGTCCAGGACACGGTCACGGCAGTCGTCCAGGTCCAGGGGAAGGTCCGTGACCGCCTCGAGGTGTCCCCGGACGTCTCCGAAGACGAGCTGCGTGAACTGGCGCTGGCATCGGACAACGTCCAGCGTGCCCTCGACGGCCGCGGCATCCGCACCGTAATCGTCCGGGCCCCTAAACTGGTCAACATCGTCCCGGCCTGACCGGGAACCGGCCGCCCTTCCCGGGCGGCCGGCCACCAGACCAGGAGGCCCCCTTGCCCGAGAGCAATCCGGTTGCGTGGCCCTGGTTCCGGGCGCGCCTGGCGGGACTTCGCCCGGCGCCCCGGCCCGCACCGGTCGCCCCCGGGGCGCCGCGGGTGCGGACCGCCGTCGTCACTGACTCTGCAGCCGCGTTGCCGGTGGACTGGGCGGCCACCAACGCCCCGGACGGCGCCCTCACGGTCATTCCCATGCCGGTCATGGTTGGCGCTGATATCTATGGCGAGGGTGAAGACGACATCCTCGAAACCATCGCCCTTGCCCTGGCCGCCGGAAAAGCCGTCAAAACGTCCCGGCCTTCACCCGGACAATTCGAACAGGCGTACCGCACGGCCGAGCGGCTCGGATTCGAGTCGGTGGTCTCGATCCATCTCTCAGGTGACCTGTCCGGCACCGCTGATGCGGCCCGGCTTGCGGCCACCAGGGTGCAGATCCCCGTGGAGGTAGTGGACTCCCGGACGGTGGGCATGGCGCAGGGCATCGCCGTCCAGGCCGCTGTCCACGCCGCGTCTGCGGGGGCGGAGGCTGCCGCGGTAGCGGCAGCAGCAGCCGACCAGGCCGGCCGGACGTCTGTCCGCTTCTATGTCCCCAGCCTTGAGCAACTGCGCCGGGGCGGCCGCATCGGCGCCGCGGCGTCCCTGGTGGGGACCATGCTGGCCATCAAACCGCTCCTGGCCGTGGACGGCGGGAAGATCGTGCCGCTGGAGAAGGTCCGCTCGGCTGCAAGGGCCGTGGCCCGGCTGGAGGAACTGGTCGCGGCCGAAGTTGCGGCGCACCCACTGCCGGTGCCACGGCTGGCGCTGCACCACTTCGGCAATCCCGCCGAAGCCGAGGCACTGGCTGAGCGGCTTGCCGTGGCCTTGCCGCAGTGCGCCCCGGCGCAGATCAGCTCACTGCCTGCTGTGCTTGCCGCGCATGCGGGGTTGGGCGTTCTTGCCGTTATTGTGGCGCATGACGCACCTGGCGATCAATCCGGTGGATCCTGGCCCACTGGAGCGGGGTTACCACTGTCGCTTTGAACGAAGGGGCAGAGCCGGGATGACCCAAATGCCCTTGGTATTGCTTTTGGTACTGCGTGATTTACCTTGCCTGCAGGAGAATATCCCGGTGGCTGATTCCAGGCAGTATCGTTCGTAAGCCGGTTACGGCCGGACCCTTTCCTGCCGCAGTGTCCACATAGGATCACGGCCCCCTGTTGCCGGGCGGGCCGGCTTCCTAGCGTGGAACCATGTCAGGCCGGGAATCTCGTGCAGCGCGCCCGCCGGCGCGCCACGCGCCGGCCCGGCTGGAAGCGACCGTGGGAAAGTCTCCGGGGCTGCTGGCCGATGTGGCAGGGGACCCGTTCGAATACCGGAACGCCGGTTCTGCCGGTGGGAAAGAAAACGCGGAAGTGCCCTCGGCCGGCGGCCTGCGGGGCGCGAGGCTCCGGTGGCGGCTTGGCCTGCGCCTGGCTGTGCTGCTCGGAGTCCTTTCGCTCCTAGCCGGTGCCTGGTTTTGGTGGCTTGCGGCTGCCGGGCAGCCCGGGATCCTTCCGCTGGGAGCGGAGTCGGCGGCAGGACCCAGCCCTGCCGCAGACGGCGGGGATCCGGACCGGGAAAACACGCCGGACGCCGGTCCGGAACCGTCAGTGCCCGGCGCCGCGGCAGCTGTGGACGTTGTGGTGCACGTGGCCGGGGCCGTTGGCCGGCCGGGAGTTGTCCGGTTGCCCGCCGGCAGCCGGGTCCAGGACGCAGTCACCGCGGCAGGCGGAAGCGTGCCCGGCGCGGATCTGGACCTGCTCAACCTGGCGCTGGTCCTGGTGGACGGGCAGAAAATCCTGGTGCCGGTGGCGGGGGAGCCGTTGCCGGCCGCCGGTGGCGGCGCCGGCGGGGACAGCGGCCTACCCGACGGCCCGGCCCCGCCCGTCCTGAAGGTCAACCTGAACACGGCGAACGCCGAAACGCTGGCGACACTGCCCAAGGTGGGTCCTGTACTGGCGCAGCGGATCGTGCTGTGGCGCAAGGAGCACGGGCCGTTCAGGACCACGGCGGAACTCGATGCCGTGGACGGTGTAGGACCCAAGCTGCTCGAGGCGCTTCTGCCTTTGGTCACGGTCTGACATGCGGCCGCGGATCCATCGGGGGTGCCCGTGACCGGCACTGGCCGGTCCGGCCGTAAAAGCCCGTGGAGCCGGTATGTGGACTCGGCGGTCCAGGGACCGCGGCCCGCGCCGGACGGTAGCCAGGTCGGGAGGCCCGGTGCCGTGTCCACCTCGGCACGCCAGCGCCGTTACGACGCCTTCCTGGACCTCCGCCGGCGGGTACTGCCGGCAGCAGCGGCGGCGTCGCTGGATGACGGCAAGGCAAAGCCTGCCGGCCCCGGCACCCGGAGGCGGACCGATCTCCGGCTGGTGCTCCCCGCACTGGCCGCTTGGGGCGCAGCAGTCGCGGGGCTCTGGCTGCCGCCGCTGGCCCTCGGTTTCGCGTGTTGCCTGCTGCTCGCAGCCTCGGCTGCGCTCCTGGCCGGCCACCGTTACGGTCGGCGCACCGTGCGCCCGGTGGGGCGTGGCGGCCGTTCGTTCCCCGCCACCGCCGCCGTCGCGCTGGCCCTGGCCGCCACCGTTGCCGCCCACGCGGCGGTGGCTGCGGGCCAACGCACTGACGGTCCGCTGGCTGACGCGGTCGCTGCCGGAAAGTCGGTGGTGGCGTTGGTGGAAGTGGCGGCAACGCCCAAAGCCCTCAACCTGGCGGGCCATTCTTCCGGACCCCAGCGATGGGCGGTGCCCGTCTGGACGGTGGAGATCAGCACCGGCGGTGTCCTCGTGCGCACCAGGGCGCAACTGCTGGTGATGGGCGGCGGGGCCTGGGGAGCCGCCGTACCGGGCCAGCAGCTACGGGCCGCAGGCAAACTCCGCGCGCCGGGTCCGGGAAGTCTGGAAACCGGCATCCTTGCTGCTTCCGCAGCACCCGCCACCATGTCCGACGGGGCCGGGCTGAACGCAGCGGCCGCGGACCTGCGGGCCCGCTTTGTGGCTGCCTGCCGGTTCCTGGGCCCGGATGCCAGCGGGCTGCTGCCGGGCCTGGTCACCGGCGATACCAGTGCTCTGGACGAAGACCTCGTGGTTGCCATGAAATCGGTGGGCATGACCCACCTGACCGCAGTATCCGGGGCGAATTGCAGCCTGGTCCTGGGCGGACTGCTGGTGGCGGCCCGAAGGTTCCGGCTGCCGCGGGTGCCGGCGGCCGGCGTCGCGCTTGGTGGCCTTGGATTGTTTGTGGTGCTGGTGGGCCCGGAGGCAAGCGTCCTCCGCGCGGCCGTGATGGGCGGCGTTGCCGTGGCAGCGCTGGCCTGTGGGCGGTCCGGTCGCGGCCTGAGCTTCCTGTGCCTGGCCGTGATCGGGCTGCTACTGGTTGATCCGGGGCTGGGCGGCAGTTTCGGGTTCCTCCTGTCCGTCCTGGCAACATTGGGCATCATCGTGCTGGGCAGGCGGCTCATTGAATGGACGCCCGCGGCAGTTCCGCGCTGGATGGCCGCTGCTGTTGCGGTGCCGCTGTCCGCCCAACTCCTGTGCGGTCCGGTCACGGTCCTGCTGCAGCCCGGATTTTCGACGTACTCGCTCCTGGCCAACGTGCTGGCCGCCCCACTGGTGGCGCCGGTGACGCTGCTGGGGACTGCGGCGGTTCCGATGCTGGCGGTGGCGGAGTGGTGGGCTGTTCCCCTTATTGCCGGTGCCGGCTTGTTCAGCGCAGGCGTGGCCGCCATTGCACGCCTCGCGGCCGCGCTGCCTGCGGCCACGGTGCCGTGGGCCGAGGGGATCCCCGGCGTGCTGTCCATGGCCCTGCTCTCCGCCCTGACCTTCGGAGCTGTGTGGGCCTCAGTCCGGCCGCGCAGGACGGCGCGTATGGTCCTGGCCTGCCACCGGCACACCGAACGGCTGCTGGCACAACTGGAAACGTGGGGACGGACTGGCCCGGCCCGCTTCCCCGGGCGCCGCCGCTTGGCCGGACGGCCAGGACATGGCAGGGTTGGAAACTCCACAAAACTCTCCGGAAGGAACCCCCGATGGCCGCTGCGCAAAAACGGGCACCCAGCTCACCGGCAGCCAACATGGCCTCGTGGCGGGACGTAAGCCCTGCCGCGATCGTGCTGGTAGGCGGGCCTGAGGAGTACCTGGGGATCCGTGCCATGGACAGGGTCCGGGCGCAGGTCCGCGTGGCTGCCCCGGATGTGGAAGTGAGCCGCATCAACGCTGCAGCCTATGAACCAGGCACCCTGCTGATGCAGGTCAGCCCCTCGCTCTTCGGCGAGAGCAAGCTCATCGAGGTCGAAGCCGTTGAGTCCATGAATGAAGCGTTCCTGACCGATGCCCTGGCCTATCTTGGCAGGCCGGAGGAGGACGCGGTCCTGGTGCTCAGGCACGGTGGGGGAGCGCGCGGCAAAAAGCTGCTGGACGCCATCCGGAAGGGTGGCTGGCCCGTGGTGGACTGCCAGCCCCTGAAGAAGGACGCTGAAAAAGCCGCTTTTGTTGTCTCGGAGTTCAAGGCGGGCGGCCGCCGGATAGAGCAGGAAGCAGTCCAGGCGCTGGTCAACGCAGTGGGGGCCAGCCTTTCCGAGCTTGCCGCGGCCTGCAGCCAGCTGATTGCGGACGCCGGCACCACCGTGACCTCGGAGCTTGTGGACCGCTACTACGGCGGACGCATCGAGGCCACCGCCTTCAAGGTGGCCGACGCCGCCATGGCCGGGAACGGACCACTCGCGCTGTCCACCCTTCGGCACGCCCTCGCCACCGGCGCGGATCCCGTCCCGTTGGTTGCCGCGCTTGCTGCAAAGCTGCGGACCGTGGCACGCGTGGCCGGGGCGTCAGGCTCGTCGGCCCAGATCGCCGCCGAACTGGGCATGCAGCCCTGGCTGGTGGAACAGGCCCAGCGGGATGTCCGGCGCTGGACCCCGGACGGCCTGGTCCGGTCCATCCAGGCCACAGCTGAGGCCGACGCCCAGGTGAAGGGACTGTCCAGGGATCCCGTTTATGCCGTGGAGCACGCCGTGACGGTTATCGCCATGTCGGTCCAGGGCCGCTGACCCTTCAGCGAGGAACGGCCCAGCACGTTAAAGATGTGTGGCCGGCACCTCACGGTACCGGCCACAACCATCAGTTCAGTGAACTGGAAACCTTACAGTGCGTTGACCTTCTTGGAGATCGCCGACTTGCGGTTCGCTGCGTTGTTCTTGTGCAGAACACCCTTGCTGACAGCCTTGTCCAGCTTGCGGCTGGCAGTGGCCAGGGCAGCAGCAGCTGCATCCTTGTCGGTGGAATCAACGGCGGTGTTGACGGCGCGGATGGCCGTCTTCAGCTCGGACTTGACTGCGTTGTTGCGCAGGCGTGCCTTCTCGTTGGTGAGGATGCGCTTCTTCTGGGACTTGATATTCGCCACGTGTGAACTCTCTTTTTAATGCGGAAATGGTCTAGAGGGCTTTCAGATTGGCCATTGACTGAGCGGCGTGGGGATACCTATGGCGGCCAACCATCTGTGGCCGTCGACCTGCACGGACACACAGCTATAAAGAATAGCAGGTCAGCTGCCGGGCTGGCCATTTGACGGTCAGGTCCAGCCGTGTCGCTTCCGCAGCCCGGCGGCCACCATCTCGAAGCGGGCACGGTCCAGAACGGCGCCCTCCCGGCGGATCGCGTCCGGCCGGATCTGCAGGACCCTCTCCAGGAGTGCTTCGCTGGGCCTGCCCTGTCTGTCCCATGGCCCGGCTCCCAAGTCGATGTAAACCCCGTCGGAGCGGGATGCAGGAACGTGGTCCTTGCTGGTGAGCATCAGGCCCAGGAGGTATGCGCCGCTGTTACCCACCAGCAGGACGGGGCGGTCCTTCCCCCGGCTGTAGTCCTCCTCATACGGAACCCACGCCCACACCACCTCGCCCGGATCCGGATCTCCGTCGGGCGCGGGGGAATACTGGACGGTGCTGCGGCCGCGGAAGTCGCCCGGGTAGCCGGCGGCGCCGGACTGCTGCGGTCCGGACTGTGCAGTCCCCGCACGCGGGGCAGGGCGCCGTATCGGGGGAACGGGGGGTTGCCGGCGCGTGCCGGACGGTGGGACCGCGCCGGCCTTCTGCAGGATCCGGAGGCCCGTGCGGACGGCGTTCACCACGGTTCGAAGATTGATAGCCATTCCGCAACACTAGCGCCGGGCGCCGGGCCCGGGGAATGCGCACCGTGGCGGCAGGAATGCGTGCACGGCGCCCCGGACGTGGGACACTGGAGGTTGAAGATGGGCGGTCCTCCGGCCCGGGCACGTTTGTGTGCCCTCCGGCCCCGCCACGTGAAGCCAACAGTAAGGACCCTGCGTGTCTCCCATGGCCCGCACCGCCCCGGTGCCCGCCGCGACAGATCCGGCCATTATTCGGAACTTCTGCATCATCGCGCACATCGACCACGGTAAATCCACCCTCGCCGACCGCATGCTGCAGTACACCGGAGTGGTCCAGTCGCGCGATATGAAGGCCCAGTACCTGGACCGGATGGACATCGAGCGTGAGCGCGGCATCACCATCAAGTCCCAGGCCGTCCGCATGCCCTGGGAACGCGATGGCGTCAGCTATGCCCTGAACATGATCGACACCCCCGGCCACGTTGACTTCACCTACGAGGTTTCCCGGTCGCTGGCGGCCTGCGAAGGCGCCGTTCTGCTCGTGGACGCGGCACAAGGCATCGAGGCCCAGACCCTGGCCAACCTGTACCTGGCCATGGAGAACAACCTCACCATCATCCCGGTCCTGAACAAGATCGACCTGCCGGCCGCGCAGCCCGAGAAGTACGCCGCTGAACTGGCGAGCCTGATCGGCGGCGATCCCGAGGACGTCCTGCGGGTCTCCGGCAAGACCGGCGCCGGCGTCGAGGCCCTCCTGGACAAGATCGTGCACGACCTGCCTGCTCCCCAGGGCGATCCCAACGCCCCGGCCCGCGCCATGATCTTCGACTCGGTGTACGACACCTACCGCGGCGTGGTCACCTACGTCCGTGTGGTTGACGGCATGCTGCACCCCCGCGAGCGCATCCAGATGATGTCCACCCGCGCCACCCACGAACTCCTCGAAATCGGCGTGAGCTCCCCGGAGCCCACCCCGTCCAAGGGGCTCGGCGTCGGTGAGGTGGGCTACCTGATCACCGGCGTGAAGGACGTGCGCCAGTCCAAGGTGGGTGACACCGTCACCAACCTGGCCAAGCCCGCCTCGGAATCGCTGCCCGGCTATGCGGACGCCAAGCCCATGGTGTTCTCCGGCCTGTACCCGCTGGACGGCGCCGATTACCCGGTGCTGCGCGACGCCCTCGAAAAGCTCATGCTCAATGACGCAGCCCTCGTTTACGAACCGGAGACCTCAGCGGCGCTGGGCTTCGGCTTCCGGGTGGGTTTCCTGGGCCTGCTCCACCTGGAAATCACCCGCGAACGGCTGGAACGGGAATACAACCTCGCCCTGATCTCCACGGCACCGAACGTTGAGTACGAGGTGACGCTGGAGGACAAAAAGGTTGTCCAGGTGACCAACCCCAGCGAATACCCCACAGGGAAGGTTGCCGAGGTCCGCGAACCCATGGTGTCCGCCACCATCCTGGCCCCCAATGAATTCGTGGGCGCCATCATGGAACTGTGCCAGAGCCGCCGTGGCGTGCTGGGCGGCATGGACTACCTTTCCGAGGACCGGGTGGAAATCCGGTACCGCCTGCCGCTGGCCGAGATTGTGTTCGACTTCTTCGACATCCTCAAATCCAAGACCCGCGGCTACGGTTCCCTCGACTGGAAGGCAGACGGCGAACAGGCCGCCGACCTGGTCAAGGTCGACATCATGCTCCAGGGCGAGCAGGTGGATGCCTTCAGTGCCATCACGCACCGCGACAAGGCCTACGCCTATGGCGTTATGATGACCGGCAAGCTCCGCGAACTGATCCCGCGCCAGCAGTTCGAGGTGCCCATCCAGGCCGCGATCGGCTCCCGCATCATCGCCCGCGAAAGCATCCGCGCCATCCGCAAGGACGTGCTGGCCAAGTGCTACGGCGGTGACATCACCCGAAAGCGCAAACTGCTGGAGAAGCAAAAAGAAGGCAAAAAGCGCATGAAGATGGTGGGCACCGTGGAAGTGCCGCAGGAAGCGTTCATCGCCGCCCTCACCACCGATGAGTCGAAGGACAAGGCCAAAAAGAAGTGACCACCGCGCAGCCGGGGACCCGCTGATGCCCAGCGTCCTTCCCCTGGGCGACCCGGCGCCGTCGGACGGCCTGCTGCCTGCCCAGGCGGCGGCCGGCGCGGCGGACCGGGCCTTTGGCCTGTACGTCCACATCCCGTTCTGCGCCGTGCGGTGCGGGTACTGCGACTTCAACACCTACACAGCAACGGAACTGGGCGGCGGCGCCTCCCAGGACGCGTATGCCGGCACCGCCGTGTCCGAGGTGGACCTGGCTGCCCGGGTACTCACCGCGTCCGGGCTGCCGGACCGTCCGCTCAGCACGGTGTTCTTCGGCGGCGGCACTCCCACGCTGCTCCCTGCGGAGGACCTTGCGCTGATCCTCCGCGCCGCCATCAGCACGTGGGGGATTGAGGACGGTGCCGAGGTCACCACCGAGGCCAACCCCGATTCGGTGACACCGGAATCCCTTGCCGTGCTGAAGGCAGCCGGTTTCACGCGCGTGTCCTTCGGCATGCAGTCGGCGGTGCCGCACGTCCTGAAGGTCCTGGACCGCACGCACAGCCCGGCCCGGGTTCCGCAGGTGGTCCGGTGGGCCCGCGAGGCAGGCCTGGCGGTCAGCCTCGACCTCATCTACGGCACCCCCGGCGAATCGTTGGACGACTGGCGCCTCTCCCTGGAGACCGCCCTTTCGTACGAACCGGACCACATCAGCGCCTACGCCCTGATTGTGGAGGACGGCACCAAGCTCGCAGCCCAGATCCGGCGCGGGCAAGTGCCTGGAATTGACGACGACGACCACGCGGCCAAGTACGAACTCGCCGACCAGTTGATCACCGCAGCCGGGCTTGGCTGGTATGAGGTCAGCAACTGGGCACGGACTCCGGAGCAGGCCTGCCGCCACAACCTGGCCTACTGGCGGGGGGACGACTGGTGGGGCATCGGGCCGGGCGCCCACTCGCATGTTGGCGGGGTCCGCTGGTGGAACGTCAAGCACCCCACCGCCTACGCGGGGCGGCTGGGCCAGGGCGTCTCGCCCGCTGCCGGGCGGGAGACGCTGGATGCGGAAACGCGCAACGTGGAGCGGGTCATGCTGGCGGCCAGGCTCAGCGGCGGCCTCCGGATTGACTCATTGGGCGATGCCGGCCGCCGGCAGGTGGCGGGCCTGATCGCCGATTCCCTGGTTGAACCCACTGCAGCGTTCCGCGGAACACTCGTGCTCACCCTCAAGGGCAGGCTGCTGGCGGACGCCGTGGTGCGGCGGATCCTCCCGGACTGACTGACCCGCAGCCGGCGCGGTTAACGGCTCAGGCCGTTGGCGGACTGTTCAGTGCCGTAACGGTCCGGGTGGTGCTGTCCCACAGCCGCGCGTCGGTGCACCGGGCCTCGAGGGTGGCGTCCAGGGTCCCCACTGCCGCGCCCAGCAGCTCTGCCGGAATCCGGCGGGCGAGCGTGACGTGCGGGGTCCAGGCGCCGGGGCGGGTGAGGGGCAAGGCGTCATTGGCCTGCCGGTGCAGGCCGGCGTGGAGCGCCAGCAGTTCCCTTGATCCCACCACCAGCCGGGCCAGGACGTACTTGCCTTTCCCAGCAGGGAAGAGGACCAGCCCGCCCAGGCGGACGTCCAGTGGAAGGCCCGCCCAGAGCCCGGCCGCTTCGGCCGCAACAGCCAGGCTGTTGCCCGCTGCGAGCGTGATATGGGGCCTGTTGCTGGGGGCGGTATGGGAGCCCAGGCTGGGCAGGCCCGCCGCGGCCAGCCGGGCCCAGTCCGCCAGGATGCACGCCTCGGCGGGACCGTCGAAGGTCAGCTCGATGCTTCGCACGGGACCCGGCCGTCAGGCGGTGTTACTTGATCCAGCGGAGGTTGAACTGGTAGCGGTAGGGCTGGCCGCGGTTGACGCGGATCCCTGCTGCCACGGAGTAGCAGGTCAGGGCAATCCAGATGAGGGCCGCCGCGACGGCGAAGATGTTTCCGATCACCGGGATGAAGACCAGGATGTTCGCCACCACTGCCGCGATGGTGGGAGGCAGGCTGAAGTTGAGGGCTTCCTTGGATTCCTGGGCCGTGAATGGTCCACGATCACGGAAAATGAGGTAGACGAGCAGCGACGGGATGCAGCCCAGGATGCCGCCGAAGTGCGCCAGCGTGGCCCATTGCCGGTCTTCGCTGGCCGTCAGGGGCAGCGCGTTGGCCGGGACGCCGTGGTATTCGGACCGGCTTTGGCGGCCCTGCGGGTCCCCGTGCCCGCGTGCGTTGTCTGCCACAGTTGTGTTCCTTCGAAGATGCAATAGTGCGTTCGGCGCTGAGGCGCCGGCCGCCCCCGCCGGGAGTGGCAGGTGCTGGTCTACCCAGAATACTGGGTGTTGGCCGGAAGACTGCTTTAGGGAACCGTGAGGAAGTCGATGACTTCCTCCACCCGGCCCAGAAGCGAGGCCTCGAGGTCCGCATAGGTATGCACCGCACCCAGGAGTTTCTGCCACCCCAGCCCCACGTCCTCCTTGGTCTGGTGCGGCCAGCCGAATGCGGCCAGGATCCCGGTTTTCCAGTCCTGCCCGCGCGGCACGGCAGGCCACTTCGCGATGCCCAGCACGGAGGGCCGGATGGCCTGCCACACGTCCACATACGGATGGCCCACAATCAGGACGTTCCCGGCCGCGCCGGGGGAGGCCATTACGGCATCGGCAATGCGCGATTCCTTCGAGTTGGGTACCAGATGGTCCACCAGGACGCCCAGCCGCCGGCCCGGACCGGGGTTGAAGGCCGCCACCGCACCGGCCAGGTCATCGATGCCGTGGAGAGGCTCGACGACGATGCCCTCCACCCTGAGGTCATCGCCCCAGACTTTTTCCACCAGCTCGGCGTCGTGCTTGCCCTCCACCCAGATGCGGCTTGCCTTCGCCACCTGGGCGCGCTGGCCGGCCACCCGAACGGAACCGGAAGCGGTCCGGCCCGCCGCAGTGGTGGGAGCGGCACGCGGCGCAGGCGGAACCAGTTTGATGGGCCGGCCCTCCAGGAGGAAGCCGAACCCCAACCGGAAGGACCGGGACTTTCCCCGCCGGTCCTCCAAGGCCACCACATGCATGCCGCCGGACTTCTCCACCCGGGTTACGGCACCGACCCAGCCGGACTGGACGTCCTCCAAAACCATTCCGCGCTCCACCGGGACCTCGGGCAGGGTGGTGCGGGCCGGGGTGGACATGTCTGCCGGCCCCCAGTTCTGGTAATCCATGGTTGACTCCGCCTCGCAGTTGGTTCGTGGCCCGGAATTTCGCCCGGAGCGGTACCAATGCTAACAACGGGGCGGGGCGTAATAGACTGTTGGCACTAAGGCATGCCGAGTGCTAACTGACGGGCCGCGTTGCCCAGGCGGCGCGGCGGCCCCAATCCCGGATGGAGGTGGACTATGAGCGAGCCACGCAAGCTGGAAGTCCTGCGGGCCATCGTGGAGGACTACGTCCATTCCCGCGAACCCGTGGGCTCCAAAGCCCTCGTGGAGCGGCACCATCTTGGCGTCTCCAGCGCCACGATCCGCAACGACATGGCGGCCCTGGAGGACGAGGGCCTCATTACGGCGCCGCACACCAGCGCCGGCCGGATCCCCACGGACAAGGGCTACCGCCTGTTTGTGGACCAGATTTCCGCGGTCAAACCGTTGTCGCCGCCGGAACGGCGGGCCATCCAGTCGCTGCTGGAAGGCTCCGATGACCTGGACGATGTCCTGGACCGCACGGTCCGGATGCTCTCCCAGCTGACCAACCAGGTGGCAGTGGTCCAGTACCCGCACCTGAGCCGGGCCCAGATCCGGCACATCGAATTTGTCCTGCTCGCTCCCCGGAAAGTGCTGGTTGTGCTGATTGCCGACAGCGGCAAGGTGGAGCAGCGGGTCATTGACGTTGGCCACGACCTTGCTGACGACGCCCTCGCCGGCCTGCGGACCCGGTTCCTGGCGACCCTTGCAGGGACGCCGCTGGGCCGGCTCAGCATGGTGCTGCCCGCGGTGGTGTCCGCCGTGGCGCCTGTCCACCGCCAGGCCGCACAGGCCTTGGCCAACGGGCTGGAGATCCTGGGGCAGAACAGCCGCGAGGAACGTATGGTGATGGCGGGGACCGCCAACCTGGCCCGCTCCAATGTGGATTTCCCGCTCAGCATCGGACCCGTCCTGGAAGCCCTGGAGGAGCAGGTGGTGATGCTCCGCCTGCTCAGCGAAATGGCGCAGGACCCCCGCGGTGTTGCGGTCAGTATCGGCCGGGAAAACCCCTACGACGGGCTGGCCGAGGCATCGGTGGTGGCCACCGCCTACGGTCCGGACAGCACCGCGAAAATCGGCATCCTTGGACCAACCCGCATGGATTACCCCACCACCATGGCCGCCGTCAGGGCTGTGGCCCGATACCTGTCCCGGATCCTGGGTCCCTGAACAGGTCTGCCCGGCCGGCCGCGCGTCGACAGGGCACCAAGAGCAACACCGGCAGTTGAACTGCCGGCAGTACAACAAGGAAGAGACACGAACTTTGAGCAGCCACTACGACGTCCTTGGAGTCTCACCGGAGGCTACGGGCGAAGAGATCAAAAAGGCCTACCGCAAACTGGCCCGCACCCTGCACCCGGACGTCAACCCCGGGGACGACGCGTCCGACCGTTTCAAGGCCGTCACGCATGCCTACGAGGTCCTGTCGGATCCGCAGAAACGGCGGGTCTACGACACCACCGGCAACGAAAACGGCACTGACAACGGCTTTGGCGGCGGCAGCTATGCCGGCCAGGGCTTCGCGTTCCAGGACATCTTCGACACCTTTTTCGGCGCAGGCGGCTCGGCCGGCCCGGCCTCCCGCGTCCGGCGCGGCCAGGACGCCCTGATCAGCGTTCGGATCGAACTTAAGGACGCCGTTTTCGGTGTCAACCGGAAGCTGGAGGTGGATACCGCCGTCACGTGCCCCACCTGCGACGGCTCCTGCTGCCAGCCCGGCACCTCGCCGGAACGCTGCGACATCTGCGGTGGCAGCGGCCAGGTCCAGCGGGCCGTCCGGTCCATCCTGGGCCAGGTCATGACGGCGGCGCCGTGCGGTACCTGCGAAGGCTTCGGCACGGTCATCAAGGACCCCTGCAACGAGTGCAGCGGGCAGGGACGCATCCGCAGCCGCCGTTCGCTGACCATCAAGGTCCCCGCAGGCGTTGCCACGGGCACCCGGATCCAGCTTTCCGGCCAGGGTGAAGCCGGCCCTGCGGGTGGCCCTGCCGGCGACCTGTACGTGGAGATCCGCGTCAACAACGACGCCACCTACGTCCGGGACGGCGACGACCTGCACGCCACACTGAACATTCCCATGACGGCGGCTGCGCTGGGAACCGACGTCAGCCTGGAAACCTTCGACGGCAGCCAGGACATCGACGTCAAGCCCGGTACCCAGTCCGGGGAGATCATCACCCTGCGCGGCCTCGGCGTCACGCACCTGCGCGGGTACGGCCGCGGCGACCTTAAGGTGCACCTCCAGGTGGAGACGCCCGCGAGGCTGGACCAGGCCCAGGAGGACCTGCTGCGGCAGCTGGCCAAGCTGCGCGGGGAGCAGATCACCGAAGGCAAGCTCGCGGCCAGCGGCGGTATGTTCGCCAAGCTGCGGGACCGGCTCGGTAACCTGTAGCGGTGAGCAACCCCGTCTTTTTCACCACCGCCGGCGCGCTGGACCAGGTGCACCCCCAGGGCAGGTTTGTCCTGGAGGGCCCTGAAGCCCGGCACGCCGTGGCCGTGAAACGGCTGGCGCCCGGTGAGCCCGTGGACATCGTGGACGGTGCAGGCACCAGGCTCAGCGGAGTTGTGGTGGCTGCCTCGTCCGCGGCACTGGAAGTTGAGTGCATATCCGTGGCCCGGGAGGACCGGCCTGACATCCGCCTTGTCCTGGTCCAGGCCCTGGCGAAAGGCGACCGGGACGAGCTCGCCATCGAGACGGCCACGGAACTGGGAATCGACGCAGTCATCCCGTGGCAGTCCGAACGGGCCATCGTCCGCTGGAAGGGTGACCGTGCCGCGAAGGCGCACGCCAAGTGGCAGTCCACGGTGACTGCCGCCGCCAAACAGGCCCGCCGGGCCTGGGTGCCTGAGGTGCGGGCCGCCGTCGACACTGCCGCCCTCGCCGGCGCTGTGGAAGCCGCGGACCTGGCCGTCATCCTGCACGAAAACGCTGTCCGGCCGCTCCGCTCCGTCCTGTCGGCGTGGGCCGGGGAGTCTACGGCCGCAGTGCGCGAGGTGCTGCTGATCGTCGGCCCCGAAGGCGGGATCAGCCCCCGCGAAGTGACGCGCCTGTGCGATCAGGGTGCCGTGACTGCCCTGCTGGGGCACCACGTCCTGCGCTCCTCCACGGCCGGACCGGCCGCCGTCGTGCTCGCCAGCGATGTGCTGGGCCGCTGGGACGCTACCGCACAGTGAACGAGCGGGTGTCCTCGTTGCGGTCCACCTGGTCGTCGGCACCCAACTGGGCCACCTTTGCCTCGTAGTCCCCGGCCGGCAGCGTCAGGGCAAGCGTAAACAGCCCGGCACTCCCGGGTTCGGGGGCCGTGGTGGTCTCGCCGGTCAGGAAGGGCTCCTTGGTGCCGTTCTTCTCGGACCGCAGGATCTGCCAGCGGAGCTTGCCGCCCGAGACCGAACTGCGGCCGCCGATTTTGACGCTGCCGGACCGCAGCTCGGTGCCTTCCTGCGGGTCGATGATCCAGACCGGAGCCAGCAGCCCGGTGGCGCGGGTCATCAGGGCGCCGAGCTGGACATGCCCGAACGCCATGTAATCGGTGTGCCCGTCCACCAGGATCCGGACCCGGATCTGCTGGCCGGTGTCGATCAGGCCCGAACTGGCCCCGGCGGCTGTGGCCGTATAAACGAGCTGCTGGATGGCCCGGTTGGCGGTGTCGGCGTCGAGGTTGCTGTTGAAGGCGTCCTCCGAAACATCCACCGTGATGACATCCTTGCCCGAAATGGACGTGGCCAGCTTGGAAGGATTTTGCCAGGGCGTAAAGAAATCCGCGTCGAGGGGTTTCTCGTCCATCATGGCCCGCAGGGCGCGTGTGACAGGGTTTTCCTGGTCCGGGACGTCGCGGAACTCGCGGTAAAGGAAGACATTGTTGTTGGTCCGGCCCAGCCAATAGACGGGGGCCTTGTTGGAGGACTGGGTTGTTTCCAGTGGGGAGCTGGTGGCCGGAATGTCGGGTGTGCCTGTCACCGAAGGGCTGGCTGTCAGGGTGCTGGACTCCGAAGCGCCGGGATCGGCGATGCAGCCGGACAGGGCGGGAACAACAAGAAGGCCCGCAAGAACCAGTGCCCGCGCGCGGCGTGCACTTTGTCCGGCCCCGAAGGGCGCAGCGGTTTCGGGCACTGTTGTTGCCTGTCCTTTCCTGGTGTGGAGGGCCGATCCCCGGGCGGCCCGCTGTCCAGCAGTAGCTGGGTTTCCAGCATTACACAGGGTGCAGCCGGGAAGTGCTCCGGATCCGGGTCATGCCGGAACTGCAACGGGAACGATATGAGGACGATATGAAGTTGATACCTAACGGGGGAGCACGGCACCCACCAGCCGCACCGGCAGCCGGTGGCTACCAGGGTCCTGATCGCGGGCGGCGGTGTGTGCTGGCGTAAGATGGAGGGATCACTGGGCCGGGACCAGCACGTACCGGAAGTCCCGCCCGGCCAGACGGAAAGCACTTCGACCTTGAGGGGACCACGGGCCTGCGGGCCAGCACCATGACTGAATCAGCGAATGGAAAGCGCCGGCTCACCACAGGAGAGGGCATGGCGGCCGAATTCCCCCATTCACTCCCCGGGATCCGGACAGAAGTTGTTGTTTTCGACAACTCCGACCAAATGGTCCAATCCCTCGGCAGCCACGATGAGGCCCTGAGGTTCATTGAGGAACAGTTCCCCGACGTCAATTTCCACGTCCGCGGCAACGAGCTTTCCATCAGCGGACCAGTTCGCGACGTGCCCCGCATCATGCGGCTCCTGCACGAGGTCCGTGGCCTGGTGGCCCGTGGCAGCGTGATCAGCCCCGCCGTGCTGCAGCAGCTGGCGGCCCTGCTCCGGAGCCAGTCCACGCAGAACCCCGTGGATGTCCTCACCCACGACATCCTCTCCAGCCGCGGCCGGACCATCCGACCCAAGACGCTGAACCAGAAGAACTATGTTGATGCCATTGATGCCAACACCGTGATCTTCGGGATCGGCCCCGCCGGTACCGGCAAGACGTACCTGGCCATGGCCAAAGCCGTCCAGGCGCTGCAGCAGAAGGAAGTCAGCCGGATCATCCTGACCCGGCCGGCTGTTGAGGCGGGGGAGCGGCTGGGCTTCCTGCCAGGCACCCTCAGCGACAAGATCGACCCCTACCTGCGGCCGCTCTACGACGCCCTGCACGACATGATGGATCCCGAATCCATTCCCCGCCTGATGGCGGCCGGGACCATCGAGGTTGCCCCGCTGGCCTACATGCGCGGCAGGACCCTCAATGACGCCTTCATCATCCTGGACGAGGCACAAAACACCACTCCCGAACAGATGAAGATGTTCCTGACCCGCCTGGGCTTCGGTTCCAAGATGGTGGTCACGGGCGACGTCACCCAGGTGGACCTGCCCTTCGGCACCCGCTCTGGCCTGCGGATCGTTGAAGAAATCCTTAAGGGCATCGACGACGTCAACTTCTCGGTCCTGGACGCCACGGACGTGGTCCGGCACAAACTGGTGGGGGACATCGTCAACGCCTACAGCAACTGGGACGACATCCAGCGCAGCCGGGTCAAGCAACCGGCCGGCAGCCAGCGGCGGGGGGACAGCGCATGAGCATCGAAGTGAACAACGAATCCGGCATCCAGGTGGACGAAGCCAGCTTGGTGGCGCTGTCCCGCTATATTTTTGAGCAGCTGTACATCCACCCCCAGGCGGAGCTTTCCATCCTGCTGGTGGACGAGCCCGCCATGGAAAAGCTGCACATTGAACTGATGGACGAGCCCGGTTCAACCGATGTCCTTTCCGTCCCCATGGACGAGTTGACCCCCGGCACCCCGGGCCGGCCCACCCCACAGGGGATGCTCGGAGACATTGCCATCTGCCCGCAGGTCGCCACGGTGCAGGCCAAGAACGCCGGCCACGGGCTTGCAGACGAGATGCTGCTGCTGACCACCCACGGCATCCTGCACCTGCTGGGCTACGATCACGCGGAGCCTGAGGAAAAGACGGAAATGTTCGGCCTCCAGCGTGAACTCCTGACCGGCTTCACCGGTAGAGAAGCACCCGCCGAGACCACCCAGTGACGCCACTGCTCCTGGTGGTGATGGCCCTGGTGTTCCTGGGCGTCGCCGCCGTGCTGACGGCAGCCGAGGCGGCCTTCAACTTCCTGCCGCGCCACGACGCCGAGGAAGCCCTGGTGCGGAGCCGCAGCAACGCCATGCGGAAAATCCTCGCCGAGCCCGTGGCCCACATCCGGGCCCTGCGCTTCTGGCGGATCTGGTTCGAGATGGCCTCCGCCGTCGCTGTGGCGGTGCTGCTGTACAGCGTCCTCGACAACGTCTGGCTGGCCGGCCTGGCAGCCACGGGCATCATGGCCCTGGTGGGCTTTGTGATTGTCGGTGTTTCGCCCCGCCAGCTGGGCCGGCTCCACTCAGGCGCCGTGGTCAGGTTCACCGCCCCGATGATCCGCTTCCTCACCTGGGTCCTGGGACCCATTCCCGGTTGGCTGGTGGCCCTGGGAAGCGCCGCAGCACCCGGCGCCCCGGGCGGGGACGAAGCCTTCTTCAGCGAACAGGAATTCCGCGAACTCGTGGACCGGGCCAGCGAATCCGACATGATCGAGGACACGGAGGCCACCATGATCCAATCGGTCTTCGACTTCGGCGACACGTTGGTGCGGGCCGTTATGGTTCCCCGCACGGACATCCTGAGTGTCGACGCCGGATCCACACTCCGCCACGCCATGTCCCTCTTCCTGCGCTCCGGGTACTCCCGGATGCCGGTGATCGGCGAAAACAACGACGACATCCTGGGCATCATCTACCTCAAGGACGTGGCCGCCGTCCTGCACGAACTCGCCCCGGGTGAGGAACCACCGCTGGTGGATTCGCTGACCCGGGAGGTACGGTACGTTCCCGAGTCCAAGCCGGTCAGCGACCTGCTGAGTGAACTGCAGAAGGAATCCACCCACGTGGCCATCGTCATCGACGAATACGGCGGCACTGCCGGGCTGGTCACGCTGGAAGACCTGATCGAGGAAATCGTCGGCGAGATCGTTGACGAGTACGACACTGAAAGCGCTGAAGCGGTGGAACTGGGTGACGGCTCCTACCGGGTCAGCGCCCGGATGAGCATTGATGACCTTGGCGAACTGTTCGACATCGAACTCGATGACGATGAAGTGGACACCGTCGGCGGTTTGCTGGCCAAAGCACTGGGCCGCGTGCCCATCGTGGGCAGCGCCGTGGAAGTCCACGGCGTCGCCTTACGCGCAGACCGGCTTGAGGGCCGGCGGAACCGGGTCAGCCACATCATTGCGGCACCGGTACCAAAGATAGACACTGACCTTGAAGACCTCCTCGAAGAGGCGGAAACAACCCAGCAGGGAGTTCCACGTGAGCAAGAAAATTAAAGCCGGCGGCGACGAGGAATTCGGCGGCTTCCGGGCCGGTTTTTCCGTCCTGGTGGGCCGGCCCAACGCCGGAAAGTCCACCCTGACCAACGCCCTGGTAGGCAAGAAGGTGGCCATCACCTCCGCCAAACCGCAGACCACACGGCACACCATCCGCGGCATCGTCCACCGGGAGGACGCCCAGCTGATCCTGGTGGACACCCCGGGCCTCCACCGGCCCCGGACCCTGCTGGGGAAGCGGCTGAACGACCTCGTCGCGGACACCCTGTCCGAGGTGGACGCCATCGGGTTCTGCCTGCCCGCCAACGAGAAGATCGGTCCCGGCGATAAATTCATTGCCGCGCAGCTCGCTGCCCTGGGCAACAAACCGATCATCGCGATCGTGACCAAGGCCGACACCGTCGACCGGCAGGCCCTCACGGAGCAGCTCCTGGCCGTGGCGGCCCTGGGACGTGAAGTTCTCGGCGAGGACGGCTGGAAGGACATCGTCCCGGTGTCGGCAACTGACGGCTTCCAGGTGGAAACCGTGGCCGACGTACTGATCGGCCACATGCCGCCCTCGCCCCCGCTGTACCCGGACGGGCACCTGACTGACGAGCCCGAGGCCGTTATGGTGGCTGAACTCATCCGTGAGGCAGCGCTGGAGGGTGTCCGCGACGAACTGCCGCACTCCCTGGCCGTTGTGGTGGAGGAGATCGTTCCCCGGGAAGGCCGTTCCGAGGACAGCCCGTTCCTTGACGTCAGGGTCAACCTGTACGTGGAGCGTCCCTCGCAGAAGGCCATCATCATCGGCAAGGGCGGCGCCCGGCTCCGCGAAGTGGGCACAAACGCCCGCAAGGGAATCGAAGCCCTGCTGGGCACGCGCATCTATCTTGACCTGCACGTGAAGGTGGCCAAGGACTGGCAGCGGGACCCGAAGCAGCTGGTCAAGCTGGGCTTCTGAGCCGGCAGGACCGGTGCCGCCGCGGGGCGGTCCGGCGTTTTCCCAGACTGGGCCACTAAAATGGGCCGGATTTTGTTTTTAGAGGAAGGTTCATCACGTGGGGCGAGGCCGCGACAAGCAGGACAACGGCGCTGACAGTGCTGCCGGAGCTGGACCTGTGTCCCGCCACTCAGATGCTTCGGCCGCTGGCGCTGGCACTGCCCGGCACCTGGGACCCATCCGCCGGATGCCCATCTGGCTGAAGGCGGTCACTGCCGTCCTGGCGGTTGTGCTCGTAGGTGGCCTGGCCTTCGCCGGGTTCTGGTTCTTCCGGCTGCAGAACAACATCTCCAAGGCGCCCCTGAACGCCGGCGGCGGCAGCACCGAAGGCCAGGTTGATGACGCCAAGGGCAGGATGCAGATCCTGATCCTCGGTTCGGATACCCGCGACGGGAAAAACGCCGACTACGGGACAGCGGACCAGTCCACCGGATACGGGAACTCCGATGTGATGATGCTGATGGACATCTCCGAGGACAATAAGCGCGTCAGCGTGATCAGTTTCCCCCGCGACCTCCTGGTGGACATCCCGGAATGCACTGACGAGGACACCAAACAGACGTATCCGGCCCGCAGCGGCGTGATGATCAACGAAGCCATGGCTGAAGCCGGGATCGGCTGCGCAGTGGACACCGTCAACAAACTCACCGGCATGGAAGTGGACCACTTCATGATGGCCGACTTCAACGCGGTGAAGGAACTCTCCAACGCCGTGGGCGGCGTCGATGTCTGCATCAGCGACGCCGTCTACGATCCGGACTCCCGGCTGCGGCTGCCTGCGGGCACCTCCTCCGTAGAGGGCGAGCAGGCCCTTGCATTCCTCCGGACCCGCCACGCGTTTGCCGACGGCGGGGACCTCGGCCGGATCAAGGCCCAGCAGGGTTTCCTCTCCTCCCTCACCCGGAAGATCAAGGACGAAGGCACCCTGACGGACCCCGTGCGGATGCTGAAGATCGCCGACGTCGTCACCCAGAACCTGACGGTCGACCAGGGCCTGGGATCAGTTCCCACCCTGCTCACTATCGGCAACCGGCTCAAGGACATCGACGTCGGAAAGGTCGCCTTTGTGGCGGTCCCCACGGGGCCTGCCGCGTCTGATCCGAACCGGCTCGAAGTGGCTGAACCCGCGGCTTCGCAACTCTTCTCCGCATTGCGCAAGGACGTGGACCTGACGGATCCCACCGCGCCCACGTCGCCGTCGGCCAGCCCGTCCGCGGAGCCCAGCACGGCCCCGACGGAAACAGCCCCTGCCGTGGCGCCGTACGACAAGGCCCTGCAACCCGTCGCGGTGGCCAACGGCACCGGCGTCACTGGCCGGGCGCAGGAAATTGTGCAGGCCCTGGTCGCCGGCGGATTCACCCAGTCGACCTTCTTTGACGCAGCAGTGACCGGCCAGACCGTGGTTTACTACGGGGCGGACTTCGCCGACGTGGCCGCTGATACGGCGGCCCTGCTGGGCATCCCCGCCACACAGCTCGTCCCGTCAGCCAACGTCTACGGCGTGCAGGTGGCCCTCGGCAGCGACTTCCCCTCCGGCGTTACCTACGGTGCCGGCACCGCCCTCCCGGACGACATCGTCAGCCAGACCGCCGGTGACGCCGTGTGCCAGCAGGCAAACCCGGAGCTGATCGTCCGCTGACAGCGGTCCCGGCTTCCGGGGGCGAACGCCTCCGACGGTGCCGTTCACCCGTAAATCACCTATACGTCTTCCGGAGCATGCTCCCTACCTGGCCGGCTCCCACCCCGGGGTGCCGTCTATTAAGTCGGCGCCCAAGGGCGGCGACGTCACAAGGGCGGTGACTCCCTGTGCCTCAAGTTCATCCACAACAACGCGAAGCATTGTCTCTCCCATGGCCCGGGGGAGTTCACCTTTGGTGTCCAGATACGCCAGCGGTCCGTGAGACGTAAGGTAGTCGATGTGCATGCACCGTTCCATGGCGATATGGAGGGCCTCGGCAGCCTTGTCTGTTTGATCGGTGATGATAAGGAAGAACGGCGATGGGCATTGGGATGCTGCCGCGATACGCCCGAGCCTGGCAAAGCAGATGCAAGCGGGTTTAAAAGCGTAAGGTCCCGTCCCAAGGGGGACGGGACCTTCCGTGGAGAGCTACCAGATGTTGACGCGCTCGGCCGGCGGCATCCACATGCCGTCGGCTTCGGTGACGGTGAACGCGTCATGGAAGGCGTCGAGGTTCCTGGCGATGGCGTTGGTCCGGAACTCGTTGGGGGAGTGCGGGTCCGTGGCCAGGCGCCGGACGGCCTCCTCGGTCCGGATGACCTGCCGCCAACCGGCAGCCCAGGACGCAAAGAAACGCTGCTGCCCGGTCAACCCGTCCAGCTCTTCGGGCTCCTGGCCGTCCAGGCTGATGTGGTAGGCCTTGTAGGCGATGGCAAGGCCGGCGAGGTCGCCGATGTTTTCGCCCAGGGTGAGCCGGCCGTTGACGTTGTGACCCGGCGCAGCCGTCGGGGACAGCTCGTCATACTGGGCCACGAGTTTGGCGGTGAGGGCTTCGAACGCCTTCCGGTCCGCGTCCGTCCACCAGTTCCGCAACGCGCCGCCGCCGTCAAACTGCGAACCCTGATCATCAAAGCCGTGGCCGATCTCATGGCCGATAACGGCCCCGATGCCGCCGTAGTTCACGGCATCATCGGCGTCGGCGGTAAAGAACGGCGACTGGAGGATGGCGGCCGGGAAGACGATTTCGTTCATCATCGGGTGGTAGTACGCATTCACCGTCTGCGGTGTCATCAGCCATTTAGTGCGGTCCACGGGCTTGCCCACCTCGTCCAGGTGCCTGTCGACGTCGGCGTTGTGCGCACGCTCCACGTTGCCCAGCAGGTCCGCCGGATCAATCTCCACAGCGGAGTAGTCGATCCACTCGTCAGGGAAGCCGATCTTGGCCCGGAAGCCCTCAAGCTTCCGCAGGGCCTCTTCCTTGGTCTCGGCGCCCATCCATCCCACATCCTGAATGCTGCGGCGGTACGCCTCGATCAGGTTGGCCACGAGGGTCTGCATCCTGGCCTTATGGCTTTCCGGGAAATGCCGGGCCACATAGATCTGGCCCACGGCTTCGCCGAGCGCACCTTCCACAACACCCACGCCGCGCTTCCAGCGGTCCTTGTTGCGCGGCGTCCCACTGATGGTGGTGCCGTAGAAGGCGAAGTTTGTGTCCACAAAAGTACTGGAGAGATACGGTGCGGCGGCGCTGACCACACGCATCGCGAGCCAGTCCTGCCACGCCTGCAGCGGCTCGGATTCCAGCAGCGCCGCTGCGCCCACAAAAAAGTCAGGGGTGCTGACCACAATCTCTTCCCGTTTGGCGGCGTCGATGCCTGCAGCGTCAAACCAGGTGGCCAGGTGTGGGAAGAGGGCAGCGGATTCACCGGCGGTCTTCAGGTTGTATGTTTTCTGCGGGTCCCGCAGCGTGACGTTGTCCCAGTGGTGCGAAGCGAGGAGGGTTTCCAGTTGCACCACGCGTCCCGCGGCAGTTGCTGCGTCCGCCACTCCGGCCAGTGCCAGCATGGCCTGCACATGGTCCGTGTAGGCGGCCACCATGGGCGCGAATTTTTCCTCGCGGTAATACGATTCGTCCGGCAGGCCCAGCCCGCCCTGGCCGGTGTAAAGCAGGACGCGGTCCGGGTTGCCGGCGTCGGGTGCCGGATAAATGTAGAACAGGCCTCCGACGTCCGCGCGGAACAGGCGCCCCGCCAGGGCGATCAGGTCGGCTGCGGAGTCCGTGGCATACACATCGGCGAGCCGCTGGCGGATGGGTCCGATGCCCTTGGCTTCTGCCGCGGCCTCATCCATGAAGCTGGTGTAGAGGTCCCCGATCTTCCGCTCGATGCCACTGGCGGCGGCGCCCTTACCTGCCGCTTCCTCAATGATGGCGCGGACGGCGAGCTCTGAACCGTCCCGCAATGCGGTGAAGGTGCCTTCCAGCGGACGGTCGTCCGGGATTTCCGTTGCCTTGAGCCAGGTGCCGTTCACATGCTGGTACAGGTCATCCTGCGGCCGGACTGTGTGATCAATGGTGGAAAGGTCGATCCCCGATGTGGGCACTGAAACTCCTTTTGACGAAAGCGCCGCAGCCGGACACCGGCGGGCGTCTGCATGCTGGACGTTACGGACGGTGGTGCTCTTTCATCTTACGCACCCGTGTTACGCTCAAATGGTGCGTGCAGAGCTCCTCCTTCTTAGCTGCCGCGGCGAGGCCTCAGACGCTGTCTAGCGCAAGGCCCATCCTCGCCGCGGAGTCTGTGTTGTCCGGCCGTCCTTTTGAAAAGACCACAGAAAAGGCCCGATCGTAATGCATAACGCACAAAAAACCTCAGGAATGCCGGCCCACCGCTACGCCCCGTTCCAGGACCTCATTACCGTTGAACTGCCCGACCGCACCTGGCCGGACAAGGTCATCACGGCAGCACCGCGCTGGTGCGCCGTGGACCTGCGAGATGGCAACCAGGCCCTGATCGATCCCATGAGCCCTGCCCGCAAGATGAAGATGTTCGATCTGCTGGTCCGGATGGGCTACAAGGAAATCGAAGTCGGTTTCCCGTCCGCGTCGCAGACGGACTTCGACTTTGTCCGCCAGCTGATCGAGGGCAACCACATCCCGGAGGATGTGACCATCCAGGTCCTGACGCAGGCCCGCGAACACCTGATCGAGCGGACCTACGAGTCACTGGTCGGCGCCAAGCAGGCAATCGTGCACCTCTACAACTCCACCTCCGTGCTGCAGCGCCGTGTGGTGTTCAACCAGGACGAGGACGGCATCCTGGACATCGCGCTGCAGGGCGCGCGACTGTGCAAGAAGTACGAGGAAACCCTCGTGGACACGCACATCACTTACGAATACTCACCGGAATCCTTCACCGGCACCGAGCTGGAGTACGCCGTCCGGGTGTGCAACGCCGTCGCCGACGTCTTTGAGGCTTCCGCTGACAGCCAGGTCATCATTAACCTGCCTGCCACGGTGGAAATGGCCACGCCCAACGTTTACGCGGATTCAATCGAGTGGATGAGCCGCCACCTGCATCCGCGCGAGGGCATCATCCTGTCCCTGCACCCGCACAATGACCGGGGAACCGGCGTGGCCGCCGCCGAGCTGGGCTACATGGCCGGCGCGGACCGGATCGAGGGCTGCCTGTTCGGCAATGGCGAGCGGACCGGCAACGTGGACCTGGTCACCCTGGGCCTGAACCTGTTTGTGCAGGGCATCGATCCCATGATCGACTTTTCCAACATCGATGACGTCCGCCGCACCGTGGAGTACTGCAACCAACTGCCCGTCCCCGAGCGTTCCCCGTACGGCGGCGACCTGGTCTTCACGGCGTTCTCCGGCTCGCACCAGGACGCCATCAAGAAGGGCTTCGAAGCCCTGGAACGTGACGCCGCTGCTGCCGGCAAGGCCGTGGCGGACTACTCCTGGCAGGTTCCGTACCTGCCCGTTGATCCCAAGGACCTGGGCCGCAGCTACGAGGCAGTCATCCGCGTGAACTCCCAGTCCGGTAAAGGCGGCGTGGCGTACCTGCTGAAGAACGAGCACAGCCTGGATCTGCCCCGGCGCGCCCAGATCGAGTTCTCCGGCGTCATCCAGCGCCAGACCGACACCGTTGGCGGCGAGGTCAGTGGCGCCCAGCTCTGGAAGGTCTTCCAGGACGAGTACCTGCCGTCCGGGCAGTCCGACGGCCAGTGGGGCCAGTACTCGCTGGGCAAGGTCAGCACGGAAACGGACGCCGACGGCGGCATGACCCTGCACGCCTCACTCACCGTTGACGGCGTGGAAGTCAGCCGGACGGGCACCGGGAACGGGCCCATCGCCGCGCTGCTGTCCATCCTCCGGGAAGACGGCGTGGACGTCCGGGTCCTGGACTACAGCGAGCACGCGCTCTCCGAAGGCGGCAACGCCATGGCCGCGGCGTATGTCGAAGCCGCCGTGGGGGAGCGGGTCCTCTGGGGTGTTGGCATCGACGCCAACACCAGCATGTCCTCGCTGAAGGCCGTCATCTCCGCCGTCAACCGCGCCGTGCGGGACGCCCGGGCCTAATCCTGAAGCTGTGCCGCCGGATCCGTCCGGCGGCACAGCCGCACCCCCTTAAACGCAGGGTGCCCGCGCCCCGTACACGCGGGGCACGCGGGGGATGGGAAGATGGAGTGTGGCCCAACAGTCTTTCGCTTCCCGGGCGTACCGGGATGAAGCAGTGGTGCTCCGTACCCACAAGCTGGGCGAAGCGGACCGCATCATCACTCTCCTTACCAAACACCACGGCCAGGTCCGTGCCGTGGCCAAGGGCGTCCGCCGCACCAGCAGCCGTTTCGGCGCGCGGCTGGAACCCTTTATGGTCGCAGACCTTCAGCTGGTCGCGGGCCGCACCCTGGACATCGTCACCCAGGCCGTGGCCAAGGGGGCCTACGGCGGGAACATCGCCGCCGACTACGGCCGGTATACGGTGGCGGCGGCCATGACCGAGACCGCCGAAAAACTCACTGATGTGGACGGCGAAGCCGGGACTGCGCAGTACAACCTCCTGGTGGGCGCCCTGGCATCCCTGAGCCGGGAGGACCACGCCGCCGGCCTGATCCTGGACTCCTACCTGCTCCGGGCGCTGGCCACCGGCGGCTGGGCGCCGAGCTTTACCGTCTGCGCACGCTGCGGCAGGCCGGGACCCCACATGGCATTCTCGGCACCGCTTGGCGGCATGGTCTGCGCGGACTGCAGGCCGCCCGGTTCCCCCGCGCCGGCTGCGGAGACCGTGATCCTGCTGGGCGCCCTGCTCACCGGTGACTGGCCCACCGCGGACGGTTCCGCCGCCGTGCACCGCCGCGAAGCCGCCGGCCTGGTGGCCGCCTACCTGCAGTGGCACCTTGAACGAGTCCTGAAATCCCTCAAGCATGTGGAGCGTACCTGACAGTGGCCCTGGGCAAAAAGCACCCCACCACCCGCCGGCGGACCCAACCGGTCATCGCCCCGTACCCGCACCCCTCAGGGGCGGTGGCCCCGGCGATCCCCGCCGAATTTGTGCCCCGCCATGTGGCCATTGTTATGGACGGCAACGGGCGCTGGGCAAACCAGCGCGGGCTGCCCCGGATAGAAGGGCACAAGGCGGGCGAACCCGCCCTGCTGGACGTTATGGCCGGTGCCATTGAACTGGGCATCGAATACGTCAGTGTCTACGCGTTCTCCACAGAGAACTGGCGCCGTTCCCCGGAGGAAGTGCGTTTCCTGATGGGATTTAACAAGGACGTGCTACGCAGGCAGCGGAATCAGCTGGATGAGTGGGGCGTAAGGGTGCGCTGGTCCGGCCGCCGCCCCCGGCTGTGGGGCTCCGTGATCCGCGAACTCGAGGATGCCGAGGAGTTCACCGCAGGCAACAGCACCTGTACGTTGAACATGTGTGTTAATTACGGTGGCCGGGCCGAAATCACGGACGCCGTGTCCGCGATTGCCGCCGAGGTTGCCGCCGGCCGGCTGAAGCCCGGTGCCATCACTGAGCGCACCATCCAGAAATACCTGGACGAACCGGACCTCCCCGATGTGGACCTATTCCTGCGCAGCTCGGGGGAGCAGCGGCTCTCCAACTTCCTGCTGTGGCAATCCGCGTATGCCGAGTTTGTTTTTATGGACACCCTCTGGCCGGACGTGGACCGCCGCACCCTGTGGACCGCCGTCGAGGAATACGCCCGGCGCGACCGCCGCTACGGCGGCGCGGTGGACGCCGCGAAGCCGGCCGGCCATCCATAGCAGCAGATAGCAGCAGCGGCTTAAATGCCGGCTGTCCCATAGGCGCGGAGCCAGCGGGCCAGCCTCGCATAGGCGTCCGCGCGGACCTTCTCGGGTGACAGGAAGACATCATGCAGTGCGCCCCCAATCTTCTCCACTGTCACCGTGGTGCCCAAGCCGAAAGCGCGGGCGCCGATGGCATGCACATCCAGGACAGCGTCAGTGCGCCGCATTTCCTCCGACCAGACCATCCCGTTGGCGCTGCCCTGCGATAACAGCACCAGCACCGGAACATCAAGCCGCAGGCCCTTTGCCACACGGGCTTGCCCGGCAAGGATGGCGCTCAGCCAGCCGGCCCTCACAGGGAAGGCCATGGGCGGCCGGTAAGCGTCGTCAAGGTCCCATTCGCCTTCGGCCGAGCTGCTGATGGTCCGCCAGTAGAACCCACGCTCCGGCAGCCGCAGGACTGTTTCCGGCCGGCGCCGGGCCAGCGGCCCCACCAGGCCCGATGCGGCACGCCGGACCAGGTGGCTGCCGTGCATTTCCAGCCAGGGGCTGTTGAGGACAAGACCGGAAAGTGCTTCGGGATTCCGGCTGGCCCACAATGATGCCACCAGGCCGCCGGTGGAGTGGCCCATCAGGGTCAACGGCCCGGCCGCCCCGTCCGCCCGGATCAGGTCCCACGCCCGGCTTATTTCGGGGTCGTAGTCGGCCAGGTCGGCGACGTAGCCGCCGGGGCTTCCCGGTTGCAGGCTCCGGCCGTGGTTGTGCATGTCCAGTGCGTAAAACGCGTACCCGGCCGATTCCCAGAAGCGGGCCAGGTCCGTATTAAAGAAGTAGTCGCTCCAGCCGTGCAGGAACAGCACCGCAGCCTTCGGGTTCCGACCCGGAGCGGGCGTGGCCGGCCGGTACCTGATGAGCGTGGCGGTGCGTGCCACGCCGTCCGGTCCGGCGGCGGAAAAGGGCCGGGAGGTGAATTCCGGTCCCAGGAAGTCCTGTTGCCATGCCATGGGCCCATGCTATTGCGTCACCCGTTTGGTCTGGGCCGCCGGAGACGGAAAACTAGAGGCATGCGCGTTTATCCCACATTCTTCAAGCTGGCATTTTCCTGGATGGACGCCGAGCGCGCCCACACGATCGGCTTCAAAGCCATCAGGCTCGCGCACACCACCGGTGCCGGGAAGGTCCTGCAGAAGTTCACGGCCCCCGCGGCTTCACTCCAGACCACCGCGTTCGGCCTGACGTTCCCGTCCCCGTTCGGCCTGGCTGCCGGGTTTGATAAGGAAGGCCACGGCATCGAGGCCCTGGCTGAACTCGGTTTCGGCCACGTCGAGGTGGGAACCATCACCGGCCAGGCGCAGCCCGGCAACGAGAAGCCCAGGCTCTTCCGCCTGGTTCAGGACCGCGCGGTGATCAACCGGATGGGCTTCAACAACGACGGCGCCGCCGCCGTGGCTCCCCGGCTCAAGGCGGCACGGGCTGCTTTGCAGCGCCGGCATCCTTCGGTGCGCCCGGTCATCGGCGTCAACATCGGCAAGACCAAAACCGTGGAACTCGCGGAGGCCGTGGACGACTACCTGGTCAGCGCCCGGACGTTGGCGCCGGTAGCCGACTACCTGGTGGTCAACGTCAGTTCTCCCAACACTCCCGGCCTCAGGCTCCTCCAGGACGTGGAAACCCTGCGCCCGCTGCTGACGGCTGTGGGCGACGAAGCAGACAGGGCAGCCGGGCGGCACGTTCCGCTGCTGGTGAAGATCGCCCCGGACCTGAGCAACGAGGACATCGATGACGTCGCCCGGCTGGCGCTGGACCTGAAGCTCGACGGCATCATCGCCACCAACACCACGATCGCCCGGTCCGGGCTCAGCACCCCGGCGGACCAGGTGGAGGCCCGCGGGGCGGGCGGACTGTCTGGCGCTCCGCTCAAGCAGCGCTCCCTGGAAGTCCTTCGCCGGCTCAAGGCTGCCACCGGTGATGCACTGACCCTGGTCGCCGTCGGCGGCGTCGAAACAGGCCAGGACGTCCAGGACAGGCTCGATGCCGGCGCAACCCTGGTCCAGGGCTACACCGCGTTCCTCTACGAGGGGCCCTTCTGGGCTGCCGGCGTCAACCGGCACCTGGCCAGGAACCGCCGCCGCTGATTCCCGGCCCCAGCCCGGGTCCGGCTTAAAAAGACAAAAGGTGGGCCCCGGCGGATTTTTCCGCCGGGGCCCACCTTTCGGGTTTGCGCTGCTGGGTTCGGTGGGTCAGGAAGGGAACTGGCCGCGCCGGACCTGCGGCTTGGGCAGGCGCAGCTTGCGGAACTGCAGGGACCGCATGGACCCGTACCAGACGGTGCCGCGTTCCACCTCGCCGAACTTCTGGGCCAGCAGCTTCTTCAGCTTGCGGGAAATCAGGTACACGTCCACAAACACGGCCAGGAACATCACCCAGAACGCGCCCAGGACGTAGATCATCAGCTCGCTGCTGGCCGGCACCAGCAAGGAAACGAGCACAAAGACCAGCGCGCCGAACATCAGGAACTCGCCAAGGCTGAAGCGGGCATCCACGTAATCGCGGGCAAACCTCTTCTGCGGGCCCTTGTCGCGCAGGGGCAGGAACTTCTCGTCACCCGTGTCCAGTGCGTGCCGCATCTTCTGCCGCTGATCGGCAATGACCTGGCGCTCGGCGGCTTTGGACGCCTTGCGGTCCTCAGGCACCAGCGGGCGCTTGCGCGCAGCTTCCTGCGCCCTGCGGGTGGGAGTCGGTGCCCCTTTGCCGATGGCGCCGTTGCGCTGCGCCGCCGCTTCCGCGGCCTGCTGGTCTACTGTCTCCTGCGCCGAGGGCGCTTCCTTTTTACGTCCGAACACCACAACAGAATACCTTGCGGGAGCCCGCCGGGCTGCTGGCGGCCGGGCCTGCCCTGGCGGCCGATGTGACGGGGGTAATGTTTTGGCCATGACTTCTTCACCTGCTGCCACCCCGCACAACGCCCCCGGCCCCACACCTTCGGGCCCTGCCGGCACCCCCTGGACGGAAGACCTCCGTACCTCGATCGGCAATGCGTTCGGGCGGACCCTCACCCACCTCAAGGAGCTCGTGGCCATTCCGGGCATCGCGTGGCCCAGTTTCGACAGGGCGCCGCTGGAAACCAGCGCCGGGGCTGTTGCCGCCCTCCTGCACACCGCCGGAGTGTCCGATGTCCAGATCCTCGCCTGCAACAAACCGGACGGCACCCCCGGAGGTCCCGCCGTCGTCGGCCGCCGCCCGGCTGCGCCCGGCAAGCCGACCATCCTGCTCTACGCCCACCACGACGTGCAGCCCCCCGGCGACGAAGCGCTCTGGGAATCCGATCCCTTTACTGCGGTGGAAAAGGACGGCCGCCTTTACGGCAGGGGCGCCGCGGATGACAAGGCCGGCATCATGGCGCACGTGGCCGCTTACGCCGCGGTCACCGAAGTCCTCGGCGACGAACTGGGCCTCGGCGTGACCTTCTTCTTTGAGGGGGAGGAGGAGGCCGGCTCACCCACGTTCCGCGCGTTCCTCGAGACGCACCGCGAACTGCTCCGCGCCGACGTCATTGTGGTGGCGGACTCCAGCAACTGGAAAGTGGGCATCCCGGCCCTGACCACCAGCCTCCGTGGCCTCGTGGATGGCGTCGTTGAGGTCCAGGTCCTGGACCACGCCGTGCACTCCGGCATGTTCGGCGGACCGGTTCTGGACGCGCCGACCCTTCTGTCCCGCCTGATCGCCACCCTGCATAACGACGACGGCTCCGTGGCCATCAAGGGCCTGGTCGCCACGGACAACGCCACGGTGGACATGGCGGAAGCCGACTACCGTGCCGACGCTTCGGTGCTCGACGGCGTCCGGCTGGCCGGGTCCGGCAGCCTCGCGTCCCGCCTGTGGACCAAGCCCGCGCTGTCGATCATCGGTTTCGACGCACCGGCCGTGGACGTCGCCTCCAACACCCTGATCCCGCGCGCCAGGGCAAAGTTCAGCCTGCGGCTGGCTCCCGGCCAGGACCCGGCCGAGGCGATGGCCGCTGTCAAGGCCCACGTGGAGGCCAACGCGCCGTTCGGGGCGAAAGTGGTGTTCACCCCGGGGGAGAGCGGCAACCCCTTCCAGACCGACACGTCCTCCGCCGCCGCGTCCCTGGCCATGTGGGCGCTGGGGGAAGCCTGGGGAGTCCCCGCCGTCGAAACCGGAATTGGCGGCTCCATCCCCTTCATTGCCGACCTCACGGAACTTTATCCGGACGTCCAGATCCTGGTGACGGGTGTGGAAGACCCGGATTCACGGGCGCACAGCGCCAACGAATCGTTGCACCTGGCCGACTTCCGGAACGCCATCCTGGCAGAGTCCCTCCTGCTGGCGCGGTTGAACCGTGACGGGCTGCAGTAGCCGGGCATCCAGCCGCGTTTCCAGGGAACAAGCAGAGCCCTTCCACGGTTACGCAAGGAGTTAGAGCTATACGTCTGTCCGACGTAGCATGTAGCTATAGCCCATACCCAATCCGTAGGGGCAGGCGCCGCTGAGGCGGCGCTGCCAGGACCGTCCTAAGAAGGTAGGCCAATGAGCACCGCAACCAATGAGAACAGCACCGAAACCACCAGCGCAGCCAGTGATGAACTGGCCGTCCACGAGGTCAAGCTGACCGACGTCGCCGCAGGCAAGGTACGCAGCCTTCTCGAACAGGAAGGCCGCACCGACCTGCGCCTCCGGGTTGCCGTGCAGCCCGGTGGCTGTTCCGGCCTGATTTACCAGCTCTACTTCGATGAGCGGCTCCTTGACGGGGACGCAGTCCGCGATTACGACGGTGTCGAGGTGGTAGTGGACAAGATGAGCGTCCCTTACCTCTCCGGTGCCAGCATCGACTTCGAGGACACCATCGCCAAACAGGGCTTCACCATTGACAATCCGAACGCAGGCGGCTCATGCGCCTGCGGCGATTCGTTCCACTAAGCCGGTTCTTTCACCTGATGCCGGCGCCGTGCCCTCTGCCGTGGAAAACGGCAGGGGGACGCGGCGCCGACATGTGGGCGAAACGCCCGGCGGAGCGGTAAGCTCTACACCGAGTAGTAAAACTTTTAGTGTGCCCGGGGAGCCTAAGGCTGGCCGGACAACAGCATCAAGTAGGAAGGGCCGTCTGTGAGTTCGCAGAACCGAACCGGCAGCCGACGCAAAACGATCTCATCGATCACTGGCTTGGCAATTGCCGGCGCGTTGGTTTTGACCGGATGTTCGCCAGAGGTAGAGAGAGGGTGGCTGCCCACTGAACGTGGCACCACCAGCAACACCGATCGCATCATGGACCTCTGGGTCAACTCATGGATTGCAGCCCTGGTTGTGGGCATCATCACGTGGGGCCTGATCGTCTGGTGCCTGGTGGCCTACCGCCGACGCAAGGGCACCGTAGGGTTCCCCCGGCAGACCAGCTTCAACCTCCCGCTGGAAGTCTTTTACCTGACCATCCCGCTGTTCATGGTGCTGGTGTTCTTCTACTTCACCGACCGGGACCAGGCGGCCATCGATGACCGCTCCCAGCCCGCCGACGTCGTTGTTGATGTCCGCGGCAAGCAGTGGGCCTGGGACTTCAACTACAAGTCCGGCAGCGTCATCGAAGAAGACCTGCACGAGGCCGGCGTCCAGGCGCACCTCACCGGCAACACCATTGACAAGGAACTGCTTCCCACGCTGTACCTGCCCGTCAACAAGTCCGTGGACCTCGAGCTCAACGCCCGCGACGTCATCCACTCCTTCTGGGTTCCCGCCTTCCTGCAGAAGCGCGACATGATCCCTGGCAAGACCAACTACATCCGGTTCACCCCCACCAAGGAGGGAACCTATGACGGTAAGTGCGCCGAACTTTGCGGCGAGTACCACTCCGAAATGCTGTTCCGCGTCAAGGTGGTCTCGGAGGCCGAATTCCAGACCCACATGGACGGGCTCCGGGCGGCAGGCAACACAGGCCTCCTGGGTGCGGAATACGACCGCAACCCGAACCTGAACGAAATTAAGTAAGGGGAGCGACGTGGCTACGTACACTCAATCCGCACCCACCGAAGCCTTGTCGGCTCCCGTGGTTCCGAAGTCCAAGGGGCGCATCGTCGTCAACTGGATCACCTCCACCGACCACAAGACCATCGGGTACATGTACCTGATCGCGTCCTTCGTGTTCTTCTGCTTCGGCGGCGTTATGGCCTTGCTGATCCGCGCCGAGCTCTTCGAGCCCGGCATGCAGATCCTGCAGACCAAAGAGCAGTACAACCAGCTGTTCACCATGCACGGCACCGTGATGCTGCTGATGTTTGCAACGCCGCTCTTTGCCGGCTTCGCAAACGTCATCATGCCGCTGCAGATCGGTGCACCCGACGTCGCCTTCCCGCGGCTGAACGCACTGGCCTTCTGGTTCTTCCTGTTCGGCTCCACCATCGCGGTGTCCGGCTTCATCACCCCGCAGGGTGCTGCCTCGTTCGGCTGGTTCGCTTACGCGCCGCTGTCCAACACCACGTTCAGCCCCGGCATCGGTGGCGACCTGTGGGTGTTCGGCCTGGCACTGTCAGGCTTCGGCACCATCCTCGGTGCGGTCAACTTCATCACCACCATCATCTGCATGCGCGCCCCGGGCATGACCATGTGGCGGATGCCCATCTTCACCTGGAACACCCTGGTCACCGCCATCCTGGTGCTCATGGCCTTCCCGCCACTGGCTGCCGCCCTGTTCGCCCTCGGTGCCGACCGCCGGTTCGGTGCACACATCTTCGACCCCGAAAACGGCGGTGCCGTCCTCTGGCAGCACCTGTTCTGGTTCTTCGGCCACCCCGAGGTGTACATCATCGCGCTGCCGTTCTTCGGCATCGTCTCCGAGATCTTCCCGGTCTTCAGCCGCAAGCCGATCTTCGGCTACAAGGGCCTGGTGTACGCCACCATCGCCATTGCTGCCCTCTCCGTCACCGTGTGGGCCCACCACATGTACGTCACGGGCTCGGTCCTGCTGCCGTTCTTCGCCTTTATGACCATGCTGATCGCGGTACCCACGGGTGTGAAGTTCTTCAACTGGATCGGCACCATGTGGCGCGGTTCCATTACCTTCGAGACGCCCATGCTCTGGAGCATCGGCTTCCTCATCACGTTCCTCTTCGGTGGCCTGACCGGCATCATCCTGGCTTCGCCGCCCCTGGACTTCCACGTCTCGGACTCCTATTTCGTGGTGGCGCACTTCCACTACGTGGTCTTCGGCACCGTCGTGTTCGCCATGTTCGCCGGCTTCTACTTCTGGTGGCCCAAGTGGACCGGCAAAATGCTCAACGAACGCCTGGGCAAGATCCACTTCTGGCTCCTGTTCCTTGGCTTCCACGGCACCTTCCTGATCCAGCACTGGCTGGGCGTCGAGGGCATGCCCCGCCGCTACGCGGACTACCTGGTGGAGGACAACTTCACCTGGATGAACCAGTTCTCCACCATCGCCTCGTTCGTCCTGGGCGCGTCACTGATCCCGTTCTTCTGGAACGTGTACATCACCTGGCGCAGCGCTGAGCGGGTCACCGTGGATGATCCCTGGGGCTTCGGGGCTTCGCTGGAGTGGGCCACGTCCTGCCCGCCGCCGCGCCACAACTTCACCTCGTTGCCCCGGATCCGTTCCGAGCGCCCCGCACTGGACCTGCACCACCCGGAACTCCGCCAGGTCCACACCGTTGACTCACCCGCGCCTGCTGCAAAAACGCTGGGTAACGCCGACCAGAAGGACACCGCACAGTGAAAATCGAATCTTGGATCTTTGGTGCGGGTGTTTTCTTCTTCATTCCCGTATCGATTGTTTACGGCTTCCTGACCAACTGGCACGAATGGGTCGGCACCCTGGGAATCCTCCTCGTGGGTGGGCTGTCCGGCATGATCGGCGGCTACCTCGGCTTCACCGGCAAGCGGGTAGGCATGCGCCCCGAGGACCGAAGCGACGCTGAGATCCACGAAGGCGCCGGCGAGCAGGGCCACTTCAGCCCCTGGAGCTGGTGGCCACTGGTCCTCGGCATCGCCTGCGCCACCGGGTTCCTTGGCCTGGCACTTGGCTGGTGGATCGTATTCATCGCCGCCGGCCTTGCTGTAGTTGCACTCGTTGGCTGGGTTTACGAATACAGCCGCGGCGACCACGCGCACTAACTGCATAACAGACGTACGACGGCGGGCCCCACCAAATTTGGTGGGGCC
>NZ_LMOL01000010.1:101897-110219 GCF_001424565.1 Arthrobacter sp. Leaf141
GGAGCAACCCGCGCCAGCCTGCCTGCCGCGGTCAGGAGGCCTGCACGGGAGCCTTCGCGGCGGCATCCTGTGAAGCGATCAGGGCGGCAAGGCCACGCAGAGTTTCCTCCGCCGCCTGCAGCGCGGCCGCCCCCGCCAGGGCGTTATCGCTGATGCCGAGCTCCACTTCACAGCCTTGTTCAAAGTCGGCTGCCATCACCTGGAGGAGGGAGCGGGCGTCCACCGCTTCGGTCCCGCGTTTACTGATGGTGACCGGCAGGCCCGTTTCCATCACGGCGCGGACAAACACGGCCGCGGGCCGGGCATGCAGGCCTACGGCTGCTGTGATCACTGCCTTGTGTACTGGCAAAGGGGACTCCTTCGTGATGACGGCCCCCACCGTCGCATCGTGCTGTCCAGATCAATATATCGGCCGTGCCAGCCGGCAGCTAAACCCGGACCTTGCGCACCTGACTGGTCTAGACCTGACCTAAAATGGTGGCAGGACAGATAACAGGGAGGCCACCATGGCCGCTGGCGCCACAGCCATCACCGGAACCATCGACCGCACCAGCGGCACGGCCATCTACGTGCAGCTGCGCGAGATCCTGCGCGCCCACATCACCGGGTACTGCAAGCCAGGGTCGGCCCTGCCCTCCGAACGGGACTTGGCAGAGCGGTTCGGGCTGGCCCGCATGACGGTGCGGCAGGCCATCGACGCCCTCGTGGGTGAAGAAGTCATTGAGCGGGTGGTGGGGCTGGGCACCTTCGTCCGCCGGCCCAAGATGGACCTTCAGGTCAAGCTGACGTCCTACAGCGAAGAGATGCAGCGGCGTGGCATGGTTCCCGCCGCCAAGGTCCTCAGCTTTGAACAGATCGCCGCCAGCGCCTTCCTGGCACGAGAACTCCAGCTGGAGGAGGGAACGCCGCTGGTCCGGTTCCGCCGGCTTCTCCTCGCGGACGGTGAGCCCATGAGCGTGGACGAGAACTTCATTCCCGCGCACCGTGTTCCGGGCCTCCTGGACGGGGAACCGCCCACATCGCTCTACAACGTCCTCAACGAACAGTTTGGCCTGGTGATGGAGTGGGGCGAGGACATGATCGAAGCGACGGCAGCCTCACCGTCAACGGCCCGGCTGCTGAACGTTGAAGTAGGGGCGCCGCTGCTGAAGATCCAGCGGCACGCCTTTGTGGCCCGGGCCATGGTGGACTATTCGGTATCGTACTACCGGGCGGACCGCTATAAGCTCTGGGTGCCGCTTCAGCGGCCCGGCGCCCGCCGGACCCGCAACCACTAGCCGCGCACGGGGGAGGCCCTGCAGGGTGCCTCCGTTAGGCTGCAGGACGGGTAGGTGGTCTGTGGCATCAATTCCGGGACGAGCATTGAACGCAGAAAGGCCCGGTCCGCAGGGACCGGGCCTTTCTTGTGCTGCGCAGTTAGTGCGTCAGGGACTTGGAGTCCTCGGAAGCCTCAACAGCTGCATGGCCGTGACCGTGCGCTGCTTCGAGTTCCGCCGGCGTTGCCGGGGCAACACGGTCTTCGAAGAACCACTTGGAGAGGAACGCGCGGCGCTTCTCCTTGCCGGTGACGACACCGTGTTCGTTCGGCTCCGCAGGAAGTACCTTGGGAGATTCGAATCCTACGAGCTTGTAGCGCTTGTACTCATCGAGCGGTGCGTGCACCTCAATGAACTCACCGTGCGGGAGCCGGACAATGCGTCCGGTCTCGCGGCCGTGCAGGGCGATCTCGCGGTCCTTGCGCTGCAGCGCCAGGGCCACACGCTTGGTCACGATGAACGCGATGATCGGGCCGATGAAGAAGAGTGTGCGCAGCCAGTACGTCACATCGTTCAGGGACACGTGGAAGTGCGTGGCGATGAGGTCGGAACCGGCAGCGGCCCACATCACGCAGTACCAGACGAAGCCTGCCATGCCGATGGCCGTACGGGTCGGGGCGTTGCGGGGACGGTCAAGGACGTGGTGCTCGCGGTCGTCCTTGGTGATCCACCGTTCGATCCACGGGTACATAAACATTACGGTGAACAGGATGCCTGCCGGCACCAGGGCCGGGAGCAGGACGTTCAGCGTCAGCGTGAATCCGAAGATGACGTACTCGAAGTGGAATCCGTTGATCACACCCGGCATCAGGCGCAGGGCGCCGTCAACGAATCCGATGTACCAGTCAGGCTGGGTACCGGCGGAAACGGGGGAGGGATCGTAGGGACCGTAGTTCCAGATCGGGTTGATGGTGAAGAAGCCTGCCATAAGGGCCAGCACGCCGAAGACGATAAAGAAGAATCCACCGGCCTTCGCAGCGTAAACCGGGCCCAGCGGGTAGCCCACAACATTGTTGTCGTTGCGGCCGGGGCCGGGGTACTGGGTGTGCTTGTGGACAACCACCATAAAGAGGTGCAGGACGATCATCAGCAGGATCAGCGCCGGTACCAGCAGGATGTGCAGCATGTAGAGGCGGCTGATGATGGCCGTGCCGGGGAACTCGCCGCCGAACAGGAAGAACGAGATGTACGTTCCAACGATCGGGATTGACTTGATCACGCCGTCGATGATGCGCAGGCCGTTACCGGAGAGCAGGTCATCGGGGAGTGAGTAGCCGGTGAAGCCGGCAGCCATGGCAAGGATGAGCAGGACGCTGCCCACAACCCAGTTCATTTCGCGGGGCTTGCGGAAGGCTCCGGTGAAGAAGACCCTCAGCATGTGCACGGCGATGGAGGCTACGAACAGCAGGGCTGCCCAGTGGTGGACCTGGCGCATGAACAGGCCGCCGCGGATGTCGAAGGAGATATCCAGCGAGGAGCTGTAGGCCACGGACATTTCGACGCCCTTGAGGGGCACATACGAACCGTCGTAGTGGGTCTCCGCCATTGACGGATCAAAGAAGAACGTCAAAAACGTGCCGGAGAGCAGCAGGATGACGAACGAGTACAGGGCCACTTCGCCAAACATGAACGACCAGTGGTCCGGAAAGACCTTGCGGCCGAATTCGCGGAGGATTCCGGAACCGCCCACACGGGAATCGACGAAGTCGGTGACCCGGCCTGCCTTGGTTTTGGCGACGAAAGCGGGCTCAGCTGTTGTTGCTGCGCTCATGCATATCACGCTCCCAGTAACTCGGTCCTACGGGTTCTTTGAAGTCGCTGGTAGCGACCAGGTATCCCTCGTCGTCAACTGCGATGGGCAGCTGGGGGAGCGGACGGCTGGCGGGGCCAAAGATCACTTTGCACTCTTGCGTGAGGTCAAAGGTGGACTGGTGGCACGGGCACAGCAGGTGGTGCGTCTGCTGCTCATAGAGAGCAACGGGGCAACCGACGTGGGTGCAGATCTTGGAGTAAGCAACGATGCCGTTGTAACCCCAGTCCTCGCGGCCCGCGGACGGGTTGAGCGAGGAAGGGTCGAGGCGCATCAGCAGAACGACGGCTTTGGCCTTTTCGTTCAGCTTGCCCTCGTGGAGTTCGTTCAGGCCTTCGGGAATGACGTGGAAGGCTGAGCCCAGCGTCACGTCGGAGGCCTTGATGGGCGTTCCGTCGGGGTCGCGGGCGAGGCGCTTCAGGTTCCCGTCCTGGGGAGCCCACATGGTGTGTGCGAGCTTCTCGTCCGGGCGCGGTCCGAGGTCACCGAAAATGGCGATCGCGGGAAGCGGTGCCAGGGCCACGGCGCCGAGGAGCGTATTGCGGATGAGGGGGCGGCGTTTGATGCCGGTCTCTTCGACAATGTCATCGACAATGCGGACAGCTGCTACGCGGTCTTCCTCGTAGCGGATCGCATGGCGTTCCTCGGATACCTCGTGATCGGGCATCAGGGCCTTGGCCCAGTGCACGATGCCGGTACCGATGCCCAGCATGGCGAAGGCGGTGCCTACACCGAGGAGGGCGTTCTGGAGGCGGATGGTGGCAATGCCGGCATCCTCGCCCAGATCGATGGCGAAGTACGCCACCAGGAAGATTACGGTTCCAACAACAGAGAGGCCAAAAAGTAAGGCGACCTGCCGTTCTGCCCGCTTTGCGGCCTTCGGGTCCGTGTCAGCCAGGCGCAAACGGTGCGGGGGAATTCCAGGATCCTGGAACTTCTCCACCTCATTCTGACCAGCCGTAGCTACGGTGCCCGAGTGGTTCGGACTGCCGTCACTATGGTTGCCCATAATTCGCCTCATCCTTCTCTCGTCCCGGCGGCTGCCGGGTTAGTTTTCAATTTCAAGCTGCTGACGGATCAGCAGAAGTGCTGTGGTGCTGCGTGGACGTCAGGACGTCCGGGAGGTGAGCCAGATGGTGAAGGCGATGATGACACCAAGGCCTGCGACCCAGACGAACAGGCCTTCAGCAACCGGGCCAAGCGAACCGAGGTCGGCTCCGCCCGGGGAGCCGGTGGATTCGATCTGCTTCAGGAACGTGATGACGTCGCGCTTGCCTTCGGGGGTGATGTTCGTGTCGCTGAACACCGGCATGTTCTGCGGGCCGGTGACCATGGCCTCGTAGATGTGCTTGCCGGAAACGTCCGCGAGGGCGGGAGCGAACTTGCCACGGGTCAGGGCCCCACCGGCTGCTGCCGCGTTGTGGCACATGGCGCAGTTGGTACGGAAGAGCTCGCCACCTGCAGCGGCGTCGCCGCCTTCGTCCAACAGGCCTTCTTCAGGAACTGCCGGGCCGGCTCCCAGGGAAGCCACATAGGCTGCAAGCTGGTGGGTCTGTTCGTCGTTGAACTGGGCCGGCTTTTCCATGGCCTGCGGGCCGTTCATCTGCATCGGCATACGGCCGGTGCCCACCTGGAAGTCAACAGCAGCAGCGCCGACGCCAACCAGCGACGGACCCGCCTGGGTTCCGCTGGCGCCCATGCCGTGGCAGGTGGCGCAGTTGGCGGCGAAAAGCTTGCCGCCCTCTTCGGTGTCGTTGGCGCTGTACGAGGTGGTGGAGGCCTTGGCCTCGTTCACCGTGGTAGCGACGGCGTAGAGCCCGCCCATGACGAGCAGCCCCATCAGTAGCAGCGCTACGGCTGCCAGTGGGTGACGCCGCTTTTGCGAAAGTGCCTTCACGTGGTGGTTCCTTTATTCGATCCTGCGCCGGCTCCGGGAGCCGCTACCTGAAATTCTGCCTCTTGTAGAAAAAGAATCAAAGCTGGCTACTTGAGGACGTAGATGACCAGGAAGAGGCCAATCCAGACGACATCCACGAAGTGCCAGTAGTAAGAGGTGACAATCGCGGACGTGGCCTCGAAGTGGCCGAACTTCTTCGCCGCGAAGGACCGGCCCATGATGAGCAGGAAGGCGATGAGGCCGCCGATGACGTGCAGGCCGTGGAAGCCGGTGGTCATGTAGAAAGCGGAGCCGTAGGCGTTCGAGGACAGCGATACATGCTCGGAAACGAGCATGGCGTACTCGAAGGACTGGCCGCCGACGAAGATGGCACCCATGATGAAGGTCAAGGTGAACCATTCATTCATTCCCCACTTGGAGAACTTGAGGGCGCCACCGCTTCGGCGCGGCTGCAGCCTTTCGGCGGCGAAGACGCCCATCTGGCAAGTAAAGGAACTGGCCACAAGGACGATCGTGTTTGCTAGCGCGAAGGGGAAGTTGAGCTTGGCCGTCTCTTCCGCCCACATGGCACCACTCGTGGAGCGCAGTGTGAAGTACATGGCGAAGAGACCGGCGAAGAACATCAACTCACTGGAAAGCCACACTACGGTTCCAACGGAAACCATATTGGGGCGGTTCAGCGTGGGGTGCGCCGGGGTACTGGGGGCATGGGTCGCAGATGTCACATAGACATTATGTCTGTAAAAGTCCGTGCTGCCCAACGCAAACCGCCTTTTGGGGGGACTTTTTCTACAAAGACGCGAAATTGCCCGGAAAAGTTCCCGGGAGGGTTCATATTGGTCAGTCCCGGCCCTCGGTCGATAGCATCAGGGGGTGACTTCTCCGGCAACTGCAGCCCCCGCCAACACGTGGCCCCGGCTGATCTCGGCACTGATCAGCGGTTCGGACCTTACTGCCGCGAATACTTCCTGGGCCATGGACACCATCATGTCCGGAGCGGCGACGCCCGCGCAGATCGCCGGTTTCCTGGTGGCGCTGAGCGCCAAGGGCGAAACGGTGGAGGAGCTTTCCGGCCTGGTGCACGCCATGCTTTCGCACGCCAACCCGATCTCAATTTCCGGCGAAAAGCTGGACATCGTGGGCACCGGCGGAGACCAGCTCAACACCGTCAACATCTCCACGATGGCCGCCCTGGTCGCTGCAGGCGCGGGCGCGAAAGTGGTTAAGCACGGCAACCGGGCGGCGTCGTCGTCGTCCGGTTCCGCCGATGTCCTCGAGGCACTGGGCGTGCGGCTGGACCTGGGAATCGAGCAGGTGGCGCGGAACGCGGAACTGGCAGGAATCACGTTCTGCTTTGCCCAGGTCTTCCATCCGTCATTCCGGCACACGGCCGTCCCGCGGCGGGAACTTGCCATCCCGACGGCGTTCAACTTCCTTGGTCCGTTGACCAATCCCGCCCAGGTCCAGGCATCAGCCGTTGGTGTTGCCAACGCGCGGATGGCGCCGCTCGTTGCCGGCGTACTTGCCCGGCGGGGCAGCAGGGGCCTGGTGTTCCGCGGGAACGACGGGTTGGATGAGCTGACCACGACCGGCCCGTCGACCGTTTGGGAGATCCGGAACGGCGGCGTGGCCGAGCTTGTCTTTTCGCCGCAGGATCTCGGTATCAGGCTCGCCACCGTCGACCAGCTCCGGGGCGGCGATGCGCAGGTGAATGCCGGCGTGGTGCGCGACGTCCTGGCAGGAAGTGCGGGGCCGGCGCGTGACGCCGTGCTGCTGAATGCTGCCGCCGGGCTGGTGGCGTTTGACCTGACCGCTGACGGGCCGTTCCTTGACCGCATGGCCGGTGCTTACCACCGCGCCGCCGAATCCATCGATTCGGGAGCCGCGGCGGCGGTTCTGGAGAAATGGGTGTCGCTCACCACGTCCTGACCCGGGAGGTGGGCCCCGCTGCGGTGGGGAGGATTACTGCTCGAACCCCAGCGAAAATGCGGCGTCCAAGTCATGTTGGGAGTAGGCGCGGAACGCAATGTGCGTGGTGGTGTGGACCACGGCGGGGACCTTCGACAGCCTGTCGGCAATGACGTCTGCGAGGTCCTCGTGCCGGGGGACCCGCGCCACGGCAATGAGGTCCCACTCGCCTGTGACGGAATAGACCTCACTGATGCCTTCGATAGCGGAGATTTCCTCTGCCGTCTCTGGAATGCGGGCGGCGTCGGTCTTGATCAGAACGAATGCGGTGATCACGTTGAACCCTTCCGGATCAGTTGCGCCGTAGCTTTGCCCGGCCAGCTTGTCAGTTCTGCCAGCCTATTACAGAAGGGCGCCGCAGGATCTCTGTCCGTGGCGGGCAGCAACGCCAAGGTCACGGGTGTCTGCGGCGGCGGATCAAGGCCGCAACAAGCCGGTAGCCCAGCAGCAGGACTGCAAGGCTGAGAGTGGCCACGATGATGAAGGGCAGCACCACGCTCTGCCCGGTCACGGCGCGCAGCAGCATTCCGCCCACCAGGGCGCCCAGCCAGACGGGAACTCCTGCCCGTGTTGGTGAGAATGGGTTCCGCCAGGACCGCGCCGCAGCCCACCCGGCGGCGGCTCCCAGCAGGAACGGCCATGCAGTCAGCAAAACCCCGGTCACCACATCGCCGCGATGGTGGGCATCGCGGCCGACGGCGGCAAAAACCAGGATCAGCACCACATCAACAAGGGCGGCGGCCGCCCAGGCCCTGGTGGCGGTGGGTTGAGGGGTCCGGTTTTTCAGGAAACTCATGGCTTCGAGCCTATCGCCCGGAACCGTTGTGCCCGCGCGGTCCACAACCAGCCCTGCAGGCAATGCTGGACGGCGGGAACGCGGCGGACAGCGGGGATCGTCAAGGCCCCCGGGGCGTTCGTCTGACCAGGCAGCCAGGCTCCCAGTGGTAGCTGCTGTCCGCGCCTTCGCCGTATTCCATCAGGACGTGGGTCACCGTATACGCCAGCGCCCTCCCTGGCCGGAAGCGGGCCTGTGCCCGGACGGGGTACCGGAGCAGAACCGGCCTGCCGGGGGACTGATGCAGCGCGTCCGCTAAAGGGGTGGTGCCCTCAGAGGCGCGTGCCAGCGCCGCACCGACAGCAGGGGCGCTTGGGAAAAAATCCGGCATGGCAATCCTTCCGCAATCCGGCGGGCTACGGGCCTGAAAGCACTGGACAGCCAGGAACAGAAGGTGAGTGCCGCCGTCGTCCGCCGTTTTGTGAGCCTACGGCTAGACGATATGAAGTGTGGCGGGCCGGCCCTGAGGTAGGGGCCGGAACCTCGGGTTCAAAGA
>NZ_LMOL01000011.1:0-25602 GCF_001424565.1 Arthrobacter sp. Leaf141
ACACCCCACACCCAACACGCCCCAACACCAAGCGCCAGAAACCCCAGCACCAGAACGGCAACAACACCAAGCGCCAGAGCAGCACGCCCAAGAAGCCCTGCCACCTGAACAACACACACCGGAACCATGCGCGCCTAAACATTCGGAACCACCAAACCCCCAGACATCCCGGCCGACAGCAGGAGATCCATATGCTCCGGCGCTGCATGTCCCGGAACAGTCCGCGTCCTGGCCCGAAGCGCAGACCGGTTTCCGTACGGGCGAAGCCCTCGGGAGATCCACCTCCACGGAAACACCTGGCAGCACTCCTCCGAGGCCCGCTGCCAGGCCCCTGGAGTTCAAGCCCGCCCGGGATCCTGGCTCGGCACCCACCCTGGTGTGGGCGCCGGATGCAACTGGCCCGGTTCCGCACTTCGTTCCGCAGATCCCGAAGATCAGTCGGCACCATCGACGCCGGAGATGGCACAAAGAACTGTCGCCCTGCGAAGCAGCCGTCCAGCAGTGCCTCGACAGCCCCGGGAAATGAGAACGGAGAGGGCAACTGGACAACCGGGCAACCGGGCAACTGGACAACCGGGCAACCGGGCAACCGGGCAGCCGGGCAGCCGGCAGCCTGGACAACCGGGCAGCCGCCCCAGGATCGCCCGGTCTACCCCACACGGATCAGCATGCAATAGCGTTGCTGCATGGCTTCACACCTGACCGACGTTCAACGGGCGGAGCTCTACGACCTCCAGAACACATGGGCACCCGATGACGAGTTCTTCCTGGCGACCGCCAACCAACTACCCACCAGCCGCATCCTGGACCTTGGCTGCGGCACCGGCCGGTTGACGTTGGCTCTTGCAGCTTCGGGACACACCGTGGTTGGGCTGGATCCGGATGCCGGCTCCCTGGCTGCTGCCAGGCGGAAGGACAAAACGTCAGCAGTGACCTGGGTCAACGGAACGTCCAGCGAAGTCGCCGCGGACGGCGGATTCGACCTCGTGGTGATGACGGCCCACGTCGTGCAGGCCATCCACGATAAGGAGGCCTGGGCCAGGACTCTGTCTGACGCCCATAGCGCCCTGGCCCTGGGCGGGCGGCTGGTCTTTGACTCACGCGACCCGGCTGCCCGCGCATGGGAACACTGGACACCAGGGAAAACGCGCACGTCCTTCACCTTGCCTGGCGGAAGCGGGGGCGAAACCTGGAAGGACGCAGGCCCCAACCAGGACGGTAAGGTGACAATCAGCGAACACGTCCATCTGTCCGGCCACACCGCGGCGGTCCATAAGTCGGTCCTCGCTTTCCGGACTGAGCAGGAGCTTCGCAGCGACCTCGGCTCCGCAGGGTTCACGGTGCAGCGGGTGTTCGGCGGCTGGCACAAGGAACCCGTGGGCGCCGGCCGCGGCGAATTAGTGGTCATGGCACGCCGGTAAGACTCCAGACGGAAGGACATGCCACCTCGGTCGGCCGCAACCACTAGGCTGGAGCGGATCCCTCCCGCAGGTGCGGGACTGTACTTGAAGGGGACGCCATACCGATGGTGCAGGACGCATTTGAGCAAGGCCGGCCCAAGGCCGCCACCATCTACGACGTCGCCGCGCTGGCCGGCGTCTCCCATCAGACGGTCTCGCGCTACCTCAAGGACCGGAACACGCTCAAACCCAGCACCCTGGAGCGGGTCGAAAAGGCCCTGGCGGAGTTGGACTACACCCCCAACCTCGCGGCCCGGTCCCTGCGATCGCGCGAGCCGTACCGCGTTGTGGTGGTAGTGCCCGAAGCCTCGCTCTATTTCCCTTCCAGGGTCCTCAAGGGCGCGGCGGCCACCGCCCACGGCAATGGCTACCGCGTGGACGTGGTTTCCATGGAGGGGACCGCTGAAGCGCGGTCAAAACAACTGAACAGCCTCCTCTCCGGCGAGGACATCGCCGGCATCCTGTCCTTCGTCCCGCGTCCCGACGGCGATCCCGGCGCCGGTTCCCGGGTCCCCTTGGTGGTGGCCGGCGAATACGACAACAGGATGCGCGCGCTCGGCAGCATTGCCGACGGCTCCCCTGCCGCGAGCATCGTCAAGCACCTGGCAGCCCTGGGCCACCGGAACTTCTTCCACGTGGCAGGCCCGGACGGCTGGCCATCCGCCCGAAACCGCCATCAGGTCTACGAAGAAACCATCGCGGCCTTGGGCCTGAACTCCCTGGGTGTGGTGGCTGGGGACTGGTCGCCGGCTTCCGGCTACGCGGCGGGGCAGGTGGTGGCGGCAACAACGGACGTCACCGCCGTCGTGGTGGCAAACGACCAGATGGCCGTGGGCGTCATCCGTGCCCTGCATGAGCACGGCATCCCGGTCCCGGGCCGCGTCAGCGTCTTCGGCTGGGACGACACCCCCGAGTCGAAGTACCAGGTCCCGTCCCTTTCGACGGTCCACATGGACCTTGAGCAACTCGGCGCCCGCAGCATGGCCGAACTCATCGCCCGGATCCGCGGCGAACAGTCCCCCGCCGACCCGCTGGAACTGCCCCCCATGGAACTGATTTTCCGGGAATCCACGGGCCCAGTCCGGGCCTGAAGCACGCCCGCAGTCCCACCGGTCGAGCGTCCCGGAATACCGCCGTCGAAAATTCCATTGCAACAATTTTGGCGCTCCGGCCTGCGCACCCTACTCTGTTCTTAGCTAAGCCTTACCTAACTATCGACAGAGAGAAAGGGCACGAACATGGAGGCCATCCTGTTCCCTACTGCGCACAACAGCGACTACCTTTACGGGCTGGCGAGCCACATCTGGATGGGCGACGGCCTGTTCCCGTCAGCACACAACCGCCGCGACGCGTATGCACTTCCGGCCTACGACATCAACGGCCAGTGGTTCTACCCCTCGCGGTACAACAACTTCCTGTCACCGCAGCTGCCCGTGTACCTGCTGGACGAAGGCTTCCTGATGTCCACCGGCCACGGCCCTGAAGAGCCCGGCCTGCCCATCTTCGAGGTCCGGTGCATGTGCCTGCCGCAGCTCCAGCAGTGAAAATCACGACGCCGGCACGCGCCAGTGTGCCGCAGCATGCCTGCTGAGACCTTCCGCGACGCGTGGGGCATCCCCCATCTCCGGGCAGATTCCGCCGTCGAACTCGCGTACCTGCAGGGGCAGAACGCAGCCTCGGACCGCTCGTGGCAGATCGAGATGGAGCGCTGGCGCTCTGAGGGCCGGACGGCTGAACAGCTGGGTCCGGAGGGCCTGCTGTGGGACCGGTTCGCCAGGCAGGCGCGGATCGAACACACGGCACGCCTTTGTTTCGAGGCCATGGACGCGAAAACCCGGGCGTGGTGCGCAGCGTATGTGGACGGCGTCAACAATGCTCTGGAGCGCGGCCGCCGCGATGCCCCCGAGTTCCGCAGCAGCCGCACCGCCCCGGACCGCTGGCAGCCGTGGACCCCTCTGGGCGTCTTCCTGGTGCACCACATCCTCTTCAGCACTTTCCCCAACAAACTCTGGCGGCAGCACGTTGCCACTGCGTTGGGCGCTGATGCCGTGGAGCTGTTCAGCATTGAGGCGCCGGTCTGGGCGGGCAGTAATTCGTGGGCAGTGGCGGGCGGCCTGACCGCAACCGGCGCCCCGCTATTGGCCGGTGATCCGCACCGGCTGTTGGAGTTACCCGGGGTCTATCAGCAGGTGCGGCTGGCCTGTCCGGAGTTCGACGCTGTGGGGCTGGCTTTCCCGGGCGTGCCCGGACTGCCGCACTTTGGCCACGCCGGCAAGGCAGCATGGGCTGTCACCAACGCCATGGCTGACTATCAGGATCTCTTCCACGAGCAACTTCGCCCTCACGGCAGTTCCACGCAGGCGCTGGGTCCCGACGGCTGGGAACTTGTGGTCAGCAGCCATCAGGAAATCATTCAGGTCCGTGGCGGCGAATCGGATTCGGTGGACGTTATGGAGACACTGCGCGGGCCGGTCATTTCCGGCGGGGCCGACGGCGGGGCGCTGAGTTTGCGGATGCCATCGCGGGTTTTGCGGTCCCTGGGCTTCGAGGCTCTGCTGCCTCTCCTGCGCAGCACCTCCGCGGCAGATGTGGAAAAAGCCCTGGAGCAGTGGGTTGAGCCCGTGAACTGTGTGCTCGCGGCCGACAGTGCCGGGAACGTCCGGCAATTGGTGGCCGGCAGGGTCCCTGTCCGCGACGCCCGCAACCGCTCCCACCCCGTACCCGGCTGGCTGCCGGAGCATCAATGGACCGGCAAGTGGGTGAAGTTGCCACGGCAGGCCGTGACCAGGCTGGCCGTGCATGCCAACGATCGGGAATCCGGCGGCGGCAGCCTGACCGGCCTGGAGTTTGCCCCCGCACACCGGGCCCACCGCATCCGCCATCTGCTGGAGAAGGCCGCGGCTGACCAGGGCGGCGGGGCAAGAATGGGGGCAGAACACGGGCCCGGGCCAGGGACCGGAGTAGTGCACGGACCCGGGTCAGGAACTGGGCCAATATCCGGGCCCGGGCCGCACGCCGGTCTGAATGCGGACCACATGCAACGTATCCACCTGGACACCCGCCTGGGCTCTTGGCCCGCCCTCCGCACAGTATTGGCGGACCTGTGCAGCGCGGACCTCCCGCTGTCCGGGCCGGCCGCTGCCCTTCGACGCCAACTGCTGGGCTGGGATGGGCAGATGGACGCAGCAAGTTCCGTGGCGGGAAGCCTGGCCGGATGGCGTTCGGCACTGGTGCTGGCACTGGCCAGGGCCCCGCAGCTTGCTCCGCTGGCTGAACCCTCCGGTTATTCGGCACTCTTCTCGCCCTGGCTGAGCCCGGTGGCCCGGGTGGGGTTCGCCCTGGAAACTGTCCTCGCGGACGGCACCCTCTTTGGCATCGACGTCGCCGCCGCGGTCCGCCAGGCCCTGGAGGAAACAGCGGCAGCCCCTGCCGCCGGACCCTGGGGTGCCAACCACACCGTCCTGCCGTTGCACGCCTTGGCCGACTACCCTGCCAGCGGTGCGGTGCCACCCGGTACCGCACCCACGCAGCTCTCCGGCGACACCAGTTGTGTGCTCTCCACCGAGAGCCTGCCGGGACTCAGCGACGGATCCTTCCGGGGACCTGTGGCCCGTTACGTGTGGGATTTGTCAGACAGGGCAGGAAGCCGGTGGATTGTTCCCTTCGGGGCAGCAGGCAACCCCCACCATCCTCATTTTCAGAGCCAACTGCCGCTGTGGGCTGCGGGCGACCTGATTCCCGTGGTGACCGACTGGGACCAGCTCACCAGGGAGGACCCGCCCGCTGGGTCGGAGTCCTAGCCGGTCCCGGCCGGAGGCACGGGCCGGAGACACGGGCCGGACGGAGCCACGGCCCGCATTGAGCCACGGCCGGGCCGGAGCCGCAGCCAGGCCGGAGCCGCAGCCAAGGCAGGTGGGCTACTCCTCGCCGTTGTCCTTTGCGTCGAGGTACTTCGCCATGGCCTCGCAGGCCTGGTTCCACCTCGCGTTCAGGGCGTGCCGGCTCAACGGTTCGAGCATGCCGTCCAGGACTTTCTCCATTGCTGCATGTGCGGCATCCAGGGCCCGTTCCTGCGCCGCCGGTGTGTAGTAGTTCATGTCAGTTATTCGTTGCGGCGGCGGACGGGGATGGTGGAATGCTGCTTGGCATCGGCGCGGCAGGCCGTAGCGAGGTGATCATCCGCCGGATGTCCTGGTACTCGGTGGTGTCCATGTATTTCCGGGCCTGTTCCAGATAGGGCAGACCCGCGGCGCCGGGCACCACGTTGTTGTCCGGGTTGAAAAAGGCGCCGAACATGGCGGCGGTTGGCGGCCAGGTAAAGAAGTGGAAGATGGGGCACGCTGAGTCACCCGTGGCCGCCGGCACTGTGGTGATGCCATAGGCCGCGGCCGGGGTCTCAGCCGGTCCCGCTGCTTCGGCATCGCCTCTGGTTTCGAAAACAAACCTCGGCTTAGCACCGTTCCGAGTCAGCACGGGAAGTTCCTGCAGCTCCAGCACTTCGTACGGGTACTTTTCCTGACAGGTGGATCCCGTTGCCATGTTTGTCCGCAGCGTGGCCAGCGGCTTACCGGCCTTATTGGTGACTTCCGCGAAGGCCCCGCCACCCTCAGGCAGTTCACCTGCCGGATCCCGGACGCTCCACGCCTCCGGATAGTCGAACGCCAGTTGCCCGTCCGCCGTCGTAAACGTCTTCAAGGAAGCCCTCGGGGCTGTGCTGGTTGAAGGGGATGTAGTTGAAGGCGCCGTGGTAGTTGAGGGGCGCGTGGTGGAAGGGGCAGTGATGGACGGGGCAGTGGCGGAAGGCGAAACGGCGGGCGGTGAGGTGGCCTCGACGCTCGGCGGCACCGGTATCCCTACGGGGAGGGTCGACGTTGGCGTCCCGCCCTGCAGGCCGCATCCCGCGAGCGCCACACCCATCAGAATCATTGCGGGGAACAACCCGCCGGACCTTTTCATTTCACCCTCCAGAGAACGGGAAAACCTGTTCTCCCATTGTGGAACTGCGGCTCCGTTCCGGACCCGGCTCCAGGTCATTGCTGCCCAACCGTTGCGGCCGGTCACAAAAGGGCACCTCAGGTTAACGGACGACGGCGGCCCGGTACCAAAGGGAACCGGGCCGCCGTCGCGCAACTCCTGGGTTAGAGGGTGGCGGTGTCGATCACAAAGCGGTAGCGGACATCGGAGGCGAGGACGCGCTCGTACGCCTCGTTGATCTTGTCGGCCGCGATGACCTCGATCTCGGCGCCGATCTTGTGTTCGGCGCAGAAGTCGAGCATTTCCTGGGTTTCGCGGATGCCGCCGATCATGGAGCCGGCGAAGGACCGGCGTCCGCCGATCAGGGCGAACGCGTTCACCGGAAGCGGTTCAGCCGGGGCACCCACATTGACCAGTGCGCCGTCGAGGGACAGCAGCTGCAGGTAGGAGCTGATGTCGATCGAAGCGCTGACGGTGTTGATGATCAGGTCGAAGGACCCTGCCAGCTTCTCGAACGTCTCCGGCTCGCTGGTGGCGTAGTAGTGCTGGGCGCCCAGGCGCAGCCCGTCTTCCTGCTTCTTCAGGGACTGCGAAAGGACCGTCACTTCGGCACCCATGGCTGCGGCGATCTTGACGGCCATGTGGCCCAGCCCGCCCAGGCCAACCACTGCCACCTTCTTGCCTTCGCCGGCACCCCAGTGGTGCAGCGGGGAGAAGGTGGTGATGCCTGCGCAGAGCAGCGGCGCGGCCACGTCGAGGTCGATGCCCTCGGGAATGCGGACCACAAAGTCCTCGGTGACCACAACGTGGGTGGAGTAACCGCCCTGGGTGATGGATCCGTCGCGGTCAACAGCACCGTACGTGCCAACGTTGCCCTTGAGGCAGTACTGCTCCTCGCCCTTCAGGCAGTTGACGCACTCGCGGCACGAGTTGACCATGCAGCCAACACCGACGCGGTCGCCCACGGCGTGCTTGGTTACGGCGGAGCCAACCTCGGTGACGATGCCGGCGATTTCGTGGCCGGGAACCAGCGGGTACTGCTGGGGTCCCCAGTCACCGCGGACGGTGTGGATGTCCGAGTGGCAGATGCCGGCGAACTTGATGTCGATCAGGATGTCGTGGGCACCCACTTCGCGGCGCTCAATGGTGGTGGACACCAGGTCACCTGTGGCGGACGGCGAGGCAAAAGCTTTGACGGTAGTCATGATTCTCCTGTGGTGTTGGGGATAAAAACTGGAGGGTGTTCAGTTATTGGATCTTCGGTTCTGCCCTGTTATTCGAGCGGTGCCAGGAACGTCCGGAAGTCCCCGCGCTCCGAGTGCATCCGCCAAAGGGTTTCGGCAATTGCGTCGGGGTGGTGCGTGGGGTCTCCCCCACCGATTCCGCGGGGAATGATCAGTTGGCCCACGTGGATTCCCTCCGGGGCGAGGGCATCGTGGAGCAGTTGCGCGTAGGCACTCCCGCCGGCGAAGGCGATGGAGGTGCCGGTAACTGCCCCGTTGGGCCTGACCGCGCTGGCGCCGTTGACAAAAAGGACAGTTCCGCCGCCCAAAGTCCGCATGCCGGGGATGACCTGGCGTGCTGCGGTGACGGGACCGTAGATGGAAAACTCTACCGGCCCCACGAGGTCAGAGGCTGCGGTGTCCAGGACCGGAAGCATAAATTCCGGGGCGGGAACGGGGCTGTACTGGAGCACCTCCACCGGCCCCAGTGCTGAGGCGGCACGGTCAAGGGCCCCCTGCAGGGACCCCGGGTCCCGGACGTCGGCGGTTAAGCCAACAGCGTGAATTCCTTCGGCACTGAGGGTACCGGTGAGGGCGTCCAGGTTGTCCTGGTTCCGGGCCAGCAGGGCCACGGCATACCCTTCGCGGCCGAAGCGCCGGGCAACTGCGAGGCCCAGGCCTTTGCCGGCGCCGATGATGGCGATGGTGCTCATGGTGTTGATGCTCCGTTCTGTTGAAGGTTTCCGGGACCGGCGTCGGGATGGCTGTCGCGGCGGGCGTCCCGGCCCGTGTCGGGGCGTGCTTCCTGGCGGGCCAGGACCAGGAGCCCGAACAGCGACAGCAGCGCCCCGCCGATCATGAGCGCAGCCATGGGCACTGCAGTGTCGGTGCCGCCCAATCCCGCGATGGGCGCCACCACCCCTGCCGTGGTCCACTGCACCAGGCCCAGCACTGCGGAACTGGTGCCCGGATGGCTGGGGACTTCGGCGGAGGCGAGGGCGCCGCCGTTCGTGTTGATCAGGCCCTGCGCCACCATGAGTGCGAAAAAACTGCCCATCGCCACCAGCAGCGGGGTTCCCCACCACAGCGCGCCGGCCAGCATGGCCAGGCCCGCGGCGAGCGCGATGACCTGCCCGGTGAGGATCACTTTCCGCGTGGACACCCGCCCTGCCAGGCGTGCGGAGACCAGGGCTGCGATGGTCATCCCGCCGGCGTTGGCGGCGAAAACCACCGAGTAGGCCATCGGGGAGAGCCCGTTCATGTTCTGCAGGATAAAGGCGGACGTGGCCACATAAGCAAACAACGCAATAAAGGCCGACGACGCCACCACCACATAGCCAACAAAGCGGCGGTTGGACAGCACCACCTTCGCCGCCCGGCCGAATTCGCCCAGCCCGCCCGCATGCCGCTTTTCCGGCGGCATCGACTCCGGCACAATCAGCAAAGCACACAGGGCCATCAGGATACCCAACGCTGCCAGGGTCCAGAACGTCATGCGCCAGCCCGTCAGCTGGAGGATGACGGCGCCCAGCAGCGGGCTGATGATCGGTGCCACGCCGCCGATTCCCATCACCACGTTGAGCACCCGCACCAGCTGCGGACCGTGGGCCAGGTCCACAATCACGGCGCGGCCGATCACCATGGCCCAGCCACCGCCAAAACCTTGCAGGAAGCGGGCGGCCATCAGGATGCCCACGTCCGGTGAGAGGGCGCAGGCCATCGAAGCGAGCGTCATCAGGATGGTGCCCGCCACCAGCGGCAGGCGTCTTCCTCGCTGGTCGCTGAACGGCCCGCCCACCAGCTGGCCAAGGCCCATGCCGGCGAAAAAGGTGGTTAGCGTCAGCTGCACGGCCGACGCTGTGGTTCCGAACTCGCCGGCAACCCGCGGGAACGCCGGCACGTACATGTCCGTAGCCAGGGGCGCCACAGCGGTCAGGAAAATCACCGTGGCCACCAGCGTAGCCGGGACAGTACCGGCCGACGGCGGCAAGGTGGAGGGGAATCGATTGGGCACCACACCATCAAACAACCCTCCGCAAATCCTAGCGAGGGCCCTGCTGTAACGGGTTCCAGCAGACCCTCCCTAGGGCCTGCCGTTCCGTCGTAACGTGTCCCTATGGATAACCGAGCCGAGGTCAGGACGTTCCTGGCATCCCGCCGTGCCCGCATCACCCCCGAACAGGCCGGCGTGGAATCCTACGGCGGCCGCCGGCGGGTGCCCGGCCTGCGCCGCGAGGAAGTGGCCCGGCTGGCCGGAGTGAGCGTCGATTACTACACCCGGCTGGAGCGCGGGAACCTCAGCGGCGTCTCGGACAGCGTCCTGGACTCCATTGCCCGGGCGCTGGAACTGGACCGCGCCGAGCACGACCACCTCTACGACCTGGCCCGTGCCGCCACCCCGTCGGGCCGGAAACGTCCTGCGGGAACGGCTCCCGCCGGGGTCCGCCCGGTCCTGCAGCACCTGCTGGACACCATCACCGGAGCGCCGGCGTTCATCGGCAACAACCGGATGGATATTGTGGCTGCCAACACCCTGGGCTACGCCCTCTACGCGGACCTGTATCGCGGGGTGTCCCGCCCGGCCAACCACTCGCGGTTCATCTTCCTGGACCCCCGCGCCCATACCTTTTATACCGATTGGGACCGGGCTGCCAACGTCAACGTCGCCATCCTCCGCCGCGATGCGGGCCGCGCCCCGCACGACAAGGGCATCGCCGAACTGGTGGGTGAGCTGTCCATGCAGAGTGAAGAGTTCCGCACCCGCTGGGCGGCGCACAACGTCCGCCGGCACTACTCGGGCACCAAGCTCTTCCAGCACCCGGTGGTGGGACTGCTCGAACTGGACTACCAGGTCCTGGACCTGGGTGAGGACCCCGGCCACACCCTGACCGTCTACCCCGCCGTCCCGGGCAGCGCATCTGAAGAGGCCCTGAAGCTCCTGGCCTCGTGGGCCGTGACCGAAAAAATTGTCGAGCGGGCCAGTGAGCAGGTCCGTTTGGGGACAAGCAGCCAGCAGGGCTGAACCTCGCGGGCGGGTCGCTCTCCGACGGCTGGCGTTGCTTCCTGCCTGAGGGCCAGTCCGGGCCGCCAGCCAGGCTAGACCTCGCCGGCGGGTTGCTCTCCGCCGGCTGGCGCTGCTTCCTCCACGGGTCCGCGCCGGCCGCCAGTCACATGAACCAGCGTTGCGGTCCGTGGCGCCCGATTGCCGTCAAAGCCCTCCGGATGGCGCAATAAGAAGCGGCGTTTCCTCCCGTTTCGCCACCAGTGCAGCATGCTGGCCAAGGCCTGCAGAACCGTGCTTAGGTGTTGGAACAGCCGGTCCCAACGGGTACCGGAATCACGGAAGCGACAAGGAGGACCGGATGCCAGGCACCAGCACCGCCACACATCGCAGCAGCCACTCCTCGCCGTTTTTCCGCACCCTGTTGCCTGGTTCCCGGCTGTTCACCCGCTACCGTCAGCAGTCGTGGTGTCTGCTGTCCACGGGCAGCAGGCACCGAATGTATCCGGCCTCCTAATCTCCGCCTGACGGGCCGGCCCGGCCTTCCCGATCCGCCCGCCGCCGTCCGACTGGCAAATCCGGCAGAGCAAACCTGACGGAGTAAACCCAACACGCAAACCCAACAGGCAAGGCCGGCACGGCACCTAAGACAGGCACGACAACAGGCAGCCCCTGACCGTGCGGACCGTTCTCCAGCGGTTCTCTTCTCCGGTTTCCCTGGTCGGCCGCCTGGCCCTGGCACGTTCCGAAACCAACGCCAGGGTCTGCGCAGTTCGTACCCAGCCCTATCCGGCACCGCCCGGTTGCCGGCCGGGCGGGTTTGTCGCACCCAAAAACCTGCGGTTCCCCTTGTTCTTGACCCAAATTTCCAGCCCTCGTCTCCGCCCTCGTCCCCGAAAGGCCCACCATGTCCTTCCCACCGTCCCCGCCGCCGCTGGGTATTTCCCGGCGCCCTTTGTCCCGCCGGGGCGCCCTCGCCGCGCTCCTGGCAATTCCCGCCGTCGGACTCCTGACTGCCTGCGGAGGCACCGCCACCGCCGGTAACCTGTCCGCTGAGCGGGTGTCGTTCGCGCCGCTGGAAACGTCGGTCCCGGCCGGCACCACCATCACCGTGGGTGATCCCAGCATCAAGGTGGCTCTGGAACTGTCCGGCCTGGGCAAGGAGTTGGCGGGCTTCAACGTGGACTTCGCCAACATCTCCGGCGGCCCGCAAACCACCGAAGCCTTCCGGGCCAACGCCCTGGATGTGGGCTCCGTGGCCGACATCCCGCCCATCCACGCGACCTGGACCGGCCTGGACGTCCGCATCATCGCCAGTGCCTACCGGCAGGATGCGGTGAACCATCCGCTCTACGAACTGGGTATTGCACCGGAATCCGGCATCAACAAGCTGGAAGACCTCCGCGGCAAGAAGGTGGCCTACAGCCCCGGCCAGGCCCAGGGAGCCCTGGTGCTGCGCATCCTGGAGAAGGCCGGACTGGCCCAGGACGACGTCAAACTGGTGGAACTGCCCAGCAACGGCGACGCTTACTCCTCGGCATTGTCCAGCCGGCAGGTGGACGCAGCACCCCTGGGCGGCGTCCAGATCAAGCGATACCTGGCCAAATACGGCCCGGACGGGGCCACCACCCTCCGGCACGGCCTCCGCGACGACCCCGGCCACCTTTATTCGCCCACCACCGTCCTGGCCGATCCCGCCAAGGCAGCCGCCCTGGCCAAGTATGCGGAGGTCTGGGGCAAAGCCCAGCGCTGGGTGGAGGACCATCCCAAGGAATGGCTCGAGGGCTACTACATCAAGGACCAGGGCCTGTCCGCCGCGGACGGCCAGTACCTGATCGACTCAGCCGGCCGGCGGGACGTCCCCACGTCCTGGACCGAGGCCATCGCCCGGCACCAGCAAACCATCGACCTGCTGTCCCGGGAACAGAAAAAACCGCACCTCAACGCCGCGGACCTCTACGACACCCGCTTTGAGGCGATCGCCGGCACTGCCTTCGCCGCGGCAGCCCAGGCCGGCACCCCGTGAGCGCCGCCCCCGTACTGGAACGCCCCGCCGTCGAACCCCACCAGGACCCCGCCCTCGCTGGCCGCGACGATGTCCGGCCCACCGGCAAAAGGCTGGGACCCGGACGACGACGGCGGCTCGCCTGGCTGCTGGGGCCGTCGGCGCTGCTGCTGCTCTGGACCGCCGGCTCGGCAACGGGCCTGCTGGACCCCAGGATCCTGTCCGAGCCATGGACGGTGGTGGCCACCGCAGGTGAGCTGCTGGCCGACGGGCGTCTGCAGGAAAACCTGGCCATCTCGGCCCAGCGCGCCCTGCTCGGGCTGTTCTTCGGCACGCTGGTGGGTGCGGTCCTGGCCCTGCTCGCAGGGCTCAGCCGTGTGGGCGAGGCGCTCATCGACGGGCCCGTCCAAATCAAGCGGGCAATCCCCGGCCTGGCCCTGATCCCGCTCCTGATCCTGTGGTTCGGGATCGACGAGACCATGAAGGTCCTCACCATCACGCTTGGCGTTTTCGTCCCGGTCTACCTCCAGACGCACGCCGCCCTGCGGGGCATCGACCTCCGCTATGTGGAACTGGCGCAGACCGTGGGCCTGAGCCGGGCCGGCTTTATCCGCCGCGTGGTCCTGCCCGGCGCCCTCCCCGGATTCTTCCTGGGGCTGCGCTTCGCGGTCACCGGCGCGTGGGTGTCCCTGGTGGTGGTGGAACAGATCAACGCCACCAGCGGCATCGGCTACATGATGGAGCTCGCCCGCACCTACGGCCAAACCAACATCATCGTTTTGGGCCTGGCCGTCTACGGCATCCTGGGCCTGCTGTCCGACGGCACCGTCCGCTTCATCGAACGAAAGGCACTCTTATGGCAACGCACGTTGGCGGGCTGACCCGTACCGCCCCTCCCATTTCCGGATCCGCGGCATCCGCGGACTCCCGGGCGGCAGTGTCCGTCCGCGGCCTGATCCGCAGTTTCGGTCCCAAGGGCGTCCTGAACGGCGTGGACCTTGACATCGCCCCCGGCGAATTCGTGGCCCTCCTGGGACCCAGCGGCTGCGGCAAAAGCACCCTGCTCCGCGCCCTCGCCGGATTGGATCACGACGTCCGAGGCAGCGGTGTCATCACCGTCCCGGACCGGGTCTCCGTGGTCTTCCAGGACTCGAGACTGCTGCCCTGGGACACCGTCCTGGGCAACGTCACCCTGGGTCTGCGGGAGCACGACGCCGAGGCGCGGTCCCGCAGGGCACTCGCCGAAGTGGGACTCGCCGGCCGGGAAAAGTCCTGGCCGCACGAGCTGTCCGGCGGCGAACAGCAGCGGGTGGCGTTGGCCCGGTCCCTGGTCCGGGAACCGCAGCTGCTCCTGGCCGACGAACCGTTCGGCGCCCTGGACGCCCTCACCCGCATCCGGATGCACGGGCTTCTGCAGGACCTTGTGGCCGCGCACCGCCCGGCTGTCCTGCTGGTCACGCATGACGTGGACGAGGCGATTGCCCTGGCCCACCGGATCGTGGTCCTGGACAGCGGCCGGGTGGCCACCGTCCGGACTGTCTCGCCGGACGTTGGTTCGACGGCCGACGCCGCCGGGCACGAAGCCTTGCGTCGGGACCTCCTCGCCGCGCTGGGCGTGGTCCCCGCATCTGGTGCCCAGCCCACCACGCCTGCTGAACCAGCCGCCGTCGGCCATTGAAATCCCAGCCTTCCATCTTCCCAAGGAGTACCCCATGAGTTCCAGCCCCGGATCCCCGCAGCGCCAGCTTCACCTCAATGCCTTCCTGATGAGCACCGGCCACCACGAAGCGTCGTGGCGGTTGCCCGAAAGCGACCCCCTGGCCAGCACCGATGTGGAGCATTACCGGAAGCTGGCCCGCACGGCCGAGCGCGGCAAGCTTGATTCCATCTTTTTCGCCGACTCCCCCGTCCTGTTCGGCGAGGTGGGCCGTCGGCCGGCCGGCAAGCTGGAACCCACGGTCCTCCTCACCGCGATTGCCGGCGCCACCGAACGGATCGGGCTGATTGCCACCGCCTCCACCACCTACAACGAGCCGTACAACCTGGCCCGCCGCTTCGCCTCGGTGGACTGGGCCAGCGGCGGGCGGGCCGGCTGGAACGTGGTCACCACCGCCGGACCGGACGCGGCCCGGAACTTCGGCGTGGATGACCAGCCCGCCCACGCCGTCCGGTACGAGCGGGCTGCTGAGTTCATCGAGGTGGCAAAGAAGCTCTGGGACAGCTGGGACGACGACGCTGTTGTCGCCGACAAGGCGGAGGGCGTGTGGGGGGACGGGGAGCGGATCCGCGTGATCGACCATCACGGCAGCCACTTCAAGGTCCGCGGCCCGCTCAACGTGCCGCGCCCACCGCAGGGGCACCCGCTGATTGTGCAGGCAGGTTCCTCCGAGGACGGCAAGGACCTCGCCGCCCGGTACGCGGACGCCGTCTTCACCGCCCACCAGACCCTTGCCGACGCGCAGGCGTTCTACGCGGACCTCAAGACCAGGACGGCCGCGGCAGGACGGAATCCGGACGCCATCAAAGTCCTTCCCGGCATCGTCCCGGTCATCGGCGCCACCGAGGCGGAGGCGCTGGAGCTGGAGCGTGAGCTGGACCGGCTGATCAAGCCGGAGTACGCCCGGCTCCAGCTGGCTAAAACGCTTCGTGTGGCGCCCGAGGACCTGGCCCTGGACCGGGAACTGCCGGACAACCTGCCCAGCGAGGACCAGATCGAGGGCGCCAAGAGCAGGTACACCCTGATCGTGCAGCTGGCCCGGCGCGAACGCCTCACCGTGCGCCAGCTGATCGGGCGCCTGGGTGGCGGCCGGGGGCACCGGACCTTCACCGGCACCCCTGTCCAGGTGGCGGACGCCATCCAGGAATGGTTCGACGGTGTCGCTGCGGACGGCTTCAACATCATGCCCCCGGTCCTGCCGTCCGGCCTGGAAACGTTTGTGGACCAGGTGGTGCCCATCCTGCAGGAGCGCGGCCTGTTCCGGACCGAGTACACGGGAAGCACACTGCGGGAGCACTACGGCCTGGAACGCCCGGCCAACCAATACGCCGGCACCCCTGCCCCCGTGCTCGCCTCGGTGGGGGCGGCGCTGTAATGGGCCGGCAGCTCAAACTCAACCTCTTTATTTATCCCGGCGGCCACCACGAGGCAGCCTGGCGGCACCCGAAATCCGCCACGGACCGGCTGCTGGACATCCGGTTCTACCAGGAACTGGCGCAGCGGGCCGAGCGGGCCAAGCTGGACGCCGTGTTTTACGCGGACGGCCCGGCGCTGGAGAGCAACGTCCGGTTCGCCACCCGCTTCCGGATCGAACCGTTCACCTGGCTGTCAGCAATCGCGGTGGCCACCGAACGGATCGGCCTGATCGGCACCGCCAGCACCACCTACCTGGAACCGTACAACGCCGCCCGGCTCTTCGCCTCGCTGGACCACATCAGCGGCGGCCGGGCCGGCTGGAACATCGTCACCACCGGCGCGGAACGGGCGGCCCAAAACTTCGGCCTGGACCAGCATCCGCCCCACGCCGAGCGGTACGCCCGGGCCGAGGAGTTTGTCCAGGTCACAGGCAAGCTATGGGACAGCTGGGAGGATGACGCGGTGGTGGCCGACGCCGGTACCGGGGTTTTCGCCGACACGTCACGGATCCACGCGATTGACCATGAGGGCGGCTACTTCCGCGTGGCCGGCGCCTTAAACACGCCCCGGACCCCGCAGGGCCGGCCGGTGCACGTCCAGGCCGGTTCGTCCCCCGAAGGCACCGCGTTTGCAGCCCGGCACGCCGAAGCCGTCTTCACCGCGCATCAAAGCCTTGCCAGCGGCCAGGCGTTTTATGCCGACATCAAAGCCCAGGCGGCAGCCCTGGGCCGCGACCCGGACCAGCTCCTGGTGCTGCCCGGCATCAGCCCCTACCTGGGCTCCACGGAAGCAGAAGCGAAAGCCCTCAAGCAGGAGTTTGATGAACTTACCCAGCCTGAATACGGGCTGGGCATCCTGCGGAACCTCCTGGGGGTTGACCTGTCAGGCGCGGACCTGGACCAGCCGTTCCCGCCGGATCTGCTGGCCGGGGCGGAAGGGTTGGCCAGCAGCCGCAGCCAGCTGGTCCTTGACGTCATCCGCCGGGAACAGCCCACCGTCCGGGAGGTCCTGCACCGGTATGCCGGCGCCCGCGGACACTACGTCTTTGCCGGCACTCCGGTCCAGGTGGCGGACGAGATCCAGCGCTGGTTTGAACAGGGCGCCGCGGACGGGTTTAACATCATGCCGCCGTGGCTGCCGGGAGGCTTCGACGCCTTCGCGGATGAAGTGGTCCCCATCCTGCAGGCCCGTGGCCTGTTCCGCACCGAGTACACCAGCACCACCCTCCGCGGGCACTTCGGCCTGGACCGTCCCGCCAGCCAGTACAGCCGCGGACTCCTGGCGGCCCGGGGCTGACGCCGGGAACGGGGCGTCAGGGCAGCGACATCTTCGGGGCAGGCGCGTCGCTGCCCGCCGGGGCGGGCGGCTGGGGTTTGTACACCCAGGCCACCAGCACCACCGAAATGATCATCAGCAGGAACCAGGACACCAGCTTTTCCACGCCCACGGGTTGCCAGCCGTCCACCTGGCTGGGGTAGAGCCACGCACCGGACCAGGTGGCGATGTTCTCCGCGACCCAGATGAACAGCGCCACCAGCAGGAAGGAGAGCACCAGCGGCATCCTGAACTCCCGGCGGAACACCCGGAAATGCATCACGCAGCGGCCGTAAATGATCACGACGGCGGCCAGCAGAAGCCAGCGCAGGTCCCAGATGTAGTGGTGGGTGAAGAAATTCGCGTAGATGCCAATGCCCAACAGCGCCGTGATCCAGCGGGGCGGGTAGTTGGCAAACTTCAGGTCGAACAGCCGGTACACCCGCACCATGTAGGAGCCCACCGCCGCGTACATAAAGCCGCTGAACAGGGGCACCGCGCCGATCCGCAGGACGCCCTCCGCCTCATAGGCCCACGAGCCAACGTCCGTTTTGAAGAGCTCCATCACCGTTCCCACCAGGTGGAACAGGATGATGACACGCAACTCCCGCAGGGTTTCCAGCCGGAAGGCCACCATCAGGATCTGGATAACGACGGCGGCCAGTGTCAGGAAGTCGTTCCTGGCCAGTCCCACGCTCTCCGGGTACCAGAGCCGGGCCGCCATCAGGACCACCAAAAGCGCGGCACCAAAGATGCAGGCCCAGCCCTGCTTGAGGCCAAAAACCACAAACTCGGTGAGTTTTGACCGGGCACCGCCGGCAGGCGCCGTGGCCAGGAACCGGCGTGCCCTCGCGTCGATCCGCTGCTCAACGGTGGTGGCACTACGCACGGTGTTCCTGCTTTTTCGGGTTGCGGGGTTTCGGGTCACGGGGTTTGGGCTTGCTGGTCTGCGGCTTGCTGGTCTGCGGCTTGTCCAGGCTGGCCAGGCAGTAGTCCTTGAACCAGTGCCGGAGGCGGCGCGGTAGCCGCGGATAGATGATCGCGAGCGCGCGCAGGGTCCGGTGGAAACGCCGTTCGTGGCCCTCGCTCCACGGCAGCCCGAAGTCTTTCCGCAGCTGGTCCGGCAGCAGTCCGGCGGTGAGGAACCGGGCCAGCGGCATCACGGCGCGGTACCAGAGCGGTGCCTGCTCCGGATACAGCAGGCCGCGGCCCACACGGACCGCTGCGTCGTCGGCCCGTAGCGAGCCGAGCTGTCCGTCCCAGTACTGCGCAAAGGCGGCCCGGTCCGCCGGCCACTTGTGCGCGGGAAGCTGCAGGGCTGTGCCGAGTTTCGCGTAGTCGCGGTACATCGCGTCGGCGGTGTCGGCGTCGGGCGCGCCGTAGATTTCGGTGATGATGACGGCGGCCGTGTCGTAGAGGGTGGCGGCCACCCAAAGCTGCGCATCGGCGTCGTACGCGTTGTAGCCCCTGGCCGATGCGTCGGCATCACGCCGGACGGGGGCGTGCGCCTTGTTGACACGGCGCCGGACCTCGCGGACCTGCTCCTCGGAGCCGTAGACCACCGCGTAGACGTAAGTGAGAGTGCCCATCAGGCGGCTGATGGGCCGGTGCGTGAACGTGCTGTGCTCGGCCACACCGTGGCCCACTGCCGGGTTGGCGATCTGCAGCAGGATGGCCCTGCCCGCGCCGGCGAGCAGGATGCCTTCAGCGCCCAGATGGGCTATTCCCCGCTCCATCCCAACAGGCTACCGGAGGCGGGCCTGCCGGATTGACCCGGCTGGAGCGGGGACCCGCCCGGCCGGGCGGGTGGCTCAGCAGAAGGCGAGCGAACCGTCCGGGCGGACCGGCAAGGTGCGTTCCCAGTGAATGTAGTCGTCTTCCGCCAGGGTGGACTCGTCGATCTCGATCCCCCACCCGGGCCGGTCCGGCCGCAGTTCAAGGTGCCCGCCCACCGGCAGGTACGGATCGGGGCACCAGGTGGTTTCCTCCAGCTTGTATTCAAGGATGGAGAAGTTGCTGCAGGCGGCGGCGAAGTGAAGGTTGTGGGCCACGGCCAACGGGCCCATGGGGTTGTGCGGGGCCACCATGGTGAAGTGCGCTTCGGCGATCGTGGCGATCCTGCGCATCTGCGAGATCCCGCCCACCACGCAGATGTCCGGCTGGATGATGTCGGCTCCCCCGCCCGTGAGCAGGCTGAGGAACTCGTTGCTGGAATACAGGCTTTCGCCGGTGGCCAGCGGCACTTTGAGCTCGGACCGCAGCCGGTGCCAGGCCGGAAAGTATTCGGGCCTGATGGGTTCCTCAAAAAAGAGCGGCTGGTAGGGGGCCAGCGCGTTGCCCAGCTGGACCGCCTGGTACGGCTCGAAAATCTTGGCATGCGCGTCGAACGCGAAGTCCCATTCATCGGGGCAGGCTGCGCGGACTGCACCGAAGTACTCCGCCGTTTCGTTGACCACCGCACCCCAGCGCCGGTTATGGATGTCGCCCCGGAACGGGCTGAGCTTGAACGCGGTGAACCCGAACTGCTCATTCAGCCGGGTTGTAACGTCCCTGCACTCCTCGGGGTCCGGCGCCGAGTAGACACCTGCATAGACGGCAACCCTGTCCCGGACGGCCCCGCCGAGCAGCCCGTACACGGGAAGGTTGACCGCTTTGGCGGCGATGTCCCACAGCGCGTGGTCGATGGCGGAGATCGCGGCCAGGCCCAGCGCGCCCTGCGGAAACCGCGCCATCCGGATGAGCTTTTGCGTCAGGAACTCGATCCGCCGGGGATCCTGGCCCTTAACCTGCTCGAACATGTAGTCCAGCATGGGCACCAGGGCCCAGTCCGGTCCGTGGTTGTAGGCCTCGCCCCAGCCGGACAGGCCCTCATCCGTGTCGACGCGCAGGAGCAGCCGCGGCCGGTTGCCCACCCGCTGCATAAAGGTCTTGAATCCGGTGATTTTCATGCGTGGGCTCCTGCCGCTGCGTGGATCGGCTGGCCCTGGTCCGCAGCGGTGCAGCCCCATTCGGACAGGATCCCCGCGATTTCGGTGCGGGCCTGCTGGTTGAGCTCGTGGCTGGGTGGCCTGATGGTGCGGTTGCACAGACCCAGCTGGGCCAGGGCTTCCTTGATGACGCTGACATTGTTGGCGGAGCCGTCCTCGGCGCGCAGCTCCTCAAACCGGGAGATCGTGGCCAGCATGTCCCTGGCGGCCGGGTAATCCTGCGTCCGCAGGGCGTCCCGCAACGCCAACGAAAGCCGTGGGTTGACGTTGACCAGGCCTGAGGTGAAGCCTTCGGCGCCGTGGACGGCGTAGGACAGGGCGTACGGTTCCGCGAGGCCGGCGATCCATACAAACCTGTCCGGCCCGGCCAGGTCCCGGATCCGGGCAAACTGCGTCACGTCCGGGACGGCGTATTTGATGCCGACGACGTTGGGGCACCGGCCTGCCAGTTCCACCAGCATGGCCGGGGTCACCCAGGCGCTGCGGATATAGAGGACAAAGGCCACGCCAGGGGCGGCCGAGGCGATCTGCGCGTGGTAGTCCACCCAGCCCAGCGGTGAAACGTGCGGATGGACCGGCTGGTGGATCATAACCATCCTGATGCCGGCCTCTTCGCCCGCCTTCACGTCCGCCACTGCTGTGGCAACGTCGTGTCCCACCCCAAGGAGCAGGAAGGCCTCCGCCCCCACTTCTTCGGCGGCGGCTGTGATCAGCTGACGGCGCTCTGCGGCAGTGAGGGCGTAGAACTCACTGGTGTTGCCGTTGGGGGTGATGGTGGTGACGCCGCTGCTGACCAGGCGGCGCAGCAGCTTCCGGAAGCTGCCCAGGTCCAGTGCACCGTCCTGGTACGGCGTGACCGGAATGGCAACTACATCTGCCAATGCGGTGCGGAGCTCAGAGAACGTCATCGTTTTCCCCCGACTATCTGTCCGATTGCCCGGACCTCGAAACTGTGGATGTGGTTTAGGACCAGTTCGCCGGCCCGGCCGGCGTCGCCGTTCCGTGCTGCGGCGAGGATTTCGGCGTGCTCGGCGGCTTCCGAATCCCAGGAGGGCAGCCGGGTCCAGGCGTTGACGGAGATGAGGGCAGTCTGCTCACGCAGGCCGTCCAGCATGTCCACCAGGACGGGGTTGCCGCAGTTGGAATACAGGAGCTGGTGGAAGTCGCGGTTGGCGAGGCTGCGCTCGGCCTCATCCTCTGAGGAGGTGGCCCGGTCCAGGGCCTGCTGGGCGAGTTCCACGTCGAATCCGCGCTCCACGGTCCGGGCCACCGCCACTGGTTCCAGCAGGGTCCGGACGTCGAAGATGCTGCGGGCCATCGCTTCGTCCACCACGCGCACCGTTGCGCCCTTGTACTCGCTCATGGTGACCAGGCCGGCACCGGCGAGGGTCTTTAAGGCCTCCCGGACAGGCGTCTTGGAGATCCCGAAGCTGCGCGCCAGGTCCGTTTCCACCAAAGGCTGCCCGGCAGGCAACTCACCTGTGAGGATCGAGCGCCGAAGGGCTTCAACAACGAGACCCGTCCGGGAGGAGGAGAGCAGCGGCCCGGGCTGCATGGCGTTCGTAGTCACAGTAAATTCCTTTCCATAAACATCAGCATATCAGGTGTATCGTATGTAGTATACGATGTACGAAGCACGACATAGTCGGCTTCACATCGCCACTTGAGAGGAACGCAATGAAGCGTACGGATAATGCCCAGTCCCCGACCCGGAGCCGCAAGGGCAGGACAGCACTTGCCCTGGCAGCCATCATGGCTTCCACGCTGGCGCTGGGTGCCTGCGGTTCAGGCAGCACAGGGGCCAGCGACTCCGGGGAAGTTGTCCTGGAGCTATGGGACACGGACACCCGCCCCGAGCGGACCGAGAACCTGAAAAAGCTGATCAGCATGTTTGAGGCCAAAAACCCCGGCATCAAGGTCAACTACCTGGGGTTGCCCACCGACTCCTACATGCAGAAGATCAGCACCGCCATTGCCACCAAGGCCACCCCGGACCTGGTGACCCCCAAGGCGTCGGACGTTTCAGCCCTCGTCGCCCAGGGCGCCCTGGCACCCCTGGACCAGGACTTCAAGGACGGTGGATGGGAAGAAAAGATTTCCCCCGCCATGACCAAGTCCTCCAAGGCAGCCTCACCCGACGGGAAGCTCTACCTGACCCCGGCCACCAGCCTCGCCGACGTCATCTACTACCGCTCCGATTTCATGAAGGACGCCGGCCTGTCGGCTCCCGCATCCTGGGACGACTTCTACACGGCAGCGGACAAGCTGACGGACAAGGGCGCCGGAAAATTCGGCTATACCCTCCGCGGCGGCAACGGGTTCTTCTCCCAGTTTGTCCAGATGGTCTACCCGCAGTCCGGCGTGGACACGTTCTTCCGCGAGGACGGAACCTCCACCCTTGACGATCCGGCAGTTGTTGCCGCGGCCCAGAAATACGTGGACCTTTACGGCAAGGACACCGCCGGAAGCGACCTGACCGCGGACTTCAAAACCATGGTGGCGCAGTTCGGCGCCGGCGGTGCTGCAATGCTCAGCCACAGCATCGGTTCCTACCCCACCCACGTTGCCGCCATCGGCGCGGACAAGATCGGCGCCGTGGCACCGTTCCCCGCGGATAACGGCAAAACCGTTCTCACCGGCCGCATGACCACCGGGTTCTCGATGTTCCAGGCAAGTCCCCACAAGGAAGCCGCCTGGAAGTTCCTTGAATACACCATGAGCGATGAAGGCAACAGCTTCTGGGCCCAGAAGTCCGGCTACCTCCCGGGCAACCTCGAAGTGGCCAAGGAAACCTGGGTTACCGAAAACCCGGCCATGCAGGCCTCCGTAAAAGCCGTTGAGGACAGCAAGGCCGTGGTCCTGGAACAGCCGTTCTACCTGCCCGAGTTCAACTCCATCACCACCACGGACATGCTTCCGGAGTGGCAGCGGGTGCTCCAGGGCGACCTTTCCGTGAAGGACTTCCTGACCCAGTCCGCGGAGAAACTCACCAAAGCCCAGCAGAAGCACGCGAAGAAGTAGGCCATGGCCCTGATCGCCCAGAAACAAAAGCCCGGCAGGCCGCCGGCCGCCACGCCGCGCAAGCGAGCGAACAGGTCGCGGCGCCTGTACCCCTACCTCCTGATCGCGCCCGCCGCGATCCTGACGCTCGTGTTCCTGGTCTACCCGGTGGGCAGCGTCTTCTACTACAGCCTGCAGCACTCCAACGTCACCCAGCCCTGGGACGACGGGTTTGCCGGCTTCGAGAACTTCATCGCGATGGGTTCGGACCCGCTGTTCTGGCGGAGCCTTTCCTTCACCGCCCAGTGGGTGGTGGTGGAAGTGGGGCTTCAGTTTGTCTTCGGGCTCGCGCTGGCCCTGCTCATCAACAAGTCGTTCATCGGCCGCGGACTGGCCCGATCCCTGGTCTTTTCCCCCTGGGCCGTGTCAGGCATCCTGACCACCACCATCTGGATCCTGATCTACAACCCGTCCACCGGCGTCGGCCGCTATCTTGCCGACATGGGCATCGGCGAATACGGCGTGTCCCTCCTGGCCGGCAGCGACACCACGTTCTGGGCCCTGGTGCTCGCCGAAATGTGGAAGGGCATCCCGTTCTTCGCCATCCTCATCCTGGCCGATCTCCAGTCAGTGTCCCTGGAGCTGTACGAGTCCGCGGACGTTGACGGCGCCGGGACCTGGCGGAAGTTTGTGTCCATCACCTGGCCGCATATCCGGCAGGCCGTTGTGGTGGCCACGCTGCTGCGGGCGGTCTGGGAATTCAACAACGTTGACCTCCTGTACACACTGACCGGCGGCGGGCCGGCAAGCTCCACCACCACCCTGCCGCTCTATGTGGCGCAAACGGCCATCCACGACCGCGACTTCGGCTACGGGTCCGCCCTGACCGTGGTGGCATTCCTGATCCTGACCTTCTTCTCGCTGGTCTATCTGCGCATCACCAAGTCAAAGGAGGATGACAAGTGACCTCGCTGCTTCCCAAAGCGCATGCCGCCGGCCGTGCCATCGCGCCGGAACCGATACCGGCCCGGCCCATCAGCAAGCTCAAGGCACGCCAACGCCGGATCGACCGCGTCCTGACCTACGTGCCGCTGGCACTGTTCCTGATCTTCACCCTTGTGCCGTTCTACTGGATGCTGCTTTTCGCGTTCCGACCCACGGGATCCACCTCGCTGGTCCCCTGGCCCATCACCTTCGAGCACTTCGAAACGGTCTGGAACGGCTCCGGATTCGGCATCTACTTCAAAAACAGCCTGTTTGTGGCCGTGATGAGCCTGCTGTGCTCAACGGTCATCGCGCTGCTGGGCGGTTACGCCCTGGCACGCTTCAGGTTCCGGGGCAAGACGCTGTTCCTCGTGGCCATGCTGTGCACCCAGTTTGTTCCCGGGGCCATGATGCTGATCCCGCTTTTCGAGATCTTCAACGCCGTGGGCCTGACCAACAGCCTCTGGAGCCTCATCATCTCCGACACGGTGTTCCACCTGCCGCTGTCACTGATCCTGATGTCCGGCTTCATCCGCAACGTGCCGGTGGAGCTGGAGGAGGCCGCCTGGGTGGACGGCTGCACCCGCATCCAGGCGTTCCGGCTGGTGGTCCTTCCCCTGCTGAAACCCGGCATTGTGGCCGTTGGTTCCTTTGCCTTCATCAGTGCCTGGAACAACTTCCTCTTCGCCATCATGTTCATCAGCAGCCAGGACCAGTTCACGGTTCCCGTGGGCCTGAGCTACCTGCTGGGCGAGTTCGGCGCCGACTTCGGCGCCCTGGCCGCCGGCGGCGTCATTGCCATCATTCCCGTGGTGCTCCTGTTCGCCTACGTGCAGAAGTTCCTGGTCCAGGGACTCAGCGCCGGTGCGGTCAAGGGCTGAGCCCGGACCCGTTCGAAGTGTCGGGGCCGGCTGCCGGGTGGCGGCCGGCCCCAACGATGCTTTCCCGTATCCCCACACCCTGGAGCTTGTTGTGATTCTTTCCGGACATTCCCTGATCGCCGGCCGGCCTGTCGTCGGCGACGGCAAAACCGCTTTCGGTTTCAATCCCGCCACGAATGAGCAGCTCGATCCCGCGTATTCGCTGATCACCGAGGAACAGCTGACGACGGCGACCTCCGCCGCCGCTGACGCCTACCCGTCCTTCAGCACCCTGGACCCCGAAACCCACGCCGCTTTCCTCGAAGCGATCGCAGAGAACATCGAAGCCATCGGCGAAGACCTCATCACCCGCGCCACCCAGGAAACCGGACTCCCCACCGTCCGCCTCACCGGCGAACGCGCCCGCACCACCGCCCAACTCCGGCTCTTCGCTGCAGTGGTCCGGCAGGGCGACCACCGCGGCATCCGCATCGACCCCGCCCTTCCGGACCGCACCCCCGCACCCCGGGCGGACATCCGCCAACGCCAAATCCCGCTGGGCCCCGTCGCCGTCTTCGGCGCCAGCAACTTCCCCCTGGCCTTCTCGACGGCGGGTGGTGACACCGCCTCCGCCCTCGCCGCCGGCTGCCCCGTGGTGTTC
>NZ_LMOL01000011.1:25635-25875 GCF_001424565.1 Arthrobacter sp. Leaf141
CGGCCAGGCCATTGTTAAGGCCGTCACCGACCACGGCCTGCACCCCGGCGTGTTCTCCCTCATCTACGGCCCCGGCGCCAGCATCGGCCAGGCCCTCGTGGCCGACCCGGCCATCAAGGCCGTCGGCTTCACCGGCTCCCAGGCCGCCGGCACCGCCCTGATGCGGACCGCCGCCGCCCGCCCCGAACCCATCCCCGTCTACGCCGAAATGTCCTCCCTGAACCCCGTCATCGTCTTCGA
>NZ_LMOL01000011.1:25900-26217 GCF_001424565.1 Arthrobacter sp. Leaf141
GCCCTCGCCACCGCCTACATCACCGCCGTCACCGGCAGCTCCGGACAACTCTGCACCTCCCCCGGACTGCTCTTCGCCCCCACCGGCGAGGCAGGCGATAAGTTCGCCGCCGCCGTCGGCCGCGCCATCACGGCCGCCGAGGGCCAAACCATGCTCACCGAAAATATCGCCGGATCCTGGCACACCGGAACCGAAGCACTGGGCTCTGCGGACGGCATCACCGTCCTCGGACAGGGCGCCGACGGCCAAACCCACAACGCCCCCGCCCCGGCCATCTACGCGACCCAGGTCAAGGACTTCCTCACCAACGAAATCCT
>NZ_LMOL01000011.1:26282-26420 GCF_001424565.1 Arthrobacter sp. Leaf141
ACCGCCATCACCCGCCTCGAAGGCCAACTCACCGCCACCCTCCACCTCACCGACCACGACTACCCCACCGCCGCACCCCTCATCCCCGCCCTCGAACAAAAAGTCGGCCGCATCATCGTCAACGGCTGGCCCACCGGC
>NZ_LMOL01000011.1:26545-77986 GCF_001424565.1 Arthrobacter sp. Leaf141
CGCACCCTGACCTGTCCCACAAGCCAAATTACGCACGCATTTCCCATGTCCGCGGGGGCCTGTTGTCCGTAAACTGGAGCCCATGACCGAGCACAAACCGGATCCCCTGGTGGCTGCGGGTCCCGGGCTCGCCGATGCCCCAGCCAACACCAGTCACCTGCGAACCCCGGCAGAGCGGTCCCGCACGTTTACCGGGATCCTGGTCAACACTGCCTTGGCAAACATCACCACCAGCTACCTCTGGTTCGCCCTGACGTTCTGGGTCTATCTGGAGACGCGAAATGTGATTGCCACCGGGGTGATCGGCGGGGCGTACATGCTGCTGATCGCGCTCTCCAGCATCAGCTTCGGCACCTTTGTGGACCGGTACCGCAAGCTGGCGGTGATGCGCTTTGCCGGTGGCTTCACCCTGGTGATGTTCGTCGTCGCCGGAATCATGTTCCTGCTGACGCCGGAGACCGACCTGCTGGACCTGGCCCAGCCGTGGTTCTGGATCTTTGCCGTGATCATCCTGGTGGGGGCGGTGGTGGAAAACCTGCGCAACATCGCCCTGTCCACCACCGTCACCATCCTGATCGATCCTGACCGGCGGGCCAACGCCAACGGACTGGTGGGCATGGTGCAGGGCCTGGCGTTCATCGCCACGTCGGTCATCTCCGGCCTGTCGGTGGGCCTGCTGGGCATGGGCTGGACCATCGCCGCGGCCCTGGTCCTGACAGCCGTGGCATACGGCCACCTGCTCACCGTGCGGATGCCCGAGGAAACCCAGCCGGCAGCCACGGATGCCCAAGGTGGATTCGACCTGCGCGGATCCATGGCCGCCGTTCTGGCCATTGCCGGCCTGTTCGCACTGATCCTGTTCTCCACCTTCAACAACCTCATCGGCGGCGTGTACATGGCCCTGATGGATCCTTACGGCTTGGAGATGTTCCCGGTTGAGCTGTGGGGCGCCTTCTTTGCGCTTGGCGCCACCGGATTTGTTGTGGGCGGGGCACTCGTGGGCAAGTTCGGCCTGGGCTCCAACCCGCTGCGGACCCTGCTGTTCGCGGTGATCCTGATCGGCCTCTTTGGTGCGTTGTTCACCTTGCGGGAATGGCCATGGCTGTACATCGCGGGGATCTGGCTCTACATGGTGATGGTGCCGTTCGCGGAGGCAGCAGAACAGACGATCATCCAGCAGGTGGTCCCACTGCCCCGCCAGGGCCGGGTGTTTGGCTTCGCCATGGCCTTCGAATCCGCGGCGGCACCCATCACCGCGTTCCTCATCGCCCCCATCGCGGAGGTCTGGATCATCCCGTACGCCAGGTCCGCGGAGGGTGCGGCGCAGCTGGCGCCGCTGCTGGGCGAGGGTGTGTCCCGCGGCATCGCCCTGGTGTTCCTGGTGGCCGGGATCATCCTGATGGCCGCCGCGGCGCTGGCGTTCCTCACCCCGGTGTACCGCAGGGTCTCGGAAACGTACCGCCGGGGGCCCGTCGAGGCAGGGCAATAGGCGCCTAGAACGCCCAATCGGAGTCGCCGTACGCCCGGCCGCGGAAGTGCGCGCGGAGGTATTCGCCCACCACCGCAGCGCCGAGCTCGCCGGCTTCGGGCGCCACCACCCTGCCGTCAACGCGGCGGGCCATCCGCTGGATAAACCGTTCCAGGCCAGGGTCGTCGCCCAGCCGGAAGAAGGTGGCCTGCGCGCCGGCACGTCCCACCCGGTCCAGCTCGTCCACGGTGGCGCGGATGGTCGAGGGGTGCGGCGGCCAGGAAAACATGGATTCGCCGTCCGGCAGCAGGTGGGCCGTCGGTTCGCCGTCGGTGACCACCAGCAGCACCGGCTGCATGGCCGGGTGTTTCCGGAAGAACCGGCTGGCCAGCAGCAGCCCGTGGTGCAGGTTGGTGCCCTGCTCGCGGAAGGCCGGCAGCGATGTCAGCCCGCCGATGTCCATGGTCTGGGCGTACCGGCCAAACGTGATCAGCTGCAGTTTGTCGCCCCGGAACCTTGTGGACACCAGGTGGTGCAGGGCCAGCGCCGTGCGTTTCATGGGCACCCACCGCCCCTCGGCGGCCATCGAGAAGGACACGTCGACCAGGAGGACGACGGCGGCCTGCGTGCGTTCCTCGGTTTCCGTCACCTCGATGTCGTCCACAGCCAGCCGGACGCCCCGGCCCGGGTCGCCGCCGTCGGCGATGGTCCGGCGGATCGCGTTGGTGATGGTCCGGGTGACGTCCCACGGCGCGTTGTCGCCGAACTCCCACGGCCGGCTGGATCCGGTCTGGTCGCCGGCGGCACCGGCCTCCCGCGTCTCCCGCCTGCCCTGGCGCCCGGACAGCTGCTTGGCGGCATCACGCAACAGCGACCTGCCCAGCCGCCGCATCGCCTGGGGCGAGAGCCGGAAGTCGCCGTCCGCGCCACGGGTGAGGTAGCCGCCGTCGTGCATTGCCTTTTCAATCGCCGCCAGCGTGCGAGCGCTGACCGCCGCGTCTTCCCCCAACTGGCGGGCCAGGGCGTCCAGGTCGACGTCGTCCATGTGGGAGCTGTCGAAGTCCTGGCCCAGCTGGTCCGCCAACTGGTCCAGCTCGGCAAGGTCCTGGAGCACGCCCGTGCCGTCGCCCAGGCCCATGCCTTCCTGGCCTTCGAACCGCTCTGATCCGTTCCAGTCTTCCCCCGGCCGTAGGGCCTGCAGGGTCTCGTCCAGCTGGCCCAGCTGGGCCATCAGGTCCTGGGAGCCGAAGGCCTGGGCGGAGAGCTGCATCAGCTCCTGGCGCTGTTCCGGGGTCATGGACTGCATCAGCCGCTGGGCTGCCGCCGCGCGCTTGGCCAGCGCATCCACCAGTTCCTCGACGTTCCGGGGATTCTCTGGGAAGTGCTCGCCGTGCTTGGCCATAAACTCGGCGAAGTCCGCTGCGGTGTCCACCTGCCGGCGGTGCTTGTCCAGGAGTTCGTTGAGGTCGGCCAGCATGGCGCTGATGGCTGCCCGGTCCTGGTCCGTCGCCCCTTCCAGTGCCTGCTTCATCCCGGCGAAGCGCTGGTCCAGGACCTCGCGGCCCAGCAGGTCCTTGATCTTTTCGTACGCCTCGCGGGCCGTGCTGGACTGCCAGTCGTAGGAGGCAAGCTCGTTGACCGCCGCCGCGGTGGATTGGGGCAGGTTCTGGATCTGCATCTCGCGGAAGGCCCGGTCCGTGTTGTCCATCATGGCGTCACGGGCCAACTGCTTGCGTTCCTCCAGTACCGCCGTGTCCAGGAGCTTTTTCACTTCATTGAGCGTGCCGTTGAGGTTGTGCTTGCCCAGCAGGTCCTGGCGGCGCTGCTGGATCCGGCCGGCGAGCTCGTCCAGACCTTCCTGGTCCAGGCCGCCGCGGCGCAGGTACTCCTGCAGGGCACGCCGCGGCGAGTAGCCCGCCATCACGTCCTCGGCCACGGCATCCAGCGCCTCCGTCAGGTCAACGGGCGGCGCCAACGGGTCCGGCCCGCCGCGGTAGCGGCCATACCGGGAGCGGGGGTGAAGGCTCATGGCGTGTGCCTGTCCTTAGCCGTAGATGGTGGATTCGTCGTCGGACTCCTTGGAGATCCGGCGGCCAAGGTAGAGGCCTTCAAGGGCCAGTTCGACGGCGGCGGCCCGCTGGCCGTCGTTTTCGGCGCCGAGGCGCTTCCCGATTTCGTCGTAGAGGCCTGATCCGTTGAGCGAGGGCAGGTTCGCCAGGAATTCCTTGGCGGTCACCAGCTCGCCGGTGGTCACCGTGGAGTGCCCGTCCAGGGCAGCGACCAGTGGCGCCAGGTCCAGGCCCTGGAAGTGTTCCCGGACGGACTCGGCGGTGGCGGTGCGCAGGAGGTGGTCCAGGATGTCCTGCTCGCGGCCTTCCTCGCCGGATTCAAACTCGATCTTTCCGGTGAGCACTTCCACAGCGGCGTCCAGGTCGATGATCCGGGCCACGGCCTGGTCCTCGCCGCGGACGCTGGCCCGCCGCAGCGCGGCCGCCGCAACGGTTTCGGCCCCGGCGATGGCGAACCGCGCGGAAACGCCGGAGCTCTGGTTGATGGCCGGGGACTCGCGCAGGGCTCGGGTGTAGCGGGCCAGGATCTCCAGGATCACGGGCGGCACGCTGGCCACCAGGTGGCCCTCCTGCTCGATCACGGCCACCTCATCTTCAAGCTCAAGGGGGTAGTGCGTGCGGATTTCGGCGCCGAACCGGTCCTTGAGCGGGGTGATGATGCGGCCGCGGTTGGTGTAGTCCTCGGGGTTGGCGGAAGCCACCACCAGGACGTCCAACGGCAGGCGCAGGACGTAGCCGCGGATCTGGATGTCCCGCTCCTCCATCACGTTCAGCATGGAGACCTGGATGCGTTCGGCGAGGTCAGGGAGTTCGTTGATGGCCACAATGCCGCGGTTGGAACGCGGGATCAGGCCGTAGTGGATGGTTTCCGGGTCCCCCAGCCGGCGGCCCTCGGCCACCCGCATGGGGTCGACGTCGCCGATCAGGTCCGCCACGGAGGTGTCCGGCGTCGCGAGTTTCTCCACGTAACGTTCCGAACGGTGCCGCCAGGCTACCCGCAACCGGTCCCCTTCGGTGAGGGCGCGGGCGCGCGAGGGCCCGGTGATGGGTTCGTAGGGGTGCTCGTTCAGCTCCGAGTCCTCGATCACCGGGGACCATTCGTCCAGCAGCCCGGCCAGGGTGCGCAGGAGCCGGGTCTTGCCCTGGCCACGTTCGCCCAGCAGCACCAGGTCATGCCCGGCGATCAGGGCGCGCTCCAGTTGGGGGATAACGGTCCGGCTGAAGCCGAACATGCCGGGCCACGGGTCGCGGCCCGCCGCCAGGGCGGAGAGGAGGTTGTCGCGGAGTTCTGTCCGCAGGTCCTTGTGAACATGGCCGGAGGCACGCAGTTCACCAACAGTGAAGATCTCAGGGCGTTCAGTCACTTCTCCACCGTAGACCTGTTCGCTGGGCCGATGGGGTGATCCGAAACATTTGTGCACGCGGGACAAGTTTTGGTCCGCTGGCAGTACTACGCTGATTCTTGATGACTGCTGCAGCCCAGCCGGCCCCGCCGGAATCCGCCCCGTCCACCGCTCCCACCACTACCGCCGCTCACGCCGCTCCCGCCGCTCCCGCCGCTCCCGCCGCCAAGCCTGTGGTGACGCTTGTGCTCCTGGTCCGCCACGGCGAAACGCCCACCACCGGCCAGGTGCTGCCGGGCCGGGCCCCGAACCTGCATCTTTCGGAGCGTGGCCGGGCCCAGGCGGAACGGGTGGCCGAACGCCTCGAGGGGCTTCCGGTCACCGCCGTGTATTCCTCGCCGTTGGAGCGCGCCCAGGAAACGGCAGGGCCGACGGCGACCGCCAACGGCCTGCAAATCCAGCCGGCCGACGGGCTGCTGGAGTGCGACTTCGGCGACTGGACGGGTGCCGAGATTTCCCGCCTGGCTGCCTTGCCGGAGTGGCGGAGTGTGCAGTCCAGCCCGTCCACGTTCCGCTTCCCCAACGGCGAAAGCTTTCCGGAGATGCAGGACCGCATGGTGGGTGCCCTGGAGGAACTGGTGGCGGCGCACCCTGGGGGCGTAGTTGTTTGCTTTTCCCACGCCGACACCATCAAAGCGGCAGTCGCCCACGCTGTCGGGACGCCCCTGGACCTGTTCCAGCGGATCATGATCAGCCCGGGTTCAGTGTCCGCCGTGTCGTTTGTGGACGGCCGGGCAGCGTCGGTGCTGATGGTGAATTCCTACTCGGAACCGTTGAGCGGGCTGAGGCCGCAGTGACAGGGTTTTCCGCCGCCAAGGGCATGCCTTGACAGACCGGGATCTGACGCTGCTGACCTCCGGCGAAGTGGAGCTGGTGGGCCAGTTCGCGCGCAGCAGCAACGCCACGTTCCTGGTCCGCCTTACTCAAGGGGACGATGTAGCACAGGCGGTCTATAAACCTGAGGCCGGCGAACAGCCGCTGTCCGACTTCGATCCAGGGCTGTACAAGCGGGAGCGGGCGGCGTACCTGCTCAGTGAGGCTTTGGGCTGGGGCATGGTGCCGCCCACGGTCATCCGGGAGGACGCACCGCTTGGTGTGGGGTCCCTGCAGTGGTTTATCGACTGCGATTTCCGGCAGCACTATTTCACGCTGGCGGCGGAGGACCCGTCCACCCACCCGGAACTGGCCCGGATGGCTTTGTTTGACTTCATTTCCAATAACACGGACCGCAAAAGCGGGCACGTCCTCCGCGGCGGCGACGGCCGGATCTGGGGCATCGACCACGGATTGTGCTTTTCCGCTGCCTTTAAGCTGCGCACGGTCATTTGGGACTTTGCCGGCGAAGCAATTCCGGACGGGCTGCTGGCAGATATCGCACCCCTCGCCGAGGCCGTTCCTGAGGAGTTGGCCGGGCTGCTCGACGACGATGAAAACGCGGCCCTGAAGCGGCGGGCCCGTCGGATCCTGCAGGACGGGACACTGCCCGTGGACCTGACGGGCTCCCGCTACCCCTGGCCGCTGGTGTAGCGGGAGGCGCAAGCGTTCAGGCTGCCAGCGCCTGCTCGAACAGGGCTTCCGCCAGTCGGATGAGTCGCAGGGGCGCGTCCACTTCCTGCCCGCGGCTGCAGTGACCCAGGAAAACCGCTGTGCCGTTCAGGACCTCTTCGAGGTGAACACCGGCTTCCCGGGCCAGCACTTCGGCCCGGATGTTCTGCGGCAGGCGGTTGCCTTCGTCGCTGACGTAGGCATGCCAATCACGGGTACTGATTGCTTCGATGTTTCCCGACATCAACCGTTGAAGTGCCGGCATGTCCGTATCGACGGATTCGAGGCGTACCGGCTGTGTGAGTTGAGCCGGGATGATCAGCGCGTTGCACATGCTTTTCATGGCTGGGCCCGCTAGCGCTGGTTCTTGCGCGGTTTTATGAAACTGATTTCACTGCTCTCGGTTTTGGCCCTTTTATCGACCCTTTTTTCGAGGATGGATTTTCCCGCTTTTTTGAAATTGCTGCTTTTAGGCGATTTACCCGACACTGGAATCACATCTTTCTTTGTGGCGCTTGTACCCAGTACCATACACACTTATATTTTTAATGCCAGTCATGCCAAAAACATGATTGCCGGCAGGGAATTTCCAGCAACCAGCCCGAGGATTGCTGAATTTCTGGCGGCATAAAAAGAGAATTTGTGAACTTTCTGCATTTTCGCTTCCGGAGGCCGCATTCACTGAACTCGCCTGCGCCTTTCCCGGCTGTGCTTCCAGGCGGCGCGTGCCGCGCCTCCGCTGCGCCCGGTAAATTTGGAACTGATGATTCTTATAGACCGGGACAGCCCCCACCGCGACGATGTCCACCTGCTCCTGAGCGAGCACCTTGCAGACATGTTTGCCACCTCACCGGCCGAAAGCGTCCATGCCCTGGACCCGGCAGCCCTGGCAGGACCGGACATCAGTTTCTGGACGGCACGGGAGGGCGGCGCCCTGCTGGGGTGCGGAGCCCTCAAGGTCCTCAAACCGGTGCCTGGCCAAGCTGCTTCTGCCGAGCTGAAGTCCATGCGCACTTCGGCGCAGGCGCGGGGGCGCGGCGTCGCCACCCTCATGCTCCTGCACATCCTGGCCGACGCCCGGGCCAACAGCCTGGAGCGGGTGTACCTGGAAACCGGCACCGAGGACTACTTCGCTCCAGCCCGGCGGCTGTATGCGCGGCATGGCTTCACCGAATGCCCGCCGTTCGCGGACTACCGGCCGGATCCCAACAGCGTCTTTATGGAGCTGCAGCTCTGAGTTCAACGGCTGCGCGAGCCCCCAAGTAGCTGGCAGTAGATGTCGTTTTGAGCGCTCAAAACGACATCTACTGCTACCTAGTTGGCGGAGAGAGCGCGGCGGGCCAGCGACCGGTGGATGCCGGTGTGGTCCAGTGCGCCGTCGCCCTGGGCCACCATGTCGGCGAACAGGTCTCGGACGGTGCCGCTGAGGGCCAGGTCCAGTCCGCGGGCCTGCGCGACCTCGGCGATGAACCCCAGGTCCTTGAGCTGGTTGTTGGCGCTGCCGCCGCCGTCGAAATTGTCCTCCACCCAGCGCTGTCCCTTCTGCCGCAGGACTGCCGAATCGGCCAAGCCGCCCCTGAGGAGCTCCAGCACAACGTTTACGTCGAGGCCGCCCTGCCGGGCCAACAGCATCGCCTCGGAAACTGCTGTCACTGTGGCGGCCACAACGATCTGGTTGCAAGCCTTGGCGAGTTCCCCCGAGCCGCTGGGTCCGAGGTACCGCACGGTAGTGCCCATCGACTGGAAGGCAGGTTCCAGGTCGTTTGCCGCGCCGGCGTCGCCACCCACCATGATGCTGAGAGTGCCATCCTCCGCGCCCATCGTCCCGCCGCTGACGGGCGCATCGAGGACTGTCACGCCGCGGGCCTTCAGCCGTTCGGCAAAGCCGGCCACCGCCACCGGCGACACCGTGCCGTGGACCACCAGGACAGGACTGCTGATGCCCTTGGCGTCCCAGCCCGCCAGCAGGCCGTCCGGACCGCCCAGCAGACTGTCCACTTGTTCCAGATCGGGAAGGACAGTGAGGACGACGTCGGACGCGGCCTCAGCGGGCGTCATTGCCGCGCGTGCGCCCAGGGCCGCCAGGGGTTCGGTTTTCGCGGCCGTCCGGTTCCACACCGTGAGGTGGGGCGCGAAGGCCAGGAGCCTGCGGGCCATGGGTGCGCCCATGGGCCCGAGACCCAGGAGGGCGTAAGAGCGGGAGGTAGTCTGCGTCATGTCAGTCCTTTGGGTTCGGCGCCGGTGCTGCCGCAGGCAGCCGGTGCAGGGTGCGGCGGCACGCGGCCGCGGGAAGGGTAGAGCGGGGCCGCGGGAAGGGTAGAGCGGAACGACTTGTCAGGCGCGGACTTTGAGCCGGCCCACGCTGGCGCGTTCAATGAGTTCGGCGTCCACCCGCACCACCGTAGGCTTGCCGGGCGTCCTGCCACCCGGGTTGGCTAGGGCAAGGCGAACGGAGTGCCGGGCAAGGAGGTCAATGGGCTGTCGGACGATGGTCAGCGGCGGCGTCATCAGTTCCGTCCAGGGCGAATCCTCGAAGACGATCACGGAGAGTTCCGCCGGGACGGACACCCCGGCATGGGCCAGCCGGCCCAATACAGCCGTCACCTGGGCGGTGTTCGCCACCACCACTGCGGTGGGTGGCTCGTCCAGGTTCAGGAGCGCGCTCATCGCATCTCCTCCGGCGGTGCCGCGGAACGCCGCCGACCGGACCAGGAGATCATCCCGCTCCAGCCCCGCAGCGTCAAGGGCCTGCCGGTAGCCGGCGATCCGGTCCCGGCCCGTGGTGGATTCTGCCGGCCCGGAAATCATCGCGATCCGCCGGTGTCCGTGCGCAGCCAGCAGGGCCGTGGCGGACCGCCCCGACTCCACGTTGTTGATGGTCACCACATCCACGTCAGCCAAGGCAGGGATGGAGCGGTCAACAAACACCACGTCCGTTCCCATGTCCTGGAGCCTCTTCCAAATATCCAGGTTGTTTCCCGTGGGGGTGGCGATGATGCCGCTGACCCGGCGTTCGATCAGGGTGGAGAGCCGCTCGGATTCGAGCTGGTCGTCCTCCTGGGTGGTCATCAACAGCACCTGGATGCCGCGGGAGTGCGCTTCCTGGACCACTTGGTCGGCAAGGCGGGCGAAGAAGGGATTCGAAACATCCGCCAGGAGCAGGCCCAGGGTGGTGGGCGGGCCGTGCTTCAGCTCCCGGGCGGCCGTACGCGGGTGGTAACCCAGGGTAGCCATGACCTCGTGAACCCGGTCCCGGGTTGCGGCAGCCACCGGCCCTGACCCGGGGTTGAGCACCCGCGAGACCACAGCGACGGATACTCCCGCCGCCGCAGCAACGTCGCGGATGGTGGGCTGCTTCTGCACGTGTACTCCTCGGTCGGCTACTGCAGCTCTGCCGTCAAGTCCGGCAGGAACTTTTTCAGACTAGGGTATTGACCTCGTCCGGCAGGTATGAAATAAAAGTGGAACCGGTTCCATTATGTTTACTTCCACAGTGAATGTCTACCACCGCACCCCTCGGATTCCACCGGCACCACCCCGCCGGCCCCGAACGCCACAGCCTGCCGCAACGCTGCACAGGCACCGGCGCACACCACTGGCCGTCCAGCACGGACGCAGCCAAACCACCGAAAGGCGATTATGAACCTCCACAAACTCCTGACCCAGCGCGAGGCCGACGGCGCCCCGATCCGTGTGGGCCTGATCGGTGCCGGCCGCTACGGAACCATGTACCTGGCGCAGGCACGCAACATCCCGGGCATCCACGTGGTGGCCATTGCCGACATCAACGCCGAGCGGGCCAAGGGTGCACTGAAGCTCGTCGAGTGGCCCGATGAAGCCTTTGTTGACGACATCGAAACGGCCCTGGCCACCCGTGCCACCACTGTTGTGACCGACGCCGCTGCCCTGTTCGACGCCGAACTCGACGTCATCGTAGAGGCCACCGGCAACCCGATCGTTGGCATCAACCACGCGCTGCGCGCCATCGAAACCGGCAAGCACATCATCATGGTCACCGTCGAGGCGGACGCCCTCGCCGGACCTGCCCTCGCCAAACGCGCCCGGGAGGCCGGCGTCGTCTATTCCCTCGCCTACGGCGACCAGCCCGCCCTGATCTGGGAACTCGTGGACTGGGCGCGGACGTCGGGCTTCGACGTGGTCTGCGCCGGCAAGGGCGCCAAGTACCTCTCGCACTACCACGGCATGAATCCGGATAATGTGTGGGAAAACTGGGAGTTCTCCAAGGAGCTGACCGATTCCGGCCAGCTCAACCCGTACATGCACACCTCCTTCCGCGACGGCACCAAGGCAGCCATCGAAATGGCGGCGGTAGCCAACGCCGCCGGCCTGCGCCCCTCCGATGAGGGCCTCACCTTCACCCCCGGCGACGTCGAGGAAATCGCCACGATCTGCCGGCCGGCAGCCGACGGCGGCGTCCTCAGCCATGCAGGCAGCGTCGATGTGATGTCCAGCGTGACCCGCGCCGGCGACTGGATCCCCCACAACACCCAGGAAGGCGTCTTTGTGGTGGTCAAGGCCACCAACAAGTACGTCTCCGGCTGCTTCCAGGAATACCCCTGGCACCCGGACCCCACCGGCCAGTACGCCGCCCTGTACCGCCCGTACCACTACGTGGGCCTGGAACTGAACGTCTCGATAGCGAACGCCGTGCTCCGCGGAGTAGCCACGGGCGCGCCCGAAGGCTTCCACGCCGACGTGGTGGCCTGCGCCAAAAAAGACCTCAAAGCGGGTGAAATCCTCGACGGCGAAGGCGGCTTCACCGTCTGGGGCAAGCTGATCTCGGCTGAGAAGTCCGTCCGGGACCGCGCCCTGCCGGTCGCCATGGCCCACCATGTCAAACTCGTCAACGACATCCCCGAAGGCGGCATCGTGGGCTGGGACGACGTCGAGATCGACACCTCGCTGGACCAGGCGCTGAAGCTGCGCCGCGAGACCGAGGCCCTGGCCCTTGATGTGGTGCCGGCGACATGATCGACAGGCGCACATTCCTGGGAGCGGCCGGAGCCAGCCTGCTGCTGGCCGGCTGCGGCGCCACCCCGGCTTTGGACCCCAACCGGGCGGCGTCAGCCGGCGGCACCCTGAAGTTCGGCAGCTGGCAGTGGCTTGAGCCGGGCCGCGGCGAGGCCATGTGGAAAGCCGTCCAGGCCTACCAGAAGAAGAACCCGTCAGCCGTGCTGGCCCAAAGCACCACCCCGTTCCTCTCCTTCGCCGACAAGCTCAACACCGAACTTGGCGGCAAGGGCGGCCCTGACATCTTTGTGGTGCAGGACGTGAACTTCTACCCCCTGGCCGACGCCGGCATCCTGGCTCCGCTGACCTCGGTGGTCGAATCCCACAAGGGCACCCCGTTCAACCACACCATCAAGTCCGGCGAGGTGAACGGGGTGCAGTACGGGATCACCTGGGAGCGGCTCAACTGGAACTTCTTCTGGAACCGGGGCCTGCTGGAAAAGGCCAACGTGGCACCGCCCACCACTGTGGCTGAACTGATTTCCGCCGCCGGGGAGATCAGGAACGCCACCGGCCTGGACGGGTTCGGGGTCCGCCACCAGATGACCGAGTTCGATTCCTGGTTCATGGACTTCGACGTCTGGACCTACGGGTTCGGCGGATCCTGGTCCGACGGGTCCCGCCCCACCATCGATTCGAAGGAAAACATCGCCGGGGTGGAGGCCTTCGGGGAACTTTACCGGTCCGGGGCCATGCCCATCGGCGACGACGCGTCCACCATGCGCACCAAGTTCCGTGAGGGCAGGCTCGGCATGATGATCGATGTCTCCTCCACGGTGGCGGGCATCCTGCGCTCCTCCAAGACGCTGAAGTCCGAGGACATCGGCTTCGCCGACCGGATCCCGCTCCCCAGCCCATCCGCCCACCAGGAGATCGTGCTGGCCGTGAACGGGTTCGGCAAGAACAAGAACCTTGCCGTCGACTTCGTCGGCTGGGTGGGCTCCGATGAAGGCCAGGCGGAACTCCGCACCGCCATGGGACCGTCCACCCTGGCCACCGACGTGCCGCTGGCGCCCGATTACGCGGCGGCAAACCCGTGGGCCAAGGCGTTCATCGACCTCGCCGCCGACTCGCGCAGCCCCCTTATCAAGGGCTATGAGGCGCAGACCAAGGCCATCATGCGCGAAGTCATGACGCAGGTGGAACGCTACCTCGTGGACGGCGGCGACGCTGCCAAGGCACTCGCCACCGCACAGACACAAGTAACTCAGCTGATCGGCTGAGCAGACCTAGGCAAAGGATCCGGGCAATGTCGCTCCGAACTTCGATCTCCCCGCCCGCCGTGGCGCAGCCGCCAATACAGGATGCGCCTTCCCGGCATCACATGTGGCAGAAAATCTCCCCCTACATCTACGTCGGCCCGGCCGTCATCTACCTGATCATTTTTATGATCATCCCCGTGGTGCAGGGAATCCAGCTCAGCTTCACCAAAACCCCGCTGGTACGGCCGGACGGCGGCACCGGCGTGGGGCTGGAGAACTATGCCAAACTGCTGGGCAGCCCCCAGTTCTACAACTCCCTGGGCGCCACCGTCCTGTACACGGCCGCCACGGTGCTGTTCGCCGTCGTCATCGGTACCGGGTCGGCGCTGCTGCTGAACCGCGCATTCAAGGGCCGCACGGTGATGCGGGCAATCATCACCTTCCCGTGGGCCGTGCCCACAGTGGCCACCGCCTTGATTTTCGGCTGGATCTTCAACCGTTCGGACGGTGTCCTCAACGAGGTGGTGGGCGTGATGGGCATCGGCCAGCAGGGCTGGCTGGTGGACCCCAAGTTCGGCATGGCCGCCGTGGTCCTGACCTCCGTCTGGAAAGTCATGCCACTGGTGATGCTGGTGGTCCTGGCCTCGCTGCAGTCCATTCCCACCGAACTGTATGAAGCCACAAGGATGGACGGCGCCGGCGCGCTGGAAACCTTCCGGGCCGTCACGTGGCCACACATCGCCCCCACGGTCCGGGTGGTCACCCTACTGATGACCATCTGGTCCATCCGCCGCTTCGAGATCATCTACCTCCTCACCGGCGGCGGCCCCGTGGACAGCACCAATACGTTGGTGGTCAACGTCTACCGGCAGGCCTTCAGTAACCAGGAACTGGGCCGCGCCGCAGCCATCGGTGCCCTGGGGCTGGTCCTGTCCCTGCTGGTCACGGTTGTCTACTTCATCATGGAACGGCGCACTGCCGCCAAGGAGGCCTGAGATATGAGCACCAAAGAAGCACCCCCGGTCCTCCACGCTCCCGCCCGGCGGCGGCTCAAGGCGCCGGGACAACGGAACTTCAGCAAGCCCGTCCGGTTGCTCCTGCTGGCCGCCCTGGTCCTGTTCTCCGGCTTCCCGCTGTACTGGATGCTGAACACTGCCCTCAGCGTGGACTCGGAACTTTATGGCCAGGCGCAGGGCTGGTGGCCGCACTGGGAACGGCTGGCCGACTTCGGTGAACTAATCGGCACCGTCCCGATTTTCAAGTGGCTCACCAACTCGGTGGTCATCGCCGGCGGCACCACACTGCTGTCCCTCGTTTTCGCTGTCCTGGCCGGATATGCGCTGTCCCGGTTCAAGTTTTACGGCAAGGGAGCCGCTGGGTTCCTGCTCTTCGCCACCCAGATGCTGCCGGAGGCGCTCCTGGTGGTCCCCATTTATGCCTTGTTCGCATCATTGGGGCTGCTGAACGGGATGGGCGGCCTGATCCTGGCCAACGTGGCGTTCACCATGCCGGTCAGCGTCTGGATCATCAAGGGAGCCATCGATGCCATCCCATACGAAATCGAGGAAGCTGCATCCGTTGACGGCTGCCCCAGGGTTACCATCCTTTCCCTGGTCCTCACCCCGTTGATCCTGCCCAGCGTTGCCGCTGCCGCCGTCATCAACTTCTTTGACGGCTGGAACGAGTTCCTGCTGGCCAAGACGTTCATCGCCGAGCGGGACCTGTGGCCGGCGTCGGTGGGCCTGGCCTCGTTCGTTGGCCAGTACCTGACCTCGCTGAACTCCGTCATGGCAGCAGCGCTGCTGTTCACACTGCCGGCGCTGATCTTCTTCCTCCTTGTCCAGCGTCGCATCGTCTCAGGCCTCACGGCCGGCTCAGTCAAAGGTTGATCATGGCAAAGCTCTCATTACGCAACATCAGCAAACGGTTCGGGGACACCAAGGTGATCCACGACTTCAGCGCCGAGGTGGACAACGGCGAGTTCCTGGTCCTGCTAGGCGCTTCCGGATCCGGCAAGTCCACCCTGCTGCGCATCATTGCGGGCCTGACGGACGCCACCGCGGGGGACGTCATCTTCGATAACCTCAGGGTCAACCGGCAGAGCCCGCGCGAGCGGGACGTCGCCTTTGTTTTCCAGTCCTACGCCCTGTACCCGCACCTGACCGTCCGGGAGAACATCGCGTTCCCGCTGGCGCTGGACAAGTTCAAGGGCTGGCACCACATTCCGGGCATCAGCACCATTGCACGGCGGGTGTTTGGTTCCTCGAAGGACATCGCCAAGCAGGTGTCCGGGGTCTCCGCCATGCTGGAGCTTGACCAGTACGCGGACCGCAAGCCGGGCGGCCTTTCCGGCGGCCAGCGCCAGCGCGTGGCATTGGCCCGGGCCCTCATCCGCAACCCATCAATGTTCCTGCTGGATGAGCCGCTGTCCAACCTGGATGCAAAACTCCGGGCGGAACTGCGCGGCGAAATTGTCCGGCTGCACCGCCTGACCGGCAAGACGTTCGTTTATGTCACGCATGACCAGGTGGAAGCCATGACCATGGCCACACAGATCGTCATCCTGCACAACGGCGTGGTCCAGCAACACGCCACGCCGCAGGAGATCTACACCCGACCGGCCAACACATATGTGGCCAGGTTCATCGGCAGCCCGCCCATGAACCTGATGGCCGCTGCCGTGGTTGACGGCCAGCCTGTGGTTGGCGGACTGACGTTGGCGGCTCCGGACGGTCCCGGGGTTGGTCAACCCCGGCTTGGCGATGGGGGCGTTACCGTGGGCGTTCGCCCGGAACACCTCAGCGTCACCGTGGACGGAGGGAGGCAGGGCCTGCCCGGCACTGTCCGGCGGATCGAGGACCTCGGGGCGGACACCCTCATCGGGGTCCAGCCGGACCCCGCCCTGGACCTCAAGACGTGGGAACTAAACCGTGACGAACTCATCTGGATCCGCCAGGCCGGGCAATCCCGGCTGATGGCCGGCGACGCCTGCACCGTGGTCCCTGAGCCCGGGAAGGCCAGCTACTTCGACAGCACCACCGGCGAAAACCTCGCACCGGCCGGCCGGAACTCTGATGCCGGGGCAGTGCCGCTGGGCGCCTGACCCTGGCCCACGCCCCCATTGTCCCGTCCCCACCTGTCCCGTCCCCCACCGGATGAACCCACCCAGCAAAGGAAAAGCACCCATGACCATCGTTGTGACTGCGGCATTCACCCCCAACGAAGGCTTCTACCAGCAGGTGGTGGACGCCCTGGCGCCGGCCATCGCCGAAGTCCACCAGGAGCCCGGCTGCCTGCTCTACGCCATCCATGAATCACCCAACGGCCAGATCCTGATGATCGAGAAGTGGACCAGCGCGGCGCTGCTGGACGCCCACGGCGCCGGCGAACCCGTCCAGCGGCTTAACGCTGCGCTGGAGGGCCTGCTGGCAAAGCCGGTCGAGGTCACCCGCCTCGTACCCATTCCCGTCGGAACCGCCGCCCAGGGCGCGCTCTAAGCACACCTGGTACAAGGAAGCGGACGACTCCGGGTGCCCACCCGCCGTCGTCCGCTTCCGTTTGGCGCCGGGGACAAAAGTCCGGCGTCACACAAGGGAACGGCCTCCGGTTCCGGACCGGCTACGCCTAATCTTGGACTCGTGACCTTGACTACCCTTCGCACCGCCGCCGCGAGCTCGCTCGCCGCCGCAGGTCTCCTGTTCAGCCTCGCTGCCTGCTCCGCGCCGACCGCCACCCCGCCGTCGTCCTCCGCCCCCGCGGCCAGCGCCTCCGCGTCGGCGAGCGCCGACAACGCTTCCTGCACCGGGGTCACGGTAATTGTGGATTCGGGTGCCCTGAAGCAGGACGCCGCCACCACGTCCGTGTGCGTTCCCGCGGATGCGGCCACGGCCGCCGCCAAGGTGCTGGCGGAGGCAAAGGTCAAGACCGAGGGCACCGTCCAGTACCCCACCGAACTGGTGTGCCGGGTGAACGGCGTCCCCGCCGCGGATCTGGAGATCAAGCACAAGGAAGGCACGTACAAGGAAGAGTGCACGGGGATGCCCGCCGCGTTCGCTTACTGGGCCATCTGGGTCAAGCCCAGCGGCGGCGCCTGGGAGTACGCGCAGGAAGGCCTCGCCACCCTGCAGGTCAAGCCGGGCGAAAGCCTGGAGCTGCTGTACTCGGTTGACGGCGAACCGGCCACCCCCGCGGCATGAGTTTCCGGCCCGCGCCGTTGCGAGCAGCGGCGGTTCTTGCCGCCGTGTTCATCGCGGCGCGGGTCATCTACCGTGTCCTCTTCAACGGCGCGGGCCTGGGCGAACCGCTCCTGTTTGACCTCCCGGCGGTAAGGCTGCCAGCGCCGTTTGCGCACGTGGCGGTGTTCGGGCCGGTCAGCGGCCCGGGTTTGTGGGCTGCCGCGGTGTCGGCGTTCCCCATCGCCGCCGCCATCCTGGGCTTCGGCGTGCTCAATTCGCTGGTGGACATCTCCCTGGGCTTCGTCCGGCTGGCCCGGCGCGGGCCGCTGCAGGGCGTGGCCCGGACGCTGGTGGTGGCATGGGCCGCCCTGCCGGCACTGGCCGACGCCGTTTCCTCCGCCCGCCTGGCCTTCCGGCTCCGCGGCGAACGGTTTGGGCCGCGCGCCCTGGTGCCCATCCTGGAGCGCACCCTGGAACACGCCGGCAGGGTTGCCGCCGCGCTGGAACTCCGCGGTTTCGGCGCCACCCGCAGGCACACGCCCGACGGCGGTCCCCGCCCGGGTGCGCCGCTCACCATCCGCGATGCGCACTTCAGCATTGGTGACACCAGAATCGAGGTCACGGAATTTGTCCCGCGGCCCGGCGTGACTGTGGTTACCGGTGCCACGGGGGCCGGGAAGTCGACTGTGCTCAGGGGCATCGCCGGGCTCCTGTCCCATGTGGATGGCGGCAGCATCAGCGGTACAGTCCGGGTGGGCTGGGCTGACCGCGCCGCCGTGCCGCCCCGCGAAACGGCCCGGCAGGTTGGTGTGGTCCTGCAGAATCCGCGGGCGGCGTTTGCCACCAGCCGGGTGCGGGACGAGATCGGTCTGGCCCTGGAGCTGCGCGGCCTGGCCCCGGCGGCCGCCAAAGACCAGGTCCGGGAGGCAGCGGAACTGGTGGGTGTTACCGCCTTGCTGGACCGGAACCTCAGTACCCTTTCCGCAGGCGAAGCCACGTTGGTGGCCATCGCCGCCGCCGTGGTGGACGGCCCGGCCCTGCTCCTGGTAGACGAACCCCTGGCAGATCTCGATGCGGATGCCCGGGACCGTGTCATCGCTGTCCTGGCCAGCCTGGCCCGGGACGCTGGGATCTGCGTGATTGTGGCAGAGCACCGGGCCGCGGCACTCGCTGTTGTGGCGGACGCCTGGTGGACGGTGGCGGACGGCGCGCTGTTGCCCGGGACCCCGCCACCCGCCGCGGCAGCCGAGGCAGTCGCAGCCGAGCAAACCGCAACAACAGCCCACCCATCCAAGGCTCCGGCGCACTTCGCCGGGGAACCCGTCCTCGAAGCCAGCGGCCTGGCAGTCCACCGCAAGGGCGCCACGTTAGTTCGCGACGCCAACCTGGCGCTGCATCGCGGAACCATCACGGCGCTGGTGGGGCCCAACGGCGCCGGGAAATCGTCGCTGCTGGTGGCGCTGGCGCTCGGCGAAGGAACGGACCGGTCCACCGCGAAACCGCCGGTGCAAGGAGCCGCCTCGGGAGGACGGACCCGCGACGTCCGGGTGGCGCTGGTACCTGATGCCTCGGACGACCTTTTCACCCGGGACACGGTTGCCGGCGAACTCCGCGCCGCCGAGCGGAGGATCTCGAAAGCCAGGCGAACCGACGCTCCCCTGGCACCCGGCACCGCCGCCGCGCACCTGTCCCGCCTGCGCGGCGGGGCGCCCATGCCGGACGGCAACGAACACCCGCGGGATCTCTCCGCAGGTGAGCGGCGGATCCTGGCCATCGCCCTGCAGACCCTGGACCGGCCGGAGGTCCTGCTCATCGACGAGCCCACCCGCGGGTTGGACCCGGCCGCCCGCGCAGCGGTCGCCGCAGCGCTCCTGGCAGCAGCGGAGCAGGGGGCTGCCGTCTTGATCGCCACCCACGATCTTCCCTTCGCCCACAGCCTGGCTGCCCGGATCCTGCCGATGCGCGACGGCGTCGCGCCGGCACCGGCGTTAGCACCAGCGGTAGCACCCGACCCAACTCCGGCAGATGCTCCGGCCCCCGTCGCAGCATCGGCCCGGCCACGACGCACGGCGCAGGAGGTCCCGGCGGCAGCGTCACCGGCCGCGGTGTCCCCGGCGGCACAGGTATCCGCCGCGGCTGCAGCACCGCGGCGGCGCCGGGTCCGGCTCCCCCGCGCTGGCGAGCTGCTGGTCCTCGCTGCCGCGAACCTCCTGGCCCTCGCCGCATTCTGCTGGCCGCTGCTGGGGACCGCCCTCCCGAAGGATGCCGCGGCGGCGCTGCCGTTCGCGGCACTGGCCATCGCCCCGGTGGCCGCTGTCGCCGTCGTCCTGGCCCTGGACGGTTCCGTCCGTTCCGCCCATACGGTGGCGCTGCTGGGGGTCCTGGCCGCGGTGGGTACAGCCGTGCGGGTGGCGAGTACCGGCGTCGGCGGCGTTGAAGCGGTGTTTATCCTGCTGATCCTGGCCGGGCGGGCGTTTGGTGCGCGGTTCGGGCTGCTGCTGGGCGCCGCCACGATTGCCGTTTCGAGTGTGGTGACTGGCAGCCTGGGTCCGTGGACACCGTTCCAGGTGTTTGCGTGCGCGTGGGTGGGCGCCGGGGCCGGGCTGCTGCCCAAGGGCGTGCGCGGCAAGGCGGAACTGTGGATGCTGGCGGTGTACGGGGTGGTGGCGTCGTACCTGTTCGGGCTGCTGACCAACCTGTGGTTCTGGCCGTTTGCGGTGGGGTACGGCACCGGGATTTCCTACCAGCCGGGCGCGCCGCTGGGCACCAACCTGTCCAGCTTCCTGCTGTATTCGCTGCTGACCTCGACGGCGGGCTGGGACACCCTGCGTGCCGTCACCACCATCATGGGGATCGTGGTGGTGGGCCGGGCCGTGCTGGCCGCCTTCCGGCGGGTGAAGCCGGTCTCCAGCATGGGCGGGAACGGTGCAGTGACGCGTTCCACCCCGGCCAGGGACCGGCTGCAACTCACACCTTGAAGTACTTGGCCTCCGGGTGGTGGAACACAAACGCGTCGGTGGACTGCTCCGGGTGCAACATCAGCTCGTCGCTGAGGACCACACCCATCCGCTCGGGCTTGAGGAGCTCCACCACCTTGCGGCGGTCCTCCATGTCCGGACACGCCGGGTAGCCCAGCGAGAACCGGGCGCCGCGGTAGTCGAGTTTGAACAGGCCTGCCTTGTCCTTGGGTTCCTCGGCGGCGAACCCCAGCTCCTTGCGGATCCGGGAGTGCCAGAACTCCGCGAGCGATTCGGTCAACTGCATAACCAGCCCGTTGAGCTCGTAGTAGTCGCGGTAGGCGTTGGCGGCGAACATCTTGGAGGTGAACTCCTCGATCTTCGAGCCGGCGGTGACCAACTGCACCGGCAGCACGTCGATCTGGCCCGACTCGCGGGAGCGGACAAAGTCCGCCAGGCACAGGTGCCGGTCGCGGCGCTGGCGCGGGAAGGTGAACCGCAGGCGCTCGGTGCCGATCGGGCCGCCCGAGCCACCGTCCGGGGCGAGGAGCCCCGGCGTGCCGAGGACGCCGTCGCGGTCTTCCCCGTGATGCAGCACCACCACGTCCTCGCCTTCGGTGAACACGGGGAAGTAGCCGTAGGCCACGGAGGCGTCCAGCATGCCCTCGCCCAGGATGCGGTCCAGCCAGTAGCGCAGGCGCGGCCTGCCCTCGCGTTCCACCAGTTCCTCGTAGGAGGCGCCGTCCTCGCCGCGGCCGGGCTTGAGGCCCCACTGGCCCATGAAGGTGGCCCGCTCGTCCAGGAAGCTGGCGTAGTCATCCAGGGCCACGCCGCGCACAATGCGGGTGCCCCAGAACGGCGGCGCGGGAACAGCGTTGTCAGCTACGACGTCGGACCGGCCGGGCATGGCTTCGGGCTCGGTCACGGTGAACCTGGGGCCGCTGTTGTGGATGCGCTTCTTGAGCGGCGGGAGGCCGACGGCGGCCGGGTCGGCGCCGCGGGCCACCCGCACCAGCGGTTCCATCAACGCCAGGCCCTCGAAGGCGTCCTTGGCGTAGCGGACGGTGCCTTCGAACTGCTCGGCGAGGTCCTGCTCCACGTAGGCACGGGTCAGGGCGGCGCCGCCCAGGATGATGGGCCACTTCCTGGCCAGGCCGCGGGACTGGAGTTCGGCGAGGTTTTCCTTCATCACCACGGTGGATTTCACCAGCAGCCCGGACATGCCAATCACGTCCGCGTTGTGTTCCTCGGCGGCGGCCATGATCTCGGCGATGCCCTGCTTGATGCCGATGTTGATGACTTTGTAGCCGTTGTTAGTGAGGATGATGTCCACCAGATTCTTGCCGATGTCGTGCACGTCGCCGCGGACGGTGGCGATCACCATGGTGCCCTTGCCGGAGGAGTCCGACTTCTCCATGTGCGGCTCCAGGAGGGCCACGGCGTTTTTCATCACCTCGGCGGACTGCAGCACAAACGGCAGCTGCATCTCGCCGGCACCGAAGCGCTCACCCACCACTTTCATGCCTTCAAGGAGCTGGTCGTTGATGATGGCCAGCGGGGACATGCCTTCGCTGCGGGCCAGGTCCAGGTCCGCTTCCAGGCCCTTGCCTTCGCCGTCGACGATACGGCGCTGCAGGCGTTCGCCGGTGGGTAGCGCGGCGAGTTCGGCGGCGCGCTGGTCCTTCAGCGCCGCGGTGTCGACGCCGGCAAACAAGTCCAGCATGATGGCCAGCGGATCGTACGTGACGTTGCCGTCGTCGTCGTATTCGCGGCGGTCGTAGACCAGGTCCAGGGCGACTTTGCGCTGTTCCTCCGGGAGGGACGCGAGCGGGACGATCTTCGCGGCGTCGATGATGCCGCTGGTGAGGCCGGCCTGGACGGCTTCATGCAGGAACACGGAGTTCAGCACCATGCGCGCGGCCGGGTTGAGGCCGAAGGAGACATTGGAGACGCCGAGGGTGGTGTTGATGCCGGGGTATTTGGTGCTGATCTGGCGGATGGCCTCGATGGTTTCGATGCCGTCGCGGCGGGTTTCCTCCTGGCCGGTGGCCACAGGGAAGGTCAGCGCATCCACAATGATGTCCTCGACGCGCATGCTCCACTCGCCCACCAGGGAGTCCACCAGGCGGGAGGCGATGGCCACCTTGCCGTCGGTGGTGCGGGCCTGGCCCTGTTCGTCGATGGTCAGTGCAATCACTGCGGTGCCGTGTTCCTTGACCAGTGGCATGATGCGGGCGAAGCGGCTGTTGGGGCCGTCGCCGTCCTCGTAGTTGACGGAGTTGACCACCGGGCGGCCGCCGATGAGTTCGAGGCCGGCCTGCAGCACGGGAGGTTCAGTGGAGTCGATGACCAGCGGGAGGGTGGAGGCCGACGCGAAACGGGAGACGACCTCCTTGATGTCCGCGACGCCGTCGCGCCCCACGTAGTCGATGCAGACGTCCAGGAGGTGCGCGCCGACGCGGACCTGTTCGCGGGCGATGTCCACGCAGTCGTCCCAGCGCTCTTCGAGCATCGCCTGGCGGAACGCCTTGGAACCGTTGGCGTTGGTGCGCTCACCGATGGCCAGGTAGGCGGATTCCTGGTCGAAGTTCACGTGGTGGTAGAGGGAAGCAATGCCGGCTTCGCGCTCGGTGGGGGTCCGGGCGGGGCCCTTACTGGCTTTCGTCTCCTGCTTGCGGAAGGGCGCAAGGCGTTCGACGACGGCGGCCATGTGTTCCGGCGTCGTACCGCAGCAGCCGCCCACCAGGCCGAGGCCGAATTCGCGGACGAACTGTTCGTGCGCGGTGGCGAGTTCGGCGGGCGAAAGCGGGTAGTGCGCGCCGTTGGGGCCGAGGACGGGCAGGCCGGCGTTGGGCATGCAGGCGATGGCGACGGTGGACTGTTTGGAGAGGTGGCGGAGGTGCTCGCTCATCTCGTCCGGGCCGGTGGCGCAGTTCAGGCCGATGGCGTCGACACCGAGCGGTTCAAGGGCGGTGAGCGCGGCGCCGATCTCGGAGCCCATGAGCATGGTGCCGGTGGTCTCGACCGTCACTTCGACGAAGATGGGGAGGCGGATTCCCTTGGCGACGATGGCCTGTTTGCAGCCGTTGACGGCGGCTTTGGTCTGCAGGAGGTCCTGGCTGGTTTCGATGAGGAACGCGTCCGCGCCGCCGTCGATGAGGCCCTCTGCCTGAAGGGCGAAGGTCTGCTTGAGGTGTTCGTAGGCGGTGTGGCCCAGGCTGGGGAGCTTGGTGCCGGGGCCCATGGAGCCCAGGACCCAGCGCATCCGGCCGTCTGTTGCTTCCGCTGCCTCTGCGCGTTCGCGGGCGATCCTGGCGCCTTTGTTTGCCAGTTCCTCGATGCGGTCATCGATGCCGTAGTCGGAGAGGTTGGACCAGTTGGCGCCGAAGGTGTTGGTTTCCACGGCGTCGATGCCGGTGGCGAAGTAGGCGTCGTGGATGTCGGCGAGGACGTCCGGTCGGGTGTCGTTGAGGATCTCGTTGCAGCCTTCGAGGCCCTGGAAGTCATCCTCGAGTAAGAGGTCCCGGCCCTGCAGCATGGTGCCCATCGCGCCATCGGCGATGACAACCCGGTTGTTGACCGCGTCCAGGAGCGCTTGAGCGCGGACGGGACGGGCGACGGAGTCTATATCAAGCGCGAAGCGAGGCATCTCAACAGGTTACGTGTGCGTCTGACTCGTTGCGCTGTGTGTCTGAGTGCTACGGCGGGGGGCTGCAGGGGTTGCCCGGTTTGAAAAGCCCGTCTCCGGTGCACGACCTTGGTCAGCATGCCGATAACGAATATTATGTCAACTAGCAATGACTCTAAGTGCGGTTGGTGCACATCGCGAGGCTGCGGGAAAAACCTGCTGAACCTCCCCTAAATCAGTGCTGAACTGCGATTTTGCCCTGAATCAGGGGCCAGACGCGGCGACTAAGCACATAGGATGAATCAATGCTTACGTGGAAGTCCGCCTATGGGACACCGGAACAAATCGCCCGCGACATTGTGTCGACGGCAATGTGGCTTCACACGACGTTTCAGGAAGTCTGGTTATGGCGGGGACAAGCCAATGCCGCCTACGGATTGATCCCGGGAATGCACAGCCGTGTCTTGTCGTCTTCACATCCATCGACGGAAACAACTGCCTCAGAAGCGACCGCCCACCTATTGAGGACTGCTCGTGCAATTGGGCTTCACGAGTATAACGGAGCGAAGCTGCCCGACCTTGCCTTGCTCGCGCACCTGCAACATTATGGCGCCGCAACCCCGCTGTTGGATGTGTCCACTGATCCACTCATTGCGCTATGGATGGCCGCGTTCGCCGACCCGGAACGACCGGAGGACGGGGACGGGATGCCCGGTTCTCTTTTCGGAGTCTTAAAACCCCACGAAAAGAACTGGATCACGCCCCTGGATGCACGGAACTACGAGGGGCCGTCCGCAACTGTCAGTAGTTCCCTCGGCGACAAGGTCTGGTGGTATCAGGCACCTGATGTCACCGAACGCCTACGAATTCAACGCGGCTCATTTCTCTTGAGCCCTCTTGTAGATCCAGGCGTCGGCACAACAAGCATTCCCTTGGCCACTGAGCCAAAAACGGAACGAAACTGGATCGTTGAGCGTATCAAGAACCGAGGAAAGGCGGGCAAGCCTGCCAAGCGCACAACGGATGCTTTCAGGATCGAGATCCCTGCGTCCGCGAAAGCACCGCTGCGGAGCCTCCTCATACAACGCTCGGGGTTAACTGTGGCGACTGTATATCCGATTCCATGGCACCGCCCGTACATCGAGCAGTTTGCAAAAAGCTACGGACGCAACCGAGACCTGCATCTCGACATCTAGTTGATCCGCCGACCGCGTCGATGTAGTTCGCGCGATCCGGACGGAGCAGGAGACGACTAGTTCAAAGCTGAACGTCTGGCGACGTACTCCCCCGTTTTGCCCGCTGCACCCATCTCTTTCACGCCTGGGAGGAGTTATCTCATCTACTTTTATTCGTCCCACTAAAAAGCCGATAACCGACGTTATGTAAAGCTGGAGCTGAGAGGGGCTCCCCGATGGCTTCCGGCGACCCCTTAGACGACTCTTCACGATTGCGTCAACCGCAGCAAATCCGCGTGTTTCGGCCGTGGGCTCAACCCCGCACGTCCGGCCCGCAATTGGCGAAGCTCCAGTCAAATAGCGGTTGACCGGAGCTTTGGTCCATTATGTGCCGGTGAACCTGAGGATTCCCTGTGAGGCTGGGCAGAACCGGTGCTGACAGCGGAGTTATGTAAAGCTGACGCTGACAGGGGTTCACGAAGGCTCCCGGCAAAGCTGCCTAAGATGGCGAGTGTTTAGGATCGCCACGTTGAATCCACCCGCATGAGGGAGGCTAAGTGAGCGAATACGCTACGCCGAAAGTGTTTGTCCGCTATATCGGAGACGATGGTGAGGAATGGGATGCCGAATACTCTGAATTCGCTCCCGTTACCGGTCGGTTCGTCTTTCACGGAACGCAGGGCTACCGCGTCGCAGAAGTCTGGGACATCCAGGCAAAGCACGGCGCCGTGGAATACGGCCTGACCGCGTTCGTGGATGCCGTCGACGTCATGGAACACCGCCTAGGCCAGCACGCGCCGTCCTACTACCGCGGGTAGCCTGCGGGGTGCCTCATGTCGTCCCACAAGTGAGGCACCCTATCCGCTAGCCCTCCCAGCGTTACCCAAGCGAGGAAGTCCAGATCCCCTGCAACCTTGACATCGTACGCAGCCGGTCCTAGAACTCAACCTGACAGGTCGACTATAGGGAGGCTCAGGTGGCTGGACAACGAATCGGATACGTGCGGGTAAGCACCCTGGACCAGAACGAGAAGCGACAGCTCGAAGGACAGGTTCTTGACCGTGTCTTCACGGACAAGGCCTCCGGCAGGGACATAACAAGACCGCAGCTCACGGAACTCCTGCGGTTCGCTCGCGACGGAGACATCGTCGTCGTACACAGCATGGACCGGCTCGCCCGCAACCTCGATGACCTCCGTGCTCTGGTCCAAGACCTCACCCGCCGGGGCGTGCAGGTGGAGTTCGTCAAAGAGAGCCTGTTCTTCACAGGCGAGGACTCCCCCATGGCCAACCTCATGCTCTCCGTCATGGGTGCCTTCGCCGAATTCGAACGTTCCCTCATCAGGGAACGCCAAAGGGAAGGAATCGCCTTGGCCAAGCAGCGCGGAGCCTACAAAGGACGGAAAAAGACCCTCTCACCCGAAAGCGCGGCCGAACTGTCCATCACCGTGGGCAGGAAGCCTGAGTTTGCCTGAACCTGCCGCGACCGTTCCAGCTCGGCACTGCCACGGCGGAGGGGCATGATTGGCTGCCTATATCCATGTAGGTGCAACGGGGGTCACGGCGATTATGCTGCCGTTTTGGCTGGCGGTGACGCCCGCTGTCCCCCGTCCGGTGGCCCAGCAGGCCAGGTCCGCAAGGGATCCGGAAATATGCACTGGTGTACGTGCCTCCATGTCGCCGAAGGACAGTTCCGCGTGGTCATTGACCCTGCCGATCAGGTCCTTGTCCGTTCCACGCGAGGCCCATGCGCCGGTGATGTCTTGGAGCAACCGGGTGAGCACAGGGGCGGGGATGTCCTTGAAGGAGGCGCCATTGTCGAGGTCGATGGCGTGGACCCAGACTTCGCGCGCGGCGCGGTCGTTGTCGTCATGGGTATCGATTCTCACATACAGCTAGATGAGCAAGGTGGCCTGCGATTCGAGTGTGCAATCGCAGGTCAAGTTTTTTGCCATGTGCCGTGTAAGTTGTGGAACGCCTCAACTCTTATATCCCTATGCCAGTCCTGCCCGTGGCCTGCCCTTGCGGTGAGAACGTCAGTCATCTAGCGCGCGGTACTGGAAGTTGCGGAAGCGCGCCTGCCCCTTGCCCGTCGCGAACAGGGCCGGACGAAGGCTGAGGAGCTCATCGGCTGTGTTCGTGTTGTATCCGGTCACGTTGAAACGCAGACCATGTCTGGTCCAGTTAATTCCATCGGGACTGTAGTACTGAGTCACAATGTTTCCGTCGTTCACGATTCGAAGATGCAGGACATTCGTAGAAGGCGCGGGTTCGCGCCAATACGGAATTGGCCGGCCTGCCCTGTAGCTTGTCATGCGGTCACCGTCGTGCCCCATACCGCAGAACAAGCGGTCACTGTAGTAGAGCAGCAATCCGCCTTGTGCGCCGCCTAGTAGTTCTACCTCCACGCTGATCTCATAGCGCCGGTCGCCCACGATGCAGGTCAGGGGAGAGCTGTCCGAGGGGCTGGTTCCGCGAGCCTGAAGAACGAGCCCACCGTCCAGCGACGCACGGAGATCCTCGTCCTTTGACGGGGCGTGGAAGGACCACTGGATTCCAAAGCGATCCTCGGTGAAGTCGTCCGATAGGGGAATCCCGTGGGACCGCTCCCCCGTCGGTTCAGTAGGCGCAGGCAAAGGCCTTGAGAGGTCACCTCCGGCTGCCCGGGGCCACCCGTCATCGTCCCATTCGATGGGCTCCAGGAGCGTCTGCCGGCCCAGGGTCGTGAAGCTGTTTTCGTATCCGTGGTAGACGCTCCACCACTGTCCGTTTGGCCCTTCAAACAAGGTCGCGTGGCCCTTGCTCCACCACGGCTCGTTGGCGTCCCAGGTGCGGATGATCGGGTTAGCCGGGCAATCCTCCCACGGTCCATGAACTGATCGTGAGCGGGCGACGGTGACCATATGCCCTGTGGGGGGACCCGAAGTGCCGCCGACCGCCGTCGTGAGGTAAAACCAATCTGCTCGGTGGCTGAGCTTAGGTCCTTCGAGGGCATAGGCCTCGGTAACCCAGTCATCTGGGTAACGCCAACCGTCGTACACATGCTCCACAGGACCGTCTGTGGCAAGACCGTCGGCGCTCAGCCGTACACGGCTGACGCCACTCAGGAAAAGGTATCGGCGCCCATCTTCTCCCACCACGTGCCCGGGATCGATATGCCCGGATATCCCGAGGTTGATCGGTTCACTCCACGGGCCCTCCATGCTTTCAGCATGGATCACGTAGATTTGCGGCGGTGCCGACGGATCGGGCGAAGCTGCTGTTGCAATGATCGGGACGTAGATAAAGTACCGGCCATCGACTTTGCACATGTCGACTGCAAAGACGTTTCCAATGGGCTCCGGCAGAGCTGGACCAACTGGTTTCCAGTTGAGCAGGTCAAGCGAGTGCCAGATGACAAGCCCGGGTGTGGATTCGAAGGAGGAGAACGTCAGGTAGTAGTCGTCGCCGTCGCGAAGAATTGCCGGGTCGGGGTGGTCTCCGGCAAAGACGGGATTGATGTATGTCCCATTGCCGAGATCCGCTCTGCGCTGGCCCTCCAACCCGATTGCCGACCTGACGATGCTCGTGGCCTGTGCTTCTGTTCTCATACTGCAACCTTTCCTTTTGCCGTGATCTGTCGGCGGATTTCGTTCAATGTTTCGAATACACGAGAGGTTTCACCCGGTCACGGTTGAAAACAAGTGTCACCTCGTAGCCGAAGCGGTCTCCGGTGTTGGACAGCGGGACCTCGAGGCGAATTGTCGCTCCGTCGCGCACTGCGGCCAGCTGCAAATCTGCTGTTTCCACCCGGAGCGGACCATAGCTAAAGGTCGTATAGCTAAGACCGTGGCCGAACGTGAAGCGCGGTACCAACGGCAGGTCCCGGTATTTGGAGTCTTGAGTGGGGTTAGCTCTTGATACCGCCGGCGTATCCCTGCATGAGCTTCTTCTGAGCAAATACGTAGAAGGCAAGCACGGGAGCCATGGCGATGAGGACCACGGCGAAGCTCAAATTCCACTGCGAGACGAGGCTTCCGACGTAGTTGTAGACCACCACCGGAAGTGTCATGTACGGCGAGCCGTTCAGGAAGATCACTGCCGTGAAGAAGTCATTCCAGACGAGGAGCCCTGCCAGGATGGCCACCGTCCCTGTTGCTGGTGCCATCAGCGGGAAGATGACGCGCGAGAAAATCTGGAAACGGCTCGCCCCATCAATGGTGGCCGCCTCTTCGTAATCCCTGGGCAGCCGCCTGAAGAAGCCAGAATAAATGAACACCGCCAGGGGCATGGTCATGGCCGTGTAGATGATGATCATGCCCCACGGGTTGCCAATTAGGCCGAGGCTTCGTGCACCGATGTACAGGGGAAGGACCCCGAGTTGGGTGGGCAGGACGATGGCTATGAGGAAAATCCTGAAGACGTTGTTGGACAGTTTCCGGGTGCTTCGTGCGAAGACATAGGCTGCAGCCGATGACAGAGCGATGAGCACCAGCACGGTTCCGATGGTGATGAGAAGGCTGCTGGACAGGCCTTGGTAGACGTTGCCGGACTGGCTACCCGTTGGCGAGAGCAGTTGGATGAAATTGTCAAAGGTGGGAGCCGATGGCGGGGCAAAGGCGGAGCTGGTGAGCACCTCCTCCGTGGTTTTGAGTGAGGTGCTGATCAGGATCCAAAATGGAAGCAGCAATATGATGGCGGCAATTACCACCAGGATTTCCCTGGCGAGCGACCACTTCGTGTAGCGATGCATTTCAGTCTCCGTTGTTGGCGCGGTCGCGCACAATAAATTGCTGGATAAGTGCGAGGATCAGGATGAAAACGGTGAGGATAAGAGCTGCGGCCGCACCTAAACCGAATGCCCCGTAGACGAAGGTCTGGGAGTAGACCTGGGACGCGAGTGTCTGTGTAGCGTCCGCTGGGCCGCCTCCGGTCAGCGTGAGGACCTGGTCAAAGACGGACAACCCCTGAATCAGGGTGAGGACGGTCGCTATGGCCACCGACGGCTGGATGGTCGGCAAGACAATGCTTCGGAATATCTGCCACATACCGGCACCGTCCAGGGCTGCTGCTTCTTCCAGTTCCATGGGCACCGTGGCGAGACCGGCAAGATAAATGACCATGACGAATCCGATGCTTTGCCAGACCATTACGGCCAGGATGCACCAGAGCGCCAATGAGGGGTTTGCCAGCCAGTCCTGCTTCAGGTTTCCCAGTCCGACAGCTTCCAGGAACTGGTTGAGGGGTCCGTCGAAGGCAAAGATGAATTTCCAGACGAAGGAGACAGCTACGGAGCTGAGCACTACCGGCATGAAGATCAGTGCGCGCAGAACGAAACGTGTCTTGAGCGTCCTGTTCAGTGCCAGGGCGAAGAGGAGGCCAAGCATGTTTGTGAAGACCACGAACCCGGCCGCAAGAAACAGGGTGTTTCGAACGGAGCCCACAAGCGTCGGATCCTGAAGTACCTGGATGAAGTTGTCGAAGCCGACGAAGTTGAAGTCACCCAGTCCCGTCCAGTCAGTGAACGCGAAGAATGCTCCGAAGGCTGTTGCCATGTAGGTGACGACGAGCGTGAGGGCGACGGCCGGGAGTGCCCACCACCAGCGGCCGAAGCCAATCCCGGGAGGGCGCCGGGAGGGCGCCGGAGTGGGTTCTTTGTTGTCAGTCCCTGGCGGGATGATCCGGCCATTGGTAATAGTCACTGTCGTGGTTCCTTATATGTGGCTGAAGGGAAGGCGGTGCCGGCCAGTTTGGTAACCGGCCGGCACTCATTCGTTAGTTGCCCCAGGCGGAGTCCATGTCCTTCAGGACATCTTCGGCCGATTTCTGTCCCGTGATCATGGCAGTAACACCCTTGCCGAGGCTGTCGTAAACCTTGGCGGAGGGCCATTCGGTCTGTCCCAGCGGACGTACCTTGTCCTCCTTGTACAGATCTGCAATGGGTTCGTAGCTGGCGGGGAGCGGGTAATCACCAAGGTTGACCGGCAGCGTACCCTGGCCCTTCGCGACCATCTCGGCGCCTTCTTTTTCGCTGAAGTACTTCAAGAACTCCTTTACCAGCTTCGGGCTCTTAGTCTTTGCGTTGCCGGCGAGGGCAAGCTCAGCCGTGGTGCCAAGGTACGTCTCGGTAGCGTCAGGGCCAGGCATTGGAAGGACGACTGGGTTCACAGCGCCCTTAGACCCATCGGCGATGCTCTTGGCTGCTCCGCCGGGAGCAAAAAAGCCGAGGGCTTTACCCTGCCCGACCGACCCGATGATCACGTCGAAGCCCGCACCGGCAGCACCGTCCTGGAAGCACCCTGAATCGAACATCTCCTTCACACCCGTGAGGGCTTGCTGCCAACCTTTTTCCTCGGAAAAAGTGGTCTTGCCAGCGGCCCGGTCTTCATTCCAAGCGGGATTCGGACCATAAACCGTGGAGCTTGCCAGGGTCATCGCCAAAATCCCTGGGTTGGCCGGAACAGTGCCCGCAAGAGCGGTCAGGGAGACGCCCTTGTCGCGGGCAACCTTGCACTGCTCGAGGACATCATCAAACGTCGAGGTGTTGTCCAGCTGCACGCCCAGTTCCTTGGCCTTGGCCTGATTGAAGATCAGGCCGGCGGGCATCGAAGACAGTGGAACGGCGTAGAGCTTGTCCTCATACTGGAAGAGTTTTTCAATGCTGTCCGGCAGTGCTTCGCTGAACTCCTGATCGTTGAGTTCAAGGAGCAGTCCAGCTTTGGCGAAACCAGCCATGGCGCCTACCTGCCCCTGGCCGGAGAAAACACTGATGACGTCGGTGGCGGTGCCACCCTGCAGCTGGGTTGTAACTGTCTGGGGAAGAGTTTCCGCCGGCAGCTTGACCAGTTCGACCTTGACTCCGGGGTTGGCCTTCTCAAAGGCTGCTGCTGTGTCCTGAATGAACGTATCCGTGGGGTTGGCAGTGGAAAACGAAAATCGAATCGTTTGCGGCTCGGCGCCCGTTGGCTCGGTCGAACTTGAACCGCCGGCGCAACCGGTCAATACAACGGAAGCTGCAACAGCGGTGGCAGCGGCAGACAGCCACCCACGGCGGCTGATCGAAAACTGTGACACGGGGTACCTTTCAGACATCTTTGTCGAGGGGCGACCTCTCGGAAACGCTAAGCCCTCGTGGCTCCGGCGGAGGCCCTTGGCCATCCACCTCTTATGAATTCCAGTAGATCGAAGTTCCTCCGCGCCGTCCACGCGACTTTGCTTATGGCCTCCATTCACGGAAGTGATGGTGCTTACTGTCCCATTCCATACCAGGTATCAGCCCTTCTAATAGCGGGAGTGGGTAGTGACTCCTATCGTGGCCGTTATGCTTGTGCTATTCAGGCGGGGTGAGGGCACATGGCATACAGGCCATGGTGAATAATCCCCCCCGATGCCCACGGGCATCGGGCAAGCAGACGAAAACGCACACTGTTTCGTCCCGCCTGCGCGCCTTCTGGCGGGACTCTCAATTATGTTGGAGATCCAATGACTGTTACCCGGCCCATCGACAGTGGCTGTCCCTTCCTCAACCCGCAGAAGCTCTTCGAAGACCTGGCTGAAGCGCGGACGACCCAAGGACTACCCCATTCGGAAACCTTCGAAAGCCGGGTAGTCACGCGGTACGACGACATCGTCCAAGCGCTCCACGACCCCGAAACCTTCTCCTCCCAGCCCACTGTAGGGACTGTCCCCTCCCCCTGGCGTGAGCAATTCGAGGGCCGGGTACCCAGCAGGGGAACGCTGCTGGGGCTGGACAACCCGGACCACGACCGCCTGCGGTCAAGCGTCAACAGCTTCTTTATGCCCCGGAAGCTGGCCAGGTACGAGGGCTGGATCCGCGAACAGGCTCACCTCATGGTCGATGGTTTCGCTGAGGACGGCCGGACGGAGTTGAAGCTGTCCTTCGCCCTGCCGTTGCCGCTGAAGGTCATCGCACACGTTGTGGGCCTTGACTCCGAACGGTCCGAATGGATAGGCGCAGCCCTTGGCTTCTTTATGGGCCCCCGGGACATCTACCACTCGGGAACGCCCGACGAGAAAGCGAAGCTTCTGCTCGACCTGCACGACTACATCCTGGAGGTCATGGACGAGCGCAAGCACAACCGCCGGGACGACCTGATCAGCCACATATGGAATGAGCGGGAGTCGGGAGCCGTTGAGATGACGGACTTCGAAATGTTGTCAATGTTCCCGGGGCTGATGCTGGCAGGCCACGAAACATCGTCGAACCTGATCTGCATGGGCCTCTCACACCTCCTGGCTGACCAACACCGTTACTCGTCCGCGCAGAAGGATGACACTTCGCGAGCTGAAGCCCTTGAGGAACTGTTCCGCTACGAGTCAGCCATCACTGGTATGAAGAGGTTGGTGACAAAGGACGTTACCCTCGGTGGAACACAGCTGAAGGCCGGCGAAACAGTCTTTCTTGCATACGCCGCCGGATCCCGTGACACAACAAAGTTCAGCCAAGCGGACAAGATCAACTTCGACCGCGACTGGGCTGTGCCACACCTGGGATTTGGCCAGGGCATTCACGCGTGCCTGGGGGCACCGCTCGCACGCCTCCTCCTCCGCATCGAACTGGAAGTCCTGCACGAGCGGCTTCCGGATCTTCGTCTCGGTGTCCCATACGATGAGCTGGAGTACACAGTCGTCTCGGAAGGCCGGGGCATGGTTGCCCTGCCGCTCGAATGGACGCCGGTACCTGTCGCCGAAAGGACCAGCGCCGCCGTCATCGACCCTCTTCCTACTGCCGCCCTTCCCGTAACTGTCAGCTCCCGCCGCCTTGTGGCCGAAAACGTAGTGGAGCTGACGCTGGAGACGAGCGGTCCTGACACTGTGCGCTGGGAACCAGGGGCACACCTTGACCTTGAACTCCCGGACGGCTCTTTGAGGCAGTACTCGCTGTGCGGTCAAACGGGAACCTCTGAACTGCGGATAGCTGTCTTGAAGGAAGACAGCGGCCGAGGTGGGTCCAAGCTCATCCATGACCAGGTCAAGGTCGGAGACCGGCTGAGCATCCGGGGACCCCGGAATCACTTCCGGCTGAAGCCAGCCCAGTTCCTGCTGTTCGTCGCCGGCGGCATTGGCATCACTCCCCTACTTCCCATGATCGAAGAAGCTGAGCGCCGTGGCACACCCTGGCGCCTGCTCTTTCTTGGCCGCGACAGGAAACGCATGCCCTACCTGGAAGACCTGCTGCAGAGCCACCCGGCAAACGTCTACGTCTGGCCAAGCAGCGAACGCGGCCGATACAACCTTGATGACATCTGGTCAAGGATCCCCGCCGAAGATGCCTTCGTGTATGCATGTGGCCCGAACGAACTTCTGGCAGGTTTGGAGGAATCCGCTAGCAGGCACGATGCAGATTTCCGGCTGGTGGTAGAGCGCTTCGCTGCCCAGAAGGTGGAGCACCTGCCGAACCGTCCCATTGAGGTGCAGATGTCCCGAACCGGGAAGACGGTCATGGTAGGGGTGGACGAGAACGTCCTGGACGTCCTCAACCGGGAGGGTGCCAGCATCCTGTCGACTTGCCGTGAAGGTACCTGCGGGACCTGCGAAGTGCGGGTGCTGGAGGGAGTGCCCGAGCACCGTGACTCAGTTCTCAGCCTTGAAGAGCGACTCGCAAACCAGACGATGATGACCTGTGTGTCACGGTGCCGGAGCCGGCGCTTGGTGCTGGACGCGTAAGCAACCACGCAAGCCTCCACACTCCGTGGCCAGAAGGCCGCCCCGGTCCCACTCCTGACCAATGCCCTTTGCGCCCTCCAACTGCGGGCGCAAAGGGCATCCGGAGATGATCGGCTTTTGTCCCCACGTTGTCGCTGCAGGGAGTTCTTCGATGAAGCCTGCGGAGACAGCGGAAATAGTTTTCCCCTATGCCCACCATCCTTACTCCGCATGGTCGTTTTGCGCCCAAAGTGCCAGCCAGAGTCCTAGGGTGAGACCAAATACAGCTGCCCCTGCCTAAAGGATCTCTGATGCCAGACCTGCCCCATGCCCGCGACGGAGAATCGAGCAAGGACCCCCTGCTGTTCCGAGAGTTCGTTGATCCACCCGCAAGTGCACGTCCCAGGGCTTGGTGGCACTGGATGGACGGAAACGTTGATGAGGCTGGAATCGTCAAGGACCTGGAGTGGTTTGCCGCATCCGGAGTCGCCGGTGTGCAGGCGTTCAACGGCTCAATGGGAACACCTGAATATGTAGCCGAAAAAATCACCTTCCGTTCCCCCGCCTGGCAGTCAGCAATGAGGTGTGCCACGGACACTGCCGACCGGCTGGGCTTGGAGCTGTCGATCGCCACCTCGGCCGGGTGGAGTGCCACCGGAGGCCCATGGGTCCGCCCCGCAGCAGGAATGAAAAAGCTCGTCTGGAGCACGACAAAGGTCAGCGCCGCCGATCGGGCACCCTTGGCGCTACCTGTCCCGCCGTCGGTATCCGGGCCATTCCAGGACGTCCCGTTCAAGGCCGTCCGTGGGTCGGAAATGAAGATACCCGACCACTATGAGGAGGTGGCCGTTGTGGCGCTTCCTCACCGTGAGTGCCATCATCCGGTCCTCCCTGCAAGGCTTACCGCCAGTGGCCCATCCTCGGGCGAACGCACTTTGGATACGCTGGCCGACGGTCGATTCTGGCCCGCCGCCGAGCTGCCTGCCGCCGATACTGCCGATCGTGACGGGCGCGGCACAGCTTGGGTTCTGTTGGACTATGACGAGCCCGTCGCGATTGCTTCCATCCGAGCCGGCCTGCCCGCCCTGCACGGCTTCGGCTCCTCGCCCGCTCCCTTGGCCTGGCTTGAAGCCAGCGACGACGGTACTACCTTCAGGACGATCGTCGAGCTTCCCTCGTCCCCTTCCCCCGTCCGCTCGGCGGCTTTTCCCGCCGTGACGGCTCGCTATTTCCGGCTTCGTCTTCAGGACCGTGCCGGATTCGGCTTTCCATTCGCGCCGGGTGTCAAACCTCTGAGGTTTCCGGCCCCGGAGGGGCAAAACCCTCTCTTCAAACTGTCCGGACTACAACTCTTCCCGGGTCCCCAGGTCAACCGGGCAGAAGAGAAGGCCGGCTTTGCACCTGTCCCGGACTTCTATGCCATCGAGGGTGGCCCCTCGGAGGAGCTGGCCGCAGTCCAGCCTGAGGACATCATTGATCTGAGTGACCGGCTTCAGCCGGACGGGACTCTGGACTGGGAGCCGCAGCAAGGTGACTGGACAGTCATTCGCTTCGGGTACTCCCTCACCGGACACCTGAACGGGCCGGCTCCCGCGGACGCCACAGGCCTGGAAGTAGACAAGCTCGACGCCGGACTGGTCGCCGAATATATCGAGCAGTACCTTGGCTTTTTTGACGATGCCCTGGGCCAGGAACTCGTCGGCTCCAAGGGGGTGACGGCCCTGCTCAGTGACAGCATTGAGTCCGGGCCGCAGAACTGGACAACTGCGATGCGGGAGGAGTTCGCCAGCCGGCGCGGCTACGATCTTCTCCCATGGCTGCCCGTGGTCAGTGGCGTTTTAGTGGGCGGCGCCCAACGCAGCGACGCGTTCCTGTGGGATTTCCGGCGCACCATCGCAGAGCTTCTGGCGGAGAAGCATTACGGGACCATCGCCCGAATCGCACGCGCACGGGGAATGGGCTATTACGCCGAGGCGTTGGAGGACCACCGCCCACAGCTGGGCGACGACCTCGAGATGCGCTCCCACGCCGCCGTCCCCATGGGAGCGATGTGGTGCTACGAACCGGACAACGGGCCCCAACCAACGTACGTTGCGGATCTGCGCGGCGCCTCCTCCGTAGCCAACATCTATGGAAAAGCAGCTGTGGGAGCTGAATCCATGAGCGCGTTCGGCAAGCCATATATGTTCACCCCCAGAAACCTCAAGCCCGTCGTGGACATGGAATTCGCCCTGGGCGTCAACCTCCTGAACATTCATACCTCTCCCCATCAGCCGGACGCAGCCCCCAAACCAGGTGTGACCCTCTCGCCCTACCTGGGCCAGGCCTTCACCCGAAACGAGACCTGGGCCCACGCTGCCCGGCCATGGATGGACTACATCGCACGCTGCAGCCACCTGCTTCAGCAAGGAACGCACGCCGCGGACATCGCATACTTCTACGGCGAAGAAGCCCCGGTGACCGGTGTGTTCGGTGATTCAGCCCCCGAGGTCCCTGAAGGATACGGGTTCGATTTCGTCAATCTTGATGGCTTGTTGAACCACATCTCAATTACGCCAGCCGGTCATCTGCTTAGTACCGGTGGGGTAACCTACCGACTCCTTTACTTGGGCGGTTCCAGCCACCGGATGACGCTGGCCGCAGTCCAGCGCATCACCGAAATGCTCGACGCCGGGGCAACTGTGGCCGGATGGCGGCCGGAGAGCTCACCGAGCGAAGGGGACGACATGGACGCTTGGACCGCCGCCGTCGATGCCCTTTGGAACCGGCAACGGCCACGCCTTCTGGACTTGGAAGGAGTGCCGGCATCTGGCGGGCTTACGGTCGCCATGGCCAGGATGAAGGCCCGTCCCGACTGGGTCCTGGACGCTGCCGATGGCTCAAACTTTGCGGTGATCCATCGCCGCCTTGACGAAGGCGATCTGTACTTCATCAGTAACCAGCTCGACCGGCCGGAGAAGGTCCGCGCAACATTTCGTGTCAAAACCACGACGGCAGAGCTATGGGATCCAGTGAGTGCCAGCCGCGAATATGCTTCGATCATCACCGGGGAAACCGAGGAAACGGCCCTCGGCATAGAACTTGATGCCTTTGGTTCCCTATTTGTCCTGCTCGGACACGAGCACTCCCATCAGACTCCGGGCCCTGAACAGCCGGAAGTTCCTGAGCTGCCGGAGATTTCCGTGCATGGGCAGGAGCTGGACGGACCCTGGTATGTGGAGTTCGACGGCGATTCCCAGTCCCCTTCGCCACTCACCTTGACTGCGGCAGAACCCTGGAGCGGCCCCCTCCCTTCGGACTACCCAACGGATGTAAAACACTTCTCCGGAACAGCCACGTACAGCCACACTTTCCAGCTCGACCAGCTTGGGAACGGGTCCACGGACCGGCTGGTCCTGGAAATTCGCGACGTTCACGACCTTGCGGAAGTCCGCCTCAACGGGCGGGACCTGGGCGTGCTCTGGACGCCACCCTTCAGCGTGGACGTCACCGGTGCTGCTAGAAACGGCGAGAACCTGCTGGAGATAGCGGTCACCAACTCCTGGGCCAACAGGCTCATTGGAGACGCCGCGGCTGCTGGTGTGGCGGCACGCCCGGGCGCCCACGTTTTCGAACCTGAGGCCGACACGCTGCCGGCTGGCCTGCAGGGCCCGGTGCGGCTGATGGCCTACCGGAAGTAGTTGTTCCTGATGGAACACCTTGGGGAGCCGGACAGAAGCTTGGCTCCCCAAGGAGTTTCGGGATGTCCGCTACTCGGCGTGCGTCGTCTTTTCCGAAAGACGCTGCTCCGGCATGAAGACGGACAGCAGCACTCCCACAGCGAAGATACCGGCGAGCACCGCGAAGGTGGGGAGGAATGCCCCCGAGTAAATGTCTGCCACCCCCGCCTGCAAAGCGTCAGGAAGCTCCTGGACTAAGTGGGGGTCGGTAAGGGTCGTAGCGGGAAGACCCAGGCTGTTGTTGGCCGTCGCCTGCGCGAGCGATGCTGCGAAAAGTCCGCCTAAAGCGGCAGTTCCTACCGTGACACCGAGTTCCCGTAGATATCCTAGTGAAGCGGTGACTCCTCCAACCACGGAATGCGGCATGGCATTCTGGGCAGCAACCACCGTGAGCTGCATAAAACTGCCCACTGCCAAACCCAACAGGGCGAGCAGCACCCCGACTACGGGCAGCGGCGTTCCGGGCGGAAGGAACCGAAGACAGAGCGCGACTGCGGTGGCCAGGGCAGAACCGGCAAGCGGAAAAACCTTATATCTTCCGGTACGGGTGACGATCCAGCCGCTCAGGTTGCTGGAGAGCATCATTCCCAGAACCAGGGGCAGCAGGATCATTCCCGCCACGGAGGCTGAGGTGGAGTGGGCCATTTGGACATAACTTGGCAAGTAGGCCACCACGCTGAACAGCCCGGCACCTATCACCAATCCCAGCCCCGCAGCGTTGACCACGGGCCAGCTTTTGAACATGTGCATCGGTATCAGCGCATGTTTCGAGCGTATCTCCACCGCCACAAAAATAACGCCTAATACAGCGGCCGCCAGATACAGACCGGGCACGACTCCGGCAGGAGCATCAGATTCTGTAGAGAGTGCAACCGCGCCGACCAAAGTGCAGGTGAAAGGGATCATCGTCATGATGCCGGCCCAGTCCATTCCGCCCGTTCCGCGGACGACGTGGAGTTTGCGCAGCGAAAATGCCATTGCAAGCGCGAGGAGGCCCAATGGCAAATTAATCCAGAAAACCCAGCGCCAACCGACCGTATCCGTGATGGCGCCGCCCAGTAAGGGGCTGACAACTGTTGCAATGCCAAACACGGAACCCAGGGGGCCAAGATACTTCGGCCGCTGCCGCGGTGGAACAAGGTCGGCAATGATCGCGGCCGGCAAAACAGCCGTGCCGGCACCCCCCAGCCCTTGAATGGCGCGGTACAGGGATAACTGGAACATGTCCTGCGCGAAGCCGCAAAGCACAGAAGCTACAAGGAATATTGCCAGTGCGACCATCATCAGGGCGGGCCTGCCGAATCTGTCCCCGAGACGCCCATAAACCGGCATGGCAACAGTCATGGCCAAGGCGTAGGCCGTGATAACCCAAGCCATGTGATTGGCCCCGTCCAACTCCCCCACCACTGTTGGCAAGGCGGTCGCCACAATAGTGTGGTCCAATGCTCCCAGTAAGACGATGATCAGGAGTGCGGCGTAAACCCGGCCGATCCGAATCCCGGCCGCAGGATTCCCCGACGCTTGTTGCTCCAGGCGTGACCCGACTGATTGAGCATCTGATGGGGTGGTTTTCGACAAGTCTGCACGGCGCACCGCAACCTCGTTCCGGGAATGCCAGCGGGACTGGCACGACGCCAGCCAGGTGCGCGTCCGGGGGCATCTCCACCCCGACCGACGGGCCCTCTGAGGCCCCAGCGTCCTCTCGAACTTATCATTGCCCCCGGCCCTGGATCGATGGGATTATGCATTCGAATTCTCGATAGCCCGCATACCTTGGAACTATTTCCATAGCTTCATGCCCGGCGCGTTTACTTGATGAAAACTCGACGAAGAGGAGAGCTTCCGATGGCACAGACCATTCCTGCTTCCACCGCTGAATCCCAGGAAACAAGCCCGGACAATCCGGCGAGGTTCCGTTACGTCCTTGGCCAGTACCCCACGGGGGTCACGCTCATCACGGCAGCCCGGGAGGACGAACCTGTCGGCATGGTGGTCGGTACTTTCACTTCCGTATCACTGGACCCGCCCCTTGTGGCCTTTATGCCCGATATCCGCTCCACCAGCTGGCCCAAGATCCAGGAAGCCGGCTCCTTTTGCGCCAACGTCCTGACCGCGGGCCAGCAGGACGTCTGCCGGGCGTTTTCCCGCAAGGCCGACGACCGCTTCAGCGCCAATGCCTGGGCCGATACACCTTCCGGTAGCCCGCAGCTTGAGGGGGCGGCTGCCTGGATCGACTGCGACATCGAAAACGTGATCCGCGCCGGGGACCATGACATCGTCATCGGACGTGTAAAAGCCCTCGGGGTGGGCGAGTCAAAAGATCTGCCACTGCTATTCCTGCGTGGCGGCTACGGCTCCTTCAGCATTCCGTCGATCATCTCCCCCGCAACAGCGCTGACGCGCCATGTTAAAGCTGCAGACGTTGCCAGGCCTGAGATCGAGGCCCTTGCAGAGGCACTCAAACTTGAGGTCCTGGTCAGCGGCGTAGTCGATGACTCAGTTGTCGTTTTGACCGCAGCGGGCATGGCTAGCTCTCCCGTAGGCTCGCCTTCACGGGTAGGGGTCTCCTTTCCCCTGGCGGCACCCCTGGCCCCGCTTCATGTGGCGTGGGCCGGAGAGGCCGCCGAGTCGCGCTGGATTACCAACGCCCGCAACGTCGTGGGGCATGTTGATCCCGAAGTTGCCCATGCTGAGCTGCGGCACGTACGTGAAACCGGTTATGCAGTCTCCGCTGGTAAGGCGACTGCGGCGGAGTTCGAGCGGATGGTTGCGGTGCCAAGTGACACCGCGGCTCCCGATCTTAGCGGTGTCCTCCCCAGGCTGCTGGAGCGGACGGCATCAACGGGTCCGGCATCCATCGATGACCCGGCGGGAGTGACATCACTCCACGCCCCGGTTTTTGACTCCTCAGGGCAGGTAGCCGTAACGCTGACCCTCAATGGATTTTCCGGCTCCGAATCACCTTCGCGGCTCATCCAATGCCGGGACCAACTCTTGTCAGTTGCACATGCGATCAGCGGCGGGATCGGAGGCCGGAGGCCGCAATAAGAAACAAACGAAGTAAGCACAAGACCTGGGCTCATTGACCGAAGCTGTGGGCTGACTCATAATTAGTATCAAGATTCTAATTCGGGTTACGCCGTATGAGACCAAACCCCTCAACGTGGAGAAGAACATGGTCAATTTGCTGACAGCCGACCTCAACCTGCTCGTCTCGCTCGACGCGCTGCTCGAGGAGCGGAACGTTACCCGGGCTGGTGCACGGATCGGGATCAGCCAGCCGGCGATGAGTTCTTCACTGCAGCGATTGCGAAGGCAGTTCGACGACGAGTTGTTGACCCGCGTGGGCTCCGCCTATGAGCTCACGCCCTTGGCGCAGGTCCTCAAGGAGGATGTCTCTGAGATCCTTCGCCTTGTGGAACGCACCTTCGATGCCCAAGCGGTCTTCGATCCAGCGTCTTCGACCAGGAGTTTCCGTGTGATCACTTCGGATTATTGCCTCACGGTGCTATCCGGAAAACTCATGGCCATGCTGCAGGAGGAGGCCCCCGGTGTTCAGGTGCACTTTGACGCTGTCACGCCCTTGGCCGTGGATCGTATCAAGGAGACGTTGCAGAACGCGGACCTGATGCTCATACCCAAGGGTCACTTCTCCGGGTTTCCGCACAACGAGCTGTTCACGGACAACTGGGTTTGCGTCACGGGCGCGGATTCACCCCGGCGCGCCCTCACGGTGGAGGAAATGCGGGACGCTCGGTGGGCGAGGTTGTTCGGTGTAGAGGTGGCCTCCACGCTCGCTGACCGGCGCGTCTATGACCTCCAGCTGGGCGAGAAAACCGACGTCATCGTTGACACCTTTCTGATGCTTCCTTTCGCTGTCGCGGGTACTGACCGGCTTGCTCTGGTCCAGGAGCGCTTGGCCCGTCTGTTGGCGGACGTAGCAGGCGTACGCATCATGCAACTGCCCATCAGCCTTCCCACCCTCGTTGAGTGCGCCTGGTGGCATCCGTCCAAGTCGGGGGATCCGGGACACCAGTGGTTCCGACGCCTCGTTGGCAGGGCCGCCGCGCAACTGGAACCCGTGTCACCCGCCGAATTTCTGTCCGTAAACCCCACGGGCGACGATGCCGCTGCCGAACCGCATGTGGCTTAGCGCCCTCGTCCTGCCAATCTCTAAACCGCCAATTTCCAGGAGTTTTCCATGCACTTTTCCCTGTTTCTCACCTCCCGCTCCAGCAGCCCGGAGGAAGACCGCCCGGTGATGCAGGCCATGGTGGAGCACGCCATTGACGCCGAACAAAAGGGTTTCGACGCCGTGTTCCTGCCGGACCACCACTTCACTGGCTATGCTCCCCCCGCCAGCGACCCGTTCGTGTTCGCCGCTTACCTGGCCGGAAAGCTGGACCGCATGCACTTCGGGTTCTCCGTTCAGACGCTGGCCCTGCATCACCCCGTCCGGTTCGCGGAGCGGCTGGCACTGCTGGATCAGTTGACGGACGGCAAGCTGCTGGTCGGAGTTGGCAGCGGAACCACCCCTGAAGAAATGATCGGCTTCGGGGTGAACTTCCAGGACAGCTCACGGCTCGCTAACGAGAACCTCGAAATCGCCGAAAAACTATGGGCGAAGAAGCCCGGTGACGAGCCGGTTACCTTCGACAACGGCCACTACCGAGGATCGGTTGTGTCCCGAATCGTCCCGGCCCCTTACACCAAGCCGGAGCCCCGCGTCATGTCGGTTGCAGCCCGCCCCTCCAGCGTGGAACGCGCTGCAAAGAAAGCCCAACCTGCATTCATCCTCGCCTTCGCGCCCCCCGTTATCGACAGCGGCAACGCTTTCGAGTTCGTGAAAAAGAACTTCACCAATTACCGCAACGCCCTCGAAGCTGCCGGCCACTCCGAAGAGGCTGTCAAGGCAGCACTGGAATGGACCACGCACTCCTACCAGCACGTGCACATCGCCGAAACCGACGAACAGGCCGCCGAGGAGATGGACATCATCCTGGAGCAGTACCAGGAAGCAGTGGAGCGCGAGCACGCAGCCAACAAGGCGGCCGAAGCCATCAGCGGCGTAAACCTTCGTCCGGCACCGGACGCCCGTACTGAAGGGTACAAAGGCACCTGGTGCCTGTACGGCAGCCCGGAGACAGTCGCCGCCGAACTCCAAAAGTACGCTGACCTGGGCATCGGCAACGTTCTCCTCGCCCTTATGGGCGGCCCCCTCACCGAGGAACGCCGCCGCTTCACCGAGCAGTCCATGCAGCTCTTCTCAGAACGCGTCCTGCCGCTGTTGAAGTCCTCGGATGCTGTTGCTGGGCCTGAGAAGGTCGCGGCCCGGTGATCGTTGGTCCGGTGGCAGGCACTGCGGCGAAAGCGGTGCCTGTTTCCAGCCTCCGTGGTGCCCAATTAACCGGTGGCCGCACCGGTTGGAGTATGACGCGCAGCGAAGAGACAGGCGTCGAAGAGATGGTCTTGCTCGACGGTCCCGTCGGAATCGTCAGCAAGACCATGGACGAACGGGACACTTCCCTCATCATGCCGTCCGGAACGGCGTTGGCCGCCACGTGGAACCCGGAACTGGTGTCCGAAGTCGGACAGTTAATTGGCCAGCAGGGGCTGGAACGAGGCGTCAATGTCGTCCTCGGACCGAACCTTAACCTTCCGCGTTCTCCCCTCTCGGGGAGGGCCTTCGAGATGTTCTCCGAGGACCCGTACCTGACAGGTATGCTCGGTGCCGCATGGGTGCGGGGCGTCCAGTCCCAGGGCGTCGGGTCCTGCACCAAGCATGTCGTGGCGAACGACACGGAGACCGAACGGCGACGGATGAACTCGCGCCTTGAGCCGGCGGTCCTGCGGGAGACGTACCTGCGGCCCTTCGAAACAGCAGTTCGTACGGCAAACCCCTGGATGCTGATGATGGCCTACAACAGGGTCAATGGCACACACTGCTCCCAGAACGCGGAACTGATCGGCATACTCAAGGACGACTGGCAGTACGACGGCGTGGTGGTTTCGGACTGGTTTGGAGTGGATGACACCACCGCGTCAGCCACCGCGGGGCTGGACTTGGAGATGCCAGGACCGGCCAAGTTTCTGGGCGACCGGTTCGCCGACGCCGTTGTTGCCGGGGACATTCCGGAAGCGCGGCTGCGTGACGCCGTCGAACGCATCACCCGGCTCGCTGACAGGACCGGACGCCGTACAGGAGGAACGGCGCCCGAACCTGCCCGCATCCTCACGTCTGCAGAGCAACGCGATGTCCTTACCAGAGCTGCCGCTGCATCATTCGTGCTGCTGGAGAACAGGGATAACGTGCTGCCCCTGGATCTGGCTAGGACCCGGAGGTTGGCCGTTGTTGGTCCCAACGCCGCAAAGCCCTGCTTCCAGGGCGGCACCTTCGCAACCGTCCGGCCCGAAGGCGAGGTCGTCACGCCACTGGATGCCATCCGGGATGCCGTAGGACCGGACGTGGAGGTGGCATACGAGGCGGGGGCCGAGCCGTCCTCGCCCCTGCCACTGACCGAACTCGGCAGCACAGCGCCGGACGGCACACCAGGGGCATTGCTCGAGATCCTCACACCTGCCGCCCACGGTGCCGCTGACGTCCTGTACAGCGAGGTCCGGCAATCGTCGTCATTCGTGTGGTTCGGATCGGTACCGGGCCTGGGCGCCGGCGTTCCTGGCCGCGCCCGTATCACCGCCCGCCTGAAGCTGGAGGCCGCGGCGCGCTGGACACTCGGAGCCGGCGGTACGGGAACCAGCACCCTCACCGTCAACGGCAGGCACGTGCTGGAAGTCCCGCCTCCCGCCCCCGACGATGTCATGGGGGCTGTCGCGAGGGCCGAAACGCACCAAATCAGCCTTGACCTCCCCGCGGGCGAGGTGGAGGTTTCGGTCGAGACGGCATTCCAACCCGGCAGGGTGCAGGCCATCACTGCCGTCGCTACACCCGAAAAAACCACCGATCCCCTGCAGGACGCCGTCAAACTTGCGGACTGGGCGGACACGGTCATTCTGGTCGTCGGCGACGAGCAGGGATCCTCGCGCGAAAGCGCTGACCGGACGACAGCAGCCCTGGAACCTGCATGCGATCGCCTGGTTGAAGCAGTGGCAGCGGTCAACCCGGAAACTGTGGTGGTGGTCAACGCCTCCCGAGCAGTGCTGCTGCCCTGGGCAGAGAAAGTGAAGGGTCTGGTCATTGTCTGGTTCCCCGGGCAGGAGTTCGGGCACGCCCTTGCATCAGTCCTGACCGGTGCCTCCGCACCCTCCGGGCGGCTCCCGGTATCCTTCCCCGAACAAGACGAGGACATCCCCGGCTGGGGCACAGGCTTGGACGCTGACCTGACACTGGACTACGCAGCCAGCGAACCAGCGGGCTACCGTCATTTCGAAACGTCCGGAAGAAGCCCACGATATCCGTTCGGCTACGGCCTCGGGTATACGGAATTCAAACTAGTTGACGCCTTGCCGGCATCACCCACGCTTGGTCGGGGCGACAATGCTGCGGGGGTGGAAGGCGTGGAAGTCCACGTCACGCTCCGCAATACTGGCACGTCGCCGGGTCGGGACATCGTCCAGCTCTATGGCAAGGCACCTGGCGGAACAGGGTTCCGACTGATGGGCTTCACAGCACTGGATGTGCCCGCCGGTGCGAGTGCCGGGGCAAGGATCACAGCGGACCCGCTCGGCTTCCGCCGCTGGGATACAGCGAAGTCCCGCTGGGTCATTCCCGCCGGCGATTGGGAGCTGCGGGCGGCAAGGAATGCCGCAGACGAAGGAATCCTCTGTAGGATCACCTTGTGACGCTTCCGGACACCAAGTCCCGTGAGCCCAAGCAGGCCAGGAGCCGCCAATCGTTCGAAAAGACGATCGAGGCGGCCCTGGCCCTGCTTCAAGAGCGGGGCAGCGATGAATTCACTCTGGCTGATGTCAGTGGCCTTTCCGGCGTATCCATCGGTTCCATCTACGCGCGGTTTCAGAGCAAAGATGAACTGATCCGCGTAGCCCACGGCCGAAAAATGGATGACATCGACGCCGTCTCAAACCATCTCTTCGAATCTTTGTCGATCAGCCCGGATCCAGGACTGGAATCAGTGGCGCAGGCAGCTGTCGACCGCACGATAGAGGTCCTCCGCCGATACGCGGATATTCTCCGGCCATTCATGCTGCGTGCCACCCAGGACGAAACGATCTCGAGCCGCGGCGCGGCGTCGCATGCTGTCCTGGCAAAAAACTTCTCAGACGTCTTGAACCAGTGGCCCGAAGGGTTCCTCCACGAGACCGACGTCGACTGGAGCTTCAATGTTGTCTACAGCGTCGTAGCGCGCCGGCTGGGCCTCGGCAGCACCATGGAAGGCAGCGGAAACTTCGACTGGCCGCAGATCGCCGAGAAGCTGGCCGGCATGGTGGCTTCCTATCTCCTGGCGGGCAACCAACACTCGGCGCGCCCCTGACCCTACGGGCATAACGAGAGGCGATACCGGCTATCCAAAAGCTCGTCTTCCGGACATTCTCCGACCCTCGGCATAGTGGAACTTACCACCGGTAACCGTTGATCCAAGGAGATCCCATGCATGTTCGCGTCAGCCCAGGGTCTGTGGCGCTTGATGAACCAGACGATTGCACCAGCTTCAAGGTGATGCTCTCCACTGCAGCCAAGGACAGCCTCCCACGGCTGCTTGAGTCGACAGCGGCAGGCAAACTGGAGGGCCAGGAAGTCATGGTTTCCGTGTCCTGGATCAAAAGCGAATGCGCCGGTCGGATCGGGATGGGCTGGAACTACCGCTTTGCCAACATGCTCGTGTACGCCGCTGGAAAAGGCTGGCTGAGCAACGACGGAAGCCACCTACGGGCGCACATCGAGACGTTCTAGCGGCGCATCCCGTCTGAAACGGCGAAAACATTCTGAAATGCCCAACTTCTCCCGTTTGGTCCACGGTACCTGCCCATCAGCGAGGGGGCGGGAGTAAAAGGCGTGAACCGGCCACATGAACGTGGCCCTGCAAAAGACAGGAAAATTCATCGTGCCCGGAACTTCTCTGGACGAACTGCGTGCTGCCTTCCGTGAATTGAGTGACGTGCACGGATGGTCCCCCTTGCAGACGCCGCACAATCTGACGCTGGCACTCGCTGGCCGTGTGGGAGCAATCGCTGCGCTGCTGCAATTTACAGCCGATGAACCCATCACTGACGAAACGAGGCCAGGGATACAGGCAGAACTGGCCGATTGCCTTGTCTACCTCATGGCACTTGGCGACGCGTCCGGCGTCGACCTCATTGGAAGTGCCACCGAACGGATCCGCGCCGCCATTGACGGCAGCCGCCCGCCAGCCTGACAGCATGTCGGACGAGAGACCGGGCAGACAGAATGCCGCATTGCTCCTTGAGCAACGCGGCATTCCCTATTGTGTGGGCTATTCCCAAGGCGAGGATGCCTCATGCTTTAGTTGAGCTTCCCCCGGCCAACACGCGCCGCAGCCACGCCTCCCGCGCGGTCCGCGTATCGCGCGAAATCGACGCCGCTGGTGCGAGCAGTTCATAGCCATGGAAGCCGCCGGGCCATACATGGAGTTCGGCCTGCCCTCCGCTTTTCCAGATCTTGCTGGCGAACTCCACTACTTCATCACGAAACGTTTCCGCTGACCCCACATCCAAAAACGTGGGCGGCAGGCCGGACAGATCAGTCGCCCTGGCGGGCGCCGCGTACGGGGGTACTCCAGGCGTTCCCCTCTGGCTACCGAGGAGAGCAGTCCAGCCGACCTCGTTGCGCGAGCGGCCCCAAGTGTCAATACCCTCCATCTGCCATGCCGAGACCGTGTTGTTTCGATCATCCAGCATCGGTGCAGTCAGCATCAGCCCGAGAGGCATCCGGTGCCCATGGTCCCGTGCGAGCAGAATGAGGGAGGCTGCCAGTCCGCCGCCGGCACTCTGTCCCAGGACAATGACGCGATTGCCATCAATTCCCAGTTTTTCCGCATTCTCAAACGTCCAGGCCAGGCCGGCGGCACAGTCCTCCACAGGCCCCGGGTAGGGTGTCTCGGGGGCCAGTCGATACTCAACTGCCACGATGACCAGACCCAGAGCTTCTGCAAGATGCATATAGGCGGGCATGCTTTGCCTTGCGGTTCCGCTGAACATCCCTCCCCCATGCACCAGATAAAGTGCTGGCCGGGGAGGGGCAGACTGGGCGGGAGTGCAAATCACGACGCTGATATCTGCCCCGGCTCCGCCGGGAATGGTGCATTCCTCTATGGTGAAAGCGCCGTTTTGAGACAAAACCGCATCGGAGGGAGGTTCGTAGCCCGCCGGCGGCTGACGCGCGGCCTGAAGGGTCTCCAACGTGAGGGTTGGAAACGGCGGGATATTGGCCAAGATTGTGGCGCATTCTGGGTCAAGAGGCGGCGGCGAAACCACTTCTGTGGACTGTTCGTAACTTGTCAAAACGTCTCTCCTCTTTGTGCATACGCTTGCGTATCAGTCTTTTACGTTGTCGCTGTCGCGGCCGTTTCCGTGAACGCTTCCACGCCAACAAGATAGTGTCAGCGAACCGGAATCCGCGTATGGTGTTGCTGATTGTCCCCAAGCCCTGCATTGACGTCAGCGGATCGGGGAGCCTTAAGGCGCGCACCGTTTCCAGCCGGGCTGCCGGTGAGAACCAAGGTCAACGGGGAGCAACGGCGTGGTCTGGGATGCGTGCGAAATCAACCGCCCAAACGGCGAAGATCATGTCCGTCGTCATTCCTTCTGCATTTACTTCACCGTTGAGAGTGAGCGTGATTTCTACATCCGTCGCTTCCAGCGTTCCTGGAGATGGGAGAGCGTCGCCCACGTCCTCTTCGGATCTTGCCGGGCCTGTGCAGACAGTTGAACGTTGGTGCGGGGGTACATGACATTCAACCTAGCCAGCCGGGGTTGGTGGCGGAAATAGAGATCTTCGATGCCCGGCATTGTCGTTTGTTATGACCTGGACGTTGGGGCGCCGCGGTCTTCGCTGGAGACCGGGCGACTGTATTCATGCGGCGGATGGTCCTCATAGCGAAACTGCGCTTCCCCGGATACATGGGCTGGTTCAGAGTTGTTACAGGACCTGCAGCAAACCGATAGCAGCCAGTAACAGAAGGACTTCACCGTGGAAACTCCGCTCTCCCATCTTGCCCACCTCGAGATCACTACTCCGGACGTCGAAGCCTCGGCACGGTTCTACGAGGAAAAGTTCGGCATGCGCATCATCGACCGCGTGGACGGCAACGTCTACCTGCGCTGCTGGGGCGACTACTACTGCTACAGCCTGGTCATCACGGAAGGACCGGAAGCGTCCCTGGGCCGGATGGCCTGGCGCACCAACTCCCAGGCGGCCCTGGAAGCGGCCGCCGAGCGCATCGAAGCCACCGGCGTGCAGGGAACCTGGACGCCCGGCGGGCACGGCTTCGGCAAGGCGTACGAGTTCACCGGCCCCTACGGCCACCACATGCGCCTGTTCTACGACGTGGAAAAGTTTGTGGCCGAGCCCGGCTTCGAGTCCACCTACCCGGACCGCCCGGAGCGCCGCAGCAGCCACGCCGCCGCCCCCCGCTTCCTTGACCACGTCACCGTGGCATCCTCCGATGTCCGCGGCTTCGCCAAGTGGTACAACGAGGCCCTCGGTTTCCGCGTCATGGCGTTCGTGGACCTGGACGAAGCACCCATCACCGTGTTCTCCGTGCTGACCACCAACGAAAAGTCCCACGACCTCGGCGTTGTCCTGGACACCTCCAGCCGCGCCGGCCGCGTCAACCACATCGCCTTCTGGGTGGACGCCACCGAGGACCTGCTCCGCACCGCCGATGTCATGATGGAAAATGGCACCCCGATGGAATACGGCCCCTCCATCCACGGCGTGGGCGAGCAGAACTTCCTCTACTTCCGCGACCCCTCCGGCCTGCGGGTGGAGCTGAACTCCGGCGGCTACCGCAACTACGTCCCGGATTGGGACGCCAACACCTGGAAGCCCTCGCTCGGTTCCAACAACTTCTACAAGAACGGCGCCATGCCGCACTCCATGACCGAATCCTTCCCCCCGGCCGAAGGCTTCACGGCCACCGAGGAAGGCGCCTCCCCCGAGATGAAGGAAGCCCTCCTGAACCCGTACGCCAAGCAGGGCCGGGGCTAAGACACCATGGCTGAAACCTATGCACTCATCCGCTTCCAGGAAGCCGGCGACAGCAAGGCCCGCGCCGGCCTGCTGGTTGAAGACCGGGTCCTGCCGCAGGCAAGGACACCGGCCTGGCCCTGGCCGACGTCGAAATCCTCGCACCGGTGGAACCTGCCCAGGTCCTGCAGACCGGCGCGAACTAGCGCAAGCACGTCATCGACCTCGCCGCCGCCCACCGCGAACCCGGCGAGGACGAAGAGGAAGTGCGCGCCAAGACCGCGGCCATGATGGACAAGCGCGCAGGCCAGGGCACGCCGTACTTCTTCATCGGCCTCCCGACGGCGATCGCCTCCGCCACGGACGACCTCACCCTGCCGTCCTACTCCAAGTCCCACGACTGGGAGCTGGAGCTCGCTGCGGTGATCGGGAAGACGGCATTCCGCGTCACCCCGGAGGAAGCCCTGGACTACGTCTTCGGCTACACCATGGTCAACGACATCACCACCCGTGAATACGTCTTCCGCAAGGACATGCCCGCTATCGGCTCGGACTGGTACCGCGCCAAAAACGCCCCCGGCTTCCTGCCCACCGGACCGCTGCTGGTGCCCGCCAAGTTCTTCGGCGACCCACAGGACGTCCAGGTGACGCGTAAAGTGACCACCCAGGACACAGCACCAACCAGCGGCACCGGGGAATCAACTGATTCCCCGGTTATCCGGCGTGACGATCCGCTCGGCAGCATCCGCGCCATGGCAGCGGCCCACAACAACTGGGGCCGCTGGGGCCAGGACGACGTCCTGGGCACCCTGAACTTCATCGACGCCGCCAAGCGCGTCGAAGCCGCGGCACTGGTGAAGACCGGTGAGGCGTTCTCGCTGTCCCAGCCGTTCGACACCAACGGCCCGCAAAAGGGCTGGCGCCGCCGCACAAACCCCGTCCACACCATGACGGACACCGGAGTGGACGCCGAACGCGGCAACCAGGGCTTCCCGCACGGCTTCGGCGGCGCGGACGACGTGATCGCCATGCCGCTGCAGTGCTCCACCCAATGGGACGGCCTGGGCCACATCTTTGACCAGGGCAAGGCCTGGAACGGCCGCGCCGCCGGGGACGTCGTCACCTCCGAAGGCGACCTGGTGACCGGCATCGAGACTGCCGCCGCCAAGATCGTCACCAGGGGCGTGCTGCTCGACGTCGGCCGGGCGCTTGGCCCCGAGCTGGGAAGGAACGACGGTGAACTGCCGGACGGCTTCGCCATCACCCCGGAACACCTCCAGCGGACCATCGAGCTCCAAGGC